>CAWJKY010000001.1:0-231333 GCA_963843565.1 uncultured Alphaproteobacteria bacterium
CTGAAGGTCGCAGGTTCAAATCCTGCCCCCGCAACCAAACATGATCGTGCCTCGAAAAATCGCCGCCCCTCGTGGGCGGCGTTTTCGTCTGCGGGTCTGGGAGGAATGCCCCCGGAGCCCGCCCGCAGCGGCCGTCGCTGCGGGTACTTTGCGTGCGCGCGCCAGTGCCGCCCGCGCCTTCAGCCTCCGAACGAAGCGAACTTGAGGCACATAGGCGTGCCGATCTCGATCCGCCTGCCGGTGTCGGTCAGCGTCCCGTCTTCGGCGCTGCGCGCGAAGATGGCGATGTTGTCGCCGTTCTGATTGCCGACGAGCAGATACCGCCCGGAGGGGGTCAGCGCGAAATTGCGCGGTGTGGCGCCGCCGCTCGGCGTGCAGGCGATCGCCGACAGCTTGTTTGCCGCCTTGTCGAAACCGACCACGGCGATCGAGTCATGTCCGCGATTGGACGCGTAGACGAAGCGGCCGTCCGGCGAGACGTGGAGGTCCGCGCCGTAGCTGGTCGTTTTGAAACCCTCGGGGAGGGAGCTGACCGAATCGGCGAGCTCCAGCCTGCCATCCGACCATCTGATCGCATGCACGGCCGAGATCAATTCGGTGGACAGGAAGACGACGTCGCCGTCGGGATGGAATTCCAGGTGCCGTGGACCGGATCCGGGCGGCAGATCGACGTCCGAATGACGGGCGAGGGCGCCGTCGCGCCCCAGGCGATAGGCAATGACCTTGTCGAGCCCGAGCTCGGCGACCAGCACGAAGGACCCGTCGGGTGTCTCGATCGCGCAGTGCGTGTGGCTGCGTTCCTGCCGCTCGGCGTTGGGGCCAGTGCCGGCGTGCGCCACGCTCGCGGCCGCCGGCGCCAGGCTGCCGTCGGGCTGGATGGGGAAGACCGCGAACGACTGGTCGGGGCCGCCCCTGCCCATCGCGTAGTTGGCGACCAGCACGAAGCGATGGTCCCGCGTGAGTGAGACGTAGGCGGAGATGCTGCCGAGCGTGGGCTGCTTGTTGAGGTAGGTGAGCGAGGCGCTCGCCGGATCGAAGCGATAGGCGGTCACGGTGCCTTCGCGCCATTCGGAGACTTCCGAGACGGCGTAGACGCATTGGCTCTGTGCATCGATCGCCAGGAAGGTCGGGTTGTCGGTATCGCCGATCTCCGAGCGCTTCTCGAAGGCGAGCGTGTCTTCGTCGAAGGCGTAGACCTCCACCCCCTTGCCCCGCGCACCCTGCGGGTACGTCCCTTCCCGGTTGAGGCAACCGACGAACAGGAACTGGTTCGACATCAGGCGCATTCCTCCCACTGCTTTGAGCCAATCGTCTTCCACGACGAAGCCTTGCTGGTCGATCGGCGACACCGGGGCCCCGATCGCTCTCCAGGATTCCTCGTGGTTCGTCCAGCGGCCGACTTGTTCGGCGATTGCCTTGTGCGGCCGGGGTCCGGCTTCGCTCTCGAGCGCTTGCCCAGAGCCAGTGCGGCGGAGCGCACGAGACGGCAGCCCGAATTGGTCTTGACATCGCTCATGATTTCACCGGTAGAGATCGGCGGGACGACGCTGGTCAATTTGAGCGGGCAGGACAAGGAATTCGGACCTTTCGAGGGAACTACTCATGAACGTGGACCGGTATCTGGAAGACTACGAGATCGGCGAGGAATACACGACCACCGGGCGGACCATCGGCGAGGCGGACATCGTCCTGCATGCCGGCCAGACCGGCGACTTCTATCCTCACCACATGGACGCGGCCTGGTGCGCCACCCAGCCCTTCGGCCAGCGGATCGCCCACGGCACGCTGGTGTTCAGCGTCGGTGTCGGCCTGGCGGCCGGCGCTATCAACACGCGCGCGATGTCCTACGGCTACGACCGGCTGCGCTTCGTCAAGCCGGTGTTCATCGGTGACACGATTCACACCCATTCGACCATCACCGGCACGCGCGAGCACAAGCGCCCCGGCTACGGAATCGTGGTCGAGAAGATCGACGTCATCAATCAGCGCGACGAACTGGTGCTGACCTGCGAGCACCTGCACATCGTCGAGCGCCGTCCGGCCGCCGAGGCCGCTTCCTGAGCCGTCGACGATCCGAATCCCTTCTTCGAGCCTGCCGCCGATGCGTTCGGATGGACGCGGTTGGTGTGCTCTGGCCCGCCGGTCTCCGACCGCGCCGCCATGCCCTCTGGACCCGTTCCAAAGCCGCACTATCGTGTGGCGCGCGGCCGACTAACCGCCTAAAGCCTTGTGCCGCGCGGGGAGGGCGCCCGCACGACCGGGAACGGGGACGTCATGAAATACGGCTACTTTGACGACGAGCGTCGCGAATACGTCATCACGCGGCCCGATACGCCGATGCAGTGGATCAACTACATCGGCTGCCAGGACTACTTCGGCATCCTGTCGGCGACCGCGGGCGGCTATTCCTACTATCGCGATGCGCGCATGCGGCGCATCACCCGCGGCCGCTACAACAACGTGCCGGCGGATTTCGGGGGCCGCTACATCTACCTGCGCGACGACGAGAGCGGCGATTTCTGGTCGCCCTCGTGGATGCCGACCCAGAGCACCCTCGACAGTTTCGAGTGCCGGCACGGCATGGGCTACAGCGTCATTTCCTCGCGCCGCGCCGGCATCGCCGCCAGTACGCGCTACTTCGTGCCGCTCGACGAGAATCTCGAGGTCTGGCAGGTGACGCTCACCAACGAGCGCGCCAGCGCGGCGGAAATCTCGCTGTTCTCCTCGGTCGAATTCTGCCTGTGGGAGGCCAACGACGACGCCACCAACTTCCAGCGCAATCTGTCGATCGGCGAGGTCGAGGTCGACGACGAGGTGATCTTTCACAAGAGCGAATACCGCGAGCGGCGCGATCACTTCGCCTGGTTTGCGTGTTCGGAGGCGCTCGCCGGCTTCGATACCCAGCGCGAGGACTTCCTCGGCCCCTGGCGCGGCTGGGACAAGCCGCAGGCGGTGGAGCGCGGAAAGTCGTCGAATTCAATTGCCCATGGCTGGTCGCCGATCGGCTCGCACCACGTCACGGTCCAACTGGCGCCCGGCGAGACCAGACGCGTCCAGTTCGTGCTCGGCTACTTCGAGAATCCGAAGGACAGGAAGTTCGATCCGCCCGGCTCGCAGGTGATCGACAAGTCGCGGGTCAGGCCAAAGATCGCTTCCTGGCGCGATCTCGCCACGGCCGATGCTGCCTTCGCCAAACTCGGCGCCTATTGGGCGGACCTCCTCGGCATTTACCGGGTGTCGTCGCCGGACGAGCACACCGACCGCATGGTCAACATCTGGAACGCCTACCAGTGCATGGCGACGTTCAACATGTCGCGCTCAGCCTCGACGTTTGAATCGGGCATCGGCCGGGGCCTCGGCTTCCGCGACTCCAATCAGGACCTGCTCGGCTTCGTCCACATGGTGCCGGCGCGCGCCCGCCAGCGCATTCTCGATCTCGCCGCCACGCAACTGGAAAGCGGCGGCGCCTATCACCAGTATCAGCCGCTCACCAAGAAGGGCAACGATGCGGTCGGCGGCGGTTTCAACGACGATCCGCACTGGCTGATCGTCGGCGTCGCCGCCTACCTGAAGGAGACCGGCGATGTCGCGATCCTCGACGAGGCGGTGGCCTTCGACAGCACGCCGGGTACCGAGGTGCCGCTCTACGAGCATCTGTGCCGCTCGATCCGCTACGCCCTCGACAACACCGGTCCGCACGGTCTGCCGCTGATCGGCCAGGCCGACTGGAACGACTGCCTCAACCTCAACTGCTTCTCCGATGAGCCCGGCCAGTCGTTCCAGACCCTCAAGGGCAAGGACGGCAAAACCGCCGAATCCGTCTTCATCGGTGGCCTGATGGTGCTGTCGGCGAATGAGCTTGCCGCGATCGCCCAGCTGCACGGCAAGGCGGACGACGCGGCGTTCTACCGCGACGTCGCGAAGAAGATGGACGCGGTGGTGCGCGAGCATGGCTGGGACGGCGAATGGTTCGTGCGCGCCTACGACGATTTCGGCCGCAAGGTCGGCTCGAAGGACTGCGCGGAGGGCAAGATCTTCATCGAGCCGCAGGGCTTCTGCGTGCTCGCCGGCATCGGCCTCGACGACGGCAAGGCGCGGCAGGCGCTGGATTCGGTCGCCGCGCACCTCGCCACCCCGCACGGCATCGTGCTGCAGCAGCCGGCCTACACCCACTACTACCTCGAGTACGGCGAGATCTCGTCCTACCCGCCGGGCTACAAGGAAAACGCCGGCATCTTCTGCCACAACAATCCGTGGGTGATGATCGCCGAGACCATGATGGGCAACGGCGACGCGGCCTTCGACTACTACACCCGCATCAACCCGTCGGCGCGCGAGTCGATCAGCGAGGTGCACCGGCTGGAGCCCTACGTCTATGCGCAGATGATCGCCGGCCGCGACGCGCCGAGCCACGGCGAGGCCAAGAATTCGTGGCTGACCGGCACGGCGGCGTACAACTACTACGCCATCACCCAGTGGATCCTCGGCGTCCGTCCGGACTACGCGGGCCTGCGCATCGCGCCGGTCATCCCGGAAAACTGGGACGGCTTCACCGTCAGCCGGCGCTTCCGCGGCGTGACCTACGACGTCGCGGTGAAGCGCGCCGGCCCCGGCAACAAGGTGAAGCTGACCGTGGACGGCAAGACGATCGACGGAAACCTGGTGCCGCCGCCGGCCGCGGGCACGAAGTCGGTCGCCGTCGAGGCGGTCATCGGCTGAACGGCCGCGGCTCCCTCACGCCGTCTTCACCACGCCCGTCTCGATCAGCCGGGTGACGGCCTCCTGCACCGCTTGCGGCGAGGTGTAGCGCGGCGCGTAGTTGATCAGCCGCTGGCCCTTCTCGATGGAATGGCAGGGGCTGCGGAAGATGTGCTCCCAGGTCGCCTGGGCGTCTTCGGGCCGCTGGGTCTTCTTCCATTCGACGTAGGGCACGAACTTCAGCTTCGGCGCCTTGCCGAACCAGGCGCTCATCGCCTCGGCGTAGCCCTTCAAACTGATCGCGGTGGGCGCTACCGCATGAAACGCTTCACCGATCGCGACGCTGCGGTTGGCGATCGCCTGCATGAAGACTTGCGCCACGTCGTCGGCGTGGACGTGATGGACGGTCTCCATGCCGAAGTTTGCGAGCGCCAGCTCCTCGCCCCGCGCCAGCGTCTCGAAGACGGCGGTGTTGAAGTGGCCGGCCGGGTTCAACGGCGCCCAGCCCGGCCCGACGATATGGCCCGGATGGGCGATGGTCGCCGGAAATCCGGTCCGGTGCGCTTCGCCGAGAAGATAGTCCTCGATCGCCGCCTTCTGTGTCCCGTACTCGCCGATCGGTTTGCGCGGCGCCGCTTCCGTCGTCGGCGGCGAGACGCTCGGGCCATGCACCCAGATCGTGCCGCAATGGAGAAAATGCTGGACGGTGTCGCGAAGCGCTTCGGTGAGATGCCTGGCGCTCTCCAGCTTGAAGCAGATCAGGTCGATGACAACGTCGCCTTTGAGGTCGCGGATCGTCTGGCCGAAGGTTCCGGCGGTCTCCTCCGCGTCGCGGTCGGCCTTGACGGTCCGCACGTGCTGCCAGGCGGCATGGGGCGTGTAAGGCGCGCGCTCGCCGCGCGCCACGTTGACGACCTCGTACCCGGCCTCGACCAGCCGCGGCACCAGATAGGTGCCGATGTGGCCGGAGCCGCCGATGACGACCGCGCGGGTCATGGCCGGTTCCCGGCTGTCGCCAGCGGCAGCCCGCCGACGGTGTCGAACAGCGTCGGCGTGCTTCCCGTTCGCGCCCGCTCGATGGTCAGCATCTTCATCTTGGTGGTCACGCCGCCGCTGGCCGAGAAGCCGCCCGCCTTGCCGTTGGCGGCGAGCACCCGGTGGCAGGGGACGACGATGGCGAACGGGTTGGCGCCGAGCGCGGCGCCCACCGCGCGGGATGCGCCGGGCTCGCCAAGGGCGCGCGCAATTTCGCCATAGGTCATGGTCTCGCCGGGCGGGATGGACCGCGCCACCTGATAGACGCGCACGTTGAATTCCGGCACGCCATCCATGTCGAGCGCGATCGGCGCAAGGTCGGCCGGCTCGCCGGAAAGAAGCGCCACGATCCGGTCGACGGCGAGATGGAGCGTCGGGGGAAGCGGCGTCTCGCGGGCGTCGGGATAGCGCCGCTCCATCCACGCGCGCGTCGCCGCCGCGTCGCGTTCAGGCAGCTGCACGGCGGCGATGCCCTTGCCGCTCCAGGCGAGCGCGCAGGTGCCGATCGGCGTGTCGAACAGGGCGAATCCGCGAATGGTCTGTTTCATGGGGGCCATTGTGGCGCCGCACCGCCCGCCATGCCACCCGAAAACGGCGGGCGCCGACCCGCCTTCAGGCAAAGCGCGGAACCGGGTAGAGTGCCAGTCAGGGAGGCCCGAAAGAGCCATGTCGCAGAGTGTCGCCGGCCGCGAAAGCGCGGAAATCCACCGTCTTCGCAACGTGCCCGAGGCGCCGCACAATCCCGGCATCCCGTTCGATCCGGAGCCGGTGGCGGGCGTGCGCGTCAATCTCTCCGCTGTCGAGCGGCGCGCGGCGACGCTCCCCAAGCGCCGCACGGTCAAGAAACAGTGGCAGGCGGCGTGGCTGGTCAAGGCGCTGCAGTGCATCGACCTCACCACGCTCAACTCCGACGATACCGAAGGCCGCGTGCGGCGCCTGTGCGCCAAGGCCGTCCATCCGCTCCGTCCGGATATCCAGGAGGCGCTGGGCCTCGCCGACCGCAAGATCACCACCGCCGCGGTCTGCGTCTATCACCGGTTCGTCAGGACCGCGGTCGCGGCGCTCGAAGGCACCGGCCTGCCGGTCGCCGCCGTCTCGACCGCGTTTCCCGCCGGCCTCACGCCGTTCGACACGCGGTTGCGCGAAATCGAGGAGTCGGTCGCCGACGGCGCCTCGGAGATCGACATCGTCATCACCCGCGAGCATGTGCTGAGGGGCAACTGGCCGGCGCTCTACGACGAGGTGAAGCAGTTCAAGGCCGCCTGCGGCCCCGCGCACATGAAGGCGATCCTCGGCACCGGCGATCTCAAGACGCTTCGCAACGTCGGCCGCGCCTCATGGGTGGCGATGATGGCCGGCGCCGATTTCATCAAGACCTCGACCGGCAAGGAAGGCGTCAACGCCACGCTCCCCGTGGCGCTCATCATGGTGCGCGCCATCCGCGCCTATCGCGAGATGACCGGCCACGTGGTCGGCTTCAAGCCGGCCGGCGGCATCTCGACGGCCAAGGACGCCATGGCCTTCCAGTTCGTGATGAAGGAAGAACTCGGCGACGAGTGGCTGCAGCCCGGCCTCTTCCGCATCGGCGCCTCGTCGCTGCTCGCCGATATCGAGCGCCAGCTCGAATACTACGTCACCGGCCGCTACGCCTCCTTCGACCACCACGCGATGGCGTGAGGCACGCTGCTCGGTGGACGCCCGAGCCTGAAACGGCGCTCGGAACGGGCTGACCTCGCCCGAAATCCGGGAATCTTCAGAACAAATCCACATGGCCTTCAAGCTTCCCGGCGGTCCCTTGCCTACAGATGAGACCCAAGGCCGGACCGGCGGACCGCCACCAGCGGTTCCAGTCGGTCGTGCCAGCGCCCGGAACTCAGGAGACCTGCCATGACGCCCACACAAACCCACCCGACTGCCTCGCGGATCAAAGCGTCACTCACGGCGCTGGTCGCGATCGGTATCGCAATCGCCGTTCCGGCTTCCGCCGAGACCAGCGCGCCGCGCGCCGTGCTGCCCGTTTCGGAGATGGTCAATGGCCTCAAGAGCATCGAGGTGGAAATCGGTGGCGTGAAGCTCTCGGCGCTTTTCGACACCGGCGCCGGAATCTCGTTCGTCGGCAAGGCTGTTGCGAAGCGGATCGGCTGCAAGCCGTTCGGCCAGATCGCCGGCGTCCGGATGACCGGCGAAGTGGTCAAGGTGCCGTGGTGCGGCACGCTTGAGATCAGCGCCGGCGGGGTCGCGGGGCGCGATGCGGTCGGATATTTCGACAACGCGAACATCCTCCCGGATGGCTGGAGCATCGTGTCGCTCAACGCCTTCGCGGACGGTCCGATCACGCTGGATTGGCCGGACGGAAAGCTGATCCTGGAGAGCCCGGGGTCCCTGGCCGAACGGACGAAGGGTCTCGTCGCCGCGCCGCTGCATCTGCAGCGCGAGGTCGCGGGGATCGCACTCGGCGCATTCCTGGAGGTGGCGACGGACGGCGAACCGCTGCGCATCGAACTCGACAGCGGCTTCGGCGGCGGCAACATCCTCGCGCCGCACGCCTTCGCCATCCTCGGTCTCGACGCGCCGCCGGTCATCAAGGAGGGCCAGATGGCCGAGCCCGTTTCAGTGGATCTGACGGTCGCCGGGCACCCCATGACCGGCGTCGAGGTTCACGCCGAAGACATCATCTACGACGGCAACTTCGGCGCGGCTTTTCTCAGCCAGAACGTCGTCACGCTGGACTTCGCGTCCGAGCGCATCTGGATTGTGCCGCGCTAGGTGGCTTTGTATCGTGCCGCCACCGCGTGACCAGACATCGGTGTCCATGACCCGCATCCGTGAATTGCTGATCGAAGCCAAGAAGGGTCTGGAGCCGTGGGAGCCGGTCCCGGAGAAGGGCATTGTTGCCGTCGCCCGCCAGTGTGGCGCGCCCGAAGTCGCTGAGATGATCGCCGAGCTCGACACGCTCTCCGCCGAACGCGCCGAGGTCGATGACTCGGATGGCGATACGCTTGCCGACATCTCGACGACGCAGGAGCTCTACGCAAAGATTCTCGGCACGGTGGCCGGCGATCTCGTTCCGGACATTGCGCCGGGGCTTGCCAGCGAGTGGCCGGCGACCCGCCACTGGCTCGCCATCGCGCTCGCCAGGCACGGCGAGGCGGCGTTCCCGATCCTCCGCGAGGCGCTGGAGACCGAGACCGATGCCGGGGTGCGCGAATTCATGGAAGAGGCGGTCGAAACGCTCGGCGGCTAGAACGGGACCGTTGGACCTATTGACAACACTCCGCGGATGATGGCATAGGCTCGAACATGGCCGCCGAGTTGCTGCTCCATGAGCGCCATCAGGTGGCCGACGATGCCTTCGCTGAACTCAGGATATGGCGGGTTCCGTCGAAGGTTCGCGGCTCGCGCCACGAATACAAATATGCGCTGGCCTATGTCGTCGCGGGCGTCTGCGTCCTGCGCTACGATAACGAGGCCGGCAAAGGCGATCACCGCCATATCGGCGACCGGGAAGAGCCCTACCGTTTCACGTCGCCGGAACGGTTGCTTGCCGATTTCTGGGCCGATATCGACCGCTGGAGACCGAAATGAACCAGGTCACGCTTTCTGTCGCCACCCGAAAGGACGTCAGTCGCCGCGCGGTTCGTGCGTTTCAGGGCAAGGCCGAGGGCGCCCACATCACCTTCGCGAGCGTCGAGCTGCTGTGGCGGACGCTGACCGCAAAGCGCTGGGAGATCCTGAAGGCGATGACCGGCGAGGGACCGATGTCGATCCGCGAGGCGGCGCGCCGCGTCGGCCGCGACGTCAAGGCGGTGCATGGCGACGTCCGCGCCCTGATCGATGCCGGCGTCATCGATCGGACGGAGGACGGCCGCATCGCGTTCCCGTATGATGCGGTGCGGGTTGATTTTGTGCTGAAGGCTGCCTGATCGCCCTGCCCGGGAGGAGGCCACCCATGTCCATCGCTGAAATCCTCGACACCATGGATTACGGCCCGGCGCTGGAGACCGAGACCGATGCCGGGGTGCGCGAATTCATGGAAGAGGCGGTCGAAACGCTCGGCGGCTAGAACAGAGCGGTGAGGCCCGTCACCGCCCGTAATGAAACCGGCACGACGCGATCTCCAACGCCTGAGCGTCGCCGCTGCCGGTCAAGCGATAGATGAGGCGGTGCTCGCGGGTTATCCGTCGCGACCACCAGCCCTTGAGGCTGCCGACAAGCGGTTCCGGCTTGCCGATGCCCGCGAACGGGGTGCGCAAAGCCTGCTTCAGCAATTCGTTGACGCGCTCGAGGATCGCCGGGTCGTGCTCCTGCCAGTGGAGATAGTCCGTCCACCCCTTTGGCGTGAACGCGAGCTTCATGGCTCGATCAGGTCGTGCTCCGTCAGGTTCCCTGCATTGGCTTCCGCAATCGAACCGAGGAGATGCTCGGCGTTGGCCGGCGTCGAGAGAAGATGAAGCGTCTCACGCAGGCCTTCCAGCTCGGCCAATGGCATGACGACGACCGGCTCATGGTTCTGGCGCGTAACCACCAGTTCCGTGCGATCGGATTCGACGCGGTCGAAATGCTTGGCCATGTTCGCGCGAAGTTCGGTAAATGAGACATGCGACATCGCTGGATTCCATCCGTTGGTTACTGTACGTATATACGTACAGATGGCGATCTGGCAAGGCGGGAGGCCACCCATGTCCATCGCTGAAATCCTCGACACCATGGATTACGGCCCGGCGCCGGAGAGCGAAACGGACGCCCGCGCCTGGATCGCCAAACACGCCGAGGCCTCGCTGTTCATCGACGGGCGTTGGGTCAAGCCGCTCTCCGGTCTGTGGCACGAGACCCACAATCCCGCCACCGGCGAGGTGCTGGCGCGGATCGCGGTCGGCGGCGCCGAGGACGTCGAGCTTGCCGTCAAGGCGGCGCGCAAGGCGCAAGGGCCGTGGGCGCGGCGCCCCGGCCACGAGCGCGCCAAATACCTCTACGCCATCGCCCGGCTGGTCCTGCGCCACTCGCGCCTGTTCGCGGTCGTCGAGGCGCTCGACAACGGCAAGCCGATCCGTGAGACCCGCGACATCGACGTGCCGCTGGTCGCCCGCCATTTCTATCATCACGCCGGCTGGGCGGAGCTGATGGCGAGCGAGCTGCCGGATCGCATGGCGGTCGGCGTCTGCGGTCAGATCATCCCGTGGAACTTTCCGCTGCTCATGCTGGCGTGGAAGATCGCCCCGGCGATCGCGCTCGGCAACACGGTTATCCTGAAGCCGGCCGAGTTCACGCCGCTCTCCGCGCTGCTCTTCGCCGAAATCTGCGAGATGGCCGGCCTGCCCAAGGGCGTCGTCAACATCGTCACCGGCGAGGGCTCGACGACCGGCGAGCTGATCGTCAAGCACCCCGGCATCGACAAGATCGCCTTCACCGGCTCGACCGAGATCGGCCGCCGCATCCGCGAGACCACCGCCGGCACCGGCAAGTCCCTGACGCTGGAGTTGGGCGGCAAGTCGCCGTTCATCGTCTTCGACGACGCCGATCTCGATTCGGCCGTCGAGGGCGTGGTCGATGCCATCTGGTTCAACCAGGGCCAGGTGTGCTGCGCCGGCTCGCGCCTGCTCATCCAGGAGGGCGTCTACGAGGCGATGATCGCGAAGCTCCGCACGCGCCTCGAGACGCTGCGCGTCGGCTCGCCCCTCGACAAGGCCATCGACCTCGGCGCCATCGTCGCGCCGGTCCAGGTGCAGCGCATCACCAAGCTGGTCGAGCAGGGGGTGGCGGAGGGCGCCACCCTCTACCAGACCCACGCGACGCTTCCCGCCGCCGGCTGCTTCTATCCGCCGACGCTGCTTGCCAACGTCGAGGCCGCATCGACGGTGGCGCGCGTCGAGATCTTCGGGCCGGTCGCCGTCGCCATGAGCTTCCGCACGCCGGAAGAGGCGGTAGCGCTCGCCAACAACACCGAGTACGGCCTCGCCGCGTCGATCTGGTCGGAATCGATCAACCTCGCCCTCGACATCGCGCCGAAGGTCAAGGCGGGCGTGGTGTGGGTGAACTCCACCAACCTGTTCGACGCCGGCGCCGGCTTCGGCGGCTACAAGGAATCGGGTTACGGCCGCGAGGGCGGGCGCGAGGGCACCTTCGCCTACACCAAGCCGAAGTGGATGAAGTCGGCGAGGAAGCTGGCCGAGGTTCCCCCGCCCAAGCCCGATCTCGGGCTGGAGCTGGTCGGTGGCGGCATCGACCGCACCGCCAAGCTCTACATCGGCGGCAAGCAGGTGCGCCCGGACGGCGGCTATTCGCGCCCCGTCGCCGGGCCCGGCGGCAAGCTGGTCGGCGAAGTCGGCGACGGCAACCGCAAGGACATCCGCGATGCGGTCGAGGCCGCCCGCAAGGCGCAAGCCAAATGGGCGACCACCAGCGAGCACAATCGCGCGCAGATCCTCTACTACATCGCGGAGAATCTCGACGCCCGCGCCCATGAGTTCGCCGATCGCCTGCGGCTCCTGCGCGGCGTCAAGGCGGCCAAGACCAAGCTGGAGGTCGACGCCGCCGTCGCCCGCCTGTTCGCGTGGGGGGCGTGGGCGGACAAGCACGAAGGGCTCATCCACAAGCCGCCGTTCCGCGGGCTGGCGCTTGCCATCAACGAGCCGGTCGGCGTGGTCGGTATCGTGGCGCCGGAGGAGCCGGGCCTCCTGGCCTTCGCTTCGCTGATGGGCGGCGCGATCGCGGCCGGCAACGCTGTCGTCATGATCCCGTCGATGGCCCAGGCGCTGATCGCCACCGACCTCTATCAGGTGCTCGACACCTCCGACGTGCCGGGCGGCGTGATCAACATCGTCACCGGCGACAAGGCCGCCCTCGGCCTCGAGCTCGCCAAGCACGACGCGGTCGACGCGATCTGGACCTTCGGCAACGCCGACAGCATGGCGCCGATCGACAAGGCGTCGGCCGGCAACCTCAAGCAGACCTGGAGCGAGACGGTGGTGCGCGACTGGGCCGATCCGGAAATCGGCGGCGGGCGCGACATCCTGCGCCACGCCACCCAGGTCAAGAACATCTGGATTCCTTACGGGGAGTAGGAGGACGAATGAGAGTCGATGTCGCAATCCGGATCGGCATGCGCGCCGCGCTCGTCGCGGTGTGCCTGGTGGCGGGGTCGTGGGTCGTTCCGCAGGCCGCCTTCCTGTCCGGCGCCTATGCCGCGGAGAGCACGCTCCAGGACGAGGGCAAGGATGCGGTCGCGGCGTGGATCAAGGCGGTCGCCAGCGGCGATACGGCCGTGATCGGCGCAATGCTTGCACCGGATTTCCAGATCGTGCGCGCCGATGGCTCAAGATACGACCGCGCCGGCTATCTCAAGAGCGACCTGCCGGCGATCGCCTCTCCCCCCGACGTTCAGGGGCTGGTGGTGACCCGCGACGGCGATACGCTGGTGACCAGCTACATCCTGTCGATCCGCCAGACGCGTGACGGCAAGGCGGTGGAAGTGCGCGCGCCGCGCCTGACCGTCTTCCGCAAGAGCGGCGACGCATGGGTGGTGGTCGCTCACGCCAACTTCGCCACTCTGGAATAGCTGAGGCGGCCGAAGTCCGGCGGCGGGCGCGACATCGTTTGCGCCGCGCCACCCGGGATAATGACATCGGGATTTCCTGCGGAAGCAGGAGAGCCGGCCACCGCCCGACATATAAAAACGGGCTCGCCCGTCGGTCGTCTGCCTGTATGCTCGCGCCAGACGGAATCGGCGATGCGCTGCCCCTCCCGCCTTCGCGCCGCTTGCCGCTCCGCAAAACGGGGGTGACCATGGCGACGATTATCCTGCTGGTGTTCTTTGCTGCATTCGCTGGCCTGTCGATCTGGCTGCTCGTCATGCGGTCGCGCGGCAGCCTCGAAATGCGCCTGATGGCGGCGACCGAAACCAGTGCCGTGCGCGATGTCCCCGGCAAGGCTCCTGGAACCCTGGTTGAGGTCAAGGGGGCGTTGCGCTGCGAGGCGCCGCTGACGTCAGAGTTCACCGGCAAACCGTGCGTCTGGTACCGGGCGCTGACCGAACGCGAGATCGAGCGCAGCGGCACCGACGCTAACGGCAATCGCGAGGTCACCATCGATCACGAGACCGTCACCGACTCGATCCACTGGTCGCCGGCCACGGTGGAGGATTCCACCGGCGCCGTGCCGCTTGATTTCGAGGGCGCCAAGGTCGAAGGCGAGCTTGTCTTCCAGGAGCGCGGCTTTCCGGGGCAGGACGGCACCATCACCCGCGAGACTTCCCCAATCCGGCGCGCGTTCCGCTTCACCGAATGGGTCGTGGCGGCGGACGTGCCGATCTACGTGCTGGGAACCGCCGGCGGCGGCAAGGTCGGCAAGGCGGGGGCGGGCAAGCAGCCGTTCATCGTCAGCATCAAGTCGGAGGAGGAGCGCATGAAGTCGCTCGGCCGGTCGCGCGTCTGGCAGCTGATCGGTGCCATGCTTTCGGGCCTGGCGGCCGCCGCTTTCCTCTATGGCGCATGGGCGCTGGGGCTCGCCGAGGCTGTGCCCTAGGCGGAGAGGGTCTCGGCCTACCCTCATTCTGACGCGCTCCCACCAAACCCCTGACATCTGGTAAATTCCCCGGTTGCCGCGACGCTTTGAGTCTCGGCGCCGACATCAAGGGGGGGTGGCCATGAATTGGGTTCTTCTCGTCATCGGGTTGATGTTCGCGGTGGTCGCGATCGGCCTCTGGTACTGGCGTTCGCGGGTCGGTGCCGAAATGGCGCTGATGGCGGCGACCGAGACCAGCAACGCCAGGGATGTCGCCGGCAAGGCGCCGGGCACGCTGGTTGAACTCAAGGGAAACATCCGCGCGCCGGCGCCGCTGACGTCGGAGTTCGCGGAAAAGCCGTGCGTCTGGTACCGGGCGCTGACCGAGCGCGAGGTGGAGCGCCGCGAGACCGGTTCGGACGGCAAGGTGGAGACCAAGCGCGAGTACGAGACCGAGACCGACGTGGTGAAGGCCGCGGACGGCGTCGCGGTCGCGGATGCGACCGGCAGTGTGCCGATCGTCTTCGAGGGGGCCAGCGTCGAGGGCGAACAGGTCCACCGGCGCACCGAGTCGGCCGGCATCGGCCAGTCGCTGGTCTCCGGTCTCCTCGGCGGGGGCACGCTTGGCTATCGCTACACCGAGTGGGTCATCGCCCCCGATGCGCCCGTCTACGTGCTCGCCACGGCGCTTGCCGGCGGCGCGGTCGGCAAGTCGACCGGCAAGAAGCAGCCGTTCGTCGTCAGCATCAAGTCGGAGGAGGAGCGCACGAAATCGCTCGGGCGCTCGCGCATCTGGATGGCGATCGGCGCAGGAGTATGCGCGCTGGTCGCGCTCGCCCTGTTCTACGGAGCCTTCGCCGCCGGCGCCTGAAGCGGCGGCTTCGTCCCTAGTCGGCCATGGCGGCCGCGGCCGGCGGTCCGCCCTGCGGAGCGCCGGCGGGCTGGCGCTTGTAGCGCATGACGAACAGCAGCGGCAGCGCCAGCAGCGTGATCAGCGACATCAGCTTGAAGTCGTCGATGTAGGAAATCATCAGCGATTGCTGGGTCACCAGCCCGTCGAGCTGGGCGGCGGTCTGGGCGCCGGCCTCAGAGGTCAGGAAGCCGGGGTCGATGCCCATCGCCGTCAGGTTCTGGCTGAACGGCGTGATCTGCGCGCCGAGTTCGGCGTGGTTGACCTGCAGGTTGGAGGCAAGCAGCGTCGCCACGATCGAGATGCCGATCGACGAGCCGATGTTGCGCACCAGATTGAACACGCCCGAGGCTTCCGTGCGGAACTTCGGATCGAGGGTGGCGAAGGCGACCGTCTGCAACGGGATGAACAGGAAGCCGAGACCGAAGCCCTGAATGATGCCCGAGGTGATGATCGGCCAGTCATTCATCCCGGTCGTGAAGCCGGTCATCTGCCATAGCGACAGCGAGGTGAGCGTGATTCCGAAGGCGATCAGGAGGCGCGGGTCGACGCGCTGGACCACGCGGCCGACCACGACCATCGACATCATGGTGCCGATGCCGCGTGGCGCCAGGATCAGGCCCGTCGTCACCACCGGGTAGCCAAGCAGGGTCTGCATCATCGGCGGCAGCAGCGCCATGGTGGCGAGCAGCACGACGCCGACCACGAACATGAAGATCATCGAGGAGACGAAGTTGCGGTCGCGGAAGAGCGCCAGTTCGAGGAACGGTTCCTTGAAGGTGGCGCTGTGGACGACGAACATCCATGCCGCGCAGATCACGATGCCGGTCTCGATGACGATCTCGGCGGAAGAGAACCAGTCGAGTTCCTGGCCGCGGTCGAGCATCAGCTGGAGCCCGCCGACGGCGATCGACAGCAGCGCGAAGCCGAGGAAGTCGAAGCGGCGGATGCGCTTCACCGTATCGGGCAGGAAGAAGAAGATTCCGGCGAAGGCGGCGATGCCGACCGGAACGTTGATGTAGAAGCACCAGCGCCAGGTCATGTTGTCGGTGATCCAGGCGCCGATGGTCGGCCCGATGATCGGCGCGACCATGATGCCGGCGCCCCACAGGGCCATCGCCTGGCCGAGCTTCTCGCGCGGGTTGATGTCGAGCAGCACCGCCTGGGACAGCGGCGCCATGGCGGCGCCAAAGGCGCCCTGCGCGATGCGGAAGAAGACCATCTCGTCGAGGCTGAGGGCGGTGCCGCACAGCGCCGACGAGCCGACGAAGCCGGCGATGCAGATCAGGAAGAGCTGCTTGCGGCCGATGCGGTCGGCGAGCCAGCCGGTGATCGGCGTGGCGATCGCCGAAGCCACGATATAGGAGGTCAGCACCCAGGTGATGGTGTCCTGAGCGGCGCCAAGGCTCGTCTGCATGTGCGGCAGCGCCACGTTGGCGATGGTCATGTCGAGAATCTGCATGATCATCGCCGCCATGATCGAGACTGTGATCAGCCCGCGGTGCTTGACCGCGAACGACGGCGCGCTGGCTGTCTGGTCGGCCATTCCTCGGCTCTCGTCGGGTTCTTAGTTGGTGGCCGCGGCGGCGGTGCTGGAGCTGTTTTCGAAATCGACCGTCACGGAGGCGCTGAGGCCGGCGCGCAGCGGCACGCCGTCGGTCGAATCGACGAAGCGGATGCGCACCGGGACGCGCTGGACGACTTTGACCCAGTTGCCGGTGGCGTTCTGGGCGGGCAGCAGCGAGAACTCGGAGCCGGTGCCGGCGCCGATCGAATCAACGACCGCCGCGAAGGTCTTGCCCGGGTAGGCGTCGACCGTCACCGTCGCCTTCAGTCCGGGAACCATCCGCGTCAGGTCGGTTTCCTTGAAGTTCGCCTCGACGTAGGAGGAGTCGGTCTCCACCAGGCTCATCACGGCGGTCGCCGAGGTCACCTGTTCGCCGACCAGCAGCCGGTCGGACTGGGCGACGACACCGTCGGCAGGCGCCACCACGGTGGTGTTGGCGAGGTCCAGGGCGGCCTGGTCGCGCTTGGCGAGCGCGGCGAGCACCATCGGGTGATCGTCGGTCTTGATGGACGGGTCGCTGCCCAGCGCGGCGAGCGCGGCCGTCACCCGCTCGTTGGCCTGCGCCAGCGCCTGCTGGGCGGTGTGCAGGTTCTGCTCCGCCTGGTCGTAGGCGGCCTGGGTGGCGACGCCCTTGCCGAGCAGTCCCTGCTGGCGGTCGAAGGTCTTCTGGTAGAAGGCGACGTCGTCGGCGGCTGCCTTCTGGGCGGCGAGCGCCTGGCTGTAGGCGGCGCGCAGTTGCTCGACCTGGAGGCGCGCCGAGGCGAGCGCCGCGTTGGCGGCGTCGAGGGTGATCTGGAAGGGCTGCGGGTCGAGCTTGAAGAGCACGTCGCCGGCCTTGACGTGCTGGTTCTCCTTGACCGGCGCATCGACGATGCGGCCCGAGATCTGCGGGCTGATGGTCACGCGGTCCTGCTGGACGTAGGCGTTGTCGGTGGAGGCCGAACGCCCGCCGGACAGCCACAGGTAGCCGCCGATCGCCAGGATCACCAGCGGCACGGAAATCATCAGGATCAGGCGGCGCGTGTTGCGCGGCTTGGCGGGCGGCGCTTCCGGCTCGCTCACGGTGTCGGTCGCGACCGGCGCCAGGGGAGGGGCCGCCGCGCGGGCGCGGGCGTCGCCGCCTTCGCGCATCTCGATTCGGTTATCACCACCATCTGCACTCATGGCGCTGCACTCGTCTCTTTCTCGGGTTGTTCGGGTTCGGCGAAAGCCCCGCTGGTGTGGGGCTTGCCGGTCAGGTTGGTGCGAAACCGCTCCAGGACGTCGATCACGGCGCTCAGCTCGGTATCGGAAATTCCGTCGAGCGCGGCTTTCATCGTCTTGGTGCCGAGGTTGCGGAATCCCTCGACCAGCGGCAACGCCTTGTCGGTTAGGTGGAGCAGGTGGGCGCGCCGATCGGCCGGGTCGGGCCGGCGCTCGATCAGCCCGGCGGCGGCGAGGCGGTCGATCTGGCGGGAGAGCGTGATCGGCTCGACCTCCAGGATCTCGGCGAGCGAGGCCTGGTTGGGCGCCTCCAGCTTGGCGCTCTGGCAGCGGGCGACCGTCGCCAGCACGCGCCATTGCGCGGTTGTCATGCCCGACTCGCTGGCCAGGTGGTCGAACTTGTTGCGCAAGACCCGCGCGAGGTCCTGGATGAGGAACGCCAGGCGCTTGTTGGCGGGCATGTTGGCGAGGGGCATGAAGGTCATGGGCGGCGATATAGTGAGGTCGCTTATTATATGCAAGCTTGCGAAAATGTCGCAGGGGCGGAAACCCGCCCCATGGCAAACGCGATGTTAAGGGGCCGCCCTGACAACTGATGGCAGGGGTGGCGCGGCCCCCGCAAAAACTGTATCGATCCGGCCGTTTCAGGGGGTATCGCGCCCGCCGCCCCGCCGCTCTATCTAGACGCTGCCATGAACGACACCGCCAAACCGGCCGCCGCGGCGACCGTCTATCCGCCCGCCGATGCTTCGCCCTCCTTCCCCAAGCTGGAAGAGGCGATCCTGAAGCTGTGGGAAGACGAGAAGACCTTCCAGAAGTCCATCGACCGGCGCCGCGACGAGGGCGCGCCCGAGTACGTCTTCTATGACGGCCCGCCGTTCGCCAACGGCCTTCCCCACTACGGCCACATCGTCACCGGCTTCGTGAAGGACCTGGTGCCGCGCTACCAGACGATGCGTGGGCGTATGGTCGAGCGCCGCTTCGGGTGGGATTGCCACGGTCTGCCGGCGGAGCTCCACGCCGAGAGCGAACTTAAGCTCTCCGGCCGCCGCGACATCCTCAAGTACGGCATGGCGAAGTTCAACGAGCACTGCCGGACCTCGGTCATGCAGTTCCGCTCCGACTGGGAGTATTACGTCAACCGCTCGGCACGCTGGGTCGATTTCGACAACGACTACCGCACCATGGACCTGTCCTACATGGAATCGACCATGTGGGCGTTCAAACAGCTCTGGGACAAGGGGCTGGTCTACGAAGGCTTCCGCGTGGTGCCGTATTCGTGGGCGGCGCAGACGCCCCTGTCGCAGTCCGAAACGCGGCTCGACGATTCCTACCGCATGCGTCAGGACCCGGCGCTGACCGTCGGCTTCAAGCTCGACGGCGAAGCCAATACCCGCCTCATCGCGTGGACGACGACGCCATGGACGCTGCCCGCCAACATGGCGCTGGCGGTCAAGGTCGACGCCGACTATGCGGTTCTGGAGAAGGACGGCGCCCGCGTCATCCTCGCCGCCGACTCGCGCGCCCAGTACGAGACCGAGCTCGGCGACTGGACGCTGGTCGACACCGTCAGCGGCGCGTCGCTCCTCGGCAAGACCTATTCCCCGCTCTTCCCCTTCTTCGCCGACCGCAAGGCCGAGGGCGCCTTCCGCGTCATCGCCGGAGATTTCATCGAGCTGGGCGAGGGCACCGGCGTCGTCCACATCGCGCCGGCCTTCGGCGAGGACGACCTCACCGTCGGCATCAAGGAAGGTTTGCCGGTGGTCGATCCGGTGGATCTCGAAGGCAACTTCACGGAGCTGGCGCCCCCCTACAAGGGCGAGAACGTGTTCGTCGCCAACAAGGCGATCATCCGCGACCTCAAGGCCATGCCCGGCGTGGTCGTCCGTCACGAAACCTACGACCACAACTATCCGCATTGCTGGCGCACCGATCAGCCGCTGATCTACAAGGCGATGCCGTCCTGGTATATCGCGGTGACGACGTTCCGCGACCGCATGGTCGAGTTGAACCAGGGCATCGAATGGATGCCGGGGCACGTCCGCGACGGCATCTTCGGCAACTGGCTCGCCAACGCGCGCGACTGGAACGTCAGCCGCAACCGCTACTGGGGTGCGCCGATCCCGGTGTGGAAGTCGGACGACCCCAAGTATCCGCGCACCGATTGCTACGGCTCGCTCGACGAGCTGGAGCGCGATTTCGGCGTCCGCCCGACCAATCTCCACCGGCCGCACATCGACGGCCTCGTCCGCCCCAACCCGGACGATCCGACCGGCAAGTCGATGATGCGCCGCGTCGACGACGTGCTCGACTGCTGGTTCGAGTCGGGCTCCATGCCCTTCTGCCAGGTCCACTATCCGTTCGAGAACAAGGAGTGGTTCGAGAGCCACTTCCCCGGCGATTTCATCGTCGAGTACGTCGGCCAGACGCGGGGCTGGTTCTACACGCTGATGGTGATGTCGACGGCGCTCTTCGACCGCGCCCCGTTCCGCTCGGCCATCGGCCACGGCATCGTGCTCGACGAAAACAAGCAGAAGCTCTCCAAGCGGCTCAAGAACTATCCCGACCCGATCGCCGTTTTCAACGATTACGGCGCGGATGCGCTGCGCTGGTACATGCTCTCCTCGCCGCTGATGGCGGGCGGCGATCTCGCCATGCCCAAGGACGGCAAGGCGATCGGCGAGGCGATCCGCGCGGTCATGCTGCCGCTGTGGAACGCCTATTCGTTCTTCACGCTTTACGCCAACATCGACGGCATCAAGGGCCGCATGGTGACGACGGCGGAAGCCGAGTTGGACCGCTACATCCTCGGCAAGACCGCCGAGTTGGTCGGCAAGGTGCAGGAGGCGATGGATCGCCTCGATCTGCCGGCCGCGTGCAACGCGCTGCCGCCGTTCATCGAGGCGCTCAACAACTGGTACATCCGCCGCTCGCGCGACCGCTTCTGGGCGAGCGAGAAGGACGACCAGAAGCGCGCCGCCTACGACACGCTCTATACGGTGCTGGTCACCGTGACGCGGACCATGGCGCCGTTCCTGCCGTTCCTGACCGACGTCATTCATCGGGCGCTCGCTGGCGGCGAGAGCGTCCATTTGCAGGATTGGCCGGACGTCTCCGCCTTCGCGGTCGACGCCGATCTGGTCCGGCGCATGGACATGGCTCGCGCGGTCGCCTCCGCCGCTGCATCGGTGCGCACGGCGAAGAATCTCCGCAACCGTCTGCCGCTGGCGAAACTCACCGTCGCGCACCGTGGGTACTCTGATCTGGGTCTCACAGCCCTTAAAGACGTTATCAAGGACGAGGCCAACGTGAAGGACGTCGCCTGGGTCGCAGAGACTTCGGCCTTTGGCTCGCCGATCCTCGTAGTCAACTCTCGGAAGGTGGGAAAGCGTGTTGGAGGCGCGATGAAGGCCGTTCTCGCGGCTGCGAAAAGCGGCAAGTGGAAGCTGGTTGGAAACGAAGCCGATGTTGCTGGTGAGCGGCTGGCGCCGGACGAATACGAGGTACGCTTCCAGCCGAAGGAAGGAATCTCCGCTGCGCCCTTCGACGGCAACGCCGGCGTCGTGGTGCTGGATACGAACGTCACGCCGGAGCTCGAGCGCGAAGGCCTCGCCCGCGACTTCATCCGCCTCGTGCAGGTCGCCCGCAAGGACGCCGGCTTCAACGTGTCGGACCGCATCGCCATCGAGGTGAAGGCCGGTCCCGCCGCCGCCGCGGCCCTCGACGCGCACATGGACGAGGTCAAGCGCGAAACCCTCGGCGTGTCGCTCGCCATGAGCGCCACCCCCGCCGGCACGGTGTCGCAATCGAAAGTCGGCGACGAGCCGATCACGCTCGGCGTCCGCGTGGCGGGGTAGAAGGCGCGGGGGCCGTCGCCTCAATCTCGCATGTAGATCGTGGTCATCGGGTTGGCCTTGTAGATGCCAAACTTTGACGAAGCTGCTTCGTCAAAGTCGAAGACAATTCGATCCAGTGTGTGAGAAAGCGCCCGCAGCATGTCTTCGTCTATCTGCACCTTTCCGGTTGCGCTGAGTGTCAGCCGCTCCACCCGTGAACCGGCACGCTGTCGAAACAGTTCATTCACCCGCCTTTCGTTGTGGGCGATGACGTTTCTGATTTGCGTTGCCAAAAGCGTTGTGTCGAACAGGTTCTCATCCGGAAAGAGCTCAATGCTTGTGCGGGACGAAATGTATTGCCGAAGCTCACTCAGCGGCTGATACGACAACTCGTTGATCTTTCGCTCAGTGATATCTGCGATGATTTCGTCAAAGTCGCCAAGTTCGACAACTCTCGACACTTTGATCGTCCCTTCTGACTTTAGGAGTTCGGGTCTCGCCTCGAAGATGAGGGCGAGAATGTGCGAGATGTAGATTTCAAACAATTCGACCGCGCGCACGAGCCGCACCTCGTTCAAGAAGGTCATTTCATTGGGATGCTTGGAATATGGATCGATGGGACCCGGTGTGCCTTCGCGCGCCTGTTGCGCCTTTAGGAGGTCTATGAACAGTTTGAGGAAATCGTTCAATTGAATCCGTCGGTCGATGTACCAAAGGCACGCTCTCGTGATCTCCTCCGGATGATTGCGGGGCTGCGGTTCAAAGAAGGCGGCCATGATGTCGACCCGTGCCAAGTCTTTTGGTGATATCCAGAAGTTTGGGATCACGCTATCCGATCGTGGCGCGAATTCTCACTCTTGTTTTACTGTGGCAATGGAGTCGGCGTCCGCGTGGTATAAGCGCTGCCGGGTGCGACAGGTGTTTTCGAGGTGGGGGAATGCGCATCGCGATCATGGGGTCGGGCGGTGTCGGCGGCTATGTCGGCGCGCGGCTGGCGGCGGCCGGCCATGAGGTGGTGTTCATCGCGCGCGGGCCGCATCTTGCGGCGATCCGGGCCAATGGTCTTCAGGTCCACAGTCCGCGCGGCGACGTGCATGTGAAGGCCAGGGCCGAGGAAGATCCCGCCGCCGTCGGGAAGGTCGATCTCGTCCTCTTCGCGGTGAAGCTGTGGGATGTGGAAAGCCTCGCGCCCCGCCTTGCTCCGATGCTCGGACCCGACAGCCGCGTCGTCACCCTCCAGAACGGCATCGACAGCGTCGCGCTCATGTCCCGCCACCTGCCGCCCACGCAAGTGATCGGCGGCTGCATCTACGTCACGTCCGTGATCGAGAATCCCGGCGTCATCCGTCACACCTCGATGCTCGGCCGCATGGTCGTCGGCCGTCCCGACGATCCGCAGATCGCGACACTCACCGCCCGTCCGGTCGACGGCCTCGACATCGATGCGGTCGCCGATATCGATCAGGCGATCTGGGATAAGTTCGTGCGCCTGTCGGGCTTCTCGGCGGCGACCTCGCTCATGCGGGCGCGCGTCGGGGCGATCCGCTCCAATCCGGAAAGCCGCGCGCTGCTCATCCAGTTGTTCGAAGAGGGCATGGCGATCGCGTCCGCCGCCGGCCACGCCATGCCGCCGTCCTTCTTTGAAGAGAACATGCGTTTGTTCGACGAAATGGCGCCCGGCGTGCGCACGTCGATGTCGGAGGACCTCGAAGCCGGCCGCCGATTGGAGCTGCCGTTCCTGTCCGGTCGGGTCCATGGCCTCGGCGTCGAGCTTGGCGTGCCGACCCCGGCGCACACGACCGCGTTTCGCGCCCTCGCGCTCTACGCGGACGGGCGTCAACCCGATGCGCCCGGCGATGGGTGATCCCGGCTTCGACGAGATCACGGCCGCGGTCGCGCTTCTTCAATCCGGAGCCAAGGCGGACGCGCGGGCGCAGCTCCTCGATCTCTGGGCCCGCTGCGACCCGGCCGGCCCGCCGCTCCATCGCTGCACGCTTGCCCATTTTCTCGCGGACACGGAGGAAGACGTGGCCGCCGAGCTCGAATGGGACCTGCGGGCCCTTGAGGCAGCGACCGGTAGCCGGGACACGTCCGACAGGGATGCGCTCGCGCCGGACATGGACGGCTTCCTGCCGTCGCTCCATCTGAACGTCGGCGATGCCTATCGCCGTACCGGTGACATCGCGAGTGCTGCCGCGCACGCGAAGATCGGATCAGCACGGGCCATGAGCCTCCCGTCGGATGGTTACGGCAGCATGGTCCGCGAAGGACTGCAGCGGCTGAGCGCCCGTCTCGGCCGCAGTTCCGGCCTCAGTCGGTAGGGTGGGCAACGAAACGTTGCCCACGTGTTTGCGCGCGACCGGGGATAAAACAAAACGTTGTCCCCGCCTTCCGCCCCCCATGAGAAACTGCACCTGTTCCTGCTCACGAGGGGGCGTCTCCGGAGGCGTTCTTGAGATGGAGCAGGACGCGGCGCCTGCCGGCATGGGTTTCGCAACCGATGCCGCCGGGAGGCTTTCGCAAGATCCGCCCGCCGGCATTACGACCGGCTGTCACATGATGACCTTAAAGGCGGCAGGCTAGCGCCAACCCCGGGGAACTTTCCCGGCGCGCGGCGCGGTCAGGACGGGTTGCCCGCTCTTAAGGTGGGTCCGTCCGTCCGCTGCCCGGAGCGCGGGTGTCGGGGGCCATAAATCGCCGCGGCGGGCGCTCGTCGAGTGCCCTCAATTTGCGGACTGCCCGCACGGCATTCGCCGGGCGCCCGCCACCCCCTCATGTTCACATGAGGGAGATGAAGTTGGAGGGACGAGCAACACTCGGGGCGATCACCGCTCGCGGGAACGAACCCGCGTGCCGCCGCACCGCCTATCCGCGCTTGTCGATCAGCCCCCACGCCGCCGGAACCAGGGCGGCGGCGAGCACGATCTTGAGCAGGTCGCCGAGGACGAACGGCAGGACGCCGTTGGTGAAGGCGGCCGAGGCGCCGATGCCGCTGGTGCCGGGCAGCACCAGGAACCAGGCGAGCCACGC
The DNA here is from genome assembly GCA_963843565.1 of uncultured Alphaproteobacteria bacterium. Lineage (GTDB taxonomy): Bacteria > Pseudomonadota > Alphaproteobacteria > Rhizobiales > Kaistiaceae > DASZQY01. The sequence goes on from CAWJKY010000001.1 coordinate 24,779, forward strand.
GAAGCCCAGCGCGAAGACCACCACGTCGGCGGCGATCATCGCGGCGAACATCTTGAACGGCGAGCGGTCCCAGCCGGCGTCGGCGGCGGCGCCGACGATCCAGGCGAGCGGGATGAAGCCGACGAGGAAGCCGCCGGTCGGGCCCATGAAATAGGAGAGGCCGGCGATGGCCGGCGGGGTGTTGGTGAAGACCGGAATGCCGAAAACGCCTTCGGCGAGGTAGGCGAGCACGGTGATCACGGCCAGCCGCGAACCATAGGCCGCCGCGAGCCCCATGATGGCGAACGTCTGGAGCGTCATCGGCACCGGGTAGAACGGCACCTTGATCTTGGCGGAGATCGCCAGGATCGCGGTCCCCAGAACCACGAGCACGATGCCCTGGACGATGCGGTTGACGTTCTGCGGCCAGACGGCGACGGCGAGGGCGCGCGAAGTGGTGTTGGTCTGCATCAAGTGGAACCCCGGGTTTGTTGCGGCGCGAAGCTATATGGAATCGCGGGAGAGGCCAAGCAGGCGACGGCCTTGCGGCCCTTGTCGCACGCGCGAGGCGCAGCCGACTTTGCCGCCGGCGGTGCGGACAGCGGCAACCGGTCTTGCGGCATTTTCGACTGGTGACGACAATTTGAACGCCGCGCGAGGCTTCCCCCGCGTCGTCGGGGGAGGGGCCGAAACGGCCGAATCCAGCGGATTTTCCTGCGATGGGCTGCCGTGGCCGCGACACCGCCACTTGCAATCTTGACGGAACAACGGCATATCGACGCGGTTCGGGTGCTTGTTCCCGGAGACTGGAAAACGCGCGAGGTGAACCCCTCGCTGGTCGCGGCCATTACCGGACCGTCAAGATAAGACGCTTTGATTCCTTTCCCCGACACACAGTTACCGACGTCCACGAGCGCGTGCTGCGCTTCGTGTCACCACTAACGGGAGAGGATTTTCCCACTATGCGCCAGACCGGCACCGTCAAGTTCTTCAATTCGTCCAAAGGCTTCGGCTTCATCACCCCGCAGGGCGGCTCCAAGGACGTGTTCGTCCACGTGAGCGCGCTCGAGCAGGCCGGCATCAGCCATCTCACCGATGGCCAGCAGGTCTCCTTCGAGGTCGAGCCGGACCGCATGGGCAAGGGCCCGAAGGCCGTCAAGCTCGAGCTCATCTAGCTCCAGCGACGCCTTCTTCCCTAGATATCGACGCCGCCGGCGCATCGCGCCGGCGGCGTTTTCGTCTTTCAGGACATGAATTGAAGACACCAAGGAAACGCGGGCGCGGCCTGGCGCCCCAGAATCAGAAAGGCGCCGTTTGGGTTGCCCCTCACGACGCCTCCCTGATCAGATCGCTTGGCCTCCGGCAGCCTCGCCCGTGAAGGTTGGGCGCCGTCGACCGCGAACCGATGCGTGACAAGCTTCCGGTTCCGATTGCTCAAAACCATCTTCCTGCCACCCGGTTACGGCCTTGCGGCCGCTCCGGTCACCCCTCGCTGACAAGCGGTGCCGCATCGCTGCAGATTCGCTCGCCTGCTCCGGGTGTATCCGCGGGGCATCCAGAGCATCCGGGTCTGCACCCGGCGTCCTGGCGCGGTCCCGCGCAAGTACTGGTCTCGAACGTCCGGTTTGCCCGACCGAACTCGGCCAGTCCCCTTGCGGTGACGAAACCATCGCTCCGGCCCGCCGAAAGGGAAAGCCGTGAACTCGCCGGTTTGGGAGCACTGGGGATAGTGGGGACCGGGCGCGAAATGTGATTGGCAATTTCTGCCAACTCAGTCGCCGGTCCGAAGTTCACAAACCGATTCAAGTCGCTCCGGATTCGCGAGTCGGATGAATCGGTTGGCGCCAAGCGTTGAAGCGATGCGCGATCACTGGTCGAGGTAGCGCGACCTCAGATCGTTGGTGCGCTCGACGGTGTGCTGATAGAGGCAACTCGCCGAGGCGAGGCCGGCGCCGCTGCCGCCCCACCACTCATGCATGACGCCGCCGTTGCAATCGTCGTCCTTGAAGGTCGCCCACGCCTTCTGCGCCTCGGTCATCACGGCAAGCCACTTCTTGACCTCGGCGGCCGGCATGATGTCGGGGTCAGGTGTTGCGGCCGAGAAAATCCCCGATCCGGCCGATCGCTCTGCGGATGTTGTCGGCCGAGTTGGCGTAGGAAACCCGCAAATATCCTTCGCCGAGGATGCCGAAATCGGGGCCGCCGATTGCCGCGACGCCCGCTTCTTCAAGCAGCGCGGAGGCGAGCTTCTTCGCCTTGTAGCCGGTCGCCGCGATGTTGGGGAACGCGTAGAAGGCGCCCTTCGGCATGATGCAGGAGACGCCGGGGAGCTCGTTCAGCGCCTCGACCACGATCGCCCGGCGCTGGTCGAATTCGGCGACCATGGCGGCGACCGAATCCTGCGGGCCGGTGAGAGCCGCGAGCCCAGCGTATTGCGCCGGCGCGTTGACGCACGACCAGGCGTTGACAGCGAGCTTGCGGACGTTGTCGTAGAGACGCTTCGGCCACACCGAATAGCCCATGCGCCACCCGGTCATGGCGTAGGTCTTCGACCAGCCGTCGAGCAGGATCAGCCGGTCGCGGATCTCGGGATAGGTGAGCAGCGAGACGTGCGCGAGCCCGTCGTAGGTCATCTGCCCGTAGATCTCGTCGGAGAGGATCGCGACGTCGGGAAAGCGCGCCAGCCCTTCGACCAGCGCGTCGATCTCCGCCTTGGGTGTGACGCCGCCAGTCGGGTTGGCCGGCGAATTGAGGATGATCAGCCGCGTCTCGGGCGTGATCAGGTCCAGCGTTTCCTCGGCCGAGAAGGCGAAGCTGTTCTCTTCGCGGATCGGGATCGGCACGGGTCGCGCGCCGGTGTACTCGATCATCGAGCGATAGATCGGAAATCCGGGATCGGGGTAGAGGATGTCGGCGCCGGGCTCGCCGAACATCAGGATCGCCGAGAACATGGTGACCTTGCCGCCCGGCACGATCATGACCAGATCGGGCGACACCTCGACGCCGAGGCGCCTGTCGATGTCGGCGGCGACCGCCTCGCGGAGCTGCTTGATGCCGGTCGCCGGCGTGTAGCCGTGGTGGCCGTCGCGCAGTGCCTTCACCGCCGCCTCGACGATGTGCTCGGGCGTGCGGAAATCGGGCTGGCCGATGCCGAGGTTGATGACGTCGCGGCCGGAGGCCGCCAGCTCGGTGGCGCGGGCGAGAACCGCGAACGCGTTCTCCTCGCCGATCCGGTCGAAGCCGGCGACAGTGTGCAGCAAGGCGTTTCCCCAGGGTGTATCGGCGGTTTGATTTCGCCGCGAGATTAGGCGCATAAAGCCGCGGAAATCAAACGGGTTGGGGGGCTATCGGATGCCGACAGTCGCAGAAAAACGCAGCGCGTTCCGCGCCCTCCATGAGGCGGGCTGCTTCGTGCTGCCCAACCCGTGGGACGTGGGTACCGCGCGCTATCTGCAATCGCTGGGCTTCAAGGCGCTGGCGACGACCAGCGCGGGTGCGGCCTGGAGCCTCGGCTATGCCGACAGCGCGCTGCCGCTCGAACCGATGCTGGAACACATCGCGATGATTGCCGCGGCGAGCGACGTGCCGGTCAACGCCGACTTCGGCAACGGCTTCGCGGACGCCGCCGACGGGGTCGCGACCAACGTCGCCCTCTGTGTCGCCACCGGGGTCGCCGGGCTGTCGGTCGAGGACCAGATTCCGAGCGCCGACCGGCTCTACGACTTCGACCACGCGGTCGACCGGGTCAGGGCGGCGCGGGCGGCTATCGACGCGTCCGGTGGCGATACGCTGCTGGTCGCCCGCAGCGAGTGTTTCGTCGTTCGCCATCCCGACGCGCTGAACGAAGCCACCCGGCGTCTCGTTGCCTTTGCCGAGGCTGGCGCCGATTGCCTGTATGCGCCGCACGTGAGGGCCCCGGAGGCGATCGGGGCGATCGTTTCCGCGGTGGCGCCGAAGCCCGTGAACGTTCTGGGCCTCGGGCTCGGCGCACTGAGCGTCGCCGATCTTGCCGCGCTCGGCGTCCGCCGCATCAGTGTCGGAGGGGCCATGGCGCGCATGGCTTGGGCCGGGCTGCAGCGGATCGCGACCGAAATCGCCGAGCACGGAACCTTCGCGGCCTTCGCCGACGCAGCGCCGGGCGGCCCGCTCGATGCGTTCTTCGCCGGAGATCGCGCCGGGAGGGTGGCATGAGCGGGGGGGACGGCGCCGAGCGACCGGTTGGCCCGCCGGTCGACGCGGAGCCGGCGGCGCGGCCGGGTCCGGTCCGGCTCGAGGGCCGCCTCTGCCGCACGGAGAAGCTCGACCTGGTGCGCCACGGCGAATCGCTGTGGCAGGCGGTCAAGGATCGCCCCGAGCTGTTTACCTACATGGCCTACGGGCCGTTTGCCGATCCGCCGTCGTTCCAGCAGTGGATGGAGGCGCGCTGCGCCGCGCTCGACCCCTACGCCTACGCGGTGGTCGACAAGGCGAGCGGACGTGCGGTCGGCACCGTCACCCTCATGGAGATCAGGCCGGCGATGCGGGTCATCGAGATAGGCAGCATCGTCTATTCGCCACTCCTGCAGCGCACCCCCGCCGGCACCGAAGCGCAGTACCTCATGGCGCGCTACGTCTTCGACGATCTCGGCTATCGCCGCTACGAGTGGAAGTGCGACGCGCTCAACGCACCCTCGCGGCGGGCGGCGGCGCGCTTCGGCTTCACCTACGAGGGCACGTTTCGCCAGCACATGATCGTCAAGGGGCGCAATCGCGACACCGCCTGGTTCTCGATCACCGACAGCGAGTGGCCGGAGGTGAAGGCGGCGTACGAGCGGTGGCTGGCGCCGGAGAATTTCGATGCCGAAGGACGGCAGAAAGTCCGTCTCGGCGATCTCAGGGAGAAGAAGGAACAACATGAATCGACTGAAGGGTAAGGTCGCGGTGCTGACGGCGACCGGCGCGGGAATTGGCCGGGCGACGGCGCTGGCGTTCGCGGCGGAAGGGGCGGAGGTCATCGCCACGGATCTCAAGGCCGAGCTGATCGCCGACCTCCCGGCACAGGGTATCGCCGAGACGCACGCCCTCGATGTCCGCGACACGGCGGCCGTCGAAGCGCTGGCGGCCAAGGTCGGGCCGATCGACGTGCTGTTCAATTGCGCCGGCTTCGTCCATCACGGCACGGTGCTGACTACCAGCGAAGCCGACTGGGACTTCTCCTTCGACCTCAACGTCAAGTCGATGCACCGCACGATCCATGCGTTCCTGCCGGGGATGCTGGAAAAGGGCGGCGGGTCGATCGTCAACGTGTCGTCCGGCGCCTCGTCAGTCCGCGGCATCCCGAACCGCTACGTCTACGGCGCCTCCAAGGCCGCCGTCATCGGCCTCACCAAGGCGGTCGCCGCCGACTTCATCCGGCAGGGCGTGCGCTGCAACGCGATCTGCCCGGGCACCATCCAGTCGCCGTCGCTCGACGGGCGCATCGCCGAGCTCGCGAAGGCGCAGGGCAAGAGCGAGGCGGAGGTCCGCCAGGCGTTCGTCGACCGCCAGCCGATGGGTCGGGTCGGGACAGCGGAGGAAATGGCCTCGCTCGCTGTCTATCTCGCCTCCGACGAAGCGACCTACACGACCGGTCAGGCTTATCTCGCCGACGGCGGCTTCGCACTCTAGGGAAAAAGATCCTGGTCGAGATTGGCAGGGTCGTAGTCGCGCGGCCGGTTCTTCTGGAGCGTGTTCCAGAGCGGCCAGACGAGCGCCCCGCCGGCGATCATCAGGCCAAGCGCCTTCCATTCGCCCGTCACGAAGAACAGCCCGAGCGGCAGGACGAGGAAGAAGGCGGCCGCGATCACCAGGATGATGCGACCGGCCGTCTCGCGCCCTTGCGAACTGCCGCCATGAAAGCGGATGCGCTTGCGGTCGTCGGCGGACAGGCGGCTGTGCAGGTCGCGGACGAAGGCGATGTAGGTTTCGTTGCGCGCGTCGTCGGGCGTGCCGAACCGATTGGTGCTGGTCACGCCGAGGTAGCTGAAATCCCGGAAGCGAATGCTGCAACTGGCGATGGCGCCGGAGCGGGCGATGTAGCCGGTCGTCAGCGAGATTGCGTCGATGTCGGCATAGCGTCGGACGGCGCGGGTTTCGGCGGTCCACTCCATCCCGTCAGAGTGGAGCGTTATGCCTTCGTATTTGTACCGAAGGATGAAACGACCCTCGGTGTCACGGAAGCAGAGCTGGTACGTCGTTCCCGCATCCCCGTCGGTCATCGCCCGCAGCCCTTTCGCTTCCACATGTCTCGTCCTAAGACTGCCACCGAACCAGGAGGGGCGGAATGAAGATACTCACAATCGGCGGCGCCGGCATGGTCGGCGCCAAGCTCGCCCGGCGGCTCGCCGGCGACGGCATGCTTGCCGGCCAGGCCATCGACAAGCTCACCCTGGTCGACTGGGTCGCGCCGACCCCGCTTGCCGAGGCGCCGTTCAAGGTGGAGACCCGCGAGGTCGACCTGGCCTCGCCGGGCGCCGCGGAGGGCATCGTCGCCGACCGGCCGGACGTGATCTTTCACCTCGCCGCCATCGTCTCCGGCGAGGCCGAGGCCGATTTCGAGAAGGGCTACCGGATCAATCTCGACGGCACGCGGATGCTCTTCGAGGCGATCCGCAAGGCCGGGGACGGCTATCGGCCGCGGATCGTCTTCACCTCGTCGATCGCGGTGTTCGGGGCGCCGTTTCCCGACGCCATCGGCGACGAGTTCTTCGAAACGCCGCTCACCTCGTACGGCACGCAGAAGGCGATCGACGAGCTGCTGCTCTCCGACTACACGCGACGTGGCTTCATGGACGGCATCGGCATACGCCTGCCGACCATCTGCGTGCGCCCCGGCAAGCCCAACAAGGCGGCGTCGAGCTTCTTCTCGGGCATCATCCGCGAGCCGCTCGCCGGTCACGAGGCGATCCTGCCGGTGCCGGAGAGCGTGCGCCACTGGCACGCGAGCCCCCGCTCGGCGGTGAATTTCCTCGTCCACGCCGCGGGCCTCGACGGGGCCAGGCTCGGCAACCGCCGCTGCCTGTCCATGCCCGGCGTGTCGGCGACGGTCGGCGAACAGATCGCGGCGCTTCGCGAGATCGCGGGCGATGCCGTTGTGGCCCGCATCCGCCGTGACCCCGATCCGGTGGTCATGCGAATCGTGGAAGGCTGGCCGCGCAACTTCGCGCCGGAGCGCGCGATTGCGCTGGGCTTCCGTGCCGAAAAGGATTTCGCGGAGATCATCCGCATCCATATCGAGGACGAACTCGGCGGGACGTGGGTCAGGTAGGCCGCGCTACTTGCGCGGCCACGGCGTCTCGGGCACCGGGGTGAGGGGGGCGCCGTTGGCGAACCAATTCGTCAGGTTGTCGACCGCCAGCTGGCCCATTGCATCGCGCGTATATACGGATGCAGAGCCGACATGCGGGAGCAGTACGACGTTGTCCAGTGCGACCAGCTCCGCCGGCACGTTGGGCTCGTCCACGAACACGTCGAGGCCGGCGGCGCGGATGGTGCCGTCCTGCAGGGCGCGGATCAGCGCCGGCTCGTCGGCGACGGTGCCGCGCCCGATGTTGATGAAGATGCCATTGGGCCCGAGCGCCTTGAGCACCGCGGCGTCGATCAGGTTCCGCGTGGACGCCGTCCCCGGCAGCACCGAGAGGAGCAGATCGACGTCCTTCGCCATCTCGATGAGATCGGCGTAGTAGCGCCAGGAAACGTCAGGTGCCGCGTGACGGTTGTGATAGACGACCGGCACCTGCATGGCCTCGAGACGACGGGCGACTGCCTTGCCGATGCGGCCGAGGCCGACGATGCCGGCGGTGCGGTCGCGCAGGCTGGCGCTCAGCGGATAGCTGCCGTTCGGCCACTTGCCGGCGCGCAGATAGCGCTCCGCCGCCGACAGCTCGCGAACCGTCATCAGGACCAGTCCCAGCGTGGTGTCGGCGACCTCCTCGGTCAGCACGTCCGGCGTGTTGGTGACGACGATGCCGCGTTCGGCGGCCGCCGCGCAGTCGATGCCGTCGTAGCCGACGCCCATGTTGGCGACGATCTCGACCTTGGGAAACGTGTCGAAGGCGGCGTGCCCGATGTCGCCGTGGACGCTGCGGGCGATGGCGCGCACGGCGCCGGCGTACTCGGCTGGCATGGCGCCGTGCTCGGGGAGGTCGTGGACGGTGAACAGCTCCCTGAGGTTTGCTTCCGGCTTGGCGGGAAGGTGGCCCATCAGGAGAATATCGACTTTCGGCACGTGGCTCGCGCTCCGGTTCTGGTTTCAGTGGCGGTCGCGGTGGACACGCTCACGGTAAAGAACATACAGCCCGCTGGCGATGATGATGAGGGCCCCGCCGAGCGTCGGCAGGCGCGGGACATCGCCGAAGACGAGGTAGCCCGAGGCGACCATCCACAGAATCTGGGTGTAGTTGAACGGCGCCAGCAGAGTAGCCGGGGCGTGGCGGTTGGCCAGGATCAGGAACCAGTGGCCGACCGCGCCGGCAAGCCCGGTCATGGCGAGCACGCCGGCCACCAGCCACGTCGGCGGTGCCACGGCGACGAACGGCACCGCCGGGGTGAGGGCCAGGGCGGAGAGCAGGGAGCCGTAGATCAGCAGGCCCTGCGGCGTCTCGGTCGGGGCGAGCAGGCGGGTGGTGAGAGCGTAGCCGGAATAGGCAATCGCCGCGCCGATCGAATAGAACGCCGCCGGGTTGAAGGCGCCAGGCTCCGGCTGGACGATGACGATCACGCCGATGAAGCCGACGGCGATCGCCGCCCAGCGCCGCGGCCCCGCCCATTCGCCGAGAACGGGCCCGGCGAGCGCGGTGGTGATGAGCGGCGCCGAGAAGGTGATCGCCGAAGTCTCGGCGAGCTGCAGATGCTGGATGGCGATGAAGTTGAACCCGGTCGACAGCAGCAGGAAGAGTGCGCGGAGCGCCTGCACGGCAGGCCGGCGGGTGGTGTAGGTGTGCCAGTTCCGCCAGGGTCTGAGCACGATCACCGAGAAGACGACCGACAGGGTGTAGCGGGTCCACACGATCTCGAGCGTCGGCACGAAGTGAGCGGCGAACTTCGCCGCGGTGTCGAGGATCGTGAACAGGAAGACCGCCGCGCAGATCAGCGCGATGCCGAGGAGGCGTTCGGCCGCCTCTTCGGTGGTCATCGGTAGGTGGGTCACCCGAACCCCGCGCTTCAGTAAGTGGCGCGGCCACCCGAGACGTCGAAGGTGAAGCCGGTCGTGAAGGAGCACTCCTGCGATACCATGAAGGCGATGGTCGCGGAAATCTCCTCGACGGTGACGAAGCGCCCGCGCGGGATCCTGGTCAGCATGTAGGCGATGTGCTGCTCGGAGACCTGCTCGAAGATGCGCGTCCTGGCGGCCGCCGGGGCTAGCGCGTTGACCGAGATGTCGTGGGTGGCGACTTCCTTGGCGAGAGACTTGGTGAGCGCGATCACCGCCGCCTTCGAGGCGGAGTAGGCGGAGGCCGTGGGGTTGCCCTCCTTGCCGGCGATCGAGGCGATGTTGGCGATGCGGCCGTAGTTCTGCGCGATCATGCCGGGGATGACCGTGCGGCAGCACAGGAACTGGCTGCGCAGGTTGACCCGGATGACGCGGTCCCATTCGGAGACGGGATAGTCGGCGACGTTGGCGTTGACGCCGGCGACGCCGGCATTGTTGACGAGGATGTCGATCTTGCGAAGCCGGCTGAGGGTTGCGTCCCGCGCGGCCTCGACCTCGCTCTCGTCGGAGACGTCGACGATCACGGGAATGACTGTGCCGGACGACTTCAAATGGGCGGCGGTTTCCTCCGCGAGCTTCTTGTCGCGGTCCCAGATGGCGACCTCGGCGCCGCCGGCGACGAGCCGCTCGACGACCGCGCGGCCAATCCCTTGCGCGCCGCCGGTGACCACGGCGACGCGGCCTTTGAAGTCGTAAACGGTGGGCATCGCTCTCCCCGGACAGTGCTGATTGGGGGCGCGATGCTAGCGCTGCGGGGGGAGGCGGGGCAAACGCCTAGCCTGCGGCAGTTTCGTCCTCGGTCTCGTCGTCTTCGTCGCTGTGGGCGCCGCGGCTGCTGCCGAGGTTGCGCTCGACCTGGCGGAGCAGCTTGCGCAACCGCTTGCGGTCCTTGTCCTCGATGCCGGCCAGCGCCGATTTCTCCAGCCGTTTCCATACCTTGTCGATGGTGGAGATGGCGCGCCTGCCGCGCTCGGTCAGGAAGACCTGCGCCTGACGACCGTCGCCGGCCGAGGCGCGCCGCTCGACATAATCCTGCGCGGCGAGGCGGCTGATCATCTTGGTGATGGTCGGTGGCTGGACGCCGAGGGCGGCGGCGAGATCGCTCATGGACAGGCCGTCGTCGGTGGAAAGCGCCTTGAGGAGGCTCTCCTGCCCTGAATGGAGACCGATACGCGACAGCTGGCTCCCGGCCCGCACCCGATAGACGTGTGCGGCCTGGGCGAGCCGATGGGTGACGGTCCGTCGGTGGTCGAAGCCCATGATAGTGAGCAGGCTAACGGCCGCACATGAAGGCCGTGTGACAGGCCCGGCTCAGAAATTCCGCATTTCCGATGCGACGCGAGCGAGGAACCCCTTCAGGGTCGCCTCGTCGTTGCGGTTCATGTCGTAGAGGGCGAGATACTTCGATCTGGCAAGCGGATGGACGAGGGCGCGCAGGGTGCGCTTGAACATGCGCCGCGGCGGGTCGCCCATCAGGATGGTGCGAAACCGCGTACCGCCGTAGGTGGTGACGGCGGCGAGGCGGCGGATGTGGCGGAGGTTCGGCTCGACCTTGCCGTCGACCAGCTTGAAGGAAACGCCGGGCAGGAAGACCCGGTCGAGGAAGCCCTTCAGAATCGCCGGATAGCCGTAGTTCCAGACCGGCGTCGACAACACCAGGCCTTCCGCGGCGCGCAGGCGGTCGACGTAGCCCTGAACGGGAATCGTGCAGATCGCTTCGTCGTGATAGTCGAGCCGCTCCTGGCGCGAGAGCACCGGATCGAACTTCTCGGCGTAGAGATCGCAATCATCGACGTCGTGGCCGGCGGCCTTCAGCGCGTCGACCGTGGCGCCGTGCAGCGCGGCGTTGAAGCTGGTCTCGACGGGATGGGCGTAGAGCACGAGGACGCGCATGGCGCTGTCAGCCTTTCGGCAGGAGGATTGCGAGGCGCAACAGGCCGATCAGAACCGGGCCGTGCAAGGCGAGCGCCAGCGGCGCCAGTGCGAGAAGCGCCCAGGCCGGATACCAGTGTTCGCTCCATGCCGTCGAGAAGACCAGCCACGAATACGGCAGGTTGACGAGCACGGCGGTGACGAGGCCCGGCACGTAGCCGCGCAACGCGATCGCGCCGACGACGTGGGAGATGACGTTGACCAGCAGCGTCGCCTGAAGGGCGAGCAGCGCGTAGGCGCCGCCGCTGCCGGCCGCGCCGAGATTACCGAAGAACGCGACGGCCCACGCGGCCAGCGTCAGCGCGGCGACCAGAACGGCGAACTGGAAGACCGTGTATTCGCCGACGATCTCCCTGAGCCGCGCCGGCATGGCGTTTCGCAATGCCGGAAGGTGGCTCCGCACGGTCAGCACCTCCTCGGCGTTGTGGAGGGTGAACAGGACCGGGATCAGCCAGGGCAGGAGCGTGCGGAACGAGATCAGCAAAACGCGCCTACTCGGCCGCCTGGAGACCGGGGAAGAGCCAGACCTTGTCCGAGTTCAGGTCGAAATCCGGGTTCTCCCAGGCGATCATCTTGCCGGGGTTGAGCAAGCCCTTGGGGTCGGCCTCCTTCTTGAAGGCGAGTTGCACCGCGTCGGTGCGCTTCATGCCGCCTTCCTCCAGCGTGTAGCGGTGCGGGTTGAAGATCGGGCAGCCGTTGTCCTCGTGGATGCGGATGATCTCATCGAGGCGTTCTTCGGTGGTGAAGCGCACGATCGGCAGACCCGAACAGCAGATGTTGCCGTCGAACCTCTGGAACTCGAGGTGGCCGGGCACTTCGTCGCCGAAGATCTTCGTCATCTTCTCGACGCTCTCGACGTGTGTCGGGAAGGGGTAGAGCACCTGCAGGTAGGTGATGGTCGGCTCGACGCGCAGGCCGCGGAGCGTGGTGTGGTTCCAGGCCAGCTCGAAGACGGGCGGCAGGCCCTTCTTCTCGGCGTCGGTGGCGGTGTCGGCGCGATAGAGGATCTCGGCCTTGTGGTGGGCGGCGACCGCCAGGAACGGGTCCATGGCGTGCGGCGCGACGAGCAGCAGGACGACCGAGTGCTCGGGCCTGAGAAACTTCTTGTGGCGCAGGAAATAGTCGTAGGGCACAGGCGCCGCCACGGTCGCCACTTCCTTGAAGAGCAGACCGTCCTCGTTGGCGACGTGGTTGGCGAGCCGCACGGCCTTCATGTAGTCGTCGAAGCCGACGATCACGTCGACCCAGTCATAGGCGGCGTCGAGCGGCATCTCGACCTCGGTGATGATGCCGTTGGTGCCGTAGGCGTGCATGACCTTCATCAGGTCGTAGCCCTTCACCTCCAGCACGCGCGGCGTCTCCTCCATGGTGACGACGCGGGCGGAGAGCACGTTGCCGACGTTCCTGAGGCCGCCCCAGTTGATTGAGCCGATGCCGCCGGAGCCGCCGGCGATGAAGCCGCCGATCGAGGCGGTGTTGTAGGTCGAGGGATGCAGGCGGATTTCCTGGCCGCCGGGGCGCGTCTCCTTGTCGATGTTGGCTAGAACGGCGCCGGCCTCGGCGACCACGCGGCCGCGGCCGATCTCCTTGACCTTGTTCATCTCGGAGAGCGACAGCACGACGCCGCCCGACAGCGGCATCGCCTGGCCGTAGTTGCCGGTGCCGGAGCCGCGCGGGGTCACCGGTACGCCGGCGGCGTAGCAAGTCTTCAGGACGTGGATGACCTCCGCCTCGCTCTTCGGCGAAGCGATCAGGTCGGCAGTGATGTGGTCCAGCTGGCGCTTCAGCACCGGCGAATACCAGAAGAAGTCGCGGCTCTTCTGCTTCACGATCGCCGGGTTGTCCTCGATCTTCACCGGCGCGAGGTCGGCCTTCAGTTTGGCGATGTCGTAGGTCGCGGTCATGGGCTCACCACAGGGTCGAGTTCGCGATAATCGGGGACGCGCGTGTCGATGGCCTTGCCGGCGCGCAGCACCGTGCGGTCCATCTGCGGACGGGCCATCAGTTCATCGAACGTGCGCGCCGTGAACAGCACCAGGTCGGCCGGGCCTCCCACCCGGATCACGCCGCGGTCGGGGCGGCCGACGATCCCGGCAGGGCTGCGCGCCACCGCCGCCGGCCAGCCGGCGAACGGGTGGTCGAAATGGAGGATGCGCACCGCCTCGCGGAACACCTCCACCATGTCGAGGTCGCCGTAGGCGTAGAAAGGGTCGCGGGTGTTGTCGGAGGCGACCGCGACGGAGACGCCGTGCTGTGCCAGCTCGTGGAGCAGGGTGACACCGCGCCAGTGCGGCGTGGCGCGGGGGGCGCGGTCCTGGAGGTACATGTTGCACATGGGCAGCGAGACGACGGCGATCTCCGCTTCCGCGACCCGCGCCATGGTTGCCTCGGCTTCCGCGTCGCTCTGGTTGGCCAGCGAACAGCAGTGGCCGGCGACGATGGTGCCGGGAAAATCGGTGCGCAGCGCTGCGTCGGCGATGGCGCGCAGCGTGTTGACGCCCGGGTCGCCGGTTTCGTCGACGTGGAAGTCGAGGTCGAGATTGCGGGCGGCGGCGCGGTGCATGATGCCGTCGAGCAGGCGGTCGAGGTCGTGCATGGGAAAGGTCACCGCGCCGAGCACGCCGCCGGTCGCCGCGATCAGGTCGGCGAGTTCATCGGCGTAGGCGTCGTCGCGGAAGGCGTCGATGGCCACGATCGACACCGCCTGTAGGTCGACCTTGCCGGCCCACTTGTCGCGCATGGCGGCGAACACCGGCCACGAGATGCGGTGCTGGGGCGCCGCTGAATCGAGGTGCGTGCGGATCAGCGCGGTACCGTGGGCGAAGGCGCAGCGAATGGCGAAATCCATGCGCGCTTCGACATCGGCGGCCGTCCAGTTTGTGCGCCGGTCGTCGGCGACGGCGTCGAGGGCGCCGGTGAAGGTGCCGTCGGGGTTGGCCTGGCGCGGCAGGATGTGGCCCTTGTCGAGATGGGTGTGCATGTCGACGAAGCATGGCCACACCATGCCGCGGTCGAGGCGCACCTTGGTCGCGGTCGTGCGCCGCCCGGGCGGGTCGAGGCGCTCGATCAGCCCGTCCTTGACGGTGATGTCGGCGCGCACCAGTCCGTCGCCGTCAGCTGTGCCGGGGGCGCCGTCGATGAGGACGGCGGGCACGGTGGCGTCCGCCAGCACGTAGCGCTTGTCGCGCGGAATGGCCGCGAAGCCCCTGGCCATCGTCTAGTTCTCCCGGCGCACGGCGCTCTCGTGCCAGTTCCTGAGCAGCAGATGGGAGAGCAGGCTGGTGGCGCCGAAGATCAGCACGCCGGTCAGCGACAGCATGACGAGGGCGGCGAACAGGCGCGGGATGTTCAGCCGGTGCTGCGCCTCGATCAGGCGGAAGGCGAGGCCGGAATTGGCGCCGGCGGTACCGGCGGCGAACTCCGCCACGACCGCGGCGATGAGCGCCAGGCCACCGGCGATCCGAAGGCCCGCCAGGAAATAGGGCAGCGCGTTCGGCAGGCGCAGCAGGATCAGCGTCTTCCAGCGGCTGGCGCCGTAGAGCTCGAACAGGTTGAGGAGGTTGTGGTCGGTCGAGTGCAGCCCTTGCGCGGTGTTGGAGAGCACCGGGAAGAACGCCACGATCCACGCGCAGATCAGCAGCGCCTGCTCGGTGGTCGAAGTGTAGATCAGGATCAGCGGCGCGATCGCCACGATCGGCGTGACCTGAAGGATGACCGCGTAGGGAAACAGCGCCAGCTCGACCCAGCGCGACTGCGCCATGACGATCGCCAGCGCCACGCCGGAGACGAGCGCAACGGCGAGCGCCAGGAACGTCGTCAGGACCGTGTTCCACAGCGCCCGCGTCAGCATGGCGTGATCTTCGACGAAGGCCTGCCAGATGCGCGTCGGGGCGGGCAGGATGTAGTGGGGGACGTTGGCGTAGGTGACGTAGAACTGCCAGTTGCCAATGAACAGCAGCAACATGCCAGCGGGAATCGCGAAGCGCAGGATGCGGGCGAGCGCGTCGCTGGGCGGCCCGAACACCCGCTTCAGGAGCTTGCCGATGACCATCAGGAGGGCGATCTCGGTGGCCAGGATCACCCGGAAGAAATATTCGCCGGTTCCGGCCGCATCGGCGTTGAGCACCGCGAAGCTGACCGCGCTCAGCACGAGGGCGGCGAAGACGATCCGCCACGGCCACGGGCTCGGCGCGCCGCGGGCAGCGTCGTCGTCGGTGGTTTCGGCACCGCCGCCGGAAAGCGGCGCGGTGTCGCGGTCGGCTTCGGCGGCGCTCACAGGGCCGCCTCCATGGCGTCGTGGAGAGTGGTGGAGATACGGCGGCAGTTGTCGTTGTAGACGCTGGAGGTGCGGAATTCTTCCTCGCGCGGGTAGGGGGCGTCGATGGTCATGTCGCGGAAGACGCGGCCCGGGCGCGCCGCCATGACGACGATGCGCTGCGACAGGTAAACCGACTCGAAGACCGAGTGGGTCACGAAGATGACCGTCCAGCCGAAGCGTTCCCACAGATGCAGGAGGTCGTTGTTGAGCTTGAAGCGGTTGATCTCGTCAAGCGCCGCGAACGGCTCGTCCATCAGCAGCAGCTTGGGCTTGGTGATGAGGGCGCGGGCGATCGAGACGCGCATCTTCATGCCGCCGGACAGTTCGCGCGGGTAGGCGTCGGCGAACTGCTCGAGGCCGACCATGCCGAGCGTCTCCATGACATCGGCGCGCGCGGCAGACAGGGAAATGCCCTTGAGGCGAAGGGGCAGCCATACGTTCTTGGCGACCGTCGCCCACGGCATGAGCGTCGGCTCCTGAAACACGAAGCCGATCTCGGTCAACGGGCGGCCCTCGACGTCGACGTCGGCGGTCGGCCACGCGATGGTGCCGGAGGTGGGCTCGCCGAGGCCGGCGATGATCCGGAGCGCCGTCGACTTGCCGCAGCCCGACGGGCCCAGCAAGCTCACGAACGAGCCCCGCGCCACGTCGAGCGACATGTCCTTCAGGGCGAGCGTGCCGTTCGAGAAGACCTTGGAGATGCCGCGCAGCGAAACCAGCGGCTTGCCACTGGCGCCCGACCTGCCGGGTGCGGCGGATGGCGCAAACGACGTCTCGACGCTCATCGACGGACCCGCAATCTCAACCTTGCCTTGATTGGCGCGGGCGCGACCCGCAATTCAGGTCGCGCCCGCCCCGTTTTCTGAATCAACGGAGGTTACTTCATCAGCTCCTTGCCGACACCGTGGCAGACGTACTGGGTGGTGTAGACCTTGGACAGGTCCAGGCCCGCTTTGACCACGCCGGCGCCGACCATCTTGTTGTAGAAGTCCTTGACCACCGCGTCGGTGAAGCAGCCGATGCCGCCGTCGACCGAGGAGCCCGAAACCAGCAGCCCGTAGTCCTTCATCTGCTTGATGGAGAACGCGATCTGGGCGTCGTCCATGTCGGGGTTGTCCTGCTTGATGAGCGCGTTGGTCGCCGTGTTGTCGCCGTACAGATAGTTGTACCAGCCGATGATCGAGGCCTCGACGAAGCGCTTGGTGATGTCCGGGTTGGCCTTCACGTAGGCGGCCATGCCTTCGATCATGGTCGAGGTCGTCGAATAGCCGGCGTCAGCCATCAGGAAGACGGTCGGCTTGAAGCCGCCTTCCTTCTCGACCGCGTAAGGCTCCGAGGTCAGGTAGCCCTGCTGGCCGGAGTTGGGGTCGGCGAGGAACGGCGCGACCGAGTAGTTGTAGGGCTTGCGCTGTTCCTCGGTGATGCCCGGGAAGGTCGCTTCCATCCAGCGGTAGCCGGTGGCGAACAGGTCGTCGCCGATGAAAAGCGTCTTGAGCTTGGCGATATCGCCGAAGGTCTTCAGACCGGCCTCCGGGTGCGCCATGATGATCTGCGGATCCTTCTGGAAGATCGCCGCGACTTCCATTACCGGCACGTCCTGTTCGACCGCCGAGAAGGTGCCGAGCAGGTTGCCCTGCATGTAGAACTGGATCTTGCCACCGAGCAGCATCGCCTGATCGGCCTTCGGGATGATGGTCACCTTCAGCCCGTACTTCTCGTAGGTGCCGTCGACCACCGCCTGATAGAACCCGCCGTGCTCGGCCTCGGCCACCCAGTTGGTGCCGAAGGTGACCTCGTCGAGCGCCAGCGCCGGGCCGGCGAGGGCGGCCGCGGCCGCACCGGCGGCGAGCCCGATCGTCAGTTTCCTCATGATATCCATCTGTTTGTGTTCTCCGCCTGGTTGCTTTGTCTTGGCCGGGACCACCGCTTGCGGTTGCGTGGGTGGATGGTCCGCGTGCGCGGGCGCCGATTTTCAGGTGGCCAGGCGCCGGAAGCCAAAGAGCGAATGTCGCAAGAGCTATGCCATGGACCGGCGCGAGCGGCGGCCACCAGAATGAGCGCGGCAGCCGGCTTCGCGACGGAGCCGGCACCATAAGGCAACGCCCATGCACAAGAAAGCGGCAGGGCACGACAAAAGCCGCGCAGGCCGCACCCTTGTCAGTGCGCGCCCGCCAATCGTAGCGTGCCGCGACTCATCTCAAGGACCAGTCGGTGAAACGTCCCCTCAATCCACCCGGTATCCGCGCGCCCTTCGGGCGCTACAGCCACGGCATCGCGGTTTCCGGGGCCAGCGCGTTCGTGTTCTGCTCCGGGCAGCTCGGCCTCAAGCCGGGCGACATGCTCCCGCCGACGGTCGCCGGGCAGGCGGAGGTGTGCTTCGAGAACATCGCGGCGATCCTCGCCGAAGCCGGCCTCACCTTTGCAGACGTGGTGCGCATCAACGCCTACGTGACCAACCGCGAGCACATGAAGGACTACATGGCCGTCCGTGACCGCTACGTCTCCGAACCGCTGCCCGCCTCGACACTGATGGTCGTCGCCGGCTTCACGCGGCCCGAGTTTCTGGTCGAGGTCGAAGTGACGGCGGCGAAGGGTTAGTCATGCGCACCTGGATCAAGCAGCCGCTCGCCATCCTCGCCGAAGGCGCCGGCGGCGGCATCGTCGTGGACGACGGCCGAATCGCGGAGCTGGTGGCGGCGGGTGCCGCGCCGACGACGCCGGTCGACCAGACCTTCGATGCCTCGCGCCACGTGGTGCTGCCGGGGCTCATCAATACCCACCACCACTTCTTCCAGACGCTGACCCGCGCTCACCCGGAAGCGATCAACAAGGAGCTCTTCCCCTGGCTGAAGACGCTCTATCCGATCTGGGCGAAGAACGTGAAGCCGGATGCTTTCCGGCTGGCGACCCGGCTGGCGCTGACCGAGCTGATGATGTCGGGGACGACCTGTTCGTCCGACCACCACTACCTCTACCCGGACGGTCTGGAGGAGGCGATGGACATCCAGGCGGAAGAGGCCGCCGCACTCGGCGTGCGCATGACGCTCAATCGCGGCTCCATGAACCTTTCCGAGAAGGACGGCGGCCTGCCGCCCGACACGGTGGTGCAGGACGAGGACACCATCCTCGAAGACTGCGAGCGCGTGCTGTCGCGCTATCACGACGCCTCGGAAGGTTCGATGCTGCAGGTGGCGCTGGCGCCGTGCGCGCCGTTCACGGTCACCAAGCGGCTGATGGTCGACAGCGTCGGCCTTGCCGAGAAGCACAACTGCCGCCTCCACACCCATCTCGGCGAGACGCGCGACGAGAACGAATACTGCCTCGAACATTTCGAGTGCCGGCCGGTGGAGTATCTGGAGGAGTGCGGCTGGCTCACCGACCGGGTGTGGCTCGCCCACGGCATCCACTTCAACGACGATGAGGTCCGCACCCTCGGGCGCCACCGGGTCGGCGTTTGCCACTGCCCGACGTCGAACATGGTGCTGGCCTCCGGTCAGTGCCGCACCAAGGAACTGGAAGCCGCCGGCAGCCCCGTCGGCCTTGGCGTCGACGGCTCCGCCTCCAACGACAATTCCAACCTGATGGAAGGCGCCCGCCACGCGCTGATGATCAACCGGCTCACCTACGATGCGGCCCATGTCACCCACTTCGACGTGCTGCGCTGGGCGACGGAAGGCTCGGCGCGCTGCCTGGGGCGCGACGACCTCGGCACAATCGCCGTCGGCAAGCAGGCCGACCTTGCCCTCTACACCCTCGACGAACTGCGCTTCTCCGGCGCCGGCGATCCGCTGGCGGCGTTGATCCTGTGCGGGGCGCACGCCGCCGACCGCGTCATGATCAGGGGCGCGTGGACGGTCGAGGACGGCATGCCGGTCGGTATCGACGTGGCGAAACTGCGCGCTGAGCACGGCGCCGCGGCAAAGGCGTTTCTCGCGGCACTTTAGAACCGCACCAATCGAGCGGCTGCGCGGCTTCTGGAGGGGTGTCCAGGTGTCGCAGGGGGCAGGTTGTGGTTGCGATTCCTGATTTGCGGATGCAAATCATTCGCAAGAGACGTTCATGCACACCAACCTGCTGCGGCTCTTCGGCGAGAGTGCCGGGGAGACCCGTGCCCGGCTCGCCCTGATCTACGGCGTGCTCACCCTTCTCAACGTCGGTGCCTGGCTGTGGGCCTTCGTGGCCTTTGGCTCGGAGCCGGCCATGCTCGGCATCGCGCTGCTGATCTACGGCCTCGGGCTTCGCCACGCGGTCGACGCGGATCACATCGCGGCCATCGACAACGTCACCCGCAAGCTCATGCAGGAGAACAAGCGGCCGGTGGCGGTCGGCTTCTACTTCGCGATGGGCCATTCGGCCATGGTGATCGTGGCGGCGGGGGTTGTGGTGGCGGCGGCGCTGCTGCTCGGCAGCACCGAGACCTTCCGCAACATCGGAAGCCTCATCGGAACGGGCGTCTCGGCGCTCTTCCTGCTCGCCATCGCCGCCATGAACGTGATGGTCTTCCTGTCGGTCTATCGCAGCTATCGCAACGTGCGCCGCGGCGGCGTCTACGTCGAAGCGGACCTCGACATCCTCCTCAACGACCGCGGCTTCCTGGCCCGCATCTTCCGCCCGCTCTTCCGACTGGTGACCAAGAGCTGGCACATGTTCCCGCTCGGCATCCTGTTCGGCCTCGGCTTCGACACGGCCACCGAGGTCGCCATGTTCGGGGTTTCGGCCACGCAGGCGGCCAAGGGCATCCCGTTCGAAGCGATCCTCGTTCTTCCCGTGCTGTTCGCGGCGGGCATGTCGCTGATCGACACGACCGATGGCGTGCTGATGCTGGGTGCCTACGAGTGGGCGTTCGTGAAGCCGATCCGCAAGCTCTACTACAACATGACCATCACGCTGGTGTCGGTGGCGGTCGCCGGGCTTATCGGCGGCATCGAGGCGCTGGGCCTGATCGGCGACAAGCTGGCGCTGACCGGTGGCGTGTGGGACGCGGTCGGGGCGCTCAACGACAACTTCAACAGCCTCGGCTTCCTGATCATCGGCCTGTTCGTCGCGGCCTGGCTGTTGTCGTGGATCATCTACCGGGTGAAGGGCCTCGACGAGGTCGAGGTGACCGCGTCGCGTCGCTGACAGCGCTCAGTCATGCCTCTTCCGCGGCGGCGACGATGATCCGTGCCGCTTCCTCCGGCGGCAGGTGTGTGATGTCGAGATCGATCGCTGCCGGGTGGTCGATTGGCATCAGCGGCTCTTTGAATGCCGCTCGTGCGTTGTCCGGCGAGACATCCTTCAGGCGTTCCCTCCGTTCCGGCGATGCGATCCGGCGCACCAGCTCGTCGATGTCGCAGATCAGCCGGACCGGCTGAAACCGCGCCCGCCGCGGCTCGGCGGTCTCCCGGATGCGTTCGTAGATCGCGAGATCGACCGGATCTTTCCCAAACGCGACGTGGGTGAAGACGAAGCTCCAGCTTGGTGGAGATAGCGTCGCGATCGTTTCGTGGACAGCACTGCGAACCTCGGCGACCCGGTCCCACACGGCGTCCGGCAGCGGATCGATCCCGTTCTGGGCGACGAGAGCGAAGATCGGGTTGTTGACATAGTGGTTGTCGATGACCCGCGCGCCGGTCAGCCGCGCGATCTCGCGGGCCACCGTCAGCTTGCCGGCGCCGGCGTGGCCGACCAGATAGAAGATCGTGTTGTCGGTCAGTCGTGTCTCTCCGCGGCGGCGACGATGGCGTTGGCGGCGTCGGTCGGCGACATGGCGGAAAGGCGAATGTCGATGGCCGGCTCATCGAACGCGAGCAGCGGCCGCTTCATCTCGTCGTCGATCAGCCGCGCCGGCTGAAACCTGCCGCCACGCCGGCGCACGGTCTCGCGCACCGTATGATAGACGCCGACGTCGGCGGGGATGTCGAAGCCGGCGTGGGTGAAGACGAAGTTCCAGGCGGGCGGAGACAGGGTCTCGATGGTCTTCAGGATCACCGCGCGGATCGCGTCGATCTGCTCCCACACGGCGTCGGGCAGATCGGCGGGGCTCGCTGGCTCGATCAGGTTGAAGACCGGCTGGTAGACGTCGGCGGCTTCCACCACCCGGGCGCCGGTCAGCCGTGCGATCTCATGGGCGATGGTGCGCTTGCCCACCCCCGGCCGTCCGGTCAGATAGAAGAACGTGTTGTTCATTGCCTGCCTCCCGGCCTAGTTTGCGCCACAACGCCTTCCTTGGACAACCAGCGCCATGCTCCCCGCCCGCTACTGGCAAGAAATGACGACCCGCGATTTCGCCGACAGCGACACCGCCAACTGGATCGCGGTGCTGCCGGTCGCGGCCATCGAACAGCACGGACCGCACCTGCCGGTCTATACGGATACCTGCATCGCGGAAGGCATGATCCGCCGGTCGATCGAGCTCATGCCGGCCGACCTGCCGGTGACGTTCCTGCCGGTTCAGGCGGTCGGCAAGTCGAACGAGCACATTTCCTCGCCGGGCACGCTGACCACCACGTGGGAAACCGCGACCAGGCTCTGGCTCGATATCGGCGACAGCGTGCATCGGGCGGGCTTGCGCAAGCTGATCGTCGTCAATTCACACGGCGGCAACGTGCCGATGGTCGATATCGTCGCGCGCGAGTTGCGCGTGCGCCATGAAATGCTGGTGGTCGGCACCGCCTGGTCGCGCTTCGGCCACCCGGACGGGCTGCCGGGCGAGCCTGAGTCGCTCTACGGCATCCACGGCGGCGACATCGAAACCTCGGTCATGCTGCATCTCCGCCCGGATCTGGTGAAGATGGACCGCGCCGAGGACTTCCGCTCGGCGCAGCTCGATTTCATCGACGAGTTTGCCCACCTGCGCGCCCACGGTCCCGTCCAGTTCGGCTGGAAGGCGCAGGACCTCAACCCGAAAGGTACGGTCGGCAACGCGTCCGCGGCGACGCCCGAGAAGGGCAGGGCGGTGGTCGACCATCAGGCCGGCGCCTTCGTGGCGCTCTGCCGGGATGTCGCCGGGTTCGACCCAGCGCGGCTGTGGACACCGTGACCGCGAAGACGATCGTCATTACCGGTGGAAGCCGCGGCATCGGCGCCGCGACGGCGCGGCTGGCGGGTGCGCGCGGCTGGTCGGTCGCGGTCAACTACGCCGCCAACCGGACCGCTGCCGAGGAGACCGCCGCCGCGGTCGAGGCGGCGGGTGGCAAGGGAATCGTGGTGGCAGGCGACGTCTCCGTCGAAGCCGACGTGGTGGCGCTGTTCGACGCCACGGTTGCCGCCTTCGGGACGATCGACGGCGTGGTCAACAACGCCGGCATCATCGTTTCGCCGCCCCAGAAGGTCGCCGAGATGAGCCTCGCGCGGCTCGAGAAGGTGGTCGCCGTCAATGTCATCGGCGCGTTGCTGGTCGCCCGCGAAGCGGTTCGCCGCATGAGCAAGAGCCTCGGCGGCGCCGGTGGATCGCTGGTCAACGTGTCGTCGGCCGCGGCGCGCCTCGGCGGTGCCGGCGAATACGTCGACTACGCCGCGACCAAGGGGGCGCTCGATTCGCTCACCCTCGGGTTGTCGAAGGAGGCTGGCGGGGACGGCGTGCGCGTCAATGCGGTGCGGCCGGGGCTAATCGACACGGATATCCACGCCAGCGGTGGCCAGCCGGGCCGGGCCCAGCGGCTCGGTGTGGGGGTGCCGCTCGGTCGCGCCGGCCTTGCCGAAGAAGTCGCGGCGGCGATCGTGTGGCTGCTCTCCGACGAGGCGTCCTATGTGAACGGCGCCCTACTCGATGTGACCGGCGGACGCTAGAAAGCGCACCCGCAGTTGTCACCCGACCGCCGCGATGGAACAAATACACTGACTTTCGAGCGAATCGGGGCCCCGCCACCGGGCCACCAAGAAGGGAAATCGTCCTGATGCGATCCGAGCTTACGGTTGCCGCGGCGCTGGTTGCCGGCTGCCTTGCCCAACCCGCCGCGGCGGCGGTGTTGACCTATTGCGCGGCCGGGCCGGTCGAGGGTTTCGATCCCGCCCGCTATGTGACCGCGGCGACCTTCGACGGTTCCGCCCAGACCATCTACGACCGGCTGGTGACCTTCACGCCGGGCGGTGGCATTGAGCCGGCGCTGGCGGAGAGCTGGGATATCTCCGACAGCGGCCGCACCTACACCTTCCACCTCCGCGACGGGGTCAAGTTCCAGACGACGCCGTATTTCACCCCGACGGGCGACTTCAACGCCTACGACGTGGTGTTCAGTCTCGACCGGCAGGGGAACCGCAAGAATGCCTTCTTCGGCTACGGCGGCGGCGTGTGGCCCTATTATGACGGCCTCGGTCTCGGCGACCTCATCAAGTCGGTGACACGGGTCAACAATTCGACGGTCAAGATCGTCCTCACCCGCGCCGACGCCGGCTTCCTCGCCGACCTGGCGATGGATTTCGCGTCGATCCTGTCGAACGAATACGCCGACCAGCTCCAGAAGGCGGGGACGCCGGAACTTCTCGACACCGAACCGGTCGGGACCGGACCGTTCAGGTTCACCCAGAGCTATCCGGCGGCCATCACCTACGACGCCAATCCGGATTACTGGGGCGGCAAGCCGAAGCTGACGCGCCTCGCCTTCCTCACCGTTCCTGATCCGGCGGAGCGGCTGGCGAAGCTGAAGGCGGGCACCTGCCAGGTCGCGGCGGAGTTCGACGCGACGTCGCTGAAGACGGCGGAAGCGGATGCCGACATCGTGATCGCCAAGACCGAGCGGCTCGATCTCGCCTACCTGGCCTTCAACACCACCCAGAAGCCGTTCGACGACAAGCGCGTGCGCTGGGCGCTCGACGCGGCCATCGACAAGGACGCTCTGGTCAAGGGGCTCTACGGCGATACCGCGACCGTCGCCAACACCATCATGCCCCATTCGATGTGGACCTACGACGGCCACGTGCCCGGCGACTTCCACGACGTGGACTACGCCAAAAAGCTTCTCGCCGAGGCGGGCGTGACAAATCTCAAGCTGAAGCTGATGGCGACCCGGGCGCCGCGTCCCTACAGCCCGGACCTTGCCACGATGGGCGCGGTGATCTCGCGCGATTTCGCCGCCGTCGGCGTCACCGCGACGCTGTCGGTGCCGGCGCGGCTCAGCGACTACTTCCGCATGTCGAGCGCCAAGGATCGCGACGGCGCAGTGCTGATCGGCTGGACGAGCGACAACGGCGACCCAGACAACTTCCTGTCGCTGCTCTTGAGCTGCGACGCGGTGGGAGCCTCCAACCGGGCCCAGTGGTGCGACGAGGACTTCTCCAAGCTTCTCGACAAGGCCCGCTCGACCACCGACCCGGCCGAGCGCGCCACGCTCTACGCTCAGGCGCAGCAGATCCTGCATGACCAGATGCCGATCGTGCCGATCGCCCACACGCTGGTCGCCGTGCCCATGCTGAAGGGGGTCAGCGGGTACGTGCCCGACCCGCTCGGACATCACAACTTCGCCAGCGTCGACGTCGGCGGCTGACGCGCGACCGGCGTTCTTCCCCAAAACCCGAGGAAAAGTGCCAATCCGGGGGGCGTCAGGCTGACGCTCATGCGCCTTTCGACTTGCTTTCGGACGGCGGGTCGGATGGACTGGCGCCAAGCTTCCCTGCGCAACCAGCGGGGAGGGCAAGGAGTGGCTGCCGCTTCAAGGCGGCGCCCGTGTTGAGGGGACTGAAACAATGAAGAAACTGACATTTCTGCTGGCGGCGACCGCGCTGGTCGCCGGGCTTGCGACTGCGGTCGAAGCCAAAACGCTTGTCTTCTGCTCGGAGGGCAGCCCCGAGGGCTTCGACCCCGGTCTGTACACCTCCGGCACGACGTTCGATGCCGCCTCCAAGCCGATCTACAACCGGCTGGTCGAGTTCGATCGCGGCACCACCGACGTCATCCCCGGCCTCGCCGAGAGCTGGGACGTCGCCGCCGACGGGCTGACCTACACCTTCCACCTGCGCGCGGGCGTCAAGTTCCACACGACCGACTACTTCACGCCGTCGCGTGACTTCAACGCCGACGACGTCGTGTTCTCGTTCAACCGCATGCTTGACAAGGCCAACCCGTACTACAACTACGCGGGCGGCCAGTACGACTACTTCGTCGGCATGGACATGCCGAACGTCATCAAGTCGGTCGAGAAGGTCGACGACATGACGGTCAAGTTCACGCTCAACGCGCCGAACTCGCCGCTGCTCGCCGACCTGGCGATGGATTTCGCCTCGATCATGTCGAAGGAGTACGCCGACAAGCTGCTCGCGGCCGGCACGCCGGAGATGCTCAACCAGCAGCCGATCGGCACCGGGCCGTTCGTCTTCGTCGATTATCAGAAGGATGCGGTCATCCGCTACAAGGCCAACGCCGACTACTGGGGCGGCAAGCAGGCCATCGACGACCTCGTCTTCGCGATCACGCCTGACGCCTCCGTCCGCCTCCAGAAGCTGAAGGCCAACGAGTGCCAGGTGATGCCGTACCCGAACCCGGCCGACATCGCCGCGTTGAAGTCCGATACGAGCCTCAACGTGATGCAGCAGCCCGGCCTGAACATCGCCTACCTCGCCTTCAACACCACCGAGAAGCCCTTCGACAACCCGATGGTGCGCAAGGCGCTCTCGATGGCGATCAACAAGCAGGCGATCATCGACGCGGTCTATCAGGGCACCGGCCAGGCGGCCGTCAACCCGATCCCGCCGACCATGTGGTCCTACAACAAGGACGTGAAGGACATCCCGTACGATCCGGAGGCGGCCAAGAAGATGCTCGCCGACGCCGGGGTGACCGACCTGTCGATGAACATCTGGGCGATGCCCGTGCAGCGGCCGTACATGCCGAACGCGCGGCGTACCGCCGAACTGATGCAGGCCGACCTCGCCAAGATTGGCGTCAAGGTCAACATCGTCACCCACGAGTGGGGTGAGTACCTGAAGCTCGCCGGCGACCCGGCCCACGACGGTGCCGTCATCCTCGGCTGGACAGGCGACAACGGCGATCCCGACAACTTCATGGCGGTGCTGCTCGGCTGCGCCAGCGTCGGGACCACCAACAACGTCGCCGCGTGGTGCTACAAGCCGTTCGACGATCTGATGAAGCAGGCCGTCTCCGAGTCCGACAAGGCTGCCCGCACCAAGCTCTATGAGCAGGCGCAGGTGATCTTCAAGGACCAGGCGCCCTGGTTCACCATCGCCCACTCGGTCGTCACCATGCCGATGACCAAGGCGGTCATGAACTACAAGATGGACCCGCTCGGTTCGCACCGTTTCGACGGTGTCGACCTCGCCGAGTAAGGTCTTCAATTCAGGGACCGGCGCTCCAGATGGGGGCGCCGGTCTCCTCCCCCGGCTTCACCGTCTCCCGCGGCCGGTTCTCCTGGTCTGCCGCCCGAAGCGGAACGTCGCGCGCCCGGCGCGCGATGCCGGTTGGAACAATGGGCGCGCGGGATAACTGATGCTCGGATTCGCGCTGAGACGCTTTGGATTGCTGATACCGACGTTCTTCGGGGTAAGCTTCGTCGCCTTCGCCTTCGTTCGCGTGCTGCCCGGCGACCCCATCCTCCTGATGATGGGCCAGCACGCCCTGCCGCCGGACGTCTACGCCGAGCAGATGCACCGCTTCGGCTACGATCTGCCGATCTGGCAGCAATATCTCATCTATCTCTCGAACCTCGCGCACGGCGATTTCGGCAATTCGATCGTCACCAAGCGGCCGGTGTGGACGGAATTCTTCACGCTGTTTCCCGCGACGCTCGAGCTGTCGACCTGCGCGATCTTCCTGGCGGTGATCGTCGGGGTGCCGGCCGGGATGATCGCGGCGCTGCGGCGCGGCAAGACGCTCGACCATACCACCATGGGCGCCGCGCTGATCGGCTACTCGATGCCGATCTTCTGGTGGGCGCTGCTCCTCATCATCGTCTTCTCCGGCTGGCTGCACTGGACGCCGGTGTCGGGCCGCATGGGGCTGACCTACTTCTTCAAGCCGGTCACCGGCTTCATGCTGATCGACAGCCTGCTGTCGGGGCAGAAGGGCGCCTTCCAGTCGGCCATCTCCCATCTGATCCTGCCGACCATCGTGCTGTCGACCATTCCGCTCGCGGTGATTGCGCGCCAGACGCGCTCGGCGATGCTCGAGGTGCTCGGCGAGGACTACGTGCGCACCGCCCGCGCCAAGGGCATGTCGCCGCTTCGCGTCGTCGGCGTCCATGCGCTGCGCAACGCCCTCATCCCGGTGATCACCACCATCGGCCTGCAGGTCGGCGTGCTGCTCACCGGGGCGATCTTGACCGAGACGATCTTCTCGTGGCCGGGGGTCGGCAAGTGGATGGTCGATTCGATCTTCCGGCGCGACTATCCGGCGGTGCAGGGCGGCCTGCTGCTGATCGCGGCCGTGGTCATGATCGTCAATCTGATCGTCGACCTGCTCTACGGGCTCATCAACCCGCGCATCCGGTACGTGAGGTGAAGCGATGGCGGACG
Source organism: uncultured Alphaproteobacteria bacterium (assembly GCA_963843565.1). GTDB lineage: Bacteria > Pseudomonadota > Alphaproteobacteria > Rhizobiales > Kaistiaceae > DASZQY01. The sequence goes on from CAWJKY010000001.1 coordinate 52,681, forward strand.
TGAGCGTCGGAGAAGGCCCGGGCACGCCGACCGAGGTGGCGGAAGAGAGCGCCATCGAGCGGCCGGGCACGTTCACCGAATTCTGGCGCTATTTCCGCGAGAACCGCGGCGCGGTCATCGGCCTCGTCTTCCTGGCGATCGTCATTGTCATGGCGATCTTCGCGCCGTTCGTGGCGCCTCATAACCCGGACGACCAGTTCCGCCAGAACCTGCTGCAGCCGCCGGTCTGGGAGGAGGGCGGCTCGTGGCAGTTCCTGCTCGGCACCGATGCCATCGGCCGCGACATGCTTTCGCGGCTCATCTTCGGGGCGCGCTATTCGCTGTTCATCGGCATCGTGGTGGTCGGCATCTCGCTGGTCGGCGGCATCACCGTCGGCCTGATCGCCGGCTTCGGACGCGGCGTCGTCGACAACCTCATCATGCGGGTCATGGACGTCATCCTGGCGTTCCCGAGTCTGCTGCTGGCGCTGACGCTGGTGGCGATCCTGGGGCCCGGCCTGTTCAACGCCATGATCGCCATCGCGATCTCCTACCAGCCGCACTTCGTCCGCCTGACGCGCGCCTCGGTGCTGACCGAGCGCTCGAAGGATTACGTGACCGCCGTGCGGGTGGCGGGTGCCGGGCGGCTGCGTCTCATGTTCCTGACGGTGTTGCCCAACTGCATGGCGCCGCTCATCGTGCAGGCGGCGCTGTCGTTCTCGAATGCCATTCTCGACGCCGCCGCGCTGGGCTTCCTCGGCATGGGCGCCCAGCCGCCGACGCCGGAATGGGGCACGATGCTCGCGGACGCGCGCGAGTTCATCCTGAGGGCATGGTGGGTGGTTACCTTCCCGGGCGTCGCCATCCTCATCACGGTGCTTGCGATCAATCTCATCGGCGACGGGTTGCGCGACGCCCTCGACCCGAAGCTCAAGCGGAGCTAGGCGGCATGAACACAATCGCTTCTGTCTGGAAACTGGCGCTGGCCATCGTGGCGGTGGCGCTCGCGGTGCCGGCATTTGCCGACGACATGGTGACCGGGTCGTCCCTCGACCTGATCATGCAGGCGCTCAAGGACAACAACTTCACGGTCGAGCACGTCGCTGCGGACGACGGGACGCCGCTGATCCGCTCGACCGACGACAACGATCCCTTCTCGATCCACTTCTACGGCTGCGACGACAACCACGAGAACTGCACGTACATCCAGTTCGTGAGCGGCTGGAACATGAAGTCGGGCATCTCGATGACCAAAGTCGCCGAGTGGAACGCGACGCGGGTCTGGGGGCAGGCGTGGCGCGACAGCGAGGACGACCCGTGGGTGGCGGTGACCGTCAACCTGAAGGGCGGTATCAGCTACGACAACTTCTCCGACACGGTCGACTGGTGGCGCTTCGTCATGCGCGACTACGAGAAGTACATCGGCTGGAAGTCGCAATAGGCGAAGAAAGGGACCATGGCGCTTCTCGAAATCAGCGGACTGTCGGTGGACTTCGCGACTGCCAACGGCAGTTTTCGCGCCGTCGACCACGTGTCGCTGACGGTCGAGGCGGGCGACCGGCAGGCGATCGTCGGCGAATCCGGTTCGGGCAAGTCGGTGGCCATGCTGGCGGTCATGGGGCTGTTGCCATGGACGGCGACGGTGACCGCCGAGCGTCTGGCCTTCGACGGAACGAACCTGCTCGGGCTGTCGCCGCGCCGGCGCCGGCAGATCATCGGCAAGGACATGGCGATGATCTTTCAGGAGCCGATGGCGAGCCTCAATCCGTGTTTCACGGTCGGCTTCCAGATCGGCGAGGCGCTCAAGCAGCACCTCGGCCTCGACCGCACCCAGCGCCGGGTGCGCTCGTTAAAGCTTCTCCACGCGGTCGGCATCACCGATCCGGAGCGGCGGCTCGGCGCCTTTCCCCACCAGTTGTCCGGCGGCATGAACCAGCGCGTCATGATCGCCATGGCGATCTCGTGCAATCCCAAGCTGGTGATCGCCGACGAGCCGACGACCGCGCTCGACGTCACCATCCAGGCGCAGATCCTCGATCTCCTCACCGATCTCCAGAAGGAGACCGGCATGGCGCTCATCCTCATCACCCACGACATGGGCGTGGTCGCCGAAACGGCCGAGCGCGTCGCGGTGCTCTACTCCGGCCAGAAGGTCGAGGAGCAGCTGGTCGGGCCGCTGTTCGCCGACCCGCACCACCCCTACACGGCGGCGCTGCTGGCGGCGCTCCCCGAACGCGCCGTCGGGCGCGTGTTGCCCTCGATCGCCGGCGTGGTCCCCGGCCAGTTCGACCGGCCGAGCGGCTGCCTGTTCTCGCCGCGCTGCGCCTTCGCGACCGAGCGCTGCACCAGCAAGGTGCCGCCGCAGCAGGGCGCCAAGGCGGGCCACGCGCTCTGCCACTACCCGCTCGCCGCCGGCAAGCCGGTCGGCCATCCGGGCAAGCGCCGGGAGCGCGAACCGGCATGAGCGAGGCGGCGCTAACGGCCGATCCGGCCACCACGGCCATGGGCGAAACGGTGCTGCGCGCCGAAAACCTCGCCCAGTACTATGCCGTCAACCTCGGTCCGTTCACCAAGCCGCTCGTCCTGAAGGCGGTCGATGGGGTGAGCTTCTCGCTGGCCGCCGGCAAGACGCTTGCCGTGGTTGGCGAGTCGGGCTGCGGGAAGTCGACGCTCGCCCGCATGGTCACCATGATCGAGCGGCCGACGGCCGGGCGGCTTCTGATCGACGACGTCGATGTCGCCGGTTCGCCGCGCGCCACGCTCCGGCGCCTCCGGAGCGAGGTGCAGATCGTCTTCCAGGATCCCTACGGCTCGCTCAACCCGCGCCAGAAGATCGGGTCGATGCTGGAGGAGCCGCTGAGGATCAACCGGCCCGGCATGCGCGCCTTCGAGCGGCGCGACGCGGCACTCGCCATGATGGAGCGGGTCGGCCTGCGCCCCGAGCACTACGACCGCTACCCGCACATGTTTTCCGGCGGCCAGCGCCAGCGCGTCGCCATCGCCCGCGCGCTGATGCTGCGGCCGCGCATCCTCGTGCTCGACGAGCCGGTGTCGGCGCTCGACCTGTCGGTGCAGGCGCAGGTGCTCAACATCCTGGTCGAGCTGCAGGCCGAGTTCGGCCTCGCCTACCTGTTCATCAGCCACGGCCTGTCGGTGGTCCGTCACATGGCCGACGAGGTGATGGTCATGTATCTCGGCCGGCCGGTCGAGCAGGGAAGCCGCGACGCAATCTTCGCCAATCCGCGCCACCCCTACACGCGGGCGCTGCTGTCGGCGACGCCGATCGCCGATCCATCGCGCCAGAAGGAGCGCATCCGCCTCGAGGGCGAGTTGCCCTCGCCGATCCATCCGCCGACCGGCTGCGCCTTCCATCCGCGCTGTCCGCTCGCCTTCGAGCGCTGCACGCGCGAGCGCCCGGAGATTGAGCGGAAGGGCGACGTCGACGTCGCCTGTTTCGCGGTCGGCGCGGACGGCGCGGTCCGCCACCAGCCGGAAGTGGTCGCCTAAGCCGCGGCGCGCGCCGCGCGGCCCGACAGCGTCGCCGTCACCACGCCGCCGATGGTCAGCACCGTTCCGGCCAGATGATAGAGGTGCAGCTGTTCGCCGAGGAAGATCGCGGCGAGCGCCACGCCGGCGATCGGCAGAAAATAGAGCGCCATGCCGGTGATCGCCGGGCCGAGTCGGCGGATGGTTATCTGGGTGCCCATGTAGGCGAACACCGAGGGGATGAGGGCCACTGCGAGGATGGTGATCCACAGCGTGCCGCTGTCCGGATAGAGCGTGACACCCCTGAAGCCCGCGAAGAGCCATAGCGGCACGAGCGCCACGGCGCCGCTGGCGGCGATGGCGAAGAAGGCGACCCGGTCGGGAAGCGCCTGCACCCGCCGGTCGTGGATCAGCACGTTGTAGATCGCCCAGGCGATCGCCGCGGCAAGGACGCCGACGTCGCCGATGTTGAAGCCGAGTTGAACGAGGCTCGCCGGGTCGCCCTTCGAGACGATGACGACAACGCCGAACGTGGCGAGCAGGATACCGATCGCCTGTCTCAGCGAGAAACGCCGGTGGCCGAGAATCATCTCGATCGCCACGATGAAGGCCGGCGAGGTCGTGTAGATCAGCGTGGCGTTGGTGGCGGTGGTGTAGTGCAGCGACAGGTAGACGCCGGCGCCGCAGATCGCCATGCCGAGGATGCCCAGGAAGATCAGCATCGGCAGCGCCGCCCGCAACGCGCGGCGGTGGCGGCGGAGGGATCCGGCCACGAACGGGAACATGATCAGGGCGGCGAAGACCCAGCGCCAGAAGGCGAGAAACGCCGGGTCGGCGGTGGGCGCCGCGGCGCGCCCGATGACCAGGTTGGAGGCGAAGCCGACCGGCGTCAGGACGAGGACGACGTACGTCCAGACGGGGACGGCGCGGTTGGGCTGGGGTTCGGCCAAGGCCGGCTCGGTGGGTTCGCCGTGAGGAGGGCAGGGGCGGGTATGCCCCCGGACCTTAGCACGGCCGGACCGGTGTCACGCTGCCGCGGCGGTGCCGCGTTCGGCGAGGTCGCGGGCGAAAGCGGCGAGCAGCCGGTCGAACGATGCGTTGAGATCGAGCTTGAGGCGGAAGCCGCCGGCAGCGTCGAGCGACACGAACCCGTGGATGATGGCGCGGAAGCCGCGGATGGCGTGGAGTGCGTCCTCGCCCTTGACCCCATAGCCGGCGAGCACGGCGGTGACGGTGGACAGCACCGCTTCGCCTGCGGTGGCGACGTCGTTCTCGCCGTGACCGGCGGCGCGCAGCGATGCGGCGTAGAGGCCGGGGCGTTCGCGGGCGAACTGCCAGTAGGCGTGGGCGAGCGCCAGGAGCGCGGCGTCGCGCGACCTGCCGACGGTGGCGCGCTGCAGGCGGACGTTGACCTCCGTCAGGCCGCGCACCGACAGCGCCCGGTGGATCGCGTCGAGGCTGGCGACGTGCTTGTAGAGCGAGGGCGGTCGCACGCCGACATCGGCGGCGAGGCGGGCGAGCGTCACCGCGCCGAGGCCGTCGCGATCGGCGATCGCGGCGGCCGCGTCGATGACGCGCTCGGTGGTGAGGCCGGCGCGCGGCATCAGGCGTTGCCCGCCGTTCCGGCGATGAAATCGAGGATCACGGCGGCGGTCTCCTCCGGCATTTCGGCGTGCGGGTAGTGGCCGGCGCCGGCGATCATGGCAGCGCGGCCGTGGAGCAGGCCGGCGGTCGTCTCGGCCTCGGCTTGCGGATCGTCGAAGTCGGGATCGCGCGACCCCATGACGACCAGGGTCGGGGCGCGGACGGCGCCAAGGCGCGGCTCGACGTCGGAGCGGTCGGTGCGCATCATCGCCTGCAACGCGGCCATGCGGCCGGGCTCCTTGAGGTTGGCGACCAGCGCCGCCTTGTAGGTGGCGAAGTCGGCGGGCTTCTTCGTCGGATAGAGCGAGGCGTAGTAGGCCGCCCAGACGGCCGGCGCCCACGGGCCGACGAAGGCGGTGCGCATCAGTACGCCGAACAGGGCGGCCTTCCACCACGCGACCGGCACGTTGCGCGCGAACGGATCGATCAGGACGAGGGCCGCGACGGCGTCGGGCGCTTCGGCGGCGGCCCAGGCGGCCGAGCCGCCCGACATGGAGTTGCCGATGACGATCGCCGGGCCGGCGTCGAGGTGACGAATGAGGGCCAGCATGTCCGCGCCGGCGGCGGCGCAGGTGTGGTCGCGCCAGCCGGTGGAGGATTGGCCGTGGCCGCGCAGATCCATGGTCACGGCGCGATAGCCGGCCGCGACCAGCTTCGGCGCCAGGAAGCGATACTCCTCCTTGAGGTCGCCGAAACCGGGCGCCATCAGCACCAGCGGGCCGGCGCCTTCGTCGGTGTAGGCGATGCGCCCGCCCGGACGGTCGAGGAAGCGGTCGGTGGGCTTGGCGGCGGTCATGGTCCGGTTCCCGGTGCCGGCGGTGCCGGTCATGGCAAAGGCGGCGGTGGGGGCGGTCAGGGCCGAGGCGGCGGGCTTCATCGCTATCTCCTATCGTTGATAGCCCGAAAGCTAATAGTAATAGCTTTCGTTGTCAAGCGGCCGCCGAGGTTTCCTTCAATGCATGGCTTGTGTGTCGCTGGCGCCGGTCGCCGTCGGCCGGTGGCGCCCCTATATCGCCTTACCCATCCCGGAGAGCCGTGCCCCATGTCCGACGCCACCACTGCCGAGAAGCCTGCCGCTGCCGTCGATCTCGCCCGTCCCATCGCGGCGGGAACGCGAATCGGCCACGTCCACCTGAAGGTCGCCGATATCGAGCGTTCGCTGGCCTTTTATTGCGGTGTGCTGGGTTTCCAGCTCACCGCCCGCTACGGCAGCCAGGCCGCCTTCTTTTCCGCCGGCGGCTACCACCATCACTTCGGCATCAACACCTGGGAGAGCAAAGGCGGCCATCCGCCGCCGCGGGGCGCCACCGGCCTCTATCACACGGCGATCCTCTACCCGACGCGCGCCGCGCTCGCCGATGCGCTCCGCCGGCTGATCGCGGCGGGCGTGCCGCTCGACGGGGCCAGCGACCACGGCACCCACGAGGCGCTCTATCTGCGCGATCCCGATGAAAACGGCCTCGAGTTTGCCTGGGACCGCCCCGAGGCGGACTGGCCGCGCAAGCCCGACGGGTCGCTCAACATGGTGACCGAGTGGCTCGACGTGGAGAACCTGTTGACCGAGCCGCCGCCCGCCTGAGGGGCGGTGCAATCGCCGCTGACTCCGCCTATATCAGCGCCAACCAGTCCTTACCTTTCCCCCCGCGGCCTTGAACCGCTCCGGAGCTTTCCCATGCCCGAGACCCAGATTCCCGTGACCGTGCTGACCGGCTACCTCGGCGCCGGCAAGACGACGCTGCTCAACCGCATCCTCTCCGAGAACCACGGCAAGAAGTACGCGGTGGTCGTCAACGAGTTCGGCGAGATCGGCATCGACAACGACCTGATCGTCGAGAGCGACGAGGAAGTCTTCGAGATGAACAACGGCTGCGTCTGCTGCACGGTGCGCGGCGACCTCATCAAGGTCATCGACGGGCTGGTGAAGCGGCCGGGCGGCTTCGACGGCATCCTGGTGGAAACCACGGGCCTCGCCGATCCGGCGCCGGTCGCGCAGACGTTCTTCATGGACGATGACGTGCGCGCCCGCGCCAAGCTCGATGCGGTGGTGACCGTCGCCGACGCCAAGCATCTCATCGGCAGCCTCAGAGACTCGCCCGAGGCGCAGGAGCAGATCGGCTTCGCCGACGTGATCCTCCTCAACAAGTCGGACCTCGTTTCTCCGGAAGAGCTGGCACAGGTCGAGGCGCGCATCCGCGCCATCAACCCGTCGGCGATCATCCACAAGACCGAACGCTGCGCCATTCCGCTCGACCGCGTGCTCGATCGCGGCGCCTTCGACCTCGACCGGATCCTGTCGCTCGATCCGGAATTCCTCGATGGCCACGACGAGCACGATCACGACCATGATCACCACGATCACGACCACGACGACCATGAGCATCACCACCACCATCACGACATCGAAGGGCAGGGGATCGCCAACGTGTCGCTGCGCGGTGGCGATCTCGACCCGCAGAAGTTCTTCCCGTGGGTCCAGGAAGTGACCCAGGTGCAGGGGCCCGACATCCTGCGCCTCAAGGGCATCCTCGCCTTCAAGGGCGACGCCGAACGCTATGTCGTGCAGGGCGTCCACATGATCATCGAGGGCAACCACCAGCGCGCCTGGAAGGACGGCGAGATTCGCAACAGCCGCCTGGTCTTCATCGGCCGCAACCTCGACGGCGCCGCGCTGAAGGCCGGCTTCGAGGCGTGTCTGGCGTAGCGCTCTGTACCTGACGGGCAGGGCACCACCTCTCCCCGCCGGGGAGAGGGGGCAACCGCGAAACTTCCAAGTTCGGAATCCATGCCCACCATTCACGACCTTCCCTTCAAAGCCTTCGTCGTCGAAACCGCGTTCCTCGGCGAGACGGCGATGTTCGCCCTCGGCGACGGCAGCGTGCAGCGCGTCGCCGGCGAGGCGGCCGAAGCGACCTCCGTCCATTCCGGCGCGATCCTTTCGGCGGCGGTTGCCGGCGAGAAACTGCTCACCGGTGGCGACGACGGTCTTGTCGCGCTCACCGACGCGGCCGGCTCCGTCGAGAAGCTCGCCGAGCGGCCGCGCAAGTGGATCGATCATGTCGCCGCCGGGCCTTCCGGCGCCGTTGCGTTCGCTGCCGGCAAGCAGGCGGTGGTGAAGCTCGCCGACGGTGCCGAGAAGACCTTCGATCACGAACGCGCGGTCGGCGGTCTCGCTTTCGCGCCGAAGGGTCTGCGCCTCGCAGTCGCCCGCTACGACGGGGTGACGCTGTGGTGGGTCAACACCGAAGCCAAGCCCGTGTCGCTCGCCTGGAAGGGCGCACACATCGGCGTGGTGTTTTCACCGGACGGCAAGAACGTCGTGACGGTCATGCAGGAGAACGCGCTGCACGGCTGGCGCCTTGAGGACGGCAAGGACATGCGCATGACCGGCTACCCGGGCAAGCCGCGTGCGCTGTCGTGGTCGGCCAAGGGACGCTATCTCGCCACCTCCGGCGCCAACGCCGCGATCCTGTGGCCGTTCCACTTCAAGGACGGTCCCATGGGCCGCCAGCCGCTTCAGCTTGGCGCCCGCGAGGTGGTGGTGACGCGCGTCGCCTGTCACCCGGAGTCGGAGGTCGTGGCGGTCGGCTACCAGGATGGCATGGTGCTCGCCGTCCGTTTTGCCGATCAGGAAGAGGCTTTGCTGCGGCGCGCATCGGACAGCCCGATTTCGGCGCTGGCCTGGAACCCGCGCGGTACGCGCCTTGCCTTTGGAACGGAGGCGGGGGAAGCCGGGATCGTGACACTCGCCGGCTGAGGCCCACCTGCCGTCGCCCGCGCCGCGGGCGCATCTTCTGGGCCCGCTCGGTCCACCGACGACCTTTCCAAATGCCCGGAATCGGCGGTCTTGCGCCGGGCGCCTGACATCCACGACTTGGTAACCGCCGCGACCCTAGTCTGCCCGGGCTGGGCGGGGGCGTTTGACCGGCGCGCCCGTATGTATCCCGCGTGGATTTTTGCGTCATGCCTGCTCTGGTCAACCTCAGTCTGTTTGCCGCGGAGGCGCTCCTTTACTTCGCCGTCATGACGGCGCTGTTTCGCGTCCGTCACCGGTTCGGCATCGGCCTGTTCTTCTGCGCCCTCGGCACGATGCACTTCCTCGAGACGTATCTCGCGGCCGTCCTCTACGTCTCGATGCCCGGCGGCTTCGCCATTTCCCCGGGCTCGGTCGTCCTGTTCTCCGGCAAGCTGGTGATGCTGCTCCTCGTCTACATTCGCGAGGACGCCTCGACCGTGCGCCAGCCGATCTACGGCATCCTGATCGGCAACTTTCTCACCGTCGGCCTCGTTCTGCTGCTGCGCCATCACATCCTGCTTCCCGAGGTCGGCGGAAGCCTGCCCAACTTCGCCTTCATGGACCAAATGGGCTGGCTCATGGTGTGGGGGACGACGCTCCTCTACATCGACTGCATCCTGATCATCCTGCTCTACGAGCGCTCAGCGGCGTGGTTCGGCGACCGGCCGCTGCTGCGCATCGTGGCGAGCACCATGCTGGTGCTGACCTTCGATCAGGTCGGCTTTTACGCGGTGCTGCGCTTCGTTCTCGGCCTGCCGTTCAGCGTGCTCGCCGGAGGCTGGATCGCGAAGATGGCGGCGGCGATCCTCTACAGCGTCCTCGCCGCGGCCTATCTGAGGTGGGTTGAGGCGGCGCGGCCTGCCTATCGGCGCAAGCTCGGCGATGTCTTCGACGCGCTCACCTATCGCCAGCGCTACGAGGCGCTGCTGCGCGAAAGCGGCCGCGATTCGTTGACCGGCCTGCTCGACCGCGGGCGCTTCGACCGGGATGGCGTTCGCCTGGTCGCCGGGGCGCTTACCCGGCGACGTCCGATCAGCCTGCTGGTCGTCGACGTCGATCATTTCAAGACGATCAATGACAGCTACGGCCACGCCATGGGCGACGAAGCATTGCGCAGCATCGCCGCGGAATTCCACGAGGCGGTCCGCGAGGACGATCAGATCTATCGCTACGGCGGGGAGGAATTCGCGGTGCTTTGCCACGGGCTCCCGCATCAGGCGGCGATTCTGGCCGGCGAACGCCTGCGGCTCGGAACCGCCGCGCTTCAAATTCCCGGGATCGCGGAGCCGATCACGGTCAGCGTCGGCGTCGCCTCGGCGCCCGACGACGGCGACAATCTCGCCGAGCTGTTCGCGATGGCGGACAAGCGCCTCTACGAGGCCAAGAACAGCGGCCGCGATCGCGTGGTCGGCAGGCGCACGGTGCCGCGTGGTGCCGGCGTGGTCGGCCTGCACCAGGAGGCGACGGCCGCCGGCCGCAAGGGCTGAAGCGTCTACTGGCCGGTCGCCGGGACGGCGATGAGCACGTTCAGTTCCTGCTCGGGCACGAAGTCGGTTGCCGTCATCTCGAACTGAGTCGGCGCGATCTTCTTCACACTCGTCCCGCAGAACGACACCAGCGCGTCCGGACTGCCCTTGTCGACGACCAGGCGGAACTTGCCGATCGGACCCGACCAGTTGAGGGCCGTCGTCAGGATGTAGCTGATGCGCTTCTCGTTCATGTAGGGGAAGCCGGTGTTGGCAACGGCGCCGAGTTTGGCCCGTGCGGCACGCGCAAAGGCGTCGTCGATGCAGTAGCTCTTCTTGTAGCCGGCGTCTTCCAGGGCCCAGTCGCCGAAGAAGCCGAAGCCGACCACCGGCTTGTATTCGTGCTCGACGACGATCTCCTTGCCCGGCGGAAAGGTCTGTTCCCAGTAGAACGTCGCCTCGTACTTCCAGGCGGCGAAGGTGCTGTAGGGATCGACGAGCACCAGACCGAGGCGGTTCAGTTCGTCGCGTTCGGCCGCCGGTATGTCGCGCAGCGTATCGTAGAGCCCGTCGGCGATCGGATTGAGCGGCAGGTTGCGTGCCTTCAGTTCGGCGGTGCGGTCGACGCCCATCGCGGTCGCTCGGCCGTCGAGCGAAGCGTCGACCGGCTTGCCGTCGACCGTCACGGTGAAGTCGACGAAGTTCGCGTTGGCGCCGTCCGGCAGCACGATATTCATGTCGTCGGGCACGGTGGCGTCGATCGGGGGCAGGGGAAACGCCACCACGTAGGTCACCGGCGCGTCGGTGTGGTTGCGGAAGTGGTAGGTGACCTTCACCTTGTCGGCGGAGACGTAGAGATCCTCCGAGAGCAGGTCGATCTGGTCGTTGCGAACCAGCTCCAGGCCGCCGGCGCCGAGCTGCGCGGTCGAGTCGTTGGCGGATGCCGACCCTGCCGCGATGAGACCGAGGACGGTGGCAACAACGACCAAGCTACGCATCGAAAAAATCACCTCACGAGGACGTTCCTGAACTGCCACGGATCGCTCTCGTCGACGTCCTCGGGGAACATTCCGGGTCGGTCGGTGAGGGGCGTCCAGTCGGTATAATACCCCTTTACGGGGCCGAGGTACGGCCGCTGAACCTCGAGACAGCGGCGGTAGTCGATCTCGTCGGTTTCGACGATGCCGGCCTCGGGATGCTCCAGCGCCCACACCATTCCGGCGAGCACCGCCGACGTCACCTGGAGGCCGGTGGCGTTCTGGTACGAGGCGATGCGCCGCGTCTCGTCGATGGAAAGTTGCGAGCCGTACCAGTAGGCGTTCTTCGCGTGGCCGTAGAGCAGCACGCCGAGCTCGTCGATGCCCTCGACGATCTCGTCCTCGTCGAGGATGTGAACCTTCTTCTGCCTGGTGCCGGCCCGGCCAAACAGCTCGTGGAACGACAGCACCGCGTCGTCGGCCGGGTGGTAGGCGTAGTGACAGGTCGGCCGGTAGGCGACCTTGTCGCCGTCCATCACCGTGAAGTAGTCGGCGATCGAGATCGATTCGTTGTGGGTGACGAGGAAACCGTATTGGGCGCCCGGGGTCGGGCACCAGGTGCGCACGCGCGTCTCGGCGCCGGGCTGGAGCAGGTACATCGACACGCCGGTCGGCCCCTCGGCGCGGGCGTTGTCCGGCGCCCATTTCTCGTGGGTGCCCCAGCCGAGCTCGGCGGGCTGAAGGCCTTCCGAGATGAAACCTTCCACCGACCAGGTGTTGACGAACACGTCCATAGGCTTCGGCCGGCGTGAATGCTGGGTGTCGCGCTCGGCGATGTGAATGCCCTTGACGCCGAGGTCGCGGGCGAGCCGCGCCCAGCCGTCTCGGTTTTCGGCGGCTGGCTCCTTGAAATCTGGCATCTTGCTGTCGCGGGCGAGGTTGACGAGCGCCTGCTTGACGAACCACGACACCATGCCCGGGTTGGCGCCGCAGCACGAGACGGCGGTCGTGCCACCGGGGTTGCGGGCCTTCTCGTCGCGTACGGTCTGGCGGAGCGCGTAGTTGGTGCGGTTCTCGTTCCCCTTCGCCCGGTCGAAGTAGAAGCCCGGCCACGGCTCCACGACCGTGTCGATGTAGAGCGCACCGATCTCGCGGCACAGCCGCATGAAATCGAGCGACGAGGTGTCGACCGAGAGGTTCACGCAGAAGCCCTGGCCACCGCCGGCGGTCAGAAGCTGGGTCAGCAGGGCGCGGTAGTTGTCCGGGGTGATCGCCTTGTGGAGGAAACGAACGCCGTGGTTGTCGAGGATTTCGCGGTGGCTGTCATCGGGATCGATCACCACGAAACGGGCCTTGTCGTAGGTGAAATGGCGCTCGAGCAGCGGCAGCATGCCTTTGCCGATCGAGCCGAAGCCGATCATCACGACGGGGCCGTCGATCTTGCCGTAGACAGGCCAATCCACCATCCGTTCTCTCCTCGCTCGTTTGCCTGAGGGTTTGATGGCGGGTTCGTGGCGGCCGAGTCAACCTGCCGTGAAGTGCGATTGACCGGCCGATTGCCGCGCCTATGTGCCGCCGGTGGCGACGTGCGTGCTTGAGAAGAGGCCTGAGATGACCCACCGGACCGCAGTCCGCCTTGCCGCCGCCGCCTGGCTCGCCCTGCTGGTGGCGAGTCCCGCCTTCGCCGAGGCCGTTCCGCCTTCCGGAAACGCCGTTTTCGACCGGGCGATCGCGCTTGCCGACGAACACCTCTATTCGACCGACCTCCTCCCCGCCTTCCACCAGGCCGCGGCCGCCCTCATCGCCGCCGAACCGAAGCCGCTCGATGCCGACGAGGCGGTCCGCCTGCTGCTCGCCAGCCTCGGCACCTCGCACACCGGCCGCTACACGCCCGATCGGATCGACTACTACGAACTGAGCGACGTGTTCCGTTTTGCGCTGCGCCGCGACATCCGCCGTCTCTTCCCGCCGGACGGCGCGGTCGCCTACGATGGCGTCGGCCTGGTATCGAAGGTGATCGACGGCCGTCGCTTCGTCACCGACGTCTACGACGGCCTGCCGGCCAAGGCCGCCGGCGTCATGGTCGGCGACGAGATCGTCGCGGTGGACGGCCAGCCGTTCGCCGAGATCGGCTCGTTCCGCGGCAAGGCTGGCAGCGCCGTCGACCTTCGGGTGCGCCACACCTCTGACGCTTCACCGGTCACCATTCATCTGCCGGTGGTGCGCATCCAGCCGGGCGATGCCTTCGTGGCCGCGATCACCGACAGCGTCCGCGTCATCGACGCGGGCAACCGCAAGATCGGCGTCGTCCACCTGTGGACCTACACCCGCGGCGACATCACCGATCTTCTCAACCGCGAACTCGCCACCACGCTGAAGGACGTCGACGGGCTGATCCTCGATCTCAGGAGCCGCTGGGGCGGAGCGCCCGCCGACGCGGCGGAAACCTTCGTCGGCGGCAGCGCCGACATGACCATGACCGAGCGCGGCAAGGTCAGCTATGTCAACACGCGCTTCCACAAGCCGATCGTGGCGATCATCGACGGCGGCACGCGCAGCGGCATGGAACTGCTCGCCTATTCGCTGAAGAAGAACGGCGTTCCGCTGGTCGGGGCGCCGACTGCCGGCAACGTGCTGGCGGCGACCGTCTACCTGCTCCCCGACGATTCGCTCCTGGAGCTGCCGGTTGCGGACGTCGCCGTCGATGGCATCCGCCTTGAGGGCAACCCGGTGCAGCCCGACATCTCGGTTCCCTTCGACATCCGCTATGCCAACGGCGCCGACCCGCAGTTCGACGCGGCGCTGGCGCTCATGACCGAGCGCCTCGCTGGCGCCGCCGGTGGGACGAACGAAGCCGATTAGTCGGGGAGGCCGGCGAAGAACCAGGTGACCGGCGCGTCGCCCGTCACTTCGGACAGATGGCCCTTGCCGGTGAGGTCGTTGAGCAGGAACACGTCGCCCGGCCGCACGTCAATCGCAGTGCCGTCGGAGAGGGTCAGCCGCATCCTGCCGCTCAGCATGATCGCGTATTGCCGGCGAGGCGTCGGGTGGGGGAACTTGTCCCAGCCGGGCGGCGCCTCGAAGAAGACGCCGGTGGTGAGCGGCTCACCGGGCGAGACACTCACCGGCGCCGAGGGCGGTGCGAAATCGCGCAGGCTCAGCGGAACATCGATCTTGCGCAGGTGAGTTTCGCCGTCCGCATCGCTGAATACCTCGGTGATCTGCATGTGGCCTCCGCGGTCGGTCCGGCGCGTCGTCCCTACACGCGCGCCCCGGCAGCGGCTATATAGCCTCTTCCCCCTTCGCTCGGACAGCATCACGCCATGACCAGCGCCGCCGACAATCCGCTCCTTGCCAGCCCGACCAACGATCTCGGTCTGCCGCCGTTCGACAAGATAAAGCCGGAGCATTTCCGGCCGGCCTTCGACGCCGCCATGGCCGCCCAGAACGGGGCCGTGGCGGCGATCGCTGCGTCGCAAGAGCCGGCGACCTTCGATAATACCATCGTGGCGGTGGAGCGGTCCGGGCTCGATCTCGACCGGGTCGCGTCGATCTTCTTCCACCTCGCCTCCGCCGACACCAACGACGCCCTCCAGGCCGTCGAGCGCGAGGTGGCGCCGGTGCTCGCCCGTCATTCGAGCGCCATCTACATGAACGCGCCGTTGTTCAAGCGCATCGAAGCGGTGTGGAAGGATCGCGAGTCGCTCGGCGCCGAAGAGCGTCAGGTTGTCGACCGCTACCACACCCACTTCGTGCGCGCCGGCGCCGCGCTCGATGCGGCCGGCAAGACGCGCCTTGCGGCCATCGTCGAGCGGCAGGCGGAGATCGGCACACAGTTCAGCCAGAACGTGCTGGCCGACGAGTCGGGCTGGACGCTGGTGCTGGACGGCCCGGACGATCTCGCGGGCCTGCCCGACTCGCTCGTCGCCTCCGCCGCGGAGGCGGCCAACGAACGCGGCCTTGCCGGCAAGTATGTCGTTACGCTGCTGCGCTCGTCGATCGAGCCGTTTCTGACCTTCTCGACCCGCCGCGACCTCCGCGAAAAGGCGTTTGCCGCCTGGGCCGAGCGTGGCGCCTTCGGCGGCAAGACCGACAACCGGGAGCTCATCTCGGAGATGATCTCGCTGCGCGCCGAGCGCGCCTGCCTGATGGGCTATCCGAGCTACGCCCACTATCGCCTCGCCGACACCATGGCGAAGACGCCGGAAGCGGTCAGCGACCTGCTGAAATCGGTGTGGGAGCCGGCCAAGGCGCGCGCCACGCAAGAGCGCGAGAAGCTCCAGGAGCAGGTCGCCTCGGAAGGCGGCAACTTCGACCTCGCGCCGTGGGACTGGCGCCACTACGCCGAGCGCGTGCGCAAGGCCGCCTACGATTTCGACGACGCCGAGCTGAAGCCCTATCTCCAGCTGGACAAGGTCATCGCCGGCGCTTTCCACGTGGCGAGCCGCCTGTTCGGGCTGTCCTTCGAGGAGGCGACCGGTCTCGCCCTCTACAATCCCGATGTGCGCGTCTGGAAGGTCACCGGCGCCGGCGGCAAGCCGGTCGGCACGTTCCTCGGCGACTATTTCGCGCGGCCGTCGAAACGCAGCGGCGCCTGGATGACGGGCTTGCGCGACCAGCAGAAGCTGACCGGCGACGTCCGCCCCGTCATCGTCAACGTCATGAACTTCTCCAAGGGGCCGAAGGGCAAGCCGACGCTGATTTCCTTCGAGGACGCCCGCACCCTCTTCCACGAGTTCGGCCACGCCCTCCACGGGCTGCTCTCCGACGTGACCTATCCGCTGATCGCCGGCACCAACGTCGCCCGCGACTTCGTCGAACTGCCCTCGCAGCTCTACGAGCACTGGCTGGAGGAGCCCGAGGTTCTGCGCGCCTTTGCCGTCCATGCGGAGACCGGCGAGGTGATGCCGGAGGCGCTGCTTGCCAAGGTGCTCGCCGCTCGCCGCTTCAATCAGGGCTTCGCCACCGTCGAATACACCTCCTCGGCACTGGTCGATCTCGACCTGCACCTGCTGCCGTCGGCGGACGATGTCGACGTCATCCAGTTCGAGAAGGAGGCGCTGGAGCGCATCGGCATGCCCGAGGCCATGGCCATGCGCCATCGCACGCCGCACTTCGCCCATATCTTCTCGGGCGACGGCTATGCGTCGGGCTACTACAGCTACTTGTGGTCGGAGGTGCTCGACGCCGACGCCTTCGAGGCGTTCTCGGAAGCCGGCGACATCTTCGATGCGCCAACTGCGAAGCGCCTTCACGATCACGTCTATTCGGCGGGCTATCGGCGCGACCCGGCGGACGCCTACAAGGCGTTCCGCGGCCGCATGCCTTCGACCGACCCGCTGCTCAGGAAGCGGGGACTGGACCAGAGCTCATAGCACGGCCGGGCGTGAGCGGCGCCGCGCATCGTGCTATGCCACATGCACAAATCCAGGATTTTGGGGGGAAGACATGGCAAGCGTTCTCTACATCGGCGGCACCGGGCAGATTTCGCTGCCGTGCGTCCAGAAGTCGGTCGAGGCCGGCCACAAGGTCACGGTTCTGAACCGCGGCAGGACGGATGTGCCGTTGCCTGCCGGCGTCGAGACGCTGGTCGGCGACATGGACTCGGCGGCCTATTCCGATCTCGGCGACAAGAACTTCGACGTGGTCTGCCAGTTCCGCGCCTACACGGAGGAACAGATGAAGCGCGACATCGCGACGTTCACCGGCAAGACCGGCCAGTACGTCTTCATCTCGTCGGCCTCGGCCTATCAGAAGCCCGCCCGCCACTACATCATCACCGAGCGTACGCCGCTCGAAAATCCCTACTGGCTCTACAGCCGCAACAAGATCGCGTGCGAGACGATGCTGCGCGAGCAGAGCGGTTTGCCGTGGACCATCGTTCGCCCCAGCCACACGGTCCGCACCGGCATGCCGCTGCCGTTCGGCGATGGCGACGCGGTCGCCCGCCGGCTCCTGCGCGGCGCGCCGGTGCTGGTGCACGGCGACGGCAAGACGATCTGGGCGCTCACCCGCTCGGTCGATTTCGCCGTGCCGTTCGTGAAGCTGTTCGGCAACCCGAAGGCGCTCAACGACGATTTCCAGATCACCTCGGACCGCTCGTGGACATGGGACGAGATCACGGTGGCGATTGCCGAGGGCCTCGGGGTCGAAGCGAAGATGGTCCACGTGCCGACCGACACGCTCATCCGCTACAACCACGACTGGGAAGGCCCGCTGATGGGCGACAAGAGCTGGTCGGCGCTCTTCGACAATTCCAAGATCAAGAGCGTCGCCGGCTCGTTCTCCTGCGCCACCGACCTCAAGACGATCCTCGAAGAGTCGATCGCCAGCTTCAAGGTGCGCAATACCGACGGCGTTCAGACCGACGAACTCGACCCGCTGATGGACCGCATCGCCGCGGAGCAGACGGCGCTGGGGGGATAGTGGCTCACGCGAATTGAGCCGTTCCCTGCCGAACCGTGCAATGCGCGCCAGACCTGACTGACCGTTGGTGCCGAGGAGCGTTGGTCTGTTTGTTGTCGCATCGCTGTCGCGCGGGCGCGCCAGCTAATCGAGGCAGATGATGGTGTCGACGTACCCCCTCTTGACGACCGCCAGACAGCCGATGGCGGGCCGGGCCGGGGTGCAGCGACCGAGCGTTCGCACCATCCCGCCCGCGATCACGCGATCGCGCCGTTGCTTGCTGAGATCGGCAATGCATGTGCCGGCGCACTCGCCGTCATCTCCGCAGGTCCTGCCGGCGTCGACCGTCGGCATCCGGCAGACTGGCCGCGGGAAGATTCCGATTGGACCCCACGTGCCGCCGGCGCTGGTGCATGCGTCAGCTGTCCCCGGCAAGGACATGCGCGGTGCGCAATCGATGATCGGCTGCTCGTAAGCGGGGCTGCCGACCTTGATCCAGTCGGATCCGACGCAGGCCCAGTAGCCACCCGCTTCGACCGCGCTCGCGCCACCTCCAAGCAGGAGCGAGGAGAGCACGCTCAAAAGCTGCAATGGCCGCGCGATGCGCATGGGACACCAGCCCATATATTCGCAAGTATAGTGCGCGGCCGGCTGATGCTGTTTGACTGGCATCAAACGAAGGAAACGCCGCAATTGCCGCAACCAGGCCGCGTGTCGCCCTCAAGCCGATCCTCAAAGAGTCGATTCGCCAGCTTCAAGATGCGCAATACCGACGGCGTCCAGACAGACGAACTCGACCCGCTGATGGACCGGATCGCCGCGGAGCAGGCGGCGCTGGGAGCGTCGCGTCCGCGTCGCGCGCGGTGCCCTCGGGTTGCCGCCCTTGTCCAAAGTGGCATGCCGGTTGTGGCGATATTGCCACGCCGCCCCGTCATTTTGGCGCGCGGGCGCGGCTCTGCGCCGGGAATTCCGCCATTCGGGTTGAGCGGGCGCCGGCTGTCCCCGATATTGTCCGCTGAAACTCCACAAGATGCGGTCGGGGCCCGCGCGCTCCCGGCACGGACAGGGGGCGTCCGGAATGGTTCTTTCGAAATCGCGCCGGCTTGGCGCTCTGGCGACGGCCGCGGTCGCATTTGCGGGCCTCGCCGTTCTGCCTCAGTCGGCGCTGGCCGATTGCGCGCTCGACGTCACCATGACGATCGCCACCTGCACCGGCGCGGGAACGACCGCCGACGGTGTCGAGGTCGGCACCGACTTCAACACACCGGGCTTCGGCGGCCTGGTCGATACGGTCAACGTCAACTCTCTCACCGCCGACATCGTGCCGGCGAGCGGGCTGTACGGTGTCTGGGCCGGGAGCAACAGCTCCATAACGGTCAATGTCGACACGGGTTCGTACGCGATCCGGACAACGGGTGCGAACGCGAAAGGCATTTACGCGACGACGAGCGGGTTGGACAAGACCGTGACCGTCAACAGCAAGGGTTCGATCGTCACGGAGGGACAGTACGCCGACGGCATCAATGCGGTGGACAACTTCGGGGGCGGTGCGGTCACGGTCGACAATGCCGCGTCTGTGACGACGACGGGCAATACGGCTTCCGGCATTTACGTGTCGACAGGTACCGGCACGCCGATCACCCTCACCAACTCGGGCAAGATCGTCACGAGCGGCTATGGCAGCAAGGGCATCGTCGGATCTACCTACGCCGGCTCGGTCGTGCTGATGAATACGGGTGAGGTGACGACCAGCGGTGACAATGCTTCGGCCATCGCTGCTGCCACCACCGTCGCCGGCAATCCGATCAAGCTGACGAATTCCGGTGCCTTGAAAACCACCGGTCTCACGAACAGCTTCGGGATCGTCGTGTCTTCCCACAGTTCGACGACCATCGACAATTCCGGGAGCGTCACATCCGTCGGCTACGCCCTGTACGCGCTGATGGGTGGGGCCGATGCCCCGCTCACGGTGACAAACACCGGTACCTTCACGAGCTCCGGGCCCACGACCATCTTCATCAGTTCGGCGGACTCGACGGCCATCTTCAACAACAGCGGCACGGTCAACGGCGGCGTCCAGTTTTCTGCGACGGCGGACAGCGCGTTCAACAATCTCGCAGGCGGGTTGTTCAATATCGGTGCGACCAACGCCATCCCGACGCTGAATAACGCTGGAACCCTGGCCCCGGGCGGCGTCGGAACGGCGATGACGAGCATGCTCACCGGCGACGTAGTGCAGACCACCGGTGGCGTGTTCGCCACCGATATCGCGTTCGGCGGGACCTCCGACCGGCTCGACATCACCGGCACCGCCAATCTCGCCGGCTCGCTGGTGCCCAATATCCTGAATCCGCTGGAGCTGGTGCCCGGCCAGTTGCCGACCGTCACCGTCCTCACCGCGACCAACGGCATCACGAACAGCGGCATCTCGGCGATGGATCTCGCGATCCTCGACTACACGCTGGGCTTCCCCGACGCGAACACCATGACGCTCAGCGGCGTGCTCAACTACGCGCCGGCAGGGCTCAACGCGAACGGCCTTGCGGTCGGCGGCATCTTCAACGCCGTGCAGACGGCGCAGACGGGCGAGCTCGATTCGCTCGTCCCGGGCCTCTTCACGCTGACCGCGATCAGCCAGCTCCAGTCGGCCTACGATCAGCTCTCGCCGGGCGCGTCAGGCATGGCGCAGAACGCGGCGGTGCTCGCCGCGCAATCGATGAGCGACACGCTGAACAGCTGTCACACAAACGTCGCCGGGTCGGCGATCCCGGGCGAGGGCCGCTGCCTGTGGCTGCTGCCCGATGCGGCGTTCGTCGACTACGGGGCGAGGCCGAGCGCGGTCGGCTTCAACGATTCGGAGACCGGGATCAGCGGTGGCGGACAGTTGGCGCTGACCGACAACATCATGATCGGTGCGGCGTTTGGCTACCGGCGCTCGGACCTCTCCACCACGGCGGGCGGCAAGGTCGGCGCCGACTTCGTCAACGGTGGTGGCGTCGTGAAGTTCGTCAATGGGCCGTTCTACGTGTCGGGCTCGGTTGTCGGCGGCACCGGCGGCGAGACGCTGTCGCGGTCGGTCACCTTCGGCGGGTTGTCGCTGAAGCCGACCGCCAAGACGAACGCGTCGTACGTCGGCGCCAATGCGCGGTTCGCCTATGCGTTCGATGTCGGCAACTCGTTCTACGTGAAGCCGTTCGTGGACGTCAGCTACGTGCACGCGGCGACCGACGGCTACACGGAGACGGGCGGCGGCGCCGCCAATCTGACCGTCGCCGGGTCCAGCCAGGACACCTACGGCGCGACACCCATGATCGAAGTCGGTGGCGCCTTCGCCGGCCCCGGCGGCGGCACGTTGCGTCCCCATGTCGGCGTCGGCGTGACCGTCTCGAACGGCGCCAGCAACACCCAGATGGCGAGCTTTGTGTCGGCGCCCTCGATGGCGCCGTTCGCCGTTACGTCATCGCTCCCGAAGACGCTGGTCGATGCGACCGCCGGGCTGGAGTACGTCGGCAACGCCGGGCTCAGCGGCAAGGTCGCCTATCACGGCCGCTTCGCCGACGACTTCAGCGACAACACGGTCAGTCTCAAGCTGGCGAAGATGTTCTGAGCGCGTCCGACATGCTGGTTCGCCTGTCGCGACGACAAGGCCGGTGGATGCCTGCCGAGGGTGCCGACGGGCACTCCACCGCCGGTTGTCTCAGGTCAATGCGGAAAATTCCGCGTCTGACATGATTCGCCGAAGTGAGCGGGGCGGCCAGGCCGCGCCGCGCGTGGCAATGGGATCATGGAGCGGACACCGACCCGCCTGATCAATCCGGAGACGCGGACCACCACCGCGGTCCTCGGTGTCATGCTCGCGATTGCCGGGTTCCACCACGGCGTCCTCGAAATCATCCAGGGCAATCAGTCGACCGGCGCCCTGTTCTTCATGGCAGTCGTTCCCGGCCAGTTGATGTGGCCGGAGGGGACGGAAGGGGCGTTCACGCTCATCCCGAACTTCCTGATGACGGGCGTTGTCGCATGCATTGTCGCGCTGGCCGCAGCCGCCTTCGCATGGGTCGATCTGGATCGGCCGTACGCACCGCAGATCTTCCTGCTGCTGTTCGTGCTCCTGACGCTGGTCGGCGGCGGCATCGGCCACATCGCGTTCTTCATTCCGGTGTGGGCCTATGCGACGCGCATCGACAAGCCGCTCACCGGCTGGCGCAAGATTATCCCCCCGGGCGTTCGCACAACCCTTGCCCGCTTGTGGCGGCCTCTGCTGGTGCTGACGGTGATTGCCTTCGCGATCGCGCTGGAGATTTCGATCTTCGGGATCGTCGCCGGCCTTGGCGAAGAGCAGACCGTGCTGTGGATCTGCTGGTCGTTCCTCGGCGTCGCGTGGCTCATGATCCACGCGACCTATGCCGCCGGTGCGGCCGCCGATATCGCGGCGCGGGCGGCCTAAGCCGCCAGCGCAACCCGCTCGACCGGTTCACCGGTCGCCACGATCGGGCCCGCCGCTGCGACAAGCGCGCCCGCGGCAAATTCCAGCCCGAGAAAGCGCCGCCGCTCGACCGGTGCCGGCATGACGAGGCCGCCGGTCGCTGCCGCGGTGAAGCCGAAGCGTTCGTAATACTCCGGGTCGCCGACAAGGATGATGCCGCGGTGGCCGAGGTCGGCCGCCCGGGCGAGCGCCAGCCGCATGAGCCCGGACCCGACCCCGTCGCCCTGAACGGCTGGATCGACGGCGAGCGGTCCGAGGAGCAGGGCAGGGGTGCCGCCGGCTTCCACGTTCCACAGGCGCACCGTGCCGACCAGCGCGGTGTCCGTGCGCGCCACCAGCGCCAGGCCGCGGGCCGGCAGCCGCCCGCGGCGCAGACGTTCGGAAGGTTTCAGGCGGCGGGCCTTGCCCATCGCCCGGTCGAGCAGGGCTTCCCGGGCGCCGGCCTCGGCCGGCGCCTCATCGGCGAAGTGGATCATCGTCTTCGCCTCAAATCACGTACGACTTGAGGGGGTCGAAGCCGTTGAAGGCGACCGAGGCGTAGGTGGTCGTGTAGGCGCCGGTTCCTTCGATCAGCACCTCGTCGCCGATTGCCAGCGACACCGGCAACTCGTACGGCGTCTTCTCGTAGAGGACGTCGACCGAATCGCAGGTTGGCCCGGCGATGACGCAAGGGCTCTTCTCGCCGTGGTCGTGGACGGTGCGGATCGGGTAGCGGATCGCCTCGTCCATGGTCTCGGCGAGGCCGCCGAACTTGCCGATGTCGAGATAGACCCAGCGCACCTCGTCGGCTTCTGCCTTCTTCGAGATCAGCACGACCTCGGCCTTGATGACACCGGCGTCGCCGACCATGCCGCGGCCGGGCTCGATGATCGTCTCGGGGATGCGGTTGCCGAAGTGCTTGGCGAGGGCGGCGTGGATGGCGCGGCCGTAGGTCCTCACCAGCGGGATCTTCTTCAGGTACCTGGCCGGGAAGCCGCCGCCGAGGTTGACCATGCGCAGCTGGATGCCGCGCTCCGACAGGGTGCGGAAGATATCGGCGGTGGCGTGCAGGGCGGCGTCCCAGGCGCCCGGATTGGGCTGCTGGGAGCCGACGTGGAAGGAGATGCCGAAGGCGTCGAGGCCGAGCTGATGGGCGTGCTCGAGGACACCGATCGCCATCTCCGGCTCGCAGCCGAACTTCCGGGACAGCGGCCAGTCGGCGCCGTCGCCGGCGCACAGGATCCGGCAGAAGACCTGCGCGCCGGGCGCGGCGCGGGCGATCTTCTCGACCTCCTCGCGGCAGTCGACGGCGAACAAACGGACGCCGCGGGCGCGCGCTTCCGCGATGTCGCGCTCCTTCTTGATGGTGTTGCCGTAGGAGATGCGCTGGGGCGTGGCGCCGGCGTTGAGCGCCATGTCGATCTCGGCGACGGAGGCGCAGTCGAACGAGGAGCCCAGCGAAGCCAGCAGCTTGAGGATCTCCGGTGCCGGGTTGGCCTTGACCGCGTAGAAGACGCGACTGTCGGGCATCGCCTTGGCGAAGGCGAGGTAATTGTCGCGGACGACCTCGGTATCGACCACGAGGCAGGGGCCTTCGGGTCGTCGGTCGCGCAGGAAATCGCGGATACGGTCGGTCATTCTCAGGGTACTCCCCAAGCGTCAACGGGTTGAAACCGCCGGTGCGCGGGACTTCCGGGCGATCGCGATGGAGACGAGTCGCGCCGAAACCTCGAACACCGGTTTGCCGGCTCATCGCCAGCTGGTTTTCCGGTTGGCAGTCGGAAGGCGGACAGGGCTGTCCGGTCTTTCGCTGCCTTCGCTTGGAGCGGGAGAACCCGTTCCGCACGGCCGGCAAGAGTAGATGCCTCTTCAGTGACCCCGGTTTTTGGACAACCGGCAGAGACCAAAAAAGCCCGCTACGTCGTTGCTTTAAGTCGCGTCCTTCGAAGCGTCCGGGATCTACCCGGCGGTTCGCCCTCGGACTTTGCTGCGACCACAGGCACGTGCGAATTTGGGCAGGCGCGTACGTAGTCGTGAAAAGTTACGCAATCAAGAAATTTCTGTGTCACGAGCAAGAAATCTTCGAGGAGGGGTCCGCCGATGACCGACTTCGCCACCCGCATGCTCGCCGAGGCGCCCGACGCGATCGCGCCGGACGGCTCCGAGGTGCGCCTGCTCGCGGCCACGGCGCGCGGCAGCATGGCTCATTTCCGCTTGCCGGCGGGCGCCGTGTCAAAGCCGGTCGCCCACCAGACCGTCGAGGAGCTCTGGTACTTCGTCGCCGGGCGCGGCGAGATGTGGCGGCGCGACGGGCATGGCGAGGCGACGGTTTCCGTTTATCCCGGCGTCTCGATCTCGATACCCCTCGGCACGGCGTTCCAGTTCCGCGCCGGCGGGGAGGGGCCGCTGGAGGCGGTGGGCGTCACCATGCCGCCGTGGCCAGGGATGGAGGAGGCGGTGCCGGCCGAAGGCATCTGGCCGGCGCCGGCGTGAGCCTCAGCTGACGGCCTTCTTCACCAGCGCGGCGATCTTCTTCTCGGCGTCGGGGTTCAGTGTCTTCAGGGCGAAGCTGGTCGGCCACATGGACCCGTCGTCGAGGTTCGCCTGATCGCTGAAGCCCAGGGTCGAGTAGCGCGCCTTGAACTTCCCGGACTCCTGGAAGAAGCAGACGATCTTGTCGCTGCGGGCGTAGGCCGGCATGCCGTACCAGGTCTTGGGCGTGAGGTCGGGCGCGCTGGCCGTGACGATCTCATGGACCCTTTTGGCCATCGCCCGGTCCGGCTCTTTCATCGCCGCGATCTTGGCAAGCACCTCGGCCTCGCCGTCCTGCCTGGAGCGCTTGCCGCGCTGCGCCTTCAGCTCGGCGGCGCGCTCCTTCATCGCGGCGCGCTCCTCGGCGGAGAACCCCTTGGACGAGGTCCTTGCCGGTTTGCGGGCGGTCTTCATTGCGCGCCTCCTTCCAGCGTCTTGACGAGGTTGCCGAGAATGGCCGGCCAGCCGTTCTTCATGGCTTCCATGACCTTGCTGCCCTCGTCGAACTGGTCGTGGACCAGCGTGAGCTTCACGCCATCAGTCTCTGGCTCGATGGTGAAAGTGGCGCGCGACGGGCGCTCACCTTTCAGCGGAGCGTAGCCGATTTCCGTCCACTCGAAGGAGAGCGTGCGTGGCCGGTCGGCGACGAGCACTTTGCCTCTGTCGGGATCGCCCATTCCTTCGGGCTTCACGAACGTGATGGGGGAGCCGACCTGCCAGTCGCTCTCCAGCCGCGTTCCGTACCAGAAGCGCTCGGTGAAGGCCGGGTCGGTCAGCGCTTGCCAGACCTTCTCCGGTGTTGTGCGGATGTGGTGGACGTACACCAGTTCAGGCTTTGCCATCGTCGTTCTCCTCTAACGCGCGCTTCAGGTCGCTCAGGGCCGCGATCCGCGCCTTCTCGTACTTGCCGATCCAACGGTCGTAGATCTCGCCGATCGGCACCGGGTTCAGGTAGTGCAGCTTCTCCCGCCCCCGGCGCACGGTCGCGACCAGGTTGGCTGCCTCCAGAATGTTCAGGTGCTTGGTCACCGCCTGCCGGCTCATGGCCAGGTGCTCGCACAGCGCGCCGAGCGTCTGGCCGTTCTCGGCGCGCAGCTTGTCGAGCAATTGCCGCCGGGTCGGGTCGGCGAGGGCCTTGAACACCTCGTCCATGGATCGACAATAGGCAACTAAAAGGTTGCATGTCAATCCCCCCTTTGCGGCGCCGAAATCGGATAGAAGAACCGCCATGAGCGAGACCGTCACAGGCACGAAAGGCATGGTCAGCGCACCGCATCGGGCGGCCGCGGAGGCGGGCGCCGAGGTGCTGGCGGCCGGTGGCAACGCGCTCGAGGCGATGATCGCCGCGGCGGCGACCATCGCCGTCGTCTATCCGCACATGACCGGCATCGGCGGCGATGCCTTCTTCCTGATCGCGGAGCCGGGCAGGCCGCCGCGCGCCATCGATGCCTCAGGCGCCGCCGGGTCGCTCGCCACCCGCGCGCGCTACGCCAAGGCCGGCTACGACACGATGCCGGTGCGCGGCGCCGACGCGGCGCTGACCGTCGCCGGGGCGGTCTCCGGCTGGGGGCTTGCGGCGGAGATCGCCGCCGATCTTGGTGGCCGAATTCCCCGCGCCGAGTTGCTCGCCGACGCCATTCGCCGCGCCCGCGAGGGCACACCGGTGGTGGCCTCCCTGTCGCGCATGATCGCGGAGGACCGCGAGGCGCTGACCTCGGTGCCGGGCTTCGCCGCGGCGTTTCTTCCCGGCGGCAAGCTGCCCGAGGTCGGTTCGCTTCTGAAGCAGGAGCGCCTCGCCGACACCCTCGACCACATTGCCCACGCTGGCACCGAAGATTTCTACCGGGGCGACGTTGCCGTCGAGATCGCCGCCGATCTTGAGGCCGCGCAGGCGCCGATCACGCGCGCCGACCTCGCGGCGCACGAGGCGCGGCTGCGCGCGCCGCTGTCGCTGCGCCTCAAGGGCGTTACGCTCTTCAACACGCCGCCGCCGACGCAAGGGGTGGCGTCGCTCATCATCCTCGGTCTGTTCGATCGCCTCGGCGTCAAGCGCGGCGAGACCTTCGAACACATTCACGGGCTGGTCGAAGCGACCAAGCGGGCCGCAGCCGTCCGCGACCGCGAGGTGGCCGATCCGGCGACCGCTGGCGACCTCGCGCCTTATCTCGAGGCCAGTTGGCTCGACGGCCAGGCAGACGCCATCAGCATGAGGCGGGCCACCGAACCAGTGCTCGCCTCCCACGACGGCGACACGGTCTACATGGGCGCCATCGACCGGAACGGTCTCGCCGTCTCGTTCATCCAGTCGCTCTATTGGGAATTCGGCTCCGGCCTCCTTTTGCCGCGCACCGGCGTCCTCTGGCAGAACCGCGGCGCCGGCTTCTCGCTCGACCCTGCGTCGCGAAACGTCCTCACCCCGGGCCGCAAGCCGTTCCACACGCTGAACCCGGCTTTCGCCCGCTTCGATGACGGCCGCGCCATGGTCTACGGCTCCATGGGTGGCGACGGCCAGCCACAGTTCCAGGCGGCGGTCTTCACTCGCCATGCGCGCTTCGGCATGGACCTCGGCGCCGCGCTCGACGCGCCGCGCTGGCGGCTTGGGCGGACGTGGGGCGCTTCGGAAACCGACCTTGCCGTGGAGAACCGGTTCGATCCGGACGTCATCGCGGCGCTGGAGCGCGCCGGCCATCAGGTCCGTGTGCTGCCGGAGGCGTATTCGCCCGGCATGGGCCACGCCGGCGCAGTCGTGCGCCGTGCCGACGGGCAGATCATGGGCGCCGCCGATCCACGCTCCGACGGCGCGGCGGTCGGCGGATAGGAGGAAACCCTGGTGCTCATTCCCGACGATCCCGTCCACGCCTTCATCGACTACCCGGACGTGCCGGTCGCGCACGCCGCCGAGGGGCCGCTGGCGGGCCTCACCTTTGCGGTCAAGGACATCTACGACGTCGCCGGCTACGTCACCGGCTGCGGCAGTCCGGAGAAGACCGCCGAGACGGCCCCGGCCACCGCGCACGCGGCCGTGGTGGCCAAGCTGCTCGCGGCAGGCGCCCGCTTCGTCGGCAAGACCCACACCGCCGAACTCGCCTTCTCCATCGACGGGCGCAACGAGCACTATGGCACGCCGATCAACCCGGCGGCGCCCGATCGCGTGCCGGGCGGCTCATCGTCGGGATCGGCGGCGGCGGTGGCGGCCGGCCTCGTCGATTTCGCGCTGGGCAGCGACACCGGCGGTTCGGTGCGCGGTCCGGCGTCGTTCTGCGGCATCATCGGGCTCAGGCCGAGCTTCGGCCGCATCGACATCGGCGGCACCATGCCGCTGGCGTCGTCCTTCGACACGGTCGGCTGGTTCGCCCGCGATATGGACGCTTACGAGAAGGTTGGCGCGGTGCTCCTCGGAGACGACGTCGCCGGGCCACCGCTGACGCGCATGGTTATCGCCGACGACGGGTTGGCGATGACCGAGGGAGAGGCGGAGCGCGCCGCGCTCGCACCGGCGATCGCCCGCGCCGAACGTCTGCTGAAATCGGACGGCGGGATCGTCGTGGCGCCCGACGGTCTCGACGTGTGGCGCGGCGTCTACCGGACGATGCAGGGGCGCGAGGCCTGGGCGGCGCACGGGCCCTGGATCACGAGCCGCAAGCCGCAGCTGAATCCCGCCGTTGCCACCCGGTTCGCGGTTTCGGCGGCCGTCACCGCGGAAGACTACGAAGCGGCGAAGGTCGGACGGGCTGCCGCCGCGCGCCGGGTCGACGAGGTCCTGGGGACAGACCGGGTGACCGTGCTGCCGGCGATGCCGGGCGCCGCGCCGCCGCGCAATTCGAGCGAGGACGACTTCGAGGCCTACCGGGCCCGCGCCATTGCGCTGACCTCCATCGCCGGTCTCGCCGGCTGCCCGCAAATCTCGCTGCCGATGGCTTCCGTCGACGGCGCTCCGCTGGCCCTGTCGTTGATCGCGCCGCGGGGCCGCGACCGGGCGCTTCTGGCGCTCGCCCGTCGGCTGATGTCGGCCTAGGGACCTCGTGTCGCGGGGTGGGGCCTCGTTTCCGCCGCACTCCTTGGCGAGACGCAAAAAGGGAAGGGGGATTCGCCTTGATCCGTCGCGCGTTGGTCGCCGCAGTCGTCGCGCTCGCCACTTTGGCGGCCGTTCCCGCGCTGGCGCATCCCCACGTGTGGGTCGATGCCAAGGCGGAACTGGTGTTCGACAAGAACGGCGAGCTCTCGGCGATCCGCCACATCTGGCAGTTCGACAAGGACTTCACCGCCTTCGCGACGCTCAATCTCGACGCCAACAACGACGGCAAGCTCACCGTCGACGAGCTTGCACCGTTGGCGCAAACCAACATGGATGCGCTCGTCCAGTACGGCTACTTCACCGACGTCTACGTTGACGGCAAGAAGTACGGCTTCACCAAGCCGCAGGAGTATTGGCTCGACTTCCATCAGGCGCGGCTGACGCTGTTCTACACGCTGCCCCTGAAGACGCCGGTCGCGATCAAGAAGACCGCCATGATCGTGGTCGGCGATCCGGAATATTTCGTCGCGATCAATTTCATAAAGGGCGCCGAGGTGCACCTCGAAAATCCGCCCAAGGGCTGCGTCGCCACTTACCGGCCGCCGCAGGAATTGACCGCGCAGACCATGGCGGCGCTTGCCGCGATTCCCGTCGACCAGCACGACCTGCCGCCGAATCTGGCGCAGGCGGCTTCGGTGCTTTCCAATGTCATCAACGTGAACTGCGGCCTGAGCGGCGCGGCGATGTCCGGCCCCCAATCGACACTCTCGCCGACCGACCTGGTCATCAAGCCGGGCACCCCGGGTGGGCCTCCGGCAGACAAGCCGCTTCCCGCGCCGGCGCCGGAGAAGGATCCGGGCTTCTGGTCGTGGCTCAAGAAGGGAATCTTCAAGTGATGCTGTCGCGCCGGACGGCCGCGGCCTTTGCCGCAACGCTCGCGGCGCTGGCAATTGCAGGCGCAGCCCACGCCGGCGGACCGCTCGGGATCGGTACGCCGGACAGTGGCGGACCGGGCTTCGGTGGACCGCTCGGGCCGTTCTTCATCTGGATTTCAGTTCACCAGCAGCACTTCTACCACGCGCTCTCCGACGCGTTGACCGCGCTCAAGAACGATCCGCTCGGTGTCTGGCTGCTGCTCGGCCTGAGCTTCGCCTATGGCGTCTTTCACGCGGTCGGCCCCGGCCACGGCAAGGCGGTCATCACGTCCTATCTGGTGGCGTCGGGGGAAACGGTGCGGCGCGGCATCCTGCCGTCGTTCGGCGCCGCCATGGTGCAGGCGGCAAGCGCCATCGTGATCGTGGTGGCCGGCGCCATGGTGCTTCGCGTCGGCGCCACCGCCATCACGTTTGCGACCGACTGGGTCGAGATCGTCAGCTATGGCGCCATCACGCTCTTCGGGCTGTGGCTGCTGTGGTCGAAGACGGTGGGCGGCGGCCATCATCATCACCACCATCACCACGTCCCGGGTGCCGCCACTGACGCGCATCATCACGACGACCATGATCACGGGCATGACCACGGGCACGACCATCACGCCCTTGACGACCGCCCGCCGGCGCGTCGCGGCCGTGCCCCCAGCGCCTGGTCGGCCATTGTCGCGGTCGGCCTCAGGCCCTGCTCGGGTGCGATCATCGTCCTGGTCTTCGCGCTGTCGCAGGGGCTGATCGCGGCGGGAATCGCGGCAACGCTGGTCATGGCGCTCGGCACCGGACTGACGGTAGCGAGCCTTGCGGCGCTCGCGGTTTTCGCCCGCCATGCCGCCCTCGGCCTCGCCGGGGGGATCGAATCGCGTTTCGCCCACGTGCTGGTCCGCACCGTGGAGATCGGCGGCGCGCTCTGCGTCGTCCTGTTCGGGCTCGTCCTGCTCGGCGGGGCGGTCGCGGGCGGTCTCCCGGCCTGAGGGGCGCTGCCTAATTTTGAGGCAGGTCGGCATCGTGGCATACTGATTCGGCTAACGGGGCGGGTCGCGCCAGATCGGTTCTCCGCGAGGCGCGGCCAGAACTGGAAGGATCAACCGCCATGACCGACTTAAGTTCCGAGCGTGCCCTGATCGTGTTCTTCCGCCTGGCGATGGCGTGGACGTTTCTATACGCGTCGTCCCATCAGGTGTTCGTTTCCGGGTGGAGCGTTGCCGGCTTCCTGAACAGCACCAAGACCTTTCACGGGGTCTACACGCTGTTTACAGGCCCGGCGATTGCGCCGGTGCTCACCTTCCTGGTGGCGTACGGCCACCTGTTGATCGGCCTGTCGCTGCTGGTCGGGTTGATGGTGCGGGTGAGCGCCAGCTTCGGCATCGCGCTGATGCTGCTCTACTGGACCGCCCACATGGACTTCCCGTACATCAGCGACACCAACAACTTCCTGCTCGACGAACACATCGTCTACGCGGGGGTGCTGGTGTACCTGATCATGAAGCACGCCGGGCACGTTTGGGGGCTCGACGGATGGGCGGAGAACCTGCCCTTCGTCAAGGGGCACCCGGGTCTGAAGCCGCTGGTCAGCTAACCGGCGCGATCAGGCCGCTGAGGTCTGCAACTTCGTCCGCGCCCGCATGTGGGCGCGGACGGCGTCTCCGAAGGCCGCAAACAGGGCCCGGGACGGTGCGTCGCTGGTCACCCAGTATTCGGGATGCCACTGGACGCCGAGGGCAAACGCCTTGGCCCCGACAACGCTTGCCGCCTCGATGGTCCCGTCGGGGGCGACCGCTTCGACCCTGAGGTTGCCGCCCAGGCGATCGATCGCCTGCCGGTGAAGCGAATTCACCTGCGTGATGCCGGGTCCCAGAATCCGCTCGAGCAGACCGCCGGGCTCAACCGCGATGTCCTGACGGATGGCGAAGCGAACCGACTGGTCGTCACTCACCGGGGCGCGGTGGTCGTGGCGACCGGGGAACTCCTGAACCTCGGAGATCAGGTCGCCGCCCGCCGCGACGTTCAGCTCCTGAAAACCGCGGCAGACGGCGAACAGCGGTACGCCCTGTGCGAGCGCCGCGCCGATCAGCGGCAGCGCGACGGAATCACGCGCCGGGTCGTGGGGAAGGGTCTTGTCGCTCGGCGGCGCGCCGTAGCGGGCCGGCTCGACGTTCGACCGGCTGCCGGGCAGCAGCACGCCGTCGACGCGGTTCACCAGCAAGGCGAGATCGAGCTCCTCCAGCGACGGCAGGATGAGCGGCAGCACCCCGGCGCCCTCGATCAGGGCCTTCAGATAAGTCTCCGAGACCGCGTGCCACCGGTAGCCATCGGCCTCCCTGACGTCGGCGGCAACGGCAACGATCGGGGTGTCCTGGCTCATGGTGCGGGAGATTGCCCGAAACCCGTTTGGGCTGCAACGAACCGCCGGAATCGGCGGATCGCGCCGCCGTGGCGGCGCAATATTCTTGACACGGCGCTTCCAAAAGGGTCGGTTTTGAATTGCCACGACAAATGACATCGAGCCTGAATTCGATGTGAGGGAGGAAATCAATGGATCGTCGTTCGTTTATCAAGAAGGCCGGGCTAGCCGCCGGCGGAGCCGCCGCCACGGCGATAGCAGCGCCGGCCATCGCGCAGTCGATGCCGGAACTCAAGTGGCGCCTGACGTCGAGCTTCCCGAATTCGCTGGATACGCTCTACGGCGGCGCGCAGCGCTTCGCCAAGTTGGTCGGCGACATGACCGACGGCAAGTTCCAGATTCAGACGTTTGCGAACGGCGAGATCGTGCCCCTGGCCGGCATCGTCGACGCGGTGCAGAACAAGACCGTCGAGATGGCCCACACCGCCAGCTACTACTATTTCGGCAAGGATCCGACCTTCGCCTTCGGCTCGACGGTGCCGTTCGGACTGAATGCCCGCGGACTGAATGCCTGGTGGTACTACGGCGGCGCCATCGACTTGCTCAATGCCTTCTACAAGAAGTTCAACATCTACGGACTTCCTTGTGGCAACACCGGCGCCCAGATGGGTGGCTGGTGGCGCAGGGAGATCAATACGGTCGACGACCTCAAGGGCGTGAAGTTCCGAGTCGGCGGTTTCGGCGGCGCGGTGCTTTCGAAGCTCGGCGTCGTCCCCGCGAACATCCCCGCCTCGGACATCTATCCTTCGCTTGAGAAGGGGACGATCGACGCCTCCGAATGGGTGGGACCCTACGACGACGAGAAGCTCGGCCTCTACAAGGTGGCCAAGTACTACTACTATCCGGGCTGGTGGGAGGGCGGCACAACCCTTCACCTGTTCGTCAATCTGGAACTGTGGGATGGGCTGCCGGACGTCTACAAGGCGGTGGTGAAGTCCGCGGCCGCGACGGTGAACGTCGATATGCAGGCGCAATACGATGCGCTGAACCCGGCGGCGCTGCGTCGTCTGGTTGCCGGCGGCGCCCAGCTCCGCGCCTTCTCCCCGGAGATTCTGTCGGCCTGCTTCGACGCGGCCGAACAGACCTACGCCGAGATCAGCGCGAAGAACGCCGACTTCAAGACGTTGATCGATTCGCTGAAGGCGTTCCGCAACGAAGAGAACCTCTGGTTCCAGATCGCCGACGGCACTTTCGACAACTTCATGTTCGCGCAACAGCGCGCCGGCAAGCTGTAGCCTCTCACCAAATCGACTTGCTTGGGGCTCCGGGGCGACCCGGAGCCCTTTTCATTGGCCGGTGTTGAAGTTGGGCCCGCTGCTTCCCGCGCCGCTGTCCGATCCGCCGCCGGTGCCGAAATTGGGGCCGCTGGTGCCGCCGTCCGAACCGGCGCCGGTCCCGAAGTTCGGCCCGCTGGCGCCGCCTGCGCCGAAGTTCGGTCCGGCAGTGCTGGCGCCACCGTTGTCGGCGCCGAAGTTGGGCCCCGAGCCGCCTACGTCCGCGGGTGCGATGTGGATCTCGTCCGCCTTGTAGCGGGTGACCATGCCGGGGAAGCCGATGGTGAGCCCGATCATGATCACCTGGATGATCACGAAGGGCGCGGCGCCCCAATAGATCTGCCCGGTGGTGATCGGCGCGATGCGCTCTCCGGTGATGCGGTCGTTATAGGATTCGCGCGCTGCGACCGAGCGCAGATAGAAGAGTGAGAAGCCGAACGGCGGGTGCATGAACGCCGTTTGCATGTTGATACCGAGCAGGATGCCAAACCAGATCAGATCGATGCCGAGATGGTCGGCGGCAGGGCCGACCAGCGGTACGACGATGAAGGCGAGCTCGAAGAAGTCGAGGAAGAAGGCGAGGACGAACACGAGGATGTTGACGACGATCAGGAATCCGATCTGGCCGCCAGGGAGCCCGGTCAACAGGTTCTCCACCCAGAGGTGGCCGTTCACGCCGAAGAAGGTCAGGCTGAAGACGCGCGAACCGATCAGGATGAAGAGCACGAACGAGGACAGCTTGGTGGTTGAATCGAGCGCCTGACGGACCATTGTCCAGTTCAGTCGGCCCTTGATCGCTGCCAGCACCAATGCACCCACCGCGCCCATGGCGCCGCCCTCGGTGGGCGTTGCAAGACCGATGAAGATCGTGCCGAGCACGAGGAAGATCAGCACCAGCGGCGGGATGAGCGCCACCGCAACGCGGACAGCAAGCTGCCACCCGCGTATCTGGCGGAATTCCTTGGGCAACGCCGGCGCAGCCTTTGGAAAGAGTATCGTCACTCCGATGACGTAGGCGAGGTAAAGGCCGGAGAGCACCAGACCGGGCACCACCGCGCCGGAATACATGTCGCCGACCGAGCGGCCGAGCTGGTCGGCCATGACGATCAGAACGAGGCTCGGCGGGATGATCTGGGCGAGCGTGCCGGAGGCGGCGATCACGCCGGTGGCGAGCCGCCGGTCATAGCCGTAGCGCATCATGATCGGCAGCGAGATCAGACCCATGGCGATCACCGAAGCAGCGACCACGCCGGTGGTGGCCGCGAGCAGCGCGCCGACCACCACGACCGCCAGCGCCAGCCCGCCGCGCACCGGGCCGAACAACTGACCGATCGTGTCGAGGAGATCCTCGGCCATGCCCGAACGCTCGAGAATCAAGCCCATGAAGGTGAAGAAGGGGATCGCCAGCAGCGTCTCGTTGCTCATGACGCCGAAGATCCGGTCGGGCAGCGCCTGGAAGAAGGTCGGCGCAAACAGTCCGAGCTGGATGCCGATCAGGCCCCAGGCAAGGCCATTGAAGGCGAGCGAAAAGGCGACGGGGTAGCCGAGGAGCAACACCACGACCAATGAAGCGAACATCAGCGGCGCCATATTGGCAATGATGAACGCGCTCATCGGGCTACTCGATCGGCGGGGTGTCGTCGGCGGTGTCGTAGGGGTCCGGGATGAGGGCCCGCATGACCGCAACCCGTTTGACGAGTTCGGACAGGGCCTGCGCGGCCAGCATCAAGAAGCCGACGACGATCAGCCCCTTGGCGGGCCACTGGATGAGACCGCCGAAGTTGCTCGACATCTCGCCGATCCGGTACGACTGCCAGAACCAGGGAATTGCCTCCTTGATCATCAGGATCGTGAAGGGCAGCAGCACCACGACGTGGCCGACGATGTCGATCCAGTAGCGCACCCGCTTGGGGAGGAGGTTGGAGACAATGTCGATGCGAATGTGTTCGTTACGCTGGAAGGTGTAGGCGGCGGCGAGCAGGTAGGCGCCCGCAAAAAGATACCATTGCAGTTCCAGCCAGGCGTTGGACGAGAGCGAGAAGAGCTTGCGCGAGGTCGCGTTGGCGGCGCTCACCAGAACCGATAAAAGGATGAGCCAGGTCACCAGCCGCCCGACGGTCGCGGTGACCCGATCGATGCCGCGGCTGATCGTCAGCAGGAATTCCATCCCGAAACGTTTCCCCTACGGCCGCGTTCTTGTTTGTGGCGGCTCTTGGGCCAACCCTGCGATGGATGCGAGCGGATGGCAAGGCGGCATGACGCGTCGCCGAATATGTGCACAATCGCCGGCATTGATCCGGGAAGGAGCAGAGCGATGTGCCGCAACATCAAGACGTTGTTCAACTTCGACCCGCCGGCGACGGACGCGGAAATCCACGCTTCGGCGCTTCAATTCGTGCGCAAGCTGTCGGGCTTCACCCACCCGTCCAAGGCCAATGAGGCGGCCTTCGAGCAGGCCATCGAGGATGTGGCGAAGATCGCCCGCCGGCTGATCGATT
Organism: uncultured Alphaproteobacteria bacterium; assembly: GCA_963843565.1. Lineage (GTDB taxonomy): Bacteria > Pseudomonadota > Alphaproteobacteria > Rhizobiales > Kaistiaceae > DASZQY01. The sequence continues at coordinate 88,545 of CAWJKY010000001.1, forward strand.
CGCTGGAGACCAACGCGCCGCCCCGCGACCGCGAGGTCGAGGCGGCCAAGGCGCGGGCGCGGGCGGCGCTGCGTTACGGGACGGCGGCCGGTTGACAGGCCGCCCGCCCGCCTCTTGGATGGTGTCAAGAAACTGAAGCGTTCGTCGTTCATATGCGACGGCGGACCCGATTCGTCCAAGATCGGGCCGCCGTCCAGAGTCGTTTGAAACGCGCGGGGGTCGCGAAAGCCCAACCGCGCCGAGGGGGAGAGTGTCATGTCAGGATTTCAGAAGAAGTTTGCCGGCTTGGTGCTTGGCGCGGCGGCCGCGGTCGGCCTGGCGTCGCTGGCTCAGGCCGAGACGGTCAAGATCACCATTCTGGGCGTCGGCGACCTCTACAAGTTCGACGACGGGTTCGCCAAGCTGAACGCCGTCGCCAAGGCCGAGAAGGCCGCCAACCCGAACACCATCTACGTCTTCGACGGCGACATGCTGTCGCCCTCGCTGCTCTCCGGCCTCGACAAGGGCGCCAACACCATCGAGCTCACCAACGTCGTGCCGTTCGATATCGCGGTGCCCGGCAACCACGAATTCGACTTCGGCCCCGACAACTTCGTCGGGAAGATGAAGATGTCGAAGTATCCGTGGGCGGCGATCAACATCACCGAGAACGGCTCGCCGGTTCCCGGCCTCGGCGGAACCATCATGAAGGAAGTCGCCGGGCTCAAGATCGCGCTGGTGCCGGTGGCGCAGGACACGACTCCGGAAGTCTCCAGCCCCGGAGACTGGCAGTTCGGCGACACCGTCAAGTCGGCGATCGCCGGCGCCAAGGCGGCGCGCGCCGCCGGCGCCGACCTCGTGATCGGCGTGGTTCAGGCCGACCACGCCTACGATCGCGAGCTCATGGCGAGCCACGTCTTCGACGTGATCATGTCGGGCGATGACCACGACTACATGACCGGTTTCGACGGAGTCACTGCCTACGTCGAGACCTCGACCGAAGCGCGCTTCCTGGCGCCCCTCGACCTCACCGTCGACGTGCAGGTCAAGGACGACAAGCGCTCGGTCAAGTGGACGCCGTCGTTCCGCTTCATCGATACGGCGACGGTAACGCCCGATCCCGAGACGCAGAAGCTGGTCGACGGGTTCAAGGCGAAGCTCGACGAGAGCCTCAACGTCAAGATCGGATCGACCGCCGGCCCGCTCGATTCTCGGCGCAACATCGTGCGCTCGCAGGAATCGGCGATCGGCGATCTGATCGCCGACGCCATGCGCGGCGCCAACGGCGCCGACATCGCCATCACCAACGGCGGCGGCATCCGCGCCGACCGCACCTACGATCCGGGCACGGTGCTCACCCGGCGCGACATCCTGACCGAGCTGCCGTTCGGCAACGTCACCGTGGTCACCGAGGTCACCGGCCAGCAGGTGATGGAGGCGCTCGAGAACGGCTTCAGCCAGGTGGAGGATGGCGCCGGCCGCTTCCCGCAGGTCTCCGGCCTCAAGGTGGTCGCCAATCTGAAGGCGCCGGCGGGCCAGCGCGTCGTCTCCGTCATGGTCGGCGACAAGCCGCTCGATCCGGCCGCCAAGTACAAGGTCGCCACCAACGACTTCATGCTCAACGGCGGCGACGGCTACACGGCGCTTGCCGGCGGCAAGGTGCTGATCGGGCCGAAGAGCGGCACGCTCATGGCGACCGACGTCATCAACTACATCGAGGCGGCCGGCAAGGTCGACGCCAAGATCGAAGGCCGCATCACGTTCCAATAAGACCAGGGGAACGGCGTCAGACGGGAAGGGCGGCTTCGGCCGCCCTTCTTGCGTTGCGCCACGCGTCGAGGGGCGGGCTGGACAGCCCACCCAAGCGGGCTATCTTCGCCGGCACTTTTCCTGCCACCTGACGAGGCGAGATGCCGCCAACCTCTGCGCCTTCCGCGTTCCCAGACGGTCATCCGCCGGTCCGCTTCGGCCGGGTCGGCGTGCTGTTGGTGAATCTTGGCTCGCCGGCGGCAACCGACACGGCGTCGGTGCGCCGGTATCTGCGCCAGTTCCTGTCCGATCGTCGCGTCATCGAGATCTGGCGGCCGTTGTGGCTGGCGATCCTCAATCTGTTCGTGCTGACCACGCGACCGAAGAAGTCGGCGCACGCCTATCGGCAGATCTGGGACAAACAGCGCAACGAGAGCCCGTTGATCGTCACCACCCGCGCCCAGTCGGAGAAGCTCGCTCGGCGGCTCGCCCCCAACGGCGTCGTCGTCGACTGGGCGATGCGCTACGGCGCGCCGTCGATCGCCGCGCGGCTCGCGGCGCTCAAGGACCAGGGCTGCGAGCGCATCCTGATCGTGCCGCTTTATCCGCAGTACGCTGCCTCGACCACGGCGACCGCCAACGACGATGCCTTCGCGTCCCTTGCCGCCATGCGCTGGCAACCGGCGATCCGGACCCTGCCGCCCTATCACGACGACCCGGCCTATATCGACGCGCTCGCGACGTCGCTGACCTCGGCGCTGTCCGAGCTTCCGTTTCAGCCGGATCTGGTGCTGGCCTCGTTCCATGGCCTGCCGCGGGCCTATCTCGACAAGGGCGACCCGTACCATTGCCACTGCCAGAAGACCGTGCGGCTGTTGCGCGAGAAGCTCGGCTGGAGCGAGGAGAAGCTCCGCATCGTCTTCCAGTCGCGCTTCGGCGGCGCCGAGTGGCTGCAGCCCTATTTCGACAAGACGGTGGCGGCGCTGCCCGGCGAGGGCGTCAAGAAGGTTGCGGTCGTCATGCCGGGCTTCTCCGCCGACTGTCTGGAGACGCTGGAAGAGATCGCGCTGCGCGGCGCGGAAACGTTCCGCGAGGCGGGCGGCACCGACTTCGCTGCCGTTGCCTGCCTGAACGACAGCGACACCGGCATGGACCTCATCGAAACGCTGGTGCGGCGCGAGCTTTCCGGCTGGATCTAGGCCGCCAGCCCACTCCGATTTTGCTGGTATCGGAGCCTGCGACCCCCCACATCTGGGCGATCCGGCGCCGCATTGTGCCGAATCACCGTCGCCCGCATAAGAACCGCCATGCACGGGCCGGACCTCGGAGGAGGAATACCCATGGGATTCAGCTGGGTCGTCATCGCGATCGTCGTTCTAGCCGTGCTGGTGGTCTTCGCCGGCATCAAGACCATCCCCCAAGGCTACAACTACACCGTCGAGCGGTTCGGCCGCTTCACGCGCACCCTGCAGCCGGGGCTCAGCCTCATCGTGCCATTCATCGACCGCATCGGGTCCAAGATGAACATGATGGAGCAGGTGCTCGACGTGCCGACGCAGGAGGTCATCACCAAGGACAACGCCACGGTCTCCGCCGACGGCGTCGTCTTCTATCAGGTGCTCGACGCGGCGCGCGCGGCTTACGAGGTGCGCGGGCTCGAGAACGCCATCCTCCAGCTCACCATGACCAACCTCAGAACGGTGATGGGTGGCATGGACCTCGACGAGCTCCTGTCCAAGCGCGACGACATCAACGACCGCCTGCTGCGCGTGGTCGATTCCGCCTCCTCGGCGTGGGGCATCAAGGTGACGCGTATCGAGATCAAGGCGATCGACCCGCCGCGCGACATCGTCGAATCGATGGGCCGGCAGATGAAGGCGGAGCGCGAGAAGCGCGCCGTCATTCTCGACGCCGAGGGCCTGCGCCAGTCGGAGATCCTGAAGGCCGAGGGTCAGAAGCAGGCGCTGATCCTGCAAGCCGAGGGGCGCCGCGAGGCGGCCTTCCGCGACGCCGAGGCGCGCGAGCGCTCGGCCGAGGCTGAAGCCAAGGCGACCGACATGGTGTCGAAGGCGATCGAGGCGGGCGACGTGCAAGCGATCAATTACTTCGTCGCCCAGCGCTACACCCAGGCCATCGAGGCGATCGCGTCGGCGCCCAACCAGAAGGTGCTGATGCTGCCGCTCGAGGCGACGGCGCTGATCGGCTCGCTCAGCGGCATCGCAGAAATCGCCAAGGAAACCTTTGGCGGCGGCGAGGCGGGCTCGCGCGGCGAGCGCCGGCCGCGCACCGTGCCGCCGGCTGGCGGGGCGGCCTGACATGGACCTCGGCTTCCTCGGCGGCCTTGGCGCCTGGAACTGGATCATCCTCGGGCTGATCCTGCTGGCGCTGGAAATCGCCGCGCCCGGCAACTTTCTGCTCTGGTTCGGCCTCGCCGCGATCGTCACGGGCGGCATCGCCTTTCTCGCGGACATCACGTGGCAGATCGAGGGCCTGATCTTCGTGGTCCTGGCGATCGTGCTTCTGATCGGCGGGCGGCGCTATTTCGCGCAGCGCGGCAGCCAGAGCGAACGGCCGTTCCTGAACCAGCGCGCGTTCGGCCTGATCGGGCGCAGCTACGTGCTCAGCGAGCCGATCGTGAACGGGCAGGGTCGCATCCGGATCGACGATACCAACTGGCGGGTGACGGGCCCCGATCTGCCGTCGGGGGCGCGGATCAAGGTGGTCTCGGCCGACGGCGCCGTGCTCGGCGTGGCGGCGGATTAGCCGGCGGAGTTACCGATCCGGTCGCGATTTATCGCCGGTCCAGGAACCCGCGTCCTGCGAAGATCGCAGGCATCACCTTCTCGATCCGCGCGGCCCGCGTCGCCGACTGCTTCGCGCCGGCGAAGTGAAACAGGTATCCCCTTTGCCGACCCGGCGTCAGCGCCTCGAACGCGCGCTTGAAGCGCGGATCGGCGCGGAACTTGTCCTTCAACTCCTTGGGCACGGGAACTTTCGGGGGCCTGGTCTCGACCTTCAATCCGGCCTTCGCGGCCGCCACGGCTTCGCGCACATAAGCCTTGATGGTGGCCACCTTCGTCGCGATTTCCGCGGTGCTGGTGAACTTCATCACCCGGGCTGCCTGAACCTGCCCGAGCTGTACGAGAACCTTTTTCGGGTCCTTCAGCAGCGCCCCCTGGAAGAAGCCCAACGCGCAATATTCCTTGAAGCCCTGAATGATGACGACGTTCTTGCCATCCAGCGTGTAGCAGGGCTTTCCCCACTTGCACTCCTCTCGCAAGTCAAACCCGGACAAGATCCCTTGCAGCGCGGCAATCTCAGCCTGCCACCGCTGTCGATACGCCATCTCCATGCAGCACCGCCTAGTTCTCGAGGTCGGCCGCCTCGCCGTAGCCGAGGATGTTGGGCTCGGTGATTCCGGGCTGTCCGAGCACATCGGGCAGGAAGATCCAGCCCGCGGTGCCATTGGCGCAGGTCAGGTGCATCCACTCCTCGTAGCGCGGCCTGTCCGGGCCCAGCGCTTCGGAATTTTCCACCAGGTCCTGTTGGCCGACGTAAACGGCGCCCTGGTACTCGAGCAGGAAGGCGCCTTCGCCGAGATAGGTAAGGAAGGTCCACTCATCTCCGGGCGCGAAGGCGACGGTCACGTCGTCGGCGCCGCCGTCGGGCGTCAGATACGCCGAGAGCGCCTTGGTCACGCGGTAGGGCGATTTCCTGGTGAAGCTCTTGAAGGCGAGGCCGTCGGTCTCGACCCGGGCCGCGTTCCACGGGTGGTAGACGGCTCCCTTGGGCAGCGCGCAAGCGACGTTGCGCGGGGCGGCGCGGTCGAGCGTCGCGCGGACGGCGACCGTCGTGTCTTCGGTCACGCCGAAGCCGTTCGGGTATTCGCCGCTCCAGAAGTCGGCCGCGTACCACGTGTCGTCATAGGGAGCGGCGAGCGCCGGCGAAATCGCGGCGACGACGAACGCAAGTCCGACGGTCGCGGCGCGCAGCATCAGGCCACCCCCAGGCGCAGCAGGTCGTGCATATGCACGATGCCGACCGGGCGGCCGTCTTCGACCACGAACAGGACGGTGATCTCGGCCTGGTTGAGCAGGTCGAGCGTGGTCCCGACGAGCGCGTCCGGTGCGATCGTCTTCGGCGACGGCGTCATCACCGCCTCGACCTTGCGGGCGAGAAGGTCCGGTCCGGAGAGGTGCCGGCGCAGGTCGCCGTCGGTGATGATCCCGTCGAGTGCGCCGCTTGCATCGACGATGCCGACACAGCCGAGGTGCTTCTCGCCGATCAGCCGGACCGCCTCGCTCATCGGCGCGCCGCTCGCGACAAGCGGGATGGCGTCGCCGGTGTGCATGATGTCGCGGACGAAGTGAAGGCTGGCGCCGAGCCGTCCGCCGGGGTGGAGAACGTGGAACTGCTCGGCCGTGAAGCCGCGGCTTTCCAGGAGCGCGATGGCCAGCGCGTCGCCGAGCGCGAGCTGCATCATGGTCGAGGTGGTCGGCGCCAGACCGTGCGGGCAGGCCTCGCCGGCGTGCGGCAGCGCCAGGACCACGGTCGATTTCAGCGCGAGCATGCTCTCCGGCTCGGCGGTCACCGCGATCAGCGGAATGCGGAAGCGGCCCGAGTATTCGACGATGCTGGCCAGCTCCGCCGTCTTGCCGCTCCACGACAGCGCCACGATGACGTCCTGATCGGTGACCATGCCGAGGTCGCCGTGGCTCGCTTCGGCGGGATGCACGAAGAATGACGGCGTGCCGGTCGAGGCGAGGGTGGAGGCGATCTTGTGGCCGATGTGGCCGCTCTTGCCGACCCCGGTCACGGCGACCCGGCCGCTGGCGGCGCGGATGATGCGCACGGCCTCGGCAAACGGGCGGGCGAGCTTGCCGTCGAGGGCGGCAAGAAGGGCGGCGAGCCCGGTGCGCTCGGTCTCGATAGTGCGGCGGGCGGAGGTCGCGGCGTCCTCCGGCGCGCTGGCCTGCCTGGATTTCAGCGATACCGCCATGGTCCACCGGTCTGGTTCGACGAATGCCACGGTCTAGCAGCTTTTCCGGTCGCCCGGAACACGAGGCGCGGCGGGTGCGGAAACGATGCGTTAACCATCCTTGTTTACGTCTTGGAAAGGACACGCCATCGCCGGCAGGAAGGGGTGAGGCAAGCCATGCGTCTGTTGCCGGGTGCCACGTTCGTGGTTGCGACCGCGCTCGCGCCGCTGCCGGCGCTTGCCGCCGGCGAGGGGCTCACCTTGCGCACCGGCATAGCGCCGGACGCCACGGCAACCGCTGACACGTCGGTGGTGACTGCGCCTGCCATCGATCCGACCACGACGGCGACCGTCCGGCGCGTCGCTGCGCCTCCGGCGATCGACCCCTACGATCCGCTGGGCATTCGCGCTGGCGCCTTTGTTCTGTTCCCCTCCGTCACCGCCACCACCGGCTACACCACCAACGCGGCCGGCGCCGCCGGCGGCAGTTCCGCCGCCTTCGGCATCCTGGCGCCCGAGTTGCTGCTCAAGTCGGACTGGAACCGCCACGCCTTCAGCCTCGACGCCAAGGGCGCCTACGAGACCTACTTCAGCGGCGGCCAGGCGGATGCGCCGTCGGGGTCCATCGACGCCACCGGCACCATCGACATGGCGACCGGCTGGAGCACCGATCTCGCCGCGGGCTACGCCTACGATCGCCAGTCGCAGTCCGACGCGAGCTATCCGGTTGGCGCGGTGACGCCGCCGGGCGTCCACGAATTCACCGGGTCGGTGGCCGTCAACGGCGCCTTCGGTCCCGGCACCTTCACCCTTGAGGGGAGCGCCGACCACACCTTCTACGAAGACGGCAGGGATTCGACCGGCGCGGTTCTCGATCAGGGCGACCGGACCAACACCAACGTCGCCGGGCGGCTGCGCGTCGGCTACCAGATGACGCCGACGCTGACGCCGTTCGTGGAAGGGACCGTGTCGCGGCGCTTCTATGCCCGCACCTATGATGCGAGCGGACTGAGGCGATCGAGCGTCGGCTACGAGGGCCGCGTCGGGGTCGCCGTCGACACCGGAGCGCTGCTCACGGGCGAGGCGTCGGTCGGCTATGCGCTTGCTGATTTCGACGACCCGGCGCTCAGCACGCTGCGCGCCGTCACCTTCGACGGCACGCTGACCTGGACACCGACGGAGCTCACCACGGTCAGCTTCGACGGCACTACGACACTCAATCCGAGCACCGATCCGGCGTCGTCGGGCTCGACCGACTATGGCGGATCGGTCAACGTCGACTATGCCTGGCGGCAGAACGTCGTTCTCAACGGCAATGGCAGCGTCGATTATTCCACCTACCAGGGGACCGGCGAGGTCGACACGACTTACGTCGCCGGTCTCGGCGTGACGTGGAAGCTGAACCGCACGGCCTGGCTGATGGCGACCTACGCCCATGAGTGGGGAACGAGCAACGTCGCCGGCAGCGACTACCAGTCGGACACCGTCAAGGCGTCGCTGAAGCTCCAGCAGTAGCTACTTGGCCGCCAGAAGCTCGCGGATTTCCCGGGCGAGATCTTCGCCGAATTCCGGCCGGTCGAGCGCGACGGCGACGTTGGCGGCGAGGTAGCCCATCGGCGAGCCGCAATCGTAGGTGCGGCCGCGGAAGCGGCGCCCGTAGAACGGCTCGGTCTCGGACAGCGTGATCATGGCATCGGTCAGCTGGATTTCGTCGCCGGCGCCGCGCTGCTGGCGGGCGAGGTGGGTGAAGATCCCCGGCTGAAGGATGTAGCGACCGGTGATCCAAAGGTTGGACGGTGCGTCCGCGGGCTTCGGCTTCTCGACCATGCCGGTGATGCGGAAGGCGTCCTCGCCGACCGCCTCGCCGACGCCGACGATGCCGTAGCGTCCGGTGTCGGCCGGGTCGCATTCCTCCACCGCGATGACGTTGCCGCCGGTCTCGTTGTAGGTGGCGACCATCTGGGCGAGGCAGCCGGGCTCGCCGCGCATGACCATGTCGGCGAGCAGCACCGCGAACGGCTCGTTGCCGACCATTTCGCGCGCGCACCACACCGCGTGGCCGAGGCCCAGCGGCACCTGCTGGCGGGTGAAGCTCATCTGGCCGGGGGTGGGGAGGTCGTTGGCGAGTTCTTCAAGTGCGCGGGTGCGGCCACGGCTCCGCAGCGTCTGCTCCAGCTCGACCTGGATGTCGAAGTGGTCCTCGATGACCCCCTTGTTGCGCCCGGTCACCAGGATGAAGTGCTCGATGCCGGAGGCGCGGGCCTCGTCGACCACGTACTGGATCACGGGGCGGTCGACGACCGGCAGCATCTCCTTGGGAATCGCCTTGGTGGCGGGCAGGAAACGCGTGCCGAGACCGGCGACGGGGATGACGGCTTTTCGAATCGGTTGCATGGGGTGCGTGGCTATCACAAGCAGGGGCGCGATGGGGGCGCCGGGACAAAAAGATCGCGCCCCATTGTTGACTATGCCCGGCGCGCGGGGCAATCCACGGGGAGCATTTTCAAGGTTCTCCGACCCAAATGAGCGTACTTGTCACCGGCGGCGCCGGCTACATCGGAAGCCACATGGTGTGGCAGCTCGTCGACGACGGCGAGGAGGTTGTCGTCCTCGACAACCTTACAACCGGCTTCAAATGGGCCCTCTCGCCCGAAGCGACCCTCGTCCAGGGCGATATCGGCGACGAGGCGCTGGTCGGCCGGCTGATCGCCGAGCACAAGATCGACGCGATCGTGCACTTCGCCGGCTCGATCGTGGTGCCGGAATCGGTGGCCGATCCGCTCGGCTACTACCTCAACAACACGGTCAAGTCGCGCGCCCTGATCGCGGCTGCCGTCGCCGGCGGGGTCCGTCACTTCATCTTCTCCTCGACCGCCGCCGTCTACGGCACGCCCAAGGTCGAGCCGGTCCCCGAGGACGCCCCGCTGCTGCCGGAGTCGCCCTACGGCCGCTCCAAGATGATGACCGAGATGATGCTCGCCGATACGGCCGCGGCGACCGACCTGCGCTACGTGGCGCTGCGCTATTTCAACGTCGCCGGTGCCGACCCCAAGGGGCGCACCGGCCAGTCGACCAGGGGCGCCACCCACCTCATCAAGGTCGCCTGCGAGGCCGCGCTCGGCAAGCGCGACGGCATGGCCGTCTACGGCACCGATTACCCGACACCGGACGGAACCTGCGTGCGCGACTACATCCACGTCACCGATCTGGTGGCGGCTCATGCCGAGGCGCTGGCGCACCTGCGGCGGGGCGGCGCCAGCGTCACCGCCAACTGCGGCTACGGGATCGGCTATTCGGTGCTCGAGGTGATCGAGACGGTCAAAAAGGTCTCGGGCAGCGACTTCAAGGTCACGATGGGGCCGCGCCGGCCGGGCGATCCGGCTTCGATCGTCGCCTCTCCCGCCTTGATCATGGCGGAATTCGGTTGGAAACCTCAGCACGACGATCTCGCGGAGATCGTCGCCAGTGCGCTCGACTGGGAGGCGGCGCTCGGTCGCCGCAACCAGCGCGACTGATTTGATCCGGCCGCCGCCGGATGTCAGGCTCGGGGCGAATCGTCCGTCGGGAGCGATGCGGCACACACGGTCTCTGCTCGGTTTTCTGATTGTCGCGCTGGTGCTTGGGCTGGCGCCGGCCGTGGCGTCTGCGGCGCAGTCGCCGGCGGCCTGGGTCAAGGCGTTCTGGCCGACAGCCAAGGCGGCCGGCGTTTCCTGGAGCGTCTACAACCGCGCCCTCGGCGATTTCGAGCCCGATCCCGACGTCATCAAGCGTGCTGGCGCGCAGGCCGAGTTCAACATGGCCATCTGGGACTACATGGACCAGATGGTCTCCGACGACCGCATTACACAGGGCCTGGCGGCGTTGCAGCAATACGGCGGGCTGCTGGGGCGTATCGAGAAGGCCTACGGCGTCGACCGCTACACCGTGCTCGCGGTGTGGGGCATCGAGAGCCACTACGGCGCAGTCTTCTCGAACCCGCGTCTGGTCAAGGGCACGATCCGTTCGCTGGCCACCCTTGCGTACAACGGCGGACGCCTCGCCAGCTTCGGCCGCAAGCAGCTTGTCGCGGCGCTGAAGATCGTTCAGCGCGGCGACGTCGATGTCGACAAGATGTACGGCTCGTGGGCCGGCGCCATGGGCCAGACCCAGTTCATCCCGACGACGTTTCTCGCCTATGCGGTCGATTTCGACGGCGATGGCCACCGCAACATCTGGACATCGAACGCCGACGCGCTCGCCTCGACGGCGGCGTTTCTCAAGAAATCCGGCTGGCAGAGCGGCGAGACGTGGGGCTACGAGGTGACCGTGCCGACGGCGCTCTACGGCAAGAAGCAGGGCACCCATACGATCGGACAATGGATCGACCGCGGCGTGCGCCGGGCGAACGGCGCCGCGTTCCCGCGCAAGAGCGACACGGCGACCCTTTACCTGCCCAACGGACGCCAGGGGCCGGCGTTCCTGCTGCTGGCCAACTTCCGTGTCATCAAGCGCTACAACGCCTCAAATTCCTATGCGCTCGCCGTCGGCCATCTGTCGGACCGGCTGCGCGGCTATGGGCCGTTCATCGCGTCGTGGCCGCCGCACGAGAAGCCGTTCAGTTTGGAGGAGGCGCGGCGCATGCAGGTCGCGCTGATGATGGCCGGCTATTACAGCGGCGCCATCGACGGCGACCTCGGCAGCGGCAGCCGCGACGCCATCCGCGAATACCAGCGCTCGATCGGCGAGAACCCCGATGGGGTGCCCACCCGGGCGCTGTTGCAGAGGTTGGAGCGAGGCAGGTAGGATTTCGCCCATGATCCGCCGCCCGGTGCTTGCGGTCGTGTTGATGGCGTTGGGGCTCGCCCTGACGGCAACGGTGGCTTCGGCGCCGGCGGAGGCGCAGGGGCTGCTCGACCGGCTTTTCGGAGGCCCGTCGGTCGCTCCGTCGCCGGTGCCACAGCCGCAGCCATCGCGACGGCCAGGCGGGCTGCTCGATCTTCTCTTCGGGGCGCCGGGCTCGATGGCCCCGCCTGTGGATATGCCCAACAGCCCGCCGGCGCGCGTCGGGCCGCCGCCGGTCGCGGCAACCAAGGTCATCCCCAAGGACCCCAACGCGCGCAAGATTCTGGTGGTTGGCGATTTCATCGCCGGCGGCCTCGCCTGGGGGCTCGACCAGACCTTCGCCGAGGAGCCGCGACTGGCGGTCGTCGATCGCTCGAATGCCGGGTCGGGGCTGGTGCGCGACGACGTCTACGACTGGAACGCGGAACTCCTGAATGTCCTCAACAGCGAGCGGCCCGACGTGGTGATCGTTGCCCTTGGTGCCAACGATCGCCAGGCGATCCGCGCGGGCGACGGACAGCTTGCGCCGCACACGCCGGAGTGGGACGCGGCCTACGCCCGGCGGCTCGCCAGCTTCGTCGAGACGCTCAAGGTCTATGGCCGTCCGTTCTTCTGGGTCGGCGTCCCGCCGATGCGGGTCACCGCGGCGTTGCGCGACATGCTCGCTTTCAACAGCCTCTATCAGCCGGCCGTAGAAGGTGCGGGCGGCCACTTCGTCGATATCTGGAACGGCTTCACCGACGAGAACGGCAACTACATCTCGTCGGGGCCGGACGTCGAGGGGCAGCTGAGGGCGCTGCGCACCAGCGACGGCATCAACTTCACCCGCGCCGGCCGGCTGAAGCTCGCCTTCTATGTCGAACGCGAGATTCACCGCCAGACCGGGCTCGGCGCCGGATCGGTCGATCTGGTCACGTCGACCGATCAGCGAAGCCACATCGAGATCGGCCCGGACGGCAAGAAGCGGCTGGTCGGTCCGGTGATCTCGCTCTCCGATCCGCTGCCGGGTGCCAGCAGCGTGCTGGCCGGCGGTCCCACTGCGCGACCGGCGGTGGAGACCAGCCCGCGCTACCGCCTGGTCGTCAAGGGCGACGCATTGCCGGTGGTGCCGGGCCGCGCCGACGATTTCAGCTGGCCGCGCGACGGCGCCGCGCAGAACTGATCCTGCCGCCGCGCAATCGGTGACGCGCGGAATTGTGATGCCGGCGTCACGGAGCCCCGGCTATCCTGCTTGCCAGCAAACCCGGAGGAGAGACCCGTTGACCTTCGCTCCCGCGTTCCGTGCCGCCGTCGTTGCAGCCTTCGTGGCGCTTGCCGCGCCGGCCTTGGCGGACGACGCCATCCCGACCGATTCCGGTGGAGACCTCGTCGTCCATCCGATCCACCACGCCGCGCTGACGCTGACCTGGAACGGTATCGAGATTCTGGTCGATCCAGCGCCCCTCGGCCGGCCTGCCGATCCGGTTGCCGAGTTCAAGGCGCTGCCGGCCCCGCAGATCATCCTGGTCACCCATCTCCACGGCGATCATTTCAATCTGCCGGTGCTGCAGGCCGTCTCGGGCGAGGCGACGTTGGTCGTGCCGCAGTCGGTGTTCGATCTGCTCACCCCCGAGCTCCAGAAGAAGGCCAGGGTGCTCGCCAACGGCGACACCACCAGCCTCGACGGCATCGGCATCGAAGCGATCCCGGCCTACAACTTCACGATCACCCGGCTGAAGTTCCACCCGATCCACCGCGACAACGGCTACGTTCTGACCATCGGGGGAAAACGCATCTATATCGCCGGCGACACCGAGGACACGCCCGAGATGCGCGCCCTCCAGAATATCGACGTGGCGTTCCTCCCGATGAACCTGCCCTACACGATGGACGTCGCCCACGCCGCCGATGCGATCAGGACGTTCCGGCCGAAGATCACCTACCCCTATCATTACACCGACAGCGACATCTCGCCGTTGCAGGCGCTGGTCGGGACGCTGTCCGAAATTCGCATTCGCGACTGGTATCCGAAGTAGGCGGGAAGGGGCGACCGATGAAGCTCTATACGCGCTGGCGCAATTCCGCCGGCGAGCGCGTGCGCATCGCGCTCAACCTCAAGGGGCTCGCCTATGAATATGTCCCGGCGGGCTCGCTTGCCCCGGGTGAATACGCGCGCCTCAATCCGCAGCAGTTGCTCCCAACCCTCGAGGTCGACGGGCGGTTCATCGCGCAATCGTCGGCGATCCTCGAATTCCTGGAGGAGACCCATCCCGAGCCGTCGCTGCTTCCCGCCGATCCGGTGTTGCGCGCCCAAGCCCGCGCCTTCGGCGCCCACGTCGCGGCGGAGATGCACGCGATGACCGTCAACCGGGTGCGCAACTTCGTCAGCGACGATCTCGGCCTCGGCGAGACCGGCGTCGATCGCTGGATCCATCACTGGCTGACACTCGGTTTCACGGCGCTGGAAGCCACGCTTGCGGCGCGGGTGACCGATTGGCCGTTCTGCTTCGGCGAGGCGCCGGGCTGGGCCGACCTGCACCTCATCCCGCAGCTTTCCAACGGCCGCCGCCTCGGCTGCGACGTGACGGCCTACACACGGCTCCTCGCCGTCGAGGCGAACTGCGTGGCCCTCGATGCATTCATCCGTGCACGGCCCGACCAGCAGGTGGACGCACCGGCGGAATGAGCGGCCCTAGCCGATCTCCATCGCCGGGTAAGGCCGGAGCGGCGGACTACACCATGGACATCGAGCATGCGGCGCCTTGGGCCATCGGTGACCCAAGACCAGCGGCCGGCCAGACGGCCTTCGTTTGCCCGGCCTGCCCACCGCTGGTAACCTGATGGTGTCGAAAAAGGCAGGGCTGGCTTGGTAGGCCCAGTCCCTTCTCGGACGAGAAGCTCTGCTCCGCGCTCAGCGTGAGAACCCGCGACATGGACCTGACACCATTGGTGCCGGGACATGTGGGCTTTGGACGGCTCAGTCGCATGTCACCGGCCGTGCGGAGAGAGACATGCGCCTGAATCACCTCGACATTCACGTTCTCCAGCCCACAGCGACAGCGGACTTCCTGACCGCGCACCTTGGCCTGCGCGAGACCCATCGCGCCGACAATGGTCACCTCGTCATCCTTACCGACGGCGCTGGTTTCGAACTGGTGCTGAGCACCCCCGTAGAAGCCTTTGGCGCAACCAGTCAGACATCGCTGGAGTGGCACACCGGCCATATCGGATTCATTCTCGCCGATCGCGCCGAGGTCGACGCCACGCACGCACGAATGAGAGCTGCGGGGGTCACATCACTCGGAGAGCCGCGCGCGCTTCGGGGTGGCTGGTTGTTCTACTGCGTCGCGCCCGGCCATCTCCAGATCGAGGTCGGCGCGCGTGACCTTCGCGTCTGACGGCGGCGTCCCGCCGGCTACCGCGGCAGGGTCGTCTGGCCCATCAGGGTCTCGTCGACCGAGCGGGCGCACTGGCGCCCCTCGCGGATCGCCCACACCACCAGCGACTGGCCGCGGCGCATGTCGCCGCACGAGAAGATCTTGTCGCGGCTCGCCTTGTAGTCGTTGACGTTGGCGGCGACGTTGCCGCGCTTGTCGAGATCGACGGCGAGGTCGGTGATCATGCCGTCCTGGACGGGGCCGAGAAAGCCCATGGCCAGCAGCACGAGGTCGGCCTTGAGCACGAACTCGCTGCCCTCGATCGGCTTCATCCTGTCGTCGACGCGCACGCAGTGGAGCGCCTTCACCTTGCCGTCGGCGCCGGTGAACTTCTGGGTCATCACCGCGAAGTCGCGCTCGGCGCCTTCTTCCTGGCTGGAGGAGGTGCGCAGCTTCATCGGCCAGTCCGGCCAAACGAGCGCCTTGTTCTCCTTCTCCGGCGGGCGCGGCATGATCTCGATCTGGGTGACCGAGAGCGCCCCCTGGCGGTTCGACGTGCCGATGCAGTCGGAGCCGGTGTCGCCGCCGCCGATGACGACGACGTGCTTGCCGTCGGCGGTGATCGGCAGGACGTTGCCGATCGGCTCGTCGCTGACGCGACGGTTCTGCTGCGGCAGGAACTGCATGGCGAAGTGGATGCCGTCGAGGTCGCGGCCGGGAATGGGCAGGTCGCGGGGCTTCTCGGCGCCGCCGGCGAGCACCACCGCGTCGTGCTGGGCGACCAGCTCGGCGATGTCGAGCTCGATGCCGACGTGGACGTTGCAGTGGAAGGTCACCCCCTCCGCTTCCATCTGCGCGACGCGGCGCTCGACGTGGATCTTCTCCATCTTGAAGTCGGGGATGCCGTAGCGGAGCAGGCCGCCGGGCCTGGCGTTCTTCTCGTAGACGTGGACGGTGTGGCCGGCGCGGGCGAGTTGCTGGGCGCAGGCGAGTCCGGCGGGGCCGGAGCCGACGACGGCGACCGACTTGCCGGTCTTCGCGGCCGGCGGCTCGGGCACGATCCAGCCTTCCTTCCAGCCGCGGTCGACGATGGCGCATTCGATCGTCTTGATGGTCACCGGCTCGTCGATGATGTTGAGCGTGCACGAGGCTTCGCACGGCGCCGGGCAGATGCGGCCGGTGAACTCCGGGAAGTTGTTGGTCGAGTGCAGGTTGATCAGCGCGCGCCGCCATTCGCCGTGATAGACGAGATCGTTCCAGTCGGGGATCTGGTTGTTGACCGGACAGCCGGTGTGACAGAACGGGATGCCGCAATCCATGCAGCGCGCCGCCTGGTCGCGGTTGGCCTCTTCCGACAGCGGAATGGTGAACTCGCGGTAGTGGCGAATGCGGTCGCCGGCCGGCGCATAGCGACGGTCGCGACGGTCGATTTCGAGAAATCCGGTTACCTTGCCCACGTGACTGTTACTCCGCAGCGCTGTGGAGCGCGGGCGAGGCCTCTTCCTGCGCCTTCAGCTCGGCCAGCGCACGGCGATATTCGACCGGCATGACCTTGCGGAACCGCGGCAGGTAGTCGCTCCAGTTGTCGAGAATGAGCCGCGCGCGATGCGACCCGGTGTAGTGGGCGTGGTTGGAAATGAGCTGGTAGAGGCGCGCGGCGTCGTTGCTGGTCATGTCGCGCATGACGTCGATCAGCCCCTTGTGCTCGATGTCGCCGCCAGCGTGCATCAGGCGCTCGAGCAGCTCGTCCTCTTCCGGCACCGGCTCCAGTTCGACCATGGACAGGTTGCAGCGCGAGGCGAACGAATCGTCCTCGTCGAGCACGTAGGCGATGCCGCCCGACATGCCGGCCGCAAAGTTGCGTCCCGTGCGGCCGAGCACGACCACGACGCCGCCGGTCATGTATTCGCAGCAATGGTCGCCGGCGCCTTCCACGACCGCGACGGCGCCGGAGTTGCGGACGGCGAAGCGCTCGCCGGCGATGCCGCGGAAATAGGCTTCGCCGGCGATGGCGCCGTAGAGCACGGTGTTGCCGACGATGATCGACTCTTCCGGTACGGCGGCGGTCTCGTCCGACGGACGCACCACCACGCGGCCACCGGAAAGCCCCTTGCCGACGTAGTCGTTGGCCTGGCCGACCAGTTCCAGCGAAATGCCGGCGGCCAGCCACGCGCCAAAGCTCTGGCCGCCGGTGCCGGTCAGGCTGATGGCGATGGTGTCGGCGGGCAAGCCGGCGTAGCCGTAGCGCTTGGCGATCTCGCCGGAGAGCATGGCGCCGGCGGTGCGGTCGGTGTTGCGGATGGTGTCGACGATGCGGACCGGCTTCTTGTCGTCAAGCGCGGGGCGTGCGGCGGCGATGAAGCGCCGGTCGAGGATATCCTTGATCGGGTGATCCTGCTCTTCCGAGTGGAAGATCGCGACGCCGTCCGGCGCGTCAGGCTTGTGGAAGAGGCGCGAGAAGTCGAGCCCCTTGGCCTTCCAGTGACGCACGACCTCGGTCCGGTCGAGCATCTGCATCTGCCCGATCATTTCGGCGAACGTGCGGTAGCCGAGCGCGGCCATCGTCTCGCGGACTTCCTCGGCGAGGAAGAACAGGTAGTTGATCACGTGCTCGGGCTTGCCGGTGAAGCGCTTCCTGAGCACCGGGTCCTGGGTGGCGATGCCGACCGGGCAGGTGTTCAGGTGGCACTTGCGCATCATCACGCAGCCGGAGGCGATCAGCGGCCCGGTCGACATGCCGAACTCGTCGGCGCCGAGCAGCGCGCCGATCACCACGTCGCGGCCGGTGCGGATGCCGCCGTCGACCTGCACGGCGATGCGGCCGCGCAGGCGATTCTCGACCAGCGTCTGGTGAGTCTCGGAAAGGCCGATCTCCCACGGGCTGCCGGCGTGCTTGATGGAGGTGAGCGGCGAGGCGCCGGTGCCGCCCTCGTAGCCCGAGATCGTCACGTGATCGGCGCGCGCCTTGGCAACGCCGGCGGCGACCGTGCCGACGCCGACCTCGGAGACCAGCTTCACCGACACCATGCCCGTCGGGTTGACGTTCTTGAGGTCGAAGATGAGCTGCGCCAGGTCCTCGATCGAATAGATGTCGTGGTGGGGCGGCGGCGAGATCAGGCCGACGCCGGGCGTCGAATGGCGCACGCGGGCGATCGTCGCGTCGACCTTGTGGCCGGGCAACTGGCCGCCTTCACCGGGCTTGGCGCCCTGGGCCATCTTGATCTGCATCATGTCGGAGTTGACGAGGTACTCCGCGGTCACGCCGAAGCGGCCGCTCGCCACCTGCTTGATGGCCGAGCGCATGGAATCGCCGTTGGGCAGCGGCGTGAAGCGGTCGGTCTCCTCGCCGCCTTCGCCGGTGTTCGACTTGGCGCCGATCCGGTTCATGGCGATGGCGAGCGTCGTGTGCGCCTCGCGGCTGATCGAGCCGAACGACATGGCACCGGTGGCGAAGCGCTTGACGATCTCCTTGGCCGGCTCGACTTCATCGAGCGGCACGGGCTTGCGGCCGTCTTCCTCGGCGCTGCGGATGCGGAACAGCGATCGGATGGTGAGGTACTTGTCCTCGGTCTCGTTCACCAGCCGCGCGAATTCGCGGTACTTGTCCTCGGCGTTGCCGCGCACGGCGTGCTGGAGCGCCGAGACGGTCTCGGAGCGCCAGACGTGCGCCTCGCCGCGCAGCCGTACCTGATAATCGCCGCCGACTTCGAGCGCGTTCGCCAGAACCGGCGAGGCGCCGAACGCGTCGGCGTGGCGGCGCACCGTCTCCTCGGCGATCTCGTCGAGGCCGGCGCCCTCGATGGTGGTGGCGGTGCCGGTGAAGTAGCGGTCGACAAAGCGCTGCGTCAGGCCGACGGCGTCGAAAATCTGGGCGCCGCAGTACGACTGATAGGTGGAGATGCCCATCTTGGACATCACCTTGAGGATGCCCTTGCCGATCGCCTTGATGTAGCGGTGCACGACCTCGTCGGCGTCGACTTCCTGGGGGAAGTCGCGACGCATGGCGGTCAGCGTCTCGAAGGCGAGGTAAGGGTTGATCGCCTCGGCGCCGTAGCCGGCGAGCACGCAGAAATGGTGCACCTCGCGCGGGTCGCCGGTCTCCACGACCAGGCCGACGGAGGTCCGGAGGCCGCGCCGGATCAGGTGGTGGTGGACGCCGGCGGTGGCGAGCAGCGAGGGAATCGGAATCCGGTCCGGCCCGGTCATGCGGTCGGACAGGATGATGATGTTGATGCCGCCCTGGACCGCCTTCTCGGCGGCTGCGCACAGCGCGTCGAGCGCGCCGGCCATGCCGGCCGCGCCAGCATCCACCGGATATGTGATGTCGAGGGTCTTCGACTTGAACGGGTTGTCGTCCATGTCGCCGATCGAGCGGATCTTCTCGAGGTCCTCGTTGGTGAGGATGGGCTGGCGCACTTCGAGGCGCTTGCGCCGTCCCTGACCTTCGAGGTCGAGGATGTTGGGGCGCGGGCCGATGAACGAGACGAGGCTCATCACCAGTTCCTCGCGGATCGGATCGATCGGTGGGTTGGTGACCTGCGCGAAGTTCTGCTTGAAATAGGTGAAGAGCAGCCTGGAGCGATCCGACAGCGCCGAGATCGGCGCATCGTTGCCCATCGAGCCGATGCCTTCCTGGCCGGTGATGGCCATGGGCGACATGAGGATCTTCAGGTCTTCCTGGGTGTAGCCGAAGGCCTGCTGGCGATCGAGCAGGCTGACGTCCTGCCGGCTGGGCTTGGCGCCCACTTCCGGCAGGTCCTCCAGAACGATCTGGGTCTTGGCCAGCCACTTCTTGTAGGGGTGCGCCTTGGCGAGGCTCGCCTTGATCTCGTCGTCGGCGATGATGCGCTCTTCGTTGAGGTCGATGAGCAGCATCTTGCCGGGCTGCAGGCGCCACTTCTGGACGATGCGCGACTCCTCGACCGGCAGCACGCCGGCCTCGGAGGCGAGGATCACCTCGTCGTCCTTGGTCACCATGTAGCGCGACGGCCGGAGGCCGTTGCGGTCGAGGGTGGCGCCGATCTGCTGGCCGTCGGTGAAGGCGACGGCGGCCGGCCCGTCCCACGGCTCCATGAGTGCGGCGTGGTATTCGTAGAAAGCGCGCCGCTCCTCGTCCATGAGCGGGTTTCCCGCCCAGGCTTCCGGAATGAGCGTCATCGCCGCGTGGGCGAGCGAGTAGCCGCCGCGCAGCAGGAACTCCAGCGCGTTGTCGAAACACGCGGTGTCCGACTGGCCCTCATACGAGATCGGCCAGAGCTTGGAGATGTCGTTGCCGAAGTAGTGCGACGAGACGCTCGCCTGGCGCGCCGCCATCCAGTTGACGTTGCCGCGCACCGTGTTGATCTCGCCGTTGTGGCAGACCAGTCGGTAGGGGTGGGCGAGACGCCACGACGGGAAGGTGTTGGTCGAGAAGCGCTGGTGGACGAGCGCGAGCGCCGACTGGAAGTCGGGGTCGCCGAGGTCCTGGTAGTAGGCGCCGAGCTGGAAGGCCAGGAACATGCCCTTGTAGACGAGCGTCCGGCACGACATCGACACGATGTAGAAGTCGTTCTTGAGGCCCGAATAGGCCGCGTAGATGCGCGCCGAGATGACCTTGCGCACGATGTAGAGCTTGCGCTCGAAATCGTCCTCGTCGGCGATGGCCGGGCCGCGCCCGATGAACACCTGGCGATGCTTGGGCTCGGTGGCGGCGACTTCCGGCGCCTTCGACAGGGAGGTGTTGTCGACCGGCACGTCGCGCCAGCCGATGAGCGTCTGGCCTTCCTCGGCAATGACGGCCTCGACGATTCGCTCCATGTCGGCGCGCATGGCGTCGTCCCGGGGCATGAAGATCGCGGCGACGGCGTACTGGCCAAGCGCCGGCAGGGCGAAGCCGAGGCGGTCGGCTTCCTTCTGGAAGAAGCCGTGCGGAATCTGCACGAGGATGCCGGCGCCGTCTCCCATCAGCGGGTCGAAGCCGACCGCGCCGCGGTGGGTCAGGTTCTCGACGATCTTCAGGCCGTCCTCGACGATGCGATGCGACTTCCTGTTGTGCAGGTCGACAATGAAGCCGATGCCGCAGGAGTCGCGCTCGTGCAGCGGGTCGAAGAGACCCTTCGGCTGGGCGCGCAGCAGGGCCGGTGCGGGCAGGGCGCGTTTGTCCGCTGAAGCCGCGGCTCCACCGGTGATCGTCGCTGTGTCCGTGCCCATCTTGCCCATTGTCGACCCCTTCGCAGGTCCCCGTTACACACAGCACCGGCGCCTTGCGGGTCACGCGCCCGCTCACCGGCCGATGCCTTGAACTCCGTTGGTCTCGCTGCCGTCTGGCGCGGCGTCCTGGGTTGTCCCCAGGCATTTTTCGGCCGCGGCACCGTCGGTTGTCCCCTGATCAACCCCGGCGGGCCGTCCCGCTGCGACCGCGATTTGGACAGTACTCCTGTCCTATCTGCCTCCTATGCCAGACTTCCGCCGTTTCCGCAAGCGTGGTGCGGCGTTGCGTTTCGCCCCGACCCGCCCCGCGCGGTTGTTTCGGAACATACAGCACAGCCACTTGGCAACAAAGTTGCGCGGAGGTTTCGGCGGGCTTGCGCCCCTGCGACGGAATCTCCACAAGATCGCGCCATGATCTTTGCAAGCGACAACTGGTCCGGCGCCTCAGAGCAGGTCATCGGCGCGCTGGCCGCGGCAGCCCGGCGGGGCGGGCCGGCCTACGGCGGCGACGATCTCACCAAGGCGGTCGAGCGGCGCTTCGCGGCGCTTTTCGATCACGAGGTGACGGTTTTCCTGGTGCCGACCGGCACGGCGGCGAATGCGCTGGCCGTTTCCGCGTTTGCGCGGCCGGGCGGCATCGTCTTCGCCCACGAGGAAGCCCACATCCGGGTCGACGAGGCGGGGGCGACGGAGTTCTTTGGCTCCGGGCTGCGAATCCTGCCGCTCAAGGGGAAGACCGGCAAGCTCGTGCCGGAGGTGCTCGCGGAAGGGCTCGCCCGCTACCCGGAGGAGACCCGGCCGCATCACGGGCAGCCGGCGCTGGTCAGCATCACCCAGTCGAGCGAACTCGGCGCGGTCTACACGCCGGACGACGTGGCGGCGCTCGCGAAGATCGCGAAGTCGCGGGGCCTGCCGTTCCACATGGATGGCGCGCGCTTCGCCAATGCCGTCGCCGCGCTCGGGGTCCATCCCGCCGATCTCACCTGGCGGTCCGGAGTCGACGTGCTCTCCTTCGGCGGCACCAAGAACGGCTGCGTGGCTGCCGAAGCGGTGATCTTCTTCAACCGCGACCATGCCCGCGACGTTCCCTTCGCGCGGCAGCGGGCTGGCCACGGTCTCTCCAAGATCTGGTTCATGGCCGCCCAGTTCGAAGCCTACCTCGCCGAGGGCCACTGGCTGGATCTCGCCCGCCAGGCCAATGCCAGCGCGGCGCGGCTTGCCCATGCGCTGCGCAAGGCGCCGGGCGCGCGCCTCGTCATCGAGCCGGGGGCGAACGAGATCTTCGCCGTCCTTGCGAAGACCCTCGACGAGAAACTGAAAGCCGCCGGCGCCGTCTACTATCCCTGGGACGAGAGCGCGTTTGCCGAAGTGTCGCGGCCGACGGCGGACGAGGTGCTGGTGCGCCTCGTCACGAGCTGGCAGACGACGGCGGACGAGGTCGACCGCTTCGCTGCATTACTCGGCTGATCGGCAGCGGCCACTGGCGGCTGGCGCCGTCCTTCTTCACGAAATCGACGAAGGCGCGCAGCGGCGCCGGCATCAGCGTGCGGCTCGGGTAGTAGAGCAGGGGACCCGGAAACTCTTCCCACCATTCGGTCAGGACCGGTACGAGATCGCCAGCCTCGATGGCCGAGGCGACGAACTCGCCGAAGGTGGAAACAATCCCGAGCCCTGCCACGGCCGCCGCGATTTCCATGTGGACGCTCGAGGCGACCAGCGGTCCGGTGGGGTCAATGCGCACGATCTCGTCGCCGCGGGCGAATTCCCAACTGGCGAGCGCGCCGCTGGCGAAGCGGTGGCGAATGCAGGCGTGGTTGAGAAGGTCGCGCGGGTGCTCGGGCGTGCCGTGACGGTCGAGATAGGCCCGGGAGGCGGCCGAGGCGAAGCTCTGCACGCGCGGGCCGATGGGCAGCGCGATCATGTCGCGCTCGATGCGCTCGCCGTAGCGAATGCCGGCGTCGAAGCCTTCCGCGACCATGTCGACAAAGGTGTCCTCGCCGCTGACATCGAGCGTGATGCCGGGATGGGCGGCGAGAAAGTCGTTGAAGATGGGCGGCAGGATCGTCGGGGTCAGCCCGCTCGGAACGGTGAGGCGGAGGGTTCCGATCGGGCTGTCGCGCAGATCGTTGATGGCGTCGAGCGCGCCGGCGATCGCGGCAAGGGCCGGGTCGAGGCGCTCGAGCAGCTTCGCGCCCGCTTCGGTCAACGTGACGCTCCGCGTGGTGCGGTTCAGCAGCCGGACGCGCAGCCGCTTTTCGAGCCGCCGGATCGCTTCGCTGAGGGTCGAGGCCGAGCCGCCGCGCACCTTCGCCGCGCCACGAAAGCTGCGGGCGCGGGCAACGGCGACGAAGGCGTCGAGATCGGAAATGTCGGGCGTGGTCATTGTGCTGATTCCCGCACGGCTCGTTTGGACTGAGCGGGATTATCGCACAAAACCGGCGCCCTATAGTCTCGTCGACCAATGAAAATCATCGGAAGGAGATCGGCGGTGGAACTTCGTCAACTTGGCAAGACAGGTCCCGAGGCTTCGGAGCTCGGCCTCGGGTGTATGGGCATGTCGGGCATGTACGGCCCGGCCGACCGTGCCGAAAGCATTGCCACGATTCATGCGGCGCTCGATGCCGGCATCAATCTCATCGACACCGGCGACTTCTACGGCATGGGCCACAACGAAATGCTGATCGCCGAGGCGCTGAAGGAGGTGTCGCGCGAGCGCTACCTCCTCAGCGTCAAGTTCGGCGCGCTGCGCGACCCGGCCGGCGGGTGGGCCGGCTACGATGCGCGGCCGGGCGCGGTGAAGACGTTCCTCGCCTATTCGCTGAAGCGCCTCGGCGTCGACTACATCGACATCTACCGTCCCGCCCGGCTCGATCCCGATGTGCCCATCGAGGAGACGGTGGGCGCGATCGCCGACATGGTGAAGGCCGGCTACGTTCGTCACATCGGCCTGTCGGAAGTCGGCTCGGCCACCATCCGCAAGGCCGCTGCCGTTCATCCGATCGTCGACCTTCAGATCGAGTACTCGCTGATCTCGCGCGGCATCGAGGACGACATCCTCGCGACCTGCCGCGACCTTGGCGTCGGCATCACGGCCTACGGGGTCTTGTCGCGCGGCCTGATTGGCGGGACGTGGCGCAAGGGGACGGGGGCGGCGAGCGACTTCCGCAACCATTCGCCGCGGTTTCAAGGCGAAAACGTCGAGCGCAACCTGGCTCTGGTCGAGGAGCTCAAAAAGGTGGCGGCGCGCAAGAACGCGTCCGTCGCCCGGGTCGCTATTGCCTGGGTCCTGGCGCAGGGCGACGACATCGTCCCGGTCATCGGCGCGCGGCGCCGCGATCAGCTCAAGGAATCGATCGGCTCGCTCGCTCTGACGCTGTCGGCGGACGATCTCGCCGAGATCGAACAGGCGGTGCCCAAGGGGGCCGCGGCCGGCTCGCGCTATCCTACGTTCGCGATGGCGACGCTCGACAGCGAGCGACCCGCCACGACCTGATCACCCGGGCGCTGCCCAAACGAAAAGGGCGTCCCCTTTCGGGGGGCGCCCTTCGTCGTCAGGTTGGCCTGCCAGGGGAGGTCAGGCGGCGACCTGATCGATCTGCTTGGCTTTGGCCTTGCCGTTGCCGATGGCGATCGTGCGCGGCTTCATCGCCTCGGGAATCTCACGGACGAGGTCGATGTGGAGCAGGCCGTTCTCGAGGGTCGCACCCTTCACCTCGACGTGGTCGGCGAGCTGGAAGCGGCGCTCGAAAGCACGCGAGCCGATGCCGCGATAGAGGAACTCGCCCTCCTTCTTGGTCTCCTGCTCGGCCTTCTCGCCGGTCACGGTCAGGGTGTTCTCCCTGGCCTCGATCTTCATCTCGGACTCGCCGAAGCCGGCGACCGCCATGGTGATGCGGTAGGCGTTCTCGCCGGTCCGCTCGATGTTGTAGGGCGGATAGGTCTGAGGCTCGCCGAGGTTGGAATCGAGCAGGCTGAACAGCCGGTCGAAGCCGACGGTGGAGCGATAAAACGGGGTGAGATCGAACGTACGCATGATGGTTAGTCCTCCTTTGAGCGACTGATTTGAGGGGGAAGCGGGGCCCCGCCGGTGCGGCCGGGACGGTGCTTCCCGCGGACCCTTTCGGCGCCCGCAGAGAATAGATGGGAACGCCCGTTTTGCGGTTCAAGACCCTTTGTTTCCGCCGTTTCCGCCGTCTTCAGCAAGCTGAACCCGACATGAACGGCGGCTTCGGATCGCGTTCAGTTCGCCCGGCGCATGATCCGCCTCAAGTTGGGCCGGCGCCTGTTGATTCGCGTTTCGCTGGCCTCTGAGGCAGGCCGTCATCGTATCGCCCCCCTCCGATGTCGGTTCTGGCTGTGCCGGCGGCGCTTTCGGGCGCCGCCGGTCCTGCTTCTGAGCCCCCGCTTGAGCGCCTCGCGCGCCTCGTCTACTCCACACTCGATGGATCTCTTCGGCATTGAGGGAAATCCGATTCCCGAAGGCGCGACCATTGGCACGGTCGTCACCGCCGGCGGGGTGCGCCTGCGCTACGCGCTGTGGCAGTCGAACGAGCCGGTCCGCCGGGGAACGATCCTGCTCATGCAGGGGCGGGCGGAGGCCATCGAGAAGTATTTCGAGGTGGTGGAAGACCTGCGCCGTCGCGGCTTCGCGGTGGCGACGTTCGACTGGCGCGGGCAGGGGGGATCCGAGCGTCAGCTGAAGGACCCGAGGAAGGGCCACGTCGATTCGTTCGCCGAATACGACCGCGACCTCGATGCGGTCACCCAGCAGGTGCTGCTGCCCGACTGCCGGCCGCCGTATTTCGCGCTCGCCCATTCGACGGGCGCGCTGATCGCGGTCCGCGCCGCGGTCGACGGGCGGGCGCGCTTCGAGCGCATGGTGTTGGCTTCGCCGCTCATCGCCATCGGCCGGTCGAACCCGCCGGAACCGATCGCCGCGAAGGCCTCGGCGGTGATGACCGCCATTGGCCTTGGCGAAATCAACGCCCCCGGCGAGGCGCGCGAAACCATCGCGCGGCTGGCCTTCGAGGGCAATCGGCTGAGCGGCGACGCGGGGCGGTTTGCGCGCAACAAGACGCTGGCGGTCAAGCTGCCGCAGGTGTTTGTCGAGGGGCCGACGTTCGCCTGGCTGCATGCGGCCTATGGCGCCACCCGCGCCGCCGCCGCGCCGGGGTTTGCCAGCCGGGTCAAGGTGCCGGCGCTGGTCCTGATCGGCGCGCTCGACAGGCTGGTGTCGGTCGCCGCCGCCGAGCGTTTCGCGACCGGGCTTCGCGCCGGGGCGCACGCGATCGTCGCCGGTGCCCAGCACGAGCTGCTGATGGAACGCGACCCGATCCGCGCGCAGTTCTACGCCGCGTTCGACGCCTTCATCCCGGGGTCGTGAGCGTCTCGAGCACGCGCTCGTGCAGGTTCCGGTCGCCCGATGCAACGATGCGCCCGCCGTTTGCCGCCGATCCGCCCTGCCAGTCGGTGACGCGTCCGCCGGCGCCTTCCACGATCGGGATCAGCGCGACGATGTCGTAGGGCTTCAGGCTGGCCTCGACGACGATATCGACGTGGCCGGCGGCGACCATGCAGTAGCCATAGCAATCCGTGCCAAAGCGCGGCATGCGCACCTGCCGCTCGAGGCGATCGTAGGCGCTCCTGTCGTCCCCCTTGAACATCGCCGGGG
This sequence comes from uncultured Alphaproteobacteria bacterium, assembly GCA_963843565.1. GTDB lineage: Bacteria > Pseudomonadota > Alphaproteobacteria > Rhizobiales > Kaistiaceae > DASZQY01. The sequence continues at coordinate 115,288 of CAWJKY010000001.1, forward strand.
TGGTCGAGAGGAGCGTCGCGTCGGAAAGCGCCGCGCATCGCCGCGTCTTCAGCGGCGCGTCGCGCGGCGGCCCCTTGTACCAGGCGCGCTGCCCGTCGCCGGCGAAGCGCTCGCCGGTGAAGGGTTGCGCCATCATGCCAAGGATGGGCACGCCGTCGCGCTTCAGGCCGATCAGCACCCCCCACAGCGGCAGGCCCGAGATGAACGCGCGCGTGCCGTCAATCGGATCGAGGACCCAGACGAATTCGGCGTCGGGGCGGTCGTTGCCGAATTCCTCGCCGATGATCCCGTGATTCGGAAATTCCGCTGAAATCAGCGCCCGCATGGCTTCCTCGGCGGCGCGGTCGGCGATCGTGACCGGGTCGAAATGGTCGGCGCCCTTGTTTTCCACCGCGGTCGCTGCCCGGAAATGAGGCATGATCGCCGCAGCGGCCGCGTCAGCCATCCGATCGAGAAACAAGGGAAGCGTATGGGTGTCGGTCACAGCTATGCACCAGACGTTTGGCTATGCCCAAGCAAGAGGCGGAAACGCATGGAAATCAGGCGCTTCCGGGTGCCCAAGCGCGTCATTCTGTCCGCGAACAAGATTGCATAGCCTCTTGATTTTTGTGCGTTGCACCCTCAATTATTGCGTTGCGGCAGTGATGCCGCATGCCCTCCTTGGGCGTTTCCTCCCTAGACTTAGGCCGTTCGCATCGCGAACGGCCTTTTTTCTTTGGGGCGCGCTGCGGAGTGCTTATTCCGCCGCCTCGCGGGGCAGGAGGAAGCCCTGGTCGAAGGCGGCGATCAGCTTCTGCATCATCGCGGCAAGGTCCGCCTTCAGGGTTTCGAAGCGCGCGGTCGGCGCCAGGCTGCGCTCGTCCATGTAGAGGGCGCGGTTGAACTCGATCTGCACGGCGTGGAGGCCGCGCGCCGGCTGGCCGTAGTGCTCGGTGATGAAGCCGCCGGCGTAGGGCTTGTTGCGGCCCACCGAATAGCCCATGGCGCCCAGAACGCCGGCGATGAGGCCGGTCACGTCGGTGGAACAGCTCGTGCCATAGCGGTCGCCGAGTACGATGTCGGGGCGCGTCCGACCGGCCATGCCACGTACGGTCGAAGGCATCGAGTGGCAGTCGATGAGCACCGCCACGCCGAAGGTGGCGCGGGTTTGCAGAACTAGTTCGCGCAGCGCCCGGTGGTAGGGCTTGTAGAGGCCGTCGATGCGGGCCAGCGCGTCCTGCACGTTGAGGGGCCCGTGGTAGATTTCCTCGCTCTCCGAGACGACGCGGGCGATCGTGCCGAGCCCGCCGGCAACCCGCACCGAGCGGACGTTGGCGTAGGTCGGCAGGCTGCCCGCGAACATCTTGGGGTCGAGCTCGTAGGGCTCGCGGTTCACGTCGAGCCAGGCGCGCGGGAAATTCGCCTTGAGCAGCGGGGCGCCCAGGGCGGCCGCGTTGGCGAACAACTCGTCGATGTAGGAATCCTCCGAGCGGCGGATGGCCTGCTTGTCGAGACGCGAGGCTGCCAGGAAGGCCTCGGGGTAGCACGAGCCGCTGTGCGGCGAGTTGAGGACCACCGGCAGGCGCTGTTGGCGCGGGCTCGCGATCTCGAAGGAGGGTTTGCCCTGAAAGGTGTCTGGCCCGAACATGAAGGAAAGCGCTACCTCGGCGAACTGCCCCTCAGGATGGTGCCAACAACCGGGGGACCTGTCCACTGGACGAATCGCTGCATATCCACGGCTATTCACCCGGTCTTTACTCGGGTAAGAGTGGAGTTCGACCGCATTTCCGCGAGGGGCACCGGGACAAGGGCATGGCACGAATTCTGCTCGCCGAAGACGACGCCGACATGCGGCGCTTTCTCGTCAAGGCGCTGCAAAACGCCGGCCATGATGTCGTCTCCTTCGACAACGGGCGCGGGGCCTACGAACGCATGTGCGAGGAGCCGTTTACCCTGCTCCTCACCGATATCGTGATGCCCGAGATGGACGGCATCGAACTCGCCCGCCGGGCGACGGAACTCGATCCGGATCTGCGCGTGATGTTCATCACCGGCTTCGCGGCGGTGGCGCTCAACCCGGATTCCAACGCCCCCAAGGACGCCAAGGTGCTCTCGAAGCCGTTCCACCTGAAGGATCTGGTGAACGAGGTCGAGAAACTGCTCGCCTCGCAGAAGCGACACTCGCCGAACGTGTAGGCCTGGCTGAACGGGCGGTTCAACCCCGGTTGGCCCAACGCGACCGGTGAATCGGCGTTGGGCAGCATCGAGACCGGTCCCTCGGTGGTGATGCCGGGGCCTGGCGGGGGCGGCGGACAGCCGGTCACCGCCCTGCGTTGCACGTACGAGCCTGCGGTTGGCGGCTATCCGGCTGTGACCATCTCGGCGACCCGTACCCGGTAGCCAGGTATCCTGCGGCTGTCGGCCCGAAGCTGCGATGTCGGGGACAGCCGCTTGAATAGCCTTCCCGGGCGCTGCTATACCCCGCCTTGTCCTTCCGCCGCCGGTCACCGGCGGCCGGCGGGCGCGTAGCTCAGCGGTAGAGCACTGCGTCGACATCGCAGGGGTCACAGGTTCAATCCCTGTCGCGCCCACCACTCTCTAAGCCTTTGGTTTGTCTGAAAAAGCGCCTTTGAAAGGGGCGCCGCGAAAGTCGTTGGATTCCTCAGTTGCCACACGCTGGCCACAACGCGAGGACCGACGATGGCATCTATTCGCAAACGCAGAGACAAGTATCAGGTCCAGATCAGACGACACGGACAGGCGAACCTCTATCGGTCGTTCCGACTGAGACAAGACGCAGTTGCCTGGGCCCATCAGATGGAGCTGCAGGCGGACCGGCGCGATCTTCCAGCTGATCCCAAGGCGCTGGAGCGAGTGACGCTCGGGGACCTGGTCAAACGGTATCGAGATACGGTGACCCCCAGGAAGCGGGGGAGGGAACCGGAGACAATCGTCCTCACGGCGTTCCTGTCTCATCCCATCTGTCGGAAGAAGCTTTCAGAGCTCCACACTGCTGACTTCGCTGCCTACCGCGATGAAAGACTGCGGACGATTCAGCAGATCACACTTCGCCGGCAGCTGTCGCCCATCCACAACATGTTCGAGGTGGCGAGACGCGAGTGGAAACTTCCGCTCCGAGACAATCCGCTTGAGACACTGAGTTTGCCTTCAGGAAGCCAACGACGAGAACGGCGACTACACGAAGGTGAGTGGGAACAATTGATGGAAGCTGCGGGAGCCTGTCGTAATCCACTGGTCAAACCTATCATCGAACTGGCGGTCGAAACCGGCATGCGCCGAGGCGAAATCCTTGGCATGAAATGGGATCACTACGACCCGGTAGGTCGATCTTTGCTCATCCCTTTGGCCAAAAACGGCAGCGCGAGGACCATCCCCGTCAGCGCAAGAGTCCAAGAGTTGCTGGGTCGGATACCGCGACAAGGTGCACAGGTGTTCCCGATCAGTGCGAACGCACTTCGTCTGACATGGGGTCGGGTGACGAGACGGGCTGGAGTAGACGACCTGCACTTCCATGATCTTCGTCACGAGGCCATCAGTCGTTTGTTCGAACGTGGCCTGACAGCGCCTGAGGTCTCCGCCATCAGTGGCCATCGAGACCCGAGGATGCTCTTCCGCTACTCTCACGCCATCCGGGAGACGATCCTCAGGAAGCTCGACGGTTCGGCTAGAGCCGGCCTTTCGCCGGGAGGAGCCATGACGCGTTAATCACCGATTCGCCCACGACTCTGCGGTTGCCGCTATTGCGCTGATTCCATCCCACGGGCAAATTGACAGATTAGCCACGTTGGTGCGAGCCATGGCCATTTGGGCTCAAGTCGGCATTGTAGTCTTTGCTGCAACCGCAGCCATTCTCGCGTTCCTGTCTTTTGTTCGCGGAGGGTTGCAGTCGGAGCGTCTGACGCGAGATCAGTTCGCTGAACTCTTGCGAAATGAATCGGACCGGCTACGCGAGTCGTCCGACAGTCAGGCTAGCAAACTTCGAAATGACGTCGACACGCGACTAGGTACAACTCAACGAGCTGTGATCGAGCAGCTAGAGAAGGTGCACCGGGGGCTTGGCGAGATGCAGGAGCTGGCCAAAGGCGTCGGGGACCTCAAGCGTGTGCTGACCAACGTCAAAGCGCGAGGGGTCTTTGGAGAGGTTCAACTCGGTTCTCTGCTTGATCAGCTGTTCTCACCAGAACAATACGTGGAGAACGCGTCCGTTAGCGATCGGAGCCGGGAACGAGTTGAGTTCGCTGTCAAGATTCCAGGTCGCAGCGGCGAAGGCGTTGTTCTCCTGCCGATCGATGCGAAATTTCCGATTAGTGACTTTGAGCGTCTAACACAAGCAGTCGAGCAGGCTGAGCCCGGGGCGGTTGAAGCTGCTTCAGTGCAACTGGAGTCGACAATACGTGGTTTCGCAAAAGACATTTCTGGGAAATACATAAACCCGCCAATCACCACCGACATCGCTATTCTGTTCTTGCCCATTGAGGGGCTTTTCGCGGAAGCGCTGCGTCGGCCGGGTCTCATTGAATCGGTTCAGGAGACGTATCACGTCGTTATCGCCGGCCCAACAACGCTTTTCGCAATCTTGAATGCCTATCGGATGTCAATTCGCGCGGTCGCGATACAACAGCGATCAACCGAAGTGTGGCAGATGCTCGGGGCAGTTCGGACGGAGTTTGGGAGACATGAGGCCGTCGTTGGGCGTCTCAGACGGCAGCTGGATACTGTCCTCAACACGGTCGATGCGTTGGGAACTCGTACGAAAAGGATGCAACTTAAGATCGTGTCCCGAGTGATGGTGTAGCTGCCGGCTGATGGCCGCGCTCTCCGGCATGGGCCGGGGAGATCAGCGAGCCACTGCTGGCATGCTGATGAGGGGATCATCGCTCAAGGGTGCGATGGTTTCCAGCGTCATGTATCTGGCCCGCTGCACGGCCCATTCGTCGTTCTGTTCGAGCAGCAATGCGCCGACGAGGCGGACGATGGCGTCGTCGTTGGGGAAGATGCCGACGACCTCGGTGCGCCGTTTGATCTCGCCATTGAGACGCTCGATCGGATTCGTGCTGTGAAGCTTGGCGCGATGCTCCTTCGGGAATGTCATGTAGGCGAGCACGTCGGGCTCGGCGTCGTCCATGATGGCGGCGAGCTTCGGCACTTTTGGCCGGATCTGGTCGGCGACGGCACGCCACTGAACCCTGGCGGCCTCGGGCGTCTCCTGAGCGAAGGCGGTGGCGATGAAGGCGGAGACGACCCGTCGTCCGCTCTTGCCGGCATGGGCCAGCACGTTCCTCATGAAGTGCACGCGACAGCGTTGCCAGCTTGCCGAGAGAACCTTGGTGACGGCGGCCTTGATGCCCTCGTGCGCGTCGGAGATGACGAGCTTGACGCCGCGCAGGCCACGCCGGGTGAGCTTGCGCAGGAACTCCGTCCAGATCGGCTCGGCCTCGGATGTGCCGACCTCCATGCCCAGAACCTCGCGCCGGCCGTCTGAGTTGACGCCGACGGCGATGATGACCGCGACCGATACGATGCGCCCGCCGCGGCGAACCTTCAGGTAGGTGGCGTCGATCCACAGATACGGCCAGTCACCTTCGATCGGCCGTTCGAGGAAGGCCTTCACCTTGCCGTCGATCTCTTCGCATAGTCGCGAGACTTGGCTCTTCGAGATGCCGCTCATGCCCATGGCCTTGACCAGGTCATCGACCGAGCGCGTTGAGATGCCCTGGACGTAAGCTTCCTGGATGACGGCGGTGAGCGCCTTCTCGGCCATGCGGCGCGGTTCGAGAAAGCCCGGGAAGTAGGAGCCCTTGCGCAGCTTGGGGATGCGCAGTTCGACGGTCCCGGCGCGCGTCTCCCAGTCGCGGTCGCGGTAACCGTTGCGCTGGGCCGTCCGCAACGGGTTCTTCTCGCCATAGCCGGCGCCGGTGGCCGCTCCCACCTCCAGCTCCATCAGTCGCTCGGCGGCAAAGCCGATCATCTCGCGCAGGAGATCGGCATCCGGTGTCTTCTCCACCAGCCTGCGCAGGTTCATCATGTCGTCGGTCATCGGTGGTCCTTCCGGTCAAGGGTTGGCGTTGCAACCAGACCCTACCGGGAAAGCGCCGATGACCACCGCGCCGCCGAGCTACACCACCTCAAGGGACGTGACCCAACTTAAGCTGCAAGACGTGGATTCGATAGGCGCCGAAACAGCCGCGGAGGTTCTTGGTTTGCCGCCGCCGGTTGATGACGATGACGATTCGGAGAGTGCGCCGAGAGATTAACCGATGCGCGACGCACCGTTTAGAAAGGGTCCACCTGTGGGACGAAATTCTGTCCTACCGGCCATTTTCGAGGTGGCGAGCCGCTTCGAATCCGTGGGGACGACCTTTCCGCTCACCTACGTGAGTGTCGCCCGTCGGATGATTCAGGACGCCGCAAGCTTCGTCGTCAACCTCTAGACAATCCAGCGCCATTCATCCTCGTTGTCTGGCTAGCTTCTTCCGACAGCGGTCAATACGATGCTGCCAGTCGCCAGCCCAACCTTCACTTTCCGCGCGAATGCACAATTCGATGGACTCCCGCAACCTTCCTTGCTTCTCAAGCACGATCGCCAGCTGACCGTAGCCCCGATGAGAGGGGAGGTTTGCCTGACCGAATGCTGCATACTTTTCTTTGAAAGCCTGACGCGCCTGGGGAGCTAGTTCGATCTGTTTCAAGCAGGCTTCGATTGCCTGCTGCAAATGGCCAGCCTTGTCCCTGTCCTTATAATGCAGCTCCAGTTTGACCTGGTAGAAGAAATGCCGATCAAGAACGGGAACATTGCGATCCAACAACTCGTCTGCCTTGGCAAGGAATCTATAGCCAATTGACCGATCTTCTTTTCGCGAGAACCACGACGCAAGACCGTATAGCAACACCACAGCCGTTTGGTTCGTGTGGCTTATGCTGCCGGACGTTAGCGGGTCCTGGGGCGATCCAAGTGGCTGGTATCTCTCGCGGATGTAACGCCGTTCTTTGTCGCTGAACGTGGTCGTCCACCATTGTTCAAGCCCGAAATAGCCAATCTCGCCTTTGATCATTTCTACTCGAAGTGCCGGTGATCCTAGCGCGAGCCTTCGGTGGGTCTCAATGGCGTCTGAAGGCATTTGCGACGGCGACTAGACTTGACGAAGGTGAGAATGACCTCTCTCCCCATTCGCGAGTCAAACTTCGCGGCTTGTTGCTTGCTGGGAGGCGGCAGGTACCTCCTTGACGGAGCTAAGTCGCGAAACGTCTTCGCACGAAGTTGGAGCCCGGACTCTTGCGCCAGCTTCTTGATTAGCTCTGCGGTCGGGATGAAGCTTCCGCGGATGGTGTTCTCCCCGACGACGTACACTGCGCGCCCACCTCTTGCCAGCACGCGGGCAACCTCGGAGAGAGCAAGATGCATGTCTGCGGCGTATTTGAGCAACATCCGCTCGTGTCTTTCGGAAAGCGGCGGATGAATCGCCAGAGAGCGGACCAAGGGACGCCATTTGGCTTCCGCGTTGAGAGTGTTTTCGGTCCCAATACTCGATGAACGGACCTCTCGCAGTTCCTGTATTCCGTAACCCATCCAGACGAGCGAAAACTTGCTGCATCGCATGTAGTCAATTGCGTTGAGATACGGTGGTGAGGTGACGACAAGGTCAACCGAGCAATCTGCAAGAGGCACGACTCGCGCATCGCCCAACCGAACCGTAGTCGCAGGTCCACGCGGACGGCTTTTCACGTCGATGCTGTTCTTCAGCACTCGATCCATCGCATCGAGAAACTTCTCGAAGGGAAGGACAGGTGCCTTGCGGTAAACTCTGTGGGGGCGGCTGTGTGAGAGGTCCATCGCCAACGAAACACCGGCCTGCTTGGCGATGATTAGTCGTGAGAACCCACACCACAATGAGTTGCGGATTGCTTGATCTGGGACAAGTTGAATTGAGTCGACCAACGCGGTGAGTTGCTTCCGCGACCGAACATCGAACCAATAACGGATAAAGCGCTTGGTCTCAGCGTCCGCACCGTTTGGGTACGCGGTAGCCGCTGTGATGCCCGTAAACAAACGCTGCGCCGTCTTAAGCACCGCGGTGGCTTCGGCGCGTGCCGCGGCAACGTCGATTGCAGTCGTCCAGACAGTTGCTATCAGAACCGCGAGTGGATCAACGTCGAGTCCGATCGCTTGATGCCCCTTTGCGCGCGACACAGCGAGCACGGTCCCGGAGCCAGCCATTGGATCGAAAACACGCAGTGGACGCGACCGTCGCTGCAATGCCTCTAGGGCGACGGATGGAGCCATTCGAGCGGGAAACGGATGGATCGCATCCCTCCCCACTACTTCGACCATCAAGAGTTTGTGGTGACGACCTGACAATTTCAGTTTGCCCGAAGTTCGCGAAGGGCGTCGATGATCGGCGTGGCCCCACGTGGGACCTTTCTATTCAGGACTGCCCGATTCCCGACCAATGAATACAGACTTCGTGGCTTCCGCGCGATCCTCAGCCAGGCTTGCTCGTTGGCTTTGAAGCTCACCAGTTCGTGCAATGTTGCCATATCGATTGTGACGATTCCGTCGATGCCACAAACGAACGAAGCGAAACAGGCCCTGCACTCAACCTCAAGGTCGAGCAATTCCGACACCTGAGCAATATGAAAGGTGAACGGCCATGGGGAGAGACGCTTGGTCGAATATCTGATCGACACTCCCACGGCTTTATCGAAAATGTACGCATCAAGGCGGCCGAACCTGTTGTACGGAGAAACGGAGACCGAACGTGCGGCGCCAACGATGATCTCTCTGAGAACGAGCCCCTGCGAGGCCTGGAAGCTATCCAACATTCTTGAGGTTCTTCAGGAACGCGATGTTGCCAACGAACGAGTAGACGACGCGCGCCTTTCCCTGGTTGTTGAAGAATGTCAGCAGATGGTGGACAGCTTCCGGAAACTTCGCCTTCTGCGATTTGCCCACCAGCCCCCTCTTGCGCTCTATCTTGGTATGGTCGGCGTCTTTGTACGTCTCGATCGTCGCCGGCACGTGAATCCCAATCGACCGGTCTCCGAGAGGCATGGTATGAGAAATGTATTGCAGCAGGTATTCCGGCAGAGCGTCGGTTCCGATGCGCGTCCGCAGCTGCTGGAGCACCTCAAGCGGAGGCAGGTTCTGAGCGACTAGCTCAGCGATGCTTTCGTCATACGCAAATAGCGGAAACGACATCTCGCCTCGGTCAAAGGACACGTTCGCGCGATCAATGCTCGAAGTCGCCACAGTCGATATGCGGCTATCTGCAAGCCACACAGGTGATCCCAGACCAGCTCGTATCGCTTCCAATGCGAGCTTGTGAAAAACAAAGCAGCGGTGCCAGTCGAGATACAAGCCGCGCGGGATCGATAGCTCGAAATGACGGAGGTACGGCTTTCTCGAACCGAACATTCGAGCTCGCTGGATGTATGTATCTTGCTGAATCTTGTGACGCGCATCTCGGGAAAAATACATCGACAGCAGGTTGTCGAACGTCACACCCCGCGAGACGATATTCCCGCCGACGACCACCGTGAACAGAGCGGATGGCGAGGTGGCCGACTTGAAGTCAACGTTCTTGTCTCGCTCGCTGTTCATTACGATCACGTTGTACTTCGATCGGTTCTTGATGACGTAGTCGATGATCTCGTTCGCGTTGTCCACGCCGAAAAGTCTCTCAGCCTGGAGCTTCAGTGCCTCCGCGTACCTTGGAAACTTGTGAGAGCCGGTGTCGGATAGTGACTGGAAGACGTCGTCTACCGGCTCCTTGTCGCGCTTGTGATCAACCTTCTTTCCGCTTGTATGAACCAGCATAGAGTAGTTCTCGGCGGTGGGGCTATTTAGGTTGATGAACGCGACTGTTGCCATAAATCTAAAGAGCGCCTCGCGGATGAACCGCTGGCTGTCCCCTTGGTCGGGGAGGGGCTCAAGCCGGAATCTGAATGGTGGGTCGATTGGAAAGAACTCGTTCTGCCCCGTGTATTCCGCGTGCGGCGGGAAGTCGACCCATCGCTCATTGTTGTTATCGAAGGTGTTGTTCAGGTCGAGACGTGCCGGCGTCGCCGTGACGCCGATATAGATACCCGTCGGACCTTTCAGGTCACCGATTAGGTCATTGATCCGGGTAATCTCGCCCTTGTTGATCTTGGAGTTCGGGGTGGCAAAATCGGCTTCGTCGTCGATGACAACTAGGTTCTTAACGGGTTGGGTCTTCTGGGCCAGCTTGTCCAGGTCCTTGCCGTTCTTCTTGCAGAAGATGACGTGCTGACCCTTGGTGAGGTCCACGCTTGGATCCATGAAGTCGGCGAAGTTCTTCGCGGCTGGCGCGAGGCCGGAACGTTGAAAGCGTTCGAGGTTCTGCTGGAGAAGTTGAACACTGTCGTTGAGCAAATGAACGATGACGTCGTACCCGTTGTCGAGCAACTTCGCAGTGAGGCATATCATCATTTCCGTCTTGCCGCTCTGAGGCTCGCCGTAGATGACGAATGAACGGGCGTCACCAGATAAGACGTTCAGGCTTGCTTTCGTAACCGCCTGTTCGATGCAGTTTGTCTGCTGGTTGGCCTGTGCCAGACGGTTCAATTGCTGCTCGTAGCGATCGTTCGCTGCAGCGATGGCCCGGAGCCGATTCAGCTCTGTTTGATCCAATGATACCTCCGAACATTTGCAGTCATGGAAGCGGACGAATCGGTCGAACGAATCACCCGCTGATCCCCCGCTCACCCTCCGAAAGCGGCCTCTCCCGAGGCTCTGGTCGAATTGGTGGTCACTGGAACTGGGTGTCCGCCAACGCGGGGTGACAAATGGGTGCCGTGCGGCATTAGTACAATTGTAAGCTGCGGAGCCGATGAGTGATAGCTTTAGTTGGCACGGCAAGGCGGCTCTCACTGTGGAAGCTCCGCTCGACTGGAATGCACAACCCACTCGTCCGGAGCTGAGAAAGTTGGCTTCGGAGGCGATCAAGCGTGCCTGGAACTACCGAAAGCACTTCGCGCCGGAGGAATACGCCAGCCTTAGCCCGGAGGAACGCCGGAGTTTTGCGAACGCAGCTGGCATGCTGTTTTTGTCAGTAGCGGCGGTGGCCGAGGACGATCCGTATCGTCGTCTAACGATAGACCCGGCCACAGCACCTGAGGGATATGAGAAAGCCGTCGAAATCCTTTCAGCTCGCGGGTTGGGATTCGTGGATTCGATCCACGCACGATTCGACCGAGAGTCCGAGCTTGAGTTGTATGCGGTTTGCGCAGGTCCGCTTCTCAGAAGGTGGATCGAAGAGAAGAAGGGCCAACCGGGATCGCCGGATACGGAGAAGCAAGATGGATCGAAAAAGGAGATAGAGAGGCACGCTGTCGCGGACGCCGATTCCCAAGAGCGACTCGGTGAAGCGGAGAACGTTTCGGCTGCCGCAGTACAAGGCAAGCATTCGCCACCGGCGGACGATCCGAGATACTCCGAGCGGATGAATTTGAACCTTGAGTTATCGAGCGAGTTTGCCGGAGTGATCGGGGAGTTGGTCGAGGAGGTTCATCGATCAGCCAAGCTGAAACGAGTTCGCACGGATACCAAGGATGTAACAACGAAGGCCCTGAGGGTGGTCCTCGGCAATCTCCTGCGCTGCTATCAGCGCGATCCTCAGCTCTACGTGGCACTGTCGCTGGACGCAGGTGGATACCCGCCGGGGCCGTTCAACCCAAGTGGAATCAGCTACCGCGGAGTCGCACGCGTGGTTGGTTACCTAGCGAGTAGGCAGCAAGGGTACGTCAACAAATGGAGGGGGCAGCACTACCCGAATGTCGGCTACGTGACCAGAATTCGGGCGACAAAGCGTTTGATTGATCGACTGGCCACCGGCCTACCGGACAAGTCGAAAGACGCCCTGCGCGCCGACCAGTATCTGAATACTTCGCAAGCTCTTTTCTCGGTTCGGGCGCTGCCAGTGATCCGGCTGAAGGACGAGAAGAAGAAGCTCAAAGAGGATTGGGAGCCAAACGAAGAAACCGAGGGAATGCGGGATCGACTTGAGCGCTACAACCGATACCTTTCGATCCATTGGATTGACCTTCTCGTGTCCGACGATGACTTCCAGGCGTTGATGGCAGGAGAGTACGACGACGAGGACGAAGACGAGTTGGCGGAAGATCCGTCCAATGAGAATGAGAACCGGAGCGCTCCGGATCTGATCCTCCAGCGGTCTCTCTACCGTGTTTTCAACAACGGCAAGTTCGACAACGGTGGCCGTTTCTATGGAGGTTGGTGGCAGCGGATACCGAGCCAGTTTCGACGGACAGTAACCATCAACTGGATACCGGTCGTCGAGCTGGACTTTTCCAACATGCAGCCGGCGATGCTTTATGCGAGAGAGGGGTTGACCCTGGACCGTGACGCCTACGCGATCGAAGGGGTCGACGAGCAGCACCGGAAGCTCATCAAGAAGACCCTGTTCAAGCTCATCAACGCGACGGGGCGGATCGCGCGACCAAGCAAAGACAAGCTGCCGAAGGGATGGAGCTGGCAGCAGCTGCTAGACGCGGTGGCAGCCGTACACAAACCAATCGAGAAGTACTTCCACTCGGGCATAGGCATCGAGCTTCAGCGCATAGATTCGGACATTGCCGACTATGTGATGACCATGATGATGAACCGCGACAAGCTCGTACTGCCGGTGCATGACAGCTTCTTGGTTCAGAGCGGGCTTCAGGAGCAACTGAAAGAGGTAATGGCCGAGGCCTACGCCAAGAAGCTCAAGGGCGAGATCGGCATCAAGTCGGAACTGTCATTCTTCGAGGTCGAGGGCGTGACGTCGCGGGAGCGGGAGATGATCGACGCTGGCGTCTACGGACTGGGGGATGCGCTTGATCGGTTCGAACGCCAGGCCCAGTTCGCAGGCTACAGGAGTAGGAAGCAGGACTTCCTGGGACGACAAACGGAGACTTGGAGGTGGCGCTTTTACACGAGCTGAGGTGAGCAGACAGTCATTGTTGATCGAGATCGACATAGAGAAAGAGTAAGCAGTTTGTAGCTACGGGACATTGTTCACTGTCTTGTTTGGTCTATCTAGCCACTACCGCTACTATTTATAGCGATGGATAGCTGTTCAACTGTCCTTTAAGGTTCCTTTCCATTACTCATAACGCTTCGTGGTTACGTCTCTATTTCAGATTTCGCTTCCCTTGGTGTCTTGCCGGAGCATTCCTGTCTCCAATACTGTCGATTGGCACAACAACACTCTGGATGCATGCTAGACACCCTCTGTGAGCCACAGGGAGCCCCTTACACGGCGATTTGGTCGTTTGCGGTGGTGAAGGGCCCGGAACGGCTGATGCCTGCCACTGGAGTCCCTTGAGTCCCAGGGGGGCTACGAGCACCTTTGGACCGTCGATGGTATCGGAGCCGCATGCGACCTGGGCTCGATTGCCCCGGGCGTGTAGCAGAACGACAAACGACAAAACACTTGGAATGGCTGTTTTCCGGGGTCGGGCCCCTTCTGCATCGAAGGCCGCCCAATGCGGAACCCATAGTCGAACCCACGTCCGAACCCACGTCCGGCCGAACCTGGAACCCATCTCTGGTCGTGCCCAGAAGGCAATGCACTCCGCAGGGCCCTTTTGAGAGCTTCGATTTTCTGCCCCGTAAACACAGGGCGTAATTCAGAGCGGAGCGAAGGCCCCCCACCCCCCTTGGTACCCCCTGGCACCCGGTCGTCTGCAGCGGTCGCGGCCACACTCCTGCCACACGCTCACTCCGAAAACCCCTGAAAAGTGGTCAAGTTGCGTAGCTCAGAGAAAGATCGTAAGATGCGTAAGCATCTGAAATCCAACGATCTTTCGTCCACGAGCCGAAGGCGAGTTTCGGTAGAGCACTGCGTCGACATCGCAGGGGTCACAGGTTCAATCCCTGTCGCGCCCACCATTTCTGGCCTTCATTTCCGAAAGACGAAGACCGGCTGCATGACAGAGCCCCGGATTTCACCCCGGGGCTCCGGTCATGGCGGCAGGGAAATCCGGTTGCGGGGCCCTCGACCTGCCCCGACCGGTGCCAGAGTTACCTTACGTGTCGTTCCCTCACGCCGTCCGGCTCGAAGTCGTAGATCGAGTTGTTGAGCCGCAGTCCGTCGACCGCACCTGCCCATGCATGATCACGGCCCTTGCCGACGGCAATCGACAGGATGATTGGGGTCGCGACGGCGTTCTGAGACAGAGCAAGCATCGCGTCTGCGAAGGTGCAGGTCAGTGCCTGGCCGCAGCCGGTTGTGGCGGCGACGGATCCATTGGTGAAATACCAGTTCCCCGTCGTGGTCGCGTCGATGTAGTCGCTCCATTGATCGGTAACCGGCGCTTCGTCGGGCACCCAAACCATCGACGTATAGGTCTTGCCCGCGACGTTGGGGTCGATTTCGATCTGGATGTTGGGCATGTTGCGGGTGCCGGCGGCCGCGTCTTCGCCGGTCTGGAACACGTAGAACCCGACCGCGGTCAACGCGGCTACCGGAATGCCGGCGAAGTCGACCTCATTTCCGAAGTCTGCCTTCTCCTGTGGAGTTCCACCGCTCAACGCGTTGTCGCTGACTTCGATTCCGAGGCTGCCGCGTCCGAAAGGCGGCTCGGACCCGGGGACATAAGGTCCGTAACGAAGCTCGGCTATCGGCGAGCCGATCGTGTTGCGGAGAATGGCGCCCCAATGCTCGGGGCTCGCACCCTGGAAGGGGTCACCTGGATGCGGATGCCTGAAGAAGCCATTTGCCATGGCCGGAGCTGCGATGCTCGTCGCAACCACGCCGACAATGAGCGCCGCCTGCCAGCGACGAATCCCGAATTGAAAGTTCATACTTCCCCCCATGGTTGATCGATGCCGCGCCTTTCCTTTTTGCCTCCGCGGACAGCTTAACATGGCGAGGGGTGTCCACAACCCACAGATGTTCTGAGTTGCCGCCGGCATTGGTGCCGATGTCTCTTAACGCGATGCTTCAGATACCCGTTAGAACGCTCTTCGAGAGCTGCAAGGAAGCTCAGCAGCGGGGGCGTGGTGAGTTCTGCATTAAGGCTCGGGATGTCGGGCGCCTTCCGCCCGGTCGCTGAAAGGCTTCCGGCGCCCCACGAGCCCTCGACGGGACGAGACCGACTGTGCCCCGGCTCGCCGCCGAGGCCGAGCCTCAACCCTTCACCGCGCCGCCGGTCAGGCCGGAAACGATGTAGCGCTGCGCCATCAGGAAGAAGGCGATCGCCGGGATGATCGTCAGGGTGAGATAGGCGAGTATCTTCGGCCATTCGGTGCCGTGCTCGCCCTGGAACTGCATGATGCCGAGCGGCCAGGTGTAGTCGGCATCGGTGTTCAGCGTGATCAGCGGCAGCAAGAAGTTGTTCCAGCTGGTCACGAAATTGAACACGCCAACGGTCGCGATGATTGGCAGGCAGAGCGGCAGCGTCACGTACCAGTAGATCTTGACGTAGCCGCAGTTATCCATGCGCGCCGCTTCGATCAGCTCCTTGGGCAACTGTCGGAAGAAATTGTGGAACAGGAGGATCGAGAAGCTCAGGCTGAACGAGACCTGCACGATGATGATGCCGAGGTGGCTGTCGAGCAGGTGGAGATATTTCAGGATCACGAAGATCGGCAGGATGGCGGTGGCTGCCGGAAACAGCAGCCCGAGCAGCATGAAGGCCATCAGCGCCTTCGAGCCCCAGAAGCGGATGTGCGCGAACGCGAACGCCGTCATCGACGCCAGCAGCACCGACAGCACCACCGTCGAGACCGAGATGAAGAGCGAGTTCCACAGCGAGCGGAACAGCATCGGGCCGAAGATGATCTGGGTGAAATTGGAAAGGTCCCAGGTCGCCGGCAGCCCGAACGGGTTGACCCGCAGTTCGCCGTTGCCTTTGAAGCCGCCGAGCACGGTCGTGTAGAGCGGGATGAAGACGAAGGCAGTGATCACGAGGAGCGTGATCCACTGGAAAAGCGAGACCTCCGGCTGGCGGCGGCTCTTGCGACGAGTGGGTTCGGAGGCCATCAGGTTTGCTCCGCCTTGAACAGAATGCGCCGGTAGGCGAGCGCCACGGCCACGCACGCGAAGAACAGCATCACGCTCACCGCGCCCCCGAAGCCGAGCCTGGTCCTCAGAATTCCGAAGGCATAGAGGAAGCTGACGATGGTGTGGCTGGTGTTGTTCGGGCCGCCATTGGTCAGCGGAATGATCATGTCGAAAAGCTGCAGCGCGCCGGTGACGGCGAAGAAGAGACTGACGACGATCGACGGCCAGATCATCGGCAGCTTGATGTGCCTGACGATCTTCCACTTCTTGACGCCGTCGAGGCGCGCCGCTTCGATGACTTCCTTGGGGATGGATTGCAGCCCGGCGATGTAGATCATCATGTGGAAGCCGAAATACTTCCAGACCACGACCAGCATGATCGCCGGAATCACCCAGAAGGTATTGGCGAGCACGAACGGCATCTGGACGCCGGTGGCGTCGCCGATCAGCGGCACCAGCCCATAGTTGCCGTCATAGACGAATTTCCAGATCAGGGCGGCCGCGACTTCGGCAAGCATGTAGGGCAAGAAGAACAGCAGGCGGATGATGTTGGTCGAGGTCCGGCTTTCGCTGAGGGCGAGGGCCGCCCACATGGCCAGCGGCAGCTGGATGGCGAGCGACACGGCGATGACGATCAGCGTGTTGCGGATCGAGTTGCCGAAATAGCGATTGAACAGAACGTCGTGATAATTCTTCAGGCCGACGAAATCGGTCAGCGGCCCATAGCCGTTCCAGTGGAAGAATGAAAACGTTCCGGCGCCGAGCATCGGCAGCACCACGAACGCGACGAACAGGATCAGGGAAGGCGGAACGAACAGCAGGAGCGGTACGAGGCTCTTGCGATCCATGTAGCGAGGTCGCGACCTGGCGCGCCTCGTGGTCGGAGCGCTGGCAGCAAGGCTGACCATCGGCGCCGGACCTCCCTCCTTGCTCGTTCAAGGACCGGCGGGCGGTGTGGGCCGCCCGCCGGTGATACGCGAGACCAGCTTACTGGTTCTCTGTGTAGGAGTCCTGCAACTGCTGCGCGGCGTCCTCGGCCGTGATCGAGTTGCTGGCCAGTGCGGCGGCGATGTCATTGACGGTGCCGCCGACGGCCGGCCCGAGTTCCTGGTCGAAGTAGATCGCCAGCCAGTGCGCCTTGGCGGCCGCCTCGGCCATCTGCTGCTGGAACACGTTGGCCAGCGAGCTCGACGTGCCCTTGGCGATCGGGATGTAGATGCCGACCTTGGCCATCTTCGCCATGACTTCCGGCGAAGTGTAGTACTCGACGAACTTCACGGCCTCGTCGGAGGCGTTCTTCGAGAACACCCAGCCGTTGATGCCGCCGAGAACGTCGCTCGGGTCGCCCTTGCCGCCGGGAATGGTCGGGAACGGCATGATCCCGAGATCCTCGTCGGGAAGGCCCTTCTTGGAGACCGAGTTGTCCTTCATGGCGCCGTATTCCCAGTCGCCCATCAGGTCGAGGGCGGCCTTGCCGTCACCGAAGTAGCCCGAGGCGTCGCCATAAGAGGCGGCCTGGTAACCGGGCTGGAACGGATCGAGCTGGGCAAGCTCGAGCAGCCGCTTGCCGGCTTCGACGAAGGCCGGCGCGGCGAACCCGTCGCCCTTGCCGGCTTCGGCGTCGCGGAAGCCCTGCTCGCCGGCGATGCGCGTGACCAGATACGCGAAGTAGAAGTGGGCCGGCCACTTGTCCTTGGCGCCGAGCGTGATCGGCGTGATTCCCGCCGCCTTGATCTTCTTGACGCCGGCGATGAACCCGTCCCACGTGCTCATCGAGGCCGGATCGACGCCGGCCTGAGCGAGCAGCTTCTTGTTGTACCAGACGACGACCTGGGCGACGTTCTGGGCGAGGCCGTAAACGTGGCCGTCACGGGTGAAGGCGTTGAGGCCCGCGGGTCCGATGTTCGCCTTGACCTCGGGGGTCAGCAGGTCGTCGATCGGCCGCATGACGCCGGCCTTGACCTGGGCCGTCAGATCGCCGGCCGCCCAGGAATAGAAGAAGTCGGGCGCAGAATCGGACTGCAACAGGGTGGTGAGCTTGGCCTTGAAAGCCTCGTTCTCGAGGTACTGCTGCTTGATGGTCACGCCGGGGTGCATGGCCTCGTAGGCCTTGATGGCGTCGGCCATGCCTGCAAGTTCGCCCGGATTGTTCGAGATGTGAAGCCAGTTCACGACCGTATCGGCCTGAGCCACTGGCGCGAGCGCGAACATGCCGAGAAGTGCGGCAAGAGCAATTCGTTTCATGATGTCCCTCCACATGTGCGCGGCGGACGCGGTCGCTCTTCCCTGCGAGCTTGCGAGCCGCCGGTGCAGCGGTTTGTATACGCGCTGCCAATCATGATGATTTGCACCCGTGGGTTATTACATGCAAGAGGTGCGCACCTCAAGTCACGATCCAATTGCCAGGCGAGATTCGGGGCCTGCGTCTCGTCTGGCGGGCCGGGGCCGCCACTCACGGGGGTGGCGGAAAACGGGTAGGGGCGGGGTTCATGCAGCCGGCGGTCGCGGGCACGCTTCGGGTGCGTTGGGAGGGGGACTATGGCTGAGCTTCAGCTTCGCGACGTCAACAAGCAATTCGGACAGGTCGAGGTCATCCGTGACGTGACCCTCGACGTTCGCGAAGGCGAGTTCGTCGTCCTGGTCGGGCCATCAGGGTGCGGGAAATCGACGCTGCTCCGGATGATCTCCGGCCTTGAGGTGGTCAGTTCGGGAACGATCTTCATCGGCGCCGAAGACGTCACGGACGAGGACCCGTCCGACCGCGGCGTCGCGATGGTCTTCCAGTCGTATGCGCTCTATCCGCACATGACGGTCCGCGAGAACATCGGCTTCGGGCTCAGGATGGGCGGCATGCCGCGAGACGAGGTCGCAGCGCACGTCGAGGAAGCCGCCCGCGTGCTGGAGCTGACGGAGCTGCTCGACCGCAAGCCGCGCGCGCTGTCCGGCGGCCAGCGCCAGCGCGTCGCCATCGGGCGCGCGATCGTGCGAAACCCGAAGGTCTTCCTGTTCGACGAGCCGCTCAGCAATCTCGACGCCGAACTCAGGGTGCAGATGCGGCTGGAGATCACCAAGCTCCATCAGCGGCTGGCTGCCACCATGATCTACGTGACCCACGATCAGGTCGAAGCGATGACGCTTGCCGACCGCATCGTGGTGTTGCGCGCCGGCGCCGTCGAACAGGTCGGCACGCCAATCGAGCTCTACGACGATCCCGACAATCTGTTCGTGGCCGGCTTCATCGGCTCACCGCGGATGAACTTCATGCCAGCCGAGATCGCGGGCCGCGACGGGCGCCAGGCGGTGGTGAAGCTGATCGGCTTCGGCGACGTCGCCCTCACCATTGCGACGCGCGGCACTGCCGGCAAGGTCGGCGACAAGGTGCTGGTCGGCGTTCGGCCCGAGCACTTCGTCGATGCGGCCGAGGCGCCTGCCAGGATCACTGCCGTTGCCCAGGTCGTCGAACAACTTGGCGGCGTTTCTTATATCTACGCTGGCGAGGGCGACGCCCAGCTCATCGTCCAGGAGAAGGGCCATTCCGCCGTTCCCGATGGCTCGCAGGTGGACTTCGGCATCGATCCGGCGCTGTGCCTGCTCTTCGACGGCGGCGGCAAGCGCATCTAGGCCGGCCGCGCTCCGTGGTCCGCCGCGCCGACCGTGGAGCGGGCGGGGGGCCTTGGTCCGGTGCTTTCGCGCACAATCAGGCTGAAGCCGAGGTCGATGGCGCGCTCGCGCGGCCGGCGGCCGCTGCCGCGGGTGATTTCGAGCATGATCTCGGCGGCGCGCTGGCCGATGGCGTAGCGCGGCGTTGCCACGGTGGTCAGCGCCGGGTGCGAAATGGCGGCGAATTCCAGGTTGTTGAAGCCGATGATCGACATGTCCTCGGGCACGCGGATGCCGCGCCGGTGGGCCTCGAACATGGCGCCGAGGGCGAGGTTGTCGTTGCCGCAGAAGACGGCGGTCATGTCCGGCGAACGCGCCAGGAGTTCGGCGAAAAGCTCGGCGCCCTCCTTGAAGCTTGACGGTCCGTCGAAGGAGATTTCGTCGATGGCCAGTCCGGCTTCCTGCATGGCTTGGCGATAGCCGCCGCGCCGGCGGTGGGCGCGGGCATCGAGCGGCACGGCCATCTGCGCAATGTTGCGATGGCCGTGGTCGATCAGGTGGCGGGTCGCGGCATAGCCGGCGTCGCGCTGCGACAGCCCGATCGCCATGTCGATCGGATCGTCGACGATCTCCATCGTCTGGATAACCGGGATCGCCGCCGCGGCCAGCATGCGCCGGGTGTTCTCGGTCTGGTCGACGCCGGTGATGATGATGGCCTCAGGGTTCTGGCCGAGCATGGTGGCGATCGCCTTCTCCTCGGCCTCCGGCTGGTAGCTCGAGTTGAGCACCAGCACCTGGAACCCGGCGGGCAGGAAGACGTCGTGGAGGGCGCGGAGATATTCGCCGAACACGCCGTTGGTGAACGAGGGAACGACCACGCCGACGCGGTGGGTGCGGGCGGAGGCGAGCGCGCTCGCCAACTGGTTGGGGACATACGACAGGTCCCGGATCGCCTCGGCGACGCGGGCCCGCAAATCCTCGGAGACCATCTCGGGCTTGCGCAGGAACCGTGACACGGTCACGGCGCTGACGCCGGCGCGCTCGGCGACGTCGCTCAGGGTCGTGCGCCGGCGCTGGCGCTCGGTGGGGGCGACGTCGTTCATGGGCGCCACTTTCGCCCGGATGCGGCGGTGCGCAAGCCCGGCGCGCGCGCCGCGCGGCAGCGGCGTGCCGTCTGGCGCGCGGGCACACTCCAGGTCCGACCGGGTGCAGTGCAAACAAGCCGATCTGTTGACAGCGCTTTCATCTTCGCCTATAGCTTAACTCGGGGCGTGCGCGGAAGTAAACACAAAACAACACCCTGCAATACGTTCACTCTTCCGAGAATCCAAAGTACTGTTCCGCGCTGTTCCTTGCCGTGGCAGAAGATTTTACGTTTAGGGAGGAATGCATGAAATCGATGTCCAGACTTTTGCGCTCGGTCAGCGTGGGTGCGCTGACGATCGCCGCACTCACGATCGGCTCCGCGTCCTTCGCGGCCGGTCCTGAAATGGTGGCCGGTCCGGCCTCCGATCCAAACTGCATGGCGCCGTGGTCGGCCGACACCAAGTTCCTGAAGTATCCCGCCAAGAAGGGTCCGTTCCGTATCGCGCTGGCGAACGGCTACATCGCCAACACCTGGCGCATCCAGATGATCCAGACCGCCAAGGCCTACGCGGCGCAGCCTGACGTCGCCGCCAAGCTGGCCGAGTTCAAGGTCGTGTCGACCGGAGAGGACGTACCCGCCCAGATTTCCGCGATCAACAACTTCATCGACGCAGGCTATGACGCCATCGTCGTCGATGCCCAGAACCCCACCGCCTTCGGCCCGGTCATCAAGCGCGCCAAGGAGGCCGGCGTCATCCTCGTCGCCTTCGACAACATTCTTGATACCGAGGACGACATCAACGTCAACGTCGACCAGAAGGGCCTCGGAGTCCTGTGGGCCCAGTGGCTCATCGACCATCTGCCGAACGGCGGCAAGGTTCTCGAGGTGCGCGGCGTCGCCGGCACCTCGGTCGATACCGACCGCCACAACGGCATCCATGAGACCCTCGACGCTTCCGGCAAGAGCTGGCAGGTGACCGAGGTCATGGGCAAGTGGGACGACGGCGTTGCCCAGAAGGTGACCGCCGACGCCATCGCCACCAACGGTCCGTTCGACGGCATCACCGCCCAGGGCGGCGATACCGGCGTGGTCCAGGCGATGCTCGACGCCAAGCACCCGATGGTGCCGTTCGGCGGCGAGACCGAGAACGGCTTCCGCAAGTTCTGCGCGAAGTTCTCCGCCGACGGGCTGAAGTGCACGTCGGCCGGCACCGGTCCGGCCCAGGTCGCGGTCGCCATCAAGGTTGCCATCGCGGCGCTCGAGGGCAACGTCGTTCCGCAGTCGGTCAAGCTGCCGCTGGCAGTTGCCTCCGATCCGAACCTGAAGGCGGGCAGCGACTACTTCCCCGACCAGTCCGACAACTTCTTCGTCGGCAATTCCTTCCCGACCTGCGGCATCAACTTCACGGCCCAGGAAATCATGGGACAGTCCAAGGAAAACCAGTAACCTGTTGCAGGTTGCCTGGCGCCGCGGGGCCAGCCCCGCGGCGCCCTTTTTTCGTAAAGAAACGGGCGACGGTCTCCTGGGAGGGAGCCTGATGGACGGGAAGGCGGGGAGGGACGCCACGCCGCTGTTTCGGATGAGCGGGGTGACGAAGCGCTACGGCGGCGTGCTGGCGCTGGACGGGGCCGAACTGACGGTCACCGCGGGGCGCATCCATGCCATTCTCGGCGAGAACGGCGCCGGCAAATCGACCCTCATCAAGATCATGTCGGGCGTGGTGGCGCCGGATGCCGGCCGCATGGAGTTCGACGGGCGCGAGGTGAGCTTCGCGACGCCCTCGGCCGCCAACGACGCCGGCATCGTGTGCATCTTCCAGGAGCTGTCGCTGATTCCGGATCTGTCGGTCGCCGACAACATCCTCATCTCCCACCCGCCGACGCGCGCGGGGCTGATCGACCGCGCCGCCCAGCGCCGGCTGGCGGAGGAGGCGCTGGCCCGCGCCGGCGCGCCCGACGTTCACCCGCGCGCCCTCGTCAAGGACCTGCCCCTGTCGCGCCGCCAGATGGTCGAGATCGCCAAGGCCCTCGCCCGCAAGCCGCGCATCCTGATCCTCGACGAGGCGACCTCGGCGCTCACCTCGGCCGACGTATCCCGCGTCTTCGAGGTGCTGAAGCGCCTGCGCACGGAGGGCCTCGCGCTTCTCTACATCTCGCATCGCATGCACGAGATCGCGGAGCTCGCCGACGACTGCACGGTGTTCCGCAACGGCCAGAACGTGGCGACCTACGAAGCCGGCACCAAGACCGACAACGAGGTCATCGAAATGATGATCGGCCGCGAATACAGCCACGCCTTCCCGCCCAAGCCGGCGCCCGCCGGCGGCGACGGGGCGACGCCGGTTCTCGAAGCGCGCGGGCTGTCGTGGACCGACCGGCTGCGCGACATCTCGCTGTCGGTGCGCGCCGGTGAAGTGGTCGGCCTCGGCGGCCTCGACGGGCAGGGCCAGCGCGAGCTTCTGCTGGCGCTGTTCGGGGTGCTGCGCGGCTGTTCCGGCAGTGTCCTGATTGATGGCAAGTCCGCTCGCGTCGCCAGCCCCGAGCGCGCCAAGTCGCGCGCCGTCGGCATGGCGCTGATCCCCGAAGACCGCAAGACCGAGGGGCTGATGCTGCCCATGTCGGTGCGCGACAATCTCTCGTTCGCGACCCTCGACCGGATCGCCCGCGGCGGCATCATCGACGGTGCCGCCGAGGCAAAGCTCGTCGACGACGTCATCAAGCTGCTCGCGATCCGCACCGACGGGACGTCGGTCGCGGTCGGCAACCTGTCGGGCGGCAATCAGCAGAAGGTCGTCATCGCCAAATGGCTGATGCGCGAGCCGCGCATCATCCTGCTCAACGATCCGACCCGCGGGATCAACGTCGGCACCAAGCAGGAGATCTATCAGCTCTTGCGCAAGCTGGCCGACGCCGGCGCGGCGATCGTCTTCTACTCGACCGATTACGACGAGCTGATCGGGTGCTGCGACCGCGTGCTGGTGCTCTACGACGGCGCCATCCGGCGCGAGCTGGTCGGCGACGAAATCACCGAGCGCGCGCTGATCGCCAGCGCGCTCAACATCGCGGCGAGCGAGGAGGCCGGCAACCAGCCGGTGATGCAGGCATGAAGGACTGGCGGCACTGGCTCGCCGAGCAGCGCGGCACGCTTCTGGCGCTCGGCATCTTCGTGGTGATGTTCGCGGTCTACCTGGTCAACCATCCGGCGATCGCGCACCGCGGCTTCACCGCGGCGACCGTCGCCAACGTCGTCCAGACCGCCTCCAACAAGGGGGTGCTGCTGGCCTTCGTGGCTATGGCGCAGACGCTGGTGGTGCTCACCGCCGGCATCGACCTGTCGGTCGGCATGACCTTCACGCTGACCAATTGCCTGGCGTCGTGGATTGTCGTCGGCGATCCCTTCCACACCACCCTCGGTGTGATCGGGGTGCTCGCCGTCGGCCTTGCCTGCGGCGCGCTCAACGGCGCCATCGTCATCTTCGGGCGGCTGCAGCCGATCGTCACCACCATCGCCACCGGTGCCATCTACTACGGCATCGCGCTGGCGCTCAGGCCGTTCCCCGGCGGCAGCGTCAACAGCGATCTCGCCGACGCCCTGACCGGGCGGGTCTTCGACGTCGTCCCGGCGAGCCTCGTCGTCCTGCTCGCCGTGGTGCTCCTCGTGTGGGTCCCCTACAGCCGCTCGCCAATCGGCCGCGCGGCCTACGCGGTGGGCTCCTCCGAGGTCGCCGCCTACATGTCGGGCGTGCCGATCCGCATGGCGAAGTTCATCGCCTACACGCTGTCGGGGCTGCTGGCGGCGATGGGCGGGCTGTTCCTGACCTTCTTCACCTACACGGGCGAGGCGGCCTACGCGTCGGGCTCGACCTACACGCTGTTCTCGATCGCGGCGGTCGTGCTGGGCGGCGTGTCGTTGTTCGGCGGCACCGGCAGCATCATCGGCGCGATCTTCGGTGCGCTCGCTTTCCGCACCATCGGCGATCTGCTGTTCGTCTTCGACTTCGACCCGCTGTGGCAGCCGCTCTTCCAGGGTGTCGTGCTGATGCTCGCCGTCAGCCTGACCGCCTTCGGCCTCTTCCGGGTCCGCAACCGGCTGGATTGGTTCGCATGAGCGACACCAGCGCTTCCCACCGCGGCCTGTCGGCCTACCTGCCGGGCTTCGTGCGCCGCGACCCGGCGGTCGCCATCGCCTTCGCCTGCATCGTCGCCCTTCTGCTTCTCGGCAGCATGTACTCGGAGAACTTCCTGTCGCCGGAGTATCTGCTCCAGCAGCTCAAGGTCGCTTCCTTCCTCGGGATCATCGCCACCGGCATGATGCTGGTCATCCTGCTCGGCCAGATCGACCTGTCGGTGCCGTGGGTGGTGACGACCGGCGCGATGATGGCGTGCGCGGCGGCCTCGTGGGGAACCTTCGGGGTGGTCCTGTCGGTGCCGTTCGGGATCTTGTGCGGCGTCGGGCTCGGACTCCTCAACGGCTTTGGCGTCGCCTATCTGCGCATTCCGTCGATGATCATCACGCTCGCCACGAACGCCGTCGCGCAAGGGCTGATGGTGGTCTACTCGGGCGGCTTCTCACCGCGCGATTTCGCCTCGCCGCCCATGCGGTACCTGGCGACCGGCTTCGCCATCCCCCAGCTTCCCAACGCGGTGATCGTGTGGGCGGTGGTCGGCGCCGGGGCCGTCTTCCTCCTGTCGCGCACCACCTTCGGCCGTGCCGTTTACGGCATCGGCAACCGCGAGCGCGCCGCCTATCTCTCCGGCGTCAACACGCGGCGCATCGTCATGACCGCGTTCGCCGTCTCCGGCGGTCTCGCCGCCTTCGGTGGCGTGCTGCTGGCCGGCTATGCCTCCAAGGCCGCCCAGTCGATGGGCGATGCCTATCTCCTGCCGTCGATCGCGGCGGTGGTGCTCGGCGGCACGTCGATCCTCGGCGGCCGCGGCAGCTACCTCGGGACCGTCGCCGGGGTGATCCTGATCACGCTCCTCCAGTCGATCCTTTCGGTCATGCAGATGCAGGAATATGGCCGCCAGATCATCTATGGCGTCGTGATCATCGCCATGCTGCTGCTCTACGGCCGCGAGCGGCTGGTGCGCTAGGGAAGGGGATTCCAGCCGCTTCCCGGGCCCGTCCTTGACACCCTCGGGCCTCCCCCATAGGTTCCGCGCCAAATTCAACGGTCGCGCCCGTCGCGCGCCCAAAAACCCTTCCGGACCGGCCATGAAGATCCGCAATTCCCTCCGTTCGCTCCGCAACCGCCACCGCGGCAACCGGCTCGTGCGCCGCAAGGGCCGGGTCTTCATCATCAACAAGACCAACCGCCGGTTCAAAGCCCGCCAGGGCTGAGGCGAGACACGCCGACGAAGCGGCCGGCGGCGCCCGGCGGGATCGATCCCGCCCGCTTCATTGCGGCCAACACCCGGCTTGCCGCGGTTCGCTCGATCCCCGAAATCCGCATGCACGGCGCCCATGAGGCGACCGGTTTGTGGCGCCTTGCCGCCGACGGGTCCGACGATGCCGATCCGCCGCCGCCTTACTGGGCGTTCCCGTGGGCGGGCGGTCTGGCGCTCGCCCGCTACATCCTCGACCGGCCGCAGGCGGTCGCCGGGAAGAGCGTCCTCGATCTTGGCGCCGGATCGGGGCTGGTCGCCATCGCCGCGGCGCGGGCCGGCGCCGCCCGGGTCATCGCCACCGATGTCGATCGTTTCGCGCTCGCCGCCATTGCCCTCAATGCCGCCGCCAACGGCGTCGCGGTCGAAGTCGTCGCCGGCGAACTTGCCAATGGTCCGTCGCCGGCGGTCGATCTGGTTCTGGCCGGCGACGTGTTCTACGAGCGCGGTCTTGCCGAACGCATGACGGCCTTCTTCGCACGGTGCCTGGCGGCCGGTGTCGAGGTGCTGATCGGCGATCCGCGCCGCGCCTACCTGCCCGTCGACCGCCTCACGCTCCTTGCCGATTACGCGGTTCCCGACGTCGGCGAGGTCGAGGGCGCCTCGGCCAACCTCAGCGGCGTGTTCGCGTTCCGCGGGTGAGGGGGCCCTTTGACGCTTCCCCGGGCTCGCCCTATCCTTTGACACCATGCGGATTCTGGGTGCGGCGCTCGCCGCCGCGTTGACCGTCGGTCTGTCCCTTCCGGTGCTCGCGCAAGACAGCGCGGCGCCGGCCGCGCCGGATGCGTCGACGCGCGAGACCACCCCGGTCTTGCCGGCCGAGCCGCCGGCGCGCGGCACCCAGCTCGACCAGTTGTTCGCACAGCTCAAGGCGGCGCCCAACGACAACGCCGCCCGCGTCGTCGAGGGCAGCATCCAGGCGCTGTGGTCGGAATCGGGGAGCGCCACCGTCGATCTTCTGATGACGTGGACCGATGCGGCCGTCGAGGCCAAGGATTATCCGCTGGCCCTCGACTACCTCGACCGGATCATCACCATGCAGCCGGATTTCGTCGAGGCGTGGAACCGGCGCGCCACGGTCTACTACCTGACCGACGACACCGCCCGCTCGCTCTCCGACATCGAGCACGTGCTGGCGCTGGAGCCGCGCCACTTCGTGGCCCTCGCTGGCCTCGGCACGATCCTGCGTTCGATCGGCGAGGACGATCGCGCCCTCAAGGCCTACCGCGCCGCGCTGGCGCTCGATCCGTATCTCGACGAAGTCGCCAAGGCCGTGAAGCAGCTCACCGCCAAGGGTGTCGGCGGGGTCAATCTCTGATCGCCGCATTTCGGTCGCGGCGCTGTCACGGCCGTGTGTTTTGACCCGGTCGGGGAACAGCCCGTAACGTTCCTCCCATGACATGGCGCGCCATTCTTGTCGCGGTCCTGCTGGCCGGTGCGGCGCCCGCGATTGCCGCGGAGTTCCCCGACGCCGCCGTGCCGCCCGCGGCGTCCCCGTCGATGTCGCCGGATATGCAGAAGGCGGCGCGGATCGACGGGCTGTTCGAAATCCTCCGGACCGCCACCGATGTCGATCAGGGCCGGGCGATCGAGCGGGCGATCGTGGCGGAGTGGCTGAAGTCCGGCGACGCCGACACGGATCAGGTGATGCACGAGGCGCTGGTCGCGATGGAAAGCGGCGATCTTCAGCTCGCTCTCAAGTACCTCGATACCCTCGTGGCGGCGCGGCCCGACTACATGGAGGCGTGGAACAAGCGCGCCACGGTCTATTTCTATCTCGACGAATACGACAAGTCGCTCGCCGACATCGACAGGACGCTGGTGCTGGAACCGCGCCACTTCGGGGCGCTCGCCGGCCTCGGCATGATCCGCCTCCGTCAGGGCGACAAGCTGGGCGCCCTCAACGCGTTCGAGCGCGCCGTCGAGATCGATCCGGTGCTTGAGGATATCCGCGTCGAGATCGACCTGATCAAGGATCAGCTCGGCAAGGGAATCTGAGCGGCGCTAGCGCTCTTCGTCGTTGACGTAGGCGATGCGCAGCATGTTGGTCGCGCCGGGTGTGCCGAGCGGCAGGCCGGCGGTGATGATGATGCGCTCGCCGGGGCGGGCGAAGCCTTCCTCGCGGGCGATGTCGCAGGCGCGTTCGACCATGCCGTCGATCGATTGCGGTTCGTCGCCGACGACGCAGTGCAGCCCCCAGACGAGCGACAGGCGACGCGCGGTGGCGTGCACCGGCGACATCGCGATGATCGGCGTCTGGGGCCGCTCGCGGGCGGCGCGCATGGCGGTGGTGCCCGACGCGGTGAACGAGCAGATCGCCGCCAGGAACAGCGTCTCGGCGATCTGGCGGGCGGCGGCGGAGATGGCGTCGGCGCTGGTCGCTTCCGGCTCGGTGCGCTGGGCGCGCAGGATCTGCATGTAGTTGGGGTCGCGCTCGACCTCGGTGGCGATCCTGTCCATCGTGGCGACCGCCTCGACGGGATAGGCACCGGAGGCCGACTCGGCCGACAGCATGATGGCGTCGGCGCCCTCGAAGACCGCCGTGGCGACGTCGGAGACTTCGGCGCGGGTGGGCGTCGGCGCGGTGATCATCGATTCCAGCATCTGGGTGGCGACCACCACCGGCTTGCCGGCGCGGCGGGCGGCGCGGGTGATCTGTTTCTGGATGCCGGGCACCCGCTCGAGCGGCATCTCGACGCCGAGGTCGCCGCGGGCGACCATGAGCGCGTCGGCGGCGTCGATGATGGCGGCAAGCCGCTCGACGGCCTGCGGCTTCTCGATCTTGGCGAGCACGCCGGCGCGGCCGCGCGCCATCTTGCGCACCTCGGCCAGGTCTTCCGGCCGCTGGATGAAAGAAAGCGCGATCCAGTCGATCTCGGTGCCGAGCGCTGCTTCCAGGTCCGAGCGATCCTTCGGGGTCAGCGCCTCGAAGGGCAGCGTCGTATCGGGGACGCTGACGCCCTTGCGGTCCGACAGGGCGGTGCCGACCTCGACGGTGGTCACTACCCGGTGCGGGTCAGCCTCCACGACGCGCAGGCGCACCTTGCCGTCGTCGAGCAGCAGCCGGTGGCCGGGTTCGATGGCCGACAGGATTTCGGGATGGGGCAGCTCGACGCGCGTGGCGTCGCCCGGCTGAGGGTTGTCGTCGAGCACGAACGTCTGGCCGGGCGTGAGGACGACCGGGTTCCTGGCGAAAGTGCCGATGCGGAGCTTGGGGCCCTGCAGGTCGATCAGGATGCCGATCGGGCGCTTGCGGTCGCGCTCGACCTCGCGAATGGTCGTCACCAGCCGGCGCATGGTCGGGTGGTCGGCGTGGCTCATGTTGATGCGGAAGACGTCGGCGCCGGCGTCGAACAGACGCCCGATCGTCTCCTTGTCGGAGGACGACGGCCCCAGCGTGGCGAGAATCTTGACCCGGCGGGAGCGGCGCATCAGCTGCTGCCGGCGCCCGGTTCGGTGAGCTGCACCGTCCAGCTCTTCTGTTCGCCGGTGTCGACTTCGAAGAAGCCGCTGCGCTCGTAGCCGCGCGTCACGCAGTCCTCGATCCCCTGGATCGTGAACATCTTGTCTCGCGTGCACATCATCGCCTTACCGCCCCACACCCCGCCGTGGTCGTAGTCTATGGCGTACACGTAGTAGAACCGTGACACCAGAGGACCGGCGACCAGAGTTTCGCAGCTGTCGCGCGCCACGTTCCACCAGCCCTCGGTCACCCATCTGCCGCTCTCCTTGTAGCCGATCGCGACGCCGACGCGGCTCACGGTCTTGTTGCACAGCCTCAGCCCGCCGCCGGCGTCGGTCGACTGGCCCCCGGTGACGCCCGCCGTGGCGGCCGTCTCCCCGGAGAGCATCCGCGCCTGGGCGCCGTCCTTGTCGCCCGGCTGGACCAGCACGAACGCGACAGCCCCCAGCAGGATCACCAGCGCGACGCTGGCGATGACGACCGCCTGACGATAGTGGGAGGGAAAGGCGCGCGGTTGTTTCGGCACGGTGCGTCGGACTGAGGAACCACAGAGAATCGCGGCGGTGCTGGGGTGCCCGGTCCCGGCGGCCTCTTATCGCGCGCCGCGTTTCGTCGTGTCAACGCGCCGGGCGGCTTTGCCGCCCACGCGGCGGCGACTATCATGGCGCTTCGCATGGCCCCCGACCCACAGCCCTTTCCGCCGTTCACCGTCGTGGAGGGCGCGCCGGCCCAGGGGCTGGTGCTGATCGCCGATCACGCCGAGAACCGCCTGCCGCCGGAATATGGCGACCTGGGGCTGCCGGCGGCGGAGTTTCGCCGCCACATCGCCTTCGATCCGGGGGTTGCCGCCGTTACCCGCGGCCTCGCCGCCGAGCTTGGCGCGCCGGCCGTGCTGTCGACCTTCTCGCGCCTCCTGATCGACCCGAACCGCGGCGAGGACGATCCGACCCTCATCATGCGCCTGTCGGACGGTTCGCTGGTTCCGGGCAACGCCGCGGTCGACGCCGACGAGCGCGCTCGCCGCATCGCCCGCTTTCATGCGCCCTATCACCGCGCCGTCGACGCCGCGATCGACAGGGCGATGGGCGCGGGCCGGCCGCCGGCGCTCTTCTCCGTGCACAGCTTCACGCCGGTCTGGCGGGGCCGGCCGCGCCCCTGGCACGCCGGCATCCTGTGGGATCGCGACCCGCGCTTCGCGGTGCCGCTGATCGAGATGCTGCGCGCCGACGCGGCGCTCGTGGTCGGCGACAACGAGCCCTATGCGGGGTCTCTGGCCAACGACACCATGTATCGCCACGGCACGGCCCGCGGTCTCGCCCATGCGCTCATCGAGATCCGCCAGGACCTGATCGCCAACCCGGCCGGGGTCGCGGAGTGGGTGGCGCGCCTGGCGCCGATCCTCACTGCGCTCAACCAGCGCGAGGAGCTCCACACGGTGCGTCTTTATGGTTCGACAACCGGCGAAATCTGAAGCCGGTGGAAGGCGTGGACAGTCGGGCGTCGGCGCTTGACCGCTAGCGGCCCATGGGGTCTCTCGGAGGCAGCCGGGAACGCCCCGCCGCCATCACAAACAGAGAGACAAATCGCCATGTCCGCCGCCTCGACCTCGTTCGCCAAGGAACAGCTGCGCTCGCTGGTGGAGCGCATCGAGCGCCTCGAGGAGGAGAAGAGCGCGCTCGCCGATGACATCAAGGAAGTCTACGCCGAGGCCAAGGGCAACGGCTTCGACACCAAGACGCTGCGCACGGTGGTGAGGCTGCGCAAGCAGGACATGGCGGAGCGGCAGGAGCAGGAGGCGCTTCTCGACCTCTACATGCACGCGCTCGGCATGGTGGTGGCGGAAGCGGCGGAGTAGTCGATCGAGCCCCGCGCGGGCTACTGGATCGATGCGACCTGCTGGTTGGCGGTCAGGTCGACCATGTCGGGCTGCTGGACGAGCGGACCCGAGAAGCTGTCGGTGCGCAGGTTCGCGTAGGGCGTCGGCGCGAAGCCGGCGCTGAAGGCGAGGTCCGGCTTCTTCATCAGGTCGGGGGTCTGCGCGAAATCGGGCATGGTCAGCAGCGCATAGGGCTTCTGACGGGTCGAGGTCGGGCCGATCCACATCCTGAGGCCCTGGGTGTCGAGGGCGGTCATGGTCAGCGCCGGGGTGTCCAGACGCGGACGGACGCGCGCCTTGGGCGGCTTGACGACGGCGACGCTACCGGTGCGCTCGCGGTCGAGCGGGCTCAGCTGGGGCAGCGGCACGCCGGCGGTGGTCATGGACGCGGTCCGTGGGGCGGGCGGCGGCTCGGGCGCCGCGTAAGCGAGGACGGTTGGCACGGTGGCGTCGGCGTCACTGGTGTTGGTGCGCAGCACCGCGCCGGTGATGGCGGCGGCGCGCAGCGGGCGGTTGACGTCGATGGTGGCGACGACCGCGGTCGGCGTGATCGGCAGCGAGGCGCCGGCGCGCGAGGTGTCGCGCTCGGCCATGGCGCGGGCCAGCGCGGCGGGCACGGCCGGCGCCGCCCAGTTCTGCGCCGGGCCGAAGTCGAAGCTCGGGGCGGGGGCCCCGATGCGCTGGGCGGCGGAGGCGAGGATGGCGGCGGCGGTGATGCCGCGCTGCGGGGCGGGCGCGGCGGCGGCGGTTGCCACGGTGAGCGGCGGCGAGGCGGTCGGCCGCGGGGCAAGGTGGGGCATCGGCGTCGGCGCGGTGGCGTAGGCGGCGACCGCAACGGCGAGCGGCTTGCCGGTGGCGGTGGGCGGTGCCGTCACGGTGTCGGCGGAATCGGCGGCGGCCACGTCCATCACGTCGCCATCGTCGGAGGTGTCGGGGGTGGACGCGTCGGCGACGGCGGTTGCGTCAGAGCCACCGAAGTTGAACAGACCGCCACCACCGCTGCTGTTGGGCGTGTCGGTGTAGGCGACGCGGATGGCGGGCGCTTCGGTCGAGGGGCCGGTCTGGTACGAGCCGATCGGCGTGCGCGAGGCGATGCGCGTCTTGTAGGCGGCCTGGGCCTCGGCGTAGCCGGGCAGCGGCTTGCCGTCGCTCGGAACGTGGAGGGTGCGGCCGTTCGGGAAGACCGCGACGAGCTGCTGGCGGGTCATGCGCGGCCAGTGACGGACGTTGCCGGTGTCCATGTGGACGAACGGCGAGCCCGAGGTCGGGTAGAAGCCGACGCCGCCGAGCTGCATCTGGAGGCCGATGGCGCGCAGCTTGGCGAGCGGCACGCCAGGGATGAAGAAATCCATCGCCTTGCCCTGCATGTGCAGGCTGTTCTGGGCGACGCCGCGCGAGCGACGGCGCAGCATGGCGTTGGTGGGCGGCGAGCGGAAGCCGCACACCACGTTGATGTAATCGTTAGAGCCCGACTTCCGGTAGACCTGATAGATCAGGTCGAACAGGTGCGGGTCCATGTGGATGATCTTGTCCTGACGCCAGTCGCGCAGGAAGTAGTCGAGCTGCTTCAGCCCCTCACGATCGTAAACGCCGTTGCGCTTGAAGACGATCGTGGCGCGCTCGTGAGTGTGCAGATTGAAAAGCTTGAGGGAGAGGACTTCGGGGAGGGCGTCGGTCTGGACGAAGGCGAGGGACGAAAACAGGATTCCAAGGGCTCCGGCGAACACCCAACTGAACCACCGGCGCCGTGAACTACGCTTTTCGCGTTTGTGCGTGTGCTCGCCCCGCCCCAACAACGTCCCGCTCGCCGTTCCTGCCCTTTACAGAGCCCACCGTACCCCCCACCAACAGCCCATTGTCGGGGCCATTGGTTAACGGGTCTTTACCAAGCTGGTCCGCAGGCCTGCTGGCATGGACTTTCCCGGGCGCATTTATGGCCCGTGATAATGGCAAATGGAAGGCTGATTCGGGAAGCCCCCTTGGTCATAACATTCAGGTTCTGTTCGATTTTTCTCCGAATCGAACTTAACCGTGAAAGGGCCGCCCTCAGACTCCCAGCGCAGCCTCCACGCGGCGGTCGTGGCCGTAGATGTCGGGCCGCGTCTGGAGCGCCCCGTTTTCGTCCACCCAAGCGGTGAAATACGTGATGTGGACCGGGATCTTATGGGTCAGCGAGACCTGGGTTTCCTTGCCCCCGACCAGCTTCTTCAGCCTGGAAACGGTCACGTTGGGGTCGTCCTTGAGCAGGACTGCGGCAAATTCCCACGGGTTCTGGACGCGCATGCAACCGTGGCTCAACGCCCGGTAGTCGCGCGCGAACAGGGACTTGGAAGGCGTGTCGTGCAGGTAGACCGCATAGGGGTTCGGGAACAGGAACTTGATCGACCCAAGCGCGTTGCGCTCGCCCGGGGGCTGCTTGATCTGGATGCGGCGCATGTCGACGCTCGACCAGTCGACGGTCGTCGGGTCGACGGCGCGGAAGCGGCCGCCGACGTTGGCGAAGACCTGATAGCCGCTGAGCGCCGCCGGGTTGGAGAGCAGCTTGGGCAGCATCTCCTTGGTGGCGATCGACAGGGGCACGTTCCAGGTCGGGTTGACGTCGACGGTCTCGATCTCGTCGGAGAAGATCGGCGTCTGCTTGGTGGTCTGCCCGTCGACGATGCGGGTCGTGTAGATCACGTTCCCGTCCTGGTAGATGTCGAGATTGAAGTTCGGCACGTTGACGCGCACGTAGAACTTGCCGAGGTCCTCGGGCATCCAGCGCCAGCGCTCCATGTTGGCGAGGATCGTGCCGATGTGGTCGTCGGAGGCTGCGTTCAGCGCCTTCAGCGTGTTGTTGCCGACGATGCCGTCGGGCTTCAGGCCGGCGTTCTCCTGAAACGCCTTGACCGCGACGTCGACGTCGGCGTCGAAGACGGCCGGATCGGCGGCCGCGGCGACGACGCCGAGGCGGGTACGCAGGATTTCGACCCGCGAGTCGCTGACGCCGAGCTTGAGCACCTTGCCGGGCGGCACCACCGGCGGCAGGTCCTTGTTGTTGGCGCGCAGTTCGGCGAGCTTGGCGCGCAGCGCCAGGAACTCGGGATGGGTCGGATTGTAGCTGTCGAGCACGGCCGCCGGGTCGCCGGCGCTGGCCAGGGTGCGCAGCACCTCGACCGGATCGAGCAGGTGCGGCTTGTAGTCGAAATTCTCGCTGACCGAGCCTGGATCGAGGCGGCCGGAGTGGGCCTCGCGCGCGAAGCGCACGATTGCCATCGACAGCATCACCTCGTCTTCGGCGGCGACCTTGCCGTCGAGCGAATACGCGGTGATCGCGGGCGTCACGAAGTCGGCCGGGTCGAGCCCGTCGATGTCGGCCTGGCGGATGCGGGCGATGATCTTCTGGGCCTGCGCGGTCAGGTGGCCGCCGGCCGTCCACGTCGGCAGGTAGCCCTGCTCGGCGTAGTACTCGGCGACGCCGGCCGAATCGCGCTTGTCGAGGAAGGAGCCGTCCTGTCCGGCGTTCGCCAGCAGCCCCTGCAGCGCGGCCGTGGCCGGGTCGACGACGCTGTCGTAGACCGGATAGGTGAGCGAGACGGGGACCGGCTCAGGCGCCGGCTTGGACTTGGCCAGCGCCGGCAGGGCGCTCCCGGCCAAAACCAATGCGCTGCCCACGGCGAACGCCGCTACGAGTCTCGGACCGTTCATGGAAAAAGCCTCTCCGCGCCGAAAATAGGGGTGACCCAGTAAGGCAAATGGGGGCAAATTTCTTTCGGTTTCAACAACTCACGGCCCCGATCAAGCCGAATTTACCGGCTATTCGGCTGCAATTCCGGCCACTGTGTCCGAAATGCCAAACTCCTTGAGCTTGCGGTAGAGCGTCGAGCGGCCGATGCCCAGCCGGCGGGCAACCAGGGTCATGCGCCCCGAATAGCGCTCGAGCGCCAGTCGAATCATGGCGGCTTCCATGTCGGCGAGGCGGCGAACCTCGCCGTCCGGCCCGATGGCCGGCAGCTGGCCGGTTGCCAGGGGGGGCAGGGGGGTGCCGATTTCGAGGTCTTCCGGCGCGATTTCCTCGGGCGGCCGGGCGGCCTCGTCGGCGGTGCGCTCCTCGGCCCAGGCACCGCCGTCGATGTGGGCGGCGATCTGCGGAAACTCGTCGGGGGTCAGCATCGGCCCGTCGGTCAGCACCACCGCGCGGAAGACGGCGTTTTCGAGCTGGCGGATGTTGCCGGGCCAGTCGTAGCGCGAGAGCAGCTGGAGCGCCGGCGCGGTGACGCCGCGGATGAACGACTTGCCTTCCTCGGCGGCGAAACGCGCCGTGAAGTGGCGGACCAGCGGCGGGATGTCGTCGCGCCGCTCGCGCAGCGGCGGCACCCGGATCGGGAACACGTTCAGCCGGTAGTAGAGGTCCTCGCGGAAGCGGCCGGCCTTGACCAGATCGATCAGGCTGCGGTTGGTCGCCGAGATCAGGCGGAAGTCGACGCGCAGCGGCCGGCGGGCGCCGACCGGGTCGATCTCGCCGTCCTGAAGGGCGCGCAGCAGCTTGACCTGAATGTCGGCGGGCAGTTCGCCGACCTCGTCGAGAAACAGCGTGCCGCCGTGGGCCTCGCGGAACTTGCCGGTGTGCTTGTCGGCGGCGCCGGTGAAGGCGCCCTTCTCGTGGCCGAACAGGATGCTCTCGACGAGATTGTCGGGAATGGCGCCGCAGTTCACGGTGACGAACGGCTTCGCCTTGCGGTCGCTGGCGCCCTGGATGGCGCGCGCGATCAGCTCCTTGCCGACGCCCGATTCGCCTTCGATGAGGATCGGGATCTGCGAGGCGGCGGCGCGCTGGCCGAGGCGGATGACGCGCTCCATCGCGCCGCTCTTGGTGACGATGTCGCGAAAGGTCAGCGTGCCGGTGGCGACCCGCTTCATGCGCGCGATCTCGCCCTCGAGCGCGCCGAGCTTCAGCGCGTTCTCGATGGAAACCTGCAGGCGCTCGGCCGAGGCCGGCTTGACGACGAAATCGACGGCGCCGGCGCGCATCGCCGCCACCACCGTGTCGATGCCGCCGTGCGCGGTCTGCACGATCACCGGCAGGCCGCGCTCGGTTTCGCGCAGCCTGGCAAGCACGCCCATGCCGTCGACGCCGGGCATGACCAGATCGAGAATGAGAAGGGCGACGCTTTCGCCGTCCGGTCCGGCGAGGTGGTCGAGCGCCGCCTGGCCGCTGTCCACCGCGATCGCGGTGTGTCCGAGCCGCTCGACGGCGGCGCTCAACAGGCGGCGCTGGATAGGATCGTCGTCGGCGATGAGAATGGGGGTTGGCATCGGCGTCCTTGCGCTCGTCCTGTCCCGTTGCGGAACAATCGGCGCGATGATCGGGACGCCCGGTTAAGCGGTGCTTAACCGGTGGGGCGATCTTCCCCAACTTGGTTCAGATGGTTTCCGCTTGTTGCATCGATGCCGCGGAGCGGACTCGCATTCGGTGCGACGGCCGCCCCCGGATCGGGGCCGGTCGCGCCGTTGTCCCCAGATATTCCCGCTTGCCTGCGGCCGGTTGGCGGGCAGGGGCACGCAGGGCTTGCCCCCGGACCCGCCGTCGCCCTAATTCGGGCCCAGATGCCGTGCCAAGCCTTGGATGCACCCATGACCGACACGACCCCCTCCGATGCCGCCCCCGCCGGCAACACCGCGGCCGCCGCCGATCCGTTCGAGGACGAGCTGGGTGAGCTGCCGGAATGGAACCTCGACGATCTCTACGTCGGGATCAGCGACCCGGCGCTGAAGCGCGACCTTGCCGCGATCGACCGGCGCGCCGCCGCCTTCGAGGAAAAGTACAAGGGCAAGATCGTGGCGCTCGCCACCGGACCGACCGGCGGCGACCGGCTCGCCGACGCCATCATCGACTACGAGCGTCTCGACGAACTGATCGGCCGCGTCGCCTCCTTCGCCGGACTGGTCCATGCCGGCGACACATCCGATCCGGTGCGCGGCAAGTTCTACGGCGACGTCCAGGAAAAGCTGACCGCCGCTTCCTCGCATCTCCTGTTCTTCACGCTGGAGATCAACCGCATCGACGACTACGGGCTGGAGACGGCGCTGAAGGCGAAGGCGCTTGCCCATTACAAGCCGTGGCTCGACGACGTGCGCGCCGAGAAGCCCTATCAGCTCGAGGACCGGGTCGAACTGCTCTTCCACGAGAAGACGGTGCCCGGCTATTCCGCCTGGAACCGCCTGTTCGACGAGACCATGTCGTCGCTGCGCTTCGACGTGGAAGGCGAGGAGCTGGCCATCGAGCCGACCCTCAACCTCCTTCAGGATCGCGTCGAGTCGGTGCGCAAGGCGGGGGCGGAGGCGCTCGCCGTCACCTTCAGGAAGAACATCCGCCTGTTCACCCACATCACCAACACGCTCGCCAAGGACAAGGAAATCTCTGACCGCTGGCGCGGCTTCAAGGACGTCGCCGCCGCCCGCCATCTCGCCAACCGGGTCGAGCCGGAGGTGGTCGATGCATTGGTGGCCGCGGTCCGCGAGGCCTATCCGCGCCTGTCGCACCGCTATTACAAGCTCAAGGCGAAGTGGTTCGGGCGCGAATTCCTGAATCACTGGGACCGTAACGCGCCGCTTCCCGACGGGCCCGCCGAGGTCATTCCGTTTGCCGAGGCGCGCGCCACGGTGCTTGGCGCCTACGCGCTGTTCTCGCCGGACATGGCGACGATCGCGCGGCGCTTCTTCGACGAGCGCTGGATCGACGCGCCGGTGCGGCCGGGCAAGGCGCCGGGCGCCTTCGCGCATCCGACCGTGCCGTCGGTGCACCCCTACGTGCTGCTCAACTATCAGGGCAAGGTGCGCGATGTGATGACGCTCGCCCACGAGCTCGGCCACGGCGTCCATCAGGTGCTCGCCGGCCCGCAAGGTCCGCTGATGGCGCAAACGCCGCTGACGCTGGCGGAGACGGCGAGCGTGTTCGGCGAGATGCTGACCTTCCGCGCGGTGCTCTCGGAAACCATCGATCCGAAGAAGCGCAAGGCGCTGATCGCCGCCAAGGTCGAGGACATGATCAACACGGTCGTGCGCCAGATCGCCTTCTACACGTTCGAGCGCAACGTCCACGAGGCGCGCCGCGACGGCGAGCTGACCTCGGAGCAGATCGGCGAAATCTGGATGGCGGTGCAGAGCGAGAGCCTCGGTCCGTCGGTCAAGCTCGGCGCCGGCTACGAGGTGTTCTGGACCTACATCCCGCACTTCATCCATTCGCCGTTCTACGTCTACGCTTATGCGTTCGGCGATTGCCTGGTGAACTCGCTCTACGCCGTCTACGAGGAGGCGGAAGAGGGCTTCCAGCAGAAGTACTTCGACATGCTCAAGGCCGGCGGCTCGAAGCACCACAAGGAGCTGCTGGCGCCCTTCGGCCTCGATGCCTCCGACCCCGGCTTCTGGAACAAGGGCCTCGGCGTCATCGACCGGCTGATCGGCGAGCTGGAGGAGATGGAAAAGCGCTAGCGGCGGGGCCTCCGGCTCCCTACATCCCGGTCGTCATTGTCCGGGGCTTCGAAAAGCCATGCCGCTGATCTTCTTCATCCTGCTGGTCCTGCTGATCGCCCAGATCGGCTTCTGGCACACACTCGCCGCCATCGTCGGCGCGGTGGTCATGTTCGTCATCCTGATCCCGCTGCTCATCGTCGTATCGGTGCTCGGCGGCATCCTGCTTCTTGCGACCTTCGCCCGCTGACGGCCCGTTTTACATTCCGTACAACGTCTGTTATACGGAATGTAGAACATGCCTTGGAGCGCGCGATGAACGAAATCACCGAAGCCGAGATTGCCGGAACGGTCGTGCAGGTTCGCAAGATCGGCAACTCGACCGGCATCATCTTGCCTAAGGAACTTCTGGCCCGGCTGAAGCTCAAGGCGGGCGACAAGCTCCATGTTGTCGAGCAAACCGAGCGGGGGCTGAAACTCAGCCCCTACGATCCGACCCACGCCAAGGGCATGGAAATCGCGCGACGCGCCTTCCGGAAGTACGCCGATACGTTCAAGGCGCTGGCCAAGTGAACGAGCCGGTCTGGCTCGATCTCGACCTCGCTCTGGATGTTCACGCCGAACAGCTGGCCCTGTTCGGCGGCGCCGACGGGGTGCGGGACCAGGGGCTGCTGGAATCGGCCCTGGCGCGGCCCAGAAACAAGTATGCGTACGGTGCGGAGGATCTCGCCGAACTGGCGGGGGCCCATGCCTTTGGCCTCGCCAAGAACCATCCGTTCGTGGACGGCAACAAGCGTGTGGCCTTTGCCGCGATCATCGTCTTCCTGGGGCTGAACGGGGTGGATTTCGACGTTCCACCGGCGTCCGCGACAGCGATGATCCTTGACCTCGCCGCGGGCGTGGTCTCCGAGGAGGGGCTCACCCGTTGGATCCGGGACAATCTGCCCAAAAGCTGAGCGAGCCCCGCGACGCTGTGACGAGATTCCGGTCGTTGCCCACGGTGCGCGTTTTGCTATAAAGCCGGCGACTTTCTCACGGTGAGGGAAATCCGGCATGGCCGCCGCGCACGCTCAGCAGACCGTCGAACTCAATTCCACCGCTCCCTTCGACGATTTCGACTCCCATCGCTGGATGTACCTGCGCTTCCTGCGCATCGTGAAATACTGCGTTATTGCGATCGTCATCCTGCTTGTTCTGATGGCGATCTTCCTCACCTGACCACGCCGCACTCCCAAGGCGGTTCTGTCGACCAGAGGACGTCTCGATGAAAATTGCCGTGCCGGCGGAAGCCGTCGACGAGACACGGGTCGCCGCGACTCCCGAAACCGTCAAGAAGTTCAAGGCGCTGGGCGCCGATTTCGTCGTTCAGGCCGGCGCCGGCGCCCGCTCGCGCATCCTCGACGACGACTACGCGGCCGCCGGGGCGAGCATCGCCGCGGACGCGGCGTCAACCGTCAAGGACGCCGACGTGATCCTCAAGGTGCGCCGGCCGACGTCGAGCGAGCTTGCCACCTACAAGCGCGGCGCCCTCGTCGTTGCCATCATGGATCCCTACGGCCACGAGACCGACATCAAGCAGATGGCCGAGGCCGGCGTTTCGGCGTTCGCCATGGAACTGATGCCGCGCATCACGCGCGCCCAGTCGATGGACGTCCTGTCGAGCCAGGCAAACCTCGCCGGCTATCAGGCGGTCATCGACGCGGCGGTCCAGTACGACCGCGCTCTGCCGATGATGATGACCGCCGCCGGCACGGTGCCGGCCGCCCGCGTCTTCGTCATGGGCGTCGGCGTCGCTGGCCTGCAGGCGATCGCCACCGCCCGCCGGCTGGGTGCGGTGGTCAGCGCCACCGACGTGCGCCCCGCCACCAAGGAGCAGGTGGAGAGCCTCGGCGCCAAGTTCATCGCCGTCGAGGACGAGGAATTCAAGAACGCCCAGACCGCCGCCGGCTACGCCAAGGAAATGTCCAAGGAGTACCAGGCCAAGCAGGCCGAGCTGACCGCCGAGCACATCAAGAAGCAGGACATCGTCATCACCACCGCGCTGATCCCGGGGCGCCCGGCGCCGCGTCTGATCTCGGCGGAAATGGTCGCCTCCATGCGGCCGGGTTCGGTGATCGTCGATCTCGCGGTCGAGCGCGGCGGCAACGTCGAAGGCGCCAAGGCGGGCGAGGTGACGACCGTCCGCGACGTCAGGATCGTCGGCTATCTCAATGTCGCCGGCCGCATCGCGGCGAGCGCCTCGGCACTTTATTCCCGCAACCTCTACGCTTTCGTCGAAACGCTGATCAGCAAGGAAACGAAGGCGCTGGCCGTCAATCCGGACGACGAACTGGTCAAGGCGACCTGCCTCACCCGGGACGGGCAGGTCATTCACCCGTCGTTCTCCGGGGAAGGGAAATCCTAGATGAGCGAGCTCACACCCGACCAGGCCGCCGCAGCGGCCCGCGCCGCCGCCGAAACCGCGCAGCAGGCCGCCAACGCGGCGCTCGATGCGGCGACCGCCGCCCAGACCTACGCCGATCAGGTCGCCAACGCCGCCGGTGCCGCCGCCTCGGCCGCCACCGGGGGCGCCATCGATCCGTTCGTCTTCCGCCTCGCCATCTTCGTGCTGGCGATCTTCGTCGGCTACTACGTAGTGTGGTCGGTGACGCCGGCGCTGCACACCCCGCTGATGTCGGTCACCAACGCCATCTCGTCGGTGATCGTGGTCGGCGCGCTGCTCGCCGTCTCCATCAATATCGGCGATGCGGCGGCCGGTGCCGGCCACTGGTGGGCGCGGGGCTTCGGCTTCGTGGCGCTGATGCTCGTGTCGGTCAACATCTTCGGCGGCTTCATGGTCACCCAGCGCATGCTGGCGATGTACAAGAAGAAGACGCCGGCAGGGAAGGCGGGCTGAACCGATGATCAACGCCAACCTCGCCGCCTTGCAGTTTCTCCCTCCCCTGAAAGGGGAGGGTCGGATGACCGCAGGTCATCCGGGGAGGGGTCCCGTCCCCTCGATGACCCCCACCCGGCGCCTCCGGCCCAAGGCCGGCGCCGCCGACCTCCCCCTTCCAGGGGGAGGAGAAAGAGCGCGGTTCGTCCGATGATCAACGCCAACCTCGCCGCGGTTCTCTATCTGGTCGCCGGTGTTCTGTTCATCCTGGCGCTCCGCGGACTGTCGAACCCGGAAAGCTCCCGCCAGGGCAACTACTTCGGCATCGCCGGCATGGCGATCGCCGTGCTCACGACGCTCGCCATCGCGGCGCCCGGATGGGGCGCCCTCGGCCTGATCGTGCTGGCCGTGGCGATCGGCGGCGGCGTCGGCGCGTTCATCGCGCGGCAGATCGCCATGACCGCCATGCCGCAGCTGGTCGCGGCCTTCCACTCGCTGGTCGGTCTTGCCGCCGTGCTGGTTGCGGCCGGCGCGCTCTACGCCCCGGAAGCCTTCGGCATCTCGGACGGTGCCGGCGGCATCCACCGCGCCAGCCTCATCGAGATGTCGCTTGGCGTCGCCATCGGCGCGCTCACCTTCACCGGCTCGATCATCGCCTTCCTGAAGCTCGACGGGCGCATGTCGGGGGCGCCGATCCTGCTGCCCAGCCGCCATGCCATCAACATCGGCCTTGGCGTCGCGCTGCTGGCGCTGATCGTGATCTTCTTCTTCTCCGAGGCGCCGATCGCCTTCTGGGTGATCGTGGCGGTGTCGCTGCTCCTCGGCGTCCTGATGATCGTGCCGATCGGCGGCGCCGACATGCCGGTCGTCATCTCGATGCTCAACTCCTATTCGGGGTGGGCGGCGGCCGGCATCGGGTTCACGCTGGGCAACACGGCGCTGATCATCACCGGCGCGCTGGTCGGCTCGTCGGGCGCCATCCTGTCCTACATCATGTGCAAGGGGATGAACCGGTCCTTCATCTCGGTCATCCTCGGCGGCTTCGGCGGCGAGACCGCCGCGGCCGGCGACGGCGGCCCGCAGAAGCCGGTCAAGCTCGGCTCGGCCGAGGACGCCGCCTACATCATGAAGAACGCCCAGAAGGTCATCATCGTGCCGGGCTACGGCATGGCCGTGGCGCAGGCGCAGCATGCGCTGCGCGAGATGGCGGACAAGCTCAAGGCAGAAGGCGTCGAGGTGAAGTACGCCATCCATCCGGTCGCCGGCCGCATGCCCGGCCACATGAACGTGCTCCTCGCCGAGGCGAACGTCCCCTACGACGAGGTCTTCGAGCTCGAGGACATCAATAGCGAGTTCCCGCAGGCCGATGTCGCCTACGTCATCGGCGCCAACGACGTCACCAACCCGTCGGCCGAGGACGATCCGACTTCGCCGATCTACGGCATGCCGGTGCTGCAGGTGTGGAAGGCGGGGACGGTGATGTTCGTCAAGCGGTCGCTGGCGTCCGGCTACGCCGGCATCGACAACCCGCTCTTCTACCGCGACAACACCATGATGCTCCTCGGC
This sequence comes from uncultured Alphaproteobacteria bacterium, assembly GCA_963843565.1. Classification (GTDB taxonomy): domain Bacteria; phylum Pseudomonadota; class Alphaproteobacteria; order Rhizobiales; family Kaistiaceae; genus DASZQY01. The sequence goes on from CAWJKY010000001.1 coordinate 158,613, forward strand.
GACGCCAAGAAGATGACCGAAGGCATCGTCAAGGCGCTGTAAGCGCGCCTCAATCTCACGTCACCAGAATCCGGCGCGGACCGGGTCCCTGTCGGCCGAGCCTATCGGCCGGATTGCGCAACGGGCAGGTCTGGGTCGACAGGCAGCCGCAGCCGATGCAGTCGGTGAGGCCGTCGCGGAGCTTCTGAAGCTGCCGGATGCGCCGGTCGAGCGATGTAGCCCACTTGGCCGAAAGCCGCGCCCAGTCGTCCTTGGTCGGCGTGCGCCGCTCGGGCAGCGTCGCGAGCGCGGCCTGGATCTCGGCGAGCGGAATGCCGACGGTCTGACCGACGCGGATGATCGCCACGCGCCTGAGCGTGTCGCGCTCGTAGCGCCGCTGGTTGCCGGCAGTGCGTTGCGGGTGGATCAGCCCCTTCTGTTCATAGAAGTGCAGGGCGGAGACCGCCACGCCAGAGCGGCGCGCGACTTCGCCGACAGTCAGTGACTTCGCGATTCCCAAGTTCATGCTTGACCTCAACTTTACTTGAGGTTCTATCAACGGTGCTTTCCCGCCGCAACGCCCCCGAGGAAAGCGCCATGGACTTGACCTTCGATCTCCTGTTGTTCGTTTACTTGGTCTCGCTGGTCGTCGGCGCGGCCGGGAACATCGTCATGCCGATCGTCGGGCGCCAGATGGCCGGTGCGTCGCCGGACGCGCGCGCCGCGCTCGGTGCGGTGGCGAAGCCGCTCGGGGTCGCCGGCCGCGCCGCGCTGGTGCTGCTGCTCCTGTCGGGCGGCGCGATGATGTGGGTGCGCTACGGCGGCGTCGCCGGCCTGAACGAATGGTTCTGGATCAAGATGGCGCTGGTCGCCGTTTTGATCGCGCTCGTCGGCGCTGCGGCCATCCTGAAGCCCGGCACGCTCAATCCGCGCCTCTTCGGTATAGTCACCCGCCTTACGTTGCTGGGGGTCGTCCTGGCGGCGGTCTTCGCGTTCGATTGAGCGGCCGCGGCTCGCGGCTGCTACCCGCCGAACATGCCCGACAGCAGCCCGCCCTTGCCGCCGCCGGTGTCGGTCTTGGCCGGGCCGGAGGTGCGCCGCATGCCCTCGCTGGCCGGTGCGTAGCGCGGGTTGATGTTGGAGGCGTGCGCGAACGCGGCGAACGCCTTTTCGCGCTCGCCCATCTTCTCCAGCACGATGCCCTCGTTGGTCCAGGCCTCGTAGGAGTTCTTGTCGCGCTTGATCGCCTCGTTGAAGTCGTCGAGTGCGGCCTTGGTGTCGCCAGTGGCGAGGTAGGAGAGGCCGCGCGCGTTGAAGGGTTCGGGCACGCCCGGCGCAAGCTGGATGGCCTTGCCGAAGTCGGCGATCGCCTGAACGTGCTGACCCTGCGCCTGATAGATGAGGCCGCGGTTGTGATAGGCGCGCGCGTCGCTCGGGTCGAGCTGGATGGCGTGGTTGAAGTCGGCGAGCGCCAGATCGTATTGCTGGCGCTGGCGGTACATGTTGCCGCGCCCGACGTAGGCGACGGCATAGCTGGCGTTGATCGCCAGCGACTGGTTGTAGTCGGCGAAGGCGAGGTCGTCCTTGCCGACCATGCGCTGGACGAGCGCCCGGTTGGCGTAGGCCTGGTAGAAGCCCGGGTTGATCTTGATCGCCGCGTCGAAGTCGGCGATCGCCTCCCTGTATTTGCCGGCCTTGCCGTACGCGCTGCCGCGCACGTTGTAGGCGCTGGCGTCGCCGGGGTTGGCCTTGATCACCGCGGTCAGCGAATCGATGTTGACCACGGAGCCGGCCGATAGGTCCGCCGCCGAGAGGTTGTCGCGCACGCCCGATGTCGACGAGCAGGCCGCGAGGAGGGCGAGCGCAGCCGCTGCGAGGGCAAACCGCGCCGCTGTCAGAATGGGGGAAGGGGGAAGGCCCGCCGTCAGCCTTTCGCTCTTCATTGCCGTCTCCGGTCCGCCGTGGTGTTCGAGGTCATGACCTTCGCCAGCGAACCGCCGGAAGCCGGCGTTTTGAGGGCCCCGGATTAGCGGCGGGCGTCGCCGCTGCTGCCGGGGCGTCCGGGAGCGGCGGTGCGCGGCGCCGCGCGCCCGCCACCGGGGGCGATGCCCTCGCGCTGGGCGCGCTTGCGGGCGAGCTTGCGAGCCCGACGGATCGCTTCCGCCTTTTCGCGGGCGCGGCGTTCGGACGGCTTTTCGTAGAAGTTGCGGAGCTTCATCTCGCGGAAGAGCCCCTCGCGCTGCATCTTCTTCTTGAGAGCCTTCAGCGCCTGATCGACGTTGTTGTCGCGAACGAGTACCTGCAAGCGAAATGTCCTGTCGTTTGGTTGGGCACGTGCAAACAGCCCGCCGGATGGCAGGCCGTAACGTGGCGCTGCTTTACCAGAACCGCCGGTTGCCTGTCAAAGCGGGCCGGTCAGAGCTTGGCCGCTGGCCTGAGCCGGTTGACGTGGCCCATCTTGCGGCCCGGCCGGGCTTCCGACTTGCCGTAAAGATGCAGCGCGGCGCCGGGTTCGGCGAGGATTTCCGCCCACTTCTCAACGTCCGCTCCGATCAGGTTCTGCATGGTCACGTCCGCGGTCCGGTCGGGGTCGCCGAGCGGCCAGTTGGCGATGGCGCGGATGTGCTGGTGAAACTGGGAGGTGAGGGCGGCGTCGGCGGTCCAGTGGCCGGAGTTGTGGACGCGTGGGGCGATCTCGTTGACGAGCAGGGCGCCGTCCGCAGCCACGAACATCTCGACGGCGAGCACGCCGACGTGGCCGAGCGCGGTCGCGATCTGTTCGGCGATTCGCACCGCCTCGCCGGCAACTTCGGGTGCCACGCTGGCCGGCACCGTGGTCTCGGCGAGGATGCCGTTGACGTGCCGGTTCTCGGAAATGTCCCAGGCGCGCATGATGCCGTTGCCGGCGCGCGCCAGCACTACCGAAATCTCCCGCTCGAAGGCGACGAAGGCTTCCAGGATCGCCGGCACCTCGCCGATTGCCCGCCACGCCGACACCAGATCGTCGCCGGAGCGAATCACGACCTGGCCCTTGCCGTCGTAGCCCAGGCGCCGGGTCTTCAGGACTGCCGGCCGGCCGATGCGGCCGAGGGCGGAGTAGATGTCCTTCTGGGTCGCGACCGCGGCGAACGCCGGCACGGCGATGCCGAGATCGGCGATCAGCTTCTTCTCGGCGAGCCGGTCCTGCGCCACCTCGAGGATCTTCGGGTCGGGCCGCACGGGAACCCGCTCTGCCAGAAACCGCGCGCTCGCCACCGGCACGTTCTCGAATTCGAACGTCACCACGTCGACGGCGCCGGCGAAGGCGGCGAGCGCCCCTTCGTCCTCATAGGGGGCGATGGTGCGCGCCGCGGCCACCGCGAAGGCCGGGCTCTTGGGGTCGGGACAGAAGACGTGGCAGGCAAGACCGAGGTCGGCGGCCGCGGTCGCCAGCATGCGGCCCAACTGGCCACCGCCGAGAATCCCGACGACCGAGTTCGGCGGCAGGGCTTTGTCAGTCATCGTTGGCGGGGCGCTCCGCGATTGCCGCGGTCTGATTGGCGCGCCAGGCGTCGAGGCGTTCGGCCAGTGCGGCGTCGCTGGTGGCGAGGATCGCGGCGGCAAGCAGGGCCGCGTTGACGGCGCCGGCTCGTCCGATGGCGAGCGTGCCGACCGGCACGCCGGCCGGCATCTGGACGATCGACAAGAGGCTGTCCTGGCCGCCCAGCGCCTTGGTCTCGATGGGCACGCCGAGCACCGGCAGCGTGGTCATGGAGGCGACCATGCCGGGCAGGTGGGCGGCGCCGCCGGCCGCCGCGATGATGACCCGGGTGCCCGCGCTGCGGGCGCCCTTGGCGAAGGCGTAGAGCCGGTCGGGGGTGCGGTGGGCGGAGACGATGCGGTCGTCGTGGGCGATGCCGAGCTGGTCGAGAATCTCGGCCGTCTCGCGCATGGTCGCCCAGTCGGACTTGCTGCCAACGACGATGGCGACTGGCGCGGGCGCGGCTTCGGCCATCTGGTCCCTGCGAGACTTGGGGGGTTGATCGGACCGCGGATTATAGGGGGCGGACGCTTGCCCGCAACAAGCCGGGCGTTTCAGGCGAATTTCAGGCGATGATGTCGGGAAAGATATTGTCGTCGAGCGCGGCGATGCGGTCCTTGAGCGCCAGCTTGCGTTTCTTCAGGCGCTGGATCTGGACGGTGTCGGGGTTCGGCGAATCGATCAGCGCGGCGATGGCCGCGTCGAGGTCGCGGTGTTCCTGACGGAGCTCGGCCATTTTTCGCCGAACCTCCATCTCTTCCTCAGCAGACAGGCGCCGACCGTCGGAATCCATGTGATTTTCATATCACGCGACGTTTCCTCCTTGAAGCGAACGCAGCGGTCACCCAGATCGGAAAGATGGCTCGTTTCTGCCGATACGGCCGCCGTCGCTGTCCCCTTTCACGGGACACATCAGGGCGCGGCGGGTTCGACAGATCGGGCCGGCTTATGGCAGACTGCATCCCCTCGACTAGTCAACTCGGAGGCCCCCGCTGATGGCTATGCAACCCCACCTCGCTGAACTGGAGAAGCGCCACGACGCCCTCGAGAAGGAGCTCGAGGAAGCAATGCAGCACCCGGGCGTCGACACACTGACGCTCACCGAACTCAAGCGCCGCAAGCTGTCCCTCAAGGACGAAATCGAGCGCTTGAAGATCGCGGTGCACTAGCGCCGACGCGCTTCAGGTTCGATGCCGGGCACGAGCCCGGGCCAATGCAGTCACCAGATCAGGCGGTCGCGCGGCCGCCCAGCGGGGTTTTCGGTTCGTGACGGCACTTCGATGACGCTTCGCAGTCCGCACCGGGCGCCTGCCCGGACGTCTCCGGCAGACCTCACCTGAGAAACAGCCCATCACGATGAACCGGCAGTCGCCGGCCAGGACGGTCCTTGAACGGTTCCTCACCAGCGAGGCGACCGGCGGCCTCGTCCTCATGGGCTGCGCGGCGCTGGCGCTGATCGTGGCCAATTCGCCGCTGGCGCCGACCTACTTCGACACGCTGAAGGCCAACGTCCTCGGCCTGTCGGTGCTCCACTGGATCAACGACGCGCTGATGGCGGTCTTCTTCCTGCTCGTCGGGCTGGAGATCAAGCGCGAGCTGGTGGTCGGCGATCTCGCCGCCTGGCCGGCGCGCGCGCTCCCCGGTATCGCGGCGCTCGGCGGCATGATCGTCCCGGCGCTCATCTACATCGCGATCAATGCGTCTGCGCCGGAGGAGCTCGGCGGCTGGGCGATCCCCGCCGCCACCGACATCGCCTTTGCGCTGGGTGTGCTGGCGCTGCTCGGCTCGCGCGTGCCGCCGTCACTGAAGGTGTTCCTGACGGCGCTTGCCATCCTCGACGACCTCGGCGCGGTGGTGATCATCGCGCTGTTCTACGGTCACGGGTTCGCGCCGCTCATGCTGGGGCTGGCGGCGGCGGCGTTCGCGGCGCTGATCGTGCTGAACCGCATGGGTCAGACCAACCTCGCCATCTATCTCGGGCTCGGCGCGCTGTTGTGGTTCTTCGTGCTGAAGTCGGGCATCCATCCGACGGTCGCCGGCGTGCTCGTCGCCATGACCATCCCGATCGGCAAGCGCGACGGCGAGGAGCATGGACCGCTACACCGGCTGGAGGGCGCGCTTGCTCCGTGGGTTGCGTTTCTGATACTGCCCGTCTTCGGTCTCGCCAACGCCGGGGTGGCGCTTGGCGGGCTGGGCAGCGGCGTCCTGACGCATCCTGTGACAGTGGGCGTGGCGCTAGGCCTCTTCCTCGGAAAACAGGCGGGGGTCTTCGGCGGTGCCTGGATCGCGGTTCGCCTGGGGCTTGCGGCGCGGCCGGCCGGTGCCGGGTGGCGACAGCTCTACGGCGTCGCGGTGCTGTGCGGGGTGGGGTTCACGATGAGCTTGTTCATAGGCCTGCTGGCCTTCGAGACCGACGCCTTCGTCGACGCGACGAAGATCGGCGTGCTGGTCGGTTCGCTTGCCTCCGCCGTCCTCGGTTGGCTCATTCTTCGCGGCGGCAGCCGTGGCGCACCTGAGGCGGTGGGCGATCATGGGCATTGAGGGGTCGGACTTCCTGGTCCTCGGAATTCCGCTTGAATTCATCCTGTTCGCCACGACCCTTCTGGGCGTCGCGGTCTTTCATCACCGCACGCTCCTGGTCGCCGCGATCGGCCTTGTGGCCATCGTCGCCTACAAGCTGGCGCTCCCCGGTTTCGACGAAGGGGCGGGTCTCCCGGGCTTCGGCGGGCATCTCCTCGGCGAGTGGGTGGTGCTTGCCAATCTCGGCATGCTGCTCACCGGCTTCTCCATCCTGACGCGCCACTTCGAGCAATCGAGCCTGCCGGATCTGGCGCCGGACGCGCTGCCCGCCGGGTGGCCGGGCGGGCTGCTGCTGCTGTTCTTCATCTTCATCATCTCCGCCTTTCTCGACAACATCGCCGCGGCGCTGATCGGCGCGACCATCGCGCGCCACGTCTACCGGGATCGTGTCACCATCGGTTTCCTGGCGGCGATCGTGGCCGCGTCCAACGCCGGCGGCGCCGGCAGTGTCGTCGGCGACACCACCACCACGATGATGTGGATCGACGGCAAGAGCCCGCTCGACGTGCTGCACGCCTATGTCGGTTCCGTCGCCTGCTTCGCCGTCTTCGCCTTCCCGGCGGCCATGTCGCAGGAAAAGCACCAGCCGATCCTCAAGCACGACACCGGCGGCTTTACCCTCGACTGGGCGCGCCTCGGCATCGTGCTGTTCATCCTCGCCTCGGCAGTCACCGCCAACGTTCTTTCGAACGCGCTGGCGCCGTGGCTCGATGGGGTCTTCCCGGTGATCGGCGTGGCCGTGTGGGCGGCGATCCTGATTGCCTCCCGGCTGCGCCCGACCGACTGGAAGGTGCTGCGACCGGCCGTCAAGGGCGCCGCCTTCCTGTTGTCGCTGGTGCTGTGCGCGTCGCTGATGCCGGTCAAGGATCTGCCCGCGGCGTCGTGGGGCACGACGCTCAGCCTCGGCTTCATCTCGTCGGTCTTCGACAACATTCCGCTGACGGCGCTGGCGCTCGGCCAGGGCGGCTACGACTGGGGCGTTCTGGCCTATGCGGTGGGCTTCGGCGGTTCGATGGTGTGGTTCGGATCGTCGGCCGGTGTGGCGGTGTCGAACCTCTTCCCGCACGCCAAGTCGGTGACCAACTGGCTGAGGCGGGCGTGGTGGCTGCCGCCGGCCTATCTGGTCGGTTTCTTCGTGCTGATCGGCATCATGGGCTGGCGCCCGCACCTTTAGGCTTGCGGCGGCGCCCACAGCCACGCGGCGAGCAATTCCCACACCAGGTAGGCGCCGACCAAGAAGATGATCGCGTAGACGATCCGGTAGAACGCGTTGGCGTCGATGCGCTTCACCAGCCATACGCCGAGGAACGTCGCGGGAATCGAGATCGGCAGGAGCACCGCCGACATGGTCAGGTTCTGCGCGTCGAACTGGCCGAGCAAGAAGTACGGCACCGTCTTCACCGCGTTGACGACCGCGAAGAGCAGCACGCCGGTTCCGGCGAACAGGCGCGGCGCGAGGCGCAGCGGCGCCACGTACATCTGGAAGGGCGTCCCGCCGGCGTGGCTGACGAAACTGGTGAAGCCGGTCACCGTCGCCCAGAACACGCCCTTGGGAACGTTGTGCGGCGCGGCCGCATCGCCGATGCGATGGCGGAAGAAATAGTTGAGGGCGAAGGCCACGGAGATCACGCCGACGATCAGCCGGATCTCGTTCTCCGTCACCCACGATGCCGTCAGGTAGCCGATCAGGATGCCGATCATCGCGCCGGGCAGCATGATCGCCAGCGTGCGCCTGTCGAAGACGCCCCAGTAGGAGACCACCGCCACCAGGTCGGAGAGGACCAGGATCGGCAGCACGATGCCGGCCGCCTGGATCGGCGAGATGACCAGCGACAGGATCGGCACCGCCAGGATGCCGATCGCCGCGAAGCCGCCCTTGGAAATGCCGAGGACGATCATCGCCGGGACCGCGGCGGCGTAGAACCAGGGATCGGTGAGCATGGCGGGCGGAGGTTGGCGGGCAGGAGGCGGACGGCGACACTAGGCCGCCGCTCCCCGTCCGGCAAGGCGGCGCGCGTGATGGACACGTCCCGTTGCGACCGCTAACCGTTCAGGCCGCAAATGACTTCACGTGACAGCGGGAGTGGTCCTCGTGCTTCTCGAGAACAAGGTTGCCATCGTCACCGGCGCGGCGCGCGGCATCGGCCATGCGGTGGCCAGACGATTCCTGGAAGACGGCGCGCGCGTCGTCATCGCCGACGTCGACGAAGACGGCGGCTCGGCCGCGGTCGAGGCGCTCGGCAGTCTCGGCCCGGTGCGCTTCGTCGCCTGCGACGTCGGCGACAAGGCGGCGGTCGACAATCTCGTGGCGTCGGTGCTGTCCGTCCACGGCCAGATCGACGTGCTGGTCAACAACGCCGGCATTCTTGCCGCGCGCGATTTTCTCGATCTCGACGAGGCCGATTTCGACCGCGTCATCCGCGTCAACCTGAAGGGCGCGTTCCTCACCGCCCAGGCGGTGGCGCGTCACATGGTGGAGCGCGTCAAGGCCGGCGGGAAACCCGGCGTCATCGTCAACATGAGCTCGGTCAACGCCGTCTTCGCGATCGCCAACCAGGTGCCTTATTCCGCGTCGAAGGGCGGCATCAACCAGCTGACCAAGGTGATGGCGCTGGCGCTCGCCCCGCACGGCATCCGCGTCAACGCCATCGGGCCGGGCTCGATCAATACGGAGATGCTGGCTTCCACCATGGCCAATCCGGAGGCGCGGCGGCGCATCCTGTCGCGCACGCCGCTCGGCCGCATCGGCGAGCCCGCCGAGGTGGCGGCGGTCGCCGCCTTCCTCGCCTCGGACATGGCGAGCTACGTCACCGGCCAGACCGTCTACGTCGACGGCGGCCGGCTGCCGCTCAACTACACGGTGCCGGTCGCCGAATAGGTCAGGCGTCGTCCTCGGGGTCGGTCTCCGGACCCTTCATCGACTTCAGCTTGGCGAAAACGGCGCTCGCCTCGTCGGCTTCTTCGCGCTTGGTGTCGCGCTCGGGGCGGGCGGCGGCGGCGAGCGCGGCGGCCGCGGCGGCGGTCGTGGTGGTCTCGGAGGCCGGCAGGAGTGTGGCGCCCGGCGCCTCGGTCGGCGGCGCCGCCGGCATCGACTTCGCCGCCTTCTCGACCTCGAAGTCGAGGTCGATCTGCGAGCAGAGACCGAGCGCCACCGGGTCGGTCGGCTGCAGGTTGTTGGAGTTCCAGTGGGTGCGGCTGCGGATCGATTCGATCGTCGGCTTGGTGGTGCCGACGAGGCGCATGATCGCCGCGTCCTTCAGTTCGGGGTGGTTGCGCAGCAGCCAGAGGATGGCGTTGGGCCGGTCCTGACGGCGCGACACCGGCGTGTAGCGCGGGCCGCGCCGCTTGACGGTGGCCGGCGCCCGCACCTTGGGCGTGGCGAGGCCGAGGCGGGCGTCGGGGTCGGCCTCGGCCGTCTCGATCGCCTCGCGGGTCAGCTGCCCGGTCAGCACGGGATCGAGCCCCTTGATCGACTGGGCGGCGTCACCGTCGGCGATCGCCTGAACTTCCAGCGGATGCAGGTGGCAGAAGTCGGCGATCTGGTCGAAGGACAGCGAGGTGTTGTCGACCAGCCAGACGGCGGTTGCCTTGGGCATCAATGGGGTGGCGCTTGTCATTTTCCTTATGTCTCTCCCGCTCGCTTGCCGGGGTTTCCCGCCCGACAAGCCCTCTAGCTGCAACAGCATGAAGGGATGAGCCGCCTATATAGGGCGGCGCCCGGACAGACGCAAACGCCGTCTCAATCCACCGTCAGGATGATCTTGCCGAAGTGGCTGGCCTCCAGATGGCGGTGCGCCGCGACCACCTCCGCCAGCCGGTAGGTCGAATCGATCACCGGCTGGACGGCGCGGGATTCGAGCAGCGGCCAGACCTTCTCGTGGATCGTCGCCGCGACCCGCCCCTTGAAGGCGACGGGGCGTGAACGAAGCGTCGAGCCGGTGTGGGTCAGCCGCTTGGCCATCACCAGGCCGAAGTTGGCTTCGGCGCGCGGCCCCCGCTGCACCGAAACCTGAACGATGCGTCCCTCTTCGGCCGCCGCCATCTGGTTGCGCTCGACGTATTCGCCGCCGACGATGTCGATGATGACGTCGGCGCCGCGCCCGCCGGTCGCCTCCTTCACCGCGGCGACGAAATCCGTGGTGCGGTAGTCGATCGCGACGTCGGCGCCGAGCTTCAGGCACGCCGCGCAGCGCTCGGCGCCCCCCGCGGTGGTGATGACGCGGGCCCCGAAGGCCTTGGCCAGCTGGATCGCGGTGGCGCCGATGCCGGAGCCGCCGCCGTGGATCAGCGCCGTCTCGCCCGCGGTCAAGTGCCCGCGCTCGAACAGGTTCGGCCACACCGTCATCAGAGCTTCGGGCAGCGCCGCCCCCTCGACGAAGGAATAGCCCGCCGGCAGCAGCAGCGCGTTGGTCTCATGGACGACGCCGTATTCCGCGTAGCCGCCGCTGGCGACCAGCGCGACCACCGCGTCGCCGATCGCAAAGCGCGTCGCTCCAGTGCCGCGCGCCACCACCTCGCCGGCAAATTCCAGCCCGAGGATGTCGGAGGCGCCGGGCGGCGGGGGATAGTTGCCGGCGCGCTGCAGGGCGTCGGCGCGGTTCAGCCCGGCAGCGTGAATCCGGACCAGCACTTCCTCTGGCCCCGGCCGGGGCAGCGGCCGCTTGATCAGCTGCAGCGCGTCCGGTCCGCCGGGCGGGTCGGCGATGACGGCCGTCATGGTGTCGGGGAGGGCGCTCATGGGATCGCAGTAGGCCAACACCAGTGGCGCTGGCAATCGCGGCGCTCTAGCTTTCCTGCAAGCGAAACGGGGAGGCCGGCATGGCGATGTTCGACGAGGAGGCGCCGAAGCAGAAGCTGGCGCACGAAATCGGGGAGGATCTCTCCAAGCTGTCGCTGGACGAGCTCGCCGACCAGATCGAGGTCCTGAAAGCCGAAATCGCGCGGATCGAGGCGGTGCTGGAGGCCAAGAAGGCCAGCGCCACGGCCGCGGAATCCTTCTTCAAACGCTAACAAAAGCGCCCCGATCTGGTACGCCGAAATGGCTCAGGCTGGGGCTTTGCGACAATCTTCGCGACCCCATTAACCATTCTTTAAGCTTTACGAGGCTTAACTCACCCGTCCAGTCATCTGGATTCGAGTGGCTCCTGTCCACTCTGTTTGACGCCTCCCTGTTTAAACTTTCAAAGAGCCGCCTCGTGCGGCTCTCTCTTTATCCACACCAATCCACAGCCTGTGGACAGCCGCCGGACCGATTGTGGCCCGAGGCTTGCGCCGCGTCAGGTCCGGTGTTCCCATATCGGAACGGCTTGTGGGGTGTGGCGTATGAGTGAAGAGCGTTCGCCGGTCAGAATGACCGAGGCGCCTGTGTTGTTCGGACGGCGGCTGGCCGGTTCCGAGGCCTTCAAGGCGATGTTCCGCGAGGGCATGTCCCTCGTCGAGGAAACCGCGACCTATCTGGATGGCGACGGCCGGCGGGAATCCCACCGCCTGAGCCGGGCGGCGTCGCTCGCGTACGCGACCGAGTCGATGCGGCTCACCACCCGTCTGATGCAGCTTGCCTCGTGGCTCCTCCTCCAGCGCGCCGTCAACGAGGGCGATCTCACCGCCGATCAGGCCAATCAGGAGCGCGCCAAGGTCAAGCTGGGCGGCATCTCGACCTCGGTCGGCGGACCGTCGTGGAACGAGCTGCCGGAGCGGCTGCGCACCTTGATCGAGCGGTCGCTGCGCCTGCAGGAGCGGGTCGTCCGCCTGCACGAGGCGCTGCGTGCGGCACCGGCGGAGGATACCGGCGACAACCAGGTCCAACGCGTGCTGGCGCGGCTCAACGAGGCCTTCGGCCCCAAGCGCGAAGCAAGCTGAGTAGCCGCCCGTCGGCGGCGGCAAGCTGGCGCAGGCGCGCGGGCCTTCTTCGGAATCCTCCAAAAGCAAAAACCCCGGCGCGATGGCCGGGGTTTTCGTTTCACGGGTCGCGTGGGTCGAAAGGCGCGGCTACTTGCTGCCCGTCGAGCCGTCGCCGCTCATCAGGCCCTTGTAGCGGGTCTTGAAGCGCGACACGCGGCCGCCGCGGTCGACGATGTGCTGGCCGCCGCCGGTCCAGGCCGGGTGGGTCTTGGGGTCGATGTCGAGGTGGAGCGTCGCGCCCGCCTCGCCATAGGTCGAGCGCGTGGCGTATTCGGTCCCATCCGTCATCACGACCTTGATCTCGTGATAGTTGGGGTGGATGTCCTTCTTCATGGGAATCCCCTGAAAACACTGGCGCCGGCGAGGCGGCCGGCGGTTCTGGGGCAGGGATATAGCCGGGCGGGCGAGGCGAGGCAACCGGTCGGTCGAAACCCTACGGCGCGGTCAGCTTCAGCTCGATGCGCCGGTTCTTGGCGTAGGCGTCGGGGGTGTCGCCGTCCTCCAGCGGCTGGAACTCGCCGTAGCCGGCCGCAACCAGATGGTCGGGCGGGATGCCTTGCGAGATGAAGAACTGGACGACCGAGATGGCGCGCGCCGCCGACAGGTCCCAGTTGGACTTGAACCGCCCGCCGGGGCTGATCGGCTGCTTGTCGGTGTGGCCGTTGACCTGGAGCACCCAGCCGAGATCGCCGGGGATCTCGGCGAGGAGCTGCTTGACCGCGTCGGCGACCTTGGCGAGTTCGTCGCCGCCGGCCGGGCTGATGTCGGCGGACCCGACGGCGAACAGCACCTCCGACTGGAAGACGAAGCGGTCGCCGACGATGCGGATGTCGGGCCGGTCGCCGAGAATCTGGCGCAGCCGCCCGAAGAAGTCGGAGCGGTAGCGGGCGAGTTCCTGGACGCGCTGGGCGAGCGCCACGTTCAGCCGGCGGCCGAGGTCGGCGATCTGCGCCTGGCTTTCCTTGTCCTTGCTCTCTGATGCGTTGAGGGCGTCCTCGAGGGCGGCGATCTGGCGGCGGAGCGCCGAGATCTGCTGGTTGAGCAGTTCGACCTGCGAAAGCGCCCGGGCGCTGATCTGCTTCTCGGTGTCGAGCTGGTTGTTGAGGTCGGTGATCTGGGTGCCGGCCGAGGCGGAGGCGGACGACTGCGCGTCCAGCAGCCCCTGCAGCCGGTCGCGGTCGCTCTGGGTCGCGTTCAGGCTTGCCTGCAAGCTCGCCAGATTGTCGGTGAGGTTGCTATTGCTGGCGCGCTCCAGCGCCAGCATCTGGGTCAGTTCGGCGATCTGCGCGTTGAGGCGCTGGAGCACCGTGTCCTTGCCGGTGATCTCGCGCGACAGCAGGTATTGCACCAGCGCGAAGATCGACAGCAGGAAGATGAAGACCAGCAGCAGGTTGGTCAGCACGTCGACGAACGCCGGCCAGTATTCGGCGCGTGCGCTAAGGCGGCGGCCGCGAGCCACGGGCTGCTACTCGCCCGCCTGCGGCGCCTGGAGAGCCTTGGCGATCGATTCCAGAACCGCGTGAATCTCGCGCTGCTGCGTCGCCTGGGTCTCCGCCCAGCTCTTCACGGTCTGCTGTTCGTTGCGCATGTGCAGGATGAGGCCCTGGATGCCCTCGGCGAGGTTGGCCATGGCGGTGGTGGCGCGCTGGGTGCCGCCGCTGGCGGCGGCGTCGGCGGCGGGCGCCGCGCCGCGGCCCTCCTGGATGGTGCGCGACAGCCGTTCGATGGCGACACGCAGGTCTTCCGCCGTGGTCTCGCCGGTGCCGCGGGCTTCAAGAAGCTCCGGGTCGAGGTCGGTGACCGTCGACAGCCAGTCTTCCAGGTCGTTGTAGAACATCGACTGGCCCTGGCCCGACTGCAGGTCGAGGAAACCCAGGACCAGCGAACCGGCGAGGCCGAACAGCGACGAGGAGAACGCCACGCCCATGCCGCGCAGCGGCGCGGCGAGGCCGGTCTTGAGGTCCTCGAAGATGACGCCGGTGTTGGCCGACGACACGTCGAGGGTCTGGATGGTGTTGGCGACCGCGCTCACCGTCTGCAGCAGGCCCCAGAAGGTGCCGAGCAGCCCCAGGAAGATCAGCAGGCTGGTCAGGTAGCGCCCCATGTCGCGGTCTTCGTCGAGGCGCATCTGGATGGAATCGAGGATCGACCGCATGGTCTGGGTCGAGATCGCCATGCGCCCGATGCGGTCGCCGAGCAGCGTCGCCATCGGTGCCAGCAGAACCGGCGGCCGGTCGACCTCGACGCCGGGCTCGGCGATGCGGAAGGTGTTGACCCAGCGGATTTCCGGGAAAAGGCGGAAGATCTGCCGGAACGACAGGGCGATGCCGATGACCAGCACCGCGATGATGACCGCGTTCAGCGCGGGGTTTGCCTGAAACGCCGCGATCACCTGCCGGTAGAGAATGAGCGTGATGAAGGCCGCGATGATCAGGAAGATCGACATCCGCCAGAGGTAAACCTGGGGGCTGGCGAGCTTGTAAGGGTCGTATTCGCGCCGCCGACGCCTGAATCCGAGCACTTTGCCTCTGTTCTCCGTGCGCTAGGCGAAAAACCTATCGTGATTTGTTGACCGCGATAAGCGGCAAAATCACGGTCGTCCCCGCTCTATGTGTGGGCGCTCTGTTTGAGCGTGGCGAGAAGGGCGGCGTGGATCGGCTCGCTGCCGGCCACGATGCCGCCCGTCGCGAACATGTCCTCGGCGCCGGTCAGGCCGCTGACGAGGCCGCCGGCCTCGCGCACGATGACGATGCCGGCCGCCATGTCCCAGGCGCTGAGGCCGCGTTCCCAGAAGGCGTCGTAGCGTCCCGACGCCACCCAGGCGAGGTCGATGGCCGCCGAGCCCGCCCGCCGCACGCCCGACGTCTGGCGCAGCACCGAACCGAGTTCGGCGATGAAGCGGTCGTAGCCCGGCCGGCCGATATTGGGCGTGCCGGTCGCGATAACCGAATTCTTCAGTTCGCGGCGCGCCGCCACCCGGATGCGCCGGTCGTTGAAGTAGGCGCCCTGGCCCTTCTCGGCGACGTAGAGCTCGTTCATCACCGGATTGTAGATGACGCCCGCGACAAGCTGGCCGTCGCGCTCGAGGCCGATCGAGACCGAGAAGATCGGGATGCCGTGCAGGAAGTTCGTCGTCCCGTCGAGCGGGTCGATGATCCAGCGGTGAGTGGCGTCGCTGCCGTCAAGGGCGCCGCTCTCCTCGCTCAGGATGGCGTAGTTCGGGCGCGCCTTGCGCAGCTCGGCGATCACGACTTCCTCGGCGCGCCGGTCGGCCGCCGAGACGAAGTCACCCGGCCCCTTCAGCGAGACCTGCAGGTTCTCCACCTCGCCGAAGTCGCGGGTCAGCCCGCGGCCGGCCTTGAGCGCCGCCTGGACCATGACGTTGAGAAGAGCGGAGCGGGCCATGCGCTAGAAAAGGCTATGTGCGAGGGGGCGAGGAGACGGGCGCGCTTCTAGCACCACGTTTCGGGCGCCCGGGCAAGGTCAATCGAGCGGCCAGCGTTGCGCGGCGGCGGTGGCTTGCTGGCGCTGGGCGTCGGTGAGGGTCGCGACGAACTTGTCGAGGAAGGGGTCGTCCTTGCCGGCGGCGCGGGCGAGGAAGTGCCACTTGGCGGCGGCCACTGGGTCGGCGGCGAGGCCGCGGCCGACCGTGTAGAGACGCGCCAGCCGGTTCTGGGCGATCGGATTGCCGACCTGGGCGGCGCGCTGGAACCATTGCGCCGCGCCCGCCTCGTCGGCGGCGACGCCGATGCCGTTGAACAGGCGAATGGCGTACTCGACCTCCGCCGAGATCTGTCCGGCCTTGGCCGCCTTGGCGAACCATTCGGTTGCCGTCTGGTCGTTCTTGGCGACGCCGCGCCCGTCCGCGTAGAGCTGGGCCAGCACATACTGGGCGTTGGCGTTGCCGGCCTCGGCGGCCTTGGTGAAGAGCGCCGCCGCCTTCGCCGGGTCGGCGGTGCCGACGTCGCCTTCCAGCGTCAGCAGCGCCAGATTGTAGGTCGCGGTGATGTCGCCGCCGGCCGCCGCCTTCTGGAAGTAGTCGGCCGCCTTCCTGGTGTCGGCGGAAACCCCGCGCCCGTCCAGATACATCATGCCGAGCGCCAGTTGCGCCTTGGCGTCGCCGCCGTCGGCGGCGAACTGATACCAGTTGGCCGCCTGCTTGGGGTCGCGCGGCACGCCGTAGCCGCCCTCGTAGATCAGGCCGAGCAGCGTCTGGGCGGCGGCGTCGCCAGCCTCGGCGCGCGGGATCGCAAGCGAGAAGGCGTGCAGATAGTAGCCGCGCTGGAAGGCGCCGTAGGCCTCGTCGGCGCCGCTCACCGGCGGCGTCTGGCCGTCGGTGGTGGCGGCGCTGGCGGCGGACGTGCTGTTGTCCGCAGGGGGCGGCGCCAGCGAACCGTTGGTGGGCAGCGTCGCGCCGCCCACGCCGGCGACCGGGGCGGCGGGCGGCGGCAAGGTGACGTCGGGGGCCGGCGGGGTCGTGTCGGTGGCGGTGTCGGCGGCGGTGCCGGTATCGCTGGAGGGCGGGGCCATGGCGTCGGGGGCAGGGGCCTCGCCGGTGCCTTCCCCGGGGCGCAGATGCGGCACCGGAGGCGTCTCCGCCTGTGGCGGTGGCGTCGACGTCGTGGTGGTGGTCGTCGTGGTGCCGCCGCCGCTGAGGTCGATGACCGGACCGCTGCTGCCGCCTCTGGCGGCGGGCTTTGGCGCCGGACTGCTGGCGGGCGGTGGCGTCAGCACGATCTGGGCGAGCGCCGGAAGGCAGAATCCGGTGGCGAGCGTGGCCAGCGCGGCGAGGAGGAGGGCGCGGAGCTTCATGCCGCCGGCTCCGCCAGAGGCGTCAGGCGCCTGACGGCCTCCGCGACCGCCGCGGCGGGGCCCAACGGGTCGTTCCACACGGCGGCGGAGAGCGCCACGAATGCGATGTTGTCGGCGGCGGCGCCCTCGACCGAGGCCAGGCTGTTGCCGCCCATGACGATCGCCGGCACCACCGTTACCTCCGACCACCAGGCGGCGAGTTCCTGCGCCTTGTGGAAGATGTCGGGGCCGGTGTCGCCGTCGAGGCGGCCGAAGAAGAGATAGTCGATGCCCGCCTCGCTCGCCTGCATGGCGTCGTGGCGGGTGCGAAGGCCGCCGGCACCGACGATTCGCCCGTCGCCAAGCGTCTCGCGCGCGTCGCGCAGCGCGTCGATGTCGCCCTCGACGTGGACGCCGTCGGCCCCGGTGCGCATGGCGATTCGGGGGTCGCCCGCCACGATCGTGGCGACGCCGCGCTCGGCACAGATCGGCACGAGGGCCGCCACGGCCGCCTGCAGCGCCGCAGGATCGTCCGCTTCAGGCGCGGTCACGATCAGCGTGGCCACGTCCCCGCCGGCAAGCGCGGCGGCAAGCTGCGGGGCGAAAGCGTCCGGCGAATAGACAGGCGGCGTCACCAGACACAGTCGGCAGCGGATGTCGGCGGCATTCGCCATGTTTCGCAGCGCTTCTCCCCAGCGCGGCGGACCGAAGGTCGGCCCTGTCAGTGGCCCCCGATCTTACAAGCTGCCCGGTCCGCGCGGCGAAAATATAGCCGATCCGTCAGGGATTTGGGGCTTTTATGCAGCCTGTTTCTCCAGATCGGGCGCCCACTTGCCGGAAGCGGCGAGGCTGTTCATGCGTGCCCTGTGGAGAAACGCCTGCTGGGCCGCCGGAACGTTCTCGGCCTTGCCGGCCCACGCCTCCATCGACGCGGCCTGAAGCGCGCGGCCGTAGGAGAAGGTGAGGGGCCACGGGTGCTTGCCGATCTGGTTCATCAGCGACAGGTGCTCGGTCGCCTGCTCGTTCGACTGGCCGCCCGACAGGAACGCGATGCCCGCGACCTCGCCGGGGACGACGGCGCGCAGCAGCTGCAACGTCTTCTCGGCGACTTGCTTGGCGCTCGCCTGCTTGGGCGAATTCTTGCCGGCGATGACCATCGACGGCTTCAGGATGATGCCCTTGAGGTTGACGTCGGCGATGGCGAGCTCGGAGAACACCTCCTTCAGCGCGCTCTCGGTGGCGGCGTAGCAGGTGTCGATATCGTGGGTGGCGGGCTTGCCGTCCATCAGCACTTCCGGCTCGACGATCGGCACGATGCCGTTTTCCTGGCAGAGCGCGGCGTAGCGGGCGAGCGCGTGGGCGTTGGCGTGGAGCGCGTTGCGGCTCGGCATGCCGGGGCCGATGTTGACGACCGCGCGCCACTTCGCGAAGCGGGCGCCGAAGCCGTAGTACTCCTGGAGCCGTTCGCGGAGGCCGTCGAGGCCTTCGGTGACGCTTTCGCCCTTGGCGAGCGCCAGCGGCTTGGCGCCGGTGTCGACCTTGATGCCCGGGATGCAGCCCGACCGCGAGATCACCTCGGTCAGCGGCGTGCCGTCCTTGGCCTTCTGGCGGATGGTCTCGTCGTAGAGGATGACGCCGGAGACGAAGTTGCGCATCGCCTCCTCGGTGGTGAACAGCATCTCGCGATAGTCGCGCCGGCTGTCCGGGGTCGATCCGATGCCGAGCGCGTCGAAGCGCTTGGTGCAGGTGGCGTTGCTCTCGTCGGCGGCGAGGATGCCCTTGCCGGGGGCGACCATGCGGGCGGCGATGTCTTCCAGACGTTCGGTCATTTCTCGTGCCTTCCTTGTCCTAGAGCGCTTCGGCACCATGTGGCGAAATCGGGGCGGTTATAGACGAACCGCGCGGCGATTTCACATCCACAGATGCGCTGGAATTTGGTGCTGGGGGCGCCATGTTACCTCGTGAGGCAACCGGTCGGCGCGGATTGGCGCCGGCTGTCCCAACTCCGACATTGAGAGGAGGACGGACTATGGCCCCGCAGCCCCGGACCCGCCCCGTCAAAGACGCTGGCCACTGGCCGCGTCCGCTCGTGAATGCCCGCCGCGAACTGCCGCGCGTCGCGGCGGCCTTCCGCCTCGGCATGAAGATCGATCCGAGGAAGCCGACGCTCGGCATCCACCACGGCGTCATCGCCATGGCGCTCGGCGGCGTCGCGCTCTTCCTGTTGGCGATCCCGCTGTTCTTCACCGGCAACCTCGGCAGCGACTTCAACCTGCTCGGCGTCGCCGGCTTCGCGGTGATTTTCTTCACGCTGACACTCACCCAGGCCTCACGTGCCGCCCACGATCCGCGCTGGGGCGGCCCCGACCGGACGACGCTTTCGGAATTCGCCGAGGACAACGTCGAGATCGCGACCGGCAAGGTCTCCGGCCGCGAAGCGCTCGTCGAGATTCTCGTGCTGCCGGCCACGCTTGGCATCGGCATGATCGTGATCGCCCTGGTCTTCGCCTTCACCAAATAGGCGCGCTAGCTCTTGCGCCTCAGCACCTCGACGCCGGGCAGCTGCTTGCCTTCCATCCATTCGAGGAAGGCGCCGCCGGCGGTCGAAATGAACGAGAACTTGTCGGCGATCCCGGCGTGGTTGAGCGCCGAGACCGTGTCGCCGCCACCGGCGACGGAAAGAAGCTTGCCGGCCGCGGTGCGCTCGGCGGCGTGACGGGCGGCCGCCACCGTCGCCTTATCGAACGGGGGCACCTCGAAGGCGCCGAGCGGCCCGTTCCAGACGAGCGTCGCGGCCTTGTCGATCCATTGGTTGACCGCCTCGACCGATTTCGGCCCGACGTCGAGGATCATCTGGTCCGCCGGCACGTCGCCGATGGCGACGGTGGTCGCCGCGGCGCCGGCCTTGAATTCGGACGCCACCACCGCGTCGACCGGCAGCACCAGCGCGCAGCCGGACTTGTCGGCGGCGGCCATGATCTTGCGGGCCGTTTCGGCGAGGTCGGGCTCGGCCAGTGACTTGCCGACCGCGATGCCCTTGGCGAGCAGGAAGGTGTTGGCCATGCCGCCGCCGATGACCAGCGCGTCGACCTTCTCGACCAGATGCAGGAGCACGTCGATCTTGGAGGACACCTTGGCGCCGCCGACGACCGCGACCACCGGCCGCTTGGGGTCGCCGAGGGCGGCTTCCAGCGCCTCCAGCTCCTTCTGCATGGCGCGGCCGGCATAGGCGGGCAGGTAGTTGGCGAGCCCGGCCGTCGAGGCATGGGCGCGGTGCGCGGCGGAGAAGGCGTCGCTCACGTAGATGTCGCCGAGCTTGGCGAGTTCGGCGGTGAACAGCGGGTCGTTCTTCTCCTCGCCCTTGTGGAAGCGGGTGTTCTCCAGAACCAGCACGTCGCCGTCCTTCATGGCGGCGACGGCGGCTTCAGCGTCGGGGCCGACGCAGTCGGGCGCGAAGGCGACCGGCTTGCCGAGGATGGCAGAGACCGCCGGGATCACCTGCTTCAGGGAGAACTTTTCTTCCGGTCCCTCTTTCGGCCGCCCGAAGTGAGCGAGGATGATCGCCTTGCCGCCCTTCTTGACGATGTCGAGGACGGTCGGCTTGGCGGCCTGGATGCGGGTGTCGTCGGAAACCTTGCCGTCGGCCATCGGCACGTTGAGGTCGATGCGGACCAGCACGCGCTTGCCGGTGAGGTCGGAGAGGTCGTCGAGGGTGCGGAATGGGCTCATGGGTTCGGTCCAGGTGGTGTGCCGCCGCCGTACGGCCCGCCGCCGCCCGTCAGCGTCGGCCAGTCGTCCCGCATGTTGCGGTCGGGCTTCGTCTTCAGTCCCTGAAAGAACGCGAAGGCGATGAAGGCGAGGATGAACGCCAGCCCGATCAGCGGGAGGATGGCGCCGGCGCTCATCTGGTTCGTCGCCGTGCCGGGCTAGCCGAGCCGCCCCATGGCGACCGCGGTGTCGGCCATGCGGTTCGAGAAGCCCCACTCGTTGTCGTACCAGGAGACGACGCGCACGAACGTGCCGCCAATCACCTTGGTCTGGTCGAGCGGCACCGTCGAGGAGGCGGCGTCGTGGTTGAGGTCCGTGGAGACCAGCTTTTCGGTGGTCACCTCGAGGATGCCCTTCAGCCGGTTCGACTTGGCCGCCGCAACGATGGCGTCGTTGACCTCTTCGGCGGTGGTGGCGCGCTTGGCGACGAACTTGAAGTCGACCAGCGATACGTTCGGGCTCGGCACGCGCATGGAGGCGCCGTCGAGCTTGCCGTTGAGATCGGGAATGACGAGGCCGACAGCCTTGGCGGCGCCGGTGGTCGTCGGGATGATGTTGAGCGCCGCGGCGCGGGCCCGGTAGAGGTCCTTGTGCAGCGTGTCGAGCGTCGGCTGGTCGCCGGTGTAGGAGTGGATGGTCGTCATGAAGCCGTGCTCGATGCCGATGGCGTTGTGGAGCACGTGGACGACCGGCGCCAGGCAGTTGGTGGTGCACGAGGCGTTGGAGACGACGATGTGATCCTTCGACAGCTTGTCGTCGTTGACGCCGAAGACGACGGTGAGGTCGGCTCCGGAGGAGGGCGCCGAGACCAGCACGCGCTTGGCGCCGGCGGTGATGTGCGCCATCGCCTTTTCCTTGGCGGTGAAGATGCCGGTGCACTCCAGCGCGATGTCGACGCCGAGCTCCTTGTGGGGCAGCTTGGTGGGGTCGCGCTCGGCGGTCACCTTCATGGGCCCGAGACCGGCGTCGATGGTGTCGCCGTCGACCTTGACCTCGTGGGGGAACTTGCCGTGCACCGAATCGCGGCGCAGCAGATGGGCGTTGGTCTCGACCGGCCCGAGGTCGTTGATGGCGACGACCTGGATGTCCTTGCGGCCTAACTCGATGATGGCGCGCAGAACCAGCCGCCCGATGCGCCCGAACCCGTTGATGGCAACCTTGACGGCCATGACCTCTATCTCCGTTCCTTGAAACTCTTATGCGTTGTGACGCTTGGTGACGGCGTCGGCGACCGCTTCGGCGGTGATGCCGAAGTTGGCGTAGACGTCCTTATAGGGCGCGCTGGCGCCGAATGAATGCATGCCGACGAACAGCCCGTCGGAATCGATGACCGCGTCCCAGCCGAAACGCACCGCCGCCTCGACGGCGATTTTGATCGGCGCGTCGCCGACGATGCGCTTGCGGGTCTCCGCCGGCTGGGCGAGGAACAGGTCGAGCGAAGGCACCGAGACCACCCGCGCCGCGATGTTGCGTGCCGCGAGCAGCTTCTGGGCCTCCAGCGCCAGGCCGACCTCGGAGCCCGAGGCGAAGATCGAGGCGCGCGCCTCGCCGTTGGCCGGCGACAGCTCGTAGGCGCCCTCGGCGCAGCGGTTTTCCTTGTCGGCGGTGAAGCGCATGGCAGCGAGGTTCTGGCGCGACAGGGCGAGCAGCGACGGTCCGTCGGTGCGCTCCATCGCCAGCTGCCAGCACTCCGCCGTCTCCATCGTGTCGCCGGGGCGGAAGACGCGCATGTTGGGCATGGCGCGCAGCGCCGCCAGATGCTCGACCGGCTGGTGTGTCGGTCCGTCCTCGCCGAGGCCGATGGAATCGTGGGTCATCACATAGATCGCCGGAATGCCCGCCAGTGCCGCGATGCGCAACGAGCCGCGCGCGTAGTCGGTGAACACCAGGAACGTGGCCCCCGCCGGGCGCAGCCCGCCGTGAAGCGCCATGCCGTTCAGGGCGCCGGCCATGCCGTGCTCGCGGATACCGAAATGGATATAGCGACCGCCATAGGCACCCGGCTTGATGTCCGTCAAATTCTTGGTTTTTGTGTTGTTCGACGGGGTCAGGTCGGCGGATCCGAGGACCAGTTCGGGCACTGCGGCGGTGATCGTCTCAAGCGCCAGCTCGCTCGCCTTGCGGCTTGCCAGCGTCGGCTTGTCGGCGGCGATCTTCGCTTTCAGCTCGGCCATCGCCGCGCCGAAGCCTTCCGGCAGCTTGCCGGCAAGGCGCCGCTCGAATTCCGCCTTCTTGGGGGAGGCCGCGAAGCGCTTCTGCCAGGCCTCGCGGGCCGGCTTGCCGCGGCTGCCGGCGGCGCGCCAGTCGGCGAGAATCTCGGCGGGGATCTCGAAGGGCGGGAAGGGCCACTCGAGGTTCTTGCGCGCGCCGGCGATCTCGTCGACACCGAGCGGCTCGCCGTGGGCCTTGGAGGTTCCGGCCCTGGTCGGCGCGCCGAAGCCGATGGTCGTCTTGCAGGCGATGAGGGTCGGGCGGTCGGCGTCCATGGCCGTCTCGATGGCGGCCGCGATGGCGTTGTGGTCCTGCCCGTCGATGCGGGTGGCGATCCAGCCGGCCGCCTCGAAGCGGGCGATCTGGTCGACGGAGTCGGCGAGCGAGCGCGGGCCGTCGATGGTGATGTCGTTGTCGTCGAACAGGAAGATCAGCTTGTGGAGCTTGAGATGCCCGGCAAGCGCGATCGCCTCCTGGCTGATGCCTTCCATGAGGTCGCCGTCGGAGCACAAGACGAACGTCTTGTGGTCGACGACGTCCTCGCCGAATTCGGCGGCCATCATGCGCTCGGCGAGCGCGAAGCCGACCGACGAGGCGACGCCCTGGCCGAGCGGGCCGGTGGTCATCTCGACGCCGGGGGTGTCGCGGTTCTCCGGGTGCCCGGGGGTCTTGGAGTGAAGCTGGCGGAAGCGCTTGAGCTCCTCGATGGTCATCGCCTCGTACCCGGTCAGGTAGAGCAGCGAATAGAGCAGCATCGAGCCGTGACCGGCCGAAAGCACGAAGCGGTCGCGGTCGGGCCACTTGGGGTCGGCGGGGTCGAACTTCAGGAAGCGCGAGAACAGGACGGTCGCGACGTCGGCCATGCCCATGGGCATGCCGGGGTGGCCCGAGTTCGCCTTCTGGACGCCGTCCATGGCGAGGGCACGGATGGCGTTGGCCATGCGCGTGTGTTTTGCAAGATCGGTCATGATTTGAATCGGCCTGGAGAAATGCCGTTGAAGGACGCACATCAGGCGCGTCTACGGCGGAGTGGATACGCACGTCACCGGAGCGAGTCAATGTGGCCGCCGCGCGGCAATCGCGGCGCTTGCGGGACGGCCTGCCATTGACGCGTCGGAAAGCGGCTGCCTAATCTGAAAAGGTCGCAGATTGAGGGCCGTATGGCCAAATCTTTATCCATTGAAGAAGCAATGCAGCGGCTCGAAGCGGCGCTCGACCTGCTCGAGGGCGCGGTCGAGCGGCGGCTTGAGCGTTCCACCTCTGTTTCGGAGCTCGAGGGCGAGGTGCATCGTCTCGGCGCCGATCGGTCGCGCCTTGCCCAGTCGCTGGACGCGGCCGAGGCGCGCGCCGCCCATCTGGAAGAGGTCAGCGCGCAGGTCTCGCACGGCCTGGTCGATGCGATGGAACAGATTCGCGACGTGCTCTCCCGTCACGGCGGCTGAGAAGATGGCGCAGGTCACCGTCTCGATCGGCGGCCGGCAATACCGCATGGCGTGCGAGGACGGCCAGGAGGATCACCTGACGGCGCTCGCCGAACGCCTCGACCGGTCGATCGGCGAGTTGCGCCGCCGCTTCGGAAACATCGACGACCAGCGCCTGACCGTCATGGCGGCGATCACCTTCGCCGATCGCCAGGCCGACGCGGAACGCCGGCTTGAGGACGCCGAGGCGCGGGTTGCCGACGGCGAGGACGCGCGCGCCGCGACGGAGGAGGCCCGCAGCGCCAACGAGGCCGGTGTCGCGTCCGCCCTCGACGAGGTCGCCGGCCGCATCGAGGCGCTGGCGGCGCGGGTCTCAGGCGCGCCGCTGATCGAAGAGGACTGAGCGCGGCGCGGGACGGGCTGACGCGCCATACCCTCTCCCGCAGTTCGCCGAGCAGGCAGTTCGAACGTCGCGAGGCGCCGCTCATGGGAGGCGCCGTGTTCGATCCTGGCCGACCGGAGCCTCGACGAAGTTCATGCCTCGAACAGGACCTTGAGCACCTCATCACCGCGCATTCGCGAGACGCGCCGCGCGAAGCGAGCGACATCCGGTACCCCCCGGTCAACGCAAAGCTCAACGACGCGCTCTGTGCGCGTGCGCTTCTTTGCCCACGCGGCGTATGGATAAGCGGAAATTCTCTGAAATGTCGTCGGGCCGCGCGGATGGGGGAGAGGGCTTTGAAGCCGCTGATTATGGAGCGCAGCAAATCTGTGAGCTATATGGCGAAAAGGGTGAGGGGGCTCCAACTCGAGTACGTCGTGCAGCGGTCTTTCGATAAGGCCTTCCCCCGCAGGCGGCGCATAGGCGATCACGCGTTCGCCAAAGAGATCGCTCCGACCTCTCCACCATCGGAGGACGAGGTGCCTCGTCAAAGGGGCAGGAGCAAGTGCGGCGAGCGAAACAGTCCGGTGGACATACGCGGCGCCCAACCTCCCTTTGAGGGGGGAAATATGCACTTGAAAAGAAGTGCTGATTCTCCGGAGGGCGAGCATGAAATGATTGAGGAATGGGCAGGTAGCTTCGTTCAGCCGTCATGGACTATGGAGCGCCGCGAACCTCTCCACAATGCTTTCCGTAGATCGCTCCACCATCTCACTCCGCAGCGATTGGATAAGCGGCTCGGATAGTGCGCGGCTCGAAGCCTAAGGGACATTTATCTGTCATCGTTCACCTCAAACGGTCAAAGTTCTGATCAGGCTCGCTTGATCATCGATGGGCGCGCATCGGTTGTTACAGCTGCTCATCGGCAGCAAGAGATCGACGAATCGCTCGTTAGCCGAATTGGAGCGAAGGAGGAACCAGGGGCTGTGTACCGCGCGTCAGAAACGCGTAAGCTCGCCTTGTGCTTGTCTTGACAGTTGTACATCCATTCACTTCGGTTGCTTCGTGCAGTTCTCGAACGCGGGCAAAGAATTGTCATTGAAGGGACACAAGGCTTTGGTCTTTCGGTGTGGCATGGCGACGAATATCCCAAGGCGACGAGCAGGGACACGACTGCGTCAGGGTTTGTGTCAGAGGCAGGGCTGGCACCGAAGGATGTTCCCGCCTTTGTCCATGTTTTCAGAGATTTCCAATCCAGATTGACGGCAATTCGCGTCTCCTGAAAGATGAGATTGATTGGGTGACCCTTACAAAGGAGGCTGATCTCCTTCTGAACTTCGTCGAACTAACTTCGGCGACGAAGCGAGTCAGGAGAGTGGAAAGTTTCGATCCCGAGATCGTCGCCCCCGTATAGGCGTAAACCATGCTCGCTCGATAGCTTGATCACATGGATTGCGCCGCCCGCAAATTGTGACAGCACATCACCGAATATGGTGGAAAGGTCTTGCGTGTAGAGGCTCGGGAGGCGTCATCATCGGACATGTCGGAATGTGATGTTGCCCCCCGTTATGCTCTTCCACCCACGTAGGCTTGAAACGTTTTGCCGAGTTCGGAGTAAGGCCCGTATTTGCTGGCTCGCTGAAGATCATATTCGCAATTAAGGTGATCGTCTCGCAACGCCGTAACTTGGCTCGCGGGCTCCTAAAAGAACCATCACCGGGAACGATTGTTGCCATGGTGAAAGCACCCAAAACAGACCTAACCGAAGCCAAGCGCATCGCCGCGCGCATGCTGGCAATGCCGCCTGAGCCTCACAAGCCGCGAGGAAGACCAACCTGCGTTCCCGGCTGAGAAGACGAACAGCCGGGAAAGGCCGATACATCGGCGCGACGGTCGGGAAAGCACGCCGCATGAAACCATTCTCCGCATACGTCTAGTTGAAGAAGCCAGCGAGTTGGTCAAAGCCCGGGGCATAGGTCGCAGGGCGGCATTGCCGCCGCTCTGTTTGCGTTGGCGGTAGTTGGGGCGATCTCTGGTGCGTGGCAGATACATTCAAACGCGCAGCAATTTGGTCGAGTGCCAGCCGAGGGCTGAGGAGTTCTATTGCTGAGCTGACTGGCCAAGTCGAGTCGCTTCGTGAACACTCGCGGTTCAACGGGGAGGATGCGTCCGCCCTTAAGGATCGTGTTTCCTCGCTAGAGGCGCAGCTTAACGCCCTGTCGGACAGTGGTCGAGATGCCGAAGTCATCTGCGGAGAGGCGGGAACACCGCTCTCGAGCCAGCGCAACATGAGCGCGCCGGTACGGTTTGGTATCGACGCTTCTTCCACAAAGCCCCCGTACTCCCCGCCCAAAAGAAGTAATCCCCGCCTGTCGCCCCCATGAGAAACTGACCTCGTCCCTGCTCACCCGAGGGGTCGCATCGCGCGAAGCGAGCCGTTGCGGAGCAGACCGAAAGGTAGCCGGTGCGGCAACGCATGGTTGGAGCGGCGCCTGCGGCTGTCTCCGCGTTGGAGCCGTCGGTGAGGGGAGACCCAAGCCGCGGGGTTCGCACCCCCGGGCCTCGGGAGGCTTCCGCAAGATCCGCCCGCCGGCATTACGACCGGCTGTCACAGTCGCTGACCTTAAGGGCGGCAGGCTAGCGCCAACCCCGGGGACCTCCCGGCGCGCGGCGCGGTCAGGACGGGTTGCCCGCTCTTAAGGCGGGTCCGTCCGCCTGCTGCCCGGAGCGCGGGTGTCGGAGGACACAAATCGCCGCGGCGGGCGCTCGGATGAGCGCCCCTTATCGGACTACCCGGACTGGCACTCGGACGAGCGCCCGCCACCCCCTCGTGTTTCGCGAGGGCTCAGGAAAGAGGGACGCGCTGGAAGGAGACGATGACTCGGGGCGCAACCGCTCGCGGGAACGAACCGTCACGCCCGCCTCTCAACCGCTCATCCCCGCGAAGGCGGGGATCCAGGGATGGCGGCAGGAGCCGCGAGATGTGGGAGCTGGCGTAACAACATTTCCCCCTGGATTCCCGCATGCGCGGGAATGAGCGGGTGTTGGCAACGGGCAGCTGGTGTGCGGGCCCGCCCCCTCCCGCTGGCGCCAAATCCCGTCCGGCCCTATATCTCCGGGCGGCGAAGCTGCGGGGTGCGGCAGGAGATAAAGTACTCCCGGGGCTTATCGATCCAAACGGGAGCTGTTCCTGAGCGGGCCCGTGGGCTCGCACATACGGCGCCCACCTACTGTGTAGGTCTCCGGGGTCGATTAACTCCACCGGCCGTTGCGGCTTCGCTTCTTTCTCCGCCCCTCTTCAAGGACCCCATGACGGCATCGGCTGACGAGACCTCCGCCAAGGCGGCGTTGCGCGCGGCGGCCCTTGCCCGCCGCGATGCCATCGGCGAAGCGGAGCGTGCCCGGCTGTCCACGATCATCGCCCGCCGGGCGATTGCGCTGCTCGACGCGGCCCCGCCGCGCACGCTCGCCGTCTACCGCGCCATCCGCTCCGAGGTCGACCCGGAGGCCATCGCCACCTGGGCGCGGGCCAGGGGAATCGTGGTGGCGCTGCCGGCCATTGGCGCTGACGGCATCCTCGTCTATCGCCGCGCCGATGCCGAGACGCCGCTGGTCGACGCCGGCTTCGGGACGCGGGCCCCCGGTGCGTCCGCCCCGGAAGCGGCGCCCGACGCGCTGATCGTGCCGCTCGCCGGCTTCGATCGCACCGGCCATCGCCTCGGCTACGGCTTTGCCCACTACGACCGCGGGCTCGCCCGTCTGGCCGCGCGCGGCCTCACGCCGCTTGCCGTCGGGGTTGCATTCTCCGTCCAGGAAGTCGATGCAATCGGCGCTGAATCCCATGACGTGCGGCTGGACGCGGTGGTCACCGAGAACGCCACCATCGACCTGCGCGCCCCCGATCCGAGGTCCTGAGCGTTGCGACTTCTTTTTCTTGGCGATCTCGTCGGGCGCACCGGCCGCAATGCCGCGATCGCCCAGTTGCCCGGGCTGATCGAGGAGAACCGGCTCGATTTCGTGATCGTCAACGGCGAGAACGCCGCCGGCGGCTTCGGCATCACCGAGGAGATCCTGAAGAACGTCATCGACGCCGGCGCCGACGTGGTGACCACGGGCAACCATGCCTTCGACCAGCGCGAGGCGCTGGTCTTTGCGGCCCGTCAGGAGCGCTTCCTGCGACCGGTCAATTTTCCCGCCGGCACCCCCGGCCACGGGGCCGGCCTGTTCGTGGCGCGCAACGGCGCCCGCGTGCTGGTCATCAATGCCATGGGCCGCGTCTTCATGGACCAGCTCGACGATCCCTTCGCTGCCATCGACGCCGAGATCGCCGCCTGTCCGCTGGGCGAGCAGGCCGATGCCATCGTGGTCGATTTTCACGCCGAGGCGACCAGCGAAAAGCAGGCGATCGGCTGGCACCTCGACGGGCGCGTCAGCCTGGTCGTCGGCACCCATACGCACGTCCCGACGTCGGATTATCACGTCATGCCATCGGGCACCGCCTTCCAGTCGGACGTCGGCATGTGCGGCGACTACAACTCGGTCATCGGCATGAACCACGAGGAGCCGCTGCGCCGCTTCCTCCAGAAGGTGCCGGGCGAGCGTTTTTCGCCGGCCGATGGCGAGGCGACGATCGCGGGGCTGGCGGTCGAGATCGACGACAACACCGGGCTGGCCACGGCCGTGGCGCCGCTCCGCCGTGGCGGGGCGCTCGCCGAGACGACCCCGCATTTCTGGCGCGACTAGGGGAGCCCCGCGCCCTTCCTTTCGGCGCGCCGCCTGTCGTATAAGGCCCGCCGCCTGTTTTGGAGACCTCGATGGCCGGTCATTCCCAGTTCAAGAACATCATGCACAAGAAGGGCGCCGCCGATGCGCGCCGTTCGAAGCTGTTCTCCAAGCTCGCCCGTGAAATCACCGTAGCCGCCAAGCTCGGCGGCGGCGATCCGGCCATGAACGCGCGCCTGCGCCTGGCGATCACCAACGCGCGCGCCGAGAACATGCCGAAGGACAATATCGAGCGGGCCATCAAGAAGGCGATCGGTGGCGAGGCCGACAACTACGAGCAGATCCGCTACGAGGGCTATGGGCCGGGTGGCGTCGCCATCATCGTCGAGGCGCTCACCGACAACCGCAACCGCACCGCTGGCGCGGTGCGCTCGATGCTCACCAAGAACGGCGGCTCGCTGGCCGAGAGCAATTCAGTCGCGTTCATGTTCGATCGGGTCGGGCAGATTTCCTATCCGGCCGGGGTTGCCAGCGCCGATGCAGTGCTCGAAGCCGCGATCGAAGCGGGCGCCGACGACGTGCAGAGCGGGCCCGAGGGCCACGTCATCACCACCGCGTTCGAGGACATCGGCGAGGTCGCCGGCAATCTCGAAAAGGCGCTCGGCGAGGCCGAGACCGTCAAGGCGGTGTGGAAGCCGCAGACCGTGACGCCGCTCGACGAGGAGAAGGCGACCGCCATCCTGAAGCTCATCGACAGTCTCGAGGACGACGACGACATTCAGGACGTCTACGCCAACTTCGAGATTCCCGACGCCGTCCTGGCCAAGCTGACCGCCTAGATGTGGACCCGGCTCGGCCGGCTGTGGGCCGGCATCGTGGCGATTGCCGCGCTCGCCGGCGTTTCCCTCCAGTACTACGACCTGATTTCGGGCAAGCCAGCGGCCGGGTTCTGGCCCGCCACCGTCAATTACTTCAGCTACTTCACGGTCGAGAGCAACGTGCTGGTGTTCGTCGTCGCGGCGGTCGCTGTGCTCGCTCCGTCCGGGCGCCTGTGGCAATGGTTCCGCCGCCCTGCGGTGGTCGGCGCCGCCTGCCTCTACATCGGCATCACCGGCGTCGTGTACTTCCTGTTCCTCCGCCACCTGTTCCATTTCCAGGGTCTCGGCGCGGTCGCCAACGACCTCCTGCACTTCGTCGATCCGCTGGCCTTTGCCGTCTACTGGCTGCTGTTCGCGCCGAAGTCGGGCCTGCGTCTCAAGCTCGCCGCCGCTTGGCTCGCCTATCCGGTCGCCTACGGCGCCTACATTCTCCTGCGCGGGCCCTCGTCCGGATTCTATCCCTACCCGTTCATCGACGTGCCCACCCTCGGCTATCCGCATGTGTTCGTGAACATGGCGATGTTCCTGGCGTGCTTCGCGATCGCCGGCGCCGCGCTGGTGCTGATCGGCCGGGTCGTCGCTCGCCGCTAACGTTGTTCCCGCAGTCGGGATTTGGGCTACCATTGCCGGTGGGGCGCCACCTTGCTCGGGAGCGGCGATGGCTGGCATGCGCATCCGTGCGTCCGCGTATTGCCTCGCCGGGCTGGCGCTGACGGCGTCGCCGGCGTTCTGCGGCGACGTGCCGGTCGATCTCCAGCTCGTCCTCGCGGTCGATGTTTCCCCGTCGATGGATATCGAGGAGCAGCGCATCCAGCGCGCCGGCTATGTCGCCGGGTTCCGCCACCCCGCCGTCGTCGAGGCGATCACCTCCGGGCTGCTCGGCCGCGTTGCCGTCGCCTACATGGAGTGGGCGCGTCCGGGCTTCTCGGTCGTCGCCGTTCCGTGGACGCTGATTGCCAGCAAGGCCGACGCGGATGGCTTCGCGGACCGACTCGCCGCGGCGCCGCCAGCCTCGGAAATCGGAACCTCCATTTCGAGCGGGCTTCTGGTCGCCTCAGGCCTGTTTCTCGACAGCGGCTTCACCAGCGCGCGGCGCGAGATCGATGTGTCCGGCGACGGGCCCAACAATGCCGGCTTCCCGGTCGACCAGACCCGCGACCTCCTGGTCCGCAACGGATTCGTCATCAACGGCCTGCCGATCATGGTCCGGGTGAACCCCGAGGACGGCGATATCCCCAATCTCGATTCCTACTACGAGGATTGCGTGATCGGCGGCCCCGGCGCCTTTGTCATTCGCGTCGAGGACGTCGGCCAGTTCGAAGCAGCGATCCGCCGCAAACTGGTTCTGGAGATTTCGGGCCTGCAACCCCGCCTGATGCCGGCGGCGCTCGCGACCGCCACGCCGATCGCCGTCCGCGAACCGGTCGATTGCCAGATTGGCGAGAAGATCAGGCTGCGCACGCTGCTGCGTAACCGCTAGCCGCCGCCGAGCACCTTGAGCACGTTCATCTTCATGCCGTTGGGCAACGTCATGTCGCCGGGCTTCATGTCGCTCGGACAGTCGCTGATCCAGGTGGCCTGCTGCGTCACCTCGCTGTGGGCGGGCAGGTTCGAGGCACCTGAAATGCGGTCGCTGACGGATTTCATGGCGTAGGCCGACTGGAAATCACCGGAGATGACCGCGTGGGTCTTCATCTTGGCGCCGCCGACGGCGCACACCGAGTCGATGATGAGGTCGTTGCCGTCGTGGCTCATGGTGAGCTGATCGCACTGGCTGATCGACATGCCGAGCTTCATCATCGCCTTGTCGGTCGCTTGGTCGAGACACATCCTGGTGGTGATCGCCTTGGGAAGTCCGGTCGGCTGGGTGGTGAGTTCCCAGAGGCCGGGCTTGCGGTCGGGCATGTTCAACTCATCCGCCGATGCGGCGAGCGGCGACAGGCCGACCGAGGTCACGAAGGCAATCACGGCAATCGAGAATTCACGCATGTCGCGGGGCTCCCTGGCGAACGAAGGGCTATTGTCGGCTGTCGGGCGGAGCGGCGCTGCGGCGTCGGTCACACCCGGCCCTGCCGCGCTGGCGGCCGCCCATTCTGGCAAGCCACGCCATTCGGCGCTACGGCTTGTTCCGCCATGTCCGCCACGATTCGAATCCTCGGCGTCGATCCCGGCCTCCGCCGCACCGGCTGGGGCGTCGTCGCGGTGACCGGCAACGCACTCGCCTTCGTGGCAGCGGGAACGGTGCGGGCGCCGCTCGACGGGGAGCTGGCGCAGCGGCTGGTGGCACTCCATGGCGGCCTTCAGGAGATCGTCGCCGCATATCAACCCGACGAGGCGGCGGTCGAGCAGACTTTCGTCAACAAGGACGCCGCCGCCACTTTGAAGCTCGGCCAGGCGCGCGGGATCGCGCTGCTCGTTCCGGCGCTCGCCGGGCTTGCGGTCGCCGAGTACGCGCCGAACGCCGTCAAGAAGGCGGTGGTCGGATCCGGCCACGCCGACAAGACTCAGATCAGGGCGATGGTGCGCATCCTGTTGCCGCGCGCCACATTCGACACGGACGATGCCGCGGACGCGCTCGCCATCGCCATCTGCCATGCCCACCATCGCGGTGCGGCGGCGCTCCGGCTGGCGGTCGCAGGCTAGGCGCTTCCCGGATGCCCTCGCGATACCCGAACGGGCCTCGACCTGCTAGGGATGCGCCATGATCGGCAAGCTCACCGGCGTCATCAATTCTTATGGGGAAGACTGGGTCATCCTCGACGTGTCGGGCGTCGGCTACGAGGTCCATTGCAGCGCGCGCACCATGCAAGGCTTGCCGGCGGTCGGCGAACGGGCGACGCTGGCGATCGAGACCTACGTGCGCGAGGACATGATCAGGCTCTACGGGTTCGCCAACGGGCTGGAACGCGAGTGGTTCCGCCTGCTGCAAACGGTGCAAGGCGTCGGTGCGCGGGTGGCGCTGGCGGTGCTCGGCACCATGAAGCCCGGCGATCTGGCGACGGCCATCGCGCTTCAGGACAAGGCGGCGCTGTCGCGCGCGCCGGGGGTCGGGCGCAAGGTCGCCGAACGTATTGTGGCGGAACTCCGCGACAAGGCGCCGGCCTATTCGAGCGCCGATCCGATGGTGGTGCGGCTCCAGGAAGAGCTCGGCGAGCACCGCGCGCCGCGCCCGATCGCCGACGCGGTCTCGGCGCTGGTCAACCTCGGCTACGCGCAGGTTCAAGCCGGGGCCGCGGTTGCCGCCGCATCGCGCTCGGCCGGCGAGGGCGCCGACGCGGAGACGCTGATCCGTCTCGGCCTGAAGGAGCTGGCGCGATGAGACCGGCGTCCGACGGCCGCAGCTGGCCGCATTATCTCGTCGGCATTGTGCTGGAGACGGTGATCTTCGTGGTCGTCGGGCCGTTCGTCGGGACGGTGGTCTTCATGATCGTCTGGGGGATCCTGAGCGGCGCGGCGGGCGGGCCGATCGCATCGATGCTGGTGCTCGTCGCCTACTACCCGCTGTTTGTGCTCGGCTATGTGATGGCCTGGAAGACGGCCGCCGTGACCGGCGTCATCGTGTCGGCCGCCACGCCGTTGCTCGGCAATCGCGAGCGCATTGGCCTCTTCGCCGCGGCCGTTGGCGCGGTCGTCTCGCTGGTCGCCCTGCCGCTCGAGATGGGGGGCGGGAGCGGGTTCCGCCTCACGGCTGCGCTGGCGGTCGCTGGCGCGGTGGCGGCGCTCGCCTGCACGTGGAGCGGCGCGCGGCTGTGGCAGTTCGGCCGCCGGGCGGGAGCGGCGCCCGGATGAGCCGCATGGTCGCTCCGGAAGTGCGCGACGACGACGCGCCCGACTCCAGTTTGCGCCCGCAACTTCTGTCGGAGTTCGTCGGGCAGGCGCAGGCGTGCGCCAACCTCAAGGTGTTCATCGAGGCTGCGCGAGCGCGCCAGGAGCCGCTCGATCACGTGCTGTTCGTCGGGCCGCCGGGCCTCGGCAAGACAACGCTGGCGCAGATCGTGGCGCGCGAACTGGGCGTCAACTTCCGCGCCACCTCCGGGCCGGTGATCGCCAAGGCCGGCGACCTCGCGGCGCTGCTCACCAACCTCGAAGAGCGCGACGTGCTCTTCATCGACGAGATTCACCGCCTGTCGCCGGCGGTCGAGGAAATCCTCTATCCGGCGCTGGAGGACTACCAGCTGGATCTCATCATCGGCGAGGGGCCGGCGGCGCGCTCGGTCAAGATCGGCCTGCAGCCGTTCACCCTGGTCGGTGCCACCACCCGGCTCGGCCTGCTCACCACGCCGCTTCGCGACCGCTTCGGCATCCCGGTGCGGCTCAATTTCTACGAGGTCGGCGAACTGGAGCACATCGTCAAGCGCGGGGCGCGCATCCTCGGCCTGCCGCTGACGCCCGAGGGCGCCACCGAGGTCGCCCGTCGCTCGCGCGGCACGCCGCGCATCGCCACGCGGCTGCTGAGGCGCGTGCGCGATTTCGCGGCCGTCGACAAGGTCGAGGCGGTCGGCGCGGACGAGGCCGACCGGGCGCTCCGCCGCCTCGAGGTCGACGTGCTGGGTCTCGATCCGCTCGACCGGCGCTACATGAAACTGATCGCCGAGAGCTTTGGCGGCGGCCCGGTGGGGGTCGACACGATTGCCGCTGC
This sequence comes from uncultured Alphaproteobacteria bacterium, assembly GCA_963843565.1. Taxonomy (GTDB): domain Bacteria; phylum Pseudomonadota; class Alphaproteobacteria; order Rhizobiales; family Kaistiaceae; genus DASZQY01. Next base: position 193,405 of record CAWJKY010000001.1, read on the forward strand.
CCTGTCGGAACCGCGCGACGCCATCGAGGAGATCGTCGAGCCGTTCCTGATCCAGCAGGGGCTGGTGCAGCGCACGCCGCGTGGACGGATGCTGTCGGCGCAGGCCTTCCGCCACCTCGGCCTGGAGCCGCCGGCCAACGGCGCCCAGATGCCGCTGTTCGACGGCGAGGACGACGGGGAATGAGCCTCGTGGCAACGCCGGCATGAGCAAGCCGATCGAAGACTACGGATTCATCGGCAACATGCTGTCCTCGGCGCTGGTCGGACGGGACGGCTCCATCGACTGGCTCTGTCTGCCGCGCTTCGATTCCGACGCCTGCTTCGCGGCTCTGCTCGGCAACGACGGCAACGGCCACTGGCGCATCGCGCCGGCGGGTGCGTATCGCGTCAGCCGCCGCTACCGCGACGGGACCGCCATCCTGGAGACCACCTTCGAGACGGAGGACGGCACCGCTACCCTGATCGATTTCATGCCGATCAGCGAAGACGAAGACCGGGTCGACGTCATGCGCATCGTGCGCGGCGATCGTGGCAAGGTCGCCATGGACATGGAGTTCGTCGTGCGCTTCGGCTACGGCAACACGGTGCCGTGGGTGCGCCGCCGCGACTTCGGCCTCAGCATGGTCGCCGGACCCGACGGGCTCGAGCTGCACACTGAGGTGCCGCTCAAGAACGAGAACATGCGCACACGGGCCGCATTCGAGGTCCGCGAGGGGCAGCAGGTCGCCTTCGCGCTCTGTTACCATCCGTCCTACCGGGAGCGCGAGCGTCAGGTCGATCCGCTGGCGCGTCTGGAGGAGACCGAACTCTGGTGGCGGGAGTGGACGGGGCGCTGCCGGTTCGAGGACGGCCCCGACAGCCCGTGGTACGACGCGGTGGTGCGCTCGCTGGTGACGCTGAAGGGCCTCACCTACTGGCCGACCGGCGGCATCGTGGCGGCGGCGACCACCTCGCTGCCGGAGGAAATCGGCGGCCAACGCAACTGGGACTATCGCTACTGCTGGATCCGCGACGCGACCTTCACGCTCTACGCGCTGCTTGCCGCCGGCTACCGCGAGGAGGCGCGGGGCTGGCGCCAGTGGCTGCTGCGCGCCACCGCCGGTCATCCGGGCCAGTTGCAGATCATGTACGGCCTTGCCGGTGAGCGGCGGCTGCAGGAGATGGAGCTGCCGTGGCTCGCCGGCTACGAGAAGTCCCAGCCGGTGCGGATCGGCAACGCCGCCCATTCGCAGCTTCAGCTCGACGTCTTTGGCGAGCTTGTCGATGCCCTTCACGCCGCGCGCAAGTATCAGCTCGACGGGTCGCGCGACGGATGGAAATTTCAGAAGGTTCTGCTCGGCGATCTCGAAAAGAAGTGGATGAACCCGGACGACGGCATCTGGGAGGTGCGCGGCGGACGGCGGAACTTCACCCATTCCCGCATGATGACCTGGGTTGCATACGATCGCGCCATTCGCGAGGTCGAGGATTTCGGCCTCGAAGGCCCGGTCGACCACTGGCGCGGGGTGCGCGATGCCATCCGCGCCGACATCCTCGAAAACGGCTGGAGCGACAGGCGCAAAAGCTTCGTCCAGTGCTACGGCAGCGAGGCTCTCGATGCCTCGCTCCTGCTTATGCCGCTGGTCGGATTCCTGCCGCCGGAAGACCCGCGCGTGATCTCCACGGTCGATGCGATCCGCCGCGACCTGACCCGCGACGGCCTCGTGCTGCGTTACCGGACGGAGGAGGGCAGCGACGGCGTTTCCGGCAGCGAGGGCACGTTCTTGGTGTGCAGTTTCTGGATGGTCGATGCGCTGGCGATGATCGGCCGCCGCGACGAGGCGCACGAGCTGTTCGAGCGCCTGCTGTCCTTGCGCAACGATCTCGGCCTGCTGGCTGAGGAGTACGATCCCGTGGCGAAGCGCCAGCTCGGCAATTTCCCGCAGGCCTTCTCCCATGTCGGGATCGTCAACGCCGCGCACAATCTGGTGTCGGCCGCGGGTCCGGCCGCGCAGCGCGCCGAGCGAATGGACCCGGCCAGATAGGGCGAGGAGGGGGAGATGAGTGCTTCGCAGTCATGGCCTGATCTCGCCGGCCGGCTGGTCGATGGCGGGCACATCCTGCCGGTGCGGGTCTACTACGAGGACACTGATTTCTCCGGCGTGGTCTATCACGCCAGCTACATCCGCTTCCTCGAACGCGGGCGGACCGACTATCTGCGCCTCAGCGGCATCGGCCACGATGCGCTGGCCAAGGGCGCCCACGGTGAGCCGCTTGCCTTCGCGGTCCGCCGCCTCACGGCCGACTATCTGAAGCCCGCCCGCATCGACGATCTGGTCGAGGTCGAGACCCGCACCGAGGCGATCACCGGGACGCGAATCCAGTTGGCCCAGGCGATCCGCCGCGACGACACGCTGCTCGTCCGCGCCGAGATCACGGTGGTCATGATCGGCCCGGACGGCGGGCTGCGGCGCATCCCCAAGGCGGTCGCGGCGCGCCTCGCGACGCCCCGGCCTTAACGGCGCGTTAACCGCGCAAGCCTTAGGACTTCCACGGTTTTCGGGGCGCACATGGCGTCTCCGCGCCCTCGTTTTGACAAGATTGCGGGCGACAGAATGCGGCGGAAAAGGAAGCCCGGCCAACGACTTGCAAGGTCATGCATGGCGACGGTCGCCGGCTCCGCCGCGCGGCGCGGCGAACGGGCGGGATGACCAGGGGCAAGGGGCCAGAACTTCCATGAACGACACCGTGACCAACGTCGTTCTTGCCGCGCCCGGCACGGACATCTCGCTTCTCACGCTCTTCCTTCAGGCCCACATCGTCGTGAAGTTCGTCATCGTCGGGCTGGTGCTGGCGTCGGTGTGGAGCTGGGCGATCATCGTCGACAAGACGCTGCTCTACGGCCGGGTGCGCCGCCAGATGGACCGCTTCGAAAAGATCTTCTGGTCCGGCCAGTCGCTGGAGGAGCTCTACCGCGCCCAGTCGGGCCGCTCGCCGACGGCGATGGCGCTGGTGTTCGTGGCGGCCATGCGCGAGTGGAAGCGCAGCTTCGAGGCCGGCGCGCGCTCGCCGATCGGCCTGCAGACGCGCATCGACAAGGTGCTCGACGTCGCCATCGACCGGGAGAGCGAACGGCTGGAGCGGCGGCTCCTGTTTCTGGCGACCGTCGGTTCCTCGGCGGTGTTCGTGGGCCTGTTCGGCACGGTGTGGGGCATCATGTCGAGCTTCCAGGCGATTGCCGCGTCCAAGAACACGGCACTGGCCGTGGTGGCGCCGGGCATCGCCGAGGCGCTGCTGGCGACGGCGCTCGGCCTGATCGCGGCGATCCCGGCCAATGTCGCCTACAACAAACTCTCCAACGACGCCGGCAAGATCAGCCAGCGGCTGGAAGGCTTCGCCGACGAGTTCTCAGCCATCCTGTCGCGCCAGGTCGACGAGAGGGCGGAGTAGATCGTGGCGTCGCCGATCGGTCACGCCGCACATCGGCCAAATCGGCGTCGCCGCCGGCGCAGCCTGCCGGTCAGCGAGATCAACATCACGCCGTTTGTCGACGTGATGCTGGTGCTGCTGATCGTGTTCATGGTGACGGCGCCGCTGCTTTCGGCCGGCGTCCCGGTCGATCTTCCCGAGGCCCAGGTGAAACCGCTGGCCGTCGAGAAGGAGCCGATCATCGTCACCATCAACACGGAAGGTCACGTCTTCCTCAAGGACAACGAGGTGGCCCTCGACGATCTGGTGGCGAAACTCAGCGCGCTCACCGCCAACGATCTCGACCAGCGCATCTACGTGCGCGGCGACAAGTCGGTGAGCTACGGCACCATCATGCGCGTCATGGGTACGATCAACGGCGCCGGCTTCCGCCACATCGCGCTGGTTGCGCTGAAGGAACCGACGGGCTGACCCGATGCGGACCGGCCTCATCGCATCGGGCACGGCGCACGCTGCGTTGATCGCGTGGGGCTTCGTGGCGGTGACGTCGGCGCCGCTCGATTCGAGCAGCATCGAGCAGATCCCGGTGGACTTCGTGCAGATTGCCGATGCGACCAAACTGACCAAGGGCCTGCAGACCGCGACACTGGTGAAGACCACGCCGGCGCTCCCGCCGGCCGTGAAGCCGGTGGAGGTGCCGCCGCCGCTGCCCAAACCCGATCCGCCCAAGGATCAGCCGGCACCGCAGCCGCAACCGCCGCCGCCGGCCCCGCCGCCACCGCCCCAGTCTGAAGGCGCGCCGCCGCCGGCACCCGCGCCGGACGCAACCACGCCACCCCCCGACGAGACGGCCGCCGCGCCGCTCACTGACGTGCCGATGCCGCGCATCCGTCCCAAGATGCCGGCGCCGCCGGACAAGCCGACCGCAGAGATGGACCAGATTCAGGCGCTCCTCGATCAGAGCAAGCTCGATCAGGCGGCTGCCGCGCCGACCGATCAGCAGCCGACTGTCGGCGCCCCCCGGGCGGCCGAGAACACCACGATGACGGCAAGCGAGCTGGAGATCCTGCGCTCGCGGCTGGCGCGCTGCTGGAATGTGCCGATCGGCTGGACCGACCCGGCCGAAGTGCGGGTGGTGCTGCTCATCGAGCTCAACTCCGACGGGACGGTCTCCGGCCAACCCAAGGTTCTCGAGGCGCCGCAGGGCCAATATGCCACGGCCGCGCCGGAAAGTGCGGTTCGTGCCGTGCAGCGCTGCGCGCCATACAATCTTCCCGTTGCCAAGTACGATGCCTGGAAGGAAGTGAAGGTGACGTTTGACCCGACCGACATGGGCGCGACCTAGGATGCTGGTGCAGCCAACCAGACGCGTGGCCGCCTTTCTGGTGCTTGCCGCACTGGCGCTTGGCGTGGCGCCCGCCTCGGCCATGGTCGAGATCGACATCACGCGCGGTAATGTCGCGCCGCTGCCGATCGCGATCCCGAACTTCGCCGGGAGCGGGCAGGAAACGCAGGTCGGCGTCGACCTCGCCGGCGTGATCACCGCCGACCTCAAGCGCTCCGGCATCTTCGCGCCGCTCGACCCGACGACCTTCACCCAGCAGACCGTAGGGCCCGATCAGGTGCCGCACTTCTCCGACTGGACAGTGCTGTCGGCGCAGGCGCTAGTCACCGGCGGCGTCCTGCGCCAGCCGGACGGGCGGCTCAGGGTCGAGTTCCATCTGTGGGACGTCTTCGGCGGGCAGCAGATGGCCGGGCAGCAGTTCTTCACCAGCCCCGACAACTGGCGGCGCGTCGCCCACATCATCGCCGACGCCATCTACGAGCGGCTGACCGGCGAGAAGGGCTACTTCGACAGCCGTATCGTCTTCGTCGACGAGACCGGACCGAAGAACGACCGCACCAAGCGGCTGGCGATCATGGATCAGGACGGCGCCAACGTGCGCTACCTGACGCGCGGCACCGACATCGAGATCACGCCGCGGTTCAACCCGTCGAGCCAGGAGATCACCTACATGGCGATCCCGCCGCAAGGCTCGACTGGCGGAACGCCGCATGTCTACATCATGAATCTGGAGACCGGGCAGCGCGAGCCGGTCGGCGACTTCCCCGGCATGACGTTCGCGCCGCGCTTCTCGCCGGACGGCCAGAGGGTGATCATGAGCCTGCAGGCCGGCGCCAACGCCAATATCTTCACGCTCGATCTGCGCTCGCGCAACACGACGCGGCTCACCGACGACGCGGCGATCGACACCAGTCCGTCGTATTCGCCAGACGGCCGGCAGATCGTCTTCGAGTCGGATCGCGGCGGTCAGCCGCAGCTCTACGTGATGAACGCCGACGGCTCCAACGCGCACCGCATCACCTTCGGCAAGGGCTCCTACGACACGCCGGTGTGGTCGCCCCGCGGCGACCTGATCGCGTTCACGCGGCGCGCCAACGGCCAGTTCGCCATCGGCGTCATCCGCCCGGACGGGTCGGGTGAGCGCATCCTGACGGAAGGCTTCCACAACGAGGGGCCGACGTGGTCGCCGAACGGCCGGGTCATCATGTTCTTCCGCAACACGCAGGGCGCCACCGGCGGCCCCCAGCTGTGGACGATCGACCTCACCGGCTATGGCGAGGCGCTCGTGCCGACGCCGTCGTTTGCGTCGGATCCGGCCTGGTCGCCCTTGCTCAACTGAACGGCCGCGGATAGCTTGCGCGCCGGGTGGGGGTAAGCGCGGTCCGGGAAATCCGGGTCCGCGCCGGGACGCGAAGGCGAGACGTTTCCACCCCCATGGGCCCGTCAACCAACGCTTAACCAGAGTTCTGCACGCGCGCTTAACCAAGGCGACGCTAGACCTTGGCGCGCCCACTATGGTGGATGAGGAGTTACGCCGAATGGCGAATACCATGACCGTTTCCCGCAGCGTCGGCGTCGTCGGGGTGCTGATCGCCGCGCTCTTTCTGGCGGCCTGCGCCAAGACTCCCGCAAACGGTCCTGGCTCGGGGCCGAGCGTGGCGACGTCGGCGACACCGGGCTCGCCGCAGGATTTCGTCGTCAACGTCGGCGACCGGGTGTTCTTCGATACCGATTCGTCCGACCTCTCCGCCCAGGCTCGCGCCACGCTCGACCGCCAGGCGCAGTGGCTCAACATGTATGCGCAGTATACCTTCACCATCGAGGGCCACGCCGACGAGCGCGGCACGCGCGAATACAACATCGCGCTCGGCGCCCGCCGCGCCGCCGCCGTCCAGGACTACCTGACCTCGCGGGGCGTCTCGGCGCGGCGCATGCACACCATCTCCTACGGCAAGGAGCGCCCGGTGGCAGTGTGCGACGATATCTCGTGCTGGTCGCAGAACCGGCGCGCAGTGACCGTGGTCAACGGCGGCAACTAGGAGCTGCCGGGGAGGGGCGCTTCCCCCCGAAGCGCCCCAATTTGGCCGAACTGGCCTGTCCTATCCTATGCTGGTTGCGCGTGCCGCCCCCTGGGGTGGCGCGCCCGACGGGCACGACAACACGGATAGACAGATGATCAGCAGCAAGGGGCTTCTTGCCGGCGCGACGGTCGCCCTGTTTCTTGCCTCGGCGTCGACCGGCGAAGCGGCCAAGTGGAGCATTTTCGGCCTCGGCGGCGGGCAGGACACGCCCCCGGCCAACACTGGCGGGCAGGCGGTTCAGGCCGACGCGGATCGCATCAACCAGCTCGAGAGCCAGGTCCGCGATCTCACCGGTCAGGTCGAGACGCTGACCCACACGCTCCAGCAGCTTCAGGACCAGCTGAAGCGCATGCAGGCCGATTCGGAGTTCCGCTTCAGTCAGCTCGAGGGCGGCAGGGGCGTGAAGCCGACCGCGCCGCCCAGCCAGAGCGCCAGCACGCCGCCGCTGCCGGTTCCCGACGCGGCGGCTGCGCCAGCGCCCGACACCAAGGTCGTGCAGCTCGACAGCGCCGCCACCAGCACCGCGCCGTCCGGCGCCGGGCGGCTCGATGCGCCGGCCGGCGGCGACACCCCGCTCGATCTCTCCTCGATTGCCGCCGGCGTCGATCAGAGCGCTGCGGCAACGCCGCCCGCCGCGACCGACAGTGGCGCGGTGCAGGTCGCATCGCTGGGTGGCAGCGGCGATCCGCACACCGACTACGAACAGGCCTATGGGCTGGTCAACAACGGCCAATACGATCTTGCCGCCCAGGCGTTCAAGAAGTTCCTGGCGACCTATCCGAAGGACGATCTGGCGCCCGATGCGCAATACTGGCTGGGCGAGAGCCTGTTCGCGCGGGGCGATTACGCCAGCGCCGCGCAGGAATTCAAGGCCGGCTTCCAGACCTATCCGAAGAGCAGGCGGGCGCCCGACTCGCTGCTCAAGCTCGGTTTGTCGATGGCCGGGCTCGGGTACCGCACCGAGGCCTGCAAGATGTATGCGCTGGCGCTGAAGGAATACCCGCAGATGCCGAACGGCCTTCGCCAGCGGGTGAAGACCGAACAGGCGAGCGCGGCGTGCTCCTGACCGCGCTGGCGATGCGCCGCCCTATTTGATGACGATCCGGCAGAGCAAGGTGTTGTTGGTCTTGAGGTCGGGACCCCAGATCAGCTTCGCCGCCGCGTTCCAGCGGACCTGGTCGTAGCCGTCCTTGGGGCCGACTTCCGCGGCGGTGTGCTCGGTCGCCTTGGGCCACGACGAATCGTCGAACGAGACCGCCTTCCAGCCATCCGGCTCCGGGATTTTGGTGAAACCGCAGGGGCCCTGGCCGGCGACCGGGTTCTTCTCCTTGGCGCACGCGGGGCTGGACGGTGCGTCGAAGATCACCAGACAGCGCCAGTCGCCGCTCGTGCCCGCGACGAGCTTGCCGCTCTTGTCGGTGAACTGGGCGATGAAGCCGCCGTCGCCCATCTGCTGGCGATTGGTGCCGATGTACTCGAGCCCGGTGTCGTTCTTGGTGTAGTCCTTGACGATGAAGTTGAGCGCGAACGGGCGCGTCGCGTCGAATTCGAAGCTCTCCTTGTTGAACGAGCGCTCGGTGGTGATCGGCACCGAGTCTTCCTTGATCGGCGTGTCGTTCAGGTAGAACTTGAACCAGTTGTCGGTCCACACATCGGCGTGGATCGTTTCGGCGTGGGCCGCCGTGGCTGCTGAGATCAGGGCCGCTCCCAGCCCAAGTTCGATGAGGCGTCGCAGTCTCATGGGGTTCCTCCTGGGCTCCGGTCGGGGAAATACCCTAGCCGCGTGACGGTCTTGTGCAAATGGGCCGCACTCCCGCTGGCGTGACTTGAAGTGGCGGTCCACACGCCGCACCTTGTTGCGGGAAGCGAGTGAAACGATCGTGGCCGCGTCATCTTCCAAGGGAGCCGGTACGACCGCGCGGCGCGGCGCCGCGCCGCTGACGGTCGCTGAACGCGAAGCGCTGTTCCGGCCGCTTGCCGGTGCGGCGCTGATCGCGCTTGCCGTGTCGGGCGGGGCGGATTCGCTAGCCCTGCTCGATTCGATCGATCGCTGGCGCCAGCGCCGGCGCAACCGGCCGGAAGTTCTGATCCTCACCGTCGATCATCGTCTGCGACGCGGGTCGTCGCGCGAGGCGGCGAGCGTCGCCGAGCTCGCCCGGGCGCGCGGCCTGGCGGCGCGGGTGCTGGTTCGCCGCGGGCCGCTTCCGGCGGGCGACGTGGAAGGTGAGGCGCGGGCCGCCCGCTATCGCCTGCTGATAGGCGCGGCGCGCGAAGCCGGCGCCAGCCACCTGGTCGTCGCTCATCACAGCGACGATCTCGCCGAGGGGTTTCTCCTGCGTCTCAAGCGCGGCGCCGGCGTCTTCGGGCTCGCGGCCATGCGGCCGACGATTGCGCTCGGTGACCTCAGCATCGTGCGCCCGCTGCTGGCGGTGCCGCGCGCCCGGCTGCTGGCGACCGTCGCGGCGGCCGGCCTGACGGCGGTCGTCGACCCGATGAACGCCGATTCGCGCTTCGACCGGGCGCGGCTGCGGCAACTCATGCCGATTCTGGCGGGCGAGGGGCTCGATGCGGCCCACCTCGCCGCGACCGCGCTGCGGCTCGCCGATCTGGCCGACGCGGTCGACGAGGCGGCGAGCGCGGTGATCGCGGTGGCGGTCGCGGTCGACGAACTGGCGGTGGCATGGCTCGACCCGGAACGGCTCGCGGTGGCCCGCGGCGAGGTGCGGGGCCGGGTCCTGACGCGCCTGCTCCTGGCGGTCGGCGGGGCGGACTACCCGCCGCGCTTCTCGCGGCAGGCGGCGCTCCTCGCCGCGATGCTCGACTGGGATGGCCGCAGCCGCTTCAAGCGCACCCTTGCCGGGACCGTCATCGAGGGGCGGGGCGGACGCTTTGCGCTCTATCGCGAGACGGGGCGGGGGGGGCTGGCGAGCATCCGCCTCAAGGCGGGGCCGCCGTTGATCTACGACCACCGCTTCCGGGTGACGATCGGAAGGGGGCTCCCACCCGGCCTGACGCTTGGTCCGCTGGGGGAAACCGGGCGTTCCGAGGCCGGCCTCAAGGCCACCGCCGGGCCCATCGGGGCGCTCGATGCGCTGCCTGCCATCCGGCGAAAGGGGCGGCTCGTGGCGATTCCATCGCTGTCGTGGGCCCGGGCGACGGTCCCGGTGGCGATCGGCCAGATCGTTGCCGAACGACTCGCCGAACCGCCGCTTTTCCCGGACCTGGCGAGCGGGCGATAGGTCGCGTTCACCCTGGTGGAAAGGGTGCCGGTCGCCTCAATCCCGTCGTGTTACAGTGGGAGCCTTGTTTTTATTGGCTTCGTAAGGTCGAGCACCTATCTTAACCGGAAGCCAAGAGATGTGGGCAAGGCTTGACACGTTGGGGCGGGCTCCTCCCCCCGCCCAGCAGGGACCCTGATGAACGCCAATTTCCGGAATTTCGCGTTGTGGGTGATCATCGGGCTCGTCCTGATCGCCCTCTTCAACCTGTTCCAGACGACCGGACAGCGCACCGCCGGCCATGACGTGGCCTATTCGCAATTCCTGACCGATGTCGATCAGGGGCGGGTGCGCAGCGTCACGATCTCCGGGCAGACGATCACCGGCACCTATTCGGACGGCTCCGCCTTCCAGACCTACGCGCCGGCCGACCCCCAACTGGTCCAGAAGCTCGAGGACCGGAACGTCTCGATCGCCGCCAAGCCGGCGACCGAGGGCGGCCAGTCGCTGCTCGGGATGCTGATCTCGTGGTTCCCGATGTTCCTCATCCTGGCGGTGTGGATCTTCTTCATGCGCCAGATGCAGGGGACGGGTGGCAAGGCGCTCGGATTCGGCAAGTCGAAGGCGAAGTTGCTGACCGAGGCGCACGGCCGCGTCACCTTCGAGGACGTCGCCGGCGTCGATGAGGCCAAGGAAGACCTTCAGGAGATCGTCGAGTTCCTGCGCGATCCGCAGAAGTTCCAGCGTCTCGGCGGGCGCATCCCGCGCGGCGTGCTGCTGGTCGGGCCTCCGGGCACCGGCAAGACCTTGCTCGCACGTGCGATCGCAGGGGAGGCCAACGTTCCGTTCTTCACCATCTCGGGCTCCGACTTCGTCGAGATGTTCGTGGGCGTCGGCGCATCCCGTGTGCGCGACATGTTCGAGCAGGCCAAGAAGAACGCGCCGTGCATCATCTTCATCGACGAAATCGACGCGGTCGGCCGTCACCGTGGCGCCGGCCTCGGCGGCGGCAACGACGAGCGCGAACAGACGCTCAACCAGCTGCTCGTCGAGATGGACGGCTTCGAATCGAACGAAGGCATCATCCTGATCGCCGCGACCAACCGTCCGGACGTGCTCGATCCGGCGCTGCTGCGCCCCGGCCGTTTCGACCGGCAGGTGGTGGTGCCGAACCCGGACGTCGTCGGTCGCGAGAAGATTCTCAAGGTCCACGTCCGCAAGGTGCCGCTGGCCCCCGACGTCGACCTCAAGGTCATCGCGCGTGGAACCCCGGGCTTCTCCGGCGCCGACCTGATGAACCTCGTCAACGAGGGCGCGCTGCTCGCCGCCCGCCGCGGCAAGCGGCTGGTGACGATGGCCGAGTTCGAGGACGCCAAGGACAAGGTCATGATGGGCGCCGAACGGCGCACCCTGGTGATGACCGAGGACGAGAAGCGGCTGACCGCCTATCACGAGGCCGGCCATGCCATTGTCGCCCTCAACGTTGCCGCGACCGATCCGGTCCACAAGGCCACCATCATTCCGCGTGGCCGGGCGCTCGGCATGGTCATGCAGCTCCCGGAACGCGACAAGTTGTCGATGAGCCTCGAGCAGATGACTTCGCGCCTCGCCATCATGATGGGCGGCCGGGTCGCCGAGGAAATGACGTTCGGCCGCGAGAAGGTGACCTCGGGCGCGGCTTCCGACATCGAGCAGGCGACGCGCCTGGCCCGCATGATGGTGACGCGCTGGGGGCTCTCCGACGAGCTCGGCACGGTTTCCTATGGCGAGAACCAGGAAGAGGTCTTCCTCGGCCATTCGGTGTCGCGCCAGCAGAACGTTTCCGAGCAGACCGCCCAGAAGATCGACGGCGAAATCCGCCGGCTGGTCGAAGAGGGGCTCGCCGAGGCGCGCGCCATCCTGAGCTCGCACAAGGATGATCTCGAGCACCTCGCCCAGGGGCTGCTCGAGTACGAGACCCTGTCCGGCGACGAAATCCGCAACCTGCTTGCCGGCAAGCCGCCGATCCGGGAGACGCCGGAAGAGGCAGCCTCCAACAAGACGTCGGCGGTGCCGGTCACCAAGGGCCGCACGCGGCGGCCGGGTGGCGAGCCGGAAGGCGGGCTGGAGCCGCAGCCGCAGGCCTAGCTTCGCCGTTCGCGGCGCAGAAATATCGATCGAAGGCCGGGCTGGTGCCCGGCCTTCCTCGTTTCTGGACACCTGTGCGCAAGCGCGTCCTTCCCCTTTGCGATCCGGCGGCCCGGTTGGCTATGCTGGCCCGGTTGCAGGTGGGGGTCGGTGCCGGTGCCGGAACTGTCACGCAGCTTTCGAGTCGGGCTGGTCGGGGTCGCGACGTTCCTGGTCATCGGAGCGGCGAGCTGGGCGGCGTGGGAATACTGGTCGAACCGGCTCGACCCGCGACCCGTCGTCGTTCCTTCCGAACGCGTGGCAGATGCGTCGACGCCGGCCCCGGCGCCGGTGCGCTGGCTCCCGGTCGCCCCACCGCAAGGCGCCGGCGGCGCGGCCGGGCGGCCCGGTTCCGGCGCCACCATGGGGCACGTTCCGACCAAGGACGCGGCGCTGCCCGATAGCAGCGGCGCCCCGAGTTCTCCGCCCAAAACGCCGGGCGCGGACACGTCGACGCCGGAGCGGTCCGCCACCGCGGGCGCCTCGGGCTCTCGTGACATGGCCGACAGTGCCGACGCCGCGCAAAAAGCTTCAGTGCCGCGCACGATCCCGAACGACCTTACCGCGCGCGAGAGGATTGCCGAAGACATGCGTGGCTCACGCGCCAACGCCGTCCTTGTCTACGATCTCCCGGACCAGTTGACCGCATACGAAGAGCGCTTCGTGAAGATCACGCTCAAGCGCGGAGACGCCGGCGCGGACACGCTGCTGACGCCCGACGGGATCGACTTGCGCAAGGCCGGTGTGATCCCGACCAGCGACTACGTCAACGTCAGCCTGAAGGGCGGGCGGGCGTTCCAGATCGTCGCGGTGCGCCCGGAAAACAAGGCGCAGGACATGCACGCCAGCAACGTCGGCGAGTGGGAGTATTTCGTCACCGGCCAGGAGGGCGGCAGCCAGGAGCTCATCCTCGACGTCACCGTCGACAACAACAGTTCGTATACGCCGCTTGCGCATGTGGCGAAGACCGTCACCATCACGGTGCCGCTGCTGTCGCGGATATGGCAGATGCTGGACGGGTGGCCGAAGGACTTCATCCTGCCGTTCGCCGCGGGCGTGCTGTCGATCCTGGCGGCGAGCTGGTACGAGCGGCGCACCCGCAAGCCCGAGGCGGCGGCATCGGCGCCGGCCGACGAAGTCGAACCGATCGCTTCGGTGGATGAGGCGGTCGCGCCGGAGCGGCCGCAGGCCTAGCGTCGCGCTTGCTGGATGATCGGCGTGCCAATGGCGGGGCAGGCCTGCCGGGCCCTGTGGCCCCTCAGGCGCGATGCTCGACGGGCGCGTTGAGTATTTCGCGCCGCTCGGACCAGGCGAGCATCGGTTCGCTGAGCGGGATGCCGAAGCCGACCTCGGCGGCGGCCTGCTGCTCGGGATAGGCGATGGTCAGCGCGTAGATCGGCGAGCGGGTGACGCCCTGTTCGCCGATGCATTGATTGATGCGCGAGTGGTTCAGCGCGGCGGTCGGGCAGGCGGTGAGGCCGCGGCGGGTGGCGGCCAACATGACGTTCTGGCCGACATGGCCGGCCTCGATCAGAACCACGCGGTAGGCGTTGGCGTCGTCGTATTTCCACATGGTGCGTTCGAATTGCGCGCACAGGAACACGACGCACGGCATGTCGTCGGTCCATGCCTGGCCGCCGAGCAACTCGGAAGGCAGCGGCAGGTCGTCGTCCGAGACAGGCGCCAGCGTGTGGTCGATTGCCGCGTAGTGATAGAAGCCGGGCGCCAGCCCCTCGACGGTGCGCGCGTAGACGTAGGCCTCGTAGGGATTGCGGGCGCCGCCGGAGGGGGTCATCGACAGCGGCAGCGTGCCGACGCAATTGCGCGTGCCGCTGGTGATTCCCATGCCGGCGAACAGGCAGTCGGACAGCGCCGAGAGCGGCACCGGCCGCGGCGCGGGGGCGCGCACGGTGCGGCGGCGGGCCATCAGCTGAAGGAGTTCGTTGTCGGCGAGCGACGGCGGCAGCTTGATCGCGTCCGCGCACGGGTTGGCGAGGAAGAGCGGAGGCTGCGGGGTGTCGGTGGCGCGCGCTTCCTGGATCTTCTCGCCTTCCTCGATGGAAAGATACGAGCGGTCGCGCAGGCTGAAATGGAACATCGCGGCCGGCATGCCCCAGCGCCAGGTCGTGCGCAGGTCGTCCTCGGCGCGGGCGCCTTCGGACCCCTCGACCGTCAGCGCGTCGACGGCGATCAGGTCGTTGAGGGTCGAGGCAAGCTCGTCGGCGGACATGCCCGGCACCAGCCTCGCGACCTTGTCGAGGTCGGCCCAGGTGTCGAGTTCGCTGAGCAGGGCGAGGAGATCGGGCGAACAGTTGAACGTCGCACCGGTCAGGAAGTTGTAGGCGACGATCTCACGACCTTCGCGAGCAAAAACCAAACTCTGGGCTGAGCGGACGCGCATCGGGGAGCTCCCGGCTTGCCGCTCGCCGCTGTCTGCCAGCGGCGAGCGGCAGCAGGTTCGGAAGGTCAGGCCTTCGTGTAGCACATCGCCGGGGTGACGAAGATCTTGGCGGCCTTGCCGGCCGGCTTGACGGTCAGATTCGGCTTCTTCGACTTCATGTCTGTGGCTCCTCTGGGGTGTCAGGGACGTCCCGGCGTGGGATGACCCGCACCCACAGCAGATCGTCGGTCGGCTGAAAGGCGCAACTCGCGAAGGGCGCGAAAGGCGCCCAAATGCGTCGATTCACAATCGTCGGAGCGTCACCTTCGCGCGTCATTCGCGCGAAAGGTCCGCGCATGTGCTACGCTGATCTGCTTTGGTGGCTTGGGGATCAGTGGGGAACAGGTGTCATGACAGAACGAGCGACGAATTCCGAGGCCCGGCGGAGCGCCCGCAGCGGGCATCCGGGCGAGATCTATGTGCTTCCGATAACCGATGTGGCGGCTTACGTCGCCGACATGGTCGAGGGCATCCGATCGATAACCAGCGCCGGGCGCGGTGAAGAAATGCGCTTTCTCGACGGGCTGCTGGGGATGGCCGTCGCCCACGCCAAGAGTCTGGCGCGCGGCGAGGCTCAGCCGCGAGCCGAGGCCTTGCGGCCGCGCCAGCGCACGCGCAAGTCGAGCCGTCGCGTCGTCGCGGCGAGTGAAGCCGATCCTTCCTCGAGCGCCTCGAGGACGAGCGGATCGATGATGGGGTCGTCGGCCGAGTAGACGTGCGAGTCGCGGAGCGCACGGCGCAGCGTCGTGCGCCGGCGGCACGGACTGACGACCACGGCAATCGGGCTAGGTCCGGTGGCGGTGTTGACGACGGCGAAACCGCTGAGCATCGGGTTGGCCCCCGGCATCCAGCGCAGCACCAGCATGCTCGGCTCGCCGACGCCGCGGAAATTGATGCCGACGAGATAGAGCCAATGGGCGCGTTCGATCACTACGCCGCGGTGGTCGCCGAGGAACTGGCCCCACCATGAGTGCTTGTGCTCCGTGATGCCGGTCAGGCGGCGAAACGACGTCAGATTGCCGTCGTTGCGAATGACGAGCGCCGAGCGCAGGACGCTGTGCTTCTCGCCGAGCTCGCCGAAGTAGACGAAGTAGAGCCCCGGCATGATCGAAGGCTGGATGTCGGAGTAGAGCTGGCGGAGGACCTGGCTGGCGCCGTCGCCCGAGGGCGCGCGGATGCCGAGGTTGTGGCCGGCGATGGGCGGCGCGGCAACGCCGGAGGGGCCGCGGAAGAGCTCCGATCGCGACACCCCGAAGTGCCGGCAGATCTTCTTGAGGTTCTCCGCATTCGGAATCGACGTTCCGGCGAGATAGCGGTTGAACTGCTGCCGGTTGATTTTGGTCGCCCGGCAGACGGCGGCGATGCTCTCCTCGCGCTGGCAGATGCGGGTCAGGTTGCGCGCGAGGTTGGCCGCTGCCTCGCGCCTGGGGGCGTTGCCTGCACTTCCTCCCGGACGGGCGGAACTCATTTTCTGCTGCGCCTCTCGGCCGGTTGCATGATGGGTGGGGTGATCTTGGAACGAGAATCCGTCGCGCGCCAAGGACGAACTTGGCGAGGCGGTCAGTTTGCAACCCGAACCTGAGGATTAGTGCGCGGCAGTTGCGGGGCGGCCGAGGGGCCGCCGGCGTCGCAAAAGGAGACGCGATCAAGGGAGATGAACCCCGGCGGGCGGGCTTTCTTTTGTATTCGAGCAAGGGTGGGTGGCCGGAATACTTGGGTCTGTGTCCGTTAACCTTTCGTTAGGGTAAAAAAACGTGGTTAAGCGACGTGGTTAAGTCTGCCTTAAGGTTTGCTCGCCAGAATACCTTTCCATAGCCGCCCGTCGGTCGTGTCCGTGCGTCACGCGGGACTATCAGGAAAGGATCGTCTGTCATGCGCCGTCTGAAACTCACCGCGCTTCTGGGCGCCGCAATTGTCGCGTTGCCGTCGGCCGCGGCTTTCGCGGCTGACATGCCCGGCCCCGCGCCCCTGCCGATCAAGATCGGTGGAAACTGGTACCTGCGCGGCCACATCGGCCTCGCTGCCCAAAGCGTCGATCATCTCGACAATGCCCTGTTTGCCGGAACGCCGAACTTCCGCTGGCTGGACAAGGGCTCGTTCGACGCCGCGCCGATCTTCGGTGCCGGCCTCGGTTATCGCTTCGGCGATCACTTCCGCGTCGACGTGACCGGCGAGTATCGCGGCAAGGCCAGCTTCGCGGCCCTCGACGCCTACGGGGACGGAACCTCCGGCCCGCCTACCGACGGCTCGAACGACTATTCGGCTAAGAAGTCCGAGATCACGCTGCTCGCCAACGCCTACTGGGACATCATGACGTTCGGCGGGCTGACCCCGTACGTCGGTGCCGGTATCGGCGCGTCGTACAACACGATCTCCGATTTCCGCGACATCAACGTGCCGAACGGCGGCGTCGCCTACGGCGCCACGCATTCGGAGTGGAGCCTGGCGTGGGCCGGCCATGCCGGTGTGTCGATGAAGGTCACCGACAACCTGACCCTCGACTTCGGGTACAGCTACACCGACCTTGGCGACGCCCGCAGCGGCGACCTGACGACCTATCAGGGCACCAACAACGTGGTGAACCCGATGATCTTCAAGCATCTGACCTCGCAGGACTTCAAGGTCGCTGCGCGGTGGAACATCGGCGGATCGCAGCCCGCGTACTACCCGACCGTGGTCAAGTACTAGTCCCTCCTCGCTCTTCGCAACCTGATGCGTACGACGCCGTCTGCCTTCGGGCAGGCGGCGTCTTCATTTTGTCGCGAGGGGAGGCGATTGACACGGCAAACCGGGAAGCGTAATTGCGCCGGCGGGACACCTCCCCCCAACGGGAGGCTTTCTATCTGAGAGGATAGACGCCGATGACAAACCCCGCCGCGCCGGCATTGCGCCCGGCAAATCCCAACTTCTCCTCCGGACCTTGTGCCAAGCGACCGGGCTGGTCGCTGGAGGCGCTCGGCGATGCCGCGCTCGGCCGTTCGCACCGCGCCAAGATCGGCAAGCAGAAGCTCAAGCAGGCAATCGACCTTACCCGCGAGGTGCTCGAGGTTCCGGCCGACTACCGCATCGGCATCGTGCCGGCGTCGGACACCGGCGCGCTGGAGATGGCGCTGTGGTCGCTGCTCGGCCAGCGCGGCGTCGATGTCCTGGCGTGGGAATCGTTCGGCCTCGGCTGGGTGACCGACGTGGTCAAGCAGCTGAAGCTCGCCAACGCGCGCACCATCAAGGCCGACTACGGCAAGCTTCCCGATCTTGCGTCGGTGAACTTCGACAACGACGTGGTCTTCACCTGGAACGGCACGACCTCCGGCGTGCGCGTGCCCAACGGCGACTGGATCGCCGCCGATCGCGCCGGCCTCACCATCTGCGACGCGACCTCCGCGGCCTTCGCGCAGGACCTCGCCTTCGACAAGCTCGATGTGGTGACCTTCTCCTGGCAGAAGGCGCTCGGCGGCGAGGCGGCGCACGGCATGATCGTGCTGAGCCCGCGGGCGGTGGAGCGGCTGGAGAGCTACACGCCGGCCTGGCCGCTGCCCAAGATCTTCCGCATGACCAAGGGCGGCAAGCTCAACGAAGGCATCTTCGTCGGCGAGACGATCAACACCCCATCGATGCTGTGCGTCGAGGATTACCTCGACACGCTCAACTGGGCGAAGTCGGTCGGCGGGCTGAAGGGCCTCAGAGGGCGTGCCGACGCCAACTTCAAGGTGCTCGCAGATTGGGCGGCGCGGACTCCGTGGATCGATTTCTTCGCGGAGGATCCGGCGGCGCGCTCGAACACCTCGGTGACCCTGAAGATTGTCGATCCGGACGTCGTCAAGCTCGATCTCGCGGCGCAGGAGGCCTTCCTGAAGGCGATCTCGTCGCGCCTCGACAAGGAAGGCGTCGCCCACGACATCAACTTCCACCGGGACGCGCCGCCGCATTTCCGCATCTGGGCGGGCGCGACCATCGAGGCCGCCGACCTCGCCATTCTGACCGAATGGCTGGACTGGGGCTTCGCCACGGAGAAGGCCAACCTCAAACAGGCGGCGTGAGGCACTCCTGACCCTCCCACAAAAGGGAGGGGCGTCGCAGCGAGGATGCGACGGGTGGGAGCTTCCCGATCCCGGTCCTCTGTTCGCAGCGGCCTCCGCCCGTCGTTCACCCAACCCCCGGCCCGTTGGGCCGACCCTCCCTTTCCAGGGGAGGGCGAAGGAGCAAACCCATGAAACCCCGCGTTCTGGTTTCCGACAAACTCTCCAAGACGGCCGTGCAGATCTTCGCCGACCGCGGCATCGAGGTCGATTTCAAGCCCGAACTGGGCAAGGACAAGGAAGCGCTGCTCGCCGCGATCGGCGCCTACGATGGCCTCGCCATCCGCTCGGCCACCAAGGTCACCGCCAAGCTGATCGGTGCCGCCGACAAGCTGCGCGTCATCGGCCGCGCCGGCATCGGTGTCGACAACGTCGACGTGCCGGCGGCCAGCCAGCGCGGCATCATCGTGATGAACACGCCGTTCGGCAATTCGATCACCACCGCCGAGCATGCCATCGCGATGATGTTCGCGGTCGCCCGCCAGCTGCCCGCCGCCGACGCTTCGACGCAGGCCGGCAAGTGGGAGAAGAACCGCTTCATGGGCGCCGAGATCACCGCCAAGACGCTCGGCATCATCGGCTGCGGCAACATCGGCTCGATCGTCGCCGACCGTGCCATGGGCCTCAAGATGAAGGTGATCGCCTACGATCCGTTCCTGACCGACGAGCGCGCCATGCAGCTCGGCGTCGACAAGGTCGAACTCGACGAGCTTTTCCGGCGCGCCGACTTCATCACGCTGCACACGCCGCTGACCGAGAAGACCCGCAACATCATCGATGCCGCCGGTATCGCCAAGATGAAGGATGGGGTGGTCATCATCAATTGCGCGCGCGGCGGGCTGGTGGTCGAGGAGGACCTCGCGGCGGCGCTGAAGTCGGGCAAGGTCGGCGGGGCGGGCATCGATGTGTTCGTCACGGAGCCCGCCGAATCCTCGCCGCTGTTCGGCCTGCCCAACGTCGTATGCACGCCGCACCTCGGCGCCGCGACCACCGAGGCGCAGGAGAACGTCGCCATTCAGGTCGCCGAGCAGATGTCCGACTATCTGGTCAGCGGCGCCGTCACCAACGCGCTCAACATGCCGTCGATCTCGGCGGAAGAAGCGCCACGCCTGAAGCCGTTCGTGCAACTCGCCGAGAACATCGGGTCGTTCGCTGGCCAACTGACGGAGACGACCATTCTCGGCGTTTCCGTCGAGTATGCCGGCGACGTTGCCGAGATGAACACCAAGGCGCTGACCTCGGCGATGCTCGCCGGGCTGCTTCGCCCGATGCTGACCGAGGTCAACATGGTCAACGCGCCGATCGTGGCGCGCGAGCGCGGCATCGCGGTCGACGAGGTGCGCCAGTCCCAGCGCGGCGCATACGGCACGTACGTGCGTCTGACCGTGAAGACCCAGCGCCAGGAGCGTTCGGTCGCCGGCACGGTGTTCTCCGACGGGCGGCCGCGCATCATCCAGATCAAGGGCATCGACCTTGAGGCGGCCTTCGCGCCGTCGATGCTCTACATCACCAACAGCGACAAGCCCGGCTTCATCGGTCGCCTCGGCACGCTGCTCGGCAAGGACGGCGTCAACATCGCCAACTTCAACCTCGGCCGCTCGGCGCCGGGCGCCGACGCCATCTCGCTGATCGAGGTGGACGGGCCGATCTCCGACGCCGTTCTGGAGGAGGTGCGGGCGCTTGAAGGCGTGGTGCAGGCGAAACGGCTGGTGTTCTGAGACCTCCCGGGCAGGGCTGGGGAAACCGCAAAGTTTCCCCAATCCCGGCCTTGGGTGACCACAATCGCCATCTACGCGTGTAGCGTGGGCGGGGGCCCTCGGGAGACCACCCATCATGCGCGTAGCCAGCCTCTGCCTCGGCGTCCTCATGGTCGCCGCAGCGCCCGCCTTTGCGGGCGAACTCACGGTGCCGAGCACCATCACCTCCGTCACGGTCTATCCGCTCGGCGCCGCCGTCACGCGGACAGCCAGGGTCGACCTGCCGATCGGCGCGACCACCGTTCTCATCGACAATCTGCCGCTCGAACTCGATCCGGCGAGCCTCAAGGTCGACGGCGCCGCCGACGCGCCGCTCGCCATCGCCAGTGTCGAAACGCGCACCGTGTCGGCGGCCGGCGTCGAAGACCCGAAGCGGGCTGCGCTGCAGTCCGAAATCCAGATGCTTGGCGACAAGATCGCCGCGATCGACGGCAAGATGAATGCATTGGCGGGCCGACGCCGGTTTCTCGAAGCGCTGATCAAGGCGACCCCCGGCGGTTTCGGCACGGCACTGGGTGAGGGCAAGGGCAACGTCGCCGATTGGGCAGCGGCTGCCACCACCATCGGCGACGGACTCGCCGCGGTCGCCGAGGCCGAACAGGCCCTGACGATCGAGAAGCGCGCCCTTGGCCAGCAAGTCGCCGACCGGCAAAGCGCGCTGGCGCTCCTGCCGGTGCCGGAGGATCACCTGGCGGTCCGGGTCGCGCTGGAGGCGGACGCCGCCGCGACCGGCACGCTGACGCTGACCTACCAGGTTGCCTCGGCGCGCTGGGCGCCGACCTACGACGCGCAACTGGCGACCGGCGATGGCGGCGGAGAGCCGGCTTTGACGCTCGTTCGCCGGGCTGAAGTCACCCAGGCGACCGGCGAGGACTGGAACGACGTGGCGCTGACGCTGTCGACGGCGCGCACCACCGAGGGCACGGCGCCACCGGCGCTGTCGCCGTTTCTGGTGAGCTTCTATGACGCTGACGCCTACATGCGTGAGTCGGCGGGATCGCTTCAGGCCACCGCTCCGGCTCCGGCCCCGAAGGCGCTGGCCGACGAACTGGACGCAGCGAATGTGCCCGCCAGGGTGACGGAGGCGGCCGCCGATTTCGGCGACTTCCGCGCCGAGTTCCACGTGCCGGGCGCGGTTTCTGTCGAGTCGGGCGCCGGCGCCCGCTCCATGCGCATCACCACCGATCAGGTCCCGGTAACGCTCGCGGTGAAGGCCGTGCCGCTCATCTCCGACGCGGCCTATCTGGAAGCCTCGTTCACGCCGCCGGCGGGCGCACCGCTGCTGGCCGGCAAGGTGGCGCTCTTCCGCGACGGTTCGTTCGTCGGTAACGGCGCGCTGCCGTTCACCGAGGCAGGCAAGTCGCGCGATCTCGGCTTCGGCCTCGACGACCGGGTCCACGTGACGCGCACGACGCTCGCCCGCGAGACCGGACAGCGTGGGCTCCTGTCGGCTCGCAAGACCGATCTCAGGCGCTATCGCATCACGGTGGAGAATCTTCACACCCGGCCGATCGACATCGTCGTTCTCGATCGCATGCCGTTTGCGGAGGACGACAGCATCGAAGTGACGCCGGTCAGCGACGCGACCCAGCCGACGACCGCCGATGTCGAGGACCAGCGCGGCGTGCTGGCGTGGCGCTACACCTACGCGGCCGGCGAGAAGCGCGAGATCGTCACCGGCTACGAGGTGAGCTGGCCAGCCGATCGCAACGTCGCGCTCGATTGACGCTGGTCAGCCGGCAGGGTCGCGCCGCCGCGCGCCAGCGTCTATAGTCCCCGCCTGTTTCGCCCCGGCCAGTGGCCGGGGCGATTTATCGCGAGGGGGGACCTTTTACCCATGGCCAACGTGGTCGTCGTCGGCGCGCAGTGGGGCGACGAGGGCAAGGGCAAGATCGTCGACTGGCTGTCGGAGCGCGCCGATATCGTGGTGCGCTTCCAGGGCGGCCACAACGCCGGCCACACGCTGGTCATCGACGGGGTCAGCTACAAGCTGAGTTTGCTGCCGTCGGGGGTCGTGCGGGCCGGCAAGCTGTCGGTGATCGGCAACGGCGTCGTGGTCGATCCGTGGGCTTTCCTGGCCGAGGTCGAGACGCTCACCCGGCAGGGGGTCTCGGTCGGCCCGGACAATCTGCTGCTCGCCGAAAACGCCGTGCTCATCCTGCCGCTCCATCGCGAACTCGACGTCGCCCGCGAATCGGTCAACAGCGTCCAGGCGCTCGGCACGACGCGACGCGGCATCGGCCCCGCCTACGAGGACAAGGTGGGGCGGCGCGCGATCCGGGTCGTCGATCTGGCCGACCTGCCGGCGCTGCCGGCGAAGCTCGAGCGGCTGCTTGCCCACCACAACGCGCTGCGGCGCGGCGTCGGTGTCGAGGAAGTCGACGGAGCGGCGCTGCTTGCCGCGCTCAGTGAGGTCGCGCCGAAGATTCTCGCCTTCGCGGGGCCGGCCTGGCAGCGGCTCGGCGACGCGCAGCTCGCCGGCAAGCGCATCCTGTTCGAAGGCGCCCAGGCCGGGCTCCTCGACATCGACCACGGCACCTATCCGTTCGTCACCTCGTCGAACACGGTCGCTGGCCAGGCGGCGGCGGGCTCCGGCATGGGGCCGCACGCCATCGACTACGTGCTGGGCATCACCAAGGCCTATACGACGCGCGTCGGCGAGGGGCCGTTTCCAACCGAGGACAAGGGGGAAATCGGGGAACGGCTCGGCCGCGTCGGCAAGGAGTTCGGGACGGTCACGGGGCGCAAGCGCCGCTGCGGCTGGTTCGACGCGACGCTGGTGCGCCAGATGGTGCGAGTGTCGGGCATCGACGGGATCGCGCTCACCAAGCTCGATGTGCTCGACGGGCTCGAATCGATCAAGATCGCGGTCGGCTACACACTCGACGGCGGCACGATCGACCACTTCCCCGCGGCCCAGGGGGCGCAGGCGCGGGTCCGACCGGTGTATGAAGAGATGGAAGGCTGGAGCAAATCAACCGCCGGCGCGCGGACGTGGAACGATCTGCCGGCGCAGGCGGTCAAGTATGTTCGCCACGTGGAAGAGCTGATCGGGGCGCCGGTGGCCTTACTTTCGACAAGTCCCGAGCGTGACGATACGATCCTGGTTCGTGATCCTTTCCAGAGCCGGCTTTAGACGCTAATAAGGCGGCCTGCAGAGCGGAGCGAAATGGCAGAGTATTACGCTGTTCTCAGCAAGGCGATTGCCAGCCTCGAGGCCGACCGCCCGGACGCCCGGCGTGCGGTCTACGACAAGGCGCGCAGCGCCCTGATCGGTCAGCTCAAGGCCATCGATCCCCCGCTTCCCACGCACGAAATTTCCCGCCAGCGTCTCGAGCTGGAAGAAGCGATCCGCAAGGTCGAGCGCGAAGCCGGCACCGCCGGGCCTCTGCGGGTCGCCGCAGGGAGACCTGCCGCGGCGCGTGCCCAGCCGGAACCGCCGCCGCCCGAATACGAAAGCGTTGATGTCGACGCCGAGGATGCGGTCGAGGATGCACAGCCCGTGCGTCAGTCGCCGCAGGATGTCTTCCGCCGCGCCATTCAGGAAGCCGAACGCGCCGCCACGACCGGACGTGCCGAACGGGTGCCGCCCGCGCCGCGAGCCGAAGCGCGCCCGCGTGCCGAACGGGCGGAGCGGGTGCCGGCGCGGCCCGCCGCGCCGCAGCCGCGAGACGACATCGAAGTGCCGCCGGTCGACGACGAACCGCCGCTGGCGCCGGACTACGAGTGGGAGTCGTCGCAAGCCCCCGCGCACGAACCCGAGCCGATGGAGATGCGCGCCGAGCCGCCGCCGATGCCGCGCGTCACGGTTGACGACCACGCCGACGAGCGGCCGTCGCGCGCCGCAGGCCGGGTCAAGCGCGGCAAGCAGCGCGGCCGCATCCGCGACGACATGGAGTTGCTGGAGCAGGCGACGCCGTCGCGCCTGCCGGCGATCATCCTCGGCGTTCTGATCCTGGCCATGCTGATCGGTCTCGGCGCGCTCGCCTGGTGGCAGCGCGGCCCGATCTCCGAGATGCTGGCGTCGTTCGATTCCAAGCAGGGCACCACCGAGACCGCCGCGACGAACACGCCGCCGCCGGCCGCCGTCGACACCAGCGGCAAGAATACGGATCGCCTGCTCGGCGACGGGTCTCAGGTGACCGCACCCCCCGCTGACGTGCGCGACGTGACGCCGGCGCCGGACGACACCGCGGGCGCGTCCACTGCCGGCGCGACCGGCCCCGATACGTCGATGCCGGCAGCCGACACCACGCCTCCGGCGGCCGCGACAACGACCACGGACGCCAGCACGGCAACGGCGGCGGACGCCGATTCGCTGGTCGCGCAGCGGGCAACCCTCTACGAGGAGCCGCTCGACGCGGGCGCGGCGGCAAACGGCGTCGTCGCCATCGACGCCACCGTCAGGTGGAGCTACGGCAGCGGGCCGGACGGCCCCGAGGTGGTCGCCAACGTCGACGTGCCGGATCGCTCCCTGAAGGTGAAGGTCACCTTCCGCCGCAATACCGATGCGACGCTGCCGGCGAGCCACGTGGTCGAGGTGGTCATTGACGCGCCGACGAGTTTCCCCGGCAAGGGGGTGCGCGAGGTGCCGCGCGTGGTGATGAAGTCCGGCGAGGACCAGCGCGGGCTTCCGCTCATCGGTGCCTCGGCCAAGGTCGCCGACGGCTTCTTCTGGATCGCGCTGTCGGGCGTCGACTCGGACGTGGCGACCAACGTCAGGCTGATGAAGAGCCAGTCGTGGGTCGATCTGCCGCTGGTCTACGAGACCGGCCAGCGCGCGATCCTGACCTTCGAAAAGGGCAATCCCGGCACGCGCGTTTTCGAACGCGCGCTGGCGGCCTGGAACGAAGGGTAGCTGGTATTCCAAAAAGCGCTTGCTGACGCGCACGCGGGCTGCGATGCTCGCGGCTATTCCGAGGGGTGCTCCGTACCGGAGCTGAGATGGCCTGACGGCCGAACCCTTCGAACCTGATCCGGGTCATGCCGGCGAAGGGACGGAAGCCGATCTCCGCCTATCCTCCGCTTTCCTGCTCCGGGTCGCGTATCGCGATCGGGAAAGCCATGGGACTGCGTGCAGACGACGGGCGGGGGAGGGGGCGGCGATGATCGTGCTCCGCGCGCTTGGCGTCGGGGTCGGCCTGCTGGCGATCTGGCAGGTGGCGATCCTGATCTTCGCGCCGCCGCCGTTCATGCTGCCAGCGCCGGCCGCCGTTTTTGCAGCGCTCCGCGACCGGCCGGACCTGTGGCAGGTCCATGCCGTCACGACGCTCACCGAGACGCTGATCGGGCTGGCCCTCGGCACCCTTTTCGGTGCCGCATTCGCGCTCACCATGAGCTTCCTGCCGATTTCGCGGCGGCTTCTGTTTCCCGTCCTGATCGTCTCGCAGACCATTCCGGTGTTCGCCATCGCGCCGCTGCTGGCGCTGTGGTTCGGGTTCGGGCTCGCCTCGAAGGTGGTGATGGCGACGATCGCGATCTTCTTCCCGGTCACCTCCGCCTTCGCCGACGGGCTGATGCGCACCGACCCCGGACTGATCGATCTTGCGCGGCTCTATCGCGCCCGCCGCTGGCAGGTGGTGACGCTGCTCCGGATCCCCCACGCGCTGCCGCAGTTCATCACCGGCGTGCGGCTCGCCGCCGTCTACGCGCCGGTCGGCGCGATCATCGGCGAGTGGGTCGGGGCCTCGTCCGGGCTCGGCTACGCGATGGTCTTCGCAAATTCGCGCTCGCAGACCGCGGTGCTTTTCGCTGCCCTCATCATCCTGATCGCCATGTCCGTGCTGCTGCGCGGCCTCGTCGATCTCGCTACCGCCAACCTCGCCCCTTGGGCGCCCGAAACCACCGGATAGGAACACCCATGATCCTGCGCACCGTTCTCGCCGCCGCTGTCGCCATGCTTTTCGCGACCGGCGCACTCGCCGCCGACAAGCTCACCGTGCTCCTCGACTGGTACGTCAACCCGGACCACGCGCCGCTGGTGATCGCCAAGGAGGGTGGCTACTTCGCCCAGCACGGTCTCGACGTCGATCTGGAGGTTTCGTCGGACGCCGCCGCGCCGACGAAGCTGGTCGCCGCCGGCAAGGCGGAGGTCGCCATCAGCTACCAGCCGGACCTGATGTTGCAGATCAAGGAAGGGCTGCCGGTGGTGCGCTTCGGTACGCTGATCGATACGCCGCTGAACTGCCTGATCGCGCTCAAGGACGGGGCGATCAAGTCGCTGGCCGATCTCAAGGGCAAGACGGTCGGCTACTCGGTGGCGAGCTTCCAGGACGCGTATCTGTCGGCGATCCTGAAGTCGGTCGGTCTGTCGGCGGCGGACGTGAAGACCGTCAACCTCAACTTCAACCTGATCCCACCGCTGCTCGCGGGCCAGGTCGACGCGATCATGGACGGCTACCGCAACGTCGAACTCATCCAGCTCGAGCTAGGCGGACACCCGGCAAATGTCTGGTACCCGGAGGAGCACGGCGTGCCGGCCTGGGACGAGCTGATCTACGTCACCCGCAATGATCTCCGCGACGACCCGCGCCTGCCGCGCTTCCTGGCAGCGATCAAGGAGGCGACCGCCTTCATCAAGCAGCACCCGGACGAGGCGCTGGCGATGTTCCTGAAGGCGCACAACGATCTCGACGACGACCTCAACAAGGCATCGTTTGCGGCGACGGTCGGGTATTTTCCGGACGATCCCGGCGCGCTGGACGAGGGCCGCTATCTCGGATTCGCGGCCTTCCTGAAGGAGAAGAAGCTGATCGACGCGGTGCCGCCGCTCGATACTTTCGCGATCGAGCTGAAGCCGGAGAGCTAGGCCCCGGCGGCTTCGATCTCGGCGCGCGGCTTTTCCAGTTCGCGCGCCCCCTTCTTCACCGCCTTCTGCACCTTCTCGAAGGCGCGCACCTCGATCTGGCGGACGCGCTCGCGGCTGACGCCGAATTCGCTCGACAGCTCTTCCAGCGTGATCGGGTCCTCGGCCAGCCGGCGCGCCTCGAAGATGCGGCGTTCGCGGTCGTTGAGGACTCCGACGGCGTCCTTCAGAAGCTGGCGGCGGTTGTCGAGTTCCTCGTTCTCGGCGAGGCGCGTTTCCTGGTCCGGCGCGTCGTCGACCAGCCAGTCCTGCCATTCGCCCGATTCCGAGTCGGCGCGGATCGGCGCGTTCAGCGAGGCGTCGCCGCCGAGACGGCGGTTCATGGAGACGACGTCTTCCTTGCTGACGCCGAGGCGGGTCGAGATGGTGTTGACCTGATCGGGGTGAAGGTCGCCTTCGTCGAGGGCCTGGATCTGGCCCTTGACCTTGCGCAGGTTGAAGAACAGCCGCTTCTGGCTGGCGGTGGTGCCCATCTTCACCAGGCTCCACGAGCGCAGGATGTATTCCTGGATCGAGGCCCTGATCCACCACATGGCGTAGGTGGCCAGACGGAAGCCCTTCTCCGGCTCGAAGCGCTTGACGGCCTGCATCAGGCCGACGTTGCCTTCGGAGATGACCTCGCCGATCGGCAGGCCGTAGCCGCGGTAGCCCATGGCGATCTTGGCGACCAGCCGGAGATGGCTGGTGACCAGACGCTGGGCGGCGCCGCGGTCGTCATGCTCCTTGTACGCCTTGGCGAGCATGTATTCCTCGTCCGGCGCGAGCATCGGAAACTTCCGGATCTCGGCCAGGTAGTGAGCGAGGCCGCCTTCACCGGCGGCAATTGCGGGCAGATTGGTGCGTGCCATATCGATCGTGCGCCCCTTTCTCTCGGGCCCCCGGTCAGTCCGGCAGGCCCCAGCTGCGTTCAACGCGAACCGCAGGAGGTGTACATATAGGCACGATTTTGTCGGAAACACGTTGGCCCGGCGCGTGCGACGATCACGCAACGTTCACAATGGCTTAAGCGCCGGAGATCGTGTTACCATCGCAACTGGGGCTGTTCCGCAAGTTGGCGCGGATGCAGGTACATGTGCCCAGGTGATCGTTGGGGGTAAGGCGCACGATCATGGCAGAGGGACCGTTTCCGCGGCGCAAGGCGGAGCCGGGCTCGGATTCCCGCGCCTCAGGCGGCGCAGCCGATCCCGGACCCGAACCGACCGAACCACCTGCCCACATTGTCAGCTTGCGGGCGGCCGTCGAGGCTGCGCTGGCGTTGGTCGAACCGCCGGAAGCGCCAGCCGCGCCCGAACCGGCTGACGAGCCAGAAATCGCTACACCCGAGACGCCCGCGCCCGGCAAGCCGGTCGTCGCGCCGCCTAATTCGGAGCCGCGTCCGCTACGGCCGCCGAAAGCGGCTGCCACAGCGACCACGCCTGAAGCAGGCAGCATGCCGAAGACGCCGGTTGTGGGGGCGCCGCTAGTGGCCGCGTCCGAGCCCTACGTCTCGTCGCCTCGGGAGCCGGTCGTGGAGCCCGTCGCGGCAATGGCAGCGGCGCCCGTTGTGACGGCCCACGCGCCGATGGCCGCACCGGCGCCCGCCGCTCCGCGCGTCGTGGCCGCTCACAGCGTCGGGCGGGCGGATGCGGATGTGGAAGACCGCGGCAGAAGGCGGGAGCGTGCCAAACGCGGCCCGTCGGTCGCGCTCAGGGTGGCGCTCCGCGTGCTCATCGCCGCGTCGATCGGCATCGCCGCTCTGGCCGCGGTCGTTCTAGTGAAGAGCCGCGAGGGAACGGTGTCGGCGCGCGTCGAGACGTCGGGGTCGGTGAACGGCGTCGCCATCCCGAAGCCGCTGATCCCGGCGCGATAGCGCCGTTCAGAGCGCCGCCAGCGCGTCGATCAACGCCTGCATGTCGGCGGGCGGCGGGCGCTCGAAGTGCATTTCTTCGCCGCTCACGGGATGTTCGAAACCCAGCAACCAGGCATGCAGCGCCTGGCGGGGAAAGTCAGCGGCGAGCGTCCGGGCGGGCTCGGGCAACAGCGTCGCCTTGGTGGCGAAGCCCGAGCCATAGGCGCGATCGCCAATGACCGGGTGGCCGATCTCGGCCATGTGGACGCGGATCTGGTGGGTGCGGCCGGTCTCGAGATGGCATTCGACCAACGCGGCGACGGGGCGGGCGGCCTCGCCGTAGCGCTCTGCCACGCGATAGTGGGTGACTGCCGTTCGCCCGCCGGTCTTCAGCACAGCGATTTTCTCGCGGTTGCGGGTCGAGCGGCCGAGCGGCGCGTCGATCGTGCCGCTGGCGCGGTTCGGCGCGCCCCAGACGAGCGCCAGATAGCCGCGCTCGAGCGGGCCGTTGACCCCGTGGTCGGCGAACTGGGCGGCGAGGCCGCGGTGGGCGGCGTCGGTCTTGGCGACGACCATGAGACCGGTGGTGTCCTTGTCGAGACGATGGACGATCCCCGGTCTTGCAACGCCGCCGATGCCGGAGAGGCTGGCGCCGCAGTGCGCGATGAGCGCGTTCACCAGCGTGCCGGTCTGGTTGCCGGCGGCGGGGTGGACGACGAGACCGGCCGGCTTGTCGATGACGATGAGGGCGTCGTCCTCGTAGACGATGTCGAGCGCGATCGCCTCGCCGGCGACCCTGGCGGGCTCGGCCGGCGGCAGGTCGACGTCGACGGTTTCTCCCGGTTTGACCGGTCTCTTGGGCTCCACTATCGTCCGCCCGCCGACCCGGACCCGGCCGTCCACGATCAGGCGCTTGGCGCGGTTTCGGCCGAGATCGGCGATGGCGCCGGCGAGCCAGGCGTCCAGGCGCTTGCCAGCGTCGGCCTCTTCGACCGTCCGCGTCACCTGTCTGGAATCCTCAGCGCGCATGTCCAACCCGAACTTCGACGACGACGAGAAGCCGCTCGATCCTTCGGTGAGGCGCGTAGAGGTGCGCGTTCGCCGGTTGATCCTGATCGCGGGGCTGACCCTCGGCGTCGGCCTCATCGCCGTGTTCGGGGCGATCCTGTACCGGATCGGCGGGGTCGGCACCACCGCGCAGACCTCGCCGCCGCCGCCGGCGACCGCCGAGCACCGTCTGACGCTCGCCGAGATGGGGCTTCCGGCCGGTGCGAAGCTGGTTTCCACGGCGCTCGACGGAAACCGCGCCGCCCTCACGTATCAGACCGATTCCGGCACGGTGACGGTCGTGGTCGATCTCGCCGCCGGCGCCGTGGTCGGCCGGTTGACGGTCGCGTCCCCTTGAAGGCCGGGGACGTGGAGGCTATAGGAAGCCTCTTCCGCGCTCCCTTCGTCTAGCGGCCCAGGACGTCGCCCTCTCACGGCGAAAACAGGGGTTCGATTCCCCTAGGGAGCGCGGGGGGTGAGGTGGGGGGGGTAGCGTGGGGGGGAGGGGGGTGAAGGGGAGTAGTGGCGCGAGGCGCCGTGGAGGTGCGGGAGGTAGTAGTTGAGCAGGTGCGGTCTGGGGGGCAGCGCTGATTGCTGGGTATGGGTGATAGGGCGCGCCGCGGACGAGACATGTCCTGGCGGTGAGCCATTGGCGAGGTCGGCGGAGACGTAGCTGAACCGTGTCCGACAGCAGCGGGGTAGGTGCGACCTGGCCTGGTCGAGCGCTGATGCCGGAGCCAGATCGAGCGTGGCGGTGACGTCTGCAGCCTTCATCGTGGTGCACAGCTCCAGGCGATGATGTAGCGCGAGAAGTCGTCGAGGATCGTCGACAGATAGTACCAGCCCCAGCCGATGACCTTGAGATAGGTGAGGGTTGCAGAGTGGTTGGGCGCCGTGGTCTTGTCCTTGAACTCATCCGCCGCCTTCATGACGACGTAGGCCGGGCTGGCGATCAGATCGAACGCCTTGAGTAGGCGATAGACCGAGGCTTCCGAATAAATAGCCTTCAGTGTAGTGAAGCGTACGGAAGCTCCCGCGGAGAGAGCGCCGGCTCGTGCAGCGCGAGCCTGATCCGCTCGCGGACATCGTCGGGATGCGTAGACCCGATCCGGCCGCGGCGAACGATCGTGGAGGGCTTCCGGCCCGCCGGTTGTGCAGATCGTACCAGGTAGAAGGTGCGCTGGGGATGCGAGCTTGTGCAGGGTGCGCTTGAGGAGGTGATAGCTAGAGCAGTGGGATGATCAGCTAGAGGCCGGGTACCTAGCGCAGTGCTCCCATGAGCAGTCACGCTTTTTTGAGCAGACGGTCTCAGGGTGAGCTCGGCGACGACCTCCTGAGAGTGGATGCCGGCGAGGTGTAGACCTAGTAAGAAGTGGCCGCGCGCGCGGTGTGGCCGGCGAGCTCTTGCCCGCCTCGAGGAACTCCTTCGACCAGCGGTAATAGAGGTTCTGGACGATGCTTCACGGCGGCGGGGAGATGCTGTCCTCGCGCGCAGGCCATCCAGCACGATACGGATTGTTTCGGCCGAAAAATGTGCGGGTGGAGAATATCTCATGATGTCCGCGGCGCTTGCGGCATAATCTTGTTATTGTACAATAGAAAATGTTAAGTAAATTTTAGCGCCAATTTCCCCATCTTCCCACAATTTCGGCTCGACTTGCGCCTGCCCGGGTGACAGCGCCGTGGGTGTGGCCTCGGCCTCTGGTCGAGCAGATCGGCCTGGCGCCTATCTCAGCGCTTCCATGGCGATCATGTCCATGTCGGTGAAGTCCTGGTTGTCGCCAGCCATGGACCAGATGAAGCTGTAGGGGCCGGTGCCGGCGCCGCAATGGATCGACCAGCCGGGGGAGATCATCACCTGCTGGTTGGCGACGACGACGTGGCGGGTCTCTTCCGGTTCGCCCATGAAATGGAAGACGCGCGTCTTCGGCGCCATGTTGAAATAGAGGTAGAGCTCGGAGCGCCGGTCGTGGACGTGGCACGGCATGGTGTTCCATACGCTGCCGGGCTGGATCGCCGTCATGCCCATGACGAGCTGGCACGATTGGCAGATGTCCGGATGGATGTACTGGCGCAGGATGCGCTGATTGGCATCTTCCGGGCTGCCGAGATCGAGGCGGTTGGCGTCGTCGAGCGTGATCTTGTGGG
Source organism: uncultured Alphaproteobacteria bacterium (assembly GCA_963843565.1). Lineage (GTDB taxonomy): Bacteria > Pseudomonadota > Alphaproteobacteria > Rhizobiales > Kaistiaceae > DASZQY01. The sequence continues at coordinate 225,784 of CAWJKY010000001.1, forward strand.
CCGGGTAGCGCTGATGCGCCGGCACGCTGATGAAATAGAACTTCGCCGGGTTGTTGGCCGTCCCGGTCGCGAAAGAGACGCTGGCGACGCCCATGGGAATGTAGAGGCAGTCGTTGGCGTCGAGTTCGTAGGCATCTCCGTCGAGCGTGACCGTGCCGGCCCCGCCGATATTGAAGACGCCCATCTCGCGGCGCTTCAGAAACGGGTCCGAGCCGATCGCCTTCGATGAAACGAGCACCAGGGGCGCCGTCGTCGGGACGGCGCTGCCCACGACCGTGCGGTCGTAGTGGGAGTAGGTCATCCGGATCTCGCCGGGCGCGAACAGATCCTCGACGAGGAAGGTGTCCCTGAGCGCCGTGGTATCGAGACGGCGCGACTCGGTCTGACCGATGGCCTGCCGAACCGTGATGCTCATTGTCTTTCTCTATCCTCTCGCTTTCACGTTGTTCAGTTGGTGAGGATATCGCAGTCGAAGGCCGGGTCGTAGGTAAAGTCGCCCGGCCATCGCGGGTTCGCGACAACGACGCGCTTGAGGTGATCGGTTCGTGGCCCGCGGACCCGCCTCCAGAGGCAGGTGGGGCCCTGAGGGGCGGACGCGGTTGGCGCGCTGGCGCGCTACGCCGCGCTTCGGTCGGCGATCTTGCGGGGGACCAGGCGCAGACTGTTCAGCGCGGCGCCGGTGCCCGAGGCCGCCGCCTCGTGATACTCGGCGTCTTCGTTGACCGCCCACACGTCATAGAGCCGCTCGCCGGCGAGGATATTCTCGGCGGTGAGCATGGCGGTCATCATGGCGTGGTCCTGGTTGTTGTATTTGTGCATGCCGTTGCGGCCAACTAGGTGGAGGGTCGGGAAGCTCGACTCGAGATCGCGGCGGATGATCGTCATGTTGTCCTGGTAGGCGTCGTCGTAGACCGGATAGGCCTTCGGCTGGCGCACGACGCAGGCATCGACCACCTCGCCCTCGCCGATCAGCCCGATCTGCGCGATCTCGCGCTTGGCGAGTGCGATCAGGTCGGCGTCCGCCATCGTCCACAGCCCGTCACCCTCGAAGCAGAAATATTCGAGCCCGAGGCAGCTCATGCCCGGCTGCACCATCTCGTCCGACCACGAGCGGAAGTTCTGGACGCGGCCAACCTTGACCGAGGGATCGTGGATGTAGATCCAGTTGTCGGGGAAGAGATCCGGCTTCTTCACAATCAGCGCCACCGTCAGGAAGTCGCGGTAGCGCAGCGCGCGGGCGTGCAGACGCGAGATCGGGGCGGGTGTGAGCTTCTCGACCAGTTCGCGGACCGGCGCCGACGAGATGACATGGCGCGCCACGTAGGTTTCGCGGCTGCCTTCGGCGGTGACGACGGCGATGGTCCACAGCTTCGTGGTCGCGTCGTAGGCGAGGGTGTCGAGCGTGCGCCCCATCAACACCTGGCCGCCGCGCTCCTTCACCTTCCGTGCCGCGGCGTCCCACATCATGCCGGGGCCCTTGCGCGGGTACTGGAAGCTTTCGATCAGCGACTTGACCGGTGTGCCATCCGCCGATCTGGCCGGGCGTTTGGGGAAGAGGGCACCTGCCAGAGCGTTGCGGATCGCCACGCCGAGATCGAGCCCCTTGATGCGTTGCGCTGCCCAATCGGCGGAAATCTCGTCGCACGACATGCCCCACACCTTCTCTGTGTAGGTCTTGAAGAAGGTGGCGAACAGTTTTTCGCCGAAGGCGTTGCGTACCCACTGATGGAAGGTGCGCGGCTCGGGCGTGGGGAAGGCTTTGGCGTAGGCGAACGACAGGATGCAGGCGGCGCTCTTCACCGGTCCGAGGTTGAAGAGGGCCTCGAAGCCGCTCAGCGGATAGGAATAGTACTTGCCGTCGTAGAAGATGCGCGACAGGCGCGGCCGCTCGATGAAGTCGTCCGGCAGGATCTCGTGCCAGAGGTCGACGACTTCCTTTGATTTGGAAAAGAACCGGTGGCCGCCGATGTCGAACAGGAAGTCGTTGTAGCGCACCGTGCGGCTGATGCCGCCGACGTAGACCGGGTCCTTCTCGATCACGATGACGGACGGCGTCTCCCGGGTCAGGCAATAGGCGGCGGTCAGGCCGGCGGGACCGGCGCCGATGACGAAGACGTCTGCGTCGACGGACATGCGAATTACCCCTGCGAGGTCAGATGGGCTTGGTGGTCGGTTCCCTTCGGCGCGAACGAGAGCAGGCGATGGCCGTTGTAGGAAACCAGCGTGGCGATGGCGGCGCCGATGACGATGGCCGCGAACGGCTGGGCGGCGAGCGCGGTGAGCACGAGGGCGGCGAAGATCGCGTAGCTGGTGCCCTGGGCGAGTGCAGTGACGATCGCGTAGCGCACCGCCTCGTCGTGCTGGCTGCGTCCGCTGCGGTGGAACGTCAGGGCGCGATTGAGGCGCCAGGTGACCAGCGTGGCGATGGCCAGCGAGCCGAGCCGGGCGGTCAGGGCGTGGAAGCCAAATCCCGCGAGGATCGAGAAGAAGCCGACGTCGACGGTCAGGCCGATGGCGCCCACGGCGAGGAAACGCACCGCCCGTGGCGCCCGCTGGGCGAGGGCCGCCAGCCTGTCCGTGGATGCGCCAGCATCTGCGCCGGATTCGCCCATCCGCAAAGTGTCCATCGTCCCCCGCAAAGCCGGTTCCCGAGATCACTTTTGGCGCCAAGACGTTAATTTCTGCCTTCGTTTCCTGTCGATCAGTGCGCGGCGTTCACCGCGTCCGTTAAGCGGGCGTCAACGCTAACTCGGGCCTACTGGGCGGGACCGGCCGAATCGCAGAACACCGGCGCGACCGTCGGGGCTGGCGGTCAGGGGGCCGACGGACCTGCTCGCGCAATTCCGACGACGCGGACATCATGAGCGAAAGCCTGCCCCTGATACGTGCCGGTGCCGAGCACACCGGGTTCGACGCCTCGCCGCTCGCCGCCACGGGGTCGCCGCGCGTCGCCCGGCGGATCGCCTGGCTGGTGATCGCAGCGTCCGGCCTCTACGAGGTCGCCTACATCTGGATCTGGCTGCAGCACACCGACATCGGCAACGACTACTTCATGTTCTGGTCGGCGGGCCGCTGGATGATCGAGCGCGGGCTGACAGCGCCGCTCTACGACCTCGACATCTTTCACGCCTATCAGGAGACCCTGTTCGGCGGATTCGGCTCCTATCATCCGCTTCCCTATCCACCGACGTTCGCGCCGGCGCTGGTGCCGCTGGGCTGGATGCCGCTTACGGTGGGGTTCGCCATCTCGATGGCGACGACGCTGGCGCTGTTCCTTTGGCTGACGGCCGGCGGGCTGAAGATGCGCGTCCTCGCCCTGCTGTCGTCGCCGGCGACGCTGGCCGTGATCATCGTCGGCCAGATCGCCTTCCTGAGTTCGGCGCTGCTGATCGGCGGTCTCCGGTTGGTCGAGCGCCGGCCGATCGTCGCCGGCGTGCTCTTCGGGCTGCTGTCGATCAAACCGCAGATCGGACTGCTGGTCCCGGTCGCGCTGATCGCGTTTCGTGCCTGGCGGGCGTTCGCGGTCGCGGCGATCGTGACCCTGCTGCTGCCGATTCCTGCTCTGCTGATCGAGGGCCCGGGCGTCTGGGCGGCTTGGCTCCACCTGATGCCGGTAATTGCGAGCTACCTGCCGAACGCCAGCGAAAGCCATGTCGGGCAGATGGTTTCGCCCGCCGCGGCCCTGGTTACGGCCGGCGTGCCGCTCAAGCTCGCCGAGTTGATCCAGCTGCCGATCAGCCTCGCAATCATCGCGGTCGCCTACGTCTCCTGTCGCCGCCATGGCCTGTCGGAGCTGACGGTCGCCATGCTGGGTGTCGGCACGCTGCTGGTGACGCCCTATGCCTGGTTCTACGATCTGCTGATCGCGGCTTACGCGGTGGTCGTGCTGGCGGAAGCGGGCCTGAGGACCGGCTTCCGGAAATGGGAACTGCCGGTGCTCCTGCTCGGGTGGGTGCTGCCGTTGCTTGCCATTCGCTCGCTGGTGCCGGGGCTGGCAACACTGGGGCTCGCCGCGCTGTTCGTGCTGCTCGTGCGCCGCATGGCCGAGGCACCGGCCGCGGAAGGCGCGGCCGCGGCCTGAGACGCCGCCGATCTGTCTGGCCCGCGCGCGGGCGTAAGGATCGAAAAAGAAGCCGACGTCGACGGTCAGGCCGATGGAGCCGATCGCGGCGCCCGTTAAGCGGGTGTCAACGCTAACTCGGGCCTACTGGGCGGGACCGGCCGAATCGCAGAACGCCGGCGCGACCGTCCGGGGCCGGGCGGTCATGGGCGCCGCCGGACCTGCTCGCGCATTCCGACGACGCGGACATCATGAGCGAAAGCCTGCCCCTGATACGTGCCGGTGCCGAGCACACCGGGTTCGACGCCTCGCCGCTCGCCGCCACGGGGTCGCCGCGCCTCGCCCGACGGATTGCCTGGCTGGTGATCGCCGCGTCCGGCCTCTACGAGGTCGCCTACATCTGGATGTGGCTTCAGAACACCGACATCGGCACCGACTACTTCATGTTCTGGTCGGCGGGCCGCTGGATGATCGAGCGCGGGCTGACGGCACCGCTCTACGACCTCGACACCTTTCACGCCTATCAGGAGACCCTGTTCCGCGGGTTCGGCTCCTATCATCCGCTTCCCTATCCACCGACGTTCGCGCCGGCGCTGGTGCCGCTGGGCTGGATGCCGCTCGCGGCGGGGCTTGCCATTTCGATGGCGACGACACTGGCGCTGTTCCTTTGGCTGACGGCCGGCGGGCTGAAGATGCGTATCCTTGCCCTGCTGTCGTCGCCGGCGACGCTGGCCGTGATCATCGTCGGTCAGATCGCGTTCCTGAGTTCGGCGCTGCTGATCGGCGGTCTCCGTCTGGTCGAGCGCGGGCCGATCGTCGCCGGCGTGCTCTTCGGCCTGCTGTCGATCAAGCCGCAGATCGGACTGCTGGTCCCGGTCGCGCTGCTCGCGTTTCGTGCCTGGCGGGCGTTCGCGGTGGCGGCGATCGTGACCCTGCTGCTGCCGATTCCCGCGCTGCTGATCGAGGGCCCGGGGGTCTGGGCGGCTTGGCTTCACCTGATGCCGGCGATTGCGAGCTACCTGCCCAACGCCAGCGAGAGCCATGTCGGGCAGATGGTTTCGCCCGCGGCGGCCTTCGTGACAGCCGGCGTGCCGCTCAAGATCGCGGAACTCATCCAGCTGCCAATCAGCCTCGCGGTCATCGCGGTCGCCTACGTCTCCTGTCGCCGCCATGGCCTGTCGGACATGACGGTTGCCATGCTGGGTGTCGGCACGCTGCTGGTAACGCCCTATGCCTGGTTTTACGACCTGCTGATCGCGGCCTACGCGGTGGTCGTGCTGGCGGAAGCGGGCCTCAGGACCGGCTTTCGGAAATGGGAGCTGCCGGCGCTCCTGCTCGGGTGGGTGCTGCCGCTGCTTGCCATTCGCTCGCTGGTGCCGGGGCTGGCGACGCTGGGGCTCGTCGGGCTGTTCGTGCTGCTCGTGCGCCGCATGGCCGAGGCACCGGCCTCGGAAGCCGCGGTCACGGCCTGAGACGCCGCCGATCTGTCT
>CAWJKY010000002.1:0-265413 GCA_963843565.1 uncultured Alphaproteobacteria bacterium
AGCTCCGCAGCTTCCGTGATCGTGACGGATGCTTCAGCTTGCGCAGCGCCTTGGCCTCGATCTGGCGGATGCGCTCGCGGGTGACGGAGAACTGCTGGCCGACCTCTTCCAGCGTGTGGTCGGTGTTCATGCCGATGCCGAAGCGCATGCGCAGCACCCGCTCCTCGCGCGGCGTCAGCGAGGCAAGCACGCGGGTGGTCGTCTCGCGGAGGTTCGACTGGATCGCCGCGTCGATCGGCAGGATGGCGTTCTTGTCCTCGATGAAATCGCCGAGGTGGGAATCCTCCTCGTCGCCGATCGGCGTCTCGAGGCTGATCGGCTCCTTGGCGATCTTCAGGACCTTGCGGACCTTTTCGAGCGGCATGGCGAGCTTTTCGGCGAGCTCCTCCGGCGTCGGCTCGCGGCCGATCTCGTGGAGCATCTGGCGGGAGGTGCGCACGATCTTGTTGATCGTCTCGATCATGTGGACCGGGATGCGGATGGTGCGCGCCTGATCGGCGATCGAGCGGGTGATCGCCTGGCGGATCCACCAGGTGGCGTAGGTGGAGAACTTGTAGCCGCGCCGGTACTCGAACTTGTCGACGGCCTTCATCAGGCCGATGTTGCCTTCCTGGATGAGATCGAGGAACTGCAGGCCGCGGTTGGTGTATTTCTTGGCGATGGAGATGACGAGCCGCAGGTTGGCCTCGACCATCTCCTTCTTGGCCTGACGGGCCTCGCGCTCGCCCTTCTGCACCATGTGGACGATGCGGCGGAACTCGGTGATCTGCAGGCCGGTCTCGGTGGCGAGATTCTGGATGTCGCCGCGCAGATCCTTGATGTGCGGCTTCTCCTTGGCGACGAACTCCTTCCAGCCCTTGGCGGAGAGGTTGGAGATGCGGCGGAGCCAGTTGGGGTCCAACTCGGCGCCCTGGTATTCCTTAAGGAAGGACTCGCGGGAAACCTTGTGGCGCTCGGCGAGGCGCAAGAGGCGGCCCTCGTAGCCGATCAGGCGCTTGTTGATGTCGTAGAGCTGCTCGACGAGGGAATCGATGCGGTGCTGGTTGAGCGACAGCGACTTCACCGCAGTGACGATCTCGTCCTTGAGCTTCTTGTAGCGGCGCTCCTGGCTGGGGGTCAGCGTCTTGTTGCCGAGCTTCAGCTCGACGTCCTGATCCTGCAGGCGGCGGAGCTTCTTGTAGAGGTCGGCGACGGTGTCGAAGGTTTCCACGACCGCCGGCTTGAGCTCGGCCTCCATGGCGGCGAGCGAGATGGCGTTCTCGAAATCGTCGTCGTCTTCCTCGTCCTGCGCGGCCTGGCGGGCGCGCTCCTGCGCGACCTCGTCGTCATCGTCGGCGGCGGGCGCGAGCTTGGGCGCGGTCGGCGGGGCGGCGGGGGGCTGGTTGGGCTGCTGGATCTTGATGTAGGGATTGACCGGGCGGCCCGAGGCGGTGCGCTGCTGGCCAGCCTGGCCTTCCGGCGGGGTGTGGACCTGGATCGGCGCGTTCTTGGCGTCGGGCCCGGCGTAGGTGGCCTCCAGATCGATGATGTCGCGGAGCAGAATCTTGCCCTCGGCCAGCTCGCCGCGCCAGATGATGATCGCCTGGAAGGTGAGCGGGGATTCGCAGAGGCCCGCGATCATGGTCTCGCGGCCGGCCTCGATGCGCTTGGCAATCGCGATTTCGCCCTCGCGGGAGAGGAGTTCCACCGAGCCCATCTCGCGCAGATACATGCGCACCGGATCGTCGGTGCGGTCGGTGGGCTCCTTGGCGGTCTTGGTGGCGACGGAGGTGGTCGGGCGCTCGGCGACCTCGGTGCCCTCTTCCTTTTCCTCTTCCTCGCTGTCGTCGGATTCCTCGACCTCGTCGGTCTCGATGACGTTGATGCCCATTTCGGAGAGCATCGACAGCACGTCCTCGATCTGCTCGGAGCCGACCTCCTGGGAGGGCAGAACGGCGTTCAGCTCGTCATAGGTGACAAAGCCGCGCTTCTTGGCGGCCTTGATCATCTTCTTCACGGCGGCGTCGGAAAGGTCGAGAAGCGGGCCGTCCGGGGTTTCCGGAGCCGGAGCCTCGGGCGCTTCTTCGTTTTCCTGAACCTTGGTTGCCATTCGTTGCTCTCCGCTGGGGGCCAGTATCAGCCCCCGAAACCGCCCAAAACCCGCTTCCAATGCCGCCGGACCCTACGGGGCACGGCCTTAAGCCACGCTTAACCACACCCACGCAAGGGCGCGCCCCCCTAGAAGGTGCGCGCCTGGCGCCCCGACGGGGCTCCGAACCCTTCGATCAAGGCTTCTGTACCCTCGCTTCTTGCCAATTCCTGCCGGATATCCACCAGCCGCGCCCAATGGGCCTCGCTCGCTTCGCCGGCGAGCGCCGCTTCCGCGTCCTTGAGTTCCTTATGTAACGTCCCGGCCCGGCGGTGCAAGGTAAGCGCCTGCAGCCAGCCGGCCTCCGCATCGTCGTCGGCGGCGCCGGGGGTGGCGGGCCAGTAGCCGGCCGCCTCGATCTGCGCTTCCAACCGCCCGATCAGGGTCCCGTAGGCGCCGGCAGCGAGCGGATCGCGCAGCGACGCCTCGCTCCCCTCGCCTTCCGCGTGCGCCACCAGCTCCAGGATCGCGCCACGCAGGTGGTCGAGGTCCGGGTGGCCGAACTCGATGCGGCTGAACTCGTCGAGGTGGCGGGCGATGAGCCCCGGGTGGTTGACCACGGTCATGACCAGCACGACCTCGCGCAACGGATGGGTGGCGCGGCCGGCGAGCAGCATCGTGCGGCGCAGCCGGTCCGACACGGGGATCGGCGTGTGGGCGTCGCGCACCTCCTCGAAGCGGCCGCGGAACGGCCGGCCGGCGCCGCGCCGGTCGCTGACCGGACGACGGGCGTTGTACGGCTGGCGCCGCTCCGGCGCCGGGAAGAAGGCGGCGACGCGCTCGGCGAAGGCCTGCGTGTAGTGACGGCGGACGTCCTCATCGGCGATCGAGCGGGCGATGCCGCGGAGCTTCGTCTCGAGCGCGGCGCGGCGCTCGGGGGTGTCGAAGACGCCGGCCTCGGTCTCGCGCACCCAGATCATGTCGACCAGCGGACGCGCCGCGGCGAGCACCGCGGTCATCGCCTCGCGCCCGCCGGCGCGCACCAGATCGTCCGGGTCTTGGCCGGCGGGCAGCAGCGCGAAGCGCAGGCTCTTGCCCGGCGCCAGCAGCGGCAGCGCCAGATCGGCGGCGCGCGCGGCGGCGCGGATACCCGCCTTGTCGCCGTCGAAGCACAGCACCGGCTCGTCGGCCATCCGCCACAGGATCTGCAACTGGCGCTCGGTCAGCGCGGTGCCAAGCGACGACACCGTGGCGGCGAAGCCGGCGCCGACCATCTGGATCACGTCGACGTAGCCCTCGACGGCGATGACCGAGCCCGCCTCGTAGGCGGCCTTGCGCGCAGCCGCGCCGTTGTAGAGCAGCGAGCCCTTGTGAAACAGCTCGGTCTCCGGCGAGTTCAGATACTTCGCCGGCACATCGGAGCTGAGGGCACGGCCGCCGAAGCCGACAATGCGGCCCTTGAAATCGGTGATCGGGAAGATGACGCGATCACGGAAGCGATCGAAGGAGACGGGAATATCGTCGCCGGTGACCAGCAGGCCGGCGGCGACCATCTGCTCGTGGGCAACGTTCTTGCCGGCAAGATGCTCCTTGAGCGCGGCGCGATCCGCCGGCGCGTAGCCGACGCGGAAGGCGCGCTGGAGATCGGGCCCGAGGTTGCGGTTCATCAGGTAGCCGCGCGCGTTCGCTCCGGCCCGCGATTGCAGCGCCGCCTCGAAGAACTGCGCGGCGAGTTCCATGACGTCGTGGAGGGAGGCGCGCTCGCGGTCGCGCTCCTCGGCATGGGCATCGCGCGCCGGCATCGGCAACCCGGCCTCGCCGGCGAGGCGCTCGACCGCATCCGGGAACGACAGGCCCTCGGTCTCCATGAGGAAGGTGAAGATGTCGCCGTTCTTCTGGGCGGAGAAATCGAACCACTTGCCCTTCTGGTCGTTGACGAAGAAGGACGGGGTCTTCTCGGCGGTGAACGGCGAGAGGCCCGCGAACTCGCGCCCCTGCTTCTTGAGCTTCACGCGCCGCCCGACGACCGCGGAGGCCGGCAGGCGGGCGCGAATCTCGTCGAGGAAGGAATCGGAGAAGCGCATGGGTGTGCGGACGGCTTTCGCGCGGGCGGCCAAGGGGTTAGCGGCGAATCGGCGCCCCGCGGGCGGGAGGCCGAATCAGTTCAACCGCTTTGCGTCAGTATAGGGCCGCGGCGTGTGCCGGGCGGAGGGCGGGGCGCGGGCTGTGGAGATCAGGCCGGGTTGTCGGCGTTATCCACAGGGGGGCTAGTCTGCGGCAACGCTCTGGATCTTCTTGATCGTCACGTTGTAGCCGTAACCGCTCAGCCTTCGACGCGCATTCCGCAACGTGACCTTAGAGAAGAACGGAATCTCCAAAGGTTTCGCTGACTTGCTGATGATGGCGAACACAACCTCATAGTCGCTTGGTGTTGGGCGGACTGCCGTATCTGAACCGTACCGGGTTTGCCGGAGGCTCCAACTCCTGAGAAGGTGGAGCCATCATGAGCAAGACAACGAACAAGTTCTCTCCGGAAGTGCGTCAACGTGCGGTGCGGTTGGTACTGGATCATGAGCATGAGCATCCCTCGCGCTGGGCGTCGATCACCTCGATCGCGACCAAGATTGGCTGCACGGGGCAGACGCTGAACGAGTGGGTTAAGAAGGCGGAGGTCGATGCCGGCAAGCGGGCGGGGGTGCCGACGGACATGGCCGCCCGGCTGAAAGCCCTCGAGCGGGAGAACCGTGAACTGCGGCAGGCCAACGAGATCCTGCGCAAGGCATCCGCGTATTTTGCCCAGGCGGAGCTCGACCGCCGGTTCAGGCCATGATCGCCTTCATCGACGATCATCGCGGGGCGTATGGGGTCGAGCCGATCTGCAAGGTGCTGCCGATCGCCCCATCGAGCTACCACGATCATGCCAGCAAGCGGGCCGATCCCGAGAAGCTGCCCGCGCGGGCGAAGCAGGACATGGCGTTGAAGCCGGAGATCGAGCGCGTCTTCGCGGAGAACTTCGAGGTGTACGGCGCGCGCAAGGTCTGGAGGCAGCTCAACCGGGAGAACATCCAGGTCGCACGCTGCACTGTCGAGCGTCTGATGGCCGATCTCGGCCTTCAGGGTGTCATCCGCGGCAAACCGATCCGGACAACGGTGCAGGACAAGGCGGCACCTTGCCCGCTCGACCATGTGAACCGGGTCTTCCATGCTCCGGCGCCGAACATGCTGTGGCTCTCGGACTTCACGTACGTCAGCACCTGGTCGGGCGTCGTCTACGTGGCGTTCGTCATCGACGCCTATGCCCGACGCATCGTCGGCTGGCGGGTGAGCAGGACGGCGCACACAAGCTTCGTGCTCGATGCTCTGGAGCAGGCCCTCCACGAACGGCGGCCCGTTCGTCGCGGAGGCCTGGTGCATCATTCCGATAGGGGTTCTCAATACGTCAGCATTCGCTACACCGAGCGCCTGGCCGCGGCTGGTATCGAGCCCTCTGTCGGCAGCGTCGGCGACTCCTATGACAACGCCCTCGCAGAGACGATCAACGGCCTATACAAGGCCGAGGTCATCCATCGGCGTGGACCCTGGCGGAGCTTCGAAGCGGTCGAGTTCGCCACGCTGACCTGGGTCGACTGGTTCAACAATCGCCGGCTGCTGGAGCCCATCGGCAACATCCCGCCGGCCGAAGCCGAGGAACGCTACTACGCCATGCTGGAGGAGCCAGCATTGGCCGCGTGACTCAAACGAAATGGCCTCCGGAAAACACGGGGCGGTTCATATCGGGAAGCTTGTGCGTTTCGGGAAGCTTCTCGTTCAACTCTGCCCTGAAGGCCTCATCCCCAACAAACAGCTCCCCAGCGACGATACCTTGGTTGAAGAGATGGCTCAGTTGAGCCGACCCGCTGTAGCGTTTCACATGAACTAAGCGTTTGTCGGTAGTGAGAAGGTCGCAGAACTCAATCGTGCTGTGGCCCCCGCCGTACGGCACGACCTTCCTATCCATCGAGCACGAGCCGACTATCGAATTGGGCAGACTGTCATTGTACGCTCCTTCGTCAGCGTGATCATAGGCCGGCAGGTCCAAGGTCGACTCGGCGAAGTGTGCGAAGCTGGACAGCACCTGTTCGGTAAATCCACTAGCGATAGCGTACCATTTTCCGTTGTTTAGAATGTAGATCGAGCCGTCGATGTCTGCCTCGGCGTAGAGGCACCGGTAGGCCGTCCAATGGTCGGTCGCTTCTTCGTTCTTCGATGAGATCGCAAACACTGTCGTCGCTCTCAGTAGATCGACCGTCGGAACTGCGTCCTCGCCAAGGGATTCCAAGAATTCCGTCACGTCGAGGTCCAAACGAAGTTCAGCCTGCTTCTTTCGCGCGTAGCGGAATCCCTTGATATCGACCCAATCGACAACCGATGGCGGAGCCATCCAAATCTTCTCAAGCTGCCTTGCCTCCAGGCGCTGCTGTAGCCACCCATCGAGCCGCTTCAGTGTTCGCGAATCCCGGACCTCGCTGATCTGATCAATCCATCCGAACTCAGCCTTGTAAGCCTTGCTCATGTACTTCTGCATGCAGACATGCAGGAACTCCTTGATCTCCGCAGAGTCCTTCTTGACGGATACGGCCAACGTGTCTTTTCCGGAGACCGTCTTGCCGAGGCGAGCATCGTCGGACCGACCGGTAACTGCGGTCACCAGATCCTGTTCTATGTCGATGCCGAAACCGGCGGCCTCACTCTCCCTGCTCATCTGCTCTCTACTGCGCTTTGGCACCGACCCAAGGGCCGTTTTGTCAATGCTTCGCAGGCTGTTTCGATCCACGCTATTCAAGACAACCTTGAGACCGAAGCGCTCTTCAATAACGTCCTCATTCAGGAGGTGGCGGCCCAAGCCAAATAGGACGGCAAACGTTCGCTTCTTCTTGCCGTAGTCGATGGTTACGAGCAGGACTCCTCGCGAGCTGGCGTTGAAGACATCTACCTGATCGGCGACATCGTCGCCGAAGAAGTCCTCCAGCCAGTCTGGCGGATTGTCATGCGAATTCGCCCAATAGAACGTCCCAACACCTTCAATCTCAAGGCTCTTTGCCTCCGGCTTCACGATGTCTTCGAAGGTCTCGTACCTGTCTTTGATGAGACAGATGTTCAGCTTATTGGTCTTGTCGCTCATTGAACCGAATCCCGTTTCGCAACTCAGGATAGCAGGCGGCGACAGCTAAACCAGTCGAAAGCTGGTTGGTATAATCACAAGGGTTGCCACAGCCCCAACGCGTTCTTCGAGGCTCGCGCGTCGCACTCGCACCTCAGGATGAAGAGGTTCCTGAATTGACCACGGTCTCGCGGAACGACCACACAAAGGGCAAGACTAACTGGGAGCGGGTCGACCGCCTGAGCGACGCGGAGATCGCCAAGGCGGTGCGTGACGACCCGGACGCGGTGCCGCTCAACGTCGACTGGTCGAAGGCAGTGCTGGTGACGCCGAGAAAGAACAAAGAGAAGGCGTAGCGCTCCACCCCCTCCCCGTTCCGGGTGCCCTCTTCATTGAGCGAGCAGCCCTTCGCACGGCCCCTGGATCCCCGCTTTCGCGGGGATGAGCGGAGATGGCACAGGCGGCGCCGCCTTTGCATCGTCATGGCATGGATCGCCGGCTCAAGGCCGGCGATGACGGTGTGGGGATGGCGCGCGACGTGGGCAACGTTTCGTTGCCCACCCTACTCCCCGCCCCACCTTCCCCGCTCATTCCCGCGAAAGCGGGAATCCAACGCCGACGAGCGCGTCTCGCGCGCGTCCTCCGTCCCGATCGTGTGATTGATCCCCCCGTGCGCGGGGATGAGCGGAGATGGCGCACGCGGCGCCGCGCCTTTGCATCGTCATGGCATGGATCGCCGGCTCAAGGCCGGCGATGACGGTGTGAGGGTGGCGCGCGACGTGGGCAACGTTTCGTTGCCCACCCTCCGGCGCGCTGAAAGCCGAAGCCCCCGGCTACGCCGCTGAAGCCGCGTCGGGATTGAGCCGCCAGATGGCGAAGTTGAGCGCCGAGGCGAAGCTGACCCAGACGAGGTAGGGCGCCAGCAGCCACGCCGACACCGGGTTGACCGCCGCGAAGAGGACGATCGTGGCGGCGATCGCCACCCACATCAGCACGATCTCGAAGAACGCCAGGTCCGGGCGGTGCAGTCCGAAGAAGAGCGGCGTCCAGGCGGCGTTGAGCAGCAATTGCAGCGCATAGACGGCAAGCGGCAGCGCGGCGCCCGCGAAGCCATCCGTCCGCCACACCAGCCAGCCCGACACGGCGATCATGACATAGAGAAGCGTCCACACCGGCGCGAACAGCCAGTTGGGCGGGCGCCACGCAGGCTTGGCCAGGCGCTCGTACCACGCGCCGGGGGCGAAGAACGCACCCATCGACGCCGCGAAACCACAGGCAACGACGAAGCCCGCGAGCATGCCGATCGAAACGATGTTCATCTTGGTCCCTGTCTGTCGGTGATCACGAAGTCACCACGACGATCGCCGACGCGGCCGACGACCCTTGCTGGCAGTAGCTGTGCGGAGAGCCGGAATCGAAATACATCGCGTCGCCGCGTTCGAGCACCGTGTCCTTCCCGTCGACGTTGACGACGAGCTTGCCGCCGAGGACGTAGATGAGTTCGGCGCCCTCATGATGGTGCGGGCGCGAGGGCTCGGCGCCCTTCGGGAATTCGGCGAAGTACGCCTCCATCTTGCGGTCGGTCACCGGAAAATCGAGGCTCTCGAAGAAGTAGGACGGCGGCTCGTGGTCCGGCCGATCCGGCAGCCGCAGGCGATCCTCCTTGCGGACCACCGCGACGGCAGGCCGCCGCCCCTCGTCGACGAAGAAGTGCTCCAGACCGACGCCGAAGACCAGCGCGATCCTCAGCAGCGTCGGCAGGGTCGGGAACAACTGGCCGCGCTCGATCTTCGACAACAGCGCCGGCGACAGCCCGGTGTGTTCGCCAAGCTGCACCAGCCCGAGCTTCTTCTTCACGCGCAGCGCCTTGATCTTCGGCCCGATCTCGTAGTGCTCGAGCCCGGCGGTCAGCGTCTCGGAGAGCAATGGCTCGCTCCTTTTTCGGGGTCACTTTCCACTGTCATGCAAATCATGGCCGGGAGTTTTATCATAGAGAAAACAAGAGTTCTTGTAACGAAAACGTGAGTGTAGATCAAATCGATTTTCTCTATATGCAATTCGCAACGGCAGCCGACCGGTTGTCGCGACTTTGAAGCGGGCAAGGCCCGCCCAACAAAAAGAGAGAGAGTCGAGATCATGAAGTTCCAGATTGCCAACCTCGCCATGGCCGCCGTCACCGCCATGGGCGTCGCCATCGGCGCCACCGCCGCGCGGGCCGCCGACAAGGACATCGTCGACACCGCGGTCGCCGCCGGCGATTTCAAGACGCTGGCCGCCGCGCTCGGCGCCGCCGACCTCGTCGACACGCTGAAGGGCCCCGGCCCGTTCACCGTGTTCGCGCCGACCGACGCGGCCTTCGCGAAGCTCCCGGCGGGGACGGTCGAGACGCTGCTCAAGCCGGAGAACAAGGCCAAGCTCGTCGCGATCCTCACCTATCACGTGGTTCCCGGCGACGTGATGGCGGCCGACGTCGTCAAGCTCGACGAGGCCAAGACCGTCAGCGGCAAGATGGTTCAGGTGAAGGTCGACGGCAGCACCGTGATGATCAACGACGCCAAGGTGACGGCCACCGACATCGAGGCCTCGAACGGCGTCATCCACGTCATCGACACAGTGCTCTTGCCGCCGAGCATGTAGTTCGGCCCAACAAACCCAAACGGAGACACGCACATGAAAGCCCTGAACGTTCTCACCCTCGTCCTGGTCATCGTCGGCGGCCTCAACTGGGGACTGGTCGGCGGGTTCAACTTCGATCTGGTCGCCACCCTGTTCGGCGCCGGCTCGTTCCTCTCGCGGCTGGTCTACATCGTGGTCGGCCTGTCGGCGCTGTGGCAGCTCGTGCCGCTCGCCGCCGCCGTCGGCTCCGACGAGCCGGCCGCGCTCCGCGGCCACTAGCTACCGGCACCTAGCGCCCCGCCGCCCGCGAAAGGCGGCGGGGCGTTTTCGTTTTCCAATGAACCGCATCGTCACCGTCCACGACCGCATGCAGCGGGGCTATCGCTACCCGCGGAGCGAACCCGCCGGCCGCAGCTTCGCCCCAGATTTTCACCCCGACCTCACCCCGGCCGAGATGCTTCGCCTCGGCGTCTTCGCCGGCAAGTACATGACCGACTGCCGCGACGAGTTTCCGAAGAGCTGGTTCGTTGGCGCGAGGCTCGCGACGGAACGCCGCGATCCGCGCCTCAACTTCTTCGGTGTCGACGCCAGCCAGCCGCTGTCGGTCTGGCGCCGGAAGGGCTGGATCCATCCCGACGATCCACGCGGCTGGTTCCAGTGGTATTGCCGCTACTACATGGGCCGGCGAATGCCCGCCGAGGACCGGCGCCAGATCAACCGCTGGAAGGCGATGCGCCGCCACGTGCGCCAGATCGAGCGCAACTGCGAGGCGGGCGACCTCTCATGCCGCAGGCGCCAGCGCCAGGCGCTTCTCCACTGGGCCTACGACAGCCAGCGAATCTGAAGCCCCGGGGGGCCGCCCTGGCCGGTCGCGCCCTTACGCCCCGAAGACGTAGCGGGCGACGAAGGCGTTGCGGAACTTTTCCTTGGGGTCGTGCCGGGTCACCAGATCGCGGAAGTCGCCGATGCGCGGGTAGCGCTGCGCGATCTCGCCGGGCGGCATGGTGAACAGCTTGCCCCAGTGCGGGCGCGGCTGGAACGGCGCCAGCGCCGTCTCGACCACCGGCAAGAGCTTCTTCACTGCCGGCCAGTCCTGACGGAAGGAGAAATGGAAGGCGACGCACGGCTGGCCGTTGAACGGGCTCATCCACAGATCGTCGGCGGCGATGGTGCGCACCTCCGAGACCAGCAGCACCTTCTGGAAGCGCTTGCCGAGACGGTGGAGCGTCTTGACCGCGCCGACCGCGTGGATGGCGGGCACGAAATACTCCACCTGCAACTCGTCGCCGCTCGCCGGCATGAAGCCCATGCGGAAATGGGGCAGCCGCTCGTGCCACGGCCCCGGCGCGCCGAGCTGTTCGGTGCAGTTGACCGCGTCGACACCGACGATCGGGTGCATCTTCTCCTCGGAGCGGCGGGCGCCAAAAAAGGTCGCCGGCGCCTCGGCGGTGTCGCCGTTGGAAACGCGCTGCTTGAGCCACACCTGCTCGATCGTGTCGCCGCCCCAGCTGGTGAACATGGAGACGCTGTCGCCGCTCGCCATGATCTCGTCGAAGCGGGTCTCGGCGACCGAAAGCGGCAGGTCGCGGTAGACCACCTGGCGCATCTTGTAGGCGGGCTGCACCTTGAGCGTCATCGCGGTGATGACACCGAGCGCCCCGAGGCTGACCGGCACGCCGGCGAACGCCTCGCCGTCCTTGTCGCGCGAGACGACGACCAGATCGCCGCCACCGTCGATGAAGGTGAGCGAGGTGATCGCGGTCGCCAGGCACCCGAGCGTAACGCCCGAGCCGTGGGTGGCGGTCGCCGCCGCGCCAGCGACGGAAATGTGCGGCAGCGAGGCGAGATTGTGGAGCGCGTAGCCCTCGCGATCGAGCCACGGCCCGAGCTCGCCATAGCGGATGCCGCCTTCCACGGTGACCAGGCCCGCCTTGCGGTCGAGCGACAGGACGCCGTTCAGCCTTTCCAGCGAGATCTGGACGCCGGGCGTGTCGGCGATGTCGTTGAAGCAGTGGCGGGAGCCGACGACACGGACCTTGCGCGCCGCGCGGACTGCTTCCTGCGCCTCGGTAACCGTTGTCGGTACGACAAGGCGCTCGGCCCCGTAAGTGAGGTTGCCGGCCCAGTTCGTACGAGGGACCTCAGAAGCTGCGGCCGCGTCGCTCATGCTGGCGACTGTTTAGCAGCGAACGCTACGCTTCCGCCACCCTGCGCCCGATGGCCGCGACGAATGGCGCCGCAGGCACCTCGCGGCCCTTGCGAAGCCGGGCTTTCCTACCAGCTCGAGTAGGTCGAGGTGTCGTTGCCGGTGTTGGGGATATCCGCCGGCGGCACGGGGTTCGAACTGCCGTTGAAGAGCGAGCCCGGCAGCGGCGGGGGCGCGGTGTCCGGGGCGGACGACGGCGGCACCACGATCGGTTGCCCGCCGACCGACTGGGCCGGCGGCGCGGCGAGCACCAGCGGATCGGCGCCGGTATCGCCATCCATCGCCGGGCCGTTTTCGTTGTCGGGCAGAAGCGTCGTGTCGGCGCCGTTGAGGTCGATGGCCGCGCCGTCGCCGCCGGTGGCGGTCGTATCGACGCTGGTCGTATCGATGGGCGGCGTGTCGGCGGCCGGCGCCGAACTGGCGCGCACCTTCTCCTCGGCGATGATGCGGTCGACGGACTGCATCAGGCTGTCGATGCTGTTGTCGGCGGCCGGCGGGGCGGACGCGGTCTGGTCCGGCGTCGTGGCGGCGCCGGGCGGCGGCGCCACCGTGACCGGCGCGCTGCCGCCTGACGGCGGAGTCGCGGCGGTTGCCGTGTCCGGGGTCGGGCGCAGCGTCGGAATCGGCGGGACAACCGTCGGCCGGGCGGTGGCGGCATCGGGCGCCACGCGGGTGACGGTGGTGGTCTGGGTGTCGGGCGAGGTGGTGACGCTGACCGCGCTCACGTTGGCGTCGGGGGCCGCCACGGCGCCGGGCTCGGTGAGGCGGTCGCTGCCGGTGTCGTTGACGACGGCGGTCTTGACGGCGCCGCCATAGGTAAGCGCCAGCAGGCCGAAGGCCGCGACCAGCGCCAGGAAGCCGACGACCACGGCGAGGCGGACGCCGGACCCCGAACGCCTGCGGGTCTTGCCGCGGCGCGGCAGCGGAACCGCCTCTTCGTCTTCATCGACGAGCGGGCTGACGCGCGGACGCGGCGCATCGACCGGCGCCGCGGTTTCCTCGCGGTAACGCTTGGCACCGGGCGTCGTCAGGCGCGGCTCCATACGGCCGCCATCCTGATCGGGCTCGATGCGCGAATAGGTAACCACCGGGTCCTGCCTTTCGCCTTCCGGCAAACGCACGCGCGGGTGATGACGCCGAGGGTGATCCTCAAAGATATCCATGGAACCAAGATCACCAGCGCACTGTGGACTGGTGATGGCCCAATTTGGTCGGTTGTAAGGCGACCAGAAGAGGAGCCGCGACCTGTGGATAACTTGCCACACCCGCGCCGCGGGCGACCCGAAACCGGCGGGAATCCGGCTGAATCGCGTCCTGCCCGGATCGCGCGCATGTCGCCGCTGGTGATGGTACCTTGGTCACGCCATGGGAAAGATCGCCCGCCTTGCCGCCTGCCTGGCTCTTGCCGTCGCGGCAGCGCCCGTTCAGGCCGCCGAGCTGCCGCCCGTCGATCTGGCGCTGGTCATCGCGGTCGACGTTTCCGCGTCCATGGATCGGACCGAGTTCCTGCTGCAAAGGGACGGCTACGTGGCGGCGATCCGCCATCCCGAATTCGTCCGCGCGATCCGGCTGGGCGCCCTCGGCCGCATCGCGCTCACCTATGTGGAATGGTCGGGCGCCGGGGTGCAGCACGTGATCGTCCCTTGGCGGCTGATCGACGACGACGAAAGCGCCCGGGCCTTCGCCGACGCGCTTTCGGCGGTTCCGCTGAACATCGATCGCGGCACCTCGATTTCGGGCGCGCTCTACTTCGGTCAGGCCTTGCTCGCCCACGGCCCCTTCGACGCGACGCGTCAGGTCATCGACATCTCCGGCGACGGGCCGAACAATTATGGCCCGCCGGTCACCGTCGCCCGCGACGCGGTCGTGGCGCGCGGCGTCGCGATCAACGGGCTGCCGGTGCTGATCGACCCATCGCCGGTGTTTCCGGCCATGGACCGCTACTACGCCGACTGCGTGATCGGCGGGCCGGGCGCGTTCCTGTTGCCGGTGACCCGGGCGGAGGAGTTCGGCACCGCCATCCGCCACAAGCTGATCGCTGAAGTCGCGGGGCGCCAGGTCCCGCCAGCGCAGGTGACGCTCGCCGCGGCTGCGCCGCCGACCGACTGCCTGATCGGCGAAGAAGCCCGGGCTCACATCGACCAGTACTTCCCCGGTCTCGACAACTAGGCCGGATAGCCGGCAGAGTTCCGAGCGCCGCGCTTGTCTACGCGAGCATGCCTTTGACGACACCGCTGGCCTTGCCGAAATCCATGCGGCCGGCGTGCGCCGCGCGGAGCGCCGCCATCACCCTGCCCATGTCCTTGACGCTCGCCGCCCCCGTTTCGGCGATCGCCGCCGCAATCGCCGCCCTGACCTCGTCGTCGCTCATCGGCGCCGGCAGGAACTGCCGGATGACCGCGATCTCGGCGCGCTCCTTTTCGGCAAGCTCCGGCCGGGCGCCCTTGTCGTAGAGCTCGGCGGCCTCCTGGCGCTGCTTGACGAGCTTCTGGAGGAGGCCGAGCACAGCATCGTCGCCCGGCGCTTCCTTGCCGGCGGTGCGCGCCTCGATGTCCATGTTGGTGAGCGCCGCCGTGACCATGCGCAGCGTCGACAGGCGGGCACTGTCCCGCGCCTTCATGGCGTCCTTTTGCGTGGCGGAAATCTGATCGCGGAGCATGGCGATTCCTCGTGGCTGTTTGGCCCCACCTTATACGACGAGCCAAGCCTCCAGGGCGGCGATGACGGCGTCCGGCTGCTCGGACGGGGTCAGGTGGCCGGATGTCTCGATCGTCACGAACGTGCAGTTCGGGATGAACTCGGCCATCTCGCGCGAAAACTCGTTGGAGAGCACGTTGTCGTCGTCGCTGGTCAAGACCAGCGTCGGGACGGTGATGCCCTTGAGGAACGGGCGCGAATCGACGCGCCCCATGATGGCGCGCGTCTGGCGGACGAAGGCTGCGGCGCCGGCTTCCTCGGCCGTGCGGCGCGCCTCTTCCTTCAGCGCCGCGTCATCGACGCGCGAGCCGTGCACGAGGCGGGGGAAATTCTCCATGGTCATCTCGAGGTAGCGACCGGCCTCGGCGTCGGCGATGCGCTGACGACGGAGCGCCGTGGTCACCGGCGTGTCGAGGCGGGCGGAGGTGTTCATCAGTGCCAGGCGCTCCACCCGCTCCGGTGCCTGGCGCATGACCTCCAGCGCGACGTAGCCGCCCATGGAATGGCCGATGAGCGCGAAGCGCGGCGGCGCTTCGGCGAGCAGACGGCGCGCCATGCCGGCGATGGTGTCGTCCGCGGTCTGGTTGACGACGGTGACCGAGCCGTGGCGCCAGAGCGCCGGCAGGATGGGCAGGAACGGACGCAGCGAACCGCCGAGGCCGGGAATGAGAACGATGGGGGTCATGCCGTCACCTTGCCTGCCTTGCGTCCCCGGACGAGCCCGACGCGCTTGGCGATCGGGAACACGCCGCCGTGCTCGGCCATGCGCGCGGCGATCATGCCGCGGAGGACAGCGAGCTGCGCGTCGGTGGCGCTGTCGCCCGGCGGGTAGGACGTGAGCGCGCCGACGATCGCCTCGCCGTCCGTCACCTGCAGTTCGTCGCGATAGATCGCGACCTCGACCGCCGGCAGGCGCGCCGCGAGCGCCGCGGTGGCCGCATCGATGTCGAAGGTCACGCCGCTGGGATCGACCGCCAGACCGCCCCAAACGGCATGGGCGAGCTCGTACATGTCCGCCATGTTGTCGTCGCCGTTGGTGGTGACCGCAAGCGTGCCGCCCGGACGCAGGACGCGGATCGTCTCGTCGAGCGCCGCGCCGGGATCGGGCACGTGATAGAGCATGTGGCAAGCGAGGACCGTATCGAACGAGGCATCCGGAAACGGCAGCGCCTGCGCGTCTGCCGGCCGCCCCGCGACCGACCGGAAGCGGCCGAGCGCCTGCACCCGCTCCAGCGCCTCGCTGACCATCCCCTCCGACAGGTCGACCAGCGTGAGCGCCAGCCCCGCCGGGACATTCGCGGCACCCCACAGCCAGCCCGGCCCGCAGCCGACGTCGAGAACCGCGGCGCCATCGGCAAGCCGCGCCTCCCCGATTGTCCATTCGAACCAGCCGACCGGAGCGGTGCCGAAGCTATGGATATTGGCCCGCCGGGCGAGTCTGGCGCTGTCGCGGTACTGCGCCTTCACGGCGTCGGCGCCGGTCATCACCCCGGACGTGAGAGAGTCGGCCAACGCGCGTCTCCTTGTTCTGTGCTTTTGACGCGCCGGGGCGCCATCGCTATCTACGCCGCGTCATGGCCACCGAACAAGCAAGCGGGACGCTGGCGCGAAGCTTCGGCCGCGAAGCGTTTGGCGCGGACCCCGCCAACTATCACGCGGCGCGTCCGCGCTACCCCGATGCCACATGGCAGGCGCTCCGCGAACGCGCCGGCCTGCGCTCCGGCATCGACATCCTCGAAATCGGCGCCGGGACCGGTCTCGCGACCGTGCCGCTTCTTGTCCATCATCCGGCGCGGCTCGTGGCGATCGAGCCCGACGTTCGCCTCGCGGACTTTCTGCGCGCCGCCGCCACCGATGCCGCGCTCGAGGTCGAGGCGACACCGTTCGAAACGGCCGACCTGCCGCCGGCCTCGTTCGACCTGGCGGTGAGCGCAACCGCCTTCCATTGGCTGGACCCGGTTCCGGCCCTCAGGCGCGTCCACGCCCTCTTGCGGCCAACGGGCGCGGTGGCGCTGATCTGGAACTCCTTCGACAACAACCTCCCCGACCCGTTTCACGACGCGACGACGCATCTGTTTGCCGGCAAGCGGACAAGCACGTCGAGCGGCGTGGCCGGGCGGCCGGCCCATGCGCTCGACAAGGAACGCCGCGCCGAGGATTTTGCCGCCGCCGGGTTTGCCGCCGACCCGCCGCAGTTCCTCGACTGGGAGCTGAGCGTCGATGCCGCCGGAGTGCGCCGCCTCTACGCAACCTATTCCAACGTCACCGCCCTGCCCGCGGCGGATCGCGAGCGGCTCCTCGACGGATTGGCCGATATCGCCGCCCGGCAGTTTGGCGGGCACGTCACCCGGCACATGACCACCGCGATCTACACCGCGACCAAGGGCCAAGGCGGCCTTTGACGGGCGCAAGCGCCGTCGCTATCTAGTCCGCTTCATGGGAACCCAACCAGACTCAAAGGCCGGCGGAACCTGGCACGACCCCGCCCCGACGGCGCTGCTGGCGCTCGCCGACGGCACGGTCGTGGAAGGCCACGGCATCGGCGCGCCCGGCGAGGCGATCGGCGAGGTCGTCTTCAACACCGCCATGACCGGCTACGAGGAGATCCTGACCGACCCCTCCTACGCCGGGCAGATCGTCACCTTCACCTTCCCGCACATCGGCAACGTCGGCGTCAACGACGAGGACATCGAGACGGTCAACATGGCCGCCGCCTCGGGCGTGCGCGGCTGCGTCATCCGCACCGACATCACCGAGCCTTCCAACTATCGCGCCACCCGCCACTTCGATGCCTGGCTGAAGGCGCGCGGCATCGTCGGCATCGCCGGCATCGACACGCGCGCCCTGACCAGCCTCATCCGCACCAAGGGCGCCGCCGACGCGGTGATCGTCAACGATCCCTCCGCCAGCTTCGATCGCGACGCGCTGGTCGCGAAGGCGAAGGCGTGGCCGGGACTCGTCGGCATGGACCTCGCGAAAGAGGTCACCACCGGCCAGACCTACACCTGGGACGAGACCTCGTGGGTGTGGGACAAGGGATACGGACGCCAGACGGCGCCCGGGCACCACGTGGTCTGCGTCGACTACGGCATCAAGCGCAACATCCTGCGTCTGCTCGCCGACCACGCTTGCCGCGTCACCGTGCTGCCGGCGACGGCAACCGGCGACGACATCCTGGCGCACAAGCCGGACGGCGTGTTTCTCTCCAACGGCCCCGGTGACCCGGCGGCGACCGGCACCTATGCCGTCCCGGCGATCCGCCGGGTGATCGACGCGGGCGTGCCGACCTTCGGCATCTGCCTCGGCCACCAGATGCTGGGCCTGGCGCTCGGCGGGCGCACGGTGAAGATGCATCAGGGCCACCACGGCGCCAATCACCCGGTCAAGGATCTGACCACCGGCAAGGTCGAGATCACGTCCATGAACCACGGCTTCGCCGTCGACCGCGCGACGCTACCGCCCTCGGTCGAGGAGACGCACGTGTCGCTGTTCGACGGATCGAACTGCGGCATCCGGCTCAGGAACCGGCCGGTGTTCGGCGTCCAGTACCACCCGGAAGCCTCCCCCGGCCCGCGCGACTCGCGCTACCTCTTCCGCCGGTTCGTGGACATGATGGAGGGGAAGCGGGGGTAGCTGCCGCAGGGCCGCCGCGAACGGCGGCGGGCCCTCGGAAGTCGGCCGCGTCACCGTTTGCCGAGACGGCCGGCCGCGAGTCCCTCGCTTGGCAGGCTGCAAGCGGGGGACTGCATCGGCTTGGCTCTAGGCTTTGGCCTGCAACTTGGCCAGGACATCCATCATGGACGGCGACAGATCCGCGTGGTGATGGATCACCTTCCAGGTGTCGCCTTCCCGGCGATAGACGTTGGTCACGCGCTGATCGATGGCGGCGCGCAGCCCGGCCATTGTCAGGTAGCCTTTCTCCGTTCCGGATTCGCAGGCCATGTCGCCGGCGACCAGGATGATCTGGTCGGTGAGCTTGATTTCGCCGCTCGAGGCGACCTTGCCCACCTGATCGAAGCTGTCCCTGATCTTGTCCCAGCCTACATCCCGTCCGCCAATCGGATGGAAGGCCGTCGCCTGGGCGCCGTGCGACCAGATCGCGGACATGGTTCCGGCTTCGCCGGCCGCCATGCGGTTCAGGGCTGAATAGAACGTCTCCGACGCGGCGCGAACTTCACTTTCTGCCGACATGTTCGTCTCCTTCACAAGTGGCTGTGCTCGTTGCGGCGCGGACTGTGTGCCAAGGCGCTTCATCGAACGAGGTACATCCCGGGCGAATAGTGGTAAAAAACGGACATCATGCCGGCCAAGCGCCAACCTCATGCTCCCCGCCGCGGTCCTGTAACGCCGGTCACCTACGCGCCGCCGCCGGACTACGCGCTGGATGTCGAGCTCTATCCTGCGCGGGAATTGGAACGTCGAGCGGGCGACGTCGAGGTTCGTGGGTTCGAGCGCATCGACTTTCATTGCCTGCTCTACGTCACCGCCGGCAGGTACGTTCACGTGGTCGATTTCGACATGCTGGATTGCTCGCGCGGCGAGGTCATTGTGTTGCAGCCGGGCCAGGTCCATCGCTTCGGCGACCTCTCCGGCTGGGACGGTTGGCTCATGGTGCTTCGTCCTGAACTGCTGCCATTGCGCGCGCGCGCCGGGAAAGTGGTCGCGGAGCTCGAGATGATGCAGCGGCTGGAATCGTTGCCGACGCACCTGAAGCTGTCGGCGGCGACACAGCGAGCCGTCTCAGAGACGTTCGAGCGGATGGCGGACGATGCGCGCCGCGCTCCCACGGCTGAACTGAACGCGCTGATGCGCAGTCAGGTCGAGGCCCTGATCACACGCCTGCACATGGACGGGGCGGCCACAATGGCCAATGACGCGGTGCAGCCGGTCGTGGTCGAAAGGTTCAGGCGCTATTGCGCCGCCGTTGAACGTCAGTTCACGCATTGGCATGACGTTGCGCGCTACTCCAGGCATCTCGGATGTTCCGAAAAAAGTCTGGCGCGGGCTGCGCGGCTGGTTGCCGACAGGAATGCCAAGGCCGTTCTGGTCGATCGGATTGTTCTCGAGGCCAAGCGTTTGCTCGCCCACTCGGTCTTGCCGGTGGCGAGTGTCGGAGATCGTCTCGGCTTCAGCGAGGCAACCAACTTCGTCAAATTCATCCGGAGGGAAACCGGGCTGACGCCCGGCGCGTTGCGCGCCCAATTGACGGGCCGGAAGCCGCAGCCGCGGTCGCAACGCGCTCGGGGAAGATAGCAACTGCGATACTAGAAATGGCAAGCCGCCGCGTCAGCGGCTTCCGGTGCCGACCTTCGCCGCGCCGCCTCATCGTCGCTGTCCCACCCTCCCCCGCTTGACGCGGATCAATGCCCGCGCGGCACGCCGGGCATAGCCGGGATGGAGGGCGTCGGTATGTGGCTCTTTCCGGGAGGGGATCATGAGAGGCAAACAGATTACGCTCGCCAGCGTCGTCGTCGGCGCTGTCGTTCTCGCCGGGTCGGCGGTGGTCCTCACGCCCTCGACGCAGGTCTGCGCGCAAACCGGGACCATCAGCTACGCCGAGGACATCACGCCCATCTTCAAGGGCTGGTGCGTCTCCTGTCACGAACCCGGCGGCCAAGGCTTCAACGAGAGCGGTCTCGACCTCACCACCTACGAAGGCCTGATGAAGGGAACCAAGCTCGGGCCGATGGTGCTGCCCGGCAAGCCGGACGAGAGCAATCTGGTGGTGCTCATCAACGGCGACGCCAAGGTGCGCATGCCCTTCAACCACAAGCCGCTGCCGAGTTGCCTGCGCCAGCAAATCTGGAGCTGGATCTTCCAGGGCGCCAGGGACAACTAGACGCGCGGGCGGCGGCGCGCGGAGGTTCGCGCGCGGCTGTTAACCCAACCGGCAGAGGGTATACACAACGTTCACAACCGCGCCGGTATTCTCCGGCCGCGATGCCGCTCATTCTCATTATTGCCGCCCTCGTGCTGGTTGCCATCGTCGCCGCCCCGTTCCTCTTCAAGGTCGGGTTCGCGGTGGCGATCTATGCGCTCATGCAGGGCTGGATTCCGGTGCCGCAGCACATCGACATCGCCAAGGCTCGGGCGAGCGACGTCAAGGTTCACTGCACCGTGCCGATCGTGCCGAGCGGCAACAAGCTGGTGGTCGCCGAGGTTCATGACGGCGAGGCGCTCGCCGACGTGACCATGGGTCCCTACCCCGCCGACTTCAAGGTGGTGCACGTCCACGTCGGATGGGGCTTCAGCAAGGTCACCGCGTTCCTCGTCGGGAGCAATGTCATCTGGGATTTCGACGGTTCGATCGACCGCCTCGCCCACGTCTATGTTCCGGCTTCGGCCAAGGCGCCGGCCGGGGTGCGCGGGCTGCCCGCGGATCTTGTGTCGTTCCCCAGCCTCTACGGCGCTTGCAACTATCGCCACCCGGACGAACGCAACAAGTTTGGCCAGAAGGCTTTCGACGCCACGATGGAAATCATGTTCGGACGCAAACCCAACCGGGTCGCTTACGCCTACAAGGCGGCGTCCCTCGATCTGACGTGGGCGCGGTTCAGCGAGGTGAACGGCATCGCCGAAGGCGGGACGAAGTACTACCCGGGTGGCCTGATCGACATCGATCCGGCGACGCTGGTATCGAACGTTCCGGCGAACGACCGGCCGAGCGGTGTGCTCCAGCGCGTGCTCGAGGGCCACACGACCTACGGCGCGCCGCCGACGATCCTCGACAGAAACGGCAACTTCATTCCGAAATGAGCGGCGCCACCGGCTTCTTCGTCTACATGCTCGGCTGCCGCGATAAGGATGGCGTCCGCACCTACGTCGGCTGGACGACCGACCCCACCCGGCGCCTCGGCGAGCACAACGCCGGCACCGGCGCGCGTTCGACGCGCGGGCGCATCTGGCGCCTGATCCACGTCGAAGAGCTCCCCGGCAAGCGCGACGCCATGCGCCGCGAATGGCACCTGAAGCGCGACCGGCGCCTGCGCAAGCGTCTCGCGGTTCAGGCGCTCGCGGGAACGTGAACGCACCTCCCCGCGAATAAACGCAACAACGGGGTGTTCACGGGGCGGGCACGAACAACCCTACTGGAGATGCACCCATGCTGAAAGCAACCATCGGAAGCGCCCTTGTCGCGGTGGCGCTCATTTTCGCGGCCGGCGCCGCAAGCGCCGCCCCGGCCCACAAAGCCAACGGCGTCTACGTCGATAGCCGCGGCATGACGCTCTACACCTACGACAAAGATTCGGCCGGCACTTCCAACTGCACGCTCGGCTGCGCCATCGCCTGGCCGCCGTTCTATGCAGCTTCGAACGCCACGGCGAGCGGCAGCTGGAGCCTCGTCGCCCACGGCGGCAAGAAGATGTGGGCCCTTCGCGGCCATCCGCTCTACTTCTACGTCAAGGACAAGAACCCGGGCGACAAGACCGGCGACGGCGCCGGCGGCGTCTGGCACGTGGCGCGCTGACGCGGCTTGATCAGATCGAGTCGGGCGTGAAGGTATCGCAGGCGGCGACCGAGCCGTCTGCGTAACCGCGCTTGAACCAGCGGCTGCGCTGGGCGGCGGTGCCGTGGGTGAAGGTGTCGGGGACGACATAGCCCTGGGTCTGTTTCTGGAGCGTGTCGTCGCCGACCGCGCTGGCCGCGCCGAGCGCCTCGTCGATGTCGCCGACGTCTAGGATGCCCTCCTTCTCGGCGGCATGCGCCCAGACGCCCGCGTAGCAATCCGCCTGCAGCTCGGTGCGCACGCTGAGCGCGTTGGCGGTCGACTTGTCGGAGCGGGCGCGCAGCGCATTGATCTTGCCCAGCGTGCCGAGCAGATCCTGCACGTGGTGGCCGACCTCGTGGGCAATGACGTAGGCCTGGGCGAAATCGCCCGGCGCGTGGAAGCGGGTGCGCAACTCGTCGTAGAAGGCGAGGTCGATGTAGAGCTTGCCGTCGCCCGGGCAGTAGAAGGGGCCGCTGGCGGCGTTGGCGGAACCGCAGGCCGACGACGTCGAGCCGCGGAAGAGTACGAGGGTCGCCGGCTCGTAGCGCTCGCCGGCGCGCTGGAAGATGGCGCTCCAGGTGTCCTCGGTATCGGCAAGGACAGCCGCCACGAACTGGCCGCCCTCGTCGGTGGGCGCCCCGACCCGACCGGACGTACTGCCGCCGCCGCTGGTGGTGATCAGCGGACCGCCACCACTGTCGAGGCTCGACAGCAGCGTGAGCGGATCGACGCCGGCGATCCAGCCGACGATCAGCACGACGACGACGAACGCGATGCCGCCCCCGCCGCCAAGCGCGATGCGCGGGCCCCCACCGCCGGTGCTGCCAGGACCACCGAAGGTGCCGCCACGCCGATCCTCAATGTTCTGTGACTGTCGCCTGCCCTGCCAGCGCATCTGCCTTCATCGCCCTTGCCGCCGCGCCGAAGCCGCGCGGCGTTCGGCCAAAGTCTAGCGTGGAACGCTGACTGCGGCGACGCTCAAAAAGAGGCGGCACGCTCCGTCAGCCGGCGGGCGCCTGGCGCTCGCGGATCAGACTGGCCAGCTCGTTGGAGCGAATCTGGTCGAGCTTTTCGTGCAGCGCCGCGATCTCGATCTCCGCCTTCAGGTTGACCTCGTAGTCGTGGGAGGCGACCAGCCGGTCGCGGATGGCGGCGCGGTTCTGCGACATCAGGATGACCGGCGCCTGGATGGCGGCAAGCGTCGACAGCATCAGGTTCAGCAGGATGTAGGGATAGGGATCGAACGCCTTCGACATGAGGACGGCCGAGTTCAGCGCCATCCAGCCGAGGAGCACGACCAGGAACACGATGATGAAGCCCCACGACCCGCCGACCGCGGCGACCTGATCGGCGAGGCGCTGACCGAAGGTCTTGCCCTCGTCGATCTCGAGGTTGATGTTGCGCGACACCGCGAGGCGGCGCACGCAGCGCTCGATGACCGCTTTCTCGCGCGGTCTGAGCTCGCCCTCGTCGAGGTCGAGGAGCTGTTTGGCAAGCGAGGCGATCATCTCGGGACTGTGGGCCATGGTCGTTCTCCGGCACCGCGATTCGCGGCAGAATCGGCCGGAAGAATGACCAATTCCCGTTCGGAACGCGCGGGGAAAATGCGCCGGCGGCTACGCCGAGCGGCGACGCTTGCCGAAGACGGGACGGGCACCGGTGCCGGCAGGCGGCGGCACCTCTGCCGCGGCCGGATCGAACTGCGGGGCGCGCGGTTCGTCGATGGCGTTCGGCGCCACCGGCTCATCGGAGCGCAGCGCCTCGACGTATTTGGCGATGATGTCGTCGGCTGGACCCGGCGCGTCTTCGCGGAGCGCCTCGGCACGGGCCGCGACCTGCGCGGCATGCAGGTTGGCATAGGTGGCCGCATCGGCCATCGCGGTCAGCGTGCGTCCATCCTCGAACGTCAGGGTGAAGATCACGTCGCGCGGCTTGCGGGCGGCGAGCAGCCCGGCGGCGAGGCCGACCGGCCCGACCGTGATCAACCCACGCGCGCTCAGCTTAAGCGCATCCTGAACCTGCCCGGAGCGATCCGTCTCGATGACCTCAATCTCTGCCACGTCGGCAAGCCGCACCGCCTCCGTCAGCCCGGGATGGGCGCGGTCGGGCAGGTAGAGGTGCTCGGTTCCGACGGTGACGTCGCCCTCGGCGCCGAAATCGCCGTCCGTGAGAGTAATGGTTGCCATGGGCGCGAATTTGCCGCGCCGAAACTTAACGACCCGCTAAACCCGCCGTGACCGGCCAAGAACGGCCGTTTTGACCGCCTGGCGTCGCGCGGTCAAAGGGCCGCAATTGCCTCTTTCAGCCGGCCGCGGATCTCCTCGGCGATCGGCATCAGCGCGGTGTTTTCCACCGCCTGCATGGAGGCGACCGGGTCGATCGCGGCGACCTCCACCTCGCCCGGGGCCTTCTCCTGAACGATGACATTGCAGGGCAGCATGGTGCCGATCTTGTCCTCGGCCGTCAGCGCCTTGTGGGCGAACGGCGGGTTGCAGGCGCCGAGGATGGTGTAGGGGCGGAAATCGACGTCGAGCTTCTTCTTCATGGTCACCTTGACGTCGATGGTGGTGAGCACGCCGAAGCCTTTCTCGGCGAGCGCCGCGGTGACTTTCGCGATGGTTTCGTCGAACGGCAGATTCACGGTCTTGGCGAAGTAGTAGGGCATGGATCCTGTCCCTTGATGCCGGCGGAGCTCCGGCGCGATTGGCTCCCATCACAGATAGGGAGTAGCGGGCCGGATGCTAAGGTCGCGCCACGCGACGCCAATGCCGCAGGCCACGGCGACCGCGCCAGGGAGGACTGGATGCTGATCGTCTTCGGGGGGCTGCCAGGAACCGGCAAATCGACGATCGCCCGCCAACTGGCCGAGCGACGGGCGGCGGTCTATCTGCGCATCGACACCATCGAGCAGGCGATCCGCGACGCAGGCGTGCTCGCCGGCGAAGTGGGGCCGGCCGGCTACGTGGTGGCGAACGCGCTCGCCGAGGCGAACCTCGCAATTGGACGGACCGTCGTCACCGATGCGGTGAACCCGATCGCCGTGACCCGCGATGTGTGGCGGGAGATCGCGGCGCGCACCGGCGCGCAACTGATCGAGGTCGAGGTAACCTGCTCGGACCCGGATGAACACCGCCGGCGGGTCGAGGGACGCGCGTCCGACATCACCGGTCTGGTCCAGCCGACCTGGCACGAGGTGGTCGCGCGCGCCTACGAAGCGTGGGACGCCCCACACCTGATCGTCGATACGGCACGCCTCGATCCCGACGACGCCATCGCCGAGATCGAGCGCCACATCGACGGCTGAACGCGCCCCTACCGACCGAGCCGCTCGCCGCCGATGTCGCACCGCACCGCGATTCTGCTTGCCGCGAACAAGGGCGCTGATACCTTTCGCAGCCAATGAAGGACGGGGGGACTGGGGCGCCGAGGGTGGATTCAGTCGGCGCCTTTGAGGCGCCGACGCCGCTCGCATGGGCGGCGCTGGCGGCGGTCACAACTGGCTTCGCAGCGCTTTGGTGGATGATGCTCCACCAGACGCTGGTGGCGGGATTCGGCGACGTCCAGGTCTTCTTCCGCGCCGGTTGGGCCATCTGGACCGGCTATCCGCTCTACGAGGTCACCGACCACCACGACTGGCACTATCTCTATCCGCCAACGCTGGCGCTGCTCATGGGGCCGTTTGCCGATCCCCTGCCCGGGTTCGCCAAACCGACCTGGTCGCTCTCGTATCCGGTGGCGCTCAGCGTGTGGTACGCGATCAACGCGGGCGCGACGATCTGGGCGACAGCGGCATGGGCAAGTGCGCTCGGGCGCCATGCGGCGCTTGAACTCCGCCCGACCTGGCTGAGCGCCTACTGGGCGCTGCGCGTCCTGCCTCCACTGGCGCTCGCCGGGTTCCTCGCCGACGACCTCGTCTCCGGCCAGACCACCACGATCGTTCTTGTGCTGACCGTCCTGAGCCTCGTCGCGCTCGCCGAACGCCGGCCGCTCCGGGTGGCGCTGCCCTTGTCGCTTGCCATCGCCATCAAGATGTACCCGGCGGCGCTGTTGCTGATCCCGCTGCTCAGGCGCGACGTCGCAACGCTCGCCTGGACGACGGTTCTCACCTGCGCGTGGCTCTTCGTCCTGCCCGCCCTCTGCATCGGCGTCGACGCCACCGTCGCGCTCTATCAAACCTTCTGGATCGACCGGCTCACCGGATTCCTGCGCAACGCGCAAGGAGTCCCCCTTCGGGACGAGCTTTCCGCGTGGTCCGCCGACATGGTCAGCGTCGGCGCCACGCTCGCGCGGGGCTTCGCAGCGTCGGCGCCGGACAATTTGAGGCCACTTCCCGGCTGGGCGCGCCGGGCGCAAATCGGCTTCGACCTGCTGGCGCTGGCAGCAATTGCGGCGGCCGGACACCGGCGCTTCTGGCGCCTCAGGGGACCGCGGCCCGACGCCGCCTATGCCGGCCTGATCGCAGGCGCGATCCTGATTGGCGCGTTGCCGGCGATGCTGCCGTTCGCCGAGTTGCACTACTGGCTTCTGTCGACGCCCCTGCTGGCCATCCTGCTGGCAGAACAATGGCGCCGCGCCGGGCGGGCATCGATCGGCGCCGGCGCGCTTCTGTTCGCGGCGCTGGCAAATCTCGCCTTTCACCTGACTGGCGCCTGGCGGGGCCAGATCGGCCGGATCGGCCTGACCACCATCGTCATGCTGGTGCCGGTGATCCTTGGGCTGGTCCTGCTGTGGCGGCAGCCAACCGTGGCCGGCGGAGAAGCGTCGCTCGTGCCGGCGGACTAGCGTTCCAGGCGATCGAGGAAGTCGATCAGCGCGGCGTTGAACAGCGCCGGCCGTTGCAGCGGCGCGAAGTGGCTGACGCCGGGAAGCATCACCAGTTCGGCACCGGGAATCGTCCGGGCGATGTAGACGGCGTGCTCCGGCCTGATGAACTCGTCGTGTTCAGCCTGCGCGACCGTGACGGGCACGGCGATCCCGGCAAGGTCGGCGGCGGCGTAGTTCGGCTGCGAGCTTTGCATCGCACTGACCGCGTCCATGAATTCCTGAAAGGCGTCCGGAGTTGCCGACAGGGCGGCGTAGTCCTGTTTGTGGCGCGACAGACAGCGCCCGATGACCGGTGTGAACTCGAACGGCTTCGTTCCGCTGTCATCCACGTTGCAGGCGAAGTAGAAGACGCCGGTGACGCGCGCGGGGACCTTGCGGGCGAGCGCCAGGCCGACGACCGCCCCGTCGCTCCACCCGACAATCGGCGCCTTCGGAATGGCCAGCGCATCCATGACGGCGGCGACGTCGGTCGCCATCAGATCGTAGCTGTAAGGCTTCCCGTCGCGGGTCGAGCGGCCATGGCCGCGGCTGTCGACCACGACGACCCGGCGGCCCGCCTCGACCAGCGCCGGCACCTGATAGCCCCAGTTGCCGCTGTTGCCGTGGCCGCCATGGAGCAGGATCACCGGCTGGCCGACGCCATAGGCGGCGTACCAGATGCGCGCCCCGTCGTTTTCGACGATCCCCTCTGCACCGTCGGTGGGCAGCGGCAGCGCCCCCTCCGCCTCGAAACGGGTGAGATCGTCGTCGCGGAAATCGGCGGATATGGCGGTCATCGTATCCTCGGCGGGAGGGACGGGTCTATCCCATCTTGTCGCCCGAGGCTGCCCGGATTCGACATTCGGCAGCAGGCAAAACTCACCCTTCGTCGCGCTGGTCGCACCACGCCTTGACGATGCGCTTCAGCTCGGCCGACTTCTTCTTCACGTCGGCGAGCGAGGCGAACTGGATGTAGCGGGCGGTGTCGCCGCTGCCGGTCAGCGACGGAAAGCGGCCCTCGATCTTCGCGCCGGTGTGGAACATCAAACTCGCGAACTGCTTCGCCTTCGGATTGAACGAGGCGAGATTGCCCTTGTACATGAAGGTCGGCGACTGCCACTTGATCGTCTCGCCGATGCGCTTGTCGGCGGCGAGGATCACCTTGCGGACGGCCTCGACCACCGGCTTCTGCGGGTTGTCGTACTTCGCCATCCATCGATCGACGTCATTAGGCATCGCGGGCCCCTCCCCCCTTGAACGCGCCGGGAATCTGGACTGGCGCTCGGAGCGGCGCAATTCAAGGTGGCGTGAGTGGCGTGAAGGAAACACCACGACCCCGCGGCGCCAGCGCCGGGCGGCACGTTCGTGGACCCACGAGATCCCGGGGCGACGCGAAGCCGCACCGCGGGAAACCGTCAGCGCGCGCCACCGCAGGCGCTGAGGCGTTCGCCGGCAAGCCAAGCGGACTCGTCCGACGCGAAGAAATCCACCGCCGGCGCGACCTCCTCCGGCTGGCCGAAGCGCCGGCCGAGCGGCACCCCCGAAGCCAGCATCTTGCCGAGTCGGTGTCGACCATGTCGCGCGTCATTTCGGTGACCGTGGAGCCAGGCGCCACGACGTTGATGCGGATGCTGCGCGGGCCGAGTTCACGCGACAGCGCCAGCGACATGGAGGGCATGGACGTGGCGATCCGCCTCGGCGCCCTCACCGACTCGACATTGACCGCACGCCCGATCGCAGAGTGCCGCCGGCTGGTGCTGGCGAAGCCCGGGTATTTGCGCGCCGTGGCGAGCCCAGCACGCCGCGCGACCTGTCCGCGCTACGTGGCTCCCCCTCAGCCTACCGTTGCTAGAGAGCCAGACCTCGTTAGGTGCCCCACCACCCAGAAAGGGCCGCCGCGTCGCCGTTGAACTTGTCGCGATCGCAACTCCCGATCCCGGGGACGCTGTGTGGTTCCGGCCCGACACCTCCGTCGGTGTATTGCCAGAGGGTCCACTTCCCCCAACACGGTGGAACGACGGGCGTCGGTCCATACTGAGCAAGCCACAGGGCACAATTCTTCAACACGGGGTCAACCATCGTTCCGAGCAAATTCTTGATTGTGTGCCCGCTGTAGAACACCGGCCACCGCCCCAGAGTATCGTGGACATGTGTAACGAACGCGCGCGCTTCCTCGAGCGTCATGCTCGTGCCGGCGCGATTGTCCTCGAAGTCGAGAACGACGACCGTTTCCGAGCCCGGCTTCACCACTTCAAGAAAATGAGTTGCTTGAGACACGCCGTTTGCGCCCGTCCCAAAGTGATAGGCACCAAACTTGAGCCCTGCCGCGAGCGCGGCCTCCCGGTTCGATATAAATGTCTTGTCGACGTATGCCTCCCCCTGCGTGGCTTTTTGGATCACCCCGAACAGGCCAGCCTGTTTGGCCTTTGCAAAATCCACGTTCCCATTGTGGTGGGACGTATCGACCACCGTATTCGCGAAGTCGGGCATGCAACCCTCCCATACGCACACACACGCCAAGACACATTGCAACTTTTGAGAGCGCTGCGCCAGTATTTCGTGCAAGGGTCGTTTCACTTGGGGTTCCGCGCGCCTCGGGTTTCCCCTATAAGCCCCGCCTAGCCTGAAACCGCCGATTCCGTGCCCCCCGGCCCGCCCGCCGCGCCGGGGTTTCCGTACGCCCAAGAGCCCTGAATGCCGAAACGCACCGACATCAAATCGATCCTCGTCATCGGCGCCGGGCCGATCGTCATCGGCCAGGCCTGCGAGTTCGACTATTCCGGCACCCAGGCGATCAAGGCGCTGAAGGACGAGGGCTACCGGGTCATCCTCGTCAACTCCAATCCGGCGACGATCATGACCGACCCGGAGTTGGCGGACGCCACCTACATCGAGCCGATCACGCCGGAAATCGTGGCGATGATCATCGAGAAGGAACGGCCGGACGCGCTGCTGCCGACCATGGGCGGCCAGACGGCGCTGAACTGCGCCCTGTCGCTCCGCAAGATGGGCGTGCTGGAGAAGTTCTCCGTCGAGATGATCGGCGCCAAGGCGGAAGCCATCGACAAGGCCGAGGATCGCGAGCTGTTCCGCGAGGCGATGGCGCGCATCGGGCTAGAGACGCCGCGCTCGGAACTCGCCCATTCGCTTGCCGAGGCGCTTGCCGCGCTCGATATCATCGGGCTGCCGGCGGTGCTGCGCCCCTCCTTCACGCTGGGCGGCACCGGCGGCGGCATCGCTTACAACCGGGAGGAGTTTCTGGAGATCGTCGAGCGCGGCCTCGACGCCTCGCCGACCACCGAGGTGCTGATCGAGGAATCGGTACTCGGCTGGAAAGAGTTCGAGATGGAGGTGGTGCGCGACAAGCACGACAACTGCATCATCGTCTGCTCGATCGAGAACGTCGATCCGATGGGCATCCACACCGGCGATTCGATCACCGTCGCCCCGGCCCTGACGCTGACCGACAAGGAATTCCAGATCATGCGCGACGCCTCGATCGCGGTGCTGCGCGAGATCGGGGTGGAGACCGGCGGCTCCAACGTGCAGTTCGCCGTCAACCCGGCCGACGGGCGGCTGGTGGTGATCGAGATGAACCCGCGGGTGTCGCGCTCCTCGGCGCTGGCCTCCAAGGCGACCGGCTTCCCGATCGCCAAGGTCGCGGCCAAGCTTGCCGTCGGCTACACGCTGGACGAACTCGACAACGACATCACCGGCGGGGCGACGCCGGCCTCCTTCGAGCCTACCATCGACTACGTGGTCACCAAGATCCCGCGTTTCGCCTTCGAGAAGTTCGCCGGCACGCAAGCCGTGCTGACCACCTCGATGAAGTCGGTCGGCGAGGTGATGGCGATCGGCCGCACGTTCGCCGAGAGCCTTCAGAAGGCCCTGCGCGGTCTCGAGACGGGACTGACCGGGATCGACGAGGCGAAGATCGCCGGGCTCGGCCAGGGCGACGACAAGAACGCCATCCGCGCCGCGCTCGGCACCCCCTCGCCCGACCGCTTCCTGGTTTGCGCGCAGGCCCTGCGCCTCGGCATGCCCGTCGAGGAGATCGCCGACGTCTGCCACATCGATCCGTGGTTCATCAGGCAGTTGCAGCAGATCGTTGACTCGGAATCGGAAGTCCGCGCCCGCGGCCTGCCGACGACACCCGGCCCGTTGCGGCGGCTGAAGGCGCAAGGCTTCTCCGACGCGCGACTGGCGACCCTCGCCGGCACCAGCGAAGCGGACGTCGCCAGGCGCCGCGCCGATCTGAACGTGCATCCGGTCTTCAAGCGCATCGACACCTGCGCGGCCGAGTTCGCCTCGCCGACCGCCTATCTCTATTCGACCTACGAGACGCCGTTTGCCGGCGCGCTCGCCGACGAGGCGGCGGTGAGCGACCGGCAGAAGGTGATCATCCTCGGCGGCGGCCCCAACCGCATCGGCCAGGGCATCGAGTTCGACTACTGCTGCTGCCACGCGTGCTTCGCGCTCGCCGACGCCGGCATCGAATCGATCATGATCAACTGCAACCCGGAGACCGTGTCGACCGACTACGACACCTCCGACCGGCTCTATTTCGAGCCGCTGACCGCCGAGGACGTGCTGGAGATCGTGCGCCTCGAGCAGTCGAAGGGCACGCTTCAGGGCGTCATCGTGCAGTTCGGCGGGCAGACGCCGCTGAAGCTCGCCGAGGCGCTGGAAAAAGCCAACGTGCCGATCCTCGGCACCTCGCCCGACATGATCGACCTTGCCGAGGACCGCGAGCGCTTCCAGAAGCTGATCGCCAAACTAGGCCTCAAGCAGCCCCGCAACGGCATCGCCAAATCGGCCGTCGAGGCGAAGAAGATCGCCGAGGAGATCGGCTTTCCGGTGGTCATCCGGCCGTCCTACGTGCTCGGCGGCCGCGCCATGGAGATCGTTCACGACCCCGTCCAGCTCGACCGCTACATCGCGGAAGCCGTGGTGGTTTCCGGCAAGTCGCCGGTGTTGATCAATTCCTACCTCTCCGACGCCATCGAGATCGATGTAGACGCGCTCTCGGACGGCAAGGAAGTCGCCATCTGCGGGATCATGGAGCACATCGAGGAAGCCGGCATCCACTCCGGCAATTCGGCCTGCTCGCTGCCGCCCCACTCGCTCGGCGCCGAGGCGATCGCCGAGCTGGAGCGCCAGTCGAAGGCGCTGGCGCTCGCCCTCAACGTCAAGGGGCTGATGAACGTCCAGTACGCCATCAAGGACGGCGACATCTACATCCTCGAGGTCAACCCGCGCGCCTCGCGCACCGTGCCCTTCGTCGCCAAAGCCAAGGGCAAGGCGTTCGCCAAGATCGGCGCGCTGGTCATGGCCGGCAAGCCGCTTTCCGACTTCGACCTGACGCCCACCCCCAACAACCACGTTGCGGTGAAGGAGGCGGTGTTTCCGTTCGCCCGCTTCCCAGGCGTCGACACGCTGCTCGGCCCCGAGATGCGCTCGACCGGCGAGACCATGGGGCTCGACTGCGACTACGCCATCGCCTTCGCCAAGAGCCAGATGGGCGCCGGCAACGCGGTGCCAACCGCCGGCACGGTATTCGTTTCGGTGCGCGACGGCGACAAGGCGCGGATCGTGGAGGCGGCACGGCAGCTCGTCGACATGGGCTTCCGGGTGATCGCCACCAGCGGCACGCGGCGCTACCTCACCGAGCAGGGCGTCGCCTGCGACCGCATCAACAAGGTTCTGGAGGGGCGGCCGCACATCGTCGACGCCATCAAGAACGGCGAGGTGCAACTTGTCTTCAATACGACCGACGGCGCCCAGGCGGTCGTCGACAGCCAGTCGCTGCGCCGCGCCGCGCTGCTCCACCGCGTGCCGTACTACACCACCATCGCGGGCGCGAACGCCATGACCCTCGGGATCGCCGCCTACCGGTCGGGAACGGTGGAGGTACGCCCGCTGCAAGCCTACTTCCCGGCGCCGGGCCAGCCGGCAGCCGCCCGCCCGGAAAGCTAACCCGCTGGAATACACGGGCTTTTCAGAGCGCCGGGAGGCCGCCCAACAAGACTCTTGAAGGCCGGGCGGACTTCGCCGATGCTTGATGTTGCGTCGGCGGCCACCTATTTCGCATCCCGGGATTGGTGGGCGCCGGCAAATTGTTGTGTGAAGCCACGCGGCTGGGCCCCGGTCCGAAACGCCCCGCCCGTCACGGTCATGTTTGGGTGACGGCGGCCGACACGGCCGCCGAACGCCATTGGAAGGGTAGTGATGCAGATGGAAAAGGTTCCGATGACCGCGGCCGGCCATGCGGCTCTGGAATCCGAGCTGAAGCGGCGGACGAACGAAGAGCGTCCGCGCATCATCGAGCTGATTTCGGAGGCCCGTGGGCACGGCGACCTTTCCGAGAACGCCGAGTATCACGCCGCCAAGGAAGCCCACGGCCACAATGAGGGCCGCATCATGGAGCTCGAGGACACGCTGTCGCGCGCCGAGATCATCGACGTCAGCAAGCTGTCCGGAAAGACGGTCAAGTTCGGCGCCACGGTCACCCTCGTCGACGAGGACACCGACGAGAAGAAGAAGTACCAGATCGTCGGCGACATGGAGGCCGACGTGAAGGAGGGCCGCATTTCGCTCTCCTCGCCGATCGCCCGCGCCCTCATCGGCAAGACCAAGGGCGACAGCGTCGAGGTTTCGACGCCCGGCGGCGCCCGCGCCTACGAGATCCTCGACGTCAAGTTCAACTGAGCCGACGACGCGACGAACGACGGCGGGTCCTCAGGACATCGCCTGCTTCAGCGCGCCGCCCAGCGACTGGATGAACGCCTCGCTGGTCAGCGTCGCACCGGAGATGATGTCGACGTTGGCGCTCTGCGCGGCGACCACCTCGGTGCGCAGCATCGGCAACGCCTGGCTGTTGATGGCAACCGACGTGCGGCGATCGGCGGGATACTGGAGCACGGTGGTGCCGGCGAGGCGGCCGTTCTGAACGACGGCCCGGATCTGGACCTGACCGTAGTAAGCATCGACGACGGGACCGGTGTAGGTGCCGTCGGCGTAGCCGGAGCCGGACGTCGCGGCACTCGCGGCGGGCAGCGGGGTTGCGAGTTTGCCGTAGTGGCTGAGCGCATAGCCGCCAGCGACGGCGAGCGCCAACAGGGTAAGGGCGGTCTTCTTCATCGGGGTCTGTCCATCTGAGGCCGCGGAACCTGAGCGGCCGTTGGTCCTGTTTTGTCAGGACCAAGTTGTCGGCGCGCTGTCGGCGCCCATTACAAATGGTTCATCCGGGCGGGCCGACCTTGGCCAGCCGCCCTACCCGAGCGGCACCAGCGGCTCGTCCTTGACGCGCCGGTGGACGAGCGAGGTGCGCACGCTCTCCACCTGCTCGGCCTTGGTCACCTCCTCGATGACGAAGGTCTGGAAGGCGCGAAGATCCGGCGCCACGCACTTCAGCACGAAGTCGATCTCGCCCGAGCCCAGATGGCACTCGCGCACCATCGGCCAGCCGCGCACCTTTTCCTCGAAGGCCAGGATGTTCGCCTCGGCCTGACTGGCGAGGCCCACGAAGACGAAGGCGGTGAGGTCGAAGCCAACGCTTTTCTCGTCGATGAGCGCCCGGTAGCCGCGGATGATGCCGGCCTCCTCCAGCGCCCGCACGCGACGGAGGCACGGCGGCGCCGAGATGCCGACCCGACGCGCCAGCTCGACGTTGGTCATGCGCCCGTCGCCTTGCAGTTCCTTGAGAATGTGCCAGTCGATGGCGTCCAGCCGGGCTTTCAATTCGACCCCTCGCGACCTATCTGAAAAGCGACCGCCCCGCGGCCGATCTTTGCACGATTCTGAAAGAATAGTTCGTCGGAACGCAATCTCCTTCGATCTGCGTGGCTTGCATAGCTCGCCGGGGCGCCTAGAATCCCAAGCGAATCCTGAGAAAGACCGCTATGAACGCCCCCGTTTCTTCCCTCGGCCACCACGCCAAGGCGATCATCGTCGGCTCCGGCCCGGCCGGCTACACCGCGGCGATCTACGCCGCCCGCGCCATGCTCGAACCGACGCTGATCTCCGGCCTCACCATCGGCGGCCAGCTCACCACCACCACCGACGTGGAAAACTATCCGGGCTTCGCCGACATCATCCAGGGCCCCTGGCTTGTGGAGCAGATGAAGGCGCAGGCCGAGCACGTCGGCACGCGCTTCGTCACCGACACGATCGCCTCGGTCGACCTCAAGCGCCGGCCCTTCCGGCTGACCGGCGACGGCGGCGCCACCTACACCTGCGACGTGCTGATCGTGGCGACCGGCGCCGAGGCCAAATGGCTGAACCTGCCTTCCGAGCAGAAGTTCCGCGGCTACGGCGTCTCGGCGTGCGCAACCTGCGACGGCTTCTTCTACAAGAACCGCGAAGTCGTGCTGATCGGCGGCGGCAATACGGCGGTTGAGGAAGCGATCTTCCTGACCAACTTCGCCTCCAAGGTAACGGTCGTGCACCGGCGCGATTCCTTCCGCGCCGAGCGCATTCTCCAGAACCGCCTCTTCGCCCACGACAAGATCGAGGTGGTCTGGGACACGGTCGTGGAAGACATCCTCGGCAAGGAAGGCTTCCCGCCGGCGGTGACCGGCGTGCGCGTCAGGAACGTCAAGTCGGGCGCTGTCAGCGAGCTGAAGGCGGACGGCGTGTTCGTCGCCATCGGCCACGCGCCGCAGGTCGCGTTTCTCGACGGGCAACTGAAGCTGACCCCGTCGGGCTACGTGTGGACCGAGCCGGGCTCGACCGTGACCAGCGTTCCGGGCGTCTTTGCCGCGGGCGACGTCACCGACGACAACTTCCGTCAGGCCGTCACCGCCGCCGGCCTCGGCTGCATGGCGGCGCTCGAGGCGGAGCGGTTCCTGGCGGCAGAGAAAGAGACGGCGGTCGCGGCCGAATAGGCACGCGCGTTGCACGGACTGCCCGAAGGGGCAACGACGCAGGCCCGAGGGGGCAGAGGAATGGACTGGGACAAGCTGCGCATCTTTCAGGCGGCGGCCACGGCGGGCTCGTTCACCCACGCCGGCGACACGCTCAACATGAGCCAGTCGGCCGTCAGCCGTCAGGTGAGCGCGCTCGAGCAGGACCTCGGCCTGCCCCTCTTCCACCGCCACGCCCGCGGCCTGATCCTCACCGAGCAGGGCGAGGAACTCTTCCGCGCCGCCAACGAGATGCTGGTCAAGGTCGAAGGGGTGCGCTCGCGGCTTTCCGAATCCGCCGAGAAGCCGACCGGCGTGCTGCGCATCACCACCACCGTCGGCCTCGGCTCGACATGGCTGACCCAGCGCGTCCACGAATTCGTCGACCTCTACCCGACGATCAGTCTGCGGGTGATCCTCGACGACACCGAACTGGACCTGTCCATGCGCCAGGCGGACGTGGCGATCCGGCTCCGCCAGCCGACCCAGCCGGACCTCATCCAGCGGCGGCTGTTCACGGTCCACATGCGCATCTACGCAGCGCCCTCGTACCTTAAGCGCTTCGGCACGCCGAAGTCGGTCGCCGACCTCGACAACCACCGCATCGTGACCTTCGGCGAGCCGGTGCCGAACTACCTGCGCGACCTGAACTGGCTGGAACTTGCCGGGCGCGGCTCCGACAACCCGCGGGAATCGTCGCTGAAGATCAACAACATCTTCGCGGTCAGGAACGCCGTCATCAACGGCAGCGGCATCGCGGTGCTGCCCAACTACATGGTCGAGCCCGACACCAAGCTGGTGCGCCTGATGCCGGAAGAACAGGTGCCAAGTTTTGCGACGTATTTCGTCTATCCGGCCGAACTGAAGAACTCGGCACGTGTACACGTTTTCCGAGATTTTCTGCTTTCGAAGGCTCAGAACTGGTCGTTCTGAGTGGATTCACCACGCCCAGCGTGTGTGATTTGTTTGCCACAACCTGCCGGGAAGACGATCAAGTCCTCGTGTGCCTATTTCGGCGGCAGCCAACATTCATAAGATCGTCGTGCTGATGGAATTGATTCGGTCGTTACTTCCTCCCTGCGAGCGGATTGTCCATTTAGCTGTTCCCCTCTGGATGGCGTATGCCGCAGGCCATGCCGCGGCAACAACTGCCGGGCCCCGGGAGGGGTCCGGCATTTTCATTTAAGCGGTGACGCCATGAGCGGAGCGGACGTGGAAAGCGCCGACGGCGCCGAACGGCGCGCCGACATCCGTCGCGCCTTCGTTCTGGTCTACCTGACCCTTGGCTGGATGATCGTCGAGGCGGCCGTCGCCATCGGCGCCGGGCTCGCCGCCGGCAGCCTGACGCTCACCGCCTTCGGCTTCGACAGCCTGATCGAGCTGGGCTCGGCGCTGGTCCTGATCTGGCGGCTGACGGTCGAACTCCGCCACGGCGCCGACTTTGCCGAACGGGCCGAGCGGATAGCGGCGCGCATCGGCGGCACCCTCCTCCTCGCCCTTGCCGCGACCATCGTCGCGGGCGCGGCCTGGAAGCTCTGGTTCCGCGAAGGCGCCGAATTCTCGCCGGCCGGCCTGACCCTCACCGTTCTGGCGATCCCGGTGATGCTGTTCCTGTCACGGGGCAAGCTCGCGCTCGCAACCGCGCTCGGCAGCCGGGCGCTCAGGACCGACGCCGTCGAGAGCATCACCTGCGCGTGGATGGCCGCCGTCGTGATCGTGGCGCTGACGGCTGAGGCGCTGACCGGCGCCTGGTGGGTCGACGCAGTCGCCTCGCTGGCGATCGTCTGGTTCGTGGTGCGCGAGGGCCGCGAGGCGTGGAGCGACGAGGACGACTGAGGCTGCCACCTATACCCAAAGCGTGACGCGCACGGTTTCGGGTTCGTTGACTCGCCGGCTAAGCGAGCCGGAAGATGGCTGCCAGGGGCCAAGATCAGCACCTGTGGGGGTTGTCATGCCGGCACTGAAGATGATGGAGATCGACGGAACGACGCTGATCGCGATCGAGGATCCGCGCATCGCGGCGGCCATGAAAGCGTTCGGCTACGTCTGGCAGGAGCTCGACGAGGTTCCCGGGCGCGCCGATATCGTCGTCGACAACCTCGACGACCTGATCGGGAAGCTGGTCGCCCTCAAGGCCGCGCCGGTTTCGCCCGGAACGAACGGCGACGCGATCTAGCGGGACCGGGACGCGCCGCTCACATGTAGAGCGGCTCGTTCTCCATGCCCTTGTAGAGGTCGGCGACGAAATCGCCATAGCCGTTGAAGATGACGGTCGGGCGCGGCTGGTTGGTGCCGATGTCGCGCTCCATCGCCTGGCTCCAGCGCGGGTGCGGCACGGCCGGATTGACGTTCGCCCAGAAGCCGTACTCGTGCGAATTGATCTCCTGCCAGAAGTTGACCGGCCGCTCCTCGACGAACGAGAACTTGACGATCGACTTGATCGACTTGAAGCCATACTTCCACGGCAGGTGGATGCGCAGCGGCGCGCCCATCGACTTGGCGACCGGCTTGCCGTAGGCGCCGGTGACCATGAAGGCGAGGTCGTTGGTGGCCTCGGCCATGGTCAGCCCTTCCACGTACGGCCACGGATAGAAGGGCAGCGCCTGCCCGCTCGCCATCGACGGATCGTTGAAGGTTTCCATGCGCAGGTACTTCGCCGAACCCAGCGGCTTGGCGAGATCGACCAGCGCCTTGAGCGGGAAGCCGGTCCACGGCACCACCATCGACCACGCCTCGACGCAGCGGTGGCGATAGACGCGCTCCTCCAGCGAAACCTTGGCGAGCAGGTCGTCGATGCCGATCTTGAACGGCGTCTCGACCATGCCGTCGATGGTGACCTCCCACGGCCTGATCTTCAGGTTCTGGGCGTTGTCGAAGATCTGCTTGCTCTCGCCGTACTCATAGAAGTTGTTGAAGTGGGTGTTGACGTCTTCCGGCGTGACCATACGGTCGCCGGCGACGAACGTCGGGTTCTTCACCTTGGCCGGATAGAGGCCGGCGGACGGATCG
Organism: uncultured Alphaproteobacteria bacterium; assembly: GCA_963843565.1. Taxonomy (GTDB): domain Bacteria; phylum Pseudomonadota; class Alphaproteobacteria; order Rhizobiales; family Kaistiaceae; genus DASZQY01. Next base: position 38,932 of record CAWJKY010000002.1, read on the forward strand.
TCGCTCATCGCCGCATCGGCCGCCGACATCGGCAGGATCAGGCCGGCCGCGGCGCCGGCCGCCAGCACGCTGCCGCCGGCAAGCAACTTGCGCCGGTTGAGGTAGATTGTTTCCGGCGTGACCTGGCTCTCGGGAATCTCCCAGCCGCGTTTCATCCTGATCGACATCAGACTCTCCCTGCCGTGCGTCGCGGCCTTTGAGCTAGGCCGCGACCGGCGCACGATCAAATCACGATGGCGGGAGCCTCCCGTCAGGCCGCCTGGTCGCGGGCACGCTCCACGATCTGGTCGGCGACCTTGCCGGTCAGTTCGGCCAGATGGTCGAAGTGGGCCCTGAAGGTGCCGACACCCGCGGTCGCCGAACGCAGCTCGACGATCAGGTCGCGGATCTCCGACTGCGGGATCAACGCCTCGACCACGTCCCACCCGGTCCAGCCGGGGCGCGCGTCGAAGCCCAAAATCTGGCCGCGGCGCTGCGAGACGATGCCGTTGACCCGCGCCGTCGCATCGGAGGGCACGGCGACCTCGACCTTCAGCACCGGCTCGAGCAGCACGGGCTTTGCCTGGGGCATGCCTTCGCGCATGCCGACCTGCGCCGCCGTCCGGAACGCCATGTCCGAGGAGTCGACCGAGTGGTACGAGCCGTCGATCAGCGTCACGGAGATATCGACCACCGGGAAGCCGAGCGGCCCCTTGGAAAGATACTCCTGGATGCCCGCCTCGATGGAGCTGAAGTAGTTCCTTGGCACCGAGCCGCCGGAGATGGTCTCGGCGAAGATGAAGCCCGAGCCGCGTGGCAGCGGCTTGATGGTCAGTTCGACGTCGCCGAACTGGCCGTGGCCGCCGGACTGCTTCTTGTGACGGCCGCGCACGGTGACGGCGCCGCGGATCGTCTCCTTGTAGGGCACCGCCGGGTCGTGGGTCTTGACCGGAATGCCGTACTTGCCGGTCAGCCGTTCGAGCGCCACGCGCAGGTGCATCTCCCCCTGCCCTTCGACCAGCGTCTCGCCGGTATCCTGGGTGTGGGTGATGAACAGCGAACCGTCCTCCTCCAGCACCTTGGTGAGCGCCGCCGACAACTTGACGTCGTCCTTGCGCTCGGCCGAGGCGACCGCGGTGCCGAGCACCGGCTGCGGCGGCGTGAGCGTGACGAGCTGCGCGGGCGGCTCCTTGCCGCTCGACAGCGTCATGCCGGTCTTGGCCGCGTCGAGCTTGCCGAGACCGACGGTCTCGCCCACCCTGGCAGCGTCGCGCTTGTTGGCGTGCTGGCCCATCAGGCGGAAGACGCCGGCAACGCGACCGACCGGACCGTCGGGCCCGGAGAGCTCGGCGCTGTCGGCGATCGAACCGGCGAGCACGCGCGCGATCGACAGCTTGCCGCCGTGCGGCGTGTGGTGGGTCTTCATGACCTGGAGGACGGTGTCGTCGCCGGCCTCCAGACCGAGGCGCGCCCGGGTTTCAGCGACGCCGGGCAACTCGTGGCGGATCGCCTTCAGGAGCCGTCCGACGCCGTTGGCTTTCTCGGCCGAGCCGATCAGCACCGGGCAGATGGCGCCCATGCGCATTTCCGTGACCAGGTCGGCGAACACCTTCTCGCGCGCCGGTTCGACCTCGCTGAGCAGTTGCTCCATCAGTTCGTCGTCGTAATCGGCAAGCGTCTCCAGCATGTGGAAGCGCGCGTCGACCTCGCGCCCCTTGTCCTCGCCGGAAAGATCGAGCACTTCGCTCGGCGCGTGCTCGCGGTAGACGAAGGCGCGCTCCAGCGCCAGGTCGATGTAGCCGGTGATGACGTCGTTCTGGCGGATCGGGATATGGCGCAGCACCAGCGGCACGCCGCTCGCCGGCTGCAGCAACTCCAGCACGTTGCGCACGCTGCCCTCGGCCCGGTCCATCTTGTTGAGGAACAGCAGGCGCGGCACGCCCTTGTCCTCGAGCGACTTCAGGATGACCTGCAGCGCCGGAATCTTCTTTTCGTCGGCTTCCGCGACGACCACAGCGAGATCGCACCCCGCCAGAACCCCCTCCGCCTCGTAGGAGAATTCCACCGAACCGGGGCAATCGATGAACGTGATCGGGTCGCCCATGTAGTCGGTCTCGGCGACGTTGACCTCGACGCTCATCTGGTGGGCGCGCGCCTCCGGCGCCGCGTCTCCGACCGTGTTCTTCTCGGCGATCGTGCCTTGCCGGGTCACCGCCCCGGTGCGCGCCAGTATGGCCTCAAGGAGAGTCGTCTTGCCGCTCGCGAACGGGCCGACCAGCGCGATGCACCGGGGGCCCGGAACTCTGCCGCCGTTGCTGTTGTCCATGGCAAATGCCTCCCCAGGGCGGTCGGTTTCATGGCCCGTGCGGCGCCGCCCACACCCCGAGGGCAACCCCAATCGTCTCAGGGAAAAGCGTCGCTGACAAGGGCAACCGGGGTCTTTGCGGCGGCCCGATTGTCGCTACTGTGCGTAGAGATCGAGGCGCGTGACGCCGGCGGCGAAATTGAGGCCGATCTGGCCTTGCACGCTGACCGGCTGGAGGGCGAAACTGCGCCCCTGCCCGCCGAGCAAGACGTTGGCGCCGAGCCCGAGGCCGACCGAGGCCTCCGCCGAAAGGCCGCGATAGGTCCCGGCGAGCGCCCCCACCGGGAACCCCTCCACCGACGACAGCACCGCCCACACGATCACCGCAGCGCCGGTCACGCCGACATCGACGCCGATCCGGCGGATGTACCCGCCGTAGTATTCCGCCACGCGGCCGCGCGGCGAGAAGGTGCACGACACCGGCTTGCGCGACGCCACGATCAGCCCGACGCCAGCGCCCACCGAGCAGGTCAGCACGCCGGCCTTGAAGTATGAGCCGGCGCGGGCGCTCCCGGCGCCAGTCGCGAAGAGAAGCGCAACCGCCAGCACCGACACCGCCAACGCCTTCATGGCAGGACGCAGGTTCATCGTCATCGACCACCTCCACCGGTGCCCGCCGGGCCCCGGCCCCTTGAGTCGGGCACCGTGGACAAGGGTGGCACGCGCCACAGTTAAGGAAAAGCGAGGCCTGTGCGCCGCCGAAGCTTGATCGGCGGCGGGCTTCGGTGCATGTCCTTGCAACTCCAATCGGGCGCCAAGAGGAAGTGACGGCATGTTGGTCGCCTACAGGGTCAGTGATCGCGGACTTGAGGAAGGCGCGGCGGGCAACGTCGACGCCGTGCCGGACGATGCGGTGTGGGTCGACCTCAACCAGCCGTCGCCCGACGAGGACCGCATCGCCGAGCGCTTCCTGAAGGTGACGATCCCCAGCCGGGAAGAGACCGAAGAGATCGAGTTTTCGAGCCGCTTCTACGCCGAGGACGGCGCCGTCTTCCTGACCACCAGCGTGCTGGCCGGCATCGACCGCGGCAAGCCGGCGCTGACTCCGTTCACGCTGATCGTCGCCGGCGACCGCGTCGCCACCATCCGCTACGACGACCTGCGCGCCGTGCGCCAGTTTGTCGGCCGCGCCTCGAAGCCGGGTAGCGGCTGCGTGACAACCGCGGCGGTCTTCATCGGGCTGATCGAGGCGATCATCGACCGGACCGCCGACGTGCTCGAGCGCATCAGCAAGGACGTCGACGGCATCAACCGCGAGGTTTTCGATCGCCAGCAGAAAGACCCCGGCCGCCAGAACGTGCAGAGCGGGCGGCGACTCGAAGCGCTGATCAGCGCCATCGGCGTGCAGGGCGACCTCGCCGCCAAGGCTCGCGAGAGTCTCGCCTCGCTGGAGCGGCTGGTGCAGTACGCCGGCCTCGCCCTGCCCGCGGCCTATTCCAAGAGCGGCAACCGCGCCCGCCTCAAGCTCGCCGGACGCGACATTCGCTCGCTCGAGGACCACGTCACGTTTCTGTCCAACAAGATCACGTTCCTGCTCGACGCCACGCTCGGGCTGATCTCCGTGGAACAGAACGAGGTGATCCGTATCCTGACGGTGGCGGCGACGGTGTTTTTCCCGCCGACCCTGATCGGCACGCTCTACGGCATGAACTTCAAGGACATGCCGGAGCTCAACTGGACCTTCGGCTATCCCTTCGCAATTTTGCTGATGGCCGCGTCGGCGATCCTTCCGTACCTCTATTTCAGGCGCCGCGGCTGGCTCTAGTCGGCCATTTCGAGGGTGTTCAGACCGTAAACGGCCGCTTCAGGCTTGGGCAATAAATCTCCGCGATAGTGAGCAATCACAAGCGGCGTTTCCCATGTCCTCAACCCCTTGGCGAATTGGCCTTCTGGTCGTTGCAGGCGCAGCGCTTGCGAGCGCGGGATTCGTGCTCCAGGACGTCGCCATCCAGCGGCTGCTGCGCGACGACGCCGCAACCGCCGCCAACGCCTGGACCCAGTTCCTCGCCGCCGACCCCAGCGACCGCGCCGCGATCGCCAGCGGAAGCCCGCCCTCCGTTACCGACGACGCCCTCATCGAGCGGATCAGGGTTGTCGGCCGCGTCTTCTTTTACAAGGTCTACGACCGCCAGGGCCGGACGATGTTCGTCTCCGATGCGACGACGGCTGCCTCGGCCAGCGCGGTCGAGCGCACCGACCACGATCCCGCCGCGCTCGCCGCCATTGCAACGGGCCGCCCGCAGATCGCGATCCGGACCGGTAGCCCGCCGGCGCGCCCGCCCCATTACGCCGACGCCTACGTTCCGGTCGTCGCCAGCGACGGCGGCGTCGCCGCCGTCGTCGAGGCCTACATCGACCAGACAGAGAAGTACGATCGCTATCAGGCGATTACCTTCGCCGCGGCCCTGACACTCGGCGTCCTCATTATCCTGATGCTGGGCGTTCCGGGCGTGGCGTGGTTCCGGCGGGCGCGCGAGCACGACCAGGCGGGCGAGCGCTTGCGCTTCCTGGCCAACTACGACGCCCTTTCGCGGCTCGCCAACCGCAACCGCCTGACCGAGGGGCTGACCCGGGCGCTCGCCGAGAACGGCCCGAGCAGCACCTTGCTTGGCGTGCACTGCATCGACCTCGACCGCTTCAAGGACATCAACGACACCTTCGGCCTCAGTGCCGGCGATGCCGTGCTCAGGATCGTCGCCGACCGGCTGAGGGCGCTGGCCGGCCCCACCGATCTGGTCGGCCGCCTCGCCGGCGACGAATTCATCATCGTCCAGCGCGCGCCACGCGACCCCACGGCCGTCTCCGATCTTGCCGACAAGATCATCCATGCAATGTCGGCGCCGATCACCGTCAACGGCAACGACATCATGCCGAGCGTCTCGATCGGCACGGCTCTGGCGCCGGACCACGGCCGCGACGCCGACCAGTTGATCCGCAACGCCGAGCTGGCGCTGGTCAAGGCCAAGAGCGAGGGGCGCTCGCGCGTCTCTGCCTACACGCCCCAGCTCGACGCCGAGATGCGCAGCCGCCTGCAACTCGAACGTGCCATCGACCTCGCCCTTGCCGAAAACCGCTTCGAGCTGCACTACCAGCCCCTCTACAGCGAGCCGGACGAAACGCTCGCCGGATTCGAGGCGCTGGCTCGCCTGCCCGACGAGAGCGGCGGCTACATCTCGCCGGACCAATTCATCGCCGCCGCCGAGCGCATGGGCGCCATCCATCGCCTTGGCGCGTGGGTGTTGCGTGAAGCCTGCGCCACCGCCGCCGCCTGGCCCGCCAACCTGACGGTTTCGGTCAATCTGTCAGTCGCCCAGTTCGGCGCCAGCAGCATCGCGGCGCTGGTCGAGAACGCCCTCTCCGCCACCGGGCTCGCCCCGGCCCGGCTGTTGATCGAGATCACCGAAAGCGTGCTCGTCGAGGACAGCGCCGCCGTGCTCGTCGAACTGACGCGGCTCAAGTCACTCGGCGTCAAGATCGTCATGGACGATTTCGGAACCGGCTATTCGAGCCTCAACTATCTTTGGCGGTTTCCCTTCGACAAGCTCAAGATCGACGGCAGCTTCATGCGCGCCTTCGACGCGCCCGGCGCACCGGCCGAGAAGATCGTGCGCACGATCATCGCCCTTGGCCACACCCTCGGCATGCGCGTCTGCGTCGAGGGGATCGAGACCGCCCGCCACGCCCAGTATGCCCGCGCCCTGGGCTGTGACGAAGTCCAGGGTTTCTATTTCGGACGCCCCGCGCCAGCCACCCAGATCGCCGCCGCGGTCATGGGCACCTTCGCGCGGCAAAACGCGATCGCCGCGGCCGATGCCGAGATGCCGCGCGCCAGGACCGGCTGAGCGGGGTAGCGGACTCACGCCCGCCGTCGCATGATCGTCGCCGGAGGCCCGTCGCCGATGTCCCCACGCGACACCGATCCATCACGCCCGCACGCGCCGCTCGACACGCGGCTGCGCCTCGATCCTAACCGGATCGGCGACGCGCGCTGGTATCTTGCCGAAATCGACCGCGCCGTTTTCGCCACCGCCGCCAGCCACGACAGCGAGCGCCACGCCGAGCGCGTCAGAAACGCGGTGGCGGCGCTCTTCGGATCGTGACCGAAGCGCTCGCCAGCGGTGCCCGCGCGGAGCCCTGGAGCCTCGCCGCGCTCGCCGACGAAGGCGGCTTCGACCGCCACGTCGATGCCGTCGCGACCGCGATCGCCGACCGCTTCACCCTCAAGGTGCATCTCAACGTCGTTGCCCGGCGGCTCGCCTACAAGGCCTGGATCGACGGCCTGCAGCGCGCCGAACGGGCACCCGTCGGCTATCGTGACTTCGTGGCGGCGTGCGCCAACCTGATCGCCAGCCTCGCCGGCCACCGCGCGATCTCGTTCTCGGCCATGATCCGCGACCCGGCCGACCGCATCATCGACACCGTGCTGAAGTATCCCAACGAAGTCACCGCGCTCGCCGCCGGCGCCGCGCTCTACATGACCCGGATCGAGGAACTGACCGGCGCGCCGCCAAGCGATGCGCCGCTATCGGCGCTGGTGCTGGAAAACGCCGCCGCCAACCTCTCCCGCCACCCGGGCGCAGCGGAGAAGTTCCGCGAACTCCTCCGCCTTTCGACGCCCTGGACCTGAGCGGCTATTTCAGGTTGCCGCAGAAGCGCTGGATGCGGGTGCAGGCTTCTTCCAGAACGTCCGTCGCGGTCGCGTACGAGATCCGGAAGAACGGCGACAGGCCGAAGGCCGCGCCGAAGACGACGGCAACGCCCTCTTCTTCCAGCAGGGCGGTGGCGAAGTCCTCGTCGCTCGTCAGCTTCACGCCGCCGGCGGTCGTCTTGCCCATGGTGCCTTCCGCCGAGGGGTAGACGTAGAACGCCCCCTCGGGCCGCGGGCACGAGAGGCCCGGCGCCTGGTTCAGCATCGACACCACGAGATCGCGCCGCTGGCGGAACATCTCGTTGTTGCTGGCGATGAAATCCTGCGGGCCGGTGAGCGCTTCCAGCGCCGCCCATTGGGAAATCGACGACGGATTGGAGGTCGACTGCGATTGCAGCTTGGCCATCGCCTTGATGAGCGCCGCCGGGCCGGCGCCGTAGCCGATGCGCCAGCCGGTCATGCAATAGGCCTTGGAGACGCCGTTCATGGTGAGGGTGCGCGACTTCAGCGCCGGCTCGACCTCCGCGACCGTGGCGAACTGGAAGCCGTCGTAGACCAGGTGCTCGTAGATATCGTCGGTCAGCACCCACACGTCCGGATGCTTCATCAGCACGTCGGTGAGCCCCTTCAGCTCGGCGCGCGTATAAGCAGCGCCGGACGGGTTCGACGGCGAGTTGAGGATCAGCCACTTGGTCTTCGGCGTGATCGCACCTTCGAGCGCCGCGGGCGTCAGCTTGAACTGGTCGGCGAGCGTGGTGGCGACCGGTACTGGCGAAGCACCGGCGAGCGCCACGATCTCCGGATAGCTCACCCAGTAGGGCGCCGGGATCACCACCTCGTCGCCCGGGTTCAGCGTCGCCATCAGCGCGTTGAACAGCACCTGCTTGCCGCCGGTGCCGACGCTGATTTCCTGCGGCGTGTAATCGAGGTTGTTCTCGCGCTTGAACTTGGCGACGATCGCCGCCTTCAGCTCGGGAATCCCGTCGACCGCCGTGTACTTGGTCTTGCCGTCGCGAATGGCCTTGACCGCCGCGTCCTTGATGTTGTCGGGCGTGTCGAAGTCCGGCTCGCCGGCGCCGAGGCCAATGACGTCGCGCCCCGCCGCTTTCAGTGCGCGCGCCTTGTCGGTGACCGCGATGGTGGCGGACGGCTTGATACGGGCGAGCGAGTCGGCAAGGAAGGCCATGACAGGCGACTCCGGTTGGGGGTTGAAACGGCGCGGACCCTAGTGCCGCACCGCACAAATCACAAGCAAATCCGGGGGGAATCGCTGCTTTTCGGGGGCAAATCGAAGCACGCGACGACGGCCCACGGTCCGACCCGGCACCGGACATTGAGTTGGCGATTTATTGGGGGTACACTAAATCGTGAGGATCACGTTCGACCCGGCGAAACGAGACCTGACGCTGAAGATGCGGGGCCTCGACTTCGCCGATGCGGCCGAGGCGTTCGTGGGCAAGCACACCGTCCGCCCCGATCAACGCCGCGACTACGGCGAGCCGCGGCTCATTTCCGCCGCGTACCTGCGCGGCCGGATGGTCGTGATCGTCTGGACGCCGCGCGGAGACGCGCGTCATGTGATTTCGATGAGGTACTGCCATGCCGACGAAGAAGCCCTCTGGCGGGAAGAACTGGGTCGATCCGGATGACGCCCCACCGCTGACCCGCGACTACTTTCGCGAAGCCGACGTCTACGAGGGCGAAACGCTGGTCCGGCGCGGTCGGCCGCCGCTGGCGCGACCCAAGGAGGCGATCAAGTTGCGCCTGTCACCGGACGTGCTCGACCATTTCCGGGCCGGCGGCGCCGGCTGGCAGACCCGCATCAACGAGGCACTTGAGAAGGTAGTCCGGCGGGAGCAGCGCCGGCAGCGTTGAGGAGACGCCAGTCCGCGGCCATCGGCCTTCACATCACCGCCGTGGATGGATTGCCCCACGGTTTGGCATTGGACCGACCCGCCGCCGACGACGAGTCCCGGCTCAGGCGCGGCAGGCTGGTATCAGGCTGCCCGCCGCACATCGACCGACAGCGCTGGCGGCGTTCTGAGGGACTGAAAGACGACGCAGTAGCGCTCGGTGAGCTTGATAAGCGTAGCGATCTGCTCGTCATCGAGGTCACCCTCGACCGCGATCTTCAGCCGGATCGCGATGAAGCCGACCGGTGCCTCCCTGGAGACCCCGAGCGTGCCGCGGAAGTCTAGATCGCCCTCGGCGGTGAGCCTGGCGTCGCGAACGGTGAAACCGAGGGACGTCGCGACCGCGTTGAGCGTCACGCCGGCGCAAGCAACCAGGGCCTGGAGCAGCATGTCGCCCGAGCAAACGTTGGAGAAGCCGCCGCCGGTCGCGGGGTGAAGACCCGCCCGAACCAGAGCCTGTCCGGTTTCCACCGAGCACGTCACGCCATCGCCAATCGACCCGCTGGCGCTCAGCGTGACGACCGCGGCGCCCGGATCCTCCCGGTACTTCTGCTTGAGCGGGGCCTGGGCGGCTTTCAGTTCGGCACTGTCCATGGAAATCGAACTCCCTGCGCGATTCATCGCCTGACACTATGCCACTCTTCACCGTTTGGAATTGGACCGCATCACCGCGCGCCCCTAGGGTGAATCATGGCTGGCGAATACACCCTCTATTCGATGCAGAATTCCGGCAACTGCTACAAGCCGCGCCTGCTCCTGCATCAGCTCGGGCTTTCCTTCCGTCTGGTCGACGTCGACCCGGGACGCGGCGAGACCCGCACGGCGGACTACCTCGCCCTCAACCCCAACGGCCGCGTGCCCCTGCTGGTGCTGCCCGACGGTCGCCGGCTGTCGGAATCGAACGCCATGCTCCTCCACCTCGCCGAGGGCACGGCGTACATCCCCGCCGACAGTTACCAGCGGGCGCGCTGTTATCAGTGGCTTTTCTTCGAGCAATACGACCACGAACCGACGATCGCCGTGGCGCGCTCATGGATGGCGGTCTACCCGGATCGCATCGGCAAGGCGACGCCCGAGCAGATCGCCAACTGGCAGCAGAAGGGCAACCACGCGCTGGGTGTCATGGAGGAGCGCCTCGCCAGCAACGACTGGCTGGCCGGCGACGCCTACTCGGTCGCCGACATCGCGCTCTACGCCTACACCCACGTCGCCCACGAAGGCGGCTTCGACCTCGCCCGCTATCCCGGGATCACGGCGTGGCTGAAGCGGGTCGCGGCAACGCCGGGCTACGTGCACATGGATTGGCGGCCGTAAATTCCCAGACGAAAAAGGAGGCGCCGGGGCGCCTCCAGGATGCTCAATCGGGTCTCATCCCTTGGGGGGACAAGCCAAGGCGGGAGCCGCCAACCTGTGGCAGCTCCCGATTTCGTTGCTTAGTTCTGGATGCAGGTCGCGATCGTGTCCGGCGTGCAGGTGTCGAGGCCGGTGAACACCGGATCGTCAACCTTCTTGCCGGCGATCAGGTCGAGCATGACCGACGGAGCCTTGTAGCCCATCTCGAACGGCCGCTGGCCGACGAGGATGTTGACGAGGCCGTCCTTGGCGATGCCGATTTCGTCGCCGATGGTGTCGGCGGCGGCGATCACGAAGCTGCCGTCAGCCAGCTTGGCCTTCAGCGGGCCGACCAGCTCGCGGTACGGCTGTGGCGCGCCGAACAGCGGCCAGCCACCTTCGATCACAAACGCGGTGAGGTCCGGGTTCGCGGCGAGGATGTCGGTCATCGCCTGCACGCCCTTGGCGCCATCGTCGTTGGTGAAGACCGGGCAACCGGACACTTCCGTCCAGGCACCGGAGACGCCCTTGGAGTCCTTGGTGCCCATCAGCGCGTCATAGGTTCCCTGCGCGCGACGCAGGATGTTGTCCGCCGCGGCATTGCCCTGAATCGTGCAGATCTTTCCACCGCTCTGCTTGGACTTCAGGTACTCGCCGAGCTTGTAGCCCATCAGGTAGTTGTCGGTGCCGAGGTAGGTCATGCGCAGCCCCGAGTCGGAAGCCTGCAGATCGGCGTCGACGGTCATGATCGGGATCGACGGGTTGGCGCTCTTGATGACGTTGGCGATCAGCGGAGCATTCGACGGCGAAATGGCGACCGCTGCGGTCGTGTCCTTGCCGAGAATGTCCTGAAGGATCTGTGCTTCGCCGGCTTCATCCGACGTCGACGCCGGGCCGGTGTAGAAGCACTCGTAGTCCGAGCTGGCGTTCTCCTTGTTCCACTTCTCGCAGCCCTGGTGAATGGACTCGAAGAACGGATTGTCGAGGCCCTTCACGACGATAACGAGCTGCTTCTTCGCCAAGGCCGGACCGGCGCCAAGCGCCAGAGCTGCCGCGGCGGCAAGCAATAGTACTTTCTTCATGTCTTCCTCCCTTACAGACAGACGGGTACGACGTACCCGCTCCCAACCGGCACGCACCCTCGGCGCGAGCGGACCCGTCGCCAGAGCGGGCCAGCAAGCCCCTTCCAACCTTGATGTGAAGACGATCCGGCCAAGCCGGACACGGAGCACCTGTCGCCCGATCATGCCGGTAGCGCCCCTCAAGGCGGCCGGCATCTCTCTTCCTCCCGGCGCGCAGCTAATATTGCGAACGGCTTCGCGTCAAGCTTTGGTCGTATGAACCGCCCGGTTTGCCGGCTGAAGTGCGCACGGCATCATCGGCTCCTTGGGATTGCGCTCAATTCATCGGACGTTCGTTGACGGTCGGCGCGCATTCCGCGTAAGGATGGGCCGCTTCTCGTGGGGCAAGGCGAGAAGCGAACGAGGTGTCCAGAGGCCTTCGGCGCGCTCGCCGTCGGCTGACACAGGACACCCAAGGGGAGGAGAAATTCCGGGGATGGCGGTACTCGAACTCGCCAATATCTCGAAACACTTCGGCGCGATCCAGGCCGTCAACGACGTCTCGCTGACGCTCGAGGCTGGCGAGGTTCTCGGGCTGATGGGCGACAACGGCGCCGGCAAATCGACGCTCGTCGAGATGATCGCCGGCAACCACAGGCCAAGCCACGGCTCGATGATGTTGGACGGCAGGGAATTGATCCTGCACCGTCCGGTCGATGCCCGTGCGCATGGCATCGAAATCGTGCATCAGGACCTGGCGCTGTGCGGCAACCTGACCGCGGCGGCCAACGTGTTCCTGAGCCGCGAACTGAAGACCGGCTTCGGGCCGTTCCACATCATGAACTACGGCGCCATGTACAAGCGCGCCGGCGAGCTGTTCAAGGAACTCAAATCGGAGACGCGGCCGCGCGATCTCGTCGACCGCATGTCCGGCGGCCAGAGGCAGGCGGTGGCGATCGCCCGCACCATGCTCTCCGAGGCCAAGATCGTGCTGATGGACGAGCCGACCGCCGCCATATCGGTGCGCCAGGTCGCAGAGGTTCTTCACCTCATCCGCCATCTGCGCGACCGCGGCATCGCCGTGATCCTCATCAGCCACCGCATGCCAGATGTCTTCGCCGTCGCCGACCGCATCGCCGTGCTCCGCCGCGGCTATAAGGTGGCGGACAAACCCATCGCCGACAGTTCGCCCGAAGAGGTGACCGGTTTGATCACCGGCGCAATCGAGCACGCCTGAGCAGCGCGACCGAACGAGCCCGAAAGAGAACAACCGAAATGGCCACGACCCTCGAGGAAACCATCGACCGGCGCCAGCACACGCTGGTCAGTTTCATCGTCTCGCGCCAGACCTTCTGGGTGTTTCTGGCGATTGTGCTGGCGGTGGTGTTCCTCAGTCTGGCGACGACGACCTTCGCCACACCCAACAATCTCTTCAACATCACCCGCAACTTCACCTTCACCGCGATCATCGCGCTCGGCATGACGATCGTGATCATCACCGGCGGGATCGATCTTTCGGTCGGCTCGGTGCTCTGTCTGTGCTCGATGGTGCTCGGCGAAGTGATGCACGCCGGCGGCAGCATCTACGTCGGCATCTTCGCCGCGCTGGGCACCGCGGTGATCATCGGTCTGTTCAACGGGGTCGCCATCGCCTACGTCGGCATGCCGCCCTTCGTGGTCACCCTCGGCATGCTGTCGGTCGCCCGCAGCCTGGCCATGGTGGCTTCGAACAACACCGTGGTCTTCCAGTTCGGACCCGACCAGGCGAAACTCCTGTGGCTCGGCGGTGGCGCTACCTTCGGCATTGCCAATCCCGTCCTCTACACCCTCGTCCTGGCGCTCCTGACAGGATTCCTCCTGCGCTGGACAACGTTCGGCCGCTACGTCTTCGCCATCGGCGGCAACGAACAGGCGGCGACACTGACCGGCGTGCCGGTGCGCCTCGTCAAGGTCGCGGTCTACGTGCTCTCGTCGTTGTCGGCGGGCATCGCCGGCGTCGTCGAGACCGGCTGGCTCGGCGCAGTGACCACCAATATCGGCACCGGACAGGAACTCCAGGTGATCGCGGCGGCCGTCATTGGCGGCGCCAGCCTCGCCGGCGGCGTCGGCACGGCCTTCGGCGCGCTGGTCGGCGCGGCGCTGATCGAGATCATCCGCAACAGCCTGGGCCTCCTCGGCATCAGCGCTTTCTGGCAAGGGACGTTCATCGGTTCCGCCATCCTGCTCGCCGTCGTCTTCAACCGGGTGAGAAGCATGCGGGACAGCGACTAGCCCGAAGAAGCGCGAAAGGGCGGCGCGAAGCCGCCCCGAATGTCACCGTTCGTGAAAAAGGCCCGTGCGCCCCTAGGCGGTCGCGCCCCGCATGTCGAACGAGCGCACCAGGAAGCGCTGCAGCACGATGAACAGGAACAGGAGCACGCCGCCCACGATCATGATCCACGCCCCGTTGAGCGAGCCGTTGAAGATGATCAGCGTCGCGATCAACCCGAGGATCATGCCGCCGAACAGCGTGCCGGCGACCATGCCGACCCCGCCCGTGAGCAGCGTTCCGCCGAGCACCACCGAGGCAATCGCGTTGAGCTCGTTGCCGGTGCCGGCCAGCGGGTATCCGGCCGAGGTGTAAAGGGCATAGATCACGCCGCCGAGCGCGCTGTAGAAGCCGCCGAGCGCGTAGATCATGACCGTGGTCTTGCGGATCGGCACGCCCATGAGGATCGCCGAGGTCCGATCGCCACCGATCGCATAGACGTTGGCGCCGAACCGCGTGAAGTGGGCGATGACGATCGCCGCCACCCACACCACCAGCATGATCACCGCGGAACTCGCCAGGAACCCTCGCCCTGGTAACGGGATATGCCAGCCGGCGAATTCGCTGACGAACGGGTGCCGGATCGGGATCGAATCGAGCGTCACCATGAAGCAGGCGCCGCGCAGCATGAACAGCCCGGCAAGCGTGATGATGAACGGCTGGATGTCGCAGAAATCGATGATGAAACCCTGGAAGGCGCCGAACATGATGCCGAAGGCGAGCAGCAGCGCCGCCGCGGCGAGCGGGTGCCAGCCCATGGTGTCGAGCGTCGCCATGCAAACACCGACGAAGCCGATCATCGAGCCGATCGACAGGTCGATGCCGCCCGACAGAATGACGAAGGTAGTCCCGATCGCCGCGGTGATAATGAAGGCGTTGTCGGCGAGGATGTGGCCGAGCACCAGGGTCGAGAAGAAGTTCCGGTAGAGGAGCCCGCCGGTGATGAACAGGGCTGCGAACACCACGATCGTGGCCGTCAGCGGCAGATAGCGTTCTCTCATGCAGCCCTCCTGCGCCGGAACAAGAGCCAGATGGCGGCGCGGAAATTGTTCGATTGCAGCAGCAGCACGAAGAGCACCACGACCGCCTTGACCAGCAGGTTGTACTCGGGCGGCAGGCCGCTCATCAGGATCGACGTGGTCAGCGTCTGGATGATCAGCGCGCCGATCAGCGTCATGCCCAGGTAGATGCGCCCGCCAGCCAGCGAGCCGCCGCCGATCACCACGGCCAGGATCGCGTCGAGCTCGCTGAACAGCGCCACGCTGACCGGGTCGGAGGTGTGCGTATCGGCCGTCAGGATGACGCCCGCCCACCCCGCGCAGAAGCCGGAGATCAGGTAGGCGGCATATTTGATGAGCCGCGAGTTGACGCCGGCGAGATCGGCCGCCGCCGAATTGCCGCCCACCGCCTCGACGAACAGGCCGAGCGCGGTGCGCCGGATCAACAGCCACAGGGCCAGGAAGATGGCCGCGAAGAGATAGAGGCGATTGGGAATGAGCCCGAACGCGCCGACGCTCAAGCCCTGGAGCAGCGGGCTTTCGAAGCTCGGATTGGTGCCGCCGTAGATGAGGTTGATCATCAGGCCGATGCCGCGGCCGGAGACCATCAGGATCAGCGTCGCGATGATCGGCTGGATGCCGAGAATGGCGACCAGAAAGCCGTTCCAGGCACCGCACAGGATGCCGACGCCGATGGCGATCAGCAGGATGACGAAGTGCGAGTCGCCGGCGTGCATGCGCCAGGCGATGGTAGCGCCGACCACCGCGATGACCGAGCCGACCGACAGGTCGATGCCCTTGGTGCCGATGACCACCGCCATGCCGAGCGCCAACAGCGCTGGCGGCACCGCGCGGTAGAAGATGTCGATGACGCTGCCGAACAGGCGCCCCTCGACGATGCGCACGGAGAAGAAGTTCGGCGCGACGAAGCCGTCGATGACCAGCATGGTGACCAGGGCCAAGAGCGGCCACACCGCGCGGTGGCGAAGCAGCCCGCGCAGCCGCGCACCCAGCCCTTCCGCGGAAGAGACGGCGGCCGACGGTGGCGCAGCAGAGGTTTGTTGAGTGGTCATCCGCCTGCAATCATATGAATGATGTTTTCGCGCGTGATGTCGTCGCCGACGATCTCGCCGACCTTCTGCCGGTCGCGCAGCACCGCCACCCGGTCGCTGACCGCGACCAGTTCGTCGAGCTCCGAGGACGCCACCAGCAGGGCCAGCCCTTCGGTGGACAGCCGCCGGATCAGCGACACGATCTCGGCATGGGCGCCGACATCGATGCCGCGCGTCGGCTCGTCGAGCAGCAGCACGTTGGGCTGCGACACCAGCGAGCGCGCCAGAATGACCTTCTGCTGGTTGCCGCCGGAAAGCTGACCGACCGGCTTGTCGGCATCGGGCGTGTCGATGTCGAGCGCCTTGATCATCTCGTCGGTGAGGCGCTTCTGTTCTTCGTACGACAGGCGGTGGAGCCAGCCGCGCTTGGTTTGCAGGCTCAGCATGAGGTTCTCACGCACGCTGAGTTCGCCGAGGAGCCCTTCCGCCTTGCGATCTTCCGGGCAGAACGCCACGCCGGCGTGAAGCGCGATGCGGGGAGAATTGCGGCCGACCGTCTCCCCCCTGAGCTTGAGGCGCCCCGAGTCCGGACGAATCGCGCCGAACATCAGCTTGGCGGTCTCGGTGCGGCCGGAGCCGAGCAGCCCCGACAGCCCGACGACCTCGCCGGGTCTGATCGCCAGATCGAACGGCGCCATGGTGCGCTTCCGGCCAAGCCCCTCCGCCGCCATGATCGGCTCTCCGGAGATCTGCTTGGCGTTGCCCGCCGGCCGCTCCTCGACGTTTCCGAGTTCGCGCCCGAGCATCATCGAGATCAGCTTGAGGCGCGGCAGCTCGGCGGTCGTCGCCTCGCCGACCAGGCGGCCGTTGCGCAACACCGAGATGCGGTCGGAGATCTCGTAAACCTGATCGAGAAAGTGCGTGATGAAGATGATGGCGATGCCCTGCGACTTGAGATCGCGCACGATCTTGAAGAGCAGCTGGGTCTCGGTGGCGTCGAGACTGGCGGTGGGCTCGTCGAGCACCAGCACGCGGGTGTCGTCCTCCAGCGCGCGGGCGATAGCCACGAGCTGTTGGATGGCCACCGAATAGGAGCCGAGCGGCTTCTCCACGTCGATATCGAGATTGAGGCGCTTGAGACGGTCGCGGGCATGCTGCCGCGTTTGCCGCCATGAGATGAGCCCGAAGCGCTGCGCCTGGCGCTCCAGCGTCAGATTCTTGGTCACCGTCATCGTCGTGATGAGGTTGACCTCCTGATAGACGGTGCTGATGCCGAGGGCCTGCGCCTCGGCCGTGTTGTTGACCGAGATGGGGCGCCCGTCGAGGAGGATTTCGCCCTCGTCGCGACGCAGCGCGCCGGTCAGAACCTTGATGAGTGTCGATTTGCCGGCGCCGTTCTCGCCGAGGAGCGCGTGCACCTCGCCCGGGTAGACACGGAGGTCGACCTTTTCGAGCGCCCTGACACCGGGAAACGTCTTCGAGACGCCTGTCAGCTCGATTCGCGCAGTTGTGCTGTCAACCACCCTGGTCCGTCCCGCGCCCAGTGTTCTTGTTGGCCGAACGTAACCTCATGACCGGCCCCGGAAAAGGGCGGCGCCGCAATCGCGTGCGCCGCCGCCCTCAGATCGTACCGCTAGGCGAAGCCTAGTTGAGCGCCGTCGCCGCCGTGTGCAGATCGGACGGAATCACGATCCACTTCGGCAGATCGGTCGGGTTCTTCAGGTAGTCGAGGATGACCGGATAGATGTACTTGCCGATCGCCGAGCGAAGCTCGACCGAGGCGTTCGCCTTGCCGGCGGCCAGCATGTCCTTCATGGCCGGCACGTAGTCGACCGACACCATCAGGACGTCCTTGCCGGGCTTCAGGCCAGCTTCTTCCATCGCCTGAATGGCGCCGAGCTGCATGTTGTCGTTGTGAGCGAACGACGCGCAGATGCCCTTCAGGTTGTCGGTGGCCTTGATGAAGGCTTCCATGACCTTCTTGCCGCCCTCAGTCGTGAAGTCGCCGCTCTGGGTCTTGACGATCTTCATGCCGGGGAACAGCGAGATGACGGACTCGAAGCCCTTCTTGCGCTCGATCGCCGGAGCCGAGCCAACCGTGCCCTGCTCTTCGACGATGTCGCACTGGCCCTTGCTCGCAGCCGCGAGCCACGCGCCTGCCAGCTTGCCTTCAAGGTTGAAGTCGGCCGAGATGCGGGTGACGAACAGGGACTTGTCCTGCACGTCGACGTCACGGTCGGCGAGGAACACCGGGATGCCGGCGTCCTTGGCTTCCTTGAGCACCTGATCCCATCCGGTGACGACCACCGGCGCGATGAGGATGGCGTCAACACCCTGAGCGATGAAGGCACGTACCGCCTTCAGCTGCTCTTCCTGCTTGCCTTGGGCATCGGCAAACTTCAGGTCAATGCCCATCGCCTTGGCCGATTCCTGCATGTCTTTCGAGAATGCCGGGCGCCAGTCACCTTCGTCGCCCACCTGCGAGAAGCCGATGGTTACGGCGAAGGCCGAGGACGCTGCGAGCATCATCGACAAACCGGCGACAGCGCCGCCGATCCAGGTTCTATTCTTCATACCAATTCCTCCCGAGAGTGATGGATACGCCAGCAGTTCAAGCGTCTATTGGTGGCTTTCCCGGCCAGCGCGCGACATTGATACTACCATTACTGCGTGCCGCTCAAGCGTGAGGCCAATCGTCGCGAACGGCCCCCCTTAAGAGAGCGTCACGATCTGTCGCTATCACCGCACCCCGGGAGAATCCTTGCGCCTCATCAATTCATGGCGCGCACCGAAGCGACCGCCCGCGGCCCGCATCGGCGGCGCCGCCCGGCCCACACCGCGCGGCCTTTGAACGGCGTTGCGGCGCGCCCGCCGATAACCGATGGTGCGGGGCGATGCCGCACTTCGCCAACGAGACAGAAGGTCTGCGCTTCCGGGTCGTCCTCGGACCCGGCGTCGCGATCGGCCCGGGCAAGGCCGACCTGCTGCAAGCCATCGACGAGACCCACTCGCTGACAGCCGCCGCGCGCCGCTTCGACATGAGCTACAAGCGCGGCTGGACGCTGGTGCGCGAGCTGAACGCCGCGTTCGTCAAGCCGCTGGTCGAGACGGAAAAAGGCGGTTCCGGTGGCGGCGGCGGCGCGACGCTGACCCGCCTCGGCAAGCGCGTTCTGAAGCGCTACCGCGAGATGGAGGCCGACGCCAACCGGGCGATCGGCGCCGGTGTCGCCGACCTCCGCGCCCACCTGAAGCAGAAAGGACCGGCGAAGCGCCCCGGCCGGCGTCGCGCGCCTTAAGTCGCGTCGACGCCCACTTGCCAATCGGCGCGCAGTGCCCAGATTACGGGTTCCTTCCTGAACCGGGGTCGCACCGCCATGACTGTTTCAATGTACGACATCTCCGTGCCCGTCTTCGATCGCCGACTGACCGCGCTCACCGCGATCCTCGACAAGGCGGCGGCGCACTGCGAGGCGAAGAAGATCGACCCGGCCGCCTTCATGACCGACCGGCTCTATCCCGACATGTTTCCCTTCTGGCTCCAGGTCCAGGCCGGCTGCGACCACGCCAAGAACGCCACCGCCCGGCTGATCGGCGCGGAACTGCCGATCTTCGACCAGACGGAGCAGTCGTTCGCCGGCCTGAAGGATCGCATCGCCAAGACGCTTGGCTTCGTCAACGGCGCCAGGCCCGAGCAATTTGACGGCGCCGACACCCGCATCGTGACGCTGGTCACCGGCGGCAAGGAGCGCCAGTTGACCGGCCTCGACTATTTCTTGAACTCGGGCCTTCCCAACTTCTATTTCCACATCACCACCGCCTACGGGATCCTGCGCCACAACGGCGTCGAGATCGGCAAGCGCGACTTCATCGGCTGAACCGCTTCGCCCGCGCGGGCGATTGATTCGGAACGCCGGGCGTGGTCACATGGCCTCGATATTTCCCATGGAACATATCGAGGCTCGCAATCATGCCGACCCGCCGCGCCTTGCTCGTCGCGTTTGCGCTCGCCACCGCTCTCCCGGTCGCGCCCCCTGCCCTCGCCGACGACACGGTCGTGGTGTTCGCCGCGGCGAGCCTCAGGAACGCGCTCGACGACGTGGTCGCCGGCTACCGCGCGGCCACTGGCAAGGCGGTGACGGTGAGCTACGCCGGCTCGTCGACGCTTGCCCGCCAGATCGAACAGGGCGCCCCGGCCGACATCTTCTTCTCCGCCGATCGCGACTGGATGACCTATCTCTCCGACCGCAAGCTGATCGCCACCGACACCGAGCGCACGCAGCTCGGCAACGAGATCGTGCTGATCGCACCGCGCAACTCCGGCGCCGGCAACGTCGCTATCGGCAACGGTCTCGACCTGACGCCGTTGCTCGGTGCCGACGGGCGGCTCGCCATGGCCAACGTCGACGCGGTGCCCGCCGGCAAGTACGGCAAGGCGGCGCTGATCAACCTCGGCGGCTGGGACAAGGTCGCCGGTCGCATCGTTCAGGCCGACAACGTGCGCGCCGCGCTCGCCTTCGTCGCCAGCGGCGAGGCACCGCTCGGCATCGTCTACGCCACCGATGCCAGGGCGGAACCGGCGGTCAAGGTCATCGGCACCTTCCCGGCCGACAGCCATTCGCCGATCGTCTACCCGGTGGCCCTGACCGCGACCTCGACCAACCCGGACGCGCGCGCCTTCCTCGCCTATCTCGCCTCCAACGCGGCGAAGCCGGCCTACCTGAAGCAGGGCTTCACGGTGCTGGCACCGGGGTCGTAGCGGCGGACGCCGCTACACTGCCGCCATGTTCGAATCGCTGACAGCGGCCGAGTGGAGCGCCATCGGGCTATCGCTGCGGGTGGCGGCGGTCGCCGCGTGCGTCAGCCTGCCGTTCGGAATTGCCATCGCCTACGCCCTGGCGCGCGGGCGCTTTCCCGGCCGCGCCATTCTCGACGCCCTCGTTCACCTGCCGCTGGTGGTGCCGCCGGTGGTGACCGGCTACCTGCTGCTCCTCACGTTCGGAACTCGGGGACCGGTGGGCGCGCTGCTGGCGAAATTCGGCATCGTCTTCGCATTCCGCTGGACGGGCGCCGCGCTGGCCGCGGCGATCATGGGCTTTCCGCTGATGGTGCGCGCCATCCGCCTGTCGCTCGAGGCGATCGACACGCGCCTAGAGGCGGCGGCATCGACGCTTGGCGCCAACCGCACCTGGGTGTTCCTGACGGTGACCCTGCCGCTGGCGCTCCCCGGCATTCTTGCCGGGCTGGTCTTGTCGTTCGCCCGGGCGCTCGGCGAGTTCGGCGCCACCATCACCTTCGTCGGCAACATACCGGGCGTCACCCAGACGATCCCCTCGGCGATCTACACCGACATCCAGGTGCCGGGCGGGGAGTTGACGGCGCTCCGCCTCACCATCGTGGCGATCGTCATCGCTTTCCTCGCTCTCCTCTTCTCAGAGGCGATCGCGCGGCGGGCGGCAAGCCGGGCGGTCGGCAGATGACCCTCACCGTCGACGTCGAAACGAAGGTCGGCGATTTCACGCTCGCCGCGGATTTCGCAAGCGCCGGCCACGTCACCGCGCTGTTCGGACGATCCGGGGCCGGCAAGACGACGCTGGTCAACCTGATCGCCGGGCTGGCGAGACCGGATCGCGGCACCATCCGGCTCGACGACGCGACGTTCGTCGATACGGGCGCCGGCGTGAACCTGCCGGCGCACAAGCGCGGCGTCGGCTACGTGTTCCAGGAGGGGCGGCTGTTCCCGCACCTGTCGGTGCGCGCCAACCTCGCCTACGGGCGCCGATTCACGAAGCCGGCCGCGCATGCACCGACGCTCGTTGCAATCGCCGGCCTCCTCGACATCGGCGCCTTGCTCGACCGGCGGCCGGCGGATCTTTCCGGCGGCGAGAAGCAGCGCGTCGCCATCGGGCGGGCGCTGCTTGCGAGCCCGCGGCTGCTGCTGATGGACGAGCCGCTGGCCTCGCTCGATGCGCGCCTGAAGGAAGAGATCCTGCCCTACATCGAGCGGCTGCGTGACGAGACCAGGCTGCCCATCGTCTACGTCAGCCACTCCATCGACGAGGTGGCGCGGCTCGCCGATACGGTCGTGCTGATGGCCGACGGCAAGGCGGTGGCGTCGGGCTCGGTCAATGCCGTCTTCAGCCGCTTCGACCTCAGGCCCTACACCGGCGCCTTCGAGGCCGGCGTCGTGCTGAGCGCGCGGATCGTGCGCCACGACGAGGGCAGCGGCTCGACCGTGCTGGAACACCCCGGCGGCACGCTGACCGTGCCGACGGTGCCGGGCGCGCCTGGCGAAACGGTGCGCCTCAGGGTGCGCGCCCGCGACGTGGCGCTGGCGGTCGGCGAGCCCGGGCTGCTGTCGATCCGCAACCGGCTTTTGGGAACCGTCGCCGAGATCGCCTCGGGGGGCGGCGAGGTCGAGGTGCGCATCGACATCGGCGGCGAACCGCTGCTGGCGCGGGTGACGCCCGGCGCGGTCGCAGCGCTGGATCTCGCGGTCGGCAAGCCGGTGACGGCGCTCATCAAGGCGACGGCCTTCGACCGGGCCGACTGACTTCCCCGGGCCGCCGTCCTCTTGCTAGGCTGGCATTGCCGGGAGGAGCGATGCCGAAGGCCCGACGCACCGCGATCGCCATCACCACCGCCGCGCTGCTGGCGGCGGCAGCAGCGCACGCCGCCGACGTGACCAGTTCGACCGTCACCCGCACCTATCCGATCCGCGGCGCGACGCCGGCGGAGATCGTCGACGATTTCCACCGCCACCCCTATCGCGGCGACCGCGGCCCGGCGCTCGCCAATATCCACCCCGCGTACACGCTCAACCTGACGACGCGCGAGCGGACGGGCGGCTGCGGCGTCGGGCGCGTCAGCGTCGACATCGCTTTCACCATGACGCTCCCCAAGGCGGTCGACGCAGCCGCCATGAACAGCTCGACCCGCGCGCTCTGGCGGCAGGTCGAACGCTTCGCCAAACGCCACGAACTTGGCCACCGGTCGCGCTACATCGCGTGCGCACGGCGCTTCGTTGCCAAGGCAAAGGCGATGACCGCCCCCACCTGCATGGCGCTCGAGGCCGCCATCCGCCGGCTGCAGCGCAGCGCCCAGGCAAGCTGCGAGGCGAGCCAGGTCGGCTACGACCTCAGCGAGGCGCGCCGCGCCGGCAAGCTGGGGCTGTTCCGCATAGCAAGAGAAGCGCGGCGATAACCGGTTTCCCGATCATCGCCGCGCCGCTCGGTCAAGCGCCCTGGGAGGAGGCTATGAACAGCCCGTGAGGTGGCGGGTGCCGTCGACGACGGTGACGCGGACCTTGGCGGTGCCCGACCCGACCATGCCGAGCTGGACCGCCGCGCCCTGGGTCACGTCGATGATGCGCCCGCGCACATAAGGACCGCGATCGTTGATGCGCACGATCACGGAGCGACCGTTGGTGAGGTTGTCGACCCTGACCTTCGTCCCGAAGGGAAGGGTGAGGTGGGCGGCGGCGAGCGCCTTGGCGTTCATCGGTTCGCCGCTCGCGGTTACCTTGCCCATTTTGTACCAGGAAGCCTTGCCGCACTGGGCGGCCATGGCATCACTCGGATGGAGGCCCGCCAGGGCGCCGACGGCGCCAAGAACCAGACCCAACGCCAGTACGCGACTCTTTCTGACTTTCACTCGTAGGACCCTGCCTGTTGTTATGCCGCATTGTTCTTGTTTTCTTCCCCTAGACCCTTGATCCGACGATGATTTCCCCCACCGGACCCATCGCCGCATAGGCGGTCGGAATGGGGCGCGAATGCGGCCGCCGCATCACACTTCGTTACCGATGGTAAAGCGGGGTCCGGGCCGTCTCCGGCCGCGGCGCGGGGCCTAGAGTCGGGCCATCAGCGCCATGGCTGCGGCAGGTGCGCGCACCTTGTCGCCGGCGATCATGTAGACGAACACGTCGCGCTTCGCCTTCTTCGCCTTGGCCGTGCCGAAGCGCGGCAGGTCGTCCGCCTCGCCGCCCGCCGCCCACACCTTGGCAAGCTTCGCGAAGCGGTCGAGATCGCTGGGCGGGTAGCCGGTTTCGTTCACCTCGGCGCTGCGCTGGAGACGGGCGTAGGTGAAGTCGGCGGTGACGTCGGCGATCATCGGGTAGTCGTCGGAATCGGCAAAGACCACCGCGACGTTGTGCTTGCGCAGCAGCGCCACGCACTCCGGCACCAGGAAGCTCGCGTGGCGCACCTCGACCACGTGGCGGAGCGCCACCCCGTTCACCTCCTTCGGCAGCAGCGCCAGGAAGGCGCCGAAATCGTCGGCGTCGAACTTCTTGAACGGCGCGAACTGCCAGAGCAGCGGCCCGAGCTTGTCGCCGAGCTCCGTGACGCCCGAGTTCAGGAACCAGGTGAGCGGCTCGCCGGCCTCGGCGAGCACGCGCTTGTTGACCACGGCGCGGTGGCCCTTCACCGCGAACATGAAGCCATCCGGCGTCCCATCGCGCCACTTGGCGAAGGAAGCCGGCGACTGGGTGCGATAGAACGTGCCGTTGATCTCGATCGAGGTGAGCTTCGAGCTGGCGTAGGCCAACTCGTCGTCGTGCTTCAGGCCCTTCGGATAGAAGGTGCCGCGCCACGGCGCATAGTTCCATCCGCCGATACCGACCCGGATCATCGCCTCGCCTTTCCCGTGCCTGGGGAGCGAACCCTAGCGCGAGATCACGCCGGCGCGCCAGACGGTTCGGGTGGGGCGTCGGCGTCCTCTTCGGCAAGAGTGCACGCGAACGCGTCGACCACGGCCGGCGGGAGATGCGCAGGCGCCGTCCCTTCCGCCACCCACTTCTGCCAGCTGCGGGCGAGGAGCCGCATGATCTCCGGGTCGAAATCGTCGTGGTGAACCTGCCAGCAGAGCACCTGACGCGTGGCGCAGGCGCGGGCGCGCTTGCAGATCTTCAGCGGGCAGTGCCTGGCATATCCGAGGAAGGTGATCGCCACGCGCAGCGTCGCGGCCTCGTCCGGCGACAGACACTGGACCAGTTCGATGTCGTCCGGCTTTTCGACGGCCTCGTGCATCGCTTGCGCTCCATGGGCACCTTCGGACACGGCAGTGCGTTCCCGCGGACCGCCCGATCCCGAGTTGCCGACGCGTCCCTCTGGCGAACCCGGCACCGCAATGCCGAGGTGGCGGGCGCTCGATGAACGCCGATCTAGCTTTTAGTGGGCGCTCACGCGAGCACCCGCCCGGCGACTTGTCGCCGTCCGCTCCGCTCTCCGGGCGCCGAAGCGCCCTTAAGGTTGGTCACACCAACAGCCGGTCGTAGTGCCGGCGGGCCTTGCGGACAGCACCCCGGGCCAGCGGCCGGAACCGCCGGCGCGAGCGCCGATCCTCTCCGCGGGTGGCCGGCGCCGGTACCGGGCACCGCCCTCGGCTGGAGAGGACGGCAGCAGTCTACGGGAGGCTTGGAAGGCGGGGATAAGTCTCCCAGTCATCAACAAGCCTAGACGCCACCATGTGCTAGATTACCCCAATCGTTGGAGGCCTCCGTGCAGAGCAGCATCAAAAAGATCTCGGTAATCGTCCCGGAGAATCCCTTCGTGGACTCTGACCTTCGCAACGCAAAGCACTGTCTCGCGGCGCTTGACGTTGCCAATCTAATGGAGTGGTGGCCTGGCACGCCCCATGTTCCGCACCGTAACCCGCACAAGGTCACCGAGATCCAGAGATCACTCGACTGGCGGCGGGTGACTTCCATCGCAGCCTATTTGCTACAGGACGAGATCCTAGATGCGCCGGCCGAACTGGACGAATGCTTTCGCGAGATCTACGAGCCCAAGATGCTGGATCCGGGTAGAGAGTGGCCTCCTAAGGTTCCAAGAGTTGTCGGATACGAAAGGAGCAGATTCCCCACATTTTCCAATGTGCTGCTCCACTTGAACGGCGCGAAGGTGACGCCAATCAATGGGGGAGCGGCGCAACTCATCTTTGACGAGGAGGATCCGAAACTCCACCTTACTGTGATTGACGGTCAACATCGGATAAACGGCGCATACCTTGCGGTGGCAATCCGCAAG
This sequence comes from uncultured Alphaproteobacteria bacterium, assembly GCA_963843565.1. Taxonomy (GTDB): domain Bacteria; phylum Pseudomonadota; class Alphaproteobacteria; order Rhizobiales; family Kaistiaceae; genus DASZQY01. Next base: position 64,613 of record CAWJKY010000002.1, read on the forward strand.
AGAACCGCTCCGATGACAAAATGGGAAATCCCATCCGAGGTGTTTCTAGATCTGGACTCTCCCGACGAGGCGCCGAGGAATCAGGCGCAGATCTTCATCGATGTGAACTTCAATCAAAAGAAGGTCGATCGGTCCCTCGTGGCGGACCTATTTCCCACGGCGAGGGGACCGCGAGGACCACTGGACGACAAAGAACGTGCCCAAGACATCGGCCGCAAGCTGATGCTGGAGATTGGCCCACTTGTTGGGATGATTCAGATACCAGGTATCAAGTTTGGCGTCCGCGATGTGGTCACCTTGGCTACCCTGAACTCAGCCGTTGAGAGCGTTCTTGAAGATCTTCGGAGTGCAGGACTCCGAGGCCTCGACCAACAGGTCGAATTCCTCGCCCAGTGCCTCAACGCGTGGCTTGACGCGAGCGGCCGGCGCCATGACATCGAGGAATCTCCAACGCTTGATCCGGAAAACGTCGCCTACCAAGGACGAGTTTTGGTATCCGCGATCGCACTCATTCCAGCGGCTGTCTGGCACTTGAAGAAGGGCAGGCGTCGCATCCTAGTATCCGACACCAGCAAAGAGGCGCTTACGCAGTGGTTCGGCACTGTTCTCGATCACGCCGGCCTTATGAAGAACAAGCGGTTCATCCCGAAGAGCGAGTTCAGGGATCGCGGGTTTCTCGGTAGCGGCGGCATCGGACGCTTCAGGGATACATTGTGGGCAGCAACAATCGGCCGAAAGATTTCAAAACTGAAACCCGAGAGGAAGGCTGCGCTCGCGGAAAGTCAACGCAAGCGGGTCCGCGAAGAACTTGGTGCTGGATGAGCACGGACAGAGCGTTCCAAGACCACGTCCTTGCCGTCTTCAGACCGCTGAACAGTGTAGCTGCGGCCAACGCCTTCCCAAAGCCCCTGACCTTGAGCGTGTCCCTCGGCCCACTGGTCACGACGGTGCAGGGTCAAACATCAAGCGCCTCTGCGAAACTGGCCTCCCACTTCGGCACCGCGGCCGTCGATATGTGGCACCGGGCCATTCACAGTTTTCTGGTTTCAGCCGGATTGACGGGGGTGAGCCCCATATGGGCGTCAGTAGCAGGTTACTATTCGAGTCACTATACGGTGAGGGCACTCGCTCATTTGCTTGGCTACTTTCTCCTTTTTACGAAGAAGAGACTCGCGCGGTTGCAGCTCGCTCAAAGCGGATTCACCTGCTCATTCCATGGAAAAACCATACGCGACGGCGAGCACAAGCTTTACTGGAGGCTTGTGAAGCAAAGTCGTCCGTTCGCCAGCAATGCGCTCTTCACTTTCAATGACCCCTACGCCTCAGAATCCGATGTGCGCCATCGCAACCACGCCAACTATGCAGATCATCTTGATGGGTACCCGCAGTTCAATCCTCTCGACGCCGGTACTCTTGGCCGGCGCGTGGAATTCATCTCGAAGATTGCCGTTGTCGGCACGCCGTTGCCGAGACTCGATGAATTCCCGGACCTCGAATACGTGCAACTAATTGCCTACCGCCGCCTCGTCGAGTTCCGACGAATTTTGGACGAGATGCTCCAAGGCAAAAACAGGTTTTGGGACGTCCACCGCACACCGCCATTTGCCCGAGGGTACATGAACTACCAACTCATAGAAGGCGGCGAGCTTCTCTCCGTGCCGGCTCAATAGCACGGCCACGGCTGGTCAGCGCCTCCAATCTCTGATTCAGTTTCCTCGTTCGATTCGTGCGGCACCGGCGAAGGGACATCAATGACTGACACCGGACGCGCGTCAAACACTGAACTCACGGCATTCGCCCGCGGCCGAAGATTCGGCACGATCCTCGCCGATCCGCCGTGGCGGTTCATCAACCGCACCGGCAAGGTGGCGCCTGAACACCGGCGGCTGTCCCGATACACGACGATGACGGTCGACGAGATTTGCGCGCTGCCCGTCGAGGGCGTCGCGGCGAGCACCGCGCACCTTTATCTGTGGTCGCCAAATGCGCTGTTGCCCGACGCGCTGAAGGTGATGGAAGCGTGGGGGTTCCAGTACAAGGGCAACATCGTCTGGCACAAGGTGCGCAAGGACGGCGGTTCTGACGGTCGGGGTGTTGGCTTCTATTTCCGCAACGTGACGGAGATAGTCCTGTTCGGCGTACGCGGGAAGAACGCTCGTACGCTGGCTCCCGGCCGCAGCCAGGTGAACATGATCCAGTCGCGGAAGCGCGAGCACAGCCGCAAGCCGGACGAGCAATACGCCATCATCGAAGCGTGCTCACCCGGCCCGTATCTGGAACTTTTCGCGCGCGGCGAACGGCCCAACTGGACGGTCTGGGGAAATCAGGCCGACCCGAGCTACCGGCCCTCGTGGAAGACCTACAGCTACAACTCGGCGGTTCCGGCCGAGTAACGCTGCGGGCGCCCCTAGTAGACCCTATTCGGAGCCGCCTCGGCTGCCGCGCGCGGCTTGGGCGCGCTCCACAGCGGCATCGCGACAAGGACGCCGGCGACCAGCGCGATCGCCAGGGTCACCACGCACCCGACCGCCGACGGCTTGGCGGTCATGATGAAGACGACCGCAACGACCAGCGTCAGGGTCATGCCTCTGGCGCTCCAGAAGACCGGGTCGCGCGTGAGCTGGCGCGCCCGATCCGACCAGCCGGCGGTCTCGAGCTCCCGCCTGAGGAGCCGGCCGCGGCTTCCCTCGACGCCGGCGCCCAGCGCCGCGATCAGGACCAGCCCGAACACCGCGGCGACGATCCACGGATTGGACCAGCCGCCTATGCTCTGCGCCATGTAGCCGCCGGTGAGGAGCAGGCCCACGATCGCGATCGGGAAGACGCGCACGACCTTGCCGATGAAGGCCACCCATTGGCGGGCCTCGCTCGTGGCGGTGGCGCCCCGCAGGCGCAGCGCTGCAAGGGTCGACAGCGCCGCCACGGCAACCGCCACCAGCAGCGACAGCAGGTGCAGAAAGAGGGCGATATCGTACCCGGACATGGCAATTTCCTCGTCGTCGGCTAGACTGTCGATGTAGCGAACTGGATTCAATAGTGTCTACTATATCGAAATGAAGACGGTCAAGACGCGCCCCTACCGCTCGGCGCGGCGGAGCGGGCAAGCCGAGGAAACCCGCCAGCGCATTCTCGCCGCGGCGCGCCGCCTGTTCACGACGCGCGGCTATGGCGCGACGACCATCGAGGCGATCGCCGAGAAGGCCGGGGTCGCGGCGCCGACGGTCTATGCCGGCTTCGGCGCGAAGCGCGGGATCCTGCTGGCGCTGCTCGACCAGATGGCCCGCGACGCCGACGTCGACCGCCTCAACGCGGCGCTCGCCGACGAGACGGCCGATCCGCGCGCGCAACTGCGGGCGCGGGTCGCCTTCACGACGCGCTTCTATTCCGGCGGCATCGACTTGATCCAGATCGCGCGCACCGTCTCAGGGGTCGAGCCCGACCTCGCCGCCATGTGGAGCGAGGGCGAGGGGCGCCGCTATCGCTCGGTCTCGGCAACGGTCGAGGGATGGGGTCGCGCCGGCGCGCTGCGCCGCGGGCTGACCGTGCGCAAGGCGATCGACGTGTTCTGGGCGCTGGGCGGGCCGGACGTGTTTCGGCTGCTCGTCGTCGAGCGCAAGTGGAGCCGGCGGGCCTTCGAGACCTGGCTGACCGGCGCGCTGGAGGAGGCGCTGCTGGACGGCGCCGCCTGAACGGCGAAGCGCGCCCCGCGCCGGCGGGGCAAACGCGGCTTGCCGGGCTTCTCCTACTTCTTCCCGCCCGTGTTGATCGACACCGGCTGGTTCAGCGGCGCCTTGCCGCCGAACGGCTGATGCTTCTGCTTCTTGTTCTTGTCGGACTTGGGCTTCTTCTTTTCCTTGCCCGGACGGTCGCGTCCCTTCGACATGACATTCTCCTTGGGTGAGCCGCAGAATCGCGGGGAGTGTAGCGACCGCCGGCGGCCCTGTGAATGCGCCGGGCGGGCCGCCGATGCCGCCGGCCGGGCGCCATGCTAATCTTGCCGGCGGAACGGGAAAACCTGAGGTCGTCTCATGAAAGCCCACGTGCCTCCGTTTGCCGCCGCGCTGTTCGCCCTCGCCGCCTTCGGCGCCGGGCCGGCCGCCGCGCAATCCTTCAACTGCAACTACGCCAAGCTGCCAACCGAAGTCGCCATCTGCCAGGACGGCGAACTGGCCAGCAGCGACGAGGAACTGGCCACCGAGTATGCCCAGCTGATCAACGGCGCGCCCGGCTGGGCGGTGCGCCAGATCAAGAACGAGCAGAAGGCCTGGCTCGCCGAGCGCAACGCCTGCGGCTACGACATGCAGTGCATCATGGGCGAATACCGCTTCCGCCTGCAGCAGTTCGGCGAGTGGCGCGACCAGCTCGGGATGTAGCCGGGTCCCCTTCCCTGCCTTCCTGACTCCCACGCCCGGAGGGCTCTTGACGAGATACATGCGTTGTTATATAACTGCTCAAGTTTCTCGCGAAGGACCGTCGCCATGACCGAAGACATCGTCCGCGCGCTGGGCAACCTGATGCTCGGCACCCGCTTCAAGCGCATCGGCGAGCGCCTGCAGGCCGACGCGACCAGGATCGCCGCAGCGCACGGCGCGACCGTCCAGTCCTCCGGGCAATACCCCTTCCTGCTCGCCATCGACCGGTTCGGGCCACTGACGATCGGCGAGCTCGCCGAGAGCGTCGGCATCACCCAGCCCGGCGCCACGCGCGCTGTCGCGCAACTCGCCAAGCTCGGTCTCGTGAAGGCACGGCCGGGCCGCGACGACCAGCGCCAGCGGATCATCTCGCTGACCGCGAAGGGCCAGCGGCAGGTCGACTTCGGCAAGCGCGAAGTGTGGCCCGAGGTCGAGGCGGCGGTGGCCGACCTTTGCGACCCGCTCTCCGGACCCCTGCTCGACCAGCTCGCCGCGCTCGAGGACGGGCTGACCGCGAAGCCGCTCGAGCGGCGCGTCAAGGCGAAGTGAGGCGGCGCCGATGGCCCACGTCCTCGACCGGCCCGCCTGGAGCGCCCTCACCACGCGGCACGCAGCGCTCGCCGAAGGCGGCGCGCTGGCGAAACGCTACGAGCCCGGCATCATTCCCTTCGCCGCCGCGCGCGACGACAGCGCCGAAAGCCTCGCGGCGCTCGCCGCCCTCCCCCGCCCCGGCGAGGAGATGGTGCTGGTCTATGTCGATCCGATCGCCTTGCCACCCGAACTCGCCGTGACCCACGCCGCGCAGGTCGTCCAGATGGTCCTGACCAGGGCGCCGGCGCCGGTCTCGGATCCGCGCATCGAGAGACTGAGCGCGGCCGACGCGGAAGAGATGCTGGCGCTGGCGACCCTCACCAGACCCGGCCCCTTCACGCGCCGCGCGCAGGCGCTCGGCGAATTCGTCGGCGTCAGGATCGACGGGCATCTCGCGGCCATGGCCGGCACGCGCATGATGCAGGAGGGCTTCGCGGAGGTCAGCGGCGTGAGTGTCCACCCGGACTTCCAGCGGCGTGGCCTCGGGCGCCTGCTCTCGGTGTTCATGACGCACCGCTTCCTCGACCGCGGCGACACGCCTTACCTCCACGCCTACACGACCAACGCCGCCGCGATCGGCCTCTACCGGTCGATCGGGTTCGAGGAACGCGCCGTGCTGAACGTGGCGATGGTCGCGCGGGCGGAAGATCGCGCCGCCGTCGCATCATCCCCTCAAGATCGGAGAACACAGCCATGACCGACATTATCCATGGCGGCCCGGCCGCCCGCCTCGCCGATCAACCGGACCTCAGGGTGATCCCGACGGCCGTTCGCCGGCTGCCGATGGCCTTGTGGGCGGCGCTCCGATTTGCCGGATCGGCGGTGCATCGCTGGTGGATCACGCGGAGCGGAGCGCACGCCCTCGCCGCCCTCGACGACGCGACGCTTCGCGATCTCGCCATCGTGCGCAGCGACGCGGAACGGGTGGCGCGGTCCGGCCGCCGCTGAGGACGGCCCGCGATCCTGCCGTTTCATCTCGCTGCCGGCTCGCATTCGGCGCAAAGCCGAGGGTAACGGCCGCGGAATCCCCGGCAAACGAGCGCAAGCCGTTAATCTATTGGGCATAGCTGTCGGATGTGAACCCGGCCGCCTGGCCGCAGGGCCCGGCTTGCGCGCCTCAGGGGAAGCCACATGCCCAACAGCTTGCCGCAGCGCCCGGATCCGATCCGCGACGTCGCCGCGCGTGACCGGATGGAAACGTATCTGACGAAGATGGAAGGCCGCTACCGCGGCCTCCTGGAAGCAGCCCCGGACGCGATGGTCGTGGTCAACGAGGCCGGCGAGATCGTTCTCCTCAACCTTCAGGCGGAGAAACAGTTCGGCTACCGACGCGACGAACTGCTCGGACAGAAGGTCACCAACATCATTCCCGTCGGCTTCGCCGAGCGGCTGATCGCCGACAGCACGCGGACCGCGGCGGAAGCGCTGGCGCAGCAGATCGGCACCGGCATCGAACTGACGGCGTTGCGCAAGGACGGCAGCGAATTTCCGATCGAGATCATGCTGAGCCCGCTGGCGGGCGACGACGGCATTCTGGTCACGGCGGCGATCCGCGACATCAGCGTGCGCAAGGCGGCCGAGGAAGACCTGGCGCAGATGGAAAGCCGCTACCGCGGCCTCCTCGAAGCGGCACCGGACGCGATGGTCGTGGTCAACGAGGAGGGCGAGATCGTCATCCTCAACCTTCAGGCCGAGAAGCAGTTCGGCTACCACCGCGACGAACTGCTCGGACAGAAGGTCACCAACATCATTCCCATCGGCTTCGCCGAGCGGCTGATCGCCGACAGCACGCGGACCGCGGCGGAAGCGCTGGCGCAGCAGATCGGCGCCGGAATCGAGCTGACGGCGGTGCGCAAGGACGGCACCGCGTTTCCCATCGAACTGATGCTGAGTCCGCTGGAAGGCGACGACGGCATCCTGGTGACCGCGGCGATCCGCGACATCAGCGTGCGCAAGGCCGCCGAGGCCGCCGCCCGCACGATGACCCTGCAGATGGCCCATTCGGCCGAGCACGATTTTCTCACCGGTCTGCCCAACCGGCTGCTTCTCAACGATCGCGTCGACCAGGCGATCGCGCTTGCCCGTCGCCACGCCTACAAGGTCGCGATCCTGTTCCTCGATGTCGACGGCTTCAAGCACATCAACGATTCGCTCGGCCATCCGACCGGCGACCTGCTGCTTCAGTCGATCGCCAAACGCCTGCTCGGCTGCGTTCGCAGCTCCGACACCGTCAGCCGGCAGGGCGGCGACGAATTCGTCGTTCTGCTCTCCGAGGTCGAGCAGGAGGAAGACACGGCAATCCTGGCGCGCCGCATGCTGAAGCAGGTCACGCGTCAGCACACCATCGATCATCAGGAATTGCACATCACCGCCAGCATCGGCGTCAGCATTTATCCCGACGACGGCAAGAACGCCGAGACGCTCATCAAGAACGCCGACACCGCCATGTACCAGGCGAAGGAAAAGGGCCGCCAAGGCTACCAGTTCTTCAAGCCGGCCATGAATGTGCGCGCCGTGGAGCGGCAGTCGATCGAGGAGGGCCTGCGTGGCGCGCTGAGACGGGAAGAGCTGGTCCTCCACTTTCAGCCCAAGGTCTCACTGAGCAGCCGGCGGATCACCGGCGCGGAAGCGCTGATCCGCTGGAACCATCCGACGCGCGGCCTCGTGCCTCCGGCGCAGTTCATCCCGGTCGCCGAGGAATGCGGCCTGATCCAGTCGATCGGCGCCTGGGTGCTGCGCGAAGCCTGCAAGCAGGCGCGCAACTGGGCCGAGGCCGGACTGCCGGCGCTGACCATGGCCGTCAATGTCTCGGCGATGGAGTTTCGCGAGGACGCCTTTCTTCGCAGCGTGTTCGCGACGATCAGCGAAACCGGGTTCGACCCGCGCCAGCTCGAGTTGGAACTCACCGAGAGCGTGCTCGTGAAGCAGGCCGAATCGGCGGCGTCCACTCTGCAGGCTCTGAGGGAACAGGGCGTGCAAGTCGCGATCGACGATTTCGGCACCGGCTATTCGAGCCTGAGCTATCTGCGCAAGTTCCCCGTCGACGCGCTCAAGATCGACCAGTCGTTCGTGCGCCAGATCAGCACCGGCGGCGACGACACGATCATCGTCACCGCCATCATCGCGCTCGCCCGCAGCCTCAAGCTGCGCGTCGTGGCGGAAGGCGTGGAAACCACCGAGGAGCTGGCGTTTCTCGGCGCGCATCAATGCGACGAGGCGCAGGGCTACTATTTCAGCCGTCCCGTGCCGGCACACGATTTCGCCGATCTGCTCAAGGCGGGCATTCCGGCCGACGCCGCCCAGCCATCGGCTGCGTCAGCGGCGGCTTGAGGGCGGCGCGCTCGCCCTTCTTGGAGGAGGCAGCGTGGGGGTATTGTCTCGCGGCGGGGCGTTTGCCTCGGCTATGGCCTGCAGCGGGGAGGACGCAGATGCGATGGGTGATGCTGGTCCTCGGGGTGATAGCGGTGCTGCTCGGCGGGCTGTGGCTGGTGCAGGGGCTGGGGCTGGTAACGATCCCGCCAATTCTGTGCGTGGCCGAATGTGAAGCGCTGACAGGGCCGTCCACGGTCTGGGCCGTTTCGGGCCTGGCGCTGCTGCTGGTGGGCGTGGCGGCGATCGTTTCGGCGCGACGCCGGGGGAAGCGCTGAGATCATCCCAGTTGACCGACCGTCCGCCAACCGGGCGCGGCATCGTGCGGTCGGCGTCGGCGAGCGGGATGACGTTACCGGCGTGAATCTCTTTTTAGTCTCTGTGAGGTCCGGGCGGTTGTCGGGCAGCTGCGGGCGCGCCCTACTGCGGTGCGTTGATCTTCGGCAGTTCGAAGCGCGGGCAGCCGAGCGAGTCGCTGACGTCGAGGAAGTCGCCGATCGACGCGCTGAGCTGGGCGATGTTCTCGCCCTTGTCGTGGCCGGCCGGCAGGCAGCGCTGGAAGACGTTGATGCCGTTCGCCATCACCTCGATGTGGTGGCGGACCGCGGCGCACTTCTCCGCCTGGTCGGCCTTCCCCGCCTTGTCGAGCCGCGTTTGCGTCTCCGTGAAGCTCGCGTCGACATCGGCAAGCGCGGCGGGACAACTGGCCTGCTGCTCGGGCGGCGGCGAAGCGGGCAGCGGCGCCGGCTCCGGCGTCGCACCCGCACCGACCCGCACGACCCAGCCGCTGGTGCCGTCGCAGTCGGTCGTGTCGCGCCAGAAGACGAGCTGCGGCGACGGCTCCGGTCCGACGAGCTTCCACCGCCCCTCGGTGCGGCAGATGTCGGTCGCCTGTTCCGGATCGCCGCTCCACGTCTCCGTCAGTTCGCCGCCGTCCAGCCAGCCGACGTTGGAGAGCGCGTCGTAGGGGGCGTCGGGGTTGGGCGGATACGGCGTCGGGAAGACCAGCAGCCGCGCGTTGGTGCCGTTATCGTCGTCAGCGACCACCAGCGCCTGGATGAAGTTCTGGTTGTTGCCCGGGCACTGGGCGGTGAACACTGTGAACCCGGCGAACGGGCGCCGCGCGAAGAAACCCGGCCCGTCCTGGGCGCACCAGGTCTGCTCGGCCACCGACGGCGGCAGCGAATCGAGAAACGTCGGCTCGGGTTCGGCGGCAAGGGCCGGCGCGGCGGCCAGGAGCAACAGGGCAGTGCAGAGACTCTTCACGGGGGGTGCGCCCTCATCCGCGCGACTGCCGCGCAGATTGAGCATACGCCAAACTTGGGGAACCTGCAGAGAGCGCGCGCCTAGCGTTTCCGTTTCCGCCCCGCGTCGCTGCCCGGCCGGCCGCCGATGGAGCGCGGCTTCGGGCGGTCGTCGTCGGTGAGCGGGATGAAGTCGTCGGCGTGGGTGTCTTTCAAACTCGGCAGATGGGGACGGTTGCCGGGCAACGGTGTTTCGCGATCGGTACCGGGGCCCATGAGATCGAGCGAAGGCTTGCGCGGGCGGCGGGCACCATGCGGCACCTCTTCGATGCCGTGCATCTCGTCGAGGGATGGTTTGTGGGGACGGGAGTGTTGAGAGGACTGGGCCCCCTCACCCCGACCCTCTCCCCGCCGGGGAGAGGGAGAGCTGTCCGAATCTGAATCGCCGGGAGTGGGCACCCCACCCACCGGCCTTCGGCCGGTCTTCCGGCCCTCGCTTACGCTCGGGCGTTCGCCGCTAGAAACAGGCCACCGGCCTGTTTCTTCCGCTGACGCGGACCGCTTGCTCATCCCTCCCCGTTCCGGGGAGGGATTGGCGCCGCGACCCGATCCGCTGCGGCCACTGCTGCCGCCGCGTCCGCTGCGCCCGCCCCCCTCGCCCGCACCGGGCTCACGGGCGAGCGGATCGTCGGCGACGGCGAGTTCGAGGGCTTCGAGGCGCTTGATCTCGTCGCGGAGCCGCGCCGCTTCCTCGAACTCGAGATCGGCGGCGGCGTCGCGCATGCGCTTTTCGAGGTCGGCCAGCGTCGCCTTGAAATTGTGGCCGATGGTGGCGCCCTCTTCGGCAAGCCCGGTCGGCACGATGACGTGGTCGCGCTCGTAGACCGACGACATGATGTCGCCGATGTTCTTCTTGATGCTTTCCGGCGTGATGCCGTGGGCGGTGTTGTATTCGACCTGCTTCTCGCGGCGCCGGTCGGTCTCGGCGATGGCGCGCTCCATCGAACCGGTGATGCGGTCGGCATAGAGGATGACCTTGCCGTCGACGTTGCGGGCGGCGCGGCCGATGGTTTGCACCAGCGAAGTCTCGGAGCGCAGGAAGCCTTCCTTGTCGGCGTCGAGGATGGCAACCAGCGCGCACTCGGGAATATCGAGGCCCTCGCGCAGCAGGTTGATGCCGACCAGCACGTCGAACGCACCCAGACGAAGATCGCGGATGATCTCGATGCGCTCCAGCGTCTCGACGTCGCTGTGCATGTAGCGCACGCGCACCCCCTGCTCGTGCAGGTATTCGGTTAGGTCCTCGGCCATGCGCTTGGTGAGCACGGTGACCAGGGTGCGGTAGCCGGCAAGCGCCACCGCGCGGATTTCGCCGAGCACGTCGTCGACCTGGGACTTGGCGGGCCGGATCTCGACCGGCGGATCGATGAGACCGGTCGGGCGGATGACCTGCTCGGTGAACACGCCGCCGGTCCGCTCCATCTCCCAGCCGCCGGGGGTGGCGGAGACGTACATCGACTGGGGCCGCATCAGGTCCCATTCCTCGAAGCGCAGCGGCCGGTTGTCCATGCACGAGGGCAGACGGAAGCCGTATTCGCCGAGCGTCGCCTTGCGGCGGAAGTCGCCACGGTACATACCGCCGATCTGCGGGATGGTGACGTGGCTCTCGTCGACGAAGACCAGTGCGTTGTCGGGCAGATACTCGAACAGCGTCGGCGGCGGCTCGCCCGGCTTGCGGCCGGTGAGATAGCGCGAATAGTTCTCGATGCCGGCGCACGATCCGGTCGCCTCGATCATCTCGATGTCGAAGCGACAGCGCTGCTCCAGCCGCTGTGCTTCCAGGAGCCGGCCCGCCTGGGTCAACTCGCCGAGACGGAGCTTCAGCTCTTCCTTGATGCTCTTCACCGCCTGCGCCAGCGTCGGGCGCGGCGTCACGTAGTGCGAGTTGGCGTAGATCTTGACCATCTTGAGCGCGCCGCCCGCCTGACCGGTGAGCGGATCGAACTCGGTGATCGAATCGATCTCGTCGCCGAACAGCGCGATGCGCCAGGCGCGGTCTTCCAGATGGGCCGGGAACAGATCGACGGTGTCGCCGCGCACCCGGAACGTGCCGCGACGAAAATCGGCGTCGGCGCGCTTGTACTGGAGAGCGACGAGATCGGCGAGCAACTGGCGCTGGTCGATCTTCTCGCCCACCGACAGCGCGAAGGTCATCGCCGTGTAGGTCTCGACCGAGCCGATGCCGTAGATGCACGACACGCTGGCGACGATGATGACGTCGTCGCGCTCGAGCAGCGAACGGGTCGCCGAGTGGCGCATGCGGTCGATCTGCTCGTTGATCGACGATTCCTTCTCGATGTAGGTGTCGGTGCGCGGGACGTAGGCCTCCGGCTGGTAGTAGTCGTAGTAGGAGACGAAATACTCCACCGCATTGTCCGGGAAGAACGACTTGAACTCGCCGTAGAGCTGGGCGGCGAGCGTCTTGTTGGGGGCGAGGACGAGCGCCGGGCGCTGGGTCTCCTCGATGACCTTGGCGATGGTGTAGGTCTTGCCGGAGCCGGTCACCCCGAGAAGCACCTGATCGCGCTCCTGTTGGTTGACGCCGGCGACCAGCTCGGCGATGGCGGTCGGCTGGTCGCCCTTGGGCTCGAACTCGGAGACGATGCGGAGCGGCACCCCGCCCTCGGACTTTTCAGGGCGCGGCGGCCGGTGCGGCATCCAGGTCTTGTCGCGGAACTCGGGCCGGCCGCTCTCGATCAGCGCCGACAGGGCCTCGACGGTGGCGGTGACCGACGACGCCGGGAGGTTCGCGACGTCCTCGAGGTTCACGTCGACGCCCGGCACCGGGTTCATGCCGACGGCGGCGCGCTCTTTGGCCGAACCGAGCCCGCCCATGGACGTGCCACGGCTGGTCTTGAAGGGACCTTGGGGGCCTTCGCTGAAGCCGGTCTTCTTCGGGGATCGCATGGGCGTAAATATGGTGGATCGAGGGGCGAATGGCGAGGGTGAGACTGGCGCGGCGGCGCGACAATCCTTGTCAGCAGTTCACGCCGCGTTGCCGGGGGCCCAGTCGCGGCGCTCCAGAAGAAGCGAGACGGCCGAGCCGGCGATCAGCGCCCAGAACGGCGCGCCGATGTGGAAGATTGGGATGCCGGCCACCGTCACCAGGAACGTCACCAGCGCCCCCAGCACGAAGCGGTCGCGGAAGGCGATGGTGAACGACGACTGCAGCACGCGCAGCATGGCGAGGCCCGCCAGGGTCGCGATGAAGGCCGGCGGGGCGGCCAGCATCAGGCGCGTCACCAACGGCGCGAACAGACCGAACAGGATCGCCAGCACGCCTACCACGACGCCCGCCGTGTACTGCGTGCGCCGTTCGCCGCCCGCCGCGATGATCGCGTTGACCGGTCCGGTGAGGCAGGTCGACACCGCGCCGACGAAGGCCGAGACGATGGACAGGGCGCCACAGCCGATGGCGATGGCGTTGACCGGCGGGGCGTGGCCGGCGGCGCTCAGCACGGCGATACCCTGACCGTTCTGAACCACCAGCACGGTGATCGCGAGCGGCACCACCAGTTCGGCCATCGCCGCCCAGGAGAACTGCGGCACCTGCAACGCCGGCGCGGCGATGAGGCCGCTCGCCTCGACCCCGGGGGCGAAGCTGCCGGCCAACCAGATCACCACCGCGCCGGCAACCAGCGCGACGAGCATCGGCGGCAGACGCCTTGCCAGCGACGGCACGGCGCTCGCCAGCAGGAAGGCAACCGTCATGGTCGCCGCGATTCCGAGATCGGCCTGGAAGGCGCGCACCCAGTCGAGCCCGAACTGCAGGAAGACGCCCGCCACCATGGCCATCACGATCGGCATCGGCACCAACGCCATGGCGCGCCGCACCAGGCCGAGCGCGCCCAGCGCCAGCATCAACAGGCCGGTGGCGATGTAGGCGCCGATGACCTCCGGGAAAGAGAGGTGGCCGAGGGCCGGGCCGACCAGCACGGTGCCCGGAATGGTCCAGAAGAAGACCAGCGGCTGGCGCCAGACGAGACTGAAGCCGATGCTCAACGCGCCGTTGAAGGCGAGCGAGCCGAACACCCACGAGGCGATCTCGACCTCCGACAGGCCGCCGCGGCTGCCCGTCGCCAGAATGATCGCCAGCGGGCCGGAGGCCGCGAACAGGAAGCCGACGACGGCGTTGGCAACGTGAGCGAGGGTGATGTCGCGCCAGAAGCCTGGGCCGGGCGCAACGGCGGAGGTGTCGGTGGTCATGCGGCGGCTGCGGAGCGGGCCTCGGCGAATCCGGGCGTCGGAGATCGCGTCAACTGAATATGATCGAATGCGCGGCAATTGGCGAGGGCGGGCCGCGCCCGCCCCCTGCGCCAGAGCGCGTCAGCAATCCACACCATTTGTCGCCGATCAAGGCGCGCCGCCGGCAAGCGGCGTCGGCTGGGCCAACGGCAATGGGCATGGGGGCCCGCCATGCAGATTCAGACGGTTGAGGTGGCCTCCCGACCGATGCTCTACATCACCCGCGCGGCGACCATGGCGCCGCAGGACATCGCAGCGGTCATGCAGGAGGCGTTTGGCGCCATCGGCGCGTTCATCGCCCGCACCCAAGTGAGGCCGGTCGGCCCGCCGCTCGCAATCTATCGGAACTGGGACGAGACCACGCAGAAGATGCAGATCGACCTCGGCTTCCCGGTCGCCCCCGGCGACACCGCCCGGGCCGACGGCGAGGTCAAGGTCGGCGAAACGCCGCGCGGCGCGGCGCTGCGCGACACCTACCGGCTGCTCGAAGACCACATTCGGCAAGCGCGCCTGCCCATGCCGCCGATGGCCTGGGAGGTTTACGTCGGCGACCCCGCCAACACCCCGGAAGAGGAGTTGCTCACCGAGATCTACATGCCCCTCACCTGATCCGCTCGGGAGGGCGGCAATCCGGCAGCCACGCCCGAAAGGACACGGCTGCAGGAGCCCGTGGTTTCCATGACATCTGCGGTTGGCGTCATGGAACCGCGGGCACGCCGCGAACCATGCGCCTCCGGCGCCGGCGCAGGGGCCGACCGACGCGGAAGGCGTCGCCCGCTGGGCGCGCGCCAGAACACGTGCTGCAATCCGTGCTTTCGTCGGTTGTAGGATTGTGGTTTCATCCGGCTGCGGTTGAGGCGCACCGGGGGGATCGCGATGCCGGCAACACCAGCAACAGGTACGGGCAAATGGCGCTTCGCGCCAATGGCGATTGCCGCCGCAATCATCCTGGCCGCGTCGGCCGCAACCGCTCTCGCCCAGACGACGGAACGGGTGAGCGTCGCGACCGGCGGCGGCCAGACGACCGGCGGGCACAGCTACATCCCGGCGATCAGCGCCGACGGGCGCTTCGTGGCGTTCTCTTCCGACGCCACCAACCTGGTCAGCGGCGACACCAACGGTTTCCGCGACATCTTCGTCCATGACCGGCTGACCGGCACGACGGAACGGGTGAGCGTCTCAACCGGCGGTACCGAAGCGGACGGCGTCAGCGAGACCCCGGCGATCAGCGCCGACGGGCGCTTCGTGGCGTTCTATTCCGACGCCACCAACCTCGTCAGCGGCGACACCAGCGGTGTCTCCGAGATCTTCGTCCATGACCGGCAGACCGGCACGACGGAGCGGGTGAGCGTCGCGATGGGCGGTGCCGAGGCGAACGGCGGCAGCCTCTACGCGGCGATCAGCGCTGACGGCCGCTTCGTGGCGTTCTATTCCGACGCCAACAATCTGGTCAGCAGCGACACCAACGGCCGAGGCGACATCTTCGTCCATGACCGGCAGACCGGCACGACGGAACGGGTGAGCATCACGACCGGGGGTATCCAAGCGGACGGCTACAGCTTCCGCCCGGTGATCAGCGCCGACGGGCGCTTCGTGGCGTTCGATTCCGACGCCACCGACCTCGTCAGCGGCGACACCAACGGTACCACCGATGTCTTCGTCCATGACCGACAGACCGGCACGACGGAACGGGTGAGCGTCGCGACCGGCGGGACCGAAGCGAACAGCACCAGCGACACCCCGGCGATCAGCGCCGACGGGCGCTTCGTGGCGTTCCGTTCCTTCGCCGACAACCTCGTCAGCGGCGACACCAACGCTGACACCGACATCTTCGTCCATGACCGGCAGACCGGCACGACTGAACGGGTAAGCGTCGCCACCGGCGGGACCGAAGCGAACAGCACCAGCGACACCCCGGCGATCAGCGCCGACGGGCGCTTCGTGACGTTCTATTCCAACGCCACCGACCTCGTCGGCGGCGATACCAACAGTGCCCCCGACGTCTTCGTCCACGACCGGCAGGCCGGGACGACGGAACGGGTCAGCGTCGCGACCGGCGGTACCGAAGGGAACGGCAACAGCGGGACCGCGGCGATCAGCGCCGACGGGCGCTTCGTGACGTTTGCGTCCACCGCCACCAACCTCGTCAGCGGCGACAGCAACAATGCCACCGACATCTTCGTCCGCGATCGCGGCACCAGCGGAGCCGCGCCGCTGGCACCACTGGCGCTGAACGCGACCGACATCGGCGCCGACGCCTTCACCGCCAACTTCACCGGTCAGGACGCAACCGCCGCCGGCTACCGCCTCGACGTGGCGACGACCTCCACCTTCAGCAGCGCCGGCGCGGCCGGGGGGCGACCCGCCGGGTTCGTGCCGGGTTATCAGAGCAAGGTGATCCTGTGCGACCCCAACCCGTGCGTGCCCGGCGCGGTCAGCCAGGCGGTGAGCGGTGTGCAGCCGGGCACCCAGGCGTATTACTACCGCGTCCAGGCCTGGGGCCGCGGCGGCGACAGCCCCTTCTCAGACACGGTCCTGGCGAACCCGCCGCCGAGCTGCACCCTGACAGCCGACCCCACCGACATCAGCAGCGGCGGTTCGAGCACGCTGACCTGGGCTTCGACCGGCGCCACTTCCGGCTCGATCGACAATTCCGTCGGCACGCTGACGCCCGTCGCGGGAGGCTCGATCGCGGTCAGCCCGACCGCGGACACGACCTATACGGCGACATTCAGCGGTGCTGGCGGCAACGGCACCTGCCAGGCCTCGGTGGGCGTGACGACCACGACCGCCATCGGCCCGGTGGAGCTCCTTGCGCTGTCTCTGCTCGCGTTGGGTGGGCTCGGGCTGAGAACGCGGAGGACCTGACATTGACGATGCGACGCGTCGCCGCTCTGGCGCTGCTTGGGAACATCCGGCTGTGCCGGGGCTGACCGACGCGGAAGGCGTCGCCCGCTGGGCGCGCGCCAGAACACGTGCTGCAATCCGTGCTTTCGTCGGTTGTAGGATTGTGGTTTCATCCGTCCCGGGCGCACGGGCAGGGGGGATCGCGATGCTGGCGAAGGCGCTCACAAGCACGGGCAAATGGCGCTTCGCGCCAATGGCGATTGCTGCCGCAATCATCCTGGCCGCGTCGGCCGGAACCGCCCTGGCCCAGACGACGGAACGGGTGAGCGTCGCGACCGGCGGCGCCCAAGCGACCGACACCAGCTTCACCGGGGCGATCAGCGCCGACGGGCGCTTCGTGGCGTTCTTTTCCGACGCCACCAATCTCGTCAGCGGTGACACCAACAGCACCTACGACGTCTTCGTCCATGACCGGCAGACCGGCGCGACGGAGCGGGTGAGCGTCGCGACCGACGGTACCGAAGCGGACGGCGTCAGCGAGACCCCGGCGATCAGCGCCGACGGACGCTTCGTAGCGTTCCGGTCCGGCGCCACCAACCTGGTCAGCGGCGACACCAACGCGAGCGCCGACATCTTCGTCCATGACCGGCAGACCGGCACGACGGAACGGGTGAGCGTCGCGACCAACGGTGACCAGGCGACCGGCGGCGGGAGCTCCAACCCGGCGATCAGCGCCGACGGACGCTTCGTGGCGTTCTGGTCCACCGCCAACAACCTCGTCAGCAGCGACACGAACGGCAAAGCTAGACGTCTTCGTCCATGACCGGCAGACCGGCACGACGGAGCGGGTGAGCGTCGCGACCGACGGTACCGAAGCGGACGGCGTCAGCTACACCTCGGCGATCAGCGCCGACGGGCGCTTCGTGGCGTTCTATTCCGGCGCCACCAATCTCGTCAGCGGCGACACCAACGGTACCACCGATGTCTTCGTCCATGACCGACAGACCGGCACGACGGAACGGGTGAGCGTCGCGACCGGCGGCGGCCAGGCGGACAACGGCAGCTTCGGCCCCCCGGCGATCAGCGCCGACGGGCGCTTCGTAGCGTTCTATTCCAACGCCACCAATCTCGTCGGCGGCGACACCAACAGCAAATACGACATCTTCGTCCATGACCGGCAGACCGGCACGACGGAGCGGGTGAGCGTCGCGACCGGTGGCGGCCAGGCGACCGACAGCAGCCAAAGCCCGGCGATCAGCGCCGACGGGCGCTTCGTGACGTTCTATTCCAACGCCACCAACCTCGTCGGCGGCGACACCAATGGTGCCGCCGACGTCTTCGTCCATGACCGGCAGACCGGCACGACGGAGCGGGTGAGCGTCGCGACCGGCGGTGGCCAGGCGACCGGCGGCGACAGTTACGACCCGGCGATCAGCGCCGATGGGCGCTTCGTGGCGTTCGATTCCGCAGCCACCAACCTCGTCAGCGGCGACTCTAACAGCAGCGACGATATGTTCGTCCATGACCGCGGCACCAGCGGAGCCGCACCGCTGGCACCACTGGCGTTGAACGCGACCGACATCGGCGCTGACGCCTTCACCGCCAACTTCACCGGTCAGGACGCCAGTGCCACCGGCTACCGCCTCGACGTGGCGACGACCTCGTCCTTCAGCAGCGCCGGCGCGGCCGGGGGGCGGCCCGCCGACTTTGTGCCGGGCTATCAGAGCAAGGTGATCCTGTGCGTCCCCAACCCGTGCGTGCCCGGCGCGGTCAGCCAGGCGGTGAGCGGCGTGCAGCCGGGCACTCAAGAGTATTACTACCGCGTCCAGGCCTGGGGCCGCGGCGGCGACAGCCCCTTCTCAGACACGGTCCTGGCGAACCCGCCCCCCGCGACTCCGACGCCCCCGCCCCCCAGCAGCAGCAGCGCCCTCAATCCGCTCGTCCTCGCCGGACTCGGCCTCGTCGCCGCTCTGGGGCTGCTTGGCAGGGCGAGGCGACGCACGGCCTGAACGCCTCGCGCCGGCCTGAGACGAAGGCCGGCGCCATCATCGGCCGTACCGTGCGCGCGTCAGAACACGTGCTGCAATCTGTGCTTTCGTCGGTTGCGGGATTGTGGTTTCATCCGGCTGCGGTTGAGGCGCACAGGGGGATTTCAGTGGCGACGAGAACAGTGACAGGCGTGGGCAAATGGCGCCACGCCCCGATGGCGATTGTCGCCGGATTCATCCTGGCCGCGTCGGCCGCAACCGCCCTCGCCCAGTCGACGGAACGGGTGAGTGTCGCGACCGGCGGGACCCAAGTGAGCGGCAACAGTTTCAGCCCGACGATCAGCGCTGACGGGCGCTTCGTGGCGTTCGTTTCCTACGCCACCAACCTCGTCGGCGGCGACACCAACAGTGTCGCCGACATCTTCGTCCATGACCGGCAGACCGGCACGACGGAACGGGTGAGCGTCGCGACCGGCGGCGGCCAGGCGGACGGCACCAACTCCAACCCGGCGATCAGCGCCGACGGGCGCTTCGTGGCGTTCGAATCCGACGCCACCAACCTCGTCGGCGGCGACACCAACGCTGCCAAAGACGTCTTCGTCCATGACCGGCAGACCGGCACGACGGAACGGGTGAGCGTCGCGACCGGCGGCGGCCAGGCGATCGGCGCCAGCCTCTACCCGAAGATCAGCGCCGACGGGCGCTTCGTGGCGTTCTTTTCCGGCGCCGCCAACCTCGTCAGCAGCGACACCAACGGCAAGAACGATGTCTTCGTCCGTGACCGGCAGACCGGCACGACGGAACTGGTGAGCGTCGCGACCGGCGGCGGTCAGGCAACCGACGACAGCCTCAACCCGGCGATCAGCGCCGACGGACGCTTCGTGGCGTTCTATTCCTACGCCAACAACCTTGTCAGCGGCGACTCCAACAGCTTTGCGGATATCTTCGTCCATGACCGGCAGACCGGCACGACGGCACGGGTGAGCGTCGTCACCGGCGGCAGCCAGGCGATCGGCGGCGGCAGCATCAGCCCGGCGATCAGCGCCGACGGTCGCTTCGTGGCGTTCGAGTCCGACGCCGCCAATCTTTACGGCGGCGACACCAACAGTGCCAGCGACATCTTCGTCCATGACCGGCAGACCGGCACGACGGAATGGGTGAACTACGCGCCGGGCAACGGCCAGGCAAACGGCGACAGCTACCTCGCGGCGATCAGCGCCGACGGGCGCTTCGTGGCATTTGAATCCTACGCCACCAACCTCGTCAGCGGCGACAGCAACGGTGCCTACGACATCTTCGTCCATGACCGGCAGACCGGCGCGACGGAACGGGCGAGCGTCACGACAGGCGGCGTCCAGGCGAACGACAGCGCCTACTACGCGGCGATCAGCGCCGACGGGCACTTCGTGGCATTCGAATCCGTCGCCACCAACCTTGTCAGCGGCGACAGCAATGGCGACTCCGACATCTTCGTCCGCGACCGCGGCACCAGCGGAGCCGCACCGCTGGCGCCGTTGGCTCTGAACGCAACCGACGTCGGCGACAGCGCCTTCAGCGCCAACTTCACCGGTCAGGACGCGACCGCCGCCGGCTACCGCATCGACGTGGCGACGACCTCCACCTTCGCGAGCGTCGGCGCACCAGCCGAGAGACCCGCCGACTTTGTGCCGGGCTATCAGAGCAAGCTGATCCTGTGCGTCCCCAACCCATGCACGCCCGGCACGGTCAGCCAGGTGGTGAGCGACGTCCAGCCCGGCACCCAGGAGTATTTCTACCGGGTCCAGGCCTGGGGCCTCGGCGGAGACAGCCCCTACTCGGACACCGTCCTGGCGAACCCGATCCCGACGACCCCGCCGCCCAGCAGCAGCAGCGCCCTGAATCCGCTCGTCCTCGCCGGACTCGGCCTCGTCGCCGCTCTGGGGCTGCTTGGCAAGGCGCGGCGGCGCACCGCCTGAACAGCTCGCGCCGGCTTGCGACGAAGGCCGGCGCATCGGCGGCGGCAGAACGCTGGGCGCGCGAAGAATGCGTCCTGGCTTCACCGATTGCGGCATTGTGATAACGTTCCCCCGCGGTCGAGGCGCACAGGAGGGATTTCGATGCAGACGAGAACAGCGACACGCGCGGGCAAACTGTGCCACGCGGCGACGGCGATTGTTGCCGGAATCATCCTGGCCGCGTCGGCGGCAACCGCCCTCGCCCAGTCGACGGAACGGGTGAGCGTCGCGACCGGTGGCGGCCAGTCGAACAGCGCCAGCGACTCCCCGGTGACCAGCGCCGACGGGCGCTTCGTTGCGTTCGAATCGATCGCCAGCAACCTCGTCAGCGGCGACACCAACGGTCTCAACGACATTTTCGTCCATGACCGGCAGACCGGCGCGACGGAACGGGTGAGCGTCGCCACCGGCGGTACCGAAGCGAACGGCGTCAGCTACAGCGCGGCGATCAGCGCCGACGGGCGCTTCGTGGCGTTCTGGTCCAACGCCAGCAACCTCGTCAGCGGCGACACCAACGGTACGTCCGACATCTTCGTCCATGACCGGCAGACCGGCACGACGGAACGAGTGAGCGTCGCCACCGGCGGTGCCGAAGGGAACGGCTCCAGCACCATCCCGGCGATCAGCGCCGACGGGCGCTTCGTGGCGTTCGTTTCCTACGCCACCAATCTCGTCGCCGGCGACACCAACGGTTACGCCGACGTCTTCGTCCATGACCGGCAGACAGGCACGACGGAACGGGTGAGCGTCGCGACCGGCGGCACCCAAGGGGACAACGCCAGCAGCGACGCGACGATCAGCCCCGACGGGCGCCTCGTGGCGTTCGATTCTGTCGCCACCAACCTCGTTGGCAGCGACGGCAACAGCAAACGCGACGTCTTCGTCCACGACCGGCAGACCGGCGCGACGGAACGGGTCAGCGTCGCGACCGGCGGTGCTGAGGTGAACGACGACAGCTACGTCCCGGTGATGAGCGCTGACGGGCGCCTTGTGGCGTTCTATTCCCACGCCAGCAACCTGGTCAGCGGCGACACCAACAGCAAATACGACGTCTTCGTTCATGACCGGCAGACCGGCACGACGGAACGGGTGAGCGTCGCGACCGGCGGTACCGAGGCGATCGGCGGCGACAGCTACGCCCCTTCGATCAGCGCCGACGGGCGCTTCGTGGCGTTCTATTCCGACGCCACCAACCTCGTCAGCGGCGACACCAACGCTGCCTACGACGTCTTCGTCCGTGACCGGCAGGCCGGCACGACGGAACGGGTGAGCGTCGCGACCGGCGGCGGCCAGGCGAACAGTGACAGCCTATACCTAGCCATCAGCGCCGACGGGCGTTTCGTGGCGTTCCGTTCCAACGCCAGCAACCTCGTCAGCGGCGACACCAACGCGGCCTACGACATCTTCGTCCGCGACCGCGGCACCAGCGGTGCCGCGCCGCTGGCGCCCCTGGCCCTGAACGCGACCGACGTCGGCGCCGACGCCTTCACCGCCAACTGGACCGGTCAGGACGCAAGCGCCGCCGGCTACCGCATCGACGTGGCGACGACCTCCTCCTTCAGCAGCGTCGGCGCAGGAGCCGAGGGGCCCGCCGACTTTGTGCCGGGCTACCAGAGCAAGCTGATCCTGTGCGTTCCCAATCCGTGCGTGCCCGGTACGGTCAGCCAGGTGGTGAGCGACGTGCAACCGGGCACCCAGGCGTACTATTACCGCGTCCAGGCCTGGGGCCTCGGCGGCGACAGCGCATTCTCGGACCCGGTCCTTGCGAACCCGCCTCCCGCAGAGTCCAAGACCGCCATCGGACCGTTGGAGCTTCTGGCCTTATCGCTGGTGGCTTTCGCCGGGCTCGGATGGCGGTGGCGTCGGACCTGAACGGTTCGCGCCGGCCTTCGGCGAAGGCCGGCGCATCACCTATGCCGCGCTGCGCGCGCCTGAACACCTGCCGCCAGATTCCACTTTCGCCGGTTGTGGAACTGTGATCTTGATCTGCGGTGGTTGAGGCGTACCCGAGGGCATCGCGATGCGGACGAGACCAGCGACAGGCGTGGCACGGTGGCGCCGCGCGGCGACGGCGATTGCCGCCGCAATCATCCTGGCCGCGCCGGCCGCAACCGCCCTCGCCCAGTCGACGGAACGGGTGAGCGTCGCGACCAATGGCGGCCAGGCAAACGACGTCAGCTATCCCCAGGCGATCAGCGCCGACGGGCGCTTCGTGGCGTTCTATTCCACCGCCACCAACCTCGTTGGCGGCGACACCAACGCTGCCAGCGACGTCTTCCTCCGTGACCGGCAGACCGGCACGACGGAACGGGTGAGCGTCGCGACCGGCGGCGGCGAGGCGACCGGCGGCGGCAGCTACTTCCCAGCGATCAGCGCCGACGGGCGCTTCGTGGTGTTCCAGTCCGGCGCCACCAACCTCGTCAGCGGCGACACCAACGGCACCAACGATATCTTCGTCCATGACCGGCAGACCGGCGCGACCGAACGGGTGAGCGTCGCGACGGGCGGCGGCCAGGCGACCGGCGCCAGCGCCTACCCGGCGATCAGCGCTGACGGGCGCTTCGTGGCGTTCTATTCCGCCGCCACCAACCTCGTCAGCGGCGACACCAACGCTGCCGACGACATCTTCGTCCATGACCGGCAGACCGGCACGACGGAGCGGGTGAGCGTCGCCACCGGCGGCGGCGAGGCGAACGGCAACAGCTCGGGCAATGCGATCAGCGCCGACGGGCGCTTCGTGGCGTTCCATTCCGACGCCACCAACCTCGTCAGCGGCGACACCAACGGTTTCAACGACATCTTCGTCCATGACCGGCAGACCGGCGCGACCGAACGGGTGAGCGTCGCGACGGGCGGCGGCCAGGCGACCGGCGCCAGCGGCGGCGAGGCGATCGACGGCGACGGACGCTTCGTGGCATTCTATTCCACCGCCACCGACCTCGTCGGCGGCGACACCAACGGCTTCTCCGACGTCTTCGTCCATGACCGGCAGACCGGCACGACGGAACGGGTGAGCGTCGCGACCGGCGGCGGTCAGGCCGACAACGGAAGCTTCAACCTAGCGATCAGCATCGACGGGCGCTTCGTGGCATTTGAATCCTTCGCCACCAACCTGGTCAGCGGCGACACCAACGGTACCTACGACATCTTCGTCCACGACCGGCAGACCGGCACGACGGAACGGGTGAGCGTCACGACCGGCGGTACCGAAGCGACCGGCGGCAGCTACGGCCCGGCGATCGACGCCGACGGGCGCTTCGTGGCGTTCTATTCCGTCGCCACCAACCTCGTCAGCGGCGACACCAACGCTTTCAGCGACACATTCGTCCGTGACCGCGGCACCAGCGGGGCCGCGCCGCTGGCGCCCCTGGCCCTGAACGCGACCAACGTCGGCGCCGACGCCTTCACCGCCAACTGGACCGGTCAGGACGCGAGCGCCGCCGGCTACCGCATCGACGTGGCGACACCCTCCACCTTCAGCAGCGTCGGCGCGGCAGGCGAGGGGCCCGCCGATTTCGTGCCCGGTTATCAGAGCAAGCTGATCCTGTGCGTCCCCAACCCGTGCACGCCCGGCACGGTCAGTCTCAACGTGAGCGACGTGCAGCCCGGCACCCAGGCATACTACTACCGCGTCCAGGCCTGGGGCCGCGGTGGCGACAGCGCCTTCTCGGACCCGGTCCTGGCGAACCCGCCGCCCCCCGAGTCCAAGACCGCGCTCAATCCGCTCGTCCTCGCCGGACTCGGCCTCGTCGCCGCTCTGGGGTTGCTTGGCAGGGCCCGCCGGCGCACGGCCTGAACGGCTCGCGCCGGCGTTCGGCGTCGATCGACGCGGAAGCCGTCGCCCGCCGGGCGTCAGAGCACGGCTAAAATCCATGCTTTCGTCGGTTGTGGGATTGTGGTTTCATCCGGCGGCGGTTGAGGCGCACCGGGGGGATCGCGATGCCAGCGACAGCAGGGACAGGCGTGGGCAAATGGCGCCACGCGCCGATGGCGATTGCCGCCGGATTCATCCTGGCCGCATCGGCCGCAACCGCCCTGGCCCAGACGACGGAGCGGGCGAGCGTCGCGACCGGCGGCGGCCAAGGGGACAGCGACAGCCGCGCTGGGGCAATCAGCGCGGACGGACGCTTCGTGGCGTTCCATTCCTACGCCGCCAACCTCGTCGGCGGCGACACCAACGGCAAATTCGACATCTTCGTCCATGACCGGCAGACCGGCACGACGGAACGGGTGAGTGTCGCGACCGGCGGCGGCCAGGCGGACGGCGACAGCGTAAACCCGGCGATCAGCGCCGACGGACGCTTCGTGGCGTTCTATTCCAACGCCACCAATCTCGTCAGCGGCGACACCAACGGCAAGAACGACGTCTTCGTCCATGACCGGCAGACCGGCACGACGGAACGCGTGAGCGTCGCGACCGGCGGCGGCCAGGCGACCGGCGGCGACAGCATCGACCCGGCGATCAGCGCCGACGGGCGCTTCGTGGCGTTCTGGTCCTTCGCCACCAACCTCGTGGGCGGCGACACCAACGGCAATTTCGACATCTTCGTCCATGACCGGCAGACCGGCACGACGGAACGGGTAAGCATCGCGACCGGCGGTGCCCAAGCGACCGGCAACAGCAGCGTCCCGGCGATCAGCGCCGACGGGCGCTTCGTGGCGTTCCAGTCCTATGCCACCAACCTCGTCGGCGGCGACACCAACGCTACCCCCGACACCTTTGTCCATGACCGGCAGACCGGCACGACGGAACGGGTCAGCATCGCGACCGGCGGTGCCCAAGCGACCGGCAACAGCATCAACCCGGCGATCAGCGCCGACGGGCGCTTCGTGACGTTCGATTCCGCCGCCAGCAATCTCGTCAGCGGCGACACCAACGGTTTCGACGACATCTTCGTCCATGACCGGCAGACCGGCACGACGGAACGGGTGAGCGTCGCAACCGGCGGTGCCGAAGCGGACGGCGCCAGCAGCGACCCGGCGATCAGCGCCGACGGGCGCTTCGTGGCGTTCTGGTCCTTCGCCACCAACCTCGTCGCCGGCGACACCAACACTAACTCCGACGTCTTCGTCCATGACCGGCAGACCGGCACGACGGAGCGGGTGAGCATCGCGACCAACGGCGGCCAGGCCGGCGGCGTCAGCTACTATCCGGCGATCAGCGCCGACGGGCGCTTCGTGGCATTCGAATCCCTCGCCGCCAACCTAGTCGGCGGCGACACCAACGCGGCCTACGACATCTTCGTCCGCGACCGCGGCACCAGCGGAGCCGCGCCGCTGGCGCCGTTGGCTCTGAACGCGACCGACGTCGGCGACAGCGCCTTCACCGCCAACTGGACCGGCCAGGACGCAACCGCCGCCGGCTACCGCCTCGACGTGGCGACGACCTCGTCCTTCAGCAGCGCCGGCGCGGCCGGGGGGCGGCCCGCCGGGTTCGTGCCGGGGTATCAGAGCAAGGTGATCCTGTGCGTCCCCAACCCGTGCGTGCCCGGCACGGTGAGCGAGGCGGTGAGTGACGTGCAGCCAGCCAGCCAGGAATATTACTACCGGGTCCAGGCCTGGGGCCGCGGCGGCGACAGCCCCTTCTCGGACACGGTCCTGGCGAACCCGCCGCCCCCCGAGTCCAAGACCGCCCTCAATCCGCTCGTCCTCGCCGGGCTCGCCCTCGTTGCCGCTCTGGGGCTGCTTGGCAAGGCCAGGCGGCGCACCGCCTGACCGCCTGGCGCCGGCTTTCGGCAACGATCGACGCGGAAGCGATCGCCCGCCGTGTTGCGAGGTTCCACTTTCGCCGGTTGTGGAACTGTGATCTTGATTTGCCGCGGTTAACGCGCCCGGGGGGATCGCGATGCAGACGAAATCAGTGACAGGCGTGGCCACATGGCGCCACGCCTCGACGGCGATTGCCGCCGCAATCATCCTGGCCGCGTCGGCCGCAACCGCCCTCGCCCAGACGACGGAACGGGCGAGCGTCGCGACCGGCGGCAGCCAGGCGACCAGCGACAGCTACAACCCGGCGATCAGCGCGGACGGGCACTTCGTGGCGTTCCAGTCCGCCGCCGCCGACCTCGTCGCCAGCGACACCAACGGCAATTTCGACATCTTTGTCCATGACCGGCAGACCGGCACGACCGAACGGGTGAGCGTCGCGACCGGCGGCAGCCAGGCGACCGGCGGCAACAGCAACAACGCGGCGATCAGCGCCGACGGGCGCTTCGTGGCGTTCGAATCCGACGCCACCGACCTCGTCAGCGGCGACACCAACAGTGCCAAAGACATCTTTGTCCATGACCGGCAGACCGGCACGACGGAACGGGTGAGCGTCGCGACCAACGGCACTCAAGAGACCGGCGCCAGCTCCGCCCCGGCGATCAGCGCCGACGGGCGCTTCGTGGCGTTCGAATCCGACGCAATCGACCTGGTCAGCGGCGACACCAACGCTGCCACCGACATCTTCGTCCATGACCGGCAGACCGGCACGACGGAACGGCTGAGCGTCGCGACCAACGGCACTCAAGCGACCGGCGCCAGCATCGCCGTGGCGATCAGCGCCGACGGGCGCTTCGTGGCGTTCGAATCCACCGCCGCCGACCTCGTCAGCGGCGACACCAACAGTGCCAAAGACATCTTCGTTCATGACCGGCAGACCGGCACGACGGAACGGGTGAGCGTCGCGACCGGCGGCGTCCAGGTGCCCAGCCACAGCTTCGCGGCCGCGATCAGCGCCGACGGGCGCTTCGTGACGTTCTTTTCCGGCGACGCCAACCTGGTCAGCGGCGACACCAACAGCAAAGTCGATATCTTCGTCCATGACCGGCAGACCGGCACGACAGAACGGGTGAACGTCGCCACCGGCGGGACCCAGGCGGACGACAACAGCTACAACTCGACGATCAGCGCTGACGGGCGCTTCGTGACGTTCCATTCCTACGCCACCAATCTCGTCAGCGGCGACGGCAACGGCTACGTCGATATCTTCGTCCATGACCGGCAGACCGGCACGACGGAACGGGTGAGCGTCGCGACCGGCGGGACCGAAGCGACCGCCGACAGTGTCCTCCCGGCGATCAACGCCGACGGGCGCTTCGTGGCGTTCTATTCCGGCGCCACCGACCTCGTCAGCGGCGACACCAACTCTGTCCCGGACATCTTCGTCCGCGACCGCGGCACCAGCGGAGCCACGCTGGCGCCCCTGGCGCTGAACGCAACTGACGTCGGTACCGACGCCTTCACCGCCAACTGGACCGGCCAGGACGCAAGCGCCGTCGGCTACCGCATCGACGTGGCGACGACCTCCTCCTTCGCGAGCGT
This sequence comes from uncultured Alphaproteobacteria bacterium, assembly GCA_963843565.1. Classification (GTDB taxonomy): domain Bacteria; phylum Pseudomonadota; class Alphaproteobacteria; order Rhizobiales; family Kaistiaceae; genus DASZQY01. Next base: position 92,671 of record CAWJKY010000002.1, read on the forward strand.
CGGCGCGGCAGCCGAGGGGCCCGCCGACTTTGTACCGGGATATCAGAGCAAGCTGATCCTGTGCGTCCCCAACCCGTGCGTGCCCGGCACGGTCAGCCTCGCGGTAACCGGCGTGCAGCCAGGCACCCAGGCATACTACTACCGCGTCCAGGCCTGGGGCCTCGGCGGCGACAGCGCCTACTCGGACGCGGTCCTGGCGAACCCGCCCCCCGCGACTCCGACCCCAACGCCCCCGCCCCCCGAGTCCAGCAGCGCCCTCAATCCGCTCGTCCTCGCCGGACTCGGCCTCGTCGCCGCTCTGGGGCTGCTTGGCAAGGCCCGACGGCGCACGGCCTGACCGAGAAGGATCTCGAGACCGGGATTGACATGGCGGCCACGTGAGCGCGCCCGCAACGTGGCGCGCTCCGCCCGTCGTGCTAAAACGCGGCGGGCGGACAGCTGTTCTCTGCACACGAGGCGGGCGTGATCATCGACGGCGTGATGCTGCTGTGGTTCGGTCCGGCGACACGCCGGTGGTGACCGGGCTGACCGACGCCGAGGCCGCCGCCCGGCGGGCGCGCGGCGAAGGCAACGACGTCGAGATGGCCGCCAGCCGCGGCTACCTCGACATCGTCCGCTTCAACCTCTTCAACCTGTTCAACAACATCCTGTTCGTGATCGGCGCGGCGCTGATCGCGCTCGGCCGCACCTACGACGCCATGACCAGCGTCGGCCTGGCCCTGGTCAACGCCGTCATCAGCACCGTCCAGGAACTTTACGCCAAGCGGCAGCTCGACCAGATCGCGCTGCTCACCCGCCCGTCGGTGACGCTGGTGCGCGGCGGCAGCGAGCGCACCGCCGACCCGGCCGAGATCGTCAAGGGCGACACGCTGCGCCTCAAGGTCGGCGATCAGGTGGTGGTCGACGGAACGGTGACCGGCGAGGGAACGCTGGAGATCGACGAGGCGCTGCTCACCGGCGAATCGAACCCGGTCACCAAACGCGCCGGCGACCAGCTTCTGTCGGGCAGCTTCTGCATCGGCGGCAGCGGCGCCTACACCGCCGATCAGGTCGGCCGCGACAGCTACGCCAACAAGCTGACCGAGAGCGCCCGCCAGTTTCGCGTCGTGCTCACCCCGCTGCAGAAGCAGATCAACTACACGGTGCGCATCATCATGCTGGTGGTGGCGCTGATGAGCGGCATCATTTTGGTCGCGGCGATCCTCGAAAACGCCACGACGCTGCGCGTCGTCCAGCTCGCGGCGGTGCTCTCCGGGCAGGTTCCCTACGGCCTGTTCTTCATCATCGTCGTCGCCTACGCCTTCGGCGCCACCCAGAGCGCCCGCCGTGGCGCCCTCATCCAGCAGATCAACGCGGTCGAGTCGCTGAGCGACATCGACGTGCTGTGCAGCGACAAGACCGGAACGCTGACCACCAACCGGCTGACCGTCGCCGAGATCGTGCCGGCCGACGGCGGCAGCGCCGACCGCCTCGCGGCGCTGCTCGGGCGCTTCGCGCACGGCTCCGCCGACGGCGGCCCGACCATCGCGGCGCTGCGCAGCGCGATGCCGGCGGAGACCGCCGCGGTCGCCGGCGCCGTGCCGTTCTCCTCGGCGCGCCGCTGGAGCGCGGTGACGCTCTCCGGCGACAGCGACGCCGGAACGTATGTGCTCGGCGCCTGGGACGCGCTGGCGCCGGCGCTCGCCGACGGCAGCGAGATCCTGACCGACGCCCTCGCCCGCCTCACCGGCCGCGGCTTCCGCGTGCTGCTGTTCGCCCGCGCCGCCGACGGCGCCGCGCCCGGTGGCGAGGATCCGGCGCTGCCGCCGCTCGCCGCCCTCGGCCTCGTCGCGCTCGCCGACGAACTGCGGCCGCAGGCGGCGGAGATGCTGGCGGCCTTCGCCAGCATGGGCATCCGCCTGAAGATCATCTCCGGCGACGACCCGCGCACCGTCGCCGCGCTCGCCACCCAGGCGGGGCTTGCCGGCGACATCGTCACCGCGACCGGGCCGGAACTGGAAGATCTGGCCGACGACGCCTTCGCCGAGGCGGCGGAACGGGCGACCGTGCTCGGCCGCGTCTCGCCCGCCCAGAAGGAGCGCATCGTCGCGTCGCTGGTGGCGGGCGGTCACTACGTCGCCATGATCGGCGACGGCGTCAACGACGTGCTGGCGCTCAAGAAAGCCCAGCTGGGCATCGCCATGCAGAGCGGCAGCCCGGCGGCCCGCGCCATCGCCGACATCGTGCTGTCCGGCGACAGCTTCGCGCCGCTGCTGCCGGCCTTCGACGAGGGGCGCCGCATCATCGGCGGCATGATCACGGTGATGGCGCTGTTCCTGGCCCGCGTCTCGGCCTCGATCCTGACGATCATCGCGATCACCATGCTCGGTCTCTCGTTTCCCTTCGAACCGGCGCAGGTGGCGACCTCGCTGTTCACGGTCGGCGTCCCCGCGATGCTTCTGTCGCTGTGGGCCAGGCCGGTCACCCGGGTCGGCGACATCCTGCCCGACCTGGTGCGCTTCGTGATCCCCAGCGCCATCCTGTCGATGATCGTCGGCGCCGGCCTCTACACCCTCGAGTACCACCGCGTGGAGACCTCGGTGACCGGGATCGACATTCCGCAGCGCGTCATCGACATGTTTGAGCACGCCACCGGCGTCAAATACTCGGCGACCGACCAGTTCGCCGGAGCGGCGGCCACCATCGTCGCGCAGACGACGCTGTCGGTGTTCATCGCCTACTCGGCCTTCATCCTGATCCTGTTCGTCGAGCCGCCGCTGCGCTACTTCACCGGCTGGCGCCGGCTGAGCACCGACCTTCGCCCGACCTGGATGATGATCGCGCTGTCGGTGGTCTTCTTCGTCATCGTGCAGAACGGGATGCTCGCCTCCTACTTCGCGCTGGTGCCGCTGCAGCCGCACATGCTGCTCGACGTCGCCATCGGACTGGTCATCTGGACGGTAGCACTGCGCGAGATGTGGCGTCGCGACTGGCTGGAGCGGTTCCTGGGACCGCGTGGATGAAAAAGGGAGGACCCGCACGATGATCGTGGTCACCGGCGCGCTGCGCCTCGCCCCGGAAAGCGTCGCCGCGGCGCGGCCGCACATGCGCACCAACCTCGAAGCCACCCGCAAGGAAGATGGCTGCCTGCTCTACGCCTACGGCGAGGACGTGCTGGAACCGGGGCTGATCCGCATCGTGGAGCGCTGGCGCGACTGGCAGGCGCTGGCCGCCCACGACCGCGCCGCGCACGTCGCCGCCTGGCGCGCGGCGCTGAAGGAGATCGGCGTGCTCGCCCGCGACCTGATCGCCTGCGAGGCGGGCGAGACGCGGCCGATCTGAGGAGTCACGACCTCAGCTTGGTGAGGACGTGGGCGGCGGCCACCTCGGCCCAGTCCTCGCCTTCCTCGACCTCTTCGATGAGCTCCGCGAGACGGCTCGCCTCGACGAACTCTCCGACCTTGCCGAGCACATAGGCGGCGTAGAAGCCCGCCCAGCTGGCGTCGACCACGCCCTTGAGGGCGACGCGCTCGTATTCGGCATGAACCGCGTCGGCGGCGATAAGCGCCGCACCGAGCGCGCCCGGCGATGGCAGATCGTGCGACATTGGTGTCGTGGCCCCTCGTGCGGGCGCCACCCTAGCGCATCCTTCGCCCAAGCGGAAAAATGCAGGTTGACGCCCCCGCACCGCACCAAAAAAACGGGGCACCGCGAGGATGCCCCTTTTTACCCTGCCCTCTACTCGGGCTCTTCCTCTTCCGTCCGCCGCACGGCCGCTCTTTCTTCGGATCGGCCGCGACGGCGGGGCGGAAGTGTGCGTCGCCGGCGAACCGGCGACCGCTACGCTACTTCCTCTTCGCAGGAGCCTTCTTGGCCGGAGCCTTCTTCTTCGCCGCCGGCTTCTTCGCGGCGGGTTTCTTCTTCGCAGGCTTGCGTACAGCTTTCTTAGCCAAAGTGTATTCTCCTCTCAGCTTGAGCCGAATCGGCCCACAATCATTTTAGTCCAACTTGCGCGTTAACAACGCGCTAATTCGTTTCATTGTGTCAACCCCGATTCAATTGAGTGACTTGCGCACGACACGCGCGCGCGACACGTTCCCGCTCATCGTCTCGTCGTTACGGACAACATTCATGGCGTCACGCTTCACCGCATTCGCGATGTCGATCTTCGTCGTCGCGTCGCTCTCGTGCGCGCACGCCGACGACACCATCGGCACCGCCACCGCGATCACAACGAGCGTCACCGGCAAGCTCGATCCGACCGACGCGGTCGGCCTCAACAAGGGCGACGGAGTCTTCCAGAACGAGACCATCGTCACCGACGACAAGGGCGTCGGACAGTTCGAATTCCGCGACAAGACGAAGCTCGCGATCGGCCCCAACTCGATCCTGGTACTCGATAATTTCGTATATGATTCAAAGAGTTCTAAGCAGAAGGTGGTCATCAACCTGACGCAAGGGGCGCTGCGCTTCGTCACCGGCAAGGCCAACCACGACGCCTACGAGATCGTCACACCAGCCGCCGTCATCGGCGTGCGCGGCACGGTCTTCGACGTCTACGCCAAGCCTGACGGCGAGCTCGCGGTGGCGATGATCGACGGCGCGGTGGAAGTCTGTCCGAAGCGCGCCGCGTGTCGCGTTCACAACGTCGTCGGCAAGTTCCTGACGATGACTCCGGCGGGCATCTTCACCGTGCGCGACGCGTGGGACGGAACCTTTCTGAGCGGCATTTCGTTCACCGCGGCGCTGCCATTTCTGAGTAACCAGGCGATGTTGATTCCTGCCCTGCGTGGCAAGACAACAACAATCGGAAGCTACCTGACGGCGCTTCCCGACTCAGCGAAGAAGCGAATCAACCTTCCGGTAACCACGCCGTCGAAGGTCCTTCCGAAGCTCAAGGTGCCGAAACTCTTCAAGTGAGTCGGCGACGTGAGTCGCGCATCCGAGTCGGTCGCGACACGGGGATCGCGACCGACGCGCGACGCACGCCTGAAGACTCTCTTCGCCCCGTCAGTAGCCACTGCCGAACCCGAAGAAGAGATGCAGGCGCGGTCCGTAGGGGTACGGCGGCGGCGGCGGCGGATAGTAGGGCGGATCGTCGGGCGGCGCGTAGGGAGCGTAGGTGCTCAGGAAGCGCGACGACATCCAGCCGGCGCTGCCGCCGTAGCCGACCCAGCACCAGCCGGGCTGACAGCCGCCGACCTCGACGGGCGAACCGGCGGGCAGCGCGAACAGCACCGGGTACGCGGTGCCGGGCCCTTGCCGCACATTGACGTTGTCGGTGGTCTCGGCCGGCCAGGCGAAGGCGGCGGTCGCGCCGGCGCCGGCCAGAACCAGACTGGCGATCGCGATCGCCAGCAGACGCGATGCACTCATTCTTGTCTCCTCCTTCTTGCTCGGTTGCAGACACAGGGAACGCGAACGCGAAACGCGGGGGTGAGATACGGGCGGGCGACCGCGTATGAACTTATGTCGGCGAAACGGCGGCGGCCGTTTCCCGCCCGCCCGCGGCGGGCACCCGCCATTGCAATCCGCGGCACTCTGTCACATAAATTGTGGCACGATCGGGTATGGGCCGATCGAAGATGGAGAGCGCGACGGGCGCGAAGGCACCCGGAAAGCGGCGGGAAGTCGGATACCGCGGGCGACACCACATCATCCAACAGCAAAACGATCGTCGATATCGGACAGCCTGCCAACCCGGCCGGAGCGCGCACCAGTCGGGTGGGTGAAACGAACTGAAAAGGTAAGGCGATGCGTCAGAACGGCACCGTGAAATTCTTCAATGCGTCGAAGGGCTACGGGTTCATTACCCCGGACGACGGCGGCAAGGACGTGTTCGTGCACGTTACCGCGGTCGAACGTTCGGGACTGGGATCATTGGCCGACGGCCAGCGGGTCTCCTTCGAGACCGAGCCCGACAAGCGCGGCAAGGGACCGAAGGCAGTGGAGCTTCAGCCAGCGACCTGAACGAAGCAAGGCCGCGGCGACAGCGGCCGACACGACGAGAATTCATCGAAGCCGCCGGCAACCCCGGCGGCTCTTTTGTGGGGGAAGACGATCATGCGTTTGGCGTTGAAAGTTGCGGCGGCGGTCGCGCTGGTTCTCACCGGCGCAGCGCACGCGGCCGAACCGGTGAAGCGCATCGACATCTACGTCGAGCCCTACTACGCCGCCTCGCCCTCCCCCGACCAGCCGCCGCGTGTCGCGGTTGGTGCGGCGTTCGAGACCCTGCTCGCCTCGACCAACCGCGACGACATCGTCGCGGCCCGCGACAAGGTTCTGGCCGACCCCAGGCTGGTGACGCCGATGACCATGATGGTTCTGGCGATCCGCCTCTACGACATGGGGCTGCGCGACGACGCGGTCTTCTGGTTCTACGCCGCCAAGGACCGCTACCGGACGCTCGCCGAGGTGCTCGATCTGAACGCGGGCGGCCTGCGCCAGGTGGAGGACACGATGCGCAGTTTCATGGCGCTGGCCGGGCCGGTGATCAACGGCTACGCCTTCTGCGACATCGCCAATCAGCAAGCCATCCGCGCCCGCGCCCTCGACTGGGTCGAGGCCAACCCCTATGGCGCGATTCAGATCGACAAGCTGCCGGCCGTGGTCGCCAACCGCGACGCCGGCATTGCCGCATCGGTCGCGCGCATCCGCATCGACGCCGCCAAGGAGACCGCCTACCTCGAGGACGCCACCAACGTCGCAGCGTTCAAGGCGAAGCGCGCCGAGAACGAAATGGACGTGAGGTTCTGCTGGAAGTGAGGACGAGCGAGCCTCACCCGGCCGCGTGCGTGGCGCGCCGCAGCCGGTACTCGTGCCAGATCAGCCAGATGACGATGACGTCGAACACGGTCAGCGCCACCAGCCCCCACGAGAAGGCGAAGCTCAACCGGTAGAGCTGATACGCGATGAAGGCGCCGAGCACCGCCAGCGACGCCGGATAGGCCCACGCCCGATTGCGCAGCAGCCCGACGACCAGGATGAGCTTCACCACGCCGTGGCTGATCAGGTAGTAGGCGGCGAACGTCTTGCCGCCGATGGAGAAGTGCTGGGCGGCGTTGAGCAGCGTGTTGGCGATCCAGTCGCGCGGGTCCTCCAAGAGTTCGTCGTGGACGAGCCAGTTGACCACGCCGACCAGCGTCTCGACGCTGGTGAAAAAGAGAACAATGCCCGAGACCAACTCGGCGAGCGCGTTCAGCCCCTTGAGGATGACGCCGATTTCGAACGCCTCATGGAGGCGTTTCTCGCTGACGACGGCCACGGCTGACGGCCGCCAGCGGCTAGCCGTTGGCGGCCATGGCGTGCGCCGCCGGCTGCACCGCGGCGCTGTAGTCTTCCATGAGCGTGCGGGCGATCTCGCCGACGGTGAACTTGTTGGGGCCGATCTCGGAGACCGGGGTCACTTCCGCCGCGGTTCCCGTCAGGAAGCACTGCTCAAAGGTCGCCAGTTCGTCCGGCATGATGGCGCGCTCGACCACCTCGTAGCCGCGCTTTTTGGCAAGCCCGATGACCGTGCGCCGCGTGATGCCGTCGAGGAAGCAGTCCGGCGTCGGCGTATGGATGACGCCGTCCTTGACGAAGAAGATGTTGGCGCCGGTCGCCTCGGCGACCCGGCCGCGCCAGTCGAGCATCATCGCGTCGGCGTAGCCCTTGCGCTCCGCCTCGTGCTTGGAGATCGTGCAGATCATGTAGAGCCCGGTCGCCTTCGACTTCGACGGCGCCGTCATTGGGTCCGGCCGGCGATACTTGGCGATGTCGAGACGGATGCCCTTCAGTCGCTCCTCCGGCTTGAAGTAGGACGGCCACTCCCACACCGCGATGGACAGGTGAATGGTGTTCTGCTGGGCGGAGACGCCCATCATCTCGCTGCCCCGCCACGCAATCGGCCGGACGTAGGCGTCGGTGTGGCCCTGCTTGACCAGCAAGTCCTGCGAGACCTTGTTGATCTCCTCGACCGACCACGGAATCTCGAAGCCCAGGATCTCCGCGGACTGGTGCAGCCGGCGGGTGTGCTCGTCGAGATGGAAGATGACGCCGCCGTAGGCGCGCTCGCCCTCGAACACGCCGCTGCCATAGTGGAGGCCATGGGTGAGGACGTGGACCTTGGCGTCGGCCCACGGCACGTACTGGCCGTCCATCCAGATGACACCGGGACGATCATGATACGGTTGGGCAGCCATAGGACCAGTTCTCCTCCACACTTGCGACGCCGGGCGTTCGATGGTGCCCCTTGTTGTCGCCTCAAGCCAGCGCAGACGGCCTTTTGCGTCGCAATGCAATCGCCGATAATGTGCCGCAGGCTTGCAGTTCCGTGGGATTCTGCGACCGGACGGCCCTTTCGGGTGCGTTCAATCGTTTCGCCGCATGCCCCGTTTCAGTAACAAACGACCGAAAATATGTCAACATGGCTGACGTAAATTTCAAGGGCGGCGAACCGGCCGGGAATCGCGGCGGTGGCGGCGGCGCGCTGGCGACACCCCTGTCGATCGCCGAGCGACCCGAGATCGCCTACATCGAACTTCTCTTCTTTGCCTATCGCGACTTCATCTCCGACCCCGACGCAGCGCTGCTCAGCTACGGCTTCGGCCGCGCCCACCATCGCGTCGTTCATTTCGTCAACCGCCACCCCGGTATTCGCGTCGCCGACCTGCTCGACATCCTCAAGATCACCAAGCAGAGCCTCGGCCGCGTGCTGAAACAGCTCGTCGAGACCGGCTTCATCGAGCAGAAGCCCGGACCGGTCGACCGCCGCCAGCGCCTTCTCTACCCGACCGAGGCCGGCCGGGCGCTGGCGCTCCGCCTGATCGCGCTGCAGGCCCGCCGCGTCGGCGACGCGCTCGCCTCGCTGACCCCGGCCGAACGCGAGGGCGCCGAGAAGTTCCTGCGCCGCATGATCGATTCCGGCGAACGCGGCAAGGTCGCCGACCTGATCGAACGGTGAGGTGATGGCCGACCAGCCCGCCCCCCAGGTCCTCTCCGACGACGCCCCGCACCTGCTCATCATCGACGATGACAAGCGCATCCGCGTCCTGCTCTCGCGATATCTCGGCGACCACGGCTTCCGCGTCTCGATCGCGGCCGACTCGGCCGAAGCGCGCCAGCGCCTCGCCGGCCTCGCCTTCGACCTCCTGATTGTCGACGTGACCATGCCCGGCGAGGACGGCATCAGCCTGGTCAAGAGCCTGCGCGAGACGATGGCGGTGCCGGTGCTCATGCTGACGGCGCGCGCCGAGATCGAAAGCCGCATCGCCGGGCTGGAAGCCGGCGCCGACGACTACCTGCCGAAGCCGTTCGAGCCGCGCGAGCTGTTGCTGCGCATCAACAACATCCTGAAGCGCAGCAGCGGGCCGGAACGGCCGCTGATCGAGCAGATCACTTTCGGCCCCTTCACCTTCAACCGCGAGCGGCGCGAACTCAAGCGCGGCGGCGACCCGGTGCGGCTGACCGAGCGCGAGCGCCAGATCATGGCGATCTTCGCCGCCACCCCCGGCGAAACCGTGCCGCGCGACAAGCTGATCGTCGCCGAGGGGCCGAGCGGCGAGCGCACGGTCGACGTGCAGATCAACCGTTTGCGCCGCAAGATCGAGAACGACCCGGGCAACCCGCTCTACCTGCAGACCGTGCGCGGCATCGGCTACCGCCTGGCGATCACGGTCTAGGGCGAAGGAACAAGGCAGGGCGATGGCCACGACCATCGAGCGGAGCGAAAGCTCGAACGGCGCCGGCCCGGCACCGGCCGCCGCGGCGCGCCCGGGCCGCCTCCGCGCCGTATGGGACGGCTTCCTGCGGCGCCTTGCCGACGTGCTGCCCAAGGGGCTCTTCGCCCGCTCGATCCTCATCATCATCATGCCGGTGGTGCTGCTGCAGGCGCTGGTGGCGTTCGTGTTCATGGAGCGCAACTGGGCGGCGGTCACCGAGCGGCTGTCGGCGGCCACCGTCGGCGACATCGCCGCATTGGTCGACATCATCGAGACCTACCCGCAGGACGCCAAGTTCGACGCCATCACCAAGCTCGCCGCCGACCGCTTCCGCCTCAACATCGCCGTCACGCCGCTCGAGCCCCTTCCCCCGGCGGGACCGAAGCCGTTCTTCTCGCCGCTCGACCGGGTGCTGTCCGAGGAGATCACCCGCCAGGTCGGCAAGCCGTTCTGGATCGACACGGTCGGGCGTTCCAACCTGGTCGAGATCCGCATCCAGTTGGAACACAACATCCTGCGCATCTTCGCCCCGCGCAGCCAGACCTACGCCTCCAACTCGCTGATCTTCGTGTCGTGGATGGTGGCGACCTCGGTGGTGTTGCTTGCCATCGCCATCGTCTTCCTGCGCAACCAGATCCGCCCGATCCTGAGATTGACCGCCGCCGTCGACGCCTTCGGCAAGGGCCGCACCGTGGAAGCCTTCGAGCCGCGCGGCGCCCGCGAGGTGCGTCAGGCGACCACCGCCTTCCACGAGATGACCAAGCGCGTCGAGCGGCAGATCGAGCAGCGCACGGCGATGCTCGCCGGCGTCAGCCACGACCTGAGGACGGTGCTGACCCGGCTGTCGCTGCAGCTGGCGCTGATCGAGCAGAGCGCCGACGTCGAGGAGATGCAGGCCGACATCGAGGCCATGAACCGCATGCTGGAGGGCTATCTCGCCTTCGCGCGCGGCGACAGCGGCGAGGATTCGGTGCCCACCGACATCGCCGCGCTCATCGACGCCATCGGCCAGGAGGCGCGCCTGACCGGCGCCGAGGTCAACGTTTCCTTCGACGGCGAGCCAGAGGTCGAGGTGCGCCCGCAAAGCTTCAAGCGTTGCATCGACAACCTCGTGAACAACGCCGCCCGCCACGCCGACAACGTCGTGGTGCGCGGCACCCATGCCGGTGGCCTGCTCACCATCACGGTCGATGACGACGGCCCGGGGATTCCCTTCGAGGAACGCGAGGCGGTGTTCAAGCCGTTCTACCGGCTGGCCGAGGCCCGCGACATCGACCAGAGCGGCACCGGGCTGGGGTTGCCGATCGCGCGCGACATCGCCCGCAATCACGGCGGCGACATCGCGCTTTCGGAAAGCCCGCTCGGCGGATTGCGGGTGACGGTGACGGTTCCGGCGTGAGGCCGGGGCGCGTCAGCCGCGCTGCCTCGCGGTGATTGCCGAAACGACCCGGGTGCGTTTCCAGGCGAACGGCGCAACCGCCACCGGCGGCGTGTAGGGCGTCACGATGGCGCCGGCGAACTGCGGCTCGTAGCCGCAAACGGCCGGCTGCGCTGGCTCGCTGTCTTCAGCCGGGAGGGCGACCGGGGCCCTGGCGCTGGCGTTGGAGCTGTCTGGCATCGCGAATCCCCCGGGGTTCTGACAGGGGAAAATCGTGGACGCGCAGGGTTAACCGGAGACTAACGGGAGCCGCTCAGTAGAGGCGACCGCCGTTGGGCACGCCGGAAGTGGGCGTCAACAGCATCACCTCGCCGTCCGCGTCCGGGACGCCGAGAGTGAGCACCTCCGACATCAACGGGCCGATCTGGCGCGGCGGAAAGTTGACCACCGCCACCACCTGGCGGCCAACCAGCTCGTCGAGGCGGTAGTTGCGGGTGATCTGCGCCGACGACTTCTTCACGCCGATCGCCGGGCCGAAGTCGATGCGCAGCTTGTAGGCCGGCTTGCGCGCCTCCGGGAAAGCTTCGGCGGCGACGATCGTGCCGACGCGCACGTCGACCTTGAGGAAGTCGTCAAAGGCGATGGGCGGCGTGGGTGCGGCGTCGGCCATGGGAACTCCGGCAATGTCAGGCGCGCCCGGTAACATACGAGTCGCGCCTCCCGCAACGCGCCAGCAGTCTCAACAGAACTACCCCATTGGGTTATATGCCATCATGTTGTTCACGGTGGTGCGACCAGGAGATAGGTCATGCCGGCAAGGAAGAAGAAGACCCTCGGCGACGAACTCATCCAGTCGATGGAGGAGGCGCTCGCCCACGCACGCGGCGAGAAGGTCGCCGCGCGGGTGACGAAAGTCGAGCGCCCCGAGGTTCAGGTGAAGCGCATTCGTCAGAAGGTCGGGCTGACCCAGAACGCCTTCGCGACGGTGCTCGGCGTCAGCGTTTCGGGCTTGAGGAAGTGGGAACAGGGACAGCGGGAGCCCCACGGAGCCGCGCTGACTCTCCTGCGCGTAATGGACCGCGAGCCCGAGGCCGTGATCCGCGCGATCAGGGTCGCCTGAACTTCACAGCGGCGGGGCCTTGCGCCGCGGCAGCAGGAACAGCCCGAGGACCGCGCCGAGAAGCACCGGCGGCCCATGAATGTCGCGGGCCACGACGAGGGCGACGGCGCCGGCCAGCACAACGACCGGCCCGACCTTTGCGAAGGCGGGAAGCGGCGCGCCGGGCAGCAGCGACCACGCGGCAACCGCGCCGAACTGGCCGGCAACCGCGACCGAGCACCCGGCGCCCGCCGGCTGCCAGGCGAGCGCGATCATCTGGCCGAAGAGGCCGGGCACGAGGAACAGGACGAACCAGCGCCACGAGCCGAACTGGCCCTCGCCGACGATCCCCAGCACCACCACGCCGACGACGACGCTGGCAACCTGAACGACGCCGTCGTCGTAGGCGACGAGCGCCGTCACCACCCGCCACCATTCGTCCGGGCTGGCGGCAAGCCCGTCGCGGGCAAGCGCCGCATACCAGCCAGGGACGAGCGCCTGCGCCGCCGCGGCCGCCAGAACCACGACGACCAGGAAGACCGTGACAGGCGGGACGCGGGAGATGGACGGGGCGGCGGCCGCCACCGGTCTCAGCCCGCCAGTTCGCGCGAGCGCTTGCGCGCCGCGGCGACGGCTTTCTTCATCAACGCGGTGAGACCGCCCTTGCCCATCAGGATCTTCAGGGCCGCGGCGGTGGTGCCTTTCGGCGAGGTGACGTTTTCGCGGAGCGTCCCGGCGGTGAGGTCGGAGCGATGCAGGAGTTCGCCGGCACCGACCACCGTGCCGCGCGCCAGCCGCTCCGCCGCCGCGGCATCGAAGCCGACCGAGCGGGCGGCGGCAGCGAGCGCCTCGACGGTGTGGAAGACGTAGGCCGGGCCGGAGCCGGAAACCGCGGTCGCCGAATCGATCAGCCCCTCCCGGTCGACCCAGATGACATCGCCAACGGCAGAGAGCAGATCGGCGGCGAGCGCCTTGCCGGCGTCGCTGACCCTTCCGTTTGCAATGGCGACGGTGACGCCGCGGCCGACCTGCGCCGGCGTGTTGGGGATCGAGCGCACGATGGCAATGTCGCCTAGGCCGGCCTTCAGCGCCTTCAACGTGGTGCCGGCGGCGATCGACAGCGCCAGCGTGTCGGCGCCAACGAGCGGGCGAAGCTTCGGCATGACGTCGGCGATGATCTGCGGCTTGACCGCCAGAACGATCAGCCGCGCGGTCACGCCGGGCGGCGGCGCGGCGACAACCTTGAGCCCCGCGTCGGCGAGCATCGCGACGCTGTCAGGGGCCGGCGCCGGGTCGATGACCACGACCGCCTTCGACTTCAGGCCGCCGGCGAGCCAGCCGGCGAGCAGCGCACTCCCCATCTTGCCGGCGCCGACCAGAACCAGCGGGGCACGGGGGGTGAAGGAAGAAGAAAGGGACATGATCATGTCGATAGCGCGCCCGGCTGCCGTTGTCATGCCCGCCCATCCGTCAGCCGCACATTCCCGCGAAAGCGGGAATCCAGGGCGTGACGAGGTGGCGCGGCGTTCCGGCGACCTCGTCCCTTTCTGCGCTCCCTGGGGCCCTGCATTCGCGGGGACGAGCGGAGGGTGGACCGATCAGTGCAGTGGAAAATGCGTCGGAGCAGCCCTACGCCTGTCCGACCGTCTCGAAAAGGACGGTTTCGAGCGCCTCGGGGGCGGTCTTGCCGGCCCACACCACGAACTGGAACGCCTGGAAATAGCGTTCGCAGGCATCGACCGCGGAGGTCAGCAGCTTCTCGACCTGGGCGCTGGTCGGCTCGACCCCGCCCGACAACAGCAGCGCCTGGCGATAGAGGATGACACCCTCTTTCTGCCAGAGATCGAAATGGCCGATCCACAGCTGCTCGTTGACGCCCGACAAGAGCCGCACCACCTCGAGCTTGCGCTGGTCCGGCACCTTGAGATCGAACGCGCAGGCGAGATGGACCGCCTCCTTGTCTTCCATCCACGAGAAGGAAACGTGGTAGTCGCACCACCCGCCGACGATCGCGATGTTGATCTCATCGTCGGTGGCGCGATCGAAGCTCCAGTCGTTCAGGGCGGCGATCTGCTCGATGACGTCGACCGGGTTCGACTGACGCTCCGGTTCGATATTGATCAGGCGCATGACCACTCGCGGCTGGAATGCTGATGACCCGGTCGCGACGCGACGGGCCCGACGTACACGGCCGAAGGGCAAGCACGCGAACAGCGCCCACAGCGAATCTCGTCTGCGATTCAGTATATAGCCGGCGAGTCAGCACCAAGCACAAATCGTTGTGGATCAAGTGATTCGTTCACAAGCGAAAAGCAATTCGAGAGTCGCTTCGCGCCGACGATCACGACTTGGCGGCGAGCTTCGCTTCGAGCTCGGCGATCTTCGCCTTGAGCGCTTCGTTGTCGGTGCGCGCCTGCGACGCCATCTCCTTGACGACGTCGAACTCCTCGCGCTTGACGAGGTCGAGGTCGGCGACCATGCGCTCCATCTGCGTGCGCCACACCGTCTCCGCCTCGCGCTTCACGCCTTGCGCGACGCTCGCCGCATCGCCCATCAGCCGCGCCATCTCGTCGAACATGCGGTTGCTGGTCTGGGTCATGGGTCGGGTCTCCGGGACGGCGCAAAGCGGGTGTCGAGTACTATGGGGCCGCCGTGGCGCCCCTTCAAGGCGCCGGGCGCGCTTGACCGCACCCGCCCGCGGCGCACATAAGGCGTGGATTCTCAACGGGAGTTCCTGTTGCCACTCCTGGCGCTGCCCTTTCCGGCCATCGACCCGGTACTGATCCAGCTCGGGCCGTTCGCGATCCGCTGGTATGCGATCGCCTACATCGCCGGCATCTTCGTCGCGTGGTGGTATGCGCGCCGTCTGGTCGCCAACCCGGCGCTTTGGGGCGCGCCCGGCGCGCCTTTGCAGCCGGGCGACCTCGACGATTTCGTCGTGTGGGCGGCGGTCGGCGTCGTGGCCGGCGGACGCACCGGCTACGTGCTCTTCTACGACCTGCCCCACTACCTCGCCCAGCCGGCTGACATCTTCCAGGTCTGGCACGGCGGCATGTCGTTTCACGGCGGCTTCCTCGGGGTGATGCTGGCGATGGGTCTGTTCGCGCGGAGCCGCGCCATCCCCTTCTGGTCGATGGTCGACACGATCGCGCCGGCGGTGCCCTTCGGCCTCTTCTTCGGGCGCCTCGCCAACTTCATCAACGGCGAGCTCTACGGCCGCGTCACCGACGTGCCGTGGGCGATCGTGTTTCCCGGCGGCGGCGACCTGCCCCGCCACCCGAGCCAGCTCTACGAGGCGGCACTGGAAGGCGTCGTGCTGTTCCTGGTGATGCGCTTCGCCACACATCGCGCCCACAAGCTCGCCACGCGTGCCTTCGTCTCCGGCGTCTTCTGCACAGGCTACGGGCTGGCGCGCACCTTCGTGGAGTTCTTTCGCCAGCCCGACATCCAGATCGGCTACCTCGCCGGCGGATTGACCATGGGCATGCTGCTGTCGATCCCGATGATCCTGTTCGGCATCGGCCTGATGATCTGGGCGGCGCGCCGTCCGCTGGCCGAGACCCGCGGCGCGTGACCCCGCTCGCCGAAAAGATCGCCGCGCAGATTCGCGACAGCGGGCCGATCACGGTCGCCGACTTCATGGCGATCTGCCTCGCCGACCCCGAACACGGCTACTACATGCGCCAGGAGCCGTTCGGCAAAGCCGGCGACTTCGTCACCGCGCCCGAGGTGAGCCAGATGTTCGGCGAACTGGTCGGCCTGTGGGCGGTCGCCACCTGGGAGATGATGGGCGGCCCGCGCCCCTTCGTGCTCGCCGAACTCGGACCGGGGCGCGGCACGCTGATGGCCGACATCGTGCGTACGGCGGTGATCAAGCCGGCGTTCCTGCGCGCCGCCGACATTCATCTGGTCGAGATCAGCCCGCGCCTCAGGGAAGTACAGCAGGCGACGCTTGCCGCAACCGGCCTCGCTTTCCACTGGCATACCCGCCTCGACAACCTGCCGCGAGCGCCCGCGATCATCATCGCCAACGAGTTCTTCGACGCGCTGCCGGTGCGCCAGTTCCAGTGGCGCGACAGCCGCTGGAGCGAGCGCGTCGTGGGCCTGACAGCGGCCGGCGACCTCGGCTTCGGCCTGGCGCCGGTCGAGCAGCGGCCGCTGGCGATGCCGTTGCCGGAAAACGCGGTGATCGAATCCTCGCCGGCCGGCAAGGCGGCGATCACCACCATCTCCGGGCGGCTGAAGGCCGACGGCGGCGCCGCGCTGGTCATCGACTACGGCAGCGCCGACCCCGGCACCGGCGACACGCTGCAGGCGGTCAAGGCGCACAAATATGTCGACCCGCTCGCCGACCCCGGCGAGGCCGACCTTACCGCCCACGTCGATTTTGCCGCGCTGGCCCGCGCCGCCGAAGCCGCCGGCGCCCTGCCGCGCCCGGTCATGCGCCAAGGCGAGTTCCTCATCCGCATGGGGCTGGTCGAGCGCGCCAACGTGCTTGGCCGCGGCAAGGACACCAAGGTCCGCGACGCGCTCGCCGCCGCCATGGAACGCCTCGCCGGACCCAAGGCCATGGGCGACCTGTTCAAGGTTCTGGCGATCTCGGCGCCCAAGCTGAAGCTGCCGATCTTCGACAAGATCACGTAAGGGAATCGTTTTCCGAACGCCCTGTGAAATCCCGCGCCGCTGATCCGACAACTGTGTTTCGCTCAGGCTCGGATCGAACGACATGAACGGGTCAGAGCGCGAGATGGTTCGGTCTTGTGATCGCTTTCACGCGAGCGGACATCGCGCGCCGCGCGATTGCCGGCGTCATCGCGTGGCCGCTGTTCCAAACTGATCGTGATCATGCCGTGCCGATGTCTCTGATCCTGCAAACCCTGGTGAACAGAGTGGAAGGCCTGCTTGACATACCCGCCCAAAATGATAAGTGTACTTGACATTATGTCAAGGATAGTTGTCATAGAAGGAGGATCAAATGGTCAATCGCTCCTTATTGAGATGGGGGTATATCGGCGCCGGTGCGGTCGGCGCAGTGGCCATCGTCCTCGTACCGATGTCAATCTTCGGTCCACCCGTCTACGGGGATCCTGTGCGATTGGTGGTCATGTCGCTCGCAGCCGCACTCGCCACGGCCTGGAACGTCGCGTTCCTGGTGCTGGCGTTTCGCGCGCAGGACGAATTTGGTCAGAATGCAAGCAAGTTCGCCTGGTATTGGGGCGGATCGATTGGGCTCGCTGCATCGCTTCCTATCTTCGCTTTTGCCGCCTGGGGCGGATTCCACTGGCTCGCGCCGAACGTTCCGGCGGGAACCAACATTCTTCGTGCCCTCATGGTCGGCTACTTGCTTCCCGTCTTCGCTCAGGCCATCGGCTTCCTAGTCGCCCGGGCTTACTGGCGCGCGTCCAAGCAGTGAGGAACCGCCTGAAAGTACTGCGAGCTGAGCGCGATTGGAGTCAGGCCGACCTCGCCGAGCGGCTCGGCGTCTCTCGTCAAAGCGTCAACGCCATCGAGAGCGGCAAGTACGATCCCAGTCTGCCACTTGCCTTTAGGATCGCGCGCCTGTTCGCTCAACCGATCGAATCGATCTTCTTTGACGCCGAGTAGTCCAAACCAAACAGACCGATGATCCCCTTCCTCACCCACGACCGGCTCGCTCTCCCCGGCATCCGCCACGGCTTCTTCACCCGCGCCGGCGGCGTCTCCACCGGCGTCTACGAGAGCCTCAACTGCGGCATCGGCTCCCGGGACGCGCGCGACAGCGTGCGCGAGAACCGGGCGCGGGTCGCCGCCGCCCTCGGCGTGGCGCCGGACAAGCTCGCGACGCCCTATCAGGTGCACGGCAACGACACGATCGCCGTCGACGAAGTCTGGGCGCCCGGCATGGGCCCCAAGGCCGACGCGGTGGTCACCGACCGGCCCGGCATCGCGGTTGCCATCGGCACCGCCGACTGCGGGCCGATCCTCTTCGCCGACGCCGAGGCGCGGGTGGTGGCGGCCGCCCATGCCGGCTGGCGCGGCACGCTCGCCGGCATCGCCGAGGCGACGATCGAAGCCATGGTCGCGAAGGGCGCTCAGCGCAAGCGCATCGTCGCGGTCCTCGGGCCGACCATCAGCCAGGCGAACTACGAGGTCGGCGTCGACGTGCATGAACGCTTCGTCGCCGACGACCCGCACACCGCACGTCTGTTCAAGCCCTCCGGCCAGCCTGGCCACTTCCTCTTCGACCTGCCCGCGGCGATCGTCGCGCGGCTGACCAGGGCCGGAATCGCGGCCAGCAAGCTGGATCTGTGCACCTACGGCGAACCGCAACGCTTCTTCTCCTACCGCCGCTCCGTCCACCGGAACGAGCGGGACTACGGGCGGATGATCTCCGCCATCGCGCTGGCGACCTAGCGATGCGCGGCGGCACGAACACCATGCGTCTCGTCGTTCTCCTGCTCGCGGTGGTGCTCGCCGGCTGCACGCGGGCGGCCGGGCCGCTTCCGGCGGCGACCGTGGCCGCCCCCGCCGATCCGGCCGCGGCCGAGGCGATCCAGCCGGTCGTCGTCGCCTTCGCGCCGGTAACCGGGGTGCCCCCGGACGTCCGCTTCGGGCTGGAGAGCCTGCTCAAGGCCTACGCCGGGTCCCGCAACATCACCGTGGTCGCCGAAGACGACCCCGCCGCGCAGTACCATCTCAAGGGCCGCTTCAACGCCGTCGCCACCACGGTCAACGCCACGCTTGTCTATGTCTGGGATGTCTTCGACGCCAACGGCCGCCGAGTCACCCGATTCGCCGGCCAGGAACAGGGGAGCGGGACAACCGGCGACCCGTGGACGCAGGTCGCCGGCCAGATCGGCCCGGCCGCCCGCGAGACCATCGACGCGCTTGCCGACTGGCTGCGCACCCAGCCTGCCCGGAAGCCGTTGCCATGACGGCCCCCACGTTGCTAGAAGCAGCCGGCAGTTAGCCGGATCAACGGCGCCCGCCAGACGGCGCCCCAAAGCGGGCGAGGCATGAAACTTGTAGCCGGGAATTCCAACCGCGTCCTCGCCGAGGCCATTGCGGCCTACCTCGAGATGCCGCTCGCCAAGTGCTCGGTGCGGCGCTTCGCCGACCAGGAAGTCTTCGTCGAGATTCAGGAAAACGTCCGCGGCGAGGACCTCTTCATCATCCAGTCGACGAGCTATCCGGCCAACGACAACCTGATGGAGCTGCTGATCATCACCGACGCGGCGCGGCGTTCCTCGGCGCGCCGCATCACCGCGGTGATTCCCTATTTCGGCTATGCCCGCCAGGACCGCCGCGCCACCGGCCGCACGCCGATTTCGGCCAAGCTGGTCGCCAACCTGATCACCCACGCCGGCGCCAACCGGGTGCTGACCCTCGACCTCCACGCCGGACAGATCCAGGGCTTCTTCGACATCCCCACCGACAACCTGTTCTCGGTGCCGGTGATGTCGCGCGACATCAAGGCCCACCACCCGGACATTTCCAACGCCATGGTGGTGTCGCCCGACGTCGGCGGCGTGGTGCGCGCCCGCGCGCTCGCCAAGCGCATCGACGCGCCGCTCGCCATCGTCGACAAGCGCCGCGAGCGGCCGGGCGAGGCCGAGGTCATGAACATCATCGGCGACGTCCGCGGCCGCCGCTGCATCCTCTTCGACGACATCGTCGATTCCGGCGGCACGCTGGTCAACGCCGCCGAAGCCCTGATGGACAAGGGCGCCGAGTCGGTGCTGGCCTACATCACCCACGGCGTGCTGTCCGGTGGCGCCGTGGCGCGCATCGTCGCTTCGCGCATCGATGAACTGGTGGTCACCAACTCGATCCAGCCGACCGCGGCGGTGCTCGCCGCCCGCAACATCCGCGTCTGCCCGGTCGCCCCCCTGATCGGCGAGGCCATCGCCCGCACCGCCCACGAGAAGTCGGTGTCGAGCCTGTTCGACTAGGGGAAAAGCGGTGCGCGCACTCAACTTCGCGGCGGCGGCGGCGATCGTCGCGGCGGTGTTCGCGGCCGGCGCGGCCCGGGCCGACGACTACGACAACGCGCTGCGCTGCATGATCTACATCGAGCTGGCCAAGGAGAATTACACCGCGGCCAACGTCGACGCGCTCCGCGCCGCCGGCGACAAGATGGTCGAATGGACGGACAGCGCGCGGCCGGCGGACCTCACCGACCAGCAGAAACTCGACCGCTGGAGCGCGGCCCTGGCCGGCGTCCAGCAGGAAGGCGGGCTGTCGTCGCCCGCAGGGCGGCAGGCGACGATCGAGTGCGCCGGGTACTTCGACATCGAGCTGACCCTCCCGGAAGGCTAGGCCGCCCGCCGCTTTCCGGCCCTGCTTGCCCTTTTTCGGCCCCTCCCCTATAAGCCCGCCAGCCGCGCCGACACCCTTGGAGGCACGCGGCATTTCAAGGAGTTGACCGATGGGCCAGACCTACGAGCTCTCGGCGACGGTACGCGAGAAGGTGGGCAAGGGGGCCGCCCGATCTGTACGTCGTCAAGGCATGGTACCCGCTGTGATCTACGGCGGCAGCCAACCCCCCCTTTCCATCAATCTCGGCGCACACGAGATCACCCAGCGCATCCACGGCGGCGGCTTCTACACGACCGTCGCGCTGATCGACCTGGGCAGCGAGAAGGTGCGCGTCCTGCCGCGCGACTACCAGATCAACCCGCTCGACGAGCGGCCGATGCACGTCGACTTCATGCGTGTCGCGCCGGGCGCCAAGGTCACCATCGAGGTGCCGGTGCAATTCATCAACGAGAGCCAGTCGCCGGGCATTCGCCGCGGCGGCGTGCTCAACGTGGTGCGCCACCGCATCGAGGTGATCGCGCCGGTCGACAGCATTCCGGAGAGGATCGTCGCCGACCTGACCGGCCTCGACATCACCAACTCGCTGCATATTTCCGCAATCACGATGCCCGAAGGCATTACCCCGACGATCAAGCGCGACTTCACCGTCGCCACCGTTGCGGCACCGGCGGGCGTCAAGGAAGAGATGCGCGCCGCTGCCGAGGCGGCGGCGGCCGCGAAGGCTGCGGCTGCGGCTGCGGCCGAAGCCGGGGTGGAAGGCGCGCCGGCGGCGGGCGCCGAGGGCGCCCCTGCGGAAGGCGCCGCACCTGCGGACGCCAAGGCGGCGGCTCCGGGCGGCGACGCCAAGGGCGGCAAGAAGTAAGGTCGGGGCAACGGGAGGGGTCCCGCCCCTCCCGCTGGAGGCCTGCCTCTGATGCTGATCATCGTCGGCCTCGGCAACCCGGGGCCGGAATACCGGCTGCACCGCCACAACGTCGGCTTCATGGCCGTCGACGCGATCCATCGCCGGCATGGCTTCGGCCCGTGGCGGAAGCGCTTTCAGGCGGAGGTCTCGGAAGGCACGCTCGCCGGCGAGAAGGTGCTGCTCGTCAAGCCGCAGACCTACATGAACGAGTCGGGCCGCGCCGTGCAGCAGGCGGCGCGCTTCTACAAGGCGACGCCCGCCGACGTCATGGTGATCCACGACGAGGTCGACCTCGACCCGGGCAAGACGCGGGTCAAGACCGGCGGCGGCGCCGCCGGCCACAACGGGCTGCGCTCCATCGACGCCGAATTCGGCAACGCCTACCGGCGCCTCCGCGTCGGCATCGGCCACCCGGGCGTCAAGGACGCCGTACCCCACTACGTGCTCCACGATTTTCACAAATCGGACGGGCCGTGGATCAACCCGCTCCTCGACGCCATCGCCGAGAACGCGCCGCTGCTTGCCGAGGGCAAGGACGCGACCTTCGCCAACCGGCTGCATGCGGCCACCCAGCCCGAGACAAAGGGCAAGGGCGGCAAGGGGATGAACGCAGCTGCGGACTCAAAATCTGAGGACGCAGCGAAATCCGGCAACGCCGCCGCGAAGGCCGAACCGCCGAAGCCCGAAGGCCCGCTGGCGAAAGGCCTGAAGAAGCTGCTCGGGTTCTAGGCGGCCTTCAGACGTCAGGTCGCACCTTCCCGCGTGTCGCCGCCCCGGAAGTTCACTGCTTCGGCAGGGCCTGGATCGTCGTCGGTTCGAGGCCCGGGGTGGCGCCAGTCATCTCGCACGTCAGTTCCCCGGTCGCGGTCGCCACGAAGCAGACGAAGTTGTTCTCCGCCCGCGTGACGCGGATATCGGTCATCAGGTCGACGCAGGTGCGATAGAGCGCCCTGACATCGACGATCCCCTGCGCCGGGTCGCCGACCTCGAAATCCTGGATTTCGGCCGTTGACCACATCCTCGGGTCACCGACCGCGACGCGGTCGACGGCAACCGTCGTTGGCGATTGCGACTGGCTGAGGGAGACGACCAGGGCGCCGCGCACCGCCTGTTCGAGTTCTGACGCGCCGGCTCCCGCATCGGACTGGAAGCACGCGTTCTGCACGACCGCCGGGCCTGGACAGGGGATCGCCTGGAGCTGGTCGGGCCGGAACGACTGGCCGGTCCCGGAAGGAAGACGAAGGTCGCGGACCATGAACTGGCCCGCCACGTTGCTGGGTCCGAGGACGACGGACGGCTTGCCGCCGTTGGTGGTGACGACGCAATCGCCGGCGGCAAACTGGGCATATGCCGACGACGCGAACCCGACGAGAAGTATGGCGATCAGCGCCGCAAGAGACGACCGCAGGGATTTCATGTTTCGCTCCGGAAGGACGGTGGGCGCGGTTTGCCCGGCGCGAAATCTGCGCCCGGCGACCCACGTCAGGCAAGGGCAACCGGACGACATCGATCCCCCTCGCCCGCCGACACCTAAGCGGCGCGGACGGCGTCCGCTCGCGCTCCTCGCTCCGCCAAACCCGGGCCCGCTTCGCCCGGAAGGGCGACTGTCGCGGCCCAGGCCGCCAGCATGTCGGCCAGACGCTCCGGTTCCGACAACATCGGCCAGTGGCCCGTGGGCAGCTCCTGGAGCGTCCAGTCGGGGCCGCCCATCGGCGCGAACCACGGATTCTTCGACGCGATCGCCGAGGTAACGGCAGCAAGCGGCATCGTGCAGAGGATCGCCAGGCGCGGCCGGCCGGCGGGAAACCTGCGGCCGGCGAGGCGCACCGGGTCGATGGCAACATGCAGCGGCTGGTCGGCGGCTTGGGCGCGGAAGCGGGCCCGCGTCGCGTCGTCGAGGCCGACGAGGCTTGCCGGCGCCATCTCTTCCCAGGCGGGCAGCGGGACGCGCCAGCCCTCCCCGACCTTCGCCGCGACCCGCACCAGATCGCCGCGCCCATTCGGGCCGGAGAAATCGGCGATCGACGCGCCGTCCGGAACCGGCCCCGAATCGACGAACACAAGGCCGGCGACGCGATCCGGCACGCGCGCCGAGGCGGCGTTGACGATCGCCCCGCCACCACTGTGCCCGACCAGAACCACGTCGTGGAGATCATTGACGGCGAGGAAGCGCTCGACGTCGCGAATGTGGGTTTCCAGCGTCACATGACAGCCGCCGTCGGCGCGCCGCCGGCCGAGACCGGTGAGATCGAGCGACAACGGCTGGTGACCGTCCGCCGCCAGACGCCGCGCCACATCGGCCCACGCCCAGGCACCGATCCAGAAACCGCCGACAAGAACGAATGTGGTCATGTGCATACCTCCCTCGTCACTGCACCTTGCAGCGGCCTTGTGACAAATCGTGTCAGCAGGCCGCGCGCCTTGCCCTCCGCCCGCCGCCTCACTAGAAAGCGGCGCGCCTTCCCGCCCGGTCCTGGCTGAATTCGAGGAATTTCATGGGTTTTCGCTGCGGCATCGTCGGCCTGCCCAACGTCGGCAAGTCGACGCTTTTCAACGCGCTGACCCGCACGGCCCTCGCCCAGGCCGCGAACTACCCCTTTTGCACGATCGAGCCGAACACCGGCGAGGTCGCCGTGCCCGACCCGCGCCTCGACGCGCTGGCGGCGATCGCCAAGCCCGCCGAGATCGTGCCGACGCGGATTTCCTTCGTCGACATCGCCGGGCTGGTGCGCGGCGCCTCCAAGGGCGAAGGGTTGGGCAACCAGTTCCTCGCCAACATCCGCGAGGTCGACGCCATCATCCACGTGCTGCGCTGCTTCGAGGGCGGCGAGGTGACCCACGTCGAGGGGCGCATCGACCCGGTCGCCGACGCCGAGACGGTCAACACCGAGCTGATGCTCGCCGACCTCGCCAGCCTCGAGCGGCGGGTCAATCCGCTGCGCAAACGGGCGCAATCGGGCGACAAGGACGCCAAGATCGAGGTGACGCTGATGGACGCGGCCATCGCGTTGCTCTCCGACGGCAAGCCGGCGCGCCTGACCGAGGTGCCGCACGGCGAGGAAGCGCTGTTCCGCTCCTTCAACCTGCTGACCAGCAAGCCGGTTCTCTACGTCGCCAACGTCGAGGAAGCCGCAGCGGCGACCGGCAACCGTCACGCCGAGGCGGTGGCGGCGATGGCCGAAGCCGAGGGCGCCGGCTGCGTCGTCATTTCGGCCGAGATCGAGGCGGAGGTCGCCCAGCTGTCAGACGCCGAGGAGCACGAGTTCCTCGAGACCATGGGGCTGCATGAGCCCGGCCTCGACCGGCTGATCCGCGCCGGCTACGAGTTGCTCGGCCTCATCACCTACTTCACCGCGGGGCCGAAGGAAGTCCGCGCCTGGACGATCCCCAAGGGCACACACGCGCCGGCCGCGGCCGGCGTCATCCACACCGATTTCGAGAAGGGCTTCATCCGCGCCCAGACTATCGCCTACGACGATTACGTCGGCCTCGGCGGCGAGCACGCCGCCAAGGAAGCCGGCAAGGCGCGCGAGGAAGGCAAGGACTACGTCGTCCAGGACGGCGACGTGATGCACTTCCGGTTCAACGTGTAATTGCACATCAACGACCCTTTCGTGTATGAGACTCCGCGCCATGCCGCCGGCAGAACCCTCGACCAGTTTCAGCTTCGTCGATTTTGTGCTGTCCCCAAGCGGTGCGACCATCGCCTGGCTCGCCGCGCTGGCGTCCCTGCTCTTGGCACTTGTCCCGCTCGCCTTAGGTCTGGCCAATAGAAAGCGGGATGCGGCTGTCAAAGAGATACTCGACAAATTCAACGCTAGCGAACAAATCGCAGTCGAGGCCAAAACTCTCGAAGAGAAGAAGCAAAGCGCTCAAGAAGAATTTAGAGACATCGAGAAACAAATATCCGCGTTTCAAAGCGACATAAAGGTACAGCTCCCAAAAGAGGCAAGAAAGGCTTTCTATTCGACATCCATTCCGCTGATCGATGAACAGCTTCAAGAATTAATCGACCGCCGGGCGCGAATGGTCGATGGGCTCCTCAAGCTCGGAGAACCCACTTTGGGCTTGAAAGCAACGGAGGAAATACTCGCGGAAGAGATAAGGACAAGATTGCTTGCAAGGAAAGAGCTGGAGAGAAATCAGACTTTCTTGTCGATCGCGACCGCGATGTCCGCCTCGGCCCTGTATGTGACTCCCTTCCCGTTCAACAGAGCATTGGCTGGACTCTTCGCGATCATAATCGCGTTCATTGTCGCAAACCTGATAGCAAATTCGATCAACGTGTATCCCGAAGCAAAGCTTTCGAAAGTTCTTATGTCGCGATACTTTCGCCTGGGTGTGATTGGTTTCGCTGCGCTCTTGCTCCTTGGCGTCGTCACGGTCACCGCACTGATATTGCTGAACACATACTCTTATCGCTAGTCAGCTGATTCGAGCGGAGTGATCCGGGTCTATGCGCGCCTTCGAGGATTTCACAGTCGGCGAGGTGATCGAGCACGGCAGCCGGTCGTTGTCGCACGACGACATCGTTGAATTTGCAGCCGAGTTCGACCCGCAGCCCTTCCATCTCGACGAGAAGGCGCCGCAGACGATGTTCCTCGGCGGGCTGATCGCGTCGGGCTGGCACGTGGCAGCGATCTTCATGCGCCTGATGACCAACTCATTCCTGCAAAACTCCACCTGCCTCGGCTCGCCGGGCGTCGACACGCTGAAATGGGCAAAGCCGGTGAAGCCCGGCGACACCCTCACCGGCCGTTCGACGGTCACCGCCATGCGCGGCTCCGAGAGCCGGCCCGACCGAGGGATCGTCACCTTCCGCCACGAGGTCACCAACCAGGCGGGCGAGACGGTCATGTGGCTGGACAACCCGGTGTTCTTCGGAAAGCGCCAACGATGAGCGGCTACGACGATTTCGCGGTCGGCGACCGGGCCGAGTTCGGCACTTACGAATTCACCGCCGAACGCATTCGGGAATTCGCCGGGAAGTGGGACCCGCAGTTCTTCCACGTCGACGAGGAGGCGGCGCGCGACGGTCCGTTCGGGCGCCTGTCGGCGAGCGGCTGGCACACCGCCGCGGTGATGATGCGCCTCCAGGTGGATTATTTCCTGAGCCTTCCCAGCCCGCCGCGCTTCGGCCCCTCGCCCGGCTTCGACGACTTGAAGTGGCTGAAGCCGGTCTACGCCGGCGACCGCATCACCTACACCGGCGAGATCGTCGCCAAGCGGCTGTCGCGCTCACGCCCCGGCATCGGCATCGTCTCGTCACGCACCACCGGCACCAATCAGGACGGCGCGCGCGTGTACCAGCTGACCGCGCACGTCTTCATGATGGTGTGAAAAGGAAAGCGCAGTCATCGTCCGGTGACCGCGCGCTGGACGAAAGGGCAACGCGCTGGCCGGGAGTGGCCTGATGGCCCCCATTTGGCGTCGAGGTGAACCCGATGGTTTTCTGGATAGCGAATGCGATGGGGTTTGCGATCGCTTATCTCATCGGCTCCTTGCCCACCGGCTATCTCGCCGGAAGACTGCTCAAGGGCATCGATATCCGCGAGCACGGCTCGAAATCCACCGGCGCAACGAACGTATTGCGAACCGTCGGGAAATGGCCGGCGCTGGCAGTGCTGCTGGTGGACCTGCTGAAAGGTGTGGCGGCGATCGTCTTTGCCCGATGGTACTATTCCGGGCTCTCGACATTGCCGGCTGTCCCGCCGCGATCGGCGTTTGCTCTGCAAACCTGGGCGCCCTGGTCTGTTTCCGTGGCTGGCTTCGCCGTCCTGCTGGGGCATAGCCGTTCCATCTGGCTAAGGTTCGCCGGCGGCAAGTCCGCCGCGGCAGGGCTGGGCGTCTTGTTCGCGATGTCCTGGCCGGTAGGTCTTGGCGCTTCGATCGCTTTTGGCGTTGTGCTGGCCGCGTTTCGGATCGTTTCCCTCGCGTCAATGCTGGCGGCGTTGACCGCGATCGCCCTCATTTTCGGATTGGAGCATCCGTTGCCCTATCGGCTGCTGGTCGTGGTGGGCGGCCTCTACGTGATCTGGCGCCATCGCGCCAACATCCAGCGGCTATTGGCCGGGACGGAAGCCCGCCTGGGGCAGAAGAGCCCGGCAGCGAACATGGGTTCGCAGACCTAGCAAGCGCATTCCGGGACCGTTTGAGATGGGCCGCTCCCCGGCCGCGCACCGGGGAGCGGGAATGACTAGGCTTACTGCGGCGCGCCGGCCCACGTCGGCAGCGCGTCGATCTTCATCTGGCGGCGCTGATCGGGCGACTTCTTGTAGTCGCTCATGAACGGCGCCGACTCGAACGAGCCGTATTCGGGGTTGGAGATGAAAATCCAGTCGTGGCCGATGTGGGCGGCGTTCGACTGGAACGAGGCGAGACGATCGGCCTCCGAGCCGCCGTAGGCGTCGGAGAAGTCGCCGTAGTTGTCGCCGAGCAGCAGCAGGATACGATAGTTCTGGGCGACGAAGGCGCGGCGCGTGCCCTTCTTCGAGGTCCAGTCCTTCTGTTCGCCGCTCATGAGGAAGGTGTCGACGTCGCCGCCCATCGGAAAGCCGAGGGCCTGCATGTTCTTGCGGGTCGCCTCTTCCTGATCGGCGCTGCGGTTGGTGACGTAGAACACCTTGACGCCCTTGGAGTCGGCGTACTTGGTGAAGTCGACGGCGCCGGGCACCGCCTTGGCTTCCGCCGATGCGACCCACGCCGCCCAGGTCTTGCCGCTGTAGTCCTGGCCGGTCTTGATCAGCCACGATTCATAGGCGCCGTTGTCGATGACCGTCTCGTCGGCATCGAGGATGATGGCCGGCGGCAGGTTCTGGTAGTCGCCGGTCTGCTCGGTGGCGGCGGTCCAGCTCTTGTCGGCGAGCGCCTCGTCGAGGCGGATGCGGGCGAGCGCGTAAGCTTCCTCCGCGGTCGCCTTGAACTCGACCGAATTGGTCACCCAGAGCGTGGCGTTGAGAAGATCGTTCTGGGGCACCGCCATATCGTCGGCGAACGCGCCGGCGAACGGCGCCACGACGAACGCCGCGCCGAGGGCCAGCGGCAGCAAACACCTGCTACGGATCATGGGACTGAGCCTCTCTGTTGAAGTTGGTTCTGAAAGCAAAGATAAGCCGGCGCACCAAATCGGCGGCGCCAGAACAAGGACATCAACGGCCCGCAAAGTCAGGGAAGCGGCCACCTAACGGCGATCCCCGGCCGGCGGGAGAAACCCAGAGTAGCGCGGGTTTGCGACAGGATCATCACCGAAAACACATGGCCGGCATTTCGAGATCGCAGGTGCAAACGCCGCCCTGCCCGCCTAAATCAAAACCGTCAGGAGCGACAGATGGAAGCGACGACCAGCGCCCCGACCGGCAAGCACCGCGTGGTCATCATCGGCGGCGGCTTCGGCGGCCTTGCGGCGATCCAGAACCTCGCCAAGGCCGACGTGGCGATCACCATCATCGACCGCCGCAACCATCACCTGTTCCAGCCCCTGCTCTATCAGGTCGCCACCACCGCGCTCAGCCCCTCCGAGATCGCCTGGCCGATCCGCATGCTCGTCCGCCGCCACCCGGAGACGACGACGCTGATGGCGACGGTTGCCGGCATCGACGCCGAAGTCCGCCAGGTGCAGCTCGCCGACGGCGGCACCGTGCCCTACGACACGCTGGTCATCGCGACCGGCGCCCGCCACGCCTATTTCGGCCACGACGACTGGGAACCCTTCGCGCCGGGGCTGAAGACCCTCGAGGACGCCACCGCGATCCGCCGCAAGCTGCTCGCCGCCTTCGAGGCCGCCGAACGCGAGAGCGATCCGGACAGGCGCCGGGCGCTGCTGACCTTCGTCATCGTCGGCGGCGGCGCTACCGGCGTGGAACTTGCCGGCGCCATCATCGAACTGGCGCGGGTAACGCTGCGCGGCGATTTCCGCGCCATCCATCCGGAGGAGGCCCGCGTCGTGCTGATCGAGGCGGGGCCGCGGGTGCTCGCCAACTTCAGGGAGAACCTGTCCGCCTATGCCCGGCAGGCGCTCGAGAAGCTCGGCGTCGAGGTGGTGCTCGGCAAGAGCGTCACCGCGGTCGACGGCGATGGCGTCGTGGTCGACGGCAGCCGCCTCGCCGCGGCGACGGTGTTGTGGGCGGCGGGCGTGCAGGCCTCGCCAGCCGCCGCCTGGCTCGGCGCCGAGGCGGACCGCTCCGGCCGCATCAAGGTGGGGCCCGACCTGACCGTGCCCGGCCACCCGGAAATCTTCGCGATCGGCGACACGGTGACCGTGACCATGCCAGACGGCAAGCCGGTGCCCGGCATCGGCGACGCCGCCAAGCAGGAGGGCAAGTACGTCGCCGCAACGATCGCGGCGCGGCTTGGTGGACGCCCGGCCTCAGCGCCGTTTCGCTATCGCCACCTCGGCGACATCGCCACCATCGGGCGCAGCGCGGCGGTGATCGACTTCGGCTGGCTGCAACTGAAGGGCTGGGTCGGCTGGTGGGCGTGGGGCCTCGCCCACATCTACTTCCTGATCGGACTCAAGAACCGCATCTCGGTGGCGCTGAGCTGGCTGTGGATCTACCTCACCGGCCACCGCGGCGCGCGGTTGATCACCTACGGCGAGGCCGGCGCTCCGCGAAAGTGACGGGCGTGGCCGCCAGCTACGGCGTCGGCGCCTCGGGTGGCGCATCGGCGCGGGCGCGCTCCTCCCACAGGCGGAAATCCGGGTCGGCAAGCACGGCGTCCATGTACGCCGCGCCGGTAGTGCCAAGTTTGACGCCGTAGGTGCGGAAGCGCGTTACCACCGGCGCGTACATGGCGTCGGCGATGGTCCAGTTGCCGAACAGGAACGGCCCGCCGGCCGCCCGGCCCCACGTCTCGCGGCACGCCCGCCACATCTTCTCGATGCGGGCGACGTCGGCGTTGGCCTGCGGATTGTTGGGGTTGGGCAGGCGCTCCAGCAGCGCCATCGACAGATATTCGCGCAGCGGCCGGAAGCCCGAGTGCATCTCCGCCGCGATGGCGCGGGCGTGGGCGCGCGCCGCCGGATCCTGCGGCCACAGGTGGCGATCCGGGAAGGTCTCGGCGAGGTATTCGCCGATCGCCAGCGAATCCCACACCTTGATCTCCTGGCCGCCGGTCCGGTGGATCAGCAGCGGCACCTTGGCGGTCGGCGACAGGCGGGTGAGTTCCGCCTTGCCGTCGCGGGTGCGGTAGCGCAGCAGCGTCTCCTCGAACGGCACGCCCGCCTTCTGCATCGGCAGCCAGCCGCGCATCGACCACGACGAAATCGTGCGGTAGCCGACGTAGATGTGGAAATCAGCCATGAACGGACCTCAGTGCCCCTCGAAGGCGATGACGGTGTGAACGGCGACGCCCTTGGCGGCGACGCGCGCCGCGCCGCCGAGATCGGGCAGGTCTATCAGGAACGCGGCGGCCACCGCCTCACCGCCGAGGCGGCGGATCAGTTCGATGGCCGCGTCGGCGCTGCCGCCGGTCGCGATGAGATCGTCGATGAGCAGCACGCGCGCGCCGCTAGCCAGAGCATCGGCGTGCATCTCGATGCGGTCGTCGCCGTACTCGAGGCTGTACTCCTGCGCGACCACGCGCCAAGGCAGCTTGCCCTTCTTGCGGATCGGCACGAAGCCGCAGCCGAGCGCCACCGCCACCGCACCGCCCAGAATGAAGCCGCGCGCCTCGATGCCGGCGACCGCGTCGATGCCGGCGCCGACATAGGGCGCGGCGAGCGCATCGACGGCGGCGCTAAGGCCCGCGGCGTTGCCGATCAGCGTGGTGATGTCGCGGAACATGATCCCCGGCTTGGGATGGTCGGGAATCGAACGGATCAGGGACTTCAGGTCGATGGAACTGCCGGCGGTCACGCTTCTTCCCTTCCCAAACCGCACGCCGCGACGCGGCCGGGCAACTGGCAGGCTTAGCAAACCGAAGGGTCTGAGACCACAACGGTCAGAGGGGACGAACTGCCTCAGGTGCCCTTGACCCCACCCCACCCCACCCCTATCATCGTTAGGCTTGAAGAAGGATCGTCATGGCAACCGTCAGGATCAACGACGACGCGGTCTGGGTGAAGAGCGTCGAGGGCAGCCCCGAGCTTCAGACGAGGATCAAGTCGCTCAAGGCGGGCGAAGTCCTCGACCTCGAAGTCGATGGCATTGTCGGCAAGTGGGAGCGTATGCGCGACGGCCGCGACGGCCGGCCAACCTTCGGCATCAGGCCGATCGGCGAGATGCGTCAGGTCTGGGCGCGGCTCCGCAAGGCGAGCCGCACGACAGTCCCCGTGCGCGAAGTGATCGTCGCCGACACGTACCTCGCCAGCCTCGCTCCCACGCTCAACGAATGGGATTCGGGAGAAGACGCCGAAGCCTACCGTGATCTGTGACTTCGCCGATGTCGTGGCCGTGCCCTTCCCGTTCGTCGACCGGCCGATTGTGAAGGTGCGCCCGGCGCTGGTCTTCTCCGGCACGACATTCAACGCGGAGAACGGTCAGTCAGTGCTCGCAATGATTACCACCGGCGCCGGCTCGTCGTGGCCCAGCGACATCGCCATAACCGACGGTGCCAAGGCGGGCATCCTTCACCCTTCGGTCATCCGCTGGAAGACGTTCACCCTTCCCAACCAGACCATACTGCGCCGGCTCGGAACGCTCGGCGCCCGCGACCGCACCGCGGTGAAACGCGCGCTCCGGGAGATTTTCGGCTGAATGGGTAGCGTGGCGCGCCGTCAGTGGGCGACCTTTGACCAGATCTGGCGCTTGGTGAGCAGCATCAGGCCCGCGAAGACCAGCAGGAAGACGACCACCTCGAAGCCCATGCGCTTGCGCGCCACCAGATGGGGCTCGGCCGCCCACATCAGGAACGCCGCCACGTCGCGGGCGTACTGGTCGACGGTCTGCGGCGTACCGTCGGTGTAGGTCACCTGATCGTCGGCCAGCGGCGGCGGCATCTTCAGCGACACCGCGGTCATGAAGTACGGGTTGTAGTAGGTGCCGTCGGGCACCGTCACGCCCTTGGGCGGATCGGTGAAGCCGGTGAGCAGCGCGTGGATATAGTCCGGGCCGCCTTCCTGGTACTGGGTGAAGAAGTCGACGATCGCCCAGAACACGCCGCGTTCGGCGCCACGCGCCTTGGCCATCAGCGACAAGTCGGGCGGCGCGGCCCCGCCGTTGGAGGCGGCGGCGGCCTCGGGGTTCGGGAACGGCGACGGGAAGTGGTCGGACGGCTTGCCCGGCCGCTGGAACATGTCGCCGGAATCGTTCGGCCCGTCGGTGATCTGGAAGCTCGCCGCCAGCGCCTTGACCTCGTCCACGCTGAAGCCCGGCCCGTCCTCCGCCTCGAGGTTGCGGAACGCGACGTACTTCATCGAATGGCAGTTGGAGCAGACTTCCTTGTAGACCTGATAGCCGCGCTGCAACTGCGCCCGGTCGAACTTGCCGAACGGACCGGCGAACGACCACGACAGGAGCGGTGGCGTCTTCTGCGGGAACGAGGTCGGCTGGGTGCCGCCCTCCTGCGCGAGGACGGTGGCCGCGGAAAACGCGACGACGGCGGCGGCGACGAGGGCGAGAGCGCGCTTCATGTCAGGCCTTCGCCCCGGAGGTCTTGGAGAGCACCGCCTCGGTGATACTGGTCGGCAGCGGCTTGGGCTTCTCGAGCAGGCCGACGACCGGCAGCACGATGAGGAAGTGGGCGAAGTAGTAGACGGTCAGGATGCGCGCCGCGATCACGAAGCCGCCTTCCGGGGGCTGCGATCCGAGGTAGCCGAGGCCGAGGCCGGTGGCGACGAAGATCCAGAAGAACTGGCGGTAGATCGGCCGAAAGGTCGACGAGCGCACCCGCGCGGTATCGAGCCACGGCAGGAAGACCAAGACGGCGATCGAGCTGAACAGCGCGATGACCCCGAACAGCTTGTTCGGGATGGCGCGCAGGATCGCGTAGAACGGCAGCAGGTACCATTCCGGAACGATGTGCGCCGGCGTCTGCAGCGGGTTGGCGGCGATGTAGTTGTCCGGCTCGCCGAGATAGTTGGGCACGTAGAAGACCAGCCACGCGAACAGGATCAGGAACACCGACAGACCGAAAGTGTCCTTGATCGTGTAGTACGGGTGGAAGGGCACCGTGTCCTGGCTGCTCTTGACGTCGACGCCGGCCGGATTGCCGTTGCCGGGAACGTGCAGCGCCCAGAGGTGCAGGATGACCACGCCGGCGATCATGAACGGCAGCAGGTAGTGCAGCGAGAAGAAGCGGTTGAGGGTCGCGTTGTCGACCGAGAAGCCACCCCACAGCCACGTCGTGATGGTGTTGCCGACCACGGGAATCGCCGAGAACAGGTTGGTGATGACGGTGGCGCCCCAGAACGACATCTGGCCCCACGGCAGCACGTAGCCGAAGAAGGCCGTCATGATCATCAGCAGGAAGATGATGACGCCCAGAATCCAGAGGATCTCGCGCGGCGCCTTGTAGGAGCCGTAGTACATGCCCCGCAGCATGTGGATGTAGACGGCGAAGAAGAACAGCGAGGCGCCGTTTGAGTGCAGGTAGCGGATCAGCCAGCCGTAGTTGACGTCGCGCATGATGCCCTCGACCGAGCTCATGGCGAGGGTGGCGTTCGGCGTGTAGTGCATGGCGAGCACGATGCCGGTGACGATCTGCGCGGCCAGCATGAACAGCAGGATGGCGCCGAAGTTCCACCAGTAGTTCAGGTTGCGCGGCGTCGGGAAGACGACGAACGAGGAGCGGATGAAGCCGAACATCGGCAGCCGCACCTCGATCCACTTGATCACCCGGTTGGTCGGCGCCCAATCCGCCCCGTGTGCTTCGCCGTGTTCGGCCATATTGATTTCGCCCGCCCGCCTGTCAGCCGATCATGATCGTGGTGTCGGAAGTGAAGTTGTACTTCGGAATAGCCATATTCTCCGGCGCCGGCCCCTGGCGGATGCGCCCGGCCGGATCGTATTGCGACCCGTGGCACGGACAGAACCAGCCGTCGTAGGCGCCCTGCTGGCCAAGCGGCACACACCCGAGATGCGTGCAGATCTCGATCATGATGAGCCAGGCTTCCTTGCCGGGCGCGGAGCGATTGGCGTCGGTCGCCGGCGCGTCGGCCGGGAGGTTGGCGTTGCGCGCCAGACCATCGCGCAGCTGCGAGATGTCGACCGCCTTGGCATCGGCGATCTCCTTCTCGGTGCGCTGGCGAATGACGACGGGCTTGCCGCGCCACTTGACGATGAGCGACTGGCCGACCTCGACCGCGGAGATGTCGACCTCGACCGAGGCCAGCGCCAGGGCGGCAGCGTCCGGGTTCATCTGGTCGACCAGCGGCCACGCAACCAGCGCCGTGCCGACGCCGGCGACCGCCCCCGTGGCAATGTAGAGAAAGTCCCGCCGTGTCGGTTCCGGATGATCAGCCGCGTCGGTGCTTGACAAATCGGTCCCCTGAAAGCCCTGCCAGAACGCCTCGCCCCACCGCCGGCAGAATCCCCCGCCTGAGGCCGGCAAGGTTTAGCGAGCGACCTTAGGACTTGTCCAGAGTAGCCCTGAGAAATGCGCACATTGTCGCGGGGATGGCGGGTTTTGGGGCGTCGCGCCCCCCAAAAGGCGCGACCGGGACCGGAACGCAGGAAACCCGGGGCGTTTGACCCACCTCAAGGCGGTCCGGTGCGGCTCTGCTAGGGCCCTTGCTGAGGTTTCGGAACCGGATTGGAGGCGGCTATGCGCGTGCTCGTCAGCTGGGGATCGAAGCAGGGCGGAACCGAGGGGATCGCCCACACCATCGCAGAAGAACTGCATCGCGACGGGCTGGAGGTCGACCTCCAGCCGGCCTGGGCGCTGCACGGCATCAAGGGCTACGACGCGGCGGTGATCGGCGGGGCGGTCTACGCCAACCGCTGGCACCGGGCCGCGTATCGGTTCGTGACCCGCAACGCCGCCGCGCTGCAACGCATTCCGGTCTGGCTGTTCTCGAGCGGGCCGCTCGACGACTCCGCCGACCGCAAGCAGATCGCGCCGGCGCGCGAGGTCAGCGTGCTCATGGATCGGATCGGCGCGCTCGGCCACGCCACCTTCGGCGGACGCCTGCCGGCCGACGCCAAGGGCTTCCCGGCCGAAGCGATGGCCAAGACCCGCGCCGGCGACTGGCGCAATCCGGAACGCATCCGCGCCTGGGCCGACGAGGTCGCCGAGGCGATCCCGACCGCCCGGCCCGGCATCGCCGTCGACCCGGCGGCGCGCTCGCCCTGGCGCCTGCTCGCCTATGGCGCCGCCGGATGGGCGCTCTGCGCGGTGCTGATGGCGGCGCTGATGGCAACGGTGTCGATCGGCGCCGCACTCGCCATCCACGCCGTCGCGGCGCCGCTGATCTTCGCCGCCGTCGCCTACGGCTACTTCCGGGCGCGTGGGGCGCGCGACCCGCTGCCCACCGCCCTCGTCTTCACGGCGATCGTGGCGGCGCTGGACGCGGTGGTCGTCGCCTGGCTCGTCCAGGGCAGCTTCGCGATGTTCGCCAGCGCCTGGGGCACCTGGGTGCCGTTCGCGCTGATTTTCGCGGCGACGTGGATCACCGGCTTCATCGTGTCGATGATCCCGTCACGCGCGCAGCTTGCGGAATGGAAAGAGGCGGCGTGAGCGACCCCTACTCCGCCGCTTGCGAGCCGGTCTCGACGCTGGGCTCCAACACCGCGTCCGGGACCGGCCGTTCCGCATCGAGGAAGCCGCCTGACTGGCGGTTCCACAGCGACGCATAAAGGCCGCCGCGCTTGATGAGATCGGCGTGGGTGCCCATCTCGACGATCTGTCCCTTGTCGAGCACCACCAGCCGGTCCATCGCCGCGATGGTCGACAGGCGGTGCGCGATGGCGATCACCGTCTTGCCCCTCATCAGCTTGGTGAAGCTCTCCTGAATGGCGGCCTCGACCTCCGAATCGAGCGCCGAGGTCGCCTCGTCGAGGACCAGGATCGGCGCGTCCTTGAGCAGCACCCGCGCGATGGCGACGCGCTGGCGCTGGCCGCCGGACAGCTTGGCGCCGCGCTCGCCGACGTGGGCATCGAAGCCCCGCCGGCCGTGGTAGTCGGACAGGTCCGGGACAAACTGCTCGGCGTGCGCCTGACGCAGCGCGCCGCGCATGGCGTCCTCGCCCGCCTCGGGCCGGCCGTAGAGCACGTTCTCGCGGATCGAGCGATGCAGCAGCGAAGTATCCTGGGTGATGAGGCCGATCTGCTTGCGGAGCGAATCCTGCGACACCTGGGCGATGTCCTGCCCGTCGATGACGATGCGCCCGCCCTCCACGTCGTAGAAGCGCAGTAGCAGATTGGCGATGGTCGACTTGCCGGCACCCGAGCGGCCGACCAGCCCGACCTTCTCG
This sequence comes from uncultured Alphaproteobacteria bacterium, assembly GCA_963843565.1. Lineage (GTDB taxonomy): Bacteria > Pseudomonadota > Alphaproteobacteria > Rhizobiales > Kaistiaceae > DASZQY01. Next base: position 129,380 of record CAWJKY010000002.1, read on the forward strand.
CCGGCCGCGATGTTGAGCGACAGGTTCTCGATGATGCCGCTCTTGCGGCCGTAGTGGAACGTGACGTTCTCGAAGCGAATCTCGCCTTTCGGCACCTTCAGCTCCATGGCGTCGGGCACGTCGACGAGGTCCTGCGGGCGCGCGATGGTCTCCATGCCCTCCTGCACGGCGCCGACGTTGTCGAAGATGCCGATCGAGGTCCACATGATCCACCCGGACATCGTCGCGATGCGGAAGGCGAGGCCCGCCGCGATGGTCAGCGCGCCGAGGCTGAGATTGCCGTTCGCCCACAACGTGACCGCAAGCGCCGCCGTCCCGCCGATCAGGAGGCCGTTCATGATCGCCACGGTAGACGACATGGCGGTGACCATGCGGGTCGACTTGTTGAACTTCTGCTGGTGATCGTTGACGGCGTCGCGCGCGTAATCGTCCTCGCGCGACGTATGCGCGAAGAGCTTCACGGTCTGGATGTTGGTGTAGCTGTCGACAATCCGCCCGGTCAGCATCGAGCGGGCCTCCGACACGGTCACCGAGCGCCTGCGGATGCGCGGCACGAAGTAATAGAGGGTCAGCACGAAGCCCGCGATCCACAGACCAAGCGGCGCCATCAGCCACACATCGAGCTGGCTGAACAGGATCATCGAACTGATCGAGTAGATGGTGACGAACCACAGCGCGTCGCAGACCTGCACCACCGACTCACGCAGTGCCGGGCCGGTCTGGATGATCTTGGAGGCGATGCGGCCGGCGAAATCGTTGGTGAAGAAGCCGACCGTCTGGCGCAGCACGTAGCGGTGCGTCTGCCAGCGCACCAGGTTGGTGAACGATGGCGCCAGCGACTGCTGCACCAGCAGGTCGTGCAGGATGTTGAAGAACGGGCGCGCGACGATGACGACGAACGCCATCCACGCAAACGTCCAGCCGTAGTCGGCGAGCATGCGCTCCGGCGTGGTCGCCTTGAGCATGTCGACGAGGTTGCCGGCGTAGCGGAAGATCGAGACCTCGATCAGCGACACGAAGAAGCCGACGAACATCAGCGCCACAAGCACCGGCCACACCTGCTTGGTGTAGTGCCAGTAGAAGCCGCCAAGCGTCGGCGGCGGCATCGACGGATCGTGCGCCCGGAAGGGGTCAATCAGCCTTTCGAAGAAGCGGAAGATCATCTTGCGCCGTTCCTATTCCGCCGCCTGGTTCACCGGTTCGACATCGAGGAAGCCGCCCGACTGACGGCTCCACAGCGCCGCGTAGAGGCCGTCATGACGGATCAGCTCCTCATGGCTGCCGACCTCGACGATGCGGCCCTGATCGAGCACCACGAGACGATCCATCGCGGCGATGGTCGACAGGCGGTGCGCGATGGCGATGACCGTCTTGCCGGCCATCAGGCCGTAGAGGGTCTCCTGGATCGCCGCCTCGATCTCCGAATCGAGCGCCGAGGTCGCCTCGTCGAGCACCAGGATCGGCGCATCCTTCAGGAAGATGCGCGCAATCGCGATGCGCTGGCGCTGGCCGCCGGACAGCTTGATGCCGCGCTCGCCGACGTGGGCGTCGTAGGCGGTGCGGCCCTTGGGGTCGGCAAGCTCGCGGATGAAGGTGTCGGCATAGGCGAGCTCGGCGGCGCGCGCGACATCGGCTTCCGTGGCGTCGGGACGGCCGTAGAGGATGTTGTCGCGCACCGAGCGGTGCAGCAGCGAGGTGTCCTGGGTGACCATGCCGATCTGGCGGCGGAGCGATTCCTGCGTGACGGCGGCGATGTCCTGCCCGTCGATCAGGATACGCCCGCCTTCCAGATCGTAGAAGCGCAGGAGCAGGTTGACGACGGTCGACTTGCCGGCGCCCGAGCGGCCGACCAGCCCGACCTTCTCGCCCGGGCGGATGGTCAGGTTGAAGTCGTCGAGGACCTTGCCGGCGCCGCGCCCGTAGTGGAAGCGGACGTGATCGAAGCGAATCTCGCCGTTGGGCACGGTCAGCGCCGCAGCGTCGGGCCGGTCCTTCACCGTGATCGGCCGCGACAGCATGGTGATGCCGTCGCGCACCGTGCCGATGCTCTCGAAGAGCTGGGCGACCTCCCACATGATCCACTGCGACATGGTGCGCAGCCGCATGACGAGGCCAAGCGCAACGGTGATCGCCCCGACGCTCATCAGCGAGCGCGTCCACGCGTAGATGGCAATCGCCGCGACCAGCACCAGAACCACCGAGTTCAGCACGTTCAGCAGTAGCGACAGCGACGTGAACATGCGCGCCTGCTGGTTCACCGTGCCCAGGAACGAACTCATCGCCGAGCGGGCGTAATCGTGCTCGCGGGTGGTGTGGGCGAACAGCTTGACGGTCTGGATGTTGGTGTAGCTGTCGACGACGCGGCCGGTCATCTCGGCGCGCGCATCGGCCTGCAGCTCGCCGACCGCGCCAAGGCGCGGCACGAACCAGGCGAGCAGCGCCACATAGGCCGCAAGCCACACGATGAGCGTCGCCACCAGCCACACGTCGCTTTGCCCGAGCAGCCACAGCGTGCCGATGAAATAGACGACGATGTACACGCCGACGTCGAGGATGCGCGTGATGCTGTCGCGCACCGCGAGCGCCGTCTGCATCACCTTCTGCGAGACGCGGCCGGCGAACTCGTCGTTGAAGAAGGCGAGGCTCTGGCCGAGCATGAAGCGGTGCGCCTTCCAGCGGACCAGCATCGGATAGGCACCGAAGGTGGTCTGGAACTGGAGCAGGCTGCCGCCGAGGCCAAGCAGCGGGAAGACGATCGCCACCACCACTGCCATGGCCAGAAGCGGCGCCCAGTAGCTGGCAAGGAACGCCGCGCGATCGCCGTGGGCGAGCCAGTCGACCAGGCTGCCGGTGAACTGCAGAAACACGATCTCGACCACCGACATGGTGGCAGTGAGGAGCCCCATGAGGACGAGCCAGGGCAGCACCGGGCGCGAGTAATAATAGAGGAACGCGAACAGGCGGCCGGGCGGAGTCCGGCCGTCGTCGGGCGGGAAGGGATCGACAAGACGTTCGAAGAAGCGGAACACGAGTGGATAGCTCCGAAGATGTCTGGGCGCGCTCCGGCGGGAGCAGCGGGAAAAAGCGGGTGGCAGGTTCGGCCCGGAGCGCGAAGCGCCCGGGCTTACCTCCGATCCGGCGAGAAAGCGTCGTTCAGTTCTGGACGGTCAGACCCAACCTGAAGACGATGCCGGCGCGGCGGCTTGAACGAACAAGCTGCATCGACTCCATCGGCATCTCCTCTCGGGTTGGCGAAGCGCAAGCGCCTCCGGCCGGCGAACCCGGGGGCGTGAACTTCAAATGACTCGTGACGGCGCCTTGAATAGGCCGGTTTGGGCCGCATGCCTAGAGGTTGGGCAACGGATGGCGACATACGCTTGACCTGTGGCCGCAGGGCCACAGGCGGGCCCCCTACTCCGCGGCCTGGCGGGGCGTGACGTCGACACCGAGGAAACCGCCCGACTGACGGCGCCAGAGCGCCGCGTAGAGGCCGTCGCGGGCGAGCAGCTCCTGGTGGGTGCCCTCCTCCACGATGCGGCCGGCATCCATGACCACCAGCCGGTCTAGAACGGCGATGGTCGAGAGGCGGTGGGCGATGGCGATGACGGTGCGCCCTTCCATGAGGCCGTAGAGCTGCTCCTGGATGGTTGCCTCGACCTCGGAGTCGAGCGCCGAGGTTGCCTCGTCGAGGACGAGGATCGGCGCATCCTTGAGGATCAGCCGGGCGATCGCGACCCTCTGGCGCTGGCCGCCGGACAACTTCACGCCGCGCTCGCCGACGAAGGCGTCGTAGCCCGTGCGGTCGCGCATGTCGTGAAGGCCGGCGATGAACTCGTCGGCCTCGGCGCGCTCGGCCGCCGTCTCGATCTCCGCCTGGCTCGCCTCGGGGCGGCCGTAGCGGATGTTGTCGCGGATCGAGCGATGGAGCAGGGAGGTATCCTGCGTGACCACGCCGATCCTGGCGCGCAGCGTCTCCTGGGTGACGTGGGCGATATCCTGCTGGTCGATGGCGATGCGGCCGCCTTCCACGTCGTAGAAACGCAACAGCAGATTGACCAGCGTCGACTTGCCGGCGCCCGAGCGGCCGACGAGGCCGACCTTCTCGCCGGGCTTCACGGTCAGCGACAGATGATCGATCACCCCGCCCGGCCGGCCGTAGTGGAAGGAGACGTCGTCGAATCTGATCTCGCCGCGCGAGACGGCCAGTGGCCTGGCGTCCGGCGCATCGAGCAGCGAATAGGGCTGGCTGATCATCTGCATGCCGTTCTGGACCGTGCCGACGCTCTCGAACAGCGAGGTGATCATGCGCAGGATCCAGCCCGACATCTGGTTGAGGCGGATGACCAGCGAAGTCGCCAGCGCGATCGCGCCGACGCTGATGTTGCCGACCGACCACAGATAGAGCGCCAGCCCGCCGACCGAGAAGATCAGCAGCGAGTTGATGACGGTGAGCGTCACGGTCAGGTTGGCGACCGTGAACGCGAAGCGGCGATAGGCGTCGAGGTGGTTGCGGAAGCCTTCGTAGGCAAAGGCGTCCTCGCGCTCGGCGTGGGCGAACAGCTTCACCGACTGGATGTTGGTGTAGCCGTCGACAATGCGGCCGGAGAGCTGGGAATTGGCCTCCGACACGGCGGCCGAGCGGGCCCGCACCGGAGGCACGCGGGTGAAGATCACGATGACGTAGGCGATCGTCCACAGCGCGATCGGCGCGATCAGCCATTTGTCGATGGTGACGAACAGCCAGACGGTTCCGCCGAGATAGATGACCAGCGTCCAGATGCCGTCGACGACACCCGACACCGTGTCGCGGAGCGCCGGTCCGGTCTGCATGACCTTCTGGGCGATGCGGCCGGCAAAGTCGTTCTGGAAGAACGACAGGCTCTGGCGCAGAACGTAGCGGTAGCTCTGCCAGCGCACCGAGAAGGTCAGCGCCGGCATCAGGCCGAGCTGGCCGAAGGTGCGCGACAGGAACGCGTTGACCGGGCGCAGCAACACGATGACCAGCGCCATGCCGGTGAGCTCCGGCCAGTAGCGCGGGAAGAACAGCTCCTTCGGCGTGGTGGTCGCCTGATCGACGATCCAGCCGAGAAAGACGAACAGGCCCATCTCGGTGACCGCCGAGACCAGCGAGATGACCAGCACGGCCAGGATGGTGCCCTTCACGGGCACGATGAAATGCCGGTAGAAGGCGGCGAGCGTGTCGGGCGGGCGCACGACCGGCGCATCGACCAGCGGCGCGATCAGGCGCTCGAACCAGCCTTTCATCTTCATCGCGCAGGAACCCCGGGCACCATGATTTCCCTGGCCCTCTTTCAGCCTGACATACCCCAGAACGCCGGGACCATCATGCGCCTCGGCGCCTGCCTCGCGGTGCCGGTCCATGTGATCGAGCCGGCCGGCTTCGACGTTTCCGACCGGGCCCTGAAGCGGGCGGGCATGGACTATCTGGCGCAGGTGACCCTGATCCGCCATGCCGGATGGGACGATTTCGCACTATGGCACCGAAATAACGGTGGGCGACTCATCCTCCTGACAACCCGTGGCAGCATTGCGTACACCGGTTTCGCCTTCGCCGACGGCGACATGCTGATGGTCGGCCGCGAAAGCGCCGGGGTCCCGGAGACGGTTCACGAGGCGGCGAACGCGCGGCTCGTGGTTCCGATGGCGCCAGACCGGCGTTCGCTCAACGTGGCGACGGCAGCCGCGATGGTCCTCGGCGAGGCGCTCCGGCAGACCGGCGGGTTTCCCGCGTCACGGTAGCGGCCGGTCATAAGCGAGGTCGGTGACCTCCAGCTCGATGTAGGTGAAGTTGCCGTCCGGCCGCTTGTAATAAGCCGAGCCGGCGAGCGGCACACGCACGCCTTCGCGCGCCTCCCAGCCCACGAACGGCGTCTCCCACGTTTCGATCTTCCCGGATTGGGTATTGAAGCGCGGCGCGCTGAAGAGCGTGAGCTTGCCTTCGGCGTCGACCGTGAAGGTCGCGGTCGCGGACAGACCGCGGTCGGACATCGTCGCGGTGAAGGTGTTGTCGTCGACGGCCGCGAAGGTGACGTTGCCGGCGAGGTAGGCGGCCGGGAACCACACGATCTCGTTGAAGTAGCGCATGAGGCCGGCGGTCAGGAGGGTATCGCCGCCCTCCGAGGCCACCGGATAGACGCCGAGCATCTTGATGAGGATGCTGCCCTGGCCGCCGAGATATTCGTCGCGGCCGAAGGCGATGGGAAACGACTTGCCGGGCAGCCACGTCCGCCAGACGAAGGCGGGCGGACTGGTCGAGTAGACCTCCACCGCCTCGAAGGTCATCCAGTCGGCGTCCTCGCTGGAGCGGATGCGCCCTTTCTGGGTCAGGCGAACGACGCCGGGGATCGGCTCGCCGACGACGCCGGCATAGCGAAAATAGCGCTGGGCGGGCGGTGGCAGGGACGCCAGCATGTCGGCGGTGACGATCCGGCCCGGTGGGCCGGCGTTCGCGGCAAGGCGGGCAACATCTCGGTCGATGGAGCCGGAGAAGCGGGCATACTGCCAGCCGACGAAGGCGCCGACCACGACGACAACGCCCAGCAGCAGCCAGAAGATTGCCTTCAACATCGCGGCTTCCCCGATCGGACGGGATGTCGCAGACCTATGCCCCCGGTTGACCCGCGGCGCCTTGAGGCCGATCAAGCCGCACCAATCGGGCGACCCCAGACACGGGCGGCAGATCAGATGGCGACGACCTCCCCGACCAGCGTCGAAGAGATGAAGAAGCAGGCCGCGGCCTGGTTTGCCGAGCTGCGCGACCGGCTCTGCGCCGCCTTCGAGGCGATCGAGGACGCGGTGCCGGCCGACGGGCCGCTGGCCGGCGAACCGGCCGGCCGTTTCGCACGCACGCCGTGGAAGCGCAGCGACCATACCGGCGCCGACGGCGGCGGCGGGGTGATGGCGGTGATGAAGGGCCGCGTCTTCGAGAAGGTCGGTGTTCACGTCTCGACCGTGGTCGGCGAGTTCTCGCCCGAGTTCCGCAAGGAGATCCCCGGCGCCGAGGAGGACCCGCGCTTCTTCGCCACCGGCGTCTCGCTGATCGCCCATCCGCAGAACCCGCATGTGCCCGCCGCCCACATGAACACACGCATGGTGGCGACCAGCCGCGACTGGTTCGGTGGTGGCGGCGACCTGACCCCGGTGCTGGATGCGCGGCGCACCCAGGACGACCCGGACTCGCGGGATTTCCATGCCGCCATGAAGGCGGCGTGCGAGAAACACGGCGCCGACTACGCCCGCTACAAGAAGTGGTGCGACGAGTACTTCTTCCTGAAGCACCGCAACGAGCCGCGCGGCATCGGCGGCATCTTCTTCGACTGGCTGAACTCCGGCGACCGCGACGCCGACTTCGCCTTCGTCAAGGACGTCGGCCTCGCCTTCCTCGACGTCTATCCGAAACTGGTACGGCGGAACTTCCTGACGCCGTGGAGCGAAGCGGAGCGCGACGAGCAACTCGTCCGGCGCGGACGCTACGTCGAGTTCAACTTGATCTACGACCGCGGCACGATCTTCGGCCTGAAGACCGGCGGCAATGTCAACTCGATCCTGTCGTCCATGCCGCCGGTGGTGAAGTGGCCGTAGGCCCCGTTGGCCAAACGGCCTTGGCCTTGCCGTTCGTCATGAGTTGGCAGCCAACGTCCTGACGTGTATCCCCAAGTGCGGTCGCTCCAGATCGCGCCGCGCGATTTCGCACGGGCGATGTTCGGATTCTGCGTGGGGGATAATCGGTGGGATGGGAGGCACTCTCTCTGTGGGGTGAAGACGTCCGCCGCATCGAAGCTCTCTCTGGCGGTGTGGCCAACGATGTCTGGAGCGTACGTGTCCGGGGGCACCTCGCGGTAGCGCGGCTTGGCACCAGGAGCGACGCCGATCTCGACTGGGAGACCAGACTCCTGCAACACCTCGACCGCGAAGGCCTGACCGTGCCGGCACCGATCCCGACGACGGACGGCCGGCTGTTTGCAGACGGTCTCGTGGTGATGACCTACGTGGAAGGCGGACCGCCCGAGACAGAGGCCGACTGGCGTCGCGTGGCCGAGACACTCCGCCGCCTGCATGGGTTGACCGAGGGCTGGCCGCAGCGCCCGGGCTGGCGATCGTCGATCGACCTCCTCAGCGCCGAGACCGGGACGAAGGTCGATCTCGGTGCGATGCCGCCGGAGGGCGTTGCACGATGCCGCGCCGCGTGGGCGCGGCTTGTCGGGCGCCAGACCCGCGTCGTCCACGGTGATCCCAACCCGCGCAACATCCGCATGACCGCGGATCGGGTCGCGATGATCGACTGGGACGAGGCGCACGTCGACGTGCCCGACCTCGATCTGGCGCTCCCCCATAACGCCGCCGGCCTCGACGAGCGCGCCTATGACATCGCCGCGCAAGCGTCTGCCGCGTGGGAGGCCGCCGTCTGCTGGGACGACGCGTACTCAAAGAAGCGACTCGCCGAAGTTCGCGCGGTCTGAACGGCGCCAGGGGCGCGATCTTCATTCGCCGCGGAGTGACCCCAGGCCGCTACTTGAACGTGAGATCGGCGGGCGAGAACAGCACCGAATATGTCTCGCACCAGATGACCACGCTGGAATAGTCGGCGAGGTTGGTGCCGGCGGGAACCGGATAGCTCTGGCCGCCGTTTGGCGACTTCAGGACGCCGAGGTTGAGGCGCTTGGCGTCAAGCACGTCCTGCGACGTGCGTACTTTCGGGTTGGCGACCAGATAGACCTGAAGATCGGGACCGGGCGTGACCTTGAAGTCGGACTCCAGAGTGACGGCGTCGTCGCGGACGCTGACTGAGCCCTCGCCGCCGTCCGGGTTGCCCGGCTCGGGGTAGATGAAGGTGCCGGTGGCAACCACCTTCGACGCGGCGTCAGCCGCGGGCAACGCGACGCCCACGCCGAGCGCGCCCGCGACGAGCACCATCGCCAGTCCCCGCAACAAGTTGCGCATCGCTGTTCCTCTCCGTTGGGACGCTCCCGACGGGCACCACTTCAGCAACCGGGGCGCGATGGCGCAACGCAACTCGCCGTGACCCGGCGTTACTGCGCGCTTCCCTGCATCTGCTGGAGGCGGGCACGGAGCGCCGCGGCGTCGGGGGCGAAGTCTTCGTCGATCCACCACGCCTCGATGGCGCGGAGCGCCTCCCCGATCGCAGCCCCCGACAGCCCTTGCGCGATGGCTTCGCGGCCGCCGAGCGGGAACGTCGGCGCGGTCCAGCGGTCCGGCAACGTCGCGGCCTCGCGCCAGGTGCGGTCGTCGGGCTCGGCGCCGCTCCACGCCCATGCGCAGAGCGCCGCGTCACGATAGACCTCGGGGCCGAGACGATAGAGAAGCCCGCGGGCGCTACGCGGCGATGGCGCCACGTTGAACGACGGCGCGGCGGCGAGGATCGCGCGGACGCGGTCGCGGGTCGCGTTGGCGAGGCGCAGGCGCTCGCTGACGCGGAGCGCGTCCTCGTCGACCCGGCAGGCGAGCACCGCCAGCGAACGCGGAACGCTCGGCGCTTCATCGAGCGCCATCAGGCGTGCGAACGCGCCGAGACAGGCGATGCCGCCGAGGACGATCGTCAGGATGCCCGCCTCCTGCATCAGCGAGACAGTCTCCGGCGCGCGCCGGGCGACGACCAGCCGGCGCATTTCCTGACCGATGCGTTCGGCTGACAGATCGCGCAGGCCGTCGCGACCGCGGATCGCGGCCGCGACGCCATCCGCATCGATCACCCCCACCCCGTATTCCGCATGGAAGCGGAAGAGGCGCAGGATGCGCAGGCGGTCCTCGGCGATCCGCTGGTCGGGGTCGCCGATGAAACGGATGCGGCGCGCGACGACGTCCGCGTAGCCGCCGACCGGATCGTGCACCGTGCCGGCCGCATCGATGGAGAGCGCGTTGACGGTGAAATCACGACGGCGGGCATCGGCGAGCCAGTCGTCGCCGTAGCGCACCACCGCGTGGCGCCCGTCAGTCTCGATGTCTTCGCGGAGCGTCGTCACCTCGAAGCCGCGCCCGCCGACGACCAACGTCACCGTGCCGTGGTCGAAGCCGGTGGGGACCGCCTTGAGGCCGGCCGCCGCCGCGGCCTTCATCACCGCATCGGGACGCGCGGTGGTGCCGAAATCAACCTCGGCGACGGGGGCGCCCATGAACGCATTGCGGACCGCGCCGCCGACCACGCGCGCCTCCGCCCCGGCGCCTTCGAGCACGGCAAAGACCCTGCGGACCGCGGAATCGGTCAGCCAGTCGGCATTGGCGAGGCTCGGCAGTTGGGCGGTCATCGGACTCCGCTGGGCCGGGGTTCCTTGGTATGATCACATCCATCCAATAAGGATTCTTTATGCCCGAGGCACCCATTACGACCCGGCGGCTTGCGGCCATTCTGGCGGCCGATGTGGTCGGCTATTCCCGCATGATGGGCGCCGACGAGGCCGGCACGCTGACCGCCCTCAAGCGCCACCGGGAGGAACTCTTCGACCCGACGGTGGCGGCCAACAGCGGCCGGATCGTCAAGCTGATCGGCGACGGCACGCTGGTCGAGTTCGCCAGCGTCGTCGACGCGGTGAAGTGCGCGCTTGCGATCCAGAGCCGGGCCGCCTCCGACGCCGCGGCACCGAGCATCACGCTGAGGATCGGCATCAACCTCGGCGACATCATCATCGACGGCGACGACATCTACGGCGACGGCGTCAACGTCGCGGCGCGGCTGGAGCCGCTCGCCGAGCCGGGCGGCGTCTGTGTCTCCTCGATCGTCAACGAGAGCGTCGGCAGCCGCGTCGAGGTTTCCTTCAAGGACGGCGGCGAGGTGCAGGTCAAGAACATCGCCCGACCCATCCGCATCTGGAAGTGGCACCCGGGCGCCGCTCCTGCACCGGCGGCGAAAGCGATGGCGCAGGCGCCGGCAGCGCCCATCAAGCCGTCGATCGCGGTCCTGCCCTTCACCAACATGTCGGGCGACCCGGAGCAGGAGTACTTCTCCGACGGCATCAGCGAGGACATCATCACCGACCTGTCGAAGATCGGCGGGTTGACCGTCATCGCCCGCAACTCGAGCTTCATCTACAAGGGCAAGGCGGTCGACATCCGCGCGGTCGGACGCGACCTCGGCGTCAAGGCGGTGCTGGAAGGCTCGATCCGCAAGGCGGGCAATCGCGTCCGCATCACCGCCCAGCTGATCGAGGCGGAGAGCGGCTCGCACCTGTGGGCGGAGCGCTACGACCGCGACCTCACCGACATCTTCGAGGTCCAGGACGAAGTGACCCGAACGATCGTCAACGCGCTGAAGGTGACGCTCACGGCCAGCGAGGCGGCGCGCCTTAAGGACGACGGTGGCACCGAAAGCGTCGAGGCCCACGACCTCTACCTGCGTGCCCGCGAGCTGCTCGGCGGCCTCCACAAGACCCGCGAGAAGTTCGAGCAGGCGCGGGGACTGCTCGAACGCGCGATCCGGATCGACCCGAACTACGGCGAGGCCTACGCCGCCCTCGGCCTCGCCTACGGCCTCGCCTACAACAACGCCTGGGTCGACGATCTCCCCGGTGCATTGCGCCACGCCGACGAGCTTGCCACGAAAGCCGTCGCCCTCGCCCCCGACAATGGATACAGCCACTACATCATGTCGATGACGGCAGGCTTCAGCCGCGACTACGACCGGTCGAGAGCGGCCGTCGACAGGGCTCTGGTCCTTGCTCCCAACGCTTCCGACGCCGTCAGCTCGCGCGGCGTCATCGAGATCTTCGCAGGCAATCCGATTGACGGCATTCCCTACCTCGAGCGCGGCGTGCGCCTCGACCCGGTGACGGGAACCCAGTACCTCCACTTCCTTGGCCTCGCTTACCTGATGTCCGGCAACTATGAGACCGCGGTGGCTCATTTTCGCGAGCGCGTCCTGCTGGTCCCGGAGACCGACCTGACGCGCTGTTTCCTCGCGTCCGCCCTCGGCCATCTCGGCGAGGTCGAGGAAGCGCGCTCGGTGTGGCACGACCTCATGCGGATCAATCCGCAATATTCGGTCAAGGTCCATATGGACCGGCTGCCGTTCCGCGACCCGGCCGGCTGTCAGCACATCATCGCTGGCCTCGCAAAAGCGGGCCTGCCGGACTAAGCGGCGACCGGCGTGCTGGCGCAGCCCGCGAAATTCCAATACGAGTTGCAGTCATGACGGAGGCGCGCACCAACTCCACCCGGCGTCTCGCGGCCATTCTGGCCGCCGATGTCGTGGGTTACTCCCGCATGATGGGGGCCGACGAGGCCGGCACGCTCGCGGCTCTCAAGCGGCACCGGGAGGAACTGTTCGACCCGGCTGTCGCCGCCAACGCGGGCCGCATCGTCAAGCTGATCGGCGACGGCACGCTGGTCGAATTCGCCAGCGTTGTCGATGCCGTCAAGTGCGCGCTCGCCATCCAGATGGCCGCCGCGACCTCGGAAGGGGCGCCGTCGATCACGCTTCGCATCGGCATCAACCTCGGTGACATCATTATCGACGGCGACGACATCTATGGCGACGGCGTCAATGTCGCCGCGCGGCTGGAACCGCTCGCCGAGCCCGGCGGCGTCTGCGTGTCGTCGATCGTCAACGAAAGCGTCGGCACCCGCGTCGAAGTGACGTTCACCGACGGCGGCGAGGTTCACGTCAAGAACATCGACCGGCCGATCCGCGTCTGGAAGTGGCATCCCGGCAGCGCGCCAGGGGCGAAGGCAGCCGCCACCGCCGAGCCCAAGGCGGAACTCCCCTCGATCGCCGTGCTGCCGTTCGACAACATGTCCGGCGATCCCGAACAGGAATACTTCTCCGACGGCATCAGCGAAGACATCATCACCGACCTGTCAAAGGTCGCGGGCCTGCTGGTCATCGCGCGCAATTCGAGCTTCGCCTACAAGGGCAAGTCGCCCGACATCCGTGCGGTGGGTCGCGAGCTTGGGGTCGGGGTGGTTCTCGAAGGGTCGATCCGGCGGGCCGGCAATCGGGTCAGGATCACCGCCCAGCTCATCGATGCGACCGACGGCACCCACCTGTGGGCCGAGCGCTACGACCGCGATCTTACGGACATTTTCGAAGTTCAGGACGAGGTCACCCGCACCATCGTCGACGCCCTCAAGATCAAGCTGACGCCGAGCGAAGCGGCGCGCCTCGCCGAAACTCCGACGACCAGCGTCAAGGCACACGACCTCTTCCTGCGCGCCCGCGAACTGATCCTGTCGCCGACGCTGACCCGCGAGAAGTGCGAACAGGGGATCGCGCTTGCCGAGCAGGCGATCGCCGCCGACCCGACCTATTCGCAGCCCTACGCCGGCTTCGCCGCGGCGCTCCTGTTCGCGTACGGCAACGCCTGGACCGACGACCTCAAGGCGACCCTCAAGCGAGCGGAAGAACTCGCGACCAAGGCCATCGCGCTTGATCCGAACGACCCGTTCAGCCATTGGGCGTACTCGATCAGCGCGCTGTTTCTCGGCGACGACCAGGGCGCCTGGGACGCGACCGAGCGCGCCCTTGCCCTCAACCCGAACTTTCCGGGCGCCCTCAACGGCCGCGGCGTGCTCTGCCTCTACGCCGGACATCCCGAGGACGGCATCCCCGACATCGAGCGCGCCATGCGCCTCGATCCCGGCTTCAGCCAGCAGTATCTGCATTTCCTCGGCCTATCCCACTTCATGCTCGGCCACGACGAGACCGCCGCGACCATGTTCCGCGAGCGCATCCTGCTGGCGCCCAATACCGACATGAGCCGCAGCGCACTGGCGAGCGCCCTCGGTCAGCTCGGCGAAGCCGAGGAGGCGCGCAAGGTCTGGGCCGAACTCAAGGCGATCAATCCGGCTTACGATTTCGAGGAGCACATGGCCCGGATGCCGTTCCGCCGGCCAGAGGACGTGCAACGGCTGCGCGAGGGCCTCGCGAAGGCGGGCCTGTCCGGCTAACCGCCGTTCGGCGGGCTCGCGGGCGGCTCCACGATCTGGCCCGGGACGATGACCCCGTTTTCGATGTGGGCGGGGACGTACTTGCCCCCCGGCGGCTCGCGGTCGAAGTGGATGAAGATCAGGATCGACCCGATCATCAGGACGGCGCCGATGATGCACAGCGTCGCCACCGTGCGCACCTCCCACTCCGAGACGCCGCCAATGCGCTGTCGCGTCGCCATCAGCCACAGGCCGTAGGCGAGGAACGGCAGCAGGAAGAAGACGGCATCGACGGTCAGGAACCGCAGCATCAGATAAATACCTGCTCGTAGAGCTCGCGGATGATCCCCGCGGTCACGCCCCAAATATAGCGATCCCCGAACGGCATCTCATAGAAATACCGTGTACGCCCCTCAAAGTGCCTTTCCGCCTTGTGGTGATTGGCGGGATTCATCAGGAAAGCGGCCGGCACCTCGAAGGCATCGACCACCTCGTCCGGGTTGACGGTCAGGGCGTGGCCGGGCTCCACCCGACCGACCACCGGCTGGATGCGGAAGCCGGTGCGGGTGAGGTAAGGATCGAGATAGCCGACCACCGAAACGAACCGGGACGCGAGGCCAATCTCCTCGTCCGCCTCGCGCAAGGCCGCAGCGGCGGGGCTTGCGTCGCCCGCGTCGATCTTGCCGCCTGGAAACGCGATCTGGCCGGCGTGGGCGGAAAGGTGCGCCGTGCGGCGTGTCAGAATGAGGGTGACGCCCTCCGGGCGGGCAACCGCCGGGATCAGCACCGCGGCGTCCGTATAAGCCGCCACGCCCTTGAGGAAATCGGGGTTGAGGCGATGGTCGCCCGGCACTTCGGAGCCCGCCGCGGGAAGCTCCGCATGCAGGCGCCGGGCGGCCGCGGCAAAGAAGCGGCCCGGCGCGAAGCCCTCGTCGGAAGCCTCCGCCATCAGCGCCGCTCCATCACATTGCGGTGAAGGTTAATCGAATTCCGCCGCCGCGACGGCGGAACCGGTCGCCCGGCCACGCTTTCGCCTCGCTTGCTGCCCGTTATCGCGCTGTCGCATCGCACCCCTCTCCCCTATTGCGCCGCGGGTGCGCGTGCAACAATCGCCGCCACAGCCGAATCCCGGAGCGCCGAGGCACCATGAGCGCCATCAATCAGACCCAGCCCGACCCGGACGCCGAGCGCATCATCGCCGAAACCGACGCCGCGGTCGCCACCATCAGGAACGCCCGCGCCGCCATCGGCAAGGTCATCTATGGCCAGGAGTCGGTGATCGAGCGCACGCTCGTCACCATTCTGGCGGGCGGCCACGGGCTTCTGATCGGCGTTCCCGGCCTCGCCAAGACCCGCCTGGTCGAGACCCTGGGAACGGTCTTCGGCCTGACCGCGCGGCGCATCCAGTTCACCCCCGACCTGATGCCATCCGACATCATCGGCTCCGAGGTCATGGACCAGAGCCCCGAGGGCGCCCGCAGCTTCCGCTTTGTGCCGGGGCCGGTGTTCACCCAGTTGCTGATGGCCGACGAGATCAACCGGGCCAGCCCGCGCACCCAGTCGGCGCTGCTCCAGTCCATGCAGGAGTATCACGTCACCGTCGCCGGCGCCCGCCACGACCTGCCCCTGCCCTTCCATGTGCTGGCCACCCAGAACCCGCTCGAACAGGAAGGCACCTACCCGCTGCCCGAGGCGCAGCTGGACCGCTTCCTGCTCCAGATCGACGTTCTCTATCCGGACCGCGGCGCCGAGCGGCGCATGTTGTTCGAGACGACCGGCGCCACGCAGTCGCACGCCGAACAGGTGCTCGACGCTGCGAAGCTGCGCTCCATCCAGCAGCTCGTGCGCCGCATGCCGGTCGGCGAAGGCATCGTCGAGGCGATCCTCGACCTCGTCCGTTCGGCCCGCCCCGACGGCGGCGCCGACCCCAAGCTCGCCGCGGCGATCGCCTGGGGCCCGGGCCCGCGCGCCAGCCAGGCATTGATGCTCGCCTGCCGCGCCCGCGCCCTCATCGACGGGCGCTACGCGCCCTCCCTCGACGACGTCGCCGCGCTCGCCGAGCCGGTCCTCCAGCACCGCATGGCGCTCACCTTCGCGGCGCGCGCCGACGGCAAGACGGTCCGCGACGTGATCGCCGAGCTGAAGCAGCGCATCGGCTAGGCCGGAGATGGAGCGGTCCGCCATTTCGCGGGGCGCGCTGACCGAGGCGAAGATCATCGCCGAGGCGATGCCCGATATGCTCATCGAGGCACGCCGGGTCGCCGCCACCGTAATCGCCGGCTGGCATGGCCGCCGCACCAGCGGGCGCGGTGAGACCTTCTGGCAGTTCCGTCCGTTCGTGCCCGGCGAGGCCGCCGCCTCGATCGACTGGCGGCGCTCGGCGCGCGACGAGCATCTGTTCGTGCGCGAGAAGGAATGGGAAGCCGCCCACACCATGTGGATGTGGGTCGACCTGTCGCCGTCCATGGACTTCCGCTCGCGCCTTGCAACGGTCTCCAAGCAGAACCGCGCGATCGTGCTCACCCTGGCGCTTGCCGACCTGCTCGCCACCGCCGGCGAACGCATCGGACTGCTCGGCGCCACCGATCCGATCCTCGCCCGCAACGGCGCCGAACGACTGGCCGCCGCGCTGCCGCTGGCCGCCCGCGACCCGCAAGCACCCAACACCCGGTCGCTCCGCCGCTTCGCCGACGTCATCATGATCGGCGATTTCCTCGACCCGTGGGAAGAGACCGAAAAGACGCTCACCGCCATTCTCGGCGCCGGCGCCCATGCCCATCTCGTTCAGGTCGTCGACCCGATCGAGGAGACCTTCCCCTACGCCGGGCGCACCGAGTTTCACGATCCCGAAACCGGCGCCCGCCATCTCGTTACCCGCGCCGAGCGCTACCGCGACGAATATCACGACCGGCTGGCCGCGCTCCGCGACCGCCTCGCCGAGATCTGCCGGCGGCTCGACTGGACGTTCCTCATCCACCGCACCGACCGGCCGGCGACCGAGCCGCTTCTGGCGCTGCACGCACGCCTCGCCGACCGCCATTCCAGCCACGCGGCGCACGCCTTCCACGGCGGGCGGGCGGCGTGATGGGCGCCTTCGCGTTCGCTAACGCCGGGATGCTGGCGGCGCTGATCGCGCTGCCGGCGATCTGGTATTTCCTCCGCCTGATGCCGCCCAAGCCGCGGCTGGAGCGCTTTCCCCCGACCCGGCTGCTGCTCGAGATCACCCGCAAGGAAGAGCAGCCGTCGCGGAGCCCGTGGTGGCTGACGGCGATCCGCCTCGGCCTCGCCGCCGCGGTGATTTTCGCGCTCGCCGGCCCGGTCTTCAAACCGACCGGCGAAGTGGCGCCCGGTTCCGGGCCGCTGCTGATGGTGGTGGACAACGGCTGGACGGCCGCCCCGACCTGGGAGGCGACCATGGCGACCGCCCACCGCATCGTGGCGCTCGCCGCCGAGGAGAGCCGGCCGATCGCGCTCATCGCCACCGCCGAACCGGCGAGCCAGTCGCTCGCGCCGACCGACCCCGGCGAAATCGACCGCCGGCTCGACGCGCTGGCGCCGCGCCCATGGACGGCGGATGCCGCCGCGCTGGTGCCGCCCCTGACGACTGCGGCGCGGGCGACCGCCTTCGGCGGCGTCGCGTGGCTCTCCGACGGGGTCGGCGGCCCCGGCATCGACGCCCTCGGCAAGGCGCTGACGGCGGCGGTCAGCGGCCCGCTCCTCGTCTACACCGACACCACCACCGACCTCGCCGGCCTGAAGCCGCCGGTCGGCACCGCCGACGCGCTGAAGGTGCCGGTCGTGCGCCGCGCCGCGTCGGCGCCGGCCGCCGGGCTGGTCCGGGCGATCGACAGCAAGGGCCGCGTCATCGGCGAGGTGCCGTACAGCTTCTCAGGCGACGAAACCGAAACGAGCGCGTCGTTCACGCTGCCGGTCGAACTTCGCAACGACATCGCGCGCGTCGAGATCGCCGGCAGCCAGACGGCCGGCGCCGTCCAGCTTCTCGACGACCGCTGGCGGCGGCGGCGGGTCGGGCTTCTGTCAGGCACCTCGGCGGAAGCCGCGCAGCCCCTGCTGTCGCCGCTCTACTACATCTCGCGCGCCCTGCAGCCCTTCGCCGACATCCAGGAACCGCGCGACGCCAACGCCGCCAAATCGGTGCCCGAACTCATCGATGGCGGCGCCTCGGTGATCGTCATGGCCGACATCGGCAAGCTCACCGCCGACACCGAACAGGCGGTTTCCAAATGGGTACAGAACGGCGGCGTGCTGGTCCGCTTTGCCGGCCCTCGTCTGGCGGCGGCGACCGACACGCTGATCCCGGTGCTCCTGCGCCAGGGAGACCGCGTGCTCGGCGGCAGCCTGTCGTGGCAGACGCCGCAACCGCTGGCGAGCTTCAACGACAAGAGCCCGTTCGCCGGACTGACCGTGCCAGGCGACGTGCTGGTCAAGCGCCAGGTGCTCGCCGAGCCCGACGCCACCCTCAGCGACCACACCTGGGCGGCGCTTGCCGACGGCACGCCGCTGGTCACCGCCGCCCAATCCGGCAAGGGCTGGCTGGTCCTCTTTCACGTGACCGCCGATACCAGCTGGTCGAACCTGCCGCTCTCCGGCACATTCGTCGAGATGCTCCGCCGAATCGTGGATTTTTCCAGCGGCACCGGCGCGGCCGACGCGACCAGCCAGCCGGTGGCGCCCTACAAGCTCCTCGACGGCTACGGCCGCTTCACGACGCCGACCGCCGACGCCGAGGCGATCGCCGGCAAGACCGCCGACGTCGTGGTCGGGCGCACCCACCCGCCGGGGCTTTACGGGACCGAGGACGGCTTCGTTGCCGTCAACCTGCTCGGCGACACCGCGACGCTGCCGCCCTTTGCGGCACCGGCCGGCGGCGACGTCACCGTGCGCGCCTACCCGACGGCAAGCCCGACCGACCTCGCACCGTGGCTGATCGCGCTGGCGCTGCTGCTGCTCGCCGCCGACACGCTGGCCGTGCTGTGGCTGAACGGTGGGCTGCGCTGGCGGCGGCCGGCCCGCGCCGCGGCGGCGGTCATGGTGGGGCTTGTCGCAGGCTTCGGACTTCTCGCCGGGTTGCAGCCGGCGCGCGCCGACGCCGCCAGCGACGCTTTCGCCATGGCGGCAGCCGACGAGACCCACCTTGCCTACGTCATCACCGGCGACGCCGACACCGACGCGACCAGCAAGGCGGGGCTCGCCGGGCTGACGCGCGTTCTCGCCAACCGCACGGCGCTCGAGCCGGGCGATCCCATCGGCGTCGACCCCGCCAAGGACGAACTGGCGTTCTTCCCGCTTCTCTATTGGCCGGTGGTGGCGAGCGCCCCGATGCCCAGCCCGGCGACCATGGCCCGGATCGACGCCTACATGCGCCAGGGCGGCTCGGTGCTTTTCGACACCCGCGACCAGCTCGACCGCGCCACCGCCAACGCCTTCAGCGGCACGCCGGCGGCCGAACGGCTGCGCGCCATGCTCTCCGGCCTCGACATTCCGCCGCTCGAGCCGGTGCCCGCCGACCACGTGCTGACCAAGACCTTCTACCTGCTCAACGAATTTCCCGGCCGCTACACCGGCGGCGCCCTCTGGGTGCAGTCGACCGACCCGTCCGAGGCGCGCGCCGACCGTCCGGTGCAGGCCGGCGACGGCGTTTCGCCGATCCTCATCACCGAGAACGACTTCGCCGGCGCCTGGGCGATCGACGACACCGGCCGCTACCTCTTCCCGACGGTCCCTAACGACCAGCGCCAGCGCGAATTCGCTTATCGCGCCGGCATCAACATCGTCATGTACACCCTGACCGGCAACTACAAGTCCGACCAGGTCCACGTGCCGGCGCTGCTCGAGCGGCTCGGGCAATGACGCCATGAACTGGTCGGTATCGTTCGCTCCGTTGGTGCCGTGGCCCGTAGTGATCGGCGCGGCGGTCGTGGCGCTGCTGCTCGTCCTCCCGGGCATCTGGCGGCGGATGCGCGGCGGCTGGCTGCGCGCGCTGGCGGCCCTCGCGCTGTTGTTGGCGCTCGCCGGGCCGGTGCTCACCAACGAGGACCGCGAGCCGCTGTCGACGGTGGTCGCCGTCGTCGTCGACAAGAGCGCCAGCCAGGGCCTCGACGGCCGCGACACGGCGACCGCGGCGGCGCTCGCCGACCTCAAGAAGCGGCTCAGCGAGTTTCACAACATCGACGTGCGCACCATCGAGGCGGGCGGCACCGAGGACGGCACGCCGGTCGACGGAACCCAGCTGTTCGGGCCGCTGATGAACGCGCTCTCCGACGTGCCGCCGGAGCGCATCGGCGCCATCGTCATGCTGACCGACGGCCAGGTGCACGACATCCCGGCGAGCGCCGCCGGACTGCCGCCCAACGCGCCGCTGCATGTGCTGCTCTCGGGGCGCGACGGCGAGATCGACCGGCGCATCGTCATCGACGCAGCACCCCGTTTCGGCATCGTCAACGAGCGCCAGACCATCACCTTCCGCGTGCTCGACGACGGCACCAACAACACCCAGCCGGTGCGCGTCGTCATCACCCGCGACGGCGATCCGCTGACGGTGGAGAACGTCCAGCCCGGCGTGCCGGCCCGACTCGACGTGGATATCGTGCACGGCGGGCCCAACGTCCTCGAGTTCGAGGCGGCGCCGCTGGCCGGCGAGCTGACCCCGGTCAACAACCGCGCGGCGGTCTCGATCGAAGGCATCCGCGAGAACCTGCGCGTGCTGCTGGTCTCCGGCGAGCCCCATGCCGGCGAACGCACCTGGCGCAACTTGCTGAAATCGGACGCTTCGGTCGATCTGGTCCACTTCACGATTCTGCGGCCCCCGGAGAAGCAGGACGGCACGCCCATCAACGAGCTGTCGCTGATCGCTTTTCCGACGCGTGAATTGTTCTCGCAGAAGATCGACCAGTTCGACCTGATCATCCTCGACCGCTACCAGCACCGCGGCGTGCTGCCCCTGCTCTACTTCGACAACATCGCCCGCTACGTGCGCGATGGCGGCGCGCTGCTGGTCGCCGCCGGCCCCGACTACGCCGGCGCGGGCTCCGTCTACGACACGCCGTTGGCCCCGGTGCTGCCCGCCGCGCCCACCGGCCAGATCACCAACCAGCCCTATTTCGCCACTGTCACCAAGGTCGGCGCGCGCCACCCGGTGACCCGCGGCCTCGACGGCAGCGCCACCGACCCGCCCGGCTGGGGACGCTTCTTCCGGCTGATCGACGTCGACCAGCCGCAGGGCGAAGTGGTCATGGACGGCGCCGGCCAGAAGCCGCTGCTGGTTCTGAACCGCCAGGGCGAGGGACGCGTCGCGCTGCTCCTCACCGACCACACGTGGCTGTGGGCGCGCGGCTACGAGGGCGGCGGGCCCAGCGTCGACCTGCTGCGGCGCCTCGCGCACTGGCTGATGAAGGAGCCCGATCTGGAGGAGGAGGCGCTGCGCGCCTCGGCCCGACCGGGCGGCATGCTGATGATCGAGCGCCAGACCATGGCCGACACCACCACGCCGGTGACCGTGCACAAGCCGTCGGGCGCCACCGAGACGGTGACCCTCACCGAAGCCGAGCCCGGCATCTGGCGAACGACGATCAAGGCGGACGAGATCGGGCTCTATCGGGTCGAGGAGGACGACAAGCGCGCCTTCGCCCACGTCGGCGCGGCGAACCCCAAGGAGTTCATCGACGCGCGTTCGACGGCGGCGCTGCTGACGCCGCTGGTCGAGGCGACGCGCGGCCGCATCGCGCGCATGACGACGGCGTCGGGCGACCTTGCCCTGCCGCGCATCGTGCCGGTCCGCGCCGGCTCATCGACCGCCGGCCCCGACTGGATCGGCATTCGCATGACGGACGCGACCGTGCTCAAGGGCATCAGCCGCATCCCGCTGTTCACCGGCTTCCTGGGGATCTTCGGAATAGCGGGCCTGTTCGGGCTGCTCGCCCTGGTCGGCCTGCCGTTCCTGACGTGGGTGCGCGAAGGGCGGTAGCGAAACCGCCCTTCCGACGCTTACTGCGAAGCCGAACCCTGCTGCATGCCGGGGCGGCGCGGCTTCTGGGCCATGAAGCCGATGCCGGCGATACCCTGGTCCGGCCGCGAGCGGGCGCTTGGCTGATTGCGCGGCGCTTCTTCGCGGCGCGGACCCTTGCCGTTGCGCGGGCCACGATTGCGCTGACGCTTGTCGCCGTTGCCCGGCCGAGCCTCGGCCCCCGGGCGCTGGCGCCCGCGGCCGCGCTTCGGCGCGCGCTTCTCGGACGGCGCCTCGGCCGTCCGCTCGACGACGGTGCCGTTCGGCGTGGCCAGCGGCACCTGTCGCTTGGTCAGCTTCTCGATGTCGCGCAGAAACGCCATTTCCTCGCCGCTGACCAGCGAGATAGCGACGCCGCTGGCGCCGGCCCGCGCTGTGCGGCCGATGCGGTGGACGTAGGTCTCGGGAATGTTGGGCAGCTCGTAGTTGACGACATGCGTGATGCCGTCGACGTCGATGCCGCGGGCCGCGATGTCGGTGGCGACCAGCGTGCGGATCGAGCCGGCGCGGAACGCCGACATGGTGCGCTCGCGATTGCCTTGCGTCTTGTTACCGTGGATCGCCTCGGCAGGAATGCCGGCCTGGTTGAGGCCGCGCACGACGCGATCGGCGCCGTGCTTGGTGCGGGTAAAGACCAGCGCCCGCGCCACGTCTGCCTCGCCAAGCAGATCGGCGAGCAGCCGGGGCTTGCCGGCCTTTTCGACGCGGATGGCGCGCTGGTCGATCATCTCGACCGTGGTCGCCGGCGGCGTCACGGAAACCTGGACCGGATGCTTGAGCATGCGCTCGGCAAGCTCGGAAATTTCCTTCGGCATGGTCGCCGAGAAGAACAGCGTCTGGCGCTTGGCCGGCACCAGCGCGACGATCTTCCGGATGTCGTGGATGAAGCCCATGTCGAGCATGCGGTCGGCTTCGTCGAGGACGAGCACCGACACGTCGTCGAAGGTGACGGCGCGGTGGGCGTAGAGGTCGAGCAGGCGCCCGGGCGTGGCGACGAGCACGTCGACGCCGCCGGCGAGCGAGCGGATCTGCTTGCCCATGGGGACGCCGCCGATGACCAGCAGGGTCTTCAGGCGAAGATGGCGGCCATAGGCCTGGAAGCTGTCGACGATCTGGCCGCCGAGTTCACGCGTCGGGCAGAGCACGAGGACGCGGGTCGCCTTCGGCCGCGGATGCGTGGGCGCGGCGGCGGCGAGACGATGGAGGATCGGCAGCGCGAAGGCAGCGGTCTTGCCGGTGCCCGTCTGCGCGATGCCGACCACGTCGTGGTTGGCAAGCGCCGGCGGAATGGCCTTCACCTGGATCGGCGTCGGGCGCTCATAGCCCTCTTCGGCGAGCGCACGCAGGATCGGCTCGGCGAGGCCGAGGTCATGGAAATGGGTCAAACGTTGGTTTCTTTCGTTGATATTTGAGCGAAACAGACGCCCCGGCTACGCCGGAACGACAAGGGTCGCGGTGGTTATCAACCAATCCCGCGATGCCTGGGGCTGTCGATGTTTCAGATGAAGCGGGCGCTGATAACCGTCGTGACGGTCTTCGTGCAACGCGGCCCGCAGCGCTCATATGAGGCCGAACAGGTTGCAAAGCAATGAATATCTTCGGCTGACGGTTAGCGCAGGCGCTCCGCCGCCCCGCCAAGACCGTCCAGGGCACCGGGGACGAGCCCAGCGACCAGCACCCGGTCCTTGTCGACCCAGGCCGGCAGTGTGATGACGTCGCGGCCGAGAAACGTGAAGCCGAGCGGCCCGTAATACGGCAGGTCGCCGACCAGCAGGACAACCGTGTGGCCGGCGGCGCGGGCGGCATCGAGCGCCTTGCGGACAAGCGCGCGGCCGGCGCCCTGGCCCTTGCGCGCCGGGACGACCACCAGCGGCCCGAGGATCAGCGCCGCCCGCCCCCCGATGGTGATCGGCGTCATGCGCACCGACGCGACAAGCGCACCGTCGGTCGTCGCGACGAACGACAACTCGGGATCGTGCGGAACGCCATCACGCAGCACATAGGCGGCGCGCTTGAAGCGTTCCGGGCCGAACAGATCGGCGTGGAGAGCATCGATAAGGGGAGCGTCGACCGGCTGCTCGAGCCGGAACTGGAAGGGTGCGGGTGTCATGTGCGGGCCGTATCGGGAGATGCGGGATCGGAAGATCCGGCCCGAGCGGCGCCTTAGGAAACGGCGACGACCGCAGGCCGGACAGCGGCAAGGCGTGACGCGAGGTCACTGGCGCTCATGCGTCGTCGCAGGAGGCGGCTTGCCACGATCGAAGTCTCCCATTGCCCGGAACAGGCGGACGCCCTCGTATCACGAGGCCCGGCGCGCCGTCAAAGGCTCTACCAGTCGGGCGATTTCGGCGCCCCGGCGATCTCGGCGAGGCGGCGGCGGGTCGCCGGGGTCGTGTCTTCGGGAAGCGCATCCGGCTCGTAGAAATCGCAGCCGACGATCTCGAGGTTCGGAATCGTCAGCTGGCGCGCCTGTTCCCACTGCCGGCAGACAAACACCGCCACATGGTCGCGGCCGCCGTGCTTGCGCTGAAGGTAGAGGCCGAAGAGCTCCAGGGGATTGCTCGGGCGGACGCCGGTTTCTTCGTCGAGTTCACGGACCGCGGCCTGGTCGAACGTCTCCTTCTTTTCCACGCCGCCACCGGGGAAGTGCCAGCCGGGAGTGTAGCTGTGCTTGACGAGGAGCACACGGCCCGCCTCATCGAACACCCCGACCCGCACGCCGAGCGTCATCCCGCGCGCCCAGCGGGCCAGCGTCAGATGGAGTGTCTGGGAGAGGGTGAAGAACCGCAACCTGTTGTTAACCTTGCGATTTCAGCCATGCGTGGTGCGCGACTGTGCCACGCGCCGGCGGGCTGGCAAACGGGCTGCAGGTGGACTATCTCAGTGCCACACACCATCACAAGCAGGTCTTGCCATGTTTACCCGCTCTTCCCGCCGTCGCCGCGCAAAACGCGCATGGCCGCGAGTGGTGAACTTCACCAACGGGCGCATCGCGGGTCTGTGGGCCGTCTTCTTCGCTCAATAGACCGCTTGCGGCGCCTTTACCCGTACAGACCCTTCGGCTACGTCCGCGGGCCATGATATTGCTCGCCCATATTTCCGATCCGCACCTGGGGCCGCTGCCGGATGTGCATCCCGGCGAGCTGATGTCCAAGCGGGCGATCGGCTATCTCAACTGGCGCATGAACCGCGGCTTCGACGCCGACACGGCGCAAGCGCTTTTCGCCGACGTTCGTGCCGCCGGGCCGGCGCACATCGCCGTCACCGGCGATCTGGTCAACCTCGCCCTGGAGGCGGAATACGGCCACGCGCTGGCGTGGCTGCAAACGCTCGGATCGCCCCACGACGTCACCGTGGTGCCCGGCAACCACGACGCCTACGTCGCCGAAGGGATCGGCCACTTCACGCGGCAGTGGCTGCCGTTCGCTTCGGGCGACACCCCCGCCCCAACGATGACGTTTCCGTTCGTGCGCCGCCGCGGCCAAGTGGCGCTGATCGGCTGCTCGACGGCGGTGGCGACGGCACCGTTCATGGCGACCGGCCTGATCGACGCCGCGCAGGCCGACGCACTCGGCGCGGCGCTGGCCGGGACCCGCGGCCTCTGCCGGGTCGTGCTGATCCACCATCCGCCGGTGAAAGGCGCCACACTCTGGTCGCGCCGGCTGATCGGCGCCGAACGCGTGTGCGATGCCATCGCCCGGCATGGCGCCGAGCTGGTGCTTCACGGCCACAACCACAGACAGAGCCTCGCCTGGATCGACGGCGCCGACGGCCCGGTGCCGGTGGTCGGCGCCGCCGCGTTCGGCAGCGCACCGCACGGCAAACATCGTGGCGGCTCGTACAACCGCATCCGCATCGAAGGCGATGCATCGCCCTTTCGACTGAGCCTGACGGTACGCGGCGTGACGGAAGCGGGGGCGGTCGAAACGCGGCTGGAGCGGACGCTCGACCGGCCGGGATCACACTAGTCCAGCGCACCCTTCATGATCGCCTGGGCGACCCACTTGATGGATGCTCGGGTCTGTTTGTCGTCGAAGCCGCAGATGTCCTTGGCAACAATCACGGTTTCGATGCCGGTGAGAAGCGCCAGCGCGAAGGTCAGACGATCCGCAAGCCGCGATGAAATCCGAGGATCGCCGCCGAATGCATCGCGCAGCCATTCCAGGCGCCGCCCGCCCCTGGCCTTGCTGCCCTCGCTCGTGACGGCCGTGCGGAGGTAGGTGCGAAACAGGGCTTCGTTGTCGAGCACCATATCGACGACATCGGCCACCAGCTTCTCGACGCGCCCCTCGAGGGTGTCGCCCTTTCCCGCTTCCAGCCGGCGGTCCCTGATCTGGCTGGCGATGCCGTCGAGCACCGCCTCCTGCAAGAGCAACTCGGTGCTCGAATAGTAGCGATAGGCGGTGGCGCGCGAGATCGTCGCGCGATCGGCGACCGACTGAATCGTCGGGTCGCCGCCCTCCTCCAGCATCTCCCGTGCCGCCGTGAGAAGTGCGGCGCGTGTGCGCTGCTTCTGGTTGACCCGTCCCGACGTCGATTGACTCATGCTGTCGCTTCTCTTATGAGACTACTGTCTCATGACAAGACCTGATTCTCACAACATAGGAGCTGAACCATGAACGCACAACCCCGCGCCGCCGAGGCATCCGCCAGACCGGCCGTCTTCCACCTTCTCGGCAATCTCATCCACTTCAAGGCGAGCGGCCGCGAGACCGGCAACGCCTATTCCCTGGTGGATGTCACCACCGCGCCGGGAGCCGGAACGCCGCCACACACCCAATCCGGCGACGACGAGGCGTTTCTCGTGCTCGAAGGGACCTACGAATTCATGCATGCCGGCAAGACCATCGCGGGCACGCCCGGGACCTATCTGTTCATCCCGCGCGGCGACCTGCACGCGTTTCGCAACGCCGGGAGCGCGCCTGCCAGGATGCTGATCATCAATTCGCCGGGCGGCCTGCACGAGAAGTTCTTCGCCGAAGCCGGCGACCCCGTCGAGGACGGCGCCGGTTTCCCGCCGGCCAGCGAGCCGGATATGCCGCGCCTGCTCGCCGCCTCCGCGCGCTACGGCATCGCCTACCCTGCCCCGGCCAAGTGATCGCCTGGCAGCCTGAACCAGAAACGCCTGCGCCCGACCCCGACGGGTGGCGCAGGCGGGCCGCCCTGTTCCGGAAATGCGCCTACACCTGCATCCAGGCGTAACCGAACAGCACGATCGCGCCGATCAGGATACCGCCCAGGAAGGCGGCGACGATCCAGCCGAGATTGCGCGGATCGAAGGCGCGGCGCTCGCGACGCGGCTGCAGCGCCGCCGCGGCGGCATCGGCGACCGCCTCACGCTCGGCGCGCGCGTTGCGTTCACTGCGCCGGCTGATCTCGTCGCGCATGACGCGCTTCATCAGCCAGTCGCCCTCCAGCGCCCGCTCGCGCTCGATGATGCGCTCGGCGACGTAGTGGGTGATGGTATCGGCCATGTCCTCGAGCTTGGCGGTTTCGAGGATGACGGTGCGCCCGAGGCGGGTGTCCTTGAGGAAGCGATAGGTGCGCCGGTCGCGGCCCATGACCACGAACGAGGTCATGTCGATCCACAGGCGCGACGGCTCGCCGGGCGCGACGGTGAAGATGAACTGCCCGTCCTCGGCGGGAACCTCGTCGAAGACCGAGCGCAGTTCGTCGGCGAGGAGCTCAAGGCGCGCCCGCTCCGCGTCGCGCAGTTCCACCACGACGTCGGAACGCTCCGCCTCGGCGGTCCGCACGTTGCGGATCGCCTCGCGCAGGCTCCTGACCTTTTCGCCGCGATTGTCGGTGGTGTCGCTCAAACCTGCTGGCTCCGGAGGGCGCGGACGGTTAAGGGATTGTTACCAAAAACCGCGCCCTACCACACGGGATTCTGCATGGGGCGGGCCACGCAAAAGGAGAATCTGGTGAACGACCTGCCGCCGGCCGCCGCGCGCGTACATGCGCATGCAGCAACCCTCGGCCTGCAAGTCGCGGTGACGCTGATGGCGGAGACCACGCGGACCGCCGAGGACGCCGCAAAGGCGTGCGGCTGCCCGGTGGGCGCCATCGTCAAATCGCTGATATTCAAGGGAAAACAGACCGGCCGCCCGATCCTGATGCTGGTTTCCGGCGCCAACCGCGTCAACGAGAAAGCGGCGGCGGAACACGTCGGCGAGCACTTCGTACGTGCGGATGCAGACTTCGTACGTGCAACCACCGGATTCGCCATCGGCGGCATCCCGCCGTTCGGCCATGACACGCCGATCGTGCCCTACCTCGACGCCGACCTGTTGCAATATGAGACAGTGTGGGCGGCGGCCGGCACGCCCAACGCCGTGTTCGAGGTGGCACCCGAGCGACTTCGCGAGGCGACCGGCGCCCAGGTGATCAGGGTCACCTGAGGGAATTCAGTTGGTCGCGGCGGCGGCTCGCAGAATCGCCGCGACACTCTTGTCGACGTCGTCTTCCGTCGTTGCCCACGACGACACGCTGATCCGCATGGCCGTCTTGCCCTGCCAGACGGTGCCCCCGCACCAGGCCGTGCCGTCGCGCTGGACGGCGGCGATGACGCGCCGGGTGCGCTCCGCATCGCCAAACGAAACCAGCACCTGATTGAGCACGACATCGTTGAGGATCTCGCAGTCGCCGGCCGCGAGCTTTTTCGCGAAGAGCTTTGCCTGCGCGACATTCCGCTCGATCATCTCGGCGAGGCCGTCATGGCCGAGCGAGCGGAGCGCCGCCCACATCTCGATACCGCGCGCCCGGCGCGACATTTCCGGCACGAAGGCGAAACCGTCGCGCGCGCCCTCGACGAGATAGGCGGCGCTGTTGGCCATGGCGCCGTGCATCGCCTTCGGGTCGCGCACGATGGCGATGCCGGAATCGTAGGGCACGTTCAGCCACTTGTGCGCGTCGGTCGCCCACGAATCGGCGTCCGCGGCGCCGGCGGCGAGATCGCGGAGCGCCGGCGTCGCCAGCGCCCACAGACCGAAGGCGCTGTCGACATGGACCCAGGCACCGGCCTCGTGGGCGCGGGCCGTCAGTTCGCCGAGCGGATCGAAAGCGCCGGTGTTCACGTTGCCGGCTTGCAGGCAGAGGATCGACCGGTCGCTGAGCTTCGGGAGCGCGTCGGCGCGCATGCGCCCCTGTTGATCGACCGGAACGCGCACGACGCGGGCGCGGCCGAGGCCGAGCATGGCCAGCGCCTTCATCACGCTGACGTGGACTTCCTCGCCGACGACGACATCGAGGGTGGGCGCACCGAACAGCCCCTGCTCCTCGACATCCCACCCAAGCCGGGCGAGAAGCGCGTGACGGGCAGCGGCAAGTGCCGTGAAATTGCCCATGGTGGCGCCGGTGGTGAAGCCGACGGCGGACCCTGCCGGCAAACCGAGCACGGCGAGCGTCCATTTCGCCGCGACGGCCTCCAGCGTCGCGACCACCGGCGACATGGCATTGAGGCCGGCGTTCTGGTCCCAGGCCGCCGCCAGCACCGAGGCACCGACCGCGGCCGGCAAACTGCCGCCCACGACGAAACCGAAGTAGCGTCCGCCGGCCGACGCGACGGTCGCCGCCGAACCGAAGCGGTCGAGTTCGCGCACCACGTCGCCCGACGCCAGCGGCGCCTGCTGAAGCGGCACGTCGAAGGCGGAGAGCTCAGCCACCGCCGCTGTGCCCGGGGCGACCGAACGCCCGTCGAGCGTGGCGAGGTATCGTCCGCCGAGTTCGGCGGCGAGCTTGATGACCGCGGATCGCTCGATGCCGTCACTGTCCATGCTCATGGCCCTGCTCCCGCTGCGCGTTGTTGAATGCCCGCGCGGAGGAAGTACCGGGCCGGACACCGGCGTCAAGTGAAGGAGGTCGCCCGCGCCGTGCGTGCGCGACCGAACGACCCGACCTCAGCGGTCGACGTCGACGTGGCCGCCGATCGACGAATCGACCCGGACCGACGTCGGCCTGCCGGCAACGCTGACGCTGCCGCCGCTGGAGGCTTCGGCATCCACCGACTGGCTCGCGTAGACATGGACGCTGCCGCCGCTCGACCCGCGCACGCGCACCCGCTCGCAAACAAGCTTGGCGAGGTCGAGGCTGCCGCCACTCGACGCCTCGGCGTCGAGATTCGTGCAGCGGCCGGCGACGTCGACCGAGGCGCCGCTCGACGAAGCGATGTGGGCGCGCTCGCCCTCCAGACCGGAGAGGGTCACGGAAGCGCCGCTCGACGCTTCGACGCCCAACTCCGCGCCCTTGATGCCGGCGGCGGCGAGACTGGCGCCGGAACTGACGGCGATTTCGTTGAGCACCGGGACCGTGATCCGGGCGACGACACGGCGATTGCGCGCCGACATGAAGTCCCCGAAGCTTTCGAAGAAGCCGCGCTCGAAGCCGAGGCTGAGGCGGCCGTTGCGGACCTCGACCCTGAGATCGTCGAGGTCCTTGGTCTGGTCGGCCTCGACCACGATCGCCTGCGGTTCGCCGATGACAACCTCGGTCCGGATGCCGTTGCTGACCTCGATTTCGGTGAAGGGCGCGACATCGAACGTGCGCGTTTCGGCGGTTGCGGCCTGCGACATCATCATCACCCCTGCGCATAAGGTTCCGAGAGCCAACCAATTCATGATCGCCTCGCGTTTTTCGGGGCCGCCCCGACGGGGCCTGGCCCGGCTGTGCCTTCGTCACGTGTGGGCCGCGCCACCCCGATTCAAGGGGCAATCCGGTTGCCGGCCAAATGGACAGGGGATAGAACCACCGCGCACCGCTGCAGGCGGTTCTTGTGCATGGGGAGAGGAGCAGAACGATGGCCCGCGATCGTCTCAAGGTCTTGGCAGGAATCATCGATCAGGGCGTGATTCCGGTCTTCTACCACCCCGATGTCGAGGTCTGCGCGAAGGTCATTCAGGCGTGCGCCAACGGCGGCGCCAAATGCGTCGAGTTCACCAACCGCGGCGACTTTGCCGCGCACGTCTTTCTGGAGGTGACGCGCCACTTTGCCAAGGCCGACCCGACGGTCATCATGGGCGTCGGCTCGGTCGTCGATGCCCCGACCGCCGGGCTTTACATCGCCAACGGCGCCAACTTCGTCGTCGGCCCGATGACCAACCCCGAGGTGGCGCGGCTCTGCAACCGGCGCGGCATTTCCTACAGCCCCGGCTGCGGCAGCGCGACCGAAGTCAGCGCCGCGCAGGAGCTCGGCTGCGAGATCGTCAAGGTGTTTCCGGGCTCTTCGGTGGGCGGGCCGGACTTCGTCAAGTCCGTCCTCGGCCCCATGCCGTGGACCAAGATCATGCCGACCGGCGGCGTCGACCCCACGGAAGAGTCGCTGACCAAGTGGTTCAAGGCCGGCATCGTCGCCGCGGGCATCGGCTCCAAGCTGATCACCAAGGAGCTGCTCGCCGCCGGCGACTACGCCGCCATCGAGACCAAGGTCCGTGACACCGTGGCGCTCATCAAGAAGATCCGGGGGAAGTGAGATGGCCGACGCGATTCTCAAGATCAAGCCGGCCGACGCCTGCAAGTGGGACGTCGTCTCCTTCGGCGAGGTGATGCTGCGCTTCGACCCGGGCTTCGGGCGGGTGCGCAACGCACGTGAATTCAAGGTGTGGGAAGGCGGCGGCGAATACAACGTCGCCCGCGCCATGCGCAAATGCTGGGGCAAGCGCTCGAGCGTGGTGACGGCGCTGCCGAAGA
Organism: uncultured Alphaproteobacteria bacterium; assembly: GCA_963843565.1. Taxonomy (GTDB): domain Bacteria; phylum Pseudomonadota; class Alphaproteobacteria; order Rhizobiales; family Kaistiaceae; genus DASZQY01. The sequence continues at coordinate 160,983 of CAWJKY010000002.1, forward strand.
ACGATCTCGGCTGGCTGGTCGAGGATCTCATCTGCCAAGGCGGCGTCGACACCTCGCACATCATCTGGCGGGATTTCGACGGGCTCGGGCGCAACACGCGCGTCGGCCTCAACTTCACCGAAAAGGGCTTCGGCATCCGCCCGGCGCTGGGCTGCTCCGACCGCGGCCACTCCTCGGCTTCGCAGATCCAGCCCGGCGAAGTCGACTGGGACAAGCTGTTCGGCGAGGAAGGCGTGCGCTGGCTGCACACCGGCGGAATCTTCGCAGCACTTGCCCCAAACACCGCCGCCGCCGTGATCGAGGCGGTCAAGGCGGCGCGGAAACACGGCACCATCGTCTCCTACGACCTCAACTATCGCGCCTCGCTGTGGAAGAGCCAGGGCGGCCAGGAAGCGGCCCGCAAGGTGAACCGCGAGATCGCCGAATACGTCGACGTCATGCTCGGCAACGAGGAAGACTTCACTGCCTGCCTCGGCTTCGAGGTCGAGGGACTCGACGAGCACATCTCCAAGATCGACCCGGCCAACTTCAAGAAGATGATCGCGACGGCCGTGAAGGAGTTCCCGAACTTCAAGGTCGCGGCCACCACGCTGCGCAACGCCAAGACGGCAAGCGTCAACGACTGGGGCGCGGTGATCTGGGCGGGCGGCGACTTCTACGAAGCGCCGATGCGCGAAAACCTGGAGATCTACGACCGGGTCGGCGGCGGCGACGGCTTCGCCTCGGGGCTCGCCTACGGCTTCCTCGAAGACAAGGGGCCGCAGGCGGCGGTGGAATACGGCGCCGCGCACGGCGCGCTCGCCATGACCACGCCCGGCGACACCTCCATGGCCAACGTCAAGGAAGTCGAGGCGGCGATGAAGGGCAAGGGCGCCCGGGTCATTCGCTAGGGGCGGGATACAGTCGCGCCGGTCAGATCATCCCGCCGAGCGACATCTGGTAGAGCGTGACGTAGTCGTCGGCCACCATCGGACGTGGGTTGCCGCCTGTCGACGGATCCTTCACCGCCATCGGCGCCGCTTCCGCGATCATCGCCTCATCGACGCCGATCTCGGCGAGCGTGTGCGGGATGCCGACCTCCTTGCGCAGCGCCAGTATCCAGTCGGTGACGCTGCGGTCTGAGTGACCGGGAAGATCGAGATAGCGCGCCAGCGCCGCAAGCCGTTCCGCGATCACCGGGCGATTGTGCTCGAGCACGTAAGGCATGACGACCGCGTTGGTGAGGCCGTGGTGGGTGCCGCGCAGCGACGAGCACGGATGGCTCATGGCGTGCATGGCGCCGAGGCCCTTCTGGAAGGAGACGGCCCCCATCGACGAGGCCGCCATCACGAAGGCGCGCGCCTCGATGTTGTGACCGTCCTTGACCGCAACCGGCAGCCACTCCTTGAGGAGGCGCAGGCCCTCCAGTGCGATCCCCTCGCCCATCGGATGGAAGAACGGACTGCAATAGGCCTCCAGGCAATGGGAGAGCGCGTCCATGCCGGTCCACGCGGTGATGTTGGCCGGCAGGTCGAGGGTCAGCTCCGGGTCGGCGATGACCACCGCAGGCAGCATCTTCGGATGGAAGATGATCTTCTTGGTGTTGTCGGAGGGATCGGTAACGACCGCCGCGCGACCGACCTCGGAACCGGTGCCGGACGTGGTCGGCACCGCCACGATCGGCGCGATGCCGGCGGCATCGGCGCGCGTCCACCAGTCCTCGCGATCCTCGAAATCGAACACCGGCCGCGTCTGCTTGGCCATGAAGGCGATGAGCTTGCCGATGTCCATGGCCGAGCCGCCGCCGAAGGCGATGACGCCGTCATGCTTGCCGGCACGGTAGGCCGCAAGCCCGGCGGAGAGATTGCGCAGCGTCGGGTTGCCGTCGACCTTGGAGAAGACGACCACCTTGACGTTGGCCTTGCCGAGAATGTCGAGCGCCGTTTTGGTGATCGGCAGGTCGACGAGGCCGGGGTCGGTGACCAGCAGCGGCCTTTCGATGCCGGCGGCGGCGAGCGCTTGCGGCAGCTCCTTGATGCGGCCGGGGCCGAAGCGGATGGCGGTCGGGTACGACCAGTTGGCGGAAAGCGAGGGGTAGCTGTCGAGCATGGCGGACTCCATCAGGAAGCCCAGGACGGGTCTGGTTGCGGGGAAGGATTCAGGCGGCGGTGACGTGGCTGCGGAATTCGAGCGGCCGGTCGATCTTGCGGATTGGCGCGAGGCCGGTGCCGGTGCCGCGGATGACGACGTCGCCGTAGTCGAGCAGGCGCCCGAGCAGGGACTGCTCGACGTCGACGCTCTCGACCTTCTGGATGCTCATTTCGATGGTGTCCCGCCGGATGAAGCCGGTCTTCAGAATGACGCGCCGGTCGGTGATGGCGATCTCGGTGGTCCAGCGCAGGAACCACTCGGAGGCGACGAAATAGAGACCGACGACGAGCAGGACGATGCCAACGCCGTTGCCCACCCACGGGTTTTCGATGAGGCCGCGCAGGATACCGAAGGCGACGACCGCCACCAGCAGGACGAGCGCGCCGGGGATGTACATCGCCCACGACAGCTTCGTCTCGTATTCGATCTTCTCGCCTTCCTGCAGAACCTTGCGAACGTAGCTCATCGCCGCTTCACCTCTTTCTTCACGTCCGCCAACTCGCTCGTGTCTTCCCTGAGCGCCTGGCGGATATAGTAGCCGAGGATTGGTGCCTTGACCTCATCGGCAGTCTTGAACCGCAAATGGCGGGAAGCCCGGCCGCGCCCGGCGAGAAGCTTGTACTTGTCCTCGAACCGCATGCCGCGTGAGAAGCCAAGCTTCACGTCGTTCTTCGTGGAACCGATGAAGGCGAAGATGCGCTTCCCCTTCCACACCGGCATGCCATAGGCAATCGTTTCTTCCGCCTTTGGTGCCCGCGCCTGCATGACCTTGCGGATTGCCTCCACGATCGGACGGTATTCGGGCTTCACCTTCGCCTTCACGAACGCGTCGACGGTGCCCATGGTCATTGTTGCTACACCTCCGGCTACGGCACCGCGGGTGTCTTGACCCTGAGATGGAAACTCTTCGGCCGGGTCAGGTGCTCGTAGCCGACGCGCGACAGGCTCGCCCCGCGGCCCGACTGCTTGACCCCCACCCAGGCCAGCGCGGGATCGACGTAGTCGGCGCGGTTCATATAGACGGTTCCCGTCTCGATGCGGTCCCCGATGCTCTTCGCCGCCTCGACATCCTCCGTCCAGATGGCGGCGGTGAGGCCATAGGGGGAATCGTTCATCAGCGCGATGGCTTCCTCGTCGGAGGCGACCTTCATGACGCCGTGCGCCGGCCCGAAGGTCTCCTCGCGCATGATGCGCATGGAATGATCCACGTTGGTGAGAAGCTGCGGCGCGAGATAGGGCGTGCCGGCCTTGTCGGCGGCGTAGCGTTTCGGGTCAATCAGCGGTTTGGCGCCGGCGCGGATGGCTTCGTCGACCTGGGCGCGGACGGCATCGGCCGCCGAGGCCCGAACCATCGGCCCGAGGTTGGTCGCGGGGTCGGTCGGCGGGCCGAGGCGATAGGCTTCGATGGCCGCCTTCATGCCGGCGACGAAATCGTCGTAGACCTTGGCGTGGACATAGATGCGCTCCATCGCGCAGCAACCCTGCCCGCTGTTGAAGTAGCCGGCGTCGACCACGTTCTCGACCGCGAAGGCGAGGTTCACGTCGGGCCGCACGTAGGCCGGGTCCTTGCCGCCGAGTTCAAGGCAGGTGGCGGGGAAGTTCGCGGCCGCCGCCACCGCCGCCATGATCTTGCGCCCGCCGTCGGTGGAGCCGGTGAAGCCGACCTGATCGACCAGACCGGAGGAGATCGCCTTCGCCGTGTCCTCATGCGACATGTGGAGAACCTGAAACGCGTCCTTCGGCAGGTTCGCCTTCGCAAACATCTCGGCGAAGTGCTCGGCGACCAGCGCCGTCTGGCTGGAGTGCTTCATGACGACCGTGTTGCCGGCAATGAGCGCCGGCAGCACGGCGTTGAGCGCCGTCATGTAGGGGTAGTTCCACGCCGGCAGGTTGAGGACGACGCCCAGCGGCTCGCGGTGCACGTAATGTTCGAAGCCGGCGAGCGGCGGCCCCTGAACGTCGGCCAGAACCTCCGGCGCGATCGCGATCATGTGGCGGGCGCGCTCCTCGAAGCCGCGCATTTCGCCCTGCCCCTGGCTGATCGGCCGCCCCATCTGCCAGGCGAGCAGTTCGGCGACGCGCACCTTGTCGGCGACCATGGCGTCGACGAAAGCGGTGGCGATCTTCAGGCGCTCGGCGAGCGGGACGCTGCGCCACATGCCTTGCGCGGCGCGGGCGGCGTTCAGCGTCGCCATGATGGCGGACGCCTCCGCGAACGGGCGCTCGGCATAGACCGAGTTGTCGACGGGCGAGATGATCTTGAAGGTGGCGTTCATGGCAACATCCTAACAGGCAAGCGCACGCACGTGACCGGCCTTTGCGTAGTCGAGGATCATGCGGTCGCGAGTCATGATTGTGAGGTCATTCTCACGAGCCGTGGCAACGATGATCCGGTCGGCCGGGTCCCTCGGCGGTGTGCCGGGGAGGAAACAGGAATCGATGAGCACGGACGGATTGAGACCCTCGAGTCTGCAGAATTCGATCGCCAGAAGATGTTCGAACCAGACGTTGGGCGGATGCGGGGAAGCAAATCGTCCCTTCGACGCGAGCAGCGCAACTTCCCAGGCCGTGATTGAGGACACGAAGACCGGTTCGGCGGCATCACGGGCCTGATCCAGAGCATCCTCCGCACCGGGATCAAGCCGAGAATTGGCAACGATCCAGACCGCGGCGCACGTGTCGAGCAGGAGGGGCATTATCGCCCCCGCTCCTTGCCTGGCTCCGTCCCGTACTTCTGATCGATCAGGTCAGCCCACTCAGGGTCTGCCGGCTCGGTCAGATCGACATCAGGGGCGATCCACGTGACGTCCTTGAGGGCGCCGAACAAGGGATGGCGGCGGCGGTGCTTCTCCTTGGTGCCCTCGCCGGCCGCACCGGTCTCGCCGAGTCCGCCGGCCGGCTCCTCCGCGAAACCTTTCGCGCGGCCCGGAACGTCCACCCCCTCGATGCGGCGGAAGACCAGCTTCTGCGCGTTCATGTCGACCCGCTCCGAGCGGAACCCCGCCGCCAGCCAGATCTTGGTCATGACGCTGTTGTGCGGGTTGTTGCTCCACCACGCGCGCACCGCCTTGGACTTCGCTGGCAGCGGGAAGCCAAGCACCCGCTCGATGTCGGCGAAGGACATAGGCACCTCGTCGCGCTTGCTGGCCGCCAGGAACTGGCCAAGAGGTTCATATTTGCTCATGTGTACCTCAATCGAATTGAGATACACTTCCATATACACACACTGTGTGTCAATCGTCTAGTACCGCTCGAAGCCGCGTTTCAGCTCCCAGTCGGTGACCCGGCGGTCGTATTCGAACTGCTCCCACTCGGCGGTGTGGACGTAGTGATCGATGACCTCGTCGCCGAAGGCAGCGCGCAGCATCTTCGACTTGTCCATCAGCTGGGTCGCCTCGCGCAGCGTCTTGGGCACCTCGCGAAGCCGCTTGCCGAGGTAGGCGTCGCCCACGTAGGGCGCCTCCAGCTCAAGCTTCTCGGCGATACCGGCGAGGCCCGCCGCGATCAGCACCGCGAAGGCGAGATGCGCGTTGAGATCGGCGCCGCCGACGCGGCACTCGATGCGGATCGACTTCGAATGGGCCGCGCACAGGCGGAACCCGGCGGTGCGGTTGTCGAGCGACCAGATCGCCTTGGTCGGCGCGAAGGTGCCGGCCTGATAGCGCTTGTAGGAATTAACGTAGGGGGCCAGGAACCAAGTGATCTCGCGGGCGTAGGCGAGCTGGCCGGCGACGTAGTGCTCCATCAGCTTCGACATGCCGTGCTCGCCCTTGGGATCGACGAACAGCGGCTTCTTGCCGGCGGCATCCCACAGCGAATTGTGGATGTGGCAGGAACTGCCGGCGAGATCGTAGCGCCACTTCGCCATGAACGTCGCCGCCTTGCCCTGCAGCAGCGCGATCTCCTTGATGCCGTTCTTCATGATGACGTGGCGGTCGGCCATGGCGAGCGCATCGGCGTAGCGCACGTTGATCTCTTCCTGGCCGGGGCCCCATTCGCCCTTGGAATTTTCGACGGGAATGCCGGCGCCGTGCAGCCCGGTGCGGATCGCCCGCATCACCCCCTCCTCCTTGGTGGTCTGGAGGATGTGATAGTCCTCGATGTAGCGGCCGGCGGTTTCGAGGTTGTCGTATTTCTTGTCGGCGGCGCTCTCGTAGGTTTCGTTGAACAGATAGAACTCGAGCTCGGACGCGAAGAAGGCGCTCATCTTCTGCGCGGCGAGGCGCGCGATCTGCGTCTTCAGCATGGCGCGCGGCCCGTGCGCCAGCTCCTCGTGGGTGCTGTGGTCGAGAATGTCGGCGATCACCAGCGCCGTTGCCGGCAGCCACGGAATCCGCCTGAGCGTCGCCATGTCGGGCTTCATGACGAAGTCGCCGTAGCCCTTGGCCCAATTGGCCGCCGCGTAGCCCGGCACCGGCTCCATGTCGATGTCGTTGGCCAGCAGATAGTCGCAGCCGTGGGTCTCCTCGTGGGCGGTCTCGAGGAAATACTCCGCCTGCATGCGCTTGCCGATGAGACGGCCCTGCATGTCGGGGAAAGCCACGATGACCGTGTCGATGTCGCCCGCGCCGACGGCGGCCTCGAGCTCCTTGAAGGTCAGCATTCCGGTCATTGCGACAATACTCCCTCCGGCGTGAACGGGCCGGTCCGCGCGCCTTGCTTTGCGCGGACCGGCGAGACGTTGGCGATGAACGCGGGGCGGCGCCCGACTACATCTTGTCGGCGCCCTCGCGATGCTTCACCGCGAACTCTTCCTCCGGCGAGAACACCAGCGTGTTGCGGCCGTAGGCGGCGAAATAGACGATCGCGATGACGTACCAGATTCCGACGCCGATGACGCCCGTGCGGTAGAGCGGATCGGTGAGCTGGAAGTAGATGGTCACGATCGCGATGATCGCCGTCAGCGACGCGCCGATGACACCGAACGGGCTCTTGTAGGGCCGCTCGATGTGCGGGAAGCGCCGGCGGAGCTGAAGGAAGGTCAGCGCCTGCAGCAGGTAGGAGAACATGGCACCGAACACCGCCATGTTGAGCAGGACGCTGCCGATGAACGTCCCGGCCGCGTCGCCGCCTTCGGCGAACCACACCACCAGCATCACCAGGAAACCGATCAGCGCGCCGGCAATCAGCGCGGTGTTCGGCGTCTTGTGTTCGCCGTGGGTCTCGGACAGGAAGTGCGGGAAGTAGCCGGCGCGCGACAGGGAATAGATCTGCCGCCCGAAGGCGAAGATGATCGAGTGGAAACTCGCCACCAGCCCGGCGACCGCGAACAGCGCCAGGATCTTCGCCCAGCCGCTGCCGTAGATGACGGCGAAGCCGTCAAGGATTGGCTGGCCCGACGTTCCGTACGCAAACGCCCCGCCGGGTATCGCCGGGTTGATGATCAGGATGAGGAAGCCGAGGCCGATCAGCGTGAACATGCCGGCCATGATGCCCTTGGGCATGTCGCGTTTCGGATCGACCGATTCTTCCGAGGCCAGCGGCAACTGTTCGATCGCCAGGAACAGCCACACCGCGAACGGCAACGACGCCAGAATACCGTAGCCGCCGAACGGCAGGAACGGTCCGCCCCCATCGGGGAGCGCCACCCCGGCTCCGTTGGCGTCGACGCCGACGTTCATTGCCCACTTGGCAAAGTCGAACTGGCCGGAGAACAGCGCGCTCAGGAAGAAGAACACCAGAATGGCGATGGCGATCAGCGTGACGATGACGGTCACCGTGAACGACAGCGCCACCCCGCGAACGTTGAGACCGACGAAGATCACGTAGCCGATGAACCACCACAACGGCTGCCACGAATCCGGCGTGCCGGTGATGCCGGTCATGTACGTGCCGATGAAGTAGACCACCACCGCGGGGGTCAGCACGTATTCGATGTTCTCGGCGATGCCGGTGATGAAGCCGCCCCACGGCCCGAAGGCCGTGCGCGCGAAGGAGTAGGCCCCGCCGGTGTGCGGCAGCGCCGGGCTCATCTCGGCGATCGAGTAGGTGAGGCCCAGATACATGACCGCGATGATGATCGTGCCGACGAACATGCCGCCCCAGCCGCCGACCGCGAAGCCGAGATTCCAGCCGGAAAAGTCGCCGGAGATAACCGCGCCGACGCCAAGCGCCCACAGCGAGAAAACCCCCGCGTGGCGCTTCAGAACGCGCTTCTCGAAGTATTCGACACCGGGGATGTGATAGGAAACGCCCCCTTCGTGCTTCTTCTGCTCTGCCATCTCGCCACTCCGTTTCTTGGGTAGCCAAGGTCGACCGCCCACCGCGGGCCGCCGCGATTCCCCGTGCCGGCCTTACCCCCTAGCCGGCACCGACGCCTTCACGCACCAACAACCTGTTCGCCGAGACCGCCCGCGAAATCCGGCCGGTCGGCAAATTCCCTGAGCGCCTCGGCGAGCCGTTCCGCCCAGGCGCCAACATCCTTCACGGCGCGCAGGAGATCGTTGCGCACCTCGATCATCACATGCGGCAGGCCGCGGTCGCGCCCGTGCCGGCGAATGGTGTAGTCGACGTTGTCACGCGCCGAGTAGGGCTGGTTGTCGCCGACCACCAGCGCCGGATCGCGAGAGAGCGCCGCCAGCATGGCGTCGGCCATGTGCCGCTCGCTCGTCGAGATGATGCCGACGTGCCAGGGACGGCGGACGCCGCGATAGACCGGCGTGAACGAGTGGACGGTGACCAGAGCCGTCTGGCGCCGCGCGGCGTGGCGACGGTCGAGGAGCCGCTCGAGCGCCGCGTGAAACGGCGCCCATATGGCTTCGATCCGGCCCTGCTTCTGGGCGGTCGAGAGGCCGGCGTTGCCGGGAATGACGGTATCCTCGGAGACGCCGACGATGGCATCGGGCAGCTCCGGCGAGCGGTTACAGTCGATCGCCAGGCGCGAGAAACGCTGGAGCACGAGATCGCCACCGACCGCCTGCTGGATGCCGGCCGCAACGTCGGCGGCGCCCGGGTCCCAGGCGATGTGGCGTTGAAGATCGGCGGCGGCGAGGCCCAGCGTCCCCAGCGCCCGCGGCAGCCGGTTGGCCGCGTGTTCGCACACGATGACGAAGGGTCCGCTCCCCTCACGGACCTCGACCGCAGGCCCCTCGTCGAGCCCGAGCAGCGCGTCCATTGCACCCCCACGGACAATGCGGCGCGCGGCGGCACCAGATTCGCGCCCCGGGCCAGCGATGAAATTTATGTTACAGGGATTCAAAACCGTCGCAATCTGAAATAGTGGCGTCAGCGGATGCGGCATCTGCACGACGAAAGAGGGGCGACGAATGAAGGGCAGTCCGGCGCCATCGGTCGCGGAGCTGATCCGCCGCGACCTCGGCAGCATGACGCGCAACGAACGGCGGGCCGCCCAGCGCCTGCTCGCCGACTATCCGGTCGCCGGTCTGAGCACGGTCGCCGGCCTCGGCGCGGCGGCCGGCGTCAGCGCCCCGACGGTGCTCAGGATGATCGCCAAGCTCGGCTTCGCGAGCTACGGCGCCTTCCAGAAGGCGCTCCGCGCCGAGCTCGCCCAGCGCCTGGCGACGCCGCTGATGAAGGGCAGCGCCCCCCGGACCGGGGACGGCGGCAAGGACGAGCTCAGCCGATTCGCCGACGCCGCCGTCGACAACATTCGCGAGACCGCCGCCAACGTCGCCCGCGAGGAGTTCGCGGCGGTGGTGGCACTGCTTGCCGACGCCAACCGGCCGGTCCACGTGCTCGGCGGGCGCTTCACCGACCCGCTGGCCGACTATCTGGTGGCCCATCTGCGTGTGCTGCGGCCCAAGGTGCGGCGCATCGAAGGCGGCACCATGAACCGTCTCGACCAGCTTCTCGACATGGGGCGGCGGGACACCGTGCTGCTTTTCGACATCCGCCGCTACGCCGACGACCTCGCCGCCTTCGCCGGCAAGGCGACCAAGCGCGGCGCCAGCGTGGTGCTGTTCACCGACCAGTGGCTGTCGCCGATTTCGCGGGTCGCCCGGCACGTCCTGCCTGCCCACGTCGCGGCGCCCTCGGTGTGGGATTCCTCCGCCGGGCTGCTGCTCCTGATCGAGGCGCTGCTGTCGGCGGTGGCCGCCGCGCTGGGGCCGGCCGGCCGCCGGCGCCTCGCCGCCGTCGAGGCCATGCGCGACACCTGACGCACACGTGACGTGCGTGTGAGCCGCGCCTGTGGCAATTGCCGTCGCGTCCGGCAATAGTCGGGCGCGAGGAGGACGAATGGCGAACCGGACGCCACCGCTGAAGAAGCCGCTGGCCGCGAAGCTGCCCTGGAACGACAAGGCCGGGCGGCTGGCGCCGCTGAAGGCGGTGACCTTCGCGCTGCTCTTCGTGCCGCCGCTGTGGCTGCTCGGGCGGGCGCTGACCGGCGACCTCGGGCCCCGCCCCTACACGGAGGCGATCCACTTCATCGGCGACTGGACGATCTACACGCTGCTGATCGTGCTGGCGATCACGCCGGCGCGCCGCCTGCTCGACTGGTCGAAGCTCATCCAGGTGCGCCGCATGATCGGCATCGCGGCGCTTTGCTACATCCTGCTGCACTTCACGCTCTACATCGCCGATTCGCGCTTCGACCTGATGTTCGTCTGGCGGGAGATCATCTTCCGCATCTACCTGACCATCGGCATCACCGCGATCATCGGGCTGGTGGCGCTCGGCGTCACCTCGACCGACGGCATGATCCGCCGGCTCGGCGCCAAATCGTGGAACACGCTGCACCGGCTGATCTATGCGATCGGCATTCTGGCGCTCATTCACTTCTACATGCAGTCGAAGCTCGACGTGAGCCGCGCGGTGCTTTTCTCCGGCTTCTTCATCTGGGAGATGGGCTACCGCGTGATGGCGCGCTTCGGCATCAAGGAAGGGCTGGCGCCGCTGCTCGGGCTTGCGGTGGTCTCGGCGTTCCTGACGGCGGTCGCCGAGGCGACCTGGTACGGGGTTGCGACCGGCATCGGCTTCTCGCGCGTGTTCGCCGCCAATTTTCAGTTCGCCAGCATCCGCCCGGCGTGGTGGGTGCTCGCCGCCGGGATCGGCGTCGCCGCGGTCGCCGAAGTGCGCCGCCGCATGCGCGCCCAGCCGCGCGGACGGGTCGCCGCCACCGCCTGAAGCGTGCTAGTGAAAATGCACGGCCTGCCCGGCAATCACGGGCGGGCGGCGCCTTGCAACACCCTGCCCGCAAGAGGGGAAAATCCACGCCATGCAGCTTCCGACGCGACCGCTCGGCAGGACCCAGGTCCACGTCTCCACGCTCGGCCTCGGCGGCGCCTCGCTGGGCGGCAACATGGAGGCTGTCACCACCGACGCCGCGCGGACCCTGGTGGCGAGCGCCTACGACGCCGGCGTGCGCTACTTCGATACCGCCCCCTTCTACGGCTACGGCCGCTCCGAGCACGTCGTCGGCGACGCGCTGCGCGACCATGACGGTTGGGTGCTGTCGACCAAGGTCGGACGCCTGCTGCGCCCGCGGACCAAGCCGCAAGGGCCGGGCGACCAGTGGCGGCGGCCGTTCCCGTTCGAGGAGGTCTACGACTACGGCTACGACGCGGTGATGCGCTCGTTCGAGGACAGCCTGCAGCGGCTCGGCCTCGACCACGTCGACATTCTCTACATGCACGACGTCGACGTGTTCACCGGCGGCGTGACCGGATCGGCGTTGACCGCCGTGCAGAAAGCGATCGAGAGCACCTACAAGGCACTCGACGCGCTGCGCGCCAGCGGCGCCATCAAGGCAATCGGCCTCGGCGTCAACATCCCCGAGCCGATCGCCGAAGCCATGAAGATCGGCCAGTGGGACGCCTTCCTGCTCGCGGGCCGCTACACCCTTCTGGAGCAGGAGACGCTCCATACTCTGCTCCCCGACGTCGAGACCCACGGCGCCTCGATCGTCATCGGCGGGCCGTTCAATTCGGGCATTCTGGTCGGCGGCAGCACCTTCAACTACGCCAAGGCGCCACCCGAAATCGCGGAAAGGGCGAGGAACCTCGCGCGCGTCTGCGCCGCCCACAATGTGCCGCTCGCGGCGGCCGCGTTGCAGTTCCCCCTCGCCCACCCGCTCGTTGCTTCGATCATTCCCGGACCGCGCTCGGCGGCGGAGTTCGCCCAGATCGCGGAATGGTGGCAAACCGAGATTCCGCCTGCCCTATGGAGCGACCTCAAGGCCGAGCGGCTCTTGGATGCCGCCGCCCCCGTACCCACATGAGGACCATTCCGGGGTGAACGAGGCCGGGAAGCAACGCGGCGGACACGATGCCCCCTGAACTCTACGCCGACGTCAGCGCATTTTTCACTGTCATCTTCGCCGACCTCGTTCTTGCCGGAGACAACGCCATCGTCGTCGGCATGGCGGCGGCGGGGCTGCCGCCGTACATGCGCCGCAAGGCGATCGTCATCGGCATCGGCGCGGCGGCGCTGCTGCGCATCGTCTTCGCCCTGTTCGCCGCGCAACTCCTCAACGTCATCGGGCTGCTGATCGTCGGCGGGCTCCTTCTCCTGTGGGTGTGCTGGAAGCTGTGGCGCGAACTGCATGGCAGCCATTTCCACGCTCTCTCGGCGCCCGACGGCGATCCGAGCCTTCCCCCGCATCGCATGCCGATGCACGGCGGGCCGGGCGCCGCGCCGGCCGCCTGGCGCGCCAAGACCCTCGGTCAGGCGCTTTCCCAGATCGTGCTCGCCGACGTCTCCATGTCCCTCGACAACGTTCTGGTCGTCGCCGGCGTCGCCCGCCATCACCCGTGGGTACTGGTCTTCGGCTTGGCGCTAAGCGTGGCGCTGATGGGACTGGCGGCCTCGCTGATCGCCAAAATTCTGCACCGCTACCCGTGGATCTCCTACCTCGGGCTGGTGCTGATCGCGTGGGTGGCGCTGTCGATGATCTGGGAGGGAAGCTGGATCGCCTGGCACGGCATGGCCCCGCACCCGCCGCCGCCCCTCCCCGCCTGAAGCAGGCGCACGCGCCTCAGGATGTGCTCGACCGTTTCCAGATGTTGACGCCGGCATCGCGGGCGCGCTTGTCGATCTCGTCGAGTTCCGCTTCGCTGAACGTCACGTTGGCGAGCGCGCCGACGGCATCCTTGATCTGCTCGGGCTTGGACGCGCCGATCAGGGCCGAGGTCATGCGCTTGTCGCGCAAGACCCAGGCGATCGCCATCTGCGCCAGCGTCTGGCCGCGGCTGGTGGCGAGATCGTTGAGCGCGCGGATGCACGTCAGGTTCTCCTCGCTGAGGAACGAATCGCGCCACGCGAACGAACCGCTCTTGGCGCGGCTGTCCTCGGGGACGCCCTGGAGATAGCGGTTGGTCAACAGGCCCTGGGCAAGCGGCGAGAACGCGATGCAGCCCATGCCCTCCTCCTCCAGCGCGTCAAGCAACTGGTCTTCTTCCGTCCAGCGGTTGAGGATCGAATAGCTCGGCTGATGGATGACGGCCGGGGTGCCAAGGTCGCGCAGGACCTTCGCCGCCTGATGAGTGCGCTCCGACGAATAGGACGAGATGCCGACGTAGAGCGCCTTGCCGGCGCGCACCGCCGCGTCGAGCGCGCCCATCGTCTCTTCCAGCGGTGTGTCGGGATCGACGCGGTGCGAATAGAAGATGTCGACGTAGTCGAGCCCCATGCGCTTGAGGCTCTGGTCGAGGCTGGCGGTCAGGTACTTGCGGCTGCCCCACTCCCCATAGGGCCCGGGCCACATGTTGTAGCCGGCCTTGGTCGAGATGATCAGCTCGTCGCGGTAGGCGCGGAACTCGCTCGCCAGCACGCCGCCGAAGAACGTCTCCGCCGAGCCGGGCGGCGGGCCGTAGTTGTTGGCGAGGTCGAAGTGGGTGATGCCGAGATCGAACGCCGTGCGGCACATCTGGAAGGCGGTGTCGGCGCGCGCGCTGTGTCCGAAATTATGCCACAGGCCGAGCGAGACCGGCGGCAGGTGCAGGCCGCTCTTGCCGGTGCGCCGGTAAGGCATGGTGTCGTAGCGGGTTTCGGACGGCACGTAGGCCATGGCCGGCTTCTCCTGTTGGATTCCCTGAAATCGTTGCAAGGCCGCCGCCGCAACCAGACGGCGGAACGACGGCCGACAAATCTCGCTGGCGTCGAGAAGCGCGCACACCGCGGCGGCAACGCCGGGACGCGCATCAGGATCGACAGGATAGGCCGAGATCGGGCCGGCCTCAACCGGCAGGCCATCCCAGCGGCGTTGACCAACCGTGCTCCCGCGACGATAAGAACGTCAAACCGGGGAGGCTCAGAATGACCACGACGCTTTTCGACCTCACGGGCCGCCGCGCGCTGGTCACCGGCTCGAGCCGCGGCATTGGCTACGCCATCGCCACGGGGCTCGCCGATGCGGGCGCCTCGCTGGTGCTCAATTCACGCAATCCGGACGATCTCGAGAAGGCCCGCGCCAGCCTTGTCAAACGCGGCGCCACCGTCGACACCCGCGCCTTCAACGTCAGCGACCCGGACGCCACCGAACGCGCCATCGCCGAGATCGAGGGCGAGATCGGCGCCATCGATATCCTGGTCAACAATGCCGGCGTCCAGCGCCGCGCCCCCCTGCTGGAGCAGACGCCGGAGACCTGGCGCACCGTCATGGCGACCGACCTCGACGCCGTCTACTTCGTCGGCGTGGCGGTCGCCCGGCGGATGATCGAACGCGGCCACGGCAAGATCATCAACATCTGCTCGCTGACCAGCGAAGTCGGGCGGGCGTCCATCGCCCCCTACACGACCGCCAAGGGCGCGGTGAAGATGCTGACCAAGTCGATGTGCGCCGAGTGGGCATCGCTTGGGATTCAGGCGAACGGCATCGGGCCCGGCTATTTCAAGACCGAACTCAACCGGGCGCTGTTCGAGAATCCGGAATTCGACGCCTGGGTGACCAACCGCACCCCGGCCCGCCGCTGGGGCGACGTTGCGGAGCTTCAGGGCGCGGCGGTTTTTCTGGCCTCGGACGCATCGAGCTTCGTCAACGGCCAGGTTATCTACGTCGACGGCGGTCTGCTCAGCGTGATGTGAACGGCCGATCGGCCGTTCACGCCACCCGCTGGAAGATCCACACGCCGGCAAGCACCAGCGCGATGCCGACGAGACGCCACGGATTGAAGCCGTGGCTGGCGTAGCCGCCGTAGTTCGTCATGTCGAGAATGACGGCGACGATGAGTTGGCCGGCGATCACCGAGGCGAAGAGAAGCGCGGTGCCGAGGATCGGCGCCAACACCAGCGCGGCCGCAACGAAGCCGAAGCCGATGACGCCCGCCAGCCAGAGATAGGAGGGCATGGCGACAGCGCTGCCGACGGCGAAGCCCTGGCGCGTCACCAGAAGAAAGGCGGTGGCGAAGATGAAACTTACCGTGATCGACAGGAAGCTCGCGCCGAACGGCGTCCCGATGCGCCGCGCGACCTCGGCGTTCATGCCGGGTTGGAGCGCGAGAAATCCGCCGGCCGCGATCGCGGCGGCGATGAAGGCAACCTTGGGCAAGGCACGGACTCCTGTTGTGGCGTGGCGTTCAGGCCGGTAGCCCGACGACACCGCTTTCGGCAAGCGCGTCGATTTCGTCGTGGGTGTAGCCGAGCTGGACGAGGATCTCGGCCGTGTGCGCGCCGAGGCGCGGCGCCGCGCGGCCATAGGCGGGCGGCGTCTCAGACATGACGATCGGCGTGCGCACCGACGGGACCGTGCCGCCATCCGGCAACGGCAGATCGAGACGCATGCCTCTGTGGACCACCTGCGGTTCGGCGAAGACCTGGTCGAGGCGGTTGACCGGCGAATAGGGCACGCCCGCCGTCTCCAGCGCACGCGCAAGATCGGCGCTCGTGAACGCGGCGACCAGCGGCCGCAGGATCGCCTCGAGCGCGTCGCGGTTCATGACCCGCTCCGCGTTGGTGGCGTAGGCCGGATCGTCGGCGAGTTCCGGTTTGCCGAGGACCGCGACGAAATTGCGAAACTGGCGGTCGTTGCCGACCGCGACGATGACGAAGCCGTCAGCGGTGGCAAAGTCCCGGTAGGGCACGATGTTGGGATGGGCGTTGCCCATGCGGCGCGGCGGCGAACCGGAGACGAGGTAGTTCAGCGCCTGATTGGCGAGCACGCCGACCTGCGCGTCGAGAAGCGCCATGTCGATCATCTGACCCTCGCCGGTGCGCGCCCGGGCGATCAGCGCCGACTGGATGGCGACGGTGGCGTAGAGGCCGGAAAAGATGTCGGCATAGGCGACCCCGACCTTCTCCGGCGGGCCGTCCGGCGCGCCGGTGAGGTCCATGATGCCGCCCATCGCCTGGATCATGAAGTCGTAGCCCGGCCGCGCCGCCGCCGGGCCGTCCTGGCCGAAGCCGGTGATCGAACACCAGATGAGACCCGGGTTGGCCGACTTCAGGCTGGCGTAGTCGAGCTGGTATCTGGCGAGCCCGCCGACCTTGAAGTTCTCGATGACGACATCGGCGCCGCCGATCAGACGGCGGACGATCTCCTGTCCGCGCGCAGTGGCGAAGTCGACGGCGAGCGACCGCTTGCCGCGATTGCACGAATGGAAATAGGCGGAGTCGGAGCCGCCATCGGCATATGTGACCGACGGCGGCGCCCAGGCGCGGGTCTCGTCGCCGGTGGGGCTCTCCACCTTGACCACGTCGGCGCCGAGATCGCCGAGCAGCTGCCCGGCCCACGGACCGGCCAGAACCCGGGCGAGCTCAACCACCTTTAGGCCGGCAAGCGGCGGCGGCTTCGGCGTGGCAGGGTTCGCGGACATGGCAGCAAGCAATTGCACCCGATGCCGGTCAGCGGCAAGCGGCGGCACCAGCGAAAGCGCCGCGGACACCCTTTCGGCATCCGCGGCGCGTTTGTTCCGACCACCCGCAGGCGCGGGCGAGCCTACATGGCCATCGCCCTGGCCTCGTCGTCGCTCAGCGCGAAGCCGGCGTAGAGCATGATGACCGCCAGCACGATGTAGAGCCACGTGTCGGCAGTGTTGACCACGAAGATGCCGAGCCACATGCCGTCGGCGTTGAGCACGAAGAAGCTCAGGATGCCGATGATGGCGTAGATGACCCCGACGATCTTGAGCGCCATGCCGCTGCCCAACGCGGAGTAGGCGCCGGCGAGCAGCACAACCCCGGCGACGATGTAGATCAGGTTGGCCACCACGTCGGTGGCGAACAGGCCGAGAACCGGGGCATTGAAGAACCCAAGCAACCCGAACAGGACGAACACGATTCCGATGACGATTGCAGCAGATCGAGCTGTCATGTCTTTGTTCTCCCAGACGAATCAGGGGCAGGCGGATCGTGCGCCCATCCGCGCTAGTGCTCAAGATATAGGCACAATCGGGGCCGTATCTGGTAAGTTCGGCCTCCCGCCCGGGTGCAACAGGCCCTGAATTTTGGAGGACCGGCGGTGTTCTCCCCTTGGCAGGGCGGCGGCGGTCGGTGATGGTGGCGGCCGGGGCAAACAGAACAGGGATCGGGCTATGCTGAACAAAGTCGACACCGAGACGCGTACGGGAGTCGGCCTCAGCCCTTTCGACGTCGAGATCGCCGCCATCGCCACGGCGGTGCCGCCCAACATCGTCAGCCAGGACGAATCGCGCGAGCGCGCCGCCGCCGCCTATCCCGAGTACGCCCGCGTCGACTCGATCTTCACCAACACCGGCATCGACCGCCGTTTCGTCTGCCAGCCGCGCGAATGGTACCTGGAGGAGCATAGCTGGGAGGAGCGCACTGCGGTCTTCCAGAACCATGCTCTGGCGCTGATGGAAGAGGCCGCCGTCGAGGCGGTCGCGGAAGCCGGCTTGCGCTTCGACGAGATCGACGCGCTGGTGGTCAACACCATCACGGGCTTGGCGGTGCCCAGCCTCGACGCGCGCCTGATGAACCGCCTGCCCTTCTCGCCCAACCTCGAACGGCTGCCGATCTTCGGCATCGGTTGCGGCGGCGGCGTCGCCGGCCTGTCACGCTCGGCGCGCCTCGCGCAATCCATTCCCGGCGGCAATGTCCTGTTCATCACGGTCGACCTCTGCACGGTCTGCCAGCGCATCAACGACCGCAGCCTGACCATGTTCGTGGCGACCGCCCTGTTCGGCGACGGCGCGGCGGCAGTGGTCCTGCGCAACACGGCGGGCAGCCAGAAGGGAAGCGGCCAGAACGGCGGCCACGGCCGGTTTGCCGCCATCGGCGAGCACTTCTGGGGAGACACCGAAGGGATCATGGGCTGGGACATCAAGAACGACGGCTTCGGCATCGTTCTGAGCCCCCAGCTGCCCGCGCTCATGCAGCAGCGTTTCGCGCCGGCGCTCGACGGGTTTCTGGCCCGCAACGGGCTGACCCGCGACGACATCGAGGGCTATCTGCTGCATCCCGGCGGCGGCAAGATCCTCGACGTCGCCGACGAGGTGCTCGAACTCGACCCCGACGTTCTGAAACCCTCCCGCGAGACGCTCAGGAACTACGGCAACATGTCGTCGGCGACCGCGATCTTCGTGCTGAAGTACGCCCTCGACACCGGCCGTCGCGGCCGCCACGTGCTGGCGGCGTTCGGGCCCGGCTTCTCGGCCTACTTCGCCGTCGTCGACCTTTAAGTGCCGGCAGCCCCCTGCCCGGTCGCTGCGGCCAGGGCGCGCTCCTCGAGCACCATCTTCCACACGATCGCCGCGCCGTAGGCGACGCCAGCGACCAGCGCCAGCATGACCTGGCCGAACGCCAGCGGCAGGAGCAGCGTCTCCAGTTCCGCGACGACATAGTTCGGATGGCGGAGGTAGCGGTACGGCCCGCTGGCGACCCGCTGCATGCCGTCGACGACCACGATGCGATGGGTCCAGAAGCGGCCGAGGCTCGCCACGATCCAGTAGCGCACCGGCTGTAGGCAGAGGTAGGCGATGAGCGCCGGCCACACCACCGGCGCATCGGTCGGGATCAGCAGGAAGACCGCCGCCAGCCAGCCGAGCTGGACCACCACGATGACCGGATAGTAGGCGCGGCCTTCCTCGTGGCCGCCTTTGGCCAGCAGCCGGCGCATGTTGCGCTGCGAGTAGAGGTCTTCGGCGATGCGCTGGAGAAGGACCACGAGCGCGGCGAGCTGGGGAAGACCGATGAGACCGGCGAGGAGCATGGGCGCCATTGGTAGCCGTAGCGGCCGCGACGGCAAGGGCCCGCTGCCCTCGCCAGTCCTGCCAAGCGCGCTTGACAGGCTTCCGGAGCGCTTCTTATATCCGCCCGCACCTCGCAAAGGGGCGGAGTAGCTCAGCTGGTTAGAGCAGCGGAATCATAATCCGCGTGTCGGGGGTTCAAATCCCTCCTCCGCTACCAAAATCACCTCTCACGATGCCACAACGGCAGCGCCGTCGCGTGTGCTAGAGATCAGCCCGCCGCGGTCCTTGTCGCGGGAACGGGAGGTCTGGCGTGAACCGGGCATGTGTAGCGGCATTGCTTCTGACGTTTTGCGCCTGCGGTCCGGTCGCCGCCGAGGACAGTGATCTGGCGCTGCTGCCGGCGGTCTATCCCGAACTCGCGGACCATGCCGCGACCGCCGAAGCCTTCGTGCCGTCAAAGTGGCGGCTGGAGGACCTGAAGTCGGGCGACCTCAACGGCGACGGGCTCCCCGATGCGGTGCTGGTGCTGCGTGAAGACAATCCAGCAGGTGTCATCGACGGCAGTTCGCAAGGCGGACCCGAACGCTTCGACACCAATCCGCGCATGCTGGCCGTGCTGCTGGCGAACGTCGGCGGCGGGTATGACCTCGCATTGGAAGATCACAGCCTGATCGCGCGCCCCACCGACCCGTCGCAGCAGGACCCGCTCGATCCCGACGGCATCCAGCCGGGCGAGATCGCGATCACCAACGGCACGTTGCAGATCACGCTCGGCTATTTCGGCGGCGACATGGGCAACGTGACCTTCACGTTCCGATACCGGAACAAGCGCTTCGAACTGATCGGCTACGATCGCGTCAACGTCACGCGCGACGGGCAGGACAGCGGCGCCATCACCGACGTCAGCATCGACTATGCGACGCGGCGCGTCGAACGGAGCGACGGCAATATCTCCGACGACGCCGAAAAGGTGACGCGATCGAAGTTGCCGGCGGCCCCGCTGCTGACCCTGCCCGAGATCGGCGACGGTCTGGAGTTCTCGCCGGTACTGGAATGATCGATCCGGACGGCCGGGATCGTCTCCGACAATTAGCCGCCCGGATCCCTGACCGGCTACGGCGCGGCGGCGGCCTTCAGCTTCGACAGGGCGCGCATCTTGACGCGCACGCTCGCCGGCTTGGCCGCGGCCTTGATCATCTCGCCGGTGGCGGGGTTGCGGACCAGCGTCCCGGCCTTGCGGGCGGGGACCTTGCGCAAAGTGACCTTGAACAGTCCGGGGAACGTGAACTCCCCCGCGCCGCGCGGGTGGATCGAGCCAAGCAGGGCGCTTTCCAGTGAGGTGAGGACGCCGACTGCAACGCTGCGGGACAGCTCGTTCTCTTCGGCGATCCGGTTGACCAGAGCCGACTTGGTAAGGGCTTCCTTTACCGGACGAACAGCCTGAGTGCTGGATTTGCCGGGCTTCTTCTTGGTTGCCAAGGTGATACTCCTCGATGGTTGGAATCGGTGGCGCGGGGCTTGTAGCCCGCCAGACGCGGGACGACCAGTGGCCAGCGCTCGGGGCGCCGGGCGCCAGGCGCCTTGCGGAGGCGATAGCGCCCCTTTGCGCCCACCGCAATTACTCTTGTTATGCCGGGCCGGGGCGCCGGCCGAGGGTGGGCTGAATTGCCCCTCTAGACCCGGACGGAATCGGGTACGCGCTGACCGGCCGCGATGATCGGCGGCGCGGCGTTGAGCTGCTCGATGGCAAAGCCGGCGGCGGCCTTGTATTTGGCCATAAAGGCATTGCGCTCCTCGGCGGGAACGACGTCGTCGATGTTGTCGAACACGCCGGCGCAGCGTTCGTCGACCATGTTGAGCAGGCCGAAGGGGCCGGCACCCCGATTGCGCAGGATCAGCTTTGAAATGGGCTCGCACAGCTCTTCGTCGTAGGCCGCGAGGGCCGCCTCGGTGACACCGAACGCGATCAGCTTGGCGCCAAGCACGCGCGCATCGACGATCGCCTGACTGGCCCCGTTGGAGCCGGTCGGATACATGGCGTGGGCGGCATCGCCGAGCAGAAGCACCGGCCCGTCGCGCCACGTCCCGACCGGATCGCGATCGATCATCGGATTTTCGTAGGCGATGTCGGCACGCCGCAGCATGTCGGGCACGTCGAGCCAATCGTAGCGCCAGGTCTCGAAGTGCTGAATGAACTCGTCCACCTCGACCGGCCGGAACCAGCCGCTGTTCTTCCAACCCTCGGAATTGTCGACCGTCAGTTCGGCGATCCAGTTGATGGTCGCCAACCCGGTTTCCGGATCGACCGGAGAGATCGGGTAGAAGACGATGCGATGGCGGTGCGTGCCGAGGCCGACGAACGACGCGCCCGTGCGGATCGGTTTGCCCCGGGTGGTGCCCCGCCACATGATCGCGCCGCCCCAGTGGATCGGCGGCTGATCGGGATGCATCCGGGCGCGGATGTCCGAATGGATGCCGTCCGCCCCGATCAGCAGCGCCCCCGCCTCCCTGATCGTTTGGCCGTCGGCGCGTTCGATCACGGCCGTCACGCCGCCATCCGGACCGGCCTCGTAGTTCTTGACCCGATGGCCCAGCTTCACGCACTCGGGACCGGCCCGCTCCACCAGCTTGCGATAGAGCAGCATGTGCAGCTCGCCGCGATGGACGGAATATTGCGGCCAGTTATAGCCGGCCAGCAAACCGCGCGGCTCGGAATAGATGTCGTTGCCGTTGAGCCCAACCAGCGCCCATTCCTTCGACGGAACGCCGACGGCTTCCAGATCTTCCGGCCCGATCCCGAGATCGTAGAGCTCGCGAACCGCGTTTGGCTGGATGTTGATGCCGACGCCCAATGGCGCGAGGCCCCGCACGCTTTCGAAGACGGTGAAGGGAACCCCGATCTGATCAAGGGTCAGCGCCGTGGCCAGGCCACCGATGCCCCCTCCGGCGATAAGCACCCGCGATCCGGTCACGCGTCCCCCCTTGCCCCATGCATCTTTGTTGTTGCCCGGTTCATAGACAAGGCGCCCGAGCCTGTCCAACCCATGCCGGGTGGCGATCGTGGCACGCAGTGCCCTCTACGGCGACCGCCTGTTGGCTTGCCTTCCGAACTTGATCGCGACACCGCAATCGCCTACTCCCGGTTGTTGGATCACGCGGGAGGCAGGGCGATGCGGCGTGCGGGCTTCAGGAATCTGATCTTCGTCGCGATCGGGCTGCTCGCCGGGCCGATGGCGGCGGGTGCCGCCCACGCCGCCGATCTCAAGCTGAAGATCGACAACTGCGGCTGCGACACGGCCTGCTACACCGGCAACGTCACCAAGCTTTCGTGTTCCAAGAGCACCATCAGCTTCAGGTCGAACGGCCTGCCCGACCTCGGCGACGAGATGATGATCGGGATCACCGCGTCCAATCAGCAGTTCCCGACGGTGCACGATTTCCAGTTCAGCATCATTCGCCACCCGACCAAGGCCAAGACGCCCAAGGCGACCGTGCCGGGAGCAGTCGGCGTGGCCGTCAACGGTGTGCCGATCTTCGACCCGAGCACGCAAGGGCCGGCCGACCCGGTGACCGGCAAGCGCCCGAGCGCGTATGAGGCTGGCGAACTCGACATGTGCGGCGGCCACGCCGGGCGCGGCGACGACTATCACTATCACATGGCGCCGAAGTGCCTGATCGACGACCTCGGGCCCCAACGCATCGATGTCGACAAGCAGCCCATCGGCTTCGCCATGGACGGCTATCCGATCCTGGCGCTCGGCTGGTTCGACAAGGCCAACGACATCGAAGCCGCGCTCGACGACTGCCGCGGCGCCACCGACGCCAACGGCAACTATTTCTACAACGTCGAGAATGTGCCGGATTATCTGGTGCTGAACTGCTTCACCGGCGTCACCGACGAACACCACTTCGCCCGCGACCAGTGGACCCAGCGCAAGGACCTCGCCGGCAACGACATGATCGGCATCCCGGTGCCGTTCGTCATCAAGACGTCGGAGACCCGCACCGGCGGCGGCGCGACCTGTTCCGTGATGACCGGCACGCTCAAGGAGGCCCAGGTCCTCAAGACCGATGGCAGCGTCGACCGGCTGAGCAACAAGGCAGGCACGCTCTTCTATTGCAACGCGCATTGCTACGGCGCCTTCCTCGAGGCCGATCCGGTCTCGGGCGCCAAAGGCCGCGTGGTCTACTACGAGAACCCCACCGACAAGTGCCCGGCCATCCTCGGCCTGTCGAAGCTGACGCTGTTCGACGCCTATGAGGGCCCGGCGCAGAGCCGCAAGGCGCCACCCGGCACCTCGGCGAATGGCGGCTAGGGCGACGTCGCGCCGGCGGCGTGCGGCGCTCGGCACCGCGCTTCTCGCCACTCTGGCGATCGCGGCGCCCGCCAGCGGCCACACCATCATCAACATGCACTGCCGCGTGTTGTTCAATTTCGACGGGCCAACGGTGAACGCCTTCGGCGAAACGTGGACCTTCGATCCGCACTACAGCGAACACCTGCTCGCCGACTTCGATGTCGATCACGACGGCGCCTTCAGCGCATCCGAGGTCGCCGAGATCGCGAAGGTCGGGCTCCCCAATCTCGCCGGTCACCACTACCTGACGTTCGTCACGGTCGACGGAAAGGACATCGGTGAGATCGAGCCCTACACCTTCAATGCCGTGGCGCGGGGCGGCATCGTCACCTTCGCCCTCTCCGTGAAGCTTCCGACACCGGTCGATCCGTCCGTCTCCGACCTCAGGGTGGAGATCAGCGACCCTGCCTTCACCATTTATCCGGTGTTTCCAGAGGCCAATCCGGTGGCACTGCGCGGCACGGGCGACCGCACGTGCACGACGGCCGTCATCGACAACGCGGAGACCGAAACACAAGCCGCGACCGTGACGTGCGACTGACGAACCTTGTTCAATTGAGCGGCAGGGTTGCCTTGATGGAGCCGCTGACGAAGCGGAAGGACCAGTCGGATTGGGCACCGACCTTGACGTCGGCGCCAAAGCTGGCGCCCCCCGGCAGGGCGAGGTCGAGGGTGCCGTCGGCGCTGCCCTCAAGCCCCTGGTAGCGGAACGAACTGCCGTCGTCGGTGAAGTCGACGATGCCCGCGAACTTCGCACCCGGCGTCAGCCGGATACCGTCTCCGACATAGAACGTGTAGGCAAAGGCCGGCGTCAACGCGACCTGGGTCAGCCCTTCCGTCACCGACGGCACGCCGATCCCCATTGAGTCCGTGTAGGCGTCGGTGGTCTGTTGCAGGCTCGACACCCGGATCCCCGGGGTCAGCGTCCACGCCCCCATCCGGTACTGCCCGGCAAGCGACCCGTCGACCAGCCAGCGCGTCGCCCCGACACCATCGGTATAGGTGCCGTACGGGCTGATCTTGTCCCACGACCGCCCACCCTCGGCCCGGATCGAGAAGAACAGGTTGGGCGCCAGCCGCACGGTGGCATAGGGGCCCGCCATCCACCCCTCGTCCGAAGCTGTCGCCGAGTCGGTCGTCGAGGTCTGCGTGATGGTGTCGTACTGGACGATCGCCCCGACCAGCAGGTTCGGGTTGATGACGTAGTCGGCACCCGCGAAGGCCAGCCCGAAGTCGCCGTAGCTGCCCGTCTGGTCGTAGAGCCCGAAGGTCCCCTGGAACCACAGATTGAACGGGCTCGTTCCCTTGGCGCCGGTCATCGCCCGGATCGCATCGAGGCTCGCCGAGACGGTGGCGTTGGTGGCGCCATTGGCGAGCGGCGCCAGCGCCAGGAAGTTCGACTGGAAGTTACCGCCGATGCCGGTGCCGCCGTTCAGCTGGTCGATGCCATCCTGCGCGGTGTCCGCCTGGTTGTTCTGGATGATGGTATTGGTGGTGGTCAGGAGGCTGGTGATCGTCTTGACCGCCTTGTCGCGCGTGTTGGAGCTGTGGAACGTGCAGGTGACCGCTTCCCCGGCGGCCAGCACGACCGTGGCGGTCGCCGTCCCCAGATCGCCGCTGCTATCGCTGTCGTCGCAGGCGATCCCATCGAGGTGGAAGCCGTCGGCGCTCATGTCCTTGGCGCTCACCGTGTAGGTGCCGCGCGTCAGCGTCACCGCCCCCGCCTGCCCCGCGCCACCGCTCGTCGCCACCGACACGTTCAGCGACGACGTCGGCGACGTGAACCCGAAGAACCCGTCCGGACCGTCCGTCTGTTCGGCGATGATGATGGTGCCAACCGCCGGCGCATCGACCGTCAGTGCGAAGGTCTTCGACGAGGTCTGCGCCGTCGGCGTCGTCTGGTCGGTCACCTTCACCGTGAACGTCGTGGTCACCAGCAGCGCGGTGGGTGTCCCGCTAATCTCACCGGTCGTGGTGTTGAAGCTGAGCCCGGTCGGTAAGGTCGCCGGATTGGTACCGGTCGAATCATAGAGCGCGAAGCTCGGTGTCCCGAACCCGCCCGAAGCCGTCACCGGCGTGAACGCGGTCGCTGCCGTCCCCTCCGTCAGGGTTGTCGTTGCCACGGCCTGGGTTGTCGTCAGCGCGACCGCATCGACCGTCAGCTGGAACGTCTTCGACGAGGTCTGCGCCGTCGGCGTCGTCTGGTCGGTCACCTTCACCGTGAACGTCGTCGTCGCCAGAAGCGCCGTTGGCGTCCCGGTGATCTGTCCGGTCGTCGTCGAGAAGCTGAGCCCGGTCGGCAGGCTCGCCGGGTTGGTGCCGGTCGAATCATAGAGCGCGAAGCTCAGTGTCCCGAACCCGCCCGAAGCCGTCACCGGCGTAAACGGCGTCGCCGCGGACCCCTCCGTCAGCGTCGTCGTCGGCACGGCCTGGATCGTCGCCAGCGCGACCGCATCGACCGTCAGCGCGAAGGTCTTCGACGAGGTCTGGGCCGTCGGCGTCGTTTGGTCGGTCACGCGAACGGCAAAGGTGGTTGCCGCCAGCAGCACCGTTGGCGTGCCGCTGATCTCACCGGTCGTGGTGTTGAAGCTGAGCCCCGTCGGGAGGGTCGCCGGATTGGTACCGGTCGAATCATAGAGAGCGAAGCTCAGCGTCCCGAACCCGCCCGAAGCCGTCACCGGCGTGAACGCGGTCGCCGCGGTTCCCTCCGTCAGCGTCGCCGTCGGCACCGCTTGCGTCGTCGTCAGCGCCACAGCATCGACCGTCAGCGCGAAGGTCTTCGACGAGGTCTGTGCCGTCGGCGTCGTCTGGTCGGTCACCTTCACCGTGAACGTCGTCATCGCCAGAAGCGCCGTCGGCGTCCCGGTGATCTGTCCGGTCGTCGTCGAGAAGCTGAGCCCGGTCGGTAAGGTCGCCAGCGATGTACCGGTCGAATCATAGAGCGCGAAGCTCAGCGTCCCGAACCCGCCCGAAGCCGTCACCGGCGTGAACGGCGTCGCCGCGGACCCCTCCGTCAGCGTCGTCGTCGGCACCGCTTGCGTCGTCGTCAGCGGCGTCACATAGGTGAACTGGTCGGATGCCGACGTCGCCGAGGTGCCGCCGGCCGTCGTCACCGTAACGTCGACCGTGCCGGTGCCGGCCGGCGCGAATGCCGTGAGCGACGTTGCGGCATGGACCACGTAGGCTGTTGCGGCGGTTGCGCCGAACATGACCGCCGTTGCGCCGGTGAAGTTGGTCCCGAGGATCAACACCGTCTCCCCGTCCGAACCGGAGGTCGGCGAGATCGAGGTGACCGTTGGCGCCGGTACGTAGGTGAACTGATCGGATGCCGACGTCGCCGACGTGCCGCCCCCGTTCGTCACCGTCACGTCGACCGTGCCGGTACCGGCTGGCGCCGTAGCCGAGATGTGGGTGTCGTTGCTGACGATGTAGATGGTGGCGTTGGTGGAACCGAATTTGACGCCGGCCGGCCCTGTGGTGCCGGTGAAGCCGGTGCCGACGATGGTCACGTTGGTACCGCCCGCGGTCGCGCCCGAGGTCGGCGAGATCGAGGTCACCGTCGGCGCCGGTACGTACGTGTACTGGTCGGCGGCCGATATCGCCGAGACCTTGCCGGTACGCACCCTGACATCGACAGTGCCGGTGCCGGCCGGAGCGGTCGCCGTTATCTGCGTTGCCGAATCGACCGTGTAGGTCGATGCGGACGTCGCGCCGAAGTTTACCGCCGTCACGCCGGTGAAGTTGGTTCCTGTGATCGTCACCGACGTCCCGCCGCTCTCAGGCCCCGAGGTCGGCGAAATCGAGGTGACCGTCGGCACCGGAATGTAAGTGTACTGGTCAGCAGCCGACGTCGCCGAGGTGCCGCCTGCCGTCGTCACCGTAATGTCGACCGTGCCGGTGCCGGTCGGCGACGAGGCCGTGATCTGCGTTGCGGAATCGACAACGTAGGCCAATGCGGCGGTTGCGCCGAACTTCACCGCCGTTGCGCCGGTGAAGTTGGTCCCGAAGATCGTCACCGAATTGTTGACGTCCTCAAACCCCGAGGTCGGCGCGATCGAGGTGACCGTCGGCGCCGCGATGTAGGTGTACTGGTCGGAGCCCGACGTGGCCGAGGTGCCGCCCCCGTTCGTCACAGTCACGTCGACCGTGCCGGTGCCCGCTGGCGCGTCAGCCGAGATGAGGTTGTCGTTGAAGACGAGGTAGATGGTGGCGTTGGTGGAACCGAATTTGACGCCGGCCGGCCCTGTGGTGCCGGTGAAACCGGTGCCGATGATCGTAACGGTGGTACCGCCCGCGGTCGGCCCCGAGGTCGGCGAGATCGAGCTCACCGTCGGCGCCGGAATGTAGGTGAAATGATCGGCGGCGGAGGTCGCGGACGTGCCACTTCCCGTCGTCACCGTTACGTCCACGGTGCCGGTCCCGGCTGGCGACGTGGCCGTGATCTGCGTCGCCGAATCGACCGTGTAGCTCGACGCGGCGGTTGCGCCGAACTTTACCGCCGTGGCGCCGGTGAAGTTGGTCCCGGTGATCGTCACCGATGTGCCGCCCGCGGCCGGGCCTGAGGTCGGCGAGACCGCGGTTACGGTCGGGCCGGACAGAGCCGGCAGAGTGACGGAGATGGTGAACAGGGTGTCGGTGGAACCGGCATAGTCCACATAGCCGTCTGACGTCCGCGTCTGCGTTGGCCCTGACGTGCAATTTCCCGAGTCGGTGCAATACGAGGATGAATAAAGACTCATCGAGTCCGAGCTGCTGCCGGATTGCGACTGCAGGGTCACCTGGACCTCGTCGGCGCCCGTGAGCGCCGAGCCCTGCACCGGATGCAGCAGATAGGAGGCGTTCGAGGTTGTGTAGGTATAGTCGGCGAAACTGTATTGAGGGACGTCTATATTACCCGTGGTGTTGCCGATCGGGCCATTGAAATTCGACGCGACGTTCGCCGCCGGATAGAGGCCCCACTTGACGTGATCGTCGGTAATGCAGATCGAGACCGTTTGGCCGACGGATGTGAAGGTGATGCTGGCCCCGCTGATGGTGCTCGAAGAGCCTGTGCAGGCGGCCGACGCGGCCGACGTCAGCAACAGGGCCGTCGCTGCCGCCAGGAACAAGCGTACGACCAAGCGCTTCGCCCCGTCGGCAAGGCCGAACCAGAATCCACGTTCGGCATGAGCACCCCGCGGCGCGGCCAGGTGGGCTGCCGACGGCCGAACAACCTGTTGACCCGGCGCCACCCTCGTGAGCTGCAGACGAGGTTCCCCCATGTCCTTGCCTCTAGCCTGCCGAGCAGCCCGCCCGCAACGCAGGACGGCAATTGTCGCCGCACATTTCGTGAGATGCCCGCCTCAGGCAGCCGCTAACAAATGGAAGGTAGCCCGCCGATCCCGTCAAGAGCGCGCGCGCATAGCGCGTACTGTGACAATGCATTGAGCCACACCTGTCGCAAAAATGGCGCACGGCCCCTGTCGCAAACGGCAGGGGGACGGCCTTCGTCGCGCTCTGCGGCGACGGCGACCGCTCTCGCGCGACCGGCGTCATCGCAACGCGCCAAAGAGCCATGGGGCCGGGCGTCCGACACGTCGCCCGGCGGATCAGCCATCCGCCCGTCCGAAATGCGCAGGTTTGGCGCCGCCGCGCATCTTCGCCGCCAGGAACCGCAGCCTTTCGGCCTTTTGCGGCCGGTGCGGAACCTCGCCGATGTGCATCCAGGCGTCGATCATCTCGACGTCGGTCGTCTCGCCGCCGGCGAGCATGACTTGCTCCCACCGGTGATGCGCGAAGGTGAAGCCGCTGCGATCGAAATGGCGGTAGAGCACCGGCCAGTTCCGGCCACCGGAATCGAGACCCATGGTGTGGTAGGTGCCGAAATCGAGCGGCAGATGACCGACCGCGGCGAAGTCGAACACCGCGTAGGCGCCCCACAGCGCCCCCGTCATTTTTCGCCCCCGCGGAGGGGCCGACTGCGCTATGAAGGCCCCCGACGCGGCAAGGAATCGGCTGACCCAGGTGGCAAAGGCCCGCAGATACTTCGGAACCGACGGCATCAGGGGCCGGGCCAACAGCTTCCCGATGACCGCCGACGTGGCGCTCAAGGCCGGCCGCGCCGCCGGCCTCGTATTCCAGCGCGGCGAGCACCGCCACCGGGTCGTCATTGGCAAGGACACGCGCCTTTCCAGCTACATGCTGGAAAACGCCCTGACCGCCGGGTTCCTATCGGTCGGCATGGACGTGCTGCTCACCGGCCCGATGCCGACCCCGGGCATCGCCATGCTCACCCGCTCCATGCGCTGCGATCTCGGCGTGATGATCTCCGCCTCGCACAACCGCTATGACGACAACGGCATCAAGCTGTTCGGGCCGGACGGCTTCAAGCTGTCCGACGCGGTGGAAGCCGGCATCGAGGACCTGATCGACGCCGATCTTGGCGCCCGCCTCGCGCCCCCCGAAGCACTCGGCCGCGCCAAGCGCATCGACGGCGTCGCCGACCGCTACGTCGAGTTCGCCAAGCGCACGCTCGCCCGCAACCTGTCGCTGGAAGGTTTGCGCGTCGTGGTCGATTGCGCCAACGGCGCCGCCTACAAGGTGGCCCCGGCGGCGCTCTGGGAACTCGGCGCCGACGTCATCGCCATCGGCGTCGACCCGGACGGCTTCAACATCAACGAGGGCGTCGGCTCGACCGCGCCGGAGACGCTGGCCGCGCGCGTCGTGACCAGCGGCGCCGACATCGGCATCGCCCTCGACGGCGACGCCGACCGCGTCATCATCATCGACGAGAAGGGCACCATCGTCGACGGCGACCAGTTGCTCGCCGCCATCGCCAACTCGTGGTCGGCGGACGGGCGGCTGATCAACGGCCGGATCGCCGTGACCGTCATGTCCAACCTCGGCCTCGAACGCCACCTCGCCGGTCTCGGCATCTCGGTCATCCGCACGCCGGTCGGCGACCGCTACGTGACCGAGGCGATGATCGCCAACGGCCTCAACCTGGGCGGCGAGCAATCCGGCCACATCATCATGACCGACTACACCACCACCGGCGACGGGCTGGTGGCGGCCTTGCAGCTTCTCGCCATCGTCAAGACCGCCGGCCGGCCGGTGAGCGAGGTCTGCCACCGCTTCGAGCCGGTACCGCAGGTTCTGAAGAGCGTACGCACCGGCGCCAACAGCAAGCCGCTCGCCGACGACCGCGT
The DNA here is from genome assembly GCA_963843565.1 of uncultured Alphaproteobacteria bacterium. Lineage (GTDB taxonomy): Bacteria > Pseudomonadota > Alphaproteobacteria > Rhizobiales > Kaistiaceae > DASZQY01. The sequence continues at coordinate 191,700 of CAWJKY010000002.1, forward strand.
GCGTCAGATGATCGACGCCGCCAACAGCCGCCTGTCCGATACCGGCCGGCTGGTCATCCGCGCCTCGGGGACCGAGCCGGTGATCCGCGTCATGGCCGAGGGCGACGACCCGGCCGTGATCGCCGAAATCGTCGACGAACTGGTCGCCGCGCTGTCAGAGCCCGCCGCGTAGTCCCCGCATGATCCGCGTCGCCGACCCGCAGAACCCCAGAGGCATCGTCTGGCTGGCTTCCTACCCGAAGTCGGGCAACACCTGGCTGCGCGTCTTCCTCTACCAGATCATGCGCATCCAGAACGGCCACCCGCGCGAAGACGACGAACTGAACAAGCTCGACCGGGCGAGCGGCTACGAGGCCAAGCTTTTCGCCCTGTTCGAGAAGGAACTCGGCAAGCCGCTGGCCGCCGCCGATTTCGACCAGACCATGCGGGCGCGCCCGGCCGTGCAGCAGGAGGTTGCCCGGCGCTTGCCGAATATCGCGCTGATGAAGACCCACAATCTCTTCGGCTACGTCGACGATATCCCCATCATCAACCCGCAGGCATCGGCCGGCGCCATCTACGTCGTCCGCGACCCCCGCGACGTCGCCGTGTCGCTCGCCCGCTTCATGGACTCCTCGATCGACGAAGCCATCGACGTCATGAACACGCCCACCTACCGCACCGAGAACGACCGAGAGACGGCCGCCGAGCTGTGGGGCTCATGGAGCGAGCACGTCATGAGCTGGACCATCCGGCCGAACCCGGCGACGCTGGTAGTGCGCTACGAGGACATGCTCGCCAAGCCGACGGAGACGTTCACGTCGATCATCGCGCACCTGCGCCAGGCGCCGACGGCGGCCCAGATCGAAGAAGCGATCGCGCTGTCCTCGTTCGGCGAATTGCGCCAGCAGGAGGACGAACACACCTTCCGTGAGAACTCCGACCGGGCGGAGCGCTTCTTCGTTTCGGGCAAGGCCGGCGGCTGGCGCGACACGCTGAACGCGACGCAGGTTGCGCGCCTCGAACGCGTCCACAACGACCAGATGAGCCGGCACGGCTACCTCGACTAGGCAGCCGCCCCCTCTCCCGAAGCCACGCCCGCGATCCACGTCTCGGTGACGTGCAGCTTGTCGTCGAGCAGCACGAAATCCGCCGCATAGCCGGGTTCGATCCGGCCGAACCGCCGCTCAAGGCCGAGGAAGGCCGCCGGCGCGCCGGACGCCATGTGAAGCGCCGCCTCGAGCGGCAGGCCGATGGCGCCGACGGCGTTGCGCACGGCGGTCGCCATGTCGAGGTGGGCACCGGCCAGGCTGCCATTCTCGTCGGTGAGCTTGTCGCCGACACGCGTCACCGTGTGGCCGGGGAGCTGGAACGATTGCATGTCGCTGCCGACCGTCGGCATGGCGTCGGTGATGAGCATGGTGCGCTCCCAGCCGCGCGCCGCGAGCGCCGCGCGCAGCGACTTGGCGGCGACGTGGAGGAGGTCGACGATGATGCTCGCGTATGCCTCCGTGTCGTCCATGGCCGCACCCACCGGCCCCGGTGCGCGCCCGGCGAGCGGCGGCATGGCGTTGAACAGATGGGTGTAGCCGGTCAACCCCGCAGCCCGCGCCTCGGCGATCTCCTCGGGGCTTGCCGCCGTGTGGCCCGCCGCGACGATGACGCCGCCGGCGACCAGCTGCGCGATGGCGTCGGTCACCACCACTTCCGGCGCCAGCGTCACCAGCGTCTTGCCCTCGCCCGGCGCGACGATCGCGGCGATGTCTTCTTCGGTGATCGCGCGCACGTAGCGGATGTTGTGGGCACCCCGCCGTTCGGCGGCGATGAAGGGCCCCTCGAGATGAATGCCGAGCACGCCCGGCGACCGTTTCGCGACCGCCGCGCGCGCCGCCGAGATCGCGTCGCGCATGGGCGCCGGCTCGTCGGTGATGAAGGTCGGCAGGAAGCCGGTGGTGCCGAACTTGCGATGTGCCGCGCCGATCGTCTCGATCGCCTCGACCGTCGGATGGTCGTTGAACAGCACGCCACCGCCGCCGTTGACTTGGACGTCGATGAAGCCCGGCGCCAGCAGCCCCTCGACGCGCACGTTGGTGACACCCGAGGGCACGAAGCGATCCGGCAAGACGGCGCGCACCGACCGGCCCTCGACCACCACCGAGTGCCCCTCGAGAATCCGCACCCCGTCGAAGACGCGGGCGCCACCGAGCGCCATCATGGCCGGCCGGTCCCCAGACCCTGAAGGGCGCGCTTGGCCATGAGGATGGCGCCGTCGAGCGGATCGCCGGCGGGCTTCACCAGGTAGGGTTTCACGTCGTCCGGAAGCCACGGGAAGAGATAGGGAAAGATACCCCCGATCATGGCGACCTGCGGCGCGCCGAGTTCATGCAGGCGACGGATCAGCATGGCGGCATCGGCGGCGCAATCCCGCAGGATCTCAATGGCGAGCTGGTCGCCGCGCTCGGCGAACGCGAAGACCCGCGGCGCGTAGGCCGCATAGTCGCCGGGGATCGCGTTGCCCGCCCAGATCACCGCGTTCTGCGGCGAATTGTCGAACGAGCGCATGATGTCTTCCGCAAGCGGCGTCCACGGCGCCATGCCCTCGAAGGCCCACAACGCCCGACGAATGGCGAGCCCGCCGATGGCGCGCCCGCTGCCCTCGTCGCCGATATCGGCGCCCCAGCCGCCGACGTTGAGGCGCGTGCCGTCGACCATGGCGAGGCCGCCGGAGCCCGTGCCGAGGATGAGGATGGCGCCATCGGCACCGCCAAACGCACCGAGATAGGAGGTGTAGGCGTCCGTATCGACGCTGACGGCGGCGAACGGAAACGGCCGGTCGAGGACCGACTGGCGGTCGGGATCCTGTTGCGTGCCGGCAAGCCCCATCCCGGCGTAGAGCTTGCCGAGGTCGTCCTCGCTGAGACCAGCCGCCGCCGCGGCAGCCCGCGCGCCCTTCATGATCTCCACGAACGCGACATCGCCAAGCCGGGCATTGCTTGGCCCGGCGTGGCCCTCGCCCAGCAGCGTGCCGGATTCGTCGCGGATGCGGGTCCTGGTCTTGGTTCCGCCCCCGTCGACACCCAGAAACAGACGCCCAGTCATCGTCCCACGATCTTCCCCGGAAGCCAGCGTGCGGACGACCCTATAGCACCGCCCGGCGCTCGAAGACGAGCAGGGTATAAATGCCGAACGGCGCCAGGCTGCGCTCGGAAAGCAGCGCGAACGGCGCGTAGCCGGTGACGATCGCCTTGTCGAATTCGGGATGCCAGCCGAGCGACGTGGCGAAACGCGACAGCCAGCGCTCGATCGCGGCCCTGACGCCGCCGGCAGCGGAGAAATGATTGACTACGACGACCCGCCCGCCGGGGCGCACCACCCGCGCCATTTCCGCGAGGACGGCGTCAACGTCGGGCACCACGGTCATGACGAACATGGCGACCGCCGCATCGAAGCTGGCGTCGGGAAACTCGAGGTGGGCGGCGTCCATCACGGCAAGGTCGTCGACGTTGGCGAGACCCTTGTCGGCGACGCGCCGCCGCGCCCGCGCCAGCATGTCCGGGCTGAGGTCGATGCCGGTGACGCGGTGGTCGCGCTTGTAGAAGGGCAGCGCGATGCCGGTGCCGACGCCGACTTCGAGCACGCGGCCCGGCGGCAGCGCATTGACCGCGGCCATGGTGGCGCGGATGGCCCGGCCGGTGATCGCGCCGAAGATCGGATCGTAGATCGGCGCCCAACGCGCGTACGCCGCCACGACGGCGGCATCGTCGAGATGCGCCTTGGGGGATTCAACCTCAGGCAAGCGTCGCGGCCGCCGGCTCGCTGACAATACGGCGCAGCGCCGTCTCGGCCGCCTCGCCATGCTCCGTGCGGGCGATGAAGCCGCCGCCGAGCACCCGGGCCCCTGCCCCGTCGCCGTCGTAGAACACGCACGCCTGGCCGGGCGCGACGCCCGCCTCGCCACCGACGAGATCCACCACAACGCCCTCGGAGGTCGCAGCAAGGCGCGCCGGCAGCGGCGGGCGGGTCGAGCGCACGCGCGCGAAAATCTCCATGCCCGTCGGCGGCAGCTCCGCCAGGGTGCCGTCGCCAATCCAGTTCACGTCGCGGAGATAGAGCCGGCGCGTCGCCAGCGCCTCGCGCGGGCCGACGATCACCCGCCGCCCGGCCGCATCGAGATGCACCACGTAGAGCGGCTCGCCGACGGCAACGCCGATGCCGCGCCGCTGCCCGACCGTATAGTGGATGATGCCGGCGTGGCGGCCGAGCACGCGCCCATCGATATGGACGATGTCGCCGCCGCCACCCGCCTCGGGGCGCAGCTTCTCGATGACGTCGGCATACTTGCCGTGCGGCACGAAGCAGATGTCCTGGCTGTCGTGCTTGTCGGCAACCGCGAGGCCGAGCTCGCGCGCCGCGGCGCGCGCCTCCGCCTTGGTCATGGCGCCCAGCGGAAAGCGCAGAAAATCGAGCTGGTCGCGCGTGGTCGCGAACAGGAAATAGCTCTGATCGCGGTCCACATCGACGGGCCGGTAGAGGGCGTGGCGATTGCCGAGCTTGCGCGACATGACGTAGTGGCCGGTGGCCAGCGCATCGGCGCCGAGGTCGCGGGCGGTGGCCAGCAGGTCGACGAACTTGACCGACTGGTTGCAGGCGACGCACGGCACCGGCGTCTCGCCGGCGATGTAGCTGTCCGCGAACCCGTCGATGACGGTCTCGCGGAAGCGCTCCTCGTAGTCGAGGACGTAGTGGGGGATGCGAAGCGTATCGGCGACCCGGCGGGCGTCGTGAATATCCTGCCCGGCGCAGCAGGCGCCCTTGCGATGGGTCGCGGCACCGTGGTCGTAAAGCTGGAGGGTCACGCCGACGACGTCGTAGCCGGCGTGGCTGAGGAGCCCCGCCACCACCGACGAATCCACCCCGCCCGACATGGCGACGACCACGCGGGTACGCTTGGCATCTCCGGGAAGATCGAGGTCTGGCAGCATCGTTACCGGTTTCCACCGGGGCCCGCGTCCCGGTCGGCGATTGCGCCGACGGGCCCGTTCAGTTGGCGGTGACTATAGTGGCGCGGCCCACTTGTTCAAGGCCGGCGGAACCGCGCAAACCCTTGAAAACCCAACAACCCGGCCGCCAAATGTTAGCGATTTGTTTGCCCCCGTTTAGGCGAATTTTAAGGCGAACCGGCTAAGTTCAGGGGCCTCAGGGTCATGTTTTTGTACGAGAGTAGAATGACCGAACAGATGCGTCCGCGCGTGAAGTATGTCATCGGCCCCGATGGCAGCCCGCTGACTATTGCCGATTTGCCGCCGCGGAACACCAAGCGCTGGGTCATTCGCCGCAAGGCCGAGGTGGTCGCCGCCGTGCGCGGCGGCCTGCTGAGCCTTGAGGAAGCCTGCGCCCGATACACCCTGACGGTCGAGGAGTTCCTCTCCTGGCAGCAGTCGATCGACGCCCACGGGCTCGCCGGCCTGCGCACCACCCGCATCCAGCAGTACCGGCAGTAAGCCGCGCCCCTAGAGCGCAACCGCGACGCCGCGCTCGGGCACCAGCACCTTCGTCTTCGATCCTTTCATTCCGTCGATGAACTTCTCGGCCGTCGGCTCGAGCAGACCGAACGTGCCGTAATGGCACGGGATCGCTGTTTCGAAAGCGAAGAAGCGCGTGCACGCCAGCGCCGCCAGCCGTCCCCCCATGGTGAAGCGATCGCCAACCGGCACGATGCCGATCTTCGGCTGATAGATCTCGTTGGTCAGCGCCATGTCGGCGAAGATGCCGGTGTCGCCCATGTAGTGGAGCGTCTTCTCGCCGGGCGCCATCAGCACCACGCCGCCGGGATTGCCGAGGTACTGGCCGGTCCCGTCTTGCGCATCGTCTGACGAGGAATGCCAGGCGGGTACGTAGGCGACCGAAAAGCCGTCGAAGGCGAGCTCGCCACCGTGGTTGATCGGCGTGGCGTTCGCCACGCCCTTGGCGGCAAGGAAATCGCAGACCTCGGGATTGGCCACCAAGAGCGCGCCGGTCTCGGCGCAGATCTCGACGGTCGAGCCGATGTGATCGGCGTGACCGTGACTGAGGACGACGTGGGTGGCACCCCGGTAGGCGGCCTTGACGTCGCCCTTGAAGGTCGGGTTGGACAGGAACGGATCGATGAGAACAGCCGCGCCGGCGTAGTCGACGCGGAAAGCGGAATGTCCGAACCAGGTAAGGTGCATGGCGGGTCCCTCAGGAAGGCGGTTTCGCAAAATGGTTCTATGTCGGTGATACTAGGGCAATGACGACAGGCCGGAACCCCGCGCCATTGGCTTCACTGGAAGAACTTGCCGCGTCGCTCCCCGCCCGCGGTCCGCTGATCGGCCTCGATCTCGGCACCAAGACCATCGGGCTGGCGCTCTCCGACATCGGGCGGCGGATCGCCTCGCCGCTCCTGACGATCCAGCGCAAGAAATTCACCGCCGATGCCACGCTGCTGCTCGCCGAAGCGGAGAAGCATCACGCGGTGGGGCTGGTCCTCGGCCTGCCGCTCAACATGGACGGGTCCGAGGGACCGCGCGTGCAGGCGACGCGGGCGTTCGCGCGCAGCCTTGCCGGCCTCACCGACCTGCCGGTTGCCTTCTGGGACGAGCGCCTTTCGACCGCCGCCGTGACCCGAACCCTCATCGAGGCCGACGCCAGCCGCAAGCGGCGCGGCGAGGTCGTCGACAAGATGGCGGCCGCCTACATCCTGCAAGGCGCGCTCGACCGGCTAGGGAAGCTGACCTAACCCACCGGGCAGAGGTAGTTGACGAAGGCACGGGCGTCGAAGCGCGAGTCGAGCATACCGTAGGTCGACCGCCACGGCTTGCCGAGGCGGGTTTCCAGGAACGCATCGGCGACCACCGAGGGGAAGCGGCGGCGGAGCGACGCCGCGGCGACCGTCATGGCGAGCTGCTCGGTGAGGATGCGCGCCGATCCCTCGTCGGCGAGCGCCACGGCGGTCGCGGCGCGCAGCACGTTCAGCGTCGACTTGGCGGTCGAGCCAAGCGCGTCCTCGATGTTGGCGAGCACCGCCTCGAGCGGTTCGGAATCGCGCCTCAGCACCCGCATCACGTCGAGCGCCAGAACGTTGCCGGAGCCTTCCCAGATCGCGTTGACCGGCGCCTCGCGATAGAGCCGCGGCAAGCGGCTCTCTTCGATGTAGCCGTTGCCGCCGAGACACTCCATCGCCTCACCGATCACGGGTGGCGCGACCTTGGTCACCCAGTACTTGACCGCCGGTGTCATCAGCCGCGCGAAGGCTGCCTCCGCCGGATCGTCGGCGGCGCGGTCGTAGGATTCGGCGAGGCGGAAACAGAGGGCCGCGGCGGCGACCGTATCGAGCGCCATGTCGGCGAGCACCCGCGTCATCAGCGGCTGGTCGATCAACGCGCGGCCGCCGACCTTACGGTAACGGCAATGGTGCACCGCCTCGGCGAGCGCCAGACGCATCATGCCCGCGGAGGCGACGGCGCAATCAAGCCGCGTCAGCGTCACCATGTCGAGGATGGTGGCGACGCCTCTTCCCGACTCGCCGACCAGCCAGCCGCTCGCCCCGTCGAACTCGACCTCGGCGGTGGCGTTGGAGCGGTTGCCGAGCTTGTCCTTGAGACGCATGAGCCGCATGCCGTTGAGCGTCCCGTCCGGCAGGTAGCGCGGCACCAGGAAGCACGACAGCCCCTCGCCGGTCTGCGCCAGCACCAGGAAGGCGTCCGAGGTCGGCGCCGAAAAGAACCACTTGTGGCCGGTCAGCACCCAGAAACCTTCGCCGGATTCTTCCGCCGCGGTTGTGTTGGCGCCGACGTCGCTGCCGCCCTGCTTCTCGGTCATGCCCATGCCGACCAGGCCGCCGGATTTGTCGCCGAGCGGGCGGGGCGAGGAATCGTAGCGGCGGGTGCGGATGCGCGGCAGCCAGGTGTCGGCGAGCCGCGGCGAATGGGCGATCGCCGCCACCGAGGCGTTGGTCATGGTCATCGGGCAGATGTGGCCGGCCTCGACCTGGGCAATCATGTAGAGCCGCGCCGCGCGGGCAACGGCGCGCACGTTCGCTTCGTCGCCGCCGGCATCCCACACCGAGCAATGCAACCCGGCGGTCACGCTGCGCCGCATCAGCGCGTGCCATGCCGGATGGAACTCGACATGGTCGATCCGCACGCCGGTCGCGTCGAACGACTTCAGGACCGGCGGATTCTCGTTGGCGAGACGGCCGAGATCGAACGTCTCCGGAGCACCCCACTGGGCGCCGAAGTCGCTCATTTCGCCGATCAGGGATTGCGGAAGCCCCTCGATCAGCGCACCCAGCGCCGGATCGGTACTGAACAGGTTGAGGCCAGCAAACGGCGGCGGTTGATTGAAGACTGCGTGTGTCTCTGCGGCCGTGACCAAATGCTCCTCCGATCGCCGGCAAGAAGCCGGCGATTCGCGCGCCTTCAGATTAGCACGCGCCACCTGCCGGCGCTGCCGGGCCGGCCCGGTTTCCAAGGCTTTGAGGGCGCGATGGCCTTGGCGCGGCCGGCAGAGCCGCTAAGATCGCCGCCATGAACTGGGATGTCGCATCGATCGCCGCCGTCTTCGTCGCCGGCTACCTGCTGGGCTCGATCCCCTTCGGCCTGCTGCTGACCCGCGTCGCCGGGCTCGGCGACATCCGCGCCATCGGCTCCGGCAACATCGGCGCCACCAACGTCCTGCGCACCGGCAACAAGGGGCTGGCGGCGGCAACGCTTCTCTTCGACGCGCTGAAGGGAACCGCCGCGGTCCTCATCGGCGCGACGCTGTCGCCCGAGGCGGCACTCGCCGGCGGCCTCGGCGCGTTCCTCGGCCACCTCTTCCCGGTGTGGCTCGGCTTCAAGGGCGGCAAGGGCATCGCCACCTACATCGGCGCGCTGGCGGCGGTGTCGTGGCCAGCGGGCCTCGCCTTCGGCATTGTCTGGATCGCGACCGCGGCGGTGACGCGCTTCTCTTCGGCAAGCGCGCTGCTGGCCAGTCTGCTGACGCCGATCCTGCTCTGGTTCATCGCAACCCCGGCAACCGCTCTCGTCTTCCTGGCCATGACGGCGATCACCTGGTGGCGCCACAAGGCCAACATCGAGCGTCTCCTCGCCGGCACGGAAACCCGCATCGGCGACAAGGGATGACACCGACCGCACCGCCGCCCGGCGCGATGCGGCGCACACTCACCGACAGCGAACGCCTGGCAGCGCTCCGCCTGATCCGCAGCGACAACGTCGGCGCCGCGACCTTCGCCGATCTCGTCGCCCATTTCGGCAGCGCCGCCGCCGCGCTCGACGCGCTCCCCGGCCTGCGCGGCGGTCGCGCGCTCCGCGTTTGTCCGGCGGAGGACGCCGAACGCGAACGCGACGCCATCGCGGCGCTCGGCGGGCACATCTTGTGCGCTGGCGAAGACGGCTATCCGCCGTGGCTCGCGGCCATCGACGGCGCCCCGCCGGTCCTGACGGTGCGCGGCAACCTCGCGTGCCTGATGCGCCCGATGATCGCCGTGGTCGGCGCCCGCAACGCCTCGATCGCCGGACGGAAGTTCGCCCTGCAGCTGGCTGCAGGTCTCGGCGAGGCCGGGTTTGTGGTGGCATCGGGTCTGGCGCGCGGCATCGACGGCGCCGCCCACACCGGCGCGCTCGCCACCGGCACGATCGCCGTTTTCGCGGGCGGACTCGACCAGCTTTATCCGCCCGAACACGCCCAGCTCGCCGACGACATCCTCGCCAACGGCGGCGCCCACATCTCCGAGATGCCGCTCGGCCACAACCCGCGCGCCCGCGACTTTCCCCGCCGCAACCGCATCATCTCAGGCGTCTCGGTCGCCGTGGTCGTGGTCGAGGCGGCGCTCCGCTCCGGCTCGCTGATCACCGCGCGCCTTGCCAACGAACAGGGACGTCTGGTCTTCGCCGTGCCCGGCTCGCCGCTCGATCCGCGCGCCGGCGGCACCAATCACCTCATCAAGGACGGCGCCCACATCGTCACCGAGCTCGCCGACGTGGTGGCTGAGGTCGCGCCGATGATCGCCCGGGAGCCCGAACCGCTCCCCTTCCAGCCATCGGCCGGCAGTCTGCCGGACGGCGGTCACGACGAGGACGGGGCCAGCGGCAGCGACCGGGTGGTCAACGCGCTGGGGACCACCCCGGTGGAGATCGACGAGATCATCCGCTTCACCGGACTGACGGCGGCCAGCGTGCGCCTCGCGCTCATCGAGCTCGACCTGGCGGGCCGGATCGAGCGCCATCCGGGCGGCCGCGTCTCGCGCGCCGCCTGAAAAGTCAGATCCGGTCGCTCTCTTTCTGGAGGATGGCGTAGGCGTCGTCCTCGACCATCGAAAGCAGGTAAGCCAGGAATCCGAGGTCGGCGCGCACCGCCAACACCCGCAATTCCCTGGCCATGTTATTGATATAGCGTGCAGTTTCGGCGACACCCGAGGGTTCGCCATCCTGTTTCAGATCCATGATTTTCCCACACCGCCGCCCGATACCGCTTGCGTTCGGCACCGCCCACACCTGAATACAACCTTGAATAGTTGCAAGAAGAAAGAATAAACCATGGCGAGCAGCTTATGCAACCGAAACGGCGTGGTTGCGGCATGCGACGTTGCAGAAAGCGGCCGCCGTTCCCATGTTGTTCCGCAAGCGAGCAGCCCGGGGGCGACGGGCGCCAGAAACCTGTTCCCGCATCGTCGATTGACAGTCCGGGTCGATTTCGGGATTGTCCGGCCCCGTCCGGACCGCAGAAATTCGGCCCCCGAACGCATCCGAACGCAAACATTTCAATGGGTTAGAGCAACGCGCTCGCGGCCCCGAGCCACGCGGCAATGAACCTCGTCATCGTCGAATCGCCTGCCAAGGCCAAGACCATCAACAAGTACCTGGGGCCCGACTACCAGGTGCTGGCCTCGTACGGGCACGTGCGCGATCTGCCGTCCAAGAACGGCTCGGTCGACCCCGAGGATGACTTCGCCATGCTCTGGGAAGTCGACGGCAAGTCGCAGAAGCGGCTCTCCGACATCGCCAAGGCGGTCAAGGACGCCGACCGGCTGATCCTGGCGACCGACCCCGACCGCGAGGGCGAGGCGATCTCCTGGCACGTGCTGGAGGTCCTGAAGAACCGCAAGGTGATCAACGGCAAGCCGGTCGAGCGCGTCGTCTTCAACGCCGTCACCCGCACCGCGGTGCTGGAGGCGATGAAGCACCCGCGCCAGATCGACGAGCCTCTGGTCGACGCCTATCTCGCCCGCCGGGCGCTCGACTATCTGGTCGGCTTCACCCTCTCCCCCGTCCTGTGGCGCAAGCTTCCCGGCGCCCGCTCCGCCGGCCGCGTCCAGTCGGTGGCGCTGCGGCTGGTCTGCGACCGCGAGAACGAGATCGAGATCTTCAAGCCGCGCGAGTACTGGTCGGTCGCGGTCACGCTGGAGCCGCCGAACGGCGGCCGCTTCGTCGCCCGCGTCACCGGCTTTGCCGGCGACAAGCTCGGCCGCCTCGACATTCCCGACGAGGCCACCGCCCGGCGCATCGAGGCGGCGCTGCGTTCCGGCGACTACCGGGTGGTCTCGGTCGAGGCGAAGCCCGTCCGCCGCAATCCGCCGCCACCGTTCACCACCTCGACCCTGCAGCAGGAGGCCTCGCGCAAGCTCGGCTTCACCGCCAACCGCACCATGCAGGTCGCCCAGCGCCTCTACGAGGACGGGCTCATCACCTACATGCGCACCGACGGCGTGCAGGTTTCGCCCGAGGCGATTTCAGCGGCCCGCGCCACGATCGGCCGCCAGTACGGCGAGGCCTACGTGCCGGAGGCGCCGCGCGCCTACCAGACCCGCGCCAAGAACGCCCAGGAAGCCCACGAGGCGATCCGCCCGACCGAGATTTCCGCGACCCCCGATTCGCAGCGCGGCATGGAAGCCGACCAGCACCGCCTCTACGAGCTCATCTGGAAGCGCATGGTGGCGAGCCAGATGCAGTCGGCCGAACTGGAGCGCACCACCGTCGAGATCGCGGCCGGCGTCGCCCAGCCCGTCAACCTGCGCGCCACCGGCCAGGTGGTCCGCTTCGACGGCTTCCTGACGCTCTATCAGGAGGGCCGCGACGAGGACGCCGACGACGAGGACGGCAGCCGCCTGCCGCCGATGACGGCCGGCGACCGGCTCCACGAGCACGGCATCAAGACCGAGCAGCATTTCACCGAGCCGCCGCCGCGCTACACCGAGGCAACCCTCATCAAGAAGATGGAGGAGCTGGGCATCGGCCGTCCGTCGACCTACGCGGCCACCCTTTCCGTGCTTCGCGACCGCGGCTACGTCCGCCTCGACAAGCGCCAGCTGATCCCCGAGGACAAGGGCCGCCTTGTGACGGCGTTCCTGGAGAGTTTCTTCGACCGCTACGTCGAATACGACTTCACCGCCGACCTCGAGGAGAAGCTCGACAAGATCTCCAACGGCGACCTCAAGTGGAAGGACGTGCTGCGCGACTTCTGGAAGCAGTTCTCCGCCGACGTCGACAACACCAAGGACCTGCGCGTCTCCGAAGTGCTCGACGTTCTGAACGAGCTGCTCGGCCCGCACGTCTTTCCGGCCCGCGCCGACGGCGGCGACGCGCGCCAGTGCCCCTCGTGCGGCAACGGACGCCTGTCGCTGAAGCTCGGCAAGTTCGGCGCCTTCATCGGCTGCTCGAACTATCCCGAGTGCCGCTACACCCGCCAGCTTGCGGTCAACGGCGACAACGGCGCCGCCGAGATCGGCGCCGACGGCAAGCCGCTCGGTACCGACCCGGAGAGCGGGCTCCCGGTGACGCTGCGCAGCGGCCGCTTCGGGCCCTATCTCCAGCTCGGCGAGCAGGGCGAGGGCAAGGACGAAAAGCCCAAGCGCGCCTCGATCCCGCGCGGCTGGGAAGTCAGCGACATCGACATCGAGCGGGCGCTTTCGCTGCTGCGCCTGCCCCGCGAAGTCGGCCTCCACCCGGAGACCGGCACGCCGATCACCGCCGCGATCGGGCGCTACGGCCCGTTCGTCCAGAACGACGGGACCTACGCCAACCTCGACTCCGTCGACGAGGTGTTCACCGTCGGACTGAACCGGGCGGTGACCCTGATCGCGGAGAAGAAGGCTGGCGGCGGCCGTGGCCGCGGGCGGGCAACGCCCAAGGCCCTGAAAGAGCTCGGAGAAACGCCGGCGGGCAAGATCACCGTTCGCGAAGGCCGCTACGGACCCTATGTAAACCAGGGCAAGGTCAACGCGACGCTGCCCAAGGACATGGACCCGACCTCGGTCACCCTGGAGCAGGCGCTGGAGCTGATCGCGGAGCGCGCCGGCAAGGCGCCGCGCCCCAAGAAGGCAGCCAAGACCACGAAGACAACCAAGGCCAAGGCCGCGGCAAAGCCGAAGGCGAAGGCCAAACCGAAGAAAAAGACAGTCGTCGCAGCGGAAACCGCCGACGGCTAGTCAAAACCCCGAGGCGCCCTGCCCATGCGGCAAGCGGCGCCGGAAAAGAAGACGAATTGAAAACCACCAAGACCAAGAAACAGACCAAGAAGACAGAACGGCAGCAGACCCCGACCCGCGAAGACATCCTCGCCTTCATCGCCGAACACCCCGGCCAGGCGGGCAAGCGCGAAATCGCGCGCCACTTCGGCATCAAGGGCGCTGCCCGTATTCCCCTGAAGGCCCTCCTCAAGGAACTCGCCGACGACGGCACGGTCGCCGTCCGCCGGAAGAAGCTCGCCCGCAGCGGCGACCTGCCGCCGGTGACCGTGCTCGAAGTCACCGGGCGCGACCCTGACGGCGACCTCACCGCCGCACCCGCCGAGTGGGACCACGACGAACCGCCGCGCATCCTGATCCCGACGCCGCGCGGGGCGAAGGTCCCTGCCCCCGGCATCGGTGACCGGGTGCTCGCCCGCCTCACCCCGGCCGACGGCGGTGGCTTCACCGGGCGCATCATCAAGGTGCTGGAGCGCAAGCCGGCGACCGTTCTCGGCGTCGTTCGCCACGGCGAGCACGAAAGCCGCATCGAGCCGATCGACCGCAAGCAGAAGGCCCTGATCCTCGTGCCCGAGGATGCCGGCAAGGCCAGGGACGGCGACCTCGTTTCCGTGACGGTTACCCGTGGCGCCCGCTTCGGCCTCGACAAGGCCCGCATCCGCGAGGTGCTCGGCAACATGAAGGGCGAAAAGGCGGTCTCCATGATCGCCATCCACGCCCACGGCATCCCGCATGTCTTTCCAAGCGACGTGATCGCGGAAGCCGAGGCCGCCGGACCGGCCGGCCGCGCCCACCGCGAGGACTGGCGCGACGAGCCGCTGGTCACCATCGACCCGGCCGACGCCAAGGACCACGACGACGCGGTCATGGCGATCCCCGACCCCGATCCGAAGAACCCGGGCGGCGTCATCGCCACCGTCGCCATCGCCGACGTCGCCTGGTACGTGCGGCCCGGATCGGCGCTCGACAGGGAGGCGCTGAAGCGCGGCAACTCGGTCTACTTCCCCGACCGGGTGGTGCCGATGCTGCCCGAGCGCATCTCCAACGACCTGTGCTCGCTGCGCGAGGGCGAGGAGCGGCCGGCTCTGGCGGTCCGCATGGTCTTCGGCGCCGACGGGCACAAGAAGAGCCACCGCTTCCACCGCATCATCATGCGGTCGGCCGCCAAGCTTTCCTACCGCGAGGCCCAGGCCGCCTTCGATGGCAAGCCCGGCAAGCTGACTCAAAGTCTCAAGGATGCCCTCGCAAACCTTTGGGAAGGCTACGAAATCCTGAAGCGCGGGCGCGACGCGCGCGAGCCGCTCGACCTCGACCTGCCGGAGCGCAAGGTCGTTCTCGACGCCACCGGCAACATCGCGCGCATCGATGTGCCCGAGCGGCTTGAGGCGCATCGGCTGATCGAGGAATTCATGATCCAGGCGAACGTCGCCGCCGCCGAGACGCTGGAGGCGAAGAAATCGCCCCTCGTCTATCGCGTCCACGACGCGCCCTCGATGGCCAAGCTCGAAGCGCTCCGTGACTTCCTGAAGACGATCGAGCTGACGCTGCCGAAAGGCGGCAACCTGCGGCCCGCCAACTTCAATGACATCCTGGCGCGCGCCAAGGGCTCCGAGCACGGACCGCTGCTCAGCGAAGTGGTGCTGCGCAGCCAGGCGCAGGCCGAGTATCACCCGGAGAATATCGGCCACTTCGGGCTGAATCTGCGCCGCTACGCCCACTTCACCTCGCCGATCCGCCGTTACGCCGACCTCATCGTGCACCGCGCCCTGATCCGCGCCCTGAAGCTCGGCGACGGCGGGCTGCCGGACGGCGCCGAGACCCGGCTTGCCGAGATCGCCGCGCAGATTTCCGTCGCCGAGCGGCGCGCCATGGCGGCCGAACGCGACACCGTCGACCGGCTGGTCGCCAACTGGCTCGCCGACCGCATCGGCGCGACCTTCGCCGGCCGCATCGCCGGCGTCACCCGCGCCGGCCTGTTCGTGAAGCTCAACGAGACCGGCGCCGACGGGTTCGTCCCGATGCGCTCGCTGGGCTCGGACTATTTCGTCTACGACGAGGCCCGCCACGCCGTCAGCGGCGCCCGCACCGGCGAAACGCACCGTTTGGGCGACCCGGTCGAGGTGAAGCTGGTCGAGGCGATCCCGCTCGCCGGCGCCTTGCGCTTCGAGATGGTGAGCGAGGGCCGCATCCTCGCCCGCCGCGACCGCCCGAAGGCCGATGCGCCGCGTCGCGGACGGGGACAGCGGCCCCGTTCCGCGCAAGGCAAGCGGCGGCGGGCATGAGACGCGCGGCATCGCGGCCCTTGCAGCGCGGCCGGAAGTAGCCCAGATGGGAGCGATGGCGACCTTGAGCACGACCCCGAGCGAACCCGAAACCCCACGGCCGGTGCCGCTTTCGCTGGCGCGCGGCTTTCGCGGCCGTTGCCCGAATTGCGGCGAGGGCCGCCTGTTCGGCCGCTACCTGAAGCCGGTGGCCCGGTGCGCCGTCTGCAGCGAGGACTACACCCACCAGCGCGCCGACGACGGGCCGGCCTATTTCACCATGGTCATCGCCGGGCACCTGCTGGTGCCGCTCATGCTGACGATCATGCTGCTCACCAACCTGTCGACGACCGCCAACCTGATCATCTGGCTGCCGACCATCGGCATCATCACGGTTGGCCTGCTTCAGCCGGTCAAGGGCGCCACGATCGCTCTGCAATGGGCGCTCAGGATGCACGGCTTCGACGGCAAGGGCGACGACGTCGAGTTCATACCCGAAGGCGCGCTTGACTTTCGGGACGCCAAATTTAGTGTGCGCGCCAATCTGAGGCGCCCCCACCCCTAGAGGCTTCTGCCATGGCCAAGACCGCTACCGTCAAGATCAAGCTCGTCTCGTCGGCCGACACGGGCTTCTATTACGTCACCAAGAAGAACTCGCGCACCAAGACCGACAAGCTGGTGATGAAGAAGTACGATCCCGTCGCCCGCAAGCACGTCGAATTCCGCGAGGGCAAGATCAAGTAAGGCCGGGTTCCCCCTCGTCAGCCAGGGCCGGAACAAACAAAAAGCACCGCTTTCGCGGTGCTTTTTTCATGGCTCGTTGACAGATGAGCCGGAAATTAGTGGCCGGCCCAGAACGGGTTTGTACGAGGAGGCCACTCAATCCGTTCTGAGGCCGGCCTACCCCACGGACCCAGGAGATGCGGCGGACCTGAGCACTCCGCAGGGTATCTGAATTGGCTTGTATTCGGGCTTCTGAACACCGGTGTGACAGCCGCCCGGGTTCGTCGTTGGCCTACACTCCTCGCTTGCAACGACAAGGCGACCCTATCGCCAGATCGCCCCTTAAGAAAAGGTCAACTATCCGAAAAGGCGTTATAGTTCAATTTACTATTAAAATCGGCCGGTCCTGCGGGGTTGCAGGCCTCAGGCGGCTGCCGCCACCCGGTTGCGCCCGCCCTTCTTGGCCTGATAGAGCGCCCGATCGGCCCGCTTGAGCAGATCCTCCGGCGTATCGGCAGGCGAAGACAGCGAAGCGATCCCGATCGAAACGGTCACCGGGATCGTCTCCCGGCCGTCAGCGACCGCGAACGGCTCATGGCCGATCTGCTGGCGGAGCCTCTCCCCGACCACCAGGGCAAGCGCCGAATCCGTGTCCGGCATGACCACGACGAACTCCTCGCCGCCCATGCGGCAGGCCAGATCGATGCCCCGCACCGTCTTGCGCAGCCGTCGCGAGAACTCGCGCAGCGCGTCGTCGCCGACGGCGTGGCCGAAAGCGTCGTTGATCGCCTTGAAGTGATCGATATCGAGGACCAGCGCCGACAGCGGCTTGGATCGCGCCACCGCCTGCTGCACCAAGCCGCTCAGATGGCGCTCCAGGTAGCGGCGGTTATGGAGGCCGGTCAGCCCGTCGGTGACCGCCATCTCGATGGTCATCTGGACGTTGTCACGCAGCCGGTCGGAAAACCGCTTGCGGCGGATCTGGGTGCGCACGCGCGCCAGCATCTCGTTCTTGTCGATCGGGCGCACGAGGTAGTCGTTGACGCCGAGATCGAGGCCGCGGAGCAGCCGCACGTTGTCGTCGGGATCGACCACGACCAGGATCGGCAGCAGCCGCGTGCGGTCGAGCGAGCGTAGATGCGAGCACAGCCTCAGCCCGTCGATCTGTTTCAGACTGAGGCTGACGATGGCAAGGTCGTAGTCCGACTCCGCCGCCCGGAAGAGCGCCTCCTGGGGATCCGGCTCGGCGTCCACCGTATGCAGCGGTTGCAGGACCGACTTGATGCGCTCTACGACGGCGGGTGAATCGTCGACCAGCAACACCTTGCCGCCTTCGCTGCCGATGCTGGCGACGTCGATCGGCTCGTCGAGGCCGATGTCCGACGAAGTCGCGACGCGGTTCATCAGGTCGTCGGTCAGCATCTTCAGCCGGACCAGACTCTTGACCCGGGTGATGAGCGCGATGTCGTGGACCGGCTTGGTGAGGAAATCGTCGGCGCCCGCCTCGAGCGCCTCCACCCGGTCGGCCGGCTGGTCGAGCGCCGTGATCATGATGACCGGCAGGTGCGCGGTGCGCGGGTTGCTCTTCAGCCGCCGGCAGACCTCGTTGCCGTCCATGCCCGGCATCAGCACGTCGAGGAGGACGATGTCGCACTGTCCGCGCGCGCAGATTTCGAGCGCCGCGGGGCCATTGGTCGCCGTGACCACCTCGAAGTATTCGGCAGCCAGCCGCGCCTCGAGCAGCTTGATGTTGGCGATGAGATCGTCGACGACGAGTACGCGCGCGGTCATGCGGACAGTTGCCTCAGGCGTCTCCGATGTACGTCTTGACCGTCTCGATGAACGAGTTCACCGAAATCGGCTTCGAAAGATACGCCTCGCAGCCACCCT
The DNA here is from genome assembly GCA_963843565.1 of uncultured Alphaproteobacteria bacterium. Taxonomy (GTDB): domain Bacteria; phylum Pseudomonadota; class Alphaproteobacteria; order Rhizobiales; family Kaistiaceae; genus DASZQY01. Next base: position 210,036 of record CAWJKY010000002.1, read on the forward strand.
GGCGGATACGCTCTTCATCGCCCTTCATGGCAAAGGCGGTGACGGCGATGACCGGGATGGCGCGCAGGTCGTCGTCTTCCTTGATCCACTTGGTGACTTCCAGCCCGGAGACCTCGGGCAGCTGGATGTCCATGAGGATGAGGTCGGGATGATGCTCGCGCGCCAGGTCGATCGCTTCCAGCCCGTTGCGCGTCTGCACGATGTTGTAGCCGCTCGCCTCGAGCAGGTCGTGGAAGAGCTTCATGTTCAGCTCGTTGTCTTCGACGACGAGGACGGTTTTGGGCATAGTTGGATCCGAAACAGGGGGGCGTTCGACGCAGGGGAAAACCAGCGAATCTGCGCCCTTGTCCACCCATCGCAAAGCTAGAGCCGATTCATTTCGGAAAGGCAAACGGGACCATGCAAAAACCGGCACAATCCGGGATTGGCACAGCCGAACAACTGGCGATCGACGCGCTCTCGTGGCTCGCCGGCGAGCCCGACGCGCTCGCCCGCTTCCTGGCGCTGTCCGGCATCGGTCCGGGCGACATCCGCCAGGCGGCGAAAGACCCGGCGTTTCTGTGCGGCGTCCTCGACTTCTTCGTCGGCGACGAGCCCCGGCTGATGGCGTTCGCGGCCGACGCAGGGATCAAGCCGGAACGGATCGTCGAGGCCTGTCGCACCCTTGGAGGCAGCCCATGAACGGGACCATTTCTCTTTCCCTCGACGGCGTCACCGACCTGCCGGCGGGCAAGCTCGCCAATGTCGTCACCTTCCTGGAGCGCAACGGACCGCCACCTGCCCTCAGCTCCCGCGCCGACCTGTCGGTCCGACAAATGACGCCGGCAACGGTTGCCTGGTACCGGGCGATCTATCGGCGCGTCGGCGAGAACTGGCTGTGGATGTCGCGGGCGGCCATGAACGATGCCGCTCTCGCCGCCCTTCTCGCAGAACCGACCCAGGTCGTTCTGGCGCTGGAGGACGGCGGGAAGCCGATCGGGCTCGCCGAACTGGATTTCAGCGAACCGGAAACGGCCGAAATCGTGACCTTCGGGGTGGTGCCCGAGGCGACCGGCAAGGGCTGCGCGGGATACCTGATGGGCCACACGCTGGCCGCTTGCGCGGCGCGAGGGGCCATCCGGGTGTGGCTGCACACCTGCACCCTCGACCATCCGGCCGCGCTCAGGTTTTACCAGAAGCAGGGATTCCGTGCGTTCAAGCGCGCCGTCGAGGTTTCCGACGATCCGCGCGCCACCGGCGTGCTGCCCCCAGATGCCGCGCCGAACGTGCCGCTGATCAGAGCGGCAACCGACTAGGAAGCGCGCGCTTCCTGCTCGGTCCGGTGCGCGGCCGCGTGCTGCTGCTGATCGCGCTCGGCGATCGCCTCGGCTTTCTGCAACTCCGCCAGCGCCTCGTCATAGGCGGCCTTGGCGGCGTCGAGCTGGTCCTTCAGCGCGCGCTCGGACGCGGCGAGGTTGTCGCGGCGCTGGGTCGCTGCCTTGGCGAAGGTCGGATAGGCAAAGTGACCGGCATCGTAGATGCCGCTGCGCTCCTGCTCGGCCAGGACCTGGTCGTTCAGTTCCTTGGCGGTTCGATCGAACTCGGCGATCATCGTCTCGATCAGCGCCACCTGGCGGCGTTTTTCTTCGACCTGAAAGCGCTTCAGGCGAATGGAAGCTTCACGCGACTTCATCACTCTACTCCCCGCAACGAACGCGCCGACCGGAACACGGACGACCGGGTGCTCAACCGACACCACTGCCGGCGATCGCGCGCTTGTCAGCCAAGCCGGGAGCGCCGGTAACCTTTCATTCACATCTGACGTTAATCATGGGCAGAGATGGCTTAATTCGGGGTAAACCCGCAGTCGCGTTTGCGAACGGATTTCCCCGAGTCATGTGAATCGCTTAGCGGCGTTTCCTCAACGAAGTTAAGAGGTCGTTAAGGAGAAGAATTCGCCGCTGCGTCAATGCAATGCAAAGATTCGCCTACACTTTGATTAATCAGCTTGTGCCGTGGAATCAGAGTTTGTTAACCATTGGCAGGTAGCGTGGCGAATCGGGGTTAGCCGTTGCCTGGAGGCGGCGCGTTCGGCCGTGTCCCGGGTGACGGAAAAGCCAGGGGGAATGGCATGCGAGTGCTTTTGATCGAGGACGACAGCGCCACCGCGCAGAGCATCGAACTGATGCTCAAGTCCGAGAACTTCAACGTCTATACGACCGATCTCGGCGAAGAAGGTGTCGACCTCGGCAAGCTCTACGACTACGACATCATCCTTCTCGACCTGAACCTTCCGGACATGTCCGGCTATGAGGTTCTGCGCACGCTCCGCGTCGCCAAGGTCAAGACGCCAATTCTGATCCTCTCCGGCCTCGCCGGGATCGAGGACAAGGTGCGCGGCCTCGGTTTCGGCGCCGACGACTACATGACCAAGCCGTTCCACAAGGACGAGCTGGTCGCGCGCATCCACGCCATCGTGCGCCGCTCGAAGGGTCACGCCCAGTCGGTCATCACCACCGGCGACCTGACCGTCAATCTCGACACCAAGACGGTCGAGGTCAACGGCCAGCGCGTGCACCTGACCGGCAAGGAATACCAGATGCTGGAGCTCCTCTCGCTCCGCAAGGGCACCACGCTCACCAAGGAGATGTTCCTCAATCATCTCTACGGCGGCATGGACGAGCCCGAACTCAAGATCATCGACGTCTTCATCTGCAAGCTTCGCAAGAAGCTCGCCGCCGCCACCGGCGGGCAGAATTACATCGAGACCGTCTGGGGCCGCGGCTACGTGCTGCGCGAGCCCGACGAGCACGAAATCAGGGAAAGCGCCTGATACCTCCCCCCGCGCCGGCTCCTCCCCCGGCGCACCAAGTCGGAAGAAGCCCCGTCCCTCCCGTCGGGGCTTTTTTCGTTATTGGCAACGCCGCTCAGGCCGCGGCGCGTGGGGCCTCACGGTCCCTGCCCTAAGCTTCTTTGCCAAAACCCGCGAGGACGGCGTCGATCTCCGCCATCACCGTCGCCGGCAGCGGACCTTTCTCGTTGGCGCCGAGATTGTCGCGCACCTGCGCCTCGGTCTTGAAGCCTGGCACCGGCAAGGCAATCGGCGAACTGGCCAGAATCCATCCCAGTGCGCCTTGCGCCAGCGAGCGCCCATCAGTCTGCAGCAAATCGCGCAAGGCGCCGAGCCGATCGAGATAGTCGGCGCTCGGCCGGCCATTCTTGAAGAACCTGAGCCAGTCGAAGTTTTGGGCGCGCACGTCGTCCTGGGAAAGCTGCGTGTCCGGCCGGTATTTGCCGGTCAAAAGCCCCATGGCGAGCGGCAGCCGGCTGATCGAGATCAGATCCTTCTCCCTGGCGATCTGCATCACTTCGGTCGCCGGCGTGAAGACATTGTAGTCATTCTCCACGGCGACGAAGCCGTCCCGGTCGGCGACCGCCGCCAGGCGTTCGGGAAAGTCCGTGCTCCAGCCGAAGGCCGCCACCACCCCCTCGTCGCGCAGTGCTCCCATGACGTCGAAAGCAGCCCGCGCCAGCTCGATTTCCAATCCGTTGAGATGGAGAAACACAAGATCAAGCCGGTCGCGCTTTAGCCTTCGGCGGCTGCCGTCGATGGCTTTTCGGATTCCGGCCTCGCTGGTGTCGTCCGGGCCCTTCCAGCGCTTTTCGTAATCGACGTCATAGCCGAACTTGGTGATGATGACGGCGTCGTCATGGCCGGATATCTCCTCACCGATCAACGTCTCCGAATGCCCGGCGCCATAACCGGGCGCGGTATCGAAAACGCGGGCGCCTCCTTCGTAGCCTGCCCTCAGCCCCGCACGGGAATCGGCATCGTTCACATCGCCATAGGAGGTCGAGGGCCCCTCGTTCGACTTCAGACCGCCGATCGCCCAGCATCCGAGGCCGACCCGCGCGACGTTCGCGCCCGTCCATATGCGCATTGAAGCTGTCACTGCTTACGTCCTTCTGGTGGAATTGGTGCGTACCGGATGTAGCCCGAACGGCGGGCGACGAAAACCGGAGATCGCGCCGACGGCGGTGGCATCGGCGCGCGGTCGCGCGGCCAGCCTCCAGGCCCGCGTTCGAGCGGACGCGCCCGCAGATGTTCGGAGGGTCGAGAAAAGCCTAGAGCATGCCCACATCCTGAAGCTTCGCCTCGACCGACCCGCGGTCGAACGGCTTCAGGATGTATTCGTCGGCGCCGGCGCGCAGCGCCCGCGCGATCTGCGCGACATCGGCCTCGCTGGCGCAGAACACCACCTTCGGGTGGCGGCCGTTGTCCAGCCGGCGGAGGTTTTCCAGGAACTCCAGCCCGTCCATCACCGGCAGGTTCCAGTCGAGCAGGATCATGTCAGGCATCGCCCGACGGCAGGAATTCGAGCGCCGCGCCGCCGTCCTCGGCCTCCGACACGGTGAAATCGAAGTCCTCGAGAATGCGGCGCGCCACCTTGCGAATGACGCTGGAGTCGTCGACGACCAGACAATGGCGCATGGGATCAGGCCTTTCCTTGCCCTGGCGGCAAGCTAGGCCCGATGGGTTAACGGAAGTTGAATTCAGGCTGCCGCGGCGGAGGCGAGCGGCTTGGCCTCGACCACCACGTCGGCGCCCGACAGCCCCGCCTCGATGGTCATGCCGCAGGCCCGCGCCAGCGCCCCGGTGTAGTAGGCCTGCACCGAGGTGGCATCGATCGCCACGCCGGCGATTTCGCCCTTGACCAGGTTTTCAAACGGCGGCGGCACGCGGGCGCTTGGGCCCGACGCGTGCAGGACCATCCGGGGTTCGGTAGCGCTCCCCTCGACCTTCACCTTGACCGTGCCGCCACGCGGCACCGCGGTGTTGGCGAGCAGAATGAGGTTGAGCAGCAGCTTCACCAGATTCTTGGGCATCAGCACGCGCGGCGATTCCCAGTCGAACTCGGCCTTCTCGCCGTTCATGTAGCCGCGAGCGACCTTTTCGGCGTCGGCAAGGTCGATCTCGGCCCCGGCCGAACCGGCGGCACCGAACGCCAGGCGCGCGAACTGAAGCTTGGCGGACGCCTGGCCGGCGCTGCGGCGGATCAGCGTGAAGGCGAATTCGCGCATCTCCTCGCCGTTGTCCTCGTCGAGGACCTCCAGGCCGTTGATGATGGCGCCAACCGGCGAGATGATGTCGTGGCACACCCGGCTGCAAAGCAGGGCGGCCAGATCGAGCGCGTCGAGTTCGACCCGTTCGGTCATCGTCTGTCCTCCGTGGGCGAATCATCCATAAGTGGCTGCTCTGTCGCGGGATACACTGCCCTCCCCGCCCTGCCAACCCGGGCGCCGCAGAGCCCGGATTCGGCCACGGGGCCGCCCTTTTTTCGGTGTCCCCTGCGCTCCGAATCAGCGCCGATCGGCGCTTCAGAGCCCGGAACCGACATGACCCGAATCCATCGCCTCTTTGCCTTCCTCGCCGTCGCCGTGCTGGCGAGCGGCCCCGCCGCCCTGCCGGCCGCTGCTTTCCCCGGCCAGTACACCGCCGACGAAATCATCACCGCCGGCAACCATTTCTTCGGTGGCGTCTCGGAGGGTCTCGCCGGCGTCGTTCAGCAGGCCGTTTCCAAATATGGCCTGCCCAACGGCTACATCCTCGGCAAGGAAGGCAGCGGCGCTGTCATCGCCGGCGTTCGCTACGGCGAGGGCCAGCTCAACACCAAGAATGCCGGGCAACACCCGGTCTACTGGGAAGGACCGTCCATCGGCTTCGACGTTGGCGGCAGCGGCAGCCGGGTCATGATGCTCGTCTACAACCTGCCCGACGTTCAGGCGATCTACGACCGTTTCCCCGGGGTGGCCGGTTCCGCCTACGTGGTCGCCGGGTTCGGAATGACGGTCCTCGGCCGGCGCAACGTCTACGTCGTGCCGATCGTCTCGGGGGTTGGCGCCCGCTTCGGCGTCAACTTCGGCTACCTGAAGTTCACCAACCGGCCGACCTGGAACCCCTTCTGAGCCTCCCCGCTGGCCAAACCTTGATTTGCCGTGACCGCGCCGATCGCCTTTAATCGGCGGTGGACTCGGGACGTTCACGTTTCTTTCGGCGACATCGGGTAGCGGTCTTGGCGGCGTATACCGCGAAGGCACGGAGGAAATCGGGTGATCCAGGCGGCGATGTACTTCGCCCTCGGCGTGCTGGCGGCAGGGCTGCTGGCCCTGCTGGTTACGCCGGCCATCTGGCGCCGGGCGATGCGCCTTTCCCGCGCCCGCTTCGAGGCCGAAATCCCGATGACGCGCGCCGAGATCGAGGCGGGCAAGGACGAGCTGCGCGCCCGCTTCGCGCTGGACAGCCGCCGGCTCGAAATGGACGCCGGGCGCCTCAGGGACAGGCTCAACGAACAGACCATCGCGGCCGAGCGCCAGCGCACCGAGATCGCCGCTCTGGCCGAGAGCAAGACCGCGCTGTCGGAGACCGTGGCCGGGCTGGAGGAGCGCGTGCGCGACCTGGGCGGCGCGCTCGCCACCGCCGACGCCAAGCTCGCCACCGCCGAAACCGAGATCGCCCGTCGCGACACGGACATCCAGGAGCGCCAGGCGGCGCTCGACAAGGCGCGCGCCGACTTCGACGCCAGCCAGCTGATGACCGAAGAGCAGCGCCTCGAGATGGTGGCGCGAATTACCGAGATGGGCAACCTCGGCGACTTGTTGCAGGAGGCGCGCGCCGCCGAGACGGCGGTCATGGCCGAGCGCGACCAGCTCGACGCCGAGCTTGGCCGCCAGCGCGAGCGTCTCGCCGCCGAGCAGAAGCGCGCCGAAGGCCTCGATGCGGGTTTGAAGGCGCTCCAGGCGGAGCGGGTGTCGCGGCTCGCCGAACTGGAGCGGCGCGCCAACGAGATCGGCGTCCTTCAGGCGGAACTCAGCGCCGAGCGCACCCGTCGCGAGGCCCTCGCGCTGGAGACGGACGACGTCAAGGGCGAGCTCAGCGCGCATCACCAGACGCTCGAGCGGCGCGCCGCCGAACTCAAGGCGCTTGAGGAGGCGATCGCCTCGGAGACCAAGGCCCGCGACGCGCTGCTCGCCGAGATCGCCAGCCTCAAGGTCGACAGCGCCACCAGCATGGCCCGCGCCGAGCGCAGTGCCGGCGAGGTCGAGGGCCTCGCGGCGGCGATCGCCTCAGAACGGGCCGAGCGCGCCACGCTCGCCGCGACCGTCGACGACATCAAGGCCGAGCGCGCGCGGCTCGCCGCCGAACTGGCCGAGCGCGGCAAGGAAGTCGCCGCCCTCAATGGCCGGCTCGAAGCGGAGGCCGCCCGCCAGCACGACTTGCAGACGCAGCTCAGCGCCGCCGAGGCGACGATCGCCAGGAGCCAGGGCGAAGCCGCCGCGCTGGTCGAGACCCACAAGGCGCAGCTCGCCGCCGCGACCGCCGACTCGATGGCCGTCGGCGACAACTTCCGCAAGGCCATGGCGGCCACCGAAAGCGAGAAGGCGAAGTTGGCCGCCGAACTCGCCGAGCGCGAGTCGGAAATCGCGGCGTTGACCGAGAAGCTCGGCGCCGAGAAGGCCCGCCAAGGCGAACGCGACACGCGCCTTGCCGCGCTGGAGGACGACTATGCGGCGTTGCGCGCCGAGAATACCGAACTCAGGCGCGTCGCCGGCGCCGAATGGGAAAGCGACCGCGAGGAGAACCGGCGCCTGCGCGAGCAGTTGAACGAGATCGCGGCGAGCGTCATTCGCCTGGCCGGGGCCGCGCCCGCTTCGGGCGAGGCCGGCGGCAGCGCCGACAAGGGCGAAACGCCGCCGCGCCCGCCCGCCTCGACCAGCTCCAGCGAGCCGGCGGCGGAGAAGACGCTCGCCGAGCGGCTACGGGCGCTCCAGCCGACCGGCCTCAGGCATTGACCGGCGGCCCCCGGCCGCTCAGCGGAAAAAGGGGTTGCTGAAGCGGCCCCGCATCTTCTCGCCGATCATGCAATCGACCGGCTCCGCCGCCGCTGTGGTGTCCGCCGCATGCATGACGCGCGGCGTCAGGCCGGAGATTTCCTGAACCAGCTTCCGCCGGATCGCCGCCGGAAATTCCGATACATCCGACACCGTCACCATGAAGGCGCCCGGCCCGCCGATGACGCAGGTTTCGTAGTAGTCGTCGAGGTTCGGAATGCTGAAACTGTCGAAAGCGCCGCCGGTCTTGAGGATGATCGGCAGCCCGTTGATCGTGAAGCCCTGCGCCACCAGCTGATCGCGGACGGGGGCGACCGGCGGACCGGCGTTGTTGGGTCCATCGCCGGAAACGTCGATCGCCTCACGCAAGCTGCGGAAGCCGTTGTCCGCGAACATGCCGGCGGCGAACGTCAGGCCGGTCGAGATGGAGGTTCCGTGCTCGTGACCCAGCGGCGCGGCGGCAAGCTTGCCGGCGAACGCGTTCGCCTCCGCCGCGCCGGAAACGACGGTCCACGGAACGATGACGTTGCTGAACGCCGGACCGGCCCACTCCACGTAAGCGATGGCGATCTTGCCAATCGCGCCGTCGGCGATCGCCTGCAACACCTCCGAACTGGTGAGCGCGGCGATGTAGCCCTGTCGCTGGAGCTGCTGCTCGTCGTAATCCATAGATCGCGATACATCGACCGCGAGCACCAGCTCCAGGTCGACATCGAAATCGGCGGCCGACGCGGGCCCACTGGCCAGACACGCCACCGCAGCCAGCAAGAGTGCATGACGCATGCGCCGGCCCTCCGCGCATTCGCATCGCCCCACCGCCCGGCCGTAACTGTCCCGCCCGGTGATCGCGCCGTCAACGCGTTCGTCGTGCGGCACACTCACAGTCGTGTGACCCTCATTGGCCTCGAAAAACGCCAACTTAAGGTTTGCATGGCACCTCGAACGGGAGCGGTGCGGAAATTCTTCGGGACCGCTCCGCGACAACGGAAGGCACGACAATGTCCGGTGGTTCGATCTTCAGCGGTCCGGTCTTCGACATGGCCCGCACGCAGTTTGTCTCGGTCGCCGATCATCTCGGCATCCCCCACGACGAGCGCGACCGGCTGCTGCTGCCCAAGCGCGCCCTGGTCGTCTCGTGCCCGATCCACCGCGACGATGGCACCACGGCCGTCTTCCAGGGCTTCCGCGTCCAGCATCACCTGACCCTCGGCGCCACCAAGGGCGGCACGCGCTTTTCACCCAGTGTCGACATCGGCGAGGTCGCCGCGCTTGCCGTGTGGATGAGCTGGAAGTGCGCGCTCGCCGACCTGCCCTATGGCGGCGCCAAGGGCGGCGTCACGGTCGACCCCCACGCCATCTCGCGCCGCGAACTGGAACTGGTGTCCCGCCGCTACATGCAGGAGATGATCCCGTTCGTCGGGCCGCACACCGACATCATGGCGCCCGACATGGGTACCAACGAGCAGGTGATGGCCTGGTTCATGGACACCTACTCCATGTATCAGGGCCGCTCCGTGCCCGAGATCGTCACCGGCAAGCCGCCGGTGGTCGGTGGCACCGCGGGGCGCCGCGAGGCGACCGGACGCGGCGTCGGCTACCTCGCCGGGCGCGCCCTCGACCGGCTCGCCATCCACCGCGGCGACGCAACCGCGATCATCCAGGGGTTCGGCAACGTTGGCGCGGTGACCGCGCTGAGCCTCGCCGAGAACGGCGTGCGCATCACCGGGATCAGCGACCACACCGCCGCCTACTTCGACCCGAAGGGCATCGACGTGCGCGCCGCCATTTCCTACGCCGACAGCCACGGCAACCTGCGGGGCTTCTCCCGCGAAGCGGAGTTCGACCCGCAGGCGCTCCTCACCCAGCCGTGCACGATCCTGGTGCCGGCCGCGGTCGAGCGCGTCATCACCAGTGAGAACGCCGGCCAGCTTTCCTGCCGCATCCTCGCCGAGGCCGCCAACGGCCCGACCACGCCCGACGCCGACGCGATCCTCGACCAGCGTCGCGACGAAATCTTCCTGATCCCCGACATCCTGTGCAACTCGGGCGGCGTCATCGTCAGCTACTTCGAGTGGGTGCAGGACCTGCAGAGCTACTTCTGGAACGAGAGCGAGATCCTCGAGCGACTGCATCAGGTGCTTGAGCGGAGCTACCAGCGCATGCTGCATCGCGCCGAGACCGACGGCATCTCGAACCGCAAGGCGGCGCTGACGATCGGCGTCGAAAAGGTCCGCCGCGCCAAGGAGCTGCGCGGGCTCTTTCCGTAAACGGCGGCTTCAGTAGATCGCCGGCTCGCCGGCCGCCGCCCCGAAGCCGGTGCGCAGGAAGTCGAAATCGCAGCCTGCGTCGGCCTGCTGGATATGCTGGGAGAACATCCAGCCGTAGCCACGCTGGTAGCGCGGCTCCGGCGCCACCAACGCGGCGCGGCGACGGGCGAGCTCGGCCTCCGGAACGACGAGTTCGATGGTGCGGGCCGCCACGTCGACGGAGATGATGTCGCCGCTCTTCACCAGCGCTAGCGGACCACCGACATAGGACTCAGGCGCCACATGCAACACGCAGGCGCCGTAGCTGGTGCCGCTCATGCGCGCGTCGGAAATGCGCAGCATGTCGCGGACACCCTGTTTCACCAGCTTCTTCGGGATCGGCAGCATCCCCCACTCCGGCATGCCCGGACCGCCAAGCGGCCCGGCGTTCCTGAGGATGAGCACGTGATCGGGCGTGACGTCGAGATCGTCGTCATCGATGGCCGCCTTCATCGCCGGATAGTCGTCGAAGACCAGCGCCGGACCGGCGTGCTTGTGGAAACGCGGGTCGCAGGCGGCGGGCTTCATCACGCAGCCGTCCGGCGCGAGGTTGCCCGTGAGCACCGCCAGCGAGCCCTCCCGATAGACCGGATTGCCGAGCTTCCGGATCACGTCATCGTTGTCGACGGAGGCACCGGCGATGTTTTCGCCCACCGTGCTGCCGTTCACGGTCAGCGCGTCGAGGTGGAGATGCGCGGCAATCACGGTCATCAGGGCGCGCAAGCCCCCGGCGTAGAAGAAGTCCTCCATCAGGTATTTGTCGCCGCTCGGCCGGATGTTGGCGACGACCGGCACGGTGCGGCTCGCCTTGTCGAAATCCTCGAGGCCGATGTCGACGCCGGCGCGGCGCGCCTGGGCGATCACGTGAATAACCGCGTTGGTCGAGCAGCCCATGGCCATGGCGACGGCGATGCCGTTCTCGAAGGCGGCGCGGGTCTGGATGCGCGCCGGGGTGAGATCCTCCCACACCATCTCGACGATGCGCCGGCCGCACTCGCTCGCCATGCGCATGTGGCCGACGTCGGCGGCGGGGATCGACGAGGCGCCGGGGAGCGTCATGCCGATCGCCTCGGCGATCGCCGTCATGGTGCTGGCGGTGCCGAGCGTCATGCAGTGGCCGTAGCTCCGCGCGATGCCGGCCTCCATCTCGAACCAGTCGGCGTCGCTGATCTCGCCGGCGCGGCGCTCGTCCCAGTATTTCCATGCGTCCGATCCGGAGCCCAGCACCTTGCCCTTCCAGTTGCCGCGCAGCATCGGCCCAGCCGGAAGGAAGATCGCCGGAACGCCGGCGCTGGTCGCGCCCATCAGCAGGCCGGGCGTGGTCTTGTCGCAGCCGCCCATCAGCACGACGCCGTCGACCGGCTGGGCGCGGATCAGCTCCTCGACGTCCATCGCGAGCATGTTGCGGTAGAGCATGCTGGTCGGCTTCAGGAAGCTCTCCGAAAGCGACAGCGCCGGGATTTCGAGCGGCAGGCCACCGGCCTGAAGCACGCCACGCTTCACGTCCTCGACGCGGTCGCGGAAGTGCATGTGGCAGGGCTGCAATTCCGACCAGGTGTTGAGAATGGCGATGACCGGCCGGCCCACCCAGTCCTCGGGCCCGAGGCCCATCTGCATCATGCGCGAGCGGTGGCCGAAGGAGCGGAGATCGTCCGGCGCAAACCAGCGCGCACTCCTCAGCGTATCGGGTGTCTTGCGGACGGCCGCATCAGCGGCGCGGTCTTTCTCGGCCCGCTCTCGCGCCGCCCTGCCCCCGCCGTCCGCTCCGTCCATATGATCGCCTGCTCCCGTCTCGTTCAAAGCAGACTAGCGCATCCGCGCCGCCGGAACGAAGCCCGCGTTCCGGCGTGGTGAAGCCCGGCAAACGCGCCTAGCGCAGCGCGCCGCCGACCATGTAGGCGGCGTCGTTCCAGCGCAGCTCGTTCTTGAAGTCGCGGAGCCGCGTGTCGCCGTCGATCGGCAGGAACTCGATGCCCGCCATCGCGGCGAAATCCTCCAGATGCTCCATCGTCAGCGCCAGCGAGAACCCCGAATGGTGCGCGCCGCCGGCGTGGATCCACGCCGTGGTCGCCGTGGCAACGTCGGGCAGCGGCTTCCACAGCGCCCGCGCCACCGGCAGCTTCGGCAGCTTGTTGGTCGGCGGGATGACCTTCAGCGCGTTCACCACCATGCGGAAGCGGTTGCCCATGTCGACGATCGAGGCGATGACGGCATCGCCGGTCTGCGAATCGAAGACCAGCCGCACCGGATCCTCCTTGCCGCCGATGCCCAGCGGATGAATCTCGCAGGACGGCTTGCCCTTGGCGATCGACGGACAGATTTCCAGCATGTGGGCGCCGAGCACCGCCGGTTGCTTCGGATCGAAGTGATAGGTGTAGTCCTCCATGAAGGAGGTGCCACCCTTGAGGCCATGCGCCATGACCTTCATGGAGCGCACCACGGCGGCATGCTTCCAGTCGCCCTCGGCGCCGAAGCCGAAACCGTCCGCCATGATGCGCTGCGCGGCGATGCCGGGCAGCTGCTTCAGGCCGGTGAGGTTCTCGAACGTGTCGGTGAAGCCCTGGAAGTCGCCATCGGCGAGGAAGGCGCGCAGCGCCAGCTCGATACGCGCCGCGTCGCGGAGTGACTCGTGACGGGCGCCGCCCTTCTCGAGCCCCTTCATCAGCTTGTAGCTCGCCGCGTACTCCTTGCAGAGCTTGTCGATCTCGGCGTCCGTGACCTGGTTCTGGAAGGCGATCAGGTCGCCGAGGCCATAGCCGTTGACGGCGACGCCGAAACGAATCTGCGCCTCGACCTTGTCGCCCTCGGTGACGCCGACCTGGCGCATGTTGTCACCGAGGCGGGCGATCTTCATGTGCTGCGAATCGTTCCAGGCGGTGGCAGCCCGCATCCATGTGGCGATGCTCGCGTGGACGCCCTTCTCCTGCCAGTGCCCGACGACGACCTTGCGGTTGATCCTGAGGCGCGAGCAGATGAAGCCGAACTCGCGGTCGCCGTGGGCCGACTGGTTCAGGTTCATGAAGTCCATATCGATCGACGACCACGGGATGTCGCGATTGAACTGCGTGTCGAGGTGGCACATGGGCTTGGTCAGCCGGGTCAGGCCCGCGATCCACATCTTCGTCGGGCTGAAGGTGTGCATCCACGTCACGATTCCGATGCACTCGGGCGCCGCATCGGCTGCCCTGAGGGTGGCGGAAATCTCATCCGGCGTGGTCACGACCGGCTTGAAGACGAGCTTGACCGGCAGGCCGGCGGTGGCGTTCAGGGTCTTGACGACCTCTTGCGAGTCGGCTTGCACCTGCGCGAGCGTCTTCGGCCCGTAAAGGTGCTGACTGCCGGTGATGAACCAGACTTCGAGGCGGGAAAAGTCGATCATGTTGCTCTCACGGGGAAGGTTTCTCGGGGGCGCCGGTGGGCCGGCTGTTGATTGACACGGGCGAACGATAGTCCTTTCATCACATGAATGAAACGGGAGGTGTCGGCTCGCTTGTGACATTCCGCAAAGCGGCGGAGAACCTTGCGTCAGAGGCGATTTCAGACAAGAACAATTCCATGCTGCTCCGTAGCCTTCGCGAGGAAGTCCTCGAAGCCAACCTTGAGCTGGTGCGCCGCAACGTCGTCATCTTCACTTTCGGCAATGTGAGCGGCATTTCACGGGAAGAAGGGCTGGTCGCCATCAAGCCCAGCGGCGTCCCCTATGAAGAGCTGACGCCCGAGCAGATCGTTGTCACCGATCTCGACGGCAACATCGTCGACACCAACCTGCGCCCCTCCTCCGACCTGCCGACGCACCTGGAGCTTTATCGCCGGTTCGCGGACATCGGCGGCGTTGCCCACACCCACTCGGAGCACGGGACCGCGTGGTCACAGGCCAGGCGGCCGATCCCCTGCCTCGGCACGACCCACGCCGACTATTTCTACGGGGAGATTCCGGTGACCCGCGATCTGACGCCGGAAGAGATCAACGGCGACTACGAGAAGGCGACCGGCGAGGCAATCGTGGAGGTCTTCAAGGGCCTCGATCCGAACGCGATTCCCGGCGTGCTGGTCGCAGGGCACGCGCCGTTCTGCTGGGGCAAAAGCGCCGGCGACGCGGTCCACAACGCCGTCAGCCTGGAGTACATCGCGCGCATGGCGACATGGACTTTCAACATCAATCCGGCCGCGAAACCCCTGGCGCAGGTCCTTCACGACAAGCACTTCTTCCGCAAGCACGGCGCCAAGGCCTACTACGGTCAGCCGGAGGGCTAGGGACGCGCGCGACGGCCGCCGTGCTTGCCGCCAGCGCTTCACGGGACGCGCGCGGACATCAGGTGAAGGGAGTTGACGACCAATGACGCAGCAGGGCACCGATGCGGCCGCAGCGATCGCCGAGGGCCGCACATCGCTCGGCGTTGAATTCGGGTCCACCAACATCAAGGCGTGCCTCATCGGCCCGGACCACGAGGTCCTCGCCACGGGCACCCACGGCTGGGAGAACCAGTTCGTCGACCGCCTGTGGACCTATTCCGAAGACGCGATCTGGGCCGGCCTTCGGGCCGCCGTCGCGAACCTCAAGGCCGATATCGAGCAGCGTCACGGCATTGCCCTGACGCGTGTCGGCGCGGTGGGAATCTCGGCGATGATGCACGGGTATCTGGCGTTCAATGCCAACGACAGGTTGCTCGTCCCGTTCCGCACCTGGCGCAACACCAATACCGGGCGCGCGGCCGCCGAACTGACCAAGGCGCTCAGCTTCAACTTCCCGCTCAGGTGGTCGGCCTCGCACGTCTATCAGGCGATGCTCGACAAGGAGCCGCACGTCGCCGAACTCGCGTTCATCACGACGCTCGCCGGCTTCGTGCACTGGCGCCTGACCGGCCGCAAGGTGATCGGCGTGGGCGATGCGTCGGGCATGTTCCCGATCGATCCCGCCACCCACGACTATGATGCGCCGATGCTCGAACGGTTCGGCAAGCTGATCGCCGCCCACCGGCCGAACCTCGACGTCGCCGCGCTCTTCCCCAAGGTGCTCGTCGCCGGCGAGGACGCCGGCACCCTCACCACCGACGGCGCCGCGCTGCTTGATCCGACGGGCACGCTGCAGCCGGGCATTCCGGTGTGCCCGCCCGAGGGCGATGCCGGCACCGGCATGGTGGCCACCAACGCCGTCGCCCGGCGCACCGGAAACATCAGCGCGGGCACATCGATCTTCGCGATGGTGGTGCTCGAAAAGCCCCTGACCGCGGTGCACGAGGAACTCGATATCGTCACCACGCCCGCCGGCGACCTGGTCGCCATGGTTCACTGCAACAATGGCGCCAGCGAGCTCGGAACCTGGGCCGGAGTCTTCACCGAGTTCGCCGAAGCCATCGGGGCCAATGCCGACGCCAACGCCGTTTTTGGCGCGCTGTTCGCCGCGGCGCTCAAGGGCGAAGCGGACGGTGGCGGGCTGCTTGCCTACAACTACCTCGCGGGCGAGCCGATCACCGGGCTGACCGAGGGGCGCCCACTCGTCGTGCGCACGCCCGGCAGCCGCCTGACGCTCGCCAACTTCATGCGCACCCAGCTCTACGCGGCCTTCGGCACGCTGAGCCTCGGCATGAACGTGCTGCATGGCGAGGGGGTGAAACTCGACTCGATGTTCGCCCACGGCGGCATGTTCAGGACCGCGGGCGTCGCGCAGCGCCTGCTGGCGGCGGCCATCGGCGCGCCGGTGACCGTGGGCGACACGGCAAGCGAGGGCGGCGCTTGGGGCATCGCCGTCCTGGCCGAGTACCGGCGCACGGGTGCGAGCGAAGCCTTGAGCGACTACCTCGCGGGCCGCGTGTTCGCGGGCGCCCAACTCGACGTGGCGGAGCCGGACCCCGCCGATGTCGCGGGCTACGCAAAGTGGCTCGAGCAGTATGCGGCGGGTCTGGCGATCGAGAAGGCGGCGACAGAGGCGATCAGCTAGCCAGCGAACCGGTCATCTGCTCGATTTCGGCAATCCGACGACTGACGGCAAATTCAAGGATGTGCTACCGAGCTTGATCAAGACGGCACGCAGACAAGCGGCAGTGGGGGGACAGGTGTTCGATCAGGCCAGTTTCGTGCGCGAGTTCAAGCGCGCTTTCGGCAGCGAGCCGAAGCTCTTTCGTGCGCCCGGACGGGTCAACCTGATCGGCGAGCACACCGACTACAACGACGGCTTCGTGTTGCCGGCGGCGCTGGAGCTGGCGACCTACGCGGGGATCGCGCCGCGCGCCGACCGCACCCTCAGGGTTTCGTCGCTGACCACCCACGCGATGCTCGAGTTCGACCTCGACGATCCCGCGCCAAAGCCCCGCAAGGACTGGAGCGACTACGTGCGCGGCATGGCGATCATGCTGCAGCGCGACGGCCACAAGCTGGCCGGCGCCGACCTGATGCTGTGGGGCGACGTGCCGCTCGGCGGCGGGCTGAGTTCGTCGGCCTCGCTCGAAATGGCGGTCGGCTACGCGCTGCTCGCCACCGCCGGGATCGACGTCGACCTCACGGCGCTGGCCCGCGCCGGCCAGAGCGCCGAGAACGACTTCGTTGGCATGCGCTGCGGGATCATGGACCAGTTCATCGCGTGTCGTGGTGCGGCCGGTCACGCGCTGCTGCTGGATTGCAGGAGCCTCGACTGGAAGCTGGTGCCGATTGACCCTTCGGCGCGGCTGGTTATCACGAACTCCATGGTCCACCACGCCCACGCCAGCGGCGAATACAATCTGCGCCGCCGCGACTGCGAGGACGGCGTCGCGCGCCTGGCCAAAGTGCTGCCCGGAATCACGGCGCTCCGCGACGTCAGCCCCGAACAGCTCGAGGCGCACAAGGACCTGCTCCCCGAAGTCGTCTACCGGCGTTGCCGCCACGTGGTGACCGAGAACGACCGCACCGAGCGCGCCGCGGCAGCTCTGGAGAGCGGCGACCTGACCCTGATGGGAGAGCTCATGGCGCAATCCCACGTCAGTATGCGCGACGACTTCGAGATCACCTGCGCCGAGGTCGACACGCTCGCCGACATCGCCTCGCGAGCGCCCGGCATCTTCGGCGCACGCATGACCGGCGGCGGCTTCGGCGGCTGTGTCATCAGCCTCGTCCGGGCGGACGCGGCGGACGAGTTCATGGCAGCGGTCGCCCCCGCTTACGAAAAGGCGACGGGCCTGAAGCCGACGATCTTCACCTGCTCGCCGGGCGACGGCGTCGGCCCCTACCCGGGCTAGCGGAATGCTCGCGACCAATTCCACCTCGCACCGCCGCTTCAACCCGCTGACCCGCGAATGGGTGCTGGTGTCGCCACACCGCACCCAACGCCCCTGGCAGGGCCAGACGGAGCGGCCGGTTCAACCAGCGGCGCTCGCGTTCGATCCGCAATGCTACCTGTGTCCCGGGAACAAGCGCGCCCACGGCGCGGTCAATCCGCAATACGAGGCGACGTTCGTCTTCGACAACGATTTCCCGTCCCTGCAAGCCGACGCCGGCAGCGAACGCATCGACCGGGACGGCCTGATCGTCGCGGAGGCCGAGCCAGGCGTCTGTCGCGTCATCTGCTTCTCGCCGCGCCACGACCTGACGCTTGCCCGCATGTCCATCGACGACATCGCCCGCGTGGTCGCCGTGTGGGGCGAGCAATACCGCGAACTCGGCCAGCGCCCGGAGATCAACGCCGTCCAGATCTTCGAAAACCGCGGCGCCATGATGGGCGCCAGCAATCCGCACCCGCACGGTCAGGTGTGGGCGACCCACAGTTTGCCGAACGAAATGGCGAGCGAACTGGCATCGCAGACCGCATACTGGCACGACAAGCACACCTGCCTGCTGTGCGACTACCTGAAGCTGGAGCGCGCGGCGGGCGAACGCGTCGTCTTTGCCAACGACCATTTCACGGTGCTGGTGCCCTTCTGGGCGACCTGGCCGTTCGAGACGATGGTTCTGCCGCACCGCCACGTCGCGCGGATGGACGACCTGACGGCGGACGAGCAGCGCGCGCTCGCCGAGGCGCTCTCGGCGATCACCGTGCGCTACGACAACCTGTTCGAGACGTCGTTCCCCTACTCCATGGGATTCCACGCGGCGCCCACCGACGGCGCCGACCATCCCGAATGGCATCTCCACGCCCACTTCCTGCCGCCGCTCTTGCGCTCGGCGACAGTGAAGAAATTCATGGTCGGTTTCGAGCTGCTCGGCTCGCCCCAGCGCGACCTCACCCCGGAGGCAGTGGCCGATCGGCTGCGGCAAGTATCTGCCACACATTATCTCGACGGCAGCGCCGGCTAGGAGATTTGCGCATCTTGACGCTCGAGCAGAGCGACGGATATTTCTTGCAAGCCAAGGTAGCTTCAGGCGCTAACTAGAGTGCCACGTGTAAAGGAACGGGGTGGGCGATGACCGGGGGACGTGCAGCTCGCGCGCGCGGGCGGAGCACACTGTGGACTATCTCTACGGCAGTATTCTTGGCGGCGATCGCGGGTTCGGCGTCAGCGAATGAGGCCGCATCCACATTCATTGCACCAGACAGTCCACCGAGCTACGTCCCCGAGGGCTCGACGTGGGTGCCCCAACGCGACAACCTCGGCGCCGCCGCGCTCGCAGGCGACAGCACGCCTCAGTCCATCGGCACGCTCTGCAAGCCCAACGTCGGCACGCCAACGACCCCTCCCTCCCAACTCGACGTCGCCTTGAGCCCGACCACCGGCATCATCGTTTCGAGCCAAGGCTACCTGACGTTCCTCAGATCGGACCCCGCCGGCTGCGCGACCAAGTCGTTCTCGGCGTGGAGCACGCTGTTCACAACCGCCCCCGGCGACGCGATCTTCAGCGAGCCGCGTGTGATCTATGACTCGCACGTGGACAAGTTCGGTGTTGCAATTCTCGTCAAGTCTCCGGGCGCGAGCACATTCCAGCTCTACATCGCCATAGCCGGTTCGGATGGCGTGGCCGCGAGCGCCGTGGCCGTCCCGGGGATCATCGTCAGCGGGTCCAACGTATTGCAGGACCTCTCTCTCGGGTACGACATCAACGTTTGGCTGGTGGCGCTTGACTACACCGCCTCGGGAACGCTGTACGGAGCGATGCTGGCGCTCAACAAGACAACCGGTGCTCAGGTCGGCGCCGTCGTCACCACCGTATCGCACCCTGTCGCGCCGATTGTCCTCGACAACGCCGCCACCGGCTATTTCCTAGCTGTTGATACGTCCGCGAAGAACCAGATCCGGCGCATTGTCCCGAACTTCAGCACGGGCTTTCCGGACTCCACCACGGCAATCTCCGTCACCGCGTTCGATCTGCCGCCGGCGGTTACGCAGTCGAACGGCGCGACGCTTGCCGCCGACGACGGCAACTTCCACGCCCCGACCGTCCAGATCGGTACTTCGCTGTGGAACGTGCATACGGTCGGGGTCGGCGGCCACGCGCGCGTGCGCATGTACAGGCTCGACACCACCGCGACGTCGCCCCTGACGACCTTCACGCCGATGATCGACGGCAACGAGGACATATTCGCCCCGTCAGTGGCCACCGTCTCCAACGCCGCCGGTAGCGCCGCCTTCCTCACGGCCACCTACAACAACTTCAGCATGCCCGGCAGTCCGCTTTACGCGCTCGCGTTCAGCGGGCCGAACGACGCGACCTCCGGCTGGACCTACGACGTCATCGGAAGCGACACGAACTTCACCGCCAGCGGAAGCCAGTGGGCCACCCATTCGGCCACATGGATGAACCCCGGCGATACGAGCGCCTGGGGCTTCGGCCAGCTCGCCAGCGGGAGCGCTGCCACCAACTGGTCGATCGCGGGCGCCGAAATCACCAGCCCCGGTGCACCGTTCGCCGCGCCGATCGCCAGCGCCGCCACCGGCATCGGCAGCGACCACTTCACCGCCAACTGGTCCGCGACGAGCCCGGCGGCGACGGCTTATATGATCGACGTTGCAACCGACTCCGGCTTCACCAGCCTCGTCTCCGGCTACCAGGCGAAGAATGTCGGCAACGTGACCTCCGCCGACGTTTCCGGCCTGTCCAAGAAGAGGACGTACTACTACCGCGTTCGCGCTGCAGGTGCGTCGCTCAGCGGCAGCTCCAATACGATCGACGTAGCCACGACCGCAGTCGGCCCGCTGGAGCTTCTGGCGCTGGCGCTGCTTGCGTTCGGCGGCCTCGGATTGCGGCGGCGGCGCGCCTGAGCCGAACCATCCGCGGCGCAGCGGCGCCGACCAACCCGAGTGGCATCTCCGCGCCCACTTCCTGCCGCCGCTCTTGCGCTCGGCGACGGTCAGGAAATTCATGGTCGGCTTCGAGCTGCTCGGCTCGCCCCAGCGCGACCTGACGCCGGAGGCAGCGGCCGATCGGCTGCTGCAGGTGTCGGCGACGCATTGTCTCGACGGCGGCGCCGGCGAAGCCATCGCGCCGAGCGACCACATACTTTGACACTTCTGCCAAGTTGGCACCGGCGCCCCGCAGACTGCCATTTCAGGGTGCGCGCGGTCGCAGGCGTCTGAACGGGCGCACCAGGAAACCGAGGCACAGAGCCAATCTTCCCTCTACCTTTTGGTAGAGGCGCCGCTCCCGGCAAAGCGCGAAGCTCGCCCCAGGGCCCGCAGGGGCCTCGACATGAATCGGGGAGAGTCTGGATGGCAACGGGTGGGGCGACGCAAGGCGGCGGGTCTCGGGCGTGGCGGGGGTTCTCCGCTGCGTTGTTCTTTTGCGCGACGATCGGCGCGGCGTCGGCGGACACGGCGCCTCCGTTCATCGCGCCCGACAGTCCGCCGGCGTACCTCCCGGACGGCTCCACCTGGGTGCCCCGGCGCGACGGTCTCGGCACGGCCGGCGACGAGTCCGGGCCGCAGACCGTCGGGACCCTGTGCATGCCCAACGTCGGATCGCCGACGACCGCGCCATCGCAGCTCGACGGGGCGGTGAGCCCCTCCACCGGCATCATCGTTTCGGGCGAGGGATACATGACCTTCGACCGGTCGAACCCAGCCGGCTGCGCGAGCACGTCCTTCACCGGATGGGCATCGCTGTTTGGTGTCGCGAGCGCGACCTACAGTGAGCCGCGGGTCATCTACGACAGTTACGCGGGCAAGTTCGTCATCGCGATCATCGTGAAGGACGTGCCCAATAGCATCTCCAGCGTCTACGCGGCCGCCAGTTCGGACGGCACGACCTGGACCACCCACCTCATCAGCAGCGAGACACTGCCCTACGTCAAGCAGGACCTGTCGTTGGGATACGATTCAAGCCACTGGCTGGTCGCGGTGGATTATACGACCGCATCAAACCTCAAGACAGAGTACATAGCGATCGACAAGACCACGATGACACTGGCCTCCGCGTTCTCGAGTGTCCCCGCCCCGCATTCGGTTGCGCCGATTGTCCTCGATGGTTCCACAACGGACTATTTCCTGGCCGCGGATACGACCGCGAAGAACCGGATAACGCGTGTTACGGTCGACTTCGGCGCGTCGCTGTCCGGGACCTGGATTGCCGTCACGCCCTTCGACCTTCCGCCGACGATCTCGGAATCGAGCGGCGGGACGCTCCTTCCCGACGACGGCAACTTCCACGCCCCGACGATCCAGATCGGCAATTCACTGTGGAACGCGCACACGATCAGAGTCGACGGCCACGCGCGCGTGCGCATGTACAAGCTCCCCACCAACGGGGCGTCGCCGGCCATGACCTTCACGCCGGTCATCGTCGGCAACGAGGATCTCTTCGCGCCGTCGGTCGCAACCAACCTGGAGGCTGCCGGCAGCACGGCATTCCTCACCGCGACCTACAACAACTTCGACACCCCCGGCAGTCCGCTCACCTTGCTGACGTTCGAGGGACCGAACGACGCGACCACCGGCTGGACCTATGACGTCGTCGCCGCCAACTCCAGCTTCACGGCCAGCGGAGCCCCGTGGTCCAGCCATTCGGCGACGGTGATGAATCCAACCGAAACCTCCGCGTGGGCCTTCGGCCAGCTCGCCAGCGGAGGTGCCGCGACCAACTGGTCGATCGCCGGCGCGCAAATCAGGGCACCCGGCGCACCATTCGCGGCGCCGATCGCGAGCGCCGCCACCGGCATCGACAGCGACCACTTCACCGCCAACTGGTCGGCGGTGAGCGCCTCGGCAGCAAACTCGGGCGCGAGCCCATCCGCAGCGCCCGGCTATGCGATCGACGTCGCCACCAACTCCGCCTTCACCGGCTTTGTCTCCGGCTATCAGAACAAGAACGTCGGCAACGTCACATCCGTCGGCATCACCGGCCTTTCAGCGACGACCACGTACTATTATCGCGTCCGCGTCGCGGGGGCGGTGTTGAGTTCCAACACGATCGACGCAACCACGAAGTCTGCCGTAGTGGCAGTCGGCCCGCTGGAGCTTCTGGCGCTGTCGCTGCTTGCGTTCGGCGGGCTGGGGTTGCGGCGGCGGTTCGCCTGAGACGGACCAGCCGCGGCGCGGCGCCGGCCAGGGCACACGTGCATCGGCGAGCCGGCCTGGCCGCCTGAATTTGGCCGCCGACGGGCGAGCTGCTTACTGACCGCCCAAGGCCCTTCGAAAACCCTCTGCCTGCGGCTACGGGCCCTCTGCCAACCCGTTGACTCGATTTGTTCGTTTGGTTCAAATTGCACGGTATGTATCACAAGTAATGATACCAGCTGGGAGGCTAGGATGAGGGCGCGAGTCGCGGTCCACAAGGATTTTGAAGTTTCGAAGATCGACGACCGCCTCTACAGCGCGTTCCTTGAGCATCTTGGACGGGCCGTCTACACCGGCATCTACGAGCCGGGCCATCCGACCGCCGACGCTGACGGGTTCCGGGGCGACGTGCTCGAGCTGGTTCAGGGCCTGAAGCCGCCCCTCGTCCGCTATCCGGGCGGCAACTTCGTCTCCAACTACAACTGGGAAGACGGCATCGGACCGCGCGCCGAGCGCCCGACGCGCCTCGACCTCGCGTGGCGCACCACCGAGAGCAACGAGATCGGCACCGACGAGTTCCTCAAGTGGTGTCGCAAGGCCGGCACCGAGCCGATGCTCGCCGTCAATCTCGGCACCAAGGGCTTCAACGAGGCCCTCGCGATGCTCGAGTATTGCAACCACCCCGGCGGCAGCTACTGGAGCGACCTGCGCAAGAAGAACGGCGCCAAGGATCCCTACGGCGTCAAGGTGTGGTGCCTCGGCAACGAGATGGACGGTCCGTGGCAGATGAACCACCGCACCGCCTACGAATACGGCCGCGTCGCCAACGAAGTCGGCCGCGGCATGAAGGTGTTCAATTCTTCGCTCGAGCTGATCGCCTGCGGCTCCTCGCACATGGACATGCCGACCTATCCCGATTGGGAAGCCGAAGTGCTGACCGAGTGTTACGACAACGTCGACTACATCTCGCTGCACACCTACTGGCAGAATTACGAGAAGAACACCGCCAACTTCCTCGCCAAGACCGTCCTGCTCGACCGCTACATCCAGACCGTCAGCAGCATCATCGACTACGTCAAGGCCAAGAAGCGCTCCAAGCACGACGTCTACATTTCCTTCGACGAGTGGAACGTCTGGTACCACAGCCGCCCCGCGGACGGCAGCAGCGACGACGGCAAGGGCACCGGCTGGCTGAAGGCGCCGCCGATCCTCGAGGACGTTTACAATTTCGAGGACGTGCTCTTGGTCGGCTGCGCCCTCAACACCTTCATCCGCCGGTCGGACCGGGTGAAAGTCGCGTGCATCGCGCAGCTCGTGAACGTCATCGCGCCGATCATGACCCAGACCGGCGGGCCCGCCTGGCGGCAGACGATCTACTATCCCTACCAGTACGCCTCGATCTACGGGCGCGGCACCGCCCTCTCCGTCTCGGTCGACGTCCCGACCTACGACGCCGCGGTCGCCGACGACGTCCCCTATCTCGACGTCTCCGCGGTCGCCAACAGCGACGGCAAGACGCTGACCTTCTTCATGGTCAACCGGCACCCGACCGAAGCGTTGACGATCGACATCGCCACCGCCGGCTACGCGCCGAAGGCGATCGCCGAGCACATCGTCATGGCCGACGACGACCTCAACGCGACCAACACCGCCAAGGCGCCGGACCGGATTGCGCCGCGTCCCGGCAAGGGCGTCGCGGTCGAGGACGGCGCCGTGAAGGGCGACCTGCCGCCGCTCTCCTACCACGTGGTCCGCGTGTCGATCTGATCCGCTGAGGGCAGCCCTCGCGAGGGTGCCAGGTTCAGGCCGCGGCGACGCGCACCATGCGTCCGTCGCGGCCGGCGACCAGCGCCCCCTGTCCGATGCGCTCCGCCGCCTCGATGCCGGCCCGGTCGGCTCTTTGAATGTCGTGCCCGCCGGGATTGGCGATAGACAGCACCGACGACTTCAACAGCCGCGAATAGGGATGCTCGGGTGCGTCGAGGATCGGCCGCGCCGGCCCCATCTCGACCACGTATCCCCTCTGCATGATGATGATCCGGTCGGAGATGTAATAGGCGGTGGCGAGGTCATGGGTGATGTAGATCACCGAGACCCCGAAGTCGTCGCGCAGCGCCCGCAACAGGTTGACGATCGCCATCCGCAGCGACGCATCGACCATCGACACCGGCTCATCCGCGATCAGCAGCTTCGGATTGGGGATCAGCGCACGCGCGATCGCGGCGCGCTGCAACTGGCCCCCCGAAAGTTCGTGAGGGAAACGACCCTGCACCTCGGCGAGACTGAGGCCAACCTTGCGCAGCGCCTCGTCCATGGCGTGGTCGATCTCGGCCTTGCTGCGCACGCCAAGCAGAGACCGCGCGGTCGATGCGAGATAGCGGTCGACGCGCTTCAGCGGATTGAACGCCTCGAAGGGATTCTGGAACACTGGCTGAACGCGGCGCATGAACTCCATCCGCGCCCGCCCGCGCCGCGCGCCGCGCGCTGCGTGGCCATCGAAGAGGATGTCGCCTTCGGTCGGCTTCTCCAGGCCGAGGATCATGCGCGCCAGCGTCGTCTTTCCCGACCCGGACTCGCCGATGATCGTGAAGATCTCGGGCTTCTCGACTTCCAGGGAGAAGCCGACATCGTTGACCGCGGTCACTCCACGGCGGGAGATAAACCCGCCCAGCGAGAACCGCTTGGTGACGTGCCGGACTTCGAGAAGCGTGGTCACGCGACCACCTCGACAGGCGCCGCCGCCGGTGCGGGCGCCAGCGGCACGACGTCGTCCGAGCGGAAGCAGGCTGCGCGATGCTCGCTGCCGATTGTCACCAGTGGCGGCACGTCGACCTTGCACCGATCGACCGCCAACGGGCAGCGCGGATGGAAGCGACATCCTGACGGCGGGTCGGCCAGGCTGGGCGGACGGCCCTCCAGCGCGGGCTTCCGGGTCGTATCGCCGATACTCGGCAAGCTCGCCACCAGGTGCGCCGTGTAAGGGTGCTTCGGCCTGGTGAAGATCGTCCGCGTCGGCCCCTCCTCGACCAGCCGGCCCGCGTACATGATGCCCACGCGATGCGCCATGTTGGCGTGCACCGCCATATCGTGGGTGACGAAGATCACCGAACTGCCCATCGCCGCGCGCACGTCGCCGATCAGCGCCAGCACGTCCTTCTGCACGACAACGTCGAGCGCCGTCGTCGGTTCATCGGCAATGATGAATTGCGGCCGGCAGACAGTGGCAAGTGCGATGACGACGCGCTGGCGCATCCCGCCGGAGAGCTCGTGTGGGTAGGCGCGCAGGATTTCCGGCCCGAGATCGAGGTGGCGCAGATGCTCACGTACCTGCCGCCAGAATTGCGCGCGCGGCAGCCGCATCTGCCTGAAGGCAAAATCATCGAACGAATGCTCGATCCGGCGCACTGGATTGAGCAGGCTCATCGAGCCCTGCATGATGTACGACATGTATTTCCAGCGGATCGCGTCGACGGTCTCCTTCGAGTCGCCGTAGACATCCACCGCCAGGTCGTCGAACTGATACTTGACCGACCCGGCGACGACGGTCAGCGGCGGCCGGATGGCGGCGGCCAGCACCTT
This sequence comes from uncultured Alphaproteobacteria bacterium, assembly GCA_963843565.1. Lineage (GTDB taxonomy): Bacteria > Pseudomonadota > Alphaproteobacteria > Rhizobiales > Kaistiaceae > DASZQY01. Next base: position 236,185 of record CAWJKY010000002.1, read on the forward strand.
GATGAGGGTGGTCTTGCCGGACGAGGATTCGCCGGCCAGCCCATAAATCTCGTCGCGATGGATCGTCAGGCTGATGTCGTCGACGGCGCGCACCTCGCGCTGCACGCCGTAGTAGTTCATCAGGTAGTACGCCCGCAGGTCCTTGACGGTGAGGATGTCGGTCACTTCTCAGGTCCCCATGCGTCTCAACCGGCTGCGCGGATCGATGTATTCGTTCAACGAAATCGCCAGCAGGAACAGCCCCAGAAACATCAGGACAAGGATCGCCACCGGAATGACGATCCACCACCAGGTGCCGACCACCATCGCCGAGTGGTTGTTGGCCCAGTAAAGCGTCGTTCCGACAGTCGGCACATTGAGGTTGGTGAAGCCGAGCACCGCCAGGGTCACCTCCAGTCCGATCGACCAGATCATGTTGGCCATGAACGTCGAGAAGATAATCGGCATGACGTAGGGCAGATGCTCCTGAAGCATGATCGTCACGGGCGACATGCCGGCAAACACGGCCTGGCGCGTGAACTCCCGGTGGCGAAGTCCGAGCGCCACCGAGCGGATAAGCCGCGCGTCGTATGGCCAGCCGAAGCACGCCATCAAAAGAGCAAGAGTCAGCTCGTTCGAGTTGGCCTTCATCACGAAGTAGAACAGGATCAGGATAGGGAAGATCGGGATCGCGACGAAGATGTCGTTGACGAACATCAGCGCCCGGTCAATCCAGCCCCCCAGGTAGCCGGCGGCGAGCCCCACGCTGATCGAGATGACACGCGACAAGATCGCCACGATCAGTCCGAAGCTGAGTGTGTTGCGGAAGGCGAAGGTCAGTTGCCAGAACATGTCCTGGCCGCGCGAATTGGTGCCGAAGATGTACTGCCAACTCGGCGCCTGGTCCGGAACCACGCGGTAAACCGCTTCAGGATTGACTGTCGTGAAGAAGCTCAAGCACGAGAAGATCACCACGGCGCCAACCAGCACAATGCCGACGGCGAACTCGATATTGTAACGGATAAGGTCGCGAAAGACGGTGAACATCGCTGGCTATTCCGGCCGGACGCGTGGATCGACCAGCGGGTGCAACAGATCGATGATGAAGATAGCGCCGGCCACCGCCATGATCGAGATGCACGAGATCGCCAGCACAACGCCGGTGTCGCCGCCGTTGACGGCCCGCACCAGGAGCGAGCCGAGACCGGGATAGGTGAAGACCTGCTCGGTGATAACCGTACCCGAGAAGATCGCGCCCAACGTCATCGCCAGCGCCGTCATCTGCGGCACCACGGCGTTGCGAATGACGTACGATCTCACAATCCGCCCCTCCTTGACGCCGGCGAGCTCAGCATAGGTCACGTAGTCCTCGGTCACGACATTGGAGACCAGAGCGCGCATCCCGAGGAACCACGTGCCGATGCCCACAAGCACCAGCGACGCTGCCGGCAAGATCGAGTAATGCAGGATCGACATGACGAACTCCGGGGTCCAGCCGGGGCGCACGTTCATGGCGAAGCCGCCGCTGATCGGCAGAACCGGCCACAGGAAGCCGAAGATGATCACCATCAGGAAGGCGACGATGTAATACGGGATTGGTTGGATGCCGATGGCGACGATGCCAAACGCCTTCAGCAACCGCGAGTCCTGGAAATATCCGGCGAGCCCGCCAGCGATATTGCCGAGCAGCCACGTGACGACCACCGCCACGGTGAGCAGACCGACCGTCCACGGCAACGCCAACATCACCAAGTCCATGGCCGGCGTCGGAAAAGCAATCAGCGACGGCCCGAAGTTCAGCATGAACAGATGGCCGATGAAGTTGAGATACTGCTGCCACAGCGGCACGTTGAGCCCGAACAGCTCGGTCAACGTATCGCGCAGCATCTTGATGGATTCCGGGCTCGAGGCCGAACGCCCCGTGACCTGCATGATGATCTGGTCGACCGGGCTGATCGGCGACACATGCGCCACCAGGAAGGCGATCGAACAGCCGCAGTAGATGACGGCAACCAGTTGCACGAGCCGCTTCAGGGCGAAAAGCAGGTAAGCCTTCATGCTCTGTCGTTCATCTCGAAGCGGTCAGACCCGTGTGTCTCACGCCCCGCACACCAGGTTTCTCGCCGTGGGGGGCGAAGGACAGGCCAGGCCAACATTGACGGGGCGGCACCCCGCTTCGACACCACATGGCTGCGGTGCGAAGCGGGGACCTCGGGATCGGGAGACTTATTTCCCGGTCGGCTTGAGCTGGGTCACGATGTACTTCGAGTTGGCCCAGTTCGGAACGATGTTGGCGTAGGGGTTCTTCTCGGCGGTCGGCCAGCCGGTCCAATACCGCGTGTCGTAGGCCGAGAAGACGTTGAACGACATGATCGGAATGACCGGCATCTCGTCCACCATCAGCTTGATGAACTGATCGCCGAGGGCGACGTTGGCGTCGTGATCGCTGAAGTCGGTCTTGCGGACCTTCTCAATGATCGCGTCCAGACGCGGGTCGCTCCAGCGCTGCCAGTTGCGGGCCGTCTGCACCTCGCCGGGCTTGGCGAGGAACTGCGAATGCCAGCTGTCGAGGAAGAAGCTGAGGTCGGGATTGCCGCCCCAGGTCTCGATCGACCAGGCCGTCGCCGCTTCATAGGTCCCGTTTGGCAGGTTCTGCGAGTAGATGTTGGGATCGGCGAACGCGGTCACGTCGATGCCCGCTTGCGTCCATTGCTGGGCGATGTCGGTGCCAAGCCGGTTGATCACGCCGTCGGTGAAGGTATTGAGCGTGAACTTGAACGGCTTGCCGTCCGGCATCATCCACTTGCCGCCCTGGTTGGTGAAGCCGGCCGCTTCCAGCAACTCGCTGGCAGCCTTCGGGTTCTTCTTCCACCAACCGAACCCGAACGACTTCTTGATGGCGGTCTCATCGGTCGGGATCGCGTCGCCGAACTGCGGCCGGACCTGGGCCGCGATCTGATCGCCAACCGTCGGATCGTACGGCTTGATCTTCTCCTTGCCCGTGTCGAGCGTGTAGTTGATCAGCCAGTCCTGCATCGGTGCGAAGTAGTCGTCCAGGTGGGTACCCGTCGGTGGCATGGCAATCGCGGAAAGCGTCGCCGCGCCGCGATAGGACGCCATCGACATTTCAACCGGATCGAGCAGCAGCGCCAGGGCCCAGCGCACGCGCTTGTCCTGGAACATGGGGTTCTGGTCGTTGAAGATGACCATCGGGAGCGTCGGATCCGGATGGGCGTACGGGAAGCCCGGGAACCATCCACGTGCCGTCGGGTCCTGCTTGGCGAGGCTGAACATGCCTTCCGGCGACAAGTCGTGGATCAGGTCGAGATCGCCGTTGACCATCTCGATCAGGCGCTTGTCGTTGGACGGAATCGACCGGTAGATCACGTACTTGGGCGCCGGCTCACCCCATTTGGCCATCGCCGTCTTGTCCCAGTCGGGACGGCGCTGCCAGATGTACCAGGCCCCGTTCGGGTCGAACGAGTGGAGCGTGTACGGCCCCAAGCTGACGGGCGGGTTGAACTTGAACGCCTTGATGTCCGCCTGCTTCTCGAAGACGTGCTTCGGCATGATCCAGGCGGCGTTCCAGCGCACCGAGAAGATAGCGTGGAAGCGTGCGTTGGGCGCCTTCAGCTTGAAGTGAACGGTGTAGGGATCGGGGCAATCGACGCTGGCGACGTTGGCCTGGAACGGCGCGCTCCACACCATGCCCGGATTCTTCATCTGTACCTCGACGGTGTATTTCACGTCGTCGCAGGTGAACTCGACGCCATCGCTCCACAGGATGCCCTTGCGCAGGTGGGCGGTCATCTCGGTGAAGTCGGCGTTGTACTCGGCTGGTCCCGTCGACAGCTCGTTGTACGTTGACCCGTCGAGGCCGCTTTCCGGATCAATGAACCAGAGCGTGTCCATCACGAGCTGGTGCAGACCGGTCGACCAGCCCGCGCCATCACCGGCGACCCAGATGTTGAAATTGTCCGGGCTCGCTGCCGGGTTCTCCGGATTGTTGATGATCAGAGTCTCGTTGCGCGGCAGATCGGTAATCGGCGGGGCGGCTGCATCCTGTGCAAGCGCCAACGTACCGAACCCGACTGCGGCGACAGCGGTCACCGCAAGCGTCTTCCATCTAAGCATGTGACATTCCTCCCTTGAGGCGCTTCCCACGGCGCCCGCAACGTTCATGCTATATAAAGAGGGAGGGGAGTCAAAAAGAAACGATATATATCAACTAGCCTGATACGGACGGCAGCCGAATACGGCACATCTACGCCACTCTCCACCACTGCCGCGGGCCCGCGCGCACCAGTGGAAAATCCTCACTCGAAGAATCATACGACAAACGCAGAAGGCGGGCCGCGACCCTGGCAGCCCTGCGAACCCCTTGAGTTTGGGGCCACATGGACAGTATCAGATGTTCTGATACTGTCGCCTGCCGTCCCGGAACCGAAAATGAAACCGAACTTCCTCACCGTAAATCCCGAGCAGAACATCGACGTTCTCAAAGGGCTGGCCTCACCGATCCGCGTTTCGATCCTCAAGGCGCTGCACGCCAGCGGCAAGCTCAACGTGAATCAGCTGAGCGCGCAGCTCGGTCTGCCCCAGTCGACGGTGGCGACCAACGTCCAGATGCTCGAGGAAGCCGGGCTCATCACCACTGAGACGGTCAAAGCGAAGAAGGGCCATCAGAAGATTTGCGCGGCGCGCTACGACGAGGTCATCGTGCGCTTTCAAACCGACAAGGCGCCGCCGAAATCCAACGTCGTCGAGGTCGCCATGCCCCTCGGGCTGTTCACCAGCGTCGACGTCAGCGCGCCTTGCGGCCTGTGCTCGACCGAAGGGGTCATCGGGCTCCTCGACGTTCCCGACTCCTTCCTCGATCCCGATCGCGTCAGGGCGGCGCTCCTCTGGTTCGGCCGCGGCCACGTCGAATACAAGTTTCCCAACAACGCCAAACTGCTCAACACGCAAGTCACCTCCATCGAGTTCGCCATGGAACTGTCGTCCGAGGTGCCCGGCACCAATCTCGACTGGCCATCGGACATCACCCTGTGGGTCAACGACCTGCCGGTCGGCACCTGGACTTCGCCCGGCGACTACGGCGACAAGCGCGGCGTCTACACCCCGAGCTGGTGGAAGCTGGAAGGCTCGCAGTACGGCAAGCTCAAGACCTGGCGGGTGAGCAAGCGCGGCAGCTACATCGACGGCGTGCGCATTTCCGATGTCACCATCGGCCAGCTCGCCTTGCCGTCGCACACCTCAATCCGCATGCGGATCGGTATCGGCGAGAAGGCCACCCACCCCGGAGGGGTCAACATCTTCGGCAAGGGCTTTGGCAACTACAGCCACGACATCGTCATGCGGCTGCACCTCGACCAGTAGCGCGCCATCGCCACCACAGGTTCGGCGTCGGGTCAGGGGATTGGCGACCGCGGCCATCCGTGCACGTGTCCGCAATCCGACGTCACACCTCGCGGCTGCGTGCCTTCCGCGGGTTTTCCGCAACCCCTGGATCTGCCGATTCTGACCGGCGCATCCGGCGCGGTCACCGTCTGGTGATAGCGCTTACATTCAGGGTGGCCCTTCATTGACATGCGCACCTCAAGATGCGCATTTTAGAACGTGTCTCGCGTGGGCGGGACGCAAGGGAGGGAAATCGATATGCGTTTCAAATCACTGGGAGCGCTTGCGCTAGCGGCCAGTCTGCTCGCGTCGGGTGCAATGGCCGCCGATGTCACGGTGCGGATGCTCTACATCGGCGATACCAAGGCCTACAACGACATCCTCAACCAGGCCGCCGACGCCTTCATGAAGCTGCACCCCAACGTGAAGGTTGTGCTGCAGCCGATGGAAAACGAGGCCCTCAAGGCCAAGCTTCCGACCATGCTTCAGTCGAACGAAGCTCCGGATATCTTCACCAGCTGGGGCGGCGGCGTCATGCTCGCCCATGAGGAGGCGGGTTACCTCGCCGATCTCTCGAGCGAGAAGGCCAACCTCGCCAAGATCGTGGTTCCGGCGGCGATCACTGCCTTCCAGGTTGACGGCAAACAGGTTGGTGTGGCGACCGACCTCAGCCTGGTCTCGATCTATGTGAACAAGCCGCTGCTCGAGAAGGGCGGCGTCAAGCTCGATGAGTTGAAAACCTGGGATGGCTTTCTTGGCGCGATCAAGAAGCTGAAGGCGGCCGGCATCACACCGTTGCTGACCGGCGGCAAGGACCAGTGGCCACTGCAGTTCTATCTCGGCTATCTCCTGCTCCGCGAAGGCGGCGCCAGCGCCGTGGACGACGTCAAGAAGAACGGCTTCAACAGCCCGGCATTCCTGGCCGCCGCGAAAGACCTGATTGAACTTGGCAAGCTCGAGCCGTTCCAGGAGGGCTGGCTCAGCAAGACCTGGCCGGATTCAGCCGGGCAGTTCGGCGACGGAGAAGGCGCCATGTACCTGATGGGCAACTGGATCATCTCCCAGCAGGCCCAGGACGCCAAGGACGGCAAGGGCATTGGGGCGGCCGATCTGGCGATCGTTCCGTTCCCGGCCAACGTCCCGGGCGGTATGGGCGCCGGCACCGAGACGCTCGGCGGCATCTCCGGCTACGAGGTCAACGCGAACGCTCCGCCCGAGGCCGCGCAGTTCCTCGAGTTCTGGGCGTCGCGGGCACAGCAGAAGGCGGTTGCCGAGGCGGGCCTCAATATCCCGTCGGCGATCGGCGCCGATCAGGATCTGGTGGACCCGCAGCTGCAGGCGATCGCCATGCAGATTGCGGCTTCGTCGAAGCACCAGAACTTCCTCGATCAGGATCTCGGTCCCGATGTCGGCAAGGTCTTCAACGACGTCGCTACGGCCCTCGCAGCAGGCAAGACGACGCCTGAGGAAGCCGCCGCCGCGCTTGACGAAGCCTTGAACAACAGCAAGTAGGCACGTCTTCCACATCCACGTTGAGGCCCCGGCGCTTGTCGCCGGGGCCTCGGCCATACACCGCCGGTTACGATAGAGATGGCCGAAATCGCGCAACGACTGCCGTTTTCCGCTTCACTCCGCGACCAGCGCGGCTGGAAGACGGCGGTGATCTTCGCCGCCCCGGCCCTCATCCTGTTCACGATGTTCATCGTGTTGCCGGTCTTCGACGCGGCCAGCGCGTCGTTCTACAACTGGAACGGCCTCCGCGCGCCCTCCGCGGACAAGTTCATCGGTCTGCACAACTTTCAGCAGCTCCTCGGCAACACGACGTTCCGGCGCGCCATCGGCAACACCGGATTGCTGATTCTGGTGTCGCTGTTCATCCAGCTGCCGCTGGCGCTGGCGATGGCAACGCTGCTCGCCAAACGGCGCTTCGGCACCGTCGCGTTCCGGATGATCTTCTTCCTGCCGTTCATCCTCGCCGACATCGCGGCGGGCCTCATCTTTCACTACGTCTTCGACGGCGATGTCGGGCTGGTGTCGCTGATAAGCGAGTCGATGGGTTTCGGCCCAATCGCGCTGCTGGCGGACCGGGACCTCGCGATCATCACCATCCTGGTCGCGGCGACGTGGAAGTATTTCGGCTTCCACATGATGCTCTACATCGCCGGCATGCAGGCGATCGACCGCAGCCTCTACGAGGCAGCGGAGATCGACGGCGCCAACGCCTGGCAACAGTTCTGGCACGTCACCGTGCCGGGCATCGTCTCGACGATCCGCCTGTCGATCTTCTTCGCCATTCTCGGCTGCCTCCAGTTCTTCGACCTGATCGTGCCGTTGACCGGCGGCGGCCCGCTGAACGGCTCGCACACGATCGTCTCCTTCCTTTACTATTTCGGGATCGTCCGCATGCGGGTCGGCTTCGGCGACGCGGTCGGCGTGACGCTGTTCCTCGTCTGCGTGGCCGTGGCGCTGGCGTACCGCCGCTGGGTGATGCGCAATGACTGATCAGGTTCTTCCCATGGCCCGGTCCGTTCCCGACAAGGCGCAATTCGCTAACCCCATGGGCGCGCTTGTCCGCCTGCTCGTGCTGTTCACGGTGTCGGGTTTCGTGCTCATACCGTTGCTGGCCACCGCCCTCGGCGGCCTGAAGACCAAGGGCGAACTGCGCACCAACCCGTTCGGGCTGCCCGCACACTGGCTGTGGTCAAACTACGCCGAGGTGCTCTCCAGGCCGCATGTCTGGGAGATGCTCGGCAATTCCCTGAACGTCGGCATCTGGACGGTTCTTCTCACCCTCGCCATCGCCGCCCCCGCCGCCTTCGCCTTCGCCCACCTCAAGTTCTTCGGCGAGCAGCTGCTGTTCAACTATCTGATCCTCGGGCTGACCTTCCCGTTCGCCACCGCGATCCTGCCGCTGTTCCTGAAGATTCGCGATCTTGGCCTGCTCGACACGCACTGGGGCATCATCCTGCCGCAGGTCGCATTCGGACTGGCGAGCAGCGTGCTGCTCATGCGCAACGCGTTTCGGCAGATACCGAACGAGCTGGTTGAGGCCGCCCTCGTCGACGGCGCCTCGTACGCGCGGATATTCTGGTCGATCATCATGCCGCTGTCCCTGCCCATCATCTCGACGGTCGCGATCATCACGTTCGTCACCAGCTGGAACAATTACCTGCTACCGCTGGTCGTCCTGAACACGCCCAGGCAATACACGTGGCCGCTCGGCCTGATGGAGTTCCAGGGTCTGTATGCGACCGACTGGCCGAAGATCCTCACCTACATCACGGTGACGATTACACCGGCGATCGCCGTGTTCCTGATCGCGCAGAAGTACATCGTCGCCGGTCTGACCGCAGGCGCGGTGAAGGCGTAAGCGGCGTCCGCGCGGGGACCCCCGCGCCCCGTCCGCCGCCCCGTTTCCTCAACCCTTCCAATCAGGGCCTTGCGCGCTGCATGCGTCCGTGGCCTAATGCGTTAGGAAAAGCTTTTCCTTGGCGGGAACCTTAGGGTTCTCGCTAACCAATCTGGGCCGAAGAAGAGCCTTTTCCGGGAGGACGACAGGGAGCGTTCACGCCCGCCCCAGCGCGACCGACCGACGTTCGGCTGTTCCCGAAAGCCGTCGCGGGTGGTCGCGCGGGCGCCGCGCGACACGACGGAGAATTCATTTCAGGGAGGAAAGCACATGAGACTGACCAGGAATCTTTTGCGCGCCGCAGCGGGTATGACCGCAGCTGCGCTAATGGCGATGCCACTCTCGGCAGGTGCCGCCGAACTCAGCCAGTGGGTACGGGCAAGCGGTGCGGGCGCCGCCCAGCACATGATCGACCTCTGGAACGCGAGTCACGACGACAAGATTACGCTGACCGTCATTCCCGACGACCAGATGGTCACCAAACTCGCCACAGGGGTGCAGTCTGGCGAAGTCCCGGACCTGATTTCGTTCGATCTGATCTACATGCCCGACTTCATGCGCGCGGGCTTCCTGACTGACCTGACGGATCAGCTCAAGGCCGATCCGAACCAGGCCAAGGTCGCCAAGGCCTACCAGGACCTGGCGACTTACGACGGCAAAATGTACGGCACCGGCTTCACGCCGGACGTCTCCGTGCTCCTGTGGAACAAGGACCTCTTCCGCAAGGCGGGGCTCGACCCCGACAAGGCGCCGACCTCGCTTCCTGAGATCCACGCCGACGCCGCCAAGATTCGCGCCCTCGGTGGCGACACCTACGGCTTCTACTTCTCCGGCGCCTGCCCCGGATGCAACATTTTCGTGACCTCGCCCTACATGGTCGCGAGCGGCGCCAAGCTTCTGCCGCATGACGCCAACGAGGAGCCGCTTCAGGGCGACGGCGTCAAGCAGGTCCTGACCGAGTTCCGCAATATGTGGACGGAAGGCCTGATCCCCGAGAGCGCCCAGGCCGACAGCGGCCAGAACTTCTTCTCTGTCTTCGAGAGCGGCAACATCGGCATCATCGGATCGGGTGGCTTCGCGATCTCAGCTCTGAAGAAGGACAAGCCCGACCTCGACTTCGGCATCGGCATCCTGCCGGGCATGAAGGACGGCGAACAGTCGGCGTTTGTCGGCGGCGACGTCATCGCCATTCCGAAGGGATCGAAGAACGAGGACATCGCCCGCAAGTTCATCGCATGGGAGCTCACCGACGAGGCGCAGCTCGAAGGCCTTGCGAAGAACAACATCATCCCGTCGCGGACCGACCTCGCCGACAACAAGTATTTCACCGATCCGCGCGTGGTGACCACCGCCAAGGCCGTCAGCGTCGGCTACGTCCCGTGGGTCTTCCACTTCAACGACATGGTCAACTCGAACTCGAGCCCCTGGATCCAGATGCTGCAGAGCGCCATCTTCGACGGCGACATCGACGGCGCGATCGCGACCGCCAAGCAGCAGATGAAAGACATCGCCAGCCAATAGCGGTGACGACACTGCCTGGGCTGCGCGCGTCCCCCAAAAGACACGCGCAGCCCGGTTCCGTCCGGCCCGGCGACGGCGTATCAATTCCGGGCGGGCGTCAGCGGCCGATCTGGCGGCCGCGGCGTCCCAATCGAAACGCGGGACGCTGACATGAACGCGGTGCGCAACAAATATCTTGGCCTGCTCTACATTCTGCCGGCGCTCCTCTTCGTCGCAGCCTTCGTCCTCTATCCCCTCGGCCGGCTGATCTACATCTCACTGACCAGCGCCTCGCTCCTCGGCGGCGGCAAATTCGTCGGATTTGCCAACTACACCAAAGCGTTCACGGACAACACCTTCCGCTCGGCGCTCTTCTTCACCATCAAATACACGGTCTACATCACGCCGATCCTGATGGGCCTCGGCTTCCTGCTGGCCCTTTTGACGGCCGAAAACACCCGGCTGAAGAAGTTCACGCGCGGCGTCGTGTTCCTGCCGGTCGTCATCGGCCTCGGCACGTCCAGCCTCCTGTGGTTCTGGCTGTTCGATCAGCAGGTCGGCCTGTTCAACAAGGTGCTTATCGACCTCCACATCATCTCGCAGCCGCTCGTCTGGTTCACCGACGCGGAATTGGCGCTCTGGGGCGTCATCATCTCGATCACCTGGAAGGTGGTCGGCTTCGGCATGATCCTGTTCGTCGCCAGCATCCAGGCGATCGGCAGCGAGATCACCGAAGCCGCCATGATCGACGGCGCCAGCTACTGGCAGCGCGTGCGCCAGATCATCGTGCCGCTCAGCTACCGCACGATCCTGCTGGCGACGCTGATCAGCGCCATCGGCTCGATGCTCGCCTTCGAGCAGTTCTACATCATGACGTCGGGCGGGCCGAAGGGGCTGACATTCACCTCGGTCTACTGGATGTACCAGAACTCGTTCATCTTCTTCAAACTCGGCTACGGCTCCGCGACCGCGGTCATTCTCACGATCATCATCATGGCGGGCGCCACCGCACAAATTGTGCTGACGCGGCGGAGGGAAGCGGCATGACCGCCGTCGCCGTCGAGACGGGGGCGTCCCACCAGCGCGTCGCCAGCGCTTCCCAGCGCGGCAGCGTCCGCTATCTGGTCGTCGCCATCTGCGTGGCGGTCATCGGCATGATGCTCTTCCCGATCGTCATGTCGTTCTTCGCCTCGATCAAGACACAGGCGACCGCCTCGGCGGTGCCGCCGACCTACCTTCCCCACGCGCTCAGCCTCGAGAACTATCTGCACGTCATCCAGTTCCAGGCGGGGCTGGGTACATACCTCTACAACAGCCTGATGGTGGCGGGCCTGACGATCGTGTTCTGCCTAGCGCTCGCCGTCCCCGCCGGCTACGGCCTCGCCCGCTTTCCGGTGCCAGGCAAGGAAGTCTTCTTCCTGATCCTGCTCGCCGGGTTGATGATCCCGTACCAGGCGCTGTTGACGCCGCTCTATCTGATGTTCGCAAAGATCGGCCTCTCCAACACCCACGTCGGGCTCGCCATCGTTCACACGGCGCTCCAGCTCCCGTTCAGCATCTACCTCATGCGCCACAGCTTCGAGGCGGTCCCCAAGGAGCTCGAAGAAGCCGCCGTCATCGACGGATGCACGAGCTGGCAGGTGCTCTGGCGCATCTTCATCCCCGCCGTGATGGCCGGGATCGTCACGGTCGTGCTTTTCGCCTTCATCGCCTCGTGGAACGAATTCATCGGCGCGCTCATCTTCATGAGCAAGGAGACCAACTTCACCGTGCCGATCATGCTGGTGAGCGTGCGCGCCGGCCATTTTGGCGCTGTCGACTGGGGCGCGCTTCAGGCCGGCGTTATTGTTGCGATCCTGCCGTGTGCGCTCGTCTACGTGCTCCTTCAGAAGTATTACGTGGCGGGCTTCCTGTCCGGCGCCGTCAAATGAGGCGCAGGCGTGGATAAGACGCCCCCAAGGACCCGCCCCGCCGGCGCGTCTGCGCCGGAGACCGGGGATCTGGCGCCGCGCCTTACCATTCGCGACGTCGCGCGGCTTGCCGACGTCAGCATCGGGACAGCATCCAAGGCCCTCAACAACAACGGCTCCTTGCGCCAGGAAACCCGCGACCGCGTCATCCGCGTCGCCAAGGAGCTCGGATTCCGGCCGAACGACCTCGCCCAGAGCCTGCACCGCGGCAAGACTTTCACCGTTGGCCTCATCTCGAACGACTCCTTCGGCCGGTTCACCATGCCGATCATGGAGGGTCTCGAGGAGTGTCTCGCCGACCACCGCGTGGCGGTCTTCATGGCCAACGCGACCGACGATCCGACGCGCGAGACGCAGCACGTCGAGCAACTGGTCAGCAAGCGGGTCGACGGCATCGTCGTCACGGCGCGACGCGCCGACCGGCGACGGAAACTCGTGATCCCCGGGCGAAGCCTGCCCGTCCTCTACGTGTTCTCACAGACCGATGATCCGGTTGCCTGCTGTCTCCTGCCGGACGACGAAGGCGGAGCTCGGCTCGCGACCGAACATCTGATCGGACTCGGACGGACCCGCATTGCCCACGTGACCGGACCGGAGCGATTCGAAGCGGTACGTTTGCGGACAAAGGGCTACCTGGACGCCCTCGCCGCGGCAGGGCTTAAGTCCAGGGACGGGTTCTACCTGTCGGGTGTCTGGTCGGAGGCCTGGGGCCGCGAAGCGGTCGACAGACTCTTCCGGTCCCGCCGCAATGCGCCGGACGCTATCTTCTGCGGCAACGACCAGATCGCCCGCGGGACCGTCGAGGCGCTGCACGAGCGCGGTATCGCGGTGCCGGACGCCGTCTCCGTCGTCGGCTTCGACAACTGGGACGTGATGGTCGAGGCGACCCGGCCGCAGCTCACCAGCGTCGACATGAACCTCAAGAACCTCGGACGCGAGGCCGGCCGCTGGCTGCTCGAGATGATCGCGGGCAAGCATCAGCGCGGCGTTCACCGTCTGCCCTGCACCCTTGTCATCCGCGAATCGTGCGGCGCAACGAAAGCGTCGCCGGCACACGGACTCCATCAAGTATCGGAAACCACATGAGACGCTACGCGCCAGTCAACTTTTCGGATGTCTCGATCAACGGTGCCTTCTGGCACGAACGCCTGGAGACCGTTCTGACGCGAACGATCCCCAGCCAGCACCGGCGTCTCGAGGAAAACGGCCTTCTCGAATCCCTGGAGGTCAAGAAGCCGGCGCCGCCCTTGCGCATTCCGCGCCGGAACAACGGCTTCACGACTCAGATCTTCTGGGATTCCGACGTCGGCAAATGGGTCGAGGCCGCCAGCTACGCGCTCCGCCACCGCCGCGACGCCACCATCGAAGCGCAGATCGACGAAATTGCAGCCCTTCTTGCCAAGGCCCAATTGCCCGACGGTTACCTGAACTGCTGGTACATCGGTCGCGAGCTGGAGAACCGCTGGACGAACCTCCGCGACAACCACGAGCTCTACAACGCCGGCCATATGCTCGAAGGCGCGGTCGCCTATTTCCAGGCGACCGGAAAGCGCGCCCTCCTCGACACCCTGATCCGCTACGTCGATCATATCGGCACTGTGTTCGGGCCCGGAAAGGACCAGAAGCACGGTTACCCCGGCCACGAGGAGATCGAGCTGGCACTGGTGAAGCTCTACGCGGTCACCAAGGATCGCAAGCACCTCGATCTCGCCACCTACTTCATCAACGAGCGCGGTCGCCAGCCCCACTACTATGATCAGGAGGCGATCGCGCGCGGCGAACGGCCGGAGGACTTCGGCCAGAAGACTTACGAATACAACCAGTCCCACAAGCCGGTCCGCGAGCAGGACAAGGTCGTCGGGCACGCGGTGCGCGCCATGTACCTGTATTCGGCGATGGCCGACCTGGCGGCGGAACTCAACGACGACACGCTGACCCGCACGCTGGAGGTGCTGTGGGCCGACGTCACCAGCAAACAGATGTACATCACGGCGGGGCTCGGTCCCTCGAAGCACAACGAAGGCTTCACCTCCTACTACGACCTGCCCAACAGCACCGCTTATGCCGAGACGTGCGCGTCCGTGGCGCTCATCTTCTGGGCCCAGCGGATGCTGAACATCGATCTCGAAGGACGCTACGCCGACGTGCTCGAGCAGGCGCTCTACAACGGCGCGCTGTCGGGTCTGTCGCGCGACGGCGAGCACTATTTCTACGAGAACCCGCTCGAAAGCGACGGCACCCACCGGCGTTGGGCCTGGCACCCCTGCCCTTGCTGCACCATGAACGTGTCGCGACTGGTCGCCTCGGTCGGCGGCTATTTCTATTCGTCGAGTGACACTACGCTCGCCGTTCATCTGTACGGCGGCGCCTCGGCCACGGTGAAGATCGGCGACCGGTCCGTAAAGATCAGCGAGACCAGCAACTACCCGTGGTCGGGAAAGATCAGGATCGTGATCGACCCCGGCGCGGCGGCAGCCTTCACGGTGAAGCTGCGCATCCCCGGTTGGGCGCGCCGGCCCTCGGCATCGGTCAACGGCGCCCCTGTCGACGTCGCCGCGGACAGCAGGAACGGGTACCTGGCGATCGACCGGACCTGGCAGCCCGGCGACGCGATCGATCTCGACCTGCCCATGCCCGCCGAACGCATGTACGCCAATCCGAACGTCTCCGCGGACGCCGGCCGCGTGGCACTGAAGCGCGGGCCGCTGGTCTACTGCTGTGAGGCCGTCGATAACCCGCACGCGCCGGTGCCGCTGATGCGCCTGCCGCGCGACGCCGGGATCGCCGACAAGGACCGGCCCGACCTCTTCGGTGGCATCGTCACGCTGGTCGCGGAAGGCGCTGTCGCGACCGCGGGCAACGCAGACGCACCGCTCTACCGGACCACGCCTGTCGAGACGCAGCCCGCGACCTTCACCGCCGTCCCCTACTACCTCTGGAACAACCGCCAGCCGGGCCGCATGCAGGTCTGGCTTCCGGAGACGTAGGCCCCACGCCGACGAGCGCGGTCGGTCAGAGCCTGTGCGAGGCCTCGACCAGCATCCGCAGCTTCTGGTGCGTGATGTCCAGCGGCACGTGGCCGAAACCGCATTCGCTGGTCAGCACGAGCCGCTCGCGCGGGAAGTGCGCGAGCGCCGGCTCGACGCGCCGGCGCACGATCTCGACGGTTTCGATGTCGTCGCTGCGCTGGTCGATGACGCCGAGCGCGAGGTTGCCCCTGAAGTCCCAGAGTTTCCATAGGTCCATCAGGTCGTAGTCGAGCGTACAGTGCTCCAGCGACACCTCATCGATCCTCATCTTGCGGAAGGCTGGAGCGAGGTCGGTGTACCTGGTGAAGTAGACGCGCTTGCGCCTTGGATTGCCGCCGCAGACGTGGAGGCCGATCCGCAGGCCCTTCGGCAGCTCGTCGATCAGCTCGTTGAGAATATCGGCCGCCCACTCGCTCTGCTCCGGCGCCTCCGTCCACATCGGCTCGTCGAACTGGATCTCCGTGCAGCCGGCCGCGATCACTTCCTTGAGTTCGTCGCGAAGCACCGCCGCCCATGCCCGGCAGAGCGCCTGATCATCGGGGTAGAGATCCTTGCGCTCGTTGACGCTGAAGCGGGTCAGCACGTGCGGCCCGGTGACGGTCTGCTTGACGCGCACGTGCGCCGGAACCGAGGCGCGGGCAACCTTCCAGTTGTGCGCGAGGTTGAAGCGCGCGTTCTCGATTTTGCCGATGACGCGCGGACACTCGATCCCGAACCCGGCGGTCCCGAACGATAACCGCGGCATGTCCTCGAACGTCACGCCGTCAACCCGCTTCTGGTAGAAGTAATACATGTTCTCACGATAGCCCTCGCCGTCGGTGACCACGTCGAGGCCGAGGTCGGCCTGGTCCTTGGCCGCCCAGCGGATCATGTCGTCGGTCTCCGCCGCGGAGAGCGTCGTCTTCTTCATCGTGTCGCCGGTGGTCACCGGTCGCGGGTAGCTCCCGACCACCGTGTTGGCGTAGCGCGCGGCCATCGTCACACCTTCCTCATGCCGGCTTCGGCGCGCGCCTCGTTGATGTGGGCGCGCACGCCGTCGCTGAGCGCGCGCGGCGTGAAGCCGATCTCCGCCTCCAGGCGGGCGCCGTCCTGCCAGTCGATGAGCGGCGTTCGCGGAATCGACTCGTCGAATTCGATGTCCGCGTCCGGCAGCCACCGACGCACCGTGGCTGCGAGTTCCTTCGCCGACACGCACGCGCCGCCGTTGTTGTAGGCGAAATGGGCGAGTTGCGGCTTCAGCGCCAGCCGCACGAGTTGCTCGGCGCAATCGTCCTTGTAGATCCAGGTATCGCGCGCATTTTCCGAGAACGGCAGGCGGACCGGCTGGCCGACCGCCGGCTTCGAGGCGAACGCTTCGGCCCACAACACCGAACCGCGCTTGCGTCCGTGGCCGAAGACCACCGCCGGACGCACGCACGCGATGCTGACGCCATGTTTGGCGACGTACTTCTGCGCGATGAATTCGTCGAGGATCTTGGTCATGCCGTAAGTAAAGACGTGATCGGCGGGCGAGCAGAAATCGTCCTCATTGACCGGCCGGTCGCCATAGACCGACTGCTTCGCCCCGTAGACCGTCTCGCTGCTGGTGAAGACGAGGCGCGCGAGCCGGTGCCGGACGGTCGCCTCGAACATGTTGACCATTCCGACAACGTTGACCATGGCACCGAGCAACTGATCCGCCTCGACCTCCGCGCTCATGAGGTAGGCGAGATGAATGCAGTGGGTGATGTCGGGGTGGGCAGCGAACACCGCCGCGATCGATGCCGCGTCGGACACATCCATGGCCGCGACCACGGCACCCTTCAGCGTGGCCGCGACGGCCGCGTCCGGCGATGCATCGCCGACCACCACCGGAATACCGCGCGCAATCAGGTTGCGCACCACGCACGCACCAATGAAACCTGTGCCCCCCGTCACCAGGAACTTCATGCCCGCTCCTTCATGCGTGTTGCGTCTGCCGTTTTGCGCGCCTTTTCGTAGAGCGCATTGAGCGCCGCAACGATCGCCGTCGCGTCTTCGCCGGATCTCAAGCCTTCCGCCAGCCGTTCCGACGCCCGCCCCTGAAAGTCCATGTATCCGTCGTGGCGCGGGCGCACCCAGGCCCGGTCGAGGGTTGCCCGCGTGGCACCGTAGAAATTGCCGACCGGGGCGTTGACCGCGGCGTCGCGCCAGGCGGCATCGTGCGCCGGCTGGCCGCCCGCAGCCGCGTACGGCCCCGCCTGCACCGGGCCGCTCGCCACCCAGCGGGCGAAGCGTGCCGCCTCTTCGACGTGGCGACTGAAGGCCGAGACGGAGATTCCCGCGCCGCCCAGCACCGTGCCGACGGGACCGCCCTCGCCGACTTCGGGAACGTCGGCGAAGGCGACCCGGCGCGCACGAAAGCCTTCGCGCGCATAGCTCACGTAGCCGTAAATCCAGGGCGCACACGCGATCCTAGCTTCGTCGCAGGCCATACCTTCGAGCACCGCGATCGGGTCCATCACGAGGCTCGCCGGGTCGAGGGTCGCGACCAGCTCGCGCAGCATCTCAACCGCCGGGATCGCCGCCTTGCCGGCGAAAAGGCAGGGGCCGGCAACATCGCACAGCGGGCCGAGATTGTTGGCGAGCGCGAACAGGGCCATCAGCGCGTGAGGCGAGCGCAGCGGGCACGCGACACGGCCCTCGCGCGCCAGCTCCATGACCTCGCCCCAGGTCGACACCGGCCGCTCGATCAGGTCGGGCCGCCAGGCCTGGACTTGCGTTGCCGCGTCGATGGGCAGGGCCCATTGTCGCCCATCCCACTCGTAACTCTGCCATGACAGCCCGACGCTCGCCGCCGCGAGCGCCGCCATCTCGCGCGCGGTGCCTTCGCCATCGAGCGGCACCAGACAGCGGGCAGCGACCGCCTCGCCGATATGCGGATGATCGATCACCAGCAAATCGTGGTCGCGGGCCAGGTCGTTCAGCGGATGCGACTCGAACCCCTGCAGGGAGCGACGCTCCCAGACGATGTCGACGCCGGTCTCTGCACGCCACAGGCGCGTGCACGCGACCAGCGGATCGTGGCCGCGCGGGTGATCCCAGGTCACCCCTCTGAGCGTCATCCTGATGTCCGTCACAACCCGAACTCGGCCCGTATCCTGGCGGAATGTTCGCCGATGCGCGGGGCCGCATCGGTCGTCCTCGCTCGCTGGCCGTTCACGCGGATCGGCGACCGGGTCGTGCGGACGTGGACGTTGTCCGCGCGCTCAACGGTTTGCAGCAGATCGAGCGCCTTGAAGCCGTCACTGGCAAGCAGCTCCGGCCATTCAAGCACCTTGGCGCACCAGATATCCGCCGGCTCAAGGATCGACAGCCAGTGATCGGTGGTTTCGGTGGCGAGGAAAGCGGCGAGGATCTGCTTGATCTCGTCGCGCTTGGTGAACCAGCTCGCCGGATCGTCGTGGTAGCAGTCGAGCGCCTTCAGCTTGAGCAGATCGCCAAGCCGCGCGATCGGGGTCATGGCGACGGCGAGGTAGGAGTCTTTCGTGCGGTAGACGCCGTAGGGCGCCGACAGGTAGGCGTGCGCGCTGTTCACCTGCGAACGCCTCGGCAGGCGGCCGCCGTCGTTGAGGTGCGTGGTGAGCACTTCGAACTGGAAGTCGACCAGCGCCTCGAGCAAGCTCGTCTCGACGTGGCTGCCCTTGCCGGTGACGCCGCGGCGGACGAGCGCCGCCAGGACCGCCTGGACGATCGTCGCGCCCGCGAGCATATCGCCGACCGCCAGCCCGAACGGCACCGGCCCTTGCCCTTCGTCGCCGTTCAGCCACATGACGCCGGAACGCGCCTGGGCGAGCAGGTCCTGCCCCGGACGTGCCGCCCACGGGCCCTCGTCGCCATAGCCGGTGATGCCCGCATAGACGATGCGCGGATTGAGCGCGGCGACGGCCTCGTACCCGAAGCCGAGGCGCTGCATCACGCCCGGGCGGAAGTTCTGGATCAGGACGTCGGCCTTGCCGATCAGATGCTTCAGCCGGGCAACGTCACCCGCGTCCTTGAGGTCGAGGGCGATGCTCTCCTTGCCGCGATTGATGGCGTGGAACAGGGTCGAGTCGCCACCGATCTCGGTGTCCGTCAGGTAGAGGCTGCGGCACAGGTCGCCGCCGTCCGGTCGCTCGACCTTGATGACGCGGGCGCCGAGATCGAGCAGACGCAGCGCCGCGTACGGTCCCGCCAGAAACTGGCTCATGTCGAGGACGACAAGCCCGGCCAGCGGCAGTTCGGCATCTCCTGCCATCACTTGGCCTTCTTCTCGATCTGCCCGGCGAAGGCGGCGGGGTCGCGGTAGCGCACGGTTTGCAGATGCTCGCAATACAGCACCAGTTCGCCCTCGCCCTTGAAGACCTCGTAGCTCGCGCGGATCAGCCCCATCTCGGGATACTTCGGCCGCTTCTCGAGGTTGGTGCGGATCGTGTAGATCGTGTCGCCGATGAACACCGGCTTGATGAAGCGCAGCTTGTCGTAGCCGTAGGAAAAAGCGTTGACGCAGTTGGTGGCGACGAGCCCCAGCCCGGCGGAAAACACGAAGGCGCCGGCCACCAGCCGCTTGCCGAAGACACCCTCGCTGGCGGCAAACATCTGGTCCTGAACGTAAGGGTGGATGTCGGTGACCAGCATGTTGAACTGGTGCGACTCGCCCTCGGAGATCGTGCGCCGCAGCGAGCGAATCTTCTGACCGACCGGCCAATCCTCGTAGAGCCAATTTTCCGCGTTCCACACCGGAATGTCGGCGTGCGCGGCCGGCATGTCCTTCGGGTGAGTCGAGGAGACGCCAACCGTCGGCGCCAGCGGTGCATCGTTCATCGCGGTGACCTCACGGGGATTGCGCCACCGGCGTCGCCGGCGCTGCGCTCGACTGGAAACAGGCCTCGCAGAGGGCCATCGTGTGCCAAGCGTCCTCGACCGAGGTGACCAGGTCGTCGTCCTCGCCGGCTGCAAAGCGCTGGAGGTTCGACATGGTTCCGATGAAGGCGTCCGGGAACCAGCCGCCTTCGAGCGGCACCTCCACCCAGCCATCCCCGTCGGTCACCCAGAGTTCGTCCGGCTCGCCCTTCGGATAGTCTAGGAGCAGGCCGAGCTTGACCATCGCGGCGCCCGTGTCGCCCTCGAAGCGAATGCTGGCGTCCTGGAATTTGCGACCGAAGCCGTGGTTGTGATTGATCGAGAAGGTACAGCGCACGTCGTCTCCGAAGTTGACGATCGCCGAGGTCCGCGTTTGGGCAAGCTCGGTCGAGGGATGGCCGAGGGTGCGCGCGTGAACGCTTGCCGGATTGCCGAGGAAGGCGCGCATCAGGTCGAAGTAGTGGATCGAGTGAACCGCGATCTCGACGCGCCGTGCGCCCTTCAGGAAAGGAAACAGCTCCCACGGCGTCAGCAGGTTGAGATGGACCTCGACGTCGACGAGCCGCCCGAGCAGGCCGCGACGCCGGGCGTCGGCGAGCGCCAGCACCATCGGCGCGAAGCGGAGCTGGAAGTTGACCGCCGCGGTGAGCTTGCGCGCCCGGGCGAGCTTCACGATGGCGGTCGCCTCGGTGAGATCGTGACCCATCGGCTTCTGGATCAGCGCCACCGATCCCTCCGGCAGACGTTCAAGGACGCCGAGGTGGCTGCCCGGGGGCGTCGCCAGATCGAAGACCACTCCGTCCGCCGCCATCGCCTCTTCCAGCGACCGGAACACCGGCACATCCCACTTGGCCGCGACCGTCCGCGCGCGCTCAGGGTTGATGTCGAAGACACCGGCGACCGGAAAGCCGGCTTTGCGATAGGCGGGCAGATGCGCGTCGTTGACGATGCCGCCGGCGCCGATGATCGCGATCGGTCTTGGTCGCGACGGGCGCGGCCACGACTGGCGCAACTCTGCCGGATTGACGGTCAATTCCACTCCCTCCCCCGACGCACCGATCGAACCGTCGGTTTGCGTTCTTATATGAAGACTATATTCATTAATGGGGACCCGACGCAACCCGTCCGCTGCCTCGGTCGGCACGGGCTCACTCGGTGTGGAAGACCTCTTCCATGTCCGCCCACCACTCACCCTCCTTGCGGGTCTCGAGCGGCTCCTGCATCGGCATGCACACCTTCCACCAGTCCTGCGTGACAGGATCGGCGGCCATCTTGGCGGAGTCGGCGGCGAAGTCGTCGCCGTGATACTCGAAGTAGGCGAACAGCAGGTTCTCCGGCTCCTTCAGGTAGATCGAATAGTTGTGGATGTTGCAGTCGGCGATCTTGGCCAGGACACCCGGCCAGACCGCGGCGTGCAGTTTCTTGTATTCGGCGATGTGCTCCGCCTTGATGCCTAGGCACGACCCCATCCGCTTCATCTCGTCTTCCTCCCTGTCGCGATGCGCTTTCGCGCCGCCTCAAACCAGTCGGTAGATGCGCTCGGCGTTGGCGCTGAGCAGCCGTTCCTTCTCGCTGTCGCTGGTCCCCTCGAGCAGTGCATGGGTCGCCGCCACCCAGCGGCCAAGGTCGGCGGTCAGCGTGCAGACCGGCCAGTCGCTCCCCCACACCACGCGATCCCAGCCGAACGTTTCGACGCAATGCTCGAAGTACGGCTTGAGGTCGCCGACCGCCCAGTTGCCCGGATCGGCGTAGGCGACGATTCCCGAAATCTTGCACGCCACGTTCGGCATTGCCGCCAGCGCGCGCATGTTCGCCCGCCACGGATCGAGTTCTCGGTCCTTGACGTTCGGGACGCCGCAATGATCGACGATGAACTGGACGTCGGGACAGGCGGCCGCCAGCGCCGTAGCGACCGGCAGCTGCCGGGGCAGCACGCAAAGATCGAAGCTGAGGTTGTGACGGGACAGCAGCTTCAGGTTCTCGGCAAAGATCGGCCGTTTGCCCAATTCGTCGTCCTGGGTATGCAAGATGCGGCGAAAGCCTTTCACCTTCGCCTCGCTGGCGGTGCGCTCGACATAGTCCGCGAGCCCGTCGTCTTCCGGACGGCACGACGCGATGAGCGCCACCACCGGCCTGCCGAGGCCAGCGATCAGGTTGGTCTCCGCCTCCATGTCGCCGGGGGCGACATCGACCTCCATGTGGATCACGTCGGTGATGCCCGCCGCTTTCGCTTGCGGCCAGTAGTCGGTGAGCGGAAAGTTCCTGTTGAGGGGCGGCGTCTCCGCAAGCCACGGGTATGACAGCCTGTCGAGATAGATCAGGTGGCAGTGCGTATCGACAATTCGCATCACGCTTCCTCCTCTTCTTCTTCGCCGACATCCACCGTTTCGTTTGCGCCACCGCCCGTAACCCGCGACAACTCGCGGCCGACGACGACCAGCCGGTCGAGCACCGTATTGACGTCGGCAGCGTCACCCGAATCCGCGCGATTCAGGAACGGACAGGTCAGCGCGGCGATTGCCGAGCCGTCCGGGCCGAGCACCGGCACCGACAGATTGACGACACCGCGCACCTGGAGGCTCTCCATTCGCTCGTAGCCGAGCCGCCGCACCTGCGCCAACCGCTGGTCGAGGTCTTCGGGAACCGCTTCATTCGCCGCCGTGCGATGCTCATCGAGCATGAAGGCCCGCTCGCGCACCGAGGCGAAGGCGAGCAGCACGTGTCCCGATCCCGTGTTGATGAGGCCGACCCGGGCTCCGACGCGGATGGCAAGGCCCCAGTAGCTGGGTGAATCGACCTGCGCGATGACGACGGCCAGGCCGCGATCGTAAATCACGATGTGGATGGCCTGCCCGAGTTCGCGTGCAAACGATCGCATCAGCGGCATCGCCTGCGGCACGAGTCGGCGCACGGGCGCATGCTGATGGGCGAGCGCGAACAGCTTCAGCGTCAACTCGTAGCGATCGCCGCCGAGGCGGGCGATGTAGTTGCGCCGCACCAGCCGATCGAGCATCCGGTAAATCTCGTTGGGCGTGCGCTTCAGCGCTTTCGAGATCTCTGCCTGGGTGAGCCCCTCCTCCGTCGCCGCCAGCAGCTCGAGGATGTCGAGCCCCTTGTCGAGCGCCGGCGCGCGGTAGCGGTCCTTGGGAGACATCTGGTCCATTTCGACGACCTTGTTGGAGGCGACGGCCGTTGACGGTTGCTCGGCTGTCATGCTTATCTGCGAATAGTCTCTTCACTTATGAGAGCACGGCGGTCCCTGGCCATCAAGAGTCAGGGCGTTGATTGGGAGGAATGCATGAGACTCACAAGCTTGGTGAAGGCTGCCATTTTGGCAGGCGCGGCAACCGGCGCATTGGCGACCGCATCCGTCGCGGCGGATTCGCAGTTCGATTACGGCAAGTTCCCCGGCTATACGCTGAAGGTGAAGCTGATCGGCGGCACCCAGTATGAGCATCTCTACACGCGCATCCCTGAGTGGGAGAAAATGACGGGGGCCAAGGTCGAGATCGTCTCGTCGAAGAATTATTTCGACCTCGACAAGGAGATCAAGCAGGACATCGCGGCGGGCACCATCAACTATTGCCTGGCTTCGAACCACACGAGCTTCGCGCCGCAGTACGGCGACATGTACGTCGACCTGAAGCAGTACATCCCGGCGGAGGAACTCGCCAAGTACGTGCCGGGCACGCTCGCCAGCGCGGAGATCGACGGCAAGCTGATCCAGCTGCCGCGCGTCACCGACATTTCCAACATCTACTATCGCAAGAGCCTGTACGCCGATCCGGCGAAGCAGGCCGCCTACAAGGCCAAGTACGGCAAGGACCTGGCGCCGCCCGAGACCTATGAAGACCTGAAGAACCAGATCATCTTCTTCGCCGATCCGCCGAACCTTTACGGCACCGCCTTCGCCGGCAAGGACGAAGGCGCGACCGGCCGCTTCATGGAGATCGTGCGCGCCAACGGCGGCGACATGTTCGACAAGAACTGGAAGCCGATCTTCAATTCGCCGGAAGGCGTGGCGGCGCTCCAGTGGTTCGTCGACATCTACAAGGCCAAGGCAGTTCCCGCCGGCACCGTCAACTACGGCTGGGACGAGATCGGCCAGGCAATGGCCGCCGGCACGCTCGCGGTCGACCTCGACTGGCCGGGCTTCGCCGGGTTCTACTCCGATCCGAAGTCCTCCAAGATCGCCGACGACCTTGGCTTCGCGACCGCACCGGTCGGCACCTCCGGCCACCGCGGCGGCTGGTCGGGCTCGCACTCCTTCTCGGTCACCCAGGCGTGCGACAACATTCCCGCGGCCGTGTCGCTGGCTGTGTTCCTGACCAATGACGACAGCGAGATGATGGAAGCGCAAGCCGGCAACATGCCGACCCGCACCGCCGTCTTCGACAAGGTGAAGCAGTGGTTCAAAGACAACGGCAAGCCGCAGATGGCCGAGATGTTCACGGCCTGGCAGGCTTCGCTCGCCGATGCCCGCACGCCGCCGCTGATCCCGCAGTGGATCCAGGTGTCCAACGTCATCTGGCCGCAGATCCAGGCGGCCGTTCTCGGCCAGCTCTCGGCGAAGGACGCCCTCGACAAGGCGGCCGCCGACGCGACCCAGATCATGCAGGACGCCGGGCTGCTCAAGGAATAACCCGACAGGGCAGGAGCCGGGCGACCGTTCGGCTCCTGCCACCGCTTCCCTCCCCGACAGGGAGAGACAAGTCGTTAGCCTTCGCGGCGCGTCACCACCTCCCCCGCCCCGGCTGCGCGGGAGGTGCGCCCCGCACAAGGGCCGGTGGAGGTGAGCCGCAGGTCCGAACCAGATAACCTCCCCCAAATGGGATTCTTCAGATCACCTCGCGCCATACCGTACCTGCTGCTGCTGCCGGCGATCGTTGTAATCCTGGCGGTGATCCTGGTGCCCCTGCTGGTCTCGCTCTGGTCGAGCCTCACGCCCTATCAGCTCACCCAGCCGGCATCGCTCTATCGCTTCGTCGGCTTGCGAAACTACCAGCGCCTCTGGGGCAATTCCGATTTCTGGTGGGCGTTCGGCCGCACGATCATTTTCATCACCGTCACCCTCAACCTCGAGGTGCTGCTCGGGCTCGGCCTGGCGCTCCTCATCAACCAGGTGACGCTCGGCCAGCGTGCGCTGCGCACGGTGATGATGTTTCCCATGATGTTCTCGCCGATCCTCGTGGGCTTTCTCTTCAAGTACATGCTCAACGACTCGATCGGCTTCGTGAACAACGCCCTCTACTCGCTGGGTCTCATCAAGGACCCGATCCCCTGGCTGGTCGACGGCACCCTCGCCAACCTGTCCATCATGTTCGCCGAAATCTGGATGTCGACGTCGATCTTCGCCATCCTTCTGCTCGCCGGCCTGATGGCGCTGCCCCGTGACCCGATCGAGGCGGCCAAGGTTGACGGCTGCAATCCCTGGCAGGTGTTCCGCCACATCACCCTGCCCTTCCTGATGCCCTTCATCTACATCGCCATGACCATCCGCTCGCTCGACATCGCGCGCGCCTACGACATGGTGCGCATCATGACCAACGGCGGGCCGGCCCAGCGTACCGAGCTTCTGTGGACGCTCCTGGCGCGCGTCGGCTACCAGAACTCGCAGATGGGATCGGCCAACGCGATGGCCTACGTCTCGATCCTGCTGTCGATCGTCTTCACCTTCTATTTCTACCGGAAGCTCACCGCCGCCCGCGCCTTCATGGGAGGCGCGGCGTGAGCGTCTTCACCGAGGAAGCCGCAGTCGAGGTCCCAGCCGCCAACCGGCTGACCATGGAGAAACCCTGGCAGCGCTGGCTGATCCGCTTCGGCGTGCTCGTTGCGATGGTGGTCCTGTGTCTGCCCGGGCTGTGGGTCGTGGTGACGGCGTTCCGGCCCAACGTCGAGGTGCTGGCGCGGCCGACGGTCTGGCTTCCCCAGAACCCGACCTTCGAAAACTTCGCCAAGATCTTCGGCCTCCTGCCGAAGCAGCAAGCGGGGCTGCCGGTCCTTCAGTATTTCACCAACTCGCTGGTGATCTCGGTCACCTCGACATTCGTCGCGATCGTCATCGGGATGATGGGTGGCTACGCCTTCGCCCGCTACCGCTTCCGCGGCAAGGCACAGCTCTTCGTCGGCTTCATGCTGTCGCGCTCGGTGCCCGGCATCGCCCTCAGCCTGCCGCTGTTTATCCTATGGAGTCGGCTCCACCTGATCGACACGCCGATCGGGCTGATCATCGTCTATCTCGCGATCAACATCCCCTTCACGATCTGGCTGACCGACGGCTTCTTCCGGCAGATTCCGATCGATCTGTCGGAGGCCGCCCAGATCGACGGCTGCACGCGCTGGCAGGCCTTCTGGAAGATCGAATTCCCGCTGGCGCGCGCCGGCATCGCCTCGGCGGCGATCTTCGCCTTCCTCACCTCGTGGAACGAATACGCACTGGCGAGCCAGCTCAGCCGCACCGTCGCCAGCAAGACCATGCCGGTCGGCCTCATGGATTTCACCGCGCAATTCACCGTCGACTGGACCGGGATGTGCGCCATGGCGGTGCTGATCATCATCCCGGCGCTGGTCCTGACCTTCCTCGTCCAGAAACACCTGATCGCCGGGCTGACGCTCGGCGGCGTCAAGGGCTAGAGACTGCGATGGCCGAAGTCATTCTCAACAAGGTGGTCAAGAACTACGGCCGGCACGAGGTCGTCCACGGCATCGACCTTTCCGTCGCCCACAAGGAGTTCGTCGTCCTCGTCGGTCCGTCGGGGTGCGGCAAGTCGACGACGCTGCGCATGATCGCCGGCCTCGAGGAAATCAGCAGCGGCACGATCCGGATCGGCGACCGGGTGGTGAACGCCCTGCCGCCGCGGCTCCGCAACATCTCGATGGTCTTCCAGAACTACGCCCTCTACCCGCACATGACCGTGCGCGACAATCTCGGCTTCGGGCTGAAGATCGCCAAGGAGCCGCCCGAGCAGATCAAGCGGCGCGTCGATCAGGCGGCCGGCATCCTCGGGTTGGAACAGCTCATGGACCGGCTGCCGGCGCAGCTTTCCGGCGGCCAGCGCCAGCGCGTCGCCATGGGGCGCGCCATCGTGCGCCACCCGGACGTGTTTCTCTTCGACGAGCCGCTCTCCAACCTCGACGCCAATCTGCGCGTCCAGATGCGCGTCGAGATCAAGCGCCTGCACCAACAGGTCGACACCACCGTCATCTACGTTACCCACGACCAGGTCGAGGCGATGACGCTCGCCGACCGCATCGTCATCATGCGTGATGGCCACATCGAGCAGGTCGGCACGCCGCTTGAGGTGTTCGAGACCCCGGTCAACACGTTCGTCGCCAGCTTCATCGGCTCGCCGCCCATGAACCTCATCGACGCCGAGGTCGGCAGCAGCGACGGGCGCCCGGTGGCCGCGCTCGCCGACGGCACGACCGTCGCCCTCCCCGCCCAGGCGGCCGCCCGCCTCAAGGCCGCCGATCGCATCGTGCTGGGCTTCCGCCCGGACACGCTGACCCCGGTCGGGCATGGCATTCCCGGGCGGGGCGAGACGGCGACGATCGAGCGCCCGGTGCTGCTCTCCGAACCGCTCGGCACCGAGACGCTGCTCATGGTCCGGTTCGGCGGCCAGGACGTTCAGGGCACCATGCTGAGCCCGCGCGCCGTGCGCGACGGCGAAGTGATGACCTTCGCGCTCGACCTTTCGCGGCTGCACGTCTTCGACAAGGCGAGCGGCCAGTCCGTCATGGTGTAGGCGCCCCGGAGAAGGACATGGCCAGGATCGTCCGCGTCGAAGGGTCGATGGTCGACCTCAAACCGAAGGTCAAGCGGACCGACGCGATCCAGGCGTTCGTCAGCCAGGAAACACCGATCATCCGCATCGAGGACGCCGACGGCGCCATCGGCACCGGCTACGCCTACACGATCGGCACCGGCGGCCCGTCCGTGATGAAGCTGATCGAGCGCTCGCTCGCCCCGGCGCTGATCGGCCGCGACGCCGCCATGGTCGAGCAGATCTGGCGCGACCTGCTCTTCCTGACCCACGCCACGTCGGTCGGCGCGATCACGTCCTTGGCCCTTGCCGCCATCGACACCGCGCTTTGGGACCTGCGCTGCCGCAAGGCCGGCCTGCCCCTCCACGTCATGGCCGGCGGCGCACAGGCGCGCGTGCCGCTCTACACGACCGAGGGCGGCTGGCTGCACCTCGAGCCGGCCGCACTCATCGACGACGCGCTGCAAGCGCGCGAACGCGGCTTCGGCGGCTGCAAGATCAAGGTCGGTCGTCCGATCGCCGAGGACGTGGCGCGCATCGCCGCGGTCCGGGACGCCGTCGGCTCCAGCTTCGAGATTTTCACCGATGCCAACCAGGCCTTCAACGTCGATCAGGCGATCCGCCGCGCCCGCCACTACGAGACCGTGGACATCGGCTGGTTCGAGGAGCCCCTGACCGCCGACGACATCGACGGGCACGTGCGCCTGTCGCAATCGACCAGCATTCCGATTGCCGTCGGCGAAAGCCTCTACAGCGCCAGCCACTTCCGCGAATACCTGCAGCGTGGCGCCTGCTCGATCGTCCAGGTCGACGCGGCGCGGATCGGCGGCATCACGCCGTGGCTGAAGGTCGCCCACCTCGCCGAGACCTTCAACGTCGCGGTCTCGCCCCACTTCCTGATGGAACTCCACGTGGCACTTTGCGCGGCGGTGCCCAACGGCCGCTGGGTCGAGTACATCCCGCAGCTCGATTCGATCACCCACGGTGGCCTCACCATCCGCGACGGCCATGCCATCCCGTCAAGCGAACCTGGCCTCGGCATCGACTGGGACTTCGAGGCCATCGCAAAGACCTCGGTCGGCGAATTCTCTTTCGATCTCAAGGGTTGACGCGCGCGCGGCCAGACAGATCGGCGGCGTCTCAGGCCGTGACCGCGGCTTCCGAGGCCGGTGCCTCGGCCATGCGGCGCACGAGCAGCACGAACAGCCCGACGAGCCCCAGCGTCGCCAGCCCCGGCACCAGCGAGCGAATGGCAAGCAGCGGCAGCACCCACCCGAGCAGGAGCGCCGGCAGCTCCCATTTCCGAAAGCCGGTCCTGA
>CAWJKY010000003.1:0-3156826 GCA_963843565.1 uncultured Alphaproteobacteria bacterium
TTTTTGGACAATTAGGCAGGCGGCTCGTCGATCTAGCCACCCAGGAACTTGGCGAGACGATTTGCAACGCGATCGGGTCGATCAAGCTGGCATTGCCATATGACTAGAGTTTTCCAGCCGGCCTTTTGAAGCTGCCTTGTGTTTCGCCGGTCCCGCGCCACGTTTGCGACGAATTTGGCCGACCAAAACTGGACGTTTGACTTAGGCATCGTTGCTTTCCGACAGTTCTTGTGTCGGTGCCACCAGCAGCCATGTACGAAGACGACCTTTCGCCGACTTGGAAACACAAGATCGGGGCTTCCCGGGAGATCGCGACGATGGAGCCTGAACCGGAAGCCCAGAGAATGAGCGATACGTCTCACGGCAATCTCCGGCGCCGTGTTCGTGCTGCCAACGCGAGCCATCAACTCGCTTCTGCGCTCAGCGCTTATGTGATCGACCATTGGTCTTCTTCGCTCCGGCGATCCATGCGAACAGAGCAGTGCTGATCTTGGGCGACACGCTGTTGCCGATCATCCGGAAGCTGTGCCAGACGGTAGGGTGAAATACGAACCAGTCTGGAAATCCCTGTAGTCGCGCTCCCTCGCGTGGAGTGATCACGCGGGCTTCACGCGGGTGCACCGGCCGCACTGACTGATAGGAGCCGCGGTCGCTTCCAGTGCCTGCCCGAAGCGTTGGGCTTTGTCCGTCCCACCGGAGCCGTATGTGCTTTCCGATCACATCCTTCTGCCCTGCCCGTAGTTCCCTGAACCTCTGTTTGACCTCAGGCGTGTGGACGGTCTTGCGGTGAGAGGAGAACAATCCAGGAAGTCCCGCGCTTCCAAGGCCTTCTGGTGGCTCGCGTCTCGCGTCTGCTGCGTACTTTGACAGATCCCGGACGTCGGAATACCTCCACCAATCGAATCCTTTCTCGTCGGTGGGCTCCATCGTGGCTTTGCCAAGGTCGCCAATTGCGTCTCTGACCGTCGGGCGTGGTCCGGTGTGCACGGGCAGGTCTTCGAGCGCGGGCACGTCCCACGAAGAACGATCAACCCCAAAGACGAACAACCGGCGACGAACCGTGGCCGCACCGAAGTCCGCCGCGTCGAGGAGTGTCGGTCCGACAATCTCGTAGTCCGTTGCGACCAGGTTGAGGGCGCGCTCTAGCACCTCACGATTGTCGAAAAAGCCAAGTCCGGGGACGTTCTCCATGATGAAGAATGAGGGCTTCAACGCTCTGACCAAGCGGAAGTAGTGCCAGACGAGGTCACGTCGCGGATCAGCAGCGCTACGCCGACCGATTGCGCTGAACGCCTGACAAGGCGGTCCTCCCACGATCCCTGCTATTCTGCTGCCCGTTCTTAACGCGTCGGCGAACAGCGATGGTTCTGCTTGGGCCAAATCCCAGTGGGCCAGTTGCGTTTGAGGAAAATTCAGGGAGTACGCTGAAGTCAGCGTTCTGTCGTTGTCGACGGCGAGGGCCACTTTGAAGCCCGCCTGGTGCGCGCCGACCGACAGGCCACCGCACCCCGCAAAGAGGTCGAGGACTAGCCCTCGGTTGCTAGGTTTTGCCGACACGTTTTCCGGACACGAATCGAGCGTAACGACTCTGAGTCAACACCGGCAAAGCACCGTCATCAAGCCAGTCGCTCAGGGCGAGATTTGCGCAAACGTCGGATAGAATTTGTAGTATTTTTGGAATGATCGCAGTTGTTCTCCTTCCAGGTCAAATCCGAGCTCTTGTAGCGACTTTCGTGAAATGCCGTTGAGGGAGGGGAGCTGCGCCTGAAGCACCGCAACCTCACGAAGAGTGAGCGGCGGCGCTGTGATCAGATCGCCGTCCTGGCCGACCCAACGTTCGCCTGCCACAACACTCCTCACCGCGGGCAGGGCCCCCTTCGATGGAAGCACGCCCCCCACCGTCATCATTGTGGCCGAGTCGCGGTAGACAAGCGAGAAGGCCGGCACGAAGCCACCAGGTCTTGCGGCCAACTCGGCAGTCAACGTCATGAAATCGGTCAGCAAACCAACAAGAGTGACGGCGAAGTTGTCATCGTCCACATCCGTTGCCGACAACGAGCTGGTCAGCGTGTCTCCGAGCAACTGGCGGAGAAGTTTTCTCCGATCTTTCGGGGCGCCGTACTCGCCCGGCCGCCCATCGCAAGTGATTAGTAGAATGCTGTCCGGCGGCAGACCTTCGACCGAATTGCGAATGTCATCCACCAAGTAAGGTAGGAGAGCTTTGTCGTAGTCAAGCCACAACAGCCACGGGCGCACGGACAGCTTTCGATCGGAAAATAGTCCCTTCAACAAGTTGAAGGTCATTCCTTTTCGCACCTGCACCGTTCGGAAGGGGCGGTTGAATTGCGCGCGTTTGAAACCGATTTCATTCCCTTCCATCGAAATCATGTCGTCGATACCGAGGGCCTTATGGGCGATTTGGAAGTCCGTAAACCATATCGATCCCATTCCAACATATACCATCCGTTCCAAGTTCAGCGAGGTCTTCAGTATCTTAACGCATTCAAACACCAGGTTCCGTTGAATTAGCTTGCTTGGGCGCAGGCTGTAGTTAATTGTGTCGAAGGACGCCATTACTTTCCGCCTACATAGTCTTTGTACGCATATTCGAATGATTGGATGCCGACTTCGCGGTACGTCATGCTTGAGCTTCCGAAGCCTTTTGCTAATGCGCGGACGCGGCGTTGCGGCATCGAGTAGTTGATGTTGGCAGGTTTTTCCTTCGGGATGGGAGTGAGTTTCGGCAACGCCACGGTTTCGTGCTTCCTGAGTTCGAATATCGGGACTGCGGTTGCCGCCTGTTCGAGGCGCTTGGCTTCATCGGTCGCTTGCTTCCGTGTGTTCGTGTAAGCGATCCAGTCCTTCGTAATCTCGCGCATCCGCGGGAGAGCGCGTCGATAAACAGTGGACGAGACCTCAACGTTCCGCTTTGTGGTGGTGAGTGGCAATAGTGATGCCTCGGGGGCGTTGAAGAGCACTATGCCCAGGAAGCCGGCGTATTGCGGATGCCACTGCGGCCACCCATCGGTGCCCCATCCTGCAACGACGGTCCTATCGGCCGCTAGGACGATCCGGCCGTTGCACGCCACGTACCAGCCAAACCGGTTCTCGCCTTCATCGTCCTCGGGGTCGGAGCTCTCAGGCGGCGGCGCGGCCATGCCTGCGAGAATCTCGACTTTTACCGAGCCCGCCTCAGTTTTATCGGTATATTCGATGCGCGCAGGTTTGAACTTCGCGCTCTCCAACAGTTCGATTTGCCAACCTATAATTCGGGTGCCATTCAGCGTGAGATTCAAGCCTCTGTGCAGATGCAGTGCGTAATCTCTGCCCAAGACTTTGCGGAGGTTTCGGATGAACCGGGGATTTGAAAACTGCGTTGAGGTAGCCTCGTTTAAGTCGGAGACCGCCACACGGACGCCAACGTCGGGCAAGTGACTAGTTGACTCTATATTGAAATCCCAGTTGTCCTTCTTGGGGTCACCGAGCCAAGCGTCAACGTCAATTGGCACGAGGAAGGATTCCCGTTTGCCGGACTTAAGCTGGTAGGTGCTCCAAATTCTGATGGAATTCCCCATCTTGAATATGGCGCGCTTCATTCCAATTCCGTAGACTCCGATGCTGAAGCGCTCGGAGTCGGCTGTGTCTTGACGGCCGAAGGTGAAGGCATAGTCGACGGCCTCATCAAACGTGATGCCGCCGCAGTTGTCCGTAATTTCGAAATGCTCGCTCGTTGCTTGTATGTCGATGTTGTATCGCGAGAGGTTGGCGCCGCGCGAAAGGCTCATGGGTTTGCTGCCTTCGAGCTGCCAGGCCGCGTCAATGCTGTTGTCGACTAGGTCGAGAATACAGTCCTCGAGCGCGATATCGCGTGTGATCATACGCACGAAGAACGCCTTGGTGGGGTTGGCGTGGGCGTGGCCGAGACGTGTCATGTACTGATCTCCAAGGATCGAGTGCGAAATCTAGCCTCCTTTGAGGCGCATTTGGCAAATTTAGTCGAAGTGTGGCCCCCCAAACAAAACTTATCCCCCCTCCCACCCCCCATGAGAAACTGCACGCATTCCCGCTCACGAGGGGGCGCGCTCATGAGGCGTCACGATCGCGGAGCGGGAAGCGGCGCCTGCGGCTGTCTCCGGTAACGGAGCGCCGGTGCGGGTGAAATCGCACCGGAAAGGGGTTCGCGCCCCTGGCCTCGGGACGTCCAGTGGCCGGGCCGTCGGCATTACGACCGTCTGCCCTCATGGCCCTTGCCCCGTGCCGCCTGACGCCAATGTCAGGCCCTGCGTCGGGGAAGGGTGTCGGGCTTAAGGCGCCCGTGATGCCCGCCAGACAATCGGCGGGGAACACCACACGGGCGCTGAAGCCCCGGCCACGGGGAAGCGAAAAGCCGCGGCGGGCGTTCGAGCGAGCGCCCACTAGACTATTGACTGGCACTCGCACGAGCGCCCGCCACCCCCTCATTGTCTTGAGGGAAGAAAGGGACGAGGGGACGTGTCGACTCTGCTGTAAGCCCGGGGCGCTGACCCGCTCGCGGGAACGAACCCGCGCGCCGTCGCCGGCGCGCCGGCGGCGCTGTGATCTCCGCCTCTTTTCGGGCGGACCGGTTTCGGTCAGGCTCGCGTGCGGGCGACGTCGCGTTTGTCGAGGAGACAACGGATGCCCTCACTGCGCCTGCTTTCCATCGCCCTTGTGGTCACCGTCGGGGCGGCCGCCGCCGTCCGCGCCGCCGCGCCGGTGCCGCTCAACGTCAATCTCGGCCTGTGGACCATCAAGTCCGTCGGCCAGGTCAACGGCGATCTTGCCGCCGCCGCCGCGAGCCAGCTCCAGGGGCTCAGCGCCACGCAGAAGAAGATGGCCGAGGCGATGATGGCGAACATCGCCAAGGCGATCACGGCCCCGATCACCTATCAGCAGTGTCTGACCGCCAAGGATCTCGCGAACGGCTTCAAGCCCGATCCGAACGCCGACAAGAACGGCTGCACCGAGACGCTGGTGTCGAGTTCGCCGACCGCGCTCGACGCCACCATCGTCTGCACCGGGCAGGACAAGGTCGACGGCACCATGCACTTCGATGCGCCGTCGCCCGATGCCATGACCGGCACCATCGACATGACCGTCTCGGTGCAGGGTGTCGGCCTTCAGATCACCCGCCAGCTTCAGGGAAGCTGGGTCAGCGCCGATTGCGGCAAGGTCAAGCCGTAGGCGCCGGCGCCGGCGGCGCCCTGCGAGGCAAAGCGCGCTTCCCGCTCACCCCCGGCTTTGAGGCGGGAATGAGCGGGCGCGGTGAGGGGAGAGGGGCCGCCGCAAGCGCTACGGCTGCACCAGCTCCACCCGCCGGTTGAGTGCCCGGCCCGCCTCAGTCTGGTTGGAGCCGACCGGCGCGAGGTAGCCGACGCCGGCCGTCGCGAGCCGTGCGGCCGCGATGTGATAGGTGCCGGCGAGCGCCGCGGCGACCGCCTTCGCGCGCTTCTGGGAAAGCGCCATGTTGTAGTCGTAGCCGCCCTGGCTGTCGGTGTGGCCGACGATGATGACCTTGAGGTCGGGCTGGCTGGTGAGCAGCTTGGCGATCTCGTCGAGCGTCGGCTTCGACTCCGGCTTGATCACCGCCTTGTCGGTGTCGAAGTAGATGCCGTAGAGCGCGATGTGGCCGGCCTCTCCCAGGCCCTTGGCCATGGCGGCGGCGTCGATCATCTTGTTCTTTATGGCGCCGACCACCGTCACGGTCAGCTGCGCGGTGATCTGGTCGTTGTTCTGGCTGACCACGACCGCCGCGTACGTCTCGCCGCCGCCGTCGTTCATCTTGTGGCCGGCCCAGTAGTGGAAGTTGAAGCC
Source organism: uncultured Alphaproteobacteria bacterium (assembly GCA_963843565.1). Classification (GTDB taxonomy): domain Bacteria; phylum Pseudomonadota; class Alphaproteobacteria; order Rhizobiales; family Kaistiaceae; genus DASZQY01. The sequence goes on from CAWJKY010000003.1 coordinate 5,833, forward strand.
GTCCACCCACATCTGTGGGATGGGCAGCGTGTCAATCGCCTCCGAGAAGGGGATGCCGCCGCAGTCGTCCGTGTCGCAGCGCAGCAGCTCGTCGAACCCGGCCTTCTGCAGCTGCGTCTCGAAGTTCCGCGACACCTCGAGGATCGATGGCCCGGGCCCGGTGCGGTAGCCGATGCGGGTCACCTGGCCCTCGGGCTTGCGCTCGTCGGTTGCCTTGCCGTCCTTGAAGGGCGCCGCCTGGAGCCGCGTCGCGTCGAAGTCCTTGGCGTCGTAGCCGGTGATGACGCTTCCCGCGAAGCGCCCGATGCCGGGGTAGTCCTTGGATCCGGGGACATCTGAGTCCTGCGCCAGCGCCAGCGGCGCGGCGGCAAACGCGATCAGGGCGGTGACTGCGGCAAGGATGGCTCGGTGCATCGGGGTGGGCCCTTCTGGGAGGTCGGAACGGTGGCATCATCTCCCCTTCCGCCGCCCCGGCAATGGCCTCCGTCACACACGGTTGATGCGTCCTTGCCACGGCTGGCCTAATCTCCGCCCCCGCATGACCAGCCGCCGCACCGTCCTCGTCTTCCTCGCCGCCTTCGCGTTCGTCCTCGCCGCCTGCTCTCCGGAGAAGGCCGCGGATCGCCTGGCGCCCGACCGCCAGCTGACCGTCGTCAGCGCCGACGGCGCCCGTCATGTCTTCACCGTCGAGGTCGCCCGCACCCCGATGGAGCTCGAGGTCGGCCTGATGAACCGCACGGAGCTTGGCCCCGACGCCGGCATGCTGTTCGACCTCGGCCAGAAAGAGGCCGAGGCGACCTTCTGGATGAAGAACACGCTGATCCCGCTCGACATGATCTTCATCCGCGCCGACGGCACCATCCGCCGCATCCAGGCGAATGCCGTCCCCCAGGACCTGACGCTGATCCCGTCGAACGGTCCGGTGCGCGCGGTGCTGGAGATCAACGGCGGGCGCGCCGCGGCGCTCGGCATCAAGGCCGGCGACACCGTCCATCACGTTCTGTTCGGTAATTAGCCGCCACCGCCCGCGCCGTGGCTGCGGTCGTAGGCGTTGACCGCGGGCGGCTGCCAGCCGGCGAGCGTCGCCGGATCGGGTGCGTAGATCTCAATCCTGAGCGGATAGCAGGCCGCTACATCGCTCGAGTGCTCCGCCCCGCAGTCGCCGCCCGGGCAGGCGGAGAGCGCACCCAGCAGGTCGATCTCGGCGAACATCTCGAGGTAGTCGCCGGGGCGCACGGGACTTGCCTTCATGAAGTACTGGTGGGTGTCGCGGGTGAAGCCGGTGCACATGAAGACGTTGAGGACGTCGTGGACATGACCCTCTGCTTCGGAAAGCGGCATCCCGGTCGCGGCGGCGAGTGCCCGCGTCAGGTTCGAGTGGCAGCAGTGGTGGTAGTCGGTGCCGGCGAGGAGCCGTTTGGTGTAGGGGTCGCAGCGCGTGCCGATCACGTCGTGAACCCCGGCGCCGTCCGCGTCGAAGCCGTACCAGTGAAGCGTGTCGTGGGTGATGGTCGCAAGCGGCCGCAGCGTCGGAAAGGTCGACCACAGCCGGTGGCCGGCGGTCAGGTGGGTGGCGTGGAGGGCGCGCGTCTTGCCGCTGTAGAAGCGCTCCGACAGGTCGGATGCGTTCCACAGGTTGAGATCGCCGACCTGCGGGCCGTCCACCGAGACGATGCGGAAGACGTGCCCGGCCGGAACGCGGAAGGTGCGCGCGTCGCGTGGCGGCACGATCACCTCGTCGATCTGCGTCAGGTTCGCCCGCACCCGCGCGTAGAACGCCGCGTCGAACGGCGGCAGGTGCGAACCATCGTAGGCGATGACGGCCTTGCGCTGGCGGCGGGCGTCGGCGTCGGGCGGTGCGGCGGGCTGTTTCATCGGCCCATCATAGCGCCGCCCGCGCCGGCGGGAATTTCCTTCGCGGCTATTGCGGCGCGATCTCGTAGGTGATCGACGCGTTCGCCGTGATCGACTGCTGCCCGGGCATCACCGGCACCGGCGGGGCGGCCGCCGCGCGCGCGAACACCGGCATCGGCCCGCCGCCCGAGTTTGCCGAAACCGACAGGATGCGCACCAGCTTCACGCCGGCTGCCTCGGCCATCAGCGCCGCCTGCTTGCGGGCGTCGGCGATTGCCGCCTTCAGCGCTTCGTCCTCGGCGCTGGTGCGGTCGGCGACGTCGAAGCGGATGCCGCTCACCCGGTTGGCGCCGGCAGAGACCACGTGATCGAGGAGGCTGCCTGAACTGGCGATGTCGCGGATCGTGACGCGCACGGTGTTGCTCACCTCGTAGCCGATGATCTTCGGCGGCCGGGTCTGCTGGCCGTCCTGCTGCTCGGTCACCGGGTAGATCGAGAAGTCGCTGGTGGCGATGTCCTTGTCGGCGACGCCGCCGGCGCGGATCGCGGCAAGCGCGTTGGTGAGCTCGGTGGAGTTCTGGGCGAGCGCGGCGCTGGCTGTGCCCGCCCGCGAGGTGACGCCGAGGGTGACCACGGCGATGTCGGGGGTGACTTCGACGGCGCCGTTGCCGCTGGCGGCGAGCGTCGCGACCTGCGGGTCCTGGGCGAACGCGGGCATCGCGAAGAGAAGGGCCGTTGCCACGGCGGCGAGAAGCGATTTCATGAAGGTTCCTCCCGGCTGGTTGCCCCGTCCCCGGCGCTTGCCAAGCCATTGCGGTTTCATTGCGGCGCGCCGCATTGTATAGGGGCGCCGATTGCCTTCAGGGCCTGTAGCTCAATGGTTAGAGCCGGTCGCTCATAACGATCTGGTTGCAGGTTCGAGTCCTGCCGGGCCCACCACTCCACCAACAGCCGGGGCGTCTTCTTGTATCCTAGGGGCATTGTCATTGTCGGCGGCGGCCACGGCGGCTCGCAGGTCGCCGCAAGTCTCCGTGCAAGTGGCTATGACGGCCCGCTGGCGCTGGTCACCGCCGAGGCGGACGTGCCCTATCAGCGCCCACCCTTGTCGAAGGCGTTCCTCAAGGATCCCGCCCACGATCTCCTGCCGCTCCGGCCCCTGTCGTTCTACGAGAAGAACGCCATCGACCTCCGCCTCGGCGTCGAGGTCACGCGGATCGATGCGCGGAGCGGCATGGCGCATCTCTCCGATGGCGGTGGGCTGGAAGCCGACCGCATCGTGCTCGCCACCGGCTCGCGTCCGCGCCTGCCGCCGATCGCCGGGGTCGCGCTCGATGGTGTCGCGACGCTTCGCCATGCGGCCGACGCCCGAGCGCTGCGCGACCGGTTGCACGCAGCCCGCGACGTTGTCGTGGTCGGCGGCGGCTTCATCGGCCTGGAGATCGCGGCCACCGCGCGCCTCCTCGGCAAGACGGTCACCGTGCTCGAGGCCGCCAGCCGGCTCATGGGGCGCGTCGTTGCGCCGGAGATTTCAAACCACTTCCTCGCCTTGCACCGCGGCTGGGGCACCGACGTGCGCCTCGAAACGCCGGTCGGCGCGATCGTCGGCGAGGAGGACCGCGTCGTCGCGGTGACGACCGCTTCCGGCGACCGCATCCCGGCCGACCTCGCGGTGATCGGCATCGGCGTGGTGCCGAACGTCGAGCTCGGCATCGCCGTCGGTCTTGCCGTCGACAACGGCCTCGCCGTCAATTCCTTCATGGAGACCAGCGTGCCCGAGGTGCTCGCCATCGGCGACACGGTCTCCTTCACCCATTGGGAGACGCAGCGCCGCGTGCGGCTGGAGTCGGTGCAGAACGCCGTCGATCAGGGCAAGGTTGCCGCCGCCACGCTGCTGGGCAAGCGCGAGGCCTATCGCGACGTGCCGTGGTTCTGGTCCGATCAGGGCGACGTCAAACTGCAGATGGTGGGCCTGTCCGCCGACGCCACGGAAAGCTTCCTGCGCGGCTCGCGTGACGAGGGCAGCTTTTCCGTGTTCCACTACGCTGGCGACCGGCTGGTCGCCATCGATTCGGTCAACCGGCCGGCCGACCATGTGCTTGGCCGGCGGATGATCGGCGCGGGCATCTCGCCGCCGGCGGCCAGCGTCGTCGATCTCGGCGTCGACCTGAAGGCGTTGGTGAAGGCGGCGGCGCCGGCTGGGTAGGGGGTGTCACGGCGCCCCGCCGCCGCAACGGAGAGACGATGGCGGACGCCAAGCTCAGCCTCGCGGAGACCGTCGCGATCGGCATCGGCGGCATGGTCGGCGGCGGCATCTTCGCCGTCCTCGGCCTCGCCATCGAGACGGCCGGCCACGCGGTGGCGATCGCCATGCTGGTCGGCGGCGTGGTGGCGCTCCTGACCGGCGTCTCCTACGCCCACCTCGGCCTCGCCTTTCGCGACGACGGCGGCAGCTTCACCTACATCGAGCACGCCTTCGGCGACACGACGGTGGCCGGTGTCGCCGGGTGGCTGCTGGTCGCGGGCTACGTCGGGACGCTCGCCCTCTACGCCACCACCTTCGGCGCCTATGGCGCGGCGCTTCTGTCGTCTGACGGCGGGCCGGTCTGGCTCGCCGATATCCTGGCCCTCGCGGTGATGGCGGCGTTTCTGGCGCTCAACCTCCTCGGCGCCAAGGCCTCGGGGCGTGTCGAACTCATCATCGTCGCCGCCAAGGTGGCGATCCTGGTGTTGTTCGGCGTCGCAGGCGTGCTCACCGTCCAGGCCGATCATCTGCTGCCGGTGTTCAATCTCGGCATCGGCGCGCCGTTCGTTGCCGCCGGGCTGATCTTCGTCGCTTACGAAGGCTTCGAGCTGATCCCCAACGCCATCGAGGAAATCCGCGATCCGCAGGTGAACCTGAAGCGCGGGCTGATCCTCGCCATCGCCATCACGACCTTCATCTACGTGGCGGTCAGCCTCGTCGCCCTCGGCAACCTGACGCCCGATCAGGTCGCCGCCGACAAGGAATACGTGCTGGCGGTCGCCGCGCGGCCGACGCTCGGCGCCTTCGGCTTCGTGCTGATCGGAATCGCGGCGCTGATGTCGACCGCCTCGGCGATCAACGCCACGCTGTTCGGCGCCGCCCGCCTCGCCATGGTCATGGCCGCCGAGCATGCGCTGCCCAAGGTGTTCTCCATGCGCGAGCGCAACAGCGCCGTGCCGTGGGTGTCGCTGGTCGTGCTCTCGGCGCTGACCGGAGCCTTCCTCCTGTTCGCCGATCTCACCGTCATCTCGTCGTTCGCGAGCGCGGTGTTCCTGACGATCTTCGCGGCGGTGAACCTGTCGGCGTGGAAGCTGCGCGCCAGCGTCGGCATCGCGGCGTGGATTCCGCTTGGCGGCGCGGTGCTGTCGCTGGCAGCCTTGGCGATGCTTCTCTGGCACACGTGGACGACCGACCGGGTCAGCCTCCTGTGGATCGGGGGCTTCTTTCTGGCCGCGGTCGTTTTCGAGAGCATCGTGGTCGCCCGGCGCGGGCGCAGGCCACGACCGGCCCGACGCGCCTGGCCAATCTGACGCACGTCCGGTCAGCGATCTGTCAGCGGGCAGTCAGTTTGGCACTCGCAAGATGGCAAGTCGGATCGTTTGACTCAAAACAATTCCAGACTGACGCGTTTGCGCGATGCAGATGCCAGGGCGACTGAGACGGACGGAGCCATCGCGAGCTCCGACGGAATTCCCAAAAAGGAGCCTCCTGACATGAACAGGTTCACGCGCCGGTTCGCCCTTGCGTTTGCGGTTGTTGCCCTTCCGGTCGTCGCGGCGGCCTCCGCCGCTTCGGCGGCGACGATCGTCAAGGTGTCGCTGTGGGACAAGGGCGGTACGGCCCAGATGGCGACGGGGCTCGCCTACCTGTCGCCCGGCGCTGACATGAGCAAGGCGACCATGGGCATCAAGGCCACCCCCGATACGGCCAAGGCTGGCGTCGTGACGTTCAAGGTCACCAACGACTCCAAGGACACCGTCCACGAGATGATCGTCATGTATCTCGCCGATCCGACCAAGCCGCTGCCCTACATCGTCGCCGACAAGCGCGTCGACGAGGACAAGGCTGGCGACAAGGGCGAGGTGTCCGAGCTCGATCCGGGCAAGTCCGGCGAGCTCACGGTTCGGCTGAACCCGGGCAAGTATCTGCTCATCTGCAACGTCGCCGGCCACTTCGACGCCGGCATGTGGACCGAGTTCACCGTCACCAAGTAATCCCCAACGCGCCGGCGCCTGCCGCCGGTCGCTTGATCCAGCGCATATTCGTCCCGCCGGCTGCGGCGCATCCTTGGCGCCGCTGGCCGACGGGCTTCTTTTGACCCGTTCCAGCATCACGATGGTGTGACTCTTCGCGGCGCCCGAACGGCGCGGCGGCGTTGGTCTTTTTCGTTGCCAGAAGCGCCAACGGGTTGGGAGACGTGCGCAGAATTAGAACAATTACAAAGAGTTATTGGGCGCCGCTGTCGGCGAATTCGCCGTTGCGAGGGCGCCTTGCGGCCTGTAGGGGGATGCTTCTGAAGAGGACGCCGAGCTCAGCATGATCCGTTTGTCGATTGCCGCCATCGCTGCCGCCGTTGTGATCCAGATGACGGCCCCGGCCCTGGCGGATGATCCCGTCGCGCTCACCGTCGTCATCAAGGATCACATGTTCGATCCGCAAGAGCTGAAGGTCCCGGCGGGCAGGGTCGTGGAGCTGACGGTCGACAATCAGGATCCGACGCCGGAAGAATTCGAGTCGCCGACGTTGCGCGTCGAGAAGATCATTCCGGGCAACAGCAAGGGCAAGGTCCGCTTCGGACCGCTCACCGCCGACTCCTACCTGTTCTTCGGCGACTTCAACCTGGCGACCGCGCGTGGCGTCGTGACGGCGGAGTAGGGCGGTGTTTCCGGCATTCGTCATCGTTCTGCGTGAAGTCATCGAGGCCGGCCTGATCGTCGGCATCGTGCTCGCGGCGACGCGCGGCGTGCCGCTGCGCGGGGTGGCGATCGGCCTGGGTGTTGCCGGCGGTGCGTTCGGCGCCGGCGTGGTCGCGCTGTTTGCCGGGGCGATCTCCGGTCTCTTCTCCGGCTACGGTCAGGAGCTCTTCAACGCCTCCATCCTGCTCATCGCGGTCGCCATGCTCGCCTGGCACAATGCGTGGATGGCGAAGCACGGGCGCGAACTCGCCATGCAGGTGAAGCAGGTCGGCCAGGCGGTCGCCCACGGCGAACGGCCGCTGATCGCGCTGGCCGTGGTGTGCGGCGTGGCGGTGCTGCGCGAAGGCTCCGAGGTCGTCCTGTTCCTCTACGGCATCCTCGCCTCGGGCTCGTCGGGCTCGGCGCTGCTCGCCGGCGGGCTGCTCGGCGTCGCCGGCGGGGTCGCCATCACCGGCTTTTCCTATGTCGGGCTGCTGATCATTCCCCAGCGCCACATCTTCACCGTCACCGGCTGGCTGATCACGCTGCTCGCCGCCGGCATGGCGGCCCAGGCGGTGCTCTATCTGAACGCCGCCAACGTGCTCACCGCCCTCAACACGACGGTGTGGGACACCTCCGCCGTGCTGTCGCAGCAGAGCATCCTCGGCATCGCCCTCCACGCGCTGGTCGGCTACAACGACCGGCCGACGGCCATGCAGGTGGTGGTCTATCTGGCGACGGTTGCCGTCATGATCGGCCTGATGCGCTACGCGCGGGCGCCGCGCCCGAAGGCAGCCCCGGCCGCCGCGGAGTAGTTGCCGGGCCGGTCGCCTTCCACTAGAAGGGCGCCACTCTTCAATCCTCCTCACAGCGATGCGCGCTGCGGTTCTCCCGGCGCGCCCACGGAGTCCCGATGGCGCGGCAGTTCATCTATCACATGCAGGGCCTGACCAAGGCCTACACCGGCGGCAAGAAGGTCATCGACAACCTCAACCTGTCGTTCTACCCGGACGCCAAGATCGGCGTGCTCGGCCCGAACGGCGCCGGCAAGTCGACGGTGTTGAGGATCATGGCCGGCCTCGACAAGGAGTTCGGCGGCGAGGCGTGGCTCTCCGAGGGCGCCACCGTCGGCTACCTGCCGCAGGAGCCGGAACTCGACCCGGCCAAGGACGTGGTCGGCAACGTCATGGAGGGCGTCGCCGCCAAGCAGGCGCTCCTCGACCGCTACAACGACCTGATGATGAACTACTCCGACGAGACCGCGGAGGAGGCGACCGCCCTTCAGGAACAGATCGACGCGCAGAACCTCTGGGACCTCGATGCCCAGGTCGAGCAGGCGATGGACGCGCTCGGCTGTCCGCCCAACGATTCCGACGTCGCCAATCTTTCCGGCGGCGAGAAGCGCCGCGTCGCCCTCTGCCAGCTGCTGCTCCGCCAGCCCGACCTGCTGCTGCTCGACGAGCCCACCAACCATCTCGACGCGGAGACGGTGGCGTGGCTCGAAAAGCACTTGCGCGAATACCCGGGCGCCATCCTGATCGTCACCCACGACCGCTACTTCCTCGACAACGTCACCGGCTGGATTCTCGAGCTCGATCGCGGCCGCGGCATCCCCTACGAGGGCAACTACTCGGCCTATCTGGAGAAGAAGGCCAAGCGCATGGCGCAAGAGGGTCGCGAGGAAGCCGCCCGCCAGCGCGCGCTGGAAGCGGAGAGGGAGTGGATCGCGTCCAGCCCGCGCGCCCGCCAGGCGAAGTCGAAGGCCCGTATCCGCGCCTACGACGAACTTGTCCGGCGCAACGAGGAGCGCGCGCCGGGCACCGCGCAGATCATCGTGCCGCCGGGCGAGCGCCTCGGCGACAACGTCATCGACATCGAGAACCTGTCGAAGGGCTACGGCGACGGGCTGCTCATCGACAACCTCTCCTTCAAGCTGCCGCCGGGCGGCATCGTCGGCGTCATCGGGCCGAACGGCGTCGGCAAGACGACGCTCTTCCGCATGATCGTCGGTCAGGAGAAGCCTGACGCCGGCACCATCACCCTCGGCGAGACGGTCCATCTCGGCTACGTCGACCAGAGCCGCGACGACCTCGCGCCCAACAAGACGGTGTGGGAGGAAATCTCCGGCGGCGCCGACATCCTGAAGCTGGGAAAACGCGAAATGAATTCGCGCGCCTACGTCGGTGCGTTCAACTTCAAGGGCGGCGACCAGCAGCAGAAGGTCGGCTCGCTGTCCGGCGGGCAGCGCAACCGCGTCCACCTCGCCAAGCTGCTCAAGGAAGGCTCCAACGTCCTCCTGCTCGACGAGCCCACCAACGATCTCGACACCGAGACGCTCGCCGCGCTGGAAGACGCGCTGGAGGATTACGCCGGCTGCGCGGTCATCATCTCGCACGACCGCATGTTCCTCGACCGGCTCGCCACCCACATCCTCGCCTTCGAGGGCGACAGCCACGTCGAGTGGTTCGAGGGCAACTTCGCCGACTACGAGGCCGACAAGATCCGCCGCCTCGGCGCCGACGCCGTCTCCCACCACCGGGTCAAGTACAAGCAGTTCGCGCGGAGCTGACGCTGACGGCCGGCGCGCGAGTGCGACGCCTTCGTGTGCTGCTGCTCTTCGCCATCCGCACCAACGTCACGCGCTGGCGGTCGGCGAACCGGGTGATTTGGACACAACGCGTGTCGTGCCTTCTCGTGGTGGTCCGTAGTTGGACGACACGTCGATCGACCGAACGTTTCCACCAAACTGGCCTACCGTGGGCGGACCTGTCTGCGAATTTCTCGGAAGCTCAGAAGGCGATGAGCTTGGTGCTCACACACTCCATCTTGACTGACTTTTGCTATTTCGTCGGTTTGGTGAGGTTGACGAAGGCAGTACGGACTGCTGCGATGCCCGCTGGTGCCACCGTCATGCCGATGTGGCCGACATCGGGGACCATCGTGAACATCAGGTCGGGTCGGACGGCTTTGAACAAGCGCTCGAAGCGCTCGGCGTAGAACAGCTCGTCGGCGCTGCCGACAAGCAGCGCGGCAGGCTTCGCGGTAGCCCGCAGCCCGGCAAGGAAATCGCCGCGCGGCGCGGCGAAATCGACGATCATCCGAAACGAATAGACGCTGGTGAGGTGCGTCGCCTTGGGCGAAGTCGCGAGCGCTATTGCGGGCAGGCCGTTGAACCATTTGATGCCGACCTGATTGAGGATGGCGAGCGCAATTATCCGCGGCAGCGCCACCGAGACCCAGCCGCCGGTGCCTGGACGCACCGTGGGGGCTTCCGGGGGCAAGGCCGGGGAAATCAGGATGAAGCGGTCGAACAGCTTCTCGTCCGGGCCTGTGATCGCTCGGAGCACGAAGCCGCCTCCCGAGGAAAAGCCGATCAACGTGCGGCTGGCATTGGGATGGAGCGGGCGGTCGAGCGTAGAGAGGTCGGCGAGATCGTCCTCGAGCTGGCCGATATAGTCGAGGTCGCCGCTCCGCCCGAATCCGCCATGGCCGCGTACGACCGGCACATAGACCGTCGCACCCGTATCGCGAAGCGCCTTGGCGAGCAAGTGAACGCCGGTGCCATCGTCCGATGAGCCATGGACCAGCACCACGACCTGAGCGCCGCCGCCCTCATAGACGCGGTAGCCGAGATTGACGCCGTCCCGCGCCGCGTAGGTCAGCAGCGGGGGGAGGTCGCTGTAGTCGATGCCAGCGAAAGGATCGCTGATCGAGGCGAGGGGCGGGGGCTTGGTGGGCGCGTCGAAAAGCACAACGCCCAACAGTCCGGCTAGAGCGAGGACGAAGAATCCCGCCAGGCCCCAAAGCACCTTGCCCATGCGCGTACCCAATGTGGAGCTCAGCCAGAAGAACCCGTTCTTCCTACACCGGCATCCACCCGATGGGCCGTTGGGCCGAGATTGCGGCAATGGGCGGGCATTGGCAAGCCGGTGTCCGGGTTCAGTAAAGATGAGGCTGCGGGGTTTCCCCGGCTCGTCGTTTGTCGAGGTACTGTTAGTCAGGTCGGTTGCGTTTGTTCGTGACAAACGCCCGGTTGCGTGTAGAGGTGCTGGCAGACCAGCGACCTGACGCGGCAATGACGGCCCGCGAGAAAACGCTGCTTTATGCAGACGCATTCTCGCAACCCGGCACCCTCGGGCTCGCTGCTTGGCCGCCTACACCAAATCCGACTGGCTGATTCCGGCAGGGCTGATCGCGCTTGCCTTGATTCCCATTTTGGCCGGCGCCGTGCGCCTCGCCATGCTTGCCGGCGGCGCGCCTGTCACCCCCGCAAACGCCCGCTTCATCGCCGCACCGGTTCCGGTGGTGCTGCACGTCGTTTCTGTCTCGATCTATTGCCTTCTGGGCGCGTTCCAGTTTTCGCCGGGCCTCCGGCGCAACCATCCCCGCTGGCACCGCCTTGTAGGGCGGATGCTCATGCCGGCCGGTTTGGTGGCGGCGCTTTCGGGCATCTGGATGGCGCTGACCTACGCCATCGTGCCGGCCGACAACGCGTTGCTGCATGCCTTCCGGTTGCTCGCCGGCGCGGGCATGGCCGTGTCACTGGTCCTCGGCTACGCCGCGATCCGCCGGCGCGAGGTCGAACATCACCAGGCATGGATGCGCCGCGCGTATGCGCTGGGCCTTGGCGCGGGCACGCAGGCGCTGATCCTGATCGCGCCGGTCGCCCTTTTCGGCGTTCTCGATGACATGTCCCGGGCGCTTCTGATGGGTGCCGCCTGGGTCATCAATCTTGCCGTAGCCGAGGCGCTGATCCGCCGAACGTCATCAGGGCAGGCGGCTCGCGCCGGCGGCGGCCATATGAGCTGGTCGCCCTGCCTTCGGCCCAATTCGGAAGAACTCGTCACGCAGCAGCCTGACAATCCCTCAAGTCAAAGGTACGGACGATGAAGATCACAGGGTCGGCCCTCATCCGCTGGAGCGGTCTGGGCGCCATGGTGGGCGGGCTTATCTTCGCCGGAATTCAGCCGATCCACCCGCCCGACGTTCTGGCGTCGGTGACCACCGGCATGTGGGCGGTGATCATCTCGCTGAAGCTCCTCATGTGCTTCCTGTTCATCTACGGCATCGTGGGAATCTATGCCCGGCAGGTCGAGGAGGCGGGATGGCTTGGTCTGGTGGGCTTCGCGCTGTTCAGCGCGTCGTGGGCGCTCCAGTCGGGGTTCGTCTTCGCCGAGATCTTCATCCTGCCGCCGCTCGCGGCGACGACACCGCAGTTCATCGACAGCTACCTCGGGGTGGTCAACGGCGCGCCGGGCGTGATGGACATCGGGGCGCTTGTGCCGGCCTACGCTGTCGTCGGGATTCTCTATCTGCTCGGCGGGCTGACGTTTGGCCTCGCCATGGTTCGCGCCAAGGTGCTGCCGCGCTTGCCGGCGATCCTGCTTGCGGTGACTGCCGTGGTGACCCCGGCGGCAGCACTTCTTCCCCACGCGCAACAGCGCTACGCGGCGGTCCCCATGGGGATCGCCATGGCGTGGCTCGGCTACGCGCTGTGGTCGGAGCGACGGGTGGCGGTCAACGTGGCCGCGGTGCCGTCAGCGACTGCCGCGAAGCTGAAGCCGACGCCGTCCGTGTCGCGCAAACCGGACGGTATGTCTGATATTTCATATCTTGTGTCAAATAAACTTGACACTATCCGCGCCGTCGCCTATCTCGCCTCCTGAACGGGACACCCAAGGAGAGCGACGATGTCCTTCAAGGAATGGAGCGCGGTCGTCACGCTGGCGGTCGACGCGCTGGTTCTGATCTGGCTGATCTGACGCGAGCCGCTGGCTCGCCGTCGCTGACGTGGCGGCGGTCGCGCGCAAGCTGCTGTGGGTCGGGCTGGCGCTGATTGTTCTCAACATCGCCGGCGCGATCGCCATGGCCATCGTCGGCAGCATCGTGACCCGCAAGGAATTCAAGGACGAGAAGGCCGACGAGCGCGACAAGCAGATTTACGCGCGCAGCATGCGCAACGGCTATTTCGTCGTGTCGGTCGGCGGCCTGGTGACGCTGTTCGTCCTGGCGCTCGGCTACGACCCGGCGCTTGCCGCCTATGCGCTGTTCGTCGGCGGCATGATCGCCGGCGCCGCCGCGGCGCTGTCGCAGCTCTACTACTACCGGGTCAACTGAGGCGATGGGCAAGGGCAAGCCGCAGATCGCCAACACGATCCGCACGCTGAGGTTCCACGCAAACGAGATGACGCAAGCCCAGCTCGCCGAGCGGGTCGGCGTGACGCGCCAGACCATCGTGGCGATCGAGCAGGGGCGCTATTCGCCGTCCCTCGAAGTGGCGTTCCGCATCGCGAAGGTGTTCGGCGTGCCGCTCGAGGACGTCTTCACCTACGAGGGAGAAGTCCGGTGAGACGCGCGGCGCAGTTCGATTGGCTGATCCCGGCGTCGCTGGTCGCGCTCGCCTTCATCCCGGTTGCGGCCGGCATGGTGCGCCTGATGATGCTCGCCGGCGGCGCGCCGGTCACGGCGGACAACGCGCGCTTCTTCGCCGCGCCGCTGCCGGTGATCCTGCACATCGTCGGCGTCACGATCTACAGCCTCCTCGGCGCGTTCCAGTTCTGGCCGGCCTTCCGCCGCCGTCGGCCGACGTGGCACCGCGTCGCCGGCCGCATCCTGGTTCCGGCCGGGCTGGTGGCGGCGTTGTCCGGCCTGTGGATGGCGACCCACTATGCCATCGTGCCGGCGGACAACGCGGCGCTGCATGCCTTTCGTCTCGCAGCCGGCTCGGGCATGGCGGTGGCGCTGGTGTTCGGCTTCGCCGCCATCCGCGCTGGCAACGTCGCCGGCCACCAGATGTGGATGCGGCGTGCCTACGCGATCGGCATGGGCGCCGGCACCCAGGCGCTGATCATGCTGCCGGCGATGCTTGCCTTCGGTCCGCCCGACGACATGGGCCGCGCGTTGATGATGGGTGCCGGCTGGGTGGTCAACCTGACGGTCGCCGAGGTGCTGATCCTGCGGCAGCGTTCCGGACGGCGACTGGCGGTGGCGTGATACGCCACGCGGGTGACGTGGGACGAGGTCGGCGCGGGATTGTCGGCCGACCGTTCGACGCGGTTGCGGCCGTTCTGTTTGGCGATGTAAAGCGCGGCGTCCGCGTCCTTCAACAGCGCGTCGACTGTGGTCGGTGCGGTCGCCGTGGCGACCCCGGCGGAAAGCGTCGCGTGGATCGGTTGCCCGTCGACGAATTCGGCGGCGACCTGATTGGCGCGGCGGATGCGTTCCGCGATGATGTAGGCCGCGTCCGGCCCGCTGCCGCAGAGAACCGCGGCGAATTCTTCGCCCCCGATGCGGCCGAGAACGTCGCCCGGGCGCAGCAGCTTGCGCGCCGCGTCGGCGAAGAGGCGCAGGACCCTGTCGCCCATGGCGTGGCCGTAGCGGTCGTTGATGTCCTTGAAGTGGTCGAGATCGAACAGGATGGCGCTGAGCGGAATTCCGTCGGCGGCGGCGCGGCCCGCCACCGTCTCGCTGAGCGCAAAGAAGCTGCGCCGGTTGGCAAGCCCGGTCAGCGCGTCGGTGCCGGCCGCCTGGCGCTGATCGAATTCGTTTCGCTCGCGCAGGGCGGAGACGACGAAGAACGTCGAGGCGACCACGAAGATCTGGGACTCGAGGTGAAGGAATCCGAGAAGGCTCACCAGCGGCGGCAGGCCGCCCTCGGGAGCGCCCAGCCCGCCGAAGGGGGCGAGGCCGATGGCGATGATGTTCGCGACGAACAGGAAGGCGAGCGGCGTGTAGGCGGTGAGCCGCCCGGCGGGCGGGCGCAGGAGCACGTAGAGCGCGCCGCCGAAGTAGGCGAGGTTGAGGATCATTGCGGTGATGCCGCGGGCCGCCGGCAGGGCCTCGCCCACCGGCAGCAGGTTCACGGCGATCATCAGCAGCGGGCCGGGCAGCGCCAGAAGGAAGTGCGGCGTGGCGCCGGTCAAAAGGCGCGTGCCGTGCCACTGCGCTGCCGCGGATGCAAGGAAGAAGACGAACGCGGTGGCGGTGATCCAGTCCGCGTTGGTGATGCCACCGGTCAGCGAAGACAGCACGCCGGCGGCGAGAAGGACCTGGGAGACGCCCCACCAAAGGGCGGCCGGCGCATCGCGATAGTAGAAGTAGGCGTAGATCAGCAGACCGCCGCACAGGAGCATGAACAATGCGCCCATGAGCACGAAGGTGGGAATGTCGAATGCCATGACTGCTGCGCCCACGAACCGAGGTCCGCAATTTTGCCATGGCGGGCCTGTGCGCCGGGTTAGGGAGTTGCGTAAAATTGTATCTATTCTTCCGGTGCGCCCGTCCGGCCTGGCCGCGCGCGATGGCGGCCAAGACCCGATCGCACCTCAGTCCGCCAGCAGTCGCACCAGCCGGTTGGTCATGGTCAGCCGGTCGGCGAGCATCGCCGAGATGCCGGCGTGGAAGCGGGCGGCGAGTTCCGGCCGGGCGCGCTCCAGCCGAGCGAGACTCGCGCGGCTGAAGCGCCAGGCGACCAGCGCGCTCTCGGCGACCACCGAGGCGGAGCGGGGCCGCGCCAGATAGAACGCCACCTCGCCGACGATGGCGCCGTGAGTGAGGGTGGCGAGGCGGATCGTCTGCGCGCCGTTGGCGAGCTCGACCGCGGCGCGGCCCTCTTCGATGAAGAAGATGTCGTCGGACGGCCGGTCCTGCATGATCAGCGCCTCGCCCTTGTCGATCTCGACGCGCTCGAAATAGGGCATCATCGCTTTGGCGAATTCCGCGTCGCCGACCACGTCGATCAGCATGTCACGCGCCGGTCGGGTGCGGGCCTCGGCGAGCTTCGGGGCGACGTCGGCGAGGAGGCGGTCCTCGCACCACTCGACGCCGTCCTCGAACGTCGCCGCGACGCGGACGGTGCCGCCGGCCGCGTCGAGCCCGCCGCGGCTCATGGCGGTCTGCACCTGATCCGACATGCCGGACAGAACGATGGTGAAGTTGCCGGGGCCGGAAAGCTGGGCGAGGCGGATGAACGACATGACGGCTGAGGAATCGAGCCCGCTCACCCGGTGGAAGTCGATCACCAGAAAGCGGACCGGCGTATCGGTGTGCGCGGCAATGCGGGCCTGGATGGTCTTTCGCAACCGGTCGGCGGTGCCGAAGAACAGGAAGCCCTGAAGGCGGAAGAGGAGGATCGCCTCGCCGTGGCCGCGCAGCGCTTCCAGACGTTCGTCGGAGGTGTCGGCGCGGGTCTGGTATTCGCGCCCGGTCAGCGTGTAGCGGACGATGTCGATGCGCCCGTATTCGATGGCGAACAGGACCGCCGCGGCGATGAGGCCGACGAGAATGCCCCAGGCGAAGCCCACGAACGCGATGATCGCGAAGATCAGGACGACGACGGCATATTCGGCGCGCGCCAGCCGCGTGTAAGACTGGACGAGCCACTGGCGGATGAGGCCGCCGCCGATCCAGATCAGGACCGCGCCGAGCAGCGGCGTCGGAATGACCGACAGGATCTCGTGACCCAGGACGATTGCCGCGGCCGCGAAGGCCGCGACGGTGATCCCGGCGGTGACGTGGGCGGCGCCGAGGCGGGCGACCAGCGTCGAGAAGGAGAGGTTGGCGTAGCCGGGGATGCCACCGCCGAGGCCGGCGAGCAGGTTGCCGATTCCCAGCGCCCGCAGTTCGCGGTCGAGGTCGAAGTCGCGCCGCACCTCGAGCTCGACCCCGGTGGCGTTCATCAGCGCGGCGATGAAGGTCAGCACCGGGACGGTCAGCAGGCTCGGGATTTGCCCGGCGATGGCGCCCCAGTCGACCGCCGCAAGATCGCCGGGCGCGATCGGCGGCCACAGCGTGCGCCGGTCGGGAAGGGCCAGCAGCCACTGGCCGTCGCGGAGCGCCGCCTGCGGCGTCCCGGTCAGCCAGACCGCCAGATTGAAAAGGATGAGTGCTGCCGCGATGACGGCGGGAAGGCCGAGTCTCCACCCGGTGAACCGCTGGATGAGCCAGATCGCGGCGAGCACCGCGCCCGCCGTGGCCACCCGGCCGGCCATGGTCGGCTCGGCGAGAAGCGCCATGGGTGTGCTCACGAAGTGGGCGCCGGCGAGGGCGTCGATGCCGCCCACGAAAACCAGCCAGCCGGACCCGGCGAGGAAGCCGCCGATGACGGGGAACGGGATGAAGCGGATGAAGCGGCTGAGGCGGAAGGTGCCGAGCAGCCAGGCGCCGGCGCCGATGACCAGGGTCGTCGCGGCGACGGTGACGACGACGGTGGCGAGCAGCGTTTCGGGCGGCCGTCCGGCGAGGCTCGCCGCGATGGCGCCGACGGAGACCGCCATGGCGGCGGCCGGAACGCTCTGGGCGGTGGCGATCAGGCCCCGATAGGAGCCGGCGAAGGGGATCAGCAGCGCCAGCAGGGTCGTGGTCAGAAGCGCCGTGCCGATGCCGATGGAGGCGACCGAGGCGGGGGCGCCGGAGTAGAGCAGCGTGCCGAAGCCGATCGACTGCACGATCGCCAGCAGGCCGACCACGGCGCCGACGGCGATCTCATGGACGAGGTCGCGCTTCGGCCCGCTCGCTTCCGCCTCGCTTCGCTCGATTGCCAAGTTGAAACGCAAGCCCCCACCGCGGCCGCCAGACTATGACGGTCGCTTGTCTCCCAGATGACACGGGGCTGAACGTCCCGCCCGGCGTTCATCCTCGCCCGAATGTCGCGGCGCGTCACCCCTTGCCGCGCAAGTCCCTCGCGCATCTGGCGGCGCGAATTCGCTCGGCTATAGTCCAGCCATGCGCGACGAAGTGGGGTCCGATTCCGGGGGAGGGGCGAAGGTCGAGGCAACGATTGCGGTCGCTGCCTGCCTGATCGCCGACGGCGGGTCGTTCGTCTCCCGCCCGGTCGAGTCGCTCGCCGTCGACTTCACCGGCATCCCCGGCGATTACCACGCCGGGCTGACGCGCAAGGCCGGCTCGCGCGAGCCGTGGCATCCGCGCGGCACCGAGATCCGCAACGACCGACAGATCACCGTCGTCTCGGCCGAGGAGCTCGCCGAGGTGGCGGCGCTGATGGAGATCGCCGAGATCGCGCCGCAGTGGATCGGCGCCAATCTGGTGCTCGCCGGCCTCCCCGACCTGACGCTGACGCCGCGCGGCACGCGGCTGTTCTTCCCGGACGGCGCGACGCTGCTGGTCGAGGCGGAGAACGCACCCTGCCGGGTCGCCGGCGCCTCGATCGGCGAACACACCGGGCGCGACGGCTTCGACCTTCTCTTCCCCAAGGTCGCGCGCCACAAGCGCGGCCTCGTCGCCTCGGTCGAGAGGCCGGGCACGATCGCCGTCGGCGCGCAGGTCACGGTGCGTCGGCCGCGCCCGCCGACATGAGCGACTGGTCCCCGGCCCAGTACCTGAAGTTCGCCGACGAGCGCTCGCGCCCGGCGCGCGATCTGCTCGCCGCCGTGCCGCTCGCCTGCAGCCGGGTCGTCGATCTCGGCTGCGGTCCGGGCAATTCGACCGAGTTGCTGGCGGCGCGCTTCCCCAGGGCGACGATCGTGGGCGTCGACACGTCGCCGGAGATGCTCGCCGCGGCGCGCAAGCGACTGCCCTCGGTGCGCTTCGTCGCGGCGGATGCCGCGACCTGGATGCCGGAGGCGCCGGTCGATCTGATCTTCGCCAACGCGCTTTTCCAGTGGGTGCCGGATCATCTCGCGGTGCTCGCCCGGCTGATGGGCGCGCTGGCGCCGGGCGGCGTCCTCGCCATGCAGGTGCCCGACAATCTCGGCGAGCCATCGCACCGGCTGATGCGCGAGACCGCGGCAGAGGGGCCGTGGGCGGCGAAGTTCGCCGAGCCGATCCAGCGCGAGACGATCCCGCCGGTCGCGGCCTACTACGACCGGCTCGCGCCGCTTGCCGCGCGCGTCGATGTCTGGCGCACCACCTATCACCACCCGCTCGCCGACGCGGCGGCGATCGTGGCGATGGTCGAGAGCACGGGCCTGAGGCCGTTCCTGGCGCGTCTCGACGAGGCCGAGCGGGCGCATTCCTCGCCGATTATCGGCGGCGCATCGCCGCAGCGTATCCCGCCCATGGCGGACGGCCGCGTGTTGCTCGGTTTCCCGCGACTGTTTGCCATCGCGGCACGAGGTCCACTATCCGCCGCGCCCTGATCGGGATCAAAGTTGGAACGTTTCTGGCCCGCCGTTTGTGCGGTGCACCACTGCCGAATCGGCGTGCGTGGTAAGATTTCACGCGTTCGGCGATGGAATCATGAGGGCTGACGCATGGATCCGGTATTTCTCTCCCGACTTCAGTTCGCGTTCACCGTCGGCTTCCACATCGTCTTTCCGTCGTTCACGATCGGGCTTTCGGCCTACATCGCGACGCTTCTGGTGATGTGGCGGCGCAGCGGCCAGGAGCGCTACCGCACACTCGCGCGTTTCTGGACGCGCATCTTCGCGGTGTCGTTCGCCATGGGCGTGGTGTCCGGGCTGACGCTCTCCTACCAGTTCGGCACGAACTGGAGCGGCTTCTCGATGGTCGTCGGCAACGTCGTCGGCCCGCTGATCGGCTACGAGGTGCTGACCGCCTTCTTCCTCGAGGCGACCTTCCTCGGCATCATGCTGTTCGGCTGGAAGCGCGTGCCGCCGTGGCTGCACGTGACCTCCTCCATTCTCGTAGCGGTCGGCACGCTGGGCTCGGCGTTCTGGATCCTGTCGGCCAACTCGTGGATGCAGTACCCGGCCGGCTACACACTGACCAACGGCATCGCCTATCCGGCCGACTGGCTGGCGGCGATCTTCAACCCGACCTTCCCGTGGCGCTTCGTCCACATGGTGACGGCCGCCTACCTGACCACCTCGTTCGTGGTGCTGGCGGTCGGCGCGCGGCTGCTGCTCGCCGGCAAGTACGAGGACAACGCCCGCACCATGCTCAAGATGGGCGTCGCGCTCGCCGCGGTGCTGGCGCCGCTGCAGCTTCTGATCGGCGACCAGCACGGGCTCGACGTCGCCAAGTATCAGCCGGCCAAGCTCGCCGCGATCGAGGCGCACTGGGACAGCGATCAGACCAACGTGCCGTTCGTGCTCTTCGCCATTCCCAACGACCAGGCTGAGCGCAACGATTTCGCGATCGACATTCCAAGCGCCGGCAGCCTGCTCATCACCCATTCGCTGGACGGCAAGTTCCAGGGCATGAAGCAGATCGCCCCCGCCGACCGGCCGCACATCGCCTGGCCGTTCTTCGCCTTCCGCATCATGGTCGGCATCGGCCTCGCCATGATCGTGGTGGCGCTGTGGGGCGCGTTCCAGTGGTGGCGGGGCAAGCTCGAGGACGACCGCCTGTTCCTGCGCATCGCGGCGCTGTCGTGGCCGTTCGGGTTCATCGCCATCCTGTCGGGGTGGACGGTCGCCGAAACCGGGCGACAGCCGTGGCTGGTGCAGGGAATCCTGCGAACGCTCGACGCCGCCTCGCCGGTGCCGGGCGCCGCCGTCGCCACGACGTTGGTGCTCTTCCTGATCGTCTACGGGATCGTGTTTGCCGCCGGCATCTACTACATGAACCGGCTCATCAACCGCGGCCCGACCGGCGAAGGCGCCGAAGTCGAGGGCGTCGCCAGCCGGCCGATCTCGGCGGCCGGCGGTGCCGGACGTGAAGTCATGGGAGGGCAGGGCTGATGGACTTCCTCACCTTCTATCTGCCGGTCATCTGGGCGATCCTGATCGCCACCGGCGTCGTGCTCTACGTCATCCTCGACGGGTTCGACCTCGGCATCGGCATCCTGTTCCCGACCACATCGAAGGAGAGCGAGCGGGACGAGATGATGAACTCGGTGGCGCCCTTCTGGGACGGCAACGAGACGTGGCTGATCCTCGGCGGCGGCGGCCTGTGGGTCGCCTTCCCGCAGGCCTACGCGGTCATCATGCCGGCGTTCTACATCCCGATCATCGTCATGCTGCTGTCGCTGATCCTGCGCGGCGTGTCGTTCGAGTTCCGCCACGTCGCCAAGCCCAACCACGCCATGTGGGACTTCGCGTTCGCCGGCGGTTCGATCGTCGCCGCCTTCGCGCAGGGCGTCGTCCTCGGCGGGCTCATCCAGGGCATCACCGTGGTCGACGGCAAGTTCGGCGGCGGCCCGTTCGACTGGCTGACGCCGTTCGCGATCCTCACCGGCGTCGGGCTGGTGGCGGGCTACGGTCTGCTCGGCGCCACGTGGCTCATCTCCAAGACGGAGGGCGCCGTCAGGGCGCGGGCGCGTCAGCAGGCGCAGGTGCTGCTCATCGTGGTGCTGGCGTTCATCGCGGCGGTCAGCCTGTGGACGCCGCTCGGCATCGAGCGGATCTCGCAGCGCTGGTTCGCGACGCCCAACATCTACTTCCTGTGGCTGGTGCCGGTCCTCACCCTGCTGGTCGCCTACTACGTGTGGCAGGGGCTCCAGAAGGATCGCGAGTACACGCCGTTCGTCGGCACGATCGGGCTGTTCCTGCTCGCCTATCTCGGGCTCGGCATCTCGACGTTCCCCTATCTGGTGCCGCCGACGCTGACGGTGTGGGATACCGCCGCCGTGCCCGACAGCCAGGTGTTCACGCTGATCGGCGCGGTGATCATGCTGCCGATCATCCTCGCCTACTTCGCGTTCGTGTTCTGGACGTTCCGGGGCAAGGTGACCGCCGAGGGCGGGTACCACTAGGGGCCCGCCTTACCAATCCTCGCAGGTCTCAAAGGGCCCGTCCCGATCCCAGGGGCGGGCCTTTTCCTTTTCTAAATCAGGCTCTTGCGATGCTGGATCGGCGGCCCCTTCATACGTGATTGCCATGCGGCGCCATAAGGTATAAGGATATCTTTATATCTCGCAGCGGAGGCGACGCGTGGCCCCGACCGAAAGCCTCAATCTGGACAGTGTCATCGGCGCCCTGAAGGCGGCCGGGGAGGTCACCCGTTTCCGGATTCTGACCCTGCTCCGCCACGCCGAGCTGACGGTCAAGGATCTCACCGCCATCCTCGGCCAGTCGCAGCCGCGCATCTCCCGCCATCTGAAGCTGTTGGCGGAGGCGCGCCTGATCGACCGCTACCCGGAAGGCGCCTGGGTCTTCTACCGCCTGTCCGACGAGACCTCCGCCCATCGCTTCGCCGACGACCTGTTCGGGCTGGTCGATGCCGCCGACCCGGTGCTGCAACGCGATCGCGAGCGGCTGGTGGAGGTCAAGCGCGAGCACGCCGAGACGGCGGGCCGCTACTTCGCCGCGCACGCCGGGGAGTGGGATTCGATCCGCGCGCTGCACATCGCCGACAAGGCGGTCGAGGCCGCGATCGTCGAAGCCATCGGCACGCGGCCCTTCGACAGCCTGCTCGACCTCGGCACCGGTACCGGCCGCATGCTCGAGCTGCTGGCGCCGCTCTACGCGCGCGCCGTGGGCGTCGATACGTCGAGCGCCATGCTCGCGGTCGCGCGCGCCAATCTCGATCGCGCCGGCGTCAACAGCGCCCACGTCCGCCTCGCCGATATCCAGAACCTGCCGTTCGCCCGCAACACCTTCGACGTAGTCACCATCCATCAGGTGCTCCATTACCTGGGCGAGCCGGAGCGCGCCATCAACGAGGCGGCCCGGGTGCTCCGGCCTGGCGGACGTCTGCTGATCGTCGATTTCGCGCCGCACGATCTTGAGTTCCTGCGCGAGAAGCACGCCCACCGCCGTCTGGGTTTCGCGGCGGAACCAATGCGCCAGTGGATCGAGGGTCCGGGTCTGGCGCTGGAATCGGTGAAGACGCTGGCGCCCGGCGAGAAGGGCAAGCTGACCGTGTCGCTGTGGCTCGCCAAGGACCGGCGCATCGCGGTCGCCGGCGCGCTGGAGGTGGCGTGATGAACCCTGCCGCCCCGATATCTCCGGCCGCCTCGGCGCGCGCCAGCCGCACAATCGGCGCCGATCCGGCCTTGAGCGTGTCCTTCGAGTTCTTCCCGCCCAAGACCGAGGAGATGGAGCAGACGCTGTGGCGCTCGATCGAGCGTCTGGCGCCGCTGGCGCCGTCGTTCGTGTCGGTGACCTACGGGGCGGGCGGCTCGACGCGCGAGCGCACCCACGCCACGGTCAAGCGCATCCTCGCCGAGACTGCCCTGAAGCCGGCCGCGCATCTCACCTGCGTGGCCGCCACCCGCGACGAGATCGACGCGGTGGTCGACGCCTATGCGGCCATCGGCGTCCGCCACATCGTGGCGCTCCGCGGCGACCCGGTTAACGGCATCGGCACCCCCTACGAGCCGACGCCGGGCGGCTATACCTACGCCGCCGATCTCGTCGGCGGGATCAAGCGCCGCCATCCCGCGATGCAGGTGTCGGTGTCGGGCTACCCCGAGCGTCATCCGGAAAGCGCCGACTGGTCGGTCGAGATCGACAATCTCAAGCGCAAGGTTGACGGCGGCGCCGACCGCATCATCACCCAGTTCTTCTTCGACAACGACCTCTACGAGGCCTATGTCGAGCGCGTCCGCGCTGCCGGCATCGACCTGCCGGTCGTGCCGGGCATCATTCCCGTCCATTCGTTCAAGGCGGTCTCCCGTTTCGCGGGCAAGATCGGGGCGTCCATGCCGGGCTGGCTCGCGCATCGCTTCGAGGGCCTCGACGACGATCCCGCCACGCGCCAACTGGTCGCCGCCGCGGTCGCGTCCGAACAGGTGCTCGATCTGGTCGATCGGGGCGTGTCCGACTTCCACTTCTCCACCATGAACCGCGCCGATCTCGTCTACGCCATCTGCCATCTGCTCGGCATGCGGGCCGCCGCCACGGAGGCCGACGCATGAGTGACGCCCCGGTCATCTCGGCCATCGACCATGTCCAGCTCGCCGTGCCGGTCGGCAGCGAGCAGGCGTGCCGCGATTTCTACGTTGGCGTCCTTGGCCTTGCGGAGATTCCGCGCCCGGTGGAAGGCGCCGGGCGCGCGATCCTGTGGGTGCGGGTCGGCGGGCAGGAGATGCACTTCCGCCCCGATCCGGATTTCGCCGCCGGCGCGTTCGCCCACCCCGGTTTCCTGGTCAGCGACGTCGACGGGCTCGCCGAGCGCCTCACCGCCGCCGGCTACGAAGTCAGCCGCCAGCAGTCGGTCGGCCCCGGCCGCTTCCACACCCGCGACCCCTTCGGCAACCGGCTGGAGTTTCTTCAGGCGAAGGAGAGTTGAATTCTGGTCAGTCTGGTCATATTTATAGTCAGAATGGTCAGAATTCGGAGATTCCCATGAAGACATGGCAGGTCCAGGAAGCCAAGGCCCACCTCAGCGAGGTGATCGAGTTGGCCCAGCGCGACGGTCCCCAGACCATCACGCGCCACGGCAAGCCGCGCGCCGTCGTGCTGTCGGCCGAGGCCTACGCGGCTCTCTCGGAGAAGAAGACGCCGAAGCCAGATTTCAAGGACTGCCTGCTGAACGAGGGGCCGAAGTTCGACGACTTCGAGATCGAACGCGACAAGGACACCGGTCGTGACATCGAGCTCGAATGACGGCCGCTACCTGCTCGACACCAACGTGGTGTCGGAGGCAAGGCGGCGCCAGCCGGCCCATGAAGGTCGGTGCTTTTCTCGACGCGCTGGATGCGGAGCAGATGTTTGTGAGCGTGCTGACTATCGGAGAGCTGCGAAAGGGCGCCGAGCTGCGGCGGCGCGTTCGGACGCGGTCGCTGCCGAGCGTCTTCGAAATGGATTTCCGAGGTCGAAGACCGCTTTATGCGAGCCGGACTCCTTCCGGTCGACCGGGCGGTTGCCGATCTCTGGGGCCGGCTCGCCGCCGCCCGCCCGCGCGCGACGGTCGACACCCTGATCGCCGCCACGGCCATCGTCCGCGACCTCACCCTGGTCACCCGCAACACCCGCGACGTCGCCGACACCGGCGCCGCGTTCATCAACCCGTGGGAATGAGTATCGCCATGAGCATCACGCACCCCGACGCCGAAGCCCGCCTGCGCGCCGCCGCCGCCAAGCGCATCCTGGTGCTCGACGGCGCCATGGGCACCATGATCCAGGCGCGCAAGTTCACCGAGGCGGATTTCCGCGGCGAGCGCTTCAAGGACTGGCCGCAGGACCTGCGCGGCAACAACGACCTCCTGATCCTCACCCAGCCGGATGCCATCCGCCAGATGCACGTCGACTATCTCCACGCTGGCGCCGACATCGTGGAGTCGAATACCTTCGCCTCGACGCGCATCGCGCAGGCCGATTACGGCCTGGAGGACTACGCCTACGAGCTGAACAAGGAAGGTGCGCGGCTGGCCCGCGAGGCCGCCGACATCGTCACCGCCGAGACGCCCGACCGGCCGCGGTTCGTCGCCGGCGCGATCGGGCCGACCAACCGTTCGGCGTCGATCTCGCCGGACGTCAACAATCCGGGCTTCCGCAACGTGTCCTTCGACGATCTCGTCGCGGCCTACGGCGAGGCGGCGCGCGGGCTGATCGACGGCGGCGCCGACATCATCCTGTTCGAGACCGTTTTCGATACCCTCAACGCCAAGGCGGGGATCGTTGCGGTGGAGGAAGCCTTCGCCGAGAAGGGCGTCCGTCTGCCGATCATGATTTCCGGCACGATCACCGATCTTTCCGGCCGCACGCTTTCCGGCCAGACGCCGGCGGCGTTCTGGAATTCGGTGCGCCACGGCAAGCCGCTCACCATCGGGCTCAACTGCGCGCTCGGTGCCAGGGAGATGCGCGCCCACATCGCCGAGATCGCAAAGGTCGCCGACACCTTCGTGTGCGCCTATCCGAACGCCGGGCTGCCCAACGAGTTCGGCGAATACGACGAGAGTCCGGAGGCGATGGCCGGCATGCTCGGCGAGTTCGCCCGCTCCGGTCTGGTCAACATCGTCGGCGGCTGCTGCGGCACGACCCCCGACCATGTCCAGGCCATCGCCGAGGCGGTCGAGGGCGTGGCGCCGCGCACCATCCCCGAGATCGAACCGCGCCTCCGTCTCTCCGGCCTCGAGCCGTTCGAAGTCGCCGCATGACCGATCGCGTTGCCGCCTTCGTCAACATCGGCGAGCGCACCAACGTTACCGGATCGGCGCGCTTCCGCAAGCTGATCACCGCCGGCGACTATGGCGCCGCGCTCGACGTGGCGCGCGATCAGGTCGCCAACGGCGCCCAGATTCTCGACGTCAACATGGACGAGGGCCTGCTCGATTCCGAAGCGGCGATGACGACCTTCCTGAACCTCATCGCCGCCGAGCCGGACATCGCCCGCGTGCCGATCATGATCGATTCGTCGAAGTGGTCGGTGATCGAGGCCGGCCTGAAATGCGTACAGGGCAAATCGATCGTCAACTCGATCTCCATGAAGGAGGGCGAGGACGAATTCCGCAAGCGCGCCCGGATGGTGCGCCGCTACGGCGCTGCCGTCGTGGTCATGGCCTTCGATGAACAGGGCCAGGCCGACACCTTCAAGCGCAAGACGGAGATTTCGGCGCGCGCCTACAAGATCCTGACCGAGGAGGTCGGGTTCCCGCCGGAAGACATCATCTTCGATCCGAACGTCTTCGCGGTCGCCACCGGCATCGAGGAGCACAACAACTACGGCGTCGATTTCATCGAGGCGACGCGCTGGATCCGCAAGAACCTGCCCGGCGCCCACGTTTCCGGCGGTGTCTCCAACCTGTCGTTCTCGTTCCGCGGCAACGAGCCGGTGCGCGCCGCCATGCACTCGGTCTTCCTCTATCATGCCATCGCCGTCGGCATGGACATGGGCATCGTCAACGCCGGCGCGCTGCCCGTCTACGACGACATCGATCCCGAACTCCGCGAACTCTGCGAGGACGTGATCCTCAACCGGCGCGCCGATTCGACCGAGCGGCTGCTGGAGGCTGCTCAGCGCTACAAGGGCGACGGCGGCGAGAAGGTGGTGGCCGACGCCGCCTGGCGGTCGCTCCCCGTCGAAAAGCGCCTGGAGCACGCCCTGGTCGCCGGCATCACCGAGTTCATCGTCGCCGACACCGAGGAGGCGCGGGTCGCGGCGGTCCGCCCGCTCGACGTCATCGAAGGCCCGCTGATGGCCGGCATGAACGTGGTCGGCGACCTGTTCGGGTCTGGCAAGATGTTCCTGCCGCAGGTGGTGAAGTCGGCGCGCGTCATGAAGCAGGCGGTCGCCCATCTCCTGCCGTTCATGGAGGAAGAGAAGCAGCGCACCGCCGGCGCCGAGGACGTCAACGCGCCGCGCATCCTGCTTGCCACCGTCAAGGGCGACGTCCACGACATCGGCAAGAACATCGTCGGCGTGGTGCTCGCCTGCAACAACTACGAGGTCATCGACCTCGGCGTCATGGTGCCGGCTCAGAAGATTCTGCAGACGGCGAAGGAAAAGAAGGTCGATATCATCGGCCTCTCCGGCCTCATCACGCCGTCGCTCGACGAGATGTGCCACGTCGCGGCCGAGCTGGAGCGCGAGGGCTTCGACGTGCCGTTGCTGATCGGCGGCGCCACCACCAGCCGCGTCCACACCGCGGTCAAGATCAACCCGAACTACCACCGCGGCCAGACCGTGCATGTGCTCGACGCCAGCCGCGCCGTCGGCGTCGCCTCCAGGCTGATCGGCGAGAACCGCGTCGCCTATATCGACAAGATCCGCGACGAGTACCGCAAGGTCGCCGAGGGCCACGCCCGCACCCAGGCCGACAAGCGCCGCATCTCGATCGTCCAGGCGCGCGCCGACCGTTTCCCGATCGACTGGGCGGCGAGCCCGCTCGCCAGGCCCACCTTCCTCGGCACCAAGGCGCTGACCGACTACCCGGTCGCCGACCTCGTGCCCTACATCGACTGGTCGCCGTTCTTCGCCACCTGGGAAATGAAGGGCACGTTCCCGCTGATCCTCGACGACCCCAAGGTCGGCGAGGTGGCCCGCGCGCTCTACGCCGATGCCGAGGCGATGCTCGAAAAGATGGTCGCCGAGAACTGGCTGACCGCCAACGGCGTCATCGGCTTCTGGCCGGCGAACGCCGACGGCGACGACATCGTCGTCTATACCGACGACAACCGGGCGCGCGAGCGCGTCCGCCTGCATACGCTCCGCCAGCAGATCGCCCGCTCGGCCGGCAACAAGCGCCACCACACTGCGCTCGCCGATTTCATCGCGCCGGTCGGCGCGGGCGCCGATTACATCGGCGGCTTCGCGGTCACCGCCGGTATCGGCGAGGAGGCGGTCGCGGAACGCTTTTCGCGCGCCAACGACGACTACTCGAAGATTCTCTCGCAGGCGCTCGCCGACCGTCTCGCCGAGGCCTTCGCCGAGCGGCTGCACGAGCGGGTGCGCCGCGAATACTGGGGCTACGCGCCCGACGAGACGCTTTCGCCGGAAGATCTCATCCGTGAGCGCTACGCCGGCATCCGTCCGGCGCCGGGCTATCCCGCCCAGCCCGACCACACCGAGAAGGCGACGCTGTTCGACCTGCTCGACGCGGAAAAGGCGACCGGCATCAGGCTGACCGAGAGCTACGCGATGTGGCCGGGCTCGTCGGTCTCCGGCCTGTACTTCGCCCACCCGGAGAGCCACTACTTCGGCGTCGGCCACGTCGAGCGCGACCAGGTGGTGGATTACGCCGAGCGCAAGAACTGGTCGCTCGCCGAGGCCGAGCGCTGGCTTGCGCCCATCCTCAACTACCAGCCCGAGCCGATGGCCGCGGCGGAGTAGGGGTGGGGTTCAGGACCGCCGCGAGCCCTGGACCTTCACGAGCTTCTCGCGCTCTTCAGTCCAGATGACCGCGATCCGGTCGAAGAAATCGAGGAGGACATCGAGCTCCTTGTCGGTGTAGCGCGACGTCAGCCGGTTCCCCGCCTTGCGCAGCGACCCGAACAGGTCCGTCAGCCTCGCGGTCGCGCCCTTGGTGAGAACGACCAGCGTGCCGCGCCGGTCGCGCGGGTTGGGGCGGCGCTCGATCAGTCCGCTCCGTTCCAGCCGGTCGAGCATCGCGGTGGTCGCGCCGGAGCTGAGGCCGGTGTGGCGCGCGATTTCCGAAGGTGTCGACAGCCCCCGGTAGACCACCAGCGACAGACATTCCATGTCGGTGACGTTGACGCCGAGGATTTCCCCGACGACGTGGTGAAAGAGCACCGTGCCGAAAGTGAATTCGCGGGCGGCGGCCATCACCTGCGCGATTCTTTCGGTGCGCTGAATCCTGATCATGGCGCCCATCGTTGACGGTTGCTCCAAAGTGGAGTCTCTCTATATTCGAGACAAAGCCCTGACGCAAATGCGTTCGTCAGGTCAGGTTCGTTTCCGTGGGGCGGTGCAGTGCCCGACAAACCAGCTCCCTCCGATGTTCTGGCGAGGCAGAGCGGTCGCCTGCTGCAGGTCGGCGTCATTCTGCTGCTCGCGACGTCGTTCTGGGGCTTCTTCTTCCCTGCGCTGGCGTCGCCGGCCCTTGGCCTGTCGGTTCACAAGCTGGCTTCGCTGGAGGCCGTGCTGCTTCTGGCCCTGGGCGCGGTCTGGCATCGCCTGACCCTTGGCGAAGGCGCGTCGCGGACGGCGTTCTGGCTGCTGCTCTACTCGGCGTTCGCCATCCTCGCGGCGTATACGCTGGCAGCCATCTGGGGCGCCGGCAACGAAACCATGCCACTGGCGGCCGGGGCCGCCCGGGGCAGCGCCCTTGAAGAGATCACGATCAAGGTCGTGTCCTATTCATCCGGGCCGACGAGCATCGTCGCCTTCGGCCTGATCCTGTGGGGGCTGCGCATGGGAGAGCGATGGCGCGGCGCCCACTAGCGGTGGCAACCGCCGCGGAACACCGGGAGGATGCTGCAATGTCAATCAGTGCGTTTTCAAAGCTTGCCGCCGTCATCTTCACGGTGATGGCGCTGGGTCAACTTGGCCGCGCGGTTTCGGGGCTGACCCTCCAGGTCGGCACGTTCGGCGTGCCGAAGGCGCTCAGCTACCTGGCGTGCGTGGTGCTGGCCGTCCTCGCCTACCTTGGCTACGCGGCGCGCTGACCTCCTGCGTCCAGCGGCAATCTCATTGGCAAACGTCACCGGCGGTGCCACCGTGCGAGCGGCCGATATGCCGGTGAGGAGGTCACTCCGTGGGTCTGGATTCCGCTGCCGTCGAATTCCTGTGCGCCGCCAAGTCCATGGGCGTCGACTTCAGCTCGACCCTGATGGTCGGCCGCCAGCAATTCTTCCCGCAAGCGGAGACGCTGGCGCGCATGGCCGCGGTCCTCGGGCTGCAGTTCGACGCGGCGTCGCTGCTGAAGGAAAGCCCCTATTCGGAGCCGTTCTTCTCGCTGCTTGGCGCCGGCGAGATCGCCTCCCTCGATGCCTCCGACTACGAGAGCGCATCCCGCGTGCACGACCTGAACGCGCCGCTGCCCGACGATCTCGTGGAGCGGTTCTCGCTGGTCTTCGACGGCGGCACGCTGGAGCACGTCTTCAACCTTCCCCAGGCTTACGCGAACTGCATGCGGATGGTGCGCGTCGGCGGCCACTTCGCGCAGGTCACCGTCGCCAACAATTTCATGGGCCACGGGTTCTGGCAGATCAGTCCGGAGCTGATCTTCCGGGTCTTCTCGCCCGAAAACGGCTTCCGGACGGAGTGCGTGCTGCTTCATGAGGTGGTGCCGAACGGCGCCTGGTATGTGGTCCGCGATCCGCAGGCCGTGGGCGGCCGCGTCGAGCTCGTCAATTCCGTGCCGACCTACATCCTGACTCTGGCGAAGCGCACGGAGCGGGCCGAGATCTTCGCCAAGCCGCCACAGCAAAGCGACTACGTCACGATCTGGGATGGCGACGAGGCGAGCGGCGCGCAGGCGCTGGCGCGCGACACGAGTCGATTTGACGAGGACTATTACCTGCAGGCCAACCCGGACGTGGCGCGGGCGGTCAAGGCGGGCGCGTTTCGTTCCGGGCGCGCGCACTTCCTGGCGTTCGGCCGGAAGGAGGGTCGCAAGGGCTCGCCGGGCTATCGCCGGATCAGCGTCGACGACCTGATGCACGGGCGCCTGCCGCGCCGGTCCGACACCTGAAGGCCACGCCGCTGCCGGCGGGTCTTCGCCCGTTCACGCCGTCGCCAGCCTGACCGCGAACGCCCGCACCGCTTCCCCGACGCCCTTGAGGCTCAGCGCGCCACGGTCCTGGCGCGCGAACGCGGCCGAGGCGAGGTCGTCGGCGACTGCCGCCGTGACCAGTACTTCTTCCGGCGCCGCCACCGACATCAGCCGCGCGGCGCGGTTGACGGTGCGGCCGTAGTAGTCGCCGTCCTGGCTCACCACCGGGCCGATGGCGATTCCCGCGCGGGCCGGGGGCAGGCCGCGGGCGCGCGCCGCGGCGATCACGGCGAGCGCCGCGCGCACCGCCGCTTCGGCCGAAGCGAAGTGAAGCATGGCGCCGTCGCCGAGCGACTTCACCAGGTGGCCGCCCTGCAGCGTCGCCTGGGCCTGTCCGATCTCCACCAGGGTCGCCGCGATACGCGCGGCGTGGTCGTCGCCCATTGTCTCGGTGCGGTTGGTGAAGCCCGACAGGTCGAGAAAGCAGAGCGCGTGCCGGGCCGCCGAGTGCGGCCGGTGCACCGCGTTCTCGTCGAGCGCCTCCTCGAAGCGGGCGATGACGTTGGAAAAGACGGCCCGCTCCAGAAAGCGGCGCTGGAGCAGGAAGGCGGCCCGGTAGCCCATCCGCTGCAACTGCGTGCGGGTCGGCGCCGCCCGCCGGAACATCTCGTGATAGGGCACGCCGGTTGCCAGCATCGGCTCCTCGACGTTCAGGCGGAAGAGGTTGCGCTGCGCTTCGACCACCTGGCGTATGGCCATGGCGAACGTGCGCAGCGTCGCCAGGATCGCCTCTTCCGAGACGCCGGCGGCGCGGGCGCGCGCGAAGATCGACAGGATCTCGAGGTCGTCGTCGCGCATCAACTGGTCGTCGGGGGGCGCCGCGAGGTTGATGGCGAGCATCAGGCGTCGAAATTCGTCGGGCGCCACCGCGACTTCGGCGCAGGCTTCCGCCACGGTCTTCGCCGACAGGGCCGCCGCGTCGGCGACCAGCGTCCCGGCGAAGTCGAACGACAACCGTCCGGCGGCGACCGCCTCGCTCAGCCGGTCGAACGGCACACCGGAGTCGTGCAATGCC
Organism: uncultured Alphaproteobacteria bacterium; assembly: GCA_963843565.1. Classification (GTDB taxonomy): domain Bacteria; phylum Pseudomonadota; class Alphaproteobacteria; order Rhizobiales; family Kaistiaceae; genus DASZQY01. Next base: position 37,599 of record CAWJKY010000003.1, read on the forward strand.
TTCAGCAGGCGCACGCGCGTGCTGTCGCCGGCGTCGTGAGTTCCCTCGGCGTCCGGCCCGGCGATCAGACCGAGGTGGACGAACCGGTCGATCTCCTCCGCCGTGGCGACGCTTTGCGCGGCCAGCGTCGCAGTCGAAATCCTTGCGGACGGGGGCGGGTCGGCCGGTGTGTCGTCGCTCATCGGCGGGTCTCGCGGGGAGGGCCGTTCAGGCCTCCAAGAGTGCCTTTTAGCGCATTCGCGATCCGTCGGAGAAGGTGTCGGCCGGGTTGCCGGCGGACGCCGCGTCCGCGGCGCGGTGGTTTGCGTCGTCGGGCCGGGGTCGCTAGCCTTGTCGATGCATCACGAACGGCGGCTGGGGGAAGCGCCGTGTCCTGTGGGCGGCGCTGCGATCCAGGAGGCGCCCATGTTCGAGGCGAAGCAGATCGCGGCGATGGCGCTTGGCAACCTGCCCTAGACCAGCACCGCGTAGGCGAGCAGCAGCACCGCCGCGGTCACGGCGATGGTGGCGTGGATCCCGATCAGCAGACCGGGGCCGCGCGGGCGCGAACGTCCGCGCACAGCGATCGTCAGGCCGATGATCACGGCGATGGTGGCGAGCACCGCGGCGGCTGGTCCGAACGCGGCCGTGCCGTAGCGGTTGCTCGTCGCGCCGGCGGTGGCGAGGGCGACCAGCAGGGCGGCGAGCCCGGCCGCGCCGAGTACGCCGTGCACGGCGGCGACCGGCCGCGACGCGAGCTGCCGTTCGCCAAGGAAGCGCACCGCCATGACCGCGCCGATCGCCACGGTGGTGCCCCACAGCCAGACGGCGAGCGTGATCATTTGAGGAGAGAGAATTCTGATCGCAACGTTCTGGCCCTTTCCGCTCATTCCCGCGAATGCGGGAATCCATCCCGACCGCGACGGTCGAAACCTCACCCGCCTCCCAATCGCCGCGCCAGCTCCGCCATGTCGTTCACGAACCACACCTGCCGGCCGCGGTTCGACTCGCGGACGAAATCGCGAAGCGCATCGCTCGCCGCGGTCTGCGCGGACAGGTCGCCGACGATCGCGAGGCGTTGCCCATAGTTGACCAGCTTCTGGATGAAGAGCCCGGCGAGGCGTGTCTTCAGATCGAAGAACGCGGGCGCGAACTGGTCGACCGGCACGGCCAGCCAGTCGACCGGTTCGGCGGAAGCCTCCGACATCAGGTCGAGCGCGTCGCGCTCGCTGGAAAGCGGCGGCCCGTGGTCGCGGATCCACACGCGCGTGCCGTGAAATATCGCTGTGGTGCCGGTCATGGTTCGTCTGCTCGCAGAAAGAAGAGGGCCGCCTATAGCGCATGCCGGCGGCCCCCTCCATCCTTGCTTTCGTTGGCCTCACGCGGCGACGGACTCCGGCGCGCGTGCGCTCGTCGGTGCGCCGGCGTCGCGCCCCTGGCGCACGACCAGCACGACGGCGCCGCGTTTGCGCCCGGTGTCGACGTAGGCGTGGGCCTCTGCCGCGTCGGCGAGCGGATAGATGCGGTCGATCACCGGCTTCAGCTCGCCGCTCTCGGCGAGTGCCGCGATCAGGCGCATGTCGTCGGGCGTCGTCTTGGTGACCCCGGCGACGAGCGTCTTGCCGCTGCCCTTCCTGGCCCGTTCCAGCCCGGCCGACTGGGCGAAGGTGCCGCTGACGACGGCGAGCCGGCCGCCGGGGGCAAGTGCTGCCTCGACGCGCGCCATCGGCGCGGTCGCCGTCGTGTCGAGGATGACGTCCCAGGTTTCGCCGGAGGCGGCGAAGTCCTCGGTCTTGTAATCGATGACGCGATCGGCCCCGAGTGAGGCGACCAGAGCGACGTTGGCGGTGCTGCACACGCCCGTCACCTCGGCGCCGAAATGTTTCGCGATCTGCACCGCCGCTGTCCCGACCGCGCCGGAGGCGCCGATGACCAGGACCCGCTCGCCGGCCTTGAGCGCCGCCTTGTCGCGCAGGAAATTCAGCGCCGTCGTGGCGCCGAACGAAAGCGCGGCGGCTTCCTCGAAGTTGAGGTTGGCGGGCTTCAAGACGATCAGGCCGTCCTCCGGCATGGTGCGATATTCGGCGTGCGAACCGAAACCGGCGCTGGGATAGGCGATGACTTCATCGCCCGGCCTGAAGCGGGTCACGTCCTTGCCGACCGTCTCGACGACGCCGGCAAGCTCGGTGCCGAGAACGGGCTTGCGCGGACCGAAGACCCCGAAGAACAGGCGGCCGAGGATCTTGAAGATACCGGGCATGTCGAGGCTGCGGGCCCGCCAGTCGCCGCTCGAGACGGTGGTGGCGTGGATGCGGATGAGGACTTCGTTGTCCTTCGGGGCAGGCTTCGCCACTTCGGCGAGGGACACGACCTCGGGGCCGCCGTAGCGGTGATAGACGATGGCTTTCATGTTCTTGTCTCCAGATTGGGGGGAGTTGCGGGTGAGGGCGGGCCGTTCGGAACGACCCGCCCAAGGTTCCGGTTACGCGGCTGTCGCAAGGGCGCGCTTCTCCTCGAAGGCGCGCACGTTCACGCCGCGGATGAGAAGCCACAGGCCGAAGCTCACTTCGGCGAGCGTCGCGACGGTGAGGAAGCCGACGATCGCCGTCGAAAGCACGTCGTGCTCGACGAACGTCAGGCTGCTCAGTCCCTGGGCGACGTAGCCGAAGCTGCCGATCAGCATGCCCCAGCCGAGAAGGCGCGGCAGGTAGCCGGACTTCGCGACCGCGTAGCCGAGGAAGAACAGCGAGAAGCCGAAGAAGACGTCCCAGATGTGGATGCCGTAGCCGTGCGCCTCGATGAGAAGCATGGCGGTGGCTTGCTGCTCGGCTGGCGTGAAGGGACCGCTGCCGTTGAGGATCACGACCGCCATCACATGCAGCAGCACGTTGGTCGCCATCACCATGACTTCGGCGAGGCGTGCCACCACCGAGATCAGCGCCAGCGTCGGGCTGACCGGCCTCAGCATGAAATAGAGCATCACGGAGAGCGCGATCTCGATCAGCATGATCGCCATGTCGGCGGCGATCGACAGGCCGAAGAGCCCCTGGTTGGCGAGCAGGTTCGTGGCGGTGGCGGTCGCGTCGCCGTCGACCACGATGACCGAGGGGACGTAGCCGATGCTGAACGCCGCGATCACGGCAATCAGCAGGTAGAGGACGCCGGCGGTCCGGGCATAGCGCGCGGGAGCGGCGGAAGCGGTGGCAGTCATCGTTGTCTTCCTTTCTCGGGGCAAAGCCCGGCTGGTCCCCGTCGCGGAATCGCGCAAGGGTTGCGAGCGGGCCTTCGGGCCTCGCCGTGGGTTTTCGGTCTTTCGGGCGCTGCCGAAGCAGGACGTTGGTCAGCGCGTGCAAGGGTTGTACGCGCTCTTCGATCTATAGAAAATTGACCAATTCCGTCAGTTTGATATGCGTTTACGCATGGATTGGCGGTCGGTGAAATTCGATTGGAACCGGGCCCGGGCCTTCCTGGTCACGGCGGAGGAGGGGTCGCTGTCCGCGGCGGCTCGGGCGCTGGGCATGGCGCAGCCGACCCTCGGCCGCCAGGTCGATGCACTGGAAGAAGAGCTCGACGTGGTGCTGTTCGAGCGCGTCGGACGCGGGCTGACGCTGACCCCCAGCGGCATGGAGCTGCTCGAGCACGTGCGAGGCATGGGCGAGGCGGCGGGCCGCGTGTCGCTTGCCGCCGCCGGCCAGTCGCAGACCATCGAGGGTACGATCTCGATCGCGGCCAGTGCCTTCTACGCCGGCCTGCTGCTGCCGCCGATCCTGGCGAAGCTCCGCGAACGGCAGCCCGGCATCTTCGTCGAGATCGTCGCCGCCACCCACGCCAGCGATCTCCGCCGCCGCGAGGCCGACATCGCCATCCGCAACTTTCGTCCGAGCGAGCCCGATCTCGTCGCCCGCAAGATCAGGGATGTGCCCGCCCGGCTCTACGCCGCGCCGTCCTACGTGAAGAAACTCGGCAATCCGAAGCTTCCCTACGACCTCAGCCGCGCCGACTGGATCGGCATCGACCGGTCGGGCACGTTCATCAAGACGCTCAACGCCCGCGGCTTCAATCTCAGCGAGCGCAACTTTCCGATCCTCACAGAGGACTGGCTGGTCATGTGGGAGTATGTGAAGCAGGGGCTCGGCATCTGTATCGTCGATGGCAACATTGGCGATGCCGAACCGGCGGTCACCCGCGTCCTGCCTGACTTCGAGCCGCTGATGTTCCCGATCTGGCTGGTCGCGCACCGCGAGGTGAATACCAGCCGGCGCGTCCGGGTGGTCTTCGATTTCCTCGCCGAGGAACTGGCGACTCCATGATTCCTGCCCTGTTCTTCGCCGCGGTCCTGTCGGCGTCCCCCGTCACCCCCGTCAACATCATCGACGGGAGCGACGAGCGCGGCTCGCTTCTTGCCATCGGCCCCTCGCTCGGCCTTTCGGATGCCGAGATCGCGCGCATCCGCGCCGTCTCCGGCCACGTGGTCTGTACCGGCGGCGAGACGGTCACCGCGTCCGGCGCCCTGTTCCTCACCGACAACCAGATCCTCACCGCCGGCCACACGTTCTTCAACAGCGCCGGCCGGCGCCGCGCGCAATGCTATTTCCGCCCGCAGCGCGTGGGGTCCGACTGGATCGCGCTCGATCTTGCCAAGGCCCGCTTCGGCGCGTCGCTGCCCAGGCCCGGCTCCAACGCCGACTGGGCGGTGGTTCGCCTGACGAAGCCGATCGTCGGCGCGGTGCCGTTTCCGCCGGCGCCGAAGCCGCCCGTCAAGGGCGAGGCGCTGATCGTCGTCACGGCCCAGCCCGCCGGCTTCGAAAGCCTCGATCCGAATGTGCCGGTCGTGCAGCCATGCGCGGTCCGCCGCGTGCCGGTCTCGTCCGCCGCCACCTCGTTCTATCGCAGCGATTGCGACGCTGGCGGCGGCTCGTCCGGCGGCATGAACCTCACCCGCATCGACGGCGCGCTGTTCTTCCGCGGCGTCACCATCTCGTCAGGCCCGTGGCGTGACACAAATCTGACGGGCGCCCCATATAACGAAAAGAAGGGAAGCGTCACCACGGCGCTTGGCACGGACGCCGCGATCCTCGCCGCGGCGCAAGAACTTGCAGGAGAGTGATTTTCATGACCGCAAAGAAGACTGCCCTTGTCACCGGCGCCAATCAGGGGATCGGGCTGGAGACCTGCCGCCAGCTCGCCGCCGAGGGCTATCGGGTCATCCTGACCAGCCGAAACGAGGCCGCCGGGCGTGCCGCGGCCGAGAAGCTCGGCGTCGAATACCGGCACCTCGACGTCACCAGCGCCGACGACATCGCGGCGCTCGCCGACGAATTCACCCACGACGACCGCGCCATCGACGTGCTGGTCAACAACGCCGGCATCTCCATGAATGGCTTCACCGACGAGGTCGTGCGCGAGACGCTGGCGGTGAACTTCTTCGGCGCGCTCCACGTCACCGAGGGGCTGCTGCCGGTGCTCGCCGACGGCGGCACCATCGTGCTGGTGTCTAGCGGCATGGGCGAGCTGCACGTCTATTCGCCGGCGATCCGCAAGCGCTTCTCCGATCCGCACCTGACGCGCGACGACCTGGTCGCGCTGGTCGATGAATTCATCGCGGCGGTGGCCGCCGGCGACCACGAAAAGAAGGGCTGGCCGTCGTCCGCCTACCGCGTCTCCAAGGCGGCCATGAATGCGCTCGCCCGGGTGCTCGCCCGCGATCTCGCCTTCCGCGAAATCCGCGTCAATGCCGTCTGTCCGGGCTGGGTGCGCACGCGCATGGGCGGGCGCTCGGCTTCGCGCACGGTCGAGAAGGGCGCGGCCTCGGTGATGTGGGCGGCGAAACTAAGCGACCGCACGACCGGTGGCTTCTTCCGCGACGGCGAACCGGCTGAGTGGTAGGGGCGGCGCGAGATGAAAAAGCCGGGCGCCGCGCTTGTCACGCGACGCCCGGCTAAACTCGCATTCGATCCGGCGGGAGGCGTCTTACAGTGCGCCCAATACGATGGCGCCAACGAACAGGAACGCCGCCAGGATCATCACAACGTGGAACGGTCGAGCAAGGCTCATGGTCTGCACTCCGTTTCCGATGTACTCGACCAAATCTAGCCCGAATCGCTCCGTTCACGAAGCGAAAACCATAGCCGCCGCTCGCCGCCGCTTGAAGACTTTGCCGCAACGCTTTCATTCGGCTCAGGTTCCGCCTGTGGATAACTCGCCGGGGCGGCCCTCCTTCTGCCCTTAGTGGCGGGCTGCTAGCCTGCCGTTTCTGCGCCGCCGACGCGCGGCGCAAGCACACGAGGCCGCTTGCCATGGATCGTTTCGAGACCGCGCGCGACGTCGTGCAGGCCTGGCGTCCGGATGTTCCGGTCTATTGCTTCCGGCCCGAAGTGCTTGCCGCCGACGCGCGCGCCTTCATCGACGCCTTCCCCGGTCGCACCGCCTATGCGGTCAAGACCAACGGCGAGGAGATGGTGCTCGCCACGCTCGCCGATGCGGGCATCAACTGCTTCGACGTGGCCTCACCCGGCGAGTTCGAGGCGGTGCGCGCCGTCGCGCCCAAGGCAGAGCTGCTCTACATGCACCCCGTCAAGTCGCAGACCGACATCCGCCTGGCGCTCGACAAATTCCGCGTGCGCACGCTCTCCCTCGACCACGAGGGCGAGGTCGCCAAGATCCTGCGCATCGTGCGCGGCCTCGATCTCGACCCGGAGGAGATCACGCTGTTCGTGCGTCTGGCGGCGCGCGGGCAGGCGGCCTACGAGCTGTCCAAGAAGTTCGGCGCCTCGCCGGCCCACGGCGTCGAGCTGGTCCAGCGCATCGCCAACCTCGGCTTCAAGGTCGGCCTCTGCTTCCATGTCGGCAGCCAGATGGAGGATGCCGGCACCTACGAGCGGGCGCTCGGCACCGCCTCGTGGGTGAGGGGCCGCGCCGGCGTGCCGATCGCCCATCTCGACATCGGTGGCGGCTTCCCGGCCGCCTACGGCAGCGACCCGCGCCGCAAGCAGGCCGAGCCGCCGGACACCGGCGCGCTCATCCGCCAGATTCTCGCCGACGCCGACGAGTGGGGCTTCGGCGACGTGCCGCTCACCGCCGAGCCCGGCCGGGTGATCGTGGCGCGGTCGTTCTCGCTGATCGTGCGGGTGCTGCTGCGCAAGGGGCGGCGCATCTACATCAACGACGGCATCTGGGCGTCGCTCTCCGATTCGTGGACGGGCAAGATCACGCTGCCCGCCCGCCTGTTGCCCGACACCGCGCGGCGCGGTCGCCGCCGCCCCGGCAAGGGCGTTCACCTGACGCCCTTCCGCGTCTGCGGCGCCACGTGCGATTCCGTCGATATCCTGTCGCGACCATTCTACCTGCCGGAGACGGTCGACACCGGCGACTGGATCGAGATCGGCCACATCGGCGCCTATTCGCTGGCGCTGCGGACGCGCTTCAACGGCTTCTACCCGGACACCTTCGTCGAGGTGGCGACGCCGTTCGAGGAAGCCGGCCCGGCCGAATCCTTCGCGGCACTCGAGACCATGGCGGCAGAGTAGGGGAGGCCGTCGTCCCTTCCTCCGCTCCCACTCTCCACCCTCGAATGCGAGTGATTTGCACTCGCCAATTCCGCGCTCGTAATCGGCGGCGACATGCACTAGGTCGGGGCGCCTCCAGTTGACCCGGGGACCACGATGCCGAATCGCTTGGCCGCCGCCAATCTCACCACGCTCGCCGCCATCTCGATCGGCGTCGGCCTGCTGGTGCTGGCGCTGAAATTCATTGCCTGGCGGCTGACCGGCTCGGTGGCGCTGTTTTCCGATGCGCTGGAGTCAGTGATCAACGTCGCCACGGCGATCACGGCGCTCGCCGCCATCCGCTACGCGGCGCTGCCGGCCGACGCCAACCATCCCTACGGCCACTACAAGGTCGAATATTTCTCCTCCGTGGCCGAAGGCGTGCTGATCGTCATCGCCGCGGTCTCGATCCTGACCGCGGTGTGGTCCGATTTCGGCAACCCGCAGCCGCTCGACCAGCCGGCGGCCGGCCTTGCCGTCAACATCCTTGCCGGCGTCATCAACGGTGCCTGGTCGTTCGTGCTGATCCGCGAGGGGCGGCGGCGCAAGTCGCCGGCGCTCGCCGCCGACGGCACCCACCTGTTCACCGACGTGCTCACCTCGGCCGGCGTCATCGTCGGCCTGGTGCTGGCGGTTCTGACCGGCTGGCTGATCCTCGACCCGCTGCTTGCCGCGCTGGTCGCGGTCAACATCCTCTATTCCGGCTGGAAGCTGGTGCGCATGTCGGTCGGCGGGCTGATGGACGAGGCGTTGCCCGGCGAGACGCTCGATCGCATCCGCGCGCTCATCAAGGAAAACGCCGCCGGCGCCATCGAGGCCCACGACCTGAAGACCCGCGCCGCCGGCCGCATGACCTTCATCGAGTTCCACCTGGTGGTGCCGGGCGCCATGCAGGTGTCCGACTCGCACGCCATCTGCGACCGCATCGAGAGGGCGCTGCGCGCCGAAGTCCGGCAGGCCCAGATCGCGATCCACGTCGAGCCCGAAGAGAAAGCCAAGCACGAAGAGGGCGTCGTGGTGGTGTGAGGCGCCGATCGGGGACAACAGCGCAGCGTCGGCGTTGCCACCGGCACTGCGCTCTTGGCCGGGGCTGCCCGGCTACTTCGACTTCGGCTTCATCTTCATGGGCGGCGCCTTGCAGTCCTTGGTGGCCTTGATCTCGGCGGCGGCCTTGGTGATCGACGGATACGACCCGGACCCAAGCATCGTGGCAAACTTGGGATTGGGCTTGAAGTCGACGACGTAGCAGAACTTCGTCTTGAGGCTCTGCTCGGCGTAGTAGGCCTTGGCTTTCATGGTCGCTGCGGACGCCGGCACGAGATAGGCCGTCGGCATGGCAAACGCCGCGACGAGGGCGGCGCTCAGCAGATACTTGTGAATCATGGGGTGGCTCCACGTTGGGTTTCGGCCGCTCCGCGCTGGGCGGGACCGCACCGAAATGGAGCACGCGCATGTGTGGCCAGTGTTTCTCGTCGCGGCGCCTGTGTAACCGATTGTTTCAGGGCAGGCGGCGTCCGGTTCCGCACCTGCCACCACCCGTATTGACGTTGTATATACGCCGCCACTATATAGTCTGCTGACTCCCGCAAAACCGGATCGGCCCGCAATGCCTACGTCCGCCCCCAAGCCCCGGTCGCGCGACGCAGCCCGTCGCGACGCCACCATCAACCTTCGCCTGTCGGCGAAGGTGCGCGATCTGATCGATACGGCCGCCTCGGTGAGCGGGACGACGCGGACGGAGTTCGTGCTGGAAAGCGCGCGCCGCCGCGCCATCGACGTCATGCTCGATCAGCGGCTCCTCGTCCTCGATGATGCGGCATGGCGGGCGTTCAACAGCGCCCTCGATGGGCCGCCGCTGCCGAACGCGCGGCTGAAGGGCCTGATGGCGCGGAAGCCACCGTGGAAGGAATAGGCGGCTGCGCCCGTCCTGTTCCGATCGAAGCGGCTCACGACACATCCGCTTTCGCGTGCGGCAACGACGCCCTCGACGATTGGCTGAAGACAACCGCGCTCAAGGCCGAAGGTCGCTCCGCGCGTACCTATGTGGTCTGCGAAGGTCACAACGTCGTCGGGTACTACTGCCTCGCGACCGGCTCGGTCGTGCGGAGCGCCGCGCCGGGCAAGGTCCGGCGAAACGTTTCCGATCCGGTGCCGGTGATGATCGTCGGCCGTCTCGCGGTCACGGCGCGATGCAAGGGGCAGGGGGTCGGTAGCGGCATGTTGCGCGATGCGTTCCGTCGCATCCTTCAGGCGGCCGAGGCGGTCGGCTGTCGCGCAGTGCTGGTTCACGCCATCGACCAGAAGGCGGTCGACTTCTACACCGCTAACGGATTTGTCGAATTTCCGGGCGGTTCGCGGTCGCTGTTCCTGCCGCTGGAGACGATACGCGGCGCACTTTAGGCAACACGTCCAAAATACTTATCCCCGCTCCGCCACCACCCCCCATATTGAGCGTCATCTGCGCCCGTCCGAGGGTCGTGTTTCGGTACCGACCGGCTCACGGGGCGTGGACTGCGGCGCCTGCCGGTCGGGGGTTCGGTCCCCGGCCGTCGGGAGGCTTCCGCAAGGCCCGCCCGCCGGCATTACGACCGGCCGTCACAGTCGCTGACCTTAAGGGCGGCAGGCTAGCGCCAACCCCGGGAAAACTTCCCGGCGCGCGGCGTCGTCAAGATGGGTTGCCCGCTCTTAAGGTGGGTCCGTCCGTCTGCTGCCCGGAGCGCGGGTGTCGGAGGTCCGAAGTCGCCGCGGCGGGCGCCAGGTGAGCGCCCCAAACACGCGGACTGCCCGCACGGCATTCGCCGGGCGCCCGCCGACCCTCGGGTTTTCCCCGGGGCCTCATCTTCTCTCATACCCCGGGGCGCTGACCGCTCGCGGGAACGGGAGGCCGTGTCCGGGCGAAAGGCGCGCAGAAAGGATGACGCAGGCGCCCGTCCTTGACCGCGGAACGTCAAGGGTGCAGGACACCACCGCACGTCCCCCGCGCCCAAAAAACAACTCGATGACCGACACAACCGCCCCAGCGGCCGCGTCACCTAACGCTGCCGAATCCGCCGAATTCGCAGGCGAATCGCGCAATCTCAGCCTGCCGCTGCTGGTCCTGCTCGCCTTCCTGATCGGCGTGGTCGCCGCCCTCGGTGCGGTGGTCTTCCGCTTCATGATCGCGGTGGTCCACAACCTCTTCTTCCTGGGCAAGTTCGGCCTCACCTACGACGCCAACTACTTCGATCCGGCGAGCCCGTGGGGGCCGCTGCTGATCCTGGCGCCGGTGATCGGCGGGCTGATCGTGGTGTGGCTGGTGCAGACCTTCGCGCCGGAGGCCAAGGGCCACGGCGTGCCGGAAGTCATGTACGCCGTCTATCACAACAAGGGGAACGTGCGCGGCATCGTGGCCGTGGTGAAGTCGATCGCCTCGGCGATCTCGATCGGCACCGGGGCCTCGGTCGGGCGCGAGGGGCCGATCATCCAGATCGGTGCCTCGTTTGGCTCGACGCTGGCGCGCAAGCTGTCGCTTGCCCGCTGGCAGAAGATCACGCTGCTCTCGGCCGGCGCCGGTGCTGGCATCGCCGCCACCTTCAACACGCCGCTCGGCGGCGTGCTGTTCGCCGTCGAACTGCTGCTGCCGGAAGTTTCCAACCGCACCTTCCTGCCGGTGGTCGTGGCGACCACCACCGCCACCTCGATCGCGCGCTTCGTCTTCGGTCTGGCGCCGGCCTTCTACGTGCCCGACACCGCGCTGCCGACGACGCTGACGCTGAACCTGCTGCTGCTCGCTGCGTTCGCGATCCTGGGTGTGCTCTCCGGCGTCGCCTCGTGGGCCTTCATCCGGGTGCTGGCCTGGTGCGAGGACGTCTTTCCGAAGCTCCCCGGCAACGCCTACACGCAGAACATCGTCGGCATGGTGCTGATCGGCGTGCTGTTCATGGCCTTCCAGTGGTGGACCGGCAATCCGCAGACCGCCGGCGTCGGCTATGCCTCCATCCAGGCGATCCTCGACGGCGGCATGACCGGCATGCTGCTGCTCCTGGCGCTGTTCGCCGGCAAACTGATCGCCACCTCGATCAGCCTCGGGTCCGGGGCCTCGGGCGGGGTGTTCTCGCCGTCGCTGTTCATCGGTGCCACGCTTGGCGGCGCGGTGGGCTCGATCGGGCTGGCGCTGTTCCCGGCCGCCGGCTTCTCGGTCATCGAGTTCGCGGTGGTCGGCATGGGGGCCATCGTCGGCGGCGCCACCGGCGCGTCGATGACGGCGATCGTCATGATTTTCGAGATGACGCGCGACTACAACCTGATCGTGCCGCTGGTGCTGTCGGTGGCGCTGGCGACCGGGGTGCGCCGCGCGCTCATCACCGAGAACATCTACACCATCAAGCTCCGCCACCGCGGCCGGCCGATCCCGACCATCCGCCACACCAACATGTATCTGGTGCGCGAGGCGCGCGAGCTGATGAATTCGAACTTCGTCGTGCTGCCCATCGATACGCCGCTGACCGAGGCGCTGGTCGAGCTGGAGGGCCATCCCGGGCGCCACATCATCGTGTCGGACGGGCCGCGCATCGCCGGTGTCGCGCGTCTGTTCGCCGGCTCCTACACGCCGGACCGCTACGCCGGCCAGACTCTGCGCTCGGTCACCGTGGACGATTTCGTCATCGCGCCGGAGACCAACATCCTGAATTCGATCATCTCGCGCATGAACCGCCGCGGCCGCAAGCTCGCCATCGTCGTCAACCGGCCGTCGGGCGTGCCGCGGCCGGAGGACGTGGTCGGCGTCATCGCCGCCCCCGAAATCGCGGGCTCGGTGATCGCCAACCACTATTCCTGAGGGCGGCGGCGGAGCCGCGCGAACGGCCGCCCGTCGATCGCGGCGAGGCCGAGGGCGATCGCCGCCATGCCGGCGAAGTGGTTCGCCGACAGCCGTTCGCCGAGGATGAGCGCGCCGAGCAGGATCGCCGCGACCGGGATCAGCAGCGTCACCAGCATCAGGTTGACCGAGCCGGCGGTCGCGAGGATCCGGTAGTAGATGACGTAGGCGAGTGCCGTCGACAGCAGCCCGAGCGCGACGAGTGCGCCGAGCACGGGCGCCGCGGGGAGCGCGTCGGTCCACGGCCGGTCGATGACCAGCGCGAGCGGGATCATCATCGCGGCGGAGGCGAACATCTGGCCGGTGGCGGTGGCGAGCGGCGCCAGTCCCTGCCGCGAGAAGCGCCGGCCGAAGACGACCGAGAAGGCGTAGCTCAGCGACGCGGCGACCACCGCGAGTTCGGCGAGAAGATGTGTGCCGGCGTGGCCGAGCGCATCCCCGCCGATCATTGCCGTCACGCCGAGGAAGCCGACGACGATCCCGCCGACGCGCAGCGGCGTCATGCGTTCGTCGTCGGTCAGCCAGTGGGCGACCAGTACGGTGAACATCGGCGTGGTGGCGTTGAGGATCGAGGCCAGCCCGCTGGCGATCTGGCTCTGGCCCCAGACGATCAGGCTGAACGGGATGACGTTGTTGAGGAACCCCATGATGGCGAAGGCTCGCCAGGTTCCGCCGTCGCGGGGCAGCCTGCCGCCGGTCGCCTTGAGCGCGATCAGGAGTAACAGCCCGCCCAGCGTCACCCGCACGGCCACGATGGTGAAGGGCGGCAGGGCGGCGACGGCGACCGCGTTGAAGAAGAACGAGCCGCCCCACAGCGTGGCGAGCGCGACGAGCAGCGCCCACTCAAGGGGCGTCATGGTGCGGTTGATGGCGGGCATGGGCGTTGGGCTCACGTGCGGTGGGGCGTCGGACCATGGCTTAGCCGGTGTCAGGGCCGCCGGCATTCCGATTCGTGCAAGCTGGCCACGCTCCGGAAATCCACAGGTTGTCTACAGGGCGCTACGGGCCGGCGCCCGCAAGTCGTAGCCGAGTGTGGCAGTTCTGCATCATGTTTAACCGCCTGAATTTCCGCCTGAATTCCTGCTGACCGCCTTTCGCTTCCGCTGTGAGTTGTCAACGCGCTTGCCTGCGCGGGATGGGTGCTGTGAGTTATCCACAGATGCGGCCATTTAGTCGGGGGCGGGGTCGACTGGTCCACCGGGCGTCGGAAACGCGCGCGGCGGGACGTTTGACGTGAACGGATAATGGCCGGGGCGCTGGGACGGGACACCTGGAAGCTGCTTCGTTGTGCCGTCGTGGCCCTGGTCGCGGTGGTCGGCGTGTTTTCGCTGGGCAGCGCCGCGCAGGCCCAGAGCTGGACCGTGACCAAGACGGCCAGCCCGACGACCTACTCGCACGTCGGCGACCTGATTCACTACACGTACGCCATCCAGGACATCGCCTCCGGGGCCCCCAACCAGACGATCACGTCGATTGTCGACAACAAGGCCACCGTCAATTGTCCGTCCGGATTTATCGTGCCGGCGCTCGGGCCGCCGCTCATCTGCAATGCGACCTACGCGATCACGGCCGCCGACATCGCCGCCGGCAGTGTGACCAACACCGTCGAGGTCATCGGGAAGAGCTGCGTTGAGTGCGACGAGGACGTCACCGACAACGAGACGGTGACTTATGTCCCGCCGCCCGACTGGACGCTCACCAAGGCCCCGAGCCCCGCCACCTACACCGCGGCCGGTCAATCGATCGCCTACAGTTACGTGCTCACCAACACCGGCAGCCAGTCGATCTCGGCGATCACGCTCACCGACGACAAGGTCTCGAACGTCTCGTGCCCCGCCACGACCCTGGCGGTCGGCGCCCAGATGACCTGCACCGGCACCTACACCACCACCGACGCCGACCTTGTCGCGGGAAGCGTCACCAACACCGCGATCGCCCATGGCGTCCCGGCAAGCGGCACGCTCGCCGACGTCAGCGCCCAGGCGACCATCACCGGCCAGCGGCAGAGCATCGGCATCCCGCCGTTCCTCCACGATCGCATCATCGCCATCCTGCACGATGAGCCGGATCGTCCGCGATTCATTCGGCGCATGCCCGGCACGCTGTGGGGGAACCCGGACCAGAAGCCGGTCGTCCATGCGATGTACTTCAACGACCCGGTCGACATCAGCGCCAACGGCAACAACTCGGCGGGGGAGGTTGCGATCGCCACCAGTCTCCAGCAGTTGCTGGCCTATTCCGGGACCGCCGATCGTGGCGGTGTCGCCGGGGCCTCCGCGGTCGACCCGGCCGTCCAGGACAATCCGGTCGATATCTGGACTGAGGCGCACTACGCGTTCGGGACCAGCGCCAGGAATTTCCGCTTTGCCTCCTGGTATCTGGGCGCCGACTACCTGGTCCGGCCGAGCGTGATGCTCGGCGTGCTGAGCCAGGTCGACTGGACCAAGGAAACCCTGACCAATATCTCCGCGACGGGCGAGGGCACCGGGTGGATGGTCGGGCCCTATGCATCGGTGCATCTGGCGCCCAACCTCTATCTCGACGGACGATTTGCGTGGGGCCAGTCGGACAACACCATCGCCGGGACGGGCGGCACCGACGAGTTCAGCACCGACCGCTTCCTGGCGCGCGTGAACCTGACGGGCAACTGGCAGCGCGGCGACTGGCGGGTGACGCCGAGTGCGGCGCTGGCCTACCTCACCGAGAACCAGCACGCCTACACCGACGCCGGCGGGGCGGCGGTGGCGGCGCAGAGTGTGGCGGTCGGGCGGCTGAGCGCCGGACCGGAGGTCGCCAAGCGGTTCATCATGGAAGACGGAACCGTCGTGGAGCCCATGGCGAGCGTCATGTTCGACTGGGATTTTGCCAAGAGCGGCCAGACGTCGGGCGCCAGCACTGCGCCGGATCTCGCCGGATCGGCCACGCTCGCGGTGATGGCGACCAAGCCGAGCGGCGTCAGCATGCGGGCGACGGCGAAGTACGACGGCATCGGTGCCGCTGACTACCAGACCTTCGGCCTCCAGTTCTGGCTGTCCGTCCCCCTGAACTAGCCTGCTACCGAGGGTGGTTTTTGGCTCGGCGTATAGTCGCGGTCGAGTGTGACAGTTCTGCATCTCCCTAAAGCCTTGAAATCTCACGCAAGTTCTTTCGAGGCCGAAACCGGCCTTGCTGGAACCTGTCAGGCCGCTTGCGAGTGCCGCACGCTTGAGATGTGATGCTGGCGGATGCGGCCATGTTGCGGGGCGGTACTGGGCAACAATGGTTCGCTGCGGGCGGAGCATTTTTTGTCCGGAACCACCGTTTGATCTGAACGGTAGTGTCCGGAGTGCAGACGGGGCGTGAGTATCCCGATGTGTTGCGTAAAGCCGTCGTGGCGCTGGCCGCGGCGTTTTTTGTGCTGTTCGCCGCGAACGGCGCATCGGCCACGAATTTCTGGACGCTGACCAAGACGGCGAACCCGACGACATTCTCCAATGTCGGCGATGTGATCGCCTATACCTACGTGATCACGAATTCAAACAGCGCGAACGGCCTGCTGGATTCGGCTCCGGCCGATGACAAGGTGGCGCTCGTCGACTGTCCGTCTCCTCTCGTGCCCGCATCGGGCACCCTGACATGCACTGGCACGTACCAGATCACGGCCGCCGATGTTGCCGCAGGAAGCGTGACAAATACGGTGACCGTCGACGGCGAGGGCTGCTTGACCCAGGGCAATGCTTCTCTCGGTGCTTCCGCCGGCCCGCTCGTCTCCATCGAGCACGAGTGCCCCGAGCACCATGTGGCGTCGGCGACGGTGACGCTGCTGGCCTCCGCGCCATCGTGGAACCTGACCAAGACCCCCAGCCCCACGACCTACTCGGCCTCCGGGCAGTCGATCTCATACAGCTACGTGCTCTCCAACACCGGCAATGCTGTGATCTCGGGGATCAGCCTCGCCGACGACAAGATCGCCAGCGTTTCGTGTCCGGCGTCGTCGCTGGCGGCCGGCGCCCAGATGACCTGCACCGGCACCTATGTCACCACCGATGCCGACGTCAGTGCTGGAAGCGTGACCAACCACGCGGTGGCCCACGCATCGTCGGTGCCCGACGCAACCGCCGAGGCGACGATCACCAAGAGCGACCTGAGCTCCGGCATCGACCCGTTCCTGACCGACCGCACCAACCAGCTCCTCAACGACGAGCCGGACAGGCCGCAGTACACGCGCCGCTTCACCGGCAGCGTGTGGGGGGGCAGCGACGATGGCTCGGGCGGGGGCGGCGGATCCGCGTATGCGCCGGTCGATTTCTCCATGGCGGGCTCCGGCGCGAACGGCGTGATGTCCGTCTCGACCAGTCTCCAGAAGGTGATGGCCTTTGCCGACATGGCCGACGGCGGCGGCGTGGCCGGCGGGTCGACCTTCCATCCGGTCGACAACAGCAACCCGGTCAACCTGTGGACCGAGGCGCACTACAAGTTCGGAACCGGGCGCCAGGATTTCCGCTTCGCCTCCTGGTACATGGGCGCCGACTACCTCGTCCGGCCGAGCCTGCTGGTCGGCATCCTCAGCCAGGTCGACTGGACCAAGGAGCGCGTCCTCAACATTTCCGGCACGGCGGAAGGCGTCGGCTGGATGGTCGGGCCATACGCGTCCGTGCACCTCGCCCCGAATCTCTATCTCGACGGTCGCGTCGCGTGGGGCCGGTCGAACAACGCCATCACCGCCGCCGGGGCGACCGACAAGTTCACGACCGACCGCTTGCTGGCGCGCGCCAAGCTCACCGGCAACTGGCAGCGCGGCGCGTGGCGGGTGACGCCGAGTGTCGCGCTCGCCTACCTGAGCGAGATGCAGGAGGCCTACACCGGAAGCAACGGCGTGGCCGTTCCAAGCAGTACGGTCTCGACCGGCCGCCTGACTGCGGGGCCGGAGGTCGGGCGGCGAATCATCATGGAAGACGGTGGGGTGGTCGAACCCATGGCGAGCGTCGTGCTCAACTGGGATTTCGCCTCGTCGGGGGCCAGCAACGTACCCGCGGTCAGCGGATTGGCCACGGCGGCGGTCATGTTGACCCGTCCGAGCGGCGTCACCATGCGCGGCGCCATGACGTACGGCGGCATTGGCACCGCCGACTATCAGACCTTCGGCCTGCAATACTGGCTGTCCATTCCGCTCAATTGAGCGCTCGACCGGACCCAGGGGTGCAGGTGCGCCGCGGCCTTTAAGGCTTTGGCTCGCCTCGTGCATTTGGTACGGTGCTCCTCGTGCCTCGTAGGTGAAGGCGGAGGCAGATGAACGTTCAGTTCCAGTCGGGGCAGCGGGCGCGCAACGGCGCGGGCCTTGCGCACGCCTTGCCGATCCTGCGGGACCGGTTCGGCGCGCGCTATTCCGATGCCGAGGGCGTGCGCCGCCAGCATGGCCAGCAGATCACGTGGCTGGCGAGCGAGCCGCCGGATGCGGTGGTCTTTCCGGAGAGCACCGCCGAGGTCGTCGAGATCGTCAGCGTGTGCGCCCGCTTCGTCGTGCCGGTCATCGGCTACGGCGTCGGTACCTCGCTCGAAGGCCACGTCAACGCACCCTTCGGCGGTGTCTCGGTGGATTTCTCCCGCATGAACCGCGTGCTCGCAGTCCATGCCGAGGATCTCGACTGCGTCATCGAACCGGGTGTCACCCGCAAGCAGCTCAACTCCCACCTCCGCGACCAGGGCCTGTTCTTCCCGATCGACCCCGGCGCCGACGCCACGCTGGGCGGCATGGCCGCGACGCGCGCCTCCGGCACCAACGCGGTGCGCTATGGCACCATGCGCGACGCGGTCATCAACCTCACCGCCGTGTTTGCCGACGGGTCGGTGGTCAAGACCGGCAACCGGGCACGCAAGTCGTCGTCGGGCTATGACCTTGCCCGTCTTCTCATCGGGTCGGAGGGAACGCTCGGCCTGATCACCGAGCTGACGCTCCGCCTGCACGGCATCCCGGAAGCGATCGCCGGCGGCGTGGTCTCCTTCCCGACGGTGGCGGGCGCCTGCAACGCCACCATCCTGACGATCCAGAGCGGCATTCCGGTCGCCCGCATCGAACTGCTCGACGCGGCCATGGTGCGCGCCACCAACCTCTATGCCGGCCTCGACCTGCCCGAGCAGCCGGCGCTGTTCGTCGAGTTCCACGGCAGCGACGCCTCGGTCGCCGAGCAGTCGGAGCGCTTCGGCGAGATCGCGCGCGAGTTCGGCGCCGGCGATTTCGCCTGGGCGGTGAAGGCGGAGGAACGCAATCGCCTGTGGCAGGCCCGCCACGACGCCTACTGGGCGGCCCAGCGTCTGCGCCCGGGCGTCAAGGTGCTGGCGACGGACGCCTGCGTGCCGATCTCGCGGCTGGCCGAATGCGTCGCCGAGACCGCCGCCGATGTCGCCGCCAGCGGGGTCGTCGCGCCGATCGTCGGGCACGTCGGCGACGGCAATTTCCATCTCACCGTGCTGGTCGATCCGGACGATGCCGACGAGCGCCGGCGGGTCGAAGGCGTCATCAGCCGGCTTGCCGTTCGCGCCATCGACATGGACGGCACCTGCACGGGCGAGCACGGGGTCGGGCAGGGCAAGACCGGCTACCTCGAGCGTGAGCATGGCGGCGGGCTGGCGGTAATGCACGCCATCAAGCGGGCGCTCGATCCGCTCGACATTCTCAACCCGGGCAAGATTTTCCCATGAGGCGGGCGACCGACAGGCGGAGGCGCTTCTGAGCCGGCTCTATCTGATCGTCGGCGGCGCTATCGTCATCGCGCTGTTCGCGGCGCTTATCGTGCCGCGCTACGTGAACTGGGACAGCTACAAAGCCAGTTTCGAGGAGCAGGCGACCCGCATCCTCGGCCACCCGGTTCACGTCAGGGGCGACGCCCAGGCGTCGATCCTGCCGTCGCCGTCGCTGACCTTCACCGACGTGGTGGTCGGCGACGATCCTGACCACCCGATGATGACCGTGGCGCGCTTCGAGGTGACGGCCGAGCTGATGCCGCTCGTCCAGGGGCAGATTCATATCGTCTCGATGCGCCTCGACCGGCCGCACATGCGGATCGGCGCCGATGCGACCGGCGGCCTCGACTGGCTGAAGCGGCCCGCGACCAGCGAGGCGATCGACCCGGATCGCTTCAGCTTCGCCGATGTCCAGATCAAGGACGGCACGCTCGACTACACCGATCCGGCGGCGGGCATCGCGCTGGCCTTCGATCGCGTCAATGCATCCGTCGACGCGCCGTCGCTGGCCGGCCCGTGGCATGTCGACGGCAGCTATCTCGACGGCGGCAAGGCGGTGCCGTTCCGCATCGCCACCGGGCGGCGCCTCGAGGATGGCACGATCCGCGTCAAGGTCGACTTCAGCCCGACCGGCCTGCCGGTCGATGCCTCCGCCGACGGCGTGCTGGCGGAGAACGCCGGCGCCGGGCTCACCTATGTCGGCACCTACGCGGTCACCGAGGTGGTCGACGCGGCCGCGTCGGCGCCGGACGACAGTCAGCCGGCAGCCGCCGAGCCGCCGATCGGCTGGAACAGCCAGGGCTCCTTCGCCCTGTCGCGCGACGGCCTGGTGATCGACAAGGCGGTGCTCGCCAACGGCCCGGCCGATCGCCAAACCGGCTTCGCGGGATCGCTGACGATCCGCTTCGGTATGGAGCCGTCGTTCGACGCGGTCGTCGAATCGAAACAGATCGACGTCGACCGCAGCTTCGGTGGCGGCCCGAACGCGCCGATCAACGTGGCGGAGAAGACCCAGGAACTGGTGCGGTGGCTGGCAAACGTTCCGCAGCCGCCGGTTCCCGGGCGCATCCGCTTCACCGTTCCGGCGGTGGTGGCCGGCGGCGGCGTGATCCAGAACGTCGGCTTCGAGGCGTCGCCCGCCGGTGCGGGGTGGCAGATCAAGGGCTTCCATGCCGAGCTCCCCGGGCAGGCGCAGGTGTCGGCGGACGGCCTGCTGACGACCGCCAAGGCGGTCGGCTTCAACGGCACGGCCAGCCTGGCCGTGGTTCAGCCGGCGGCCTTCGCGGCGTGGTGGCGGGGCGCCAGTGGCGGCGGCGGTCAGCTGCTGCCCGCCTTCGACATCAGCGGCCGCGCCGATATCGCACCCGGCCGCGTCCAGGTTTCCGGCATCCAGGCGCGCATCGGCGACGCCACGGTGACCGGCAGTTTCGGTTGGGGCGCCGACCAGCGTACCAGCACGCGCACGCTGGGCGCCAAGCTGCAGGCCGACCGGATCGACGTCGAACAGGTGAAGGCGCTCGCCGATCTCCTCGTCGGCCGCCAGCTCACCGACGCGCGCGCCATCGCCGACAGCTTCGCCGTCGAGCTGACCGCGGACGTCTTCCGCTATCAGGACGTGCTTCTCAAGGGCATCCGGGTCAACGCTCGCTATGCCGACGACGTCCTCAACGTTGTCCAGTTCGGCATCGACGACATCGGCGGGGCCTCGTTCAAGATCACCAGCGGGCGGATCGAGGGGCTGACCAGCAAGACGCCGCGTGGCCGGCTCGACGCGCGTTTCGAGGCGAAGGATCCGGACGGGCTGGCGCTGACCGTCGGCCGGCTGGCGCCGGGCAGCGACCTGTCCAGCTGGATCGACCGCACCGCCCAGACGCTGACGCCGCTGGTCATCGATGCGCACGTCATCGCGCCGCCGACCCCCGGCGGCACCGGGCTCAGCATCGCGCTCAGCGGCGTCGCCGGCCCGACCACGATCACGGCGAGCGCGCAGACGAGCAAGGAGATCGCCAACTGGCGGAGCGCCGACACCACGTTCGACGTCTTCCTCGAATCGCCGGACAGCGCTGCGCTCGCCCGCCAGATCGGGTTTGCCGCGACGACGGTTGAAAACGATCCCGGCGGGGAGGTGCACGTTCACGGCGCGGGCATCCCCGACGGCGGTCTCGACACCAGCCTCGATGCCCAGTTCGCCGGCGTGCGGGCGACCGCCACCGGCAAGCTCGCCGTCGGCATCACCAAGCCGCCGACCTTCGATGGAACCTTCACGCTCGCCGCCGACGACCTCGACCCGCTGATCGCGACCGCCGGTCTGTCGATTCCTGGGGCGGCGACCGGCACCAAACTCGATCTCGGCGGCAGCATCGGGGTCGCCGACGGCACCGCCAGGCTCACCTGGAAGAACGGAACGGTGGGCGATCGCGCGGTGAGCGGCACGTTCTCGCTCGGCCGTGGCAGCGGCCAGACCTGGCTGGTGGGCGGCGATCTGTCGGTCGACGCGGTCGATCTCGACTGGCTGATGTCGCTGGGTCTGGGCTTTGGCCCGATGCCGACCGGCAAGCCCGACGAGCCATGGTCGAAGGCGCCGTTCGGGCCGCCGACCTATGGCGCGGTGCGCGGCAAGATCACGGTCGCCACAGGGCATTTCACCATCGGCGACACCATCGACGTCGCCAACGGCACGCTCAACGTCGACCTCCAGCCGCAGCGCATCGCCGCCGAGCTCACCGGCGGGCAGCTCGCCGGCGGCACCGCAGCCGGTACGGTGGCGATCGCCAACGTCGACGGCAACGCCAACCTCAACGCCAGCTTCGACCTGGGTGGCGCGTCGCTGCAATCGTTCATCTGGCAGCGCGACGGGCGCGCCGTGGCGACGGGCGCGTTCGATCTCAAGGGCAGCTTCGAGGCGACCGGGCGTACGCCCGCCGGGCTGGTCTCGAGCGCCACCGGCGGCGGCGTCATCACGATCCGCGATGGCGAGGCGCGCTACGTCAACCCGAACACCGCGCGCCTCATCGTGCGCGCTTCCGATCTCGGGCAGGAGTACACCGACACCGAACTGGCCAAGGCGCTCGCCGACAACATCGACGCCAACTCCTTCAAGTTCGGCGAGGCCGGGGCGGCGTTCTCGATGGCGGCCGGCGCGGTGCGCATCAAGGACATGTCGGTCCGTTCCCCCGATCTCGACGCCAGCGGCGACACAGTCATCGACTTCAATGCGCTGACCCTCGACAGCGACTGGACGCTCAAGTTCAACCCGGGCGACGACAAGGTGCAGGGCACCGATCCGAAGGTCGGCCTGGTGTTCAGCGGGCCGCTGGCGGATCCCTCCCGGCGGATCGATCCGCTGCCGTTCAGTTCGTATCTCAATTCGCGCCGCGCCGCGCGCATGCTCGAAATCATCGCGACCGAGGAAGCCGACCGTGCAGAGCGCGACCGCCTCGGTCGTCTTGTCGTGAAGCTGAAGCAGGACGACGAGCGCGCCCGGCGCGTCGCTGCGGCCGCTGCCGAGAAGGCACGCCTGCAGGCGGAGATCACCGCCGCTGCGGCCCAGGCGATCGCCGACGCCCACGTGGCGCGCGAGGCGGCCGCCGAGCAGCGCCAGGCGGAGGCGTTGAAACGCGCCGTGGCGCGGAGCGAGGCGGCGCTGGCCGCGGCCCGAAAGGTGGCCGCCGAAACGGCCGATCGGGCCACGGCCGCGCGGGCCAAGGCGGACGACGCCCAGGCGGCACTGGCGGCAGCGGTCGCCGCCGACCAGCAGGCGCAGGCGGCGTTGGCCGAATCGGCGCGGGCGCTCGCCGCCGCGCAGAGTGCGTCGGACGCGGCCAAGCAGTCGGCGTCCGATGAAATCGCCAAGGCAGATGCGGCTGAGAAGGTCGCGCTTGACGCGCAAGCCACCGAGGCCAGCGCCCGCGACGCGGCGAGCAAGGCAAACGCGGACCTCGATGCGGCCAACGCCGCCTACGCGGATGCGAGCGCCAAGGCCGACGATGCGGCGACCGCTGCCGCTGAGGCGACGACGGAGGCGGGAGTCGCGAAGGCTGCGCTCATGGATGCCGACCGAGCGCTGGGCGAGGCCGCACGCGCCCGCGAAACGGCGGTCGCGACGCGTAAGGCATCGGAGATGGCGTTTTCGGCCACAACGTCGTCGGCCGAACAAGCTGCCACCGCCGCCACGCAGGCTGCCTCCGCCGCTGAAGCCGCCGCGAAGGAGCGCGACGTCGCGCGGGCTGTGGCGGAAACGGCCACGGCTGACGCTGACCAGACGGTGGTGGAACGCGACGCGGCGGAGCAGGCGTTTAAAAGCGCGGAGCAAGACTTGGAGAAGGTAGACGCGCAACTCGCGGCTGCCCAGCAGGCCGCAGACGAGGCGCTGGCGCTTGCCGCAAACCCGCCCGACGGCGCCGACACCGCGAGCGCGCAAGCGATGGTGAACGCTGCCGAACTTCGCCTGTCGGGCGCCGAGGCGCGCGCCGTTCATGCCAAGCAGATCCTCGATGCGACGCGCAGGGCCTACAACAACGCTGCCGCTGCAGCGGGCGATGCAGCCGATCGCGCCGCTGCAGCTCAGGCCTCCTTTGCCGACGCCTCGGCCAAGTTCGAAGCCGCCGAAGCCGAGGCCAAACGCACCGCGGAAGCCAATGCCACCGCACAGGCGAACCTCAAGGCCGCGACCGAGGCGCGCGACGCTGCGGTCGCTCGCGCCACCGCCGCGGAGGCCGCCGCCCAGCAGGCCGGGACGACATTCAACGACGCCCAGACCAGCTCCCACGATGCTTACGACCGCGCGACGGCGGCGAACCAGGCGGCCGACGTGGCGACGCTCGAGCGCGCCGCTGCGGCCCGTCGGGTGGCTGCCGCGACATCGGCGGCGAATGCCGCTGCGTTTGCGCTGAAGTCGGCGACCGACGCCACCGACGCGGCGATCGCCGAGGCGCTCAGCGCCCGCAAGATCGCCGACGAGGCCAACGCCAAGGCGGTCGCGGCCGCCTCGTCGCTGGCGAGCGTGAGGGCCGACAACGAGACGGCCGCCGCCGCGGCCGATAGCGCAGCCAAGGCGCGCGCCGATGCCGAAGCGGTTGCTGCCGACGCCGAGGCGAAAGCCGGGGCCGCGGAAGCGGATGCCGCTGCCGCCGTTGCGGACGTGAAGGTGCGTGCCGATGAGGCGCAGGCGGCCAAGCGGCGGGCCGGTCTCGCCCCGGCGCCCGATCAGGCCGCCGCGGACCAGGTGCCGCCCGCCAAGCCGCCACCCGCCAAGCCCGTCAAGCCGAAGCTTCCGAAGACGATCGCCGGCGATCAGCCCATCATCATCACGCCGCCCTATCAATAGGGCGGCGTCAGGCGCCCTTCGCTGCCTCCCGATACCAGTGGAGGACGTAGAGCCGGATCGCCGAAGACAGGTTGACGTCGTCCGGTCGGGTCCGGTCGATCTCCGCCACCAGTCCGGCGACGCTCGATTGCCGCGTGGCGGCGATCTCGGTGAGCGCCTGCCAGAACGCATCCTCCAGGGAGATGCTGGTGCGGTGGCCGGCGACGGTGAGGGAGCGCTTGGACATCGGCGGTCGCGCGCGGTTCAGTCCGGTTCGCGTTGGTGGCCGGCAAGCGTGCGCGCGATCCGCTCGCGCTCGGCGGTCGTCTTCTTCTTCTCGGTCTTGGTCCGCCCGAATTCAGCGCGCCGCTCGGCTGCCTCCCGTTCGCGGTCGGCGCGGTCCTTCTGCTTGCGGGCGCGGCGCAGGTTGATGACGTCAGCCATGGGCAAACTCATACACCGAAGAAGACGAGGTCGAGGGCAGCCTTGATCTGGTGCTCGACCGTCGCGACGCTTCCCACCACCGCTCCAATGGAACGCTTGGGGATCGCGGAAAGCCGGTCGACGTGGAGCACGTATGACCCATGGCCGAAATCGACCGGCACGCGAACGCCTCGAACAAGCTGCCGGTACGGTCTGTCCGAGAGAGGTGCGACGATGCGCGTGTCGAACTCGTCGACCATGTCGTTCTGGAGGATGACCACCAGATTGTCGCGTCCGTCCTTCAGGCGGCAGACATCGAACTGGCTCACGGCTAGAAGGTTCTCAGACCGTCGGACCAGAGTCCGTTTTCGGCCAGTTCAGCGTTGGCCTCGGCAATCGCGTCCCGGTTCTCCGCCCGCCACCGTTCGCGCCGCCGCGCCTTGTGCTCTTCATCGAGGGCGCGCTCCAGCACCGCCGACATGTTCGTACCGAAAGCCCGGGCCTCCTCGGCCAATTCGGCCCGGATCGAGACGTTGACCGCGCGCTTCTTCAATTTGCCCTGAGCGGCCATGTTTGGCTCCATGCGCATACGTTATGCGCATTGTCGCCCGGTCGGGCCGGAAAGCAAGTTGATTATCTCGGCCCGATCATGTCCTCGGGGCGCACGGTGGCGTCGAATTCCTCCGACGTCACGTAGCCGAGGCGCACGGCCTCTTCCTTCAGAGTCGTGCCGTTCTTGTGAGCCACCTTGGCGATCTCGGCGGCCTTGTCGTAACCGATCTTGGGCGCCAGCGCCGTCACCAGCATCAGCGAGCGCTCCATCAGCGCCTTGATGTGCGCTTCGTTCGCCTTGATGCCGACGACGGCGCGGTCGGTGAAGCTCACTGCGGCGTCGGCGAGCAGGCGCACTGACTGGAGGAAATTGTACGCCATCACCGGGTTGTAGACGTTGAGCTCGAAGTGGCCCTGGCTGCCGGCGAAGGTCACGGCGGCGTTGTTGCCGAAGACCTGCACGCACACCTGGGTCAGCGCCTCGCACTGGGTCGGGTTGACCTTGCCAGGCATGATCGAGGAGCCCGGCTCGTTCTCGGGCAGCATCAATTCGCCGAGGCCGGAACGCGGCCCGGAACCCAGCAGGCGGATGTCGTTGGCGATCTTGAAGAGGCTCGCCGCCACCGTGTTGAGCGCGCCGTGGGCAAAGACCATGGCGTCGTGGGCGGCGAGCGCCTCGAACTTGTTCGGCGCGGTCGTGAATTTCATGCCGGTCAGTGCCGCCATCTTGTCGGCGAAGGCTTCCGCGAATCCGACCGGCGCGTTGAGCCCGGTGCCGACCGCCGTGCCGCCCTGGGCGAGCTGCATCAGCCCGGGCATGACCTCGCGGACGCGCTGAATCCCGTTCTCGACCTGCTGGGTGTAACCGGAAAATTCCTGGCCGAGGGTGAGGGGGGTGGCATCCTGGGTGTGGGTGCGGCCGATCTTGATGATCGCCTTCCAGGCTTGCGCCTTGTCGTTCAGCGCGTTGCGGAGCTTCTCCAGCGCCGGCAGCAGGCGATGCTCGATCTCTTCCGATCCCGCGATGTGCATGGCCGTCGGGTAGGTGTCGTTCGACGACTGGCTCATGTTGACGTGATCATTGGGATGCACCGGCTTCTTGGAGCCGAGCTCGCCGCCCAGCATCTCGATGGCGCGGTTGGCGATCACCTCGTTGGCGTTCATGTTCGACTGGGTGCCGGAGCCGGTCTGCCAGACGGCGAGCGGGAAGTGCTGGTCGAGCTTGCCCTCGGCGACCTCCTGGGCGGCCTTGACGATGGCGCTGCCGATCTTCGGGTCGAGCTTGCCGAGATCCATGTTGACCTCGGCGGCGGCCCGCTTGATCAGCCCGAGGGCGCGCACGATCGGCGCCGGCTGCTTCTCCCAGCCGATCGGGAAGTTTTCCAGCGAGCGCTCCGACTGCGCGCCCCAGTAGCGGTCAGCGGGCACCTCGATCGGCCCGAAGGTGTCGGTCTCGGTGCGGGTGGTGGCCAATTTTCTGTCCTCGCGTGCGCTTTCGGCGCTCATATCACGGCGCGCCAGCCGGTGCCACGGCGGCCAGCCAACACCCGGGGTTGGCGCGGCTCTCCAACCCGGGGTAGCATCGGCGTCGCTAGGGGAAGGCCAGCCGTTGGTTGGGGGTCGGCATATGGGTCTGACACGCTTTTCGTCGCGCCGCATACCGAAGGCGGACCGGGTGGCGCGCTACAGCGATCTCCTGAATTCCGTCCTGCAGCTTGAGGTGACCAACCTCGGCGAGCGCCCCATCGACGTCGAGGCGACGTTCCGCACGCTCCCAAACGTCGTCGTGGCGACCTCGTCGCTGTCTCCACTCAGCATGATCCACATCGCCGGGCAGGCAGCCGCGGGCGACGACAACTTCGTCATCTCGCTGCCGACCGAGGGGCGGGCGGCTTATCGCCAGCGCGGTCGGGCGGATGCGACCTGCGCGCCGGGCGAGGGATACCTCCTGCTCAACGAGGAGCCTTCCGAGATTCGCAACGGGCGCAGCGCGCGCGTGTCGCTCGCCGTCTCGCGCGCCTGTCTGGCGCCACGGATACGCGATATCGATCGCGCCCTGCGCGACAAGATTCCCTCTTCGCCGGCGCTGCGCCTGCTGGTCGGTTATGCCGGTGTTCTGACTACGGACGTCGCGCAGATGCCGCCCGGCGTTGAGCACCGCATTGCCGATCACGTCTGCGACCTTCTGGCGATCGCGCTCGGCGGCCCACAAGAGATTTCCGATCCGGCCACCCAGAGTGGGGTGCGCGCCGCCCGGCTCGCCGCAATCAAGGCGGACGTCGCCGCCAACCTCACGCACCACGATCTGTCGCTTGAGACGATCGCGGCCCGTCACGGAATCTCGCCGCAATACGTCCGCTCCCTCTTCAACAGCGAGGGGACGACGTTCCGGGATTTCGTGCTGGGCGAGCGGCTGGCGCTGGTGCACCGCGCGATCACCGACCCTGCCTCGGTCCGCCGCCCGATCAGTGCCATCGCCTACGAAGCGGGCTTTGGCGATCTCTCCTATTTCAACCGCGCCTTCCGCCGGAAGCACGGCATGACGCCGTCCGACGTTCGCGCGGCGGCGCTCCGCGATCGCGGGACCGCTTAGCCACCCCTGTTGCAGAAAAGTCAGCCTTGCCTCTGAGCGCGTAGTCCAAGCGCTCAGTCCAAGCCGGCCGCTCGCTGCCTCCTTAACAATTCGGGGAGTGACGCATGGGGGTAGGGGCGATGACTGGCACACAGCGGCTGCGGTTGCATTTCCTGGGGGCGACGGCGCTTGGCGCTAGCCTCGTCGCATTGGCGGGGTCGGCGTTGGCATCCGACGGATGCGATGCCGTGAATGCGGGCTTCTTCGACCAGAACATTGGCGGGCTCGATAATACCGTCACCCGCCCCGCCACCACCTTTGCCGTCGGAGATACGCTCACCATCAAGATCGTGACGAACGCGGGTGTCGTGGCGCTGGGCCAGTTCACGCCGCCGGCGCCCAATCCGGTCCTGTCCTCGAACGTGGACGGAACGTTCAACCTGGTCATCACCAGCGCAGCATCCGGCAACGCCTCCAGCCGCCTGAATGCGACAGGTGGCGCCGGGACGATCGACATTACCTGCGCACCGCCCACCAACACGCCGCCGCCACCCCCGCCACCTCCGCCGCCGCCTCCACCGCCGGGGGACCGCGACAAGGGAAACAGGATCGGTGGCGGCAACGAGCAGATATTCACGTCGGTAGACATCGTGACCGGCGATTTGCCGGGCTCTTCCGCACCCCCGCCGCCGCCGCCTCCGCCGCCACCCCCGGCCCCGGTGCCCGACGGAGGCTACATCTTCGAGTCCTACGCCGAGAAAGCGCCGGCACCCGGTGCAAGCGTGCCGTGGCCGATGGCCTATGCGGGTGGATCCGACGGGCTGGTCGCCGGTGGCAGCAGTTTCTCAAACGCCGGCGGCATTCCGGTCAACGTCTGGTCGCGGTTCACCGGCGCGTTCCTGGGCGGCACCTACGACCGCACGGGCATCGTCGGCATCGGCATGGTCGGCGTCGTGGCTGGCGTGACGCCGCAAATCGACCTCGGCGTCTACGGGCTGGGGCTTGCCGGCACCAACAAGTCGACGACGCTCGCCACGAAGGTGACGACCGCCGGCGGTGGCGCGGGCGTTTACGGGACGTACCTGATGCCGTGGGACGGCAAGTTCGGCGTGTCGCTGCTTCAGGTGTGGGGCGCCACGGCCAGCGACTCCGGCGGGGCGACGGGCAACTTCGCATCGCGCTTCACCAAGATCGACGCCAGCTTCAGCCGCCCCTTCCACTGGGACGGGGTGGTCCTGACGCCGAGCGCGAACGCCCGCTGGCAGAGTTTCCATGACGATGCCTTCGTGGATTCCAGCTCGGCCTCGGTTCCGGCCGCCAGCCACGAACAGTTCGTGCTTACCGCCGGCCTGTCGCTCTCCCGGCCGGTCGTGGTGGGTGGCGAAACGGTGGACACCGTCACGCCGCACGCGCAGTTGCAGGGCAGCTGGGTGGCGTCGCAGTCGGGTTCACCCGCACCGTCGAGCGGAGCGAATCTCCTGAACAGCGCAAGTCTCAGCGCTGCCGCCTCGACCGGCGTCGATATCTTGTTCAACGGCGGCGCGTCGGTGTCGCTTTCCGGCGGCGTGTCGGGCATCGGCGGCAACGAGCAGGTCTACAACGCGAGCCTGGGCTTCAAGATCAACCTGCACTGACCCGGCAAGGCCGTTCGGCATCACTCGGCCGGGTCGGCCTCCGAGCCGGTCTGCCAGGCGACCAGCGGGAAGTGCTGGTCGAGCTTGGCGGGCACATCGCCTGCGCGCGCGTTCGTCCGGCGGCAGCGCGCAGGTTGTCCTCGGTCGCAACCGGTCCTATGCTCCCAAAGCGGTGTGAGTGGGGGTGCCGCTGGCGCTGTCGCGCCGGTGGCAGGGCGATATGAGTGTTCTGCACTTTTCCTCGGAGGCGTTTCCCGCAAACGAGCGCGCCTCGGCCATCCAGGACATCTGGGCCCCGGTCACCAGGATCGACCTCGCGCCGGCCGATCGGCGCCGCTTCTTCGTGGATGCTTCGGCGTTGGTGCTGCCGGGGCTCTCGATCGGGTGGGGCCGCTTCCCCGGTTACCGCGCGCACCGGACCCGGGCGCACGCGGCCGACAGCGCCGATGATCTGGTCTTCTGTCTCGTCGCCGATGCGGGCTGGAGCGCGTACCGCGAGGGTGACGAAGAGACTGAGTGCGGCCCCGGCGAGGTCTACCTGAGCGTCAACAGGGACGCGAGCGTTGCAAACGCGCCGGGGCGCTGCAACACGGTGATCAACTTCGCGATCCCGCGTGACGTTCTCGCGTCGGCGGTTCTCGATCTCGATGCGGTGTCGAACGCGAAGCTGCCGGCGTCTCCCGCGCTGCGCTTGTTGACCAACTACGTCGTGTCGCTGACGCAGGGGGCGGAAGCGATGTCGCAGGCCGCGCTCGAGCGATGTGCCAACCATGTCCGCGACCTTGCGGCGCTGGCGCTCGGTGCCAATCACGACGCGGCGGAGCGGGCCCGCATCGGAGGGCTGCGCGCGTCGCGCCTCGCCGGGATCAAGGCGGACATCGCAGCTCATCTCCCGCGGCCCGATCTGTCGATCGGAACCGTGGCGGCGCGGCACGGCATCTCACCGCAGTACGTGCGCCGTCTGTTCAACGCCGAGGGCACCACGTTCGGCGACTATGTCCGCGAGCTTCGACTGGCGCGCGTCCGCCGCCTGATCGCCCAACCTGCGCTCCGCGACCGCTCCATTGCCACGCTCGCATACGAGGCCGGCTTCGGCGATCTCTCCCATTTCAATCGCGCGTTCCGTCAACGCTTCGGCGTAACGCCCTCGGACGTCCGCGCCGCAGCGTTGCGCGAAGGCCACAGCTCTTCGGAATAGCGTCGGCCTGCCGGTGGCCATGGGCCCGAGCGCTTCTCGCGCGCGCTGAGTCCAAGCCCTGGGGCCGCCGACGTCCCAACCTCGGCTCTTTCCGAAGGGTTGGCGGTCTGATCAGGTGCTGAGACCTGTGGCCGCCGCCAAGCAGGGCGGGGGGGCGTCATGTCTCGAACTTGGTTTGCGCCCTTGGCGCTGGTCGCGGCGGCGTGTGCGCTGGCCGCCGCGGCGCCCGGGCCCGCGATGGCGCTTGGCTCGGGCGACCTTGTCAGCTTCGACGGCAAAGATTGCGGGCCGGGATCGCCGACCACACTCGCCACCGTCACCATGCCCTTTTCAATCTTCCGTTCCGACTGGAGCGCGGACGTTGCTACCGACTATCGCCTGTCGGTCGATGTGACCGGCGCCGCGACGACGGGCACGATCACGGCCGATCTGCTCGTGATCGTCGATCTGCCGGCGATCACCAGCGGCTCGGTCGATGGGACCGGCGCGACGGTCGTGTTCCACAGCACCGATCTGGACGGCCCCGGCGGCGACATCACCGTGACGGAATCGTGCATCTACACGGGGCTCGGATCGCCGCCGCCGAACCCGCCACCGAGCCCGCCGCCGACGCAGCCGCCTGTGCGGCCGATCACATCTGCTCCGCCCGGCTTCGGCGGGGCGTTCATCTCGGTCGACCCCTTTGATCCGGATCCCGGCACGCTACCGGAAACGTGTTCATCGGCCGATCCCGCGTGTAGTCCGGAAGTTGTCGCGGTCTTCGAGAATCCCTGCGATCAAAAGACTCTGGCGGATGTGAAGCGAAGGCTTGACGCTCTCACGAACAAGGAGAAATTCTTTGAGATCATTGGCGTCGATCTGCCCGGCGTGGAACTGGCCGAAATCAGCCGGATAAGGCTGCGATTAGTCAGCTGCGGCATCGTGAATTTCGAGTCCCCACCGCCGCGCGATCGGTTGAACCCCGAGCCGGTAGAGACGGCCTGCTCCTATCGGTTTGACGCTCTGATCAAGGCGATCAACGACGAGGCGGAGTTCCACGTCGAACTGGGCTATGCGCCCGACGGCGGTATCGACATCTCGATCCGGGGGCCCGTCCAGCTGACGTATCTTTCGCCGGCGGCGGCGAGCGCGCTCAAGGCCCTCGTTCGCTGCACGAGTGCCGGGGGTTACCGGCTCTATTACAACGGTGGGCCTATTGATGAGGGACCGCTGGCCGGTATCGATCTGCAGACCAGCGAGACACCGGTGACATACGCTCCCCCCTCGCCACAACCGAACCCCACGCCGCCCACGGAAACACCGGCCGGAACTGCCGAGACGCCGGAGGATGCCTGCCTCCACTTCGACTTCGACGGGGCCCAGGCAACCGTCAACAGCACGCGATCATACGTAGATATCATCGCTCATCCGGACCAATCAGTTCGTGTCGATATCCAGGCATCGCCGAACTTCGACTTCGTTTCCGTTGACATTCGTGGTCCTACGGTGCTTTCGGAAACGTCCGATGAGAAGTGGCGTGCGCTGAAGGCCCTGGTGGCGTGCGCGCGGTTAAAACCGTCGCATGCGATCACCTACAACGGCAGTCCGTTGCCCCCTGGCATGCTGAACTACGCGCCGGAGACACGTTCCGCCGCGGCGCGGGTTCCCTGGCCGATGTCCTATGCGGACGATTTCCAGACGACCAGCTACCGCACGACGGGGCCGATGTCGGCGGCCAGCGACACCTTCGCGTTCCTCGGTGGCATGCCGGTCGACGTGTGGACGCGCACCAAGGGCGCGATCCTTGCCGGCGGCGACGGCATCGGAGGTGCGTTCACGGCCGGCATCGTCGTCGGCGTTAAGCCCAAGCTCGATCTCGGCGTGTACGGTACCGGGCTCGGCGGCAGCATCAAGCGTTCCTCGGGCGTGACCAAGCTGACCACCGGCGGCGGCGGGCTCGGGCTCTATGCGACCTATCGGCTCCGCAGGGGCAAGCTGAAGATATCGGCGTCCGAGTTCTGGGCTTCGCACTCGATCGACGCATCGGGCACCAGCGGCCGCTTCTCCTCGACGCTGACCAAGGTCGACGGCAGCTACACGCGCACATGGATGCTCGGTCCGGGCGTCGAGGTGACGCCGACGGCGATCGTGACGTGGACGAGCTTCGCGACGACCTCCTACACGGACTCCGCTGGCACGGCGATCTCGGCGGGATGGGTCGAGCAGTTCGTGCTGTCCGGCGGTCTGACCGTGGCGCGGACCTTCCTGCGCGGTGGGTCGGTCGTCGCCTCGCTGAGGCCGAGCCTGCGCATCCAGGGCAACGTGGCGGCGGATCAGTCGATGAGCGGCGCCTTGCCGGCGAGCACGAAGAGCGCGTTCGACTCCTCGCGTTTGACGGCGGACGTGACGGCCGGGCTCGACCTGACATTGACGGGCGGCGCGACCGTCAACCTCTCGCTTGGTGCAAACGGGCTGGCCGGCGCCGACGACCTCGTGAACTACACCGGACGGGTCAACGTCACGCTGCCTCTGAAGTAGGGCGACGCGGGGCCTGCCCGGCGCTTATTCGGCCGGGTCGGCCTCCGGAGCGCGCTTGCG
Organism: uncultured Alphaproteobacteria bacterium; assembly: GCA_963843565.1. Taxonomy (GTDB): domain Bacteria; phylum Pseudomonadota; class Alphaproteobacteria; order Rhizobiales; family Kaistiaceae; genus DASZQY01. Next base: position 70,958 of record CAWJKY010000003.1, read on the forward strand.
GCCGACGATCATGGCGCCGACGAGGTTCTCGCGGTGGCGGATGCTGGCGAGCACGACGCCGGCCAGATGCAGAAGCACCAGCAGCAGCAGCCCGTCGGCCATCAGGTGGTGGAGATGCGACATCCGCTCGTTGCCCCAGAAGGCGTCGGTGGTGAGCAGCCAGCCCGAGAAGGCGGTCGCTGCCATCGCCAGAATGAGCGCGACGATCATGGCGCCGCCGGCCGGATTATGGCCGACGTGGCGGGCTTCGGTGCCGGCCACGATCGCCTTCAGGTAGGCGACGATCGTGCTCGGGTGGTGCACGAAACTGGAAAAGCGCGCGTGCGGCGTGCCGATGAAGCCCCACAGGACGCGCAGGAAGACGAGGCCGCCGGCGGCGTAGCCGGCCCACATGTGGATCGTCTCGGAAGAGTGCGGGCTGAGCCACGCAACCGCGAAGCTCAGCACCAGTGACCAGTGGAACAGGCGCACGAACGGGTCCCAGACTCGGACCCACGAAATGCGTTCGGCGCCTGCCCCCTGCATGACGACGGCCTAGTTTTCGCCGGCTTCGGCGTTGGCGAGCTGCTTCAGCGTCTCGGCGTTGTAGGCGAGGTTGATGCGCTTGCCGTTCTTGTCCATGGCGTAGACCTCGTAGCAGCCGCTCTCGACCTTGATCTGCTTCACGGCCATGCCGTCGGTCTTGAGCATGTCGGTGAGCTTCGACTGCGGCTGCCACTTCGCCTGCGGGGCGGTGCTGCAGCCGTTGGCGGCGAAGGCGGGGCTCGCGACGGCGGCGGCGAGGGCGGCGAAAACAAGGGCGCGTTTCATATGCAAGTCTCCAGGGCGTGAGTTTCGCTTGGGGGGAAGCCCGCATGCCGTTGCCGGATGCGGGCGTCTGACAGGGCGCACGCTAGAGACGTCGTCCTGTCCGTCCGCTGACAGGGAGGCGATTTCGATGGATGTGCGGCGTCCTGCCGCGCTCGGCGCTATTTCTTGCGGAAGGCGTCGAGGCTGACGACCTCGGCCTTGCTGCCGGTCGCGGCGGCGGCGTCTTCGTCCTCGCCGTCGTCGCTTGCCGGCTTGGCGTCGCCTTCCTGTGCCTTGGCTTCGGCCGGCGTGTCGGCGCCGACCAGGGCGATTGCCGGGCGCTCTTCGGCGTTGTCGGCAAGGGCCGCCATCGGCTGCATCAGGTTGAACTCGAGCTTGAAGCCGACCGACGGGTCGATGAAGCGCACGACCGCGGAGAAGGGCACCAGCAGGCGCTCGGAAATGCCACCGAACGAGAGGCCGACCTCGAAGGCGTGCTCGGTGACGGTGAGGTCGCGGTACTGATGCTGGAGGACGATGGTCATCTCGTCCGGATACTTGAGCAGCAGCCGGCTGGAGATGCGCACCCCCGGCGCGGCGGTGGCGAAGGTGACGAAGAAGTGGTGCTCGCCCGGAAGTCCGGTGCGGGCGACCTCGGACAGCACCTTGCGCACGACGCCGCGCAGCGCGTCCTGGGCAAGTATGTCGTAGCGGATCAGGTCTTCGGCCATGGCGCGCTCAAGATGCCCGATTCTCACGCGGACGCGGACAAAGAAAAGTGGAGGCTTCTGTTGCCAGGTGCCTCCGAACCCCGCCTTACGGTGCGAACCGGAAGGACTTCGAATGAGATCGTGTCACCGCATTACGCGGCGAGAGCAACCTCGGCATAGTTGTCGTTAGCAACTATAAGTTTGGCCCGATAACGGCGGTACCATGCCGAGCGAAAGCCCATCCTTTACGCCCTCGTCGATCCTAGTTCGCCCCCATTGGTGGAGGCGCCGGGTACTGCCCCCGGGTCCGCAGGGTTTATTTCGATGGCCGTTTATCGCCGTATCCGGATTGCTCCGGCACCTCGAAATATAGGGATTCGGCGGGGGGAACGCAAAGGACGTCGCAATGCCCCTCTGAGAGGCGCGTCCCGGGCCGGTTTGCCGGGACCGCCGGGCCACTGTTGACGTCCCCTGTCAGGACAGGCACGCAGCCATGCATCACGGCGCGTTGCGATGCGAAAACCGGGGGCGTATAGACTTGCTTCCGGGGGTCCCGGACCCATTTCGGGCTCGCGGGCGCTGAATTCCGAAAGTCTGCTTCACGATGAAATCGAGTTTCACCCGAAACGCGATCGTCCTTGGGCTGCTGTCCGCGGTCGGACCGTTCGCCATCGACATGTATCTGCCGGCGCTGCCCGCGATCTCGGCCGATCTTCACGCGTCCGACGCGGCGACGCAGGGCAGCCTTCTGGCCTTTTTCGCTGCCGTCGCCGTCTGCCAGATCGTCTACGGGCCGGTCTCCGACAGCTACGGCCGCAAGGCGCCGCTCTATTTCGGCGGCGTGCTCTATGTGATCGGCGCTGTCGCCTCGAGCCTCGCGCCGACCATCGGCTGGCTGATCGTGGCGCGTTTCGTCCAGGGGCTCGGCGCCTGCGCCGGCATGACCATCCCGCGCGCCATCGTGCGCGACCTGCACACCGGCCACGAGGCCGCGCGGCTGATGTCGCTGATCATGCTGGTGTTCAGCGTTTCGCCGATTCTGGCGCCTTTGACCGGCAGCCTGGTGACCGAATTCGGGAGCTGGCGCGAGATCTTCTGGGTCATCTCGATCCTCGGCCTGGCGTCGCTGGCGGTGGCAATCTTCGTGCTCGTCGAAACGCGGCCGGCGGCGGAGCGCATCCCCTTCAACCCGCGCGTCATCGCGCGCAACTACCTGGAGCTGCTGCGCGACCGCCGCTATCTCGGCGTGGTGTTCATCGGCGGCTTCGGCATGTCGAGCTTCTTCGCCTATCTGTCGGGCTCGTCGTTCATCTACATCGACCACTTCGGGTTGGCGCCGACGCAGTTCTCCTTCGTCTTCTCGATCAACGCGATCGCCTTCATCGGCATGGCCCAGCTCGCCGGCACCCTCGGCAAGCGCTTCGGCCTGCCCCGCGTGGTGGGCACGGCGCTGAGCTTCTACATGGCGGTGATCGGTATTCTGCTGGTGCTTACCCTCGTTGGCGTCGACAACGTCTTCGTCCTGATCGGCTTCCTGTTCGTGGGCTTCGGCGCCATGGGCCTGGTGGTGCCGTCAACGGCGGCGCTGGCGCTGGAGGATTACGGCGCCACGGCCGGGACCGCCTCGGCGCTGATGGGAACGCTTCAGCTGGTGCTGGCGGCGGGGGTGATCGGGGTTGTCGGCTTGTTCAGCGCCAACGCCTCGCCATTGCCGATGATCGTGGCGATGGCGGTGTGCGCCGTCGCGGCCTTCACGCTCGCCCGGCTGACGCTCGGGCGGGGCGCTGCGCTGGCGCCGCAACCGGCGGAATAGCGCGCGTTTCACGTCAGGGAGTCCCGTTGTTGTGGGGGCCCCCAGAATCGGGTTGAATCCGCCGATGCGCCAATATCTCGACCTGATGCGTCACGTGCTCGACCACGGCGTCAAGAAGAGCGACCGGACTGGCACAGGGACGCTGTCGGTCTTCGGATACCAGATGCGTTTCGACCTCGGCGCCGGCTTCCCGCTGGTGACGACCAAGAAAGTGCATCTGAAGTCGATCATCCACGAGCTTCTGTGGTTCCTGTCGGGCGATACCAACATCGGCTACCTGAAGCAGAACGGCGTGCGCATCTGGGACGAGTGGGCCGACGAGAACGGCGACCTCGGTCCGGTCTACGGCGCTGAGTGGCGCTCGTGGCGCACGCCGGACGGCGGCTCCATCGACCAGATCAAGGATGTCGTGGCGGCGATCCGGACCAGCCCCGATTCGCGCCGGCTGATCGTGTCGGCCTGGAACCCGGCGGACGTCGACAAGCAGGCGCTGCCGCCCTGCCACGCGCTCTTCCAGTTCTATGTCGCCAACGGGAAGCTCTCCTGCCAGCTCTACCAGCGCTCGGCCGACGTCTTCCTCGGCGTGCCGTTCAACATCGCCTCCTACGCGCTGCTCACCATGATGATGGCGCAGGTCACCGGACTTCAGCCGGGCGAGTTCGTGCACACCCTGGGTGACGCGCACCTCTATCAGAACCATCTCGATCAGACGCGGCTCCAGCTTTCTCGCGATCCGCGGCCGCTGCCGACGATGACCCTCAACCCGGACGTCCACTCGATCTTCGATTTCGTCAACGACGACTTCGCCTTGTCGAACTACGACCCGCACCCGCTCATCAAGGCGGACATCGCGGTATGAGCGGGGCGGGGCGCGGCGCGGCTCGCGTCTCCCTGATCGCGGCGGTGGCCGAGAACGGCGTCATTGGCGCGGCCGGCGGGATGCCGTGGCGCCTGTCGAGCGACCTCAAGCGCTTCAAGCAACTGACCCTGGGCAAGCCGGTGGTCATGGGGCGCAAGACCTTCGAGACGATCGGCAAGCCGCTTCCCGGTCGCGACAATATCGTGGTTACCCGCCAGGGTGGTTTCGCGCCGGCCGGCGTCATCGTCGTCGCCAGCCTCGACGCGGCGCTGGAAAAGGCCGCCACCCTCGGTGCCGAAGAAGTGATGGTCGCGGGCGGCGGCGAAATCTACGCCCAGGCGATGGAGCGGGCGGACCGGCTCTACATTACCCACGTCGAGGCCGCGCCCCTCGGCGACGTGCGCTTTCCCCTGATCGACAAGACGGTCTGGCACGCCGGCCCGGAAATACGGGTGCCGGAGGGGGAAAAAGACAGCGCCGCCAGCCGCTTCGTTATCTACGAACGCCGGCGGGACGCTTCGTCCGGTTGACTTGCCCGCCGCCAGACACCAAGTGGGGCAGACCGCCGCGGTCGGGGCAAAGAACCGGTTTGCGTTGAAAGCGTTGGTTGAGTTGGTATAAAGCCGGCCACGCCGCGAAAAGCGGGGCCGGCCGGGTTGCACCTACAAGCCGGTGCCCAGCCTCGAAGGAGCGAAATGCCCGGTATCATTCACGCCAGCGGTGGCTGGAAGGGCGGCAACGGTGGGCCCTGGGGCCAGGGGCCGCGCAATACCGGAGGCGGCGGCTCGACGCCGCCCGATCTCGAGGAGTTGCTGCGCCGCAGCCAAGACCGGCTGCGCCGGGTTCTGCCGGGCGGCGGCGGTGGCGGCTTTGGGGCCAATCCGATCGCGATGATCGCGGTGCTGGCAATCGCGTTCGTGTTCGCCTCCTATTTCTTCTTCACCTTCCGGGTGCAGCCCAACGAGCAGGGCGTCGTCCTGCGTTTCGGCGCCTACAACCGTGATGCCCAGCCGGGCCTGAACTTCCGCCTGCCGTACCCGATCGAGACGGTCTACACGCCGGAAGTGACGACGGTGAATTCGATCACCGTTGGCCAGAGCCTGCCGGCGGGCGGCGGTGCAGGCCGCGAGATTCCCGAAGAGAGTCTGATGCTGACCGGCGACGAGAACATCGTCGACATCAACTTCACGGTTTTCTGGGTCATCAAGGACGCCAGCCACTACCTGTTCAACATGGAAGATCCAGACGGGACCGTGAAGGCGGTCGCCGAGAGCGCCATGCGCGAGGTCGTCGGCCAGTCCGACATCCAGCCGCTGCTCACCCAGGCGCGCCAGATCACCGAAGCGAAGGTACAGGCGCTCATCCAGCAGACCCTCGACGAGTTCGGCTCGGGCGTGCTCATCACGCAGGTGCAGCTCCTCAAGGTCGATCCGCCGGCCGAAGTCATCGCCTCGTTCCGTGACGTCCAGGCGGCGCGCGCCGATCAGGAGCGCATCCAGAACGAAGCCCAGACCTACGCCAACAAGGTGGTGCCGGAAGCGCGCGGCCAGGCGTCGCAGATCACCGAGGCCGCCAACGCCTACCGCGACCGGCTGATCGCCGAGGCCAAGGGCCAGGCCGACCGCTTCATCAAGGTTTACGAGAGCTACAAGGCGGCGCCGGCGGTGACGCGGCTGCGCATGTACTACGAGACCATGGAGCAGCTCTTCGCCGGCATGGACAAGATCATTATCGACGAGAAAGGCGGCGGCAACGGCGTCGTTCCCTACCTGCCGCTCGATGCGCTGAACAAGGGCGGGACGACGTCGGGCGGCTCGGCGTCCATGGGGGCCTCGGGCGCCACCACCAGCACCGGTAGCGGTGGAGGCAACCAATGAGGCGCACCATTTTCAGCGGCCTCGGCATCGCCATCATCGCGGCGGTTGGCTTCCTGCTGTGGGCGAGCGTGTTCGTCGTCGATCAGACCCAGCAGGCACTGGTGCTGCGCTTCGGCCAGGTGGTCGCCCCGATCGGTGGCGACTTGAAGCCGATCACGACGCCCGGCCTTTATTACAAGCTGCCGCTCATCGACAACGTCGTCTACTTCGAGAAGCGCATTCTCGATCTCAATTCGCCGCCGCTTGAGATCATCGCGTCCGACCAGAAGCGGCTCGTCGTCGACGCGTTCGGCCGTTACAAGATCGTCAACCCGCTGCTCTTCTACCAGGCGGTGGGGACGGTGCGGGGCGCGGAAGTCCGGCTGTCGTCGGTGCTGCAGTCGGCCGTGCGCCGCGTGCTCGGCGATGCCAGCTTCATCCAGCTCGTGCGAGACGAGCGCGAAGGGCTGATGGCCAAGATCACCCAGCAGGTCGATGCCGAGGCCAAGAAGCTCGGCATCCAGATGGTCGATGTGAAGATCCGCCGCGCCGATCTGCCGCCGGAAAACAGCGCTGCGATCTACAAGCGCATGCAGACCGAGCGTCAGCGGCAGGCGACCGAGATCCGCGCCCAGGGCGAGCAGGCGGCGCGCCGCATTCGCGCCGAGGCCGACCGCATGGTCACGGTGCTCGTCGCGGAAGCGAACGGCGAAGCCTCGCGTCTGCAGGGCGATGGCGAGGCGGAGCGCAACCGCATCTATGCCGATGCGTTCGGCCGCGATCCGGCGTTCTTTGCCTTCTACCGCTCGATGCTTGCCTACGAGAACGGGCTGAAGGCCAACAACACGCGGCTGGTTCTGGCGCCGAATTCGGAGTTCTTCCGCTTCTTCACGGACCCGACCGGCAAGACGACGCCCGATTCGGTCACTTTGCCGCCGGGAACCGCCGCCGGGCCGCCCGATTTTGGTGACGTGGTTCTGCCGCCGGCACCGGGCACCGGCGCCGCGACCAGCACCCAGCCGACGACCGCGCCTCCGGCCAATCAGTAGTTTGTGACAGGGCGCGTGAGCCGCTGGCCCATGCCGTTTTTCCGCCCTAAGCTCGCGCGCATTCTTCGGCCGGATGAATCGTCCGGCGGACAGGAGACGGGTCAGATGACCGGGTTCAAGCGTGCGAAGGGAAGAAACGTTCTAGCGCTGGCGGCGCTGACCCTGGTTCTGGTGGCCCCGACCTCCGTGCCGGTCGAGGCGCAGGGGCCGGATTCGGTCGCCAATCTGGTCGCGCCGCTGCTCGATGCGGTCGTCAATATTTCCACCAGCCAGGACATCGCCGGCGGGCGCGGCTCCGACGCCGCCCCGAACCTGCCCGACGGCTCGCCGTTCCAGGATTTCTTCGACCAGTTCTTCGGTAACGACGGCAACTCGACCAACACGCGCCCGCGCCGCGTCCAGTCGCTGGGCTCTGGCTTCGTCGTCGATCCCTCCGGGCTGATCGTCACCAACAACCACGTCATCGAGAACGCCGACGAGATCACCGTCAATTTCAACGACGGCACCAAGCTGCCGGCGGTGCTGAAGGGCCACGATGCCAAGACCGATATCGCGCTGCTTCAGGTCACCGCGGACAAGCCGCTGACCTACGTGCAGTTCGGCGATTCGACCAAGCTCAGGGTCGGCGACTGGGTGATGGCGATCGGCAACCCGTTCGGTCTCGGCGGCACCGTTACCGTCGGCATCGTGTCGGCGCGCAATCGCAATATCAACTCCGGCCCCTACGACGACTACATCCAGACCGACGCCGCCATCAATCGCGGCAACTCGGGCGGTCCGCTCTTCGACGAGACCGGCAAGGTCATCGGCATCAACACGGCGATCATCTCGCCGTCCGGCGGCTCGATCGGCATCGGCTTCTCGGTGCCGTCCGAGATCGCGATGGGGGTGGTCGACCAGCTTCGCGATTTCGGCGAGACCCGGCGCGGCTGGCTGGGCGTGCGCATCCAGGACGTCACCGACGAGATCGCCAAGAGCCTGGCGATGGATTCGCCGCGCGGTGCGTTGGTCGCCGACGTCGACAAGAGTGGCCCGGCGGAGGCCGCCGGCATTCTGGCCGGCGACGTCATTCTGGAGATGGACGGCAAGCAGGTGGACGCCAGCCATGTCCTGCCACGCCTGGTCGCCAACGAGCCGGTCGGCAAGACGGTGACGATCATCGTGCTCCGCGACGGCAAGCAAATGCCCATCCAGGTGACGCTCGGGCGCCTTGAGGATGCCGAGAAGGCGACGACCGTCGCGGCCAACCCGCCGGACGCCACGGTGCCGCCGGACACCCCGCCGGATGCCAGCACGCCGCCCGACGCCGGCGCTGCGCCGCCCGATGTGACCGCCAACGCCATGGGGCTGACGCTCGACAACCTTTCGGCGGAGACCCGAGGCCAGTACGGGATCGCGGCCGACGTGTCAGGCGTCGTGGTGACCTCGGTTCAGCAGGGCAGCGCCGCCGCGGACAAGCGGATCGAGGCCGGCGACGTCATCGCCATGGTCGGCGAGGAACAGGTCGCCAGCACCGACGATTTCGACACGCAGATCGCCGCGCTCAAGAAGGCCGGCCGGTCGAACGTCAAGCTGGTCGTGCAGAACAAGCAGGGCCACGTCCGCTTCGTCAACCTGCCGCTCGACCAGTAAGCCAGGCGCCGCGCGTCAGCCGGTAGAGCACGTGGCGGCGAAGCTTGTGGCCATCGGCGATCAGCGGATGGTCGAAGTCGTCGGCCGGATCGTGGGTCATGCCAAGCTTCTCCATGACGCGGCGTGACGGGCGGTTCCATTCGGCGGTGATCGCGACGAGCTCGCTCAATCCGAGGTCGCGGAACGCATGGGCGACGACGGCTCGCGCGCCCTCGGTGGCGTAGCCGCTGCCCCAGGCTTCCCGCGCCAGTCGCCAGCCGATCTCGATGGCCGGCGTGAAATGCGCCTCGAAGTGGATCGGCGCGATCCCGATGAACCCGATGAACGCGCCGGTCGCCTTCTCTTCCGCCGCGTAGTCGCCGTAGCCATCGCGTGCCAGGCCTTCGCGGATCCACGCCATCAGTTCGTCCGACTCTGCACGTGATAGCGCCTCCGGGAAGAACTCCATCACGCGCGGGTCGGCATTGAGTTTGGCGAACGGCTCGGCGTCGGCGTCCGTCCAGTCGCGCAGGATCAGCCGCTCTGTCTCGACGAACACCGTCATCTGTGGGTCTCAGTTGGAGCGTGACAGGGCGAGCCACAGGCCGCCGCCGACCAGCGCGCTGCCGCCGGTCCACCTGAGCAACCGGGCGCGCCGCCGCGACAGCGAGGCGCCGAGGCGGGAGGCAAGCAGCGCATAGGCGCTGTCGGAGAGCGCGGCGACCGCCATGGCGGTGACGCCCATGATCAGCATCTGGGCGGTGAAGTCGCGGCCGGGCTCCATGAACTGCGGAAAGAACGCCCCGAAGAAGAGCAGCGTCTTCGGATTGCTGAGGTCGACCGCCAGCCCTTGCATGAAGAAGCCGGTGCCTGAGCGGCGGGGCGCGGGCGCCCCGGCCGTATCGCGCGGCTCCGTGAACAGCCGCCAGCCGAGCCAGATCAGATAGAGCGCGCCGGCGAGCTTTACCCACATGAACCATTCGCCCATGGCCGCGATCAACGAGGCAAGGCCGAGCAGCACGACGACGACGGTGATGACCATCCCGGTCTGCACGCCCGCGACGTTGAGCAGGCCGGCCCGCGATCCGTGCCGCAGGCTGTTCGCGACGATCAGCGTCACGGTCGGGCCGGGCACGACCATGACGACGATGCAGGCGACAAGGAAAGGCAGGTAGGCGTGGAGGGACATGGCGGCGACCCTGATTGGATGGCGCGGGAGGTCGCTCGGACCTCCGGTGTGTCTGTCGATTTGGCCCCGGCGGTGATGATATCAGCTTGCGCCTGGCGGCTCAGGCCGCGCGCAGGATCTTCTCCATCGCCTTGCCCTTCGCCAGTTCGTCGATCAGCTTATCCAGATAGCGAATTTCCCGCATGGTCGGTTCCTGGATGTCCTCGACCCGGACTCCGCAAATGACGCCCTTTATTGCCGTGCGTGAGGGATTCATGTGCGGGGCGCGGGCGAAGAACGTCTCGAAATCTGTCTTGTCCGCCAGGAGCGCGTCCAGCTGCGCCCGGCTGTATCCGGTCAGCCAGCAAACGATCTCGTCGACTTCGCCCTTCGTCCGCCCCTTCTTTTCCGCCTTGGCGACGTAGTGCGGATACACGCTGGCGAAGCTCGTCGTGTAGATCCTGTGGTTTGCCGTCTTCATCAAGCCTTCTCCTCGCAGGCTTCCCTGCACCTCATGCGACCGGTGCAAAGCATAAGGCATTTTGCGGCCAAAGGGCTCGTCTGCGCGCTCCCCGTTCGTCAATCGAGCACGTGGCTGACCACGCCATCGGCGAGCTTCGGCTCGAACCAGGTCGACTTCGGCGGCATGATCTCGCCGGCATCGGCGACCGCGATCAGGTCGGCCATCTCGGTCGGGTAGAGCGCGAAGCCGGCGGCCATCTCGCCGGATTTCACGCGCCGCGTCAGCTCGCCGAGGCCGCGCCCGCCACCGACGAAGTCGATGCGCTTGTCGGTGCGCTGGTCGGCAATGCCGAACAGCGGCTGGATGACGTTGCGCGTCAGCAACGTCACCGGCAGGCGACCGATGGGGTCGTCCGGGATCAACTCCGGCTTCAGGGTGAGCCTGTACCAGCCGGTCTCGAGCACCATGCCGAATTCGCCGCGCGCGCTCGGCCGGACTTCGGCCGGGGAGGGGGCGACGGTGAACGGTTGGCCGAGCGCCGCGATCAGCTCATCCGGCGCGCGGCCGTTCAGCGACGTCAGCACGCGGTTGTAGTCGAGGATGGTCATCTCATCCTCGGGGAAGATCACTGCCAGGAACTGGCCCGCCGATCCGTCGAGACCGCGCGCGTGCGCCACCCGCGAGGCGGCGGCGGAGCGGTGGTGTCCGTCGGCGATGTAGATCGCGGTTTGCGCGTCGAAAGCCCGCGCCAGGTGGTCGATCGCGACCGGATCGCGCATCACCCACATCTGATGACGCACGCCGTCGTCGGCGGTAACGTCCATGTCGGGTGCGCCGGCCGCGGCCAGTTCGAGCATCGGCGAAATCTCCGGCGCGCCGCGCCAGGCGATCATAACCGGGCCGGTCTCGGCGTTGATCGCCTCGATCTGGTGGACGCGATCGTCTTCCTTCACCGGCGTGGTGAGCTCGTGCTTGCGGATGCGGTTGGTGTCGTAGTCGGCGACCGAGGCGACCGCCGCCACCCCGGTCTGGGTGTGACCTCGCCAGGTCAGCCGGTAGACGTAGTAGGTTGGCGTCGCGTCGCGGATCAGCAGGCCCTCGGCGACCATCCTGTCGAGATTTTCCCTGGCCTTGGCGTAGACCGACGGATCGTGGGAATCGATCGCCGGGTCGAGGTCGATCTCCGCCTTCGAGACGTGCAGGAAGCTCCACGGCTTGCCCCTGGCGCGCTCGCGCGCCTCGGCGCTGGACAGCACGTCGTAGGGCGGCGCGAGCACCTCGGCCGCCCGGCCGGGGGCGGGACGGAGCGCACGAAAGGGCTGGATCAAAGGCAAGGGAACGGCTCCGGAAAGGCTTGGGGGGAACGCTGCGGTCGCATAGCCCGGGAGGGCGGCGAGCGCAATGCGACCCTATTCGAAGATGACGCCAATCGCCGTCGAAACGACGCAGCTGAAGCTCGCGGTCCGGCTAGATCAGTTCTTGCCCGACGGCCGGGCCATTTGTCCACTCGCGGTCATCGAGAAACAAGAGCACCTGCTCGCGGCGGACCGACGGAAAACCGGCCAGGAAATCGTCGATCGAGTCGCCGGCCTCAAGATAGTCGAGCAGGGTCTGCACCGGGACGCGTGTGCCTGCGAAGACCGGGGCACCGCCCAACACGTCCTGGTCACGCGAGATCACCGGCTGGTTCATGAAGCCAGTCTAGTCTCCCGCGGTGGTACCGTCCAACCACGCCACCGGGCGTCAAGACCCGAGAGTGGCGCGGCCCGCCGTTCCCGGCGGGCCGCGCCCTTTGAATGTCGTCTACGCCGCCACCGGCGGCAACTGGTCGAGCGCCGCCTGGAGGGCGCTTTCGTCGTAGGAGCGGTCCTCGAGCTTGCCGGCGAAGTAGTCGGTGTAGGCCTGCATGTCGAAGTGGCCGTGGCCGGACAGGTTGAACAGGATCGTCTCGGCCTTGCCTTCCTTCTTGCAGCGCAGCGCCTCGTCGACGGCGGCGCGGATCGCGTGGCTCGATTCGGGCGCCGGCACGATGCCCTCGGCGCGCGCGAAGGTGACCGCTGCCTCGAAGCAGGCGAGCTGCTTCAGCGCCACCGCCTCGATCAGGCCGAGCTCCTTCAGGTGGCTGACCATCGGCGCCATGCCGTGGTAGCGCAGGCCGCCGGCGTGGAAGCCCGGCGGAATGAACGTCGAGCCCAGCGTGTGCATCTTGACCAGCGGGGTCAGGTGACCGGTGTCGCCGAAGTCGTAGGCGAACTTGCCGCGGGTCAGCGACGGGCAGGCGGCCGGCTCGGCGGCGACGATGCGCACCGCCTTCTTGTCGCGCAGCTTCACACCGAGGAACGGGAACGCGAGCCCCGCAAAGTTGGAGCCGCCGCCCGTGCAGCCGATCACGACGTCCGGCCAGTAGCCGGCCATCTCCATCTGCTCCAGCGCCTCGATGCCGATCACCGACTGGTGGATGAGGACATGGCTGAGCACGCTGCCCAGCGAATAGTTGGTGTCGGCGTTCTGGGCAGCGACCTCGACGGCTTCCGAGATGGCGATGCCGAGGCTGCCGGGGGAGTTCGGGTCCTGGGCGAGGATCGCCTTGCCCGACTCGGTCTCGTTCGACGGGCTGGCGATGCAGGTTGCCCCGTAGGTCTCCATCAGCGCGCGCCGATAGGGCTTCTGGTTGTAGCTGACCTTGACCATGTAGACCTTGACCTCGAGGCCGAAGATCTGGCCGGCGAAGGCCAGCGACGAGCCCCACTGGCCGGCGCCGGTTTCGGTCGACAGCTTCTTGATGCCGGCTTCCTTGTTGTAGAAGGCCTGCGGCACCGCCGTATTCGGCTTGTGGGAGCCGGGCGGGCTGACGCCCTCGTACTTGTAAAAAATACGGGCCGGCGTATCGAGCGCCTTTTCCAGACGGTGGGCGCGGTAGAGCGGCGCCGGCCGCCAGAGCTTGTAGATGTCGCGGACCGGCTCGGGAATCTCGATCTCGCGCTCGGCCGAGACTTCCTGGGCGATGAGCGCCATCGGGAAGAGCGGCGCCAGGTCGTCGGGACCGATCGGCTTGCCGGTGCCGGGGTGGAGCGGCGGCGCCAGCGGCGCCGGCAGGTCGGCGGCGATGTTGTACCAGGCGCGCGGAATCCGGTCTTCCGGCAGGAGATATTTGACGCTGTCTTCCACGGAACTTCCCCCTCTTCTTGTTCTGGGCTAGGTGCCGAACGCTAGCGCCAAACTAGGGCCGGCGCCATTGCTATGCTGGGGCGCCGCTGCGTCTTCACCGCCCGTTAGCGCGGCGCCGCTAAGGTGTGCGGTCATGAGACGCATCTTACGCTGGATCGGGATCGGGGTCGGCGCCCTGCTGGTGCTCGGCGTTACGCTGTGGTTCGCCTTGCCCCCGGCTCTCGGCGTCGCCATCGATCTCACGTGCCACGAGCCGTACGACACGACATGTCAGACCCGCATGCGCGCCCTCGGCCACCTCTACTCCGCGCGCAAGGACATCGACAAGGCGCTCCACTGGTACGCACGCGCCGCAAACGCCGGCGACCGGATCGCGATGTTTCATGCCGGCTGGGCGCAGACCCAGCTCGCCCACGCTGAAATGGATGCCGTCGTGCGGCAGGCCAAGGAAGGCAACGGCGTGATCTACACACCCCTTTATTTCGGTCCTCACATGGTTTCGGCAGCGGAGTGGTACCGGCGCTCGGCTGATCTCGGATTCGCGCCGGCCATGAATAACCTCGGCGAGATGTACCGCGACGCCTACGGCGTCCACCCCGATCCTAAGAAGGCGTTCGAATACCATCGGCGGGCGGCCGAGGCCGGTAACCCCGCCGGTCGCATCAACCTTTCCAACGACTATCGCAACGGCGTCGGGACGGCGGTTGATATGGCCGAGGCCGATCGCTGGTGGCGGCCCGATTTGACCGGCGCCAATCCCGCGGACCTTGCTGAACCGACGCTTGCGCGTACTCTCGTCGGCGGAAGGGTAATCGACCCGAGAGAGCGTGACCTGATCCGGAGGCTCGCGCGGAGCCCAGCGGTATCGCCATCGGACGCGCCGATACGGCCGTAGACGTGATCCTCATCGCGGGCCCGACCGCCAGCGGCAAGTCGCGCCTCGCGCTCGATCTGGCGGCGGAGATGGACGGCGCCTCGACAAGTCGATGCGGCGCCTTCCATAGTCGCGGTTCCGCGCCACCCGAAAGACCGACCGGATGATCAAACCGGAAATCGCCGCCCGCCACCTCCGTGATGCCGACTGGCAGGCCCTCCACGGCAACCCGAAGGGTGCGCTCAGCCTGTATCGCAAGCTGTTCAAGGGCGGCTTCACCGACATGGCGGCGTTCGGCCGCTATCGCGCGCTCCATCGCCAGGTCAACGGCGAGGACCTTCCCCACGCCGAGGTGTTCGATTTCATCTACGCCGCCAACGTCTGGGGCACCGACAGCGAGCCGCTGGGCACATCCGGCAAGGGATCGGGCGCGGCGGTGACGGAACCGTATCGGACGTTCCTCGCCGATTTCATCAAGACGCGCGGGATCGGCAGCGTGCTCGACGTCGGCTGCGGCGACTGGCAGTTGGGACAGCTCATGGACTGGACCGGCATCGATTACACCGGTCTCGACGTGTCGGCGGTCGTGCTGAAGAACACCCGGCGGTTTGCCTCCCGCACCGTCCGCTTCATCGAAGGCGATGCCCGCACGGTGGCCCTGCCGAAGGCCGACCTGCTTCTCGTGAAGGACGTGTTCCAGCACTGGTCGAACGCCGATATCGCGGGCTTCCTCCCGAAGCTTGCCGCCTTCCGCTTCGCCCTCATCACCAATGGCAGCGACCCGGCCGGCACGGCGCCGGCAAACCGCGACGTGCTCGCCGGCCTTCACCGCCTCGTCGATCTCTCGGCGCCGCCCTTTTCGGTCGCCGGGGCCACCGTCCTCACCTACGACATCGCGCTGGAGCAGAAGGACGGCACGACGTTTCAGGAGCGCAAGCGCGTGTTCCTTGTCGAGGGCGGGGCTGCGTGACGATCGTCCTGATCGCCGGGCCGACGGCGAGCGGCAAGTCGCGGTTGGCGCTGGAGCTGGCGGCGGACGAAGGCGGCATCATCGTCAACGCCGATTCCATGCAGGTCTATCGCGAGCTCCGCGTGCTCACCGCGCGCCCGACGCAGCAGGATGAGGCCGCCGTTCCGCATCGGCTCTATGGCCACGTCGGAGCCGCGACGCGCTATTCGGTCGGCGCGTGGCTGGCCGACGTGGCGCCGGTTCTCGACGAGGCCAGGCGGGAACGGCGCCCGGCAATCGTGGTCGGCGGCACCGGCCTCTATTTCAAGGCGCTGACCGAAGGACTGGCCGCCATGCCGGCGGTGCCGGCCGAAATCCGCGAGGAGGTCGCCCGCGAGGCCGATGGGGTGGAGACCCCTGCGCTTTATGCCCGTCTTGCGGCGCGCGATCCGGAAAGCGCGGCCGCGATCCGCCCTTCCGATCGCGCCCGCATCGTTCGCGCACTCGAAGTGTTTGCCGCCACTGGCACGCCGATCGCCGTCTGGCAGCGCACCGGCGCGGCCGCGCCACTGGTCGATGCAGCGACGGCGCGCCGCCTGGTGCTGTCGCCCGAACGCGCCGAACTTCACAGGCGCATTGCGGCCCGTGCCGAAGCCATGGTTGCGGCCGGCGCGCTCGACGAGGTGAGGGCGCTCGCCGCGCTCGACCTCGACCCGGCGCTGCCCGCCATGAAGGCGATCGGCGTGCGCGAACTGCTGGCGCATCTGGCCGGTGACAGCTCCCTGGACGAGGCGGTCGCGGCCATCGCCACCGAAACCCGCCGCTACGCCCGTCGCCAGCTCACCTGGTTCCGCAACCAGATGGCGGATTGGGAGCGGTTTCCGTGAAGGAGGGGCCGCAACGGGTTCCCTGCCCTTGTGGGAGGGGGGCTGGTGGCGGTGGCCACCCCTTTCCCCCGCTTGACCTCGCCCTCTGACCGGCATACATCGGGCGCCATGAAACTGGTTATCGTACTTCGATCGCGCATCGCCGGGGCGGCCCACTAGGTCCGCCTCCGTCAGGTGATGCGCGAAAATCGGGCCCCCTCTGGGGCCTTTTTTGTTGGTGAAACGGCCGGGTAGAGCTGGCCAGGGTTCAGACGAGCGACGGGCGGTGGCCCGGGTGGAGCAGAGAATGAAACGGCAAGCGAAAAACGGCGCGGGTCCCCGCCAGATGACCGGCGCCGAGATGGTCGTGCAGGCCATGATCGATCACGGCGTCAAGGACGTGTTCGGATATCCGGGCGGCGCCGTCCTTCCGATCTACGACGAGATCATCCAGCAGGACCGGGTCCGCCACATTCTCGTCCGCCACGAACAGGGCGCCGGCCACGCCGCGGAAGGCTACGCCCGCTCCACCGGCCGGCCCGGCGTCGTGCTGGTCACCTCCGGCCCCGGCGCCACCAACATGGTCACGCCGCTCACCGACGCGCTGATGGATTCAATTCCCGTCGTCTGCTTCACCGGCCAGGTCGCCACCCAGCTGATCGGCAACGACGCCTTCCAGGAGGCCGACACGGTCGGCATCACGCGGCCGTGCACCAAGCACAACTGGCTGGTCCGCGACGTCAACGATCTCGCCCGGGTGATCCACGAGGCCTTCTACGTGGCGACCCACGGCCGGCCCGGCCCGGTGCTGGTCGACATCCCCAAGGACGTGCAGTTCGCCACCGGCACCTACACGCCGCCGGACGGCGGCGGTCACAAGACCTATCGTCCGCGCGTCAAGGGCGACGAACGCGCCATCCGCGCCGCCGTCGAGTTGATCGCCGGGGCGAAGAAGCCGGTCTTCTACACCGGCGGCGGTGTCGTCAATTCGGGCCCCAAGGCGAGCGCGGCCCTGCGCGAGCTGGTGCGTCTCACCGGCTACCCGATCACCTCGACGCTGATGGGGCTCGGTGCCTACCCGGCCTCCGATCCGCAGTGGCTGGGCATGCTCGGCATGCACGGCACGTTCGAGGCGAACAACGCCATGCACGATTGCGACGTGATGGTGTGCATCGGGGCGCGCTTCGACGACCGCATCACCGGGCGCATCAACGCGTTCTCGCCGGGCTCGCGGAAAATCCACATCGATATCGACCCGTCGTCGATCAACAAGAACATCCACGTCGACATCCCGATCATCGGCGACGTCGCGAACGTGCTCACCGACATGCTGGCGGTTTGGCACGAGACCAAAGCGAAGGTCGACAAGGCCGCGCTGAAGGCGTGGTGGAAGCAGATCGAACGCTGGCGCAGCGTCGACTGCCTCGCCTACACGCCCAACAACGACATCATCATGCCGCAGTACGCCATCGAGCGGCTGTTCGCGGCGACCCGGGGCAAGGACGTCTACATCACCACCGAGGTCGGCCAGCACCAGATGTGGGCCGCGCAGTTCTTCCACTTCGACGAACCCAACCGGTGGATGACCTCCGGTGGGCTCGGCACCATGGGCTACGGCCTGCCGGCGGCGGTCGGCGTGCAGGCTGCTCATCCCGGCAGCCTGGTCATCGACATCGGCGGCGACGGCTCGGTGCTGATGACCATGCAGGAGATGTCGACCGCCGTGCAGCACGACCTGCCGGTCAAGATCTTCATCCTCAACAACCAGTATCTCGGCATGGTGCGCCAGTGGCAGGAGCTGCTGCACGGCAACCGCCTGTCGCACTCCTACATGGACTCGCTGCCTGATTTCGTGAAACTGGCGGAGGCCTATGGGGCGGTCGGCATCCGGGTCGACAAGCCGCGCGATCTCGACGCGGCCATCGCGGAGATGATCTCGGTGAAGAAGCCGGTGATCTTCGATTGCCGGGTGGCGGCGCTCGCCAACTGCTTCCCGATGATCCCGTCGGGGAAGGCGCACAACGAAATGCTGCTCGGCGCCGAGATCAGCAAGGAAGCCATCGCCAACGCGATCGGCAAGGAAGGCAAGGTGCTGGTGTGAACAAGACCGCAAAGAAACCCGCGAAGAAGACCGCGGCCAGGCGCGGGGCGGCTCCCGCTCTGCCGAAAGCATCGACCCAGCCGGCCTCTCCGTATTTCTTCGAAGTGAACACCGACCGGGTCGAGCGCCACACGCTCTCGGTGCTGGTCGACAACGAGCCGGGCGTGCTGGCGCGCGTCATCGGCCTGTTCTCCGGCCGCGGCTACAACATCGAAAGTCTCACGGTGTCGGAGACCGAGCACGCCCGCCACCTGTCGCTCATCACCATCGTCACCACCGGCACGCCGATGGTGCTGACCCAGATCAAGCATCAGCTCGAGCGCCTCGTGCCGGTGCATTCGGTCACCGACCTCACCGCCGAGGGGCGCCCGCTGGAGCGCGAGCTGGCGCTGGTCAAGGTCGTGGGGCGGGGCGAGAACCGCGTCGAGGCGCTCCAGCTCGGCCGCGCATACGAGGCTGCGGTGGTCGACGCGACCACCGAGCACTTCATCTTCCAGGTGACCGGATCGAGCACCAAGGTGGAGGAGTTCATCGCCGTCATGGGGCCGCTGGGTCTGGTCGAAGTGTGCCGGACGGGCGTCGCGGCGATCGGCCGGGGCGCCGGGACCGTAGCGCGCTAGGCGAGGCGGATCAGGACGGGCGGCGGGATCCTTTGGCGAACGGCAGTCTCTTCGCGGCGTTCGTCGTCTTCGCGATCGCCACCTTGTTCACGCCCGGGCCGAACAACGTCATGCTGATGACGTCGGGCGTGAATTTCGGCTTCCGCCGCACCCTGCCGCATGTCCTCGGTGTCGATCTCGGCTTCTCCTTCATGGTGCTGATGGTCGGGCTGGGGCTGGGCGCGCTGTTCGCGGCCGTGCCGCAGGTCTACGCGGTGCTGAAATACGCGGCGGCCGCGTATCTCCTCTACCTCGCCTGGCGGATCGCCAACGCCGGCCGCATCAAGGAAGACGGGACCGGCCGGCCGTTCACTTTCATCCAGGCCGCCGCCTTCCAGTGGATCAACCCGAAGGGCTGGATCATGGCGGTGGGCGCCGTCACCACCTACGCCGCCGTCGCCGCCTATCCGTTCAACATGGTGCTGATCGTCGCGGTTTTTCTGGGGTTCGGCCTGGCCTCGAGCCTGACCTGGCTGCTGTTCGGCACGGCGCTTCGCCGCATCGTCACCGACCCGGCCAAAGTGCGTGTCTTCAACCTCGCCATGGCGGTCCTGCTGGCGCTCTCCCTGGTCCCGGTTTTCGTGGAAAGCTAGGCGGCCGGCCGCCTCGGATGCGGCGAAACATTGCGCCCAGCGATTTTGATTTGCACTTGGCCCGAGAACCGAGTAGACTGTCTAAGCATCTGATATTACATCAGAATTTCACATTTTGGCGGCTGTTGCGGGAGCTGCCGGCCGTGGCCGGCGGTGTTCGTCCGGCCGCTCCCGGTCGGTTTGCCGGGAAGGAGCGTCGGGCGGTGGCTTCCTCGCGGCATCTGGGGCTTGGAGTGGTCGAATCCCGCTGGTTCGATGACCGCCACCATACCGTGCGCCCTTTGTTCGAATTCCTCTCCTACGCGCTGAAAGACCGCTCGGACGCCTTCACCTATGAACGCTTCGTCGGGGCGGTCTCGTTTCGGGATGCCGTGCGCTTCATGACCGCCGGCGGCGACATCGATTTTCTCTATGTCGCGGCCCATGGCGACGGCGGCAAGATCGAGGCGCCGAACGGCTCCGGCCTGTCGCGGACGTTCCTGCGCAACACGCTGGTCGAGGCCAACCGCAAGCGCCGCCGCCTCAAGGGGGTGCTGTTCGGCTCCTGCAAGTTCGGCGACGAGTTCAACCTGATCGAGCTGCTGCGCCCGGCGCGCATGGCCGGCGAGGAGGTCGATAACCGGCTGATCTGGGCGGCGGGCTACGGCGTCGAGATCGACTACACGCGCAGTTCCCTGTTCGACATCTCCTTCTACGACCTGTTCTTCCGCACCAACGGGGGCGACGAGATCGTCCGCCTGGAGAAGACGGTGGAGGGCCTCGACAAGGCGATGCCGGGGCTTGCCGAGAACCTGAACCTCAGGATCGTCGCCCGGCTGCGCAAGGGGCGCTATCGCGATATCATCAAGGGAGAGACGCTGGTCGACTGAGGAGGTGGCGATGGGCGAGTTCCGCGGATTCGGGCCGAAGGCACTCGCCTTCTTCGAGGCGCTGAAGTTTCACCAGTCGAAAGAGTGGTTCGACGAGAACCGCGGCCTCTACGAAGCCGACGTCGTGGCGCCGATGGTGGCGCTCCTCGGCGATCTATCCGCGACCTTCGCGAAAGAGGGCCCGCCGCTCAGGGCCGACGGCAAGCGCTCCATGTTCCGCATCTATCGCGACGTGCGCTTCGCGAAAGACAAGACCCCCTACAAGACCCACGCCGGCGCGGTCATGACCCGCTCGGGCGCCAAGAACGACAACGGTCTCCTGTACGTCCACATCTCGCCTGAGGGCTGCTTCACGGCGGCCGGCTTCTATCAGCCCGAATCGGCGGACCTTGCCCGCTTGCGCAAGGCAATCGTCGCCGACGGCGGCAAGCGCTACGCCGCGATGCTGGCGGCGCTGAAGAAGGGCAAGCTCGCGCTCAACGACGAGCCGGACCTCACCCGCGTCCCGCGGGGCTTCGAGAGCCACAAGGGCGGCCCGCTCGAGGGGGCGCTGCGGCTCAAGTCCTTCATCGTCGAGGCGCCGCTGTCCGACGCGCTGATCCTGACCCCGAAGCTTGCCACCTCGCTCGCCTCCTTTGCCCGGCGCGCCCGGCCGCTGCTCGATTTCGGCTGGCAAACGCTGGGTTGAATGGCGGTTCTCGGGCGCGAATTTCTCATGCTACAGTGCGCCCTTCCTGGCGAGTTCATTCATTCTTGAAAGGGAGGTTGGCAATGCGCGGTCTCATCGCCATCGGTGCTTTGGCATTGGCGGTCACCTCTTCGCAGGCGGTGCTCGCCTGCGAGGGCAGCGCGGTTCTTCTGCGGGATACCTTCGGCGACCACATTTCCAAGATGTGGACCGCAACCACCGATATCGGCACCTTTGACGGAGCCCTTCAGTTCGAGGCGCGGGTCAACAAGTCCGAGAAGGTGATTGCCGAGCCCTACTACTTCGACGCCGACATCTGCGCGGACATGATCGTCGTCGACACGCCGGATCTCGCCGCCGCCTACGTCGGCATCGGGTTCTGGATGACCGACACCAAGAACCTCTACACGTTCCAGCTGACGCCTGACGGCTACGCCGGCGTCTACAAGCTCAAGGACGATAGCTGGACCACGGTGATCAAGGACAAGCCGTCCTCGTCGATCGTCACCGGCACCGGCTCGGTCAACACGCTGCGTGTCGTCACGGTCGGCGACAAGGCGACGCTCTACATCAACGGCGACGAGTTCGACTCCATCACGGGCGACCCGCCGTCCAGCGGGCAGCACGTCGGCTTCGTCGTCGAGGGGCCGTCGGGCAAGACCGCGACCTTCCGCTTCAACGACATCGACGTGACCTATCCGGAGTAGGGCGTCACGACGGTCGGCTGCGGCCGCCCGTTTCAGGACCGCAGAAGAGACACCGCCGGCGACCGCTTCGCCGGCGGTCGTCGTTTCAGGCGCGTGCGCGCCAGCCCGGCCGGTCGACGAGCGCCGTCTCGGGGGGAATCTGCTTGCCCCGCTTGCGGTTCCCCTCTATTGAACCGTACCGTAACGTACGGTACGCAAGGGCAGTCGGGAGGATCGGGTGACCGCCACGGTCGAAGTCGGCGCGGAAAGCCTGACCGGGCGCCAGCAGGCGGTGCTCGAGGCCGCCCTCGGCCTGCTCGTCGAGGAGGGCGCCGGGCTCACCATGGGCAGCGTGGCGCGGCGGGCGAGCTGCTCCAAGGAAACGCTCTACAAGTGGTTCGGCGACCGCAACGGGCTGCTCACGGCGACGGTCCAGTGGCAGGCCGCCAAGGTCCGTATCGCGCCGCTCGACCGCAAGCGGGTCGATGCGGCGGCGTTGATGGACACGCTGGAGCGTTTCGCGGCCGACTGGCTGAAGGTCATCTCCGGGCCGGTGTCGGTGGCGCTCAATCGCCTGGCGATCGGCCATCCGGCGTCGGAGCCGAACGCGCGTGAACTCGGGGCGATCGTGCTGCGCAACGGGCCGTTTGCCATGGGGCGGCGGCTGAAGCCGGCGCTCGAGCTCGGGCGCGAGGCGGGGATACTCGCCTTTGACGATATCGACGAGGCGTTCCGCATCTTCTTCGGTCTGGTGGTGCGGGACGTCCAGATCCGGCTCCTGCTCGGAGACCGGCTGAAATTGACCGCCGCCGAGATCGACCGGGATGCCCGGCGGGCGACGCGGCAGTTCTTCGCGCTCTACGGAGCAAAAACGCGGAAGCAAAAAGGCGACCGCCTGATGGAAACCAGCAAGGGATAGAGGAAAATGCGCGTCTACTACGATCGTGATGCCGATCTCAATCTGATCAAGGGCAAGAAGGTCGCCATCGTCGGCTATGGCAGCCAGGGGCGGGCCCACGCCCTCAACCTGCATGATTCCGGCGTCAAGGACGTCGCCATCGCCTTGCGGCCCGACTCGACTACCGCCCGCAAGGTCGAGGCGGACGGCCTGCCCGTGATGTCGGTGGCCGAAGCCGCGGCCTGGGCCGATCTCATCATGATGTGCGCGCCGGACGAGCTCCAGGCGGGCATCTGGAAGGACGGTATCGCCGCCAACATCCGCGACGGCGCGGCGATCGCCTTCGCCCACGGCCTCAACATCCACTTCAGCCTGATCGAACCGAAGAAGACCATCGACGTCATCATGATCGCGCCGAAGGGACCCGGCCACACGGTGCGCGGCGAATACCAGAAGGGCGGCGGCGTGCCGTGCCTGGTGGCGGTCGCCCAGGACGCTTCGGAAAACGCCCTCGATCTCGCGCTTTCCTACGCCAGCGGCATCGGCGGCGGGCGTTCGGGCATCATCGAGACCACCTTCCGCGAGGAATGCGAGACCGATCTGTTCGGCGAGCAGGTGGTGCTGTGCGGCGGCCTCGTCGAGCTGATCCGCGGCGGCTTCGAGACGCTGGTGGAAGCCGGCTACGCGCCCGAGATGGCCTATTTCGAGTGCCTGCACGAGGTGAAGCTGATCGTCGACCTGATCTACGAGGGCGGCATCGCCAACATGAACTATTCGATCTCCAACACGGCCGAGTACGGCGAGTATGTCTCCGGGCCGCGCATCATCAACGCCGAGGCCAAGGCGGAGATGAAGCGGGTCCTGAAGGACATCCAGACGGGCAGCTTCACGTCCGAGTGGATGCGCGAGTTCGGGGCCGGCCTGCCGAAGTTCAAGGCGACCCGCCGGTTGAACGACGAGCACCCGATCGAGGAAGTCGGCCAGAAGCTCCGCGCCATGATGCCGTGGATCGGCGCCAACAAGCTGGTCGACAAGGCGAAGAACTGATCGTTTCGCCTTCACGGGCCTTCGCAGGCGTTTGCCGCTGCGGTTGACGCCTGCCTTTGGCCACCCCTAGTCTTTTGCAATTGGGGGAGGGGCCGATGGTGAAGCAGCTCGATGCCTCAAGTGCGCCCGAGGAGATGGTTCAGGCCGCGAAGTCGCTGCAACTCGCCCGTGCGGTCGGAATCGTGGCCGGGCTTGCTGTGGCGGCGATTGCCTTTTTCGTGATCGGTTCGTCGTCGCTCGGCGGCTCGCCGCTCGCGATCGTCGTCCTGATCCTCGTGGCCGCCGGCGCCTATCGGCTGGCTTACGAGATCCTGGCCCGCACCCTGCCGCCGAACTGAGAGCGTCCTTCGCTGGCTATTTGTCGTTGCCGGAATGGATGATCCGGTAACGGAGCAACTGCCCGCGATCGAGGAAGTTCGCCTCGTTCGGCCCGGCCTTGACCAGTTCGGTGAGCAGATCGAGGTCGGCGCCCATCTCCGCGATGTAGATCGCCAGTCTGGCGCCCATGGATAGGCCGTTGGCGAAAGCGTCGGCGCCCGAGGTCACGCACTTTTCCGCGTCGGCTGGCTGGTCGTCGATCGTGCAATTGATGCGCACCTGATGGACGGCGTACTTGCTCCCGGCCGGCACGTCCCGCACGACACCGCCCAGAAACGCCAGGGCGCAGGCGCTGTTGCACGAGCCGGGGCTGTCTTTGCGGCCGACGCTCGTCGAAAGTCCGTGCGTCCGGATCGCCCGGCCAAGCGCCAGGCCGGCGTCGATGTCGCCGCCCGGCGAATTCATCACCAGGAGGCTGGCGGCCGGCACGTCGTTGTCGGTGAGAAACGCCTCGAATGCGGCCGGCGTCTCAGGCAGGATCGCGCCGCTGGCGAAGACGGTCACTGGAGCGCCCGGGGGCCGCTCCACGGTGAACGCCATCGGCGTGATATCGGCCGCCGCCGTCGTTGAGGCGAGGGCCACGAGGAAGAGCACAACGAGCGCGGCGCGCTGGAGCATGCGATCCCGCTACTGGCAGGGTGAGCCGAGGGCCCCCCCAGGATACCAAAAACAAAACCGCCCCGGACGAGCCGGGGCGGTTTCGCATGCGCGGGAGGAATTCCTACCAGCGGTCCGGCGAGATGCACCGCGCCGCGACGCCCCGGCGCTTGAAGTAGGTGTCGGTGGCCGGGTTGTAGGTCCGGTAGCGGGCGCTGCACCAAGCGGCATGCTCGTTCCACTCGTGAGCGCGGTGGAAGTAGGGGGTCCTGATCCCAAAACCGAAGATCGGGGTGTTGACGTACACGTACGCCAGCGGCACCCGGTGCCACGGCATTCCCCACCGGTAGTGGTACCCGTCGCCGTAATAGGAAGCCGAATGGGCCGATGCCGCGGTTGACGTGGCGGCGATGGCGCCAACCCCCATCATTGCCGCCAGACTCAACGCAACAAACTTACGCATGTTCCTTACTCTCTCCATTTGCGCCCGAATTACACCCGCCGGGCGCGCGGGCGGGGGGCGGCCAAGATGCCCCCCAATGTCCGAGATAGACACAGAAATCTGTGGCTAAATGCTGACTCTGGCGAGATGAATGCCGGCTGAACAGGGGCTGTTCCACCGGGGCGAGCGCGGCCCCCAACGCCTGCCCGATGCGGGGCCCGCGGGTTTCTGCTAAAATCGCACGCTTGGTAAAGCGGACTGGACGAGGGGAGGCCGCCATTAACCAGATTCTCTTGATCCTGCATCTGTTCGGGTTCGGGGCCGCGGTGGCGGCGTCGATCGCCGGCCCCATCGTGCTGATGCTCATGCGCGCCGCGCCCGGCGACGCGCCCGTGCTCGCCAAGCTGCCGCCGCGCTTTGCCCGGGTCGGCCAGGTCGGGTTGGGCCTTCTTTGGCTGACCGGCATCATCATGGTGTGGTCGAAGTTCGGTGGTCCCGGCGGCCTGCCGATCCTGTTCTGGTGGAAGCTCGCCTGCGTCGTTCTGGTCACGATCACCGTCGCCATGCTCGGCATCACGGTCCGCCGGGTCCAGGGCGGCGACCAGGCCGCCGCGGCGCGGCTGCCCATGTGGGGGGCGGCGAGTGGCGGGCTGTTGGTGCTGATCGTCATCCTTGCGGTCTACGCGTTCGACTGAACTGGTCAGTCAGGTTGACCCATTCCGTCTGCCGGGTGGCTTGCCGTCCCCGGGCCGGTTCAGGTACAAGCGTGCCATGACCACGCGCTCCGCCAGCTCCTGCGGCGACCCTGCGGCCCCCTGCCGCGGGAAGGGTGCGTCCGTCCTCTCGCTTCTTCTCGGCCTGCTCCTTAGGCGCCCCTGAGCGTCGGCTGCCCCTTTGGCGGGCGGGCATTCAGGGGATGGAACGCAAACCAGCGCTCAAGGCAACGCCCCGCAGACTGGGCACGAACTCCCGAGAAGGACTGATCCGATGAATTCCGCACCGAAGGCGGCCTCCGAGAAGGACCGCGTCGTCATCTTCGACACCACCTTGCGCGACGGCGAGCAATCGCCGGGCGCCTCCATGACGCTGCCTGAGAAGATGCAGGTCGCCGAGCTCCTCGACGAGATGGGTGTCGACATCATCGAGGCCGGCTTCCCGATCGCCTCGCAGGGCGACTTCGAGAGCGTGCAGGAGATCGCACGGCACGCCGACAAGGCGGTGATCGCGGGCCTGGCGCGCGCCATACCCGCCGACATCGCCCGCGCCGGTGAGGCGGTAAAGCCGGCGCGGCGCCCGCGCATTCACACCTTCGTGTCGACCTCACCCGTGCACCTGGCGCACCAGATGCACAAGTCCGAGGAGCAGGTCCTCGAGATCGTTGCGGCCACGGTCACCCAGGCGCGCAATCTCGTCGAGGACGTCGAGTGGTCGGCCATGGACGCGACGCGCACGTCGGTGGAGTTTCTCTGCCGCTGCGTCGAGGCGGCGATCAAGGCGGGCGCGACGACGATCAATCTGCCGGATACCGTCGGCTACACCGTTCCCGAAGAATACGCCGCCATGTTCCGAGCCGTGCGCGAGCGTGTGCCGAACGCCGACAAGGCGATCTTCTCGGTGCACTGCCACGATGATCTCGGTCTGGCGGTAGCCAACTCCCTCGCCGGTCTCGACGGGGGCGCGCGTCAGATCGAGTGCACCATCAACGGGCTCGGCGAGCGCGCCGGCAACGCAGCGCTCGAGGAGATCGTCATGGCGATCCGGACGCGTGGCGACGTGCTCCCGTACTTCACCAACGTCGACGCGACCATGCTGATGCGCGCATCGAAGCTGGTCTCGGCCGTGTCCGCCTTCCCGGTCCAGTACAACAAGGCGATCGTCGGCAAGAATGCCTTCGCCCACGAGTTGGGCATCCATCAGGACGGTGTCCTGAAGCACGCCGAGACCTACGAGATCATGACGCCGGAGTCGGTCGGCGTTAAGGAGTCGTCGCTGGTCATGGGCAAGCACTCCGGCCGCCACGCTTTCCGCGAGAAACTCAAGGATCTCGGCTTCGAGCTCGGCGACAACGCCTTCGCGGACGCGTTCACCCGGTTCAAGGATCTCGCCGACCGCAAGAAGCACGTCTACGACGAAGATATCGAGGCGCTGGTCGAAGACTCCGCGGCGATCGCGGCCGAGTCGATCCGTATCGTGTCACTATCGATCGTCGCTGGCACCCAAGGGCCCCAGCGCGCCACGCTCGTGCTGGATGTGGACGGCCACGAGGTCACCAAGGAGACCACGGGCAACGGGCCGGTCGATGCGATCTTCAACGCAATTCGGGCGATTGTGCCGCACACGGCGAAGCTGTCGCTCTATCAGGTCAACGCCGTCACCGAGGGGACCGACGCACAGGCCGAGGTGTCTGTGCGCCTGGAGGAGGACGGCAAGACGGTCACCGGGCGGGGCGCCGACCCGGATACGCTGGTCGCTTCGGCCAAGGCCTACATCTCGGCGATCAACAAGCTCGCCGCCAAGCGCAAGCGCCTCCACGCCCAGGCGAGCGCCTGAGGCCCGACAGACACGACGAGGGCGCGGCGGCCGGCCGCGCCCTCAATCATGTTCAGGCGGCCTCGGCCGGCGGCGGCGGCGCGCTGTCCTTGGCCATGTGGATGACCCGCTGCGGGAAGGGGATGCCGATGCCGTTGGCCTCGAGGCGCCGTTTGGCCTCTTCCAGAAGCGCGCGCTGGGTCGCCCAGAAATCGCTGGTGCCGATCCACACGCGATAACGCAGCACCACGGAGCTGTCGCCGAGGTCGTCGACGAAGACGTCCGGCTCGGGGAACGGCTTGACGCGGCTGTCGGAGCGGGCGAGCTCGAGGAGCAGCTGCTTGGCCTTGGGGATGTCGGCCGTGTAGTCGATGCCGATGGCGAGGTTGGTGAGCCGGGTCGGGTTGCGCGTGTAGTTGAAGATCGGCGTGTTCCAGAGCTGCGAGTTGGGCACGAAGCGGTAGATGCCGTCGTAGGTGTCGACCTCGGTCGAGAAGAGGCCGACTTCCTTGACCGTGCCGGCGGCCACGCCCGCGTCGATGTAGTCGCCGGCCCGGAAGGGCCGCAGCCACAAGAGCATGAACCCGGCGGCGATGTTCGACAGCGTGCCCTGCAGGGCGAGGCCGATGGCGAGGCCGGCGGCGCCGAGAACGGCGAGGATCGAGGTGGTCTGGACCCCGATCTGGGCGAGCGCCACGACGCCGACGATGATCAGGATCCCGTAGCGCACCACCGCGGAGACCACCGGCGCCAGCATGTCATCGAGGCGCGACGACTTGAAGATGAACCGGCGCACCTGCTGGCTGGTGATGCGGGCCACGAAGTAGCCGGCCACCAGGATCAGGACCGCCGCGACCAGACGGGGCAGGAACTGGGTTGCCGAGGTCCAGACGAGCGTTGTCATAAGGCTGGCCTGCTCAGCGGCCGCGGTGACATCCATGGCAAAACCTCCTCAAAGCGTGGTGCCGGCAGGACCGCCGGTTGATGGGCTTCATACAAGTCTGGGGCGCCGAGACAACCTTCCGTTAGCCTGCTGAATCGGGCTGCATTTTCGGTGCTCGCCTTCGCCGGTTGTGGGTGCTACTGGGAAAACATGGACAAGCGGGCTCCCCTGACGGTCAACGACCTGGCGACGGCGCTCAACAAGAGCGTCGTTTTCAACGGCCTCGACGAGGCCGAGCTGCGCCGTCTGGCCGGCATCTGCCGCGAGGTGACGCTGGCCCCGGGCGCGGTCCTGTTTGACCAAGGCGCCGAGTTGGATGGCCTCTACATCGTCGTGGCGGGGATCGTGCGCATCTACCTGACCGCCGACGACGGCCGCGAGGTGACCATCAGCCTGCTCGAGGACGGCGAGATGATCGGCGAGATCGCCCTCATCGACGGCCTGCCGCGCAGCGCCGGGGCCGCCGCGCTGACCGAGACGCGGCTGGTCTTCCTGCCGCATGGCGCCTTCTGCGCGGCCCTCGACACCTCGCCGGCGCTGTCCCGGCAGGTGATGCTGATGCTGTGCGAGCGGTTGCGCTCCGCCGACGAGCAGCTCGGCCAGGTCATCTTCCACGACCTCCGCCACCGGCTGCTGGTGCTGCTGCGCCAGATCGCGGTCCTGCATGGGCGGGTCGAGCGCGACGTCTCGTTCGTGGAGATGGACCTCACCCAGGGCAATCTCGCCCAGATGCTGGGGGCGAGCCGCGAGGCGGTCAACAAGCAGCTCCGCTCGCTCGCCAAGGAAGGGCGGATCGCCGTTTCCGGCCACCAGATCCAGGTGTTCCGCCAGCCGCGGGTCTGAGGCGAGCATACCAGCTAGACGCGCGCAAAGGTTGTATTCGGCGCATAACCTGCTACGCTGCGGAACTCAGTGGCTCAGGTGTGAGCCTGCTTTCGCAAGAACTCGCGCAAAAGGACTTCGAGGCTCTGGTGGTTGCGGCGCTCGCGCGCGCGGCTCCGGTGCCACTTGTTGGCGGCCGCCCTGACGATCTTTTCATAACATGATGGTTCGCCGTAGGAGAAACCAATGGTTTGCAATTGTGGTTCGGAGGCGGCGGGACGGGACGGTCCGGTCGACTTCCAATATGCGGTCAAGATCGTCTGCGGGCTCCTGGCGGAGTCGAAGGACAATTCCCTGCCCGCTGGGCAATATTTCACGAAGACCAACGTGCACAACTTCTCCCGCTGCGACGCCGTCACCTTTCGCTGGAAGGTAGCTGTCGGGCTTCCTCACCTCCAGGTTGGCCCGATCTCGGACTTCGCCGACGCCACGCTTGGACCTGACGAGGCGCTTGAGATTGACTGCGCCGACGCGCTCAAGCTCCTCGGTCGTGGCGCCAAGGCCGATCACTTTGAGGGTTGGTTGGTGATTGAAGGCCCGAGCGAGCTGGATGTGGTCGCTGTTTACGGAAGTACGCAGTCTCCAGGCGGACAAATAGCAACATTTGCGACAGAGAGGGTTCAGCCTCGTTGTCTCCCCAGTTGCGGCAATTTCGATCTGGACATCAGCACCGGTGTCTCAGCCTGGGAATTCAAGGGCCCTGGCGCAAATGACTTTAGCCCCGCGACACTCAGTCAACCCGTCGGATCATGGGCCGTCCCTCCGGCCGGGTCGCTTTGGATTGTCCCGGGCAGCCTGCAGGCCGAAGGTGACTACACATACCGCCTTCGTTTCAAGCTCTGCAGCGGCTTCAAGGCACCGAAGCTCGATCTCATGCTGTTGGCGGACTATTTCGCCAACGTCTTTCTCAATGGCCACCAGATGCAGCCACACGGCTCAGCCAGCAGCCCGATGTTTGGCGCCCCGACGAACTTTGCGGCGGCGACTCATTTTAAGGCGGGTTTGAACGAACTAACGATTGTTGTGACCAATACAGAGAAGGCTAGTCCCGTTGGTCTCGCGGTTCACGGCTCGATTGAGGTGGCAAACGGTCTATGCAAAGGCGAGCCAATGCCGCTTCTTCCGTGTCCGGGTGTCTGTTATCGCCTCTACACAAGGGAATTTTGGCGCAATGAGTTTCTGCAAATATATGTAGACATATTGGCGCGCGCTGAGGAGTTCTCGTGCAACGGTGCGGAGAACGGAATTACCAATGGCCGGCGCCGCGCTGAACAATTGGAAGTATTGTTGTCCGGGTCGATTTCGCCTGGAACGTCGATCGAATATCGCGTATTCACGCGAAACTTGGTCACGTCGCTGATCGGATGGAGCAATTGGACCACGGGCGGGTTTTGCGGGGTGACTGGCGCGAACCATCCAATAACCGCGATTGAAATGAGGCTGATAAATGCACCGGTCAATTGTCATATTCGCTACCGCGTGTGTACTCGCCCGCGACTGCTGGCGGGTGATCCAAACACGACTTGGTCTCAGGATTACTACGACGGTGCTACGGCCGGGACGACTGCCGCCGTCGGATATCTCAAGCGTTTCCCCCCAATAGTTGCCTTGATTGCGGAAATCGTGTGAATGCGGGACGTTCGGTCCAGACTTTGGGATAGAGGTCGGTTTCGTGAGGCCGAGGAATGACCTTGGCGCGGCCATAGCTCGCCAAGGAAGGGCGGATCGCCGTCTCCGGCCACCAGATCCAGGTGTTCCGCCAGCCGCGGGTCTGAGGCGGCAAGCGTAACTGGACAGGGGCGGGGGGCTTTGCTATTGCCACCGCCGGCCCCACATGGGGTTCAGGCGGGCGATTAGCTCAGTTGGTAGAGCAGCTGACTCTTAATCAGCGGGTCCACGGTTCGAGCCCGTGATCGCCCACCAAACTTCCCGCCGGCCGTCTGGCTGATCAGCCGGGAGGCGCTGGCGGCACAATTCCGATGACGAATGGCGGCGACTGTCGCTCCCTGCCGAGGAAGCTGGAGCGCACGCGAAGCGTGACCTGCCGCACGCCCGATCGCGTCGCGACGGCGGCATCGATCGTCTGGAGGCAGGGTTCATCTGTGGCGACGCAGACGATTGCGAAGCCCGCGGTCTCGAGGTCGGACGGCCTCGGATTCGGGATCAGCAGCGGTCGGTCGGCGGCGTAGAAGACGAGCCCATCGGGTATGTCCGGCGACCCCGTAACATAGCGCAGCGGCTGCTTGGTGGCTGCGTGCCATGCATCCTCCACCGCCGGCGCGAGCGCCTCCACAAAGGTCCAAGGCTCCTGGCCGTATTGCCGGTCGAGGGCGAGGGCGATGAGCGGCGAGGCAGCCAGTGCGGCGCACCAGAATGCGATCGCCGATGCGACAATCCACGCAGTCGTCCTTCGCGTCACTCGGAGCGACGGCGGGGCCAGGCAGACCACGGCGAGGAGGGACCACGCGGGAACCGTCCACACGTCGGTCGGCTTCTTGCCGAGAACGATGAGGATCGCTGTCGAAAGCACGATGGGCGCCGCCAGTGCGATCAGGCGCTGCCGTCGGCCGGCATCGCCGGGCAGGACGAGTTCGCGGAGCGCGGCCAGCCGTGGTCTGAGCACGAGAGCGTAGACGCCGCCGGTCAGCGCGAGATGCAGGACGACGCTGACCAGCAGAAGCCCCGCTTCGACAAGGGCAAGCCCGCGGGGAAGGTCGTGCAGGGCGTCGGCGTAGCCGAGGGGCGTATCCTGATGCGTCGACAGCCAGATGACGTGCGGCACCAGGCACAGCAACGCGACGGCGATCGAGATCCACGGCGCCGGCGATCTGAAGTACTTCCAGCGGTCGGGGTGCCAGAGCGCGGCCACCGCCAGACTCGGGATCAGAACGGCGGCATAGTACTTGGCGAGGATCGCGAGCGCCGTGGCAACGCCCGCCGCGGCCGCATACCCCCAATGCCGCCTCTCGAAGCTTTGCAGGAAGAACAGGGTACTCAGCGCCCACCAGGGCATCTGCACGCTGTTTGCATTGTAGCGAAATGCCTGGAACGTGATGAAGACGTTCAGGCTTTGCAGCGCGATGGCGGCAAGCTGACGCTCGGGCGGCAAATACCGCCGTCCGATCAGCCAGAAGACCCCGAAGGTCGCGCCGATGTTGACGGCCGACAGAAGATTGAACGCCCAGTGCGTCGGCGGGAAGACCGCGAACCAGAAACCGGCGATCCACGACTCCAGCGGCGGGTGCTTGGCGTAGCTCCAGTCGAAGTGGGTCGACCAGGCGTAGGCTTCAGTCTCGTCGGGATGGACACCCAGCGGCGCGGTCGTGATCAGGGAATAGACGGTCCAGATCGCGACGAGCAGCGCGATGAACAGAGCGGCTGAAACGTTGGGCGTCAGTCTGATTGTGGCCCAGGCTGCCGCGGGCGACGCGCCCTTGTTCCGCTGCCGTGGGCTGCTCAGGTCGTTCGCCATTACCAGGGAAAGCCCCCGGCGCCCGGATTGCGCGTCGGCCGCCAGATCAGCGCGGGAAGGTCAGGCAGCCCGGCGATCACGGCGTGTTCCTCCGGGCGGCGCCCGGCGATTTCGTCGCGCGGACCCAGCTCGTCGTCGGGCAGGCCCGGGTGGCACATGACCATCGGCCGGGGACCGGGCGCGACCAGAAACCGGGCGAATTCGCTCTGATAAGGCACGGGTCCGAACGTGGAGAAGCCAGAGAAGCCTTCGTTGACGCTGAAGCCGGCGGCGCGCGCCCGGGCCGCGAAGCCGAGCGCGAGCCCTGCGGCGGTGGCGGCCTTGCGGGCCGCGCACCGGCGCCGGACGATGCGGTCGAGCCGGTCGGCCGGGTCGCGCAGCAAGGGCCCGCCGGAAGGAAAGCGCCGGGCCATCTCCTCGATCAGCGGGCCGCGCACATCCGGCAGAACGTGCGCGTGGTGATGGCCATCGACGAAGTCGGGAGGAAAGCCGGCGAACTCAACGAACCGATCGATCTGCCGGCCGATCTCCGCGGCGACCTCTGCGCGATCGAGGCCGCGGTGGAGCGCGCGGCCGACCAGTTCCCGGGCGCCGGGCAGTTCGCCGGCGGGGGCGAGGTGGGGCATGGGGCCGAGCGGCGCCCCGAAGGTGAGGTTGAGATGGAGCCCGACGGCGACCCGGTCGCGGAGCGCCACGATTGCGGCGGCCACCTGCGGCCAGTGGCGGGTGGTCACCATGGCGCTGGTGGCAGACAGGCGTCCCGCGTCGGCAAGCGCAACGATCCCGTCGGAGATCCCTCGCGTCAGGCCGTAATCGTCGGCGTTGAGGATGTAGGCCGTCACGCCCGGCGAACCGCCGCGACTTCGCCGACCGTCATGCCGATCTCGTCGGCGACCACGAACATCGGCCGTGCCTTCACCTCTTCGTAGATGCGGGCGAGGTATTCGCCGATGATGCCGAGTGAGATGAGCTGGATGCCGGAGAAGAGCATGATCGAGATGATCAGCGACGGGAACCCCGGCACGTCGGTGTTGAAGAGCAGCGTGTCGACCAGGACGTAGCAGCCGTAGCCGATTGCGGCGAGCGAGATCAGGGCGCCGATGTAGGACCACACTTTCAGGGGCAGGCTCGAAAAGGAGATGAGCCCGTCGAGCGCGAAGCCGGCGAGCCTCCGAAAGCTCCAGTGCGACTTGCCGTTCACCCGGTCGGGCGAGTCGAACGGCACGACGACCGAAGGAAATCCGATCCAGGCAAACAGCCCCTTTGAGAAGCGCGTGCGCTCCCCGAGCCGGTTGAAGGCGTCGGCGGCCTTGCGGTCGAGCAGCAGGAAATCGACGACGCCGCTCGGCAGCCGGGTCAAGGCGATCCGCCGGAAAACGCCATAGAAGGTGCGCGAATAGAGACGCCGGGGAAGGCTGTCGGCGACGCGGCTGATTCGTTGCGCGAAGACGACCTTGGCGCCCGCCCGCCATTGGGCGACGAACTGCGGGATGATCGCCGGCGGATGCTGAAGGTCGGCATCCATGATCACCACGGCGTCGCCGCGCGCGTAGCGCACGCCGGCGGCGATGGCGATTTCCTTGCCGAAGTTACGTGAGAACGAAATCGCGCAGATACGCCGGTCTGCGGCATTCAACTCGCGGATCTTGGCCAGGGTTCCGTCCGTGGAGCCGTCATCGACGAACAGCACCTGCCAGTCGATGTCGGCGATCGTGTCGAGGGCACAGCACAGGGCGTCGACGAGCGAGTCTATCGCCGCTTCCTCATTCAGAACCGGAATGACCACCGAAAGCGACTGACCGGCCAATTGGGTAACCCGAACGCTTAAGTTGTACTGCACCGGAGACGCTTGTACCTGAAAATGCGCCGGCCGAGAATCGCCGTCTTGCTCGGGCGGAAACCGCCAAAGTGATGCTCTTCGGGCTGACGCCGACCTGCCGGGGCAGTGAGGGGGGGAACGGCCGGCAGCGTGGGACGGGCGCCCCCCCGATCTGGGGTCGGCGTCCCGCGCCTTGGCGCGCCTGCCGTCGCCTGCGCCGGGCCGCTATGCGCACATTTGCGCACTTCGCCGCCTCACGGAGGGGAGTTCAAGTTGACGCGACGGCGCGCTCGGACGACGCTTCAGCATGGCGCACTGGGAACGTGTTCGCAGGGTGAACATGAAGCGCCGCCTGCGGGAAATCCGCATTGAGGGAGGAACGAGAATGATGCTCGGATCGAAGATTGCGCTCGCTGTCGCGATCGCCGTTGCCGGCGCGACCGGCGCCGCCGCGGAGACTGTGAAGGTGGCGCTGATTGCGCCCATGACTGGCCCGTTCGCGCCGAACGGCCAGCAGATGGTCGCCGGCGCCAAGCTGTGGATCGCCCAACATGGCGACATGGCCGGCGGCAAACAGATCGAGTTGATCGTCAAGGACGATGGCGGCGTGCCGGACAATTCCAAGCGACTCGCGCAGGAAGCGATCGTCAACGACGGCGCCAAGTTCCTGATGGGCTTCGGCTTGACGCCCATCGCGCTTGCCGTCGCGCCGGTCGCGACCCAGGCCAAGGTCCCGGCGATCATCACGCTCGCCGGCACGGCGATCATCACCGAGAAGTCGCCGTACTTCGTGCGCACCAGCTTCACGCTGCCGCAGTCGTCGGTGATCATCGCCGATTGGGCCGCCAAGAACGGCATCAAGAAGGTGGTGACGCTGGTCTCCGATTATGCGCCGGGCAAGGACGCCGAGGCGGCCTTCGTGAAGCGCTTCACCGGCGACGGCGGCGCGATCGTCGAGTCGCTGCGAGCGCCGCTCGCCAACCCCGACTTCGCGCCGTTCCTGCAGCGCGCCGCCGATGACAAGCCCGACGCGCTGTTCATCTTCGTGCCCGCCAGCCAGGGCGCGATCGTGATGAAGCAGTTCGTCGAACGCGGCCTCGACAAGGCCGGCATGAAGCTGATCGGCACCGGCGACGTCACC
The DNA here is from genome assembly GCA_963843565.1 of uncultured Alphaproteobacteria bacterium. GTDB lineage: Bacteria > Pseudomonadota > Alphaproteobacteria > Rhizobiales > Kaistiaceae > DASZQY01. Next base: position 106,877 of record CAWJKY010000003.1, read on the forward strand.
GACGACCTCGCCCTCAACAGCATGGGCGATGCCGCGATTGGCGTGGTGACGGCGCACAACTATTCGGCGGCCCACCCGTCCGACATGAACAAGGCGTTCGTGAAGGCCTACGAGGCCGCCAACGGCGGCGATCGTCCCGACTTCGTGGCGGTCCATACCTTTGACGGCATGCACCTCGTCTACGCCGCGCTCGACAAGACCGGCGGCGATACTGACGGCGACAAGCTGATCGCCGCCATGAAGGGTATGTCCTTCGAGAGCCCGCGCGGCCCGATCACCATCGACCCCGAGACCCGCGACATCATCCAGAACATCTACATCCGCAAGGTCGAGAAGGGGTCCGACGGGCAGCTCTACAACGTCGAGTTCGCGACCTTCGAGAACGTGAAGGATCCCGAGAAGGCCGGCGAGCTCAAATAGCCGCCCGGCCCGTGCGGCGGGATGCGAGACGCAAAGACCGACGGGCCGGGCGCGAGCCGTTCGGCCCGTCGGCGTGATATGAGGTAGGCCATGCTGACGATCCTCGTCGACGGCATCGCCTACGGCATGCTGCTCTACCTGCTGGCGGTCGGCCTGTCGGTGACGCTGGGCCTGATGAACATCATCAATCTCGCCCATGGTGCCTTCGCCATGGTCGGCGGCTACATCGGCGTCTATCTGGTCAATCGCCTGGGCGTGCCCTTCTTCGCCGCGCTGCCGCTGGTGTTCGTCGCGGTCGGCGTGCTGGGGCTCGTCGCCGAGCGCTTCCTCTACATCCACATCTACCGCAAGCCGCACCTCGATCAGGTGCTGTTCTCGATCGGCCTCGTCTTCATGGCGGTGGCGGCGGTCTCCTATTTCCTGGGCACCCAGCAGCAGTTCATCGACCTGCCGCCGATCCTCAAGGAGCGCTGGGATGTCATGGGCGTCGGCATCGGTGCCTACCGCGCTTTCGTCATCGTCGTGTGCGGGGTGCTTGGTGTCGCGCTTCAGCTCGCCCTGACGCGAACCCGCTTCGGCGCGCAGCTTCGCGCCGGCGTCGACAACCGCGACGTTGCCCGCGGCCTCGGCATCAACGTCAATCTGGTCTTCGCCGTCACCTTCGCCGTGGGCTCGGGGCTTGCCGGTCTGGCCGGCGCGCTGGGCGCGGAGTTTCTCGGCCTCAGCCCGGTCTTTCCGCTGAAGTTCCTGGTCTACTTCCTGATCGTCGTGGCGGTCGGCGGCACCACCTCGCTGACCGGACCGCTGGTCGCCGCGTTGATCCTTGGCGTCGCCGATGTCGCCGGCAAGTACTACGTGCCGGCGATCGGCGGCTTCATCATCTACACGGTGATGGTGGTGATGTTGATCTGGCGGCCGAACGGCCTGTTCGCGCGGAGCGACAGCCGATGACCGCGGCCGCGGCAGGCGAGGCGTTCCGGCGCGCGGCGCGCGTGCGCCTCTGGGAAGTGGCCTTCTGGCTTCTGGCGCTGGCGGCCTTCTTCGCCTTTCCGCGCCACCTGCTGCTCGTCAACAACATCGCGATCTTCTGCCTGTTCACCCTGTCGCTCGACCTGATCCTCGGCTACGCCGGCATCGTGTCGCTCGGCCATGTCGCCTTCTTCGGCTTCGGCGCCTACGTCGCCGGGCTGCTCGCCGTCCACGGCTGGACCGAGCCGATCTCGGCGCTGCTGATTTCCGGCGCGGCGGCGGGCCTCGTCGGGCTGGCCACGAGCCCGCTTATCCTGCGCGGCTCGGACCTCACCCGCCTGATGATCACCCTCGGCGTCGCCGCGATCCTCTATGAGATCGCCAACGGCGCCTCCGATCTCACCGGCGGCTCGGACGGCGTCCAGGGCATCGTCATCGCCCCGATCCTTGGTCAGTTCAGCTTCGATCTCTACGGCCGCACCGCCGCCACCTACAGCCTGGTGACGCTGTTCGTGCTCTTCGTGATCGCCCGCCTGATCGTGCGCTCGCCCTTCGGCCTGTCGCTGCGCGCCATCCGCCTGAACCGCCTCAGGGCCGGCGCCCTCGGCATCTCGACCCACAGCCGCCTGATCGCCGTCTACACGCTGGCCGCGGTCTATGCCGGCATCGCCGGCGCGCTGCTGGCCCAGACGACGCAGTTCGTCTCCCTCGACCTTCTCGATTTCCACCGTTCCGCCGACGTGCTCCTGGCGCTGGTCATCGGCGGCGGCGGCTGGCTTTACGGCGGCCTCATCGGGGCGGTGGTCTTCCGCCTCATGCAGTCGTTCTTTTCGGATGTGACGCCGGAATACTGGGAGTTCTGGATCGGGCTTGTGCTGGTCGTGATCGTGCTGGTCGGGCGCGATCGTTTCGCGGGCCTCGGGTCCCTGTTCGTCCGGCGCGGTCGGGCGGTGGCGCCGTGACCGTCGCGCTCCAGACGATCGACTTGGAGAAGCGCTTTGGCGGCATCGTCGCCGCCAACAGCGTCTCGCTGTCGCTCGAGGAGGGCGCCCGCCACGCGCTGATCGGGCCGAACGGTGCCGGCAAGACCACGCTGATCAACCTGCTCACCGGCGTGCTGCGGCCGAGCGGCGGACGGATCCTCCTCGGCGGCCAAAACATCACCGACATGCCGCGCCATCGTCGCGTCCATCGCGGGCTGGTGCGCACCTTCCAGATCAACCAGCTGTTCGCCGGTCTGACCCCGCTGGAATCGGCCTACCTCGCCATTTCCGAGCGCGCCGGCCACGGTGGCCGCTGGTGGCGCCGCGCCGGCGCTGACGGAGCGCTGGTCGACGAGGCGGCCGCGCTGCTCGCCCGCTTCGGTCTCGCCGACGACATGGCCAGCGAGACGCAGATCCTCTCCTACGGCAAGCAGCGCCTGCTGGAAGTGGCGCTCGCCGTCGCCGTGAAGCCGCGCGTGCTGCTGCTCGACGAGCCGGCGGCCGGCATCCCGGCGGGGGAGCGCGAGGATATCCTTGCCGCGGTCGCGGATCTCCCCCGCGACGTCAGCGTGCTCCTCATCGAGCACGACATGGATCTGGTCTTCTCGTTCGCCGACCGCATCTCGGTGCTGGTCGGCGGGGCGCTGCTGGCGGAGGGCTCGCCCGACGATATCGCCGCCAATTCGGACGTGCGCGCCGCCTACCTCGGGGACAGCGGCGATGACTGAGCTGCTCGTCGTCGAAGGTCTCACCGCCGGCTACGGCGCCGCGGTGGTCATCGAGGAGGTCAGCTTCACGCTCGCCGAAGGCAAGGCGCTGGCGCTGCTCGGTCGCAACGGCGTCGGCAAGACGACGCTCATCAACACCATCGTCGGGCTCACCACATGGCGGGCCGGCACCATCGCGCTCGCCGGCCGGGCGCTCACCCGCCTCAGGCCGGAAGAACGCGCCGCCGCCGGGGTCGGCTGGGTGCCGCAGGAGCGCGGCATCTTCCGCTCGCTGACGGTCGAGGAAAACCTCACCGCCGTCGCCCGCCACGGGCCGTGGACCATCGCCCGTGTATTCGGCCTGTTTCCGCGCCTCAAGGAACGCCGCCGCAACCACGGCGACACGCTGTCGGGCGGCGAGCAGCAGATGCTGGCGATCGCCCGCGCGCTGGTGCTCAACCCGCGCGTGGTGCTGCTCGACGAGCCGCTCGAAGGGCTGGCGCCGATCGTGGTCGCCGAACTGGTCGCCGCCCTTGGCCGCATCCACCGCGAGGAGGGGACTGCGGCCATCGTGGTGGAGCAGCACGCCCGCCAGGTTCTGGCGATCGCCGACGACGCCATCATTCTGGACCGCGGCAAGGTGGTGCGCCGCGCAACAAGCGCGGAGCTGCTCGCCGATCCGGCGGCGCTCGATGCGCATCTCGGCGTCCGCGACCGCGCGCTTGAGTCAGGTTGACCCGCCGTCTCGGCGCGGTAGGAAAGGGACAACAGGGAGAGACGTCATGCAAAGAAACAAGCCACCGTTCCGCGCCGACATGGTCGGCAGCCTGCTGCGCCCGGCCGCGCTCAAGGAGGCGCGCGCCAAACACGCCGCCGGCGACATCGACGATGCCGCCCTGAAGGCTGTCGAAGACCGCGAGATCAAGGGCATCCTCGCCAAACAGGCCGAGGTCGGCTTGCAGTCGGCCACCGACGGCGAGTTCCGCCGCGCCTGGTGGCACTTCGATTTCCTCTCCCATCTCGACGGCTGCGAGCTCGTCCAGCTCGACCACGGCATCGCCTTCCACGGCGTCCAGACCAAGGCCGAGACGGTCAACGTGGTCGGCAAGGTCGGCTGGCCGGCCGCCCACCCGATGATCGAGCACTTCAAGTTCCTGAAGGCCAACACCGGTCTCGTGCCGAAGATGACCATCCCGAGCCCCAGCGTTCTTCACTTCCGCTCCGGCTTCAACGCCATCAAGGCGGTCTATCCCGATATCGACCAGTTCTTCGCCGACGCCGCAGCCACCTGGAAGGGCGCGGTCAAGGCGTTCTACGATGCCGGCTGCCGCTACCTTCAGTTCGACGACACGGTGTGGGCCTACCTCTGCGATCCCAAGCAGCTCGAGGCCTCGCGCGAGCGCGGCGACGACGTCGACAAGCTGCAGGAGCGCTACGCCCGCACGATCAACGCGGCGCTCGCCGACAAGCCCGACGACATGCAGATCACCATGCACATCTGCCGGGGCAACTTCCGCTCGACGTGGATTTCGTCCGGCGGCTACGAGCCGGTCGCCGAAACCGTGCTCGGCAAGCTCAATATCGACGGCTACTTCATGGAATACGACACCGACCGGGCCGGGGGTTTCGAGCCGCTGCGCTTCCTGCCCAAGGGCAAGAAGCAGGTGGTGCTGGGGCTGATCACCTCGAAGAGCGGCACGCTGGAGAACAAGGACGACGTCAAGCGGCGCATCGAAGAGGCGACCAAGTTCGCCGACCTCGACCAGTTCTGCCTGTCGCCGCAGTGCGGCTTCGCCTCGACGGAGGAGGGCAACGTCCTCACCGAAGACGCTCAGTGGGCGAAGCTTGCCGAGATCGTCGAGATCGCCCGGGAGGTGTGGGGCTAGCGCGCGCCGGCGCGGGCGGCGCCCGACCGGTCAGTTCTGTTCGTTGACCTCGAGCGAGTAGCCCGCGCCGTCGGTGATCACCAAAGTGCCGCCCTTGGCCTCGTAGTGCAGACGGTCGATCGCCACTTCGGGCGGCAGCACGTTGACGATGTAACCGCTGTCGTGGAGCCCGAACACGCGCGTGCGCAAGCCGGTCAGTCGCCTGACTTCCAGCCCGACCGGGCTGCAGATGAACGTGTAGCCTTGGGCGCGTATGAGCTCGCCGGACGTGACCGTCACCGTGCCGGCGAAATGGCGGCGGATGTCCTCCTTGAAGTGGCGGCGCATGACCACGTGGATCTTCTCGCCCACTTCGATGACCGCATCGCTCATGGCGTTTTACCCGTTCGGGACACCCACGACAGGCGCGAACTGAGGCCGGCCCGTCTCGCGCGGCTACTGGTATCACGGGCAGCGATTCGCCGAGAGGGCCGCCGCGCCTGAGCTAGCCTCCCGCCCCCTCCAGCACCTTCCCGAAGCTCAGGGGGACGCCGGCCGCCCGCTCCCAGGCACCGAGGTCAGCGGCGGTCAGCGTGCGTCTGGCAAGTGCCGGCAGGTCGTCCTGCGGCGATGGTTCGGGGGCGTAGGGCACGAACACCGGCGCGCGATCGAAGGCCGCCATCAGCACGTCGGCGCCGTCGGTGAAAAAGCCATAGTTCTCCGCCACGTCGAGCGGCAGGGCGAACGTGTCCGGCAACGGGGTGCGGGGCCGCCCGGCGTCCGCGATCCTGACCATCGGCACGATGCGCGCCTTCGGCAACCAGCGCTTCTGGCTCACCTCGCCGCGCGCGAAGCGCATGATCAGGTCGGCGATGTCGGCGATCGACGCGTCGTCGGTGATGATGAACAGGTCGTAGTTGCCGATGTCGGTGATGTCGACGCCGTAGAGCCTGGAGTAGCGCTTCATCTCGCTCCGCCGGCGCTCCTGAAGTCCGGTGACCGCCGTTGCGAGGTCGGCGTAGGATTCGCTCGCCCGGCTGCCGTCGCCCATGATGCGCTCGGCGGCGGTCAGTGGCGAGACGCTGAGATAGACCTTGGTGGCGCGATGTACGAAGTGCCACGCCATGCGTGAATCGATCACGAAGTCGGGGACGTCCCGGTCGATCTGCTTGGTGCGGTTGTCGACGCGGTGGTCGATGTCGACGTTGTTCTCGGCGGCGAGGTTGGTGTTGAGGGCGTCGAGGTTGGAAATCTGGCCGATCTCGCGGAACAGCGTCCCGGCGCTGTAGTGCGGCACGGCAAGAACCTCGGCCAGCCGCTTGCCGACCGACGATTTGCCGGAGCCGAGGTCTCCGCTGAGGGTGATCCGCATTCCCGTGCCGATTCCGCCAGTTGCCGCCAGGGGCCTAGAGGCATAGCGGACGCGCCGCCAAATTCAACTGTGGTGGCTGGAAACGTCCGGCTCAGCGGGGGTTCTGGAGCGGTCCCTGGGCAAATGTCGCCAGCGGAGCTTGGGGCTCGGTACTCAGCCGGTCCTTACGATCGCGGGATGCAAGCGAACGGGCCTGCTCGCGTTCCGGCCCTCGGCGGACTTTGCCTTGGCGGCTGCCAGATAGATGCCGGCGTCTGCGGCGGGCAGGGGCCGGCTGAACAGGAAGCCCTGTCCGCCGTCGCAGCGCAGGTCGCGCAGAACCTCCAGCTGGCCTTCTGTCTCGATGCCTTCTGCGATCACCGTTTGGCCCAGGCCCTTGCCTATGCCGATGATAGCGGAGACGAGCATCCGGGCGCCCGCGTCGGCGGCCAGATCCTTCACGAAGGATTGGTCGATCTTGAGCGTGTTGATCGGAAAGCGCCTCAGGTAGCTGAGGCTCGAGAACCCGGTTCCAAAGTCGTCGAGCGCCAGCCGCAGGCCGAGCGCCCGAAGCGCTGTCAGCGAACCGGCGGTCGCCTCCGCGTCGTTCATCAGCACGCTCTCGGTCAGCTCCAGCTCGAGGCCCTCCGCCTGTCCGATGAGCTCGGTGACGATCTTGTTGACCCCTTCCGGATAACCGATGCCACGCAACTCGACGGCCGACACGTTGACCGACAGAGCGACGTTTTCGATGCCGGCGGCCCGCCATTCCGCCATTTGACGGCAAGCTTCGGCGAGCACCCAGCGTCCGATCGGAACGATCAGCCCGGATTCCTCCGCGATCGGTATGAATTCCTTTGGCGCCAGCAGGCCGCGCTGCGGGTGGTTCCAGCGCAGCAAGGCCTCGACCCCGGCCAGCGCCCCCGTCGCCAGTTCGACGCGAGGCTGGTAGTGGAGGCAGAATTCGCCCTGTTCGAGCGCCTGGAGCAGGCTCTCCTCGATGGACTGTCGCTCGATGGCGCGTTCTTTGGTGCTGCGGCTGAAGGTCCGGTGCGTATTGCCGCCGCTTTCCTTGGCTTCGTAAAGCGCGGCGTCGGCCGCCTTGACCAGGCTATCGGCGTTGCGTCCGCTCGTCGGATAGACCGCGATGCCGATGCTGGCGGTCATGTTGACCTCGAACTGTCCGAGCTGATGCGGCTTGGACAGCGCGGCGGCGATCTTGTTCGCGCAAATCGCGGCGTCTTCAGGGTTCTCCATCTCCGAAAGGAGGATCACGAACTCGTCGCCGCCCTGGCGGCTGACCGTGTCGGATGTGCGCACGACCGCCACCAGCCGCTTGGCAATGGATTGCAGCAAAAGGTCGCCGGTGTCGTGGCCGAGGGTGTCGTTGACCTTCTTGAAGCCATCGCAGTCCATGAACAGGACCGCGAGCCGGCGTTGGTGGCGTCGCGCCATGCCGATCGCCTGCTCCAGCCGGTCGGCGAACAAGGCGCGGTTGGGCAGGTCCGTCAGGATGTCGTGCTGCGCCATGTGCGACAGCTTCTGTGTCTCGGCGTGCGCCTTGGTCACGTCGCGAAATACGACCACCGCGCCGGTCACGTTGCCACTGCGGTCATGGATCGGCGCGACCGAGTCCTCGATCGTCCACTCGAATCCGTCCCGGCGGACCAGGATGCTACCGGCACCCAGCGCCGTGGCCTTGTCTTCGCGGGCGACAAGCGCAAGTGGATCGGGCACGGGCCGGCGTGTCTCGGCGTCGATGATCGCGAACACCTCCGAGGTCGGGCGTCCCGCCGCGTCGGAGCGCGACCAGCCGGTCATCCGTTCGGCGACGGCGTTCAGGTATGTCACCTGTCCGGCTGCGTCGCTGCACAGGACCGCGTCGGCGATGGAATTCAGCGTGACTTCGGCGCGCTCCTTCTCCGCGTAAAGCGCGTCGTCGACGATCTGCCGGTCGATGAGGTTCTGGATCGTGCGGCTCAGGGGTCGAAAGTCCAGGCGTCCCTTTATGGCGTAGTCGCGGGCGCCCCACTTGACCGCGGAGCGTGCCGTCGTCTCGTCCTCGGGCGGCGAGATAATGAGGATGGGGGCACGATCCGCCGCCCCCTGGACCGCATCGAGGGTCAGCAATCCTTCGCTGTCGGCCAGGTTCAGATCGAGCAGGATCGCGGCGTAGCGTTCTTCCCGAAGGACCGCCAGCGCGGTCGCGAGGTCGGCCGCCCATTGCACGACCGGGCGGGCCAGCTCGTCGCCGACCTCCACGCAGTCCGCGACCGCGTCAAAGTCGGCGCGGGACGGCCCTACGAAAAGAAGCTTTCGCGACGTTTGTCGCATCGAGGTAACGTCGCCCCCTTTTTTCAGACTCCGGGTCGATTCTCATCCAACTCATAGTTGCGCGGCCGGCGGCGGACGGTTCAAAATTGAACATCGCATCGGCAGAATTGTTATATACTGAAGATTGTGTAGTCGGCCGTGTGCGAGCCGGCACATATGCTCGGCCGCCTGTCCGACACTCCCTTGCGCCACCAGTTATGCACGAGTGTGCGAGTGTTATCCTTGGAGGGGCCCACCAGCATGAAGAAACCAAAGACCCCGTCTCGCAGACGACCTGTGTCGCGGCGCCGCGTGCGCCCGGCCGCGATGGAGGCAGCGGAGCCGGCGCAGCCCTGGAAGCCGGAGTCTATGGGCGGTCCGGCGGGCATTGGCTCGAATTTTCGTTCCCCGACCGGCCAGATCATCTTCGCTCAGGGCGATGCGGCTGACGCGGTCTACTTCATCAAGTCCGGCCGCGTTCAGCTGAACGTCGTGTCGGATCAGGGCAAGGAAGGCGTCATCGCCCTGCTCGGCAAGGGCGATTTCTTTGGCGAGGGGTGTCTCGCAGGCCAGTCGATTCGTCTGGCCTCGGCGGTCGCCACGGCGGCATCCAGCCTCACGCGGATCGAAAAGGCCGAGATGGCGCGCGCTCTACACGACGAGCCGCCCTTCTCCGACGTCTTCACCGCGTTCCTGGTTTCAAGGACGATCCAGGTCGAGGCGGATCTTGTCGATCAGCTCTTCAATTCGAGCGAGAAGCGCCTCGCGCGCCTGCTCCTGCTGCTCGCCAATTTCAACAGCAACTCCGGCCTGCACCTGATTACCCCGAAGGTCAGCCAGGAAGTTCTGGCGGCCCGCGTCGGCACGACGCGCTCCCGCATCAACTACTTCATGAACAAGTTCCGCCGCCTCGGGCTGATCGAATACAACGGCAGCATCAAGGTGCACACCGGACTGCTCAACGTCATCGTCCACGAGTAGGGCGCTAGACCTCGAAGAACACCGTCTCGTTCTCGCCCTGCACGCGGATGTCGAAGACGTAACGGGGCAGGCCGTCGGCCGTGCCGTCGCGTCTGGCGATGAGGGTCGCCTGGCGATCCGCCGGCACCAGCTTCATCACCGGATCGCTGTCGTTCGCCGCCTCGCCCTCGAAGTAGATGCGCGTCGTCATCTGGAAGAGGACCCCGCGCGAGAAGACGTTGAGGTTGATGTGCGGCGCCTCGCCGGGCGCCGCCCCCGGCTTGACCGTCTTGAAGCGGAAGATGCCGCCCTTGGTCTCGCTCCGCCCGAACCCCTTGAAGGTGGTGTTGGAGCCGCGCGTGGGATACTTGCCGGCGCCGTCCGCCTGCCAGATCTCGATCATGGCGTCGGGAATATCGGCGCCTTCGCCGTCGGTGATGCGCCCCTCGATCAGGATCGCGTCGCCGTGGGCGTCCTCGGTCCTCAGATCGTCGCCGACCAGCGGGCGGAAGCCGTATTCGGCCGGCGTCAGGCCGATGGCGAAGTAGGGGCCGACGGTCTGCGACGGCGTGATGCCATCGGGCTTCTCATGCTCAGCCATGGTGCGGCTCCTCGAAGTGGGTGGCGTTCCTGCCGCGCAACACGATGTCGAAGCGATAGCCGAGCGCCCATTCGGGCACGGTCGTTTCGAGATCGAAGGTCGCCGTCATGCGTTCGACCGCGCGGCTGTCGCCGACGGCTTGCGCGATCGGGTCGAGCGGGATCAGCGGGTCGCCGGGGAAGTACATCTGGGTCACCAGCCGCGTCAGGAACGACGGGCCGAACAGCGAGAAGTGGATGTGCTGCGGCCGCCAGGCGTTGGCGTGGTTGCGCCACGGGTAGGCGCCCGGCTTGACGGTAGTGAACTTGTAGATGCCGTTGGCGTCGGTGACGCAGCGGCCGGCGCCGGTGAAGTTCGCGTCGAGCGGCGCCGGGTGCTGGTCGACCACGTGGATGTAGCGGCCGGCGGCGTTCGCCTGCCAGACCTCGACCAGCGTGTCGGGGATCGGCCGGCGGTCCTCGTCCATGACGCGGCCGGTGACGATGATGCGCTCGCCGAGCGGCTCGCCGGCGTGCTGTTTGGTCAGGTCGTTGTCGCCCTCGTGATAGCTCTCGTGGCCGTAGACCGGGCCCGACAGTTCGCCAAGGCTCGCCGGAATGATGATCAGCGGCCGGCTCGGCGAGCGCAGCCTGGTCGAGGTGTAGCCGGGCGAGAGATAGGGCGGGTGCGCCTTCAGGCTTTCACGCGGGTATTCGGTCATCCCTCAAACGTCCTCCAGTGCCATGGTCACGCCTTGTCCGACGCCGACGCACATGGTCGCCAGGCCGTAGCGGGCGTTCCGTTTCTTCAGGTCGAGCGCGACGTCCGCAGCCAGCCGCGCGCCGGACATGCCGAGCGGATGGCCGAAGGCAATCGCCCCGCCGTTCGGGTTGACGAAGTCGGCGTCGTCGGCGACGCCGAGCTGGCGGAGGCACGCCAGCGCCTGGCTGGCAAAGGCTTCGTTGAGCTCGATCAGCCCGAAGTCCGACATCTTCATGCCAAGCCGCGCCAGCAGCTTCTGCGTCGCCGGCACCGGCCCCATGCCCATGACGCGCGGCGGCACGCCGGCGGTCGCCATGCCGACGATGCGCGCGATCGGTGTCAGGTTGTGCTTCTCCGCCGCGTCCGCCGATGCGACGATCAGCGCCTGGGCGCCGTCGTTGATGCCCGAGGCGTTGCCCGCCGTCACGGTGCCGTCGGGTTTCACGATCGGCTTCAGTTTGGCGAGCTGGTCGTGGGTCGAAGCCGGGCGCGGGTGCTCGTCGGTCGTCACCAGCGTCGGGCCTTTCTTGCCGTTCGGCGCCTCGACCGGGATCATCCGCGCGGCCAGCGCGCCTGAGTCCATCGCCCGCCTGGCGCGTTCCTGCGAGCGCAGCGCGAAGGCGTCCTGGTCGGCGCGGCTCACCTGATATTCCTCGGCGACGTTCTCGGCGGTCTCGGGCAGCGAATCGACGCCGTACTGCGCCTTCATCAGCGGGTTGATGAAGCGCCAGCCGATGGTGGTGTCGTAAACGTCGGCGCCGCGCTGCCAGGCGGCTTCCGCCTTGCCCATAACCAGCGGCGCGCGGGTCATGGATTCGACGCCGCCGGCGATCACCAGATCGAGTTCGCCCGCCCGGATGGCGCGCGCCGCCGTGCCGACCGCGTCGAGGCCGGAGGCGCACAGCCGGTTGAGCGTCGTGCCCGGCACGCTGTCCGGCAGCCCGGCGAGCAGCGCCGCCATGCGCGCCACGTTGCGGTTGTCCTCGCCGGCCTGATTGGCGCAGCCGAGCATCACCTCGTCGACCGCCCCGGCGAGGCCGGGGTGGCGCGCAAGCAGCGCGCGGATCGGCAGCGCCGCGAGGTCGTCGGTGCGCACGCTCGCGAGCGCGCCGCCGAAGCGGCCGATCGGCGTCCGCACCGCGTCGCAGATGTAGGCGTCGCGCAGCGTGTCCATGTCAGGCGGCCTCGGCGTGGGCGGCGTCGGTGCGGGCGCGCAGTTCCCGCAGCACCCGCAATTCCTCGGCGGTCGGCGCCTGCGTCTCGGTGATCACGGTGGCGAAGCGCAGCTTCCAGCCGCACGCCGCCGAGACCTGTTCCCGCGTCACGCCCGGGTAGAGCGCTGTGACGGTCAGGTCCTTGCCGATCGGGTCAGGCTCCAGCACACAGAGGTCGGTGATGATCCGCGTCGGCCCCTTGGTGGTCACGCCCAGCTTCTCGCGGCTTCCCGGTCCGGAGCCGTGGCCGAGCGAGGTGACAAAGTCGAGGCGGTCGACGAAGGCGCGCTTCGACATCGGCATGGTGATGAATATCTCGCCGCAGCTGGTGGCGATCTCCGGCGCGCCGCCGCCGCCGGGCAGGCGCACCTTGGGGTGATCGTAAGGGCCGACCACGGTGGTGTTGAGGTTGGCGAAGCGGTCGATCTGGGCGCCGCCGAGGAAGCCGACCGTGATCCGCCCGCCCTGCAGCCAGTAGCGGAACATCTCCGGCACCGAGACGGTGGTGAGCGCCGTCTCGCACAGTTCGCCGTCGCCGATCGAGAGCGGCAGCACCTCCGGCTTGGTGTCGATGGTGCCCGACTCGTAGATCAGCGTGATGCCCGGCGCGTGGGTCAGGCGGGCGAGGTTGCAGGCCGCCGACGGCGCGCCGATGCCGACGAAGCAGACGTCGTCGTTGCGGAGCGCCCGCGCCGCCACCACGGTCATGATTTCGGTCTCGGTGTAGTCGCTCATCGCTCTAGGCCGCCCGCGCTGCATAGGTCCGGAAGGCGGAGGCGTCCTTGGCAAGAACGTTCTCCTTGATCCAGGCAAGGAAGGAGTCGCGATCCTTGGCGATGGCGTCCCACGATTTGTAGAAGGCGTTGGCGCGCCGGTAGTAGCCGTGCGCGTAAGATGGATACGCACCGCCCGGCACTTCGGCGATGGCCGTCACCGTCCACGACGGCAGGATGATCGCGTTGCGGTGGGTCGTGCCGAGGTCGTCGACGATCTCCTCGACGGTCACCACTGCGCGCCTCGCCGCCAGTACCGCTTCCTTCTGGACGCCGACGATGCCCTCGAGCAGCACGTTGCCCTTGCGGTCGGCGCGCTGGGCGTGGATGACGGCGACGTCCGGCCGGATCGCCGGAACCGTCGCCAGCTGCTCGCCGGTGTAGGGGCATGTGATGGAGCGGATCGTGCCGGTGACCTTGGTGAGATCGACGCCGCGATAGCCGCGGAAGACCGCGAAGGGCAGGTTGGCGGCGCCGGCGTCGTAGGCGTTGGCCATGGCCGCGTGGCTGTGCTCCTCGATCTCGAGCGGACGCGGCCACTGGTTCTCGACCGCGTCGCGGAAGCGGTGCAGCGAACCGACCCCCGGGTTGCCGCCCCACGAAAATACCAGCTTGCGCGCCGTGCCCATGCCGATCAGCTGATCGTAGATGAGGTCGGGCGTCATGCGGATCAGCGTCAGGTCCTTGCGCTGCTGGCGGATGACTTCGTGGCCGGCCGCGAAGGGGATCAGATGCGTGAAGCCCTCCATGGCAACCGTGTCGCCGTCGCTGAGGTTGGCGGCGATGGCGTCGTGGAGGGAAAGAAACTCGGGCATTGGAACCGGCTCGCTCCTGACTACTTCAACTCGTCGCCGAGCACTTCACGCAGCCACTTGAAGGCGGCGTTGGCGGCGGGCACGCCGGCGTAGACCGCCGACTGCATGGTGAGGGCGCGCAACTCGGCGAGGGTGACGCCGTTGGTCAGCGCCGGGCGCACGTGCAGCTTGAATTCGTCCTCGCGGTGCAGCGCGATCATCGTCGTGAGCGTCAGCATGGAGCGGACCTTGCGGGGCAGCGTCGGGTCGCCCCAGATGTCGTTCCAGGCGGCCCGCGTGATGTAGTCCTGCCAGGGCGCGCCGAAGGACCCGGCCGTGGCGATGGCCCGCTCCACGTGCTCGCTGCCGAGCACCGCCTTGCGGACGGCAAGCCCCGCCTCGAAGGCGCCGGCGGCGGTGCCGCTCGCCCCCAGAAACGCGGCGATCTTGGCGGCGACCGCTTCGGGGCGCTCGACCGACATCAGGTGCGGGGCGTTGGGCAGCACCACCATCTCGGCGCCCGGAATGGCGGCGCGCACCGCTTCCATCATCGCCGGCGTCGCGACGATATCGGCGGCCCCGGCGATGACCAGCGTCGGCGCCTGGATCGTCCTGATCCGTTCGCGGAGGTCGGCGGCGGCGAGCGCCTCGCAGCAGCGCGCGTAGCCGGCGGGGTCCGATTCCATGAACCCGTCGCGGGTGCGCGCCACCGCTTCGGGGTGCGCCGTGCGGAAGGCGTCGGTGAACCAGCGCGGCACGATCGTGTCGACCACGGCGGCGAGCCCGGAGGCGCGCACGATGTTGGCGCGGTTGTGCCAGAACTCGGGCGGCGGAAACTGCGCGGCCGTGGCGCACAGGATCAGCTTGTCGACCCGCGCCGGATATTTCACCGCGAAAGCCTGCGCGATGACGCCGCCGAGCGACAGGCCCGCGACGCTCGCCGTGGCGATGTCCAGCTGGTCGAGAAGCATGGCGAGGTCGGTGGCGAGATCGTCGACGGTGAACGCCTTGTCGCGCGAACCCGACTTGCCGTGGCCGCGCGTGTCGTAGCGCAGCGTCCGGAAGCTTCCGGTGAGCGCCGGGACGATGTCGTCCCAGATCGCCGTGGTCGATCCCAGCGAGTTGGCGAAGGCGACGACCGGCGCCCCGTCCGGGCCCTCCAGTTCATACGCGATCGTCACGCCGTTGACGGAAGCGGTCGGCATCAGCGGCGTCCTTTCCTGTCGGCAAGCGCGCGGCGCGCCGTTGCGGCCTCGCGGAGTGCGCGGTCGGTGGCCGCGGCGGCGGCGTCGATGGCCGGAGCCAGATCGAAGGCCGCGGCGATGAGATCGGGCGTGACGCGCTTGTCCTCGGCGAGCACGTCGCGGAGCGGCCTGCCGGTGTCGCGTACGGTGGCGGAGGCGGCCGCGACCAGCGCGTGGGCGGCTTCCCGCCCGAGCTTCGGGGCAAGGGCGGCTGCGGCAGCATCGGCGAACAACAGCCCGCCGGTCATGCCGAGATTGGCGCGCATGCGCTTGGTGTCTATCGCCAGATGCTCGGCGATGCGGCGGCCCTCGCGGAGCGCCCCGGAGGCGAGGCCGAAGAGGGCGGGGAGGGCATGCCACTCCGCCTGCCAGGCGCCGGCCGGGCGCTGGTTGGCGGCGGCAAGCGCGGTGAGCAGCGTCGTGACGTGCCCGGGTGCTGCCGCGTGGGCGGCGAGGATCACGGTCGCCGACACCGGATTGCGCTTGTGGGGCATCGCCGAGGAGCCGCCGCGGCCGGTCGCGGCGCCTTCCGCGACTTCCGCCACTTCGGTCGCCGACAGGAACACCACGTCGCTCGCCATCTTGGCGAGCGCGCCGATCGTCATCGCCAGCCACGCGCCGGTTGCCGCGAAGCGGCCGCGCGCCGTGTGGGCCGCGGTCGGCGCCAGGCCAAGGCCCAGCGCTCCGGCATAAGCCTTGGCGATCGCGGGGCCCTTGGCGCCGAGCGCCGACAGGGTGCCGACCGGTCCGCCGAGGCTCGCGACCAGCGCGCGCCTGCGCACCATGGGAAGCTCGGCCGCGGCTTCCGCAACCCCCGCCAGCCAGCCGGCCGCGACATAGCCGAAGGTGATGGGCGCGCCATGCTGGCCGTAGGTCCGTCCGACGGCGGGCGTCTTGCGGTGCGCCTTGGCCATCGCGGCCAGCGCGTCGAGGATCGCCCCGAGATCGGCGGCGATCAGGGCGAAGGCGTCGGCCATCTGGAGCGCCAGCGCCGTGTCGACGATGTCCTGGCTGGTGGCGCCCTTGTGGAGGGCGGGTCGCAGCGCGGCGGGGAGCTTCGCCTCGACCGCCTTCACGAACGGGATCGTCAGAACACCGGCGTCGGCGGTGCTAGCTCCGAGCGCCGCCATGTCGAGGTCGCCCGGCCTGATCCCGCGGATCGCCGCGGCGAGCCCCTTCGGTGCCAACCCGGCGTCCGCCTCGGCGCGCGCCAGTGCCGCTTCGGCCTTCAGCATCGCCGAAACCCGCGCCGTGTCGGCAAACACGGCGCGCATCTCCGCGGTCGCGAAGAGCGGTCCGGTCAGTTCCGAGTCGAGGGCCGAAAACGTCATCCCCGCAGTCCTAGTGAATTGCGGCCGGATCGTCGAACGGCAACCCGACGTAGTTTTCGGCGAGCGACGTCATCGCCGCCCGCGAGCCGACCACGTAGTCGAGTTCGCCCAGTTGCCGCTTGCGGTCGAAGGGCGAGGCGTCGGGGTCGAGGTGCAGCATGGTCGTCATCCACCAGGAGAAGCGCTGCCCCTTCCACACCCGCGACAGGCAGCGCGCCGAATAGCGGGCAAGCAGCGTATCGTCCTTGCCCTTGTAGTGGGCGATCAGACCTTCGGTCAGGTAGCGCACGTCGGCGACCGCGAGGTTCATGCCCTTGGCGCCGGTCGGCGGCACGATATGGGCGGCGTCGCCGGCCAGGAACAGCCGGCCGAACTGCATCGGCTCGGCGACGAAGCTGCGCATCGCCGTGATGCCTTTCTGGAGGACCGGCCCTTCGGGAATGCGGAAGTTGCCGTCGGCGGTCGCGGTGCGTGCTTGCAGCTCCTCCCAGATGCGCGCGTCCGGCCAGGCGTCGATCTCCTCGTCGGGGCCGACCTGAAGGTAGAGCCGCGTCAGGGTCGGCGAGCGCATCGACAGCAGCGCGAACCCCCGGTCGCTGAGGGTGTAGATCAGCTCCTCCGAGGCGGGCGTCGATTCCGCGAGAATGCCGAGCCACGCAAACGGGTAGATGCGGTCGTAGGCGGTGATCCGGTCGTCGGGCACGCTCGGCCGGCAGATGCCGTGGAAGCCGTCGCAGCCGGCGATGTAGTCGCAGGAGATCGTGTGTTGGGCGCCCTCATGGGTGAAGCGCACCTGCGGCGCGTCACCGTCGAAATCGTGGATCGAAACGTCCGCCACCTCGAACATCAGCGGCAGGCCGGCGTCGAGCCGCGCCGCGATCATGTCCTTCACCGCCTCCTGCTGGCCGTAAACGGTAATTGCCTTGCCGCCGGTCAGGCCGGGAAAGTCGATGCGATGGCCGCGGGCGTTGAACCGCAGCTCGATGCCGTTGTGGATGAGGCCCTCGCGGCGCATGCGCGCGCCGAGGCCGCAGTCGTTGAGCATGTCGACCGAACCCTGTTCGAGGACGCCGGCGCGGACGCGCCCCTCGACCCAGTCGCGGCTGCGGTTCTCGATGACAACCGAATCGATTCCCGCCCGCGCCAGCAGGTGGCCGAGCAGCAGCCCGGCCGGCCCGGCGCCGACGATGGCGACCTGGGTGCGGAGCGTCGTCACGCGCGCCGGGCGGCGCTGGGTGGTGATCGCCGGGCTGTCGTCATCTGGCCTTCCTCCCTTTCGCACCGCCACCGGGGTACTGTGTCGCGCCCGACCCTTCGAGACACGCCGCGAC
Organism: uncultured Alphaproteobacteria bacterium; assembly: GCA_963843565.1. Lineage (GTDB taxonomy): Bacteria > Pseudomonadota > Alphaproteobacteria > Rhizobiales > Kaistiaceae > DASZQY01. The sequence continues at coordinate 124,474 of CAWJKY010000003.1, forward strand.
CCCGGTTGCCACTTGACGGCGGCGCGACGCTGTTCGACTATCGAACATCCGTGCGTTATGCGACCATCTTCTTCGGGGTATCTGCCAGTGTCAACGTCAGCGCTTTCCGCCGACAACGGCGCCACCCTCAGCGACAAGGAATTCATGTCGACGCTCGCCAAGGGTCTGGCGGTCCTCGGCTCGTTCGGCGAACAGCGCCCGGCGATGACGCTGGCGCAGGCGGCGGCTGCGACCGACCTGTCCCGCGCCGCGGCGCGCCGCGTTCTGCTGACGCTGGCCGAGCTCGGCTACGTCTCCCGCAAGGGCCGCGTCTTCACCCTGTCGCCGCGCATTCTCGAGTTGGGCTTCGCCTACCTCTCCACCCAGTCGTGGATCGACCGCGCCGAGCCACTGATGAAGGAGCTTTCCCACGCGGTGCAGGAGTCGTGCTCGGCGGCGATCCTGCAAGGCAACGACGTGGTCTATGTGGCGCGCATGCCGGCCCCGCACCGGATCATGTCGACGACCATTGCCGTCGGCACCCGCCTGTCGGCCTTCTACACCTCGCTCGGTCGCATCCAGTTGGCCTATCTGGCGGAGGACGATCTCGCCCGGCGCGTGGCGACGGCCGAAATCGTCGCGCATACGTCGCGCAGCATCGTCGACCGCGACAAGTTGCTGGCCCGCATCAAGGCGGACCGCGCCCAAGGCTACGCGCTGGTCGACGAGGAACTGGAGAAGGGATTGCGCTCGCTGGCCGTCCCGATCCTGACGCGCGGCGGCCTGAATGTCGGCGCGATCAATCTCTCCGCGCACGCCAGCCGCGCCTCGCGCAACGAGCTCTGTGACAAGTTTCTCCCCAGGTTATCCGCAGTCGCGCGCGAAATCTCCCGCTCGCTGGCCTGAGTGATATGATCCGCACCGAGGTGCGGAGTATCGGCCATTGTTGGGTAAGGTGTACGACCTCGCCGTCATCGGCGGCGGGCTGAACGGCACGGCGATCGCGCGCGATGCCGCGGGGCGGGGGCTGTCGGTCTTCCTTTGCGAGGCCGGCGATCTCGGCGGCGCGTCGTCTTCGGCGACCGGCAAGATCGTCCACGGCGGCTTGCGCCTCCTCGAAGGGTTCCGCTTCGGCGCCATGCGCGAGGCGGTCGAGGAGCGCGAAATCCTCATGCGCGCCGCGCCCCATCTCGTCCGCCCGCTGACCTTCCACATCCCTCACCATTCGCGGCTGTGGCCCGAGCGTGCCTTCCGGGCCGGCCTGTTCGCCTACGATCATGTGGCGCGGTGCAGCCTGCCGCGTTCCCGCCGCGTCGATCTCGAGCAGGAGGAGGCGCACGGCGCGCTCGACCCCAACTTCGAGGTCGCCTTCGCCTATTCCGACTGCATCGCCGACGATTCCCGTCTCGTCGTCCTCAACGCTGTCGACGCCCGCTCCCATGGCGCCGCGATCCGCCCGCGCGTGCGCTGCACGGTGGCGGAGCGCGACGGCGGGCGCTGGCGCCTGTCGCTGGAGTCGACGCTCACCGGCGAGCCGACGTCGGTGCAGGCACGCATCCTGGTCAACGCCGCCGGCGCCCAGGCGGGCGATGTCGCCAACCACATCGTCCACGGCTCGGAGCGCATCGCCGTCACCTTCCGCCGCCGCAGTCATCTCGTGGTGCGCGGCGTGCCCCGCTCGGCGGTCGCCTACGCGCTCCCCAACGAAGACGGCCGCGTCGTCTATGTCGCGCCCTACGGCGACGACCTGACCCTGATCGGCGCGGCGGTCGGGCCGTTCCGCGGCAATCCGGCCACCGCTGCGGTGAGCCGCGCCGATGCCGCCTATCTCCTCGACGTCGCCGGCCAGTACCTGCGCGAGCCGCCCGACATGGACGACGTGGTGTGGGCGTTCGCGTCGGTCTCGGCGCTGCCCGCCGACCGCAACCTGGTCACTGACGGCCGCGCCGTGGTCATCGATGCGCCGCCGCGCGTGGCGCCGCTGGTCTCGGTCTATGGCGGCACGCTCACCGGCCACCGCCGCCTCGCCGAGCAGGTGGTCGATCGCCTCGGCCGCTTCCGCAAGGTGGCGCCGGCGTGGACGGCGAGCGCGGTGCTGCCCGGGGGCGGCTTCCCGGCCGGCACCGAGGGCGACCTGGTGCGGGCGCTACGCGCCGGCTACCCGTTCCTCGCCGAAGCGCATGCCCGCCGCCTGACCCGCGCCTACGGCACCCGGGCTTCCGCGATCCTGCTGGGCGCCCGCAAGCCCGCCGATCTCGGGGCGCGGCTCTGCGGCGACCTGACCGCGGCGGAGGCCCGCTACCTGCGCGACGAGGAATGGGCGGTCAACGCCGAGGACATCCTGTGGCGCCGGACCAAGCTTGGCCTGACGGTCGGGACCGAGGGCGCCGACGCGGTCGCCGCGTGGCTGGCGGGCGATCGCGAGCCGGCGCTGTCGGTGGCGTGAGGGGCGCCTTTTCGTCGCCGGAATCGCGTGGTATCTCGCCGCCAATGACGCTCCGAATCCTCGCCGCCGCGCTGGCGCTCCTTTTCGTTGCCGGCCCCGCCGCCGCCGACAAGATCGCCAATCCCGTCGCCGTCTTCGCCGGTCTCGACAAGATCACCGGGCGGATCACCAAGTTCGACGTCTATATCGACGAGACCGTGCAGTTCGGCGCGCTGAGGATCACGCCGCGGGTCTGCTACAATCGCCCGCCGACCGACGAGCCGCAGACCGATGCCTTCGTCGAGGTCGACGAGATCGGCCTGAACCGCTCGATCAAGCGCATCTTCACTGGCTGGATGTTCGCGGCGAGCCCCGGGCTGCACGCGGTCGACAACGCCGTCTATGACGTCTGGCTGACCGACTGCAAGATGACGTCGGACGTCGCCCCGCCCAAGAAATAGAAGTCGGCCTGCTCGCCGATCGCCACGTCGAGCATCGCCTGGTATCGGCGCCGGTCGATGTCGATGGCGCCGAACTGTTTGAGGTGCGAGGTCGTGAACTGGGTGTCGAGCAGGCGGTAGCCGCCGGCCTTCAGCCGTGCCACCAGATAGACCAGCGCCACCTTGGAGGCGTCGCGTTCGCGGCTGAACATGCTTTCTCCGAAGAACGCCGCGCCCAGCGACACCCCGTAGAGCCCGCCGACCAGGCGATCGTCCCGCCAAACCTCGACCGTATGGCAGGCGCCGAGGTCGAACAGCTCGCCGTAGAGCTTGCGGATGCGCCCATTGATCCAGGTCTTCGGCCGGTTCGGCAGCGCCTCGGCACAGCCGCCGATGACCGCGTCGAAATCGCTGTCGATCCTGATCTCGAAGCGGTCGGAAGCGATGGTGCGCTTCAGCCGGCGGGAGACGTGAAAGGCGTCGAGGGGCAGGATGCCGCGGATCTCCGGCTCGATCCAGTAAAGCCCGGGATCGTCGGCCAACTCGGCCATGGGAAAGATGCCGACCGCGTAGGCCTTGAGCAGCACCTGCGGGGTGATGTCGAGGAGGATGTCGTTGCGCGCGGTCATCGCCAAGTCATTCAGTCGCGGCCATTTCAGAGCCGATCTCTTTCGCGGCGTTCGAACTCCGCGTTTAAATTCTTGAAATTCTCCAGGTAAATTCTCACCGCTCCAAAGTGCCTTCTCGGCCACCGTGATCGCTTTCTGCAACTCGGAGACGGGCAGTTTTTCCCCCTTGAGATTCCGAAGGATCTTGGCCGCGGCTGCACCTCTGAAGCAAAGCTTGCCGTCGTTTCCGGGGGCGATGGGCTGATGGGCCGCGATATTTCGGGCCCGGTAGACTTTCTCGACCAACTCGACGTGTGACTTGAGGCCTTTTGACCAATTCTTGTTTTTAAGGTGCTTTGAGTACTCTTTGAGGATTTCCAGCTTTCTAACCGGGTCCAAGGTTGCAACGACGGGCTCGGTCATTGGTGTTTGGCCCAGCCGAAGAACTTCAATAACAATCTGGTTAAGCTGGTAATCGAGTCCGCTAGCGATCGAGAACCAAATGGCCAACGATCGCGTAGGCCTCTTCAAACTCGGGCGGGTGGTTTTTGCTCATGCCCTGCTTGCTAGTCGCCTTTACTCCGCCGCCAGATACTTCTCCAGCCAGTGGATGTTGTAGTTGCCGGCCGCGATGTCGGGGTTGTCGAGCAGGTCCTGGAACAGCGGGATGGTCGTCTTGATGCCGTCGACCACGAATTCGTCGAGCGCCCGGCCGAGCCGGCGGATCGCCTCGGGGCGCGTGCGGGCGTGGATGATCAGCTTGCCGATCAGACTGTCGTAGTAGGGGGGGATGCGGTAGCCCTGATAGACGCCTGAATCGACGCGCACGCCGAGGCCTCCGGGCGGGTGGTAGTAGGCGATCTGGCCGGGCGAGGCGGCGAAGGTCTTGGGGTCCTCCGCGTTGATGCGGCACTCGATGGCGTGGCCCTCGAAGGTGACGTCGCTCTGCGTGATGGAAAGCCCGAGCCCGCAAGCCACCCGGATCTGCTCGTTGACGAGGTCGATGCCGGTCACCGCTTCGGTCACCGGATGCTCGACCTGGAGGCGGGTGTTCATCTCGATGAAGTAGAACTCGCCGTTCTCGTAGAGAAACTCGATCGTGCCGGCGCCGGCGTAGCCGATGTTGGCCATGGCCTCGGCGACGATGGTGCCGATGCGGTCGCGCTGGGCGGCGTCGATGGCCGGGGAGGGGCTCTCCTCCATGACCTTCTGGTGGCGGCGCTGCAGCGAACAGTCGCGCTCGCCGAGGTGGATGGCCTTGCCGGCGCCGTCGCCCAGCACCTGCACCTCGATGTGGCGCGGCTTGTCCAGGTACTTCTCGATGTAGACCGAATCGTCGCCGAAGGCGTTGCGCGCCTCGGTGCGCGCCGAGGCCAGCGCGTTGGAGAGGTCGGCCTCGCTGCGCGCCACCTTCATGCCGCGCCCGCCGCCACCCGCCGCCGCCTTGATCAGCACCGGATAGCCGATGTCGGCGGCGATGCGCTTGGCGTCGGCGTCGTTTGAAACGCCGCCGTCGGAGCCCGGAACGACCGGGATGCCGAGGCGCTGGGCGGTGCGCTTGGCCTCGATCTTGTCGCCCATCAGGCGGATGTGCTCGGCGCTCGGCCCGATGAAGACGATGTCGTGGGCGGCCAGAATGTCGGCGAAGCGCGCATTCTCCGCCAGGAAGCCGTAGCCGGGATGGACGGCGTTGGCGCCGGTGATCTCGCAGGCCGCCAGGATCGATGGAATGTTGAGATAGGATTCGCGCGCCGATGGCGGCCCGATGCACACGCTCTCGTCGGCAAGCCGCACGTGCATGGCGTTGGCGTCGGCGGTGGAGTGGACCGCGACGGTGGCGATGCCCAGTTCCTTGCAGGCGCGCAGCACCCGGAGCGCGATCTCGCCGCGGTTGGCGATCAGGACCTTCTTGAACAGGACGGGCGCGGCGTTCATTCGATGATCAGGAGCGGCTCGCCGTACTCGACCGGCTGGGCGTCCTCGACCAGAATCGCGGTGATCTTGCCGGCGCGCGGCGCCGGAATCTGGTTCATCGTCTTCATCGCCTCGACGATGAGCAGCGTATCGCCCTGGCGCACCATGTCGCCGACGTCGACGTAAGGCCGCCCGCCGGGTTCGGCCGAGCGGTAGGCGGTGCCGACCATCGGCGAGGTGACGGCGCCGGGATGGGTGACGTCGGACGAAAGGTTCGAGGCCGACGCGGAGGCGGGCGCTGGCCCGCCGGCCTGCGCGGCCGGCGCGTAGGCGACCGGCGCCGGGGCGCCGCCGCGCGCCACGCGGATGCGCAGCGCCTTGTCCTCGATCTCGATCTCGCTGAGCCCGGTCTCCTCGAGCAGTTCGGCAAGCCCGCGAATTGTGTCCGCCTGCGGAATCGGCTTCTTGTCGCCGGCCGGTTTCTTTTCTTCTGCCATCAGGCGCCCCCTCGCTTTGCCCCGCCCGCCCGGGCCTTCTTCTCTCCCGCCGCGAGCATCGGCTTCAGCGCCTCGAGCGCCAGCGTGTAGCCGGCCGGCCCGAGCCCGCAGATCATGCCTTTGGCGACCGGCGAGATGTACGAATGGTGCCGGAAACGCTCGCGCGCGAAGATGTTGGACAGGTGCACCTCGATCACCGGCACCCCGGCGCCGCGGATGGCGTCATGGAGCGCCACGGAGGTGTGGGTGTAGGCGCCGGCGTTGAGCACGATGCCCGCGCCCTTGTCGCCGGCCTCCTGAATCCAGTCGACCAGCACGCCTTCGACGTTGGTCTGGCGGAAGTCGACCGCCAGTCCGAGCGCCTTGCCGGCCTTGCGGCAGGCTGCCTCGATATCGGCGAGCGTCCCGCTTCCGTAAAGCGCCGGCTCGCGTTTGCCGAGCAGATTGAGATTGGGGCCGTTCAGGATGAAGACCGGAATTGCCATGACCGACTGTTTCCACGGCGCCGCGGGCCGTCAAGGCGTGGGGGCGCAAAAGTCGGTGCGTTATAGGGTTTGGCGTCGTGGAGGGAAAGGCCGGGCGCGGAAACCGGCGTCGCGGGCCGGTTCGCGTCCACTGAATTCGCGAATCGCCAAGGTGCCGCGGCCCGCGGGGCGACGGCGCCCGGTCAGCAGGGGACCTTCTTGTCGGCGCAGGCAGCGCGGGCCTGGGCGATGGCCGCCTTGAGCTGGTCGTAGCCGACCGCGCCGACCACCACCTGATCCGGCGTCACGTAGGACGGCGTGCCGGTGAGGTCGAGCTTGCCGGCCAGATCGTGGGCCTCGGTGATGATCGCCTTGGCCTCGTCGCTGTTGGCCTTGACCTTGAGGGCGTCGGTATCGAGCCCGAGGTCCTGCGCCACGGCCAGCGCCTTGGCGCCGTCGACGCTGCCCTTGTCGTTGATCAGGGTCTCATGGAAGGCGCCGTACTTGTCCGGGGCGACCAGGAGCACCGCGGCGGCGATCTGCGCGGCCTGCACCGAGGCGTCGGAGAGGATGGGGAATTCCTTGAGCACGACCCTCAGGTTGGGGTCGTCCTTGATCAGCTTGTTGAGGTCGGCGTTGGCGCGCCGGCAATAGGGGCAGTTGTAGTCGAAGAACTCGACCAGCGTGACGTCGCCGTTGGGGTTGCCGAGGACGGCCTGCTTGGTCGAGGAGAAGATCAGCTGGCGGTTGTCCTGGATCGCCTGGGTCTGCGCCATCTGGGCGGCCGCGTCTTCCTTGCGCTGGAGCGCCTCGATGGCGTCGCGGATGACCTCGGGGTTGGCGATCAGGTAGTTGCGGATGATGCCTTCGATCTCGTGCTGCTGGGCGTCGGAGAGCAGCGCCACGTCGGCGCCCGGCGCGACGCTGGTGCCGGGCGGTGCCGGCTGGCTGGCGGCCAGCGCGTCCTTGACGATCGCCTCGACGGACGCCCGGTCGGCTCCGGCGTTGGTGCCAATCGCGTAGCCGATGGCGCCGAGGGCGGCGGCTGCGAGCAGCGCCACGACGGCAACAAGCGTCGATCTCATTTCCGGCAAACTCTCCATGAGCGCGGCCGGCGGTCCGGGCGGCGCTGTTCGGCTGGGTGCAATCCTAGCGGTCAGTTCTTGCGGGGTTTATAGGACACAATGTCGTCGGCGCGAAGCCACGCCGGGCTGCCCTTTTTCAACTTAACTTGAGCGCGCGTGGCCTGAATCCGGGCGCCGTCGTAGTCGCCGTCGGCGAACAGCTGCTGGGCGGTGGCCAATTGGGCCATCGGCTCGTTGCCGGTCTGGGCGTAGGCGCGGGCGAGCGCCCGGTAGCCGCTGCTGATGCCCGCCTCGACCTGCATGGCGGGGGCGAGCAGCTTGACCGCTTCCTGGGCGTCGGCGCTGCCGCCCTTGGCGACCAGCGCCTGGCCGAGCAGAATCTTGATGAGGGTGGCGCGCGGTGCCAGCGCCACGGCCTTGCGCAAGGGGGCGATCGCCTCGGCCGGGTGCCCGGTCTCGAGCAGCGCCTGGCCCTTCAGTTCGTAGAAATAGGGGTCGTCCGGCGCCGACGCGATCAGGTCGTCGATCTGCTTCAGCGCCGGGCCCGGCTTGCCGGTCCGGTACGCCACGATCGCCCGGGCGTAGCGCGCCGGCAGGCTGTTGTCGCTGATCGGATAGCGCCGGTTCACCTGGATCGGCCCCCAGGTGAAGCCGACCAGCTTGGCGCGCACCAGGTCGTGCCGGAGCTTCAGGGCGGGCGGGTCGGTGGCGTCGGTGTACTTCGACTTCGCCATCAGGCTCTGGATGGCGACGACGCGGGCCTGGGGCAGGGGATGGTCCTGAAGGTAGGGGTCGACATTCTTGGTCAGGAACAGGTCCTCGTTCGCCAACCGCTGCATCACCGCCAGCATGCCGGCGCTCGACTGGTGGGTGGCGTCGAGATACTTGACCGCCATGCGGTCGGCGGCGGCCTCCTGGTCGCGGGCGAAATGCAGGAAGCTGCGCTCGCCGATGGTGGCGGTGGTGGTGAAGATGGCGCTGCCGGCCTGACCGAGGCCGCTGCTGCCGGTCGCCGCGCCCGCCGCCGCGACGCCGACGCCGAGCAGGGCGCCGAGCAGCATGGCGATCTGGGTATCCCTGAGTTGTTGGCTCATGAAGGCAACGTCGCGATTGGCGAGGTGGCCGGTCTCGTGGGCGAGTACCCCGATCAGCTCGTTGGGCGTCTCCGACTTGATGATCGTGCCGACGTTGACGAACATGTCGTTGTCGCTGGTCACGAACGCGTTGAACGCCTGGCTCGGAACGATCAGGACGCGCGGCTTCGTCACCTTGGCCACCTTGACGATCGGCGCCAGGTAGTCGTTGAGCAGCGCCTCGGTTTCGGCGTCGCGCACGATCCCGATGTTGGCCGCCTCGGCGGCCGGAACCGACAGGGCGGCGGTCAGGGCGAGGCCAGACGCCATCGACCGCAGACAGCCTTTCCAGGCTCTTGCGGGCCTGCTAGTCACGACCGGTTCCTGCAACGGATTGCCTCGCACGGTTTCACGCTAAGCCTCAGATAGCGCGCACAAATCTGGCGACAGCAAGACAGGGGACCAGAGGGACGACATCCATGTCAAGAATGCCGCCACGCCCGTCGGCGCGAAGTGCCGTCGAGCCGTTCATCGTCATGGATGTCATGCGCGCCGCCGCCGACCGCGAGCATCAGGGCGCCGATGTCATCCACATGGAGGTCGGCCAGCCTGGCGCGCCGACCCCGCAGGCGGTTATCGCCGCCGCCCGCGTGGCGCTCGACGACGGGCGCATCGCCTACACCGAGGCGCTCGGAAATCGCGCGCTCCGCGCCCGCATCGCCGCCCACTACCGCGAGCACTACGGCGTCGACGCGCCGATGGAGCGGATCGCGGTCACCACTGGCTCGTCGGCGGGCTTTGCGCTCGCGTTCCTCGCCGCCTTCGATCCGGGCGACCGGCTGGTCGTCACCGCGCCCGGCTATCCCGCCTACCGCAACCTCGCCGTCGCCTTCGGTCTCGAAACGGTCGAGATTCCGGTCGGCGCCGACACGCGCTACGCGCTGACGCCGGCGCTGCTTGAAAAGGCCCACCGCGAGAAGCCGGTCGCCGGCGTGCTGATCGCGAGCCCCGCCAACCCGAGCGGCACGATCATGGAGCCGGATGCGCTCCGCGATCTGATGGCGGCGGCTGAGGACATGGGCATCCTGTTCATCTCCGACGAGATCTATCACCGGCTGGTCTACGGCGGCGAGGCGGCGACGGCACTCCAGTTTTCGCCGGATGCCGTCGTGGTGAACTCGTTCTCCAAATACTACTGCATGACCGGCTGGCGGATCGGCTGGATGGTGCTGCCCGAGCCGCTGGTCAGGCCCGTCGAGCGCCTCGCCCAGAACCTCTACATCTCGGCGCCCGACATCTCGCAGCGCGCCGCGATTGCCGCCTTCGACGCGACGGACGAGCTGGAACGGGTCAAGGCGAGCTATGCGGCGAACCGCGCGCTGCTCCTCGACCGGCTGCCCAAGATCGGCTTCGAGGAACTGCTGCCAGTCGATGGCGCCTTCTACGTCTATGCGTCGGTCCGCCGCTTCTCCAACGATTCCCGCGATTTCTGCGCGCGCATGCTCGCCGAGGCGGGGGTCGCGGCCACCCCCGGCGCCGACTTCGACCGCGCCCGCGGCCACAACTTCCTGCGCTTCTCGTTCTGCGGCACCGAGGCGCACATGGCCGAAGCGATGGACCGGCTGGCGGGTTGGCTGAAGTAGCCGCGAGGCGCTAGATCGGGGAGTCCGACCGTCTGGCCGCGGGTGACCTCGCGGCCCCAGCAACAGGAGGCTCCGATCGCCCTTCACAAGATAGCCAGGACCAGCGCGGTGCCGGCCGCCGACGTCTACACCACCGAGCTTGCCGGCGAGCTGCTTCCGAAGTTCCGCATCCCCGATCAGGTGTCGCAGGCCGCCACCGTCTACAACCTCCTCCGCGACGAACTGCTCCTCGACGGCAACGCCCGCCAGAACCTCGCCACGTTCTGCACCACCTGGTCGGAGCCCGAGGAGCGCCGGCTGATGGCCAACTCGATCGCCAAGAACATGATCGACAAGGACGAATATCCGCAGACCGCCGAGTTCGAGCGGCGTTGTGTCCACATGCTCGCCGACCTCTGGCACGCGCCCGGCGCACGCAATGCCGTGGGCTGTTCGACCACCGGATCGAGCGAGGCGTGCATGCTCGGCGGGCTGGCGATGAAGTGGCGGTGGCGCAAGCGCCGCCTCGCTGCCGGCAAGTCCGACGCCAGGCCCAACTTCGTCTGCGGTCCGGTACAGGTGTGCTGGGAGAAGTTCGCCCGCTACTTCGACGTCGAAATCCGCCAGGTGCCGCTCACCGGCGACGCCCTCGGGCTCCGCCCCGAGGACCTCGCCGAATACTGCGACGAGAACACCATCGGCGTCGTCGCGACCCTCGGCATCACCTATACCGGCGTCTATGAGCCGGTGGCGGCCTTGGCGGCGGCGCTTGATGCGCTCCACGAGAGCCGTGGTCTCGACATCCCGATCCACGTCGACGCGGCCAGCGGCGGCTTCATCGCACCCTTCATCCAGCCGGAGCTGGCGTGGGACTTTCGCGTCGAACGGGTCAATTCGATCAGCACGTCGGGCCACAAGTACGGGCTGGCGCCGCTGGGCGTGGGCTGGGTGGTGTGGCGCGACAAGGGCGACCTGCCCGACGAACTGGTCTTCGACGTCGATTATCTCGGCGGCCACATGCCGACGTTCGCGCTGAACTTCAGCCGGCCGGGCGGCCAGATCGTCGCGCAGTACTACAATTTCCTGCGGCTTGGCCGGGAAGGCTACCGGCAGATTCAGCAGACCTGCGCCGATACCGCCCAGTGGCTCGCCGCCGAAATCGCCCGTCTGGGCCCGCTCGAGCTGATCTACGACGGTGCCGGCGCGCTGCCGCTGGTCTGTTACAAGCTCAAGGACGGCCACGATCACGGCTTCACCCTCTACGATGTCTCCGAGCGGGTGCGCGAGCGCGGCTGGCAGATCGCCTCCTATCCCTTGCCGCCGAAGCGCCAGGAGACGGTGATTCAGCGGATTCTGATCCGTCACGGTGTCGGGCGCGATCTGGTCGCCCTGCTCCTCGATGATCTCAAGCGGGCGCTGACCCACCTGGCGGCCAATCCGGTTCCCAATTCCACCGCCGGGCCGACCTTTCACCATTAGGCGCCGCCGCGCTGCCAACCGCCCCTGTAGCGCCGGGGCGTCCTGAAGTAGGGTGCGCTGATCCGGTCGGGATTGTCGGGACATGAAATTCGTTCTCGCCGCCTTGCTCCTGCTTGCCGCGGCGCCTGCCGTGGCGACCCCGCTGGAGGATGCCTACGTCGCCGCCCGCGATGCCTATGTCGACAAGTTCGCCGCTTACGAGGCGGCCAACGATTTCGGCGATGAGGTTCTTGCCGAGCACGACCGCGCCCTGGCCGATCTGGCGGCGCAGCTGAAGACCATCCTCGGTCCGGTCGCGATCGCGGGCTTCTCGGACGAGGGTGCGATCAACCTCGATACGCTGTTCGGCAGCGATGAAGGTTTCGCGATGCTGGACGGTCTGGTCTTCCCGTCGCTGGACGGCAAGGCAAGCGTCCTGGTCACCACCAACGGGCTCCTGCGGACCTGGCTGCGCGCGCACGAGCACTGGTGGGATACGCCCACCATTCCCCAGGACGTTGAGGAGGCGCTGACGATCGACGCGTTCTACACGCAGGCGATCAGCGCCGATGCGGCGGTCGCCCGCTTCGCGACGATCCCGGTCGAGAAGCCAGCCGGCGCCGTCTTCGCGCATGCCATGCTCGACATGCGCAGCCAGGACTACGCCATCGGCGTCCCCGACGAAATAACCGCCGTCGTGGCCAAAGGCGAGCGGGTCTACGTCATCGTCGCACCGGCCGGGACGGCGCTTCATGCGATCGCGGCCTGCGACGATGTCTGGCGCGATTACGAGGCAAGGTCGGCCGCCTCAACCGAAAGCGACGAGGACGTTCGCCTGCTGGATGAAGGCGAGGTCGCCTATCATCAATGCTTCGCGGCGCGCGCCCCGGATGAAGCCTTCTTCGCGCCCCTGACGGCGGAGACCCAGGCGCTGGTCGACCGGATGCCCTGAAGGCGGTCACGGCGCCCCGAAGGCGCCGGAGGACGGCGGGACGGCCTGACACATTGGCTCAACCGGGAAGTTGTAGTTAGATCGGCCGGCAGCCAATCCGGTCTGCCTGCTCCGACGCCCGTGACCGAACAGGAAGTGCGCCCGTGACCCCGGCCATGATCAAGGCTTACGCCGCGCTCGAAACGCTGCGCCCGACGATCCTCGCCGTGCCCATGCGCAAGCGCTTCGCCGACGATCCGGAGCGTTTCAGCCGCTTCTCCGTCTCTTTCGGCCACTTCCTGCTCGATTATTCCAAGAACCTGATCGACCAGGAGACCATGGAGCACCTGCTCGAGCTCGCCGAGGGGGCGGGGCTCGAGAAGCAGCGCTCGCTGATGTTCGCGGGCGAGCCGATCAACACCACCGAGAACCGCCCGGCGCTGCACGTGGCGCTGCGTGCGGCGCCCGATGCCGTCTACCGCGTCGGCGGCAACAACGTGGTGCCCGAGGTGCATGAGGTGCTCGACCGCATGAGCGCCTTTGCCGAGGGGGTGCGCAGCGGCGCGATTGCCGGCACCGGCGGCAAGTTCACCGACGTGGTCAACATCGGCATCGGCGGCTCCGATCTCGGCCCGGAGATGGCGACGCGGGCGCTCCGCCCCTATCACGACGGCCCGCGCTGCCATTTCGTCTCCAATATCGACGGCGCCGCGATGCGCGATACGCTCGCCGGCCTCGATCCCGGCACCACCCTGTTCCTGGTCGTCTCGAAGACCTTCACCACCATCGAGACGATGACCAACGCCGCCACGGCGCGGAAGTGGGTCGCGAAGGCGGTCGGCGAGGAGAAGGCCGGCGATCATTTCGCCGCCATTTCCACCGCCACCAGGAAGGTCGCCGACTTCGGCATCGACGAGAACCGCATGTTCGGGTTCTGGGACTGGGTGGGCGGGCGCTATTCGGTGTGGTCGGCGGTCGGCCTGTCACTGATGATCGCCATCGGCGCCAAGAACTTCCGCGAGTTCCTGGCCGGCGGGCGCGCCATGGACGACCATTTCCGAATCGCGCCGTTCAACGCCAACATGCCGGTGATCATGGGCCTGATCGGCGTGTGGTACCGCAACATCATGGGCTACCAGACCCAGGCGATCCTGCCCTACGACCAGCGCCTCGGGCGCCTGCCGGCCTACCTCCAGCAGCTCGACATGGAATCGAACGGCAAGCGCGTGCGCACCATCGGCAACGCCGTGCGCGGCGAGACAGGCCCGGTGATCTTCGGCGAGCCCGGCACCAACGGCCAGCACGCCTTCTACCAGCTGCTCCACCAGGGCACCGACACCATCCCCGCCGATTTTCTGGTCGGCGCCCTCGACGACGCCGGCACCGACGAGCACCACCAGTTGTTGCTCGCCAACTGCATCGCCCAGACCGAGGCGCTGATGCGCGGCAAGACGCTTGCCGAGGTCAAGGAAGACCTGAAGGGGCAAGGCCTGTCGCCGCGCGCCATCGAGAAGCTGGCGCCCCACAAGGTGTGCCCCGGCAACCGGCCGACCAACACCATCCTCTATCGCAAGCTCGACCCGCACACGCTTGGCATGATCATCGCGCTCTACGAGCACAAGATCTTCGTGCAGGGCACGGTGTGGGGGATCAACTCGTTCGACCAGTGGGGGGTGGAACTCGGCAAGCAACTGGCCATCGAGATTCTGCCGCTGTTGCGCTGGAGCGACGAGGCCAACCCGCGTGACCCCTCGACCGAGGGCCTGATGGCGGCGATCCGCCTCTATCAGCAGGGTTCGTGAAGTCGCCCATGTTGCCTTTCGCCGGTCGATCTGGTCGGATCGGCGTTGGTGAATCCCTGATCGTCCAGGCCAAGAGAGGCGGCCCTGCGGCCGTGGCGAAATGAACAACGCTGCCCCCCCGAAATACGGCATGGGCGCCCGCGTGCGGCGCATGGAAGACAAGTCGCTGGTGACCGGCGCCGGCCGCTACACCGACGACATCGCACCCCCGGGGGCGCTCCGCGCCATCGTTCTGCGCGCCGCCATGGCCCACGCCAAGCTCACGCTCTCCGACCTCGACGACGTCCGCGCCATGCCGGGCGTCCGCCTGGTCATGACCGGCGCCGATCTCGACGGCATCGGCGGGCTCCCGTGCAAGATCAAGGTCGAGCAGGCAGATGGCGCCCGCCAGAAGGTCCCGCACCATCCGCTGCTCGCCGGCGACGTGGTGCGCCACGTCGGCGAGCCCATCGCCTTCATCGTCGCCGACAGCGTCGAAGAGGCCCGCGTCGCCTCGGAGGCGATCGGCGTCGATTACGATCCGCTGCCCGTGGTGGTCGATCTCAAGGCGGCGCTGGCGCCCGATGCGCCGCTGGTCTTCCCAGAATACGGGACCAACGTCGCCTACACCGCCGACAAGGGCGACAAGGCGGCCACCGACGCCGCCTTCGCGAAGGCCGCCCGCGTCACGAAGATCGAGATCGTCAACAATCGCGTCATCGCCAACTACATGGAGACGCGCAGCGTCATCGCCGAATACGACGCGGCGGCGGACCGCTTCACGCTCACCCTCGGCACCCAGGGCGGCCACGGCATGCGCGACATCATCGCCAAGGACATCCTGAAGATCGACCCGAAGAAGATCCGCGTCGTCACGCCGGACGTCGGCGGCGGCTTCGGCACCAAGGCGTTCGTCTATCACGAGTATCCGCTGGCGGCGCTTGCCGCGAAGCGTCTCGGCAAGCCGGTCAAGTGGGTCGCCGATCGCACCGAGCACCACCTCGTCGATACCCACGGGCGCGACAATCTCGCGGTCGCCGAGATGGCGATGGACGCCGACGGCCGCTTCCTGGCGCTGCGCATCGATCTTCTCGCCAACATGGGCGCCTACCAGAACCAGTACGGGCCGGACATTCCGATCGGCGGGCTGACCATGGCGACCGGCGTCTACGACATCCCGGTGCTCTACGCGTACCTGCGCGGCATCTACACCAACACGGTGCCGGTCGATGCCTACCGCGGCGCCGGGCGTCCCGAGGCCGCCTATCTCATCGAGCGGCTGGTCGACGCGTGCGGCCGCGCGACGGGCCTCGGCCCGGTCGAAATCCGGCGGCGCAATTTCATCGCGCCGACCAACTTCCCGTACCAGACCCAGGGCGACCGCAATTACGATTGCGGCGAGTTTGACGGTCACCTGACCCGCGCGCTGGAGCTTGCCGATTACGACGGTTTCGCGGCGCGCGCCGCGGCGGCGAGAGAGGCCGGCAAGGTCCGCGGCATCGGCTTCTCGACCTACATCGAGGCGTGCGCCTTTCCGGGCTCCGAGGGCGCCACCGTCACCCTCAACGACGACGGCACCGCGACACTGCTGATCGGCACCCAGACCAACGGTCAGGGCCACGCCACCGCCTATGCCCAGTTCATCGCCGGCCACTTCGGCCTCGACTACGACAAGATCACTGTCATCCAGGGCGACACCGACAAGGTGCCGAACGGCGAGGGCACCGGCGGCTCGCGCTCGATCCCACTGGGCGTGGTCTCGGTCGATCGCGCCTCGGTGAAGCTTGCCGGCCAGCTCAAGGAGGCGGCCGCCGCGCGTCTCGAGGCGACCACCGACGAACTCGAGTTCCACGACGGCACCATCCGCGTCGCCGGCACCAATCGCGGCATCACGCTCACCGAACTGGCGCGCTCGACCGACGACAAGAAGGTGCTGACCGCCTACGACGAATCCTTCGAGCAGCCCGAGCCGACCTATCCCAACGGCACGCACATGGTCGAGGTCGAGATCGATCCGGAGACCGGCGTCACCGAAATCGTTGGGTACTGGATCGTCGACGACTTCGGCGCGACCGTGAACCCGATGCTGCTCGAAGGCCAGGTCCACGGCGGCGTCGTGCAGGGGCTCGGCCAAGCGCTCAGCGAACGTACCGTCTACGACCCGGACGGCCAGCTGCTCACCGCGACCTTCCTCGATTACGCGGTGCCGCGCGCCGATTCGGTGCCCTCCTTCCAGTTCGAGACGCGCAACGTCCCCTCGATCACCAACGCCTTCGGCATCAAGGGGGCGGGGGAGGCGGGCTCGATCGGTTCGTCGCCGGCGGTCATGAACGCCATCGGCGACGCGCTCTGGCGCGCCTACGGCATCGCCCACATCGACATGCCCGCCACCCCGCTGGCCGTCTGGGAAGCGATCCAGAAGGCGGAGTAGGGTGGGCAACGAAGCGTCACGGGCTTGTGTCCTTTCCGGTGAGGTCTCCGCCCTCGTGACCCACCACCGTCATCACCGGCCTTGAGCCGGTGATCCATGCCATTCGGTGGAAGCGGGCGGGTCTCGAAAAGGATGCTCTGCCGTCATGGCATGGATGGCCGGGTCAAGCCCGGCCATGACCAGGGGCGCGGGATTTCCGCGTCACCTCGCAGGGTGGGCGAGTCCTCGTTGCCCACGTGTCGAAGCGCCGAGCTCTCCGCTTCACCCCTCTCCCATAGGGAGAGGGCTTCGCACCTTGGCGAGCGGAGCGAGCGAAACAGTCCGGTGGATATACGCGCCGCCCAACCTCCCCCTTGAGGGGGTGAGGAGCGGTGAGCGCAGCGAGCGAAACAGTCCGGTGGACTGTTTCGAGCGATGAACGCCGGAGCGTAAGCGACGGCCGG
Organism: uncultured Alphaproteobacteria bacterium; assembly: GCA_963843565.1. Classification (GTDB taxonomy): domain Bacteria; phylum Pseudomonadota; class Alphaproteobacteria; order Rhizobiales; family Kaistiaceae; genus DASZQY01. Next base: position 141,625 of record CAWJKY010000003.1, read on the forward strand.
CAGTCGAAATGCCGAAGGCATTTCGGGAGGGGGTCAGTCCGGCGTTTCAGCCGCGGCCGCGAGAATGGTGGCGCACACGCCATCGATATCGGTCATCACATCGTCGTTCCAGATGCGAAGGACCCGATAGCCTTGCGCCTTGAGCCATGCATCGCGCCGGGCGTCATGTGCCGCCGCATCTGGCCGGGTGTGCTGGCCGCCATCGACCTCAACGATGAGCCGGTGGCCGGGACAGAAGAAGTCGACGATGTAAGGGCCGATCGGCGTTTGGCGCCGAAACCGCAACCCCTCGATGCCGGGCTTGCGCAGGTAGCGCCAGAGTCTGATCTCAGCGTCGGGCATTGCCCGGCGCATGGACTTGGCGAAACGCCGGCTGCGGCGCGGGACGGTCCGATGCGGCATACCCCCTCCCGAAGTTCGCCGAGCAAGCTCGCCGAACTTCGACCTCCCCTCAAGGGGGAGGTTGAACAGCGACCAATTCGAGCGACGCGACCAAACACGGAGGCTGCCCATCCGGCTTGCGCCCAACCTCCCCCTTGAGGGGAGGTCGAAATCGCGTCAGCGATTTCGGGAGGGGGTGAACAACGGCTCCAGAAGCCCATCGCCCGAAGCAACAAGAGGCGAGGAGCGCCGGAGGCGCGACAGGGAAGGCAAGAAAGTAATCCCCGCCCTTTCACCGCACGCGATAATGCGATCGTCCCTGCTCACCCGAGGGGTCGCATCGCGAAGCGAGCCGTTGCGGAGCAGGGAGCGGCGCCTGCGGCTGTCTCCGCGTTGGAGACGTCGGTGAGGGGAGACCCAAGCCGGCGGGGTTCGCACCCCCGGGCCTCGGGAGGCTTCCGCAAGATCCGCCCGCCGGCATTACGACCGGCTGTCACAGTCGCTGACCTTAAGGGCGGCAGGCTAGCGCCAACCCCGGGAAAACTTCCCGGCGCGCGGCGCGGTCAGGATGGGTCGCCCGCTCTTAAGGTGGGTCCGTCCGTCTGCTGTCCGGAGCGCGGGTGTCGGAGGTCGGAAATCGCCGCGGCGGGCGCTGAGTTGAGCGCCGCACTCGGACTACCCGGACTGGCACTCGATTGAGCGCCCGCCACCCCCTCGATTCTTCTTCGAGGGATGACCAAGAGGGACGCGAACTACAACCCGGGGCGGAACCGCTCGCGGGAACCCTTCCTTGCGCCCGCAACGGCGCGCCCATAGTCTCCGCCGACCACCGGCCAGCGCCCACGATGAAATCCACCAACCCCGTCTACACCGGCCTGCCAATGACCATCTTCGAGGTCATGTCGCGGCTCGCCATCGAGCACGGTGCGATCAACCTCGGCCAGGGGTTCCCGGACGTCGACGGCCCGGCCGACGTCAAGGAAATGGCGGCGAACGAGATCGTCACCGGCCTCAACCAGTACCCGCCGATGATGGGCCTGCCGGAACTGCGCGAAGCGGTCGCGGTCGCCAACAAGCGCTTCTACGATCTCGACATCGACTGGAAGCGCGAGGTGCTGGTCACGTCGGGCGCGACGGAAGCGCTGTCGGACTGCTTCAACGCACTGATCGAGCCCGGCGACGAGATCGTGGTGATCGAGCCGCTCTACGATTCCTATCTGCCGGTGATCCGCCGCGCCGGCGCCACGCCCGTGCCGGTGCGTGTCACACCGCCCGACTGGAAGCTCGACCCCGACGCGCTGGCCGCCGCCTTCGGACCGAAGACCAAGGCGATCCTCATCAACGATCCGATGAACCCCGCCGGCCGCGTGTTCACCCGCGACGAGCTGCAGCTGATCGCCGATCTGGTCATTGCCCATGACTGCTTTGCCATCTGCGACGAGGTTTACGAGCACATCGTCTTCGACGGTCGCCCGCACGTTCCCCTGATGACGCTCGCCGGGATGCGCGAGCGCGCCATCCGCATCGGCTCGGCCGGCAAGACCTTCTCGCTCACTGGCTGGAAGGTCGGCTACGTCACCGCCGCGCCGCATCTCCTCGATCCGGTCACCAAGGCGCACCAGTTCACGACCTTCGTCACCCCGCCGAACTTCCAGAAGGCGGTCGCCTACGGCCTCGGCAAGGGCGACGCCTATTACGCCGCGCTCGCCGGCGACCTGCAGGCGAAGCGCGACCGCTTCGCCGCTGGCCTCGAACGCCTGGGCTTCGGGCTTGCCGCCTGCGAGGGCACCTACTTCATCACCGCCGACGTGTCGCAGCTGCGCCTCAACGTCGACGACGCGGACCTGTGCAAACGCATGACGGTGGAAGCCGGTGTCACGGCCGTGCCGGTTTCCGCCTTCTACGGCGACGATGCGCCGGCGACCTTCATCCGCTTCTGCTTCTCCAAGAAGGACGCGGTTCTGGACGGCGCGCTCGAACGGCTCGGCCGCTGGATCGAGGGCAGGGGTTGAGCGTGGCAAATCCGGTTCTGGTCGAGGCGACCCGCAACAACCGCGTCGAGAGCTGGCATCGCGGCGCTATTGCCGTGGTCGACGCGAACGGCAAGGTGCAGAGTTCCATCGGCGACACCGCGCGGCCGATCTATCCGCGTTCGGCGGTAAAGGCGTTGCAGGCGCTGATGCTGGTCGAGAGCGGCGCCGCCGATCGCTACGGCTTCGGCAACGCCGAGTTGGCGCTTGCCTGCGCCTCCCACAACGGCGAACCGCGCCACGTCGAAACCGTGGCGAAGATGCTGGCCGCGGCCGGGCGCAGCGAAGCGGATCTGGAATGCGGCACCCATCCGCTCGGCCGCCGCGAGGTCGCCGAGGCGCTGGTCCGCGCCGGCAAGGTGCCGACGCCGCTCCATCACAACTGCTCGGGCAAGCACGCCGGCTTCATCTGCCTCGCCTGCTTCCTCGGCGCCGATCCGAAGGGCTACACCGACCCGAACCACCCGGCGCAGACGGCCGTGCGCGCGGCGATCGAGAGCGCCATCGGCATGCAGCTCGGCCCCGATCTCACCGGGGTCGACGGCTGCTCGGCGCCCGCCTACGCCGTGCCGCTCGTCAATCTGGCGCAGGGCTTCGCAAGGTTCGTGACCGGGGAGGGACTGCCGTCCGCGCGCGCCGCCGCTGCGCGGCGCCTGTTCGACGCGGTGGTAGCGGAGCCGTTCATGGTCGCCGGCACCGGCCGCCCGGAGACCGAGCTGATGGCGGCCTTCGGTCATCGCCTGTTCGTCAAGGGCGGCGCCGAGGGCGCCTATGTGGTCGCGTTCCCGGAGAAGGGCCTTGGCGTCGCGGTGAAGTTCGACGACGGCGCCGGCCGCGCCGCCGAGGTGGCGATTGCCGCCGCGATCGAGGCGTACCTCGCGCCGAACGATGCCGAACGCGCGGTCGTCGAGCGCTGGATGATTCAGCCGGTGCGCCGCTTCGTCGGGCCGCAGGTGGGCGAAGTCCGGCCGGTTCCCGGGCTGGTGCGGGCGCTTCGCGACGGGACGCCGCTCAGCTGACCCGGTTGCGCTCCACGAGCAACTGCGGGTAGCCCGCCGCGCCGTCCTGTGAAAGGTCGCCGGTCACGGTCTCGGCCCAGCGCATGCCGACCACCGCGCCCTTGTCGGCGCCGGAGATGAGGTTGTCGCTGATCACGGCGGAGCCCGCCCCGTCGACCACGGAGACGGCGATGCCCACCGGCGCGCGGCGGATGACGTTGCCGGTCGCCGCGACGTCGCGGAGATACGGTCCCCAGCCGAGCTGGAGGCCGAACAGCGGCGCCCCGTCGATGACGTTGCCGGTCGCCGCGACGTCGGCCTCGAGGGCGATGCCGATGCCGAAGCCGGGCGCCTCGGCCTGGTAGGGGCCCTTGCCGGTGAGGTTGCGCACGATGTTGCCGGAGACCACCGCGAGCCGCCCGCCCTCGCGGAAGTTGACGACACATATGCCCGTCGCGGCGCCGTCGACGATATTGTTGGCGATCATGGCGCCCTCGAAGGAAAACTCCGCGTAGATGCCGACCTCGCCGCTAGTCCGGCAGTTGTTGCCGGTGATCTGGATGTTGTTCGCCGAGTTGGCGCGGATCGCGGTGAAGGCGCAGTCGCGGATGTTGTTGTCGGAAACGATGACGCCGTGGGCGCGGAATACGTTGATGCCGTTGCCGTTCTCGCCGGTGCCGCCCTTGTCCGCGGCAATGTGCGAAACCCGGTTGCCGGTGATGATGGTGCCGTCCTCGCCCTCGCTCCAGCGCCACACCAGAATGCCGCCGTTGCCGCTTTTGGTGACGACGTTGTCGCTGATCGACATGGCCGTCGATTCGATGGCGCGGATACCGGCGTCGGCGCAATCGGAAATCGTGTTGCGGGTGACGCGCCCGTCGCACCGGTCGAGCGCCAGCCCGGAGGTGCCGCTGTTGATGATCGTGCAGTTGTCGATGGCGACGCCACTGCACTCCTGAAGATGGACGATCCCGGGAACGTAATCGTCGAGCGGCTGGCCAGCGCCGTCGATGGTCAGGTCGGAGAGCGCGATCAGTTCGGCGCGCTCCGCCGTCAGCATGCTGGCGCCGCCGCTGAAGACGAGCTTGGTGGCGCCGGCGACGCCGGCAAGGCGGGTGCGGGCCGGCAGCTTCAGCTCGCTGACGAGGTAGGTGCCGGCGGGCAGGAAGAGCTGGTGGTCGTCGCTGGAGGCGCGGTCGAGAAGCGCCTGAAGGGTCAGGCTCTGGTTGGTGGCCGCTGTCGGGTCGACGCCGAGCTGGGCGGCGTTGAGGGTGCCGCGCAGCATCTGGCTGCCGCTTGGATCGAGCGCCGCCAGGGCGGGGCTTGCCACCGCGGCGCCAACCGCGCCGGCCAGAAATGTACGTCGATCCACGGGCGACCCTCCCGAAACACAGGAACCTGGCCTCCGTCACTCAACATTCGTGCCGCAGAATTCGTGCCGTTATGGCACAACTGGCCGCCCCACCTAAAGGTTCGAGGCGTCGCTCTCCTCGTAGCCAAGCCGCCGGTTGAGGTCGCGGACGAGCTTGGCCGCCGCTTCGGGAATCGCCGTACCAGGCGTGAAAATGGCCGAAACCCCGGCGTCGTAGAGGGCGTTCCAGTCGCGCTCGGGCACGATCCCGCCGACCACCACCATGATGTCCGGCCGGCCCTCGGCTTCCAGCGCCCGCTTCAGCGCCGGAACCAGCGTCAGATGGCCGGCGGCCAAAGTCGAGACACCGATCATCTGGACGTCCTTTTCGACCGCCAGACGGGCAGCTTCTTCCGGCGACTGGAAGAGGGGACCGGCCTCCACATCGAAGCCGAGGTCGGCGAAGGCCGAGGCGATCACCTTCTGGCCGCGGTCGTGGCCGTCCTGTCCGATCTTGGCGACCAGGATCCGTGGCGGCCGCCCGTCGCGGGCGCGGAAGGTGGAGACCAGCGCCGCAGCCTCGGCGTAGCCGGGCGTGCTCTCGCCGATTTCCTTGCGGTAGATGCCGCGAACCGTGTGGGTGCCGGTGGCGTAGCGCCCGAAGGCGGCTTCAAGCGCAGTGCTCATTTCGCCGACGGTGGCGTGCGCCCGCGCGGCGGCAAGCGCGGCGGCGAGCAGGTTGGCGTCGCCCTTTGCAGCGAGGGTCAACGCGGCGAGTGCCGCATCGACCGCGTCCGCGTCGCGTCCGCTTCTGAGCCGGCGAAGCTTCTCGACCTGGGCGGCGCGCACCGCGGCGTTGTCGACGTGGAGAACGTCGAGCGGCGGCGCATCGCCGGGACGGTAGCGGTTGACCCCGACCAGCACCTGCTGGCCGCCGTCGAGGCGCGCCTGGGTGCGGGCGGCGGCTTCCTCGATGCGCGATTGCGGCAGGCGCGCGGCGATCGCCTTGGCCATGCCGCCGGCCGCCTCGACCTCGTCGATATGGGCGAGCGCTTTCGTCGCCAGCTCGTAGGTCAGACGTTCGACGTAGAACGAGCCGCCCCAAGGGTCGACGAGGCGCGTCGTGCCGGCCTCGGTTTGCAGGAAGAGCTGCGTGTTGCGCGCGATCCGCGCCGTTTCTTCGGTGGGCAGCGCCAGCGCCTCGTCGAGCGCGTTGGTGTGCAGAGACTGGGTGTGGCCGTCGGTCGCTGCCATCGCCTCGATAGCGGTGCGCACGATGTTGTTGAGCGGGTCGGCGGCGGCCAGCGACCAGCCGGAGGTCTGGCAGTGGGTGCGCAGGATCAGCGAGCGCGGATCGTTCGGCTGGAAACGCTCCTGCATCAGCTTCGCCCACACCAGCCGCGCGGCACGCAGCTTGGCGATCTCCATGAAGAAGTTGGTGCCGATGTCGAAGAAGAACGAGATGCGTGGCGCGAACTGATCGACGGCGAGGCCGGCACCCAGCGCCGCGCGCACATACTCGATGCCGTCGGCGAGCGTGTAGCCGAGCTCGAGATCGGCCGTCGCTCCGGCTTCCTGCATGTGATAGCCGCTCACCGAGATCGGGTTGAAGCGCGGCATGTGCTCGGTGGTGTAGGCGATGATGTCGGCGACGATCCGCATCGAGGGGCCGGGCGGATAGATGTAGGTGTTGCGGACCATGAACTCCTTGAGGATGTCGTTCTGGATGGTCCCGGCGAGGTCCGCCTGGGCGACGCCCTGTTCCTCCGCGGCGGCGATGTAGAGCGCCATCACCGGCAGCACGGCGCCGTTCATGGTCATCGATACACTTGTTTCGCCCAGCGGAATTCCCGCAAACAGCGTCCGCATGTCGTAGATCGAGTCGACCGCGACCCCGGCCATGCCGACGTCGCCGGCGATGCGTGGATCGTCGGAATCGTAGCCGCGGTGGGTGGGCAGGTCGAAGGCGACGGAGAGGCCCTTCTGCCCGCCGGCGAGGTTGGCGCGGTAGAAGGCGTTGGAGTCTTCGGCGGTCGAGAAGCCGGCGTACTGGCGGATCGTCCACGGACGGTCGACGTACATGGTCGGGTAGGGGCCGCGCACGTACGGCGGCAGGCCCGGCCAACTGTCGACGAAGTCGAGATCGGCGATGTCGGCCTCGCCATAGACCGGCTTGACCTCGATGCCTTCGGCGGTCTGCCATACGGCGTCGCCAGCCGGCGCCGACGCGGCGGGTGCCCGCCACGGTACGAAGGCGAAATCGGGCAAACTGCGGCTCATGACGCGGCCGCCTCGAACGGCTCGGAGAGGCGCTTGAAGAGAAGTGCCGGGGCGCGCCCGATTGGCTTGCGCGCAAACGCCGACGTGGGCGCCGCGGCCGTCGTGAAGGCGTTGACGCCGACCATGCGTGTGGTGCCGTTGGCGACCGCGGCGAGGCGCGCCTCGCGGGCCTCGGCGATCTCGCGGAGCAGCGACCCGTCGGCGATCGCGGCGACGACGCCGCCCTCGGCCTCGATCGCCTGGAAGCGCTTCCATGCGGCCTCGGCGAGCGCGGCGGTCATCGCTTCGATGGCGCCCGATCCGGCGCCGGGGTCGGCGACGCGGTGGAGGTGGGCTTCCTCCAGCAGGATCAGCTGCGTGTTGCGGGCGAGCCGGCGGGCCTCGGCCGAAACCTCGTGCCCGGCAATGTCGAACGGCAGCACCGTGATCGAATCGGCGCCGCCGAGGGCCGCGCCCAGCGCGCCGCTGCTGGTGCGCAGCACGTTCATGCGCGGGTCGGTGCGGCTCATTGTCCGCCAGGCGGTTTCGGCGTGGACGGACACCCGCGCGCTGTCGAGGTCGGCGACTTCCGCGACGCGCGCCAACAGCAGACGCATCGCGCGGAACTTCGCGATGCCGCGGAACTGGTCGCTGTCGGCGGCAAGCGCGACGCCGATCCGTTCGGGCGCGCCGAGCACGCGCAGGTGCGCGACAAAGGTCGCCAGCGCGACGCTGAGCTCGATTGTCTCGCTGGCCCCGGCGGCGTGCCATGCGCAGCCGTCGGCGATCACCGCGACGCCGACGGTGCCGGCCGTGTCGAACGCCTTGGCGCCGGCGGTGACGGCCGCCTCCACGTCGACGGGCGTGCCGCCCGTGGCGCGTTCCACGACCGGGTCGAAGGCCCGCACCAGCCGGATCGGCCGCTTGGCGGCGCGGGCGAGGAACGGCGCCAGCACGGCGGTGTGCGGGCTTTCGATGCGAACCGTGAACCCACCGGGCGCCGCGTCGAGCGCGCCGGCGATGGCGTCGGCGTCGCGGGGCGCGAGCGCGCCGCCAAGGGGCCCCGGCGCGCCGGCGAAAGCGATCGTGGCGCCGGTTGTCCCACCGGCGATTTCCTCGGCAATTGCGCGGCAAACGTGCACAGCGGTGCCAGCTGCAACGCGCTGGACGATCTGCCATGGCGCGCCGGTCTGCCGCGCGGCGATCGGGCGCGCACCGGTGGCGCGCGCATGGAGCGGGATCGGCCGGTCGGCATCGCGATGGCCCGATTTGGTCGCTGCGGCGCGCCAGTCTTCACCGGTGAAGGCCGGAAAGGCGTTCGCGAGCTTGTTCGGATGCGACCGCGAAGGAGACGACATCACAGCGTCCGCGTTTCAAGTCGACCGAAGCACCCTCGCGCTGCAAGACGCTGTGGCGCACGGCCGCTCCGACGAAGTATGGAGATACAGACGGTTGCCGCACAACTCCAGTTGTCAGTTGGGCGGCGCGGCCCGAAGGTGGATTTGCCTCATGGCTCGGATGGATGGTGCGGCGTTGACGGCGACGGTCCTGTCGCTCCTTTGGGACGCGTGGTGGAAGCGCGGCGGTGGTGTCGATGTCAGACGGCTGTCAGTTTCCACAATTGTGCCCAACGCGATCCTGCCTCTTAGCTCCCGTCAGGCGGGGGACGGTATGAAATGGGCATGGGGGCCGGCATGATCGCGCTGAGCGAGAGCTTCCGCGTCATGGTCGGGGCTGGCGAGGTTCTCGACGCGCTCGAGAGCAAGTTTCGGTCTCTGGGCGCGACGCATCTCCTGATAACCGGCGTCCCGCTCCCGGCGCGGCCGATCGAGCCGCTGATCCTGCGCGCCGAGTGGCGCGACGTCCGGCACGATCGCGCGGCCATCATCCGGTCGGACGATCTGGTGGTTCGGGAAGCCCTCGGCGCCCGGGCGCCCGTCGTGTGGAAGGACGCCACGGAGAACCCCCGGCTGCGTGATTCGGTGATGCTTGCCGCGGTCGGGGCCCCGGCGTGGCTGATCGGCGTGCCGATCTGCGCGTTCCTGCCATACCAGGCCGTGGTCATCGCGGGCGGTCATGAGCTTTCGATCGATACGTCGGGCTGCATCGCCCTCGGTCACGTCTGTTCCGCGGCCTTCGCGCGCCTGTTCGAGCTTGGCTATCTGAAGCCTGAGCGCCCCGGCGAACTGTCGGCCCGCGAGCGCCGCGTCGTGGCGCTCTCGGCGAGCGGCAAGACGGCCCGCGAGATCGCCCACATCCTCGATATCTCCCAGCGGACGGTGCACGCGCACCTGCAGAACGCCAGCGAGAAGCTGCGCGCCAGCAACAAGACCCACACCGTCGTGGAAGCGCTGCGCTACGGGCAGATAACGGTCTAGACGTCAGATGAACTGGGCGAGCCCGGGGATTCCGTTGACGACTTCATCGACCGCCTGATCGCCGATCTTTGCCCGGCAAGCGCCGATGAACGCGCGGGTGAGCGTCTGGATTTGCGCCATGCCGAGGCCCAGCGCGGTCAGATCGTTGAAGACGCCGAGAAGACCACCGCCGGCGGCGTGCTCGTCGCCGAGGCTGCGGGCGCCCGGGATGGCATCCATTACCCGGTTGATGGCGTCGGCGGGACCTTCGTGGGAGATGAAACCGATAATGACTCCAATTGCCTGGCGGGTTGTGGCCGGATCGACGCCGCTGGTCGCTGCGATCTGGTCGACGATTTCATCCATGAATCACCTTCTGAAGGGCGCGCTACGCGGGCTGGTTGTACATGTGGACGCCATCTCAGCCAAGCCGGCGGCGATTCTCAAGACGTTGGCTTTTCACATCGGCGTGTCGTTGAATTTGCCCGTGGCCAACGGAGCGGGAGAGACCCAGTGATCGACGACGTGCTGAAGTGGATCGACGACAAGCTGCCGGAGTCGCTCGAGCGGCTGTTCGCGTTCCTGCGGATCGAGAGCATCTCGACCGACCCGGCCCACGCAGCGGCGTGCCGGGCGGCGGCCGACTGGCTGGTCAGCGATCTTGCCGGTCTCGGGCTCGCGGCGACGGCCCGGCAGACGCCGGGGCATCCGATCGTCGTCGCGCACCACGAGGGAGACGGGCCGCACGCGCTGTTCTATGCCCACTACGACGTGCAGCCGGTCGACCCGATCAGCTTGTGGGAGACGCCGCCGTTCGAGCCGCGCATCGTCACCCGTCCGGACGGGCGCAAGGTGATCGCGGCGCGGGGCGCCTCCGACGACAAGGGTCAGATGATGACCTTCATCGAGGCGGTCCGGGCGTGGAAGGCGGTGGCCGGCAAGCTGCCGGCACGGGTGTCGCTGCTCCTCGAGGGGGAGGAGGAATCGGGCAGCACCAATCTGAAGCCGTTTCTGGAAGCCAACCGCGACGAGCTGAAATCCGATGTGGCGCTGATCTGCGACACCGACATGTGGAGCTCGACGCGGCCAGCGATCAACATGTCGCTGCGCGGGCTGGTGGCGGAAGAGGTCATGGTGACCGCGGCGAGCCGCGATCTCCACTCCGGCATGTACGGTGGCGCGGCGCGCAACCCGATCCATGTCCTGAGCGCCATCCTTGCGGCGCTGCACGACGACACCGGCCGGGTGACGCTCCCCGGCTTCTATGACGGCGTCGACGAGACGCCGGCCGAGATCAAGGACCAGTGGGACCACCTCGGCTTCGACGCTGACGCGTTCCTCGGCGAGGTCGGGCTGTCGGTGCCGGCGGGCGAGGCGGGCCGTTCGGCTCTCGAACAGATCTGGGCGCGCCCGACGTGCGAGGTGAACGGGGTGTGGGGCGGCTACATTCAGCCGGGCTTCAAGACGGTGATCCCGTCGGAGGCGTCGGCGAAGGTTTCGTTCCGGCTGGTCGGCGACCAGAATCCAGAAAAGATCGCGGCAGCGTTTCAGGCGTTCGTCAGATCGCGCCTGCCGGCCGACTGCTCCGCCAAATTCGTCTCATACGGCGCCAATCCGGCGATCCGGCTCAGCGCCGACGGTCCGTGGCTGCCACGGGCGCGACAGGCGCTGACCGACGAGTGGGGCGAGGAGACAGCGCTGATCGGCGGCGGCGGGTCGATCCCCGTCGCCGGCTATTTCGGTGAAGTGCTGGGGACCGCGCCGCTGCTCATCGGCTTCGCCCAGGAAGACGACCGCATCCATTCGCCCAACGAGAAGTACGATCTGGCGAGCTTCCACCGCGGCATCCGCTCGTGGGCGCGAATTCTGGCGGCGCTGGGTGAGTGAGACTAGCGCACCCGGTAGAGCCGGTGGCAGCCGGAGCAGTCGGCGTTCACAGCCTCGAAGGCGATCTTGAACGCATCGACGCCGTTGGCGGCTGCGGCGGCTGCCGCCGTGGCATCGGTGCCCAGCTGAGCGGCGCGCTGGGTGAAATCGTCCATGTGCGTCCAGATGTCCGGGGACGCCTTGGTGTTGCCCTGGTCGCTGCCGGCCGGGAACAGCGTGGGCAGAACCTTCATGTCGTCGGCAAGGGCATTCATGGCTGCGGCTGCGGAAGTGGCGTCGAAGGGCTGGCGGCCCATCGCCATCAGGAAAGCGGTCCGCGATTCCTGGCCGTTCTTCTTCATGAGGGCCTGACGGGCGGCGATCGGATCGCTCTGGCCGACGGCGGCGGTGGCGAAAACAACACCGAGAGCCGCGAGGGCCAAGCCATACTTCATGCGCATGCGGGAGTAACTCCTGAGGCAATCGTCTTGGGGAGCGCAAATGGTTGCAAGCGCGTCCGCCCGGGGCAAGGCGGCAAAGGGTCCTGTCACGCACGGTTGAATGACCGCCACCGAAACCCACGAGATCGTGAATGGAATCGTTGCCCGGCCGCGAGGCAGCCCATAGGTTCGGGCGAATGAACCGAACAGGGCGCGTGCGATGACAGTTCTGCAATCAGGCAAGGTCTATCTGGGCTCGGCGATCAAGGATGCGCCGCTGCCGCAATATCTGCTTCTGCCATTCGGCAATCGCCACGGTCTGGTGACCGGCGCCACGGGCACCGGCAAGACGGTGTCGCTCCAAGTGATGGCGGAGGGCTTCTCGGCTGCCGGGGTTCCGGTGTTCTGCTCCGACATCAAGGGCGATCTCGCCGGTCTCGCGGTGGCGGGCGAGGCGAAAGACGTTCTGGCGAAGCGCGCCGAGGCGATCGGATTTGCCCCCGAGTACACGTTCGGCAAGTTTCCGGTGGTGTTCTGGGATCTGTTCGGCAAGGACGGCCACCCGGTGCGCACGACCGTTTCGGAGATCGGGCCGCTGCTTCTGGCGCGCATGCTCGATCTGAACGACACTCAGGAGGGCGTCCTCAACATCGCGTTCAAGATCGCCGACGAGGAGGGGCTTCTGCTCCTCGATCTCAAGGATCTTCAGGCGCTGCTGGCTCACGTTGCGGAGGAGGCCGATCAGCTGACCGTGCGCTACGGCAACATCGCCAAGGCGACGATCGGCACTGTCCAGCGGGCGCTGCTCGTGCTGGAACAGCAGGGGGCCGACCAATTCCTGGGCGAGCCGGCGCTCGACATCCGCCAGTTGATCCGCACCGACACGGACGGCCGCGGGGTCGTCAACATTCTGGCGGCGGCGGCGCTGATGACCTCGCCGCGTCTCTACGCGACGTTCCTGCTCTGGCTGTTGTCGGAGCTGTTCGAGGACCTGGAAGAAGTCGGCGATCCGGACAAGCCGCGCATCGTGTTCTTCTTCGACGAGGCGCATCTGCTGTTCAACGATGCGCCGAAGGCGCTGCTCGAACGGATCGAGCAGGTGGTGCGACTGATCCGCTCCAAGGGCGTCGGCGTCTATTTCGTCACGCAGAGCCCACTCGACGTGCCCGACACGGTGCTCGGCCAGATGGGCAACCGCATCCAGCATGCGCTGCGCGCCTACACGCCGCGCGACACCAAGGCGGTGAAGGTGGCGGCGGACACGTTCCGACCCAATCCGGAGTTCTCGACCTTCGACGCCATCACCCAGCTCGGCGTCGGCGAGGCGCTGGTCTCGACGCTCCAGGAGAAGGGCGTGCCGTCGATGGTCGAGAAGACGCTGATGCGGCCGCCGTCCTCGCGGATCGGGACCATCACGGACGAGGAGCGGCGCAAAGTGATCGCCATGAGCCCGATCGGCTCGATCTACGATCAGCCGGTCGATCGCCAGTCGGCGTTCGAGGTGCTGTCGGTGCGCATGGAGACGAAGGTCACGACGCAGGTCGAGCCGCCGCCGGCCGATCCGGCACCGCCGCCGGCCACCAAAGCACCGGCCCCGGCGCCCACGGGCGCGCCGCAGGAGCAACCTGGGCCTGGCGGGATTGGCGGTGTGCTGGGGCAATTCTTCGGGGTCGGGTCCGGGCGCGGCCGACGACTGACGACGACCCAGCGGGTCACCCGCGCGGTCACACGCACCGTCACGACGCGGGTCGTCGGCGGACTGGCAGCGGACATCGGGCGCCAGGTCGGCGGCTCGATGGGCGGTTCGGTCGGGCGCGCGATCGTACGCGGCGTTCTCGGCGGAATTCTGCGCAGCTGACGCATCGCCGGCCCGTTATCGACACTGGCCGCGGTTGCCGGATCGGTGGCCGGGGCCTATGTTCTCCCCCTGTCCTTCCATTTCACCGCCGGGCCAAGATGTGGCCGGGGATCCCCGGGCTTCAGAGGAGCGTACGATGGCTTTCGAACTTCCCGCACTTCCTTACGACTACGAGGCGCTGCAGCCCTTCATGTCGAAGGAGACGCTTGAGTTCCATCACGACAAGCATCATCAGGCGTATGTCACCAACGGCAACAACCTGCTGAAGGGCTCGGGGCTCGAAGGCAAGAGCCTCGAAGACGTCGTCAAGCAGAGCTACGCGAAGAACGCGGGCCTCTTCAACAACGCAGCCCAGCACTACAATCACGTCCACTTCTGGCAGTGGATGAAGAAGGGCGGCGGCGGCAACAAGCTGCCGGGGAGCCTCGCCAAGGCGATCGATTCCGATCTCGGCGGCTACGACAAGTTCCGCACCGATTTCATTCAGGCGGGCGTCACCCAGTTCGGTTCGGGCTGGGCGTGGATCGCGGTGCGGGACGGCAAGCTGTCGATCATGAAGACTCCCAACGGCGAGAATCCGCTGGTCCACGGCGCGGTGCCGATCCTCGGCGTCGACGTGTGGGAGCACTCCTATTACATCGACTATCGCAACGCGCGACCGAAGTATCTCGAAGCCTTCGTCGACAGCCTGATCAACTGGGACTACGTCGCCGAGATGTTCGAAAAGGCACTCGGGCGGTAAGCAAGCTTCAGCCGACGGGATAGCAGCGGCGCGACGCGATCTGGTTGGTCCAGTCGCTTTGCGCCCAGTAGAACCATGCCTCGCAGTCGGCCTTGCTGGTGAAGCAGGGTGAGACGAGCAAGGTCTGCCATTCGTCGAAATCGCCCTTGACGCGCGCCCAGTAGGACGCGCGCCACAGGGGATGGTGTCCGGCGAGGGCCTCGCAGGTCTGGCCCTGGACGCGGGGTGGCTGTCCGTCGAAGGCCAGCGCTGGCGTTGCGGTCAAAGACGCCAGCATCAGCGCGGCGGCAAGGAAGGTCGAGACAAAGCGCATCTCCGGGAATCTCCTCTCGATGCCCAGCCCTGCACCCGCGGAGCCTAGCGCCGATGCGCCGGGCGCGCGACCGCCTCAGGTCTTGCCGACGACCTTGAGTGCGAAGGCGGTGGCAAACGCCGTCTCGTGCAGCCGGTCGAAACGACCGGACGCACCGCCGTGGCCGGCGTCCATGTTGGTGCGGAAGACGATCACGTTGGAGTCGGTCTTGAGTGCGCGCAGCTTCGCCACCCATTTGGCCGGCTCCCAATAGGTGACGCGCGGATCGGAGAGGCCGCCCAGCGCCAGGATCGCCGGATAGGCGCGGGGGGCGACGTTGTCGTAGGGCGAATAGGACGCGATCAGCCGGTAGTCGGTCTCGCTCTCGATCGGGTTGCCCCACTCGGGCCACTCCGGCGGCGTCAGCGGCAGCGAGGCGTCGAGCATGGTGGTCAGCGTGTCGACGAACGGGACCTCGGCGATGAGGCCCGCGAACAGGTCCGGCGCCATGTTGGCGACCGCGCCGATCAACAGGCCGCCGGCCGAACCGCCCCAGCCGACGATGCGGCCACGGGCGGTGAACTTCTCGGCCGCGAGATGCTCGACGGCGGCGATGAAATCGGTGAAGGTGTTGCGCTTGTGTTCGCGGCGGCCGTCCGCATACCAGCGGTAGCCCTTCTCCTTGCCACCGCGCACATGGGCGATGGCGTAGACGAACCCGCGATCGACCAGCGAGAGGCGGGTGGTGCCGAAGGCGGCGGGCATCGAGATGCCATAGGCGCCGTAGCCATAGAGCAGGCAGGGCGCGCTGCCGTCGAGGGGTGTGCCCTTGCGATAGAGCAGCGAGATCGGGATCGTCTCGCCGTCGGCGGCGGGCGCGTGGAGGCGGCGGGTGACGTAGTCGGCCGGCTCATGCCCCGACGGGATCTCATCCTGCTTGCGCAGGACGCGGGTGCGCGCCGCCATATCGTAGTCGTAGACACGGCCGGGCGTCGTCATGGACGAATAGGTGAAGCGGAGGGTCGCGGTGTCGAACTCGAACCCGTCGAGAACGCCCAGCGAATACGCCTCCTCGTCGAAGGCGATGGTGTGTTCCTCGCCGCTCGGCAGATGGTGAACGACGATGCGCGGCAGCCCCGACTCGCGCTCCAGCCGCACCAGATAGTCCATGTAGACGGTGTGCGCGAGGATCAGCCGGCCCGACTTGTGGGGAATGAACTCCTTCCAGCGGCGGCGGTCGGGCGTCGCGATCGGCGCGGTGACGATCTTGAAGTCCTCGGCGCCATCGGCATTGGTCAGGATGAAGAACCGGTCGCCGCTGTGGTCGACCGAGTATTCCTGGGCCTGCTTGCGGCGCGCAATCAGCCGTGGCGCGCTCTCCGGCGCGTCGGCGTCCAGAACGCGGGCCTCGGAGGTCTGGTGGTCGTGGCTGTCGATGACGATGAAGCGGCGTGACTGGGTCTGTCCGACGGCCAGGAAGAATCCGGGATCGGGATCGGCATAGACAACCACGTCGTCACTGTGGCTGCTGCCGAGCTTGTGGCGGAAGACCTTGGCCGGGCGGTGATTGGCATCGAGCCAGACGTAGAAGAGCGTGCGGCCGTCGTTCGACCAGACGGCGCTGCCGCTGGTCTCCTCGATGACGTCGGCGAGATCATCGCCGGTTTCGGTGTCGCGGACGCGCAGGGTGAAGAACTCGTTGCCCGAATCGTCGGTGGCGTAGGCGAGGTACCGGTGGTCCGGGCTGTGCGCCCAGCCGCCGAGCCGGAAGTAGGCCTTGCCGGCCGACATGGCGTCGGCGTCGAGCAGCACCGTTTCGGGGCCGCCGTCGCGGGGCGTGCGCACGATGAGGGGATGCTCGCCGCCGTGGGTGAAGCGGGTGGCGTAAGCGAACGGCCCGTCCGGGGCGGGCACGGAGGAATCGTCCTCCTTGATGCGGGCGCGCATCTCCGCGAACAGGGTCTGGCGGAGCCCCTCGACGTCGGCCATGGCCGTGGCGGCGTAGGCGTTCTCGGCCTCCAGATAGGTCCGGATGTCCGGCGCCAGCACGGACGGATCGCGCATCACGGCCTGCCAGTTTTCGGCGCGCAGCCACGCGTAGTCGTCGGTGCGGGTGATGCCGTGGGTGGTGATCGAGACCGGATGGCGGGCGGCTACCGGTGGCTTGAGGCGCCCACCGGCGGCCCCTTCGACGCCGGCCTCACGGGTTGGATGGCTGGTCATCGGGCTCGAGCTTCATGGCAGTGCCGTTCATGCAATAGCGCAGGCCGGTTGGCTGCGGACCGTCGGGAAAGACGTGGCCGAGGTGAGACCCGCAGGTGGCGCAGCGAATCTCGGTGCGCACCATACCGTGCGAGCCGTCCGTCAGTGCCTCGACGGCGGTGTCGGAAACCGGCTGGAAGAAGCTCGGCCAGCCGGTGCCGGAATCGAACTTGCTCTCGGAGCGGAAAAGCGGCGCATCGCACGCAACGCAGCGATAGAGGCCGGCGGTGTGGTCGTTCCAGTGGGGGCCGGTGAAGGCGCGCTCGGTGCCCGCCTGGCGGGCGACCCGGAACTGCTCCGGTGTCAGGAGGGCGCGCCATTCGGCCTCCGTGTGGGTGATCTTCTTCGGACTCGAAGTCGCCGTCATCGGCTGGCCTCCGCGGTTGTTGCGGGATTGGGGAGCGATCTGGCGGCGAACGCCGCCTGCCGCCCAAAAATGGTGCCTGGGGCGCCCGAACTCAATGCTGCCGGCCGATGAAAACAAATTGATCGCCCTGGGTAACCCTCCGGTTCAAATCAGGCGACGGCGAGTTGATCGGAGGGCCGATGCAGGCTCGCCAGCCGATTGCGGCAGAAAATACCTGGGGAGCCAAGTGCATAGACGGAAATCAGGGCCTCTTCGACTGGAGGTACGCGGGACAGGGGCGATCGGACAACTTCAGCGGGTGTCATCGGGTGCGGCAATACGCGAGCGCGGCTCCCGATATTATGGCTTGTTTTCGGGAAGACACGGAACTAAGCAAGATTACAAGTAACGCTTGGGGAAATTGCGTTCCACCAAGGAACGGTCATGAAATCGATGCGGCTTCGCAAGAAAATCCCGGCGAGCCGCTGCAGCAGCCAGAGCATGGGCGCAATACAACGTGGTGTGGGTGACAAATGAATGACAAGAGCAGCGACGCCGAACTGATCGATCTCGCCGCCGAGATCGTCTCTGCGTACGTCAGCAACAATACCGTTCCTTCTTCCGATCTGCCGGCTCTCATCGCCGACGTCCACCGGGCGCTGAGCAACACGCGGTCGGGCATGAACGAACCCGAGCCTGAGCCGCTGAAACCGGCGGTCAGCCCGAAGAAGTCGGTGTTTCCCGACTACATCGTGTGTCTGGAGGACGGCAAGAAATTCAAGTCGCTGAAGCGGCACCTGCGGACCCACTACGACCTTTCGCCGGAAGACTACCGGGACAAATGGGGCCTGCCGGCGGACTATCCGATGGTCGCCCCGAACTACGCCGCCGCCCGCTCGGAGCTTGCCAAGAAGATGGGCCTCGGCCAGCAGCGCCGCCGCAAGTAGCCGCAGACGCCGATCGTGTCCCGAGTGATGGTGTAGCTGCCGGCTGATGGCCGCGCTCTCCGGCATGGGCCGGGGAGATCAGCGAGCCACTGCTGGCATGCTGATGAGGGGATCATCGCTCAAGGGTGCGATGGTTTCCAGCGTCATGTATCTGGCCCGCTGCACGGCCCATTCGTCGTTCTGTTCGAGCAGCAATGCGCCGACGAGGCGGACGATGGCGTCGTCGTTGGGGAAGATGCCGACGACCTCGGTGCGCCGTTTGATCTCGCCATTGAGACGCTCGATCGGATTCGTGCTGTGAAGCTTGGCGCGATGCTCCTTCGGGAATGTCATGTAGGCGAGCACGTCGGGCTCGGCGTCGTCCATGATGGCGGCGAGCTTCGGCACTTTTGGCCGGATCTGGTCGGCGACGGCACGCCACTGAACCCTGGCGGCCTCGGGCGTCTCCTGAGCGAAGGCGGTGGCGATGAAGGCGGAGACGACCCGTCGTCCGCTCTTGCCGGCATGGGCCAGCACGTTCCTCATGAAGTGCACGCGACAGCGTTGCCAGCTTGCCGAGAGAACCTTGGTGACGGCGGCCTTGATGCCCTCGTGCGCGTCGGAGATGACGAGCTTGACGCCGCGCAGGCCACGCCGGGTGAGCTTGCGCAGGAACTCCGTCCAGATCGGCTCGGCCTCGGATGTGCCGACCTCCATGCCCAGAACCTCGCGCCGGCCGTCTGAGTTGACGCCGACGGCGATGATGACCGCGACCGATACGATGCGCCCGCCGCGGCGAACCTTCAGGTAGGTGGCGTCGATCCACAGATACGGCCAGTCACCTTCGATCGGCCGTTCGAGGAAGGCCTTCACCTTGCCGTCGATCTCTTCGCATAGTCGCGAGACTTGGCTCTTCGAGATGCCGCTCATGCCCATGGCCTTGACCAGGTCATCGACCGAGCGCGTTGAGATGCCCTGGACGTAAGCTTCCTGGATGACGGCGGTGAGCGCCTTCTCGGCCATGCGGCGCGGTTCGAGAAAGCCCGGGAAGTAGGAGCCCTTGCGCAGCTTGGGGATGCGCAGTTCGACGGTCCCGGCGCGCGTCTCCCAGTCGCGGTCGCGGTAACCGTTGCGCTGGGCCGTCCGCAACGGGTTCTTCTCGCCATAGCCGGCGCCGGTGGCCGCTCCCACCTCCAGCTCCATCAGTCGCTCGGCGGCAAAGCCGATCATCTCGCGCAGGAGATCGGCATCCGGTGTCTTCTCCACCAGCCTGCGCAGGTTCATCATGTCGTCGGTCATCGGTGGTCCTTCCGGTCAAGGGTTGGCGTTGCAACCAGACCCTACCGGGAAAGCGCCGATGACCACCGCGCCGCCGAGCTACACCACCTCAAGGGACGTGACCCAGACGCCGCCCAAGCGCCTCAGGAAGCGTCGAAGATCCTGAGGCGCCGCCGCTCGGCCGCGTAGGCCTGGGCCAGCGCGATGTGGCGGTTGAGGTCATAGGTCCAGTGTCCGGCCCGCCCGCGGTTGCGCTCGCTGCGCAAGGCGCGCGCCAGCCGGGCCAGGATCGATCGCCGCGCAGCTGGCGAATCGTCCGCAACTTCCGCCTCGCTCACCGGAATCAGCCGTGGCAAATGGCGCAGCCGCTGGTAGGTCTCGGCGCCTCGCGCGATCAGTGGCGCCAGCGCGCCCGCCGCTCCCCTTGCCGCTGTCGCGCCGGCCATTTCCTTCGCTGCCACCATGGTTTCCTGCTCCTTCTGGCGATGAGGCGACAGTTTCGCCGGAGCCCGGAAGACGGGGACAAGTCGTTGGCGCGTTAAAATTGTCGAACGAAAGTTATCCCCGCCCCGGGGTTGCGCGCCTAGAGTGAAATAGGAATATGATCCTAGATCACAGAAAGAGGCGTGGCGGGCAATGCAGTGCGAAGCAAACAGGGGCGGGCGGCGAGACCAGGCGGCGGCGCAGCGGATCGAGGCGCTGGTCGCCTCGGCGTTTTCGGTGGCGCCAGAGACGATGCACGCCCCGCGACGGGGCGTGGCCCGAGCCGCATTCGCCCGCCAGGTGGCGATCTACCTGAACCACACGCATCTCGGCCTCAGCTACGCGGAAGCCGCGTCGCTTTTCGGGCGGGACCGCACGACCGCCGCGCACGCTTGCCGGACGGTGGAGGAGCGGCGAGAGGATCCGCGCATCGATGCGATCGTCGACGTCCTTGAACGCGCCATCTCCAACTGGGCTGACGGTGTCGGGGAGAGCCGGACCGTTCGATGACCGCGCAGGCAACGGAGCGCGACGTTGTCGCTCTCCTCAGGAAACTCGCGAGCACCGGCGGCAAGCGCGGCACGGCAGCCAGCCCGGCAATCGCGGCGGCGGCTGCACGAGGGCTGATCGTGCGCGGCCAGGACGGCCGGTGGTCGCTGACGCCGACCGGTGTAGCGACGCTCAGGCGGGCGCTGTCGGGGGGGACGACTACGCAAGCCAGCATCAGGCGCGCGAACAGGCCGTCATCAGCTCTGACATCGGAACCTCCGAGGTCACGATCAATCGCGACGAGAGCCCGCTATCCTGGCTGCGCCGGCATCGCGACAAGGGCGGGCGGCCGCTCATCGGCGCGCCGGAATTCTCGGCCGGCGAGCGGCTGCGGGTCGACTACGAACGGGGGCGGCTCTTGCCGCGCGTGACGGCCAACTGGACCGCGTCGGTTTCCGGGGGGCGACGCGACGGCGGGCCGGCCGAACTGACCGACGCGGCGCTCGGCGCGCGGCTGAGAGTCGAGCGCGCGCTGAAGGCGGTCGGCCCGGAGTTTGGCGGGTTGCTCGTCGACTTCTGTTGTTTCCTGAAAGGGCTCGAGGAGATCGAGCGCGAGCGCCAGTGGCCGGCGCGGTCCGCCAAGGTGGTGCTCCGGCTGGCGCTCGCCAGTCTCGCGCGGCACTACGGGCTGATGCGCGAAGCGCGCGGCGCAGCGTCGGCGGCCGTCAGGCACTGGGGCACGGAGGACTATCGGCCGCTCATCGACGGTGCGTGAGCAGCAAGGGCGGCCTCGGCGTCGGCGCGGATGCGCTTGACCATGGCGGCCAGGCCGTTGGAGCGCTGCTGGGTGAGGTGGGCGCGGAGGTCGAGCGAGGCGAAGACTGCCTCGGCGTCAGTGGCAAGGATCGTGGCGGCCGGCTTGCCGTCGAACAGCGCCAGCACGATGGCGACCAGGCCGCGCACGATCATGGCGTCGCTGTCGCCGACGAAATGCAGGACCGGCGTCCCGTCGCGATCTTCGACGGTGGTCTCGAGCCACACCTGGCTGGCGCAGCCGCGCACCTTGTTGGCGTCGTTGTGCGCGGCCTCGGGCAGCGGCGCGAGCTTGCGGCCGAGCTCGATGATGTAGCGGTAGCGGTCTTCCCAATCGTCGAGAAGCGCGAAGTCGGCGATGAGGTCGTCGATCAGCATGTGGGCAGCCATATAGGCTCGCCGCGACGGGGGCAAAGAAAAGAAGAAGCCGCGAGCGGACAAGGGCAGTAACCGCTCGCGGCGCGGCAGGACCAGCCTGCCAAGTTCGTGAAGCGAACTGTGGACCTTGCGCGGTCTAGACCGTTCCGGCGGGTTTGGCCGGCGCGTGCCAGTCGGGCTGGACATCCGCGGGGGTCAGCGTGCCGCTCGCCGGGGCGACGCTGGCGCCGGTGCTTGCGGTATGATCGCCGAAGGCGCCGTAGAGCAATTTGGCGCCGTAGCGGACCTTGTCGCCGAAGACGTGCAGGGCGGCGTTGCCGGTGACGCACACGTCGGGATTTCGGTCGCAGAACTGGGAAACGTCGGAGACGGTCGTCTGCGCGGCGCTCAGCGCCTCGATGGCGCTCACCCGAGGCGCCTTGTCGCCGGTGCTCGGATCGGCTGGCAACAGCAGAACGACAATCGACAGCCAGAAGGCCACACGCAACAGGAAGAACATGAGCCTGCCCTTTCGAACTCTCTTTCCGCCGCGGTTTTCCCGCGATCTCAACGGCGACCATACAGGTACCGCTTGAAAGCGACGTTCAGACGTTCCCCAACAATTGGCTCAAAGTTTAGCGACTTTCTGGCTCAATCCAAAGGGGGCGGCCGGCCGGGGCCGGATTGGCGTGGTTTAGCGTTCCTTAAGAGGCATCCGGCACAGTGAGGTCCGGCTTGTTGGTTGCCGCAGAAGAGAGCGTTGCGTGGCGAGGAAGTCTGTGAAGCGTCGGGTCGCGTACGAAGCTGACGAGTTCGGCGGCGGCGTCGTCGCCAACATCATCGATCGGGCCTTCGAGAACCCCGCCACCTCGGGTGGCCTGATGGTCATGGCGCTGACCGCCACGGCCATCGTTTCCAACGCCATGTTTCTGCAAAACGGCCGGCACCCGGATCCGCTGTTCGCGTCGAATCCGGCGCCGGTGGTGAGCCGGACCGCGAACGCGCCGCCGGCCCAGGCACTCGACCCGGGGGCCCAGGAAATCCTGCGCGCGATGCCGCCATTGCCACACCTGGCGCCGACCAGCGAGGCGGCCCCGGTCGCTGCGGCGCCGGTGGCCGATCAGGGCGCACTCATCACCGAGATCCAGCGCGAACTCGCGCGGCTCGGGCTCTACAGCGGTACCATCGACGGGATCGCCGGTTCGCGCACCGCGGCCGCCATCGCGGAGTGGGAGACAGCGGCGGGCTTGCCGAAGACCGGCAAGGCGACGCCGCAACTGCTCGCCGCCATGCGGGCGCCGCTGCCGACGCCGGATACCACGGTAGCGGTGGCCCCGGCCGTCGCCGCTGTTCCGAGCGCGGCTGAACTCGACAAGCGCGAGCAGGAACGCGCGGCCAAGATCGCCGCCGAGCAGCAGGCGATCGCCGCGGCGCGGATGCAGGCGAACGCCAAGCTCGTCCAGGATGCGCTCAACCGCGCCGGCTACGGTCCGGTGCCGATCGACGGGCAAGTCGGCAGCGCGACGGCGAACGCCATCCGTCGCTTCGAGCTCGACAACGGCCTGCCGATCACCGGGGAAGTCAACGACCGGCTCATGGGGCGGCTGATTTCGATCGGCGCGCTGAAAGCCGGCTGAGCGACGTGCGCGTCACCTCGGCGTTGTGGGTGAGCGCGCTGGTGCGCCGCTACAACGACACCGGCGCGGCCGCGGTCGTGGCCCGGCGGGGCGCCGAGGAGGCGGGCGCCATCTTCATCGTGATGGAACGACTGAACGGGGTCGCCGATCTGTTCGCGCCGGCTCCGCAGACCGTCTTCGACGATGCGCGGCCGGGCGATCGCCGCTTCCAGAAGGTCGTGGAGGGCGCTGCCCCGGCCGATATCGAGGAGCGCCTTCAGCGCGAGCGCCGTTTCGACCCGGACCTGTGGACGGTGGCGATCGAAGATCGCGAAGGGCGGATCTTCTTTGAGACGGCCTGAGGCTCGCCTCAGGCGCGCTTCTGCTGCACGTCCGGCGTCTGCGTGCTCTGACGTGCAGGTTGACCGGTCGCTCCGCGGCGCCGGTCGCCATTCTCGGCGAGGTGCTGCTCGTGGCGCGTCTTGCCGGCGGCGATCGAATCCCGCCATCCCTCGACGATCGATTCGGCGACCGAGGGCTCCATGCCGGCGTAGAGATCGGAGAGCGGGAAGAAATGCTGCACGCTGCGGCCGCTGGGGCTGGCGAGCAGGAACACCTGACGCGCCTGGTTCTCGTCGAGGCGCAAAGCCTTGAGCATGATCGCGAGAAGCTCGCCGCCCTTGTCGTTGATGCTGGCAGCGATCAGCGAGGGCGGCAGGTCGAGGCCATCGGCCATGGTCGCGATGATCGGCGCGAGCTGGCCGCCACGGGCGTAGCCGACGATTTGCGCGGCGCTGAGGATCGATCGGAAGGCGCGGTCGACGCGCGGCGCGTTGGCGGTGATGGCACGGGCCGCAGGCTCGGCGGCGACCGAGGCGATCAAGCGGAGGCGCGCGGGACGATCGAGAGCGTGGAAGCGCCACGGATCGAAACGGTCGGTGCGGGTGAGCGCGATGTCCGGGTCGGCCGCGGAGGTGTCGATGGCACGCTCGGTCGGCGTGGCGCGCACCGAAAGGGCGCTGTCGAGGGAGGCGTTGACTTCGGGGTCGCCGAGCAAGCGGAGGGCGCGGGTGACTTCAGAGGTCAACCCGGTACGGCGCGCGATGAGGCGATGATGTTCGACGCCACCGGCGGCGACGACCGAGAGAAGATCGACCGGACCCAGAGCGGTCGAATGCTGGAGCACCGGCGCGGCGACCTCGATCGTGTCGCGGGCCAGCATCTGAAGGGCGGCCAGCGGTGCGTCGGCGCAAATCGCCAGGCGCTCCGACACGAACAGCCGGTCGGTGACGCCGACCTTGGGCAGGAAATGGGTGGCAAGTTCTTCGTAGCGCCGGATTTCGTCGCGGTCGTGGATCACGTCGAGGACGAACAACTCGGTGGTGGCGCGCAGCAGCGCCGCATCGCGCTTGCGCTCGTTGGCGCGGGCAAGCTCGGCGAGACCGTCGGAGAGGTTCTTGGACTGCATCGGATAATCACCTGCGCGGAACTGACGGCGGCGATTGTGGTCAAAAGTCGTTAGCGCTCCGTTAACCTTGCCGTTCTCTACTCGATGCGGTGGGCGGCGCCAGGCCGTCGCGGTTGGCCGGTGCCAACCGACTCGATCTCGCTGGGGAGAGGTCGCATGGGTACGGTTCTACAATTCGCTGTCCCCGAGGGTGGGGCCGCGAGGAAGCGGGAAGCAAGAGCCGACGGCGAGTGCCGGATCGTCATCTTTCCGGGCGTTCGCATTGAACGTCACGATGGCGGTCGGCGGCTTGATCTCGGCTATAGGTTGCGCGATTCGGCCGGAAGCGATTCCTTCGAGGGGCTGGGCGGCGGGGATCGGCCGCGCAAGCTTTCCTGAAGCAGGCTTCAGAGCAGGTTTCCGCACTCGGCGCCCGAGAGCGCGCCAAGCGCCTCGGATAGCGTCGAGCTATCCGGGACGAACACCCGCAGCAACACGAAGCTCAGGTCGATCGGCACCTGAACGACGAGGGTGCTGTCGAGCGTGTCCGGCGCCTTCTGCCGGAATCGAGCCATCTCCACCGGAGTCAGAATCGCCAGGTCGAGCGAATGCCGGTCAGCGGCGCGGTCGTTGAGGCTGTAAACATTGCGGCCGCGGCGGTCGAAGACCGCCACCGACCAGAAACGGTCGGGCAGGGTGGCGCGGACGCGCAGCGGCCCATCGGCGAGGTTGAAGGTGCAAACGGCCTCCGCCATGCGCGGGTCGAGCGAGGCGACCTGTTCGGCGTCGGCGGTCGGCATGGGCAGAACATGAAACACGTCGTTTCCGCCGAAACGGTTCATCTGCGCCCAGGCGTCGTTGTCCGCGAACAGGGGCACCATGAAGACGACCGCGACATGGACGATGCCGCCGAGAAGCAGCCCGCCGAGAACGAAGAGCAAGGTCCGCTTCATGGGCAGCTCACCTTGCCGATGGTTGGCATGGTGAGTTCGGCCAACTGGCTGCCCGCGGTGAGCGGCGTGTCGTAGAGGCGCAGGATCAAGTTGAGGCGATCGACGGTGGCGACCGGCAACCAATTGCCGGGCTGCATCGACGGCGAAACGGTGACGGTGAAGTCGCCGGACGCTTCGCGCACGATCTCGCCGGAGTGAAAGCCGCTGCGGTTCAGCGGGTTGGCCATCAGCCGGCCGTCGCCGTCGGTGGCGGTGAGGGTCCAAAGGCGTGCCGACGGTGTCTTGCCGGCGACGACGTAGGTGCAACGGCCGGTGAGCAACGCGCCGGCATCGTCTTGGTCGGCGGTGAAGGTCAGGCCCTCGCCGGCGCCAAGCGGCACTTCGCCGGTGCGCGCCAGCATGGCCAGCGCATAAGGGTCGGCGTCGGGGCTGCCGGCTTGGGGAAAGGCGGTCCACGGCCCGGCGGTGATCGCGCCGAACCACAGGCCGCGGTCGATGGCGAACCAGGCGCTGCCGACGCCCACGGCGATCGCGACGGCGATGGCCACGGCGAGATCGAAGACGAACCGCATGGGTCTAGTCGCCGCCAGCGATCTCGGTGAGGCCGGCTTTCGCCGGCGCGGGGGCGAGTGCGGCAAGCGGCTTGTCCGCCAGCGCCTTGCGCATCATGTCCTCGATTGTGGTCAATCGGTCGCTGGTGGCACCGGAAAGGATTCCGGCGCCGGTGCCCGACGTCCCGGCGCTGCGCGGCGCCACGGCGACCGTCGCATCGATCACGGGCGCCTCGAAGGGATTGTCGATACCGGGAATCGGCTTCAGTTCGACGCCCTGGTGCGCGTAGGTCATGAACAGCTTCCAGGTCTGCGCGGGCAGGACACCGCCGGTGAGGCGCCGGGTCGGGCTGTAGCCGTCGTTGCCGAACCAGACGGCGGCGACGTAGTTGCCGGTGAAGCCGGCGAACCAGGCATCGCGGTAGGAATTGGTGGTGCCGGTCTTGCCGGCGGTCACGATGCCGTCGAGCTTGGCGCGCCTGCCGGTGCCCCATTCCGGCACCTGGCGGAGCATGCCGTTCATGGCGGCGATGGTGGCATCGTCGAGAATGCGCTCGCGGGGCGGCGCATCGCGGCGGCGGTCGTAGACGATGTTGCCGTCGCTGTCGATGATCTGGGTGAAGGCGTAGGGCGTCGCCTTGAAGCCGCCGTTGGCGAAGACCGAGTAGGCGCCGGCCATGTCGAGGACGGTCACTTCCGAGGCGCCGAGGGGCAGCGACGGCGTGATGCGCAGTTCGGACGTGATGCCCATGCGGTGGGCGACATCGACGATCTTGTCCCGGCCGACGGCCTGGGCGAGACGAACGGGGATCGTGTTGATCGATTTGACGAGTGCGGTGGTCAGCGTCACCGGGCCAGCGTAGCTGCCGCCGTAGTTCTTCGGGCACCAGTTGCGAATACAGATCGGCGCGTCGCGAACGATGCTCTTCGGCGTGAAGCCGTTCATCATCGCGGTGGTGTAGACGAATGGCTTGAAGGACGAGCCGGGCTGGCGAAGTGCGTCGGTGGCGCGGTTGAACTGGCTCTCGCCGTAGTCGCGGCCGCCGACCATGGCGCGCACGGCACCGTCCGGTTCGGTCGCGACGAGCGCGGCCTGCTTGACGCGGTAGGCGGTGCCGTACTGGCGGAGCGTCGTGGCGACGGCGTCCTCGGCGGCGCCCTGCATACCCATGTCGACAGTGGTGCGCACGGTGACGATGTGGTCGCCGCGCGGTGGGACCGCGTCCTTGACCTGCTCGAAGGCCCAATCGAGGAAGTAATCCGGTGCATCGCTCGACGCGGTGCGCTCAACGACGTCGGCGGGATGGCGGCGGGCGCCCACGACTTGACCCTCGGTCATGAAGCCGGCTTGGACCATGTTGGTCAGCACCTCGTTGGCGCGGGCGCGGGCGGCGGGAAGATTGACGTGCGGCGCGAAGCGCGAGGGCGCCTTGAAGAGGCCGGCGAGCAGCGCCGCCTCGGCGAGATCGACATCACGGACGGACTTGCCGAAATAGAACTCCGAGGCGGCTTCGACCCCGAAGGTGCCGGCGCCCATATAGGCGTGGTCGAGATAGAGCTTCAGGATCTCGCGCTTGGAGAAGTTCGATTCGAGCCAGACCGCCAGGAAGGCTTCCTTGATCTTGCGATTGAGGGTGCGCTCGTTGGACAGGAACAGGTTCTTGGCGAGCTGCTGGGACAGCGAGGAGCCGCCCTCGACCACGGCGTTGGCGCGCAGATCGTCGATGAGGGCGCGCATGGTTCCGGGAATGTCGATGCCGAAATGGTCGAAGAAGCGGCGGTCCTCGGTGGCGAGCACCGCCTTGATCAAGAAATCGGGCATCTCCTCGAGCGGCACGGCGTCGCTCTGCTTGAGGCCGCGCTTGCCGATTTCGTTGCCGTAGCGATCGAGAAACGTGACGGCGAGGTTGCCGCGGGACTGCCAGTCGCTGCGGGTGGCCTGAAACGCGGGCAGCGCCAGCGTGAGCAACACGACCGAGCCGGCGGTAGCAAGTGTCAGCCCGTCGCCCAGAATCTCGATCACGGCGCGCCGGAACCCGGTGACGCGGAAGCGGCGCATGAACAGCGAAAAGCCTTCCGCGGCGCGGACAATTCCGCGGCCGAGACGAAACAGCGTCGAGTCGACCCAGGCGTCGACCTCGATCAGGCGGACGCGGCGGCGGCGCTTGCGGTTGCTCTGGAACGGATCACGCACGCCGGCGAGGATAAGCAAGTGGAGGGGCAGGGGGAAGGTACGTGCGTTCGCACGTACGCCTCAGGATTTCCGCGGGCTAGCGCAGCACCACGACCTGGGTGCCGACATGCACCCGGGCGAACAGGCGCAGAATATCGGCGTTGTACATGCGAATGCAGCCGTAGGAGACGAAACGGCCGACGGAGTTGGGCCGGTTGGTGCCGTGGATGGCGTAGGTGCCGCCGGTCAGCACCATCGCGGCGGCGCCCATCGGGTTCGACGGCACGCCGCCGGGGATGAGGTCGGGCAAGCTCGGGATGTCGCGCTTGACGTCCGGCGGCGGCGACCAGGCGGGCTTGATGTACTTGGCGACGATCTGGGCGCGGCCCTGCCACTGCTTGCCGGCCTTGCCGACGCCCACCGGATAGCGCAGCGCCTTGCCGCCGCCGAGCACGAGATAGAGCCGGCGCTCGGACGTGCGGATGACGATGGTGCCGGGCGGGTAGGGGTTCGCCTGGAAGGCGACGAGCTGCTCGCTGGCGGCAGCGGGGCGCGGGGCCAGCTGGACGGCTGCCGCAAGCGCGACGAGGAGGGCGAAGGCGGCGGACACGAGACGCATGACCGAACGAGATTACAGGCTCGCGCCGGGTTCGTCTGTGGCTTTGCTGCACCTGAAGCCGACCCCCTCCCGGACGGCTCTTGCCGTCCGACCTCCCCCTTTCAGGGGGAGGGTGCGGCGCGCCGGTCGGCACGGAGCGAAGGCCCGTGCTATAGGAGCCGGGATGGACGCCAAGGCAGCCCCAAAGCCCAGCGACGCGAACCAGGACGAGCCGTTCTGGCGGACGGTGCCGCTCGCCGAGATGTCGTCAGCCCAGTGGGAGTCGCTTTGCGACGGGTGCGGGCGCTGCTGCCTGAACAAGCTGCTCTACGAGGACACCGGCGAGATCGCGTGGACCGACGTTGCCTGCCATCTGCTCGACGGCGAATCGTGCCGCTGCGGCGACTACGAGCGGCGGCACGAACTGGTGCCGGACTGCCAGCAGCTGACCGCGGAGAGCGTGCCGACGCTCACCTGGCTGCCGCCGACCTGCGGGTATCGGCTGATCGCGGAGGGCCGCGACCTCTACTGGTGGCATCCGCTGGTCTCGGGCGACCCGGAGACGGTCCACGAAGCGGGCGTCTCGGTGCGCGGTCGCACGCAGAAGGAGACCGAGGTCAAGCTCGACTATCTGGAAGACTACGTGGTCAGCTGGCCGGGCGAAGGCCCGCCGCTGAAGGCCGACCCGGACGTGAGGAAGGCGAAGGGGCGATAGTCAGGAAAGTCACTGCCCGAGGGTCACTGGCGTGCCTTGACCAGCGTGAGGAATTCGAAAAGCGAAAGCAGCCAGCCCTGTTGGTCCTGTGCGTAGGTGCTGTGTAGCGGCTTAGGAACCACGAGCTGAAGGTGCTTCGCCATCATCTCATCAGTCTGGTTTCGTGAGATGCTGGGTTCGAGCGTGAGCAGGTGCTTGTTTGGTATGCGCTCGGCTTCGGAGAGTACTTGCCGCCACCTGTCCTTCAGGCTCGATTTCGATCCGAGCATGGTCAGGCGCCCCGCGGGATACGAGGCGTCCTGATATTCTTCCTTTCCGGGAAAAAGGAAGTCGGGCTTGTTCTTGTTTTCTGTCTCTGCGCCACGCGCGTACCTTACCTTGTGGCTGCTGAAGACGGCCTCAAGGTGGTTCTCCAGCGCCATGCCCGCTCTGGATTTCCTGCGGTTTTGTACGCTGAGCGAAAACGCAAGAAATCCGTCAACGTCGGCCTCATCGTTAGCGAGAAATCCGCCTTTCAGACGGGCCGCAACGATCTGGCGTTCCACCCGACGGAACAGAAGCTCCTCGCGCTCCATCCACGCGATCAACGCTTCATCGGGTGCGTCCACGGGTGAGACGTCAGGCAACGTCGAGCGAGCCAATTCGGAGAACTCTCGCGTGCGTGGAAATTGGTTGCCTAGACGCTCGACAATTGCGTCGATCGCGTCAACCTGTGGCTCTTCGGGCTCGATCCCCAGTTCGTCAAGAATGTAGTTCGCGGCAAAATCCAGTTCCGCGTCCACGTCCTTGCCGATTTCTTGTCCTTCGAAGGTGAGCCCCGGCTGATTGTCGAGCCCGAACAACCACGACAACTGGCTTTGCACGGTGCTTGCGGCGGGCACGATCACCACAAGGACCGAGTCGTTCGTCCTTTGGGCGATGAACATCACGTCGCCCTCTTGTGCGATCTCGGAGACAGAGGTCGTTGGGAAGTACAGCCGATACTCCGACCGATGCGGGTGATTCTCGCGCGCGTCGTACCAAGTGACGAACCCGTCTTCGGCCAACGCTTCCTGCTCGTCACTCATCCAAAGAAAACGAGCAGGGAATTTCCGTGGCTGCTCCGCTCCGAACAGTGTTCTTAGTGCGGCGACGCCATTGAATTCGTGCTGGTTCGATCGAGATGTATCCGCCTCCACAGAACTGAGACGCTTGGACACAATGCCTTTGAAGTAGTCCGAAAGCATGCCGCGTCGGAGTGACATCTAGCGCCCCCTGATCTCCAACCGGGACTTGCCGGACTTCAGCCAAACTGCGCATCGTCTGATCAAGACTTCATCCGTCAGGCGGCGGGTTCCTTTCAGCGCGCACTCCCACACCACCGCGACGCGCCATCCGCGGGAACCCAAGCTGGCGAGATTCGACATGTCCCGGTTTCTGTTGCCCGTGATCTTCTGCCGCCAGAAGCGTCGCCTTGTCGAAGGCCATTTGAACAGACGGCAGTCATGGCCGTGCCAGAAGCAACCGTGGACCAATATGACCGCGCGGTACTTCGGCAGGACAAGGTCGGGAGTGCCAGGAAGGCCCCGGACGTGGAGCCGATATCGGAAGCCAAGCCGGTGAAGGCCCTTTCGAACAATCAACTCCGGCTTCGTGTTCTTTCCCTTGATGCCGGACATCATCCGGCTGCGGGTCAACTTGTCGACTACGTCAGGCAACTTCGGGAATCGCCCTGTCCACTGAATTGGCGGGCAATGCGGCCAGAAGATGCGGCAACATGAAGGCCGCTACGGCCTGGACAACCGGAACGACGACAGCGTTGCCGAACTGTCTGTAAGCCTGCGTGTCCGACACCGGAATCTTCATGTCGCTCCCCTGAGGTGCATCGAAGCCCATCAGTCGAGAGCATTCCCGTGGCGTCAGGCGGCGGGGACGCCGGCCCGGCTGCTTTATCAGGATTTCCGATCCATCCTTGAAGTAGCGGGCAGACAGGGTACGGGTTACGTCCTCTGGCCCGAAGTCACTGTAGCCAAATCCGTTTCCCTGGGATGCGTGCTTCTTCTTGTAGCCCTGGAGGTAGGACCACAGATGCTGACTGAGGGTGTATTTCGGATCGACTGATTGCTCGAGGATGCTTCCGAGCTTCGGGCCAGGCAGCGACTTGCTCCGAAACTTCGCGAAGTCGAAGTTCGTTGGCTCCCGGAATCCGACAATGAAGATTCGTTCTCGCTTCTGAGGCACCCATGGCTCAGAACTGATGACGCGATGCTGAACGTGATATCCGAGGTCTTCGATGAGGACCTTCATCATGGTCCGGAACGTGCGCCCTCCGTCGTGGCGTTCCAGGTTCTTCACGTTCTCCAGCAGGAATGCCGGCGGGCGATGATGCGCGATGATCTGGGCCACGTCGAAGAACAGCGTGCCCTGCACGTCGCACAGGAAGCCATGCGGCCTGCCCAATGCGTTCTTCTTCGACACGCCCGCAATCGAAAAGGGCTGGCATGGAAACCCTGCGATTAGCAGATCGTGGGACGGAATCGAATCGAGCGGGACCTGCCGGATGTCGCCAGCGATTTCATGGTCGTCGCTCGGGAAGTTGGCGACGTATGTGCGCTGCGCGTACTTGTCCCACTCCGAAGTGAAGATGCATTTGCCACCGAGGGGCTCAAATCCGCGCCGGAGTCCACCGATACCAGCAAACAGATCAATGAACGTGAACGCCGAGGTTCCGGGGCGCGACAGAGGCAGACGCCCCTGGATTGCCAGGGGCAGCATTCCCTTGAGAGCCTGGAGTTCCCGCGGGCGCGGTTTCGACTCGCCGCGTTCGTAGCGATACGCAGTGCGCTCAGTCACCTCGAGAAAGTCCGCGACCTCCTGGACCGACAGTCCAAGCCTTGCCCTCAGGTCGGCGAAGTCACCCATTTGCGGCCTCTCGAATCGGCGGGTCAATTTCTGACAGAATGTCAGGCCGTTGCCCTGTTGTAAACGAATTTGTTCACTTTTCGTTCCTTTTGGCATCGATGGAGCGGGGATCATTTGTCGCGTAGCATCGGTTGTGCACACCCAACGGAGCGAAGGTCATGTCGATGCGTGCGATGGTCGTGGCTGTACTTGGTTCGTTGCTGGCCTTGCCGTTCGCGGCGGGCGCGGAAGCGGGAGGGACGGAGAGCGACACGGCGCTGTTCGGCCGCGATCCCGGTGACGGGCGCGCGTTCGCCTGCTACGTCCGCCACTACGACGACGCCCACCTGAAGGCGCACCCGAAGCAGAACGTGCGCAACATGATGCTGTTCGTCGACAGCCAGATCGACAGTTCGATGGGGCGCACCTATTCGCTGACCATCGGTGTCTCGTTCCGCAAGATCGACCACGAGCTCCAGGTTTCCGGCGGCTGCGATTCTTCCGTCGACGGGAAGGCGGCGCTCAACTGCGGCATCGACTGCGACGGCGGGCGGATCGACGTCAACGTGCGCGACGCCAACTCCATCCTCGTCTCGATTCCCGACGGGGTGGCGACCTGGGATCCGCAGTCTGCGGACGAGACGCCGGACGATTCGATGTGGGGGGCGGACGACAAGCTGTTCCGGCTCGACCGCACGTCGATCAACGACTGCCTGCCGCTCGTCTGGGACGACGACGCCAAGGCGATGATCCAGGCGATCCAGTGAGGGCGCCATGCTGATCGACCGGCGGCGGCTCTTCGCGCGCCTGTTCGGTGGCGCGGCGGCGGCCGGGGCCATGGTCGCCGGAGCGACGGCTGCTTCGGCGGCGACGGCGGGAGGGGTGCCCAAGGTCGCCTACCACCTCGCCGACCTCGACAAGGTGACCTTCGTGCTCGGCAACATCGCCAACCACATCGCCGGCGAGGGCGGGCCGGACAAGGTGCAAATCGTGCTGGTGGTGCATGGGCCGGCGCTCTCGGCGTTTCGCACCAGCCGAGCGAACCCGGACATCACGCGGCGGCTTTCCGCGATCGCCGACGCCGGCGTCCAGCTCGGCGCCTGCGGCAACACCCTCGACGCGCAAACGATCACGACCGGCGACCTGCTGCCGGGGTTCGTTCGGATCGACGAGGGCGGGGTGGTGCGGCTGGCGCGGCTGCAGGCGGAAGGCTACGCCTACATCCGCCCCTGAGGGAGGAAAGACGCCGGCGGACGGTGCCGCCGACGCCTCCCTTTCTCGTGCCTCTCGGAGTCGTGCATCGCCGCACCCGTTTGCCCAAAAACAGGAACAGGGGGTGAGCCGACGCCGTTTGAAGACACTGACCCGGACGGAATCTGACGCTTCGCAACGCGACGCCGTTCCGGCTGACCCGGCGCGAGGCGGCTCATCACCGGCCGCACGCCCAAGTCAGAACGAACACCCCGCCATGGAGCGCAAGCGGGCGCCCGGAACCGTACCCGGGCGAGAACCATGCGCGCTTCCCGGGAACGCGGACCGGCAACTGGCCGGCCCAGCCGTGCCCACGCGCAGGACACAGCCTGCCCCCGGGGCATGGGCCGCGGACGGTGATTCCCCCCGCAGCACGTGGACTTTGCCGCGATTCGGGGGAGGCGGGGAAGGTGGCAGAATGTGCGGAGGGGGAGGGGGGCGGCTGACGGGCACCCCCCTCAAGCTTCGCTAACGACGGCCTTGCCGTCGAAGCGAAGCTTTCTCCCCCGCAAGGGGGGAGAGGGCGTTGCGGGTGGCGCTGCGCGGCGTGCGTTTGGAAGGTGGCGATGATGGATTCCCGCTTGCGCGGGAATGAGCGGGAGGGAGGCGTGGTGGTCGTTTGTCTTGCGGGGCCACATACCCCCCTCAAGCTTCCCTAACGACGGCTTTGCCGCCGAAGCGAAGCTTTCTCCCCCACAAGAGGGGAGAGGGTGATGCGGGTGGCACCACGGGCGCGCGTTTGGGGCGATGGCGGTGATGGATTCCCGCTTGCGCGGGAATGAGTGGGAGGGAGGCGCGGCGGTCGTTTGTCTTGCGGGTCGCCACATACCCCCCTCAAGCTTCGCTAGCGACGGCGTTGCCGTCGAAGCGAAGCTTTCTCCCCCACAAGGGGGGAGAGAGTGTTGCGGGTGGCCCGCACGGCGTGCGTTTGGAAGGTGGCGATGATGGATTCCCGCTTGCGCGGGAATGAGCGGGAGGGAGGCGTGGTGGTCGTTTGTCGTGCGAAGCGCCACGTACCCCCCTCAAGCTTCGCTAACGACGGCCTTGCCGTCGAAGCGAAGCTTTCTCCCCCTCAGGGGGGAGAGGGTGGATGAGCGGAGGGGTCGCGCGAGCAGAGCCGCGACGGCGGTTACTGGATGCCCGCTTGCGCGGGCATGACAGGCATGGCTCGGAAGAACCCAAAAGACAGGGAAAAATGCCTAGGAATATCTTCTTGACACCGTGACGGTGGTCCTGTAGCTTCGTGTCATCGTCGCAGAAGTGGGCAACGGGGTCTTCTCCCTCCCGGTGCCCCGGTTCGGGCCTGCGACGTCTTCTTGAAGGGCCTTCGTGCGCTGCCGCGCGCGGAGGCCCTTCCTTTTCCGGCAGCGCGTTCGGGGCTGCCGGCGATTTGCGAGATGGGTGACGCCTTGGAGGCAGCAACGATGCCGGCGCGGCGGGCGGACGCGGCAGCGGCGATGAGCGCGGCGCGCAAGCTCATCGAAGGGCCGACGCTTTCGCAAGGCGAGATCGCTGGGCGGCTGGAGGTGCCGGCGACGACACTGTCCACCTGGAAGAAGCGGGAAGGATGGCGACGCCCGGCGGGGGCGCCAGGGTTCACTGTGCCGGTGGCGAGCCGGGCGCGGAACCCGAAGACGCGGCGGCGGGCGATGGTGGCGCGGCTCTATGCGCTGTTCGAGCGCCAGATGGCGGATCTGGAGGCGCGGGCGAACGACACGGGACAAAGGTACGAGGAGCGAGATGCCCGGGCACTGGGCACGCTCGCAAGGACGCTTGGCACGCTGATCGCGCTCGAGCGGGACGACGACGCTTCGGCAAACGATCCGGAGCGACTGACGCCCGATGACATTAGAGCGCGCCTTGCGCAACGCCTATTCGGCACACATGGCGGCTGGGAAGCCGCGGGATGAATTCTTCGACGAGGTACCGGAGGAGAACAGGGAAGAGGCGAAGACCTTCTGGATATTCAAGGGCCGCCCCGACCAGTGGCCGCCGGATAGCGACTGGCTGATCTGGCTGATGCTGGGGGGGCGGGGCGCCGGCAAGACTCACGCGGGCGCCGCCTGGGTTCGCGGCGCGGCACTTGGCAAGGAGCCGTATCGTGGAAGGGCGATCGGACGGATCGCGCTGGTCGGCGAGACCTTCGGCGACGTGCGCGACGTGATGATCGAGGGCGTCTCGGGGCTGCTCCAGGCGCATGAGCGCGGCGAGCGGCCGCAATGGCTGCCGGCGCGGCGGATTGTGGTGTGGCCGAACGGCGCGCAGGCGCAGGCGTTTTCCTCGGAGGACCCGGAGGCGCTGCGCGGACCTCAGTTTGGTGCGGCGTGGGGGGACGAGCTGGCCAAATGGCGGCACGCCGAGGCGACGTGGGACATGCTCCAGTTCGGGCTGCGGCTCGGGGAGCGTCCGCGCCAGGTGGTGACGACGACCCCGCGGCCGGTGCCGCTGCTGAGGCGGCTGATCGCCGACGCGGCCGACGGCACGGTGGCGATCACCCACGCCACGACCGGCGACAACGCGGACAACCTTTCGCCGATGTTCCTGAAGCGGGTGGTGCGGCGCTACGAGGGCACGCGGCTGGGGCGGCAGGAACTTGGCGGCGAACTGATCGAGGATCGCGAGGACGCGCTCTGGCGGCGCGCCGACATCGAGAACGGACGGGTGACGAAGTATCCGCCGGTCGGGCGGATCGTGGTGGCGGTCGACCCGCCAGCCTCGAAGCGCTCCGGCATCTGCGGGATCGTGGTGGCCGGGCTCGGCGACGACGGCACCGGCTACGTGATCGCCGACGGGACGCTGCGCGAGGTGCGGCCGGCCGAATGGGCGGCGCGGGCGGTGGCGCTCTACCGGCGCTTCGAGGCGGACGCGCTGGTGGCCGAAGTCAACCAGGGCGGCGACATGGTCACCGCGGTGATCCGCGAAGTGGACCCGGGCGTGCCGGTGCTGGAGGTGCGGGCGACACGCGGCAAGTGGCTCAGGGCCGAGCCGGTGGCGGCGCTCTATGCGCAGGGGCGGGTGCGGCATGTGGGCGCGCTGGCGGCGCTGGAAGACGAGATGTGCGACTTCGGCCCCGACGGGCTTTCGGCCGGCCGCTCGCCGGACCGGCTGGACGCGCTGGTCTGGGCGCTGACGGCGCTGATGCTGGGCGAGGGCGGGGAACCGCGGGTCAGGGATTTGCGCTGAGGCGCGGCAAGCGGCAATGTGCGGGCTCACACGCGCAATGCAGGAGGGGGTGCGGTGCGGTTGCGGAAAGCGGCCCGGCTCGGCCGGGAGATTTCGGAAATCGGGTTCGGCGCCTGGGCGATCGGCGCGGACTGGGGCAAGGTTTCGGAAGACGACGCGGTGGCGGCGCTCAACACGGCGCTCGACAAGGGCGTGACGTTCATCGACACGGCCGACGGCTATGGCGCCGGGCGCTCCGAACAGATCATCGGGCGCACGATCAAGGAGCGCAGCGGGGCGCGGCCGTTCGTGGCGACCAAGTGCGGACGCGGCCACGGACCGAACACGGCGGAAAGCTACAACCGGGAGAACTTCGGCTTCTGGGTGGACCTCAGCCTCAAGAATCTGGGCGTCGAGTCGCTCGACCTGCTGCAGCTGCACTGTCCGGCGCGCGCGGTCTTCTACATGCCGGAGGTGTTCGGCTATCTCGACGAGATGGTCGCCGTCGGCAAGGTGCGGCACTACGGGGTGAGCGTCGAGAAGGTCGAGGACGCGCTGAAGGCGATCGAGTATCCGGGCGTCGCGGCGATCCAGATCATCTACAACATCTTCCGCCAGCGGCCGGCGCGGCTGTTCTTCCGCGAGGCGCGGCGGAAGGGCGTGGCGGTGATCGTGCGGGTGCCGCTGGCGAGCGGGCTTCTGACCGGCAAGATGACCAAGGACACGGAATTCGGGCGGGACGACCACCGCACCTACAACCGGCACGGGGAAGCCTTCGACGTCGGCGAGACGTTCGCCGGGGTGCCCTACGAGGTGGGGTTGGCGGCGGTGGAGGAACTGCGCCCGCTGGTGCCGGCCGGCACGACCATGGCGCAGTTCGCGCTGCGCTGGATCCTGATGGACGAAGGCGTGACGACGGTGATCCCCGGCGCCAAGAACGCGGCGCAGGCGGAAGCCAACACGGCGGCGGCCGACATGGCGCCGCTCGACGACAAGACGATGGCCGCGATCAAGGGCATCTACGACCGGCTGATCGCGCCGCACGTCGACCAGCGCTGGTAGGGTCAGCCGCGGCGGACGAACACCGCCGCGACGACCAGCAGCAGCCAGCCGGCGATCATGGCGAGGCCGCCGGCGGGCGCGGCCATGGTGATGCCATGGCCGATGAAATGCACGAGCGTGAGATCGGCTGAGAAGAGCAGCGCACCGAGGGAGATTGCCCCGGTAGCGAGGCGGACGATCGGGCTGCGGCTGGCGAACAGCGACAAGGCGAGGATGGCCGGCGCCTGGGTCAACGCGACGAGGGCGAGGGCGCCGAGGATGGTGGTGTCGCCAACGTGGGTGGCACCGGCCGCCGCGGCGACACCGCCGGCGCCAAGCAGGCCGGCGGCGGCGAGCGCCAGACGATCGAACAGGTCGCGGTCGGTGGACATGGCGGCACGTTGTAGCGAAGCGGCCGGGCGCCAGCAACGCAGGCGCTGAAGCGAACAGAGAGAAGCACGGATGCGCATTCCATTTCTGACGACGCGCCCTGGCGGCGCGGCGGCCACGGCTGCGCGGGCCGATGAGGCGAAAGCCTCGCGGACCGGGCCGCTGATCGCGTTTCAGTCGCACGGCCGGCCGGTGTGGACGCCGCGCGACTACGCGGCACTTGCCCGCGCGGGCTACGCCAAGAACGCCATCGTCTATCGCTGCGTGCGGCTGATTGCCGAGGCGACGGCGTCGATTCCCTGGCTGCTCTACGAGGGCAGCGCCGAGATCGACGAGCACCCGCTGCTCAAGCTGCTGGCGCAGCCGAACCGGCGCCAGGCGGGCGCCGACTTCCGCGAAACGCTGGCCGGCTACCTGCTCGTTTCGGGCAACGCCTACGTCGAGGCGGTCGCCGTCGATGGCGAAGTGCGCGAGCTGCACACGCTGCGGCCGGACCGCATGAAGGTGGTGCCGGGCAACGACGGCTGGCCGGAGGCCTATGAATACACGGTGGCCGGGCGCACGGTACGCTTCACGGCGCCGGACGGCGGCCTGTCGCCGATCCTGCATCTGGCGCTCTTCCATCCGCTCGACGACCACTACGGCTTCGCGCCGATCGAGGCGGCGGCGGTGGCGCTCGACCTGCACAACGCGGCCGGCGCCTGGAACAAGGCGCTGCTCGACAATTCGGCGCGGCCGTCGGGTGCGCTGGTCTATCAGGCGAAGGACGGCGGCAATCTCACGACCGAGCAATACGAGCGGCTGAAGGGCGAGCTGGAGGCCGGCTGCAGCTTGCGGTGCTCGACACGACGCTGACCGACCCGCCGGCGAGCCCGGCCGAGGGCGACCGCTACATCGTCGCCAGCGGTGGCACGGACGCCTGGGACGGGGAGGACGGCAACGTCGCGACATTCGTCGACGGCGCCTGGGCGTTCGCGGTGCCGGCCGAGGGGTGGCTCGCCTACGATCTCAACAGCGAGACCGTGCTCGTTTTCCTGTCCGGGGTGTGGACCGCGGCCGGCTTGCCGACGACGGTCGATCATCTCGGCATCAACGCCACCGCCGACGCGACAAGCCGGCTGGCGGTGCGCTCGGCGAGCGTGCTGTTCGCGGCGATCGAGGCGGCGGACGGCGGCAGCGGCGATATCCGCTTCACGGTCAGCAAGGAAACCGAGAGCGATACGGCCTCGCTGCTGTTCCAGGACGGTTTTGCGGGGCGCGCCGAGGTGGGCCTCGCCGGGGACGACGACTTCGTCTTCAAGGTCTCGCCGGACGGGACGACGTGGGTCGAGGCGATCCGCATCGACAAGGACACCGGCTTGCCGTCCGTGCTCTACGACAACGGCGCGTCGGGACTCTCGGCGACGACCGTTCAGGACGCCATCGACGAGGTGGTGGCAACCGGCGGTGGCGGAGGCGGCGCGGCCGCCGGCGTCAATGCCGACATCACCTCGCTGTCGGCGCTGGTTTCGCTCGACGGCGGCCCGATCGGCCGGTGGCGCAATCTCCTCATCAACGCCGACGGGCAGATCAACCAGCGCGCCCCGGCATCGAATGCCGACGACACCTACGGCCACGACCGCTGGTACGCGCTGACGCAGACCGGCTCCATCGCCGTGTCGACGGTCGCGGACGCCGAGGACGGCACGCCGTTCATGTGGCGGCTGACGCAGAGCCAGGCGAGCGCGCAGCGCATGGCCTACGCCCAGATCGTCAAGGCGAGCCGCTGCAAGGGATTGCGTGGCAGGGACATCGTGCTGGGCGGTCGCTTCCGCTGCTCGGCGGCGCAGGCGATCCGTTACGCCATCCTCGAATGGACCGGCACGGCCGACGCCGTCACCTCCGACGTCGTCAACGACTGGACGAGCGGCACCTACACGGCCGGTAACTTCTTCATCGCGTCGAACCTGACGGTGCGCGCAATCGGTTCGATCACGCCATCGGCGGCGACGCTCACGGACCTTGGGGCGCTGACGGCGACGCTCGGCTCGACCTTCACCAATCTGATCGTCGTGATCTGGACCGAGGGAACCGCCGCACAGAACGTCACGCTCGACGGCGCCCTGCAGTTCGAGCCCGGCGCGGTCGCGACCCAGCGCGAGCTGTGGGACGAGGAAGACGAACTGATGCGCTGCCTGCCGTATTGCCGCAAGATGGTCGATCCGGCGCTCAGCGGCGTGGTCGGTGGCGATACGCGGCCGTATACGACGATGCCGCTCATTCCGCCGATGCGCGCTTCCGGCGCCAGCATCACGCTCAATGGCGCATTGATCGTCAGCGACGGGCTCGGGACCGTCGGCACGGCGTCGCTCTACGACGTTGGTTCAACGACGGTGGCGACGCGCGACCGGCTGCAGGTCGCCTTCAGCGGCACGAGCGGTCTGGGAGGTGGGCGCGGCTGCTGGGTTCAGGGTGGCGGCGGCGGCAACATCACGCTGGAGAACGAACTGTAAGGCCAGGTCAGGAACCCGGGACGCGGACGACGCGCGCGGCGCGAGTCAGGCAGCGGGTCGGTTCGCCGGGGACGGCTTTGGTGTCGGCGCTCCAGTCGGCGAGCACGCCGTAGACGCGGCGGCTGTCGAGCGAGTTGCGCGCGGCGATATAGGCGTGCGCGGCCTCGGCCGTCTCCCACACCCAGCCGCCCGGATAGGACCGGCCGGCCGGATCGATGCCCGGACCTTCCTTGACCGCGGTGCCGGCGTCGATCGCCGGCTCGTAAATGTGGATCAGCCCGACCGTGTAGATCATCGGCCGAGCCTAGGAACGGCGCCTGCGACAGGCAAGGCCGGCGCGCAAAATCTCCCTCTCCAACTCAGAGACCTTCCCATGAAGACCAGCGACAGCGGCGTGGCGTTCATCGCCGCGTGCGAAGGCGTCGTGACGCACGCCTACCGCGACGTCGCCGGGGTGTGGACAATCGGCGTCGGCCACACGGCGGCTGCCGGTGCTCCGCGGCCGGCAAGCGGCATGACGATCACCCGAGACGAAGCGTTCGCGATCCTGGCGCGCGACCTTGCCCGCTGCGAGGCGCGGGTGGCGCGCCGTTTGCCGAACGCGAGCCAGACGGCATTCGACGGCGCGGTGTCGTTCGACTTCAACACGGGCGCGATCGACCGGGCATCCTGGGTTCCGGCGTTCCTCGCCGGCGACCGGCGGCTTGCGCGGACGCGGCTGATGCTCTGGGTCAAGGCGGGAGGCCACACACTCGCTGGGCTGGTCAAGCGCCGGGCCGCCGAGGCGCGCCTCATCTTCGACGGGGACTACGGCGGGAGTGTCGCGCCGCAGTCGAGCGCGACGATCAAGCGCCTGCAATCCGACCTCCGGCACCTCGGCTTCTACAAGGCGCGCGTGGACGGCATCGCCGGCGCCGAGACGCGCGCGGCGGTCATCGCCTATCAGCGCCGTCACCCCGATCTCGCCGTCGATGGGGCCGCCGGGCCGGCGACGCTGGCCAGCATCGCCCGCGACATCGCGGTCAGGCGTGGCGCGGGCGGTGGCGCTGGCGCGGCGGCAACGGCGGGCATCGCTGCCGTTGCCGCGATGGGCTTCAGCAACCACGCGCTGCTCGTCGCGCTCCTGATCGGGAGCGCGGTTCTGGCGATCGCGCTTGGCATTCTGGCGCATCGCTACGGCGGCGAACTGGCGCGCATGATCGGAACAGGACGGAAGCCATGATGGTCTCGCTACGAAGACTTGCACGCACCGCGAAGGGCTGGCGCACGGTGGCGCTGTCGGTCGTGCTGGCGGTCGCCGGCGTGTTGCAGGCGGCCGACTGGGCGACCATCGTCGCACCGCGGCAGGTCGGCCCGGTGATGCTGGCAATCGCCATCCTGGTGGCGGTGTTGCGGGCGGTCACCGATACGCCGATCGGCAAGCCATGAGCGCGATTCTCGCCCTTCTTGTGCGGCTGTTGGGAAGCGGCGTTCTCGACCGGGTGGTCGGACTGCTGAGGGCGCAGGCGTCATCGGCGGCGGACCGGGACCGGGTCTCGGCCGACGTGGCGATTGCCCACATCCAGGCGGAAATCGCCCGCCGCCAGGCCCAGCGGGACGTCCTGATCGCCGAACAGGGGCGGCTGGTGACTTCGCTGATGCGGCCGGCGTTCGCCTACCCCCTTGCGATTTATTACGGGGCAGTGATTGCCGACAGCCTCTTCCATTTCACCTGGAACGTCGCCGCCCTGCCGGCGCCGATCGGCGACTGGTCGGGCTGGATCATCTCGGCGATCTTCCTGTCCGAGAGCGGCGAGCGGATCACCCGCACCCTGGCGCGCCGTACGGGTCGCTAACCCCGCGGATTTCCAGTATTCAGCAGGTGTTCATGTTCTGGCGCATAGAGCACGTCCCATGTCGCGCGGAGCCGCTTTCGTCGCCGTCCTCGGCTTGCTTCTTGCCCTGGGTTGGCCGGCGGCGGTCGACGTTCGGCCGGCCGAGGCCGCGTCCTGCATGTCGCAGGGTCAGGCCCGCGCCGCGGTGCAAAGCGGGCAGGCGATCCAGCTCTCAGGCGTGCTCGCCCAAATACGCGCCGCCGTTCCGGGCCAGATCGTGTCGGAGCCGTTGCTCTGCGACACCGGCGGGCGGCTGGTCTACATGGTCGACGTGCTCAATCAGGGCGTCGTCACCCACGTGCAGATCGATGCCCACACCGGCAGTATCAGCTACTGATTGAACGGAGGTCGAGGCCGTGCGCGTGCTGGTCGTTGAGGATGATGCGGAGCTGAACCGGCAGCTGAGCGAGGCGCTCAAGGAAGCCGGCTACGCGGTCGACTCGGCCAGCGACGGCGAGGAAGGGCACTTCCTCGGCGACACCGAACCCTACGACGCGGTCGTCCTCGACATAGGCCTGCCGGTGCTCGACGGTATCAGCGTTCTGGAGAAGTGGCGGCGCAACAATCGCACCATGCCGGTGCTGATCCTCACCGCCCGCGACCGGTGGAGCGACAAGGTGCAGGGCATCGACGCCGGTGCCGACGACTACGTCGCCAAGCCGTTCCATATCGAGGAAGTGCTGGCGCGGGTGCGCGCGCTGGTGCGGCGCGCGGCCGGGCACGCCTCCAATGAGATCGAGTGCGGGCCGGTGCGTCTCGACGGCCGGGCCGGGCGGGTCACGGTCGGCGGCAACCCGGTGAAGCTCACCTCGCATGAATACCGCGTGCTCGAGTACCTGATGCATCATCGCGACCGGGTGGTGTCGCGCACCGAACTGATCGAGCATCTCTACGATCAGGATTTCGACCGCGACTCCAACACCATCGAGGTGTTCGTCGGGCGGCTGCGCAAGAAGGTGCCGCCGGACCTGATCGAAACGGTGCGCGGGCTCGGCTATCGCATCGTCGAACCGGGCGATGCGGGCTAACTCACTCGCCTTTCGCCTGATCGCGTCGGCGGCGCTGTGGAGCGCGCTGGCGCTGATCGCGGCCGGCCTCATCCTCACCTCCCTTTATCGCCAGAACGCCGAAAGCGCCTTCGACGACCGGCTCGCGGTCTACCTGAAGACGCTGGTCGGAAACCTTGCCGGTCAGAGCCCGGATCATCTGGTCGACACCAGCAACCTCGGCGAGCCGCGCTTCGAGCTGCCGTATTCGGGCTGGTACTGGCAGGTGCGCGAGGTTAACGGCGGGTCGGTGGTGCTCGCTTCGCGCTCGCTGTTTGTCGATGTGCTCGACATGGGCAAGGCGACCGGCAAGCGCGAACTCGACGGGGTGGTGTCGGGCGCGCTGGTCGGGCCCGACAAGCAGTTTCTGCGGGCGATCAGCCAGACGATCACGTTTTCGCAGGGGCACCGGCTCGACGTGCTGGTGGCGGGCAACGCTGGCGACATGGAGCGGCAGATCGCCGGCTTCCGCAACAGCGTGATCATTACGCTGGCGGTGTTCGGGATCGGCCTGGTGATCGCGACGCTGATTCAGATTCGCTGGGGCCTCAGGCCGCTCGACCGGGTCCGGCGCGGCCTGGCGGACCTGCGCAGCGGCAAGCAGATCCGCTTCGGCGAGAACCTGCCGGCGGAGATCGAGCCGCTGGTCAAGGAACTGAACGCGCTGCTCGCCTCCAACCAGGAGGTGGTCGACCGCGCCCGCATCCAGGTCGGCAACCTTGCCCACGCGCTCAAGACGCCGCTCAGCGTCATCATCAACGAAGCCCACGCCAATCGCGGCACGCCGCTCGCCGACAAGACGGAAGAGCAGGCGGAGCTGATGCGGAGCCAGATCGGTCACTATCTCGA
The DNA here is from genome assembly GCA_963843565.1 of uncultured Alphaproteobacteria bacterium. GTDB lineage: Bacteria > Pseudomonadota > Alphaproteobacteria > Rhizobiales > Kaistiaceae > DASZQY01. The sequence goes on from CAWJKY010000003.1 coordinate 186,191, forward strand.
CCGGGCGCGGATCGCGGCCCAGGTCGATGTCATCGGCGTGATCACCGACGTGCACCCGACCATCACCCGGCTGGTGCGCGCCATGAACCGAATTCACGCCGAGCGCGACCTCGATATCACCTGCGGTGGGCCTGACGCGGCGCGCTTCCGTGGCGAACAGCAGGACCTCGAGGAGATCGTCGGCAACCTGGTCGACAACGCCTCGAAGTGGGCGCGGAGCCGCGTTTCCGTCTCGACCGAATACGACGCACCGCACGGCGACGCCCCCGGGCGGCTGGCGATCTTCATCGACGACGACGGACCCGGTCTTTCCACCGAGGGCATGGAGGAGGCGACCACCCGCGGCAAGCGGCTGGACGAGACCAAGCCGGGCTCCGGGCTCGGCCTTTCCATCGTCACCGATCTCGTCGCCATGTACCGCGGCGAGTTCTCGCTTGCCCGCTCGCCCCTTGGCGGCCTGCGCGCCAGCGTTATCCTGCCGGCCGCATGATTCTCCCCAATTCCGCCACCTCGCGTTGCGATAGGCTTGCCGCCGCCCCCGCCTACCGGCGACATCGGAGGACGACCCAGATGAACCGTGCCGCGAGCCTTGGCTTTGCCCTTGCCGGCATGCTCGCGCTGGCGGGCTGCGGCGGCGGTCCGGGGGGCGGCGGGAGCGGGCCGACCGGCTCGGTGACCAGCGGGGCGAGCACATTTGAAGGCAGCACAATCGGCGCGGCACTATCCACGCGCGACCGCCAGCAGGCGCTCGCCGCCCAAACCCGGGCGCTGGAGTACGGGCGGCCCGGCATGCCGGTGGACTGGCACGGTCGCAAGAGCTATGGCGAGGTGATTCCCGGCGCCTCCTACGACATCAACGACACCACTTGCCGCGGTTTCACCCACACCATCACCATGGACGGCCAGTCGCAGGTCAGCCGCGGAACGGCATGCCGGCAGGCCGACGGGCGGTGGGTGCCGGTGGGATAGGGCACTCCGGCGCCGCCTTTGAGCGACACTATGTCCCCGGGCGTCTGGCGCCCGACAAGGTTAGGACCGCCACGATAGCCCGATGACCTTGTGGATCGTCATGGCGGTGATTGCCGCCGCCGCCTGTCTGCCGCTGCTGGTGCCGCTTTATCGCGCCCGCGGCGAAGGTACGGCTGCGGCCGGAGCGGCGGCGATCTATCGCGATCAGCTCGACGAAGTCGACCGGGACGTTTCGCGTGGCGTGATCGCCGAGGCGGAGGCCGGCGCGGCGCGGACCGAGATCGCCCGGCGGCTGATCCGCGAGAGCGAAGCGCCGGCTGCCGAAGCAGCGTCCGGCGGCCGGGCGCGGCGGTTCGCGGCGGTGGCGGTCGTGGCGGCGCCGATCGCGGCGCTTGGGCTCTACCTGACGCTGGGCTCGCCGGACTACCCGGACCTGCCGCTCGCCGCCCGCCAGAGCAACCCGCAGGACATCGTCGCGCTGGTTGCCAAGGTCGAGCAACACCTCGCCACCGCGCCCGACGACGGCAAGGGTTGGGAGCTGATCGCGCCGGTCTATGTCAGGCTCGGTCGCTACGACGACGCGGTGAAGGCCTACGCCAACGTGATCCGCACCCTCGGCGTCAGCGCTGAGCGCGAGGCCGATCTCGGCGAGGCGATGGTCGGCGCCGCCGGCGGCGCGCTCACCGCCGATGCGCGCGCCGCGTTCCAGCGCGCCAACAATCTCGACCCGACCGATCCCCGCCCGCGCTTCTATCTGGCGATGGCACTCGCGGCCGATGGCAAGACCGACGACGCGGTTGCCGCATGGCAAAGCCTGATCGCCGACGCACCGGCCGATGCGCCGTGGCTGCCGGTCGCCAGGGCGCAGCTGGCGCGGCTGCAAGAAAGCGGGCCGAGCGCCGCCGACGTGGCGGCGGCGGACCAGATGAGCGCCGATCAGCGCCTTGCCATGATCGAGGGCATGGTGGCCAAGCTCGCCGACACGCTCGCCGCCAACCCCAACGACGCCGACGGATGGGCGCGGCTGGTGCGCTCCTATATGGTCCTCAACCGGCCCGAAGACGCGCGCAAGGCGCTGGCCAGCGGCCTCGCAGCCTTTCCGGATGATGCGGCCAAACGTGCCATGATCGAGGCGGCGGCCCGCGAGGCGGGCCTCAAGGCGGAGGGACAATGACCCGCAAGCAGCGGCGCTTGACCCTGATCGGCACGGCCGGCGTGGTCCTCGCGATCGCGGCGGGGCTCATCCTCTATGCGCTCTCCGACAAGATCGTCTTCTTCAACTCGCCGACCGAGGTGGTCACCAAGCACATCCGGCCGGGCCAGCGCATCCGAATCGGCGGGCTGGTGACGCTGGGCAGCGTCGTGCGCTCGGACGACGGGCACGTGCGCTTCAACGTCACCGACGGCAAGACGACGCTGGCGGTGACTTATCAGGGCATCCTTCCCGATCTTTTCCGCGAAGGGCAGGGCGTGGTCGCGGAAGGTACCATCGACAGCGACTACCTGTTTTCCGCCGACACGGTCCTCGCCAAGCACGACGAACGCTACATGCCGCCGGAAGTCGTGGAGGCGCTGAAGCGGGAAGGGCGCTGGGAGGAAGGCGCCGACAAGATGGTGATTACCAACGCGCCGCCGCCGGTGACCGCCGCGACGGCGGCAAGCGTGGTCGAGTAGCGCGATGATCGCCGAACTCGGACACTTCGTTCTGGTGCTGGCGTTGGCGATCGCGCTGGTCCAGTCGACGGTGCCGGTGGTGGGGGCGCTGAGGGGCGACGACCGGCTCGCCGGGGTGGCGGCCCCTGCGGCGCTCACCCAGTTTCTGCTGGTCGGATTCGCCTTCGCCGCGCTGGCGCACGCTTACATCGTTTCCGACTACTCGCTCCGCAACGTCGTCGAGAACTCCAACTCGGCGGTGCCGCTTCTCTACAAATTCACCGGCGTGTGGAGCAATCACGAAGGCTCCATGCTGCTGTGGGTTCTGATCCTGGCGCTCTACGGCGCGCTGGTGGCGGCCTTCGGAAACAACCTGCCGGGCCGGCTGAAGGCGCTGGTGCTTGGCGTGCAAGGGTGGATCGCGGCGGCTTTCCTGCTCTTCATTCTGACCACGTCCAACCCGTTCCTGCGCGTCGACCCGGCGCCGATGAACGGGGCCGGCATCAACCCGGTGCTCCAGGACATCGGCCTCGCCATCCATCCGCCGCTTCTCTATCTCGGCTACGTCGGCTGCTCGATTTCCTTCGCCTTCGCCATTGCGGCGCTTCTCGAGGGGCGCATCGATGCGGCGTGGGCGCGCTGGGCGCGGCCATGGACACTGGTGGCGTGGCTGTTCCTGACCGTGGGAATCGCGATGGGCTCCTACTGGGCCTACTACGAGCTCGGTTGGGGCGGCTTCTGGTTCTGGGACCCGGTCGAGAACGCCTCGCTGATGCCGTGGCTGGCGGCGACGGCGCTGCTCCATTCGGCGGTCGTGATGGAAAAGCGCGACGCGCTGAAGATCTGGACCGTCCTTCTGGCGATCCTCGCCTTCTCGCTGAGCCTGATCGGCACTTTCCTCGTCCGCTCCGGCGTGCTGACCTCGGTGCACGCCTTCGCCTCCGATCCGACCCGCGGCATCTTCATCCTCGTCATTCTGGTGGTCTTCATCGGCGGCGCGCTGTCGCTGTTTGCGGCGCGCGCCGGCACGCTGACCCCCGGCGGCGTGTTCGCGCCGATCAGCCGGGAGGGCGCGCTGGTCCTCAACAACCTGTTCCTGTCGGCGGCAGCGGCGACGGTGATCGTCGGCACGCTCTATCCGCTGGCGCTGGAGGCGCTCACCGGCCAGCGCATCTCGGTGGGCGCGCCGTTCTTCAATCTGACGTTCGTGCCGCTGGTCGTGCCGCTGCTGCTGTTGATGCCGTTCGGACCGCTGCTGGCGTGGAAGCGCGGCGACCTCCGGGCGGCGGCGCAACGGCTGCTCGCCGCATTCGGCGTGGCGATCGTCGTCGCGATCGCCACGGCGGCGTTTTCGGGCGGGGCGTCGGTGCTGGCGGTGCTCGGCGTGTGGATAGCCCTCTGGGTGATCGGCGGGGCGGTATCGGAATTCGTGCAGCGCATCCGGCTCGGCACCGCGCCGCCCGGCGAGAGCCTGCGCCGGGCGATCGGCCTGCCGCGCTCCGCCTGGGGAACGACGCTCGCCCATCTCGGGCTGGGCCTGACCGTGCTCGGCATCGTCGTGGCGACGGCGTGGCCGGGCGAGGCGATCCGCTCCATGAAACCGGGCGATACCGCCGACCTCGCCGGCTTCACGGTGACGATGGATAGCTTCGCAACCACGCCCGGGGCCGATTACGACGAGACGGCCGTTCGCTTCTCGGTGCGCAAGGGTGGGGCGCTGGTCGCCGAAATGGCGCCGGCGAAGCGCCAGTTCCATGCGCCGCCGACGGTGACCACGGAGGCGGCGCTCAGGACGTTCTGGTTCTCGCAGCTCTACGTGTCGCTCGGCGACATCGCCGCGGACGGCACCGCGACCGTGCGCATCTACTGGAAGCCACTGGTGACGCTGACCTGGCTCGGCGCGATCGTGATGGCGGTCGGTGGGCTCTTCTCGCTGTCCGATCGCCGCTTCCGGGTCGGCGCGCCGCGCCCGGCGCGGCGGCCGCACAAGCCGGTTCCGGCCGAATGAGGGCGCGGCTTGTGGCGCTCGTCGCGGCGGCGCTCATCGCCGTCGTCAGCGCGCCGGCCTTCGCCGTGCTGCCGTCGGAGATGCTGAAGGATCCGGCGCTCGAGGCCCGCGCCCGCACCCTGTCGGAGCAACTCCGCTGCCTCGTCTGCCAGAATCAGTCGATCGACGATTCGGAGGCGCCGCTGGCGGCCGACATCCGCGTTCTTCTGCGCGAACGCCTCAAGGCCGGCGACAGCGATCAGCAGGCGCTCGATTTTCTGGTGGCGCGCTACGGCGACTTCATCCTTCTGAAGCCGCCGTTCAACCCGGCGACCGCGCTTTTGTGGCTGGCGCCGGCGCTGGCGCTGGCGGCGGGCGCCGCGTTTGTCGTGGTCAGCTACCGGCGGCGGCGGTTTGCGACCGCCGAGCCCGCCCTGGACGCCGGTGAAGAAGAGCGCCTGCGGCAGCTGCTCTCCGGCAAACCCTAGGAAAACCAGGCGTTTCGGCCCGCCCACATTACCGATCTGTAATGGACCTGACAGTGGCAGGTAAGGTCGCGCTCTCCATATTCTGCGCCAAGAAAAGGACGCCGAGGCGCTGCCCGGCGTCGAGAGGCCCCACGGAGACGATCATGAGCCATCAGGTTTCCCCAAGGAAAGCCCGCACGGTTCGTGCGCTGGCGCTTGGCGGCACCGCCGTCGCGCTGGTGCTCGGCGGCGCGGTGTTCGGCGGCTCGCTTCAGCTGACGCGCTCGAGCCCGGCCTATGCCGACGCGGTACACGTCGAGGGCGTCGCGCCGATCAGCTTCGCAGACGTGGTCGAGAAGGTCCGCCCGGCGGTGGTCAGCGTGCGCGTCAAGTCGATGGCCACCGACACCAGTGCCAGCGGCGACAACTCGCCCTTCTTCGACCTGCCCCCGGGCTCGCCGATGGAGAAGTTCTTCAAGCAGTTTCGCCAGCAGGGCCCGAACAACTCGACGCCCCGCCGGCCGACCATGAGCCTCGGCTCCGGCTTCTTCATTTCCGACGACGGCTATGTCGTCACCAACAACCACGTCATCGACGGCGAAGAGTCGGTCACGGTCATCCTCGACGACGGCACCGAGCTCGACGCCAAGGTGATCGGCTCCGACGACAAGACCGATCTGGCGCTTCTCAAGGTCGAGCCCGTCAACGGGCAGAAGTTCACCTACGTGAAGTTCTCCGACGCGGAGCCGCGGGTCGGCGACTGGGTCGTGGCGGTCGGCAATCCCTTCGGCCTCGGCGGCACCGTTACCGCGGGCATCATTTCCGCCCACGGCCGCAACATCGGCGCCGGTCCCTACGACGACTTCCTCCAGATCGACGCGGCAGTGAACCGTGGTAACTCGGGCGGCCCGGCTTTCGACACCCAGGGTGAAGTGGTCGGCATCAACACCGCCATCTTCTCGCCGTCCGGCGGCAACGTGGGCATCGCCTTCGCCATTCCGGCCTCGACCGCCAAGACGGTCATCGACAACCTCAAGGCCAACGGCAAGGTGGTGCGTGGCTGGCTCGGCGTGCAAATCCAGCAGATCACGCCGGAGATCGCCGACAGCCTCAACCTCAAGGACGATCACGGCGCACTGGTCGCCGAAGTGCTCGCCGGCACGCCCGCCGAGAAGGCCGGCTTCAAGGTCGGCGACGCGATCCTTTCGCTCAATGGCACCCCGGTGAAGGACTCGCGCGACCTGTCGCTGCGCATCTCGCAGATTTCGCCCGGCACCGACGTCGACGTCACCTACTGGCGCGACGGCGCGACCCACGACCTGCATGTCACGCTCGGCACGCTGCCCTCTAACGACAAGCTCGCTTCGGTGCAGCCGTCGCAGAACGACAGCGCCACACCGACGCCGTCCTCGCTCGACGAGTTCGGTCTGGCGGTTGCCGAATCGCAGGACAGCAGCGGCGTCGTCATCACCGACGTCGATCCCAACGGCCAGGCGGCCGAGCGCGGATTGCAGGCCGGTGACATCATTCTCTCGGTCGGCGATACGGCAGTGACCCTGCCGGCCGACGTCGAGAAGCAGCTGGCGGACGCCAAGGCCGCCGGTCAGAAAGCAATATTGCTCAGGATCAAGTCCGGCGAGAGGACGCAGTTCGTCGCCCTGTCCATCGCCAAGTCCTGAGTTTCCTGCGAGCGGCGGAAGCGCTCGATCGTCGCCCCGAGACTTCCGCTACGCGGACGGCAGGCCGGCAGCCCCGGCCTGCCGTTCTCTTATGTGGACGCGCGCTGCGTTGTAAGCTCCTGCCGATGCGAATTCTGCTGATCGAGGACGATAGGGAAGCCGCCGCCTACCTTTCCAAGGCGCTGCGCGAGGCGGGGCACGTGCCCGACCACGCGCCGGACGGCGATAGCGGCGCGGCGATGGCGGCGGACGGCGGCTACGAGGTGCTGGTGGTCGACCGGATGCTGCCCAAGCGCGACGGCCTGTCGATCATCGACGAACTGCGCAAGAAGGGCGACCACACGCCGGCTCTGATTCTCTCGGCGCTCGGCCAGGTGGACGACCGGGTGGCGGGCCTGCGCGCCGGCGGCGACGACTATCTCGCCAAGCCCTACGCCTTCTCCGAGCTTCTCGCCCGCGTCGAGGCGCTGGCGCGGCGGCGGCGGCCGGACGCGGCGGAGACGGTGTTTCGGGTCGCCGACCTGGAGCTCGACAGGCTTGCACATACGGTTGCACGCAATGGACGTGCGATCCCGCTGCAGCCCCGCGAGTTCCGGCTTCTGGAATATCTGATGAAGCATGCCGGGCAGGTTGTCACGCGCACGATGCTTCTGGAAAATGTCTGGGACTATCACTTCGATCCCCAGACCAACGTCATCGACGTGCACATCTCCCGTCTGCGATCCAAGATCGACAAGGGCTTCGGCACGCCGCTGCTACACACGGTGCGGGGCGCCGGATACATGATCAAGTGAACGCGATCGGAAAGGTCGTCCGTACAACAGCCTTCAAGCTGTCGGCGATCTACATCGCGGTGTTCTCGGCCTTCTCGGTCTTCTTCCTCGTCTACATCTCGTACGAAACCAACGTCATCCTGAACGATCAGGTCTCGACGGCGATCGCCACCGAGTTGCTCGACTTGAGCGACCGTTACCGCGACGGCGGACTGCCGGCGGTGGTGGCGACCATCGACGAGCGCGCCCTGCAGCCGGGCGCCAGCCTGTACCTGGTGACCGACGTGTCGGGGCGGATCCTCGCCGGCAACGTCGCGCAGGTTTCCAACGACATCCTCGAGCGCTCGGGCATCACGCCGATGGAGGTGAGCTACGAGCGCTTCTCGGGCGACACCAGCCCGCGCTCGGCGATGGTCCAGGTCGTGCGCCTGCCAAGCGGCTTCCGCATCCTGGTCGGGCGCGACATCGGGGAGCGCGATCAGTTCCGCGCGATCATCACCCGCTCGCTCGGCTACGCGATGGTGCTGATGATCGGGCTGGCGCTGCTCAGCTACATCTTCGTCAGCCGGCGGGTGCTGCGCCGCATCGACTCGCTTTCCCAGCAGAGCCGCCGGATCATGGCGGGCAACCTCGCCGGGCGCCTCGAGGTGACCGGCAGCGGCGACGAGTTCGACCGGCTCGCCGACAGCCTCAACGCCATGCTGGAGCGCATCGAGCAGCTCGTCTACGGCGTCAAGGACGTCTCCGACAACATCGCCCACGACCTGAAGACACCGCTGACGCGGCTCCGGAACCGGGTCGAGACGGCGCTCGCCAGCCGCGACGACGCGGCAAGCTATCGCAACGCGCTGGAAGCTACGATCGACGAATCGGACCAGCTCATCCGGACGTTCAACGCGCTGTTGATGATCGCACGGGTCGAGGCCGGTTCGCCGGACGGCGACGTCGCCGAGGTGGACGCCAGCGCGATCGTGCGCGACGTCGGCGAACTCTACGAGCCGGTCGCCGAGGAGAAGAATGTCGACCTCGTCATCGAGGCCGGCGAGGCAATTACCGTCAAGGCAAGCCGCGAGCTGCTCGGCCAGGCGCTCGCCAACCTCATCGACAACGCCATCAAGCACGGCGCCGCCGCCGGGCGGAAGCTGAAGGTTACCGTCTCGTCCGGGCGTGAGGGCGACATGCTGGCACTCAGGGTCGCCGACAACGGGCCGGGGGTCGCGGCGGAGGACCGCGACCGGGTGCTGCAACGCTTCGTGCGACTGGAGGCCAGCCGGTCGGAGCCCGGCAGCGGTCTCGGATTGAGCCTTGTGGCGGCGGTTGTCCGCCTGCACCATGGCACCATCGAGCTCGGCGACGGCAACCCGGGTCTCGTGGTGACGCTCAAGTTGCCGCTGAAATGAGCGGATGCCGGCCAAGCCCCGGAAGTCTCCCGCGCCCAAGGTCGCCCTTGCGGACGCGCTGAAACCGCGCCTGAAGCGAGCGGACGCCGCGCGCACCGGGGCGCGGCGCGCCGAGATACTGGCGGCGGCCGGGGAGGGCGCTGCCGGCCTCAAGGCGCGAATTGCGCCGGCACGGGTGGGCGGCTTCCTGGCGGCGGTCATGGACTGCGCGCCGTTCCTTGCCGGCCTCATCCTCGACGATCCGGCCCGCCTCCTGCGCTTGCTCGACGACGACCCGGCCGCGCGCCTCAAGGCGGTAACGTCGGCGACGGCCCGCGCATGGCGCAAGACCACACAAGCCGATCTCATGGCGCACTTGCGCACCGCGCGGCAGGAAGTGGCTCTGTTGACCGCGCTCGCCGATCTCGGCGGCTTATGGGACGTGCCGACCGTCACCGCTGCGCTCACCGCGTTTGCCGATGCCGCGGTCGGCGCGGCGGTGCGCTTCCTGCTCGACGGCGCGGCGGCGGCCGGCGAGATCGCGGTCGCCGATCCGGCGAAGCCCGACGAGGGCTCCGGGCTGATCATCCTCGGGATGGGCAAGTTCGGCGCCGGCGAGCTGAACTACTCCAGCGACATCGACCTGATCGTGCTCTTCGACCGCGACGTCGCACGTGTTCGCGACGAACGCGACCCGACCACCGTGTTCGTCAAGCTGACCAAGAAGCTGGTCGCGATCCTCAACGAGCGCACGGCTGACGGCTACGTCTTCCGCACCGACCTCAGGCTGCGGCCCGACCCCGGCACCACCAACATCGCCATGTCGACGGAGGCGGCGCTGCAATACTACGAGCAACTCGGGCAGAACTGGGAGCGCGCCGCACTCATCAAGGCGCGGCCGGTGGCGGGGGATAAGCGCGCCGGCGATGCCTTCCTCGCCGAGCTCACGCCGTACCTGTGGCGCAAGTATCTCGACTATGCGGCGATCGCCGACATCCACTCGATCAAGCGCCAGATTCACGACTTTCGCGGCTTCGAGGACGTGGCGGTCGCCGGCCACAACATCAAGCTTGGCCGTGGCGGTATCCGCGAGATCGAGTTTTTCGTCCAGACGCAGCAACTGATCGCCGGCGGGCGCGACCCGCGCCTGCGCGGGCGCAGGACGCTCGACATGCTGGCGGCGCTGGCGGCCGGTGGCTGGATCGACAAGGCGGTGCGCGACGACATGGCCGGCGCCTACGTGTGGCTGCGGCGCGTCGAGCATTGCCTGCAGATGGTCGCCGACAACCAGACCCACACCTTGCCCGAGGACCAGGCAGACCTCGCGGCGATCGCCCGCATGGCCGGCTACGCTGACGTGGCGGCCTTCGCGAAGGCGACCGTCACCACGCTCAATACGGTGAGCGGGCGCTATGCCAAGCTTTTCGAAGCCGAGCCGTCGCTGACCTCCGGCCTCGGCAGCCTAGCCTTCACCGGCGATACCGACGACCCGGAGACGCTGACGACGCTGCGCAACCTCGGCTACGACAAGCCCGAGGACGTGACGCGGGCGGTGCGCGCCTGGCATTACGGACGCTATCCGGCGACACGCTCGGCCTCGGCGCGCGAGCGGCTGACCGAGTTCGTGCCGCTGCTCATCAAGACGCTGGCCGACACCGAGAACGCCGATGCGGCGTTCCTGGCCTTCGACCGCTTCCTCGCCCGGATGCCGGCCGGCGTGCAGCTGTTCTCCCTGCTACAATCGAACCCGCAGTTGCTCGACCTGCTGGCGAGCGTGCTGGCGACCGCGCCGCGTCTCGCCACGACCATCGTGCAGCGCGCCCACGTTCTGGATTCGCTGACCGAACCGGCCTTCTTCGGCAGCCTTCCCGACAAGGCGACGCTCGGCGCGCGGCTGGAAGCGATGCTGGCGGAGGCGCGCTCGTTCGAGGACCTGCTCGACCGGGCGCGCATCTTCGGGCAGGAGCAATCGTTCCTGATCGGCGTGCGCATCCTGGCCGGCACGGTCAACCTGAGGAGCGCCGGCTACGCCTACAGCGACCTCGCCGACACGCTGCTGGCGGTGCTGACCGACGCGGTGCGCCATGCCTTCGAGGAAACGCACGGCAAGATCAGGGGCGGCGCGGTGGCGCTGCTCGCCCTGGGTCGGCTTGGCGCGCGCGAGATGACCGCGACCTCCGACCTCGACCTGATGCTTCTCTACGACTTCGACGCCCGTGCGACGAGTTCACATGGCAAGCGTCCCCTGCCGGGCAGCCTCTACTTCGCCCGTCTGACGCAGCGGCTGATCGCGGCGATTTCGGCGCCGACCGCGGAGGGGACGCTCTATCCGGTCGATCTGCGCCTGCGGCCGTCCGGCAATTCCGGCCCGGTCGCCACCCACATCGACAGCTTCGCCAGCTACCAGGCGAAGGAGGCGTGGACCTGGGAGCACATGGCGCTGACCCGGGCGCGGGTGGTCGCCGGCGACGCGGCCCTGGTGCAACGGGCGGCCAGCGAGATCGCCGAGATCGTCAGGCGGCCTCGCGACGCGAAGAAGACCCTCGCCGACGTGCGCGAAATGCGTGGCATGGTGGAGGATGCCAAGGGCGGGGAAGGGGCGTGGGACCTGAAACAGGCGCCCGGCGGGCTGGTCGACATCGAGTTTATCGCGCAGGCGCTGCAACTGGTTCACGCCGCCGGGCACCCCGAACTTGCTTCGACGGAAAGCGAGGTGACGCTGGCGGCAGCAGCCGAAGCCGGCTTGCTGCCCCGGCCGGAGGCCGACTTGCTGATCGCCGCGCTCAGGCTTCAGCAGGGCCTGTTCCAGATCCTGCGGTTGTGCATCGACGGCATCTTCAGGCCGGAGGAGGCGCCGCGCGCGCTTCTGGAGCGGCTCGCCGCGGCCGCCGAACTTCCCGACTTCGCCCGGCTCGACGCCTATCTGCGCGAAACCCAGGCCGGGGTACGGCAGATTTTCGAGCGCACCATCGGCGCGCTCGAACCGAAAACCAAGTAGAGTGGCCGCCTTGGCCTTTGGCCCCTGACATCGGGAAAGTTAAATGAAATCGGCATGGCGGGTGAGCGCCGCGGCGGTCGCGCTGGCGCTGGCGCTGGCAACGGGCGGCGTAGCGTACGCCGAACAGCTCGTCTGGTTCTTCACCAGCGACGACTCGTCGGCGTACATCGCCGTCGAGGGCGCCTCGCAGGTCGGCCAGGAGGAAGCGGACGCGGCCTTCTCGATGAGCTGCTCGATCACGGGCGACGAAGAGACGATCGTCTACGGAGTCGACGCCAAGGCGCTCGGCGAGACGATCGCCAAGGGCGACGTTCCCTCATTCCATCTGGTGATCGACGGCAAGCCGGACGAGTCCGGCGACGCCATCGCGGACATTCATTTCGGCGAGATGACCGGCGACTGGGAGTACGTGGTCAACGGAACCCTGACGTATGGCATGGTGGCCGCCAAGACGATCGCGATCGTGGGCGCCGGCGTCAACCTGACACTGCCGACGGATCAGATGAGCGCCAGCCTCCAGAAGTTCCAGAGCGCCTGCGATACGCTCGAGGCGACGAGCGACGGCAGCGACGACGGCGATACCGGGAACTGAGGCGGCGGGCGGCTACGCTGCCGAACGTTCGGCGTCGTCGGCGTCTTCTTTCTCCGGCGGCACGGTGGGCAGGCGCACGGCGACGATCGTGCCGGTGCCCTCATGCGAGCGGATGCGCATGGCGCCGCCGTGGAGGGAGACCTGCGAACTGGCGATGGCGAGGCCCAGGCCGGAGCCGCGGTGGCTCTTGGTGAACTGGTTGGAGACCTGCTCGAAGGGCTGGCCGAGCTTGCCGAGCGCCTCGCGCGGGATGCCGATGCCGGTATCGGCGACGCAGAAATAGATCGACTGGCCGATGGCGCGGGCGCGCACGCGAATGCGCCCACCGGCGGGCGTGAACTTGACGGCGTTTGACAGAAGATTGAGCACGATCTGGGTGAGAGCGCGCTTGTCGCCGCGCATCCTCAGGCCTTTCTCGGTCTCGGGAATCACGTCGATCTGCTGTTCCGCCGCCATGGTGCTGACGACCCGGATCGACTCTTCGACGAGGTCGTCGAGCACCAGATCCTCCGGATGGAGCATCATGCGGCCGGCCTCGATGCGAGACATGTCGAGCACGTCGTTGATGACGCCGAGCAGATAGCGGCCGCTCTGGTGGATGTCCTGGCTGTATTCGACGTACTTCGGCGAACCGAGCGCGCCGAACATGCCCGACTGCATGATCTCGGAAAAGCCGATGACCGCGTTCAGCGGCGTGCGCAGCTCATGGCTGATGTTGGCGAGGAACTCCGACTTGGTCCGGTTGGCGGCCTCGGCGCGATCCTTTTCCTCGGCGTACTTCTCGGCGAGCTCCACCATCTGCTGGGCCTGCTGCTCGAGCTTCTGGCGCGATTGACGGAGGTCGGCGATGGTCGCCATCAGGCGGCGTTCGCCCTCGATCAGGCGGCCCTCGTGCTGCTTCAGCGGCGTGATGTCGGTGCCGACCGAGACGAAGCCGCCGTCCTTGGTGCGGCGCTCGTTGATCTGGAGCCAGCGGCCGTCCTCCAGCTGCAACTCGAAGGACCGGGCGCCGTCCTCGGGAACGCCGGTGCTGGCGACCGTCGAGCGGACGAGCGGCTTGCGACCTGCCGCGATCACGTCGGCATAAGGGGTGCCTGGCGCGAGGGCCGCGTCGGGAATGCCGTGCAGCTGCTGGTACTTGGAATTGCACATCACCAGCCGGTTTTCCGCGTCCCACAGGACAAAGGCTTCCGAGATGGTCTCGATGGCATCGCGCAGTCGGATGTCGGCGGTCTTGGAGCGCTCCACGAGGCGCATCTGCTCGGTCACGTCGACGGCGATGCCGATCAGGTGCGGGGTAGGGCCGTTGCGGTCGATCAGCTCGGCGCGGGCCCGCATCCATACCCAGCGGCCGTCGGCGTGGCGCATGCGGAACATGCGGTCGATCATGGCTTCGCCGGACGCGAACAGGGACTCGACCGCGGTCATGAGGTCGCCGTCGTCGGGATGGATCAGGCGAGAGACCTCGCCGTAGCCCAACAGCGTGTCGCGGGTGGGCAGCCCGAGGAGCGCGAACATCGACCCCGACCAGAACAGGCGGCCGTGGGCAAGGTCCCAGTCCCACAGGCCGCAGCGGCCGCGCATCAGGGCGGTTTCGACCTGGGCCTGGGTCTTGGCGTAGATGCGGTCGGCTTCCGCCGCGCGGGTCGCCTGGGAGAAGTAGCCGTAGAGGATGACCAACAGGATGGCGCTGGTGCCGATGAAGATGGTGGCGTTCAGCGAGACGTTCGCCCGCCAGTCGCGGAAGACCGCGCTGGTCGGCTCGACCACGGCGACGAAGCCGAGCGGCGCCGGCAGGGCGCTGGCTGCGGCAAGCGCGGTCTCGTCGTCGGGGAGCGTGATCTCAAGGACGCCGGCGCGGGCGCCGAAGGTGGTGAGGGGCTGCGCCTCGCCGATCAGCGAGGTGAGGGCGACGTTTTCCCGGTCAAGCGCGCGCGGCGCGGTGGCGATGACGGTGCCGGCGGCGTCGGTGACGTAGATGCGCCGGCTGTCGGCGGTGGCGCTGGCGGGCAGGGCGTCGGCGAGGGCGTTCTCGACCTTCAGGCGGCTGGCGGCGGCTTCGGCGGGGAGCTGCGCCAACGCGTCGCTGAGGATCGCGGTGATCATGGCGACGGAGTCGCGGGCGCTCGCCTCGCGGTCGGCGCGTTCGCCATAGAGCTCCACGAAGCGGGCGAGGCCGACGATCGTCAGGAAGACGACGATCATGACGGGGATGGCGCGACGCAGATAGGGCTCGGCGGCTACCAGCTTCTGGTAGGCCGGGTGAACGAGAAGCCTGGCGTGTCCGGGCGTGATCGAATCGCCTTTGCGTTTCGCTCCCGAAAAAGGCCAATGCTTCGCCATCGACGGACCAGCCGTCCCGGCCCCCGCCATGCGAGGCCCCCCTCAAGATCCCAATGATGTATCGGAAGACGCCACGTCCGAATCACCGCATTTGAATCGACGGGAATCGCCTTGTCCATAGCGCCCCGGCATTATTGTCGCGGGCGAGTCCGGGGGAACACACACACGGCGATTCTGCAGTAATATCAATCCGTTGGTCAGGCGAGCGTGCGGGTGACAATGTCGCGGGTGTCGCTCGAAAGGTCGGCGACTTCGGAGACCATGCGCAGCGCCGCCTCGGCCTTCGCCCGGCGGCCCGGTTCCAGTGCCCGCCACGAGCGGAAGCTGACCAGCAGCCGCGCCGCGGTCTGCGGGTTGCGCTGGTCGAGGCCGATCACGAAGCGGGCGAGGAAATCGTAGCCGGCACCGTCGGCGCGGTTGAACTGGGTCTGGTTGGCGCCGGCGAAGGCGCCGACCAGGGCGCGGATGCGGTTCGGGTTGGAGAGTGCGAAGGCCGGGTCCTCGAGAAGCGCGCGGACCCGGTCGAGGGTCTCCGGCGCCGGCACGGTCGCCTCGAATGCCAGCCACTTGTCGAGGACGAGCGGGTCGTCCCGGTAGCGCTCGCGGAAGGCCTCGAGGGCGGCGATGCGTTCGTCGAGAGCGTTGCCGGTCAGGATCGCCAGCGCTGCGGCGCGGTCGGTCATGTTGTCGGCGGTCTCGAAGCGGTCGACGACGCGGGCGATGGCGTCGGAGTTGCCGTCGGCGACCATCAGGTCGAGGAGGGCGCCGGCAAGCGCCCGGCGGCCGGCGGCAGCCGCGTCGGGCGAGAACGGCCCACGGTCGTCGAGGCGATCGAGGACGGCGGCGAGGCGCGCGCCGACGCGATCGGCAATGCGGGCGCGGACCTGATTGCGGGCGGTGGCGATGGCGTCCGGGTCGACGTCGCGCCCGATCTCGCGACCGACGTCGGCCTCGCCGGGCAACTGCATGATCTGGGCGCGGAAGGCGGGCTCCAGCGCATCGTTCTCGGCGACATCGGCGAGCGCGTCGATGAAGGCCGGGTCGAAATCGACCCGTTCACCCTGCGCCGCCGCAGCAGCACCGGCGATCAACGTGCGCGTCGCCAACGTCTGGGCGGCCTGCCAGCGGTTGAACGGGTCGATGTCGGTCCTGAGCAGGAACAGGAGATCGGCCGTCGACAGGTCGATCGACAAGCGGACCGGCGCCGAGAACCCGCGCAGCAGCGAGGGCACGGGGCGGTTGGACACACCGTGGAAGACGATCGTCTGGCTGGGCGCGGTCAGATGGATCACGTCGCCGGTCACGTCGCCGCCGGTGGCGCGGTCGAAGGCGAGGTCCTCGCCGTTCTGGCCGACGAGGCCGAAGCGGACGGGAATGTGCATCGGCTGTTTGGCCGACTGGCCGGGGGTCGGCGGCACGCTCTGCTCGAGCGCCAGCGTGTAGGTCTTGGCGCGCGCATCGTAGGCGCCCCTGGCGCTCACCTCGGGCGTGCCCGCCTGGCTGTACCAGAGCTTGAACTGGGCGAGATCGGCGTTGTTGGCGTCGGCGAAGGCGGCGAGGAAATCCTCGATGGTGACCGCCTGCCCGTCGTGACGCTTGACGTAGAGGTCCATGCCGGCGCGGAAGCCCTCGGCACCGACCACCGTCTTCAGCATGCGCACCACCTCGGCGCCCTTGTCGTAGACGGTCGGCGTGTAGAAGTTGTTGATCTCGTGATAGGCCTCGGGCCGGACGGGATGGGCGAGCGGCCCGGCGTCCTCGGGAAACTGGCGCGCCTTCAGCGCGCGCACGTCGGCGATGCGCTTGACGGCACGCGAGCGCATGTCGGACGAGAATTCCTGATCGCGATAGACGGTCAGCCCTTCCTTCAGACAGAGCTGGAACCAGTCGCGGCAGGTGATGCGGTCGCCCGTCCAGTTGTGAAAGTACTCGTGGCCGATGACACCCTCGACGTAGGCGAAGTCGACGTCGGTGGCGGTCTCGGGGTCGGCCAGCACGTACTTGTCGTTGAAGACGTTGAGGCCCTTGTTCTCCATCGCGCCCATGTTGAAGTCGGACACGGCGACGACGTTGAAGATGTCGAGATCGTATTCCAGGCCGAACGCCGTTTCGTCCCAGCGCATGGAGCGCTTCAGCGAATCCATCGCCCAGGCGCAGCGCGCCTCCTTGCCGTGCTCGCAGTAGATGGCGAGCGCGACCTGGCGCCCCGACATGGTCGTGAAGGTGTCGCGGAGCACACCGAGATCGCCGGCGACCATGGCGAACAGATAGGAGGGCTTGGGGAAGGGATCGTGCCAGACGGCGAAATGGCGCTCGGTGCCGGGAATCGCGCCACTCTCGACCAGGTTGCCGTTGGACAGGAGCGCCGGGGCCTCGGCGCGCGGCGCCTCGATGCGGGTCGTGTAGACCGACAGGACGTCCGGCCGATCGAGGAAGTAGGTGATGCGGCGGAAGCCTTCCGCCTCGCATTGGGTGCAATACGTGCCGCTCGACCGGAACAGGCCCATCAGCTTGGTGTTGGCGGTGGGGTTCAGCCGGGTGACCATCTCAAGTGTGAACGGGCCGGCGGGCAGGTCGCGGATCGCAAGCCGCTCCGGGGTGGCGACGAAGCGGTCCGGCGGCAGGCGGGTGCCGTCGAGGGCGACCGAGACGAGGTCGAGTTCGTCGCCGTCTAGCGACAACTCGCGTGCGCTGCCCTGCGGACGCAGCGCCAGCTTTGCCGTCACCATCGTCGCGGCCGGATCGAGCTGGAACGTCAGGTCGACCGTCTCGATGATGAAATCGGGCGAGCGGTAGTCCTCAAGGCGCACCGGCGCCGCATCTCGCTTCATGACACTCACTTGGGTCTCGGGGGGCGGCCCGCTCGGACATCAAACGGGTCCGGACGTTTGTAGGCGGAAGGCGGGTCGGTTCGCAATTGGTCAAAGGCAGCAGATCGGGAGACAAATGCGGTTGCAAAAGCGTTGTATTTGACGTGCGCCCCTCGGCGGCGGTCGGACTCGATGCGGGGGCGATACACGCGGCTGAGGGGCGACTCGGCCTCCGCGTAACATGCTGCGATGTATGGAATTTCTCGATTTCTTCGACGGTGTCCCGGCGCCGAGGGCCCGCTCCACGCACGGCACGATTGCTTTCCGTGACGCCCGGATATATGCAACATATGAAGGGAAATGTAATGGCGCGCACCACGCTTCAGGACGTCGCACGGACCGCGGGTGTCAGCCTCGCGACCGTGGACCGAGTCCTGAACCATCGCTCCGGTGTCCATGCCGAGACCGCCGAGCGCGTGCAGGCTGCGGTCGACCTCCTGAAGTATCGCCCCGATCGGCTCGCGGCCCGTCTTGCCCGCGGGCGCGACCACCGTTTCCGCTTCGTGCTGCCCACCGGCGACAACGCCTTCATGCAGGCGCTCGAGAAGGAAGTGCTTTCCGCCGCCGAGCGCTTCGCCGACGAGCGGGTGCAAATCGACATAGACCACGTCGACGTGTTCGACGGCGACGTGCTCGCCGATGCGCTCGAGAAACTGCGCGGCGAGGTGGACGGGGTCGCGGTGGTGGCGCTCGACCATCCGACCGTGCGCGAGGCAATCGACGACCTGACCAACGCCGGGGTGACCGTCGTGACGCTGGTCTCCGATGTGCCGCGGGCGCGCCGGGCCCACTACGTCGGCATCGATAATTCCGCGGCCGGCCGCACGGCGGCGAGCCTGCTCGGCCAATTCCTGGCAGGCCGCGCCGGCAAGGTCGGGCTGATCGCCGGTTCCATCGCGCTTCGCGACCATATCGAGCGCCAGCTTGGCTTTGAGCAGGTCATCACCCGCGACTTCCCCCAGCTTCAGCTTCTGCCGGTGCGCGAGGGCCGCGACGACGACGAGCGGGTCGAGGCGCTGGCAACGGGCCTGCTCAACGAGCACCCGGACGTGATCGGCATCTACAGCGCGGGCGCCGGCAACGGCGGCATCGTGGCGGCGCTCGACAAGGCCGGACGCGCCCGCGACGTGGTGTTCATCGCGCACGAGCTCACCCAGTTTTCCCGTCGCCACCTCATTCGCGGCACCATCGACGCGATCATCAATCAGGATCCTGGGCACGAGGCGCGCAGCGCCACCCGGTTACTCATGGCGGAGCGCGAGGGGATTCCGATCTATGCCAGCCAGGAGCGCATCCGGATCGACATTTTCCTGCGCGAGAACGTTCCGTAGGGCGGGGAGGCGAAGCGTTCGGGGCCATGTATCTCGGGATTGATGTTGGCACCTCCTCTGTGAAGGCGGTGCTTATGGACGGCGACCAGCGGGTGGTGGCGAGCACGACCGCCGACCTTGTCGTGTCGCGACCGCACGCCGGCTGGTCCGAGCAGGATCCGGAGAGCTGGTGGCAGGCCAGCGAGGCGGCGCTCGATGCGCTTGCCCGCGATCACGGCAAGCAGCTGGCCGCGGTCAAAGGCATCGGCCTGTCCGGCCATATGCACGGGGCGACGCTGCTCGGCGCCGACGACAAACCGCTTCGGCCCTGCATCCTTTGGAACGACGTGCGTTCGGCCCACGAAGCTGCCGCGCTCGACGCCAACCCGATCTTCCGGGAGATCACCGGCAACATCGTCTTCCCCGGTTTCACCGCGCCGAAACTGGTGTGGGTCGCCAAGCACGAGCCGGACGTGTTCGCCCGGGTGGCGACCGTGCTGCTGCCCAAGGACTACGTGCGGCTGAAGCTGATCGGCGACCGCGTGTCGGAAATGTCCGATGCGGCGGGCACCTCATGGCTCGATGTCGCCGGGCGCGACTGGAGCGACGCGCTGCTCGCGGCGACCAACCTCAGCCGCAAGCAGATGCCGCGCCTCACCGAAGGGTCCGCGGTCACCGGCCAGCTGCGCGCCGATCTCGCCAGCCGCTGGGGCATGACCGGACGGCCGGTAGTCGCCGGCGGCGGCGGCGACAACGCTGCCTCCGCGTGCGGCGTCGGCGTGGTCAAGCCCGGCACGGCGTTCGTGTCGCTGGGCACCTCGGGGGTGCTGTTCGTCTCCAACGCGAAGTTCTCGCCGGACCCCGCGACCGCGGTGCACGCGTTCTGCCACGCCGTGCCCGACACGTGGCACCAGATGGGCGTGATCCTGTCGGCGGCCGGGGCGCTGGAGTGGCTGGCGGAGGTCTTCGCGACCGACGCCGCGGCGCTCACCGCGCCGCTCGAGGGCGACCCCGGCGGGCCGGGCGCGGTCGTGTTCCTGCCCTACCTCGGCGGCGAGCGCACGCCTCACAACGATGCCACGATCCGAGGCAGCTTCGCGGGCCTCAGCTACGCCACCGACAAGACGGCGCTGACCCGCGCGGTCCTCGAAGGCGTCGCCTTCGCATTCGCCGACTGCCTCGCCGCGCTCAGTCAGGCCGGCGCCAGCGTCAGCCGCGCGCTTGCCGTCGGCGGTGGTTCGCGGTCGCGCAAGTGGCTCAGCATCGTTGCCGACACCCTCAACATTTCCATCGACGTGCCGGAGGAGGGCGATTTCGGCGCCGGCCTCGGCGCGGCGCGGCTTGGGCTGATCGCGGCGACCGGGGCCGACCCGTTCGCGGTCTGCACCCAGCCCGCCATTCGCGAAACCATCGAGCCTGAAAAGACCCGTGTCGAACAATACGCGGCGGCCTATCGGACCTACCGCGCCCTTTATCCCGCGACCAAGGAGGCAATGCGCCCATGAGTGCCCGGTTCTTCGGCCAAGAGAAGCCGATCAAGTATAAAGGCCCCAAGGCGGGCGACGAGCTCGCCTACCGCTGGTACGACCCCGACAAGAAGGTGCTCGGCAAGCGGATGGAGGACCAGCTCCGTTTCTCCGCCGCCTACTGGCATTCGTTCACCTGGCCGGGCGGCGACCCGTTCGGGAGCGAGACCTTCATGCGTCCGTGGATGCACATGGACGACGAGATGGCGGGCGCCAGGATGAAGGCCGACGTCGCCTTCGAGATGTTCCGCCTCCTCGGCGTGCCGTTCTTCGCCTTCCACGATCGCGACATCGCGCCGGAAGGCAAGTCGCTGGCCGAATCCAACCGCAACGTTCGCGTCATCGGCGAGATATTCGCCGAGAAGATGGCGAAGTCGAAGGTCAAGCTGCTGTGGGGCACTGCCAACCTGTTCACCAACCGGCGCTTCATGGGCGGGGCGGCGACCAACCCGGATCCGGAGCTGTTCGCCTATGCGGCGGCGCAGGTGAAGAACGTCCTCGAGCTCACCCATGAGCTGGGCGGCGCCAACTACGTCCTGTGGGGTGGCCGCGAAGGCTACGAGACGCTGCTCAACACCGACATCAAGCGCGAGCTCGACCAGCTCGGCCGCTTCCTGACCATGGTCGTCGAGCACAAGAACAAGATCGGCTTCAAGGGCACGATCCTGATCGAGCCGAAGCCGAAGGAGCCGACCAAGCACCAGTACGACTTCGACGTCGGCACGATCTACGGCATGCTGCAGGCGTTCGACCTGGAGAAGCAGGTCAAGATCAACATCGAGCAGAACCACGCGATCCTCGCCGGCCATTCGTTCGAGCACGAGCTGGCGCTGGCTTCGGCGCTGGGCATCCTCGGGTCGATCGACATCAACCGCGGCGATTATCAGCTGGGCTGGGACACCGACCAGTTCGCCATGAACATCCCGGAGATGGCGCTCGCCTGCTACTACATCTTCAAGGCCGGCGGGCTCGGCACCGGCGGGTTCAACTTCGACGCCAAGATCCGCCGCCAGTCGATCGATCCGGACGATCTGCTGATCGCCCACGTCAATTCGATGGACGCGTGCGCGCGCGGCCTGCTGATCGCCGAGCAGATGATCAGCGACGGCAAGCTCGCCGCTTTCGTCGAGGATCGCTATGCGGGCTGGAACGGCAAGGAAGGCAAGGCGATCCTGGCCGGCAAACGGTCACTGGACGACCTTTCCGACTATGTGCTGAAAAAGAACCTCGATCCGCAGCCGAAGAGCGGCAAGCAGGAATACCTGGAAGGGCTGCTCAACCGGTACGTCTAGAAAGCGCGACGCGCGGCGGGCGCAAAGCCCGCCCGCGCGTTCCGCGCGCGAAGGGAGGAAATCAATGAAGACGATCAAGGGGCCGGCAATCTTTCTCGCCCAGTTCGCCGGCGACGCGGCGCCGTTCAATTCGCTGAAGGGCATGGCCGAATGGGCGGCGTCACTCGGCTACAAGGGCATCCAGATCCCGGCATGGGACGGGCGGCTGATCGACATCAAGAAGGCCGCGTCGAGCAAGACCTACTGCGACGAGATCAAGGGTATCGCGGCCGACGCGGGTGTCGTCATCACCGAGCTTTCCAGCCACCTGCAGGGCCAGCTCGTGGCGGTGAACCCGGTCTACGATTCCGCCTTCGACGGCTTCGCCGACCCGAAGGTGCGCGGCAACCCGAAGGCGCGCCAGAAGTGGGCCGTCGACCAGATCAAGGCGACGCTGAAGGCCTGCGCCAACCTCGGCCTGCCGTCGATGCCGACCTTCTCCGGCGCATTCGTCTGGCCGTTCATGTATCCGTGGCCGCAGCGCCCGGCCGGGCTGGTCGAAACTGCGTTCGGCGAGCTTGCCAAGCGCTGGAAGCCGCTCTTCGACTACGCCGACGACATGGGCGTCGACGTCGCCTTCGAGCTGCACCCGGGCGAAGACCTCCACGACGGCATCACCTTCGAGATGCTGCTCGGCCAGGTCGGCGGGCACCCGCGCTGCGGGATCAACTACGATCCGTCGCACTTCGTGCTCCAGCAGCTCGACTATCTCGACTTCATCGACATCTATCACGACCGCATTTTCGCGTTCCACGTGAAAGACGCCGAGTTCAACCCGACCGGCAGGCAGGGCGTCTACAGCGGCTTCCAGCCGTGGATCGAGCGTGCCGGCCGTTTCCGTTCGCTGGGTGACGGGCAGGTCGATTTCAGCGGTATCTTCTCCAAGCTGTCGCAGCACAACTACGACCGCTGGGCAGTGCTCGAGTGGGAGTGCTGCATCAAGAGCCCCGAGCAGGGCGCGGCGGAAGGCGCGCCGTTCATCGCGCACCACATCATCGAAGTGACGGCCAAGGCCTTCGACGATTTCGCCGCCAGCGGCGTCGATCAGAAGGCCAACCGCAAGATGCTCGGCATCGGCTAGGGAGGCGGACATGGTCGAAGCAAGAAGCGACGCGAGCGCCACCGGGCGCGTTCGTCTGGGCATGGTCGGTGGCGGGCAGGGCGCCTTCATCGGCGCCGTCCACCGCATCGCCAGCCGCATCGACGATCAGTACGAACTGGTCGCCGGGGCGCTGTCGTCGACGCCGAAGAAGGCGATCGAGTCGGCGCTGGAAATCGGCATCCCGCGAGAGCGCGCCTACGGCAGCTTCGAGGAGATGGCCAAGGCCGAGGCGAAGCGTCCGGACGGCATCGAGGCGGTGGCGATCGTGACGCCGAACCACATGCACGCGCCCGTCGCCAAGGCCTTCCTGAAGGCCGGCATCCACGTCATCTGCGACAAGCCGCTGGCGCTCACCGTCGCCGAGGCGAAGCAGCTCGTTTCGGCGGTGAAGAAGAGCGGCAAGATCTTCGCGCTCACCCACAACTACACCGGCTATCCGATGATCCGGCAGGCGCGCGCCATGGTCGCCGCCGGCGAACTCGGCGACATCCGGCTGGTGCAGGCGGAATATGCGCAGGACTGGCTGACCGAACGCATCGAGGCGACCGGCCAGAAACAGTCGGTGTGGCGCACCGATCCGAAACGGGCCGGGGCCGGCGCGCTCGGCGACATCGGCACCCACGCCTACAATCTCGCCCTGTTCGTTTCCGGGCTGACGCTCGAGTCGCTGTTCGCCGACCTCACCGTGTTCGTGAAGGGTCGCAAGATCGACGACAACGACAACATCCTGCTGCGCTTCAAGGGCGGCGCGAAGGGCATGTTGTGGGCGAGCCAGGTGGCGCCCGGCAACGAGAACGCGCTGGCGCTGCGCGTCTATGGCACCAAGGGCGGGCTGTCGTGGAAGCAGGAGGACCCGAACTACCTGCACTTCGCGCCGTTTGGCCAGCCGCCGCGCCTGATTACCCGCGGCGGCGCCGGTTCGGGACCCGCGGCCGCGCGGGTGACGCGCACGCCTTCCGGCCATCCGGAGGGCTACCTCGAAGGCTTCGCCAACATCTACTCGGAGGTCGCCCGCGCCATCAGCGCGGCGCGCACCGGCGCCAAGGTGGACAAGGACGTGGTCTTCCCGACCGTCGAGGACGGGCTGATCGGCATGCAGTTCATCGAGGCAGCGCTGAAGTCCTCCGCCAAGGGCGCGACCTGGGTGAAGGTCTAGCCGACCAACGTCGCGAGCCGGCGCAGGGCCGCGTCAGCTTCCTCGGCGATTTCGCGCACGATCTCGCCCGCGGGCTGACGTCGCCTGACCTGCGCGACGCCTTGTCCGGACCACAACGACGTGGCGTCGATTTCGCCGGTCGCGTCGTCCGATGCGGTGAAGATCTGATAGCGGAGAATGTCGCCTTGCGCCGCCGAGGTCAGGATCACGTCGCCTTCGCCCGGGCGTGCTCCTGATGGCGGCCTACCGGCGGCCTCCCATGCCGCGATAGTCGCATTGCGGAGCGCGCGGTGTGGCGCGCCCGGCCAGCCCACGTCGAAGACTTCCGTTCCGTGCCACGTGTCGGTCTCGTTGGCCGCGATCAGGAGGTCGCGGTAGCGCTCGTGGACGGTCGCTTCGGGCGAAACGAGGAAGCGGGTACCGATCCACCCTGCCGACGCGCCGAGCGCCAGCGCGGCGGCGAGACCGCGCCCGTCGGCGATGCCGCCGGCGGCGATCACCGGCACATCGCCGACCGCGTCGATCACCGCAGGCACCAGCGCCAGCGTCGAGACCGTGCCCCACACGTGTCCGCCGGCCTCGACGCCTTGCGCGACGATCACGTCGGCGCCGATGTCGACCGCGCGTTTCGCCTCGGCGGCGCTGCCGACGGTCTGGAACACGATGGCGCCGCCAACGTGGGCAGTCTCGATCATCGATCCCGACAGGTCCCAGAACAGCGAGATGATTTTCACGCCTTCTCGAAGGCAGACCGCCAGCCGCTCTTCCTGTGGCCAGTTCAGGTTGAGGTTCACGCCGAACGGCTTGTCGGTGAGCGCGCGCACCGCGCGGATGCCGCGGCGCACGTCTTCCGGCTCGTCGCCCCACAGGGGGATCATGCCGAGCCCGCCGGCGTTGCTGACCGCCGCGCAGAGCTCCGGCCCGACAGCGCCGCCCATCGGCGCCAGCACGACCGGCAGGTCGATGCCGATGCGTTCGCAGAACCCGCGCTTCATGATCTTGTCGCCCTCCCACAACCAGCCGCAAACGCTAGGCGGAGCCGGGGAGGGCGGTCAACCGGGGGCGGTGGAGAGCGCCGGAAGCATGTCGGCTGGAAGGTTGGTGGGGTCGTAGCCGCCGGGCCTGGCGCGCCGCATGAAGCGGATCAGCGTCGGAACGAAGAAGAGGATGATCGCGACCTTGACCACGGCGATCCAGTAGAGCCCCCACGCCACCAGCATCACGAAGATGGCGGCGAGGCAGGCAAAGATGAACGCCGTCAGCACCGCGTTGCCGATGTAGGCGGCGGTGGAAGAGCCGCGCACGAAGCGCACGGCGCACCCCCGCGCGGCAAGGCGCCGGTGCAGCTCGGTCAGGAACGCGGCGTATTCGGCATTCTGCTCCTTGAAATCGCCCAGGCTCCGGTAGCTCTCGTTGGTGAGCTCCACCATGCCGCCCTTGCGGTAGACGATGCGCGCCCGATAGCGGTTGGTGGCGAAGCGCGTCGGCGCGTAGGCGAGTTGCACCTCGGCGATCTCGTCGAGGAAGGCGCCGTCGCGCGGTTTGCCGTCCTCTTCGACGACCAGCGCGTCGTCGGTCAGGCGAACCGTGCGGGTGCCGGCGAAGGCGTTCGGGCGGAAGCGATAGACCGATGGGTCGGGCACGTCAGAGCGGTTTCGGCGGATCTGCGTCGAGTTGCGGATTCGGCGTGTAGCCGGGACCGATGGTCAACGGCGCCGATGGCAGCACCGACTCGTCGAGCTGCGAGCGGAACTTCTTGTCGATCACCTGAAGATCGGTGCCGTCGGCGGCGACCAGCCGGATGTGGACGGCATAGTCGGTGTCGGCCTTGATGCCCTTCAGCGGCTCGGTGGTGAGCTCGATCCGCCCGGTGCCGGGCGGCGTGCTCTGCTTCATCACCAGCGGCTGGCCACCGGCCGGGTTCTCCATGGTCACCTGGATCGTGGCGTCGGCGGGCAGGGGCTTGCGCGGCACCAGCACGACGCCGGCGTAGGCCTCCGCGATGCGGTAGTTGAAGATGAAGCCGCCACCTGCAAGGTCCATGTAGGTCTCGCTCTGCTGGCTGCAGGCCGCGAGCGCGACCGCTGAGGCGAGGACGGTGGCCAGTCCGAGATTTCTGAGCATGATACGTTTCTCCTGCCGGGCCGCCATAGGATAATCCCTGTCGCGACGCAATCCGAGAGGCGGGAATCCCTTGGCGGTCCTATATTTTGTGCAGCAATGCCTGAACGCGGTTCAGGTCAGCTGCTTCTACGCGCTCCTCGCGGTCGCCTACGTGCTCGTCCACGGGATCGTCGACCGGATCAACCTCGCCTTCGGCGCCATCGCCATGTGGGGCGCGTTCCTGACCGTCGGCGGCCTCATGGTCGCCGCCGGCTCGCTGGTCGCGGTGCCGCTGTGGGCGCTGCCGGTCGCCGCGCTCTATGCGCTGGTCGGCACCTCGGCGCTCGGCTTCGCTATCGCGCGCACCGTGGTTGCCCCGCTTGTCCACCAGCGCTCGCTGGCCATGCTGATCGCCACCATCGGCCTCGCGATCGTGCTGGAAGAGGCGATGCGCATCGTCGTGCGCGGCCGCGAGGTGATGATCCCGCCGATCCTTGCCGATACGCTGGTCGTGTTTCCGAACCCGACCTTCTCGATCAAGATCACGGTGATCCAGGCGATCGTGTTCGTGGCGACCCTGACGCTCGCCGGCGGGTTGGCGCTGTTCGTGCGCTATCATCGCTTCGGGCGCTTCTGGCGGGCGTGCGCGCAGGACATCGTGATGACCGAGCTGCTCGGCATCGACCCGCGCCCGGTGCTGACCGCGGCGATGACCATCGGGGCCGCCTACGCCGCCGCCTCCGGCATCATGCTGACCATCTACTACGGCAGCGTGACGGCCTACATGGGCGCCGTCTTCGGGCTGAAGGCGCTCTACGTCGCGGTGATCGGCGGACTGAACTCGCTGGGCGCGGCGATTGCCGGTGCGTTCGTGCTCGGCTTCTTCGAGGGAATGTGGGCGGGATACCTTCCCGGCGATTACCGGGACGTGGCAAGCTTCGCGCTGCTGACATTCCTGTTGATCATGCGGCCAAGCGGATTGTTCAACCCCGTCGCCCGCCCGGAGGACCGCGTATGACGTTTCCCGCCTTCGAGGCGCCCTATGCCGGCGACGACGCGACCCTGATCCGCCGTTTCATTGGCGAGACGGGCATGCACGCCGCCGCCGAGGCACGCATCGACGGGCGCGCGACCGGTCTCATCGAGGCGATCCGGGCGCGTTCCGGTGCCATCGGCGGGCTGGAGGATTTCCTGCGCGAGTTCGCGCTTTCGACCCGCGAGGGGCTGGCGCTGATGGTGCTGGCCGAGGCGCTGTTGCGGGTTCCCGATGCCGCCACTCAGGACAAGCTGATCGAGGACAAACTCGGCGGCGGCGACTGGGACGAGCACGGCGGGCGCGGCGACAAGCTGTTCGTGGCCGCGTCGGTTTGGGCGCTGGGCATCACCAGCCGCATCGTTCAGCCAGGCGACACGATGGAAGGCATCCTCGGCGGCCTCGTCCGCCGGCTTGGCCAGCCCGCGGTGCGGACCGCCACGCGGCAGGCGATGCGGGTGCTGGGCCATCACTTCGTGCTGGGCGAGACGATCGGCGAAGCGCTGAAGCGTGCCCGTTCGAACGAGGGGAAAGGCGTGCGCCATTCCTACGACATGCTGGGCGAGGGCGCCCGCACCGCCGCCGACGCCGGACACTACTTCGATGCCTACGCCGCGGCGATCGCCGCGATCGGCGCTTCGGCCGGCAAGAGTGCGCTCCCCGCGCGGCCGGGAATCTCGGTGAAGCTGTCGGCGCTTCATCCCCGCTACGAAGCGGTCAAAGGGGCGCGCGTCATGGCGGAGCTCGCGCCGAAGCTTCTCGACCTGGCGCGGCAGGCGAAGGCGCACGACCTCAACCTCACTGTCGACGCGGAAGAAGCCGACCGCCTGGAGATTTCGCTGAAGGTGATCGCCGCGGTCGCCGCCGATCCCTCGCTCGCCGGCTGGGACGGCTTCGGGCTGGCCATCCAGGCCTACCAGAAGCGCGCCGCGGCGGTGGTCGACTGGGTGAACGATCTCGCCGGTTCGCTCGACCGGCGTTTCATGGTGCGGCTCGTCAAGGGCGCTTACTGGGACACGGAGGTGAAGCGCGGGCAGGAGCGCGGCCTTGCCGACTATCCGGTGTTCACGCGCAAGGCCGCCACCGACCAGTCCTATCTCGCCTGTGCCGCCCGGCTGCTCGCGGCGCGGCCGCGCCTCTATCCGCAATTCGCCACCCACAACGCGCTGACCGTCGCGACGATCCTGGAGATCGCCGGCGGGGCGGAGGGCTACGAGTTCCAGCGGCTGCATGGCATGGGCGAGGCGCTCTACGACGCGCTCGCCAGGACCGATCGCCAGGTCGCCTATCGCATCTATGCGCCGGTCGGCGGCCACCGCGAGCTGCTCGCCTATCTGGTGCGGCGGCTCCTGGAAAACGGCGCCAACTCGTCGTTCGTCGCGGTCGTCGGCGACAAGGACGTTCCGGTCGCACAATTGCTGCGGCGGCCGGCGGCGCTGCTCGCCGACGGCGCCAAGGTTCGTCACAGCCGTGTTCCGCTGCCGGGAGCTCTCTACGCGCCGGCGCGCAAGAATTCGCATGGGCTTGAGTTCGGTGCGTCCGCCGATCTGGCGGCGCTGGTCAAGGGTATTGGCGCGGCCGGCAATGCGCCTGGCGCGGCGCCGATGCTGGCGGAGGGCGTGAAAGGCGAGGATGAAACGCAGGATGTCATCAGCCCCATCGACGGCGGCGTGATCGGTACCGTTACTGCCACGAACGTCGCGGCCGTCGATGCGATCATGGTCGCCGGCGAAGCCGGCTTCGCCAAATGGTCGCGGGTCGAGGCGGTCGACCGCGCCGCTATCCTCGACAGGCTTGCCGACCTGATCGAGGCGGACCGCGACCAGCTGGTCGCGCTCATGGCGCGTGAGGGCGGCAAGACGCTGGTCGACGGAATCGCCGAGGTGCGCGAGGCGGCCGACTTCTGCCGCTACTACGCGGCGCAGGCGCGCCTTCTCTTCGCCGAAGCGGAGACGATGCCTGGGCCGACTGGCGAGAGCGACACGTTGATCCGTCGCGGTCGCGGCGTGTTCGTATGCATTTCGCCGTGGAACTTCCCGCTGGCGATCTTCCTCGGGCAGGTGACGGCGGCGCTTGCCGCCGGCAACGCGGTTGTCGCCAAGCCCGCCGAACAGACGCCGCTCACCGCCGCTCACGCCTTTCGCCTGTTGCACAAGGCGGGCGTGCCGGTCGCGGCGGCGCAGCTTGCGCCGGGCGAAGGGCCAGTCGGCGCGGCGCTGGTGGCGCATCGGTCGGTGGCCGGCGTCGCCTTCACCGGCTCGACCGAGGTCGCCTGGGCGATCAATCGGACGCTTGCCGAAAAGCGCGGGCCGATCGTGCCGCTGATCGCGGAAACCGGGGGCATCAACGCCATGGTGGTCGACGCCACCGCCTTGCCGGAGCAGGTGGCGGACGACGTCATGGCATCGGCGTTCCGCTCGGCCGGCCAGCGTTGCTCGGCGCTGCGGCTGCTCTGCATCCAGGACGAGGCGGCCGACCGCACGATCGATATGATCGTCGGCGCGGCGGCGGAGCTCACGCTCGGCGACCCGCGCGATCCGGCGACCGATATCGGCCCGGTGATCGACGCGGAGGCCAAGGCCAACCTCGAGGCGCATATCGCTGCCATGGAGGCGGCGCCGTTCGCCGACGTGCTGTTCAGGGGCAAGGCGCCGGACACCGGCACGTTTGTGGCGCCTTATGTCATCGCGCTCGACAAGCCGTCGCGCCTCGACAAGGAAGTGTTCGGGCCGATCCTGCACGTGGTGCGCTGGAAGCCGGCGGAGCTCGACGCGCTGATCGCTGCGATCGCTGCGACGGGGTACGGCCTGACGCTTGGCATCCACACCCGCATCGACGAAACCGCCAACCGCATCATCGACCGCCTGCCGGTCGGCAACGTCTACGTCAACCGCAACATCATTGGCGCGGTGGTCGGCACGCAGCCGTTCGGCGGTTCAGGCCTCTCCGGCACCGGCCCCAAGGCGGGCGGACCGGACTATCTGCGGCGCTTCGCGCTGGAGCAGGTGGTGTCGGTCAACACGGCGGCGGCCGGCGGCAACGCCTCGCTGATCGCCCTGGAGGACGACGCGTGAGGTATGACGCCTTGCGTTATATAACGAGTCGCGTTATGAGTCTTCATGATCCAGAGCTTTCGCGATTCCGAAACGGAACGGATCTGGTCGGGCCTGCGGAGCCGGCGGTTGCCGTCGGATATCCAGGCGGTGGCGTTGCGCAAATTGCGCATGCTCAATCAGGCGCGGCTCCTGACGGACCTCCGTATCCCGCCGGGAAATCGACTGGAGCGTCTGGGGGCCGATCGTGCCGGGCAGCACAGCATACGGATCAACGATCAATGGCGTATCTGCTTTGAGTGGCGCCAAGGAGGACCGAGGAATGTCGAAATCGTCGACTACCACAAGTGATCGAGACCGGTTGCCCAATCCTCATCCGGGCGAAATCCTTCTTGAGGAGTTCCTTGCGCCCATGGGGATCAGCCAGAACGCGCTGGCGCGTGCCGTCCATGTACCGCCGCGCCGGATCAACGAGATCGTGCTCGGCAAGCGTGACGTGACAGCCGACACCGACCTTCGACTTGCCCGCTTCTTCGGTGTGTCCGACGGTTTCTTCCTTGGGCTACAGACAGATTTCGATCTCATGGAACGGCGCCGGCAGATCGAACCGGATCTCAAGACAATCGAACCGCGGGCCGCCTGAGCATGACCGACAAAGCCTTCCTTTCTCGCGCCATCACGCAGGGCAAGGGCGCCGAGCCCGCCGACCTGGTCATCAAGAACGTCGGGCTGCTCGATCTGGTCTACGGCGGGGTGACGGTCACCGATATTGCCGTGTGCGGCGACCGCATCGTCGGGACTTACGAGCCCTATTCAGGCACCAAGGAGATCGACGGTACCGGCCTCTTCGCCGTGCCGGGCTTCATCGACACCCACCTGCACATCGAATCCTCGCTGGTGACGCCCACCGAGTTCGACCGCTGCGTGCTGCCGCACGGCGTGACCACCGCGATTTGCGACCCCCACGAGATCGCCAACGTGCTCGGCCTCGAGGGCATCCGCTTCTTCCTCGAGTCGGCCGAGACCACGATCATGGACGTGCGCGTCCAGTTGTCGTCGTGCGTGCCGGCGACCGCCTTCGAGACGTCCGGGGCGCGGTTGCTCGCCGCCGATCTGGTCCCGCTCCGCGACCATCCGAAGGTCATCGGCCTCGCCGAGTTCATGAATTTCCCGGGCGTGCTCAACAGCGAGCCGGATGTCCTCGACAAGCTCGTCGCCTTTCAGGACGGCCATATCGACGGCCACGCGCCGCTGGTGCGTGGTTACAGCCTCAACGGCTACCTCACGGCGCGCATCCGCACCGACCACGAGACGACCATCGCGGACGATGCCCGCGAGAAGCTCAGGAAGGGTATCGCGGTCCTGATCCGTGAAGGCTCGGTCACCAAGGATATGCACGCGCTTGCCGAGGTGCTCGACGCCAACTCATCGAGCATGTGCTGCCTGTGCACCGACGACCGCAATCCGCAGGACATCGCCGAGGAAGGTCACCTCGACTACATGATCCGCACGTTGATCGCGCTCGGCCGGCCGACGCATCACGTCTATCGCGCGGCGAGCTGGTCGGCGGCCAATGCCTTCGGCCTCAGCGATCGCGGCTTCATCGCGCCGGGCAAGCGCGCCGACATCGTGTTGCTCGACGATCTCGGCGGCTGTTCGGTGAAGACCGTGATTTCCGGCGGACGCGTGGTCGACGACGCGCTGTTCGCCACGCGCAAGCAGGTGGCGCCAGTCGGCCTCGACAGCGTCAAGCTGCGCGAAGTGACGGCGGCCGATTTCGTCGTGCCGGGCCGTTCGGCGGAGCTCACCATGATCGGAGTCGCCCATGGGCGCGTCGTCACCGACCGCAAGCGCATGTGGGTCGAGGCGGAGGGCAACGCGCGCCAGACCGACGTCGCCCGCGACATCGCCAAGGTGGCGGTGCTCGAGCGCCACGGCAAGAACGGCAACATCGCCCG
Organism: uncultured Alphaproteobacteria bacterium; assembly: GCA_963843565.1. Classification (GTDB taxonomy): domain Bacteria; phylum Pseudomonadota; class Alphaproteobacteria; order Rhizobiales; family Kaistiaceae; genus DASZQY01. Next base: position 218,473 of record CAWJKY010000003.1, read on the forward strand.
CGCCTTCGTCACCGGCTTCGGCTTCCAGCACGGCGCCATCGCCTCGTCGGTCGGTCACGACAGCCACAACATCTGTGTGGTGGGCGTCGACGATCAGGACATGGCGGGTGCGGTCAACCGGCTCCGCGAGATTGGCGGCGGCTACGTGGTGGCGTCCGGTGGCCGGGTGATCGGCGAACTGGCGCTGCCGATCGCCGGGCTGATGAGCCGCGAGCCGTTCGAGACGGTGCGCACCGGCGTGGTGGCGCTGCGCGAGGCGGCGAAGTCGCTGGGCTGCACGCTGCCGGAGCCCTTCCAGCAGGTGGCCTTTCTGCCGCTGGCGGTGATCCCGCACCTGAAGATCACCGACTTCGGCCTGTTCGACGTCGACCGTTTCGCTCTGGTCGAGGACGAATAGCCACCCGTGTCGCGTCAGCCGATGACGTAGGCCTCGGCGGCGGACAACGGCTTGTCCTCGCCGGTCCGCTCGGCGGCGTGACGGGCGACGGCCGCGGCGCGTTCGCGGAAGAAGGCGTCGAGATCGAGGATGCGCGGCAGCGACCGCGCCCCCGCAGCGCTTGCCTGCGGGCTCGCCTCGGCGGGCGCCTCGACCCCCAGAAACGACAGGTCGAACTTGATCTCGGGAAGATCGTCGAAGACCGGCACGGTCGCCGGCGCGGTTTCGTCTGTCATCAACTCGTCCTCCTCAACTGCGGCCGTCCGCTCCGGCCGCCGACGCAACAGAAACACTGTGAGGCCCAGGAAGCTGACCGCGATCGAAACGGGCAGAGCCTCCGGCCCGAACAGATCGATGAGGTAGCCGACCGGGGTCGAGCCCACGATCGACCCGGCGGCGTAAGCCATGGCGAAGCCGGTCGACACGACCGCCAGGCGCTGGCCGCGGAAGTCGGTCCCGATCAGGATGACCCCGAGCGTATAGATGCCGGAGATGGCGCCGCCGGCGATGAACAGCACCGGCAGCAGCGTCGACGGCATTGCGACGGCAAAGGGCAGGGCGGCGCTGGCGGCGGTCGCGGCCAGCGCGCAGGTGAGCAGTGTGCGCTGGCGGCCATAGCGGTCGGCCATCCAGCCGAGGGCGGCGACCAGCATCGCTTCGCCGAGCGTGAAGACGGCGACCAGACCGGCGGCACCGGCGTCGTTCAGCCCGTGGGCCAGGCCGTAAAGCGGCAGCAGCGCCTGCATGGCGGTTTCGCCGATGCCGCCGAGGAAGGCGGCGGCGACCAGCGTGCCGGCGACGGCGAGCGCCTGCCGAAGGCTGTCGGTGTCGGTGAGGTTCTCCTCGTCCTCTGCCGCGCCGCTCGTCGAGCGCATCGCCAGCGCCACCACGACGCCCAGCGCCAGCGGCGCCATGGCGACCATGAGCGGCAGCGAGCCGGTCGGGCCGACGGCGCCCAGCACCAGCGGCCCGATGAACTGGCAGGCGGCATAGAGCGTCCCCGACGCGCCGATGATGCGGCCGCGGTGGCGATCGTCCACGACGCCGTTCAGCCAGATCTCGGTGGTCGTCCACAGCGCGGCGAAGCAGGCGCCCATGACGAAGCGCGCGGCGAACCAGACGGCGAGATGATCGGCGACAAGGATCGCGGCGAACGAGGCGAGCGACAGGCCGAAGAGGGCGGCGACCAGCTGGCGGAGGCCGACCTTGTGGATCAGCCACGGCAGCACCGGCCCGACCACCAGGATGCCGGCGCCGGCGAGCGAGGCATTGAGGCCGATCGCCCAGGTGGCGAGGCCCTGCTTTTCCAGCGCCAGCGAAAAGAACGGATAGCTGTAGCCGTAGAGGAGCGCCTCAGCCCCAATCAGCACCAGTACGCCGAACACACGCCACCAACGCATCACGCGGCCCTCAGATGTGGCAGGGGGTCTCCGTGTCGCACCAGCACGTCTTGCCTTCCGGCACGAGGTTGAAGGTGCGGTAGTCCGCCGTGATCTCCTCGCCGGGCGCGATGTCGCGGTCGGCGTAGACGTAGAGCTGACCCTCGACGCGGGCGTTGGGCCGGCAGGAATGGTTGAGATAGTCGACGCCCTCCGGCTCCCACATGGGAAGCAGGCAGAGGAGCTTGGAGCCGTCGCGCTTCAGGTGGACCGACTGGCGCCACCAGTAGTCGTCGAGCTGGTCCGTCCGGTCGAGGTCGACGAGGATCGACTTGCCGTCGAAGAAACCCAGCAGGGTATCCTTCTTGACCGGCCGGGTCGCAAAGATCGCCTTGTGATCGGGCCGGATCGACCGGACCTCGATCACCTCAAAATTTGAATAGCTCACCGGAAAGCCCCTCGACTTCGAACATCTCCTCGGAGACGGGCACCCCACCCGACTGTCCGTCCCTGCTCGGTTCGTACGGTTTTCCATCAAAAAGGTTAGCTGACCATTTAGCCGTCAGCCGCGCCGCGTAGGTGATCGGCATTTCGTGGGCGTGCGGGCATTTCTCCATCTCGGCGAACACCGGATCGTTGTGGGCGGCGAACCAGTGGGTGCGATCTTCCGAAAGGTGGACGGCGCGGGCCGGGTCGGCGCTGATGCGGCTGTAGTTGGCGATGGTGGTCGCCGACATGTTCTGCCAGGCGGTCACGCAGCGCGCGAAGAGAAGCTCGAGCGCATCGCGATCGTGGATCATCTCGTAGGGCGCGCAGCCGTGGATGCGGACGCACTGATCGTGGACGAGGCGCGCGAAGGCGTAGGCGTCCGACGTGGTGTTGACCGCTGTGAAGGGGGCCGACAGTGACGGATCGTAGAGCGGGTCGCGCGGGTTGCCCGAATTGCGACAGAAGGCAACCGAGAAAAACTCGTAGTGGGAATCGCGACCGGTGACCGGGCAGGGCACCTCGATCGAGGTCGAAAGCGTGCGGCCCTGGACGAGCGCCTCGGCGTCGTCGGACATGCCGGCTTCTTCCATGATCGCGCCGAGGTGTTTCAGTTCATCGGCGGCGGTGGTGTCGGGCGGTCCGTCATTGTGGAAGACGGCGAGGAAGCCGGTCTTGCCGCCGTCCGCGACCTGACGGCGGAATTCGTCAAGGCCGGCCCTGAACTCGGCGCCGTTGCGAAAGCGGGAGACATAATAGCGGCCGAGGCGGAACTCGCGCTTGCCGGCCGAACATTGCAGGCCGCCGGTCTCGAGCCACTCCTCGACTTCGACCGGTTTGGAATGCGGGAAGGGGCAGACCCGATCGGCAGGCCGCTCAACGGGCTGCCGGGACCGCAGGTAGGCTTCCGCCGACAGCGCATCGTGCGCAATGTCTGCGAGACTCATACGATTGCCTCCTCGTACGCGTACTCAAACGCTAATAACTAACCGCCGCATGCGAACTAAGCCCTTTGCGTTTACCAACTGTCAACCTTTACAGGTGGTGAGTGGCGGCGCGACGCGTTCCGCGCGACAGAAATTCACCATATTTTACTAAGCGTTAACCATAGCGGCAAACAGCCGGGCGGCGCCGCTCCGGAAGCCCGGCCGCGGCCCCCGATATGCAACCGCGGACGACGCATCTGGCCATCTCGCGTTTCTTTCGGGCGGAAAACCGCGCCGCATCGGCCCGCCAGATCCGCGTGTTGATTATCCGTGAGCCTGGTCCGCCCGCGGGTCGCGCCCGGCTGGGCTGCCACAATTATTAACGGACGGTGCCAGCCCCATTAAGTCTATTGCAAGTCGCGTCTGAGACCGTTCGCACCGGGATTTCGGGGAATAAGGTGGGACGCGCGCATGGCGAGGGCAATTACCGGCCGCATTACGCTCAATCTCGTCGCCGGCATCGTGATCACGGTGGCGACCGTGCTGATCACGGTCTCCTGGATGGCGCAGAAGCACAATGAGCAGGCGGCCGCCAATACCGCCACGATGGTCGACGGCGGTGTGCAGGCCATGGGCCGGCGCCTGGCGTCGCTCGCCAACGACTACGGCTGGTGGGAAGAGGCGTACGATGCTTACGGGCGCGGCGATCGCGACTGGATCGACGCCAACATGGGCACCGGCATCACCGACACCGCCATTGCCGACATGCTGTTCATCATTTCGCCGAGCGGCACCGTCGATTACGAGTGGCTGATCGACGACGCCCCCGACAACCTCGACCAGATCATCACGCCCGAGCGGATTGCGGCGCTGCGCAAGGTTGCGGCGACGATCCCGGTCGAGAACCTCGCCGCCAAGACCGGCATGTACATCGATACGCCGTCGGTGCCGATGATGGTGAGCGTGCAGCATCTGGCGCCGGTGTCGAAGGCTGGCGAGGTCAAGAACACAGACCTGCCGGTGATCGTCTTCGGTCAGTACCTCAGCGGGCCGAAGCTGCACGATCTCGGCACGGCCTTCCTGATCGACGATCTCCACTACGTGCGCGGCAAGGCGCCGGCCGGCGTGCCGGCCCTCACCAGCCTGACCGGCAAGGCGCTCGGCTACTTCGACTGGACGCCGCCGAAGCCCGGCGATGCGTTGCTGCGCGGCGTGCTGGTTCCGATCTCGATCGCGCTCACCGTGTTCTGCATCGTGGCGCTGACCACCGCCTTCCGCGCCCGCAAGATGGCCATCGCGCTGACCGACAGCGAGAAGGAAGCGGTGATCGCGGCGCGCACCGACAGCCTGACGGGCCTGATGAACCGCACCGGGTTCAGCGAGCTGGTCGAATCGCCGGCCTACACGGCGGCCTGCGATGAGGGGCGGCTGGCCGTCGTCTATCTCGACGTCAACGGCTTCAAGGCGGTCAACGATTCGATCGGCCATCACGGCGGCGACGATCTGGTGCGCGCGCTGGCGCGGCGGATCAGTGCGGTGCTGCCGGAGGGCACGCGGCTCGCCCGTATCGGCGGCGACGAGTTCGCCATCGCGCTGCCCGATGGCGGCATCGGCGACAACGTCGCCCGGGTCGCCCACGACATCTGCCATTCCATCGACCAGCCGTTCATGATCTTCGGCTTCGAGTTCCACGTCACCGCTTCGGTCGGCTACGCGGTCGGCAAGGAAGCAGGCATCAGGCCGTCGGAGGTCATCCGCCGCGCCGACGTCGCCATGTATCAGGCGAAAAACGGCGCCGAGCGCGAAGCGGTCGCCTACCATGCGACCATGGAGAGCGGTGCGCTCGAGAAGAAGCAGATCGAGACCGGTCTGCGGCGCGCGCTCGAAAACGACGAGCTCAAGGTCTATTACCAGCCGATCGTGCGCGCCGGAGACACCTCCATCGTCGCGCTCGAGGCCCTGGTGCGCTGGACGTCGGAAGAATTCGGCGCGGTGTCGCCGGCGATCTTCGTTCCGGTCGCCGAGGAGACCGGGCTCATCCACGAGCTTGGCCAGTTTGTTCTCAACCGCGCCTGCGAAGATCTGCATCGCTGGCCCAATCTGAAGATGGCGATCAACATCTCGCCGGTCCAGCTTCGCGATCCGACCTTCGCCGATTCCATCCGCGAGACCGTCAGGCAGCACGGCCACGAGCCGGGGCGTTTCGAGCTCGAGCTGACCGAGGGCATTCTGGTCACCAACCCGCTCATCGCGCAACGCAAGCTGAAGACGCTGAAGGAGGCGGGGTTCGCCCTGTCGCTCGACGATTTCGGCACCGGCTTCTCGTCGATCGGCTATCTGCGTCAGTTCCCCTTCGACGTGCTCAAGGTCGATCGCTCGTTCGTGCGCGACATCGGCATGAACGCCACCGCCAACGCGCTGATCCAGTCACTGGTTTCGCTGGGCGACGCGCTCGATCTGGCGGTGATCGCCGAGGGCATCGAGAACGAAGATCAGCTCAAGCTTCTGCGCCTGATCCAGTGCGAGTTTGTGCAGGGCTTCCTGATCAGCAAACCGGTCGCGGCCAACGAGATCGACGTGCTGGTCGCCGCACAGGGCGACGTCAGGCCGGCGGTGATGAGCGCGGCCGGGAAGAAGCTGGCGCGCATCGCCTGATACGAGCCTCAACGGGCTCCGAGGGGCCCGTCGGCGCCGCGGGCCCGGACCGGCGGCTTCTGCGGGCCAATGAGACATCTGAACGGTCGCACTTAACGCCCACCTAACCACGTGAACCGCCCATAACCGGCGGTTCACCCGGGCTTAAGCCATTCGGTTTCCAAGTCGGCACACAGGTCGATATTGGTAATCCTGCGGATCATGGCATTTTTCGGCAAACATCCGACCGCGCGGCTCGTCGCCGGGATCGCTTTGCCGGCGCTCATCGTCATGGCTGGCGCGATTTCCGCGGTCGTCATCTCGCTCAGTCAGATGGCGGTGTCGGTCAACGACACCGAGCTGTCGTTGACCCGAAAGTCGGCCAACGCGGCTGTCAGCTCACTTGTCCGGCGCATCGAGGACTCGGTCGGCGACTACGCCAACTGGGACGATGCGGTCGTCAAGCTCGCCGGCGTGCCGGACGCTGATTTCGTCGATCAGAACTTCATCCAGTCGACGGCGTCTCCCGTCTATTTCGACACCGCCTACGTTATCGATCGCAGCGGCAGGGGCGTGGTCGCTGTTCACGACGGCGAAGTGACCACGACGCCCGCGCGCGATGCGTTCGGCCCTTCGCTCACCGCGATGCTGGCCGAGCTTCCAGTTGACGGGCGTACGTTCGACTCTCGCGGCGGGGTCGTGCGGGGCGCCTGGGGCCTCGCGGTGGCCGCGGTCGCGCCGATCGTGCCAGTGTCGGCGACAGTGACACTCGATCCGGCGAAGACCCGGTTCCTGGTAGTCAGCAGGGCGCTCGATGCCGACGCCATTCAACGCCTCGGCGAGGACTATTTGATCGACGGCCTGTCGCTGACCGAACACGACGCGGGCGTCACCACCGAGATCCCGGTGAAGAGCTTCACGGCGACGACGATCGCCTACCTGACATGGTCGCCACGCCATCTCGGCAGCGCCGCGCAGGCCAGCGTCAGTCCGCTCGCGCTCGCGATGCTGGTCCTGCTGGGCATGACCATGCTCATTCTGGTGGCGGTTGCGATTGCGAGCCTGGTGCGCGTCAGGCGGGGCCAGGAGCGGGCCGAGTACGGGGCGACACACGACATGCTCACCGGCTTGCCCAACCGGACCGCGTTGGTCGAGCGGCTCAGACGGGCGATCCTCGCGATGCGGCGGGGCGGGACCTCGGTGGCGGTCGCCTACCTCGATCTCGACGGCTTCAAGGAGGTCAACGACACCTACGGCCATGAGATCGGCGACATCCTCCTGTGCCAGGTGGCGGACGCCTTCAAGCGGTTGGCGGGCGACAACCTTCTGGTGCGTCTCGGCGGCGACGAGTTCGCCGTGGTCGTGGAGAGCCCCAATGCCACGACGGTTGCCGACAAGGTTGGCAACTGTCTGGTCGACTTCTTCGACGAGCGGCTCCTGGTCGAAGGCCGCGTGATCGCGCTCAGCACCAGCGTCGGGATCGTCACGGTCGATTCGACTGGTGTGTCGGTCGAAGAGCTGCTGCGCCGCGCCGATGTCGCCATGTACCAAGCCAAGCAACTCGGTCGTGACCGGGTGTGCCACTACGACCGTTCCCTCGACGCGGTGCGCATCGAACGGATCGAAATTGCCGCAAGCTTGCGACGGGCGCTGCACACCGGTGGCCTGGAGCTGTTCTATCAGCCGATCGTCGATGCCGGCGACGGCGAGACGGTCGGGGTCGAGGCGCTGCTGCGTTGGCCGGGTGCGCCGGACGGAATCGGCGGGCCGGCAGACTTCATTCCGGTCGCGGAGGAAACCGACCTGATCGACGAGATCGGCCTGTGGACGCTGCGCCGCGCCTGCCACGACGCGCTGGCGTGGCCGGCGATCAAGGTGGCGGTCAACGTGTCTCCGGCGCAATTCCGCAACCCGAACTTTGCCAGCAACGTGGCTGCCGTGCTGCGAGACGTGGGGTTCCCGGCGGAGCGGCTGGAGCTTGAAGTCACGGAGACCTTCCTGGTCGCCCATCCCGGCCAGGCGGCAGCCGCCATCAACGGGCTGCGTGCGCTGGGCGTTGCGGTGGCTCTCGACGATTTCGGCACCGGCTACTCCAGCATCGGCTATCTGCGCAGTTTCGCCTTCGACAAGCTGAAGATCGACGGGGAACTGGTGGCAGGGATCGAGCGCGATACGCACGCCCGCGACCTGGTACTGGCGGCGGTCTATCTGGCGCGAGCCCTCGACCTGACGGTGACTGCCGAGGGTGTCGATACCGAGGCCGAGGCGATCATCCTGCGCGCTGCCGGCTGCCAGACGTTCCAGGGCTTCCACTTCGGCCGGCCGGGCCGTGCGGCCACGATCTCCGCGCGCCTGTCGGGGGAGCATTCAGCGCTCGCCATGACGGCCTAGAGCGCGGCCAACTGGACTTTCGCGCTGCGCCGGTCCATTTCACCGGCCATGAATACGCCCCAGAGCCCCGTCGCCGTCGCGCCGATGATGGACTGGACCGATCGCCATTGCCGGCGCTTCCATCGGCAACTGACGCGGCGGGCGCTTCTCTATACGGAAATGGTGACGGCCGAGGCGGTCGTGCACGGCGACCAGCAGCGGCTGATCGGTTTCTCGCCGGAGGAACACCCGGTGGCGCTTCAACTGGGCGGTGCGGACCCGGTGCGCCTCGCGGAAGCGGCGCGGATCGGCGCTGACTTCGGCTACGGCGAGATCAACCTCAATGTCGGCTGCCCGTCCGACCGCGTTCAGTCCGGCACTTTCGGCGCCTGTCTGATGAAGGCGCCGGCGCTGGTCGGCGACTGTGTGGCGGCCATGAAGGCCGCCGTGTCCGTCCCGGTGACGGTCAAGTGCCGGTTGGGCGTCGACGACCAGGATCCGGAAACCGCGCTCGACGCGCTCGCCGACGCAGTCATTGCGGCCGGCGCCGACGCCATCTGGGTGCACGCCCGCAAGGCCTGGCTCTCGGGCCTCAGCCCGAAGGAAAACCGTGACGTGCCGCCGCTCGACTACCAGCGGGTCTACCGGTTGAAGGCGCGCCATCCGGGTGCGTTCATCGGCATCAACGGCGGCATCGAGACGCTGGATGCGGCCGCCGCGCATCTGGCGGCTGTCGACGGGGTCATGCTGGGGCGTGCCGCCTGGCACACGCCGGCAATTCTCGCCGATGTCGACGCCCGCTTCTTTGGCGCCGCGGCGGCGTCCCGGAATCTCGGAACCGTCGTCGTCGACTACCTGCCGGCGATTGAGGAAGAGCTGGCGCGGGGCACCCGTCTGGCGGCCATCGTCCGGCCGATGCTCGGCCTCTTCCACGGCATGCGCGGTGCCCGCACCTGGCGGCGCATCCTGACCGTTGGCGCGGTCAAACCCGGTGCCGGCGTCGATGTGGTGCAGGCAGCGCTGGCGGCGGTGTCGTCGGTGCCGGCGGAGGCCGCGGCGGCGTGAGGCCCGGCAACGCCCGGCGCGCGACAGGTGGGGGCAAGCGCCCGATCCTGCCTTGACCGTTCGCGGCTTCACCTTCGACGGCTTTCTCGTCGCGCTCGTCGCGGTCGTCGTGCTGGCGGTGCTCTTCCCTGAACTCGGGATGAAGGGCGGCCTCCTGCATGCCGACCTCGTAGCCAGCTACGGCATCGCCGGCGTGTTCTTCCTCTACGGATTGACGCTCGCGCCGGACAGGCTGCGCCAGGGCGCGGCGCACTGGCGGCTGCACATCGCCGTTCAGTCGGGAACCTTCATCCTGTTTCCCGTCGTTGTGCTCGCCGCCCTTTACGTTCTTGGCCCGGCCGTCCCGGTGCCGGTGGCGACCGGCTTCTTCATGCTGGCGGCGGTGCCCTCGACCGTATCGTCGTCGGTGGCGATGACATCGTTGGCGCGTGGCAACGTGCCGGTGGCGATCTTCAACGCGACGCTGTCGAGTTTGATCGGCGTCTTCGCGACGCCGCTGCTGATGGCGTGGTTCGTGGCGACGACCGGCGAGTCGCTGCCGCTCCTGCCGGTGATTGCCAAGGTCCTCGGCCTCGTCGTGCTGCCGGTGATCGTCGGCCAGATCGCGCGCCGGTGGCTGCTGGGGTGGGCGACGCGGTATGCCAAACCGATCCGGCTCGCCGATCGGGCGATCATCCTCGCGATCGTCTTCAATGCCTTTTCCGATTCGATGATCGAAGGCATCTGGACGCGCTACGACCCGCGCCTGGTCATCGCCATGGTGGTGGCGGTGATCGCGCTCTTCTTCGTCATCTACGGGTTGATGAAGATTCCCTGCCGGCTCCTCGGGTTCGATGTGCCCGACACGATTGCCTGCCTCTTCTGCGCTTCCAAGAAGTCGCTGGCGACCGGCCTGCCGATGGCCAAGGTCATGTTCGGCAGCGTCCCGACCCTCGGCCTGATCATCGCGCCGCTGATGCTCTATCACTTCCTGCAGCTGGTCATCGTGAGCGTCATCGCCAACCGCTTCGCTCGACGCGCCGACTAGTCAGGGCGTCAGCACCAGCCGGTCGCCGGAAACGGTGTAGCCGGACAGCGTGTTGAGGAACGTCAGACCGAGCAGGCTCTCGTCGAGGGAGGTGCCCGGGGCAACCAGCGCCGAAATCTTGTCGCGGGTGATGCTGCCGACCGCGATGCGGTCGATGACCACGGGCGCGGCGACGATCATGCCGTTTGCGGTGCGGATCGGCACCGTGAAGCGGAGCGCGCTGGTGTCGATGCCGACCGCCGCCGCATCGGCCGAGGTCAGGGTCACGAAGCTCGCGCCGGTGTCGACCATCAGCGCAAGCGGGGTGTCGTTGACCTCGGCGCGCACACCGAAATGCCCGTCGATGGTGCGCGAGATGACCACGGCGCTGTCGGCCTCTCCCGCCAGCCGGCCGGAGACCGGCAGGCCCGGAACCAGCACGCCGAGCAGGCGGCCACCAATGGCGGTCAGCTCCGTCCGGTAGGCGTAGGTGCCGACGGCGATCAGAATGATCGCCAGCCAGCCGGCGATGGCGCGCAGCACCTCGCGGGCGCCGAGGTTGCGGCCGAAGAAGGCGGAGCCGACGAAGATCAGGATGACGACCAGATAACCGAACTGGGCGAGGTCGCCGGTTTTTACGCCGAACGGCTCACGTGTCGCGATGTTGGCGATGACGGCGACGATCAGCGCCACAAGCAGCGCGATCAGCAGCCAGAACAGCGTGCGCGGCCGGCGGCGAGGGGCGGGGTCGCTCATGGTCGGGTCATGGGACGCGGGGTACGCCGGGCGTCGCAGGGTCAGAACACGGAGGCGCCAACCAGGAACGCCATGACCGCCAGTTGCTCGGTGGCGCCGAGGGCGTCGCCGGTGCGTCCGCCGAGCAGGCGCCCGGCAAGGCGGATCATGACGAAGGTGGCGAGAGCGGCCAGCGCGCCGGCCAGAACCGTCGCCCACAGCCCGACGGTCGGCACGCACAACACCACCGCGATTGCCGCGGCGAGCGCCAGCGCGATCAGCATGGCGTTCTGGTCGGGCGGTCCGGTTTCATCGGCGAGGCCGCCGGGGCGGGCGGCGGGCAGATCGTGCCAGAGCCGCACCATGGCGGCGCGCGAGGCGGCTTCCGCCGCGATCAGCACGAGGGCGGCGCGAAACGAACCGCTGGCGGCGAGCGATCCCAGGGCGAGAACGCGGACCAGCACCGAGAAGGCGAGGGCGAGCGCCCCGTAAGTGCCGACGCGGCTGTCGTCCATGATCTCAAGGCGCTTTTCGGGCGTCGCGCCGCCGAGGCCATCAGCCATGTCGGCAAGCCCGTCTTCGTGCAGGGCGCCAGTGATCAGCACCGTGGTGGCGATCGCCAGTGCGGCGGCCAGGGTCGGCGGAACGCCGAGAGCCCGAGCGACAACGAGCACGATGCCGCCGGCCAGCCCGACGAGCACGCCGATGACCGGGAAGACGCGGGCGCCGGTGCGGAAATCCGGCCGCCGCGACCCGTCGAGCCCGACCAAAGCGAGCGGAAGCCGGGTCAGGAACGTGGCGGCGTCCTTCAGTTCCTCGACCGCGGTGATGATCTCGCCCCGGACCGGCTCGTTGCTGCTCATTTTCGCAAGTCCTCCCGCGTCCTTGCGGTGCAAGGTTTCGAGGTTATAGAACCTCGGCGCCCCCCTTCCAAACGGGCCCCTCCCGCCCCCGGAGCCAGACGCCTTTGCCCGCCACAGAATCAGGGCTGCCCTTCGACGATATCCGTGCGCTGATCGCGACCATGCCGGGGCCGGATACGGCCGCGGCGGAGGCGGTGCGGGCGCGCGACGCGACGCTCACCAAGCCGCCCGGCGCGCTCGGCCGGCTGGAGGATCTGGCCGAGTGGGTGGCGACCTGGCAGGGCCGCTCACCGCCCGCCATCAACCGTCCGCTGGTCGCGGTCTTTGCCGGCAATCACGGCGTGACCAAACGTGGGGTCTCGGCCTTTCCGGCCGACGTGACGCAGCAGATGGTCGCAAACTTCGCGGCCGGTGGGGCGGCCATCAACCAGATTTGCCGGACCTTCGACCTTGGCCTCAAGGTCTACGACCTGGCCCTCGATCTGCCGACCGGCGACATCACGGTCGAGCCGGCGCTCGATGAGGCGGCGTGTGCGGCGACCATGGCCTTCGGCATGGAGGCGATCGCCGGTGGCGTCGATCTTCTGTGCATTGGCGAAATGGGCATCGGCAATACGACGGTGGCGGCGGCGATTCTGGCGGCGCTGTTCGGTGGAGGCGCGGCGGCATGGGTTGGCGCCGGCACCGGCGTCGACGAAGCAGGCCTCGCGCGCAAGCGCGCTGCGGTCGATGCGGCACTCGCCACCCACGCCGGGCATCTCGACGATCCGCTCGAGGTGCTGCGCCGGGTCGGCGGGCGCGAACTCGCGGCGATGGCCGGGGCGCTGCTTGCGGCGCGCATGAACCGCGTTCCGGCGATCGTCGACGGATTCGTGGCAACGGCCGCCGCCGCCGTCCTCTATGCCCTCGACACGCGTGCCCTCGACCATTGCCAGTTCGGGCACGTCTCGGCCGAGGCCGCCCATCGCGCGGCGCTTGCCCGCATGGGCAAGACGCCGCTCCTCGACCTCGGCATGCGGCTTGGCGAAGGGACCGGTGCGGCGCTTGCGGCGGGGCTCATCAAGGCGGCGGTCAACACGCATGCCGACATGGCGACGTTCGCCCAGGCAGGGGTGTCGAACAAGGACTGAGGCGACCACGCCTCGGTTGACCCCCACCCGGTCGACGTTGTCGACCGACCTCCCCCTTGCAGGGGTAGGGGGCGCGTGCCCGCTCTTTCTCCTCCCCTTGAAAAGGGGAGGTCGATCCCGCTTAAGGCGGATCGGGAGGGGATCAGTCAGTCCGCGGCTCACCCCGTTCTGAGCCAGCTGCCGCCGCGGCCGGATGGCGCCGGGATCGGCGGCAGGGCCTGCATGACGCGCGACTGCGGGAAGGTGGCGATCACCTCCGTGCCCTCGCGAAGCTTCGACTTCAGCTCGAACGTGCCGTCGTGGGTCTGCATCAGCGCCTGCACGATCGGCAGGCCGAGGCCGGCGCCGCGCTCGGCGCTCTTGATGGCAATCGAGCCCTGACCGAAGGCCGACAGCACGATCGGAATTTCTTCTGGCGGGATGCCCGGTCCGTTGTCGCGAACCGACAGAAACTGGCCGCCGGTCTCGGTCCAGCCGACCCCGATCTCGATCTCGCCGCCGGTCGGGGTGAACTTGATTGCGTTGGAGATCAGGTTGAGGGCGATCTGGCGGACGGCGCGCTCGTCTGCCCACAGCTTGGGCAGGTGGGCGTCGTAGTCTTCCTTGATGGTGATGTCCTTGGCGTTCGCCCTGATCTGGAGAAGGCTGCGGCTTTCCTCGGCGATGTAGGCGAGGTCGACCGCTTCCTCGTTCAGCTCGTAGCGACCCGCTTCGATGCGCGACAGGTCGAGGATCTCGTTGATCAGACCGAGCAGGTGCTGACCGCTGGTGTGAATGTCGCCAACGTATTCCTTGTAGGTCTCGTTGCCGACCGGGCCGAGGATCTCGTTCTTGATGATCTCCGAGAAACCGAGGATGGCGTTCAGCGGCGTGCGCAGTTCGTGGCTCATGGTCGCCAGGAACCGCGACTTGGCGAGGTTGGCCTCTTCGGCGCGGCGGCGCGACTCGTCGGAGATCGAGTTGGCAGTTTCGAGTTCGGCGATCAGCAGGTCCTTCTCGGCGCGGTACTCCAGCATGGTGTGGGTCGCCGACTGAAGGCGGGAGGCGAGGATCAGGAAGAAGAACTGGGCGGCGGCCGCCATGGCGGCAAGGGCCATGAACAGGATGCCGCCGCGGCTGAAGTTGATCCCGACGATGGCGATGGTCATGGGCAGCGTGGCGGCGGTCGCGGCCGGCAGAATCGTCGAGGCGAGCGAGGTGAACACCGCGATGACGATCAGCGCGGTGGCGAACTGGAAGACCTCGACACCGGCGACCGGTCCGGACATGCGCGGCAGCAGGAACATGATCGACGCCCAGGCGAGGCCGCCGATTGCGTCGGCCACGACGAACCGCGGGCGCCAGTGCCTGCTCACAACCTTCGCGGCGGGGGTGGCGATATACTTGCGGCAGAGCGCGATCATGCCGACGTGGCAGGCCAGCACCGCTCCGACCCAGGCAGTGACCGACCACAGGTCGATCCACAGCAGCGCCGCCGTCGCTACAATCGCGATGAGCAGCGGGATGGCATACATGGAGCTGACGCGGTTCTGCGCGAACGTCAGCCCGAGTTCGTAATGGAAGGCGGGCCGGCCGGCGGCGCCCGACGTCAGCCGTTCGCGCGTGTCGCGGATGGTGCGCTGGACCGTGCGGCGACGCTCGGCACGTTCGCGGCTGACGGTGGTCTTGTCGCTTTCCGTCGTATTCGGATCGGCGTTCATACGCGCCTGAGGCCAGTCCCGGGAATGGATTGCGCCGCCCGTCGGCGACCGCTCCACAAGGTGGCCGAGAACGCTTAATGATTTGCTGCAAAAGATGTTTTCGGCGCGGGACGCGAGGCCAATGAGGCGGGTGAAGAGCCAGGAAGGGAAGCCACCCCCGGGGGCGCTCGAGGCGCTGGCGGCGCGCATTTCCGCTTGTCGCGTCTGCCGCGATTCCCCCACCGGAAAACGCCTGCCGCACGAGCCGCGACCGGTCTTCCAGGTCTCCGAGACGGCGCGGATATGTATCGCCAGCCAGGCGCCCGGCGCGCGCGTCCACGCCTCCGGGCGGCCGTTCACGGACCCCTCCGGAGACCGGCTGCGGGGGTGGCTCGAGATGGACTCGGCGACCTTCTACGATGCCAGCCAGGTTGCGATCGTTCCCATGGGCTTCTGCTTTCCGGGGCTGGATGCCAAAGGCGGCGACCTGCCGCCGCGGAGGGAATGCGCGCCGCTGTGGCTGGCCGATCTGTTCGCTCTTCTGCCGAGGATCGACCTGGTGCTGGCGGTCGGGTCCTACGCCCACCGCTGGCACCTGCCGGAGTGGGCGGGGGCGAGCCTCACCGAAACGGTCGCGGCCTGGCGGGAAATCATGGCGGCGAAGCGCCGGCCGCTGGTGCTGCCGCTGCCCCACCCGTCGTGGCGCAACAACGCCTGGATCAAGCGCAACCCGTGGTTCGAGGCCGATCTGCTGCCGGTTGTCCGGCGTGAAGTCGCGAAGCGGCTTGGTTGACTTGGCGGCAAAACATTCTATATCGGCGAGCTTCCCGGCGCTGTCATAGGAAATTATCCTACCCACGCGCCTCTTCCGGAATGAGATTCGGAGAACGTCATGGTCGACCGCCTGGACCGCAAGATCCTGCAAATCCTGCAGGAAGACGCCACCGTGCCCGTTGCCGAGATCGGACGACGCGTCGGCCTGTCGACCACGCCGTGCTGGCGCCGCATCCAGAAGCTGGAAGAGGACGGCGTCATCGTCGGCCGCGTCGCGCTTCTCGACCCCGGCAAGGTCAACACCAATGTGACCGCGTTCGTCTCCATCACCACCAACCAGCACAACGAGGAATGGCTACGGCGCTTCGCCGAGGTGATCCGCGAGATGCCGGAGGTGGCAGAATTCTACCGCATGGCCGGGCAGGTGGATTATCTTTTGCGCGTCGTGGTGCCCGACATCGCGTCCTACGACGCCTTCTACAAGCGGCTGATCGCCAAGATCGACATCTCGGACGTGTCGACCACGTTCGCGATGGAGCAGATCAAGTACACGACGGCGCTGCCGCTCAACTACATCGTCGTCGACAAGGAAAAGGGGCGGGCCAGCGCCTAAGGGACGCTCCGCCGCTTTGCAATGCGCGCAAGCTGCACCGGGTCGGTCAGCTCGCGGACGGCATCCTTGCCGATCCAGCGCGCCGTCTTGTCGTCTGAGGCGGCAAGCTTCTCGGCGAGCGCCAGTGCCGGCTCGTGCAGCGTCGGCGAGCGCTTGCCGATCTGCCGAAGCGCCCAGTTGACCGCCTTCCTGACGAAGTTGCGCTCGTCGGTGGCGGCTTCCGCGATGATCGGCAGGAAGGCGAGGAACACCGCGTCGGGCGCCTTCTTGTCGCGCACGGTGATGCCGGCGATGGTGGCGAAGGCGGCGCGGCGGACGAACTCGCGCTTGTCCTTGGCCCACCTGGCGACCTTCGCCGCCGCGTAGGGCGTGGCCGGGAACAGCTTCATGCACGCCTGATCGCAGAGGTCCCAAGAATCGAAGTCGGCGGCCCAGTTGTCCATCTGGCGGGGCGTGACCAGCTTGGGATCGTCGATGAGGGCGGCGAGGATGCGCGCCTCGTGGACTTCGGTCTCCCAGAGCGCCAGAGCGAGGTCGTGCTGGCGACGATACTTGCGGGCGAGCGGCCGCTGGGCCTCCATCGACACGCCATAGGCGCGCGCCGCGTTGATGCCGAAGCGCGCCATGCCGGCGCGGTTTTCCTCCGAACCCAGCGCCTTCAGCTCGGCGAGGATCGCCTTGACCGTGGCAGCGGTCGTCGTTTGCGCCATCAGTCCCTTTCGAGGAGTGCGATCAGACTCGAGGTGTCCCAGCGCTTGCCGCCCATCGCCTGGACCTCGGCGTAGAACTGGTCGACCAGCGCCGCCACCGGCAGGCGCGCGTTGTTGGCACGGCCTTCGGCGAGCGCGATGGCGAGGTCCTTGCGCATCCAGTCGACGGCGAAGCCGTAGTCGAACTTGCCGGCGTTCATGGTCTTGTAGCGGTTCTCCATCTGCCAAGATTGCGCGGCGCCCTTTG
Source organism: uncultured Alphaproteobacteria bacterium (assembly GCA_963843565.1). Classification (GTDB taxonomy): domain Bacteria; phylum Pseudomonadota; class Alphaproteobacteria; order Rhizobiales; family Kaistiaceae; genus DASZQY01. The sequence continues at coordinate 235,526 of CAWJKY010000003.1, forward strand.
AGATGACGCCGATCACCTTCTCGACGTCGAGACCGGCGTGCTTGGCGAAGTGGATGCCCTCGGCGAGACCCTGGACGAGCCCGGCGATGCAGATCTGGTTGACCATCTTGGTGAGCTGGCCGCTGCCCAGCGGCCCCATCAGACCCACCATCTTCGCGTAGGCGTCGATGACCGGCTTCGCCTTCTCGAAGGTCGCCGGGTCGCCACCGACCATCACGGTCAACTGGCCGTTCTCGGCGCCGGCCTGGCCGCCAGAGACGGGCGCATCCAGGAAGCCGATGCCCGTCGCAGCGGCGGCTTCGCCGATCTCGCGGGCAACGGTCGCCGAGGCGGTGGTGTTATCGATCAGGATGGCGCCGGCCTTCATGCCGGCAAGGGCGCCGTCGGACCCGAAGACGACCGAGCGCAGGTCGTCGTCGTTGCCGACGCAGGTGAAGACGAAGTCGGCGCCGGTGGCTGCTTCCTTCGGAGTGGCGCCGGCCTTGCCGCCGTGATCCTTGACCCAGGCGGCGGCCTTGGCGGCGGTGCGGTTATAGACGGTGACGGCGTGGCCGCCGCGCCCGGCGAGGTGGCCGGCCATGGGATAGCCCATGACTCCGAGGCCGATGAAGGCGACGTTTGCCATTCGATTGAGACCTTCCTGCTGTGGCTATCTGCGAACCTGATGGCGGGTGAGCCGGCGTTCGAAACCATCGATGAAGTGGCTCAGCACCTGCACCAGCAGGAGATAGAACACCGCGGCCCACAGGTAAAACGACAGGTCGTAGGTCTTGGAAAAGATGAAGCGGGTCTGCCCCATCAGGTCGAGCACGGTGACGATGCTGGAAATGGCCGAGGCCTTGATCAGCAGGATGATCTCGTTGCCGTAGGGGCGCAGCGCGTAAATCAGCGCCTGGGGCATGACGATGCGGCGCATGGTGAGCAGGCGGCGGATGCCGAGCGCGTCGGCCGCCTCCCACTGGCCGCGGCCGACGTTGCGGATGGCGCCGGAGAGGATCTCCGACTGATAGGCTGCGGTGTTGAGGGTGAAGGCGAAGGCGGCGCAGTTGAAGGCGTCCTTGAAGAACCACCACAGGCCCGCCGCCTCGAGCTGGGCGTGGAATTCGCCGGCGCCGTAGTAGATGACGAACAACTGGGCGATCAGCGGCGTGCCACGGAAGAAGTACGAGTAGGCGTAGGCGAGGGTGCCAAACAGGGGGTTCTTCGACAGGCGGCCGGCGGCGACCGGAATGGAGACCACGGCGCCGGCAACGAAGGAGATGGCGACCAGCGCGATGGTCGTGAAGAAGCCCATGAGGATGCGGCCGCCGTAGCTGAAGCGCAGCGTGCGGTAGCTGAACAGCTTGCCGAGGTCGTTGAGGTAGGCGGAGACGGCGACGTAATCGACCGAGCGGATGAGGGCGTAGAGGATCAGCAACGCCACCAGCACCCACAGCGTGATGAGCACCCAGCCGGTGGCGGTGGCGCCGGAAAGCGGCGCGCGGCGGACCGGGGGGAGGGCGGCGACGGTCATCGCTGGGCGCCCCCGCGCGACACCCAGGCGTCAATCCGCCAGATGCCGAGCGACGAGAGCATCGACAGGATGAGGTAGATCAGACAGGCGACCGAGAAGAAGAAGAACGGCTCCTTGGTGTAGCCGACGGCGACCGAGGTTTCGCGCAGCAGGTCGTTGAGGCTGATGACCGAGACGAGGGCGGTGTCCTTCATCACGTTCAGCCACAGGTTCGACAGGCCGGGGAGCGCGATGCGGATCAACTGCGGCAGGATGATCTTGCGGAAGGTGACGCCACGGCGGAGGCCCAGCGCGCTTGCCGCCTCGTACTGGCCGCGCGGAATGCCCTTGAAGGCGGACGAGAAGACCTCGCTGGAATAGCCCGACAGCACCAGACCGAGGGCCACCATGCCGGCGATGAACGGGCTGATCTCGAACGGATGGCCGAAGACCGCCTGGGAAGCGGACGACACCATGAACTGGGCGCCGTAGTAGACGATGAACAGCGTCAGAAGCTCTGGGATGCCGCGGAAGATGGTGGTGTAGATCTGCGCGGAAGCGCGGATCAGAGGGTCCGGCGACTGCTTGCCGAGGGAGACGAAGAGCCCCACGACGAAGCCGACCGGAAGGGTCGCCAGGGACAGCGTGATGGTGATGAAGGCGCCGGCGGCGAGCTCATCGGCCCAGCCGTTCGGTCCCCATTCAAGCAGCGATAGAAGATCCTGCAAACCGAGGCGCCCACCCGAGCATCAGCGGAAGCGGAGCCGGGCGGGAGGCCCGGCTCCGTCCACAGGTTTCTTCAGCCGCCGTAGGCGTTGAAGGAGAAGTACTTGTCGTTGATCTTCTTGTAGGTGCCGTTGGCGATGATCGCCGCCAAAGCCTTGTTGAGGATCTCGCGAAGGTCGTTGTCCGACTTGCGAATACCGATACCGGTGCCGACGCCGTGGATGGCGGGCACGATCGGCAAGGTGCCGAGAATCTTGCAGCAGGTGCCGGCGTCGGAGTTCACCCAGTCGCTGAGCACGACGACGTCGTCCATCACCGAGTCGAGACGACCGGCGGCGATGTCGAGTTTGAAGTCGTCGGAGCTCTTGTAATACTTGATCTCCGAGTTCGGATACGTCGCCTCGGCATAGGCGGCGTGGGTCGTCGACGACTGGACGCCGATCGACTTGCCGGCGAGATCGTCAGGCGTCGTGCCCTTGAGGTCGCTGTCCTTGGGCACGGCGATCGCCGGCGGCGTGTTGTAGATCTTGTCGGTGAAGCTGATCATCTTCTCACGCTCGGGCGTGATCGACATGGACGACAGGATGCCGTCGATCTTGCCGGACTGGAGCGCCGGGATGATGCCGTCCCAATCCTGGTTGACGTACTCGCACTTGAGCTTCGCCTCGGCGCACAGCGCCTTGCCGATGTCGATGTCGAAGCCGACGATGTTGCCGGCCGAGTCCTGGGATTCGAACGGCGGATAGGTCGCGTCGGCACCGAAGATGACGGTGTCCTTCATCCAGTCCTTGGCGGACGCGAAGCTGGTCGCGGCGGCGAGGGCCGCGACCGCGATGAATACTCGGGAAACGATCTTCATGATTGTCCTTTCTTGACCTCGCGGCCGTCCCTCAAATCGATCAACCCCTCCGGGCGGCACGCGGATCACTGATACTTTCATCGTTCCGTGGCCGCGCGCAACCGCTTATGGCCAAGAAGGCTGCAAGGCCCGGGCCATTTGGGGTGCGTACGTTCCCGACGGGGAGCCAACTCCTTCCCGCCCTGGATCCCCGCTTTCGCGGGGATGAGCGGTTGGGAGGCGGGCGCGTCGGTTCGTTCCCGCGAGCGGCTCCGCCCCGGGTTGTAGTTTGCGTCCCTCTTGGTCGGCCCTCGAAATGAATCGAGGGGGTGGCGGGCGCTCAATCGAGTGCCTTCCGGGTAGTCCGAGTGCGGCGCTCAACTCAGCGCCCGCCGCGGCGATTTGTGTCCTCCGACACCCGCGCTCCAGGCAGCAGGCGGACGGACCCACCTTAAGAGCGGGCGACCCGTCCTGACGGCGCCGCGCGCCGGGAAGCTCCCGGGGTTGGCGCTAGCCTGCCGCCCTTAAGGTCAGCGACTGTGACAGCCGGTCGTAATGCCGGCGGGCGGATCTTGCGGAAGCCTCCCGAGGCCCGGGGGTGCGAACACCGCCGGCTTGGGTCTCCCCTCACCGACGTCTCCAACGCGGAGACAGCCGCAGGCGCCGCTCCCTGCTCCGCAACGGTTCGCTTCGCGCGATGCGACCCCTCGGGTGAGCAGGGACGGGTGCATTATCGCGTGGGGGCAGGGGGCGGGGATAAGTAATTGCTGCCTGCGGGATAGGTCCAGAGGTTGTTCACCCCTCACCTCGTTTCTTTAGGGCTCGCTTCGCTCGCCAAGAGAAACGGTCCATGCCGGCCCTCGCTTGCGCTCGGGCGTTCGTCGCTCGAAACAGTCCACTGGACTGTTTCGCTCGCTGCGCTCACCGCTCCTCACCCCCTCAAGGGGGAGGTTGGGCGGCGCGTACCTCCGCTGGACTGTTTCGCTCGCTTCGCCCGCCCCTTCTTGCTCCACAAAGGGCGAGGGGTGGCAGCCCGGCTCATCGCGCGTCATTTCCCAAGGGAATGTTGGCGCTAACCCAAGCGCCGGTTGACCCGGGCGGCGCGGCGTCTAAATTCCCGCGCGACCCGCGCCCCGCCCGCTCCACCAAAAGGAAAACCATGCCCGATATCGACAAGGCCGCCGTGCTCGAACGCCTGGGCTCGATCCGCGGCCCGGACGACGACCGCGACATCGTGCGGCGCGGGATGGTCTCCGACGTGGTGATCGCCAACGGCCGGGTGATGTTTTCGATCACCGTGCCGGCGGAGCGCGCCCAGGCTTTCGAGCCCATGCGGCAGGCAGCGGAGACCGCGGTCAAGGCGATGCCCGGGGTGACCGGCGCGATGGTGGTGCTGACGGCGGAGCGAAAGGGCGGCAGCGGATCGCCAACCGCGCGCCCGGCGGCGCAGCGGCCCGCCGCCTCGCAGCCGCCTCGTCAGCCGCAGGCGGGACATGCGCACCCGCCGGGCAAGGCTGGCGTGCCCGGCGTCGACGCGATCATCGCGGTCGCGTCGGGAAAGGGCGGCGTCGGCAAATCCACCACCGCGGTGAACCTGGCGCTGGCGCTTGCCGCCAACGGCCTGCGCACCGGCATTCTCGACGCCGACATCTACGGCCCCTCGCTGCCGCGGCTGCTGCACCTTTCCGGCCGGCCGGAGGTCGCGGGCGGGCGGACGCTGAAGCCGATGGAGGCTTACGGCGTCAAGGTGATGTCGATGGGCTTTCTGGTCGACGAAGACACGCCGATGATCTGGCGCGGGCCGATGGTGGTCTCGGCGCTCACCCAGATGCTGCGCGAAGTGGCGTGGGGCAATCTCGACGTGCTGGTGGTCGACATGCCGCCGGGCACCGGCGATGCGCAGTTGACCATGGCGCAGCAGGTGCCGCTGGCCGGCGCGATCATCGTGTCGACGCCGCAGGACCTGGCGCTGATCGATGCGCGCAAGGGCCTCGCCATGTTCCAGAAGGTCGACGTGCCGGTGCTGGGGATCGTCGAGAACATGAGCACCTTCATCGCGCCCGATACCGGCAAGCGCTACGACATTTTCGGCCACGGCGGCGCCAGGCGCGAGGCGGAGCGGCTCGGCGTGCCGTTCCTCGGCGAGGTGCCGCTGGTGATGGCGATCCGCGAGATGTCCGATGCTGGCACGCCGATCGTGGCGGCCGAGCCGGACGGCGTGCATGCCAGGGCTTATCGCGAGATCGCCGAGCGGGCCTGGGCGGGCGTCCAGCGCGAACGCGCCGGTGGCGGCCACGCGGCACCGAAGATCGTGGTCGAGTAGGGCGGACGTTTCGCCGCCCGCTTGCGCCACATCAAGGCGGTGGCCGGCGTATGGGACTCTGTTGCAGCGAGGGGAATCCCTCCCACGCATGAGGCAGAGCCATGTTTCGTATTTCGCAAATTCTGGCCGCGCTCGCGCTCGCTGCGGTGGCGTTTGCCGCCCCGGCGCTCGCCGGTGACGGCACGACGGTGAGGGTGGCGCTTCTCGACATATCGGCGATCGCGCCCGACCAGCCGGTGATCGGCATGATGGGCGAGACCATGAGCCCCGGTCAGGTGGCGCCCGGCATGATGAACCGGGGCGGCTACGGCATGGCCGGCATGGGCATGATGGCGATCCGTGTCGACCAGGCGACGGTGAAGGCGGGCGCGATCACCTTCGACGTCACCAACTGGTCGCGCGGCATGATCCACGAGATGCTGGTGGTGCCGGTCGACGGGCCGAACGTGGCGCTCCCCTACGACTACGCCAGGGGAATGGTCATGGAGGACCAGATCAAGTCGCTGGGCGAGACCGGCGAGATGCAGCCGAACGAATCGAAGACGCTCGATCTGACGCTGGCGCCGGGCACGTACCTGCTGCTGTGCAACGTCGCCGGCCACTACGCCGCCGGCATGGTGGTGCCGTTCACGGTGGTGCCGTAGGGGTACGATCTCGGGATAGGGCGATCCCCCTCACCCGGAGCGGCCCGCCGCTGCGGTCCGCTCCGACCTCTCCCCGCCGGGGAGAGGTGAGGACGCGCTGCCTTGATGGCGGCGCGTGGGATGCGGTCCCCTAGTCCTCGGCCCACATGCGCAGGAGGTTGGCGCTGGTCTTCGACAGGAGGTCGAAGGCCGGCGTCTTGCCGTCGTTCGCGAAGATCGCCTGACGGGCGGTATCGAGGTCGAAGAGCAGTTCGCGCTTCGCCGGATCGCGAATGAACGAGCGTGCCCAGCCGACCGCGGCAAGGCGGGCGCCCTTAGTCACCGGCTCCACGCGATGGAGTGTGGTCGAGGGATAGGCGACCAGCGAGCCGGCGGGGAGTTTCACGTCGTCCTCGCCGCCGCTGGTCTCGATCACCAGCGCGCCACCATCGTAGGTGTCGGGGTCGGACAGGAACAGCGTGAAGGAGACGTCGGTGCGCAAGCCCTGCTGAAGCGCGTCGTCGACGTGGCTGCCGTAGGCCATGCCCGGTTCGTAGCGCGACAGGATCAGCGGGGTCAGCGCCTTCGGGCGCGCGACCAACTGGAAGAGGGGAGTGGCGAGGATCTTTGCCGCGAGGGTCTGATTCAGCTGCTTCACCGCCGCGTCGGCGGACGGCGCCTGAAGGTTGTTCTTGACCAACTTGGCGTGCCAGCCGGCGGTGGCGCGGCCATCGACAAAGGCGACCTTGTCGAGCGTGGCGCGGGCAGCGGCGACTTCGGCAGCGTCGAGAACGTCGGCGATGACGGTGAACATGAGGGCGCACGATCCATTCGCGTTATTCCAATGCAAGGCGCTACATTGGAATTGTTCTGATTAAGTATTTGATATGTCACGGGATTTTTGTTGCAGTTCCTCTAGACAATCGAACGGCGATCTGCAATCCCGTCGCCTCTCGACGATCACACCCGGCGCGGCCTTGAACCGCGCATGAAGGAGACCGCCCCTTGGCGACACGACGCAAGACTTGGATGGGCGTGGGACTGTTCGCGGTGGCGGGCACGACCGCATCGGTAACGGCGCTGGCTGCGGCCGGCGCGCTGACGGCGGAGAGGGCGGCCCACGTGGCGCCGGCGCCGGGAGCGATGCTGCTGGCGCAGGCGCAGGGCGGCGAAGCCGGCGGCGAAGGCGGCGAGGTACCGCAGAGCTACCTGCTGCCGGGCTTCAGCGGGGACGACGCGGCGCTCGACGCCGCGGCGGCGATCGCGACCTATGCCAAGGGCGTGGAGGCGACCTACATCGCCTCGCTCGCCGACGCCCGGACGCTCGCGGGCGCGATCGATGCGTTCCTGGCCGACCCCAGCGAAGCGAACCTTGCAGCGGCACGGGAAACCTGGGTCAGGGCGCGCGTCTCGTACCTGCAATCGGAAGCGTTCCGCTTCTACGACGGGCCGATCGAGGCGGTCGAAGGCGAGATCAATTCGTGGCCGATCAACGAGGCGTTTATCGACTCGGTGGCGGGCAAGCCCGATTCCGGGATCATCAACGACCCGACCATCGACGTGTCGATCGCCCAGCTGATCATCCGCAACGCGGTGAGCGACGAGAGCGACGTGACGCTTGGCTGGCACGCCATCGAGTTTCTGCTGTGGGGGCAGGACCACGACCCGAACGGACCGGGGGCGCGGCCGGCGAGCGACTACACGCCCGGCGTCGGCAACAACGACCGGCGGCGGGAATATCTGAAGCTGGTCACGGCGCGGCTTGCCTCCGACATCGGACGGCTGGTGCCGGCGTGGGCGCCTGGCGAGCCGGCCAACTACGCGGCGACCTTTCAGGCGCTGCCGGCGCGCGAAGCGATCGGGCGCATCCTGAACGGCATCGCGGTGCTGGCGGGCTCCGAGCTGATGTCGGAGCGCATGGCGGTCGGCCTCGATTCCGGCGACCAGGAAGACGAGCAATCGTGCTTCTCCGACACGACGCATCAGGACTTCGTCTACGACGTGCGAGGGATCGTGAACGTGTGGACCGGCGCCTACCCGGGCGGTGTGAGCGGGCCGGGGGTGCGCGACCTGGTCGCCAAGGTCGATCTGGAACTTGCCAAGGCAATCGACGGTGAGGTTCAGGACCTGGTCGCCAAGATCGCCAAACTCGGCGACCCGTGGGACCAGGTGCTCGCCTCGCCGGAGGGGAGCCCGGCGCGTCAAGACGCGGAAGCCGCGGTGACGGCGCTCGGCACGCTGGCGGAAGCGCTGAAGACGGCCGGCGAGAAGCTCGGCGTGCTCGTGCAGATCCCGGCCGGCTAGGGCGATGAGAGCGGCCCACTTCCTGCTCGCCGCGGCGGCGCTTGCCGCGGCATTCGGCGTGGCGCTCGCCGACGGCGGCGGGCGCCCGGACGCCACCGACGTGCGCGCCGCGCTGATGGCGACGGCGGTGACGACCAATCTCGGCGGCGACACCACGCGGGTGATCGCCACGGACGAGGCCTTCACCTTCATCGCGTCGAATTCGCCCTTGTCGCGGCAGCGGGCGTTCTTCTTCGGCAACCGCATCTTCAACACCAAGTGGGCCGAGTACCCGGCGTCGGTGAAGGCCTTCGACGGGCTCGGGCCGACCTTCAACCGCAACTCGTGCTCCGGCTGCCACGTGCGCGACGGGCGCGGACGGCCGCCGGAAAACGTCGGCGACCCGATGGACTCGATGCTGGTGCGGCTTTCCGGCCCCGACGGCAAGCCGGACCCGCGTTACGGCGACCAGCTCGAGGACCGCGCCAACCTCGGCGTGACGGCCGAGGGCCGGGCGATCGTCACCTACGACGACATCCGCGGCACCTATGGCGACGGCACGCCCTATACGCTGCGCGATCCGCACGTGTCGTTCGCCGATCTCGCATACGGTTCGCTCGACGGCGATCGCATGAGCCCGCGGGTCGCCCAGATGATGATCGGGCTGGGGCTGCTCGAAGCGGTGCCGGCCTCCGAGATTCTGGCACTCGCCGACCCCGACGACGCGGACGGCGACGGCATCTCCGGGCGACCGAACCTTCTGGTCGATATCGCCGGGAAGCCGGCGATCGGGCGGTTCGGGTGGAAGGCGAACGTTGCCACCATCGCCGAGCAGGCGGCGGGCGCTGCCAACGGTGACATCGGGCTCACCACGAGCCTGCGTCCGAACCAGAACTGCCCGGCGGTGCAGACGACCTGCCGGGAGGCGCTGGCGCAGAGCGACCCGGAACTTTCGGACTCCTTCTTCGACCGGCTGGTCACCTATGCGCGGCTGCTGGCGGTGCCGAAGGCGCGGCCGGTGGACGAGGCGACGTTCCAGTCAGGGCTGAAGGTGTTCACCGACATGGGGTGCGCCGCCTGTCACATGCCGACGCTGACCACCGGACCGGATGCGGCGCTGCCCGAACTTGCCAGCCAGACGATCCACCCGTTCACGGACCTGTTGCTGCACGACATGGGACCGGGGCTCGCCGACAACCGGCCGGACGGCTCGGCGACGGGCAGCGAATGGCGCACCGCGCCGCTGTGGGGACTGGGTCTCGTGCCGCGCGTCAACGGCCACGACCTGCTGCTCCACGACGGACGGGCGCGCGGCTTCGCCGAGGCGATCCTGTGGCACGGCGGCGAGGCGGAGAAGGCGAAGGAGAAATTCCGCACCGCGTCCAAGGCGGAGCGGGATGCGCTGATTGCGTTTCTGGGGTCGCTCTAGGGCGGGAAGCCGAGACAGAACGGCCCAATCGGGGCGACCGGCAGTCAACCGCAACAGGTCGCGCCCTTACTTCACCATCTTGGAGAAATCATCAGGCGAAATGGGCGTTGGCACGCCAAGGATGTTGGTGCCGGCAATCGGGGAGTTTTGCGCGCTGATCCGCCATTGGTCGCCGTAGCGCAGCAGGCTGAAGCCGATCACGTAGTAGCGGTCGCCGAGCGCGATCAATGCCACGCGCTCTGTGGAGTCGTCGGCGCCGTAAACCGCTGCGATCTTCTTCGCGGTTGCCCGGTAACGATCGCTGTCCATGACCGTTTGGTTCGGCACCGCGATCTTCTGGACAGCGAGGCCGGCAAGCTTGCCCGCGTCCAGGTCGCTCTCGAATTGCGCGGCCTCGCTGGGGTCCATCGGAACCGTGCGACCCTCCAGGATCGGCCCGGTGGTCAGGAGGCCGTAGGCAAGAAACTGCACCTGACGCGCAAACTGGGCCGCGAATGCAGCTCGGTCGATCGCGACGAAGAACGGACCGGTCCTGGGTGCGGGGGCACCGAGGCTCAGCGCCCTTATGCGCCCGATGTACGCGTCGAAATCGAAGTTGGCGCTCATCTCGTCGGCTGCCGTCGCCGCAAGGACCGCCCCGAGATCGCCCTTGGCGACGCCGCCAATGTAAGCCGCGATCGCTTCTTCCGGTGCCGTCAGGCTGGTCTCGGCCGCGGCGGATGGGGCCGCCGCCAACAGGCTGAAGACGACCGCGAGGATCGGTGCAATCGGGCTCTGTCTTTTCATCTCGTGCTCCCCTCGTGCGAGGACGGGCGAGCCTATCGGTGGCTCACCTGTGCCGCAACCGGGAGTCGCTTTGAGCGCTACTCCCACGGGCCTCGCTAACGACGGCGTTGCCGTCGAAGCGAAGCTTTCTCCCCCGCAAGGGGGGAGTGGGGTGAACCCGCTTCGTGGCTTCAAGCCCCCTGATCGGGCTGCCACAGCTCAACCGGGTTGCCCTCAGGATCGTGGATGCGCGCGAAGCGCCCGACGCCCGGCATGTCCCATTCCGGCTTGGTGGTGACCGCGATCCCCGCGGCGCGGAGCGTCGCGCACACAGCGTCGAGATCGTCGACGCGGAGGTTGAGCATCCATTGGCGGTCGGCGGGGAAATAATCCGTGTCGGCCGCAAACGGAGCGAAGACGCTGGGCCCCGCTTGCGTCTGCCATTCGCCGTAGGGCACTGAGCCCACGCCGAGATGCTCGACATACCAGGCGCGCAGCCCATCCGGATCCTTCGCGCGAAAGAAGAGCCCGCCAATTCCCGTGACGCCCATTTCCCGCCTCCCGTCGTCCCAGAGCCGAAGCCGGGAGGATCGATATCATGCGATGGGTCGCCCCGTACACTCGCGGCGACGGAGGCGGCCAATGGCCCCTCGCCGGCGACGGGGGCCACGAGGGGGAGGCCGTGGGGTGCCGGGTGCGAAACGACGTTTCGCGGAACGGGCCTACTTGCGCGCCAGGATTTCGAAGATCATCTCTCCGATGGCCTTTACGCAACCTGCGGAATCCTTCGCCGCCGAGTGCGAGCCGTCGGGCATGAACGTGATGTCGTAGCGTTGTACCTCCGGATCGTAGCGGATCGCGATGACCGGGGCGCGATGGTGGGCGATCCGCAGGGTGCGATTGGAAACGTCGAAGGTGATCGCCTTTTCCTTCAGGAAGGTCGCCGCCTCGTTCATCAGGCGTATCACTTCCAGCAGTTCGCGATCGATCGCCTCGTCCTTGCGATGCCGTTCGGCGAGTTGGGCCTTGCGCCTTTGGTGCGCCACCTCATAGCCGTCCAGCAGTGCGCCCATGGTCAGAAACTCGACGCCGACCCGCGACTCCTTTGACCACACCACGCGGCACATCCGGTGCGGCGACCCGCTGCCGTCGAACGCGACATCGAGGGTCTCTTGCGCGATGGGTTTCGGGACCTCCAGAACCGCTCCCGTATCCGAGAAATCGAGAACGGTGCAGTCCACGACGTCGTCGGATGCGAGGAAGATCTTCGCACCCTTCGACGATATCGTTCGTTGGGCTTTTCGCCGATCAGGCGGCGCATCTTCATCGCCAGCGACGACGACGGGCGGTCCGTTCGCCAACTTGAGGTCCGGGGCGGCGGGATCGGGGTCCGGGGTTGTGCTCATACCCATAGACATAAGCAGGGCAGAGCCATTCCCTAACGCTCATCCGAGACGTGGTTCGGAAAACGCTAAGCTTTGACCGTCAGGCGCGGAGAACAGGGCGGCGCGGCGCTACATGCCTTCGCCGGCGGCGGCCTTGAGGGCGAGGCGGGCCTGATTGCGTTCGCGGACGAAGGTGTAGATGCCCGACGCCGCGATGACCGCCATACCGATGAGCATGGGCCAGTCGGGCACCTCGTTCCACACGAAGAAGCCCATGATGATCGCCCACAGGATGACCGTGTAGCGGAACGGCGCGACCACCGAAATTTCGCCGTGGCGCATGAACGCGAAGGCGGTGAGGTAGCCGCCGATGACGAAAACGGCCGCCGCGACGACCTGACCGAAGCCCAGCGGCGACGGCACGACCCACATTTCGCCGAACAGGACGGCGGCGACCGGACCTGTGGCGCCGACCACGGCGGCGGTGAGAAGGGCGACCAGCAGGGTCGGGAGGCGGGCAGGGGCGAACCGCGCCGTCATATCGCGGATGGTGATGAAGCCGGCGGCAACCAGCGCGACCAGGCCGTAGCCCGTGAAGCCGGCAAAGCCCGGGCGCACGATGATGAGCACGCCGATGAAGCCGACGAGGATCGCCGTCCAGCGGCGCCAGCCGACCGCCTCGCCGAGAAACAGCGCGCCGGCGGCGGTAATCATCAGCGGCACGGTCTGGCCGATCGTGTTGGCGTTGGCGATCGGGATGTGGAAGAGGGCGAAGAGGTAGGTGTAGGCGGCGAGGACTTCGGTGACCATGCGCAGGAACACCGGCCGATTGACGAGCAGCGCCAGATGACGGTGGCCGCCGGTTGCAATCACGATCGGAGTGAGGAGCACCGTCGCCAGGAGGCCGCGGAAGAAGATGACCTCGCCCAGCGGCAAGTCGGCGTTGGCGAGCTTCATCAGCGTGTCGTTGATGAGGAACAGCAGGTTGCACGCTGAAATCAGCGCAATTCCGATGAGGTTTTCACGGAAGGCGGGGGCCGACATTTCTTGGGTGGTTCTTGTGGCCAGTGGGGCCATTCCTTTGGCACGACGGCGCGGCGGCGGCAATCGCCCCGGCGAGACCTATCCGCGGCCGAGGCTGCCCGCCGGGTCGGTCGCGGCGAGCAGCCGCCTGAGCAGCCCCTTCATGCGCGCCAAGCCGCCAGCACCGATGAGTGCCGCGTATTCGGCTTCGATCTCGAGCATGACTTCGATGGCGGCGAGCAAGATGCGCCGCCCGGAAGCCGTGTGGCGCGCGATCACGGCGCGGCCGTCCTTCGGATCCCTTATGCGCTCGATGTAACCGCGGGCCTCGATTTCGCCGAGCAACTGGCTCGCCGCCTGCCGCGACGTCCCGAGGCGCTCGGCGATCGTTCCGACGCGCGTCCCTTCCGTGTCGATGTTGGCCAGAATGGCGGTGAAGGACGGCTGGAAGTCGGCGAAGCCGTGGGCGCGGATGCGCCTCGACATGTCGGCGTTCATTGTCTCGGTGGCGCGGAACAGAAGCCTGAGGAGCATTTGTTCGCGGGTGGCGCGGACGGACTGGGGATCGAACGTCATTTTATGCAACCTGCTTGACAAAATAGGCAAGGCGATTGACAATCGTCTTGTCTAGAGGATGAGGCGCCGCGGCGCAACGCGCTCAAGCGCCGCGCCCTGGCAGGATCGTGGGGGTCCAAACATGCAGACGCAGACACTTGACCGCGCGGCGGCGAACAAGGCGCGCCAGCGAATGCTCGTCGAGACGTTGCAGGACAGGGGCGAAATCGACCGGGTCGCGGAGTTCGTCAGCCCGGCGATCGTCGACCATAGCGCCATGCCCGGCATGCCGGGCGGGCTCGATGGGCTCCGGGCGATTCTCGGCGCGATCCGCCAGGGCTTTCCGGACCATGACGCCAAGGTCGTCCACATGGTCGCCGAAGGTGACATGGTCGCGACGTACAAGACGTTCACCGGCACGCACAGCGGCGACTTTTTCGGCACGCCGGCGACCGGCAAACGGGCGACGATCCGGGTGATGGACTTCGTCCGCTACAAGGACGGCAAGGTCAGCGAGCACTGGAACATCGTGGATTTCGCCGGACTGATGCAGCAACTCACGGGGAAGTAGCGTCGGCCCGTCGCGAACCGCTGTTGCCGCTGTTGCCGCGGTCGTCGCTTCGCGGTAATTGCCGGGGCGATGCTCGAGAATCTCAAAGCCAACAATCGCGCCTGGGCTGCTCGCAGACTGATGGACGATCCCGGCTTCTTTAGCCGGCTGACGGGCCAGCAGTCGCCCGAATACCTGTGGATCGGATGCTCCGACAGCCGCGTGCCGGCCAACGAGATCGTCGACCTCGATCCGGGCGAGCTGTTCGTCCACCGCAACGTCGCCAACCTCGCGCCGCCGCAGGACGCCAACTACCTGTCGGTGCTGCAGTTCGCGGTCGACGTGCTCAAGGTCAAGCACATCATGGTGGTTGGCCACTACGGCTGCGGCGGCGTCGCGGCGGCGGTCGACGGCAAGCGGCGCGGGCTGGTCGACCACTGGCTGCACCCGATCCGCGAGGTGGCGCATGCCCACCACGAGGAACTGGCGGAAATCCCGGACCAGAATGGACGCCTCGACCGGCTCTGCGAGCTGAACGTCGTCCGTCAGGTGCAGAACGTCGCCTCGGACCTGTTCGTGCAGGACGCCTGGGGCCGCGGCCAGAGCCTCGCCGTGCACGGCTGGATCTATTCGCTCGCCGACGGGCTGGTGAACGACCTCGGCGTGACGGTGAGCGGGCCGTAGCCGGCGGTTTCACGCCGCGAAGCGATCCAGCCGGAACATCGACAGATCGAAGCGGCTGGTGCCGGTGGTGGCGAGATCGGCGAGGACTTCGCCGATGACGCTGGCGAACTTGTAGCCATGGCCCGAGCAGGGCGAGGCGACGATGACGTCGGGGTAGCCGGGCAGCGTATCGATGATGAAGTGCTCGTCCGGCGTCATGGTGAAGAGGCACGCCGCCATGGACATCACCGGGCCGTCGGCTTCCGGGAAGTAGCTGGTGACACAGCGGCGGAGCAGGTCTTCGTCGGCGCGGGTGACGGCGCGCGGCAGCTCGTCCGGGTGGCCGCGCTCGTGCAGGTGGCCGTGCAGCCCGACCTTGACGCCGGGGATGCCGTAGGTGGGCAGGATGTACCACTCACCCTCGGGCGACGAGAGGATGCCGACCGGGAAGGCGGACGGCGCGAAGTGCTCCGGGACCTTCGGCTGGAACCAGGCGAGCGCCTGACGCTCGGGGGCGAGGACCGGCTTCAGGGCCGGCACGAAATCGGCCATCCATGCGCCGGCGGAAAGAACCAGCCGCCCGGCCTCGTAGGTGCCGCGGTCGGTGACCACGCGCACACCGCCGCCGGCGACCGGCGACCACGTCTGGACCTTCTCGCGGGCGTGAATTTCGGCACCGGCGGCAATCGCCAGGGTGACGTGGGCGACGATGGCGCGCTCGGACAGGATGAAACCGGCGTCGCGCTGGAAGACGGCGCGGTAGTCGTCGGGAATGCGGTAGCCGGGGAAGCGCTGGTTGACCTCGGCCCCGGTCAGCACCGCGTGGGGCAGGTCTTCGGCTTGGCAGGAGGCGAGCGAGCCGGCGAAAACCGCGCCGTCCTCTTGCGAAGCATCGATGCCGCCGGTCGTGACGAGGAGCGGCTCGCCGAAGGCGCGGCCGGCCTCGTCCCACAGCTCGTAGGCACGGCGGAGCAGCGGGATGTAGCCGGCGCCGGCGAAGTAGGCGAGGCGGATGATGCGGGTGACGCCGTGGGAGGAGCCCATGGCGTGGGGGATGTCGTAGCGCTCCAAGCCCAGCACGCGCTGGCCCCGTTGGGCGAGCTGCCAGCAGGTCGCCGAGCCCATGGCGCCGACGCCGACCACGATCACGTCATACGTATTGGTGGTCAACGGCGGGCTCCTTCCAGCGAGGGGGAAGGTGTCACGGTTTCCACGGAGCGACAATCGGTTGCCGCGCGCCGGCAAACTGCCTAAGCCATTCGGCCATGAACGCGAACAAAACTCCTTGGCCGACGGAAATTCGCCTGAAGCAGGACCGGCGGGCGCTGGCCGTCGCCTTCGACGACGGCGTGGCGATCGAGCTGCCGGCGGAGATGCTGCGGGTGCTGAGCCCGTCGGCGGAAGTGCAGGGACACAGCGCGGAGCAGCGCAAGACTGTGGGCGGCAAGAAGGACGTCGCCATCACCGCTGTCGATCCGGTCGGCAACTACGCGGTGCGGCTGACCTTCAACGACGGCCACGACACCGGCATCTTCACCTGGGGCTATCTGCGCAAGCTCGGCGACGACCGCGAGGCGCTGTGGGCGGCCTATCTCAACGAGCTGAAGGCGAAGGGGCTGAGCCGGTAGGGGCAGTGCCGTTCCCCCTCACCCCAACCCTCTCCCACAAGGGGAGAGGGGGTTCGGTGGTGTGCTGAACGGACGCCCAAAAATACGAAGGCGCTGGCAGTTGCCCGCCAGCGCCTTCGCGCCCCGAGGGAGGCGCCCCTCAATTCATGAAAATCTCGGTGTTGCGGTGCGGGACAGCAGCGCCAGGCGCAGCCGTGATGCGCGGGCGATGGTCGGTTCTGGAAAGCGCGCAAAGGCGAAGGCGCATGCTGTGGTCCTGAATGCCGGCGCGGACGCGCCGCAGGCCCCCCGCCACTTCAGTGAATGCCGAATTCGCACCGCCCCGGTCAATCGAATCGTGGGGCATCTATGGCGCTTTTGTCGCAAGTGTGCTTTGCCGGCAACGGTGGGGAAGCGGTCGCGGCCGTGCGCAACTTGGGGCAAGATCGCCCCGATCCCCATGCGCGCCGAACCCTGCGACGCGCCGGCAAGCCAAGAGAGCCACCGCCATGACCCAGAAGACGTGGGACGCCGTCGACGCCTACTTCGGCGATCTGCTGCTCGGCACCGACCCGGTGCTCGACGCGGTGCGGGTTGCCGCCCGCGACGGCGGTTTGCCCGACATCGCCGTCGCGCCGACACATGGCGCCTTCCTTTCCATTCTGGCGCGCGCCGTCGGCGCCAAACGCATCCTGGAAGTCGGGACGCTGGGCGGCTACTCGACTATCTGGCTGGCGCGAGGGCTGGCGAAGGGCGGCAAGGTGATCACGCTGGAGGTTTCGGCGAAGCACGCCGAGGTGGCGCGGGCGAACTTCGCGCGCGCCCATCTCGCCGACCGGATCGAGGTGCGGGTCGGCAAGGGCGCCGATCTTCTGCCCCAGCTCGCCGAGGAGAAGGCGGGGCCGTTCGACCTCTGCTTCATCGATGCCGACAAAGCGAACAACGCCACCTACTTCGAGTGGGCGCTGAAGCTGTCGCGCAAGGGCAGCCTGATCGTCGTCGACAACATGGTGCGCGGCGGCGCGGTCGCCAAAAGCGGCGACGGGGACGGCACCGTCACCGGGGTGCGCACGCTCGCCGAGCTGCTCGCCAACGAGACGCGCGTGAAGGCGACGGTGATCCAGACGGTCGGGGTGAAAGGCTACGACGGCTTCGCGATCGCGGCGGTGCTCTAGGCGACGATGACGGGCGGCGTCTTCTCGGCCAGGCACAGGTCGAGCACGGCCTGAAGATTGGCGGCGCGGCGAAAATCGGGGTCACCGTTGACACCGGAGGCGAGCGCCGCGGCGAAGCGCTGGTATGTGGTCAGCGTCGACGGGCAGGCGATCTCGCGCCAGGTCTGGGTTTCCAGGTCTTCGCCGGAACACATCTCGAGCGACGAGGTGCGGCCGTCGGTGTGGACGCGCAACGCGCCCTTGTCGCCGTAAAGTTGGACGCGGAGCTCGTTGGCGTTGCCGGCGGCGAAGCGGGTCGACTGGATGGTGCCGAGCGCGCCGTCCTGAAGCTCGGCGGTCATCACGAAGGAGTCGTTGGCGTCGAGAACGTACTCGCCGATCGTGTCGCCCTCCGCCTTGTGGAACGTCTTCATCTGGCTGGTCAGCGAGGCGATGTCGCTGGCCGCGGCGAAGGTGGCGAAGTCGATGATGTGGATGCCGATGTCGCCGACGACGCCCTTGGAGCCGTGCGCCGTCGACAGGCGCCACAGAAAGCGATCCTCGAACCGCCAGTCGCCCCAGTGCTTGGCGACCAGCCAGCTCTGCATGTATTCCGCCTCGAAATGGCGCAGCGCCCCGAGCTCGCCCGACTTGACCAGATTGCGGGCCTGCTGGAGGGCGGGCGAGGCGCGATAGGTGAGGTTGACCATGTTGAGGACGCCGGCGGCCTCGGCGGCATCGGCCATTTCCTTGGCGTGCGGGTAGTCGGTGGCGAGCGGCTTCTCGCAGAAGACGTGCTTGCCGGCCGCGATCACTTTCATGGTGGTGGCGTGATGCACGGCGTCGGGGGTGACGTTGGCGACGGCGTCGAAGGCGCCCCAGGCGATCGCTTCATCGAGATCGGCGAAGCGATTGGGGATGGCGTACTTCTCGGCGAAGGCATCGAGGCGGCCGTGATTGGTCTCCACCGCCGCGACGATCTCGACGTCCGCCTGCCTGAAGGCGACGACGTGGCTTTCCGCCATGTTGCCGGTGCCGAGGATGAGGAGCCGCTGGGCCATTCTTGTTCTGCCTCCCTGCTGGTCTAGCGGTAGCCGACTTCGCCGGTGACGTGAAGGTGCGGTCCCTTCGACTGGATCGGCTCGGGCGCATAGGCCGCGTTGGGCGCGTCGAGGATGGCCGGCCAGCGCTGGGTATTGGCGGACCACTTGACGGCGTTGCGCAGCACGGTCTGCACGTTCGGATCGTAGTAGATCGGATAGACCTCGTGGCCCGGCGAGAAATAGAAGATGCGACCGCCGCCGCGCTGGAAGGTGACGCCGGAGCGGAACACCTCGCCGCCGTCGTACCAGCTGATGAAGACCGTCTCGAGCGGCTCGGGGATGGAGAAGGGCTCGCCGTACATCTCGGTCTCGGGCACGACGAACGACACGTCGAGGCCTTGCGCGATCGGGTGGTTGCGGTTGACGACCCAGACGCGTTCCTTCTCGCCGGCCTCGCGCCATTGCAGCGAACAGGGCGCGCCCATCAGGCGCTTGAAGACCTTCGAGAAGTGGGCGGAGTGGAGGACGATCAGGCCCATTCCCTGCCAGACGCGCTCGACGACACGCTCGACCACCACGTCGGAGACGTCGCCGTGGGCGCAATGACCCCACCAGGTCAGCACGTCGGTCTCGGCCAGCCGCTCGGCGGAAAGGCCGTGCTCGGGCTGTTCGAGGGTGGCGGTGGAGGCGGTGATATCGGGATCGGCGGCGAGCGCCTCCGCGATGGCGGTGTGCATTCCGTTGGGGTAGATGCCCTTGACGATCGCGTTCTCGCGATCGTGGACGTTCTCTCCCCACACAACAACGCGAATCGTCATGTCTTCTGATGTCCTCACGAATCGTGCCGCGGGGGCACGGAGGCTGACTGGCGGGCGCCACGCCGACGCGCTCGTGGGAGCGGCGCGTTCGGCTGAAGCGGCGGACATATACAAGAGGCCGGGCCGGCTTGCACGGCCGATTTGTTTGGATGCCTGGTTTGGATGACGCCGCAGCGCGACCCAAATGTCGCACTCCGTCTTTCTTTCAGGGGGCCCGGCGCGCGCGTCGCAATGAAGCGTTAATCCCTCGCCATGTATCAGGACCCCGGAGTTGGGAGGCGATCGATACCCATGAGTCTGACGCTTCGTGTTCTTGCGTTTCTTGCCCTGAGCGCCGCTTCAAGCGCGGTCCTGGCGCTGCCCTACCTGACCATCCATTAGCCGGCGGCCGGCGCGCCGCTCACTGGACGGAAATGGCGCCGGGATCGCTGACGATGATCTCCGGCTTGCCCTTGTAGTTGTGGATCTCCCCGGTCACGCAGATCGATCTGTTCTGGTACGTCAGCTCCGGCGTGCCGAATTTCGACCGGCTGCTTCCCCAGATGAGCACGACGAAGACCGAGTCCGGATACTTGGGGCCGAAATCGATGAACGTCGGTTGTCCGCGCGTGCTGGAAGCGTAGAGGGTGTGCCCGACCGGACCGCAGACCGTGGCGACCTCACCGACATGACCGGCCGCTTGCTCCGCGGTGATTGACGCGGCGTTGGCCACGGATACGGCAAGCATCGCCGCGGTGGCGATCAGCAGTCTTTGCATCGCAATCCGCCTCCAGATTTCACGAGGCGTAGAGTCTCCCGCAAAACCTTAAGGAAACGCAATCAGACGTGGTTCAATCAACGTATACAACTTTAACGATTAGCCGGCGCCGGAGGTTTTAATAGCGGGCGCGACGCCCGCCCTCCTGAGCGTTCGCGGCTCCCGTGGGGCCTATGGGCAGACGCCGCCGATATCGATGTAGCTTCCGGAGACCCAGCCGTGCGGAGACACCGGGCCCCACAACGGGTCGCTATCGCAGCGCCCCGACATGCACTGCACCTCGTACCAGTTGCCGCGCCGGCTCCAGACGGAGATTTCGTCGCCGGCGTAGAGTTCGCCAACCTGCTGATACTTCGAGCCGGGGCCGGTGCGCACGGCCAGGAAGCCGTTTCCGGCGCGGTGATTGTACTGGCTGACCGGCCTGACGCCGACGACATAGCCGGTGCAATCGCCGGCAAGGGCGCTTTCGACGGGCACAGCCATTCCGAACGCAAGGCCGCACGCCAATGCCGTGGCGGCGAGGGCGGTTTTCAATCCGGGTTTCATGGTGGCTTCTCCTGTCCGATGACACGTTGCTTCGGAAGGATGCTTGGGGAGAGGTACGCGAGCGTCTCCCGCAAGTCTCACAACCTATCCTCTGGCTTATGCCCGGCGTTGACGAGGATCAACGGTCAGCGCCGCATCGGGGCGGCTGAGGATTGGACCTGCCGATGCCCGGCGCGCACAATGGCGACGGCGTGGCCACGTGGACCACGCGACACACCTGGCGAGACCCAGTGATGACGAAGCCGACGTTCAATTGGCAGGACCCGTTTCTGCTCGACGAGCAGCTCACGGAGGAAGAGCGAATGCTGGCGGGATCGGCCGGCGAATTCGCGCGCCGCGCCCTGCTGCCACGGGTGGAAGAGGCCTACCTCAACGAAAAGACGGACCCGGCGATCTTTCGCGAGATGGGGGCGGCGGGCCTGCTCGGCGTGACGATCCCCGAACAATACGGCGGCCTCGGCCTCAACTATGTCTCCTACGGGCTGATCGCGCGCGAGATCGAACGGGTCGATTCCGGCTTCCGTTCGATGATGAGCGTGCAGTCGTCGCTGGTGATGTATCCGATCCATGCCTACGGGTCGGACGCGCAGAAGGCGCGCTACCTGCCGAAGCTGGCCAGGGGCGAATGGATCGGCTGCTTCGGCCTGACCGAACCGGACGCCGGCTCCGACCCGGGCGGGATGAAGACGCGAGCGGTGAAGACGGCCAACGGCTATCGCCTGAGCGGCACCAAGACGTGGATCTCCAATTCGCCGATCGCCGACGTCTTCGTCGTGTGGGCGAAATCCGACGCGTACGAGGGCAAGGTCCGCGGCTTCATCCTCGAGAAGGGCATGAAGGGCCTGTCCGCCCCGAAGATCGCGGGCAAGCTGTCGCTCCGGGCGTCGACGACCGGCGAGGTCGTCATGCAGGACGTCGAGGTCGGCGAGGAGGCGCTGCTTCCGAACGCCACCGGTCTCTCAGGCCCGTTCGCGTGCCTCAACCGGGCGCGCTTCGGAATTTCGTTCGGCGTCATGGGCGCGGCGGAGGACTGCTTCGTGCGGGCGCGCCAGTACGGGCTCGACCGCCGGCAGTTCGGCCGGCCGCTCGCCGCCAACCAGCTCTACCAGAAGAAGCTGGTCGACATGCAGAGCGACATCGCGCTCGGCCTGCAGGCGGCGTTGCGCGTGGGGCGCCTCATCGACGAGGGGCGGATGGCGCCGGAGATGGTCTCCATCGTCAAGCGCAACAACTGCGCCAGGGCCCTTGAGATCGCCCGCGCGGCGCGCGACATGCACGGCGGCAACGGCATCCAGATCGGCTATCACGTGATGCGCCACGCCCAGAACCTCGAGACGGTGAACACCTACGAGGGAACGCACGACGTGCACACGCTGATCCTGGGCCGGGCGATCACCGATATCCAGGCGTTCTCCTGACGCCGCGGCAGCGGGGGCAGATACGCAGCTGACGAGGCGAGGGGATGGGGAGGGCTTGCGCCGGTCATGGTGGGGCTGGCGCTCTCGGCGCCCGGATGCGGCGAGACCTGGTGGGCGCGACAGGGATTGAACCTGTGACCCCTCCCGTGTGAAGGGAGTGCTCTCCCGCTGAGCTACGCGCCCTTGTCCGGCGTGGCCGGAAGGTGCGGTCACATAAGGGAGGGGCCGATTTCAAGTCAAGGAAGAAGGCCGCGGGGCTCGCCCGCGCGGCCAAAGCAGAACGGGGCGCCGAGGCGCCCCGTTCGCGTATGTCGGGTTCTTTCCGGGGCCTAGAAGGGCGAATCCGGGAAGTACCAGTCCTTGGCGTTGTCCTTGGTGATCAGCGTCGCGTCGAGGATGTAGGTGCCGTGGACCGGGACCTGGTCCATGAGACCGGCAACGGTGAGCTCCTCGGCGGTGCCGACCATCGACGGCGGATAGGCGACGTCGACGGGGATCATCTTGTCGCCGTCCATCACCTTCTTGACCATCTCCTTCATGCCGGCGCCGGCGATGACGTACTGGATGTCGGTGCGGTTGGCCTGCTTGATGGCCTCGAGCACGCCGACGGCCATGTCGTCATCCTGGCACCACACGACGTCGATCTTCGGATACTTGGTCAGGTAGTCCTGCATGACCTTGAAGGCGTCGTCGCGCGACCAGTTGCCGAACTGCTTCTCCAGCACCTTGACGTTGGAACCGGCGATGGCCTGGTCGAAGCCGTCCTGGCGCATCTGATCGATCGGGATCGGCAGGCCGCGGATGACCACGACCTGGGCGTCAGGCGAGTGCTCCTTGATGTAGTTGCCGGCAGCGGCGCCGAGGGCCGGGTTGTTGCCGCCAACGTAGAGGTCCTGGAAGGAGGTGTCGGAGAGGGCACGGTCGACGATGGTGACGAAGATGCCCTTCGCCTTGACGTCCTTGATCGACGCCATCAGCTCATCCGGGTTGTGCGGCAGGATGACCAGCGCGTCGATGCCCTGGGTGACAAGGTCCTCGACGGCGTTGGCCTGCGAGGCCCCGTCGGGCGAGGTCTTGACGATTATCTTGAGGCCGGGATGGCTGGCCTCGAGAAGCTTGGCGACGCGCTGGGCGTGAAACACCACGCCGCCCGTCCAGCCATGATCGGCGGCCGGAATCGATACGGCGATGGTCAGGTCTTTGGCGTTCGCGGAGCCAACGAACACGGTCATCAAGACCGCGGCCGCCCCGACTAGGAACTTGCGCATGTTGGTTCGTCTCCCTTCACTCACTCGGGGCCTGAAATCGACGGCGACGGGCGGCCCGATTGACCCGTCGCCTGCTTGTCACGACCGCCGTGTCAGCGAGCGCTGGACCAGCATCGCGATGATGATGATGGCGCCCTGGACGGCGGCAATGAGGTACTCGCTGATGAAATTCGACAGCACCATGATGTTGCCGACGATCTCGAGGATGAAGGCGCCGACGATGGTGCCCCAGATGCGGCCGACGCCGCCACGCAGCGCCGTGCCGCCGATGACCACGGCGGTGATCGCCTGAAGCTCCCACAGGATGCCGGTGGTCGCGGTGGCGGCGCCGAGGCGCGGCACGTAGACCAGCACCGACACGGCGACGCAGATGCCCTGAATGACGTAGGTGATGGTGCGCACGCGCCCGACGGGAATGCCGGAGTAGCGCGCGACATCCTCGTTGGAGCCCACGGCAACGACATGTCGGCCATAGGCGGTGCGGTAGAAGATGAAGGCGCCGACCGCGGCCATGCCCAGGATGATGAGGACCGGCACCGGAACGCCAAGGATGTTGGCGAAATAGATCGGGCGATAGAGATCGCGCAGCTCCGACGACTTCATGGTGATCGAACCGCCCTGGGAGAGCCAGGTGGTGAGGCCGCGGAAGATGCCCATGGTGCCGAGCGTGGCGATGAACGGCTCGATCTTGCCGACGGTGGTGATGAGGCCGTTGGCCAGCCCGCTCAGCGCGCCGACGGCGATCGCCAGCAGCATCGCCACGATCAGCAGCATGAGCGGATCGGAGATCAGCGCGGTGTTCAGGAACAGGATCATCAGGCTGGCGACGAACGCCGACATCGACCCGACGGAGAGATCGAGGCCGCCGGCCGAAATGACGAAGGTGCCGCCGATGGCGATGATGGCGATGAAGGCGCTGCGCGTGGCGACGTTGACGAGGTTCTCGATGCTCAGGAAGTTCGGGTTGACGATGGCGCCCAGCACCAGCAGCGCGGCAAGCGCGATGAACGGCGCGATGGCCGCCATGCTGACGCGGTCGCTGAGGGTGGGGCGGGCCTTGATTGCCGTGTCGCTCATGCGCTTCCCGTTGTGGTCCCTATGACAGCCTGTTCGCTGGTGACGCCGGTGGCGTGAACGACGATCTCCTGCTCGGTCATGGCGTCGCCGCTCAGCTCACCTACGATGTGGCCGTTGCGCATTACCAGAATCCGGTGGCAGATGCCGATCAATTCCTGCATCTCCGACGAGATGACGATGACGGCCTTGCCCTTCGCCGCAAGCGCGGCAATGAAGGTGTAGAGCTGCTGCTTGGTGCCGATGTCGATGCCGCGGGTCGGCTCGTCGATGACGACGATTTCGGGATCGAGGAGCATCATCTTGGCGAGCAGCAGTTTCTGCTGGTTGCCGCCGGAAAGCTGGCCGGCGAGCATATCCTTGCGCGGCGCGCGGATGTCGAACTCGGAGATGGCGGTGTCGAGGGCGGCGTCTTCCTTGGCGCGGTCAAGCAGCGGACCGCGCAGGAAGTGCGCGAGCGCGGCGAGCGTCAGGTTGGTGGGCAGATCGCGCGTGAGGATCAGCCCTTTGCCCTTGCGGTCCTCACTGAGATAGACGATTCCCCGATGCAGGCTGTCGCGCACGGAGCCGAACGCGATCGGCTCGCCCTTGAGCCTGATCTCGCCGCCGCGATGGGGCCTGAGGCCGACGACGCCTTCCATCAGTTCCGTGCGGCCGGCGCCGATGAGGCCGGCAAAGCCCAGAATCTCGCCCCGCTTGACGCTGAAGGAAGCGTCGCTGGCGAAGCCATGGACATTGAGGTGGCTGACCTCGAGGACGGCGTCGCCTTCGGGTTCGGGCGAGCGGTCGGGATAGAGATGCGACATGTCGCGGCCGACCATGAGCCGGGCGATATCGACCGGCTTCACGTCGCCGACGTCGCGGGTGGCGATCTGGTGCCCGTCGCGCAAGACCGTGACGCGGTCGGCGATTGCCGCGACTTCGGGCAAGCGGTGCGAGATGTAGAGAACCGGGGTGCCGCGGGCGCGCAGGTCGCTGATCACCTTCAGCACTGCCTCGGTCTCGAACGGGGTCAGCGATGCGGTCGGCTCGTCGAAGATGACGACGCGGTGGGGCACGTTGAGGGCGCGGGCGATCTGGATGAGCTGGCGCTGGGCGATCGACAGACGCGCGACGACGACGGTCGGGTCGATGTCGGCGCCGAGACCATTGACGGCCGCGGCCGCCTGACGGTTCATCTCGCGGTCGTCGAGAACGAGGCGGCGGCGAAGTTCGCGGCCCATGAAGATGTTCTGTGCGACGGTGAGATGCGGCGCGAGCAGGATCTCCTGATGGACGAGCACGATGCCGCGACGTTCGGCGTCGACCGGGCCGGAGAACGCAACCTCCTCGCCGTCGAGAGCAACAGCGCCGCGAGTCGGCGCCAGGTGGCCGGCCAGAATCTTCATCAGCGTCGACTTGCCGGCGCCGTTCTCGCCGACGATGGCGTGAATCTCGCCGGGCCTCAGGCCGACCGAGATGTCAGTCAGAACCTCGACGGGACCAAAGGACTTGGAAAGGTGGCGCGCCTCCAGAAGAAAGGGCGTGGCGCTGTCAGCAGGCTTCGGCATTGTTCTCCTGGAAGTCACTCTCTCTGCGCAAAGCCAGCGCCCGATCGGATGACGGCGAACCCGACTGAGGTACGCACCTTGAAAGCGCTGTCATATCGCGCCGACCGGCGCAAGACAATCAGGTTTCCTGATTTGGATTGGCAGGCAAACGTTGGGGTACCTGCCGAGTTGGGCGGCGCCGGGCGCACGGGCTAAGGTAGCGCCATGTCCGACCTGTTGGTGCGCCTCTACGACCTTCCCGATGCAACGACGCCGCTGCCGAGCGGTGTGGCGGTGCGGCGCGCGCTGGCGCCCGAGCGGCGCATGGTCGTCGAGTGGGTCGGCAGAACGTTCAACCGGCTCTGGGAAGGCGAGTGCGAGGTGGCATTCGGCGCCCACCCGATGATGACGTGGATCGCGGTGCGCGATGGGGCACTGGTCGGCTTTGCATGCGCGGACGGAACGGCCAAGGGGTTCTTCGGGCCGACCGGGGTGGCCGAAGCGGAGCGCGGGCAGGGGATCGGTGAGGCGTTGCTGATGGCGACGCTCGGCGGGATGCGCGAAGCCGGCTACGCCTACGCGGTGATCGGCGATCCGGGGCCGGTGGACTGGTACCGCAAGCGCCTCGACGCGATCGAGATTCCGAAGTCGACGCCCGGCTTCTATGCGGGGATGCTGCGGCGTGACGAACCCACATGAAAAAGGCCGGGATTGCTCCCGGCCCTTTTTGGTCTCGCATTCGCGGGTGCCTAGGCGACGCTGCCGGCAGCCACGGTGATGTGCTGGCGGGTGTCGCGACCCAGCAACGGGCCGTGGTGCAGGACGATCCAGGCCGCCCACATGAAGTAGAGCCCGCAATAGATCAGGGCATAGTTCACCTGGGTGTGCGGATCGGCGACCACGGCGCCCAGGAACTCGCCGCCGAAGTAGTTGACGACGAAGTGCACGATGACCATCGGCCACACGCTGCCGCCCGAGTTGTAGAGCCACGCGTAGACGATCGACACCAGCACGATGGTGATCGTCCACGGCCAGGCCATTTCGCCGATCACGAGCAGCGGGGCGTGCCAGATGACAACGCCGACGCCGATCATGAGGGCCGCCGCCAGCGGCGACACGGTTTTCTGCAACTCGACCTGACCGTAGCCGCGGAAGGATACTTCCTCGGGGAACGGACCGGAGAGGAGGACGATCGGGATCGCGATGAAGAAGTCTGCGATCGCGATCTCGGGCAGCGGCAGCATGGTGGCGCCGCTGAGCGAGGTCAGCGTCAGTGAGGTGAGGATGATGGCGAGCGGGATGAAGAACGCCGCGCCGTACACCCACAGCGGCGCCCGGAAGGTAATGAGCCGGCGGGCCCAGACCTTCAGGGCAGCGCCACCCTCGGTCATCCAGATGACCAGCGGCGCGGCCATCAGAGGCCCGAGCGGGTTCATCGGCAACAGCCAGTAGTCGGACGGCGCCAGCCAGTTTCCGAGCCAGCCAAACCAGGTGAACGCGTAGGTCAGAAGGAAGAAGAAGATCAAACGGCGATAGACGACAGACATGACGGGTCTCCTATGGGACTTGAGTGGATTCACGAGGGGCGATCAGGCGATGCGGAGGGCTGGCGAGGGCCGGCCGATCCGCGACAGCGACGGCCAAAGACAGGATGCGGCGATGGACGGTGGTCACGGCGGCTTCCTCTCGGCTTGAGTGGTCTGGCCGGCCCCGAGAACGGGTGGGATCGGGGCAGGTCCTGGCCGAACGCTTTAGGAGGAGGGCCGCTTGGAAGCTTGAAGATCGGCTGGATTTGTTGTGAAGATTTCCCGGAAACCGGGCTAAGGAAGGTATCCCGGCAGCAGCGCAAAGATTCTCGGGCGATGATCTACGTGCTGGAAGACTTCGAACTCGACCTTGCGAAGGTCGAATTGCGCCGCGGGGCCGAGATAATCCCGGTCGAGCCGCAGGTGTTCTCGCTGCTCGCCCTGATCATCGAAAATCACGAACGGATGGTCTCGCGCGACGAGATCGTCGAGCGCATCTGGGACGGCCGGGTGGTTTCCGAAGCGGCGATCTCGACGCGCGTCAAGGCGGCGCGCCGCGCGCTGGGCGACGACGGGGAAACCCAGCGCGTCATCCGCACCGTCCATGGCCGCGGCTACCGGTGCATCGCCGGCGTGCGGATCGTGGCCGACGCAGTCCCGGCGGCGCCGGCCAGCGAGACCGGAACGCCGGCGCCGACCAAGCCGTCGATCGCGGTCCTGCCGTTCCGCCTGATCGGCGACCCGGGCACCTACGCGGCGATTTCCGACGCGATCCCCCACGACATCATCACCGCGCTGTCACGGCTCCGCTGGCTGAAGGTCATCGCGCGCGGGTCTTCGTTCCGCTTTCGCGAGGACGATCCGGATGTGCGCGTGGTGGGCCGGGCGCTCGACGTGCGCTACTGCCTGACCGGCTTCGTCGAGATCGACGGCAATTCAGTCGGCATCGCGGTCGAGCTGTCGGACACCAGCGACGGCAGCGTCGTGTGGAGCGAGCACTACGACGCGCGCATGGACGCCATCCACGAGATCCGCTCGACGATCACGGCGGCGATCGTCTCGGCACTGGAGATCTACGTGCCCATGAACGAGGCGCGGGCGGCGGCGCTCTCGGCGCCGGAAAACCTCGACGCCTGGGGGTATTACCACCTCGGCCTGCAGCGCATGTTCCGCTTCTCGAAGACGGACAACGAGGCGGCGGCCGCGCACTTCGAGACGGCGACCAAGCTCGCGCCGGATTTCGCCCGCGCCCACGCGGGCCTGTCGTTCACCAGCTTCCAGAACGCCTATCTCGGCTATGCCCGCGATCCGGCGGCAAGCATCGCGTCGGCGCGCGCCTTTGCCGAGAGAAGCGTCGAACTCGACCCGCTCGACGCGTTCGGAAACTTCACGCTGGGGCGCTCGTACTGGCTGGAGGGCGAGATCGAGAAGTCACTCGGCTATCTGGATCGCGCCACGGTGCTGTCGCCCAACTATGCGCAGGGCTTCTATGCGCGCGCCTGGGCGGACACCATGCTCGGCAAGGCGAAGGACGGGCGGGCGAGCCTGGACGTTGCGATCGCGCTCAGCCCGCTCGATCCGTTCCTCTACGCCATGAAGGGGACGCGGGCGCTTTCCTATCTGGTCGAGGGCAAGCCGGCGGAGGCTGTCTTCTGGATCGACGAGGCGGTGCGTACGCCCGGCGCCCATGCGGTCGTCAATCTGGTCGCGGCCGTCGCCCACACCCTGAACGGCGACAGCGCGGGCGCCGCCAACTGGGTCCGTCAGGCCCGGGAGCGCAACCCGGAGGTGACGCAGGACCAGTTCTTCCGGTCGATCCCCTTCGCCGACAAGGCGCTGCGCAAGCAGGTGTCGGCGGCGCTGGCCCGCAACGGCATCAGCTAGCGATCTTCTCGCGGATTCCCGAAACCGCGCCGTAAAGGTCGGCGAGGCGCGAGATGACGCGGGTGGCGCCGAGTTGATCGACGGGAACGGTGCTGTAGCCGTAGTCTACCGCTACGACGGGAATCCTGGCGGCACGGGCGGTGTCGACGTCGGTGCGCGAGTCGCCGACCATGACGGCGTTGTCGTCTGACCCGCCGGCGAGGCGGATGGTCTCGGTCAGGTGGCGCGGGTCGGGCTTGCGGAAACCGAACGTGTCCTGGCCGGTGATCGCCACGAAGCGTTCGGCGAGACCGAGGAGGGTGAGAAGCTTGCGGGCGAGGCCCTCGGTCTTGTTGGTGCATACCGCCAGGCGCCAGTTGTCGGCGGCGAAGCAGTCGAGCGCTTCCACCGCGCCCGGATACGGGCGGCTCTCGTCGGCGATGTGGGCGTCGTAGATGCCGAGGTAGGTCGCGAACAGCTCCTCAAGCCTGGCGGGCGCCAGCGGACGACCGGCGACGGCGAAGGCCGACTGAAGCATGACGCGGGCGCCGCTGCCGACCAGACCCTTGATGCCTTCCGAGGTGACCGGCTCCATGCCCTCTCGGGCGATGAGGATGTTGAGGGCGGTGAGAAGGTCGGCGGCGGTGTCGACCAGCGTGCCGTCGAGGTCGAAGACGATGGTGGGACGTGTCGCCATCACAGGCCGTAGCCCCGCGCCATGAGGGCGGCAAAGACGGGGATGGTGGCGAACGCCATGCCCTCGTAATGCATGAAGCGGCGCACGCTTCGCATTTCGGCCGGGTCGGGGGCGAAGGCGGGGTCGGCCGCGGCAGTCTTCCGCCAGCGCAGGATGTTCAGGGTCGGGAAGATGGAGAGCAGCCCGCCGAGCGCGAAGGCGGCGATCTTGGCCCAGAACACCCAGTTGCCGAGATAATACTCGGCGCCCTTCAGGCCGAAGAAGACGCGACCGAAGCCGACGATCAGAAGGAGACCGGCGGCGATGCCGAAGGCGAGGTCGAGGCGGGAGAGATAGAGGACCGTCGGCCCCTTCAGGCCCGGCTTCACGAGCATCATCTCGGTGACCAGGAGACCGAAGAGCGCGAACGCGAGTAGATGGTGGACGATGGCGAGCAGAAGGTCGGTCAGCATGGCGGCGTCTGGCGGCTGGACAAGGCGGCGGGACCCTTGATAGCGAATTGGAGGCGGCCTGTCGCGCCGTGACAGCAACGAACCGCGATGGTAACAAGCGGCCGGACAGGCGCCTTTCCGCCGGGCGCGACCGTTGGCAAAAACGGCGGAAATCCTAGCGGCGTGGACGCGGGTTCGCCATGGACGAGCGCACGGCGGCGACATCTTCGACCGGCGAGGCGGAGCGCCGCCTGGCTGCCCACGCGGCGCTGTCCGAAATCAGGGACGGGATGCGCCTCGGGCTGGGCTCCGGCCGCACGGCCTCGCTGTTCGTGCGCGGCCTCGCCGAACGGGTCAAGGCGGGCCTGAAGGTGACCGGCGTGGCGACCTCGAAGGAGACGGACGCGCTGGCGCGCGAGACGGGCATTCCGCTCACCAGCCTCGACGACGATCCGATCCTCGACCTGACGGTCGACGGTGCCGACGAGATCGACCCGCAACTGCGCCTCATCAAGGGCGGGGGCGGCGCGCTGCTGCGCGAGAAGATCGTGGCAACGGCGTCGCGGCGAATGATCGTGCTCGGCGATTCGGCCAAGCTGGTGGCCGAGCTCGGCGCCTTTCCGCTGCCCATCGAGGTGGTCCCGTTCGGTTTCGCCGCGACCCGCGCCGCGATCGAACGAATGGCCGCCAGCCTCGGCCTCTACGGCTCGCTGACCATGCGCCGGCGGGGCGAGGACACCTTCGTTACCGACAGCGGAAATCGCATTCTCGACGCATCATTTGGCCGGATTCCCGATCCAGAAGCCCTGGCGAACGAATTGAGCCGCATTCCCGGGGTCGTCGAGCACGGACTCTTCATCGGCCTTGCCTCCACCGCCGTCGTCGCGCTCGGCGATCATGTGGAGTGGCTCTCCCCATAACCCACTCTCTCTCCCACAAGGAGTCTTCGTCCATGTCCATTCTCGCAAAACTGGTTCGCGCCGCCGTGCTCGGTCTGGCGGTCGGCTTCGCCCTGCCGGCAGCCGCGCAGGAGATCACGCCGGAGCACCTCGCCGCCGCCCTCGACGCCTTCCGCAGCGCGCAGGCGACCCGCGGCTTCGATACCGTTCTGCCGTCGCTCGCCCAGGAGGTCGAGAACCGGCTGATCCAGCTGCGCCCCGACCTCAACAAGCAGATCGTCGATACGGTGCAGGGGGCGGCGCTGAAGCTGGCGGCGCGGCGCGTCGACCTCGACAACGAGGTGGCGCGCATCTGGGCGCAGGCGTTCACGGAAGACGAGTTGAAGACGATCGCGACGTTCTACAAGTCGGACGCCGGCATCAAGTTCGCCTCGGTGGGCCCGAAGGTGGTGACCGATACGCTGAAGGCGGTGCAGAGCTGGTCGGGCCGGCTCGGCGACGAACTGATGCAGAAGTCGCGCGACGACCTGAAGGCCCAGGGCATCACATTTTGACGGCTGAGGCCTACGACTACGACCTGTTCGTGATCGGCGCGGGGTCGGGCGGAACCCGCGCCGCCCGCCGGGCGGCGGAGCTCGGCAAGCGCGTCGCGGTGGCGGAGCAGGACCGGGTGGGCGGCACGTGCGTGCTGCGCGGGTGCGTGCCCAAGAAGCTGTTCGTGCATGCCGGGCACTACGCGGAAGCCTTCGAGGACGCGGTCGGCTTCGGCTGGCGGACCGAGGGGCTGACGTTCGACTGGGCGACGCTCGCCGCCAACGTGCAGGGCGACGTGTCGTGGCTGTCGGGCATCTACATCCGCAACCTCGAGAAGGCGGGCGCCGAAATCATCCACAGCCGCGCGGTGCTGAAAGACGCGCACACGATCCATCTGGTCGGCGAGAATCGCGACGTGACGACGGACATCGTGCTGATCGCGACCGGCGGCAAGCCGCGCCGCGACCCTTCGGTGGAGGGGGGCGACCTCGCCATCACCTCGAACGAGTTCTTCCACCTGCCCAAGCTGCCGAAACGGGTGATCGTGGTGGGGGGCGGCTACATCGCGGTCGAGATGTCGTCGATCCTGGCCGCGCTTGGCGCCGACACCACCGTGCTCTACCGCGGCACCGAGATTCTGCGCGGCTTCGACCGCGAAATCGCGCACACGCTGCACGCCGGGATGGAGCGCCGCGGGGTGACGATCCTGTGCGAGGAGCGGCCGGTGTCGATCACGCGCACGGGCGACGAACTGGAGGTGCGGACGAAGTCGGACGCCTGCTTCACGGTCGACCAGGTGCTGTTCGCGATCGGACGCGACCCCAACATCGCCGGCCTCGGTCTCGAGGCGGCGGGCGTCGAGACGGACAAGGCTGGCGCCATCGTCGTCGACGCCTATTCGCGCACGACGGCGGAGAACATCTACGCGGTGGGCGACGTCACCAACCGGCTTCAGTTCACGCCGGTCGCCATCCGCGAGGGCTCGGCGTTCGTCGATACGGTGTTCGGCGGCACACCGACGGCGGTCTCCTACGACAACGTGCCGGCGGCCGTCTACGCGACACCGGAACTCGGCACGGTCGGCTACACGGAAGAAGCGGCGCGGGCGGAATTCGCCTCCCTCGACATCTACCGCTCGAGCTTCAAGCCGCTGCCCAACCGGGTGGCGGGCCGCGACGAGCGCATGCTCATCAAGCTGATCGTCGACGGCGACACCGACCGGGTGCTCGGCTGCCACATGGTCGGGCCGAGCGCCAGCGAGATGATCCAGCTCGTGGCGATCGCGGTCAACTTCGGCGCGACCAAGGCCGACTTCGACGCGACCATGGCGCTCCACCCGACGCTTGCCGAGGAACTCGTGACTCTGGGCGCGCCCGCCGAGCGCGTGCGCCGGCAGGCAGCCGAGTAGACGTGCTCACCGAGGCCTGGCACGTGCCGTTGCCGCCGGCACCGCAATGGTCGGCCAGGTCAAGATCGCTGGAATCATGTCACGACCGCGCGAGCCGGGTGCGGGCGTCGTTCAGCCGGGAGCGCCTGATTGTTGTCCGCTCTGGCGCCGCCGGGCCTTGCCAAGCAGCCCCAGAGCGGCGACGAGGCCGAGTGCGGCGAGGACGAGCGGATTGAGGGCGGTGCCGTGCGTAGAGGGCGGCGGGTTCGCCACGACCGTGTCCGAGAAGGCGCTGTCGCCGCCGCGGCCCCAGGCCTGGACGCGGTAGTAATATTCTTGGTCGGCTGGCTGTACGCCGCTCACCACCTGGCTGACCGTGCCGGGCGTGCACGGGTTGGGGATGCACAGGATGACCTTGCTCTCATAGCCCGGCACCAACGCGGCGGGTCGCCCATCGGCTGCTGCGCCGGCGCTGCTGAAGGAGGAGGACGTCGCCACGTCGATGCGGTAGCCGGCGGCGGTTGCGTCCTGACCGGTCCAGTTGGCGGTGAAGGCGTCGGCGCCGACGTCGGTTGCGTTCAGCGCCAGGGGCGCCAGCGGCGGCGGCCCGCTGGTGCCGCGGTCGCGGACGAAGATGTCGCGGAAACCGTTGCCGTCGCCGCCGATGAGGTTGGTGGCGTCGGATTCGAACGCCACGAAGCGCCCGTCGGCGCTGATCGCCGGGTTGGCGCTGTCGCCGCCGGTCGCTTGGGCGCCATTGGTCGCGACGCTCACCCGTTCCGTCGTGCCGGTCTGCCGGTCATGGACGAAGACGTCGGCCTTGCCGTTGGTGTCGCTGCCGACAAGGTTGGTGGCGAGAGAATAGAACGCGACGAAGCGCCCGTCGGCGCTGATCGACGGGGAATAGCTGCCGCCGGTTGCCTGGCCGCCGCCGGTCGCGACGCTCACCCGTTCCGTCGTACCGGTCTGCCGGTCATGGACGAAGACGTCGTAGGCAGCGTTGGTGTCGCCGCTGACGAGGTTGGTGGCGTCGGACCAGAACGCCACGAAGCGCCCGTCGGCGCTGATCACCGGGTAGAGGCTGGTGTTGTTTGCTTCAGCGCCGCCGGTCGCGACGCTCACCCGTTCCGTCGTGCCGGTCTGCCGGTCATGGACGAAGACGTCAAAGGCAGCGTTGGTGTCGCCGCTGACGAGGTTCGTGGCGAGAGAATAGAACGCCACGAAGCGCCCGTCGGCGCTGATCGACGGAGCGTAGCTGTCGCCGCCGATCGCCTGAACGCCGCCGGTCGCGACGCTCACCCGTTCCGTCGTGCCAGTCTGCCGGTCATGGACGAAGACGTCAAAGGCAGCGTTGGTGTCGCCACTGACGAGATTGATGGCGTCGGAATAGAACGCCACGAAGCGCCCGTCGGCGCTGATCGCCCCGGTGAAGCTGGTGCCGGTCGCTTGGGCGCCGCCGGTCGCGACGCTCACCCGTTCCGTCGTCTGGGCCAGGGCGCTTCCGGCGGAGGTGGCGCCCGCGAGCACAAACAAACCCAGGAGGGCGGCCGTGCCGACGTGCAGCGGCCGCACCAGACCCGCAGGCGCTTTCCGATTTCTCGCCATGATCCCGATCCCCCAGCAACCCACCCGCGTGGGCAGTGGGAAGGCTTAGCGCCGGATTCGCGGCGCCGCCTCCACCAAACGGTGGAGATCGGTCGGTTCAGGCCCGCCGGTAGCGGAAGCCCAATCCGGCGAAGGCGAGCAGCGACAGGGCGAGAAGCTCGAACGGGCCGATGGCCGAGCTGTCGGTCCCCGTGGTCACGTCGATCGTGTTGGAGCTGTCGCTGGTAAAGATGCCGACCGTCCGCACCCGGTAGTAGTAGGTGGTCTTTGTCGACAGACCGGTGACCGAGAACGCGGTGACGTTTCCGGTGTCCGCCGCCTGATAGCCGGACACGAAATTCGTGAAGTCCGGATCCGTGGCGACGTCGAGCTGGTAGCCGGCGGCCGAGGATTGCGCCGACCAGTTGGCGGTGAAGGTTTTCGCGACGACGTCGGTGGCGCTGCTGGCGATCGGCCCCGGCGGGTGGCTGGTGCCGGCGCCGGAGACAGCAGCAGCCGCGACGGTCCAGTTGGTCGATGCGCTTCCGGAGGTGAGCTGGTTGGCGACCCAGGCCTTGGACGCGTCGCCGGGGTCCATGGCGGTGCCCGACGAAGCAACCCACGCGCAGCCGGTGCCGCAGCCTGTGTACTCGGACGCGGCGTGGCCGACGGTGTCGTAGGACCAGGCTTGGGTGGAATCGTTGGGGCCGGTGAGGGCGAGCAACGAGGGCCCGGCCGTCCCGGGGACGACCGCCGAAGCGGAGACGAAGGCACGCGAGCCCGCGGTTTCCGCGCCGGTCGCCATGGTGGCATTGAACAGGTCGTCGGTGCCGAGGAGGGTCGGCGTGAGGGTCATCAGCGGCGTGGTGCCGGTGGTGGAGAACTTGTAGACGCGGAAGCGGGCGTGGCCGTCGACACCGACCGGCTGCACGTTCCACAACGAGGTGCCGATCTGGATTGAGGGGCCGAGGAAGCGACCGTCGCCGGCGTCGAGTTTCTCACCGTTCGACTGGGTTGCCGCGGGCGGCGCGCTGAAGGCGGGGACGGTGATGGAATCGACGGAGAAGGTATTGACCAGCGGCACATATTTTACGCGCGTCACCGCGTTGCCGGCGGCGTCGACCGCCAGAAAGTACGCGGTCGTGCTGTTATCCAGGACGCGCGGGGCGACGAAGTTTTGCGCTGGCAAAACGGCGTGGAAACCGGTGTTGATGTCGGCGATGTCGAAGGTGAGGATGGTCGGGCCGAGGTCAATGTTGAAGGTCAGGAGCCACCAGGCCTGAGTGAATCCGAGGCTCATCGAATCCGCGTGGGTGCCAAGGTCGGTCCTGCCTGTTTGCCATGTTGTGCCGGTCGAGTCGGTCGATCGCGCGACGTACAGGCGCCTCAGGCTGTCCGTAGGATTGTTCGTCAATGCGACGATCATGTAGGTCGCGCTGTTCGGCTCGTAGGCGACGCGCACACTGTAGAAGGCCTCTGTCGCCCATTTCTGCTGGGGGCCGAACAGGCCGGCGGCCCACAGGGAGGTGAGTGCGTGATTTGCGCAGTCGGCGGGGTTCGACTTGTCGAAGACGAGATAACCTTCGTTGGTAACCACGATCCCGTTCGCCGCGCCGATCGCGACGTCAGCCGAAGACGGGGCCGCGCTCGGCGCGCCGACGTTGGGCGCGCACAGCGCGCTGGCGAGCGCCTGTGGGGTGGTCCCGGAGGCGCCCGCGGCGACGCCGAGGCTGGATTCGAAGTCCGCCCGCGAGGGGACGAGCGTCCCCTGGACGACGGAGGCGGTGGCCGCGAGGTCGCTTGCCCCGCCGTCGGAAAGGCTCACCTGCGCGCTGGCGGAACTCGCCAACGCCGCAATAGCTACCGCCGCCAGCAGCCCACCGGGCCGCTGGCAAAAGGACCTGATTTTCATGGTTGTGTCACCCCAAGGCGCGAATTGCGCGGGCGGACACTCGTCTATTCAGATGGCGGGCGCCAGCCCCATCCGTGTGGCGGACGCGGCATTTCTTTCCGACTGTGACGCCGGTCTCACTTCGTCGGGCGGCGGAGTAGGGTGCGACCTCCTCAGGCTGCGCGGCGGAGGCGCAAGCCCAAGCCGGCGAGGCCGAGGAGCGCCAGGGCGAGAAGCTCGAAGGGGCCGATGGCGGTCTTGGCGGCGGGCGATGTCGTCACGTCGATGGTGTTGGAATCGAGGCTGGTACCGCTGCCGACGGCGCGGACGCGGTAGTAGTACTTGATGTTCGCGGAGAGGCCGGTGACGGCGAACGAGGAGGCGTTGCCGACGTCCTTCGCTTGGTAGCCGGATACGAAGCTTCCGAACCCCGGATCGGTCGAAACATCGAGCTGGTAGCCGACGGCGAGCGCCTGAGGGGACCAGTTGGCGGTGAATCCGCTGGACGTGATGTCGGTGGCGGCGCTGGCGATCGGCGCCAGTGGCGCGTTGGTGCCGGCGCCGCTCACGGCCGCGGCGATCGCCGTCCAGTTGGTCGCTGAGGCGCCCGAGGTGATCTGGTTGGCGACCCAGGCCGTGTTGCCATCGCCGGGGTCCATGGCGACGCCCGAAGATGCAACCCACGCGCAGCCGGTCGACGGGCAGGCGGTGCTGCCGTCGGTGGTGGCGAAGTCGGCCGGGTTGTGGGCGACCATGTCGTAGGACCAGCCCATGGCGGAATTGTTGGGGCCGGTGAACGACATGACATACGGACCGACGACCTGATCGGCAAAGACCCCGGTCGCCGAGACGAAGGCGCGCGAACCGGCCGTCTCCGATGCTGTGGCGAGGGTGGCGTTGAAGAGATCGTCGGCGCCGTTGGTGGTCGGCGTGAGCGTCATCAACGGTGTCGTGGCGGTGGTGGAAAACTTGTACACGCGGAAGCGGGCGTGGCCGTCGACACCAACGGGTTGCACGTTCCACACCGAGGTGCCGATCTGGATCGACGGGCCGACGAAGTTGCCGTTGCCGGGATCGAGCATCTTGCCGTTCGACTGGGTGACCGCCGGAGGCGCGGTGAAAGCGTCCACCGTCATGGTGTCCAGGCTGGAAAAGCTGGACGCGGTGGAAGCGTATGTTCCCCGAACGACGGTTCCGTTGGTGGAGTCGAGCGCGAGGAAGATCCACACCGTGTTGTTGTCCAAAACTCTGGGAGCGACGGCATTGAACAG
Organism: uncultured Alphaproteobacteria bacterium; assembly: GCA_963843565.1. GTDB lineage: Bacteria > Pseudomonadota > Alphaproteobacteria > Rhizobiales > Kaistiaceae > DASZQY01. Next base: position 273,478 of record CAWJKY010000003.1, read on the forward strand.
CGCCGGTGAGCTGAGTGCGGCGATCGCGTGTGGGGCGGTGTCGCCGACCAGATATGCGAGACCCCAGCCTGCCGTGACAGAGTTGCCTACGAACATGAAACGGCCCTTGGCGAACCCGGCGGTGAATGTCTCCTGCGCCGAGGAAAGGTATGTGCCTTGGTGGGGCGTCCAGTTCGCGCCGGTACCGTCGGTCGAAATTGCATAGTAGATGTAGGTCTTGGCGGGATCCGAGGACGCCAGCGAGAGGGCCGCGATCACGAAGCGATCGACATGCGGGTCGTAGATAACGCGGGAGTCGTAGAAGACGCCGGTGCTCAACGTCGCCACGCTCGAGAACAGGGACGCAAGCGACGTGAACGTGTGGTTGGCGCAGTCGGCGGGGTTCGACTTGTCGAAGACGAGATAGCCCTCGTCCGAGACGATGACGCCCGTCGTCGTACCGACCGCAACATCGGCCGAAGACGGCGACTTGGTCTGCGCGGTGGCGAAGCCGGGGGCGCAGAGGGAACTCGCAACCGCCGCCGGAGACGCATCGGCGGCCGGCGCGATCCCGAGGCTCTCCTCGAAGTCTGCCCGTGATGGGACGAGCGTCGCGTTGCCGGCGTTGGCCGGAGCTGCGGCGGAACTCGCCAGAGCGAGGACAAAAGCACCCACCAGCCGCGCCGCGCGCCGCTTCAGCGCACCCTGAGATTCAGCCACGATACCCCGCCCCCTTTCCCGGTCGATCCGTGTCCATAGCGACCGACCGGACGCCCGCACAACATCGCGAGTTTTGACAGGGGCGAGGCCGCGGCTCCTCAGCCGCGGCGCGGTGTCTCCTCAGGTGCGGCGGAGGCGCAACCCCAAGCCGGCGAAGGCCAACAGCGACAGGGCGAGTAGCTCGAGCGGGCCGATGGCGGTTTTCGCGCTTCCGGCTGACGTCGTGACCGAGATCGTGTTGGAGTAGGGGCTCGAGCCGCCGGTCGCGACCGCGAGCACGCGGTAATAATAGGTCGTCGAGGCCGACAATCCGCTGACGCTGGCCGAGACGACGTTGCCGACGTCTTTCGCCTGATAGCCGGACAGGAAGTTCGTGAAACCGGAGTCGGTGGCGACATCGAGCTGATAGCCCGATGCGCCGGAAGACCCGCCCCAATTCGCGGTGAACGCGTCGCTGCCGACGTCGGTCGCCGAACTCGCGACCGGCGCGAGCGGCGGCGTGACGGTCGCCGTCGCGGGCGCGATCTTCCCGCCTTCGACGCTCCAGTCGGTGGCGGCGGTGCCGTTGGCCATCTGATTGAAGGTCCACACCGTCATGCCCGAGCTATCGCTGGGATCGATGACCGCCGCCGAATAGGGCCCCCAAAGGCAATGGGGGGGTGACGTGCTGTTGCACGCGGTTCCGGCGGCGATGTCGGTCGCCACCTCGGTCGTCGTGCTATCGACGGTGGTGTATGTCCAGCCAGAAGACGAGTCGTTCGGTCCGGTGAACGCAAGCATTCCGCTGCCACCGCCGCTTGCGGGAATGAAATTCGCGCCGACGACGGCCGTTGCGCCGGCGGAGCCGGAGTTCGTCGCCATCGTCGGGAAGAACACATCGCCGTTGAAGCTCGGCGCAATCGTCTTTGTCACGGTCGCGGTGCTCGTATCAAGCTTGTAGACACGGAACGCCGCGTGGCCGCCGGTCTCGATCGGCTGAACGTTCCACAATGCGCTGCCGATCTGGATGGACGGGCCGAGGAAGCGGCCGTCGCCGGCGTCGAGCTTCTGGCCGCCGCTCTGTGTGACGGCCAACGGCACGGCGAAGGTCGGGACGGTGATGGACGACCCGGGGCTTGGGCCTCCGGGCACCGCGACGGACTTGATCTCGATCGCGCTGGTGGTCCCCGTGTCGACGGTCGCAAAAAAGGCAGTGCTCGAAGAATCGAGAACCTGCGGCGGCACCCATTGCACGTCTGTTGGGTGGGTGAGCGAGAAGCTCAATTTCGTGACCTCGTCCTTGTTCTGTTCGATGACGTACGTGGCGAAGGTGCCCGCGCCGCTGCCGCCAAAAGCCACTTCGGCGGTGAACAACCAGTCGTCCTGGGTGTAGCCGATCTGGGGCAGGTCTGCGGTGTCGGCGGACGAGCCGACGCTGTACGCGATCGGCGCATCCCACTGGCCCGCTGCCAGCGTGGGCGACGACGTCTTCGAGATGATCGCGCTCAGGTATGTGTCGCCCGGCCCGGACGCCTGCGATAGCGCGACGATGACGAACCTGTGGGCCTGCGTGTCGTAAATGACCCGCGGGCTATGTAACGCGACACCCGGCGGCGTTCCGAACAGGCGCGAGTCGTCGAGCGCGACGAGCGTGTTCCCGGCGCACGCCCCCGGGTTGGACTTGTCGAAGATCCAGAAACCCTGGTTGGAAACGATGATGCCGGTGGTGTCGCTCACCGCGCCGTTGACACCGGAGAGCTGGTTGGTCCCGGCCGGCACGGTCGGTATGCATCGGCTGACGGAGGACGTGCTTGGTGTCGCGGCCCGCGTCGGGCCGGCCGCAAGTGAGAAGATTGTCGCTGCGGCCAGAGCACACAGCAGAGCGCGCCCGCGCGCACGGCCGTCGAGACGCTTGCCCATCCCATCCCCCTTTTTCCGAAACTGCACTCGCCCAGCGACAGTAAACCGGTTTCGCGCGCGTGACGCCACCCCTAGTTTCGCTGCCGGAGGGACTAATGGGTTGTGCCCGCCGCGGGCCCGGCGGCCTTGATTTGGCATCGCCCGCACCCGGCGCGATAGCCCGCCGCAGTGAGGGCGGCGGTCAGGCCCGCCGCGCCCGCAGCCCCAATCCCGCGAAGGCCAGCAGCGACAGGGCGAGAAGCTCCAGCGGGCCGATGGCGGTCTTCGACTGCGGGGGCGGGGGTGTCGGGGTGTCGTCTGCGGGCGGGTTCGCCAGCACGGTGTCCGAGAAGGGGCTGTCGCCGCCGCGGCCCCAGGCCTGGACGCGGTAGTAATATTCCTGGGTGCCGGGCTGCACGCCGCTCACGTTGAGGCTGACCGTACCGGGCGTGCACGGGTTGGGGACGCACAGGATCAGCCTGCTCTGATACCCCGGCACGAAGTCGGCGGGCCCATCGGCTGCCGCGCCGACGCTCGCGAAGGAGGAGGACGTCGCCACGTCGATGCGGTAGCCGGCGGCGGTTGCGTCCTGACCGGTGAAGTTGGCGGTGAAGGCGCTGTCGCCGACGTTGGTTGCGTTCAGAGCCAACGGCGCCAGCGGCGCGGCACCGCTGGTGCCGCGGTCGCGGACGAAGATGTCGGGGGCACTGTTGCTGTCGCCGCTGACGAGGTTGGCGGCGTAGGAATAGAACGCCACGAAGCGCCCGTCGGCGCCGATCGCCGGGATGGCGCTGTCGCCGCCGATCGCTTCGGTACCGCCGGTTGCGACGCTCACCCGTTCCGTCGTGCCGGTCTGCCGGTCATGGACGAAGACGTCGGCCTTGCCGTTGGTGTCGCCGCCGCCGCCAACCAGATCGGCTGCGTAGGAATAGAACGCCACGAAGCGCCCGTCGGCGCTGATCGCCGGGGAGTAGCTGTAGCCGGTCGCTTCGGTACCGCCGGTCGCGACGCTCACCCGTTCCGTCGTGCCGGTCTGCCGGTCATGGACGAAGATGTCGGGATCGCCGTTGTTGTCGCCGCTGACGAGGTTGGTGGCGGTGGACTGGAACGCCACGAAGCGCCCGTCGGCGCTGATCGCCGGGAGGAAGCTGCCGCTGTCCGCTTGGCCGCCGCCGGTCGCGACGCTCACCCGCTCCGTCGTGCCGGTCTGCCGGTCATGGACGAAGATGTCGCGGTTACCGTTGCTGTCGCCGCCGCCGCTGACGAGGTTGGTGGCGTCGGACTCGAACGCCACGAAGCGCCCGTCGGCGCTGATGGCCGGGCCGAAGCTGTCGCCGCCGGTCGCCTGGTCACCATTGGTCGCGACGCTCACCCGTTCCGTCGTGCCGGTCTGCCGGTCATGGACGAAGATGTCGATGGTGCCGTTTGTGTCGCCGCTGACGAGGTTGGTGGCGTCGGAATAGAACGCCACGAAGCGCCCGTCGGCGCTGATCGCCGGGGTGTAGCTGCCGTTGTTCGCCTCGCCACCGCCGGTCGCGACGTTCACCCGTTCCGTCGTGCCGGTCTGCCGGTCATGGACGAAGACGTCGCGAACACCATTGGTGTCGCCGCTGACGAGGTCGGTGGCGTTGGATTCGAACGCCACGAAGCGCCCGTCGGCGCTGATCGCCGGGTTGTAGCTGTCGTCGTCCGCCTGGCCGCCGCCGGTCGCGACGTTCACCCGTTCCGTCGTGCCGGTCTGCCGGTCATGGACGAAGATGTCGAATTTGCTGTTGGTGTCGCCGCTGACGAGGTTGGTGGCGAGGGAGTAGAACGCGACGAAGCGCCCGTCCGCGCTGATCGACCCGGTGCGGCTGTAGGCGTCCCCTTGGGTGCCGCCGGTCGCGACGCTCACCCGTTCCGTCGTCTGGGCCAGGGCGGTTCCGGCCGACGCGGCCAGGATGAATCCGGCGACAATCGCCGTTGCCGCGTGGCGCAATTCGCCCACGCGTGTCGCTGTTCTCGCCGGCAACTGAAATCCCCCTGTGCGCCTCAACCGCGGGCGAATGAAACACAATCCCGCAACCGACATTCGGCGCGCGCGCACGCCAAGGTTGAAGTTCTTGCGCATCCCTACGCCCCTTTTCCCCAAGCGTGTACTCGTCCAGCGTTAGTAAACCGATTTCCCGGCCCTGCCGCCACCCCTATTTCGTTGGCTCAAGCGTCCCGCGGGTTGTGCCTGCCGCGGGCCTGGCTGGCCCGATCTGGCATCGCCCGGACCCGGCGCCATAACCCGCCGCGGGGCCGCGGGCCGTCAGGCCGCGCGGCGCAGGCGCAAGCCCAATCCGGCGAAGGCCAACAGCGACAGGGCGAGGAGCTCGAGCGGGCCGATGGCGGTCGTTCCAGGGATGGTGACGATTGCCGAGCAGGTGGTGCTGCCGCCGGGGCCGGTGAAGGTCGCGGTGTAGGTGGTTGTGCTGGTCGGCGAGACGGAGACCGTGCCGCCGCCGACCGGCGTCAGGGACCCGACGCCGTTGTCCATCGAGCCAGAGGTGGCGTTGGCCGAGGCCCAGGTGAGGGTGCTGGAGTCGCCGCTGCTGATGCTGTCCGGATCGGCGTTGAGCGTACAGGTCAGCCCGCCGAAAGTCGCGACCGAAATGGTGTTGGACGAGAGGCTCGAATAGCCGCTCGCGATGGCACGTACGCGATAGTAGTAAGTCGTGGCGGGCGAGAGGCCGGTGACGGCGAACGATGTGACGTTGCCGACGTCCATTGGGTAGCCCGCGAGGAGGCTGGCGGGACGGCCGCCGGCGGACACCGAGGCGCTGAAGGCGGCATCGGTGGCGACGTCGAGTTGATACCCGGTGGCGGGTGGCTGAGCCGACCAGTTGGCGGTGAACCCGGTCAGGCTGATGCCGGTCGCGGCGCTGGCGATGGGCGCCAGCGGCGGGGCTCCGGTGCCGCCCCCGCTCACCGCTGCTCCGGCGACGGCCCAGTTCGTCTGATTTGTGCCGATCGTATACTGATTGAACACCCAAGCGGTCGTCGGGTCGCTCGGGTCCATGGCGGTGCCCGACGAGTTCGTCCAGGCGCAGGAACCGGCGGCCGACGCGTTGCAGGAGGTGGGAGTGGTGGTTTCGCTGGTCGCGAAGTCGATGGCGTTCCACCACGCAATGTCGAATGACCACCCCTGCGCGGAGTCGTTGGGACCCGTGAAGCTCATGACGTAAGCGCCTGCCACCCCGGGGGCGATGGCCGAGGCCGAGACAAAGGCGCGCGAGCCGGCGGTCTCGGACCCGGTCGCCATGGTGGCGTTGAACAGGTCCTCGGTGCCGAGGATGGTCGGCGTGAAGGTCAGAAGCGGCGCGGTGCCGGTGGTGGAGAACTTGTAGACGCGGAAGCGCGCGTGACCGTCGACGTTGACGGTGTGCACGTTCCAGAGCGAGTTGCCGATCTGGGTCGTAGGGCCGAGGAAGCGGCCGTCGCCGGCGTCGAGCATTTGGCCGTTCGACTGCGTCACCCCAGGCGGCGCGGTGAAGGCGGGGACGGTGATGTCGGGGGTCGCGTTGAGCGACGTCGGGGTCGTCAGGTCGAACGAGAAGCGCTTGATTGCGGAGCTGGCGGAATCGGCGGCGAGGAAGAAGGCCGTCGACCCGTTATCCAGAATGCGCGGCGCAACAAGGTTGGATACCGCCGAATTTGTGGGCGCGGAATCGGTAACATCTTGATTGTTTATTCTGACAAAATCCGCCCCGCCAAAGGCCGGAGTGTTGACGGTAACAAGCCAAAAGGCTTGAGAAAAGCCGACTGTCGGCGAATTGAGGCCGGCTTATAAATTCTTCCGGACGCGGACCAGGACCCCCCGTCGCTCGACTGCGCCCACAGCAGGCCGTTCGTGCCCCCGCTTGACAGTGCGACGATCAAGAAAGTGCCGCTGTGCGGATCATAGGCAACGCGCGGACTATAAATGGTGGTGCCTGCATTGACGAGCGAGCCGAACAGGCTGTTGTCGATCAGCGGCGTGAAATCGCGCGGGCAGCCGGTCGTGCCGTTGGTCGGGTCTGTCTTGTCGAAGACGAGGTAGCCTTCGTTGCTAACGACGACGCCGCTGCTTGGCCCGATGGCCACGTCGACGGAAGAGGGCGAGGTCGTCGGCCCGCCACCGGCAACGGTGGGTTGGCAGAGCGAACTGGCGACCGCCTGCGGCGAGGCGTCCGTGGGCGCGGCGGTCCCGAGACTCTTGTCGAACTCCGCCCGTGACGGCACCAGCGTGGAGCCGTCGGGAATGGGGGCTCCCTGATATGCAGGAAACGACCCGGCTTCGGTCGCAAGGGCGGAACCGGCGCCGCTGCCTGCAAAGGCCCACAGCATCCCCACGGCGGCCGCGACAATCATCGCGCTCCGCCGTGCAAGCGAAACCGTCGCGTGCACGCGCCACCCCATCCCCAAAGGACCGCTCGCCAAAGTTATCTGCGACGGCCTGTCACACGCCAGCCCATTCTTTGGGCAGCGTTGCGTCGAGGCACGGCCCGCCGGCGAGGCGTCGCTATCGATCCTCGAAGGGCTCAAACGCACCGGGCAGCCGGAAGGCCGGGGCCCAGGCGCGGCAGAGCCTCCCAGCCGGCGTCTGCGCGGGTTCCGCTCGATTTGGCATCCCTCCGGGCCGGCGCTATAAGGCGCCGCCGCTCGGGTTTTCGTGCCCGCCGGCCCCTTGGAGCGACACGCGATGAAGAACGGATGGAGCCCGGCAAGCTGGCGGCAGAAGCCGGTCGAGCAGGTGCCGAGCTATCCGGACGCCGCGGTGCTCGCCGAGGTCGAGAAGCAGCTGGCGGGCTTCCCGCCGCTGGTCTTCGCCGGCGAGGCGCGCAAGCTGAAAGCAGCGCTCGCCCGGGTGTCGGCCGGCGAGGCGTTTCTGCTGCAAGGAGGCGACTGCGCGGAATCGTTCGCCGAGCATTCCGCCGACAACATCCGCGACTTCTTCCGCGTGTTCCTGCAGATGGCGGTGGTGTTGACCTTCGCGGGGGCGCTGCCGGTGGTGAAGGTCGGGCGGGTGGCGGGCCAGTTCGCCAAGCCGCGTTCGTCCGACACCGAGACGCAGAACGGGGTGAGCCTGCCCAGCTACCGCGGCGACATCGTCAACGACATCGCCTTCACGGAAGCCGCGCGGGTGCCCGATCCGCGGCGCCAGCTCGAGGCCTATCGCCAGTCGGCGGCGACGCTCAACCTGCTGCGGGCGTTTGCGACCGGCGGCTACGCCAACCTCGACAACGCGCACCGCTGGATGCTGGGCTTCGTCAAGGACAGCCCGCAGGCGGCGCGCTACGCAGAACTCGCCGGGCGGATCACCGAGGCGCTCGACTTCATGCGCGCCTGCGGGATCGACCCCGAGCGCCACCCGGAAATGCGCATCACCGAATTCTACACCAGCCACGAGGCGCTGCTGCTCGGCTTCGAGCAGGCGATGACGCGCAACAATTCGACCACCGGTGACTGGTACGCGACCTCGGGCCACATGGTGTGGATCGGCGACCGTACCCGCCAGCCGGATCATGCCCACGTCGAATTCGCGCGCGGCATCAAGAATCCGATCGGCCTGAAGTGCGGGCCCTCGCTGACGCCCGATGGGCTGATCGAACTCCTCGACATCCTCAACCCGGCCGACGAGCCGGGCCGGGTGACGCTGATCTGCCGGTTCGGCGCCGAGAAGGTCGAAGAGCACCTGCCCAAGCTGGTGCGCGCGGTGAAGCGCGAAGGGCGCACGGTGTTGTGGTCATGCGACCCCATGCACGGCAACACCATCAAGGCCGGCAACACCTACAAGACACGGCCCTTCGACCGCATCATGTCCGAGATCCAGGGCTTCTTCGCCGTCCACAAGGCCGAGGGCACGATCCCCGGCGGGGTGCATCTGGAGATGACCGGCAAGGACGTCACCGAGTGCACCGGCGGGGCGCGGGCGATCACCGAGATGGACCTGTCCGACCGCTACCACACCTACTGCGACCCGCGGCTCAACGCCGACCAGGCGATCGAGCTGGCCTTCCTGGTGGCGGAGCTGCTCAAGCATAACCGGACATCGGCACAGCAACCGGCAATCGTGGCCGGCGCGTGACCGGCGCGTGGCGTCAGGTCGCAGGAAACCTTACCAAGTCTTAATCCCGCACGACCTGATTTGCCAGATTCTCGCCACATTCTGACAGATCATTCCCACATCTATTCTTGAAGCATACCTGACGCATCTCAAGTAAAGTCGAGATACGAGCGGCTTCAACTTGGCATGAGGGAGAAAACTATGGCTCGGCGCCTCACTATTCTTGCCGCGATGGCTGCGGCTGGCTGGTTGATCTGTGGGCCGGCCGCGTTTGCCCAGGACGCCACGACGCCACCCGCCATCTCTCCACCGATGCACGGGCTGTGGCTGACGACGCCCTATCCGGAGACGACCGCGCGGGTCGGCGACGACATCCGCCTCAACCTCAGCCTGACCAACAAGGCGATGCCGCCGCAGCGGGTGGAGCTCGCCGTCAACGGCCTGCCGGACGGCTGGACCTACGAGATCGACGGTGGCGGCAAGCCGGTCACCGCCGCGATCGTGCCGCCCGACGGCAGCCAGTCGCTGCAGCTGAAGCTGACGCCGCCGAAGGGCGCCAAGACGGGCAGCTATCCGTTCACGGTCACCGGCAAGACTGACGCGGCGCCACTGACGCTACCGGTGACGCTGGCGCTCGCCGCCGCCAAGCCGGCCACGGTTTCGGTCCAGCCGAAGCTGCCGGCGCTCCGCGGGACGCCGACCTCGGCCTTCGATTTCGACGTCGACGTGAAGAACGAGGGCGCCGACGACCAGACCTACAATCTGGTCGCGCAAGGGCCGCCCGGCTTCGTCATCACCTTCAAGGAGCAGTACGGCAGCCAGGAACTGACCAGCATTCCCGTCAAGGCGGGCGCCACCAACAGCCTCAAGGTCAGCGTCAAGCTTCCCCAGGACGTCGCCGCCGGCCAGTACACCGTCGGCATCCAGGCGGCGAGCAAGGAGGCGCACGCCGAGACGCCGCTGCTGCTCGACGTGACCGGCCAGCCGTCGCTGACGCTGGACGGCCCGGAAGGGCGTTTGTCGGGCGATGCCACCGCCGGCAAGCAGCGCACCTTCAAGTTCACGGTCCACAACGGCGGCAGCGCGCCGGCGACCCAGGTCAACGTATCCGCGAACGTGCCCTCCGGGTGGAAGGCGGAGGCCGACCCCAAGGCCATCCCGTCGATCGCGCCGGGCCAGGACGTGCCGGTCAACATCAACCTGACGCCGTCGGACCGGGCGATCGCCGGCGACTACGTCATGACGGTGCGCGCCGCGGGCGAGGGCGCCTCCAACAGCGCCAGCTTCCGCGTCACCGTGCTCACCTCCACCATGTGGGGGATCGCCGGGCTCGGCGTCATCGGCGCGGCGGTTCTGGTTCTGGCGGTGGCGGTCACCCGGTACGGCCGTCGATGAACGCCGTCATCGAAACGAAGGGCCTGACCAAGCGGTATGGCCGCACGGTGGCCGTCGATCATCTCGACCTGACCGTCGAGAAGGGCGAGGTGTTCGGGCTGCTCGGCCCGAACGGCTCGGGCAAGACGACGACCATCCTGATGCTTCTCGGGCTGACCGAGCCCAGCGAGGGGAGCGTCCGGGTGCTGGAGTTCGACCCGTTTCGCCAGCCGCTCCAGGTCAAGCGCCGCGCCGGCTATCTGCCCGACCAGGTGGGCTTCTACGACCACCTGTCGGCGCGCGAGAACCTCGCCTATACGGCGCGGCTCGCCGGCATCGACGGGGCCGAGGCGCGCCAGCGCGGCGATGCGGCGCTCGAGCGGGTCGGGCTCGCCGAGGTCGCCGACCGGCGCACCAGCACCTACTCGCACGGCATGCGCCAGCGCCTGGGGCTTGCCGAGCTGATCGTCAAGCAGGCCGAGGTCGCCATCCTCGACGAGCCCACCAACGGGCTCGACCCGCAGGCGACGCAGGAGTTGCTGGCGTTGATCGGCGAGCTGCGCAACGACGGCATGACCATCCTGCTGTCGTCGCACATGCTCGGGCTGGTCGAGTCGATCTGCGACCGCGTCGCGCTGTTCCGCAAGGGCAAGCTCGGGCTGGTCGGCAAGGTCGGCGCGCTGGCGGCGGAGGTTCTGGGCGGCGCCTACGTGGTCGAGGTCGAGGCCGAAGGGGTCGACCTGCCGGCGGCGCTCGCCGGGCTCGACGGCGTGGCGGCGGTGGCCGCGCCGGTGGCCGGCGTGGTGCGCGTCGATGCGGACCGCGATGTGCGGCCGGAGATCGCCCGGCGCGTGGTCGAGGCCAAGGGGTCCTTGCGCAACATGGCGATCCGGCGGGTCGGCCTCGACGAGGTCTATGTGCGCTACTTCTCCGGCAGCGAGGAGGTTCCCGATGCGGCGTGAAGGTTCGCCATTCACCGGCGTTGCGACCGTCGCCCTCAAGGAGGCGGCCGATCACCTGACGAGCTTGCGCATCCATCTGGTGATGCTGCTCGTGCTGCTTGCCGCCGGCGGCGCCATCTACGGCGCCATCGGCCAGATCAAGGCGACGGTCGGCGAGGACCAGTTCCTATTCCTGCGCCTGTTCACCACGGCGCAATCGCCGCTGCCCTCGTTCGTCACGTTCCTGGGCTTCCTGCTGCCGCTGGTCGCGATCGCGCTCGCCTTCGACGCGATCAACGGCGAATACAGCCGGCGCACCATGAGCCGCATCCTCGCCCAGCCGATCTACCGCGACGCGCTGCTCGCCGGGAAGTTCCTCGGCGGGCTGCTGGTGCTGGCGATCTGCCTGGTGACGCTGTGGCTGCTGATGACCGGCCTCGGCATCCTTCTGCTCGGCCTGCCGCCGAGCGGCGAGGAGGTGATCCGCTCCGCCACGTTCTTCTTCGCGGCGCTGGTTTATTCCGGCGTGTGGCTGGCGGTGGCGCTGCTGTTCTCGACGCTCTTCCGCGCGCCCGCCACCTCGGCGCTGGCCTCGCTGACCCTGTGGCTGCTGTTCGCCATCTTCTGGACGATGCTGACGCCGCTGATCGCCAACGCGATCGCGCCGGTCGATCAGCTCGACCCGATGACGGCGGTCACCAACGCCTACTGGCAGACCGGCATCGCGCGCGTCTCGCCGAACACGCTGTTCGGGGAGATGACGCTGGCGCTGCTCAATCCGGCGACGCGCTCGCTGGGCATCGTCTTCATGACCCAGCTGCAGGGCGCGCTGATGGGGGCGCCGCTGCCCTTCGGGCAGAGCGCGCTGCTCATCTGGCCGCAGCTCACCGGCATGATCGCCGGGATGCTGGTGGTCTTCACGATCGCCTACGTCAGCTTCCAGCGGCAGGAGATCCGCGCGTGACCGGCTGACTCCAGCAGACTTCTCCCCGTGAAGTACACGGCACCTGCCGCCCGTTCTGGCGCATGGAACGGGCGGCTTCTTTTTCCCGGCCCAACCGCCTAGTGTCGGGAGCAGGAGGAACATGCACATGGGAGAGGCAATCAGGCTGACGGCCGACGACGGCTTCGAACTCGGCGCCTATGAGGCAAAGCCGGAAGGCGCGCCGCGCGGCGGCCTCGTCGTCATCCAGGAGATTTTCGGGGTCAACGCCCACATCCGCAGCGTCGCCGACGGCTTCGCCGAGGACGGCTACCACGTCATCGCGCCGGCGATCTTCGACCGCGCCGAGGCGAACGCCGAGCTCGGCTACGACAAGGACGACATGCAGAGGGGCGTGGCGCTCCGCAACCAGATCTCGACCGAAGCGACGATCCTCGACATCCGCGCCACGGTTGCCGCGCTCGCCGCCTCCGGCAAGGTCGGTCTGGTCGGCTACTGCTGGGGCGGGTCGCTCGCCTGGTTCACGGCCTGCCGCGTGCCAGGCGTCGCGGGGACCATCGGCTACTACGGCGGCATGATCGCCGCGCATCTCGACGAAACGCCGAAGGTGCCGGTGATGCTGCACTTCGGCGAGAAGGACGGTGGCATCCCGATGAGCGACGTCGACAAGGTTCGCGACGCGGTCGATCCGGCGATGGTCCAGATCTTCACCTATCCTGCCGGCCACGCCTTCAACCGCGACGGCACCCCGGCCTTCAACGACCACTCGGCGATGCTGGCGCGGATGCGGACCGTCAAGTTCCTGCGCGAGCACGTGGGGTAGGGCAACGCCGATTGCGGGGGGCGCGGCGGCGGGCTAAACCCGCCCCCGTTATGGCAGCACTTCTGACCGATACGTTGCGGATCGCGGTCGCCCAGCTCGATCCGGTCGTCGGCGACATCGACGGCAACCTGGCGAAGGGTCGAACGGCGCGCGCCGCGGCGGCGGCCGCCGGCGCCGATCTCGTCGTGCTGACCGAGCTGTTCATGGCCGGCTACCCGCCAGAAGACCTGGTGCTGAAGCGGGCGTTTCAAGACGCCTGCCGCGCGGCCGTCGAGGCGCTTGCGGCGGACACTGCCGACGGCGGGCCGGGTGTCGTCGTGGGCACGCCGTGGCCGGCCGAGGAGAAGTGCTACAACGCGGTGGCGCTCCTCGACGCCGGCAGAATCGAGGCGCTGCGCTACAAGGTCGAGCTTCCCAACTACGGCGTCTTCGACGAGCTGCGCGTGTTCGAGGTCGGGCCGCTGCCGGGGCCGGTCGGCTTTCGCGGCGTGCGGCTCGGGCTGCCGATCTGCGAGGACATCTGGTTCGAGCAGGTGTCGGAATGCCTGATGGAGACCGGCGCCGAAATCCTGATCGTTCCAAACGGCTCGCCCTACTGGCGCGGCAAGGCCGAGGTGCGCCAGCAGGTGGCGCTTGCCCGCGTCGTCGAGACCGGGTTGCCGATGGTCTACGCCAACCAGTGCACCGGGCAGGACGAACTGGTCTTCGACGGCGGGTCGTTCGGGCTCAACGGCGACCGGACGCTCGCCTTCCAGATGCCGCAGTTCGAAACGGCGGTATCGGTGGTGACGTGGAAGAAAACGGAAGCCGGCTGGCGCTGCGTCGACGGGCCGAAAGCGCCGCTCCCCGATGTCGAGGAGGCGAACTGGCGGGCCTGCGTTCTGGGGACGCGCGACTACGTCGACAAGAATGGCTTTCCCGGCGTGGTGCTCGGGCTTTCCGGCGGCATCGATTCGGCGGTGGTCGCGGCGATGGCCGTCGATGCGCTCGGGGCAGAGCGTGTCCACTGCGTGATGCTGCCTTATCGCTACACCTCGAACGAGAGCCTCTCCGACGCGGCGGCGATCGCCGAGACGCTCGGCGTGCGCTACGACATCGTGCCGATCGAGAAGCCGGTGGAGGGCTTCACCGAAGCGCTGGCGCCGCTGTTTTCCGGTCGTGCAGCGGACATCACCGAGGAGAACCTGCAATCGCGGGCGCGCGGCACCATCCTGATGGCGATCTCCAACAAGTTCGGCGCGATGGTGCTCACCACCGGCAACAAGTCGGAAATGTCGGTGGGCTACGCGACGCTCTACGGCGACATGAACGGCGGCTTCAACCCGATCAAGGACCTCTACAAGACCGAGGTCTACGACCTCGCCCGCTGGCGGAACGCCCACATGCCGAAAGGCGGGCTAGGGCCGGCCGGCGCTGTCATCCCGGAAAACGTCATCACGCGGGCGCCCTCGGCGGAGCTGCGTCCCGACCAGACCGACCAGGATTCGCTGCCGGCGTACGCCGTGCTCGACGATATTCTGGAGTGCCTGGTGGAAGGCGAGATGCGGCTCGCCGAGGTGGTCAAGCGCGGGCACGACATCGAGACGGTCAGGAAGGTCGAGCGGCTGCTCTACATCGCCGAGTACAAGCGCCGCCAGGCGGCGCCGGGCGTGAAGATCACGCGCAAGAATTTCGGCCGCGACCGCCGCTACCCGATCACCAACAAGTTTCGGGACAAGGGGTAGGACGGTCAGCCCTTGCGCTTCTCCTGGGTCATGCCGAGTTCCATCATCTCACGCATGTAGCGCTGATACGGAATGCCGCGCTTGCCGGCACGCTGCTTGACGGATTTCAGCAGCGACTCGGGAAGCCGCATGTTGACGCGCGCGTCCTTCGGTTCGAACTCGAAGCGCATCGGCTTGAACTCGGAAAAGTCGTACTCGCTGAGATCGGCGGTGTCGACGAAGCGTTCAGCCTCCTCGTCGCTCTTGAATGTTGGGAATTTCTTGAGCTTAGCCATGGGTTTCTTCATAGCGTCGAACTTCCTTTGTGTGCATGTATCGCGCGCTGATCGGGCGGCTGACCTTCTTGCCCAGGCGCTCCCTGATCGTGAAGACGATGAACACCGGTCGACCGTTTCTCGCGTACCCCACGGCCTGATGTCGGGCCTCCGATTGCGAGTGGAGCCGGTCGAACCTGACCAGCAATGGGCTCGTGAGCGCAGCTTCCACGTCTTCGACGGACACGCCGTGTTTCTGGCACTTGGTCCGGTTACCATCGTCCCAGTCGAACCCAGCAATCCCGTCCATTGGTGAAATGTACGTTTGTGTGTACAAAAGTCAACCGACGTGCTTCTGGTGAGCGCCATCGCCGTCCGCTAGACAGCCCCCATGCAATGGTCGCCGCAACAGGATGAAGCGCTGAAGGCCGTCGGCCGGTGGCTGACGGCGGGGGACAAGCAGGTCTTCCGCCTGTTCGGCTACGCCGGCACCGGCAAGACGACGCTGGCCCGCCATATCGCCGAGACGGTGGCCGGCGGCGTCGTGTTTGCCGCCTACACCGGCAAGGCGGCGCACGTCATGCGCACCCGCGGCTGCCCCGGGGCCGGGACGATCCACAGCCTCATCTACCGCTCGCGCGGCGAGGACGAGAACGGGCCGTCGTTCGTTCTCAACCACGACAGCGAAGCGGGCAAGGTGAAGCTGGTCATCATCGATGAGTGCTCGATGGTCGACGAGGCGATCGGCGTCGACCTGCTGTCGTTCGGCACGCCGGTGCTGGTGCTGGGCGATCCGGCGCAACTTCCTCCGATCGCCGGTGGCGGCTATTTCACGTCGAGCGAGCCCGACGTGATGCTGACCGAGGTGCACCGCCAGGCGGCGGAGAACCCGATCATCGCCATGTCGATGCGGGTGCGCGAAGGCAAGACTCTGGCGGAGGGATCATACGACGGCAGCCGCGTGGTCGGGCGCAACGACATCGACCACGAGGAGGTGCTGGCGGCAAACCAGGTGCTGGTCGGGCGGAACAATACGCGGCGGAGCTACAACGCCCGCATCCGCGCGCTGCTCGAGCGCGCCGGGCCGGCGCCGGTCGCCGGCGAAACGCTCGTCTGCCTCAGGAACGAGCGCAAGCGCGGGCTGCTGAATGGCAGTCTGTGGACGGTCGATAAGGTGCGCCGGCCGCGCAAGGGGCTCTTGCGCTACAGCCTGACGCCGGAGGACGGCGACATGGCGAAGCAGAAGACGACCGTCTCGATCAACCCGGCCTTCTTCGACGGCACCGCCGACGCGCTCTCCTTCGCCGAGCGCCGGCGCTCCGACGAGTTCGACTACGGCTACGTGCTCACCGTCCACAAGGCGCAAGGCTCCCAGTGGGAGGACGTCATGCTGTTCGACGAGAGCTACGCCTTCCGCGAGCACCGCGCCCGCTGGCTCTACACCGGGATTACGCGGGCGGCGGAACGGATAACGGTGGTGCGTTGACACCGACCTTTATCTCGTCGGCGCCGCCGGCCGGCAGCACGATCACCTTCGCGCCGATCGGGACGCGCTCGTAGAGGTCGATCACGTCCTGATTGAGCATGCGCACGCAGCCGCTGGAGACGGCGCGGCCGATGCTCGACGGCTGGTTGGTGCCATGAATGCGATAGAGCGTGTCGACGCCGTTCGACCACAGATACATGGCGCGCGCGCCGAGCGGATTCTTCGGGCCGCCGTCCTGGCCGTCGGCGACCGGCTTGAGGCGCGGGTCGCGCGCCACCATTTCCTTCGGCGGGAACCACTTCGGCCAGTGCTGCTTGTCGCCGATCGTGGCGGTTCCCGACCAGGCGAAACCGGCGCGGCCGACGCCGATGCCGTAGCGCATCGACTTGCCGCCGAGCAGCGTCAGATAGAGGAAGCGGTTGGCGGGGTCGATGACGACCGTGCCGGGCAGGGCGTGGAACTCGACTGGCGTATCCACCACCTGGCGCAGGAACTTCGAGTTGATGCGCTTGTAGTTGACCGCGACGACCTTGAAGCCGTCGTCCTCGGTGGCCGCGTACATGGCCTTCGGCGGATCGAGCACAGGCGCGGTGGCGATGGCCGAGCAAGATGCCGCGAGCAGGGCGAGGCCCGCTGCCACGAGCGCGCCACGCAGCGCCGCAGGCCGTGGATGGGTCGACGCCAGCGATGTCATGGGCATGTCCAAGAAGGCTCCAGCAGAATCCCCGAGCGGCGTTTCTGGCAGAGCGACGGGTGCACCGGCAAGTGGCGGGTATCACACACTCGGCAATTATTGCGCCAAGTAGTAGTCCGGGCCGACGATCCTGATCTTCTTGCCATCGGCGGTTGTATCGGTGGCGGCCGTATCGGCCCCGGTAACCCGCCGGGGCGTGAGATCGCCGGCGCGGTTGGCGACCGTCTCCGGGTCTTCGCCGAGCGGGGGACGGAGGATGGGGTCGGGAACCGGCACAGCGGCGACCTGGGCGGGGGTCGAGTCCTTGCCGCTGAGGTCGATGATGCCGCCGTCGGACTGGAATTCCGTGAACTGGGGGGCGGCCGCCGCCGGCGAGCCGCAGGTGCAGGCCTTGTCGAACTGCCGGCGGTAGAGGAACGCGGTCGGGAGCGAGGTATAGGCCTCGCCGGAGAGCGAGACGGCCTGACTGACGTCGCCGCCGGGGTTGCTGTAGGTGTAGAGCGAAACCTCGGCGCCCGGACACATCTGCTGGCAGGTCTCGGCATCGGCGCTGAACTGACTGGGCACCGTCGAGAAGGAAATCGGGAAGTAGTAGCCGTCGCAGGTGCGAACGCAGACCGTCCGGTAGGTGCCGGAGGTCGTGTCGAGCTGCCCGCCGCTGGTGCTGTAGGTGTTGACGCGCGGCTGGCCGAACAGGCTCGCGAAGAGGCCGCCGCTGGAGCCGGAACGCGGCGTGTCGACGACGGTCGGGCCGCTGTTGCACCGATTTGCCTGCATGGTGCGCAGGACGGCGCTGCGCTCGCGGGCAATGGCGAACGGGTCGCCGGCCGACTGCTGAGCGCGGGCGGAAATCAGCCGGCCGAGGTTGGCGCGCATGCGGTCGAGGGTCGACATCAGGTTGTCGCAACGCGGATCGCGGCCACGCGACTGGAACAGGACGAAGCCGCTGACGCAGCCGAACTGCCGGGCAGCGTTTGAAGCGCGCTGGATCTCCTTCTGTTGCTGGGCAATGGGGCCGTCGTAGATGCGGGCCGCGGCAGAGCTGCTGCCGCCGGCGCTCATCTGATCGAGCTGGACGAGGCGGGCCTGAAGCTGGGTGCAGATGCCGGCGGCCTCTGCGCCGGCGGCCGAGAGGCTCGCGGCCAACGCGAGCGCCATGGCGAATGTCTTGGATGCCCCGCGAATCAGGCGCATTTCAGGTCCCTGGCGCTCATGCCTTCCCTTGCGCGCGCCGCTGCTGGACCCCCCTTCCAGTCGAAGCGCAGTATGCGGGAATCCTAGCCGGCGGGTCAAACCAACGCGTTAACGACGCCCGACCAGCACCGCGCCGGCATAGACCGTGCCGGAAAGGGCGGTGATGCAGAAGCTCGTCGGCCAGTCGGTATAGAAGGCGATGGCGATGCCGAGCCAGGCCTCGGCGACGGCCAGAATCGCGGCAAGGAGGATGCCGGTTCCCAGCCGGGTCACCAGACGCTCGGCTGCCGCGGCCGGCCCGACCATCAGCGTGAAGACCAGCAGGATGCCGACGATCTGCACGGACGCCGACACGGTGACCGCGACGATCGCCATGAACAGGGTGCCGATCAGCCGCGCGGAGACGCCACGCGCCTCGGCCAGCTCTGGCTGGAGCGTCACGAACAGGAGCGGCCGGCTGACGAGCGCGAGGGCGGCGAGGGCCGCGACGCCGAGGAGGACAAGCGTGCGCAGCGTGTCGGGCGAGACCGCCAGCACGTTGCCGAAGAGAAGCGCCGTCGCCTGGGTGGCGAACGACGTGTAGTAGTGCAGGAACAGGAGCCCGAAGCCGAGCGACAGGGCGAGCACCATGCCGATGGCGACGTCGCGGCCGGAAAGGCGCTCGCCGAGCACGCCCATGCCGACGCCGGCGATGAGGGTGAGGCCGATCATCCCCCACAGCGACGAGATGCCGATCAGCCCCGCGGCGGTGGCGCCGGCGAAACCGACGTGGGAGAGGGCGTGACCGGCAAAGGCCTGACCGCGGCCGACCAGAAACACGCCGACGATCCCTGCGACCACGGCGACCACGCCGCTCGCCAGGAACGCGGTGACCATGAAGTCGTAGCTAAGGATGCCCATGGTCGTGACCGTGTTCGTGACGATGGGCGTCCTGATCGACGGGCATCGAGCCGGACAGGACGAAGATGTGCCGATCGACGCGCACCACCTCGATGGCCGAGCCATAGAGGCGCGAGAGAACCGGTTCGCGGATGACCTCGTCGACGGTGCCGAGCGCCGCCTGGCGGTTGCCGAGGTAAAGGACGCGGTCGATGGCGCCGAGAAGCTGGTTCAGCTCGTGGGCCGAAAACAGGACGGTGATCTTCATCTCGTCGCGAAGCTGGCGGGCAAGGTCGATGACGACGCGCTGGTGGCGGGTGTCGAGGCTGATCAACGGCTCGTCGAGGAGCAGGATGCGCGGCTTGCCAAGCAGCGCCTGGGCGAAGAGGAGACGCTGGCGTTCGCCGCCCGAGAGCTCCGAGATCGGCCGGTTGGCGAGGTCGCGGGCGCCGACGATGCCGAGGCATTTGTCGAGTTCGCGGCGATCGGCGGAGCTCCGCCACGGCAGGCCGAAGCGGTGGCCGTTGACGGAACTGGCGACGAATTCGAGGCCGCTCAGGCGGAGGTCGGGCGGGGACGTGCGCACCTGCGGGAGGTAGCCGATGCGGGGCGTGCCGCGCTCCGCCGGGGTGCCGAGGACGGTGATCGCGCCGGCGGTCGGCGCCACCAGCCCGAGGATGGCACGCATCAGCGTCGTCTTGCCGGCGCCGTTCGGGCCGAGCACGCCGATGAATTCACCCTCGCCGATCTCGAGGGAGACGTCGGCGAGGATAGTCTTGCCGGCGAGCGCCAACGTGACACGATCGAAGCGGATGGCGCTCACGAAGACGGGCCTGCCAGCGCCTTCTCGGTGGCGTCGAGTTCGGACAGCATCCACGCGGCGAAGCTCATGCCGGCGGGTTGGGTCTCGGTGACGCCGACGACGGGGACACCTGCCGCGCCGGCGATCGACAGGAGCCGATCGGTGAGCGGGTCGGTGACCTGGCTGTTGTAGAAGAGAACCTTGACCTGGTGGGTCTTGAGGTCGTTCTCGAAGGCGGCGGTGTCGCGGGCGCTGGGCTCGGTGTCGTTCATCACCGACACCTGGAAGCGCTC
Source organism: uncultured Alphaproteobacteria bacterium (assembly GCA_963843565.1). Taxonomy (GTDB): domain Bacteria; phylum Pseudomonadota; class Alphaproteobacteria; order Rhizobiales; family Kaistiaceae; genus DASZQY01. Next base: position 293,532 of record CAWJKY010000003.1, read on the forward strand.
GTTGCGCATGGTGAGCCCGAGGGCGGCGGCCATGTCGCCGAAGACCGGTTCGCTGGCGGTCACGGCGGCGCCGGCGTACTTCGCCTTGACCTCGGCGACCCTGGCGGCGATCGCCGCGAAATCGGCGTCGAGCTTCTTCAGGTTCGCCGCATAGTCCGCCCGGTTGGTGGGGTCGATCTCGGCAAGGCGCGCGGCAATCGCCTTGGCGACAGCCGGCATGGTCGCCGGATCGTACCAGAGATGCGGATTGGCGCCGTCGCTTGCGCCGACGAGATCGGCGGCAACGATCACCACGCGGTCGGGCGACGGACTGGCGGCGACCAGCTTGGCGATCCACGGGTCGTAGCCGGCGCCATTGGCGATGACGATCTGGGCCACAGACAGAGCGCGGGCGACCGACGGGCTTGCCTCGAAGAGATGCGGATCGGCGTCCGGGTTGGCGAGGATCGAGGTGACCGCGACGTGGTCGCCACCGATCGCGGCGGCGATGTCGCCATAGAAATTCTCTGCGGCGACGACCGCGATCAGGTCGGCGGCGCGGGCGGGGAAGCTGACAACGACGGCCAACGCGGCCGCGGCAAGAAGACGATTCAAGCGTGAAATTCCTGTCGTTGGCCCGCCAGCGAACGAAACGTTATAACATTACATTTCGAGACGCAACGCCGCCAGGTCCGCCCGATGCGTCACTCGATGAAGAGGACCTCGAAGAAGGTGTCGTCGGGCTCGGTGAAGCCGCGCTCGTTGATGCTGATGAGGTAGAGGTGGCCCTTGTCGACGAAGGCGAGGCCGACCTTGTTGCCGAAGTTGTCGTTCTCGGCGTTGGCGGGAACCGCCTTGTCGTAGGTCTTGAGGCGCTGCCCAGGGAGGAACGTGCGGCCAACGACGGCCTCGGCGCCGGCGATGTAGGGGAGAAGATCGGCGTTGAACCCGTCGCCGGTAATCTTGGCGATGCCGATCGCGCCGTTCTTGACGGTGACCCGGCAGCGATGGCGGCCGACACGTTCGCTGCGGTTGTCGAGGAAGCCATACCAGTAGACCGTGCAGGCGCGAGTGCCGGGACGAACGCGCTCGAATGCACCGTCGAACGCGCCGCCAGCGAGCTTCGCGGCGATGGCGTCGGCGGCTTCGTTGCCCGGCGCATTGCCGCTTTCGAGCGCGGCGAGCGTCGCGCGCACCTGGGCGGGCAGCGTTTCAAATTCGGCGATGTCGGCGGCCGTGAGCCGCTCACGCAGCACCTCGCATTTGCAGGCGGGCGCGATGCTGGCGAGGGAGATGCCGGCGGCATTCGCCGTGCCGGCGGCGAGCACCATTACGATTGCGGAGACGAGGGCGGCGCGCATCAGCTTCAACCTCCGCCGAACAACGACGCCAGATAGAAGGCGGCGGCCGCTGCGATGCCACCGACCAACAGCGTCTGGACTCCCGACTTCAGCATGTTCTGGCCGGTGAGGCGTCCCTTGACCGCGCCGAAGACGAGCAGGGCAATCCCGGTGACGACCACCGAGAAGGTGAGCGCGGTGCCGATCACGTTAGTGAAGAAATACGGCGACAGCGGAATGAGGCCGCCGACGATGTAGGAGATGGCGATGGTGGCGGCGCTGATCGGCGCGCGGCGCGGGTTGGGGCGCTCCAGCCCCAGCTCGAAGCGCATCATGAAATCGACCCACTGCTTGGGCTCCGACGAAACCGCGTCGACCACCGACTTCAACTGTTCACCCTTGAGGCCGTAGGCGGCGAAGATCTCCTCGGTCTCCTCGATCTCGCGCTGGTGAAGCTCGCGGATCTCGCGGTACTCGCGCTGCTCCTCGGTGACGTAGTGCTCCTGATCGGTGCGGGCGGCGAGGTAGCCGCCGAGGCCCATGGCGATGGAGCCGGCGGCAATCTCGGCCAGACCGGCGGTAACGATGATGTGGGTCTGGGCGACGGCCGCGGTGAGGCCAGCGGCAAGCGCGAACGGGACCGTCAGGCCATCGGCCATGCCGATGACGACGTCGCGGACGTTCTCGGAACCGGAGAAGTGTTCCTCGCTGTGGGGCGTGACGGGCATCGGCTTTCCTAACTGCGTCCTCAGTGGATGCTGCGGATCATGTCTGCGTCGGGCAGGCAGGTGGGGCTCTCGCCCTGTCTTGCTTGCCAGAGGCCGACGGCGATGCGGGTCTTGAACCCGATCAGGCCGTCGGCGCCGCCAACGTCATAGCCCGCCGCGATCAGTTCGTCCTGCATGTGTTTGACATCGCCGCGGCTGAAGCCGCCGACGTTGCCCCACGGGGCGACGAAGGGACGGTCGTTAGCGAAGCGGTCGGCAAGCTGGCCGATGTAGAGGGCGTAGAGGTCAGAGGTGTTGTAGCTTTTTAGGACGTAGAAATTGTCGGTGACGATGAAGGCGGGGCCGTAGCGACCGGCCGGCATCAAGAGATAGGAAAGGCCGCCGGTGCGCGGCAGCGGCGAACCGTCAATGCGCGTGACGCCGAGCTTCGCCCACTCGGCAACCGGCTTGCCCTGTTCGGGGCCTTCCAGCGAGCACGGGATGGACGCCGGCACCTTCGCCTCGACGCCCCAGTGGCGCCCCTTCACCCAGCCTTCGCCCTTCAGGAACGCGGCAATGGAAGCGAGCGTGTCGGGGGCCGACGTCCAGATGTTGCGGTGGCCGTCGCGGTCGAAATCCTGCGCGTAGCGCAGAAAGACGGACGGCATGAACTGCGGCGCGCCAAGGGCGCCGGCGACCGACGACTTCATGCTGGCAACGTCGATGTCGTGGTGCTCGACAATCTGCAGAACCGCGATCAGTTCGCCGCGGAAGAAGGCGGCGCGGCGGCCCATGAAGGCCGAAGTGGCCAGGGTGCGGATCGCCGGCTTCGGCAAGCTCTCGCCGCCGAAGGCGGATTCCTTGCCCCAGATTGCGACGAGAATTTCGGCGGGCGCGCCGTATTGCCGCTCGATTGCCGCGAGGGTCTTCTTCCACTGGGCAAGGCGCCGGCGCCCGGCCGCGGCCAGCGCCTTCAGGCCGCGCTCGGAGAAATAGGGACCGGGGCTGGAGAATTCGCGCTGCCACTCGACCTTGGGGGGCACGACCGGCGCGCCGGGCGGCTGGAGGTCGGGCAGCGTCCAGTCGAGCGTGACGCCGGCGAAGGCATTGTCGTAGGTGGCGCGCGAAACGCCGGCCGCCTTCGCTTCGGGCCAGATGTCGGAGGCGAGCCAGGCTTGGAATTGGCGCTCGACGCTCGCGCGGTCGACGGCGGCGGAGGCAGGCACCGCGAGGACGACGGCGAGCAGGACGGTGGCGATGCGGGCTCCCATGGCGGCTCTCAAAGATCGCCTTGGGCGAAGAGCACCGCCAGCCAGACCGCGCAATAGACGCCCCAAAGCAGGATCGCCGCCGACGGCAGCATGACGAGCACGACGAGCGGGCGTTGCCACCAGGTCGTGGCAGCGTCGATGGCGATCCGCCACGCGGGCTTCACCACAAGGAAGAAGGCGAGCGGCACGGCGCCGATGGAGACGGCGTAGAAGGCGACGAGCTGGTCCGGCTGCGCGAGCATCTCGAGGAGATACCAGAGCGGCGGCAGCAGCAGCGCCGGCACGGCGAGCCCGGACCAGATCCGGCGTCGTGGTTGCGCGAGGACGGCAGATTGGGTCCCGGTCGAGCTCATCGCGGCAGGATGGGCGGCGCCGGGGCAAGGCGCAAGTCAGCGGGAAGGGGCGGTCAGGGGGCCCCTCCCGCCTGGTTCACGATCAGCCGCGGATCGGTTCCTCACAGAAGCGGACCACGGACGGCTGGTACTGGGTGGGGGCGTGCATCACCGTCGGGCAGACCTTGGCGAAGTACTGGTGCTCGGCCTGGGCGCCGCTCCACCAGTCGCTGCCGTCGGCAACGGGCCCGGCGTTGATCACGCTGCGCGGGACCGGGGTGAAGTCTTCCTTCGGCGCGGTTGCCGCGAACGCGGGGATGCTGGCGGCAAGAGAAACGAGGGTGGCGAGAGTTACGAGACCGAACTTCATGGCGTCTTCCTTCTGGGATGTCGCCCAGGGTTGTCGCCCGCTTTCGCCCACCAGCTTGAGCGGGCACATAGGCGCCAGAGCAGCGGTGGCGAGAGGCGGAACCTGCGGCGTCCTGACGCTCCCGCCTCACGGGGCGTGACCGGTTGCGACGATGCGCAGGCGCCGCTAGAGACGGGGCACGCCTTGCCGAGACGAGCCCGGCGCCGGCCGCAACCCTGGACCCGCATGAAGCGCCGCAGTTCCCTCCGCAGAAACCTCGTCCTTCTGCTCATCCTGATCGTGGTCGCGGCGCTGGCGGCGGTGTCGCGGGTCGACGAGCGGCCCTATCAATCGTGGGACGCGTACAAGGAGACGGTGGCGGCGCTCGACGCGGCGGCGGCGAAGCTCACGTTCGCCAGAGGGCCGATGATGGCGGGCTTCGGCAAGGCGACGTTGACGCCGACACTGACCGGCGCGAGCGACGACTGGCACACCGGTACCTTCCCCAGCATTCCGCTTGCCGGCGACAGCGCCCGCTTTGGTGGTGGGGCGAGCGGCGTGCACGATCCGCTCTGGGTGAAAACGATCGCGGTCAGGGTCGGAGGCAAGACGGTCGTGCTCGTGTCGCCCGACATCCTGATGATCTCGCGCGATGTGAGCGACATTCTGACGGCCGACCTGCCGTCCCTCGGTCTCGACCGAACGGGGCTCTATCTCGGCGCGACCCACACGCACTCGAGCGTCGGCGGATGGGGCAGCCACTGGACGGACGCCATCACCGCCGGCTTCCACAGGACCGGCGTCAACCGCTGGATCGCCCGGCAGATCGAGGAAGCGGTCAAGGCGGCGATTGCCGACCTGAAGCCGGCGACGCTCGCCGAGGGCTGGGTCGACATTCCCGAACTGGTCGGCAACCGCACGGACAATTCGGCGCCGAAACATCCGGGCTTCCCGATGGTGCGTTTCGAGCAGACCGGCGGGCGCACCGCGCTCCTCGGTTCCTACGCGGCGCATCCGGTCATCCTGCCGGCGGAGAACAGGGAGTTGAGCGGCGACTATCCCGGCGTCTGGCAGCGCGCCATGGAGGCGCGCGGCGTCGACATGGCTATGTTCATGGCCGGGCCGGTCGGTGGGCAGACGATCGCACGGCGCGGCGACGATTTCGCGGAGGTCGAAAGGGTCGGGACGGCGCTGGCCGACAAGATCGACGCCGCGCTGCCGACGCTGACCGAGGTCAGCGACCCGGTGCTTGCCGACATCGGCGTCGAGATGACCATGCCCGACCTGCAGATCCGCCTTTCCGACACCTGGCGGATCAGGCCGTGGCTGGCGCACCTGGTGCTGCCGTTCCGGCCGCAGGTGTTCGTGCAGGCGATCCGGATCGGCAATACGGTCTTTTTCTCCACGCCGTGCGACTACGCCGGCGAACTCGCCCTGCCGCTGGAGGCGAAGCTGGACGGTGAAGGGCTGAGGGCCGCGGTCACCAGCTTCAACGGCGAATACATCGGCTACGTCATGCCGGCCAAGTACGACCACAAGCCGGGCTACGAGACGCGGCTGCTGTCGATCTACGGGCCGGGCTTCGGCGATTTCGCCGCCGACGTTCTCGACCGCGAGGCCGCCGCGCTCACCCCGGCGGACGGCGCAAACCCTTGACGAACCGGGCGAAATGAGCCAAACACCACGCCCATGACAGCGGTGACGCGCGCACGCGCGATCTGCATTTGCGAGATCATCATTATCGGCTAGCACATCGCTGGCTGAGGCTGTCCTCTCGTTGCCCTTCCTGAAGATGAGACGATCGCCCGGCCGGCGGGCGAGGAACCTTCACGGATGGGCCTGAGACTCCACAACACGTTGACGCGGACGAAGGAAGATTTCGTCCCGATCGATCCGAAGAACGTGCGCATGTACGTCTGCGGGCCGACGGTCTACGACTTCGCCCACATTGGCAACGCCCGGCCGCTGATCGTCTTCGACGTGCTGTTCCGGCTGCTGCGCCATATCTACGGCGCTGAGCACGTGACCTATGTGCGCAACATCACGGACGTCGACGACAAGATCAACGCGCGCGCGGGGCAAGAATATCCCGGCGTGCCGCTCAACGAGGCGATCCGAAAGGTCACCGAGAAGACCGAGACGCAGTTTCACCAGGACGTGGCGGCGCTTGGCTGCCTGGAGCCGACGGTCGAGCCGCGCGCCACGGAATACATCGAGAAGCCGGACGCGCCGGAGGACATGATCCGGCTGATCGCCAACCTCGTCCAGAAAGGCAACGCCTACGCGGCCGAGGGGCACGTGCTCTTCGACGTGTCGACGATGCCAGACTACGGCAAGCTCTCCAACCGCTCGGTGGACGACATGATCGCCGGGGCGCGGGTGGAGGTGGCGCCCTACAAGAAGAACCCGACCGACTTCGTGTTGTGGAAGCCGTCGAGCGCCGACGAGCCGTCGTGGCCGTCACCCTGGGGGAACGGGCGGCCCGGCTGGCACGTGGAGTGCTCGGCGATGGCGGGAGCGCTGCTCGGCCCCGAGTTCGACATCCACGGTGGCGGCCTCGACCTGATCTTTCCGCACCACGAGAACGAGATCGCGCAATCGCGCTGCGCTCACGGCACGGAGCGGATGGCGCGCTATTGGATGCACAACGGCTTTCTCCAGGTCGAAGGGGAGAAGATGTCGAAGTCGTTGGGGAATTTCGTGACGATCAGGGATCTTCTCGCGGAGTGGCCGGGCGAAGCGATCCGGCTGAACATGCTCAAGACGCACTATCGGCAACCGGTCGACTGGACGGCTGCGGGGCTGTCGGAAGCGCTGCGGACACTCGACGGCTGGTACGAGGCGGCGGGCGACGCGGAGCCCGGGGTGCTGTGCGCCGACGCGGTCGATGCGCTGGAGGATGACCTCAACACGGCGAAGGTCGTTACGGTGCTGCATCAGCTGCGCGACGAAGCCGCCGCCGGTCCGGCAGGCGCCAAGGCGTCGCTCAAGGCGACCGGACAGATGCTGGGACTGCTGGGCGCGACGGGAAGCGCGTGGGCAGCCGCCCGACGCGCCCGCGTTGCCGTGGACGAGGCGCGCATAGCGGAATTCATTGAGGCCCGCGCTGCCGCGCGCAGGGCCAAAGACTTTAAGGAAGCCGACCGCATCCGCGACGAACTCGACGCGATGGGTATCGCGCTGAAGGATTCGAAGGACCCCGTGACCGGGGACCTCGTGACAACGTGGGAGGTGAAGCGATGAGCCTGTCGCAAGCCGAGATCGACGATCTGACGGCAGAGCCGGACGATGCAGCGGTCGGACGGGCGCTGGTCGACTTCGCGCGTCTGGTCCGCGCCGCCTACGGCGATCGGCTGCAGGGTCTCTACCTCTTCGGGAGCAGAGCGCGCGGGGATCACATCGCCGCCAGCGACGCGGATGTTGCCGTGGTTCTCAAGGATGGAGACTGGAACTGGTGGTCCGAGCGGATGCACCTGGCCGACATTGAATACGATGTCGTTGTTGCGACTGGCGCGGACCCACAGGCCTGGCCGCTGAGCGAGAGCGAATGGCTCAATCCGGAGCGACATCGCAATCCGGCGCTCGTGCGCGCGATGAAGCGAGACGCGCAACCGATTGAGGCGACCGCATGAACACTCTGCGCGCAGTGGCGAAAGAGGCGGCTGAAGAAGCGCATTTGCTGTTTGACGCCGGCCACTACAGCGGCGCGTGCAGCAGGGCCTACTATGCCATGTTCAATGTTGCGCGGGCGCTATTGGAGGATCGTGGGTTCGCGTCAGAGAGCATCAAGACACACAAGTCGGTTCTTGGCCTCTTCTCACGGGAGTTCGTGAAAGATGGGCCGTTCAATTCCGAAGATGGCCGCGCCCTTCGTCGCGCTGCTGATGCTCGGCAGGTCGCGGACTACGGCGGCGGAGTTAGCGCGCATGATGCGCGGGAAGTGCTCGTGGCGCTCGACCGGTTCATGAGCAGGGCCGACGATGCCGCTTGAGGCGCGCAACACCGGATCAGCGAACTGCGTGGTCCGCACAATGAACGGGAGGTGAAGCGATGAGCATCGAGATCGACCACATCGGAATCAGCGTTTCCGATTACGACAAGGCCAAGGCGTTCTACCTGGCGGCGACCAAGCCGCTGGGCTTCACGATCATGGAAATCCCGAAGGAGTACACCGGCGGTGTGCCGACCGGCGGGGTCGGCCCGCAAGGGCGACCGTTTTTCTGGATCACCGGCTCGGGCAAGTCGACCCACGTCCACGTCGCCTTTCGCGTGGAAAGCCGGGCGCAGGTCGACGCGTTCCATGCGGCGGCGCTCGCCGCCGGTGGGAAGGACAATGGCGGGCCGGGCCTGCGCGAGATGTATCACCCCAATTATTACGGGGCGTTCGTCCTCGACCCGGACGGCCACAACATCGAAGCGGTGTGTCACACACCGGCATGAGGAGGCGACCATGAGCTACCCGATCGACCACATGCAGCTGAGCGTTGGCGACTACAAGAAGGCGCGGGCGTTCTACCTGAAGGCGCTGAAGCCGCTCGGCTGGGAGATGATGATGGAGTTTCCCTCGGCGCGCACCGCGACCCACGGCGGCCTCGGGACGGAAGGCAAGCCGTTCCTGTGGCTGGCACAGGGCCGCAAGCAGACGCCGCGAACGCACATCGCCTTCGGGGCGAAATCGCGCGCCGAGGTCGACGCCTTCTACAAGGCGGCACTCGCCGCCGGCGGCCAGGACAACGGACCGCCGGGCGTCCGCAAGCACTATCACCCGAACTACTACGCCGCGTTCGTGCGCGACCCGGACGGCCATAACATCGAGGCGGTGACGCATACCGCGCCGGCGCGGCCGAGGCGGGCGTCCACGACGAAGGCGCGCACCAGGGCCGCGAAGACGAAGGCGCCATGAGCGACGGTCCATTCAGCGGCGGTTGCCAGTGCGGCGCGGTGCGCTTCCGGGTCGGGCGGCTCGGCGGCAGCGGCGTATGCCACTGCCGCATGTGCCAGAAGGCCGTCGGCATGTTTTACGGGGCATACGTGACGGCCTTCGACGTGACCTGGACGCGCGGTCATCCGAAGCATTTCGCAAGCTCCAACAAGGCGAGCCGCGGATTTTGCGGCGACTGTGGCACGCCGCTCACGTTCGAGATCCCCGGAAACGAGATCGAGATGGCGGTCGGCGCCTTCGATGATCCGACGGTCGCGGCGCCGACAGCGCAGGTGAACCCGCACGACAAGCTGCCGTTCGTCGATGGCATCTGCCTGCCAACCCGCCCGCCGACGGACAGACTGCCGCTCGACGCCCGCGCGCCGGATTTTGTCAACTACCAGCATCCCGATCACGACACGGCGGTCTGGCCGCCCGAGGGGCGACGTCATGGTTGATATGCGCCTGACCGGCGGGTGCCAATGCGGGGCGGTGCGCTTTCGCGCCGGCGATCTCCGCACTACGCTGATCTGCCACTGCCGCATGTGCCAGAAGGCGTTCGGGTCGTACTTCGGCCCGCTGGCGCACGTCGGCGAAGTGGAATGGACGCGCGGCGCGCCGGCGTTCTTCCAGTCGTCGAACCGGATGAAGCGCGGCTTCTGCGCGAGTTGCGGGACGCCGCTGGTGTGCCTCGACGACGAGGGCATGATCGAGATCGCCGGGGGCGCCTTCGACGACCCGTCGGTCGCGCCGCCGACCGTCGAAATCAACACGCGAAGCAAGCTCGCCCTGTTCGCCACGCTGACGGCATTGCCCGGCCATCCGCACGCGGACAGGGAGGCGACTTACAACGCCACCGTCGTCAGCTACCAGCACCCCGACCACGACACGGCGGTGTGGCCGCCGGAGGAGCGAACCCATGGCTGAGTTTCGCATGACCGGCGGATGCCAGTGCGGCGCGATCCGCTACGCGCTGCTTGAGCCGCCGACCTATCCCCACATCTGCCATTGCCGCATGTGCCAGAAGGCGTTCGGCAATTTCTTCGCGGCGCTGACCGGCGTGGCGACCGACAAGTTCGAGGTGACGCGCGGCACCATCGCCACGTTCCGGAGCTCCGATCCGGTCGAGCGCGGGTTCTGCGCCGATTGTGGCACGCCGCTCTTCTTCCACTACGTCGACGGGAAGCGCATCTCGGTCTCGATCGGCTCGCTGGACGAACCGGAGAAGGTCGCGCCCGCCAAGCAGTTCGGGATCGAGGCGCGGATGCCGTATTTCGCGACGCTTGCCGCGCTGCCCGGCGACAAGACGACCGAGGAAGAAGATCCCGAACTGACACCCAAGATCGCCGCGACCAGCCACCAGCACCCGGACCACGACACCAGCGAGTGGCCGCCAAATGGCTGAGTTTCGCATGACCGGCGGATGCCAGTGCGGGGCGGTGCGCTATGCGTTGCATGCACCGCCGACCAACCCGCACATCTGCCATTGCCGCATGTGCCAGAAGGCGTTCGGGAACTTCTTCGCGCCGTTCTTCAGCGTGCCGGTCGCGCGCTTCGAGATTACCCGCGGCGACCTCGCCATCTTCACGAGTTCGGACATCGCCGAGCGCGGCTTCTGCCGCAACTGCGGCACGCCGCTGACCATCCACAATGTCGGCGACCCGACGTTGTATGTCTCGATCGGTTCGCTTGACGAGCCGGCGAGGGTGGTGCCGGCGAAACAGGTCGGGATCGAGGGGCGGCTTCGCTATTTCGCGACGCTTGCCGCGTTGCCCGGCGACAAGACGACCGAGGAAGAAGACCCGGACATGGTGGCGAAGATCGCGCCGACCAATCACCAGCATCCCGATCACGACACGGCCGCGTGGCCGGTACAGGCGACACCATGAGCAAAGAGCGTCTCTATCTGTTCGACACGACGTTGCGCGATGGCGCGCAGACCAACGGCGTCGACTTCTCGCTGGACGACAAGATCGTCGTTGCCGGCATGCTCGATGCGCTCGGCATCGACTATGTCGAGGGCGGCTATCCGGGCGCCAACCTCACTGACACGGCCTTCTTCGAGGCGAAGCGCACCCGCCACGCCGCCTTCACGGCGTTCGGCATGACCAAGCGGGCGGGGGTGAGCCTCTCCAACGATCCGGGCGTGCGGGCGCTTCTCGACGCTCAGGTCGACGCCATCTGCTTCGTCGCCAAGGCGTGGGACTACCACGTGCGCGTCGCGCTCCAGACGACGGAAGAAGAGAACCTCGACGGCATCCGCCAGTCGGTGGCGGCGGCGCGCGAGGCGGGAAAGGAAGTGCTGCTCGACTGCGAGCACTTCTTCGACGGCTACAAGGCGAACCCGGATTATGCGCTGGCGTGCGCCAAGGCGGCGTACGTTGCCGGGGCGCGCTGGGCGGTGCTCTGCGACACCAACGGCGGCACGCTGCCGGAGGAGGTCGAGGCGATCGTGACCCAGGTGATGAAGGAAATTCCTGGCGACCATCTCGGCATCCACGCCCACAACGACACCGAGCAGGCGGTCGCCAACTCGTTCGCCGCGGTGCGCGCCGGCGTGCGCCAGATCCAGGGGACGCTCAACGGTATCGGCGAGCGCTGCGGCAACGCCAGCCTCACCTCGATCATCCCGACGCTGATGCTGAAGCCCGCCTATGCGGAGCGCTTCGACGTCGGGGTGACACCCGAGGCGCTGACCCAGCTGACGCTCCTCTCGCGGCGCTTCGACGAGATGGTCAACCGCGCCCCGAACCGGCAGGCGCCTTACGTCGGCGCCAGCGCCTTCACCACCAAGGCCGGCATCCACGCCTCGGCGATCGCCCGCGACCCGAAGACTTACGAGCACGTGCTGCCCGAAAGCGTGGGCAACCGGCGCCACGTGCTGGTCTCCGACCAGGCGGGCAAGGCCAATCTGGTCGCCGAACTGAAGCGCATGGGCATCGCGGTCGAGCGCAACGACCAGCGGCTCGACACGCTGCTGCGCATCGTCAAGGAGCGCGAGTCGGTGGGCTACGCGTACGAGGCGGCGTCGGCCTCGTTCGAACTTCTGGCGCGGCGCACGCTGGGCTCGGTGCCGGAGTATTTCACCGTGGAGAGCTTCCACGTCACCGTCGAGCGGCGCCACAACGCGGTCGGCAAGCTGGTGTCGGTTTCGGAAGCGGTGGTGAAGCTCGTGGTCGGCGGCGTGCGGGTGCTGACGGTCGGTGAGGGCAACGGCCCGGTCAACGCGCTCGACCGGGCGCTGCGCAAGGACCTCGGCAGCTACCACGAGGCCATCGCTGACCTCGAGCTGATCGACTACAAGGTGCGTATCCTCAACGGCGGCACCGAGGCGGTGACGCGGGTGCTGATCGAATCCTCGGACGCCACCGGCAACTCCTGGTTCACGGTCGGCGTTTCGGAGAACATCGTCGACGCCTCGTTCGAGGCGCTGAAGGATTCGGTCGACTACAAGCTGCTGAAGTCGGGCGTCGAGGCGGCCTGAACCTAAAGCCGCGCGTCGGCGGGCTCTTCCAGCTCGGAACGGCTGTAGGTGGCGAGCTTGGCGCGCAGCGCCGGCAGCACGTCCTCGATGGTGTCCACGAAGGCGACCGGCAGATCGGTGTGGTCGCCCAGAAACGCCTTGTGCAGGAAGCCCTCGTCGGTCATCCGCCGGAAGAGCGCAATGAGCGAATCCCAGAAACCGTTGATGTTGACGATAAGGACGGGCTTGGCGTGCTGGTCGAGCTGGGCCCACGTCATCACCTCGACGACTTCCTCGAGGGTGCCGATACCGCCGGGCAGCGCCACGAAGGCGTCGGCGCGCTGGAACATGATGCGCTTGCGCTCATGCATGTCGGCGGTGACGACGAGATCGGGCACGTCGCGCAGCATCACCTCGCGGTCCTTGAGAAACTGGGGGATGATGCCGGTGACTTCGCCGCCGTTGGCGAGCACCGAGCGGGCGAGAATGCCCATCAGGCCGATCGAGCCGCCGCCGTAAACGAGGCGCACGCCCTCGGTCGCCATCAGCTTGCCGAGGGTCTCGGCAGCGGCGGCATATTCGGGCGCGGCGCCGGGGTTGGCACCGCAGTAGACGCAGAGGCTGGTGAGGTCGGCCATGGGGCTGGTGTGGCATCAGCCCGCAGTGCGCGTCAAGAATTCGTGTGGCTGCTTCGCTTGTGGCGCAGCGCACAACGCGTGTACAGTCGTCAATTGTCGCGGTAGGTGGATTCGGGTGAGCGTATGAAAAGGCGCGGGCCGGTTGGAGTCATTGCACTCCTTGCCCTGGTCGCCATTCTGGGCGGTCTGGTTTGGTACGATGTTTATCTGGCCAATCAACCGCCAACCACCGCCTTCGCACCGGCCGCAGCGCCCGGCGATGAAGAGCCCGGTGCCGCAGCCTCCTCGGATTCAGACAGCACCGTAGCCGCCGCGCCATCGGACGAGACGCCGGCCGCCGGAGCGTCCTCGGATTCAGGCAGCGACGTGGCCGCCGCGCCGCCGGCCGAGACACCTGCCGCCGGGACGACGGAAAACGGCGCGCCGGACAACCAGATGGCCGCCGCGAGCCCGACCGACGATGGGGCGAGCGCGCCGACGGGCGCTGCGAACGAGGCACCCGACAACCAGGCGTCGGCCGGCGCGACCGCCGAGCCGCCCGTCGCGGGCGGCAAGGACGGCGAGATGGCGACCAGTGCGCCATCGGACGGCGGCACCGCGCCGAACGACGACGGGTCGGGGACCGACGTGGCGATGGCGAGCCCGCCGGAAACGCCATCGGAGCCGCCGGCCGCCGAAGTCATGCCGGCGCCGCCGGGGCCGAGCTTCGACGTGGTGCGTGTCGAGCCGAGCGGAGACGCCGTGATCGCCGGACAGGCCGAGCCGAACGCCAACGTGGAGATTCTCGACGGGCAAGCGACCATCGGCACGACCACGGCCAATTCACAGGGCGCCTGGGCGATCACCCTCGACCCGCCATTGGCGCCGGGACCGCATGATCTGGCGGTTCGCACCACCATGCCGGGCAAGGCGAAGCAGTCGCTCTCCGACCAGCGGGTAGCGGTGTCTGTGCCTGAGCCGGGGTCGAAGGACGTGCTGGTCGTCGTCAACACGCCCGAGGGCCCGAGCAAGGTGATCGAGGTTCCGGGCGGGACCGAGGTAGCGACGAACGCGCCGGAAGCCGGCGGCGCGCCACCCGCGACGGGGACTGGCAGCGAAGCGGCGATGAACACGCCGGAAGCCGGCGGGGCACCGCCCGCAACCGGCACCGGCAGCGAAGCGGCGATGAACACGCCTGAGGCCGGCGGCGCGCCGCCCGCAACGGGGACCGGCAGCGAAACCGCGATGAACACGCCTGAGGCCGGCGGGACACCACCCGCGGCGGGCACCGGCAGCGAGACGGCGATGAACACGCCGGAGGCAGGTGGGACACCACCCGCGGCGGGCACCGGCAGCGAGACGGCGATGAACACGCCGGAGGCAGGTGGGACACCACCCGCAACTGGTACTGGCAGCGAAGCGGCGATGAACACGCCCGAGGCCGGTGGGACACCGCCCGCCGAGGGCACCGGCAGCGACGTTGCCATGAACACGCCGGAAGCCGGCGGGGCACCGACAGTCGCGGGAACCGGCACGGACGCCGGCAGCATGTCGCCGCCCGGCGACGCCACCGCCGGTGGGACGCCCGATCAACTGGGGCCGCCGGCTACCGAGACGCCGTCATCTGACACGCAGACCGCCGAGACGCCCGCGCCCCAAGGGACCGAGACGCAGACGTCCCAGACGCAGATGACCGAAGCGCCGCAGGCTCAAAGGCCACCTCCGGGCGGGGCGGGCGCCGCCTCGCCGCAGACGCAGGTGGCCGCCGTGCCGCCCGCGACGGAGCCAGGCGGCGACACCGGTGCGGGGGCCGCGACGGAACCGCCGATTGCCGGCGAGCCGCAAATCGCCACCGAACCGCCGCCAGCGACCGAACCGGCGATTGCCGCCGAGCCACCAATCAAGACTGAACAGCCGATCGCGGGTGAGCCGCCGGCCAAGGTGGCCGACGCGCCGCCGCCCAAGGCGGTCGCGCCGCCCGCTCCGCCGCCGGAGCCCAAGGTGGTCATCTCCGCGGTCGAGGCGGACAGCGACGGCAACGTGTTCATCGCCGGAACCGCAGCGACCGGGCAGACGGTGCGCGTCTATGTCGACGGCAAGCCGGTGGGCGAGGCGACGCCCTCGCCATCGGGGACCTTCCTGGTCACCATCCAGCGCGACCTGCCGGCCGGCACCTACGCCGTGCGCGCCGACCAGCTGGGCACCGACGGTCAGGTCATTGCCCGTTCGGAAGTGCCGTTCGAGAAGGAAGTCGAGGTTGCCCTTCTGAAGCCCGCCGGCGGGAGCGCCGATGCTTCAGGCGGAACCGGCGCCTCGGCGTCCGGGGCGATGCCCGAGATGGAAACGGTGATCATCAAGCGGCGCGACACGCTGTGGCACATTGCCCGCAAGACCTTCGGCCACGGCATCCGGTGGACCACCATCTATCAGGCCAATACCGACCAGATCCGCAATCCGCACTGGATTTACCCGGGTCAGGTGTTCGTCATGCCCAAGGGCAACACGAACTGGGCGGACTGAGCGGCCGGGTCCACGGCGGCCGTTCACCTTGAATTCGACGGCAGCGGGTTTATGTCGGGTCCATCTCCCCGGGCGCGACACCCCCCCTAAATGACCGCACTGCACCATCATCAACGGCACTTGCACGGAGGCACGCAGTGAGCGCGGCCAACGACGCGCGCCCGGCCGAGCCGGCGCCGGTGCGCCGCGAGAGCATGGCGGCGACGCTGGCGAAGCTCTGGCCCTACATGTGGCCGTCGGACCGCCCGGACCTGAAGCTGCGCGTCGCATTGGCGTTTGCGGTGCTCATCGGTGCCAAGATCGTCACTGTGCTGGTGCCCTACACGTACAAATGGGCGACCGACGCGCTGACCAAGCCGCCGGTCGCTGACGCCGGCGGCGCGGTGACGGTGAGCGCGGTAACGCTGCTCACGGTGCCGGTCATGCTGGTCGTCGCCTACGGCGTCGGCCGCATCATGATGAGCGTGTTCACCAACCTGCGCGACGCGCTGTTCGCCAAGGTTGGGCAGCACGCGGTGCGCAACCTCGCCAACATCACGTTCGTGCACATGCACCAGCTGTCGCTGCGCTTCCACCTTCAGCGGCGCACCGGCGGCCTGCAGCGCATCATCGAGCGCGGCGTCAACGGGATCGAGTCGATGGTGCGCTTCACCATCGTCAGCACGATCCCGACGATCATCGAATTCGCGTTCGCCGCGGCGATCATCGCCTGGCAGTTTTCGTGGAAGTATCTCGCAGTGATCGTGGTGGTGATCGTCGCCTACGTCGTGTTCACGGTGAAGGTTTCCGACTGGCGCATCAAGATCCGCCGCGCCATGAACGAATCCGATCAGGACGCATTCTCCAAAGCGGTCGACTCGCTCCTGAACTTCGAGACGGTCAAGTACTTCGGCAACGAGAAGATGGAGGCCGGCCGCTACGACCGCGCCATGGCGCGCTACGAGAAGGCGGCGATCCGCATCTGGACGTCGATCGCCTGGCTCAACATCGGCCAGATGGTGATCTTCACGACCGGCATGACCATCTGCATGGTGATGTCGGCGCAGGCGGTGCTCGCCGGCGAGCAGACGATCGGCGATTTCGTGCTGATCAATGCGCTGCTCATGCAGCTTTCGATCCCGCTCAACTTCATCGGGACGGTCTACCGCGAGATCCGCCAGGGGTTGATCGACATCGAGGCGATGTTCGACCTGCTCGACGTGCCGCCCGAGGTCACGGACAAGCCCGACGCGCCGGCGCTGGTGGCGGACGGCGGACGCGTCGCCTTCGAAGACGTGCGCTTCCACTACGACGCCAACCGGCCGATCCTGAAGGGGGTGTCGTTCGAGGTGCCGGCCGGGCAGACGGTGGCGCTGGTCGGGCCGTCGGGGGCCGGCAAGTCGACCGTGGCGCGGCTGCTGTTCCGCTTCTACGACGTGACCGGCGGGCGCATCACCATCAACGGGCAGGATCTCCGCGACGTGACGCAAACGTCGCTGCGCGCCGCGATCGGCATGGTCCCGCAGGATACGGTGCTGTTCAACGACACCATCGCCTACAACATCCGCTACGGCCGTCCGGAGGCCGGCGACGACGAGGTCCGGCAAGCGGCGGAGACCGCGCAGATCGCCGGCTTCATCGCGCGTTTGCCGGACGGCTACGACACCGAGGTCGGCGAGCGCGGGCTGAAACTTTCCGGCGGCGAGAAGCAGCGGGTGGCGATCGCGCGCACGGTGCTGAAGGCGCCACCGATCCTGATCCTCGACGAGGCAACTTCGGCCCTCGACATCCACACCGAACGCGAAATCCAGGCGGCGCTCGACCGGGTGTCGGCGAACCGCACGACGCTGGTCATCGCGCACCGCCTTTCCACCATCGTCAACGCCGATGAGATCATCGTCTTCGACGAGGGCGAAATCGTCGAGCGCGGCTCCCACGACATGCTGTTGATGATGGGCGGCCTCTACGCCTCCATGTGGAACCGGCAGAAGGTGGCGGCGGAGGCGGCCGAGAAGGCGCGGGCGGCGGTGGAGGCCGAGGCGGCGGTCTTCGGCGCGCCGGTCAGCGCCGAGCCGGAACCGGCGGAATAGCCGGTTTCCTCGCATTCCTCCGATTTGATGGCATCACCGACCCAAGAGCCTTGAGGCTCGGGAGGACGAACCGTGATCGCGATCGAGGAATTGCACACGATCGAAGCGGAGCTGCGCACGCACGTGGCGGGCGAATAGCGCGGCTTCCCTTCACCGGAGTTCCGTGCTTGTTGTCGGCGCGGAGCGCGAAGACACGGAGCGTTCGCGAGGCTCATGGACTTGGCCGAATCGATCATCAAGTCGATCAGGGGCACGCTGGTGCCGGTGCGCCGCGAGGGCTACCCGTTCATCGCGATCCTGTTGTTCGTGGCGCTGTTCTTCGGCTGGTTCTGGCAGCCGATCCTGTGGATCGGGCTGCTGCTGGCGGCGTGGTGCGCCTACTTCTTTCGCGACCCGAAGCGGGTGACGCCGGTCGAGGAGGGGCTGGTGGTCAGCCCCGCCGACGGGCGCGTCGCCGCGATCACGCTGGGCGTCGCGCCGAAGGAACTCGGCCTCGGCGAACAGATTCGCCGGCGCGTGTCGATCTTCATGAGCGTCTTCGACTGCCACGTGAACCGCTCGCCGCTGGCCGGCCGGGTGGAGCGTGTCGTCTATACGCCGGGCAAGTTCGTGAACGCCGAACTCGACAAGGCGAGTAGCGGCAACGAGCGCAACGCCGTCATTCTGGACACTGCGTTCGGGCCGGTCGGCGTGGTCCAGATCGCGGGGCTGGTGGCGCGGCGGATCGTCTGCTTCACCAAGGAAGGCGACGACCTGGCACCCGGCGAGCGCATCGGCATGATCCGCTTCGGCTCGCGCCTCGATGTCTACCTGCCGGTGGCGGCCTCGGTGCTGGTCGCCGAGGGACAGATCGCTATCGCCGGCGAGACGGCGATCGCCCGCTTTGGCGAGAAGCTGCCCGAGCGGCACGTACGGATCGACTGACGCCCGCCATGTCCATGTTCCAGCCTTTCGAGCCGGAAGAGCCGAACGGCGGCAAGCGGCCGATTCTGCGGCCGGTGCCGCTGCGCGCGGTGCTGCCCAACCTGATCACGCTGCTGGCGCTTGCCGCGGGGCTTACCTCGATCCGCATGACCATCGAGCATCGCTACGAAATGGCGATCCTGCTCATCCTGATCGCCGGCGGGCTCGACTCGATCGACGGGCGCATCGCGCGCTTCCTGAAGTCGACCTCGCGGTTCGGCGCCGAGCTCGACTCGATCGCCGATTTCGTCGATTTCGGCGTGGCGCCCGCCGTCCTGATCTACGCCTGGGCGCTCAGCGAGATGCGCTCGCTCGGCTGGATCGCGGCGCTGATCTTCGCGATCTGCGCGGCGCTGCGCCTGGCCCGCTTCAACGTGGCGCTGGAGCAACCGCACCGCCCGGACTGGCACGCGGCCTTCTTCATCGGCGTGCCGGCGCCGGCCGGCGCGGGCGCCGTGATGCTGCCGCTCTACCTGGAATTCGTCGCGCTGCCGCACGGTTTCCTGACGGCGCCGGTGACGTTCGCGTACACCATCGCGGTCGGCCTGCTGATGGTCAGCCGCATCCCGACATGGTCGGGCAAGGTGGTCGGGCGGCGGATCGCGCGCGAACTGGTGGCGCCGCTGTTCGTCGCGGGCGTGCTGGTCGTGGCGCTGCTGATGAGCTTTCCGTGGGAGACGCTGAGCGTGCTGACGCTCGCCTACTGGGCGACGCTGCCGTTTTCGTGGCGGGCGTTCCTGCGGCTGACGGCCGGCGATGCGGCCGCCCCGTCTAGCGACGGTACGAAGACAGAGCCTTGACGCGTTCGGCGAGCGGAACGTCGGGGGCGGCGTGACGCATGGCGCCGAGCGCGGCGGACCCGGTTTCCGGGCCGACCATCGCCAGAAGCTCGCGCAGGCGCGCGACCTGGCGGTCGATCTCCCGATCGGCGTCCGACCGGGGCTGAATTTCGCTGTTGACCATGGTGTCATCCCGCCTGAGGCTGCCACTTGAGGGTCGCCGTGAAGCGGTTAATGTCCGGTTAATGACATCCGAGAACCGGTGAGGAACGATGAGCGAGCCGTACCCGCGCGACATGATCGGCTATGGCCGCCGGACGCCGGACCCGCAATGGCCGGACGGGGCCAACGTCGCGGTGGTCTTCGTGATCAACTACGAGGAAGGCGGCGAGAACAACATCCTGCACGGCGACGCGGCGTCGGAAGCGTTCCTCTCCGAAATCGTGGGCGCAGCACCGTGGCCGGGCATGCGTCACGCCAACATGGAGTCGTTTTACGAATACGGCTCACGCGCCGGTTTCTGGCGCCTGTGGCGGATGTTTACCGAGCGCGACATTCCGGTGACCGTGCACGGCGTTGCCACCGCCATGCAGCGCAATCCGGAAGCGGTGGCCGCCATGAAGGAGGCCAACTGGGAGATCGCCACTCACGGGCTGAAGTGGATCGAGTACAAGGACTTCCAGCCGGACGAGGAGCGCAAGCACCTCAAGGAAGCGATCCGCATCCACGCCGAGGTGACCGGCACGCGGCCGCTTGGCGTCTACATCGGCCGCTCGTCAGCGAATACCATCACGATCGAGGCGGAGGAGGGCGGCTTTGTCTACTCCGCCGACACCTACGCCGACGACCTGCCGTACTGGATCGCCGGGCCGCGCGGGCCGTTCCTGCTGATCCCCTACACGCTCGACGCCAACGACATGCGCTTTGCCACGCCGCAGGGGTTCAACTCGGGCGACCAGTTCTTCACCTACCTCAAGGACAGCTTCGACGTACTCTACGCGGAAGGCGAGGCGGGCGCGCCGAAGATGATGTCGGTGGGTTTGCACTGCCGGCTGGTCGGGCGGCCGGGGCGGGCGGCGGCGCTCGCCCGCTTCCTCGACTACGTCAAGGCGAAGGACAAGGCGTGGCTGACGCGCCGGCTCGACATCGCCTGGCATTGGCACGCCCATCACAAGCCGGGCTGAGGGCGGCCGGCGATCCGATCAGGTGGTGCGGACCGCGCTGCCGCGTTTGGGCGAAGCGCCGAGGTCCCAGACCTGCTCGACGCGCGAGATCACCCACGGGGCGCTGATCTCGCGAAACAGATAGTAATGATCGCTCGCCAGATGGTGATTGAAGGCCTCCGGCCCCTCGAACATCGCGTAGGTCAGGCACATGGTAGCGCGGTCGGCGCCATAGCTCACGTCGTAGCGGGTACAGCCGATCTCGCGCTGGCGGGTGGTCTCGGCGTGCTGGTTGATGGAGGCGCGGAAGAGATTGAGGTCGCTGGCCTCGACCTCGTACGTCACCGTGTGGACGACAACCGACATCTGGCTGGTTCTTTCCTCAGGCCGCGACGGGCTCGAGCAGCCGGGCAACGACCGGATCTGCCAGAAGGGCGCCGCGGGCAGCGGCGGTGAGCGGCATCAGAGGCGGGCGGACGTTGCGCCAGGCTTCGTCGCCATAGCGCGCGGCAAGCACCGCCTTGACCGCAGGGATAGTGCCGCGGGGCTCGACCGCGGCGCGCACGGTGATCAGCTGTTTCTGGCGCGATTCCGCGTCGGGCGCCTGCCAGGTGCGCAGGAAATCGGCAATGGCGCGGGCGTTGATGTTGGCAAGCGCGGAGATGCAGCCGACGGCGCCGTGCCGCATACCGGTGAGAGCAAGCACCTCGGAACCGGGAAAGACCGCAAAGCCCGGGAAGCTCGTGATGACCTCGACCAGGTGGTCGGGGTCGCCAGAGGAATCCTTCATGCCGACGACGATGCCCGGAAACGCCTCGAGGAGGCGGGCGACCAGCGGCATCGACCAGCCGAGCACGGCAACCGGCGGGATATGATAAAGGACGATCGGCGGCGGATTGGGTCCGCAGCGTTCGATGACGCGGGCGACGAAGGCGAACAGGCCATCATCGTTGACCGCCTTGTAATAGAACGGCGGCAGCAGCAGGACGCCGGCACAGCCGCGGGCGCCGGCGTGGCGAGCAAGGGCGATGGCGTCGTCGACAGCGCACGATCCTACACCGGGCAGGAGGCGCGCAGCCGGAATTTCGGCCGCGATGCACGCGTCGATGACGCGGCGACGCTCGTCGAGCGTCAGCGAATTGGCTTCACTGGTGGTGCCGAGAAGGGCAAGCCCCGAGGCGCCCTCCGCCAGCAGGCGGTGGCAATGGGCGACCAAGCGATCAAGGCTGACGGCACCGTCCGCGTCGAACGGCGTCGCTACCGGCGGCCACAGGCCGGCAAGGTGTGCCTGCATCGCTTCGCCCTGATTCTGGATACGTGGGAGGCCTACCGCACCAAGCTAGCAGGTTTCGCCCTGCGGCGGGCGCCAAAATGGCGACTGCCAGGCGGACGTACCGGTCAGGCGGCGTACGTGTTTTCGTCGAACGACACGCCAAGAGCGTGCTCGTTGCGCCAACGAACCGTACAGGTGTTGCCGTGGCGCGCGCGGCCCATGGCCAGTTCGAAGCGTTCGGGCACGCCCAGCTGATCGGCCATTTGAAGCATGGCGCCGCCCTCGGACAGGTTGCGGACGATGCAGTCGAAGACGGAATAGCCGTGGTTGAGGATGATGCGGGCACGCCTCAGGGTGCGGACCCGCTCCGCGCTGCGACGGTTGTCGTGTTGAACCTGGGTCATCGCAAACCTCCGCGTCTGGCTGTTGCCTGCGATGTTGGCGCTCAGAAACATGCGCGCAAGGCGTTAGCCGATGCTGAACCAATTATTTCAAATGTTAAGGATACTATCGTGGCGAATCGCGACCTCATGAAAAGAACCGTTCCCCGCCCGCCGTGGCCCGGTGAGTCTTGTTAAGCCTGCCGGTCCTCGCCGCGCTGCTTGGCGCGGCCTTCCTGCACGCGGCGTGGAACACGCTTGTGCGGCGCGACCCGGACCGGATCGCCGCCTCGGCGGCGATTGCCGGCGGTGGTGTCATCGTCGGGGCCGTGCTTCTGGCGCTGCTGCCGGGCTTCGCGCCGGTAGCGCTGATCTACGTCGCCGTGTCGAGCGTCATTCACGTGGCGTACTTCGCACTGATCGGCCGCGCCTATCACCACGGCGAACTGTCGTTGTCCTATCCGCTGATGCGCGGGCTGGCGCCGTTGATCGTCACGTTCGCGGCGGCCTTCGTCGCCGAGACACCGCCGACGGTGGTGGTGATCGGTGTCGCGGTGGTGACGCTTGGCATCGTGTCGCTGGGCGTGGAAGGATTCCGGCGCGGTCGCGCGGCGCTGCCCGCCGCCCTTGCCAACGCGTTCGTCATCGCCGGCTACACGCTGGTCGACGGCATCGGTGCGCGGCAGAGCGGGGCGCCCGCCAGCTACGTCGCGGCAGTGGTGTTCGGGAGCGGCCTGCTGACCGTGGGGTGGCAGGTGGTGCTCGGACAGCCGGGCGCAATCCGTGCGATCGTCGCGCGCCTCGGCCTCGGCATCGCCGGCGGCGCGATGAGCTACGCGGCCTATGCGATCGCCCTGTGGGCGATGACGTTCACCGCGATCGGCGTGGTTGCGGCGGTGCGCGAGACGTCCGTGCTGTTCGCGACCGGGCTCGGGGCGGTGGCGCTCGGCGAGCGGTTCGGGCCCGTGCGCTGGCTTGCCGCAGTGCTGGTGGTGGCGGGGCTGATGCTCGTGGAGCTGGGTGGCGCCTTGTAAGCCGGCTCAATGTCCCTGTGGATAACTTGCGTGGCTCAGGATCGGCCATCCGCGCCGACTTTCACGGGCTGGCGACCGGCCGCTTTTCGCCGTAACGTTGGGGCCAAGGCCGGCGGCGCCAGAGGCGAGCGCAAGTCCGCGGGCGGCACGAGGGGGACACCGGATTCGGCTGACACCGAAACGTTACAAACCGGTGCTAGCAGCGCGGCTACGGCTGCTCACGCCGGGCACAGAATTTTTCATCCAGACAGGGGGAATTCGATGAGCAGGTTTCTTTTGACGTCCGTATCGGTGGTTGCCTTGTCGGCCTCCACCTTTGCCTACGCCGGTTCGATGGACGACCTCGTCGCGGCGGCCAAGAAGGAAGGACAGCTGACGACGATCGCGCTGCCGCACGACTGGTGCAACTACGGCGGGCTGCTCGAAAGCTTCAAGGCCAAGTATCCTGGCATCACCGTCAACGAGCTTAACCCCGACGCCGGCTCGGGCGACGAGATCGAGGCGATCAAGGCGAACAAGGGCAACACCGGCCCGCAGGCGCCGGACGTCATCGACGTCGGCTTGCAGTTCGGCCCCTCGGCCAAGGCCGACGGGCTGATCCAGCCGTACAAGGTTTCGACCTGGGACGAGATTCCGGACAGCGCCAAGGACGCCGACGGCTTCTGGTACGGCGACTATTACGGCGTGATGGCGTTCGAGGTGAACAAGGACCTCGTCTCGACGATGCCGGCCGACTGGTCCGACCTCACCAAGTCCGACTACGCCAACGCGGTGGCGCTCGCCGGCGATCCGCGCTCCGCGGCGCAGGCGATCATGGGCGTCTATGCCGCCGGCCTCTCGATGGGCGGCAGCGACGGCGCGGCGGTCGCCAACAACGGGCTCGACTTCTACAAGAAGCTGAACGCGGCCGGTAACTTCGTGCCGGTCACCGGCAAGTCGGCGACGCTGGCGCAGGGCACGACGCCGATCATCGTGCGCTGGGACTACCTGTCGCTGGCCGACCGCGACAACCTCAAGGGCAACCCGCCGGTCGAGACGATCGTGCCGAGCTCGGGCGTCGTCGCCGGTATCTACATCCAGGCGATCAGCGCCTTCGCGCCGCATCCGAACGCCGCGAAGCTGTGGATGGAGTACCTCTACTCCGACGAGGGCCAGCTTGGCTGGCTGGCGGGCTACTGCCACCCGATCCGCTTCAACGCGATGAGCGCGGCCGGCAAGATCCCGGCCGAGATGCTCGCCAAGCTGCCGCCGGCGGAGAACTATGCCAAGGCGGTCTTCCCGAGCCTCGACGATCAGGCCAAGGCCAAGGACGTCATCGTCAAGAACTGGGACTCAGTCGTCGGAGCCAATGTCCAGTAGCACTGGCGCTGGAACGACAAGCAAGGTGGCCGGCCCGGACTCGTCCGGGCCGGCGACTGGCGTTGCGGCGACGATTGTCCGCGCCCTGACGTTCGACGCCGCGGGGCTGCTGGGGGTCATCCCGTTCCTGCTGTTCGCGCTGCTGTTTCTGATCGTGCCGACGCTCTATCTGCTCGCCGGCGCCTTCTTCGACAAAGCCGGCAACCTGACCTTCGACAATTTCGTCGAGCTGACCCAGCCGACCATCGTCAACGCCTACTCGATCTCCATCAAGGTTTCGGCGGCCTCGGCCGGGATCGGCGCGCTGCTCGGTTTCCTGCTAGCGCTGTCGGTCGGGCGGGGCGGGCTGCCGTCGTGGATCCGTTCGATTGCCATGACGTTCTCGGGCGTCGCATCGAACTTCGCCGGTGTGCCGCTGGCCTTCGCGTTCCTGGCGACCCTCGGCCGGCTCGGGCTGGTCACGATCATCCTGCGCATGGTGCTTGGCGTCGACATCTACCGCTACGGCTTCAACATCCTGGGCTTCTGGGGGCTGACGCTCACCTATCTCTATTTCCAGATTCCGCTGATGATCCTGATCATCATGCCGGCCATCGACGGGCTGAAAGCGGAATGGACGGAGGCCGCCGAGACACTCGGCGCCAGCCATCTGCAATTCTGGCGTTATGTCGGGCTGCCGGTGCTGTGGCCAAACGTGCTCGGCACGCTGGCGCTGCTGTTCGCCAATTCCTTCGGTGCCATCGCCACGGCGTACGCGCTCACCGGCTCCTCGCTCAACATCGTGCCGATCCTGCTCTACGCGCAGATCCGCGGCGACGTGCTCCACAACGAGAACCTCGGCGCGGCGCTGGCGCTTGGCATGGTGGTGATCACGGGTGCCACCAACGTGATCTACATCGTCTTTCGCACGCGCGCTGAGCGGTGGCTCAAATGAAGCGCTCGCGGTTTCTCCCCTGGCTCGGGTTCGCTGTCGGCGCGCTCTATTTCTTGTTGCCGCTGATCGCGACGTTCGAATTCTCGCTGCGCATCCGGCGGGGAACCTATTCGTTCGACGCCTACGCCAACGTGCTCGCCGATCCGCTCTTCCGGGAGAGCTTCACCTACTCCATCGTCATCGCGCTGCTGACCATTCTGGTCGGCGTCGTGCTGGTGGTGCCGGCCGCCTATTTCGTGCGCCTGCGCCTGCCGCAGCTCAGGCCGTTCGTCGAATTCGTGACGCTGTTGCCGCTGATCGTGCCGCCGATCATCCTGGTGTTCGGCTACATCCGCATGTTCAACTCGTCGTCGATGCTGCCGCTGACGGCCAGCCGGCGCGGCACGGACCTGCTGCTCATCTTCGGCTATGCGGCGCTGTCGCTGCCCTACATGTACCGCGCCATCGATACGGGGCTGAGGACCATCGACGTGCGCACCCTGTCGGAGGCGGCGATGATGCTCGGGGCGCGGGTGCCGACCATCATCATCCGGATCATCCTGCCGAACATTCTGGTCGCGGTGCTCTCCGGGGCGTTCCTGACGTTTGCCATCGTGATCGGCGAGTTCGTCATGGCGAGCCTGCTCAACCGCCCGATGTTCGGCCCCTACATGCAGAACGTCGGCGCCAACAAGGCCTACGAGCCGGCGGCGCTCGCCATCCTGGCGTTCGCGATCACCTGGGGGTGCATGGGGCTGATCCAGTTCGTCGGGGGCGCCCGACCGCAGGGCAAGAAGAAGGACTAGGGCGCGGGCGATGATGTTTCTCGAACTGACGGAAGTGCGAAAGTCGTTCGGGCAGACGGTGGTCGTGCGCGGCTTCGATCTGAAGGTGGCGCGCGGCGAGTTCGTGTCGTTCCTGGGGCCGTCGGGCTGTGGCAAGACGACGACGCTCAGGATGGTGGCGGGCTTCGAGGCGCCGAGCCATGGCTCGATCTCGATCGACGGCAAGGACGTGACGCGGCTGCGCCCCAACCAGCGCAACGTCGGCATGGTCTTCCAGTCGTATGCGCTGTTTCCCAACCTGACCGTCGCCGACAACGTCGCCTTCGGCCTCAAGGTCGCCAAGCGCCCGCGCGAGGAGATCAAGGCGCGGGTCGACGAGATGCTGCGCCTCATCCATCTGCCCGATCTCGGCGATCGCTACCCGTATCAGCTTTCCGGCGGTCAGCAGCAGCGCGTGGCGCTTGCCCGGGCGATTGCCGTCAAGCCGCAGGTGCTCCTGCTCGACGAGCCGCTTTCGGCACTCGACGCCAAGATCCGGGTGTCGCTGCGCGAGGAAATTCGCGAGCTGCAGCGCGAACTCGGCATCACGACGATCTACGTCACCCACGACCAGGAAGAGGCGCTGTCGATGTCCGACCGCGTCGTGGTCATGTACGAGGGGCGGGTCGAGCAGATCGGCACACCGTTCGAGATCTACAACTACCCGCGCACCCGCTTCGTCGCCTCGTTCGTCGGCACGCTCAACATCGTCGACGGCACCGTGGTCGACCCGGAGAGCGGGCGGATCGCCATCGACGGCCAGGAGATCCGCGCCGCGCGAGGCGTGGTCGAGACGACCAAGGGCGACGTCAGGCCGGTGGCGCTGAGGCCCGAGGCGCTGGTGCTGAACGGCGCCAACGGCCAGACCAACGCGCTCAAGGGAACGGTCGAGGAGGTGAGCTTCCTGGGCGCGGTGGTGCGCATCAGGGTGCGCTTCCGCGACAACGCCATCTCCATCGATACCTTCAACAGCCCGAGCGTGCCGCCGCCGAAGCGCGGCGAGGCGGTGACGGTGAACTTCACGCCGGAAGACGTGCTGCTGCTGGACGACGAACCGTAGGGAAGGGGCGTCCGCGCAAGGTCACACCTCGCGGCTGTTCATTTCCAGAAGCGTCTGCCGGGCCATGCCCGGCCCGGCGCCCGACGGGCTCAGCCAGATGAAGAATTCGTGGCCGAGCGAGGGCACGAAGGCGGTCTCGCGAAGCTTGCAGTAGCCGAGCTGGTAGAGGTCCTC
This sequence comes from uncultured Alphaproteobacteria bacterium, assembly GCA_963843565.1. GTDB lineage: Bacteria > Pseudomonadota > Alphaproteobacteria > Rhizobiales > Kaistiaceae > DASZQY01. The sequence goes on from CAWJKY010000003.1 coordinate 321,022, forward strand.
GACGATCAGCCGGAACGAACTCGGCGTGAACACCCAATTGTGCAGATCGATAAACGTGCCGTTCTGCTCGATGTCGTCGATGGCGCGGCGCGCATCTTCGAGGCCGTGCATGATGCGCAGGCCGCCGGGCGGGGCCATCGCGTGCCAGGTGATGATCCCGTTCTTGGTGACCGCGTCGAGATAGAACTCGGCGGCCGTGCCGGCGGTGTGGCGCGTCGGGCGGTGAGCGTAGACATCGATGACCTTGCCGAGGCCGGTCTTCTCCCGATAGGCGTCGAAGCAGTAGCGCTTGTCAGGCACGGCGAGGGCGATCGTGCCGTCGCGCTTCAGGACGGAATCGCAGTCGTTCAGGAAGCTCACCAGACAGGTGGAATGCTCGATGACGTGGGAGGCGATCACCCAGTCGAAACGGGTGCTCGGCCCGACCAGTTCGGCGAAGGGTTCGCCGCTCCACACGTAGTCGACCTCCTCGACCGCGCTGACGTCGGGGACGAGCGGGGCGTACTTCTCGCGGAGCTTGTCGGCGGGCAGGTGGTCCAGGATTCGGACGTTGTAGCCCTTGGCGCGCGGCGCGATCGGCGCGTGGCTCGGGCCGATTTCGAGCCCGAGCCCGTCGCGCCTGAGGTGCTGCATGATGCGGTCGGATCGATCCATCGTTCCCTGGGTCGGTTTGCGAGGAGGCCAAGCAAGGGACAGTATACGAAACGGGTGCGCCTTCTGCCGGACTTCTGCCGCCGCCTGTTGATTGTCCGACATCGGGCCAAGGCGGGCCGCGATGGCGCGTGTGCGGTTTTGGGCTGTCGCCGCTTCGGCGCGGGACGTATGCTTTGCTCAGGCGTTCTTCCGAGACAGCGAGGCCCGATGACCAATCTTCGAAGCCTGACAATCGCGGCGCTTCTTGCAGTGGCTGCCGCAGCTCTCCACTACGGCTCCCGGGTGCCTCGGCCGCGCTTCCGCCGGCCCATCGAGACTTGGCCGACCAACTGAGCCGGCCTCGGCACCTTCTGCTTTGGCCGCTTCGATCGCGATCAGGTTCGGGTTGGCCGTCGATGCACGCGTTCGGGATCTGGTCGATGTAAAGGCGAGGAGACTGCTATGACTTTCGAAAGTTTGATCATCTTCATCGTTGTTGGCGTCGTTGCCGGCTGGCTCGCGGGCCAGGTGGTGCGGGGCGGCGGCTTCGGGCTGATCGGCGATCTGATCGTGGGCGTCGTGGGCGCTTTCATAGCGGGCTGGCTGTTTCCGATGCTTGGCGTCAGCCTCGGGACCGGGATCATCACAGCCATCGTCTCTGCGGCTATCGGCGCGATCATTCTGCTGGCCATCGTGCGGCTGGTGCGAAGGGCCTGAAGCCACCGGGCCTGAGGAGACGATTCTTCGGGATAATTGCGGCGCCCGCGTTCCGGCCCGGATGTGTCGCGGCGCAGGGTCCGTGGCCGGTCCGAGGTCGGTGGTGGCTGGGGAACTAGGATTCGAACCTAGACTGGCGGAGTCAGAGTCCGCTGTCCTACCATTAGACGATTCCCCAATCCGTTCCGGCCTCTATGGCCGCTGGCGCCGGGCGTTTGTCACGCCGGGCGCCCGGACGGAACGCCCATTCGTATAGGTATGCCTCCCGGCGGCGTCAACCGGAGGGCGGGCGGCTCGCTTGTCAGCTTCGGCCTGCCTGCTACACTTGTCGGTGAAACCGAAACCTTGGAGCGCCGCGCCAACAAAGCGTCGGCGGCGGCTCCGACCCGAGGTAAGTGCGTTGGCAACGGACGACGGCCGCATTGAGTCGGGCGCGTCCGCTGGTCCTGTGGGCGGCATCGAGGCCGCCCCACCCGCGCGTGCGGCTGCCGTAACGGCGCCGCCGGGCGAGCCGCGGCCGGCGGCGAAGCGATCGAGGGCGCGCAGGCACCGCCGGCGCCGACGGGGTCCTGTGTACGCGCACGGGCCGAACGGCGCTCCGTCGGTCGAGCCCAGCGTCGCCGAACCGCCGCCAGGCCCCGCCCCGTCACCGAACGCGCACAGCCGCGGCCCGTTTTACGGCGCGCTCGATCTCGGCACCAACAACTGCCGCCTGCTGGTCGCCACGCCACGCGAGGGGGGCTTCCGCGTCGTCGACGCGTTCTCACGGATCGTGCGGCTCGGCGAGGGGGTCGAGAAGAACGGCAACATCAGCGAGGCGGCGATGGTGCGCGCCATCGAGGCGCTGAAGGTGTGCCGGGCGAAACTCGACGATCGCGCCGTGATCCGCGTGCGGCTGATCGCGACGGAAGCCTGTCGGGCCGCCAAGAACGGCGCTGCATTCATCGCGCGGGTGCGCGAGGAAGCCGGGCTGGCGCTGGAAATCGTTTCGCAGGAGACCGAGGCGCGGCTGGCGGTGGCCGGTTGCGCATCGCTGGTCGATGCAAGCGCCGCCGGGGTCATCCTGTTCGACATCGGCGGCGGGTCGTCGGAGCTGGTGTGGATCGACCTGACCCCGCCGGCGGACGGTCGCCGGCGCCGCATGGCGGACCGCATCCGCTCGTGGCAGTCCTTGCCGGTCGGGGTGGTCAACGTCAGCGAGCGGCACAACAGCCGCCACGTGACGGCCGAGCAGTTCGCGACGATGGTCGACGAGGTCTCGGCGATGCTAGCCGATTTTCCCGAGGGCGCGGCGCTCGACGCGATGGTTGCCGAGGGCCGGGTGCACATGCTTGGCACCTCCGGGACGGTGACCACACTCGCCGGCATCCATCTCGGCCTGCCGCGCTACGACCGGCGGCGGGTGGACGGCACGTGGCTGACTGGTGCCCGGGTGGGCGAGATCATCGCCGATCTGGTCGCCGCCGATTATGAGCAGCGCGTCGCCAACCCCTGCATCGGCCGCGAGCGCGCCGATCTGGTGCTGGCAGGTTGCGCGATTCTGGAGGCGATCCGGCGGCGCTGGCCGTGCGAACGGCTGCGGGTGGCGGACCGCGGCTTGCGCGAGGGGGCGCTGGTCGAGCTGATGGCGGAGGATGGCTTGTGGCGCCCGCGTTCGGGCCGGCGCCGGTCGGACCGCGCCCGTGCCTGACCGCAAAGGCTCAGGCGGGCGCCGCGCGCTCAAGGTGCGGGTGAAGACCGCCAAGCGGCGGACGGTGTCGTCGACCCGCTGGCTCGAGCGCCAGCTGAACGACCCTTACGTGGCGCGCTCCAAGGCCGAGGGCTATCGCGCCCGTTCGGCCTACAAGTTGATCGAGGTGGACGATCGCTACCACGTGCTGGCGCCGGGCCGCACGGTCGTCGACCTCGGTTCGGCGCCGGGCGGCTGGTCGCAGGTCGCGGCGGCGCGCGTGCGCTCGACGGATGCGAACCCGCGCATCGTGGCCATCGACTATCTCGACATGGATCCGCTTCCCGGCGTCGTCTTCCTCAAGAAGGACTTTCTCGACGCCGACGCACCGGACGCGCTGAAGGCGGCGCTCGGTGGGCGGGCCGATGTCGTGCTCTCCGACATGGCGGCGCCGACCACGGGCCATCGCCAGACCGACCATCTGCGCACCATCGCCCTCACGGAAGCCGCGGCGGAGTTCGCCATCTCGATCCTGAAAGAAGGTGGCGACTTCGTCTCCAAGGTGTTTCGCGGCGGCACCGAGGGCGAGCTGCTGGCGCGCCTGAAGCGCGACTTTACCAGCGTGCACCACGCCAAGCCGCCCGCCAGCCGGCAGAGCTCGCCGGAGCTTTATCTGGTGGCCAAGGGCTTTCGCGGCGGGTCCAGCTAGCTAGCCGCGTTCCCGCATCACCGTTACCGGGTCGGGCGCCAGCGCCCGCTGGTGGCCCGACATTTCCGCGCCGGCGTCACCGGCGAGGCGCCTGAACGGGATGAGCGAGGAAAGCGAGATCAGCCCGACGAGCGCGAAGGCCGGCCAGAAGACGGCCGCGCTGATGACGCCACCGTAGAAGCGGCTGACGGTTTCCAGCGTGATGGCGCCCACCGAGATGCCGACCGACAACGAAATCTGCTGGGCGACACTGGCAAGCGTGGTGGCGCGGCTCATGCGCTCCGGCTCGATGTCGGCGTAGGAGAGGGCGTTGATCGAGGTGAACTGGAGCGAGCGGAAGAAGCCGCCGACGAACAGCAGCCCGGTCATCAGCGGTACCGGCGTGGAGGGCGAGAAGAAGGCCGGCAGCGACACGAAGCAGGCGGCAATGATCGTGTTCCACAGGAGCACGTTGCGGAAGCCGAAGCGGCGCAGGATTGGCGGGGCGGCGAATTTCATGATGATCGCGCCGACGGCCGAGGCGAACGTGATCAGGCCCGAGCGGAACGGCGACATGCCGAACCCGACCTGAAGCAGCAGCGGCAGCAGGAACGGCGTGGCGCCCATGCCGATGCGGAAGAGGAGGGCGCCGATCAGGCTCTCGCGGTAGGTCGGGACGGCGAGCAGCGTCAGGTCGACGATCGGGTTGGCGATGCGCCGGCTGCGCACGATGTACCAGCCGAGCAGGAACGCCCCGCCAAAGAAGAAGACCAGAACGAGGGGCAGCGGCAGCAACCCGAGGCCGAGGGTGGTCGAGCCGGTCATGAAGCCGGCGAGACCGAACCCGGAAAGCAGGAACCCGGGCCGGTCGAAGGCGACGCGCGTCTCGCCGCGCACCTCGGGGATGAACAGGGTGGCGAGGATGAAACCGACGGCGCCGACCGGAATGTTGATCCAGAAGATCCACGGCCAGGCGAAGTAGGTGGTGATGAAGCCGCCGACCGGCGGGCCGATGATCGGGCCGACGAGGGCGGGGACGGTGAGCCACGACAGCGAGCCGACCAGCTCGTGCTTCGACACGGTCCGCAGGATCACCAGGCGGCCGACCGGCACCATCATCGAGCCGCCGATGCCCTGGACGATGCGGGCGAAGACGATCATGCCGATCGAATTGGAGAAGCCGCACAGGAACGAGCCGGTCACGAAGGTGGCGATGGCGAGGCGAAAGATCAGCCGCGCGCCGAAGCGATCGGCGAGCCAGCCCGACACCGGCAGGAAGATGGCGATGGCCAGCAGATACGAGGTCAGCGCCAGCTTGAGGTGGATGGGGCTTTCGCCGAAATCGCGGGCGATCTGGGGCAGCGCCGTCGAGATGACCGTCGAATCGAGGTTCTCCATGAACAACGCGCAGGCGACGATCAGGGGGACCAGGATGCGGTCGGGCATGGTTTCCGGATGGGGAGTCGCGGGGCAGGGTGGCTTCCCTAGTCTAGGACGATCCACACGAACGCCAAGTGGGGCACGGCAGCCCTTGCGAATCGCTGCCAGCGTGCTACTTGAACGCGCCAACTCTAGAAGCACGCGAGACCGGTTCCCCAGCCCGCCAGGGCCGGGCGACGGTATCGCTCATTCTTTCAACCGGCTCCGGAGGTGGCATGGCTGTCCTGATCGAACCGACCACGGGGCGCGAAGCGCTCGCTTTTGACGACGTCCTGCTGGCGCCGGGCTATTCGGGCGTTTTGCCGGGCGAGGCCAACGTCGCGACGCGGCTGACCCGCTCGATTTCGCTGAACCTGCCGATCATTTCCGCGGCCATGGACACCGTCACCGAGGCGCGTCTGGCGATCGCCATGGCCCAGGCTGGCGGCCTCGGCGTCATCCATCGCAACCTGTCGCTCGACGAGCAGGCCGAGGCGGTTCGCCAGGTGAAAAAGTTCGAATCCGGCATGGTCGTGAACCCGGTGACCATCCACCCGGCCGAAACCCTCGCCGACGCGCTGGCGCTGATGAAGCAGTACAACATCTCCGGCATTCCCGTGGTCGAGAGCGACGGGCGGCTGGTCGGCATCCTGACCAACCGCGACGTACGCTTCGCCACCGACCCCTCCCAGCGGGTCGCCGAGCTGATGACCAAGGACGATCTGGTGACGGTCGACGAGACGGTCGACCAGAACGAGGCGAAGCGGCTCCTCCACCTGAACCGCATCGAGAAGCTGCTGGTGGTCGACGGGGACTACAAGTGCGTCGGCCTGATCACGGTGAAGGACATCGAGAAGAGCCGGCTCAATCCGCACGCCACCAAGGACGAGCAGGGGCGGCTGCGGGTCGCGGCCGCGTCGAGCGTCGGCGACAGCGGCTTCGAGCGCAGCGAGCGGCTGGTCGACGCCGACGTCGATCTCGTGGTGATCGATACCGCGCACGGCCATTCGAGCCGGGTGCTGGAGGCGGTGAAGCGCGTCAAGACGCTCTCCAACCGCGTTCAGGTGATCGCCGGCAACGTCGCGACCGCCGAGGGCGCCCAGGCGCTGATCGACGCGGGCGCCGATGCGATCAAGGTCGGCATCGGGCCGGGGTCGATCTGCACGACGCGGATCGTCGCGGGTGTCGGGGTGCCGCAGTTGACCGCCATCATGGATGTCGTCACGGCCGCCGACAAAGCCGACGTGCCGGCGATCGCCGACGGTGGCATCAAGTATTCCGGCGACCTCGCCAAGGCGCTCGCCGCCGGCGCATCGGTCGCCATGATCGGGTCGCTGCTCGCCGGCACCGATGAGAGCCCGGGCGAGGTCTATCTGCATCAGGGTCGCTCCTACAAAGCCTATCGCGGGATGGGGTCGATCGGCGCCATGGCGCGCGGCTCGGCCGACCGCTACTTCCAGGCGGAAGTGCGCGACCAGTTGAAGCTGGTGCCGGAGGGGATCGAGGGGCAGGTGCCCTACAAGGGCCCGGCGGCGGGTGTGCTGCATCAGCTTGCCGGAGGCCTGCGCGCCGCCATGGGCTACGTCGGCGCAGCCGACCTTGCTGAGCTTCGCGAGAAGGCGCGTTTCATGCGGATTTCCGGCGCGGCCTTCCGCGAAAGCCACGTCCACGACGTCACCATTACCCGCGAGAGCCCGAACTACCCCGGGCAGGCCTAGGCCGGCGGATGAGGCTCGGCGGGCGGGTCGCCGCGGCGATCGAGGTTCTGAACGCGATCGAGACGCAGCACCGGCCGGTCGCCGAGGCGCTGAAGGACTGGGGCGTCAGCCACCGCTTCGCCGGCTCCGGCGACCGCGCCGCCATCGGCAACATCGTCTACGACGCGCTGCGCTGGCGCCTGTCCTCGGCGTGGATCGCGGCGGACGAGACCTCGCGCGGACTGGTGCTGGCGATGCTGGTGCGGCGTTGGAGCCTTGATCTGGCGGTGGCGCTCGCGGGCGACGACCATGCGCCCGAGCCGCCGACGGCCGAGGAGGCGGCGCGGTTCGCGAGCGCCGACCTCGCCACAGCGCCGGACCACGTGCGCGCCGACGTGCCGGAGTGGGTATTCCCGAATTTCGTGCGCCTGTTCGGCGACAACGCGGTGGCGGAAGGGGAGGCGCTGGCGCTCCGTCCGCCGCTCGACATGCGCGCCAACCGACTGAAGGGAAAGCGCGAGCGGGTGGCAAAGGCGCTGGCACGCTTCGGCGCGGCCCAGGCTCCCTATTCGCCGGACGGGGTGCGCATACCGCCGACGGCTGGCGACGGGCGCCATCCGAATGTGCAGGTCGAGCCGGCTTTCCAGAGGGGCTGGTTCGAGGTGCAGGACGAGGGCAGTCAACTGGCGGCGCTCGCCGTTGCCGCCACGGCCGGGCAGCAGGTTCTCGATCTTTGCGCCGGGGCGGGCGGCAAGACGCTGGCGCTTGCGGCGGCCATGGGCGGCAAGGGGCGGGTCGTCGCCACCGACAGCGACCGGCAGCGGCTGGCGCCGATCTTCGAGCGGACAAAGCGCGCCGCCGCCCACAACGTGGAGGTGCGCGCCGCCGGCGCCTCCCTCGACAATCTCGCCGGCAAGATGGACGCGGTGCTGATCGACGCGCCGTGCACCGGCACCGGCGTCTGGCGGCGCCGACCCGACGCCAAGTGGCGGCTGAGCGAGCGGGCGCTCGGCGAGCGGCTCGCGGAGCAGGCGGCGTTGCTCGGCTCGGCGACGCGGTATGTGAAGCCCGGCGGGCGGCTCGTCTATGTGACCTGCTCGCTGCTGCCGGAAGAGAACGAAGATCAGGTCGCGGCGTTCCTCGGCGGGGCGAGCGACTTCTGCGCGCTGCCGTCGGCCGACGTCATCGCGGGTATGGGCGCGGAGCCGGGCCTCGCGGACGCGGCGCTCGCGGCCGCCAACGGGGTCGTGCTGACGCCGCGGCGCACCGGCACGGACGGTTTCTTCATCTCCGTGATGGAGAAGGCGCGATGAACGACCCGGTGCGCCATGTGCGGCGCTTCGGCGATCTCGCCGTGCTGTTCGTCATGGCGACGGAACAGGAATACGGGCCCGCGTTGCGCCAGGTCATTGATCCCCTGATCACCGGGGTGGGACCGGTGGAGGCCGCGGCGGCAACCGGTGCGGCGCTGGGGCAACTGGCGGCGGCGGGCAAGCTGCCCGATCTCGTCTTCTCCCTCGGCTCGGCCGGATCGCGGACGCTGGAGCACGCCGGCGTCTTTCAGATCGCCAGCGTCGCCTATCGCGACATGGACGCCTCGCCGCTCGGCTTCGAGAAGGGCCGGACGCCCTTCCTCAACCTGCCGGCGGCGATCCCGATTTCGCACCGCATCCCCGGCGTTCCGGCCGCCTCGATCTCGACCGGTGCATCGATCGTGTCGGGCAGCGGCTACGAGGGCATCGATGCCGACATGGTCGATATGGAGTCGTTCGCGGTGCTGAGGGCAGCGGCGCGCTTCGGCGTGCCCATGGTCGGGCTCCGCGGCATCAGCGACGGGCGGAACGAACTCACCGGCCTTCACGACTGGACCGAATATCTCCACGTCATCGACGCGAAGCTCGCGGCGGCCGTCGAAGCGTTCGCCGGTCATGTCGCGGACGGGGGGGTCCGTTTGGCAACCGATCGGCTTGCGGAATCAGGGATGGATCACTAAGGCCTCGCCATGACAGCTCCCGACGCGCCCACCGACACGGTCCTGATCGTCGATTTCGGCAGCCAGGTGACCCAGTTGATCGCCCGGCGGGTGCGCGAGGCGGGCGTCTATTCCGAGATCGCGCCTTTCAACAAGGCGACCGACGCCTTCGCCCGGCTGAAGCCCAAGGCGGTCATCTTCTCCGGCGGCCCGGCGAGCGTGCTCGACGCGGACTCGCCGCTGCCGCCGCCGGCGCTCTACGAGGCCGGGGTGCCGATCCTCGGTATCTGCTACGGCGAGCAGGCGATGGCCCACCAGCTCGGCGGCAAGGTCGAAGGCGAGCACAACCGCGAATTCGGCCGCGCGTTTCTCGAAGTGACGCGGCAGGCGGCGCTGTTCGACGGCGTGTGGAAGCCGGGCGAGCGCCATCAGGTGTGGATGAGCCACGGCGACCGCGTGACGAAGCTGCCGGCGGGCTTCGAGGTGATCGGGACGTCCGACGGCGCGCCCTTCGCGGCGATCGCCGACGACGCGCGCAGGTTCTACGCGATCCAGTTCCACCCCGAGGTCGTGCATACGCCGGACGGCGCCAAACTGATCGCCAACTTCGTGCAAAAGGTTGCCGGCCTCAAGGGCGACTGGACCATGGCGGCGTTCCGCGCCCAGGCGATTGCCCGCATCCGCGAACAGGTCGGCAAGGGGCGCGTCATCTGCGGGCTTTCCGGCGGCGTCGATTCATCGGTCGCTGCGCTGCTGCTCCACGAAGCGATCAGCGACCAGCTCACGTGCGTTTTCGTCGATCACGGGCTGATGCGCGCCAACGAGGCGGAAGAAGTCGTCTCGCTCTTCCGCGGCCACTACAACATTCCGCTGGTGCAGTTGGACGCGAGCAAGACGTTCCTGAAGGCGCTCGACGGGGTCGAGGATCCGGAGGCGAAGCGCAAGACCATCGGGCGCCTGTTCATCGACGTCTTCGAGGCGGAGGCGAAAAAGGTCGGCGGCGCCGATTTCCTGGCGCAGGGCACGCTCTACCCGGACGTCATCGAAAGCGTCTCGGCGCTCGGCGGCCCGTCGGTGACGATCAAGTCGCACCACAACGTCGGCGGCCTGCCCGAGCGCATGCGCATGCAGGTGGTCGAGCCGCTGCGCGAACTGTTCAAGGACGAGGTGCGCGAGCTCGGCCGTGAACTGGGATTGCCGGAAGCCTTCGTCGGCCGCCACCCGTTCCCGGGACCGGGTCTCGCGATCCGCGTCCCCGGCGCGATCACGGCTGAGAAGCTTGGCATTCTCAGGCAGGCGGACGTCATCTACCTCGACGAGATCCGCAAGGCGGGTCTCTACGACGCCATCTGGCAGGCGTTCGCGGTGCTCCTGCCGGTGCGCACGGTCGGCGTCATGGGCGACGGGCGCACCTACGAATATGTCTGTGCGCTCCGCGCCGTCACCTCCAACGACGGCATGACGGCGGACTTCTTCCCCTTCGACATGGGCTTCCTCGGGCGCGCGGCGACGCGCATCATCAACGAGGTCAAGGGCATCAACCGCGTCGTCTACGACGTGACCTCAAAGCCGCCCGGGACCATCGAGTGGGAGTAAACGGATACAGGTGGCGGCAATAGCGTAGTTTTGACGCTGTTCTCGAAGGCGAGCGAAGTGAAGAGGCTGGCGGCGAGGGCGATGAGCATGCGGGTACGAAGGCCCGCCGACCCGCGATCGGCCTCGCGCTCGTAGCCAATCACCCTGCCAAGGACCGCCGCGATCACGAGGCGAAGGTGTTCGTTTCGGCAAAGCCGTGCGCTGAATGTTGTGACGATCGTGTCACAAAACGGCGGCGCTGCAAGCCGGTTCCGACTACTCCGTGCTTGCGACGTCGCTGCCGGAGCGCGTCAGGCGGCGCGGCCCCGAGCCTTCGCCGGACATGCGGTCGTCCGGATTGAACAGGGGGCAGCGCTTCAGTGAGAGGCATCCGCAACCGATGCAGCCCGTAAGCTCGTCGCGAAGGCGGGTAAGGAGCACGATGCGGCGGTCGAGATCGTCCCTCCAGCGGTTCGAGAGCCTCGCCCAGTCGGCCTTCGTAGGCTCCTTGCCCTGGGGAAGCACGTTCATGGCCCCGCCACGCCAGCTAGTGGGATGCCCAGCTCATTGGCCAGCCGGATGACCGCCAGTCTTCGCAGCACGTCGCGATCGTAGCGGCGCTGGTTGCCGGAAGTGCGATGACTGCGGATGAGGCCCTTGCGTTCGTAGAAGTGGAGCGCGGAGACGGCGATGCCGGCGCGCGCCGCAACCTCTCCGGCTGAGAATTCTTTCACAGCCATGCAGAAACCTCTTTACCTCAACCTAAGTTGAGGTTGTATCGCTAGCACATCGGATCGGTGTCATGCCAGCGCGGTCGGCATCGACGGTCAACTCGATCTTGCGGGATACCATGGCATCGCAAACGACGGGCTGGCGCGAATTTCTCGCCGGCGAGAACAAGCTCAAGGTCTTGGTTTTTGCGGGCGGTGTCGGCCTCAACGCAATCGAGGTTTACGTCGGCGCAACGCTGATGCCATCGGTCGTTGCCGAGATCGGCGGGCTCGATCTCTTTGCCTGGGTCACGACCGTTTTCATTGTGGCTTCGATCGCGGCAGCGATGTTCGCTGCGGTGCGGCCCTTTGGCCTTGGTCCGCGGCAGAACTACCTGATTGCCATTTGCGCCTTTGGGTTCGGCAGCCTCATCTGCGGGCTTGCCCCCAGCATGCTCGTGCTGCTTCTCGGCCGCGCTGTTCAGGGCTTTGGTGCTGGCCTCTTCGGGACCCTCACCTACATCATGGTGCGTCTCGTGTTTCCCGAGCGGCTGTGGGCGCGCGCGCTCGCGCTCGTGTCGACGATGTGGGCGATCTCGACACTGCTGGGCCCCGCCATCGGGGGTGTCTTCGCCGAATTCGATGCCTGGCGTTGGGCCTTCTTTGTCCTTGTCCCAGCCGCGGCCGTGCTTGGAGTGGGCGCCGCCTGGATCGTCCCGAAGCGCAGCAGCGAGGCCGGGATGACGACCTTGCCGGCTGTGCAGATTGGACTGATGGTAGCGGCAGTGCTGGCGCTCTCGGTCGCAGGTGCCGCTGCCGCGAACCCCGCGTACTCCGCCGCTCTCACGCTCCTTGCCGTCGCTTGCATGGTCGCGCTCGCTGCGATTGAGCTGCGTGCCCGGCAGCGTCTGTTCCCAACCGGCACCTTTGTCTTCGGGACGGCACTGGCCGCCCTCTTCGCGCTGACTATGCTGATGCAGATGGCGATCGTCAGCGATGCGTTCATCCCGCTGTTCCTGCAGCGCCTGCATGGGGTCGGTCCGCTGGTGGCCGGCTACATGGTGGCCCTGCTCTCGCTGGGCTGGAGCGCTGGCTCCGTGCTCGTTTCCGGTTGGACCGGGCGCGGCGCCCGGTTGGCAGTCACGCTGGGACCGATCCTCGTGCTGGCAGGCGCGGCCGGACTTGCGTTCAACGTCGGACGCTTCAACGCAGCGTCAGACCCTGCGATTCTGGTACCGATCGGCATCTCGCTGGCGTTGATGGGAGTAGGGATCGGTGCGGCCTCGACCCATATCACGCAGCGCACTCTGCGGGCCGCGCCCGACGGCGAACACGACGTGACCTCGGCCGCGCTGAGCACGGTACAAACGTTTGCGACCGGCATGGGGGTGGCGCTCGCGGGCCTTGTCGTGAACCTCGCGGGGCTCACCGAGACGTCCCTCCCAGTCGCGCCCGCGAACTGGCTCTACGGAATATGGTTGGTCCTGCCGGCGCTAGCGGTGCCGGTCGCTCTCGCGGTGGTGCGCCGCGGAAACCGGATCGCGGCGCCGCAACCGGCGGAGTAGGAAACCACAGCGGTGCGTAAGATTGAAGCGGCGCAGGAACTCGCCTCGTTTCTCGACGACTGGTCGGCGCTGCGCTTCAAACGCACCGGTTAGGCGTCGGCGGGTGAGGATGCCGCCGACGGTCGATCACCTACTTTCCGAGAACGTGTTACTCCAACGCGTCGGCAAGGGGATCGCTCGTCGGTGGTTCGGTCGATAGCTCTCGGGCGGTAAAAGAAAGCCTGGCCGTGCCGAACCGCAGCCAGGTGAAAGGCGGGTGAGGCCCTCGCCCCGTCAGGCGTTGGCCCCGAGGGTGGCGAGAAGCTCGTCCAGCTGTGCGAATTGCTCGGGCAGGCCCTCTGCCGAGCCGGCGAGGGCTTCGTCGAGCGCTTCCTTCGTGGGGTAGCGTTCGTGCAGGGTGACCAGCGTCTTGCCGGCTTCTTCTTCGAAGGTCACCGTGGTTACGGCGCCCTGATCGCTTTCTTCGTTCGTCCAGACGAGGCGCGCGGGCGGGGTCACTTCTTTGTACGTGCCGAAGAACGCCACTGGTTGGTCGCCGGCGGGATGGCGAAACACGAGGCGATACGTGCCGCCGGTGCGTACGTCCATTTCACAGGAGAGCAGCGACAGGCCCGCCGACTTCGGCACCCACCAGCGCTCGAACAGCTCGGGCTTGCTCCACGCCTCGAAGACGACGCGAGGCGGAGCATTGAAGGTGCGCGTCACGACGAATTCGCGGTCGGATTTGCGCTCCACTATCGTAGCGTTCTTCATGGGGGCAGACTCACTTTCTCGCTTTGCGTCTATCGGCCGTTTCTTGTCGATTCAGCTCTTCGACGACCGTGTCCAGTTCGTCGAAGCGCGCTTCCCAAAGCTGGCGGTAGCGCTCGATCCAGGCCGCTTCCTCGTCGAGCCGCCTGAGGCCGAGCCTGCAGGTGCGCACGCGCCCGACCTTCTGAGTGGTGACGAGCCCCGCCTGCTCAAGAACGCCGACATGCTTCTTCATGCCGGTGAGGGTCATGTGAAACTTGTCGGCAAGCTCCGTGATCGAAGCGTCGGCGCGCCCGAGCTGTTCCAGCACGCCGCGCCGGGTTGCGACCGACAGGGCTGCGAATGAGGCATCGAAGCGGGGTGGCGAATACTGAACCATATGGTGCAGTATGGATGCGCGAGGCCACCAGCGCAAGCGGAATCCCGAGCGCGTCGAGTTCGTTGTCGCTCGGGCGCCAGTTTTGCGCGCTTTGCGACCTTGGGGTCCAGGCTCCTGCCGGACGGGAGCCTACTTCCCGAGAACCTGCTTTTCCCATCCGTCCGCCAGGCCGCTGGCGCGTTCTTCGGGCGTCCACGTAATAACCGGGCAGCGCATGATCGGCTCGCAGCGGCCGTTGGTGCACATCTGACCCTTGTCGCCGTCGAAGCTGACCGTCGCGTCGCCCAGCGGCGTGTTGCTCCCTTCGCCAGGCCCGCCGCGGAAGAGCTGGCAGGTCATGTCGGGCTTGCACGTCAGGAACGCCTGCGCCGTCGGGATGTCCTCCTGCCCGCCGAGGATCACGATCAGGCCGTTGCTGCGCACCGCGATCGGGCTGCCGATGCACATCGTCCGGGCAACGTCGTCGGGGATGTCGTCGCCCATCCCGTAAGTTGTGTGCCAGACGCCCACGGCGCTGTCGGCGATTGTGCCGGCCGCCGGCGCGTTGACGACAATCCGCGTCCAGACGTGCGCGATCACAAGATGGGCGAGCGTCAGGATGTGCTCGCCGTCCGGGGCGAATGATGCCCACGAGAAATACTCGATCGGGTCGCGCAGCACGGCGATTTCGCCGCCCGTTGCGGCATCCCAGATGCGCGCCGTGCGGTCGTCGGAGCCGGTGATGATGCGCGTGCCGTCCGAATTGAAGTTGGCGACGTTGACGTCGCCGTCGTGCCCCTTGAGCGTGAGGAGTTTTTCGCCGCTGTCGGAAGCGAAAACCTGGACCAGGCCATTGTCGCAGGCAACCACGATGCGTTTGCCGTCCGGGCTGAAGGAGGCGTCGTTGACGCGTTCATCGAGGTCGACCGACAGAATCTTCCTGCCGCTGGCAACGTCCCGGATCGACACCGACCGGGACGCGGCGGTGAGCAGGCGGTTGCCGTCGCCATCGAGCTTCGCGATCGTGGCAAGGGTGCCGGAGAGGTTCGCGAGCGTCGCGATCTCCTTACCCGTCGCGGCATCGAGGATGGAGGCGCTGCCATCCGCGAGGGAAGCGACGATCCGCTGCCCATCGCCGCTGAAGCCTTTGCTGATGACTTGCCTCTGCGGTTTGACGTTCCAGATCTCGTCCCCCGTCGTCGCGTCACGGAGACTGAGGCCGAATTCATCCGACGCGAACACCATGCGCCGCCCGTCCGGACTGATGCTGGGCGAGCCGTACCAGGCCTGGGGCAGGGTGAAGCCCGGCACCTCCTTGCCGCTGGCCGTGTCCACGACATGCACCGCCGCTTCGTCGGTCACCTCGTAAAGCCGCGACCCGTCCGGGCTGAAGGCGGTCCCGGTGAGGGTGACGCCGGTCAACCCGATGCTGGAGGAGACGTAGGTTTCTTCGGCCTCGGCCGCACCGGCCGCCGTGAGCCCGGCAGCCGCCACTAGCAGGCCGGTGAACGTCAACATTGCCTTGGCCAAGGGTCTCATGCACCACCTCCCGCAAAAACCGGGGCCGCAGCCAAGAGGCACCGCAACGCCCGCCGGACCTCACGATATCGGTTATGCTGCACACTGCGGAAGTGACCTTCGCCACTTTGGCTTGCGGGGAATGAAGATGAGCGCGACGATTTACGGCATCCCAAACTGCAACACGATGAAGAAGGCGCGCGCCTGGCTCGACGAACACGGCATCGAGACCCGCTTCCATGACTACAAGAAGGAGGGCATCGATCGCGCCAAGCTCGATACATGGATCGCGAGCGTCGGCTGGGAGCCGCTGGTCAACCGGTCGGGGACGACGTTCCGCAAGCTCGCTGACGCCGACAAGGCGAACCTCACCGGGGCGAAGGCGCGCCGCCTGATGCTCGCCAACCCGTCGCTGATCAAGCGGCCGGTTCTCGAAAGGGGGCGCCAGGTGGTCGTCGGCTTCTCGCCGGAGCGCTACGCGGAACTCTTTGGCTGACGAGGTGGCCTGAGATGCGCCTTTCGGGCCAGCGGGAACAGGCGGTCGCGGCGGTCGCTGAACATTTCCACCTGAGCTGGGATGCGGCGGAGGGCGCGGCCGCGGACGCGTGGCTGACGATCGACGGCAGGCGCATTGCGGTTGCGGCGGCGTCGATCGGGCAGGGGCCAGAGGGCACGCCGCCGCGCCTGCGGTTCGACAAGGTCGTGATGCGGCTCGTCGGAGGCGTGCGCGAGGCGATGGGCGAGGCCGTTCCCGACGGCGATACGGTCGCGTTCACGGTCACGGCGCCGATCCGCCAAGCCGCGAAGACTGCCCGGGCCATTGAAGACGAGATCGGCGACTGCCTGAGGCACCCTGCGAAATCGGTGGAGCGGACGCTCACCATCCATGGCAACGGGGTCGCCCTGCGACTGTTGAGAGGCGGCGTGAAAGGCGCGGCGCGCGTGATCGGCTTCGTGCACAATCCGGATGTGGACGGGGTCGTGCTGCTCGACGCTGTGCAGACGTTGCGGACGTGTATCGGCGAAGCGGCGAAGAGGGCACCCGCGCGTAAGGCGGGAGAGCGCTGGCTGGTGATTTCGGGCGCCGCCCCGGCGGCTTGGGCCGATACCTACCGGCGAATCTGCTCGGAGCTCTCCATCCCGCACGGCTTCGCAAAGATCCTGATGGTCCTCGAAGGCGGGCGCGTCGAGGTGATCGCCGGCTGACCGGGGAGTTCAGGCGGCCTTCGCGGCCGCCGACTTCAGCAGGCGGTGGTCGATGAGGCTCTGGGCGGTCGCCTCCAGCGCATCCTCGATCGAGCGCGGCTGCCAGCCGAGCAGGCGCTCCGCCTTGGCTCCGGTGGCGTGCTTGTGGATGCCGAGTTCGCCGGTGAGCGCGGCGACCGCGGGATCGAACCGGGCGGCGAGGCGCACCAGCCAGTCGGGCAACTGGCGGGTCGGCACCTTGCCGGCGGCCGCTCCCATGCGCGCCTTCAGGATGAGCGCGATGTCGCGGATCGACAGGGTGTCGCCGGAGATCGCCAGGAAGCGCTCGCCGTTGGCGGCCGGGTCGATCATGGCGCGGATGTGCAGGTCGGCGACATCGCGCACGTCGACCAGGCCGAAATAGAGGCGCGGGCAACCGGGCAGGGCGCCGTCCAGCAGGCGCTGCACCAGCAGGATAGAGGTGGAGAAATCCGGACCGAGGACAGGCCCGATCACGCCGACCGGATTGACCACCGACAGCTCGAGGCCGCCGCCCTCGGCAGCGACGAAGTCCCAAGCGGCGCGCTCGGCGAGCGTCTTCGACTTGGGGTAGGCGCCGATGGTCGGCGAGGCGGGATCGCTCCACACGGTTTCGTCGAAGGGCGCTTCCCGCCCGGGATGGCCGTAGCCGATCGCCGCGAACGACGAGGTGAGGACGACGCGCTTGACGCCGGCGTCGCGCGCGGCGCGCAGCACGCGCAGCGAGCCTTCGCGCGCCGGGACGATCAGTTCGTCCTCATGCTTCGGAGCCGCCGCCGGGAAGGGTGAGGCGACGTGCAGGACGAAGTCGCAACCGGCGACGGCTTCCGCCCAGCCGGCGTCATGGTGCAGGTCGGCGGCCACGAACGACAGCGCGTCGGCTTGGGTTGCGCCACCCGTCTTGAGCATCGTCCTGACGGCGGCCTCGCGCCTCGGGTCGCGCACGGTCGTGCGCACTTGATGGCCGGCGGCGAGAAGCTGGAGGATCGTGTGGCTTCCCACGAAGCCGGACCCGCCGGTGACCAGGACGTTGCTCATGTGCCGCTCCTTCTTGCTTGAATCGCGCTAGCCGGAAGTGTGATGCTGCAGGCGATTGGTCAAGTAGGACGAAATATGGTCCCTAGCATGAAAAACCATACCGAGACGGATCAGGACGAGTGCCCGGAGTGCGTGATGACCACCCCGAGCGACGAGGAGGTGTCCGGGTTCCAGCACGCCATCCGCACGATTTCCGGCAAATGGAAGATCGAGATCATCTGCGCCCTGATCGAGGGACCGCGGCGTTTCGGCGAATTGCGGCGGGCGCTGCCGGCGATCACGCAACATATGCTGACGGCGCAGCTGCGCGAGCTGGAGGCGAGCGGCCTGGTGCTGCGCACCGCCTTCCCGGAGATTCCGCCACGGGTGGAATACGAACTGACCGATGCGGCCTACGGGCTGCGCCCGGCGTTTGACGCGTTGCTCGCGTGGTCGCAGCGGTTTGGCGCGACCCTGAAGCCGGCGGCAAAGGGCCCGGGCAAGGCCGCGCGCCGCGAGCGGGTGCGCGCCGGCGAGGCGGCGACCTAGAGGTCGATCTCCGCCCACACCGCGGCGTGGTCGGAGGCGGCCTCGGCGGCACTCTCGATCTCGGGATAGTGCGGGAAAATCGTCCCGTTCTTCCCGCCCCACAGGCCCATGCGGAACACGCCGCCGGCGGTCACCTTCTGGAACAGCGCCGGCGACAGCAGGATGTAGTCGATCTTGTTGCTCTTGGCGCAGGTGCCGAACGTGCCCGGGCGGCCGCCGTCGTCGAACGCCGGATGGACGAAGATGTCCTTGAGATCGGTATCCGTCAGGAGCGGCTGAAGAGGGTTGCTGTCCGGCGTGTCGTTGAAGTCGCCGATGACCGCGATCATCGTCTCGCCCGACTGGCGCAGGTTCTCGTAAATCTCCTTGACGCGCGTTGCCTGGCGCTTGCGCTTGCGGTTGGACGAGGCCTGCGAGCCGAAGCCCTTGCTCTTGAAGTGATTGACGAGAACGATCAGGCGCTGGTTCGAGGGCGTCCGGATGACGTACTCGGCGCAGTCGCGGCTGAAGATTTGCCCGACGTCGTCGCGATCGTCGACGTGGCTGCGGATGTCGGCGATTTCGTAGCCGTCCTTGGTCATGATCGCCACGTCGATGCCGCGCTCGTCGTTGCCGTCGATCAGCATCACGTGGTCGTAGGGCTTGCCGCCGACGGCGGGCAGCAGCGTCTTGCCGAAATGGAGGACCGCCGGGCGGCTCTCAGCCTCGACCAGGCCGATCACGTCGGCGTCGAGGTCGTGGATGACGCGGGCGGTGTTGCGCACCGAATACTCGTCGACGGGACCAACCTTGAGGTCGAGCCAGCCGATCCAGTCGCCGCGCCCATCGGCAACCACGATCGGGACGCCCGCCTTGCGCTTGACCAGATGCCCGCGGTTCTGACGCAGGACCGCGAACGGGCCGCCGTCGTCCTTCTTGTCGATCTTGAGGGCACGCATGATCGCCACGATGCGCGCGCGGTCGGCGGGGGTGTAGAGCGTCTTGCCGAGGATCTGGTTCATCTCGCCGTGGAGGGCGAGCGCCTCACGGCCGTCGCTCCAACTCGGCAGGTTCATCGCGACGGCGCGCTCGAACAGGTTCTCGACGTTGTACGAAGCAAGCTTCATGGCGGCCTCCCTACGGTCGAAGGAAGCCGTCATACAACCATGAGATGTCGGTTCGTTGAATGCCTCTTGACGGATAATCCGCGCCTACCGCACGACCGCGATCTGGACGTTCTGCTTGCCGACCGCCTGAACGAGCTTGAAGAAGATCTTGGCGTTCTCCGGATGGAGGCGGACGCAGCCATGCGAAGCGGGCCGGCCCAGACTGCGGACGGCGGTGGTGCCGTGGACGGCGTAGCCGTCATGGAAGAACACGGACCAGGGCATCGGCGAGTTGTGGTACTTCTTCGACCGGTGGTAGCGGTCGAGCCATTCCGGCTGATAGTCGCCGACCGGCGTAATGTAGCCCCGGCGGGCAGTCGACACCGCGAAGGTGTGGATCAGGTGGCCGTCGATGTAGACGCGCATCTTCTGTTCGGAGAGATCGACGCTCGCCAGCACCGTGGAGACGCGCGGCGCGTGCGCGGCGTCGAAGAAGAACGGCTGCACCGGAATCGGGGGAACCGGGACCGGCGGCGGGCCGACATCGGGAAGCGGAACAGTCAGCGTCGCCTCCTCGACGGGAAGCCCGCCCTCGACGGGAATCGCTTCCTCGGCGCGGGCAAGGCCCGTCGCTGCAAGCATGGCGCACGCTGCGAGCGCCAGGCTCGCGCGCCGGAATCCAGATGGTACCGTGGCCCGGTTCATGGGAGCCATCTCCGTTGGTCTAGCGCGAGACGATGATCTGCGTGTTGGCGAGGCCGTTTTCCTTCACCAACGCGAACAGCTTGGCGGCGTTGTCGGGATGCAGGCGAACGCACCCGTGCGATGCCGGACGGCCGAGATATTTGATGGAATAGGTGCCGTGGATCGCGTAGCCGCCCAGGAAGAAGATCGAGTGCGGCATCGGCGACATATGGTACTTGCGCGAGTACCACATCTTGGCCAACCGCTGCGCATGGTAGGTGCCGGTCGGCGTGACGTAACCGCTGCCCGCGGTCGAGACCGACCACGTGTAACGCGGCCAGCCATTGACGTAGACCCGCATGGTCTGTTCGGAGAGGTCGATTTTCGCGACGACCGTACCCGCACTGGCCGGTACCGCCCACAGCCCGAGGGCGACCAGCAACGCAACACATACCGCTTTCATTGAACCCAGCCCTGGTTCCGACCGGCCGCCACCGGTCATGGTTCCTCCTCGTCTGGCGGTTACCCTACGATAGACGGGTTTCCATGAACAACGCGTAACCGGCCCTTTTGGCCCGGGAATCGAGCAAAATCGCGTGATGTCGGCCCGCGTCGTCTTGCCGGGCGAAAAATGCTAGACCTCGCGCCCACTTGAGCCGGAGCCCCGCCTGACCGTGTCTGCCCAGATCGATACCCGCCGGGTGACCGCCAACGATATCCGCGCCCGCAAGGGCGGGGAGCCGATCGTGGCGCTCACCGCCTACCACGCCCACACCGCCGCCATCGTCGACCGCCATGTCGACTTCATCCTGGTCGGCGACACGCTCGGCATGGTCATGCACGGGATGGAGACGACGATTCCCGTGACCCTCGACATGATGATCCTGCAAGGCCAGGCGGTGATGCGCGCCTCGAAGCGCGCGCTGGTGGTCGTCGACATGCCGTTCGGGAGCTACGAGGAAAGCCCGGCGGTGGCCTTCCGCAGCGCGGCGCGGATCATGAAAGAGGCGGGCTGCGGCGCGGTGAAGCTCGAGGGCGGGGCGCGCATGGCCGAAACCATTCACTTCCTGACCGAGCGCGGCATCCCGGTCTGCGGCCATGTCGGGCTGACCCCGCAAAGCTTCAACACGATCGGCGGCTTCCGGGTGCAGGGCAAGGACGACGCGGCGGCCGAGACGATCAAGGCGGACGCGCTGGCGGTGGCCGAGGCAGGCGCCTTCGCCGTGGTTCTTGAAGCCGTCGTCGAGCCGCTTGCCCGGGAGATCACGCCGGCGGTGGCGATCCCGACCATCGGCATCGGGGCGTCGCCCGCCTGCGACGGGCAGATCCTGGTCCTGGAGGACATGCTGGGCCTCAGCCCCAGGGTTCCGAAATTCGTGAAGCAGTACGGCAGCCTGGCCGACCACATCGACCAGGCCGTTGCCGCCTACGCCCGCGACGTGCGCAGCCGCGCCTTTCCCGGCGAGGCCAACGTGTACAAGGCGAAAAAGTGAGGGACGCCAGAAGGTTGTGCCCGGTTTGCAAGCTTTGGGCACGCCCTATATGGTGCGGCGCCGCACCCGACCGGCGCGTCGGCGAAGGGCGGCCTGAGAAGGCGCAATGACAGACATTTTCCGCGAAGTCGAAGAGGACATCCGCCGCGATCAGATGAAGCGGCTGTGGGACCGATTCGGTCCCTACGTGATTGGCCTTGCCGTGCTCATCGTGGTCGCCACGGCCGGCTATCGCGGCTGGGAGTACTGGCAGAAGTCGCGCGCCGAGACGAGCGGCGACAGCTTTATGGCCGCGCTCGACCTTTCCGACGCCGGCAAGCACGAGGAAGCGATCGCCGCCTACCAGAAGCTGATCGCGGACGGCAGCGGCGCCTATCCGATGCTCTCCCGCTTCCGCATCGCCACGGAGAAGGCGGCGTCCGGCGACAAGACCGGTGCGGTCGCCGATTTCGACGCCATCGCAGGCGACAGTTCCGTTCCCGCCGACCTGCAGACGCTGGCGCGGCTGCGCGCCGCGCTGCTGTTGACCGATACCGCCTCGTTCGCCGACCTGCAGCAGCGCATCGGCGACCTTGCCGAAACCGGTAGCCTGTGGCGGCAGTCGGCGCGCGAAGTGCTCGGGCTTGCCGCGTGGCGCAGCGGAGATTTCGTGGCGGCGCGCAAGTATTTCACCGAGATCGTCAACGATCAGGACTCCTCCTCGCAGCTTCGCCAGCGCAGCCAGCTCATGTTGACCCTGATCGACTCGTCGATCGGTCCGGCAGCGCCGCCGGCCAGCGATGCATCCGGCGCGAGCGCTCCGCCGCCGGCGAGCGATTCTTCCTCGTCGAGCGCCACGCCGCCCGCCGACCAGACACCGCCCGCGACCGACACGCCTCCGGCGAACTGAGTTGACACCCGGCGGCAGGGCCGGGCTTCGATCGAGCACACCCACGATGGCGACTGAGAAGCGCCTTTCCCGCGTCGCGATCGTCGGCCGGCCGAACGTCGGCAAATCCACCCTGTTCAACCGGCTGATCGGCAAGCGGCTGGCGCTGGTCGACAACCTGCCGGGTGTCACCCGCGACCGGCGGGAGGGCGAGGCAAACCTCGGCGGCCTCAGTTTCGTCGCCATAGACACCGCCGGCCTCGACGAGGCGGCGCCGGACTCGCTCGCCGCGCGCATGACCACGCAAACGGAACTTGCGGTGCGCGACGCCGACGTCAGCCTGTTCGTGATCGACGCGCGAGCCGGCGTGACTCCGGTCGACCGGCACTTCGCGGCGGTGCTGCGCGCCACCGGCCACCCGATCGTGCTGGCCGCCAACAAGGCCGAGGGCAAGGCGGGCGAAGCGGGGCTGCTGGAAGCCTATGCGCTCGGATTTGGGGAGCCGATCGCGATTTCCGCCGAGCACGGCGACGGGCTCGCCGACCTCCGCAACGCGCTCGCGCCGTATATGAGCGAAGAAACGGCGGACGGTCCGGCGGCGGCGCGGCCAATCTCCGTCGCCATCGTCGGGCAGCCGAACGCCGGCAAGTCGACGCTGGTCAACCGGCTGATCGGTGAGGACCGGCTGCTGACCGGGCCGGAAGCCGGGATCACCCGGGACGCGATCTCGCTCGACTGGACGTGGCGGGAGCGGACCTTCCGGCTGGTCGACACCGCCGGCCTCAGGCGGAAGGCGCGGGTCACCGGCAAGCTCGAGAAGCTCGCGGTGGCCGATGCCTTGCGCGCGGTGCAGTTCGCCGAGGTTGTCGTGCTGGTGATCGACGCGACGGCGCCCTACGAAAAGCAGGACCTGCAAATCGCCGACCTGACCGAGCGCGAAGGCCGCGCGCTGGTCATCGCCCTCGACAAGTGGGACCTCGTCGCTGACCGGCAGAAGGCGTGGGCGGACCTTCGCGAGAAGACCACGCGCCTCCTGCCGCAGATCGCCGGCGTGGCGCTGGTGCCAGTTTCGGGGCTGACCGGGGAGGGGACGGACCGGGTGATGGAGGCGGTGGTCGCCGCGCACCGCACCTGGAACACGCGCGTTTCGACGGGGCGGCTCAACCGTTGGCTTCCCCCGATGCTCGAGCGCCACCCGCCGCCGGCCGTCTCGGGGCGGCGCATCAAGCTCCGCTACCTGACGCAGACCAAGGCGCGGCCGCCGACCTTCGTCGCCTTCTGCTCGCGCCCCGAGGCGCTGCCGGACGCCTACAGGCGCTATCTGGTCAATGCGTTGCGCGAGGACTTCAAGCTGGGCGGCACGCCGATCCGGCTCATCCTGCGCAAGGGCGACAACCCGTACGCGTCGCGCAAGAAGCGAGGCTAGCGCCTGAGCAGCGGTTCGGCCCTGCCGTTCGGCAGGTCGAAGAGAACGCCGTTGCCGGTGTAGTTCGGCGAGAGCATGCGCACGATGTCCGGAACGGCGGCTTCCGGTGGCTTCAGCGAGTCCGGGTCCTCGCCGGGCATGGCCTGGGCGCGCATGCGGGTGCGCAGCGGCCCGGGGTTGAACAGGTTTGCCTTGGCGCCGGTGTGGGCGATCTCGGCGGCATAGGTCCGCACCATGCCTTCCAGCGCCGCCTTCGAGGCGGAATAGACGCCCCAGAAGGCGCTGAAATAGCGGGTGATGCCGGAGGTCACGAACAGGGCGCGGCCGGCGGGCGCGGCGCGCAGCAGCGGATCAAGGGCGCGGATCAGCCGCCAGTTGGCGGTGACGTTGATCGCGAAGACCGCGTCCCAGACCTTCGGGTCGAGATGGGCGAGAGGTGTGATCACGCCGAGCAAACCGGCGTTGCCGAACAGCATGTCGAGCCGGCCCCAGCGCTCGAAGAGCGCCGCGCCCAGCCGGTCGATTGCCGGGTAGTCGTTGAGATCGAGGGGAACGAGGGTCGGCGGGTCGCCGCCCGCCGCCTTGATCTCGTCGTCGAGCTCTTCGAGCGCGCCGACGGTGCGCGCCAGCGCCACCACGTGAACGCCGGCATCGGCGAGCCCGAGCGCGGCCGCCCGACCGATACCCCGCGACGCGCCGGTAACGACGGCGACCTTGCCTTTCAGATCAGTAGCCATGCGAAATCGTGATTTCCTGTCGAACCGAACCGCTAGAGGAGATCGACGAACTCCTCAACAGTAAATCCAGCTTGCCTGACGATCGATCGCAGCGTTCCGGGCTTCAGATCGCGCCGGCCGTGAACGGGAACAGTAACGGTTCTCGATGGGCTCCCGGGAAGGACCAGAACGTGGTGGCTGCCGACGATCCGGTCAACCACAAATCCGGCCCGCGTGAGGGCTCTCAGGACGCGCCGGCCGTCGACAATCGGGAGCCTGCCGCCAGCCACATCAGGCGGCGACGGTGATACGGCGCACCTCCGGCGCGGCGTCCCGCGGGATCGCAATGCCGTGGTCGCGGCGGTAAGCAAGCACGGCCTGGATTGCCTCGCTCGCGTTCGCAAGGGCCTCTGCTTCAGAGTCGCCTTCGGTAACGACTTCTGGAAGCGCGGGCACCAGCACCGTGAACCCACCGCTTTCCTGCGGCTCCAGAATTACCGAGAAGCTGTGCTCAACCGCCATGTGCCCTTTCCTCAGCCCGCTCCGGCAACCCGGGGGAACGGTCGCACGTTGTCGCCCGGCTCGCGGTCCGTCAACCGGGTCGGGTAGGCGCCGGTAAAGCAGGCGTCGCAGAACTGAGGCTGCGCCGCGTCGCGGCGGGCCTCGCCCACGGCGCGATAGAGCCCATCGATGGAGAGGAAGCCGAGGCTGTCGACCTTGATGAAATCGGCAATCTCCGCGACCGACTTCTGGGCGGCGATCAACTGCGATTCCTCGGGGGTGTCGACGCCGTAGAAGCAGGAATGGACTGTTGGCGGGCTGGCGATGCGCATGTGGACTTCGCGGGCGCCGGCCTCGCGGATCATCTGCACGATCTTCTGCGAGGTCGTGCCGCGCACGATCGAATCGTCGACGAGGACGATGCGCTTTCCCGCGATGACCGCGCTGTTGGCGTTGTGCTTGAGGCGCACGCCCATGTGGCGGATGGCGTCGGACGGCTCGATGAAGGTGCGGCCGACGTAGTGGTTGCGGATGATGCCGAGGTCGAAGGGCAGGCCGGCCGCCTCGGCGAAGCCGATCGCCGCCGGCGTGCCGGAATCGGGCACCGGCACAACGAGATCGGCGGGGACCGGCTGCTCGCGGGCCAACTCGGCGCCGATGCGCTTGCGCGCCTCGTAAACGCCACGCCCCTCGACCACCGAATCCGGCCGGGCGAAGTAGACGTATTCGAACACGCAGAACCGCGACGGTGCGGTGGCGAAGGGGAAGGTGCTCTCGATGCCGTCGTCGGTGACGATGACCATCTCGCCCGGCGCCACATCACGGACGAAGCGGGCGCCGATGATATCGAGGGCGCAGGTTTCGGAGGCGAGGATCACCGCGCCGTCGAGATCGCCGAGGATCAGCGGGCGGACGCCGAGGGGATCGCGGCAGCCGATCATCTTCTTGGTGGACAGGCAGACCAGCGACCAGGCGCCCTCGACCCGCTTCAAGGCGTCGATGAGGCGATCGGCCAGCAGCGTGCGGCCGGCGGTCGCGGTCAGGTGCAGGATGACCTCGGTGTCGGAGGTCGACTGGAAGATCGAGCCGCGCTTGGTCAGTTCGCGCTGGAGGGTCAGCGCGTTGGTCAGGTTGCCGTTGTGGGCGATGGCGAAGCCGCCGCCGGAAAACTCGGCGAACAGCGGCTGGATATTGTGGGCGCCGGCGCCGCCGTGGGTGGAGTAGCGCACGTGGCCGATGGCGCGGGTGCCGGCGAGGCGGTCGATGACCTCGCGCTTGGTGAAGGTGTCGCCGACGAGGCCAACGTGGCGCTCGGCGTGGAAGGCATTGCCGTCGAAGGAGACGATGCCGCCGGCCTCCTGACCGCGGTGCTGAAGGGCGTGCAGGCCGAGCGCCGTCAGGGCGGCGGCATCCTGATGTCCGAAGACGCCGAAGACGCCGCACTCCTCGCGGAGCTTGTCTCCGTCGAAGGGAATCGTGGTCAGG
Organism: uncultured Alphaproteobacteria bacterium; assembly: GCA_963843565.1. Taxonomy (GTDB): domain Bacteria; phylum Pseudomonadota; class Alphaproteobacteria; order Rhizobiales; family Kaistiaceae; genus DASZQY01. The sequence goes on from CAWJKY010000003.1 coordinate 347,341, forward strand.
TCGTTCATCCGCATCCCGGGTCTGGTGGCGGCTAGTTGCCGCTGTTCTGGATCAGCGTGTCGAGGGTCTGCTGGTTGTTGGGCGAATAGCTCGGCGTGGTCGGTGCCGCGGCGCTGCCGTTGCCGGGTGTGGTGGCCGGCGCGACGGATTGACCGGCGTGGTTCTGGAGGGCGGCTTCGAGGTCGGCAGGCAGGATCGCGACCAGCGCGCCGCCGAGGCCGTCGAGCATCGGCTTGGAGCGCGCCGCGGACACCCAGCTGGGCGGCGCCGGCACCAGCCAGTTGAAGAACAGCAGCGCGATCACGATCAGCAAGAGGCCACGGGCGGCGCCGAAGGCGAAGCCGAGCAGGCGGTCGATCGCGCCGACCCGGCTGTCGATGACGAAGTCGGCGATCTTGGTGGTGATGTAGCTCGCCACGATCAGCGCGACGAAGAAGATGACCGCTGCGGAGACGACGAGTGCTACCGTGCCGCTCTCGATGTAGGGCCGGACGATCGGCAGCAGCGGCTTGTAGAAGAAATAGGCCGCGGCGACGGCGGCCAGCCACGAGGCGATCGACAGGACCTCGCGGACGAAACCGCGCACCATGGCGAGGAGCGCCGAGACCAGGACCACGACGATGACGACGATGTCGAGAATGGTCAGTGGCATCTGGTCCCTCTGCCCTGCCGGCCGGCTGCGCGCCCCGGCGGGGTCGGCCGATTTCCTAGCACGATTCTGCGTCCCTGCCGGCCGCGTCCAGACGCCGCCCGGACGCAGCCCCGGGCGGCAGCCTTACATCATTGAAATGGCCGGTTCCATGGCGATTTTGGCGGAACCCGGTGGCGCTAACCCTTGCCTTACGGGTGCCGTCGATACTGATCCGAAAACAGGAGGAAGCCCATGCGCCGCCCATTTCAAGCCGCTGGAGCGGTTGCGACGGTCGCGACCGCCCTGACGGTTCTGGTCGGGGTGGCGGGACTGGCGCCCTCGGCGGCCGACTTCGACCGCATGAGCGATGCGGTCGCGGCCCTCGACGACAGCGGCGACGGGGCCATCGAGCGCGCCGAGTGGAGCAAGGCGGGCCTGCGTACGTTCCACGCGCTCGACAGCAACGGTGACGGCTCCCTCAGCCTGGACGAGTTCTTCCTGCTGCGCGCGGCGATGTTCGACGCGATCGACACCAATCACGACGGCCGGGTGACGGCCGAGGAGGCGGACGCCTACAAGCGGCTGCCGTGGACGCTGGGCCTGGCGCGCTGACGCCGCCCAATCACGGTTACTCGTCACGCCCGCGGGCGGTTGCCGCGATCCCGGCGACCAGCGCGCCGAGCTCGGCGATCATGGCGCTTGGATCGCCGTCGGCATCCTTTCCGGCGGGCATGACGGCGCGGCCGAAGCCGAGCTTCTGGGCTTCGCGCAGGCGGGCGCCGCCGTGGCCGACGGGGCGAACGGCGCCGGACAAGCTGACCTCGCCGAAATAGACGGTGTCGGCGGGAAGCGGCGCGGCAAGGCGCGAGGAGACCAGCGCGGCGGCGACGGCGAGATCGGCGGCCGGTTCGGCGATCCTGAGGCCGCCGGCGACGTTCAGGTAGATATCGCAGTCGCCGAGACGGACGCCGCAGTGCGCCTCCAGCACGGCCAGCACCATGGCAAGCCGGTTCTGGTCCCAGCCGATCACCGCGCGGCGCGGCGTGCCAAGCGCGCTCGGCGCGACCAGCGCCTGAATCTCCACCAGGATCGGCCGCGTTCCCTCCATGCCGGCGAAGACTGCGGCGCCGGGCGTCGTGGCGTTGCGCTCGCCGAGGAAGAGCGCCGACGGGTTGGCGACCTCGCGCAAGCCGCCGCCGGTCATCTCGAAGACGCCGATCTCATCGGTCGGGCCGAAGCGGTTCTTGATGGCGCGCAGGATGCGGAAGTGGTGGCCGCCTTCGCCCTCGAACTGGAGGACGCCATCGACCATGTGTTCGACAACGCGTGGGCCGGCGATCTGGCCGTCCTTGGTGACGTGGCCGACAAAGACGACGGCCGCGCCGCTCTGCTTGGCGTAGCGGATGAGGGCCTGGGCCGAGGCGCGCACCTGGGTGACGGTGCCGGGGGCGGAATCGGCGAGGTCGGTCCACAGGGTCTGGATCGAATCGACGATGACGAGGGCGGGGGGCTCCTCGGCCTCGAGGGTGGCGAGAATGTCCTCGACGCTGGTCTCGGCGGCGAGGCGGACGGGCGCTTCGGCAAGACCGAGGCGCTCGGCGCGGAGGCGAATCTGGGCGATGGCCTCCTCGCCGGACACGTAGACCACGGCTTCGCCGGCCCGGGCGAGGGAGCCTGCGACCTGAAGCAACAGCGTCGACTTGCCGATGCCGGGATCGCCGCCAACCAGCAGCGCCGACCCCGGGACGAGACCGCCGCCCGTGACCCGGTCGAACTCGGCGATGCCGGAACGGGTGCGGGGTGCCTCGGTGCTGTTGCCGGCCAACGAACTCAGCGCGACGACGCGGCCCTTGCGGGCGCCGCGGAACGGCGTCGCGACGGCGCCTTCCTCGGCAAAGGAGTTCCACGCGTCGCAGGAATCGCACTTGCCCTGCCAGCGGTTCGAGACCGCGCCGCAGTTCTGGCAGACGAACTGAACCTTTTCGCGGACCGCAGCGCGCATGGAAGGCGTCCCTTAGTGTTCCTGATTTGTTCTACCGCGGATTCGCAGGGAACACAAGGGGTTGGCGTCTCTTACCCGCCGACGTAGGTGCGTTCGTAGCGGGCGCCGAGCCCTGTGAGGAACTCATAGCCGACGGTGCCGGCGCTCTCCGCGACTGCGTCGATGGAAACGCTCGGCCCGAACAGCTCCGCCCAGTCTCCGGGTGCGGCGTCGGGGATATCGGTGACGTCGACGGCGATGAGATCCATGGACACGCGGCCGAGGAGTGGCGCGTTGTGTCCGTGGATCACCACGTGGGCGCCAACCTTCGCGTCGGTGGAGCCGGCGATGCGGTGATAGCCGTCGGCGTAGCCGGCGGCGAGCACGGCAATGCGGGTCGGGCGGGCCAGGCGCTTCGTGGCGCCGTAGCCAACGGTTTCGCCCGGGTTGGCGTCCCGCACGATCAGCACGCGCGCTTCTGCCGTCGCCACCACGTGGCCCGGCACCGGAACGCCCGGGCCGGGGGAGGCGCCATAAAGCGCGATGCCGGGGCGGACGAGATCGAAGTGGTAGTCGCGACCGAGATAGACGCCCCCGGAATTGGCGAGCGAGGCGGGGATGTCCGGCATGCGGGCGCGGACGGCGCGGAAGGTGTCGAGCTGCTTCCTGTTGAGCGGGTCGTGGGCCGCCTCTGAGATGACCAGATGGCTCATGACCAGCGACAGCGAGAAGGCACCGACATCGAGGGTGGCGGCTTCGGCGGGCGTGACGCCAAGGCGGTTCATGCCCGTGTCGACGTGGAGCGCCGAGCCGGTTTCAGCGCCGTCGGCCTTGGCGGCCTCCCAGTCGACGACTTCGGACAGGGAGTTGAGGACCGGGCGAAGGTCGCGGGCGATCAGGGTTTCGAGGCTACCCGGCAGGATGCCGCCGAGAATGTAGATGTGCGCCTCCGGCGCGACCTTGCGAAGCCGCACGCCTTCTTCCGGAAGCGCCACGAAAAACGTGCGGCAGCCCGCCCTGGCCAGCGCGGCGCCGGCCTCTTCCAGCCCGATGCCGTAGGCGTTTGCCTTGACGACCGCCGAGGTCTCGCCGGCGACCTTGGCCGCGATGGCGCGCCAGTTGGCGACCAGCGCCGCGAGGTCGATGGTGAGGCGGGCGCCCGGGGGCACGGCGGGGTCTGTCATGGCGATCGATCGAGCGAACGGGGCTGCCGGTCAGGCCGCGCCTCCGACGGACTTGGCGAAAAGACCGATCAGCCGCGGCCAGCCGTCCTTCGCGGCCATCTGCGACTTGTATTTCTCCCAGCCGGGGCCATGGCGGGCGAAATCGCGGTGGACGACCAGCACGTCAGTGGTGGAATCGCTGACCGGGACGAAGCGGATGTCGACGCGGCTCGCTGCGGCCTCTTCGTCCACCGGCGTCCGATCGGGGCTGATCTGCCAGGCAAGCACGATGTGCTGCGGCCGGGTGACGGAGAGAACCGTGCCCCAGGTCTTCTCGCTGCCGTCCGCTTCGCGCTCGTAGCAACGCCCGAGATAGCGCGGCTCGATGACGATCGACTGAAGATTGGTGCCGCCCCAGGTGGCGTCGCGTGGCCACCAGCGGTCGAACTCGTCGACGAAGGCGGCGAAGGCGCGCTCCTGCGAAACGGGCACCTGCTGATGCAGGACGACGAGCTCCTTGCTCTCGCTCGCCTGGGCGGCGCCGTCGTCTTTTGATCCGAACAGCCATTTGAACATGGGTTTGGCCCTCCGCTTCTGCGCCGCCGCCGTTTTCTTGGGGCGACCCTACCAGCCAATTCCGGACGATGCGACCCGGGGGATTGGCGGGGTTGGCGCGTCAGGTCAGCCGCAGCGCCTTCCGGCTCACCGCTCCTCACCCATCGAAGGGAACTGGCAGGGAGTCTTCGCTGGCGAGGTTGGAGAAGCGGGTGAGCGAATCCTCGAAGTGGAGGCGGACCGTGCCCGTCGGGCCATGGCGTTGCTTGCTGATGATGACTTCGGCGACGCCGTGGGCCTGCTCCATCTCCTGCTGCCAGGTCATGTACTCGACGGTGCCGGGCTTCGGCTCCTTGTTCTTCAGGTAGTACTCCTCGCGGTAGATGAAGAGCACCACGTCGGCGTCCTGCTCGATGGAGCCCGATTCACGCAGGTCGGAAAGCTGCGGCCGCTTGTCGTCGCGGTTCTCGACCTGTCGCGAAAGCTGCGAAAGCGCCACGATCGGCACGTTCAGTTCCTTGGCCAGCGATTTCAGGTTGTTGGTGATCTCGGTGACTTCCTGGACGCGGTTGTCGGAGCCGCGCCGCGAGGAACCCTGCATCAGCTGGATGTAGTCGATGATGATGACGTCGAGGCCGCGCTGGCGCTTGAGGCGGCGGGCGCGGGCGGCGAGCTGGGCGATGGTGAGGCCGCCGGTCTGGTCGATGTAGAGCGGGACGCGGTTCATCTCGCGCGCGGCCTCGACGATGCGGGCGAACTCCTCTTCGTCGATGCGGCCGCGGCGGATGTTGGAGGACGAAACCCCGGATTGCTCCGCGATGATGCGGGTGGCGAGCTGTTCGGCCGACATTTCCAGCGAAAACAGGCCGACGATGCCGCCGTTGACGGTCTTCATGGAGCCGTCAGGCTGGAGATCGCCAGCCCATGCCTTGGCGATGTTGAAGCCGATGCCGGTGGCGAGCGACGACTTGCCCATGCCCGGGCGGCCGGCGACGATGATCAGGTCCGACGGCTGCAGCCCGCCCATCAGCCGGTCGAGATCGGCAAGCCCGGTGGCGAGGCCGGACAGGTGGCCGTCGCGCTTGTAGGCGTTCGACGCCATGTCGATCGCCGTGAGCAGCGCCGTCTCGAACGGGTGGAAGCCGGTGTCGTAGTTGCCGCGCTCGGCAAGATCGAACAGGCGCTTCTCGGCATCCTCGATCTGGGTGCTCGGCGTCTCCTCGACGGTGGCGTCGTAGGCGGTGTTGACCATGTCCTCGCCGATGCCGATCAGCGCGCGGCGGATGGCGAGGTCATAGATGGCGCGGCCGTAGTCCTCGGCATTGATGATGGTGGTCGCTTCCGCGGCGAGGCGGGCGAGGTAGGCGGCGAGGTTGATGTCGCCGATGGCGAGATCGGCCGGCAGGAAGGTCTTGATGGTGACCGGGGTGGCGACCTTGTTGGCGCGGATCAGCTGCCCGGCGACTTCGAAGATGACGCGGTGGACCGGCTCGAAGAAATGCTGCGGCTCGAGGAAGTCGGAAACCCGGTAGAAGGCTTCGTTGTTGACCAGAATGGCGCCGAGCAGCGCCTGCTCGGCTTCCACGTTCTGGGGCGCGGCGCGGTATTCCTCCGCGGTCGGGTCAATAAGGGCGCGGGCCGCAAACGCCATTTCCGGTCAGTCTCCTCATCTTTGGGGCACGTACGTACGCACGCGGCAACAGGCCGGCCGCCGCCGGCTGCTCACGCTCGCAACACCTGCCAGGGAACGCGGGAACTCGCTTTACGCAACACCTTCGCGCAACGCCGTCGTTCCGCGGGCCCCTAGTTACCCGAGTCCCGACCGAGCGGTGCGTGCAACTGTGCGCGCTCACCGTTGTCCTCGGAAGTCCAGACCCTGCGAGAGGCGACCAGCAAGATCACTGCAAGCCCTTGCCTGTTGCGGAAAGGCACGCGCGAGAATCGTAACCGATTCGCGGGCAGAAAAAGGGCGGGCCGAAGCCCGCTGGCGGGATACTCCGCTGGCGCCCCGTCCGGCTCCGTGCAACCATCGGGAGTATCCCCTCGGGATCATTGGCGGCGCGCGATGAACACGCTGAGCGAAAAGGACTTCCTCGCCTGGGCCAAGGCGCACGGAATTGAACGCGACCCCGCGTATCCTGCTTTCACGGTTCTGGAGTTCGCTGCGTCTGGTGCCGATCACGCCCGGTTCTGGTGCGTTCCGCGCGAGCCGGAGCGGCGGCCCGACTTCATCGACACGATGCTCGAGCTGATGGGCACCTGGACGTTGTGCTACGTTCGGAGACGGTCCGGCCGCTGGCCGAAGACGGCGCAGCGGTGGGAGGCCGGCCGGACGGTCGAATTGGCGATCGTCGCCGGCCTGGGATTGCCGTTGGGCACTATTGACACCGTCGCGTTCGAACGCGACCAGGTCGACGTCCTGCTCACGTTGATCTTCGCGAACACGATCTTCGCGCTAGAAGAGGGCGATGACTTGTACATCGTCCCGAACGACGCGAATTGCATCCTGATGACCGACTATCACGGCGCAATCCACGTCATGTGCCGCGAGGCAGCCGGGATCGACGGCTATGTCGAGAAGATGACGGAGCTCGGCTACCCGTTGCCGACGAAGCCGCCGGACGAGACCTTCAAGGTGCCGACGTGGATGAAGGGCGGCTGAGGCTGCCCGCGGGCCAGCGACGGGTCCCGATGCGACGAAAAAGGGCGGGCCGAAGCCCGCCCTTGATGTCGGTGGACGGGGCTCGTCAGAGCGCGATGCGGTAGGTGTCGAAGCCGTTGTCGCCGGGGCCGACGAGCGTGATGCCGGTGACGTCGGCGAGGTGGTCCTTGGCTTTCGGCCCCGAAGCGAAGATTGCGCTCGCGCCGCCGACCGGGGCCAGCGACCAGTTGCCGTCGGCCTTCGGGTCGATGGTGCCCTTGTCGACGATGTAGCGCACGATCACGTCGCGGTTGGTGTCGGGGGCGACGAACACGATGACCTTGTCGTTTATGTCCGGGAAGTTGCCGCCGCCGCCGGCGCGGTAGTTGTTGGTGGCGACGATGAACTTCTGCGCCGGATCGATCGGCTTGCCGCCGAACGACAGATCGACGATGCGGCTGGCGCCCGGGTTGATGACGTTGCCCTTCGGGTCGTACTTCGGCGGCTGCGAGAGATCGATCTTGTAGGTGACCCCGTCGATGACGTCGAAGTTATAGCTCGGAAAGGCGTCGTCGATGAGCGGCTGGTCCGGCTTGCCGGGCTCGATCTGGTTGAAGATGCCGGCCGACATCTCCAACCATTCCTTGACCTGCGCCCCGGTGATTTCGACGGCGCGCACGGTGTTCGGATAAAGGTAGAGGTCGGAGACGTTCTTGATGGCGACGTCGCCCACCGGCACGTCGGTGTAGTAGTCAGCGCCGCCACGCCCGCCGGCCTTGAAGGGCGCCGCGGCGGAGAGGATCGGCAGGCCCTCCCACTTGGTGCCCTTCATCATCTGTTCGATGTACCAGGTCTGGGCGTTGCTGACGATTTGCACCGACGGGTCGTCGGTGACCAGGGCGAAGTACGAGAACAGCGGCGCGGCCGTCTTGCCGACCGGGCGGCGGACATAGGCGAGCGTTGCGTCGTGGTCGGCCTTGACCGCGTCGTCGACCGCCTGCACGTCGCCGACCAGGGCGACGATCTTGCCGTCCTTGCGGTCGTAGATCGGCCGGGCCTCCGACTCGGCCGAGATCACCTTCCAGCCGCCCGCGTCGTGTTCAAGCAGCAGGTCGATGAGGCCCATGTGCGAGCCCCAGAAGCCGCCCATGACCGCCGGCTTGTCCATCAGCTTGCCGAGCTTGTTGTCGACGCCGGGCAGGTTGTCGAACTGCGGGCCGCCGGGGAAGACGAGGTGCTGGTGGCCGGTGAAGATCGCGTCGAGGCCGGGAATGTCGCCGAGATAGAGGGAGGCGTTCTCCATCAGGTCGGTCTGGTTGGCGTCGATACCGGAGTGGGAGAGGGCGATGACGATGTCGGCGCCGGCCTCCTTGATTTGCGGGATCCACGCCTTCGCCGACTCGACGATGTCGCGGGTCATGACGTTGCCGACGAGGTTCTTCGAATCCCAGATCATGATCTGCGGCGGCACGAAGCCGATGACGCCGACCTTGATGGGCAGCTCGTTGCCGTCGCCGTCCTTCACCGTCTTGTCGAGGATGATGTAGGGCTTGGCGTAGAGCTTGTCGTCGCGCGGGTTGGAGGCGAGGGTCGTGCCGCGGATCAGGTTGGCGCACACGAACGGGAAGTTGGCGCCGGCGATCACCTTGTCGAAGAAATCGAGCCCGTAGTTGAATTCGTGGTTGCCGAAGGTCGAGCACTCGTAGCCGAGCACGTTCATGCCCTTCATGATCGGGTGGACGTCGCCGTCCCTCATGCCCTTCTCGTAGGCGATGTAGTCGCCCATCGGGCTGCCCTGAAGCAGGTCGCCGTTGTCGATGAGCATGGAGTTGGTTGCCTCGGCGCGGATCGATTCGATGATCGAGGCGGTGCGCGACAGGCCCATCGTGTCGTTCGGTTTGTCGGCGTAGTAATCGTAGGGCAGCAGGTTCACGTGGATGTCGGTGGTCTCCATGATCCGGAGGTGCGCCTGACCGGCGGCGGCGAATGCCGAATAGGGGTGAAGCATCACCGCGGCGCCCAGCGCCGTCGAGCCGAGCAGGAACTGACGGCGGTCCAGGAACGACATCCGTGTCATGATTGGTGCCTCCATGTTGGGGTGCGCTTTCAGCCAGACGCCGCGGGGCGGTCGCTGCCGTGGCGCGACATGACCGCAATCATTACCACCAACGATGACGGGCGCGTGACGCGCAGCGGTGGTTATTCACCGGCACGGTGCGAGGGGCAGCCGGCGCTTTTTGGCGCCGATTCGCTGCCCTGTGTCGGTCGGGCGTCGACCGGGCGCGGTGCGCCGGGATCGGGCACGACGCCGAGCTGACGCATCAGCCCGAGCTGATCGATCTCGGCCCAACGTTCGACGATCTTGCCGTCCTTCACGCGAAACACCTCGATCCCCGAGACCGAGACGCGTTTCTGCGTCGGCGGCAATCCCATGAACGGCCCGTGATGGGTTCCCTCCATGTGCCAATGGTCGGCGACCAGATCGCCTTCACCGAAGATGTGGTGGTTGGTGAATTGCACGTCGGGAAAGGCTTCGTGGAACATGGTCACGACTGCCTTGACCCCATCCGGCCCGGGCGCCTGCCCCGGAAACGGGTTGTGGTCGACGAGCGTGGGGCTGATGTAGCGCGCGACGGCGTCAAGGTTCCCCGCCTTGAAACCCTCGTCGGCGAGACTGCGAACGACACGCTTGTTGTCCTCGACGCTCATGGCTCAGTTTCCTTCTGGTTCGTTGGATGCAGGTGTTTGGGGCCTTGTCTATGGCGGGCCAGGCGGGCCGCCGACAAAGGCGACCTGGTACTTCGTCATCACGGCGCCGACCTTGGCCATGTCGGGAGGCATGACCGGGCGACCGGCGACGTCGACGGTCGCGACGCTCAGCGCGCGCAGGAACGCCTCAGCTGCCGGATCGGTGAAGATCGCGAGCAGGCGACCGGGCGCCGAACCGACGTTCTTGTAGTTGTGCGGCACGCCGCTCGGGATATAGACCGCGCCGCCAGCGGTGACGCGCAAGGTCTCCGGCCCGCCGGGCCCCATCCGCGAGAACTCGTAGGTTCCCTCCAGAACGTAGAACGCCTCGGTCGGCGGATGGGTGTGGAGCGCCGGCGGGCCGCCGCTTGTCGGGCTGACGATCTCCATGAGCGCAAGCGACGGTCTGGTCTGCGTCGCCGACAGGAGCAACGTGAGCTGCTCGCCGAGCACGTTGAAGGTCTCCGCGTTCCCCGGCTCGACATGGGTCAACTGGGTGAGTTCAGACATGGTATGCTCCGCTTGGTGCACGACCTCGGCCGCACACCCGACCCGCAAGACATATCGCGATCGCTCTGGCGCGATCAGATGCGCCAGGTTATGATCAAGTAACTTGATAATCAAGAGGCCTGTGTATGGCGGATCGACTTGCCCGCAAAGCCGGGCGGCAGGCGACGAAGAAAGCCAGGACCCGCGATGGATGGAAGCCGGCAGTGCGCAGTCTCAGCGGGCTGCTGACCATCATTCAAAGGGCGGCCAATGCCGAATTCCATCGGCGCATGGATGCGGCGGGCTATGCCGACATCCGGCCGGGCGCGGGCAGCGTCTTCGAGCATCTCGGCCCGAACGGCACGACCATCGCCGCCATGGCGAAACGGGCCGGCATAACGCCGCAGGCGCTCGTTCAGGTCGTCGACGAGCTCGAACGCAAGGGCTATGTCAAGCGTGAACCGTCGCCGACCGATCGTCGCGCCAAACTGGTGCGCAAGACGGCGCGCGGCAACCGCATGACTGCCGACGCGGCGCGCATCCTTCAGGAGATGGAGGCGGCGTACGCGGAGGCGATGGGTGCGAAGCAGTTCGCTGCGATGCGCGCATCGCTCGAGCAGCTTTCCGACCTGGTCGAGCCCGGATGAGCCATCGCTGACAGGACTCGCCGCGCGTCAGACGCCGCTCGGCGTTGACGATCGACGGGTGCGAGACTGGAAGGCGCGGTTATTCACCGGCCAGCCGCATCGGGCGGCGGTCGGTGGCGGTGCGGTCAGCCTCGCTCAATTTCGCTTCGGCCGCGCCCATGTAGTCGCGGGTCAGCGGCAGGATCTCCTGATCCTTCACGAACTGCATCTGGAAGTTCATCAGGCTGCCCAGACGGAAGGCCATCTCGGCGGCGGCCAAATAGAACTCCCACATGCGCAGGAAGCGCTGGTCGTAAAGGGCAAGCACCTCTTCCCTGTGGGCCAGGAAGCGCTCCCGCCACAAACGCAGCGTCTTGGCGTAGTGCAGCCGCAGGATTTCGATGTCCGTGATCTTGAGGCCGCTGCGCTGGACGGAGGGCATGACCTCCGAGATCGCCGGAATGTAGCCGCCCGGGAAGATGTACTTGCGGATGAAGGCGGCGGTGTCCTCGGGCGGGCCGAAACGGCCGATCGAGTGGAGGAGCATCGAGCCGTCGGGGGCGAGCAGGTTCTGGCAGGTGTTGAAGAACTGCCGGTAGTGGTTGACGCCGACGTGCTCGAACATGCCGACCGACACGATCCGGTCGAACGGCCCCTCAATGGCGCGATAGTCCTTGAGGAGGAAGCGCGCGCGCCTGGCAAGGCCGCGTTCCTCGGCGCGCCGGTTGGAAACGGCGTGCTGTTCCTCCGACAGGGTGACGCCGGTGACGTCGGCGTCGAAGCGCTCGGCAAGGTAAAGCCCGAGGCCGCCCCAGCCGGAGCCGATGTCGAGCACGCGCAGGCCGGGCTTCATGTCAAGCTTGGCGGCAATGTGGCGCTTCTTGGCGAGCTGGGCTTCGTCGAGGCTGGTGACGCCGTCTTCGAAGTAGGCGCACGAATACTGGAGGTCGTCGTCGAGGAACAGTTTGTAGAGCCGCCCGTCGAGGTCGTAGTGGTGCGCGATATTGCGCCGGGCGCGCATCGGCGTGTTGATCTGGCGGAAGCGGCGCACGAGGTAGCGGTAGGCGTCGGCGATCCGGAACCACGACGGCGCCTTGACGCGCGCGGCATTGACCTGGAGCACCTCGAGAAGGTCGTAGATCGAGCCTTCCTCCAGAACCAGCGTGCCGTCCATGAAGGTTTCGGCGAGCTTCAGGTTCGGGTGGAGGATCACCTGGAGCTCGGCGGCCCGGGTGGTGAAGCGGATGCGCACTGGCGTGCCCGAAAGGTCGCCGTAGCGGTGGCTGGTGCCTGCCGCGTCGATGACCTCGAGGTTGCCCTCTTTCATCATCCGCTTCAGGAAGGTGTGCATCAGAGCATTCATGGCAATCCCGGCCGCCACCAGCGGCCCTCGCGCGCCCAAACCATCGGGGCCCGCGACCGGAGTCGCGGTGCCCTGCGGGGAGAGACTAGCGCTAATCGTGCAGGCGTCTCAAGTCGGTCGGCTAGGCCTGTTCCTCTTCGGTTTCAGTGGCTTCCGGGGCGGCTTCCGCGGCCTCGGCGGCGCCTTCCTCGCCCTCGGGGGCGGCTTCACCCTCGGTCGCGGCTGCGGCAGCGGGCCGCTCATCGTCTTCGTCGCGCATCACGGTGACGTCTTCGCCGGCTGCCTGGCGGGCCGCCTCGTCGTCGCTGCGGGCGACGTTGACCGTGACCAGGGTGTCGACCTCCGGGTGCAGGGACAGGTGGACCTCGTGCATGCCGATGGTCTTGATCGGCGGATTGATGGCGATCTGGCTGCGGGCCACGGAGAAGCCTTGGGTTTCCATGATCTCGGCCAGGTCGCGGGCGGTCACCGACCCATAGAGCTGCCCGGTCTCGGCCGCCTGGCGGATGACCACGAACGAATGACCGCCAAGGCGCTCGGCGACCTGCTCGGCCTCCGACTTGCGCTCGAGGTTGCGGGCCTCGAGGTGGGTGCGCTCGGTCTCGAAACGCTTGCGGTTGGCATCGTTGGCGCGCAGCGCCTTGCCCTGCGGCAGCAGGAAGTTGCGGGCGTAGCCGTCCTTGACGCGGACGACATCGCCCATCTGGCCGAGGCGGGAAACACGTTCAAGCAGAATGACTTCCATGGTCGATGGCTCCGTTTCTAGTCGGGTTTGGACGAGCGCCCGGCGACGCGGGCGCGCAGATGCAGGAACGATTCGCTGGCGCCGAGCAGCGCGAACAGCAGGATCGGCAGGCCGGAAAGCAGGACCAGCAAGTAGGCGGCGACGAGGATCGGGGTGCGGCCGCCCATGCCGACGGTGATGGCGTGGAGAACGGCAAGGCCGACGATGGCAAGCGCGGCGATGAAGGCGCCGGCGAACACCTGGGCGATTTCGCCGAAAGGCGCGGGCAGGAACGCGAGGATGGCGGCGGCGAGCGCGCCGGCCGGGATCGCGACGGGCAGCTCGACGCTGGCGAGCTTGTCGCGCACGCGCTGGAGGCGACCCGAAGCGCGCGCGACCAGCGCGGCGAGGGCCAGGTCAAGGACGGTGATCGCCATAAGCATCACGCCCGCCATGGCCGGCATGACCGAGAGGTACACGTGAGTCATCGGGGCGATCTCGGCGGCGGTCGGCACGGGCTCGGTGCCGCTTTCGGCGAGCCACTCGACGAGGGCCGCGGTGACGTTGTCGGCAAGCGCGTTGGGGTCGTAGCCGGTGGCGATCCCCATGACGACGAGGACGATGGCGACGGCGAGACTGGCGTGGAGCAGGAGCCGGCCGAGCGGGTACCACTGGCGTGTTCCCTGGTCGCTTTCGCGCGACAGGGCGGCGAGGCGGGTCAGCCAGACGGTCGGGGCGCCAAACAGCAGGACGAAGGAAAGGGCCAACTCGCCGCCGGGCAGCAGCGCGACGATGAGGACGGCGCCGGCCACCGCGGCGATGGCCGCGGCGAGAGCGCTCCAGCCAAGGCCGGCGATCGCCATCGGAACGGCGGTCAGTGCGAACAGTGGGAAGGCCAGCAGCGAACCGCCGGCCGGCGCCAGAAAAAGAAGCGCCGCCGCCAATCCGGCAACAAGTCCGATCAGAACCGTCTGTACCATCGCTGTCCCGCCTTTCGAGCGGTTAGGGGTGGATCGGCAATCCCGCCGTCCATCCCAACTTCAAAGCGGCGACCGGCAGGGCCGGCCGCCGGATGCACCCGCCTTAGCGGATCACGTAGGGCAGGAGCCCGAGGAAGCGCGCCCGCTTGATCGCCTGCGAAAGCAAGCGCTGCTTGCTGGCCGAGACGGCGGTGATGCGCGAGGGCACGATCTTGCCGCGCTCGGAAATGTAGCGCTGAAGCAGACGCACGTCCTTGTAGTCGATCTTGGGCGCGTTGGCGCCGGAGAACGGACAGGTCTTGCGACGGCGGAAGAAGGGCCGGCGCGTCGGAAGCTGGTTGATGTCGACCATTAGTTGGCTCCCGTCGTCTCGGTGGCGCTGCTGTCGGAGCTTTCGTCACGGCGCGGTGGGCGCGGCCGGTCGCCGAAATCCCGGCGCGGGCCGCGATCGCCGAAGCGGCCGCCACGGCCGCCTTCGCGATCGCCGCGATCCTCACGCTTCTGCAGCATGGCGGAGGGACCTTCCTCGAGCGCATCGACGCGCACGGTGAGGAAGCGGATCACGTCCTCGTTGATGCGCTGCTGGCGCTCGACCTCGGCAATCGCCGCCGGCGGGGCGTCGACGTTCATCAGCGTGAAGTGCGCCTTGCGGTTCTTCTTGATGCGGTAGGTGAGGGACTTCAGCCCCCACGGCTCGACCTTCGTGACGGAGCCGCCGCCCTGTTCGATGACCTGCTTGAACTGGTCGGTGAGCGCCTCGACCTGCTGGCCGGAGACGTCCTGACGGACCAGAAAGATGTGCTCGTAGAGAGCCATTCTGTGCCTTTCCTTTTCGCGTTCGCCGGCGCCAAGCCTCCCCGAGGCCTTTGGAAAGGCGGGGGGTACCTTCGTTGAGCGGGGACACGGGAAGCAGGACCGCCTGTCGGCCCTTGCGGCTTCAAGCCGCCTTCCGTTCAGCCCCCGGCCGGGGTCCCGTTGGGGGACGGGCGCGGATATACGGGGGACGTGGGCGGAAAGCAAGGGTGGGCGGCGGCTGGCGGTGGCGGTGCGGACGGGAATATGACCCGCCCCATGATCATCCGCGACGAGAGGGACGGCGATGTGGCGGCGATCCGGGAGATCGCGGCGGCGGCCTTCGCGCCCATGCCGTTCGCGAGCGGAACCGAGGCGCTGATCGTCGAGGAACTCCGCCGCCTTGGCGGGATGGCCCTGTCGCTGGTCTGCGAGGAAGGTGGCGTTGTAATCGGGCAGGTCGCGTTTTCGCCGGTCACGATCGGCGGCGTCGACGCCGGCTGGCATGCGCTGGGGCCGCTGGCAGTCGCGCCTGACAAGCAGAGGCAAGGGTACGGCAGCGCACTCGTCCGGGAGGGGCTGGCACGGATCAGGGCGCTTGGGTCGCAGGGCTGCGTCCTGCTCGGCGATCCGGCCTACTACGGCCGCTTCGGCTTCCGCCATGATCCTCGCGTGACCGCCGCGGAGGGGCCGCCGTCGGCGTGCCAGATCCTGTCGTTCGGAAAGGCGGCGCCCGAAGGCGAGATTGCATTTCATCCCGCGTTTGCGGTCAGCGGCCCCTGACGGCTTGACACGCCCGGCCCTGCAAGGCTCAAAGGCGCCGAACAGCGGGCCCGAAGAATCCCGCTGCCAGGGATGAAACGCGGCGCATGACGGTAGCTTTCACCTTTCCCGGGCAGGGCAGCCAGGCGGTCGGCATGGGCCAGGCGCTCGCTGACAACTTCTTCGAGGCGGCCTCGGTGTTCGAGGCGGTCGACGAGGCGCTGGGCGAGCCACTTTCCAAGATCATCTTCGAGGGTTCGCTCGAAACGCTGACGCTGACCGAAAACGCCCAGCCGGCGCTGATGGCGGTCAGTCTCGCTGCGGTGCGCGTGCTGGAGGCCAAGGGCGTGCGCATCCGCGACCATGTCGCCTTTGTCGCCGGCCATTCGCTCGGCGAATATTCCGCGCTTGCCGCCGCCGGCAGCCTGTCGATCGCCGACGCAGCGCGCCTGTTGCGCATCCGCGGGCGCGCCATGCAGCAGGCGGTGCCGGTCGGCACCGGCGCCATGGCGGCCCTGATCGGCATGGAAGTGGACGTGGCGCGGGAAGTCGCGGCGGAAGCGGCCGGTGGCGACGTCTGCCAGGTCGCCAACGACAACGGCGGCGGCCAGGTTGTGGTCTCCGGCAGCAAGGCGGCCGTCGAACGCGCCGTCGAGATCGCCAAGGGCAAGGGCGCGCGGCGCGCGGTCCTTCTGCCGGTGAGCGCGCCCTTCCATTGCGCGCTGATGGAGCCGGCGGCACGGGCGATGGAGGAGGCGCTGGCGAGCGTCGAGATTCATCCGCCCATGGTGCCACTCGTCGCCAACGTCGTGGCCGGGCCGATCACCGACCCCGCCGAAATCCGCAAGCGGCTGGTCGAGCAGGTGACCGGCATGGTGCGCTGGCGCGAGTCGATGACTTGGCTCGGCGGCAACGGCGTCACCCAGTTCGTCGAGGTCGGGGCCGGCAAGGTCTTGTCCGGGCTTGCCCGGCGCATCGTGGCGGATGCCGAGACGCTGACCGTCGGGACGCCGGCCGACGTCGACGCGGCGGTGGCGAAGCTGGCATAGGCTGGAGGAGCGATCCATGTTCGATCTGACCGGCAAGCGGGCCCTGGTCACCGGCGCCAGCGGCGGCATCGGCGGGGCGATTGCCCGCGCGCTTCACAAACAGGGCGCCCACGTGGCGCTGTCGGGCACGCGGCGCGAGGCGCTGGAGGCGCTTGCGGCAGACCTTGGCGCGAACGTTCACGTGACGCCCTGCGACCTCGGCAACGTGGAAGACGTTGAGAAGCTCGTGCCGGCGGCTGCCGCGGCGCTGGGCGGCGACGTCGATATCCTCGTCAATAATGCGGGGGTGACCCGCGACATGCTGTTCGCCCGGATGTCGGACGAAGATTGGCAGAAGGTCCTCGACATCGACCTCACCGCCGCCTTCCGCCTGTCGCGGGCGGTACTGCGCGGCATGATGAAGAACCGCTGGGGCCGGATCGTCGCAATCACCTCGGTGGTGGGCGTGACCGGTAACCCCGGGCAGGCCAACTACGCCGCCGCCAAGGCGGGACTCATCGGCATGACCAAGTCGCTGGCCGCCGAGGTCGCGAGCCGCAACATCACCGTCAACTGCGTTGCGCCGGGGTTCATCACCACCGCGATGACCGACGTGCTCAACGACAAGCAGCGTGCCCTGATTCTCGACCGCGTGCCCGCCCGCCGGCTGGGCAGCGCCGACGAGGTCGCCGCCGCGGTGGCATTCCTGGCCGCCGACGAAGCCGCCTACGTGACCGGCCAGACGGTTCACGTCAACGGCGGTATGGCAATGATATGATTGGGAGAATCCGCACAGCTGGTATGCACCGGAGGGCCTTCCCATTGGTTGGCAAAGCCCGCCGAAGTGTGTTACGACGCGCTGCTGGCCCAAGGCTGGCGGTGCTGTTGTTTGCGCCGGGCCGGCCTGTTGTCGCGGCGACGCTGCACCGAATTTGTGGGCGACTTTTGCAAACGAACGCTTGCGTGGCGTGCGTACCTTCACGATGATCTTGGATTGAGGCAATCGGGGTTCTCAAGGATATGAGCGATATCGGTGATCGGGTTAAGAAGATCGTGGTCGAGCATCTCGGCGTCGACGCCGAGAAGGTGATCGAGACCGCGAGCTTCATTGACGATCTTGGGGCCGACAGCCTCGACACGGTCGAACTTGTGATGGCGTTCGAGGAAGAGTTCGGCGTCGAGATTCCGGACGACGCCGCCGAGACCATCCTGACGGTCGGCGACGCGATCGGTTTTCTGGAAAAGAACACCGCCTGAAGGCGGCGCCGTGAGGAAACGCCCGGCGCCACGGGGCTTGTCTCGTCGGCGCGCGATCGGACATCACCTATGAGACGGGTTGTCGTCACCGGCATGGGGATGGTGACGCCGCTTGGTTGCGGCGTCGAGGCGTCGTGGGCGAACGCGCTCGCGGCCGAGAGCGGCATCACCGCGATCACGGATTTTCCGGCCGAGGACCTGGCGACGCGGATCGCCGGCGTGTTGCCCAAGGGCAGCAAGGCGGACGGCAAGTTCAACGCCGAAGAGTGGATGGAGCCGAAGGAGATCCGCAAGGTCGATCCGTTCATCGTCTATGCGATGGCGGCGGCCGACCAGGCGCTGGAAGACGCCGGCTGGCATCCCGCAAACGACGCCGACCAGATCGCCACGGGCGTCCTCATCGGTTCGGGCATCGGCGGGCTGCAGGGTATCGACGAGGCGGCGATCGTGCTTCGCGATCGCGGTCCGCGGCGCATCAGCCCGTTCTTCATTCCCGGCCGGCTCATCAACCTCGCCTCCGGCCAGGTCTCGATCCGCCACCACCTGCGCGGTCCCAACCACTCCGTGGTCACCGCCTGCTCGACCGGCGCGCACGCCATTGGCGACGCCAGCCGGCTGATCATGCTCGGCGACGCCGACGTGATGGTGGCCGGCGGTGCCGAATCGCCGGTCTGCCGGCTGGCGATCGCCGGGTTCAACGCCTGCAAGGCGCTCTCGACGCACTTCAACGATACGCCCAGCCGCGCCTCGCGGCCCTACGACCGCGACCGCGATGGCTTCGTCATGGGCGAGGGCGCCGGCGTGGTGGTTCTGGAGGAGCGCGAGCACGCGCTCGCCCGCGGCGCCCGCATCTATGGCGAGGTCGTCGGCTACGGGCTGTCGGGCGACGCCTACCACATCACCGCGCCGGCCGAGGACGGCGACGGCGCCGAGCGCTGCATGCGCATGGCGATGAAGCGCGCCGACATTGCGGCCGCGGACATCGACTACATCAACGCGCACGGCACCTCGACCATGGCTGACGAGATCGAATTGAAGGCGGTCGAGCGGATCGTTGGCGATGCGGCGGCCGGGATCAGCATGTCGTCGACCAAGTCGGCGACCGGCCACCTGCTCGGCGCGGCCGGCGCAATCGAGGCGATCTTCGCGCTGCTCGCCATCCGCGACCAGATCGTCCCGCCGACGCTGAACCTGGAAAACCCGTCCGTGGAGACCGCCATCGACCTGGTGCCGCTCAAGGCGCGGAAGCGCAAGGTCGACGTCGCCCTGTCCAATTCATTCGGCTTCGGCGGCACCAACGCGTCGCTGGTTTTCCGACGCCATTCGTGAGCGGCGGCGCTCCCGGTTTCGCCACAATAGGTGCTACAGTCGCCGCGCCGTGGCCGGGGCGGGACGAAGGAATCGCGTGAAGTGGCAGATTTGCGTACGGAAGGCCGCAGGGAGGTGAGGGCGGACCCCCGCGACGGATTCCGCGTCAACAGCGACGCCGACGTGCTGTCGGAGCGGCTGTCCGCCTCGCTCGGGCGCTCGTCGCCGAAAAGCCCCTCCGAGGCGCTTCAGCCGGAAGCCATTCCGCCGCCCCCACCGCGCTCGCGGGTGGCGCGCCATCCGCTGGTGATCTTCCTGAATTTCGTGCTGACCGCCGTCATCGTGGCGGTCGTCGTCGTCGGCGGTGGCCTGCTCGCGACCAAGATGCAGTTCGACCGGGCGGGCGACTTCAATCAGCCGCGCACGGTCAGCATCGATCGCGGCGCCAGCCTGTCGATGATCGCCGAGCAGCTCCAGAAGGAAGGCATCGTCTCCTCCAAGTGGCTGTTCATGCTCGGCGTGTGGATGAACCACGAGACGACCGGGCTGAAGTCCGGCGAGTACCAGATCGACGCCAGCGCCAGCATGCACGACGTGATGGACACGCTGGTGTCCGGCCGCGGCATTCTCTACTCGATCACCATCCCGGAGGGGCTGACCAGCCAGCAGATCGTCGACCGGCTGAAAAGCGAGGACATCCTGACCGGTGATATCGCCTCGGTGCCGCCGGAAGGCGCGCTGCTGCCGGAAACCTACAAGTTCACCCGCGGCGACACGCGCGAGAGCGTGCTGAAGCGGATGGCGAGCGAGCGCGACCGCGTGATCGCCGACGTGTGGGCGCGGCGCGCCGCCGACCTTCCGATCAAGACTCCGGAGGAACTGGTGGTGCTCGCCTCGATCGTCGAGAAGGAGACGGCGCTTGCCGACGAGCGCAGCCGCATCGCTTCGGTGTTCATCAACCGGCTCAAGCTCAACATGCGCCTGCAGTCGGACCCGACGGTGATCTATGGGCTGTTCGGCGGCGCCGGCAAACCCTCCGGGTTCGTGCTGTCGCGCGCCGACCTGGAGAAGCAGTCGCCGTACAACACCTATCTGGTCAACGGGCTGCCGCCGGCGCCGATCGACAATCCTGGCCGGGCGTCGCTGGAGGCGGTCGCCAATCCCTCGCGGACCAAGGACCTGTTCTTCGTGGCCGACGGCACCGGCGGCCATGCATTCGCCGAGACCTACGAGGCCCACCTGAAGAACGTGCAGCGCTGGCGCGACATCAGCGCCAATGCCGGCGCGGCGATCACCGGCGACGCCACGGCGGCGCCGGCGGCCGATCCGGGACCGGCGGCAACCGATGCCCCCATGGCGCTCACGCCCGGTCAGGCCCCGGATCCCGAGGGCGCGCCCGGCCAGTAGGCCCGGCAGCGTCTGCGCGGGCTTGAAGCGCGGGCCGTTGGCGCGTTTGATGGCGTCGGGCGATTTTGGGGAATGGGGGATATCTCGGGCGATGCCTTTGCGCAGCATGACCGGGTTCGCGCGCGCCGCCGGGGCGAACGAAACCCAGCGCTGGACGTGGGAACTCCGCAGCGTCAACGGCAAGGGGCTGGACGTGCGCCTGCGGCTGGCACAGGGCTGCGAAAGCCTTGAGCCGACAGTCCGCGAGAAGGTCGGCGCGGCACTCTCGCGTGGCAACGTCCAGGTCGGCCTCGCCGTGCAGTCGCAGGCCGGGACGACCCACATCCGCATCAACGAAGACGTGCTGGCCGAGGTGCTTCAGGCGATGGAGCGCATCGGTTCGCGCATCGCGCTCCAGCCGCCGAGCCTGGACGGCCTGCTGGCCGTGCGCGGCGTCGTCGAGACGGTCGAAAGCGAGGAAGACGAAGCGACCTCCGCGGCGCGCTTCGCGCTGATGCTCGCCGATTTCGACGTGGCCCTCGAAGCGCTGGTCGGCGAACGGACCCGCGAGGGGGCTGCGCTGGCCGCCGTCCTCGGCGAGCGGCTCGACCAGATCGAAAAGCTGGCAGCGGCCGCCGAGGCCTCGCCGGCGCTCACCCCCGAGGCGATCCGGAAGCGCATCGGCGAGCAGGTGGCGGCGCTTCTGGAGGCAAGCCAGCAGTTCGACCCGGACCGGCTGCATCAGGAGGCGGTGTTGATCGCGACCCGCGCCGACATTCGCGAGGAGCTCGACCGGCTCGCCGCCCACGTGGCGGCGGCGCGCGACCTTCTGTGCGAGGAGGGCGCGGTTGGGCGGCGGCTCGACTTCCTGGCGCAGGAGTTCAACCGCGAGGTCAATACGCTGTGCTCGAAGTCGAACGATCGCGGGCTGACCTCTATCGGACTCGACATGAAGGCGCTCGTCGACCAGTTCCGCGAGCAGATCCAGAACGTCGAGTGAGGCTCAGGCGAGCGCGCTAAACGCGTTCGCTAGCGCCACGAAGCCTGCGATGTCGATCTCCTCGGCGCGGCGTGTCGGCTCGATGCCGGCGGCGGCGAGCAGCGCTAGCGCATCGCCGCCCAGCGACTTCAGGCTCTGGCGCAGCATCTTGCGGCGCTGGCCGAAGGCCGCCGCCACGACACGCTCGAGCACCGCGGCATCGCAGGCGAGCGGCGCCTTGCGCGGGATCAACTGGACCAGCGACGAGGTTACCTTGGGCGGCGGCGTGAAGGCGCGTGGCGGGATGTCGAAGAGGATTTCCGCCTCTGCTCGCCAGCCGGCCAGCACGCCCAGCCGCCCATAGGCCCTGGACGCCGGCGCCGCCACGATGCGTTCGGCGACCTCGCGCTGGAACATCAGCGTCAGCGAGCGGTACCACGGCGGCCACGGTTCGGTCCGCAGCCACCCGACCAGCAGCGGCGTAGCGACGTTGTAGGGAAGGTTGGCGACGACCACGGTCGGCCCGCTGGCGAGGGCGGCCATGTCGACCGCAAGGGCGTCGGCGGCGACCACCTCGAGGCGCCCGGGATAGCGCGCCGCGATCTCGTCAAGGGCGGCGATGCAGCGCTCGTCGCGTTCGATGGCGACGACCCGGGCGGCGCCTTCGGCAATCAGTGCGCGGGTCAGGCCGCCGGGCCCGGGGCCGACCTCGATGACCGTGGTGCCGGCGAGATCGCCGGCGGCGCGGGCGATGCGCGCCGTCAGGTTGAGGTCGAGAAGGAAGTTCTGCCCGAGGCTCTTGCGGGCCGCGATACCGTGCCGGGCGATGACCTCACGCAGCGGCGGGAGATCGTCGATCTGGCTCATGCCGCCGCTTCGTTGCGCCTCAGCGTGGCGGCGAGGCGAAGGGCGGCGGCGAGGCTCGACGGATCGGCCTTGCCGGTGCCCGCGATGCTGAAAGCGGTGCCGTGGTCGGGCGAAGTCCGCACGAACGGCAGACCGAGGGTGACGTTCACGGCGCTGGCGAAATCGATGGTCTTGATCGGGATCAGCGCCTGATCGTGGAACATGCACAGCGCCGCGTCGTAGGTGGCGCGGGCGGCGGGGTGGAACATGGTGTCGGCGGGCAACGGGCCGCGCGCGTCGATGCCTTCCGCGACGAGCGCGGCGACGGCGGGGCGCACGACCTGTTCGTCCTCGTCGCCAATCGTGCCGTGCTCGCCGGCGTGTGGATTGAGGCCGGAGACGGCGAGGCGCGGGTTGGGAATCGCGAAGCGGCGGCGCAGGTCGTTGGCGACGATCCGGCCGGTCTCCACGATCGCCGCCTCGGTCAGGGTCCGGGCGACTTCGCGAAGCGGGATGTGGATGGTGACTGGCACGGCGCGCAGCGTTTCGCCGGCGAGCATCATTACGGGCCGCACCGGGGCTCCCGTCCAGGCCGCCGACAGGGTGCCCAGAAACTCGGTGTGGCCGGGATGCTGGAAGCCGGCGTCGTAGAGCGTCTTCTTGGCGATCGGATTGGTGACGATCGCCGAGGCGAGGCCGGCGCGGATGTCGCCGACGGCGCGGGCGATCGCCTCGATCACGCCTTGCGCGTTGGCGGGGTCGGGCTTGCCGGCGACGGTGTCCATCTTCGCGTCGAGCGGAACGACGGGGAGCGAGTGGTCGAAGGCGGCTGCGGCCTCCGCCGGCGCGACGATTGCGATCGGGCAATCGAGCCGAAGCGCCCTCGCGCGCGCGGCGAGCAGCGCCGGGTCGGCGAGAACGTAGAACGGCGGCAGTTCGCGCTCGCGACGAGCGCTCCAAGCGGCGAGCGTGACGTCCGGGCCGATGCCGGCCGGGTCGCCCATGGTCAGCGCGAGGGGAGCCATCGACGGGGTCGCGGCCGTCACGGTCCCGCTCACCGGTACTCGATGATGGCTTTGTCGCGCAGTTCTTTCAGGTAGTCCTTGCCGAGGTCCGCCGCCTGCTTGAGGAACAGCGAATTCGCCACCTCGGCCCGCGCCGCGGCGCTGCTTTGAACGTCGCGCGTCGAGCAAACCGCGATCAGCTCGATACCGCCGTCGATCTGGTCGGGCGGCGCCGTCTTGCCGGCCGGGGTCTTCTTGATGAGGTCGCCCTGCGGACCGCTGAGTTCACTGGAATCGCGGCGGCCGATGTCCTTGACGACGACGCCGCGCAGGACCTTGGCCTGCTCAAGCGACTTGTCGCAACCGGCGAAACGAATCCGGAACGCTTCCGCCTCACGGCGGCGCTGGGTGTAGGCTGCCGCCGAAGCACCGCTCGGCACGACGAAAACGATCTGCTGGAGCGTGTATTCGGTGAGCGTCATCTTGGCCGGATCGCCCTGGCCGAGGATTTCCGCGTTGATATCCTTGTTGTTCACGGTCGATTGGGCCGACGCGCGACCCTGAACCAGCTGCTGCCAGATCATTTGCGCGCGCAGGCGCTTCTTGAGCGTGTCCGGCGCGATGCCCTGGCCGCTGAGTGCCTTGTTGAGCGTCGCCGGCGTCAGCTTCACCTGGCGGGCAACCTGGGCGTAGGCCGCCTCAACCTGCGCGTCGCTGATCACGACGTGGTGACGCGCCGCTTCAATGCCTTCCAGCGTTTCGTCGATCAGCTCTTCGATGACGGATTTGCGATCGCGCTTGCCGCCGGCAAGCGTGTTCAGCCGGATGCGCTGGGTGATGTCATAGCTGGTGATCGGAACATCGTTGACGACGACGGGGATGGAACTGCTCGACCCGGTGGTGGTGACAACGGGCGGCGGCTCCGCGGGCCGTGCCGCAAGGATCGCCTCGGAGGCCGGGGAAAGCGGCGTGCTCGTCTGGCAGGCGGCGAGCGTTGCTGCAAGCGCGAAGGCGACCGCCAGCCGGACCTGGTTTCGGCGGGAGCTGCGGAGACGGTCGAAATTCAGCATGTGGGCGAGCAATGGGCGCGGTCGGAAGGTCAATTCCTGAAACTCAAAACGCATAGTGGTCCGAATTCAGGCCAAATCATGGGTGCGCGGCCGTCCGTCCTTCACCTGAGGGTCTGGCTGTACGACTGCTGGGCCAGGGTCCTGAGCGCCAGACTCACACTGATCACGCGCGCCGGATCCCGAGCGGTATAGCCGAAGCGGGTCTCGCTGTAAGCCACCGAAAGGGTCACGCAGTCGTTGTCGAAGGCAAGGCCGAAGGTGTCGTCGGCGATCGCCCGGCCGGCAATGTCGTAGGTGATCGAGCCAAAGGCGCGCCAGTTTTCGCCGACGCTGAGCGAGGCGCCGCCACGGATCACCGAGGATGGGGCCGTCCGCCCGGCGTTGGGATCGGAGCGGCTGTACAGATAGCCGACCGACGCGGTGGCGCGACCGAAGGAGGCCGTCGCCAGCAGTTCGCCGCGGTTGAGCGCCAGCGTGGCGTTGTCGAAGCGGGCGCGCGCATCGACCCGGGCGCCGAGCCCGCTGTCCACGGTCAGCCCGGCGACGTAGTCGGAGAACGTCGTCTCAAGGCCCGAGTAGGCGGCGACGTTCGAGATTGGGTCGCTGGCGAACGGGTTGGTGCCGGCAAGCTGGATCGACTGACCGGCGATCCCGTCGATGGTGGCGCCGTTGCCGAAGGCGGCGTGGTAGCGCAGGCCGATGTTGGCGCGGGTACCGCCCTCGATGCGGTCGAAGCCCGAGAACTTGTCGATGGTGAACAGGTTGGAAGAATCGAACACGAGGCTCTGGGCGTCGTTATTGGGCAGCGTTCCGACGCCGGTTTCGTCCGGCCGCACGATGATCTGGGCGACCGGCTCGATGATCTGCGACAGGTTGCCGGCGGTCATCAGGATCGGCCAGCTCCACTCCAGCCCGACCGCCGGCATGAAGCGGGTCGCGGTCGATGTGCCGGTGACGGCGGAGGCGCTGTTGCCGGTCATGTAGTAGAGGTCGCCGCGCACCGAGGCGAAGGGCTTGAAGACCTGCCCGAAGAGCCCGACGAAGCGGCGCTGCCACGCGATCTCCTGGGTGCCGCGGACGAACTCACCGGCGATGCCGTGGTAGTAGGTCGTCGGGTCGCCGGTAATGTTGAACGGGTCGTCGGTCTGCCTGACGACGTTGGCGATGTTGGTGGTGAAGGTCATCTGGCCGCCGAAGACGTCGGCGACGCGCTGGTAGTCGACCTCAGGCGCCACCCAGGCCTGAAGATCCTGGGCGTATTGCGCGCCGGCGGTCGGTTCGGTGAGGACCTGATAGTAGGACGAGGCGGCGTTGAAGTAGTTCCGCCCGCGCAGCCCGGTAAGGTAGATGGTCGATTTCAGGTCGGATGCGTTGGCGCCAAGCACGCCGTAGTCGATGCCGAAGCCTCGGTCGGAGAGCAGGGTTCCGTTCCAGCCAAGCGTCCAGTCCCGGTTGATGGCATAGGTGCCGGCGGACGCGATGCCTCCGCGCCAGGTCGTCCTGGCCGCGGATCCGGCCGGAAAGGCTGACGGATCGAGCTGGTAGATGCCGGCGACGTTCACCGAATAGGTGAGCGGTCCATTCGTGTGGCGCCATTCCAGTTCGGTGAGGAGGCCCTGACGCGACAGAACCGTCGGCGTCAGCGTCACATCGTAGTTGGGGGCGAGGGCCCAGAAATAGGGCGTCGTGAGAAACGCGCCGCCGCGCACTGAGTAGCCGAAGGCCGGGGTCAGCAGGCCCGTCGCCCGTGAAACGGTCGGATCGGGGACCGAGAAGTAGGGAAGCCAGGCGATCGGCAGCCCAAAAAACTCCAGGCGGGCTTGGTGAAAATAGATTCGCCTGGTCTTGCCGTTCTGGACGATCTTGGCCGCCTTGACGTCCCATAGGGGCGGGCGCTCGGGGTGCTCCTTGCAGGGCGCGCAGGCGGTGTAGACCCCGCCCACGAACGTCGTTGTCTGGCCCTCGCTGCGCTCGGCCCGGCTGGCGGCGAAGTAGGTGTGCTGGGCGGTGTCGACCCTCAATGACTGGACGAAGCCGTCGCGGAAATCGTCGGTGATGTCGATGTATTCGGAGTAGTAGCTGGCGCCGGTTGGATCGGTCAGGGTGACCTGTCCGGTGGCGACAAGGCGGCCGGAGCGGCGGTCGTAGGAGACCTTCTGGGCCTCAAGCGTATAGCCGCCGTAGTAAATCTTGACGTTGCCAACGGCCGCGACGACGTCGTGGTCGTAGTCGTAGACCATCTCGTCCGACTCGACGAGCATCTTGGCGTCCGGGCTGACGGGGGTGACGGTCGGTGCGGCAATGGGAACGTTGAGCGACGGTCCGACACCGCCTGGCGCGGCAAGCGCCGGCCCCGCGAGCAACGCGAGCAGAAGGGCGGCGGCCGCGCACACCCCGAGTTGACGGCGACGAGCCCCGGCGAAGGCGACGAACCGATGCGTCTCCGCGGGCTGCCTCAGCCATCCTCGAGGTGCAGAAGCACCGTAACGCCAACCAGCGTTGCCACGATCGCGGGCAGCCACGCAGCCAGTAATGGCGGCACGACACCGCCACTCCCCAAGTCTTCAGCAACCTTCAGGACCATGTAGAGCACGAAGCCTATGGCCACGCCAGTAATAATAACGGCTGCAAGATTGCGTGAACGGCTGTAGCGCAACGATACGTTGGCGGCGATAAGTATCATCGCCATAAGGAGAATTGGCCGCGCGAGCAGCGCGTTGTACTGCAGTGCGTAGCGGTCCGTGGACATGCCGGCGCGGCGCGCCGAGGCGATCAGGGACGGCAGGGTCCAGAACGAAACCGCGTTCAGTTTGAGGAACGTCTGCTGGACCTCGCTGGGCGCCAGGTTGGTCGGCAGGGCGTAGGTCGCCTCGCTCTTGAGGGGCGCGTCCGGCGCGGCGATTGTCGCGTTTTCCATCTGCCAGGCGCCCGGGGTGTAATGCGCGCGCGGAGCGTCGATCCGGTAGCTGAAGGTGCCATTGGGCGCGAAGACATAGGCCGTCACGTCGGTCAGCCCGAGGCCGCCGTCGAACGTGTTCTGCGCACCGATGATCGCCTCCGCACCGTTGTATTTTTGCCGGATCCAAACCGGCCCGGTGTCGGCGCCGGCGGAAACCTGCTTGGGGGCCGCGCCGAACGCCTTCGCGGTCAACTCCTCCGATTGCGCGAACAGGGACGAGGAGAGCGGATTGTAGGCGACGGTCGCAAACACCCCGAACAGGAGGCCGACCGCGCACGCCGGCAGCAGAAACTGCCAAGCGGAGACGCCGGCGGCGCGGGCGACCACGATTTCCAGGCGCCGGTTGGTGATGACGAAGGCGGTGATGGCGCCGTAGAGCACAATGAAGGGGATGGTGTCTTCCGAAACGTTGGGGACGCGGAAGAGCGCCACCAGGGTCAGCGTCGTCCAGTCGGCGTTGGCGTTGGCGAGCGCCCGGGAGGCCAGCTCAAGGTAGCTGGCGGCGGCGATCAGGCCGATGCTCAAAAGGAAGATCGCCAGGATCAGCTTGGTGAAGTGCCAGGCGAAGTAGAGGGTGAAGGTTCGGCCGAGCATGGCGAACCTAGTGGGCCACGGCGCGCGAGCGGCCGCGCAACAGGCTGCCGGCGCGGGCGAAGACGAACTCGCCCGCCGCCACGAGCCGCGCCGGCGGGCTCAATTGCACACCGCGCAGGTACATGACGGACATCGTCACGATCAGGGCGAGCGGGAAGGCGTAGGCGGCGATGCGTGCCGCGACGCTGTCGGCGGTGGGCAGGAAATATGGAGCGATACGGAACGCCATCCCGATGGCCGCGGCCGTCACGATGTGCGCGGTGCGGCTCTGGCGGTTGGACTGGGCGTGGCCGAGGTACAGGAGCGGGACCAGCGCGAACACCAGGCAATAGAGCGGCGAGACGAACCTGTCGGTGAGCTCGGCTGCGAACGAGCCGGGGTGGTTGCGATACACCGGATCGTCGGGATCGGGATTGAACAGGTAGGCGGTAGTGCGCTCGTTGGGGCTGATCGCGGCGGCGCTGCCGGTGGCCGTGAAACTCGACAGGTCGAAAGCGTACGACGTGAACTCGATGAGCTGGATCGATTGGCGTGTCTTGCTGCGCTGTTGGATGGTGCCGTTGTTCATGATCATGAACGTACCGAGCGCGTTCTCGATCACCGTGCCGCGCTCTGCCAGATAGGTGTTGCTCTCGTCGGGGTCGCGATAATCGGACACGAACACGCCGTTGAACGAACCGTCGCGGTTGCGCGAGCGCATGTGGAAGGTCAGGCCCGGAGCGATCTGCACGAAGGTGCCCTCGTGGACGAGATTGGCGATGACGTCGCCGCGGATACTGGTCATCAGGAGGGTCCACGAACGGCTGGCGGCCGGCGAAATGTAGAGCGTCATGGACCAGACGAGGAGGGCGGCCAGCGTCGCCGCCAGCAGGGTCGGCTTCAGGATGGTCCATTGGGGCGTGCCGGCGGCGTTGATGATCACCAGCTCGGAGTCGGTGTTCATGGCCGACAAGGCGTAGATCACGCCGATCATCACCGTGACCGGGACGATCACCGCGACGAGCACGGGCAGCAGAAACGCCGACAATTCGAGGAACGTCGTCAGCGCCTGCCCGTTGAGGGTCACGATCGAGAATTCGCGGAGCGCCTGACTCAGCCAGATCATCAGCCCCAGCGACATGCTGATCAACACCACGGCGCCAAGCGTCTTGCGGAAGATGTAGCGCTGGATGAGGTTCATGGAGCAGTGCCGTTTCGGGCAGGCAGCGGTTCGCCGCGCCGGACGCGGCTGGTGGTGAGTATGGCTGGTCGAGGCGCCGGCGTGCAACGGCTTGCAAAGCACTGCCGGGCGACGTTATCTCCGGCCCTGCTTCCCGCCCCCATGCTTCTTCCCGCCACGCGAGGCCCGTCGACCCCATGACCGATTTCGTCCAGATCCAGTTCGCCAAGGCGCCGCGCAAGGCGTCCGGAACCGTCGCCATCCTGGTTGGCGCAGACCTGCAGCTCGGCGCCGCCGCGCGGGCGCTGGGGGTCGAGGCGCTGGTCAAGCGCGCCGCGGCCACCGCCGAGTTCAAGGGCAAGGCGCGCGCCAGCTTCGAGATTCTGGCGCCAGCCGGCGTCGACATCGACCGGCTGGTGGTGGTGGGGGCCGGCAAGGCCGCCGACCTCAGCGACAACGACTGGACATTGCTTGGGGGCGCGACCATGGGCGCGCTCGGCAAGGCGAAGGCAATGACGGTGCTGTTCGAGCGGCCGGACGGAAAGAAGGCGACGGGAGCCGCTGCCGCCAGCTTTGCGCTCGGCATGAAGCTCCGTGCCTACGCCTTCGACGCCTACAAGAAGGGCAGCGATGACAATGGCGGCAAGAAGCGCTCGCCCGCCAAAGTGACGCTGGCGCTATCCGACGTGGACGGCGCCAAGGCCGCGTGGCGGGCTGCGGGCGCGACGGCCGACGGCGTTATCCTTGCCCGCGATCTCGTCAACGAGCCGGCCAACGTGCTCGGCCCGGTCGAGTTCGCCGATCGCGTCAAGGGACTTGCCAGGCTCGGCCTCAAGATCGAGGTGCTCGGCGAACCGCAGCTCAGGAAACTGGGGATGCGCGCGCTGCTCGGCGTCGCGCAGGGTTCGGCACGGCCGCCGCGCGTGGTCGTCATGCGCTGGGACGGCGCCAAGGCGAAGGACAAGCCGATCGCGTTCGTCGGCAAGGGCGTCGTCTTCGACACCGGCGGCATCTCGATCAAGCCGGCCGGCGGCATGGAAGACATGAAGGGCGACATGGGGGGCGCCGCCGCGGTGACCGGGCTGATGCAGACGCTGGCGGCGCGCAAGGCCAAGGTCAACGCGATCGGCGTCATCGGGATCGTCGAGAACATGCCGGACGGCGCGGCGCAGCGGCCGGGCGACATCGTCACCGCCATGAACGGCAAGACCATAGAGATCATCAACACCGACGCCGAAGGCCGGCTGGTGCTCGCCGACGCGGTCACCTACACGGAGCGGCGTTTCAAGCCGCGCTTCATCATCGACCTCGCGACCCTTACCGGCGCGATCGTCGTGGCGCTCGGCCACGAGATCGCCGGCATGTACGCGACCGAAGACGACCTCGCCGCGGCGCTGACCAAAGCCGGCGAGGCGACCGGCGACCGGGTTTGGCGCATGCCGCTCGGCAAGGAATACGACAAGATGATGGATTCCAAGTTCGCCGACGTGAAGAACGCGGGCGCGCGCTGGGCCGGCTCGATCACCGGCGCGCAGTTCATCAAGCGCTTCGTCGAGGATACGCCGTGGGTCCACCTCGATATCGCCGGCGTCGCCCTCGGTTCGCCGCAGACGGACATCAACCGCTCGTGGTCGTCGGGCTGGGGGGTGCGCCTCCTCGACCGGCTGGTGGCCGACAATTACGAGGGATAGGATGGGTGCATGACGAAGCTTCTGGAAAAGGCCATCGAACGGGCGCGCCAGCTGCCGGACGACGTTCAGGACTCAATGGCCCTGACGCTGCTGACGATGGCGGAGATGGGCGAGGCGCCGGAAGAGCTGGACGACGAGACCCGCGCAGCCATTCGGGAAGGGTTGGAACAGGCTCGGCGCGGTGAATTTGCGTCCCCGGAGGAGATCGAGGCAATCTGGCGGCGCTTCGGCGCCTGATGCTGCGCTTCGCGCCGCGGGCGTCTCGCGACCTCGATTCGATCCTCGCGTATCTGATGGAGCGAAGCCCGGCCGGCGCTCGCAATGTCGCTCGGTCGATCAAGAACGCAACCGATGTGATTGCCCAATATCCACGTGGCGGCAGGTTCTCCGGCGAGCAGGAGACTCTGTCGTGCGCGCAGGCAGATTTCGATATCTCATCTACTGGGAAGAGCATGGCGACGAGGTGTGGATCGTCCACATACGCCACACGGCCCGGCGCCCGTGGCATGGAGAGCCTGGATGACTGAGGTCCTGTTCTACCACCTGCAGCGTCAGCCGCTGGAGCAGGTGCTGCCCGGGCTTCTGGAGAGATGCGTCGAGCGGAAGTGGAAGACCGTCGTGCAGTTCGGCTCGGAGGAGCGCTGCGAGGCCGTTGACGCGCGCCTGTGGACCTACCGCGACGAAGGCTTCCTGCCCCACGGCACGGCCAAGGACGGGCACGCGGCGGCGCAGCCGATCTTTCTGACCGCCGGCGACGACAATCCCAACGGCGCCACGGTGCGCTTCATGGCGGATGGCGCCGAGCCGACGACCTACGACGGCTACGAGCGGGTCGTCGTGCTGTTCGACGGCAACGACCCAGACGCCGTCGACCGCGCCCGCGCCGCCTGGCAGACGGTCAAGGCCGCCGGCCACGACGCCACCTACTGGCAGCAGAGCGAGCGCGGCCGGTGGGAGAAGAAGGCGTGAGTCCCGCGTACGACGACTTCGCGGCGCGGCGTGACGCCGCCCGCCATCGCATCGACGACCTCGAAGGCGGGCGCGGCGGTGTCGACGAGGCGACGCGGCGGGCCTGGTTCGATTCGGTCTACCGCAGCGCCGGCGGCGATGCCGCACAGGTGCCGTGGGCCGATCTCGCCGCCAAGCCGATGCTCGCCGAATGGCTGGCGGCCCACCCGGGGGCAGGCCGCACGGCCATCGATATCGGCTGCGGCCTTGGCGACAACGCCGAGGCGATCGCGGCGGCCGGCTACCGCACGACCGCCTTCGACCTGTCGGAGCGGGCGATTGCCTGGGCGAAGGAACGCTTTCCCAAGGGCCCGGTCAGCTACTGCACCGGCGACCTGTTCACGCCACCACCCGATTGGCTGGGTGGGTTCGATCTCGTCAACGAGGTCTACATCGTGCAGGCGCTCGACGGCGCCATGCGCGACCGGGCTTTCGCGGCGATCGCGGCACTGATCGCGCCCGGCGGACGCCTGCTGCTCAACACGCGCACGCGGCCCGAGAACACCGCGGCGGACGGACCGCCTTGGCCGCTGATGCCGTCGGAGATCGCGCGCTTCGACGCGCTCGGCCTCGTCCGAGAGGCGGAGCACTCCTACACCGTCGAGCGCGGCCCGCGGACGATCCCCCACGTGTTCGTCGTCTTCCGGAAGCACTAGGTGCCCGCCGTCGCTTCTTCGACCGCGGCGGAGGCCACCAGCCACTTTTCCTCAGCCGCGGAGAGCGCGCGGACGTGGTCGGCGCGGTCCTTGGCGAGGAAGGCCGCCTCGGTTGGCTGGTTGTAGAGACGCGGATTGGCGAGCTTGGCGTCGATCGCCGCGATCTCGCGCTGGAGCCTGGCGATCGAAGCTTCGATGTCCTTGACCCGTTTGCGCAACGGGGCGGTCTCCTCGCGGCGCTTCGCCGCCTCGCGCCGGCGGTCCTGCCCCGTGGCGGCTGCAGCCCTTCCGTTGCCGCCCGAGCCGCGACCGGAGCGCTTGTCGAGGACCAGATTGCGGTAGTCGTCCATGTCGCCGTCGAACGGCGCCACGGTTCCATCGGCCACCAGCCACAGACGATCGACGGACGCCTCGACGAGATGACGGTCGTGGCTGATCAGGATCACTGCGCCGGAATAATCGGCGAGGGCGCGCACCAGCGCCTCCCGGCTGTCGATGTCGAGGTGGTTGGTGGGCTCATCGAGGATCATCAGGTTCGGGCCGGTGAACGTCGCCAGACCGAGCAGCAGGCGCGCCTTCTCGCCTCCCGAGAGGTCTTTCGCGGGCGTTTCCATCTTAGAGCGCGTGAAGCCCATGGCGCCGGTGCGGGCGCGCACTTGCGCTTCGGTGGCGTCGGGCATCAGGTCGCGGACGTGATCGTAGGCGGAGGCCGCGGGGTTCAGTTCGTCGAGCTGGTGCTGGGCGAAGTAGGCGGCGTCGAGCCGGTGCAGCTTGCGCAGCCGCCCGCCCATGGGGTCGAGCCGCCCGGCAAGCAGCTTTGCCATCGTCGACTTGCCGTTGCCGTTGGCGCCGAGCAGCCCGATGCGGTCGTCGTCGTCGATCCTGAGATCGAGCTTGGTGAGCACCGGGTGGCCCGCGGCGTAGCCGACCGAGACGTCCTCCATGTGGATGATGGGCGGCGCAGCGGGCCTGGAAGGATCGGGAAACGAGAAGGGCAGCAGCGTGTCGTCGACGATTGCCGCGATCGGCTCCATGCGCGCCAGCATCTTCAGCCGCGATTGCGCCTGACGAGCCTTCGACGCCTTGTAGCGGAAGCGGTCGACGAAGGCCTGCATGTGGGCGCGCTGGAGGTCCTGCTTGCGCTTCGCCTTCGCCTGGAGCGCCTGGCGTTCCCTGCGCTGGCGGTCGAAGGAATCGTAGTTGCCGCGGTAGAGCGTCAGCTTGCCGGCATCGAGATGTACGATCGTATCGACGGCGCGGTTCAGAAGATCGCGGTCGTGGCTGATGATGATGACCGTGTAGGGGTAGCGGCCGACGTAGGTCTCCAGCCACACGGTTCCCTCGAGGTCGAGGTAGTTGGTCGGCTCGTCGAGCAGCAGGATGTCGGGCTCGGCGAACAGCGCCGCGGCCAGCGCGACGCGCATGCGCCAGCCGCCGGAGAGCGCCGAGCAGGGGCCGTTCTGGGTCGCCTCGTCGAAGCCGAGGCCGGCGAGGATCGATGCCGCCCGCGCTTCGGCGGAGTGGGCGTCGATGTCGGCGAGGCGGGTGTGGACCTCGGCGATGCGGTGCGGGTCGTCAGCGGTCTCCGCCTCGGCAAGCAGGCGGGCACGCTCGCGGTCGGCGGCGAGCACCACCTCGATCAGCGTTTCCGGGCCGCCCGGCGCTTCCTGGGCAACCTGACCGATGCGAGCGTTCTTGGGCTTGCCGATCAGGCCGGTTTCGGAGTGCAACTCGCCGGCGATCAGCCGAAACAGCGTGGTCTTGCCGGCGCCGTTCTTGCCGACCAGCCCGACCTTGGCGCCGGCCGGCAAGGCGACGGAGGCGTGGTCGATGAGGACGCGCTCGCCGATCCGGTAGGTGAGGTCGTTGATGTGCAACATGGCGGCGGGGTTGTGACGCGAATAACAGAACCGGGCAAGAGCGGGGAGTACTGGTTGCAAGCGGCATCGAGAGGCCGGATACTTCCCTCCACAGAGTGCCAACCGCTTTGGGAGATCAGGATGACAGGCTTCCGCACCAAGACCCTGCTCGCCGTCGCCACCGCCGGCGTGTTGTTCGCCGCTTCGCCGGCGTTCGCTTACAAGTGGACGTGCACGGCGACCAACTCGCGCCATGCGCACTACACGCAGGTTTCTGTCGGCTTCAACTCGGTGCTGGTCCACAACCGCGCCTCGTCGAAGGCCCTGCAGGCGTGCGCGATCGACAGCTACTCTCCTCAGACCTGCCGCATTTTGAATTGCTACCTGAGCTATTGACCGAGCTCAGGCTTGCGCCTCGGGGTCGGTTCGCGCTAATCCCGGGGCGTTCTCGCGGGCGCTGGTCGCCCGCTTCGCCAGACCGCAAGGAGTGCCAGATGACAGCCATTGTTCGCCTCCGGGCTGGCGAGAGGTTCGCCGCGCCGTAGCGCCGACTGCGTCGGCCATTGTGCGGCCCGACGGTCCTTTCGACTTCGCCCTGACGCTTGTCACCCGCCGGCTGACCGCCGGCGTGTCGTCGTTTGCGCCCGCTCGCGGGCGCTGAGGGAACGGTCGAAAGACAATGACAATCGATTTTGCCGGACTGGCCGCGCTCGGCTGGTCCAACGCCTTTCAGGCGCAACTCACCTCGGTCGAGGCGCTGGCGGCGGAGCCCGTCCGCGTGCTCGCCGTCCATCGCAACGGTCTCGACGTTGCCGGAGCCGACCTGAAGCCACGGCGGATTCCGCCTGTCGCCGCCGAAACCGAGGAGGACGCGGCTACCGTCGGCGACTGGCTGCTCATGGCGCCGAAGAGCCATCGGCCAGTGCGCATCCTCGACCGCAAGAGCCTGTTCAAGCGACGGGCGGCGGGAGCCGAGGCGCGCGTCCAACTGATCGCGGCGAACGTCGACACGTTGTTGGTGGTGACGTCGTGCAACGCCGACTTCAACGTCGCACGTCTGGAGCGCTATCTGGCGCTGGCGCAGGAGGCGGGCGTCACGCCGATCGTGGTCCTGACCAAGGCCGACCTGGTCGAGGACACGTCGACGTTCGTCTCCGATGCCCGTCGTCTGATGCCGGGGCTCCTCGTCGAGTGCGTCGACGCACGCGGCGCCGAAGCGGTGGCGGCGATCGGTCCGTGGTGCAGCGCCGGGCAGACGGTGGCGCTGGTCGGCTCGTCCGGTGTCGGCAAGTCGACGCTGGTCAACGCGCTCAGCGGCACCGAGGCGCAAGCGACCGCGCCGATCCGCGAGGAGGACGCCCGCGGTCGCCACACCACCAGCGGTCGGTCGTTGCATCAGTTGCCGTCGGGCGGCTGGCTGCTCGACACCCCTGGCATGCGTGAGCTCCAGCTGACCGACGCGGCCGAGGGCATCGCCGGGGTGTTCGCCGACATCGTCGATCTCGCCGCCACCTGCCGCTTCGCAAACTGCCGCCACGAGAGCGAGCCCGGCTGCGCGGTGCTGGCGGCGGTCGAGGTCGGCGATCTGGAGGCGGAGCGGCTCGCCCGCTTTCGCAAGCTCCAGCGCGAGGACGCCAAGAATGCCGAGGCGATCCACGAGCGCCGCGCGCGCGAGAAGCGCTTCGGCAAGATGGTGCGCACGATCAAGGACAAGCGCAGTTGAGCTTGCACCGTGCGCCGTGGTGGGGCCAACTGGCGGGGAGGGAGGAACACCGATGCGTGACCACGATCACGGACCCGAGGCGCCGGCGCCCGGCACGGTCGACTGGCGGGCGCACGGGGTGAAGGTCATCCCCGGCGACCAGCTCGACCCCAACACGGCGCAGACGCCGGGGATGCAGCGCGCCGCGGCGATCAACCTCGCCCGCGTCGGCGCGCAGAAGATCTGGGCGGGCACGGTGAAGATCGACGCGAACGCCAAGACCGGCGCGCACCATCACGGGGCGCTGGAAAGCGTCATCTACGTCGTGCGCGGGCGGGCGCGCATGCGCTGGGGCGAGCATCTCGAGTTCGTCGCGGAGGCCGGGCCCGGCGACTTCATCTTCGTGCCGCCGTACGTGCCGCATCAGGAGATCAACGCCTCGACCGCCGAACCGCTGGAGTGCGTGCTGGTGCGCTCCGACAACGAGGCGGTGGTCGTCAATCTCAACATCGACGGCGTCGAGAAACCGGAAGAGGTGAAGTGGATCGACCCGATCCACAAGGAATGAAGCGTCAGGTCGTCCCGACGCCCGTCTCCCGCTGGAAATAGATCAGGTCCATGGGTGGCGTGGCGTCGCGACCGCCGGCGATGGTCAGCAGCGTGTGCGCCTGACCGCGGTGATGGGTCTGGTGGTTGAAGAAGTGGGCCAGCGCTGGCGCCAGCGGTTGCGTGACGTCGGCGGGATTGGTGAGGGTGCGATAGCTGATCGTGCCGGCGAGGTCGGCTTCCGTCAGCCGTTCGACATACGCGACGATGCGCGCGTCTTCCGCATGGCGGGCTTCGGCCAGGGGCCCGAGATCGTCGAAGAGAATCGCGTCCAGCCGGGTCGGCGCCGTGCCTTCGCCTGAGAAGCGCTGCATCCAGATGCGGTCGGTGACCAGCATGTGGTTGAGCGTGCCACGCAGCGAACCGAAGAAGGCGCCGCGGTCGGCCCGGTAGTCGGCATCCGACAGGTCCTTCACCGCCGTGAACAGCCGTTGGTTGGCCCAGCGGTTGTAGGCGGCGAACATCGCGAAGTGGTCTTTCATCGGGCGTCCCTTGCTCGGTGAGCCTACCGCAACGCAGCACCGCTTATTCATGGATTCTGGTGATGGCAATCTTCGGTCGCGACGATGGGTTGCGGCTGCTGCGATAATCCGCGCCGCGAATCAACTCTCGGGGGACGTCTTCCTATGAACGGCATGATCAAGAAATACGTTGCCGAGCTGATCGGCACGGCGGTGCTGGTTCTCATGGGCTGCGGCTCGGTGGTGCTCGGCGGCTACGGCGGCGCGTTTCCGGTCGGCATCTTTCCGGTGGCGTTCTCGTTCGGTATTGCGGTCATGGCGATGGCCTATCTGATCGGCCCGATCACCGGCTGCCACATCAATCCGGCCGTCACCGTATCGATGCTGGTCGCCGGCCGCATCAGCGCCAACGATGCCATCGGCTACATCATCTCGCAGTTTGTTGGGGCCATCGTCGGCGCCGGCATCCTGCTGGTCATCGCCGTGTCGCGCGGCGGCGGCTACGACGTCGCCACCGCCGGCCTCGGGCAGGACGGCTGGGGGCCGGGCTATCTCGGCGAATACAGCATGTGGGCGGCCATGCTGGTGGAGGTCGTGGCGACCTTCATCTTCACCGCAGTGATCCTCGGCGTCACCCAGTCGAAGCTCGGCATGGGCATGATCGCCGGCCTGATCATCGGGCTGACGCTGGTGCTCATCCACGTGGTGTTCATTCCGGTGACCGGCGTTTCGGTCAATCCGGCGCGAAGCTTCGGCCCGGCGGTGTTCGTCGGCGGTCACGCGGTGGCGCAGGTATGGCTGTTCCTGATCTTCCCGACCATCGGCGGGGCGCTCGCCGGCTGGACGTTCCGCGCCGGGATCCTGTCGGCGGACTGAGACGCGAAAAGGCCGGCGGCGAAGGATCGCCGCCGGCCCCGAATTGGCGTTCCGCTCCGCTCAGGCGAGGTCGAAGCGGTCGGCGTTCATCACCTTGTTCCACGCCGCCACGAAGTCGCTGACGAACTTCGCGCCGGCGTCGTCCTGACCGTAGACCTCGGCGAGCGCGTGCAGCTGCGAGTTCGAGCCGAAGACGAGATCGACGCGGGTGGCGGTCCACTTCGTCTTGCCGGTCTTGCGGTCGCGCCCCTCGAAGACGTCCGGGGCGTCGGGCGCGGCGCTCCACACCGTCCCCATGTCGAGAAGGTTGACGAAGAAGTCGGTGGTCAGCGCTCCCGGCCGCTTGGTGAAGACGCCGTGCTTCGACTTGCCGTGGTTGGCGCCGAGCACCCTGAGGCCGCCGATGAGGACGGTCATTTCAGGTGCGGTCAGCGTCAGCAGGTCGGCCTTGTCGACCAGCAGTTCCTCGGCCGAAACGGCGTAGGCGGCTTTCTGATAGTTGCGGAAGCCGTCGGCGACCGGTTCCAGGACGGCGAACGCCTCCACGTCGGTCTGCTTCTGCGAGGCGTCGGTGCGGCCCGGTGCGAAGGGAACCTCGATCGCGTGTCCGGCGGCCTTCGCCGCCTGCTCGATCGCCGCGGCGCTGCCCAGCACGATCAGGTCGGCGAGCGACACCTTCTTGCCGCCCGCCTTCTTGCCGTTGAACGCCTTCTGGATGCCTTCCAGCGTCTTCAGTACCTTGGCAAGCTGCGCCGGCTGATTGACCGCCCAGCTCTTCTGTGGCGCCAGGCGGATGCGCGCGCCGTTGGCGCCACCGCGCTTGTCGGAACCGCGGAAGGTCGAGGCCGACGCCCACGCGGTTGAAACGAGCTGCGCGGTGGTCAGCCCGGACTTCAGGATCATGGCCTTGAGCGCCTTGATCTCCTTCGGGCCGATAAGCTTGTGATCGACCTCAGGAACCGGGTCCTGCCAGATCAGCTCTTCCGCAGGCACCTCGGGGCCGAGGTAAAGCGAGCGCGGGCCCATGTCGCGGTGGGTCAGCTTGAACCAGGCGCGGGCGAAGGCGTCGGCGAACTCGTCCGGATGCGCATGGAAGCGCCGCGAGATTTTCTCGTAGGCCGGGTCGAAGCGCAGCGACAGGTCGGTGGTGAGCATGGTCGGGCGCCGGTGCTTCGATGGATCGTGCGCGAAGGGCACGACTTCCGGAGCGTCCTTGGCGATCCATTGCTGGGCGCCGGCGGGGCTCTTGGTCAGCTCCCATTCGAAGCCGAACAGGATCTCGAAGAAGTTGTTGCTCCATTTGGTCGGCGTCGTCGTCCAGGTGACCTCCGGGCCACCGCCGATGGTGTCGTCGCCCATGCCGCTGCCGAAGCTCGACTTCCAGCCGAGGCCCATCTGCTCGATGGGCGCGGCTTCCGGTTCTGGGCCGACCAGCGCCGCGTCGCCGGCGCCATGGGTCTTGCCGAAGGTGTGGCCGCCGGCGATCAGCGCCACCGTCTCCTCGTCGTTCATGGCCATGCGCGCGAAGGTCTCGCGGATATCTTGGGCCGCGGCGACCGGATCGGGATTGCCGTTCGGGCCTTCCGGGTTGACGTAGATGAGACCCATCTGGACGGCGGCGAGCGGGTTCTCGAGGTCGCGCTTGCCGCTGTAGCGCTTGTCGCCAAGCCAGGTGTCCTCGGCGCCCCAGTAGGTGTCCTCATCCGGCTCCCAGGTGTCGGCGCGCCCGCCGGCGAAGCCGAACGTCTTGAAGCCCATCGACTCGAGCGCGACGTTGCCGGCGAGGATCATCAGGTCGGCCCAGGAAATTCCGTTGCCGTACTTCTGCTTGATCGGCCACAGCAGCCGGCGTGCCTTGTCGAGGTTGACGTTGTCCGGCCACGAGTTGAGCGGCGCGAAGCGCTGCTGGCCGGCGCCCGCGCCGCCGCGGCCGTCGCCGATGCGGTAGGTGCCGGCGCTGTGCCACGCCATGCGGATGAAAAGCGGGCCGTAGTGGCCGAAGTCCGCCGGCCACCAGGGCTGCGAGTCGGTCATCAGGGCGACGAGGTCTTTCTTGAGCGCCTTGAGATTGAGCTTCTTGAACGCCTTGGCGTAGCTGAAGCGTTTGTCCATCGGATTGGACAGGGCGGAGTTCCGGTGAAGGGACTTCAGATTGAGCTGGTTCGGCCACCAGTCGCGGTTCGACCTGAGCTCAGCCGTCGAGTGCATGACCGGGCACTGGCCCGACTTATCGTCAACTTTCGCGTCCACGTTGTTCTCCTGCCTCCTGGGGATTTTGCGCGCGAGCCGGCGGAGTGAGTCGCGCCACGGCTCGCGGCTTACCGGCACGGTGGCAGGCATGAACCATAAAATCCAATCATATTGTGTCGCAGTGGTGATCAGATATTCTGATCGACATGATCTCACTTCGTCAGCTTCGCTACTTCCAAATGTTGGCCACCACCGGCCACTTCGGCCGCGCGGCGGAGGCCGCCGGGATCTCGCAGCCGGCGCTTTCCATGCAGGTGCGCGAGCTGGAGGCGGAGCTTCAGGGGACGCTGGTCGAGCGCACGGCCGCCGGCGCCGTGCTCACCGGGCTCGGTGCGGAGGTCGCGGCGCGTGCCGGCGACATTCTCGCCGCGGTCGGCGACCTTCAGGATCTCGCCCGCGCCCGCAGCGGCGCACTCGCCGGGCCGCTCAA
Organism: uncultured Alphaproteobacteria bacterium; assembly: GCA_963843565.1. Classification (GTDB taxonomy): domain Bacteria; phylum Pseudomonadota; class Alphaproteobacteria; order Rhizobiales; family Kaistiaceae; genus DASZQY01. The sequence continues at coordinate 387,925 of CAWJKY010000003.1, forward strand.
CCTCGGCGTCATCCCGTCGGTCGCGCCCTACCTGTTGCCCCGGCTTCTGCCGGTGATCGCGCGGCGCTATCCCGACGCTCAGTTGCACGTACGTGAAACAATCACCGATGTGCTGGTCGGCGAACTGATCGCCGGCGATCTCGACGCGATCGTGGTCAGCCTTCCGCTCGGCAACGACAAACTGGCCGAGGCGACTTCCTTCGACGACGGTTTTCTGCTCGCCGCGCCGGCGTCTTCGCCCTACGCGCGGCGGGTGCCGGCGGTCGCCGACCTGATCGCGGCCGACGATCTGCTGCTGCTGGAAGACGGGCACTGCCTGCGCGATCAGGCGCTGGAGGTCTGCCACGCGATCGACCCACGGCGCCTCAGGCGCGTCGGTGCCACCAGCCTCGCCACCATCGTGCAGCTGGTCGCGGCCGGGCAGGGGATCACCCTGGTGCCGCGGCTGGCGGCCGGAACCGGAGCCTTCACCGACCCGCGGCTCAAACTGGTGCCGTTCAAGCAGCCCGAGCCGCATCGCACCATCGGCGTGGCCTGGCGGCGGCGCTCACCGCGCGAGGGCGATTTCCGCGCACTTGCCGAGATGGTCGCCGAGGCCGGCCGGCTACCGGCTGGCGGGCTTTCGCGGCCGGACGTATGATGCGCGACGGGCGACGATTGCCCGCAACAGGGGTTCACACGTCATGCGCAAGTTCATTCTGGCCGTGGCATTCCTTGCCGCGGGCTGCTTAACGGCTGCCGCGGCCGACATCGGCGGCACCTACAGTGTGCAGGGCACCAACCTCGACGGCTCCAAGTATTCTGGAACCGCGACTATCACCGTGACGACCGCAAACACCTGCCGGATCGAGTGGGTGACGGGCGGCACGACCTCCTCGGGCATTTGCATGCGGAATGGGCCAGCCTTCTCCGCGGCGTATGTGCTTGGCAGCGACATTGGCCTCGTCATCTACGAGGTCCTCGACGACGGCACGCTCGACGGTCTGTGGACCATCGCCGACACCAAGGGCGTCGGCACCGAGACATTGACGCCGCGGTAGGCGAAAGTTTGCCAGACCGCTAGGGTTGGCGGCCGCATCGCGACCGGGCTGCGCACGTCGGGGATGGCAGGCGACGGAGGTATTGTCATGGGCAGATTTCCTCTGGCGTTTGCCCTTGTGGTTGCCATGACCGGGGCTGTGGCGGCCGCCGATGTAGGCGGCACCTACGACGTGCGCGGCACCAACTTCGATGGATCTGCGTATTCGGGGACCGCGATCATCACGATCACCAGCGCCAACACGTGCCGGATCGAATGGAAGACCGGCATCAGCCAGTCGTCGGGCATCTGCATGCGCAGTGGCGATGCGTTCTCCGCGGCTTACGTGTTGGGCGATCTGATCGGGCTGGTCATCTACCGGATCGGCAACGACGGCACCCTCGACGGCCAGTGGACCGTCGCCGATACGGACGGCGTCGGGACCGAGGTTCTGACTCCGCACTAGCGAAGCTTCCGGTATCGAGCAAAACGGAGATCGGCATGCGCAACCTTCTTCTGTCAGCAGTCTTCGTGGCCGCGACGATCGCGACCGCTGCCACGGCCGCCGACTTCTCCGGCACCTACACCGTGCGCGGCACGACGCTGGAGGGCGGCCGCTACGACGGCACCGCCGAAATCACCATGACCAGCGACGACACCTGCCGGATGGTCTGGCACACCGGCGGCGCCCCGATCACCGGTTTCTGCATGTGGAACGGCGACACCCTGGCGGCGAGCTACACGATGGACAACGAGGTCGGGCTCGTCATCTACCGGATCAAGGACGACGGCGCCCTCGACGGGGTATGGACGATCGCCGACCAGAACGGCGTCGGCAACGAGCTGCTGATCCCGCAATAGCGACACCTTGCGGGAAGCCGAGTGCCCGCGCTACACAGCGCCCGCGTTTCAATCCTTGCGCGGCCGGGCTCGTTGCCGTCCGCGCTTTCCCCGTGAAATTGAGGACACCCCATGGCCGTCGAGCGTACCTTCTCCATGATCAAGCCGGATGCGACCAAGCGCAACCTGACCGGCCAGATCAACGCCAAGCTGGAAGGCGCCGGGCTCAGGATCATCGCGCAGAGGCGCGTCTGGATGAGCCGCACGCAGGCGGAGGGCTTCTACGCGGTCCACCGCGGCCGGCCCTTCTTCGACGAGCTGTGCGACTTCATGTCGTCCGGGCCGACGGTCGTGCAGGTTCTGGAAGGCGAAAACGCGATCCTCAAGAACCGCGAAGTGATGGGCGCCACCGACCCGTCCAAGGCGGCCGCCGGGACGATCCGCAAGGATTTCGCCAACTCGATCGGTGAGAATTCGGTCCACGGCTCCGACGCGCCCGAGACGGCGGCGCAGGAGATCGCCTACTGGTTCGCCGAGATCGAAATCGTCGGCTAGCGCCAGCGGTCGGCGGCTTCGTCGTCTGCCGACCTCGCCGCCACCCATTCGCCCGAGCCGGCGGGGGCGCCGGTGGCGTGTTCCTTCTTCCAGAAGGGCGCCCGGGTCTTGAGGAAATCCATCACGAACGATGCCGCGGCAAGCGCCGCCTCGCGGCCGCGCGCCGCGGTGACGACCAGCACGATGTCCTCGCCGACGTCGATGCGGCCGAAGCGGTGGATGACCGTGATGCCGGCGAGCGACCAGCGGGTGGTCGCCTCTTCCGCGATGTGGACGATCTCGGCTTCCGCCATACCCGGGTAGTGCTCCAGTTCCAGCGCCTCCAGCCGCCCGCCTTCGTCCCGGCAGATGCCGGTGAAGGTGGCCACGGCGCCGACGCCGGGAAGCTGCCGCAGCGGCGCCATCTCGGTGACGAGATCGAACGGCTCGGACTGGACGCTGACGGTTCGCACGGAAGTTATCCGCCGGTCATCGGGGGAAAGAGGGCGACTTCGCTGGCGCCGGCGATCGCGGTATCCGGCCGGGCGTGCACCTTGTCGACGGCGATCCGGATGGCGCGCGGCTCGGCCAGGGCGTGTTCGTACTCAGGCCCGCGCTGTCTGAGCCAAGCGAGCAGATCGCCGGCCGTTGCGACGTCGCCGGGAACCTCGACTTCTTCGGTGGGGATGCCGATGCGTTCGCGCACCCAGGCGAAGTAGACGAGTTTCATCACTCGTCCTCGAGCAGGTGGCGCAGGCCCGCGCGGAAGTAGTCGTAGCCGGTGTACAGCGTGATCAGCGCCGACACCCACAGCAGCAGCAGGCCGGTGTAGGTGAAGAACCCGTGGCCGTTGACATAGAACTTGAACATGCGGTCGCCGGCCGGGCCGATGAGCAGGAAGCCGATCGCCACCATCTGCATGGTGGTCTTGTACTTGGCGAGCCGCGTGACCGGCACGCTGACGTTCTTCAGCCCGGCCAGGAATTCGCGCAGGCCCGACACCGAAATCTCGCGGATCAGGATGACCAGCGCCGCCAGCAGCGACCAGTTGCCGATGGTGCCCGACCAGACCAGCAGCATCAGCGCCGTCGAGACCAGCAGCTTGTCGGCGATCGGATCGAGCATGCGCCCGATGGCCGACTGCTGGCCCCAGGCGCGGGCGAGATAGCCGTCGAAGAAATCGCTGATGCTGGCGATGAGGAAGATCGCGAACGAGAACCAGCGGCTGGCGTTGCCCTCGAAGTAGAAGCACACGACCATCAGCGGCACCGCCACGACGCGCGCGTAAGTCAGCAGGTTGGGCAGCGACAGGGTGTGGTTCGGCTCGCGCCGGTCCCTCGCCGGCTCAGCCGTGTATGTCGGGCTATCGGCCATCGCTATCCTGATCCCTGATCCCGGTATCCTACAGACCCGCGCATCGCTGTGCGAGCCCGGCAAGCTGCCGCATCCCTCAGCCGGCGCCCTCGTGGAAGTGACCGTATATGGCGCGGGCGACCTCGTCGGAAATGCCCGGAACCTGCCGCAAATCGGCGATGTCGGCGCGGCTGACCGCCTTGGCGGTGCCGAAATGCTGGAGGAGGGCGCGCTTGCGCGCCGGGCCGATCCCGCCGATTTCGTCGAGCGGATTGCGGGCGATGTCGGATTTCCGCCGTGCCCGGTGCGAGCCGATGGCGAAGCGGTGGGCCTCGTCGCGCAGCCTCTGGACGAAATAGAGGACCGGATCGCGGGGTGGCAGCATGAACGGCTCGCGGTCTGAAATGTAGAAGGTCTCGCGGCCGGCGTTGCGGTCGGGTCCCTTGGCGACGCCGATCATGGGTAGGTCGGAGACTCCGATCTGGTCCAGCGCCTCGCGCACGGCCCCGAGCTGTCCCCGGCCGCCGTCGATCAGCACCAGATCCGGCCATGGCCCGACGGTTTCGTCGTCGGCGGCCTGCTCCCCACGCTGCCCGTTTTCGCGCACGAGGCGCGAAAAGCGCCGGCCGAGGACCTCCCGCATCATGGCGTAGTCGTCTCCGGGTGTGAGGTCTTCGGAGCGAATGTTGAACTTGCGATATTGCCCTTTGATGAACCCCTCGCGGCCGGCGACGATCATGGCGCCGACGGCATTGGTGCCCATGATGTGGCTGTTGTCGTAGACCTCGATGCGGCGCGGCGGCTCGGGCAAGTCGAATCGCTCGGCGAGTTCGGCGAGCAGCGTCTGCTGGGTGGCGGACACGGCAAGCTCGCGGCCAAGCGCGTCGCGGGCGTTGGCGAGCGCGTGCTCGACGAGTTCCTTCTTCTCGCCGCGTTCCGGCACGGAGACGGAAATCTTGTGGCCGGCGCGTTCGCTGAGCGCCTCCTGAAGCAGGTCGCGCTCCTCGATGTCGTCGGAGAGCAGGATCAGTTTGGGCGCCGGCTTGTCGTCGTAGAATTGCGCGAGGAACGCGCCCAGCACCTGCCCGGTCTCCAGTCCCTTGTCGGCGCGCGGGAAGTAGGAGCGGTTGCCCCAGTTCTGGCCCGTGCGGAAGAAGAACACCTCGATGCAGAAGTGCCCGCCTTCCTGATGGATGGCGAACAGGTCGGCCTCGTCGACAGTCTGCGGGTTGATGCCCTGATGGGTCTGGACGTGCGAGAGGGCGGCGAGGCGGTCGCGGTAGCGGGCCGCCGCCTCGAAGTCGAGGCGCTCGGCGGCGTCGGCCATCTGCTTCTGAACGCTGGAACGGATCGCCTGGCTCTTGCCGGACAGGAAGTCCTCGGCCTGGCGCACCAGCCCGGCGTAGCTCTCAAGGTCGATCTCGCCGGTGCACGGTGCCGAGCAGCGCTTGATCTGGTGGAGCAGGCAGGGCCGCGTGCGGCTCTCGAAGACCGCGTCCGAACACGAACGCAGGAGAAAGGCGCGCTCCAGCGCGTTGATGGTACGCCCGACCGCACCGGCCGAGGCGAACGGCCCGAAGTAGCGGCCCTTGCGGGTGCGTGCGCCGCGATGCTTGGCGAGCTGCGGCGCCGGGTGATCGCCGGTGATCAGGATGTAGGGAAACGACTTGTCGTCGCGCAGCAGCACGTTGAAGCGCGGGCGCAGCCGCTTGATGAGGTTCGCCTCGAGGAGCAGCGCCTCGACTTCGGTGCGCGTCGAGACGAACTCCATCGACGCCGTCGCCATCACCATGCGCGTGATGCGGCCGGGCAGCGGGCGCGTGTAGCTCGAGACGCGCTTCTTCAGGCTGCGCGCCTTGCCGACGTAGAGAACCGTCCCCTTGGCGTCGATCATGCGATAGACGCCGGGGCCGTTGGGCAGACGCTTGACGACGTCGGCGATCACCGCGATGCCGACCGGCGGCTTGGCGGTCGCGGCGGCGGGGGCGTCCGTATCGGTCATGCCGGACGCGCGCCCAGATGCTGACCGCCGTCGAGGGCGATGATCTGGCCGGTCATCGATCGGGTCTCGACGAGAAAGCGGACGGCGCGCCCGAAGTCGGCGAGGTCGGGGGCGCGGCCCAGCGGAATCGCGTCGGTCATCGCCGCGAACGCCTCGGGGCTCTGCTGCGCGCTCGGCAGCGCCGGTCCGGGCGCGATGCCGTTGACGCGCACCTTCGGCGCCAGCGCCAGCGCCAGCATTTCGGTGGCGACGGCAAAGGCCGACTTGGAGAGCTGATAGGAGAAGGTCGACGGGGTTGGGCGCCAGATGCGCTGATCGAGCAGGTTGACGACGTTGCCCTCGACGCCATCGGGAACCTGGCGCGCGAACGCTTCTGTCAGGAACACGGGAGCGGCGAGGTTGACGGTCATCTGTCTGAGCCAGAGGTCGTGGTCGAGGCTGCCGACCGAATCCTTTTCGAAGATAGAGGCATTGTTGACGAGAAGCGTCAGTGGCCCGAGCGCCTTGGCAGCCTTTTCGACAATTCGCGGGGTTGCCTTGGGGTCGCCGAGGTCGCCGTCGACGATCGCCGCGTGGCCGCCGGCGGCGGCGATGGCGTCGGCGAGCTTCACCGCGTCCTTGTGCGACCGGTTGTAGTGGATCGCGACCGCGAAGCCGTGTGCGGCGAGGTCGGCGGCGATCGCGCCACCGATGCGCCGGGCGCCACCGGTTACCAAAGCGACGGGCTTGTCAGTGTTCGCAACCATTGGTTAACCGTGTTTAATGGCGGCCTTGTCCCGGGGCGGGACGGTCTTCATATAGTTCGCTCGCGACGCGCGCACATATCTCCGTAAAATCAAATGGTTACAACCGGGGTCGGGCGCCTGTGACTTACCGCACAGCGCCCCTCAGATGCCCCCGGATCGCCGTATTTTGTTAACGCTTACGCCTTATTGCTCGCGCATATTTACAGCCGAACACCGAGCCACCATATGCCAATGCGGCTGACGGGCGCTTCGGCAGAATAGTTCGACGAGGAGAAGATCCCATGTTGCGTGTACGAACCCTGGGCGCAAGCCTGATTGCGCTCGTCGGAAGCGCCGGATTGGCTGGGGCCGCCGACCTGAACAACACCTATGAGCCGCCGGCCGCGCCGGCGCCGGTCTATTCGCCGACCCCGTCGTGGTCGTGGACCGGCCCGTACGCCGGCCTGCAGGGCGGCTATGCCTGGAGCTCGGCCACCATCACCTCGACGCCCGCGGCGACCATGAATGGTTGGCAGGGCGGCGTCTACGGCGGCTACAACTTCCAGATGCCCAACAACATCGTGGTGGGCGTCGAAGGTGACGTTGGCGCCACCAGCAAGAGCGGCACCAGCGGCGGCGTCACGGTCAAGAATCCGTGGGATGCCACGCTGCGCGGCCGCGTCGGCTACGCCTTCGATCGCTTCATGGTCTACGGCACCGGCGGTCTGGCGGTTGGCGGCGTTTCGGCGGCGAGCGCCGGCACCACCGAGACCCAGACCCGCGTCGGCTGGGTGATCGGCGGTGGCGTCGAAGCTTCGCTCACCGACAACGTCACCGCCCGCGTCGAGTTCCGTCACATCGACCTCGGGTCGGGCACGTATTCGACCCTGACCGGCTCGCCCAAGGTGGCCACCACCTCGAACGACGTGCTGTTCGGAGTTGGCCTGAAGTTCTGATTTTCGCGTTTGTCCTGGCAGTACCGACCAAACCACAGTCACCCGTCGCGGCCCCAACCGCGGCGGGTGATTGATTCAGGGCGCCGCGTGATCTAGGGCCGCAGCGAGCGGCAGCGCGCGTCGTAGACGTGGTAGGGGTCGCGGCCCGGCAGGCACGACTGCACGTGGTAGCCAAAGCCGGCGAAGCCGGTCCGCGGGCCGTCGATCATGTACACCACCTCGGACCTGCGTCCGTTCGACAGCCAGGCGGTGGCGCCGCAGAAGCGCCGGTCGATGAAGCCGCCGCGGGCGGGCTTGTAGGCGCGCTGGCGAGCGCCGGTGATGCTGGCAATGGTGACGCCCGAATAGACGATGTTCGCGTCCTGATAGGCGAAACGGTCGGCGATCGAGCGGAGCACGGCCGGCGTATCGCAGGCCGGGACCGTGCCGAAGTCGCTGGCTGGCCGATAGGCGATGACGCCGTAGTCCGAGGCAGCCGCCGGCGCGGCGAGCATGAACAGCGCGACCGAACTCAACAGAAACTTGCGCATGTACGCCCTCAACTGGTTACGGTTGAACGGAAACGTGCGCCGTTCCTGCGGCGCGGGTCAACTATTCCCCGGCAACTTGGTCAATCACGTGCTCCGCGCCGGCCCCTTGCGCCAGGAGGGGCGCAAGACCGGCGAGCAGCGTTTCGAGCGCATCGGCGAACTGCCAGGGCGGATTGCAGACGACGAGCCCGGTACCGTTGAAGGAATTAGCAGTTTCGCGTTGGCGGACGGTTAATTCCGCTCTCAGCAACCGGCGGATGCCGCTGGCGGCGAGGCCGAGGCGCAGCTTGTCGACGGCCGCGAGGTCCTTCACTGGGTACCAGAGCGCGTAGATGCCCGTCGGCCACTTGCGGTGCGCGGCAACGAACCGGTCGAGCAGGGTCTCGAAGTCGTCCCGTTCCTCATAAGGCGGGTCGACGAAGACGATCCCGCGGCGTTCCTTGGGGGGCACGAACGCGCCCAGCGCCAGCCAGCCGTCGAGCGCAATGGTGCGCACCTGGATGTCGCCGGCGAACAGCGCCGACAGGGCCTCGCCGTCCTCCGGATGCAATTCGACGGCGGTCAGCCGGTCCTGCCGCCGAAACAGATGTCGCGCGATCCACGGCGAGCCGGGGTAGCGGGTGAGGGCAGCGCCACCGTCATTCGCCGCCCCGACCGCGCCGAGATAGGGCGCCAGCAGGGTCGCTAGTTCCGGATCGAGGTCCTTTCCCCACACACGGCCGATCCCCTGACGCCATTCGCCGGTGCGGGTCGCCTGATCGGCGGTGAGGTCATAGAGGCCAGGGCCGGCGTGGGTGTCGATGACGCGGAACGCCGTCTCCTTCGCCTTCAGTCGCTCGATCAGGAGGGCCAGGGTGGCGTGCTTCACCACATCGGCAAAATTCCCGGCGTGGAAGGCGTGGCGGTAGTTCATGGGCGCGAGGGGATGGCACCGGGCAGTGGTGGGCGCAAGGGCCGGGCGTTGCTTCGCCCGGTAACCGAGCCGGGCCGACCGTGGCTTTCGCGAGGTAGCGGGACGATAGGCCGCTGGGGAAGTCCATGGAAAACCCGCACGCGAACAACCACATAAGCAGATATCGCGGACGGTTCCGCTGAAAGGGGGATTAGCCATGAGCAAATCACTCCATTCACGGGTAGCGCGTCTGCTTGCATTTCTCGGAGTTGCCGCTGCGGCGACGTTCCTGTTTGGCGTTGCCGCGGTTGCCGCAAGTCCGATCACCAACCTCGATCAAGGCAAGAGTTACGAGAGCCTCGCCACGGCGCTCGGCGAAGCGCGTTCGGGCGACACCATCGAGATCGCCGGCGGCACCTGGTCCGGCAATTTCGTCATCGACCACGCGCTGACATTGCGCGGAGTTGCCGGCGCCACGCTGCCGGTGCTCGACGGCGCCGGGTCTGGCGTGGTGCTGACGATCCAGGCTGACGACGTGACGGTCGAGAACCTGGCGATACGGCACTCAGGCACTGCCGCCTCGACGCCCTGGTCGCTGTGGGGCGACGCCGGCGTTCTCGTCGTGGCCGACCGCGCGACCCTTCGCGGCCTTCAGGTAAGCGACAACGACTGGGGCATCGTGCTGAAGGGTCGTGCCGGCTCGACAATCGAGCAGTCGGTGATCGAAGACAACGTCCATCAGGGCGTGAAGGTGATGGGCGGCCGCGACCACGTGATCGCGGACAACCAGATCAATCGCAACAGCTCCGGCATCAGTGTCGACGCGCTCTTCGGAGATTTGCGCGAGTCACCGGTGGCGCGGCTGGGTGAGCGCGACGCGCAAGGCCAGCTCGTCGCAATGAAGCAGATTTCGCTTGTCTCAAGGAATGTCCGGATCGCCGGCAACGAAATCCGCGGCAACGGCTTCTATGGGATCGAGATCGCGTGGAAGAGCGAACACATCGCCGTCGAGAACAACCATGTCTGGCGGACGGGCGTCGACCGGCCCGTCGATCAGGCGCTGATCTCGACATGGGAGCAGACGGTGAGCGGCAGCATGGGCGTGCCGGTCACGCTCAGCCGTGATGCCTACGGCTCTGGCATCTTCCTGTTCTGCCTCGCGAACAACAACACCATCGTTGGAAACACCGTGGCCGACAACGTGGCCTACGGAATCGGGCTCAGTCTCGTGAGCCAGAACGATGTGAAATCCAACGGCATCGCCGGCAATCGCGTCGGCATCGCGCTGGCGAGTGCAAGCGACAACCGGATCACGCGCAACCTGATCGCTGACAACAGCGCGTTCGGTATTCGCATCGATGTGTCGAGCGTGACGGCCGTCGCCTCGTCGGGCAACCTGCTGGTTCGCAACGACATCTCGGGGAGCGCGGTCAACGCTTTCGACTCTTCGGGCCGGGCCCTGACCTTGGCCGACATGGACACGCTACTCGAAGCGATCCCGTGGCCGGAGGAAGTGCGCAAGCAGATGAAATCCAGCCCGCAGATGCGCCAGATGATGCTCCAGACCTACCTGGCGCAGCTGAAGCCCGGCGTGAACCGGTGGGACGACGGCGCCTGCGGAAACCGGTACGGCGACTTTGACGAGGCTTCGGAAGGGTTCCTGGACCGTAACAACGACGGGCTCGGCGAGGCGGCGTACCCGATTGCGGGCGGCCCCAGCATCGACAGCCATCCCGTTGCCGCCTCGGCGATCGAGGACATGCGGCTCGGTGCCTGAGCCGCGTTGGGCGGCGCGCTAGGGCGAAGCCTGTACCCGCTCGCCCTCGACTCGCACGCGGTCCGACGCAACCAGTGCCAGCGCCTTCGGGTAGAGCTTGTGCTCTTCAACGAGCACGCGCGCGGCCAGCGTCTCGGGCGTGTCGCCGGGGAGCACCGGCACCTTGGCCTGCGCGATGATCGGCCCGGCGTCGACGGCGGTACGCACGAAATGAACCGTGCAACCGTGCTCCGCGACGCCCGCCTCCAACGCCCGCTCATGGGTGTGGAGCCCCGGGAAGGATGGCAGGAGCGACGGGTGGATGTTGATCAGCCGGTCGCGCCAGTGCTCGACATAATCCTCGGTCACGATGCGCATGAAGCCGGCGTGGCAGATGAGATCCACCTTCGCCTGTTCCAGCCGATCGGTCAGCGCCGCCTCGAAGGACGGGCGGTCGGGGAATGCCGTGTGGTCGATCACCGCGGTCTCGATGCCGGCCGCTTTGGCGCGCTCCAGGCCCTGAGCACCGGGGCGGTTGGAGATGACCAGCACGATCGTGGCCGGGTAGTCGGGCGCCTGCGCCGCCTCGATCAGGGCGGCCATGTTCGATCCGCGGCCGGAGATCAGGACAGCGACGCGCTTGCGCTCCATCAGCGGCGTCCGAGCGCACCGTCGTAGACGACCGCGCTCTCGTCCCGCGCTTCCAGGCGCCCGATCTCGACGACGGTCTCGCCCTCGGCGGCGAGCGCGGCGGCGACGGCGGCGGCATCGGCGGCCGGCACGATCACGGTCATGCCGACCCCGCAATTGAAGGTGCGCAGCAGCTCCGCGTCGGAGATATTGCCGAGTTCCATGAGCCAGCGGAACACCGGCGGCACCGGCAAGTGGTCGAGATCGATGCGGGCGGCCACGTTGTCGGGGAGGACGCGCGGCAGGTTCTCGGTGATGCCGCCACCGGTGATATGGGCGAGTGCCTTGACCGCGCCGGTCGCACGGATCGCGGCGAGCAGCGGCTTCACGTAGATGCGGGTCGGCGTCAGCAGCGCGCGGGCGAGGCTGTGGCGATTGTCGAACGGTGCCGGCCGGTCGAGGGCGACGCCGCCGTCGGCGACCAACTTGCGGACCAGCGAGAAGCCGTTGGAATGGATGCCCGACGAGGCGACGGCGAGCACGACGTCGCCGGCGGCGACATCCTTGCGGGGCAGCACGGCGTCGCGCTCGACGGCACCCACCGCGAACCCGGCGAGGTCGAAATCACCGCCGGCGTAAAGGCCGGGCATCTCCGCCGTTTCGCCGCCGATCAGCGCGGCGCCCGCCTGGCGGCAGCCTTCGGCGATGCCCGCCACGATGCGCGCGCCGATCTCCGGGGAAAGCCGGCCGGTGGCGTAGTAGTCGAGGAAGAACAGCGGCTCGGCGCCCTGCACGACGAGGTCGTTGACCGACATGGCAACGAGGTCGATTCCGACCGTATCGAAGATGCCGCTGTCGATGGCGAGCTTGACCTTGGTGCCGACCCCGTCGGTCGCCGCCACCAGCAGCGGGTCGCGGTAGCCGGCCGCCTTCAGATCGAACAGGCCGCCGAAACCGCCGATCTCGGCGTCGGCGCCCGGCCGGCGGGTGGCGCGCACGAGCGGCTTGATCGCGTCAACGAGTGCGTTGCCGGCGTCGATATCCACGCCTGCATTCGCATATGCAACCGAGGGACGGCCTGTCATTCCGGGGGCCTCATCGCGCTTCTCAAAGGTCGCCATTTCCCCGTCCATACCAGCCTTCGCCGGCCGCCGATAGCACGCCCCGGACCCGCCGCCGGCGCGGCGATCGACCTGAGCCGTCCAAGCGTGCCGTGCTTGGAATCGGGCGCCTGCGGTGCCATGTAAGGCCGAATCGCGGATGTGGTCGCGAGCAATCTGTCGCGCCGCGAACGGCCGGCGGGGGAGGGGGCCGGGTGACGCTTCCAAATCTCATCACGATGGGGCGGCTCCTGCTGGTGCCGTTCATCATCTGGCTGATCCTGGCCGGCCGCGAGCACGAGGCTTTCTGGGTGTTCGTCATCGCCGGGGTCAGCGATGCGGTCGACGGCCTGCTCGCCCGCCATTTCAACCTGCGGTCCGATCTCGGCGCCTATCTCGATCCGATCGCCGACAAGGCCCTGCTGATGTCGATCTACGTGACGCTGGCGATCATCAGCGAAGTGCCCGTCTGGGTCACCATCCTGATCGTCAGCCGGGACGTACTGATCGTCGGGGGCGTGGTGCTGGCGTGGATGATGAGCCAGCCGACCGAGATGCAGCCCCGTCAAATCAGCAAGCTCAACACCACCATCCAGATCACGTTTGCTGCGGTCGTCCTCGGCGACCTGGCGTTCGGCCTGCAAATCGCGACGATCCGCCTGATCCTCATGTACAGTGTCGGCGTCGTGACGGTGTTGTCCGGGGCGGTCTATCTGGTCGACTGGACCCGTCACATGGCGCTGGCGCCGTCGGCGACCACCTCGACCATGCGTCCGAGAGAGCGCAGGAAGGGCGGCGGCGCCGGATCCGGCGACAAGACGTGACGCATGGAGAAGCTGGCATGAACGAGCGCGGTGGCGGCCCCCGGCAGTTGCCGCTTGGCCTGCCGCTGGCGGCGGCGATGCGCCGTGCTGACTTCCTCACCGGCGCGGCCAACCGCGAGGCCGTCGAAGTCATCGACGGCTGGCCCGACTGGCCGGCACCGGTGGTGCTGCTGACCGGGCCGGTCGGGTCCGGCAAGACGCACCTGGTGCATGCGTGGCGCGAAGCGAGCGGGGCGGGGCTGGCGGAGGCGGGCCTGCTCGCCGGCGATGCGGTCGTCGAACTGGTCGGGGCCGGGGCGGTGGCGGTCGAAGATCTGCACGCCGGGCCGATCGACGAGGCGGCCCTCTTTCACCTCCTGAACCTCGCGGCGGAGCGTCAGGCGCCGGTGCTGCTGACTTCGCGGGTGGCGGCGGCGGCGCTGCCGATCGGGCTCCCCGATCTTGCCTCGCGGCTGCGCGCGGCCCGCCCGGTGGCGCTCGGCGTGCCGGACGACGATCTCCTCGCCCGCGTCATGGTGAAGCTCTTCGCCGACCGGCAGATCGTCGTGGACGGGTCAGTGGTCAACTACATCGCGCTCAGGATGGAGCGTTCGTTGCAAGGCGCCAATGCCATTGTCGCCGAGCTCGACCGGGAGTCGCTGGCCGGTGGCGTGCCGGTCAGCCGCAAGCTTGCCGCGACCGTTCTCGACCGGGTTTTCGGCTCCTCGAGCGAGGCGGACGAGGCAGCGGGGTGAGGCAAGCGCCCGGCGCGGCCTGCGCCACTTTTGGCGAAATCGTCACATTTGTTGTTTAGGGCTATATTTTCGCTAGAGAATCCAGCCAAAACCACAGTCATGGATCAGAAGACCGACAGCGCCATTGAGGCCGCCCCCGCGGCGGCAGTTGAACTGGAGCCGGCCCCGGCGCGCCTGCGCCAGCGGCCCGAGCGCTTCATCAACCGCGAAACCTCGTGGCTGCACTTCAACCGGCGCGTTCTTGAGGAAGCCAGCAACCCCAATCATCCGGTATTGGAGCGGCTGCGCTTCCTCTCGATTTCGGCCAACAACCTCGACGAGTTCTTCATGGTGCGCGTCGCCGGCCTCAAGGGTCAGCAGCGGCTCGGCATCGCCATGGTTTCCGACGACGGCCAGTCGCTGTCGGAGCAGCTTGCCTCCATCGGCGCCGCTGTCTCGCAGCTTGCCACCGACCAGCAGGCGGTGTGGGGCGAGCTTCGCCATGAACTGGCCGAGTCGGGTGTCGCGCTTGTCGATGCCAACCAGATCGACGAGGACGGCCGCGCGTGGCTGGAGAGCCACTTCCTCGATTCGATCTTTCCGGTGCTGACGCCGCTGGCGATCGACCCGGCCCATCCGTTTCCGTTCATTCCGAACCTCGGCCTGACGGTCGCCCTGCAGCTTGCCCGCAAGAGCACTGGCCAGCGCATGACCGCGCTGCTGAGGATGCCGAACACCCTCGACCGCTTCATCCGCCTGCCGTCGACGGACTCGGGCGTCGACCGGTTCATGAGCCTCGATCAGGCAGTGACGCTTTTCGTCACACGGCTGTTCCCCGGCTACATCGTGGAAGGGCAGGGCGCCTTCCGCCTCATCCGCGACTCCGACATCGAGGTGGAGGAAGAAGCGGAAGACCTGGTGCGCTTTTTCGAAAGCGCGCTGAAGCGGCGCCGGCGCGGGTCGGTCATCCGCCTGGAAATCGAAAGCGCCATGCCGGAGAGCCTCCGCCAGATCGTGGCCGGCGCTCTCTCGGTTTCGGGCGACGAGATATTTCTTGTCGATGGCGTGCTGTCCATCAACGACCTCGCCCAGCTCGTCGCCATCGATCGGCCCAACCTGAAGTTTCCGCCCTATACGCCGCGCTTCCCCGAACGTATCCGCGATCACGACGGCGACGCCTTCTCGGCGATCCGCGAGAAGGACCTGATCGTCCATCACCCGTATGAATCGTTCGACGTGGTCGTCCAGTTCCTGCGTCAGGCGGCGTCGGACCCCGACGTCGTGGCCATCAAGCAGACGCTCTACCGCACCTCGAACGACTCGCCGATCGTACGGGCGCTCGCCGAGGCGGCCGAGGCCGGCAAGACCGTCACGGCGGTCGTGGAACTGAAGGCGCGGTTCGACGAGGCGGCAAACATCAAGTGGGCCCGCGACCTCGAGCGTGCCGGCGTGCAGGTGGTCTACGGCTTCATCGAGCTGAAGACCCACGCCAAGCTCAGTCTGGTTGTACGGCGCGAGGCGGGCGCGCTCGCCACCTACGTCCACATCGGCACCGGCAACTACCATCCGGTCACGGCGCGGATCTACACCGACCTGTCGTTCTTCTCGGCCGATCCCAGCATCGGGCGCGACGTCGGGTCGATCTTCAACTACATCACCGGCTATTCCGAGCCGGTCATGCTCGAGCGCATGGCGGTCTCGCCGCTGACCCTGCGCAAGCGGATGTTGTCACTCATCGCCGCCGAGGTGGCCCATGCCGAGGCGGGGCGGCCGGCGAAGATCTGGATGAAGTTGAACGCGCTGGTCGACACGCACATCATCGATGCGCTCTACGACGCCAGCCAGGCCGGCGTGGAAATCGATCTCGTGGTGCGCGGCATCTGCTGCCTGAGGCCGGGCATCCCGGGGCTGTCGGAGCGCATCCGCGTCAAGTCGATCGTCGGCCGCTTCCTCGAACACGCCCGTATCTTTGCCTTCGGAAACGGCCACGGCCTGCCCTCCGACGAGGCGCTGGTCTACATCGGCTCCGCCGACATGATGCCGCGCAATCTCGACCGGCGGGTCGAGGCGATGGTGCCGATCCTCAATCCGACTGTGCATGAGCAGGTTCTCGGCCAGATCATGGTTGCGAATCTGTCGGACAATCAGCAGAGCTGGCGCGTGCTTGCCGATGGCAGCTCGGAACGGATCGTCCCCAAGAAGGGCGAAGTGCACTTCAATGCGCACGAGTATTTCATGACCAATCCGAGCCTGTCGGGGCGCGGCAAGTCGTTCAAGACGAACCGGCCGAAACCGATCCGTCGGCGAGCGCGGGAAGGCTGATTCCGACGTGGTCAAGTCGTTGGTCGAAAACGCACCGGGGCGCATCCAGAACGGCGGCCCGGTTGCCATCGTCGATATCGGATCGAACTCGGTGCGACTGGTGGTCTACGAGCAGCTTGGCCGCTCGGCGACGCCCCTGTTCAACGAAAAGGAACTGTGCGGGCTTGCCCGTGGGCTTGCGGCGCGCGGCCGGCTCGATCTCGAGGCGATCGCCGCCGCGATGACGGCGGTGCGCCGGTTCGTGGCGCTGACCGGGCAGATGAAGGTGTCGTCGCTGCACGTGCTGGCAACGGCGGCCGTGCGCGAAGCCGCCAACGGCGGCGAGTTCATCAATGCGGTCGAGGCGGTGACCGGCGTCAAGGTCTCGGTGTTGTCGGGCGCCGAGGAAGCGCGCTTGTCGGCGCTCGGTGTCGTTTCCGGCTTTCACCAGCCGGACGGCATCGCTGGCGACCTCGGCGGTGGCAGCATCGAGGTCGTCGATGTCAGCGGCGCCAGGATCGGCGACGGCGAAACGTTTCCCCTCGGCGGTCTGCGGCTCGAAGAAGTGTCCGAGAAGTCGGTGAAGAGGGCGGAGAAGATCGCCGCCGAGGCGCTGGCCGGCTCGAAAGTGCTCGCCAAGGGCGCCAAGCGTCCATTCTACGCGATCGGCGGCACCTGGCGTTCGCTCGCCCGCCTGCACATGCACATCAAGGGCTATCCGCTCCACGTGACGCACCACTACACGATCGATCCAGGCGAAGCGGTCGACTTCTGCCGGATGCTGGTGCGGCGTGACATCGACTCGATCGACTCGATCGAGGTCGTCTCGCGCAGCCGCCGAACGCTCCTGCCGTACGGCGCGGCGGTGTTGGAGCACGTGGTCAAGAAGATGCAGCCGTCGTCGGTGGTGATGTCCGCGCTCGGCGTTCGGGAGGGGCTGCTCTACCACCTGCTCGACACCAAGGAGAAGGCGCGCGATCCGCTGCTCGTCGCCTGCGAAGAGCTGGCCTATCTGCGCTCGCGCTCGCCGCGCCACGTCCACGAACTGGCGCCGTGGTCGGGGGCGGTCTTCGAGGCGCTGAATCTGCAGGAGACGCCGGAGGAAGCGCGGCTTCGCGAGGCCGCCTGTCTGCTCACCGACATCCATTGGCGCGCTCATCCGGAATATCGTGGCGAGCAAGCGCTGAACCTTATCGCCCACGCCTCGTTCATCGGCATCGACCATCCGGGCCGCGCCTATCTGGCGCTGGCGAATTTCTATCGCCACGAGGGCCTGATCGACGAGGTGCTGTCGCCGCGCATCCGCGTGCTGGTCACGACGCGGCTGATGGAACGGGCGCGGGCCCTGGGCGCCACGCTGCGCGTCGCTCACCTCATCTCCGGCGCCATGCCCGACGTCATCCAGCGCACGCGCATCGAGGCGCGCGCCAAGGCGCTGACCCTGGTGTTGCCGGCCGATCTCGCGCCTCTCGGCGGGGCGCGGGTGCTGCGCCGCCTTGGCCAGCTCGCCAAGATCGCCGGCCTCGAACCCGCAATCGCGGTGGAGTAGGCGCGTCCCCGTTTGCGCCGGATGGTGCCGTCTCGGGCGCGCTGCTACCCTTCACGCCGGAACGTCGCCGGGCTCGCGGACGACGGGTGAGGGAGAATTGCCAATGTTCATCAGAATGCTCGTCGCGGCCGTCGGTGTGGCGGCCATGGCCATGGTCACTGCCGCGTCGGCGGAGACCATCACCGTGACAATCAAGGGCTTCAATTTCACGCCCGCCGAGGTCACGGCCCACGTTGGCGACACCATCGAGTGGACGAACCAGGATGGTACGAACCACACCGCGACCGGCGCGAACAAGGAGTGGGATGTCCTTGTCGCCCCGGGCGCGACGGGAAGCGTGGTCGCGAAAACGGAGGGCGTCTTCGCGTACTCCTGCCGCTTCCACCCGGGAATGAAGGGCAAGATCACCGTCGTCGCGAACTGACCGGGCCGGCTGGCGCAGCCTCGGCGATCAATTCTCCGCTTGCCAGGCGGATCGCGTCGGCGTAAATATGCGTTGATGCGCATAAGCGCAAAAGGCTAAACCCCATGAATTCTCTCGCAATCCTGTCCGCGCTCGCCGAGCCGACCCGGCTGGAAGCGCTCCGTCAGCTGTGGGACGGGCGCGAGCACTGCGTCTGCGAACTGATGGCGCAGCTGGGGGCGACCCAGTCGCGCATGTCGCGCCACATGGCGGCCCTGAAGCTCGCCGGGTTGGTCAGCGACCGGCGCGACGCCCAATGGGTGCGCTATCGCCGCGCGCCGGATCTGCCCGCGGACGTCGTCGCCCTTGTCGATGCCGCCCTGGCGCTGCCGGCCGAACCGGAAAGGCGCGCCGCATGAGCCTCGGGGCCATCGGTGGACGCGCGCCCGGGGCGGAACCTTCCGCCGTCCGGTGGATCGGCGCGACGGTCGCCGGTCTGGCGTTGTGGGTCGCGGCCTATGCCGCGTTGGTGCCGTTCTCGGAGTGGGTCGTGGCGGTGCTGCCCGTCGAGGCGGACAGCCGGGTGGGCGCTGCGGTCGCCTTCTTCGCCTACGACACCCCGAAGGTGCTGATGCTGCTGACGCTGGTGGTGTTCGCCATGGGCGTCGTGCGCAGCTTCTTCTCGGCAGACAAGACCCGTGCCCTGCTTGCCGGCCGGCGGGAGGGCGTCGGCAATGTCCTCGCCGGCGGCCTCGGCATCCTGACGCCGTTCTGTTCGTGTTCGGCGGTGCCGCTGTTCATCGGCTTCGTAAGCGCCGGCGTCCCGCTCGGCGTAACCTTCTCGTTCCTGATCGCGGCGCCGATGGTCAACGAGGTGGCGCTCGGCCTGCTGTTCGGGCTGGTCGGCTGGCAGATCGCGTTGGCCTATCTGGCCTTCGGGCTGGGCGTGGCCATCGTCTCCGGCTGGATCATCGGCCGGCTGCATCTGGAGTCCTGGCTGGAAGGCTGGGTGCGCAACATTCGCGCCACGGCCGCCGACCTGCCGCCCGAAAGCCTGACCGCAGTCGATCGCATCAGGGCCGGCGTCGATGCGGTGCGCGACATCGTCGGCAAGGTGTGGCTGTGGATCATCGCCGGCATCGCGGTCGGCGCCTTCATTCACGGGTTCGTGCCGGCCGATCTGCTGGCGACGATCATGGGGCGCGATGCCTGGTGGTCGGTGCCCGCCGCGGTGCTCCTCGGCATCCCGATGTATTCGAGCGCCGCCGGCATCATTCCCGTGGTCGAGGCGCTGATCGGCAAGGGCGCCGCCATCGGCACGGTCCTCGCCTTCATGATGTCGGTGATCGCCCTGTCGCTTCCGGAAATGATCATCCTGCGCAAGGTCTTGTCGCTCCGGCTGATCGCCGTGTTCATCGGCGTCGTCGGGAGCGGAATCCTTGCGGTCGGATTCCTGTTCAACGCGTTGTTCTAGGCAACGCTGGTGGAGACGAAGCCATGAAAGAGATCAAGGTGCTGGGCCCCGGCTGCAAGCGCTGCACGGGGACCGCCGAGATGGTCCAGAACGCTGCCGACCGGCTCGGCGTACCGGTGTCGATCGAAAAGGTGACGGACTATGCCGAAATCGCCGGCTACGGCATCGCCGCCACGCCCGGCCTGGTGATTGACGGCAAGGTCGTTCACGCCGGCGGGCTGCCCAGGGAAGACGATATCGCGCGCTGGCTGACGGCCTGACGGCGGACGCCAGGGCGTTCAGTTCTTTTCGATCGTGATCACGTGATTCTGTTTGACGGCGAGCGCGATCTCGCCGCGCTTCAGCTTCAGCGCCTTCTCTCCGAACAGTTCCCGCCGCCAGCCGGCCAGTGCCGGCACGTCGGCCGCGTCGTCGCTGGCGATCGCCTCGAGGTCGTCGACGGTGGCGATGACCTTCGACGCGACGCCGTGGCTTTCGCTGGTCATCTTGAGCAGCACCTTGAGCAGGTCGACCGCCGCGCCGTTGCCGTTGGACGGCGGGCGATGCTTCGGCACCTTGGGCAGCTTGTCCTTGGGGAGCGCCAGGGCGGCGCGGACGGCCACCAGAATGTCTTCGGCAGTGCGTGAGCGCTCGTAGCCGCGGGCGATGGTGCGCAGCTGGCCAAGCGCCTGCTGGGTGGTCGGCAGTTGGGCGGCGATCTCGTAGATCGCGTCGTCCTTGAGCACGCGGCCGCGCGGCACATCGCGGGTCTGCGCCTCGCGCTCGCGCCACGCCGCCACCGCCTGAAGGACGGCCAGTTCGGAGGGTTTGCGCACGCGCAGCTTCAGCCGCTTCCAGGCGTTCTCGGGCTCCAGCTCGTAGGTCCCCGGCGAGGTCAGCACGCCCATCTCTTCGCGCACCCACTCGGTCCGTTTCTGCTCGTCGAGCCGCGTCGACAGCGCCTGATATACATCGCGGAGGTGGGTGACATCGGCGAGCGCGTATTCGAGCTGGCGCTCGGACAGCGGACGGCGGCTCCAGTCGGTGAAACGGGAGGATTTGTCGAGCTTGGCGCCCGTCAGCCGGCTGACCAGCTGGTCGTAGCTGATCGAATCGCCGAAGCCGCAGACCATCGCCGCCACCTGGGTGTCGAAGACCGGGTGCGGGATGAGGCCGCCCAGGTGGTAGACGATTTCGATGTCCTGGCGGGCCGCATGAAAGACCTTGATGACTTTCTCATCCTTCATCAACTTGAAGAATGGGTCGAGCGAAAGGTCCGGGGCCAGCGCGTCGACGATGACGGCCTCTTCGGGGCCGGCCATCTGGATCACGCACAAGCGCGGCCAATAGCTGGTTTCCCGCATGAATTCCGTGTCGACGGTGACAGCGGGAAACGCCGCCAGCCGCTTGCAGACGGCAGCAAGCTCTGTCGTCGTCGTGATGATGGTCATGAGCCTCGTATAGCCCGCCCGAACGGCCTTTGTCGCTAGGGACAGTGGGCAGTCCGCGATGAAAATTTGGGCCTGTGACACCCGGAATCGCGGGCCCGCCAACCGTGGCGTGCATTTGCCGCAGGGGGACGCCGGGCGGTCAGCCGACGGCCGCCCCGGAGGCGGCCCGGTCGGCCCGCCAGGCGCTGGGGGTCCGCCCGGTTGCGGCCCTGAACGTACGGGTGAAGTGGGCGCTGTCGGCGAGCCGCGGCCATTGTCCGGGGGCTTGCCCGTGGCGACGCGGAAATCGTGGTCGGCCGGTTGCGGCTCCTGAGGGCCATAAACCGCTTCGCGCCGGGCCTTGCGGAGGCGATCGTCGCCCGGCAAGGCTGACTGTCGCCTCCACTTTGCAGGGGGGCGCCGATTGGGGTATTGACGCGCCGGCGCCGCCCTCGGCGCCCCCGAATCCCGGCTTTCAGGACCTTCCATGCACCGCTACCGAACCCATACGTGCGGCGCGCTTCGCGCCAGCGACATCGGCCAGACCACGCGGCTGTCGGGCTGGGTGCACAGGGTCCGCGACCACGGCGGGGTGCTGTTCATCGACCTCCGCGATCACTACGGGCTGACCCAGGTGGTCGCCGACCCGGATTCCGGCGCCTTCAAGGTTGCCGAGATGCTGCGTTCGGAGTGGGTGATCCGCGTCGACGGGCGCGTGCGAGCGCGGCCTGAGGGGACCGAGAACCCGGATTTGGCGACCGGGGCCGTCGAGGTTTTCGCGACCGAGATCGAGGTGCTGAGCGCCGCGGCCGAACTGCCGGTGCCGGTGTTCGGCGATGTCGAATATCCGGAGGAGACGCGGCTCAAGTACCGCTTCCTCGATCTGCGCCGCGAGAAGCTCCACCAGAACATCCTGAAGCGCGCCGCGATCATCTCGTCGATCCGCCGGCGCATGACGGACGCCGGCTTCTTCGAATTCCAGACGCCGATCCTCACCGCTTCCTCGCCGGAGGGCGCGCGCGACTTCCTGGTGCCGTCGCGCCTGCATCCCGGCAAGTTCTACGCGCTGCCGCAGGCGCCGCAGCAGTTCAAGCAGCTCACCATGATCGCGGGCTTCGACCGCTACTTCCAGATCGCGCCGTGTTTCCGCGACGAGGACGCGCGCGCCGACCGCTCGCCGGGCGAGTTCTACCAGCTCGACATCGAGATGAGCTTCGTCGAGCAAGAGGACGTGTTCCAGGCCGTCGAGCCGGTGCTGCGCGACCTGTTCGTGGAGTTCGGCGCGGGCAAGCCGGTCAGCCAGACCTTCACACGCGTCCCTTACGCGGATGCGATCCGCAAGTACGGTTCCGACAAGCCGGACCTGCGCAATCCCATCGAGATGAGCGACGTCACCCGCCATTTCGCCGGGTCGGGCTTCAAGGTCTTCGCCAGCCAGATCGAGAGCGACCCCAAGGTCGAAGTGTGGGCGATTCCGGCGCCGACCGGGGGCAACCGCGCCTTCTGCGACCGCATGAACTCGTGGGCGCAGGGCGAGGGCCAGCCGGGCCTCGGCTACATCTTTTTCCGCGACGACGGCGCGGGCGCCGGGCCGATCGCCAAGAACATCGGTGAGGCGCGCACCGACGCGATCCGCGACGAACTGATGCTCAAGGATGGCGACGCGGTGTTCTTTGTCTGCGGCCGGCCGGGCTCCTTTGCCACCTTCGCCGGTTCGGCGCGCAACAAGATCGGGCGCGACCTGGAGCTCACGAAGGAGGACCAGTTCGCGTTCTGCTGGATCGTCGATTTCCCGATGTTCGAGTGGGACGAGGAGCAGAAGAAGATCATCTTCTCCCACAACCCGTTCTCCATGCCGAACATGGACCACGACGCCTTCCTGGCGCTCGACCCGGCCGACCGGGAGACGATCCTGTCGATCAAGGCGATCCAGTACGACATCGTGTGCAACGGCGTTGAGCTGTCCTCGGGCGCGATCCGCAACCACAAGCCGGAGATCATGCACAAGGCATTCGCGATCGCCGGCTACGCCGAGGAAGAGCTGACCAGCCAGTTCGGCGGGATGCTCAACGCGCTCTCCTACGGCGCCCCGCCCCACGGCGGCATCGCGCCGGGCATCGACCGCATCGTCATGCTGCTCTGCGGCGAGGAGAACCTCCGCGAGGTGACCCTCTTCCCCATGAACCAGCGCGCCGAGGACCTGATGATGGGCGCTCCCTCGGAAGTCAGGCCGCAGCAGCTTCGCGACCTGCACATCCGGCTCGACCTGCCCAAGTAGGCAGGAAGGGAGCGATGGACGCGTCTGAACGCATCGACCGGCTGATCGCGGAACTCCCCGACTGGCGCGGCAAGACGCTGCTCGGCGTGCGCAAGGCCATTCTCGCGGCGGACCGGGAAATCGTCGAGGAATGGAAGTGGATGGGCAGTCCGGTGTGGTCGCGCGACGGCATGATCGCGGTCGGCAACGCCCACAAGGACAAGGTGAAGCTCACCTTCTCGAACGGCGCGAGCCTGCCGGACCCGGACAAGCTGTTCAACAACGGGTTCGGCGGCAAGGTGTGGCGGGCGATCGACCTCTTCGAGGGCGACAAGGTTGACGCCAAAGCGCTGAAGGCCCTGGTGCGCGCGGCAATCGCCTTCAACCAGGCGAAGGCGAAGAAGAAGGCGGCGGCGGGCAGGGGCGCGAAGTCGCGCAAGTCCACGAAGAGCTAGCGCCGGACGGCGATCCTGCCTCCCCGAAGGGAGGCAGGAGGGCGTCAGGGTATGAGCGATCCGCGCCCTAGTTCGGCGCGGCAGGCGGCGTGGTGCCGGCCTCGCTGGTGAACTTCACCGCCAGCGTCTTCAGAAGCGCGAACGGATTGGAGTCGCCGGCTGCGGCAAGTTCGGCGAGGCTGACCGGCGCGCCGGGGAGCGCCGTCGCGGTGATCGAGCCGGCGGTCGTCCGGACCAGCGTCTGGATCGCCGGGGCCAGTTGCGCCTGAAGCTCCGGGTCGCCGAGGAAGCTCAGCATCAGCGGGATGCCCATCGCGAACTGCTCGCGGAACTTGGCCGGGTCGGTCTTCAGCTGCTTGGCCTGCATGTCGAGGCCGCGGGTGACGATCGAGTCGTCCTTGAAGGTCAGCGAGCCCTTCACGAACGACAGGTCGGTGATCACCGAGTCAGGGTTGAGGTGATCGACGCTCGCCGGCGTGATGCCGGTCAGGGTCAGGTCGCCCGAGATGGCGCCGAGCTGGTCGATGGCGAAGCTGAACGCCTTGAAGACGATGTCGCCGGCGGCGCTCCAGTCGATGTCGACAGCGGCGTTCATGTGCACACGGTCGTAGCCGAGCTGCTGGAACATCGCCTTCGACTTGGGGTCCGGAATCTGGTCGACCGGCAAATCGAGTCCGCTCATGTTCATCGTGACCGCGGTCGGAACCGCGCCGACATAGTTGGAGAGGTCGGTGCGGAAGCCTTCCAGGGAGACGTGCGGCTGGGCGTTCATTGCCACGTCGAGACCGTCGACCTCGAGGTAGCCGAGGTGCGGCACGACCGAGGTCACGTCCATGTTGCCGCCGCTGCTCTCGGCCGCGATTGCCGCGACGATGGCTTCCATCGGCGGGAACACGACCCCGCCGAAGGAGAACTTGCCGAGCTTCACGGCGCCTTGGCTGGCCATCGCGATGTTGTAGTCGGCGATGGTGAAATCGCCGATGCCATCCGACGACAGGTCGGCCATCGAGAAGCTGCCGAGGTGGAAGGCGTCGACGCCGGGTGCGCTGACGTCGACGTCGTGGATCGCGACCTTGCCGATGCCGTAGATCGACAGCAGGTCGAGAATGGTCCGCGGGTCGGGCTTCGGCACCTCGGTCATCCCGCCGTCGTTGTGGCCCGTGGTCATCTGGGCGCTGAGGTCATAGAGGGGCTGGATGCCGCCGCGCGGCTGGCGGAGCCGCAGGTTGTCGAACTCCATGCCACCGATAGTCGTCTCGACGCCCGGGGCCGTGATCGTCATCTTGCTGTAGGCGGCGTGCCCGACGATCGTGCGCCAGACCAAATCGCCGACGCCACCGACGTAGGCTTCGGGATCGAAGACGGCGAGCATCGCGCCGAGGTCGACGTCGAGGCTCTGGACGCCGTCCATCGCAATTGCGATCAGCGGGTCCTTCTTCGGCGAAGCGGTGCGGACCGCGCCGGAAGTCATCGACGCGATGCGGCCGTCGCCCCACTTGTCGATCTGCATGCCCTCGTAGGTGGTCTCCGAGATCATGCTGTTGACTTCTTGCGTCAGCACCATCGAGCCGATCGTGCCGCTCGCGATCTTCACATTGGCCATCATCTTCATGAACGGCACGAGCGCCGTCAGGGGATGGGCCTGGTCCCAGGTGAAGTCGATCGCCGGAAGTTCGTAGTCGGTGAGCTTCACGTTGGTGAGGTCGAGCGTGATGGTCGCGGCATGGAGCGCGACCCCGTCGAAGGTCACATCCTTGCCGGCGAGGGCGCCGTCATCGGCCTGGGTCAGCCCGTCAACGCTGATCGTGCTGACGGTCAGCGTGACGTCCGGGTTCTTTTCGCTGCCGACCTTGAGGTCCGACAGGGTGGTCTGATCGCCATGGCTGGCGATCTGGCCGAAGGACGCGGTCCACGTTGGCGAGGCGTCGATCGCCTCGACCCACGACTTCAGCAGCTCTTCGGTTGGCTGGTCGGCAAGCGCCGGGGCGCCGCCAAAAGTCAGGACGACGGCGGCAACTGCGGCGCCGGTGATCGGGAGTCTCATCGGATGCAACCTCAAGCGTTCGGGGCTACCAGGAAGTCTCAATTGTTGGCCTGGACGGAAAGCGACAGCAAATCCGGCAGGGATCCGGGCGATCTTGCAGCGGTTCTGAGCGCCTGTCCAAGGGGAACCGGCGCAGTCGGTGAAGAATTGATGGTCAGCGAGCGCGGATCACTCAGGAATGCCGCTACCGCGCCCTGGAACTGATCGCGGAAGTCGGTGTTGGAAACGAAGCTGAGAGCGAAGGGCAGGGCGCCGTCGACGATCTGGGTGCGCACGTCGTCGGAGGTGCCTCCAAGCAACTGGGCCTGCATCTCGAGCATGCGCTGGACGAAGCCGGCGTTGTCGATGCGCACCGTGAGCCGGTCGAGCTGGGCGGCGGCGCGCGCTTCGGCCGATTTCTTGGGGTCGCTGAGACCGCGCAGGGAAAGGTGGCTGACCGCGCCGGAAAGGGTCAGCTTGCCGACGTTGGCGACGTCGAGTGACAGGGCATTGAGCGTGATGGTGTCGGCGGTGGTGTCGTAGGCGCTGTCGACGGTGATGTCGGCGACGAATTCGTCGTAATGCAGCATGGCGACCATGGTGCTGACGACCGAGTTGGTGAGCAGGGCCGCCGGCAGGTGGACGCCGGTGGCGTGCACCAGGATGCGGCTCGGACCCCCGCTGGTCGGGTCGCCGACTTCGGATGTCGCGCTCTCGACGGTGACTGCGTTCGCGGGATCGCCGCGCACATAGGTGAGGCCTGCCGCGTTCAGCGACTGGTACGGGCGGATCGTGGCTCGCGCCGCGACTTCTTCGGCGGTCGGAATGATGACGTTGGCCAGCGATGCCGTTTTCCAGGTGACGGTGCGGGAGCGCCCCTTCGCGGTCCCGTTGTCGGCGGCAAGCGACGCTGCGGTGAACCCGCCTGGTGTGCGGGGCGCCACGCCGGTCAGCACCAGGGCGGGGACGCTGACCGTGCCGCGGTCTGCCGCCAGTGTGACGACGGCGTCGTTCAGCGTGATGGTGTCGCCGTCGGCGGTGGCGCCGGCGTAGGCGAGGGTGGCTTCGCCGCTGGCGGCGACCGCGTCGGCCAGGGCCTTGGCCACGGCCGCGGCATCAGGCCCGGCGGCTAGGGCGGGCGCCACGACGAAAAGCAACAGAACGGCCCCGACGGCCGAACCTACGTACCTGCCGGTCAAACCAGCCTCCACTTGTTCAAGCAAGCCCCCCGAGACGGCGCGAAAGACGCGACCCCGCCCAGATTCCGCCGAATCTGCAGGCGCTTCAAGGCAAGGACATGGCGGCGCTTCGCCGGCTTTGGCTCACGCGCTGCCCATGTAGTCTTCCTTGACCAGCGGCACGCCGTTGTGACGGAGAATGTCGTAGGCCGTCGTCAGGTGGAAGTAGAAGTTCGGCAGCGAGAAGAGCAGCAGGTAGTCGGCGCCCGACAACCGGATCTGCTCGTTACCGGCTGGAAAGACGATTTCGCGCTCCGGCGCGTCCGCAAACGCGCTCTCGTTGAGGCTGCGCACGTGCGCCAGAGCGTGGGCGACCCGCGCCTTGAGGTCGTCGAAGCTGGCGTCGGCCCCCTCGAAGGTGGGGATCGGCACATTGGCGAGGCGGGCGGTGCCGCGGATGGCGTGGTTGCAGACCGCGCGGATTTGCTGCGTGAACGACCACATGTCCGGGTAGAGGCGCGCCGTCAGGTAGACCGAAGGATCGACGCGCGCCGCCGCCGCGTGCGCGGCCGCCTTGTCGATAAGGGCGATAAGCGTGGTGAGCAGGCGGTCGTAGACGGGGACCGTCGCCTGATAGATCGAGAAGGGCATGGAGGGGGGGCCTGGGTGCTGCACAAATGCCGGCTGGCCGGCACCGGCCGTCAGCCCGGCGCACCTATATCACGGGTTATGGAGGTGAGGGAGGCGCGGCGGGCGAACGCCAACGTTGCGGCTAGAACGCGCCCAGCGAGCGGCCGAAGTGGACGAACGCCTCGAACACGGCGCGGCTCAGGGCGCCGTGGTTCTGGACGATGTCCCAGGCCGAGACCGCAAACACGCCGACCATGGGGGCGAAACTGATCTGCATGGGGCACTCCTGCGCCTGCCCGATCTTCCCTGGCCAGGAAGGGTGCGGTGGGGGGTGTTGCGTCGGGACTAAGGGCGGGCAGCACTTTTGTCTCGAACTCGTGCGGCATTTGCGGAGAATGTGACGAACAAGGCGCGCAGCGGTCGGGATCGCAGGATAGGGTTGCGGGCATCAAACCACGGGAGGGAAGCCATGCTTGTCCTGGTGACGGGGGCAACCGGCAAGGTCGGATCGAACTTCATCGCGCGGCTGCTCGGCGACAGTCGTTTCGCCGACGCGCGTGTCCGCGCGCTTTGCCACAACCGCACAATCCCCGAGGGGCCGCGCGTCGAGGTCGTCAAAGGCTCGATTGCGAACCGCGAGGTCGCGGAGGCTGCGATCGCCGGTGTCACCCACGTGGTTCACCTTGCCACCTGCAAGGAGACGCCCGAGGTCGTCATCGACGTGACCGTCAAGGGCCTGTTCTGGCTGCTGGAGGCCTTCCGTCAGAGCGCCACGGCGAAGCAGTTCATCCTGATCGGCGGCGATGCCGGTATCGGGCACTTCTTCTGGCGACGCGAGGTGCCGGTGACCGAGGCAGCGCCGCACGCTGCCTATCCGGGGTGCTACGCGCTCTCCAAGGTGCTGGAAGAGGTGATGCTGGAGCAGTTTGGCATCCAGTACGGCATCGACTGGTGCTGCCTGCGCGCGCCGTGGATCATGGAGAAGGACGACTTCAAATACACGCTGTCCTTCGGTGACGACCTGTTCGGCGGGCCCGACTGGAAGGCCATGGTGCCGGCGGCGGACGCCGCGCGTTACGCGAAGGACGGGACCGTGCCGCTGCTCCGTGACGCCGACGGGCGGCCGCTTCGCCGCAACTTCGTGCACGTCGACGATCTGGTCGCCGCGATCCTGGCGGCGATCGACAACCCGCGCGCCGTGCGCCAGCTCTTCAACGTCTGCATGGACCGCCCGGTCGACTACGGCGAGCTCGCCGCGCACCTGAAGAAGACGCGGGGGCTCGGTTCCGTCGATATCCCGAGCGAATACCAGTCGACCTGGCTGGACAACGCCAAGGCGAAGCACCTTCTCGACTGGCAACCCGAATACGACCTCGCCCGTCTGGTGGATGACGCCTACGACTACCGGCGGGCGCCCGACGACCCGCGCAAGGTCTGGTATCCGGGATAGGGCGGTGATGGGCGCCACAGCTCTTCGCCTTCCCACGCGGGCAATGAATTGCCTATAGTCCGCGCCGGGCGGGGCTGTTCAGAACCGAGCGCGGGAATCCTCATGTCCATTCGTGTGTTGCTGAGCGCTGCCGCCCTCGTGGCGACCGCGACCGGTGCCTTTGCCGCCAGTTGTCACAAGGAGCCGACGTTCAACGCCTGGCTCGATGGCGTCCGCGCCGAGGCGAAGGCTGATGGCGTCTCGCAGAACGCCATCAATCGGGCCCTTGCCGGCGTCTCGTTCGACCCGGCGATCGTCCAGAAGGACCGCGCCCAGGGCGTCTTCACCCAGGACTTTCTCCAGTTTTCCGACCGCATGGTCGCCGGCTACCGCCTGACCGGCGGAAAGTCGCGGATCGCCAAATACGCCAACACCTTCGCGGCGATCGAGAAACGCTTCGGCGTGCCGGCGCCGGTACTGACCGCCTACTGGGGGCTGGAGACCGACTTCGGGTCGTTCCTCGGCGATGGCGACACGCTGACATCGCTGGCGACGCTCGCCTATGACTGCCGCCGTCCGGACCTCTTCCGCACCCAGCTGCTGGCTGCCATGAAGATCATCGACCGCGGCGATCTCAGCCCTGCAGAGATGCATGGGCCGTGGGCGGGCGAACTCGGCCAGCTCCAGTTCATCCCGGAGCGCTACTACGACTACGGCGTCGATTTCGACGGCGACGGCCGCGTCAACATGATGACCAGCTCGGCCGACGCGCTCGCTTCGGCGGCTAACTATCTCCAGAGCATCGGCTGGCGGCGCGGCGAACTGTGGCTCCAGGAGGTTCTGGTGCCCGACAGCCTGCCCTGGGATCAGGCCGACCTGACGATCAAGCTGCCGCTGTCGAAATGGAAGGCGTGGGGCGTCACCCAGGCGAATGGCAGCCCGCTGTCGACGGCCGGGCCGGATGCCTCGCTGCTGCTGCCCATGGGGCGCAACGGACCGGCGTTCCTGGCCTACCCGAATTTCGACGTTTACCTGATCTGGAACAACTCGCTGGTCTATTCGACTACCGCCGCCTACTTCGCGACGCGGCTGGCCGGCGCCGGGCCGGTCCACCGCGGCTCGAACAGCGATCTCCTGAGCGTGGCCGAAATCCGCGAGGTGCAGCAGAAACTCGCGGCCCTCGGGTTCGACGTCGGCAAGATCGACGGGATCATTGGCGGGTCGACCCGCGCAGCGGTGAAGGCCATGCAGATCAAGTTCGGTCTGCCGGCCGATTCCTACCCGTCGAAGCAACTGCTGGCGAAGCTGCGCGCCAACTAGGCCTTGACGCGGACGTAGCTCCCCGGCGCGTCCTCGATGCCCGCGCCGACGGCGCGGGCCTTCACGCGGGTGTCGTCCTGCTTCTCGATCCACTGCTGCCAGTAGGGCCACCAGGAGCCGGGGTGCTCGCGGGCCTTCTTGAGCCAGGCGTCGTACCCGTCGCCCTTCGGTTTGGCGCCGGTCCAGTACTGGTAGCGTTTGCGTTCCGGCGGGTTGACGACACCGGCGATGTGACCCGAGCCGGAAAGCGCGAAGGTCACCGGGCCGCCGAAGAACGAGGAGCCGTAGAACACCGAGCGCGGCGGTGCGATGTGGTCCTCGCGGGTGGCGAGGTTGAAGACCGGGATCGTCACCTTCTTCAGGTCGAGCGGCTTGCCGTCGATTTCCATCTCGCCCTTGGCGAGTTTGTTGTCGAGGTAGCACTGGCGCAGGTAGAAGGCGTGGTTCGCCGCGGGCATGCGGGTGGTGTCGGAGTTCCAGTAGAGCAGGTCGAAGGGCGCCGGCGCCTTGCCCTTGACGTAGTTGCCGATGACGTATGGCCAGATGAGATCGTTGGGGCGCAGCATGTTGAACGCCGAGGCCATGTTCTGGCCTTCCAGATAGCCGCGCACGTCCATCTGCTTCTCGACCGTCTCGATCTGCGCCTCGTCGACGAACACCTTGAGGTCGCCGGCGTGGGTGAAGTCGATCTGCGTGGCGAAGAAGGTTGCCGATTTAATGCGGCGGTCGCCCTTGGCGGCCATGTGGGCGAGGGCAACCGCAAGCAGCGTTCCGCCGACGCAGTAGCCGATGGCGTTGACGCCCGACGCGCGGGTCTTCTTCTGGATGACGTCGAGGGACTCAAGAATGCCCTCGCGCATGTATTCGGCGAAGCTCTGCTTCGCCTGGCGCCGGTCGGGGTTGACCCACGAGACCACGAAGACGGTGTGCCCCTGCTCGACCGCCCAGCGGATGAACGACTTCTCCGGGTTGAGGTCGAGAATGTAGAACTTGTTGATCCACGGCGGCACGATCAGCAGCGGGCGCTTCAGCACCTTCTTGGTGGTCGGCGCGTACTGGATAAGCTGGCAAAGGTTGTTCTGGTGGATGACCTTGCCGGGGGTGGTGGCGATATTCTCGCCAAACCTGAAGGGCGTTGCGTCGGACTGGCGGATCTTCAGCGAGCCATGCCCGGCCTTGATGTCCTCGGCGAGCATCTGCATGCCGCGCACCAGGTTGGCGGCGTTCTCGGCCAGCGTCTCGCGCAGCACCTCCGGGTTGGTGAGCACGAAGTTCGACGGCGACAGGGCCGCGGAAATCTGGCGGAGATAGAAGGCGGCCTTCTGGCGGGTGTGCTCGTCGAGGCCCCTGGCATCCTCGACCATCTCGTTGGCCCAGCGCGTGGTGACCAGATAGAACTGCTTGAGGAAGTCGAAGAACTGGTTGTCCGTCCATTCCGGGTCGGTGAAGCGCCGGTCGCCGGGCTCGGGTGCGGCGAACGGGATGATGTTGAACCCCATCATGCGCTGCAGCGAGGCGGTCCACAGGCCGGTGTAGGCGATGGTCAGGCGGGTCTGGGCGTCGAGCAGCCGCTGCGGCTCGGAGACCCAGTAGTCGAAGACCGCGACCATGGTCTTGGCGACCTCAACGAAGTTCTCGCCGAAGCTGACCGTCGCTTCGCCTTCCTCGCGCGGCTTCAGATAGGCCGAGGCGGCTTTGCCGGCTTCCTCGAGCATGCGGGCGAGGTTGCGGGCAAAGGCCTCCGGGTCGCGCACCCCGAAGGGACGCGCCAGGATGTCCGCGTCGCTTGTGCGCCCCCGATTGCCCGTTTCACTCATGCGCTACTCGTACCAACCCTGAATTCGACATAATACGCAGGTAGTTAAGGTCTGCCTCACGGAAATGCAGGACGTTGCTGTAGGCTGTCTTCATCCGTTCGGCAGACCCTCGATTCGGGACAATGACGTTGTGACAGCTTCGGTTGGCAGCCCCTTGCGCCTTGTTTTGGTCCTTTTGGGGCTGGTTTTGGCGGTTTCCGGCTGTTCGACGGCCCGCACCGGAGCCAGCGCGCCGGTCGCCGCGGCCACCGCGCCCACCCCCCATCCGGCGCCCGCCGCCGCGCCTTCCGGCCCGGATACCATCCGCACGACGACCGCCGACAATGCTTACCCGAATATCAACAAGGTGCCGGATCGGCCGAAGTCCAAGCTGATGACCCCCGAAGAGACCCAGAAGGTCATTGCCGAGCTGGAAGCGCTAGCCAAGGCGCAGGGCGCGCCGGTCGCCCGGACCAGCGCGGCCGCGGCCGCAGCGTGCGACAAGGATGTCTCCAAATCCCTGGATCCGGAGGTCCCGATCAAGCTTGAGCGCGCTGGCCAGGGGTGCTGATGGGCGATCGTTAGGGGCGTGAGAAACCGCCGAGGGTGTGGTAAGCGAGCCTCGCGCCGAAGGCGCGTCAGCAGAGCGGAATCCTAGAGATGGACGAGTTCTATAGCGTGCGGCGTTTGCCGCCCTACGTTTTCGAGCAGGTCAACCGGCTGAAGGCGAGCGCACGTGCAGCCGGCGCCGACATCATCGACCTCGGCATGGGCAACCCGGATCTGCCGACGCCGCCCCATATCGTCGAGAAGCTCTCCGAGACCGCCCGTCGGCCGGGCACCCACGGGTACTCCGCCTCACGCGGCATCAACGGGCTGCGCAAGGCCCAGGCCGCCTACTACGGGCGCCGTTTCGGGGTGAAGCTCGATCCGGCAACCCAGGTGATCGCCACCATCGGTTCCAAGGAAGGCTTCGCCAACATCGCCCACGCCATCACGGCACCGGGCGACGTGGTGCTCTGCCCCAACCCGAGCTACCCGATCCACGCCTTCGGCTTCCTGATGGCCGGTGGCGTCATCCGCTCGCTGCCGGCGACGCCGGGGGCCGACTATTTTCACGCCCTCGAGCGGGCCGTCATGCACTCGACGCCTAAGCCGCTGGCGGTGGTGCTGTGCTACCCGTCGAACCCGACGGCCGAGGTCGCCGACCTCGATTTCTACCGCGACGTGGTCACTTTCGCGCGCCGCCACGAGCTCATGGTGCTCTCCGACCTCGCCTACGCCGAGGTCTACTTCGACGGCAATCCGCCGCCGTCCATCCTTCAGGTGCCGGGCGCCATGGATATCGCCGTGGAGTTCACCTCCATGTCGAAGACCTATTCGATGGCCGGCTGGCGCATGGGCTTCGCGGTCGGCAACGAGCGCATGATCGCTGCGCTCGGTCGGGTGAAATCGTACCTCGACTACGGCGCCTTCACGCCGATCCAGGTGGCGGCAGCCGCGGCCCTCAACGGCCCGCAGGATTGCGTCGACGAGATGCGCCAGACCTACAAGAAACGCCGCGACACGCTGGTCGAGAGCTTCGGCCGGGCCGGTTGGGACATCCCGCCGCCCAAGGCGTCGATGTTCGCGTGGGCGCCGGTCCCGGAGAAGTTCCGTGCCCTCGGGTCGCTGGAGTTCTCCAAGCTGCTGATCGAGAAGGCCGACGTGGCGGTGGCGCCGGGCATCGGGTTCGGCGAGCACGGCGACGGCTACGTGCGCATCGCACTGGTCGAGAACGAGCAGCGCATCCGCCAGGCTGGCCGCAACCTGCGTCGTTTCCTCGAGTCGGCCGACAAGACGCTGCACAACGTCGTGCCGATTGGCGTGAAGCGGTAAGCTCGAGGTTCAGTACGCCAGCGGAAACAGGTTGAATTTATGTCCGCAGTTTCGGCATGTGATGCGAGAAATCTGACGACCACATCCGGTGCAATGCGCAACTCGCCGACGATTGTCGTCCCACTTCACGATTGCGTCGCAGTAGTCGCAGTTTGTCTCGTCAGTGTCGAAGCGGCAGCTTGGGCAAGTATAGCCGGTGAGGGGTCCCATCAAGCGGGCTCCGAATGAAGTGAGACAGGTAGCATAGTGATTGTGGGCGACCCGATCGACCTAACGTTTTGTTTCGACGGACGTTCGTCAGTGTGGAGGGCCGGATTCTACTCATGAACGCACCGCTTCGCCTCGGTGTCGCCGGGCTTGGGACGGTCGGGGCCTCGCTCCTCCGCCTGCTCGCGCGCCACGGCAACGATATCGCCATCCGCGCCAACCGGTCGATCTCGGTCGCGGCCGTCTCGGCACGCAACCGAGGCAAGGACCGCGGCGTTGATCTGTCTGGTTTCTCGTGGTTCGACGATCCGGTGGCGCTGGCCCGCAACCCCGACATCGATGTCTTTGTCGAGCTGATGGGCGGGGCCGACGGGGTGGCGCACGCCTCGGTCGGCGCGGCGATCGAGGCGGGCAAGCACGTGGTGACCGCCAACAAGGCGCTGCTTGCCGAGCACGGCGTGGCGCTGGCGCGGGCGGCCGAGAAACAGGGCGTCAGCCTCAACTTCGAGGCGGCCGCCGCCGGCGGCATCCCGATCGTCAAGACGCTGCGCGAAGCGCTCGCCGGCAATGCGGTCAATCGCATCTATGGAATTCTCAACGGCACCTGCAACTACATCCTGACCCGCATGGAGCAGGACCGGATCGAGTTCGCTGAAGCGCTCGCCGCGGCGCAACGGCTCGGATACGCGGAGGCCGACCCGACCTTCGACATCGGCGGCCAGGACACGGCGCACAAGCTGGCGCTGCTCACTGGCATCGCCTTTGGAACCGAGCTGAACGCCGACGCGATCTACGTGGAAGGCATTTCGTCGATCACGCCGGCCGACCTCGAAGCCGCCGACGAGCTCGGCTACCGCATCAAGCTGCTGGGTGTCGCCAGCCGCGGCGAAGGCGGCATCGAACAGCGCGTCCACCCGACCATGGTGCCCAAGGCCTCGGCGATCGCGCGGGTCGACGGCGTCACCAACGCGGTGGCGGTGGAAGCGGATTTCGTCGGTCAGCTCGTGCTTTCCGGCCCCGGCGCCGGCGGCGAGGCAACCGCCTCGTCGGTGATGAGCGACATCGCCGATATCGCCCGCGGCGACCGGGTCGGTACGTTCGGCCGACCGGCCTCGAGTTTGGAGCCGTACCGCCAGGCCACCATCCGCCGCCACGAGGGCGGCTACTACGTGCGCCTTTCGGTCTACGACCGGCCGGGCGCGTTCGCCGCGATCGCGCGGCGCATGGCCGACTCGCGGATTTCGCTGGAGTCGATCGTGCAGCGGCGCCGGGCGGCGCGCACCGCTGCGCCGGAGCATCCGGTGCCGGCCGAGCCTCAGCCGGTGATCCTGATTACCTACGAGACCACCGAAACGGCCATCCGCGAGGCACTCGACGGCATCAAGGCGGACGGTCACATCGAAGGTGAGCCGCAGATGATCCGCATCGAGCCGCTGGCCTAGAAGGGGCGGGGAATCATGAGCCAGACGGTGGGCTTCGCGCTCGGCGAGCGGTCGCTCGACCGGGTTCTCAGCCTCGAAGTCGTGCGGGTGACCGAGCATGCGGCGGTCGCGGCGGCGCGCCTGCGTGGCCGCGGCGACGAGAAGGCCGCCGACCGCGCCGCGGTCAACGCCATGCGCAGCGAGCTCAACCGGGTCGGTATCGACGGCACGGTGGTGATCGGGGAGGGCGAGCGCGACAAGGCGCCGATGCTCTACATCGGCGAGCGGGTCGGTTCCGGAAACGGCCCGAGCGTCGATATCGCGCTCGACCCGCTCGAGGGTACCACCATCTGCGCCCACAACCAGCCAAATGCGCTGGCGGTGCTGGCGATCGGCGAGACCGGGTGCCTGCTCAATGCTCCCGACGTCTATATGGAAAAGATCGCCATCGGGCCCGGCTATCCGCCGGGCGTGGTGAGCCTCGAACGCTCGCCGGAAGAAAATGTCCGCGCGCTCGCCGCCGCCAAGGGCGTGGCGGCCTCGGAAATCGCGGTCTGTGTGCTGGAGCGGCCCCGCCACGCCGACCTGATCGCCGCGATCCGCGCCACCGGCGCCGCGATCCGCCTGATCGGCGACGGCGATGTCGCCGGCATCATCCACGCCTGCGAGCCGGAAGCGACCGGCATCGACCTCTACATCGGCACCGGCGGGGCGCCCGAGGGGGTGCTGGCCGCGGCGGCGCTGCGCTGCCTCGGGGGCCAGATGCAGGGGCGGCTCATCTTCCACGACGACGGGCAGCGCGTTCGCGCCAACGCCATGGGGATCGGCGATCTCGACCGCATCTTCGCCGCGGAAGATCTCGCCAGCGGCGACGTGCTCTTCGCTGCCACCGGGGTCACCGACGGCAACATGCTCTCCGGGGTGCGCTTCGGGCGGCGGGCGATCGTGACCGACAGCGTCGTCATGCGGGCGGCGACCGGCACGGTGCGCTGGATCAAGGCCGAGCACCAGAATCTCGACAAGTTCGACGCGGAATGACCGTCTCGTTCGACAGGACAATCCCGATCCTGCGCATCTTCGACGAGGCGAAGGCACGCGAATTCTACGTCGGGTTCCTTGGCTGCAACGTGGATTGGGAGCACCGCTTCGAGCCGGGCGCGCCGCTCTACATGCAGGTGAGCCGCGGCAATCTCGTCCTGCATCTCTCCGAGCACCACGGCGACGGCACGCCCGGCACGATTGTCCGCGTCGAGACACCCGACGTCGAGGCGCTCCACGCCGAGCTGAACGGGAAGGACTACAAATACAACCGTCCGGGCATCGACGATCGGCCGTGGGGCACGCGCGAGGTGATGGTCGTCGACCCGTTCAACAATCGCATCGTTTTCTCGAGGGATCTGCCGGCGGCGGCGACCTGAGCCTCGACAAGTTCGACGCCGCCGACTAACCGTCGAGGCGGGAGGAAGGTCCGATGTCCGACAGAAATCGCGCCGGAATGTCCGTGGCCCGGCTGCAGACCGTTGACCGCGTTTTCGACGAGACGTTCGTGGCGCCGGGGCTGATCCCCGGCATGCTCGTGCAGGTGTGGCGCGCCGGCGAACTGGTCCACACCGGCATGTCGGGGTCGATTGACCTGGAGCGCAGCGAACCGATGCGCCCCGACGCGATTTTCCGCATCTATTCCATGACCAAGCCGGTGGTGGCGGTGGCGATCCTCATGCTGATGGAGGAGGCGCGGATCGACCTCAACCAGCCGGTCGCCGAGCTGATTCCGGCCTTCGCCAATCTCGGCGCCTATGCCGGTGGCGAGCGCGGCGCCTTCCAGACGGCGCCGCTCAAGTCGCCGATGCGGGTCATCGATCTGCTGATCCATACGGCCGGCTTCGCCTACGGCTCGGCGACCGGCAGCCCGGTCGAGCAGGCCTACGCGGACCTCGCCGTTGCCAGCATGGCGACCGAGGGCGGGCTGGACGCCATGATCGCGCAGCTGGCGGAACTGCCGCTGCTCTTCTCGCCGGGCGAGGCGTGGAACTACTCCGTTTCCATCGACGTGCTCGGCTATCTCGTCCAGTCGATCTCGGGCATGTCGCTCGGCCGCTTCCTGGATGAGCGCATCTTCGCGCCGCTCGGCATGACCGACACCGGCTTCCACTGCCCACCGGACAAGATGGAGCGCTTCGCCGCCTGTTATCGGGCCGATTCCGAGGGTGCCTTGTCCCTTCAGGACGACCCGGAGACCGGAACCTACGCGGCGCCGCCGAACCTCGAATCCGGCGGCGGCGGCCTGGTGTCGACGGCGGCCGACTACCTGCGCTTTTGCCGGATGCTGCTCGGCCGCGGCGCGCTCGATGGCGTGCGCCTCCTGAGCCCCAAGTCGGTGGCGCTGTTCGGCGAGAATTTCCTGCCCGGCGGCCGCGAGGTTGCCGTGATGTCCCTGCCGGGGTCGACCTTCAACGAGAGCCGCTACCCCGGCATCGGCTACTCCATGGCGACGGCGGTCGATCTCGCAAATGCCCGCACCCGGCTGCCCGGCACGGCCGGCACGTTCTTCTGGTCGGGGGCCGCGGCGACCCATTTCTGGGTCGATCCGGCGGAAGACCTCGCCGCTGTCTTCATGACCCAGGTGCTCGATCTGCCGACCGGAATGGTGCTCCGCCGCACGCTGAGACGGCTGGATCTATTCGGCGATCGTCGAGTCGCGTCTCTGACGCGACGCGGACAAGCGCCGCTCTCCCGCGCTATGAGGGGGCATGGCTGGCCCTGCCCAATCGATTCCGCCGCGGCCATCGGGGTCCGTCGCGGCCCACCGCATCTTTCTCGGCGTCGAGGCTTCGCTGAGCGGCAAGCCGTGGGTCGAGCGGCTTTCGCCCGAGGGGTCGGCGGCGGCGCTTGCCATCGCGCAGCGCCACCAGATTCCCGACATCGTCGCGCGGGTTCTGGCCGGGCGCGGCGTCGGGCCGGACGAGGCGCCGGCCTTCCTCGACCCGACGCTCAAGACGTTGATGCCGGACCCGTCGACGCTCACCGACATGGACCTGGCGGCCGAACGCATCGCCGACGCCATCGCCGGGGGCGAGCCGATCGCGCTGTTCGGCGACTACGACGTCGATGGCGCCTCGTCGTCGGCGCTGATGGCGCGGTTCCTGCGCCATCAGGGCGTGGCGGCGCGCATCTACATTCCCGACCGCCTGTTCGAGGGATACGGGCCGAACGTCGAGGCTCTGAAGGTGCTTGCCGCCGAGGGCGCCAGGCTGGTGATCTGCCTCGACTGCGGCTCGACCAGCTTCGAGGCGCTGGAGGCGGCGCGCGACCTCGGCCTGACCGTGGTGGTCATCGACCATCACGAAGTCGGAGTCGACCTTCCGCACGCCCACGCGCTGGTCAATCCCAACCGGCAGGACGACCTGTCCGGCCTCGGTTATCTCTGCGCAGTCGGGGTGACGCTTCTGGCGACGGTTGCGATCAACCGCACCCTTCGCGGACGCGGCTGGTACGGGGCGGGCCGGAGCGAGCCGGACCTTCTCCAGTGGCTTGATCTGGTTGCGCTCGGCACGGTCTGCGACGTGGTTCCGCTGGTGGCGCTCAACCGGGCGCTGGTCGCCAAGGGCCTCGTGGCGCTGGCCCATCGCCAGAACCCGGGCCTCGCGGCGCTTGCCGACGTGGCGCGCGTCGGCACCAGGCCGGCGCCGTTCCATCTCGGCTTCGTGCTCGGGCCGCGCATCAACGCCGGCGGGCGGATTGGCGATGCGGCATTGGGCGCGCGCCTCCTGACCAGCGACGACCCGGGTGAGTGCCAGCGGATCGCCGCCGAACTCGACCGGCTGAACGCTGAGCGTCAGGCAATGGAGGCGGCCATGGTCGAGGAAGCGATCGCCGAGGCCGAGGCGGAGATCGGCACAGGCGAGGGCCCGGCCGTCATCGTCACCGGCAGCGCGCGCTGGCATCCGGGCGTCGTCGGGCTGATCGCGGCGCGCCTCAGGGAGCGTTTCCAGCGGCCGGCGGTCGCGATCGCCTTCACCATGAACGACCTCGGCACCGGTTCAGGCCGCTCGATCCCCGGGGTCGATCTCGGCCTCGCGGTCCGCACCGCCGTCGAGCGCGGCATCCTGATCAAGGGCGGCGGGCATGCCATGGCGGCGGGCCTGACGGTGGCCGCTGCTCGCCTCGGGGAACTGCGTGCCTACTTCGAGACGGCGCTTGCCGCCCGGGTCGAGGCCCAGGACGGCCACCGCCTGGAAATCGATGCGGCGCTCTCGGCGCGCGGCGCAACCGTCGGGCTGATCGAGATGCTGGACAAGGCGGGCCCCTACGGCTCCGGCCACCCTGAGCCGGTGTTCGCCTTTCCGAACCATCGGATCGCCTTCGCCGACGTGGTCGGCAAGGGCCACGTACGGGTTTCGCTGACCGCGCCGGAGGGCACGGCGCTGAAGGCCATCGCATTTCGCGCCGCCGGAACGGCGCTCGGCGACGGGCTGATCGCGGCGCGTGGACGTTTGCTCCACGTCGCCGGATCGCTGGTCGTCGACACCTATCGCGGGCGGCGCGACCCCAACCTCAGGATCGTCGACGCGGCGGTGCCCGATTAAGGAGCCGGCGGCGTGTCCGCCGCGCTGCCGTCGAGGTGGCGGCCGAGCACCGTCGCGGTGACGTAGTCGGACAAGGCGCGGTAGGTGTTGTGGGCTAGCGTGTGTTGGCGGGCGGCCTCGCCCATGGCCGCGAGCCGCGGCTTGTCGGCGAGGGCGCGGCGCGCTGCATCGGCGAGGCCGCCGGGTTCCGGCGCGTAGAGCACGCACGTCTCGCCGTCGCGCAAAGGTGCGTGGCGCAGGATGGTCGGATAGTTGATCAGCGGGACCGTGCCGAGCGCCGCCGCCTCGTAGTGGCGGAAGCAATCCCAGCCGTAGCCCTCCGGCGACCAGGCGAGGCAGGCCGCGGCCATGCGGGCGCGGAATTCGTCCGGCGCCAGCCGCCCGTCGGGCACGTCGATCGCGTAGCCCTCCGCCGCCAGCGCCTTCAGTTCGGCGATGCCGTCGGATCTGACGGTGCTGTTCGGACTGACCTCGCCGGCGAAGAAGATGTCGGTGGTCTTGCCGACCGGCGGCGTGGGTGGCGGCGGGACGAGGCCGATGCCGATCGGCTTGAGCTTGGCGAGCCGTTGCTGCGGCGTCTCCTTGGCGCGCCAGCGCCGGCCCGGCAGGTCCCAATGGCCGGAGCGGAAAAACACGCGCCAGCGGTCGACCGGCAATTCGCGCTTGAAATAGACGCGGCTGACGTCGAGCAGACGGAAGTTGTGGCGACGGATGCCGAAGCTGTCGGCGATGTCGAGGGTAGCGATGGGTACGTTGTGGAACCGGCAGATCAGGCGTCGGGCGAACCCGGCGAACAGCGCCAGGGGCGCCTTGAGCCGTGCCCGGACAAGCGCGGTGCGCAGCGTCCGCGGCGCCCACGGCGCGCTCTGCGCGGGATGGATCACCAGAAGATCGTATGCACCGCGCCGCAGTGCGAGGAGAAGGCGCAACAGGCGGATCGGTCCCAGAAACGGCGCGTAGGCGTCGGGCCGCGGTCCCGCCGTGTAGCAGTCGGTGCCCTCCGGGGCGCCGATCAGGAAGAACCTGCCGCCGATTTCGAGGATGCGCAGCGGCCGGGGCGGTGCGGGGGCGGCATTTGCGTCGGCCATGCAGGGGGAATCCTGGCTCCCGGTGGATCGCCGGCGACATTGGGGGGCGGCGCGCCCTTTGACAACGCCCGGCGGCCCCTGTTGACGCGGCCGGTGCGCTTGCCGGATAACACCGCCGCCATCCGGCAGGTCTGCGGGGCGCACTCGATCCATGCGAATAACGGTCTTTGGCGCCGGCTACGTCGGCCTCGTTCAAGCTGCGGTTCTCGCCGACGTCGGGCACGACCTGGTGTGCGTCGATCTGAACGCCGACAAGGTTGTGCGGCTCCAGTGTGGGGACATTCCCTTCTATGAGCCGGGGCTTGCCGATCTGGTTCGTGCAACCCAGGAATTGGGGCGGCTGACTTTCACCACCGATGCGGAGCGCGCCGTCGCGCACGGCGAGGTGCAGTTCATTGCGGTTGGGACGCCGGACAACGACGACGGGTCGGTCGACCTGAAGGCGGTACTCGGGGTGGCGCAGACGCTGGCCGAGCGGATCACAGGCACGACGCTGGTCGTCATCAAGTCCACGGCGCCGGTCGGCACTGCCGAGCGTGTTCGTGGGATCGTGCGCGCCGGACTGGTGGAGCGGGGCCTTGACCCGAACGACGTGGAGGTCGCCTCCAACCCGGAATTCCTGCGCGAAGGGACGGCGGTCGGCGACTGCACCAACCCGGACCGCATCATCATCGGGGCGAGCGACCCGGAGGCGGTCGCAACGCTGAAGCGCATCTATGCGCCGATCGCCGACGATGAGCGGATCATCGTGATGACCACGAGGAGCGCCGAACTCTCAAAGTACGCGGCGAACTCCATGCTCGCCACCAAGATCAGCTTCATCAACGAGATCGCCAACCTTGCCGAAAAGCTCGGTGCCGACGTCAGAGACGTGCGCCGCGGCATCGGCACCGATCCGCGCATCGGCTTCCATTTCATCAATCCGGGGATCGGCTACGGCGGCTCGTGCCTGCCAAAGGACGTCAAGGCCATGGTCCACATGGCGGAGACGGCCGGCTTCGACGCCCACCTGATGAAGGCGGTGGAGCTTCGCAACGAAAAGCAGAAGCGGCTCCTGGCCGACAAGATCATGCGCCACTTCGACGGCAAGATCGCCGGCCGCACGTTCGCGCTGTGGGGCCTCGCCTTCAAGCCCGACACCGACGACATGCGCGCGGCGCCGGCGCGCGCCATCATGGAGGCGCTGTGGGCGGCGGGCGCCCACGTGCGCGCCTTCGATCCGCACGCCATGGATGAGTGCCGCCGTATCTACGGCGACCGCGCCGACCTGACGCTTTACGAGACGGCGGAGGCAGCGCTCTCCGGCGCCGACGCGCTGATCGTGGCGACGGAGCTTTCCGGCTACCCGGAGCCCGACTTCAAGGCGATCGCCGGAGCCCTGAAGCAGCCGGTGATCTTCGACGGGCGCAACGCGCTGGACGCCGAGGCGGCAAGTCGCGCCGGCGTGACGGTCCACGGGATCGGCCGGGGCCGTGAGTAGGGTCCTGGTCACTGGCGGCGCCGGCTTCCTCGGGTCGCACCTCTGCGACCGCTTGATCGCGGAGAAGCACGAAGTCGTCTGCCTCGACAATTTCTACACCGGCACGGAAGGCAACA
Source organism: uncultured Alphaproteobacteria bacterium (assembly GCA_963843565.1). Lineage (GTDB taxonomy): Bacteria > Pseudomonadota > Alphaproteobacteria > Rhizobiales > Kaistiaceae > DASZQY01. Next base: position 430,798 of record CAWJKY010000003.1, read on the forward strand.
TCGCGCACCTCGGTGCCGAGCCGCGCTTCCGGCTGATCCGCGAGGATGTGACGACGCCTTGCTCGGCCGACGTCGACCGCATCTACAATCTCGCCTGTCCGGCTTCGCCCCCGCACTATCAGCGCGACCCTGTCCACACGACCAGAACCAGCGTCATCGGCGCGCTCAACATGCTGGATCTGGCCCGCCAGACCGGCGTGCGCGTGCTGCAGGCCTCGACGTCCGAGGTCTACGGCGACCCGGACGTCCACCCCCAAACCGAGAGCTACTGGGGCCGCGTCAATCCGATCGGCCCGCGCAGTTGCTACGACGAGGGCAAGCGCTGCGCGGAAAGCCTGTTCTTCGACTATCACCGCCGCCATGGCGTCGCCATCAAGGTGATGCGCATCTTCAACACCTACGGTCCGCGCATGAGCCCCGACGACGGGCGCGTCGTCTCAAACTTCATCGTGCAGGCGCTGAAGGGCGAGCCGATCACGCTCTACGGCGACGGGTTGCAGACGCGCAGCTTCTGCTACGTCGACGATCTCATCGACGGCATGGCGCGGCTGATGGAAACACCGGATGCCTTCACCGGGCCGGTCAACATCGGCAATCCGCAGGAGATCACCGTTCGCGATCTCGCCGAACGCGTGCTGAAGCTGGTCGGCGGCAAGTCGAAGATCGAGGTCCGGCCGCTCCCCGTTGACGACCCGCGCCAGCGCCAGCCCGATATCTCCCTCGCCAAGAAGGAACTCGGCTGGGAGCCCAAGGTCTCGCTGGACGACGGCCTCAAGGAGACGGTGGCGTATTTCCGGAAGGCGGTGGGGTAGGGGGGCGGCGGTGCTGGCCGGCTAGTCGTCCGGGAAGGCTTTGTAGTTGCGCGCTCGGGCGCACCCGACAACCTTCGTCACCTGCGAATGGATGAGCTGTATCCTCCCGTTGAACCACGCCTCGTCGAGGACTGCGACCCACTCGACCGGCACGACGCCACCTGGCATTGGTTTGCCGAAGCGGTAAAGCGTAAGCGGTGGCAGCGGGGTCGGCGACAGGACTCGGCTGTGGCCTAGAGCGTCCCTCAGCGTCGCAACCTCGTCAGCGACACGGAAGGTCTTTGCCTCGCTGGCGCTGAGCCGAGCGTTGTATTTACCGACAAGTGCGTCGAGCGAATCCCAGCCGGTGAGGTAGCTGAGAGGGACTGTCGCTTGGCCGGGCTTCGGTATCTCAGCCTTCTGCCCTGATGCCTCGGAGAGAAACAGCCGCAGAACGAACTCAAGCGACCCTAAATTCCCTATGAGCCGTCCCATTTGAAGATTGTGCTGATCGTGGTTCATCGACGGCGCCGCAGAATGTCTCGATTGTCGGACATATGTTGACCGCAGCTGGCGCGCCCTACGGGAATCGAACCCGTGTTTCCGCCGTGAAAGGGCGGCGTCCTGGACCGCTAGACGAAGGGCGCATTAGAACCGGGCGTCTTATACGGGCGACCGGTGGCTTCTCACAAGGGGCGAGCGGAGGCGCGACGTGCCGAGAGCGGGCCACCCCGGACGCGGGAGCGGGTCAGGCGGGGCCGGCCTCCCGCCTTACCAGGCGCCGGTGTTCGGCATCGATGTCCAGGGTTCCGCCGGCGCCTTGGCGCCGCCCTTCTGGAGGATCTCGATGGAGATGTTATCGGGGGAGCGGATGAAGGCCATATTGCCGTCGCGCGGCGGCCTGTTGATGGTCACGCCGGCCTTCATCAGCCGGTCGCAGAATTCGTAGATGTCGTCGACCTCGTAGGCGAGATGGCCGAAGTTGCGCCCGCCCGTGTAGACCTCCGGATCCCAGTTGTAGGTGAGCTCGACCGGCGTCTCGTCCTGCCCCGGCGCGGCGAGGAAAATCAGGGTGTAGCGGCCCTTTTCGTTTTCGCTGCGGCGGATTTCCTTCAACCCCAGAAGGTCGCGGTAGAAGTGCAGCGACGCCTTGAGGTCGGTCACGCGCACCATGGTGTGGAGATACTTCATCGCCGGGCTCGAATCTGTTCTGGGGCTTGAGGATTTCCGGAGCATAAGTCGCTGGTCCGGAAAGGCAACTTGGCTCACTGTGGCACAGACCACACAGCCATGCGCGGATGACACAGGTGTCCGGGTTTAGGGCTTTTCTGCGGTCCGGCGACTGCTATGGTTACCTCGGATTCGGCGAGGCCAAAGCCGAAAAGATGCGCGCGTGAGGCTTAAGTATGGGGGCCAAGGCTTCTCCGGAACTTCCGATATCCGGTGATCTCGGAGAAGAGGCACCGGTCGATCTCATTGAGATCGCGGGCGTCATCAAGTGGTTCGACGCTTCCAAGGGCTATGGCTTCATCGTTCCGGACAACGAGCTGCCGGACGTGCTCCTGCACGTGACATGCCTGCGCCGCGGCGGCTTTCAGACCGCCTACGAGGGCGCCCGGGTCGTTTGTGAAGTTCTCAATCGTTCCAAGGGGTTGCAGGCGTTCCGCGTCGTCAGCATGGACAAATCGACGGCGATCCGTCCGCCGCAGGAGACGACCGCCCGCACCCACACGACCGTCACGCCGACCAGCGGGCTGGAGCGGGCGGTGGTGAAGTGGTTCAACCGGGTGCGCGGCTATGGCTTCGTGACGCGCGGCGAGGGGACCGAGGACATCTTCGTCCACATGGAGACGCTGCGCCGCTACGGCATGACCGAGCTCAGGCCCGGGCAGGTCGTGCTGGTGCGCTTTGGCAACGGCCCGAAGGGCCTGATGGCCGCCGAGGTGCGTCCCGACGGCGGCGGCGGTCTCGCCTCGCACTAGACTTTGTTCACATCGATCGATTGCAATGGGGCGCCGGTGCGGTCCGGCCGTTCGCTTGTCCGCCATGGGGCGAGCGTGTAAGGCAGACGCCGCTGGCCGCCGTGGTCGCGCGTGCGGGGTGTAGCGCAGTCTGGTAGCGCATCTGCTTTGGGAGCAGAGGGCCGCAGGTTCGAATCCTGCCACCCCGACCACTTCAAAATCAGAAGGTTAGGCCTTGCCTGGCGTTCGGGATCGCGAGAGGCGCCGATTGCGCTCCCTTTTTCCGCCGAAGCGTCCAAGATTCGGCGCACTGGTTTAGAATAGAACGAGTTCGGGCATGCTGTTGTAACCAACCGAGATCAGACTCGGAGAGCAACGCGTGAAGCAGTGGTAGTGTCCGCCCCGACACGGGGCAGTTTTATTGCGATGAGGGGTCGTCTGCGCATGTGTTTGGTGCGGCTTGCCGGGTTGCCGGCCACTGTGTTTGCGTTCGCGCTCTGGGGACTGACGCCGGCCATCGCCGCACAGCCAAGCGGCACCGCGATCGCAGTCGTCCAGGCTTCCCAGGTCGACGGCGCCACCGGGAGGCAGACCCTGCAGGTCAAGCAGGACGTCTATTCCGGCGACAGGATTATCACCGGCCCGTCGGGCGTGGCGCAGATACTGTTCCGCGACGACACCAAACTGATTGTCGGGCCGAACTCGTCGATGACGATCGACGCGTTCGTGTACGGGGGCGGTGGGTCGGCGCAGAAGGTCACGCTCAACGCGGTCAAGGGCGCCTTCCGGTTCATCACCGGCAACAGCCCCAAGGGCGCCTATTCGATCGTGACGCCGGCGGCGATAATCGGCGTACGCGGTACGGTCTTCGACTTCTCCGTCAACAACTGGGCTTTTGAGAACTCGACGCGCATCCTCCAGTTCAGCGGAAGCACCCGCATCTGCCACTTGGTGCCGATCGATCCGACGCATCCCGAGCAGAAGAAGAGCGTCTGCGACATCCACGCGGATCCCTGCGGGGTCGCGGTGATCACGAGCGGCTCGCCCGACATCGAACGGATCAGGTCTCAATTCCGGCGCAACCAGGAAATCGCGCGCTTCTTCCCGCTTGCCCAGCAGAACCAGAACAACTTCGCGTCGGGCTTCCGGGTCAGCACGCGGGCTTGCGGCAACCTGGCGGTCAACGAGCCGCTGCAGCCGACGTCGCCACAGCCGCAACCGGCCCAGGCACCTCCGCCGTCGCCACCACCGCCGCCTCCTCCTCCTCCGCCACCACCACCACCGCCGCCGCCACCTCCGCCGCCGCCGCCGCCACGAAAGGGCGCCTAGAAGATCTTCGAAACCGTACGCCGCCGGCGAGCGCACGCGATCGGCAGTTCGAATCCTGCCACCCCGACCAGCCACCTGTGGGTTGGTTTGTCGCAGCTTGCTCCGTCGTTGATCTGACCTAGTTGGTTTCCCGGGCGACGTTCCGTTTGCGACGGGGCGACTTTCGAGTTGATACGGTTCGATCCGGTGAGTCCGCGCGGTATCGTGTGGCTCGCCTCCTACCCGAAATCCGGAAACACCTGGGTGCGGGCGTTCCTGTTCGTCCTGCTGAAGCTGATGCAGGGCGAAGCGGTCGCGGCCGTCGACCTGAACGCGGTCGCGATCTCCGGCCAGAACGAGCGCACCGCCGACTACTACGTGCGCCACCTGCCCGATCGCGACGCGATCTTCGACCGGGCCGCGGTCGCGGCGGCGCGGCCCAAGGTGCAGACCGACATCGCCGTGGGCATGCCCGGCCCGGTGATGATCAAGACCCACAATGCGATGGTCGACTATCTCGGTGCGCCGCTGGTCAACCGGGCGGTCTCGGCCGGGGCGCTCTACATCGTCCGCGATCCGCTCGACGTGGCGGTGTCGCTGGCGCACTTCCACGCGATTTCGCTTGACGCCGCCATCGAGCGGATGGCGACGCCCGGCTGGTCCACGCAGACCAACCCGGAGGACGTCTATTTCGTCACCGGCTCGTGGAGCGAGAACGTGGCGAGCTGGACCGCGCGCCCGAACCCGGCCGTTCTGGCGGTGCGCTACGAGGACCTGATCGCCAAGCCCGAGGAGACCTTCACCACCCTCGCGCACCACGTCGCCATGCCCGCCAACCCGGCGCAGATCGCCCGGGCGATCGATCTCACCACCTTCGAACGGATGCGGTCGGCCGAGGCGGCGCAAGGCTTCGTCGAGAAGGCGCCTGAGGCGGATGTGTTCTTCCGGCGCGGCAAGGTCGGCGAGGGGCGCGAGCGACTTTCGGCGGAGCAGGTGGGGCGCATCGTCGACACGCACCGGGAGCAGATGGCCCGTTTCGGCTACCTGCCGGCCTGAGGCGGCGACCCGGCAGCTTGGCGATTGCGCCCGGCGGCGGTTGATGCTTGAACATGCCCCGATCCGTCAGATCCGCGAGGGAATCGATGCTTGCCCGCATCTTCAAACCCGCCAGAACCGCCATGCAATCCGGCCGGGCCGGCACCAGGGAATGGGTTCTGGAATATGAACCGGAGGACCGGCCGGCGGCCGATCCGCTGATGGGCTACACGTCCTCGGCGGACATGCGCCGCCAGCTGAGACTGGAATTCGACACCCAGGAAGAAGCGCTTGCCTACGCGCGGCGCAACGGTATTCCCGTTCAGGTCTTCGCGGCCCACGAGCCGGCCCCCAAGACGTTGTCGTATTCCGACAACTTCCGGTACGGCCGACCGCAGCCATGGACTCACTGACGGGCGGACGGGATCGACCCCGTAGCTCAGCTGGATAGAGCAGCCGCCTTCTAAGCGGCAGGTCGCAGGTTCAAGTCCTGCCGGGGTCGCCAAAGTCCGGCGCGGTCGCCGTGGGGGTTGGCAATGGAGCGCGTCTACGTCGTCGGCACGGCGGACACCAAGGGCGAGGAGCTTGCCTTCCTGAAGGCGCGCGTCGCCGCGGCGGGCGCCGATGCCGTTCTGGTCGATGTGGGCACGCGAACGCCGGCGGTCGCCGTCGACGTCGCTGCGGCAACGGTTGCCGCCTTTCATCCTGACGGCGCCGCCGCTGCGCTTGAAACCGACGACCGCGGGACTGCCGTTGCCGCCATGGGCGAGGCTTTCGCGCGCTTCGTCGTCAGCCGCGACGACATCGGCGCGATCGTCGGGATTGGCGGCGGTGGCGGCACGTCGATCGTGACGGCCGGGATGCGCGCCCTGCCGATCGGCGTCCCGAAGCTGATGGTGTCGACGCTCGCCTCCGGTGACGTCGCGCCGTTCGTTGGGGTCAGTGACATCACCATGATGAACCCGGTGACCGACATTGCCGGCCTCAACCGGATCAGCCGCGTGGTTCTCGCGAACGCGGCGGCGGCGATTGCCGGCATGGCGCGCACCGGGCCGGTGTCTCAGGTCGACGGCCGGCCGGCGATCGGCCTCACCATGTTCGGTGTGACGACGCTGTGCGTGACGCAAGCCATGGCGGATCTCAGGGCCAAGTACGATTGTCTCGTCTTTCATGCCACCGGGGCGGGTGGCCGGGCGCTGGAGAAGCTCGTCGACGACGGCATGGTCTCGGGTGTCATCGACGCCACGACGACGGAAGTGTGCGATCTCCTGATGGGCGGCGTGATGAGCGCCGGAGAGGACCGGCTCGGCGCGATCGCCCGTCGCCGGGTTCCGTACGTCGGGTCGGTCGGCGCCCTCGACATGGTCAACTTCTGGGCGCCGGAGACGGTCCCGGACCGCTATCGCGGGCGCCTTTTCCACCGGCACAATCCGCACGTCACCTTGATGCGCACCACCGCGGACGAGAACCGCGCCATGGGCGAGTGGATCGCGGAACGCGTCAACCGGTGCGAAGGACCCGTCCGTTTCCTGATCCCAGAGAAAGGCGTATCGGCGATGGATGCGCCGGGCGAGCCGTTCTACGATCCTGATGCGGATGCGGCGCTCTTCGCCGCGCTCGCCGCGCACCTGAACGAGACCGCCACGCGGCGTCTCGTCAGGCTGCCGTTCCATATCAACGATCCGGAATTCTCCGCGGCCCTTGCCGCGAACTTCCGCGAGATCGCGGCCTGAAAGGCGCCCCATGCCGGCTATTCCACGCGCGGAGATTCTCGCCAGGCTGCGCGACCTGGTGCGCCGGCGGGTCCCGATCATCGGTGGCGGCGCCGGCACCGGTCTGTCGGCGAAGGGCGAGGAGGCCGGCGGCATCGACCTCATCGTCATTTACAACTCCGGCCGCTACCGCATGGCCGGGCGCGGCTCGGCGGCGGGGCTGCTCGCCTACGGAAACGCCAACGAGATCGTCAAGGACATGGCGCGGGAAGTGCTCCCCGTCGTGAAGCACACGCCGGTGCTCGCCGGCGTCAATGGTACCGATCCGTTCGTGCTGATGCCGCAGTTCCTGGCCGAGCTGAAGGCGATGGGCTTCTCCGGCGTCCAGAACTTTCCGACCATCGGCCTGTTCGACGGCACCATGCGCGCCAGCTTCGAGGAGACCGGCATGGGCTACGGCCTCGAGGTCGACATGATCCGCCAGGCACACGACCTCGACCTTCTGACGACGCCCTACGTGTTCAACCCGGACGAGGCCAAGGCGATGGCCGAGGCGGGCGCCGATATCGTCGTGGCGCACATGGGTGTCACCGTCGGCGGCGCGATTGGCGCGACCTCAGCGAAGTCCCTCGACGCGTGCGTCGCGGAGGTTGATGCCATTTCCGAGGCAGCCCGAGGCGTGCGGAGCGATGTGATCGTGCTGTGCCACGGCGGGCCGATCGCAATGCCGGACGACGCGGCTTACGTGCTGCAGCACTGCGCCGGTTGCCACGGCTTCTACGGCGCTTCCAGCATGGAACGCCTGCCGGTCGAGGCCGCGCTTATCGAGCAGGCGCGGAAGTTCAAGCAGATCAAATTCTGACCGGCCTGGCCGGCGAGGGAGGAGCAATGATGAAACCGGGGTTCAAACTCGCGGGCGACGTGAAGACGGAAATCCTCGATTGGGGCCAGTCGCGCTGGCTCTCGACCCCGCTCGTGAACGGCGCAGAGCATCTGGTGGTCATCGATGTCACGCTGTCGCCCGGCGGCGGCCACGACTTCCACAAGCATCCCGACCAGGAAGAGGTGATCTACGTGGTCAGCGGCACGGTCGAGCAGTGGGTCGACCGCGAGAAGCGCATGCTGGGACCGGGCGACTCGGCGCACATCCCGGCTGGCGTCGTGCATGCCTCGTTCAACACCGGCAAGAGCGACGCCAAGCTCGTGGCAATCCTCGGGCCGTGCGTCGGCGAGAGCGGCTACCAGCTCGTCGACGTTGCCGCCGAGGCGCCGTGGAAGGGGCTGCGCGGCTAGCTACCAGCCGCCACCGCCCCCGCCACCCCCGCCGCCGCCCGAACCGCCGCCGCCGGAGAAGCCTGAGGAAGACGAACTCGGCGCGGGGATCGAGCTGGCGAACGAGCTTTCGGCGGAAGACACCACGGACGAAATGGAACTGGCCAGGCTGTGGCCGCCCCATCCATAGCCGCCGTGCCACGCCGGATTGTACGCGCTCGCCACGTCCTGACCGGGGTTGGCCCGGGCAAACGCCGTCGAGAACGCCTCCGACCAGGGCTTCTCGACGTTGAGGGCGACGGCGTAGGGCAATATCCGCTCGAACTGGGTCGCATCGAGGTCGGGCGCCCCGGCGAGATTGAGGCGGTTGCTTTCGGCCGTGCGGATGTACTCCTCGAGGCCCTCGATCTGGTCCATCATCACCCGGCCGGCGGCGGTCGGGGCGCGCAGCAGGTAGAAGAACAGGCCGTTCATCACCGCGAAGCCCCCGATCAGCGCCAGCGGGAAGCCGTTGTTGAGCACCACGTCGATAATCGTCCAGCCGAAGCCGGTCGGCAGCGAGCGAAGCATTTCGCCGCCCACCGACAGGAAGTTGACGGCGATGAAGGCGACGACCACGATGAAGAAGCCGGCGCTGAGGATCGATTTGACGCTGCGGGCGACGAAGATCGCGCGCACGATCGGGATGATGAACGCACCGAGCCAGACGCCCGCAAAAACCGTGCCGATCAGCAGGCCGATCTCGTTCTCGCTCAGCCCGCCGAACAGCAGCACCAGGGCAATCGACGCCGCCGTCAGGATTACGCCGACGGTGAAGTAGCCGAGGTTGCGCCGGAAGAAGCGGTTGCGGTTCTCGTTCTCGACGCTCGACTTGAAGCTCGCGAACTGGGTCTGAAGGCTCTTGCCGTTGGCCTTGTTGATGGCGACCTCACCGCCTTTGCTTTCCACCCATCCGAGCAGCGACTTCTCGCCGGGGGGAAGCTTTTCCTGCGGCAGTCCCTGCTTGGTGCGCGTCAGGACGATGTCCTTGCCGGAATCGTTGAAGACCAGCAGCCCCTTGACCGCGAGCGACAGGGCGGCGGCGGTGAACTTCCGCCAGCCGTTGCCCCAGCCGAAGTCGCGCACGTAGCCGGCGAGCGTCGGCGAAACGCCGGACGGCGGGTGGAAGAGGGGAATGATCGTGCCCCTGGGAGGATCGCGGCCGACCGCGTGCCAGGAGAGCAGGTAGAAGATCAGGACGCCGGCGAGGCCAAGCGGGCCGAACACAAGATGCCGGTTGTCGAGGAACCAGTAGTAGAACGCCTGCATGCCGGTCGGCGGCGGGATGAGATCGGCGGGGATCTGCAACACGACCGACAGCCCTTGGCTCGGCCGCAGCGTCTTGCTCGTCGCCACGCCCAGCTGTCCGTTCGAGTCGATGGCGCCGGTGTAGTCCTGCCCGCGCGCACCATAGGGGCCGGTGTAGGCGGTCCAGCGTGTCGGGGCCTGGTTGCCGGGCAGCGTGAACAGCGCCGTCGCCTTGAGAATGGGGAAATCCCACTCGTTGCCGGTGACGTTCCAGAACAGCTCGGTGTGGTCGGCGAGGAAGCGGATCTGGCGGCCGGTCTCGTAGTGGATGCGGTAGGTGTAGGTGCCCGGATCGAGAATGACATCGCCGTCGCCGACGTAGATGCGGATGCCGCCCTGGTTGCGGGCGGTGTGGTATGGCTCGGGCTTGCCGTCCCGGGCGATATCCAGGATCGAGAAGCTCACCCGGTGGACGCGCTTGTTGTCGTCGACGAAGGTCAGCGGAAAGTCGCGGTAGATGCCGTGGCGAATCTTGCGGCCTTCCGCCGTCACCTTGATCGTCTCGGTGACGTCGAGGACGCCGTCCGGCCGCACGACGACGTTGGAATCGAAACTGAGGATCTGCTCATCGGCGAGGGCAGGCGCGGCGAAGAAGCCGACGAGGGCGAGAACGAGTGCCAGAATCCTCATGAGGCGGCTCCCTTGAAGGCGACCTCGGGCACCGCCCGGTCGGCCTCATCGATTTCGAAGAATTCGCGCTCGCGGAAGCCGAAGGCGCTGGCGATGACGTTGCTCGGAAACGACTGGACCAGAACGTTGAGGTTGCGGGTGGCGCCGTTGTAGTAGCGCCGCGCCATCTGGATCTCGTCCTCGATCGCCGCGAGCTGCTTCTGAAGGTCGAGGAAATTGTCGCTCGCCTTGAGGTCCGGATAGGCCTCGGCGAGCGCCATCAGCTTGCCGATCGCTGCGGTCAGTTTGCCTTCGGCGGCGGCGCGGGCGGCAACGTCATCCTGCGGTACGTTGACGGCGGCGGTGCGCAGCGCCGTCGCCTGTTCGAGCACGGTGCGCTCATGGGTGGCGTAGCCCTTCACGGTTGAGACCAGATTGGGCACCAGATCGGCGCGCCGCTTGAGCTGCACGTCGATGCCGCTCCAGCCTTCCGCCGCCACCTGCCGCGCTTTGACCAGCCGGTTGAACAGGAGGGCGCCGTAGATGACGACGACCGCGACGACGGCAAGCACGATCCAGGTCGTCATGCGCGATTCTCCCAGATGCGCTGCGTTTCCGGCGATGGCCGGACGGGCAGATCGACGCGATGATAGTGGATTCGCCGCCCGGCGACGACAACCGGGCCTGTGACCGAGGCCTCAGCGCGCGGCCCAGAGCAGCCCGCGCTTTCCCGGACAGACGGTCGGAGCACGATAATGGCGGATTCGGTGCTGGGCGACGACAGATAGCGGAGTGCGAGAAGCGCGGCCGAATTTACGGCCTTTCGATCTCGTATTGAACGGAGGACAATTTCCCCGGCTCGTAGTACGAAAAACCCACGATCCGCAAACGGAACGGGCACCCACCGACGTCGATGAACGCACTATCACCCTCGGCGAGCCGGATCCCCAAGAGGCCTCCGATGCTCCCGTGAAAGATCACGTAGTCGACACCGGCTGAAGTGACAGAAAGTTCCTGCACACCGAAATAGTGGGTTCGATCGATGAAAGCTTGATTGTTGTCGAGACGCAGTTGCCCACTTCCAAGTTTGACGGCGTCGCAATCCGTGTCGAACGCCTGAGGGACCACTGCCTTCATCGCCGCGACCTCGTTCTGGAGCTGCCGGACTACCTCCATAAGTGCGGCGACCTCCCGGTCGAGCCGCTGAAGCTGATCATGGACTGTCTCGACTGCCGGCGATGAAGAGATACCGACGATATCGTTGTCTGCAACCGCCGATAGGCTTCCGGTCCCGTCGGCAGCACTGGGCAACGGCAGAAGGACCAGAAGGACAAGAGCAACCGGCAATGAAATCCGCATCATCGTCCCCCGCGGCATTGTGAACTCAAGTCATCCCAAGTGAGCTGGCTTCCCATGGAGACTGATGCGGCGAGGCAGAAGCCATTTACCTCGCCCTCGAAGTCCATTGGGCGGTCGTAGCTAACGCTCGATCCATCAGACGCGACCGCGACGAACATGCCGGGTGCGAGTGCGACGCCCGCCAGAAGATCTGCTGCGGCGTAGAGCCCTGCCTCGCGAACGGGCGTGGACACATCTGTTTTGGCCCGTTCTGGTGGCGGCTGGGCGGACGCGGCGTCGGCAACGCCGCCAAACGCAATGTGCTCAGGCGGTGTCCACGGCTGCCAGATTCCGTTCGCGACCTGGCGCTGCCGATTGAAGAAAAAGAAGCTTCCGCTGCTTCCCAGCTTCAGGAGATCGCCGACGCGCGGCGTTTGAGCCTGACCTGACATCGCGGAAATCTGTTCTCTTACGTATGTGCCGATCTCGCCGACCGTAATGATGCCGTCGCCCGACTGGCCGTTATCGTTCTTGGGATAGTCGTCGGCCGCCCCATTCAGTCCCCTCAACAACACGTTGAAAAAGTCGGAGCCGTCGGAATCTCCAAAGGTGCGCTGATCGTTACCGCCAGCCATGATGACGTGCGCGCCGCCGGCCCTCGGCGCGAGGTCGAGGGGCGTATCGTTGTTGCCGAAGCTCCATTTGTCCAGGGCGCCCGAGTAACACGCATTGATCAGGATGAGCGTCTGGTGGGCGTTCTCCACCGGGTCCTCTAGCATCGACGCAAGGACCGTCATTGAAATTGCGTTGAAGGTATCCGTGGGGCCTGTGGCATTGCCGTCCAAGAGGTATCCTTTGTCGCCGACGTTTGCGCCGTGTCCCGAGTAGACAAAGAGAAAACGGCTGTTCGGGGCTTCCCCGAGCTTGGCTCGAAGATAGTTGTCAAGGAGGTAGCTGAGGTTGGCGACGTTGAAATCATCGTTGGCGAGGACGAAGATTTCGTCGAACTGTTCCTCGTCTCTCAGGTAGGCGAACATCTTCTCGGCGTCGCGCCGGGCAGGAGGCAGTGTCTTGGTTCCGCCGAAGTTCGGGTATTTGTCGCGGAACCCGATCACGGCGTAACTTTTGCCGATTGTTTGCGGACCGAGGCCTACGGCTGAGAGGGTCTTATCGAGGAGCGAACGAGAGTCCGTCTTTTCGAACTTCAGAAGCGCCCGGTATTGGGATGCCAACTCGGTGGCCGACGCGGAAGAGCCCAACGTTGCAGTTATCGCTGCGGCCAGCGCGAAAGCCCACGGCCACCTGCGACGCAGAACCACTTGTTGCCCTCCCAAGCCTGCCCTCGGAAACGGACATTAGGTTCTTCTCAGGTGACATGCAATTTCGGGTTGCTATGATGGTGGCGCATCGCGTCGTTTGGGCAGGGGGCAGCCGGTGTCATTGTTCTTGACGGTCGCGACGGTGCTGTTCGCCGCGCTCTACGCATTGATTCTGATATGGGATCTGGCCGTCTCCAGACGGTGGACACCAGTGATCGTTCAGGCGGTGTTGCTCACCGCCTTCTTGCTTGCCCTCCATTTCTGGATCGGCTTCCCGGCCGTGCGTTACGACTTCTCGGGCTATGATCCGCTGTGGGTCGTCGTGGCGATGCTGGTTTGTGTTGTCCTTGGCATGGCCGCGCAATACCTGTTCAACCTCGGTGAAGACCCATGGAAATGGCGGCCGTTTCTTCGTCCGGTCGTGATCTCGCCGATCGTTCTGCTGCCGCTGCTTGGATCAGTCGAGGGGGCCGACAGACTGTCGACCTTCCAGTTCGTAAGCTTTCTGTTCCTGGCGTTTCAGAGCGGCTTCTTCTGGAAGACCGTTCTCGACAAGGCGGCTGCCCGAGTTTGACTAGCGCGCGGCCCAGAGCAGCCCGCGCTTGACGATCTTATTCATCTCGGGAACCTCGAACTCCTTGGCGACGTGGCCAAGAGAGCAGAAGAACACGCGCCCCTTGCCGTAGTGCCGCTTCCAGACCACCGGCATGACCGTGCCTTTGGTCCACGGCGCATGCTCGCCGGAGAAGGTCGTCGTCGCCAGCACCTCGTTCGAGGGGTCGACGTGCATGTAGTACTGCTCCGAGTGATAGGGGAAATCCTCGATCCCCGCCATGATCGGATCGTCGGGCCGGGTCACGTTGACGGTGTAGTCGATGACGTTGCCGGGATGGGCGACCCACTGGCCGCCGCACATGAACTGGTAGTCGGTCGATTCGCGGAAGGCGTCGCACATGCCGCCGTGGTAGCCGCCGAGGCCGACGCCGCCCTCGATCGCCTTGGTGAGGTTGGCGACCTCCTCCTTTTCGATCCGCGACATGGTGACGATCGGGACGATCAGGTTCAGTTCTGCGATCGACGGATCGGCGAAGGCTTCGGTTGTGGTCTCGACATAGACCTTGAAGCCTTCCTCTTCGAGCATTCCCTTGATGATTTCGGCGCCCTGCTGCGGCTCGTGGCCGCTCCATCCGCCCCAGACGATCAGTGCTTCACGCATGACTGTTGTGTATCCCTTGCTTGCTGATCGGCGGGTCTAGTCGAATTCGCCGGTCTTGAGATTGACCGGCATCATGGCCGGCCGTTCCGGCCGGGTGGAGATCTCGATGCGCGTACCGGTGTCGGACGACTTCTGCAGCGCCTCCATCACCTCCAGGACGTGAAAAGCGAGATCGCCGCTCGCCCGGTGCGGGCGGCCGGAGCGGATGGCGTGGGCGAGATCGGCGACGCCCATGATGCGCAGATTGTGTTCCGCATGGCCGTGCTCGGTCGGCACCGGAGTCCAGTCGCGGTCCGCGGTCGCGATGGTGATCTGGCCATCGAAGAAGTTGGGGTCGGGGACGCCCAGCGCGCCGGTCGCGCCGTAGATCTCGATCGGCCGCAGGCTGTGGCGCGCCACGTCGAAGGAGAGGACGAGCGTCACCACGGCGCCCGAGACGAACTCCAGTGTGCCCGACGCATGGGTCGCGACCTCGACCGGTATCTTGGTGCCCTTCAGCGGGTCACTGGTGATGAGCCGCTCGGGCCGCAGCGCCGAAGTGATCCCGGCGACGCGCCGAACCGGACCCAGCAGGTTGACCAGGTCGGTGATGTAGTATGGCCCCATGTCGAGGACCGGTCCGCCGCCCGGCTGGTAGTAGAAGGCCGGGTTCGGATGCCAGCGCTCGTGGCCGGCGGCGCCAAAGAAGGCCATGCCGGCGATCGGCTGGCCGATGGCGCCCTCGTCGATCAGTTTGCGGCAGGTCTGGTGCGAGCCGCCGAGGAAGGTGTCCGGCGCGCAACCGATGCGCACGCCCTTCGCCTTGGCGGCGTCGATCAGCGTCTTCGCCTCGGCGACGGTGATACCAAGCGGTTTTTCGGAATGGACGTGCTTTCCGGCGGCGACGGCCTTGAGCCCGACCTCGACGTGCGCCTTGGGAATGGTGAGGTTCACAACGATGGCGATCGACGGATCGGCGATCAGGTCGCCGACCGTCTTTGCAGGCACGCCGAATTCGGCGCCGCGGGCATTGGCGGCGTCCATGTTGATGTCGGCGATCCCGCGAATCTCGAGAATTGGAAACGAGGCGACGGCCTTCAGGTACTGCGAGCTGATGTTGCCGGCCCCGATGAGGCCGATACCGACGGGCTCCATGCCCATCCTCCCTTCTTGCTGTTAAGCGCTTCCTAGTGCGCGCGCGGCCGCGGTGCCGGGCCGGTCGTGCTCCAGGGTGCGCCATAGAGTTCACGTAGCGTCATGGCGGCGGCGCCACGCGCCCAGATGTCGTCGCCCCAGTCGTGGATGACGATTTCGGACAAATCCGCCAGGCTCGGCGGAGTGTATTTGCGAACCGCGTCGCGAAGCGGCGTGAGCAGGCGGTTGCCGGCAAGCAGCGCCGCGCCGGCAAGGATCACCTTCGGCGGTGCGAACAGCGTGATGAGGTTGGCGATGGCGAAGCCGATGGCGTCGCCGACGCGCTCAAGCGAGTCATCGTCGGCGGCGTTGAGCGCCAGCAGCGGCGCGCGATCGTCACGCTGGGTGATCGCCTCGACGATGATCGCCTCAAGTCGTCCCGGAATGTTGCGTTCGTCCGAACGGCGCACGAGGAAATCGCCGAGGTCGGGGGAGAGCCCATTGGCGCCGCGGAACAGCTCGCCCTTGTGCATGATGCCGAGGCCCGGGTGGCGGTCGATGCTGACGACGAGGAAATCGTCGAGGTTGCGGCCGTGGCCAAACCAATGTTCGGCGAGGGTCACCAGGTTGACGTCGCTGTCCACGGTGACCGAGACGCCGAGCCGAGCCGAGACCAGGTCTCCGAAATCGACGTCCGGCTCGCGAAAGACGACGCTCTGGCGACAGCGGCCCGAAGCGCGCTCGACGATGCCGGGCAGGCCGATACACACGCCGCTGATCGACTCGATCGTGAGGCCGGCGTCGGCGATGCAGCGGCGCACGCCGTCTTCGACAAGGTCGGCAATGACGGTTGCCGGTTGCCGGTCGATGCGGATTGGCATGGCGAGCGAGCGCAGGACATCGGCGCGGAAATCGGTGGCCGCGACCGTGATCTGGTCGGGGGCGAGCTTGACGCCGACGACATAGGCGGCGGCCGGGTTCAGCTCGAGCATCACACGCGGCCGGCCGCGGGTGGTGTCGCGCACCCCGCCGAGCGAACGCGGCACGACCAGCTTGTCCTCGATCAGCGCTGCGGTGATCGCCGAGATGGTCGGCGGGCTGAGGTCGGTGCGCTCGGCGATTTCCACCCGCGAGATCGGGCCGAAACGACGGATCGTGTCCATCACATGGTAGCGATTGATCGCGCGAACGAACTCGGGGTCGGCGGTCTTGATCATTTCGAGGGATCTTCGATGGAGCGAGCGGGTGGGCGCGGGCAGGCGGGTTTTCTTCGGAGTGATGATTTAAACGCCGCGTCGCGCGATTGTGTCAATGGCGTGAGGCGCGCAAACCGTTGGCTTGCCAAAATGCGCCTTGACATGCGTGCTTCAGCAGCGACACATTTATTTTGCGTCTCAAATAAATGCCTTGGCGGATCGCCGCGACGGCAAGGGGCGGCAAGGGATGAATGGGAGGAAGTTGTGATGAAGTCTGAAGCGAAGGGACTCGTGCGCCGAGTCGCTATTTCGGCGCTCGCGCTGTTGGCCGTCGGCGCGAGTGCGACGGTTGCGTCTGCTGCCGAAATCAAGTGGCTGCACCTGCAGAACAATCCGGCGATCCTGAATACCTGGAAGGACATTGCCAAGGCTTATGAGGCCAGCCATCCGGACGTCACGATCACCTTCCAGTTCCTCGAGAACGAGGCCTTCAAGGCCAAGTTGCCGACACTTCTGCAGTCCAACGATCCTCCGTCGATGTTCTATACTTGGGCGGGCGGCGTGCTGAAGGCGCAGTCCGAGACCGGCCAGCTGGCCGATCTCACGCCGGCCATGGATGCCGACAACGGCGCCTGGCGCAATTCGATAAGCAGTGCCGCGGTCGATTCGATGACCTTCGGCGGCAAGGTGTGGGCGGCCCCGATTCAGTCGGGCGTGGTCTCGTTCTTCTACAACAAGGCCTTGTTCGCGAAGGCCGGCGTCGATGCGTCGTCGATCAAGACCTATGACGACTTCCTCGCGGCCGTGAAGAAGATCAAGGCGGCTGGCATCACCCCGATCGCGGTCGGCGGCGGTGACAAGTGGCCGGTCCACTTCTATTGGAGCTATCTGGCCATGCGCGTGGCCGGCAAGGACGGCTTCGCGGCGGCCAAGGCGGGCGAGGACGGCGGCTTTGCCAACGATTCGTTCGTCAAGGCGGGCGATCTGTTGCGCGAGCTCGGCAAGCTCGAGCCTTTCCAGGACGGCTATCTCGGCGCCAACTGGAACGACACGCTGGCCACCTTCGATGACGGTCGTGCTGCCATGATCCTGAGCTTCGAGAACACGGCGTTGCCCGCGCAGCAGGCCAACAACGCCACCGACGGCAAGGGGCTTTCTGAAGACGAAATCGGCCGCTTCCCGTTCCCGGCGGTGACCGGCGGTAAGGGATTGGTCACCGACGACTTCGGCGGCATCAATGGCTGGGTGGTTACCAAGGCAGCACCGCCCGAAACCATTGACTTCCTGAAGTACTTCACCAACGCCGACAACGCGCGTCTCCTGGCGCAGAAGACCGGCATCCTGCCGACCACCAAGGGTGCGTCGAGCGCGGTGGAGGATCCGACTCTGCGCGCGGCGGCCGAACAGATGGCCGCTGAGACGTGGCACCAGAACTACCTCGATCAGGACCTCGGGCCCGACGTCGGGCGGGTGGTGAACGACATGTCTGTCGCCATCGTCTCTGGGCAGATCTCGCCCTCCGACGCGGCCAACCAGATCGAGCAGACCAAACAGATGGCGCAGTAGTCATCCTCGGGCGACCGGGCGCTTGCGCTCGGTCGCCCCCGGCGGCACCATGCCCATTGTGGCGGCATGGCGGACATGATGGAGAGATGAACGATGGTCGAGGTTGCCGCCAGCCCACCGATCACCGTGGGATCGCGCGGGTGGGCCAAGTTCAACGCGCGCCGCGACGTCGCGGGCTTGCGGTCGAAGCTGCCGGTGCTGGTGCTGTTCCTGCCGCCGGCGCTTATCCTGTTCACGCTCTTCGTCATCCTGCCGATGGGCGAGGCGGCTTGGTATTCCTTCTATAATTGGAACGGCTACCTGCTCCCGACCCAATGGGTGGGGTGGCGCAATTATCAGCAGCTGTTCAGCCCCTTCAGCCCGTTTCGCACGGCGCTGTTCAACAATTTCCTGATCATCGCCGTCTCGCTCGCGTTGCAATTGCCGTTTGCCATGTGGCTGGCAACCATGGCGTCAAGCAGGGTCAACGGGGCGTTGGTTTTCCGGCTGATCTTCTTCCTGCCCTATGTGCTGGCCGACGTTGCCGCGGGCATGATCTGGCGCTTCGTCTATGACGGCGATTTCGGACTGGTGGGCGGCATCGCGGAGGCCCTGCACGTCACGGCGCCTTTCCCGCTCGCCGACAAGACCTGGGCCATGCCGGCGATCCTGGGCGTGGTGGTGTGGAAATATTTCGGCTTCCACATGATGCTCTACATTGCGGGCCTGCAGGCCATCGACAAAAATGTGCTGGAAGCTGCCGATATCGATGGGGCAACGCGCTGGCAGAGGTTCCGGCTGGTGACCCTGCCGCTCCTCGGTTCGACCGTGCGCCTGTCGATCTTCTTTGCGGTCGTCGGATCGCTGCAGCTGTTCGACATGATCATGCCGCTGACCGGCGGCGGGCCGTTCAATTCGACCCAGACCATGGTCACCTTCCTCTATACCTTCGGCGTCATGCGCATGAAGGTCGGCTTCGGCAGTGCCGTCGGCGTTGCGCTGTTCCTCATCTGCGTCACGCTGGCCTTCAGCTACAAGCGGATATTCATGCGCAATGACTGACACCGTCCTCACACTCAACGCGAGCGCGCCGGCGAGCACCCGCGCCACCGACGAAAGCGGTCGCCCCATCCCGGCCGGCACCAAGGTCTATCTCTACGTGTCGATGTCGATCGTCGCGGCCATCGTCATCATCCCGCTGCTCACCACCTTTCTCGGCGGCTTCAAGACCATCGGCGACCTGAGGGGCAACCCCTTCGGCCTGCCCGCGGCGTGGCAATGGCACAACTACGGCGACATCCTGTTTTCGCAGCGCTACTGGCTGCAGATGGGCAACTCGCTGCTGATCGCCGGGCTGACCGTGGGGCTGACGCTGATCTGCTCGGCCATGGCCGCCTTCACCTTCGCCCATGTGAAGTTCTTCGGCTCCGGATTCCTGCTCAACTATTTTCTGGTCGGGCTGATGTTTCCGGCGGCCACCGCCATCCTGCCGCTGTTCATCCGCGTGCGCGACCTCGGCCTGCTCGACACCTATTGGGGCGTGGTGCTGCCGCAGGTGGCGTTCGGCCTCGGCATGAGCATCCTTCTGTTCCGCAACTATTTCCGCAACCTGCCGGGCGAGCTGCTGGACGCCGCCTTCGTCGATGGCTGCGGCTACATGGGCTTCTTCTGGCACATCTCGATCCCGCTTTCGCGGCCGATCGTGGCGACCGCGGGCATCATCTCGTTCGTCGGGAGCTGGAACAGCTATCTGCTGCCGCTGATCCTGCTGAACAGCGAGTCCAAATATCCCTGGCCGCTCGGCATCATGGTCTACAAGGGCGAGTTCATGACCGATTGGCAGCTTGTCCTGGCCTTCATCTCGCTCACCATTATGCCCACCGTCATTGTCTTCTTCCTCGCCCAGAAGCACATCATCGCTGGCCTGACGGCGGGCGCCCTGAAGGGCTGATTTTCCTGCTACGCTGTGGCGCCGATGGCGCGCCTCGATGCAGTTGCTGACCAACTGAGTGACGTGGTGGATCGGCTGGCAGGCTCGCGGCTGGCGAGCTTGGCGGCGATCCTGATCGTGGCGCTGATCGCCTTTCTGCCGGGCTTCACCTCGATCGCGCCGGTCGACGGCGACGAGCCGGGCTACGCCGTCGCCGCGCGGGCCATGTTGGAAACCGGCGATTTCTCCACGGTGCGCCTCCAGACCGAGAACGACGAATGGCGGCCGCGCGGTCCCTACTGGGTGCAGGCGTTCGTGCTCTCCTTCGCGGGTCCGAACGCGCCGATCTGGGTCGACCGGCTACCGTCGCTGATGGCGGCGATCGCGGCGGCGCTGCTGACGTGGTGGCTGGCGATCGCCTTGGCGCCGCCACGCGCGGCCCTGTTCGCCGGGCTGCTGGTGGCGACCAGTTGGGTCGCGGGGATCGGGGCGCGGCTGGCGACCGCCGACGCCATGCTGCTCGCCTCCACGACACTTACCGCCGGTGCTCTGGCGCGCATCTGGACGAGCCCCGACGGCCGTCACACCGGTGGCGACGCGATCCTTTTCTGGGTCGGGCTTGGTGTGGGCATCCTGATGAAAGGGATCGTGGCGCCGGCCATGACGGCGGGCGCCCTTCTGTTCCTGTCGTTGCAGCGGGGCGAATTCCGCTGGCTTAGCCGCCTCAGGGCGTCCACGGGAGCGGTCTGGCTGTTCCTGATCGTGTCGCCGTGGCTGATCGCGGTGGCGCTGACGCTGTTGCAGGGGCAGGGGGAGGGGCCGAGCGGCGAATTCCTCGTTCGCCTCGGCGTGCCTTTCCGCCTGGAAGGGCCTCCCGGCACCTACCTGCTGATGTTGCCGCTCGTTGTCGGCGCCTCGGTCGCCTTCCTCCTCATTGGCCTTGGGTGGCTGTTGCGAGACGTCCGGCGGCCTGCGGTGCTCTTCGCGCTGGCGTGGAGCGGTCCGCTGTGGCTGGTCGCCGAACTGCTGCCGACCAAGCTTCCGCAGGTGGTGCTTCCGGCGATCCCGGCGATCGCGCTGCTCACCGGGCTCGCCATCGACGCGGGCGCGGCCCGCATCCGGGGTTGGGTCTCGTGGGCGTTCTCGCTGGTGCTGGCGCTGGTGCCGCTGGCGATTGCCTTCGTCGCACCTGTGGCGTTCGTGCTCATCGAGGATCGTTTCACGCTTCTCCCGACGATCGTCTTCATCCTCGATGCGGCGCTGGCGCTGGTCGCCTGGTGGTGGCTGCGTGCCGGCAAGGTCGTGGCCTCGGCGGCGCTCGCGGTGGTCGTGTCGCTGATCCTCTACGCGGGCTTCTTCGGCACCTACTTCCCGCAACTCAACGACTACCGCGTCGGGCAGCGGCTGGCGGCGCTGGCGCAGCAGACGATTCCCTGCATCGAGAAGACCTTCGCCGTCGCTGGCTATCCCGAGGAGAGCATGGTGCTGGCGCTCGGGCCGCAGACCCGCATCGTCGATGCCTGGGGGGCGGCCGACTTCATCAATACTGCCGGGTGTCAGGTGGCCGCGGTCGATGCCAGCCAGATCACGTCGTTCCGTCAGCACGCCGAGGACCTCGGCATGAAGGTCACCGACCGCGGCCGCGTGCTGGGGATCGACCTGCGCAAGATGCGCGATGTCGACATGCACCTGTTCACCGCCGATCGCACGCCGTAAGCAGTCCGGGCCCTTGGCCGTCGGGTTATGCCAGCGGAACCCCGTCGACGTCGCGATCGGCCAGAAGGATGCCGTCTTGGACCCAGACGCGGGCGACATGGATCGTGGTGCGCCGCTCCCGCCCGGTTTCGGGCACGGGTTTGGCGGCCTCGTCCCATTCGGGATGGGTGAAGTAGAAAAGCGCGCCCTCGTCGCCGCTCACCACCACGTCGGCGTGGCGGGCAAAGTTTCTGTCCGCGGGGTCGCGGCCGGGCCTGTCGAGTATCAGACCCTGCCGGGTCCAGATGCGCATGTCGGGCGAGCGGTACACGGCCTGGCCGCGCCATTCATCGGTGATCATCCAGTGGTGACCGCCGAGCGTGAACACGTTCGGTCCTTCATGCGGGGGATGGTCGGGTGCGCCGGGGATCACCTTCTCTTCCGCCTGCCAGGTGTAGAGATCAGCGCTCGTCGCCGCCCAGGTGCATGAGCCGTCCGCCTCGTCCTTGTACCACATGCGATAGAGCCCGTCGGGCGCGAGCGCCACGCAGGCGTCGATCACATTGGGCTTCTGCAACGGCAGGACCGATTGCCGTGTCCAGCCGACGAGGTCCGGCGAGGTGACGTGGGTGATGGCGCGCTCGACGCCATGCACCGTTTCCGGCGCGCCGGGGAAATATGTGAGGTACATGTGATATTCGCCGCGCGCGAAGATCACCTCCGGCGCCCAATGGGTGTTGAGCCCTTGGTCCTGTGGTCGGTCCAGCCCCTCGACGATGCCCCTGTAGGTCCAGGTGAGCCCATCGGGCGACGTGGCGGTGCCGATGGGCGAGCCCTGGATCCAGCCCCAGCCACGCGTGTCGAGATGTGCACGCCGGTTTGTGTAGAACATCCACCAGTCGCCGGTTTCCCGATTGCGGAGCACGGTCGGGTCTGCGGCCCCGTCCTGAACGGGATCGATGAAGATGGGTGCCGACACGGCCGTCCTCTCTCCGAACGCTCAGGAAGCAGCGGCGACCCTGGCGAACGCCGCGTCGAGGTCGGCAATGAGATCGTCAGGATCCTCGAGGCCGATTTGCAGGCGGATCGTGGCGCCGTCGGCCGGCCAGGTGGTGGCGGTGCGGATCGGCTCGGGGTTGGTCAGGATGGCGAGGCTCTCAAACCCACCCCACGAGGCGCCGATACCGAACAGACCGAGGCCGTCGATGAACCCCTTGGCCTGTTGCTCGCTCCAGCCGTCGAGCACGAAGCTGAACAGGCCGCTGGCGCCGGTCATGTCGCGCTTCCAGAGGGCGTGGCCGGGGTGGCTTTCCAGCGCCGGATAGAGAACGCGCGACACCTCGGGCCGCGCTTCCAGCCACTTGGCAATGGCGAGCGCGGAGCGCTGGTGCCGCTCCAACCGCACCTCCAGGGTACGCAGGCCCCGCAAGCCGAGATAGACGTCGTCGGGCCCGACGTGGACCCCCATCGCGTGATGGGTCGCCTTGAGCCGCTTCCAGGCCTCTCCATTCGCCGCCACGGTGCCGAGCATCGCGTCGGAGTGGCCGACAAAATACTTCGTGCCGGCAATGATCGATAGATCGGCACCGTGATCGAGGGCCGGGAAGAACAGCGGCGTCGCCCAGGTGTTGTCGAACAGGACCGTGGCGCCGTGGCGATGGGCGACCTCGGCGATCGCCGGCACGTCCTGCATCTCGAAGGTGATCGACCCCGGCGCTTCCAGATAGACGGCCTTGGTGTTGTCGGTGAACAGCGCGTCGATGCCGGCGCCGATCGCAGGATCGAAATACACGATCTCGATGCCGAGCTGCTTGAGCAGGGACCCGGCCAGCCGACGTACCGGCGCGTAGACGCAGTCGACAACCAGCATCCGCTCACCCGCGCCAACCGCCGAGAGGATGGCTGTGGTCGCTGCCGCGAGGCCCGAAGGGCACAGCACGGCCCCCTCGGCTCCCTCGATGTCGCAGACGACCTGTTCGAGCGCCTCGCTGGTTGGCGTGCCCGTCCGCCCGTAGCTGTAGCGCTGGCGCCCTTGCTGCATATCGTCGACAGTGTCGAACAATACGGTGGAGGCGTGGACGACCGGTGGATTGACGAACGGACCGGTCAGGCTCTTGTCGCGGCCGACATGGGCCAGCCGCGTAGCCGGCTTCAGGGGGCGCTGCGGCTTGCCGTCATCGTTCTTCATGTTGCTTCTTCCAGTCGCCGGCGGCCTTGACCGGTGCGGGATAATAGCTTGAGATTGTTTGGTCAATTCGGTGGTGTCCGAGCGGGGTCGATGGTTTCCGGCATTCGAAACATTCTGCTCCCGCTGCTCATCGTCGCGAGCGGGCTGGGGGCAGTGCCCGGTCACACCTCCACGCTCGACGAGGTCAAGGCGCGCGGCACGCTGATTTGCGGGGTCGATCCGGGCCTTCCGGGGTTCTCGCAGGTCGACGATCAGAAGCAGTGGTCGGGCTTCGACGTGGATTACTGCCGTGCCATCGCAGCCGCCGTGCTTGGCGACGCCAAGGCCGTCACCTTCGTTCCGCTGACCACCAAGCAGCGCTTCCGCGCCGCCCGCACCGGCAAGGTCGACGTGCTGATCCGCGATACCGGATGGACCATGGCGCGCGACACCACCTTCGGGCTGACATTTGCCGGCATCAATTTCTTCAACGGCTATGGATTCATGGTGCCCAAAGCACTGGGGGTCACCTCGGCGCTCGAGTTGACCGGCGCCAAGGTGTGCGTCGAGGCCGGCAGCACCGACGAGGTGGCGGTCGCCGCCTACTTCAAGGCCCACAACATGACCTACACGCCGGTGCCGGTGGCCAACACGAAGGCGGCGGCGGCGGCCTACGTCGGCGGCAAGTGCAACGCCTACACCGGCGATACGGTGGGCCTGTCGGCTGCGCGCCTCGGCCTTGCCAACCCCAACGACCACGTGCTGCTTCCCGAGATCCTGTCGAAAGAGCCTTACGGGCCGATGGTGCGGGAAAACGACTACCGCTGGTTCGACGTGGTGAAATGGGTGCACTTCGCGCTCCTCGACGCGGAGGAGCTGGGGGTGACCTCGGCCAACGTCGATGCCATGAAGACGAGCGCGGACAGCGATATCCGCCAGTTGCTGGGCAGCGAAGGCAGCTTCGGCGAGGGCATCGGGCTGACCAACGCCTGGGCCGCCAACGCCATCAAGGCGGTCGGCAACTATGGCGAGATATTCGAGCGCAACCTTGGCGCGGGATCGAAGTTCCACATGGCACGCGGATTGAACGCGCTGTGGACCGACGGCGGCATCCAGTTTGCGCCGCCGGTCCGGTGAGGCCAAGGTGGACCCGATGACCATGACCAACGGCAGTGACGGCCAGAACGGGAGCGGGCTCGCCATCGAAATCACCGCTCTCAGCAAGTGGTACGACCAGTTTCAGGTGCTGAAGGACCTCGACCTGACGGTGGCGCGCGGCGAGCGGGTGGTCATCTGCGGCCCGTCGGGATCGGGCAAGTCGACCATGATCCGCTGCATCAACCGGCTGGAGGAGTTCCAGAGCGGGCGCATCGTCGTCGACGGTATCGAATTGACCAACGAGTTGAAGCGCATCGACGAGGTCCGCCGCGAAGTCGGCATGGTCTTCCAGAGCTTCAACCTGTTTCCCCACCTGACGATCATGGAGAACTGCACGCTGGCGCCGATCCACGTGCGCAAGATGAACAAGCGCGACGCGGAGGATCTGGCGCTCAAGTACCTGACGCGCGTGCAGATTCCCGAGCAGGCGTCGAAATATCCCGGCCAGCTTTCCGGCGGCCAGCAGCAGCGCGTCGCCATCGCCCGGGCGCTGTGCATGAACCCGCGCATCATGCTGTTCGACGAGCCGACCTCGGCGCTCGATCCCGAGATGATCAAGGAAGTGCTCGACGTCATGGTCGGTCTCGCCGAGGAAGGCATGACCATGATGGTGGTGACCCACGAGATGGGCTTCGCCCGTCAGATCGCCAATCGCGTCATCTTCATGGACGCCGGGCAGATCGTCGAGCAGAACCCGCCCGACGAGTTCTTCACCAACCCGCAGCACGAACGCACCAAGCTGTTCCTGCGCCAGATCCTCCAGCACTGACAGAAGCGCGAAGGCCGGATCAGGTGTCCGGTCCGACGGCGACCGGCATGTCGTCGCGCCCGCCCCACTCGGTCCACGAGCCGTCGTAGAGGCCAGCTGGTTCGACACCCAGCGTCTCCAGCGCCAGCGACAGGATCGCGGCGTTGACGCCGGAGCCGCAGCTCGTGACGATCGGCTGGTCGAGATCGACGCCACCGGCCACGAACGCCGCGCGGAGGCTCTCGGCGTCCTTCAGCTCGCCATCGGCGATGAGCGCGGATGAGGGGACGTTGCGGCTGCCTGGGATGCGCCCGCTCTTCACCCACGAGCGCGGTTCCGGCGCCTCGCCGCGGAAGCGGTCGGCGGGCCGCGCATCGACCACCTGAAAGGCGGCTGCGGCGAGGCCATCGCGGATTTCGGCCATGTCGCGAACCGCGCCCGGCGTGAATCTGGCGGCGAAGCGGGTCGGGTGCCGCGTCTCGGTACCGGAGGCGAGCGCGCGCTTCTCGGCGCTCCAGCGTGGCAGGCCGCCGGCGAGCAGCACCACGTCTTCCGCGCCCATGACGCGGAAGCTCCACCAGACCCGCGGCGCCGAGGAAAGACCCGCCGCGTCGTAGACGACGATCCGCTGGCGCTCGTCGATGCCGAGCGCGCCGACGGCCTCGCCGAACGCCTCGGCCGTGGGCATCATGTGGGGGAGGGGGTTGGCGCGATCGGCGATGGCGTCGATGTCGAAGTAGACGGCGCCCGGAATGTGCCACGCCTCGTACTCGGCGCGCGCGTCGCGGCCGCTGTTGGGCAGGTACCAGCTCGCATCGACGATGGCGACGTCCGGATCGGCGAGATGATCGGCGAGCCAGCCGGTGGAAACAAAGAACGGCGAAGTTGGGTCGCTCATCACACGGGCTCCGCGAACCTGATCCGGATGCGCCGGTTCTGCTTGCCCTTGCTCTCGATCTTGCTGACGACGAGCGGGCCGATCTCGGCGGTCGAGCGCACGTGCGTGCCGCCGCAGGGCTGCAGGTCGACGTCGCCGATGCGCACCAGCCGCACGCGGCCGCTGCCCATGGGCGGTTTCACCTTCATGGTCTTCACCAGACCGGGGTTGGCGGCCATCTCCTCATCGGTGATCCATTCGGTGGTCGCCTGATAGTCGCCGGCGACCAGTTCGTTGATCCTCTCCTCGAGCGCTTCCTTGACCGGCGTGTCGCCGTCGATGTCGAAGTCGAGGCGACCCTCCTCTGCGCCGATCGATCCGCCGGTGACCGGGAAGGGCACCGCGACCGAGAGCAGATGCAGGGCGGTGTGGATGCGCATGTGGCGATAGCGGCGCTCCCAGTCGAGCACCGCCTTCAGCGTCTCGCCGGGCTCGGGCAGCGGCTCCCCGTCGCCGGGGACGTGGACGACATCCGTCTTGGGGTCGCCGTAGACCGTGGTCGCCACCGCGATATCGCCGTTCGAACGCGCGAGCCGCCCGGTGTCGCCCGGCTGGCCACCGCCGGTTGCATAGAACACGGTGCGGTCGAGGACGATGCCGCGCCGGTCGTTGACCGCAAGCACCGTCGCCTCGGCCTCCTTCAGATAGGGATCGTCGCGGAACAGCAGTTCGGTGGGCATGGTCGGCTCCTCAAGGCGTGCGCCGGGAACCCTACACCATGGGAGGCGAAAGCGTCGTCCCCCGCTCCAGCCAGGCCGGTACCGGCAGGCCGCGTTCGCTGAGGAACGCCGGATTGAACAGCTTCGACTGATAGCGGGTGCCGTAGTCGGCCAGGATCGTCACGATGGTGTGGCCGGGGCCAAGATCGCGGGCGAGGCGGATGGCGCCGGCGACATTGACGCCGGTGGAGCCGCCAAGCAGCAGGCCCTCATGCTCGGCGAGGTCGAAGACGACCGACAGCGCCTCGGCGTCGGGAACCACATAGGCCTTGTCGACGCGGATATCCTCGACCATCGGCGTGGACCGGCCGAGGCCGATGCCCTCGGTGATCGAGTTGCCCTTGGTGGCCTCGGCGACCCCGGTGGTGAACAGGCTGTACATCGCCGCGCCTTCCGGGTCGGCGCAGCCGATGACGATGTCTTTCTTGGCCTCGCGCAGGAAGAGGGAGGTCCCGGCGAGCGTGCCGCCGGTGCCCACCGAACAGATGAAGCCGTCGACCTTGCCCTCGGTCGCTGCCCAGATTTCGGGGCCGGTGGTCAGCGTGTGGGCGCGGCGATTGTCGAGGTTGTTCCACTGGTCGGCGTAAAGCACCCCGTTTGGAGAGGTCGCGCGGATTTCATCGGCGAGCCGCCTGGCGACGTGCTGGTAGTTGTTGGGGTTGGCGTAAGGGAGCGCCGGCACCTCGATCAGCTCGGCGCCGGCCAGGCGCAGCGCGTCCTTCTTCTCCTGGCTCTGGGTGTCGGGCATGACGATGACGACGCGGTAGCCGCGCGCCTTGCCGACCAGCGCCAGGCCGATGCCGGTGTTGCCGGCGGTGCCCTCGACGATCGTGCCGCCGGGTTTCAGATCGCCGCGTTCTTCGGCGGAAAGCACCATGTGGCGCGCCGGGCGGTCCTTCACCGACTGGCCGGGGCTCAGGAACTCGGCCTTGCCCAAGATTTCGCAGCCAGTCGCCTCCGATGCCCGCCGGAGCCGGATCAGCGGCGTGTTGCCGATGGCGTCGATGACGCTGGGGTCGATGTCCATCTCAGGGTGACTAACGGCCGGGTGGGGCGGAAATTCGAGCGCGACCCTATTCGCTCGGCACCGGCGGCTTCAAGGCCGCGCGCGCCGCGAACCGGCCAGACAGTGGAAAGTCGTTCCGGCTGAAGCCGTCTTTGGCGGATTATTCCGCCGGCACCATCGCCGGCCGCCGCGTGGCCTCCAGGTGGGCCCAGTGCGGGCGCTTAAAAAGGAAGCGGAACGCAGTGTTCCGGACCAACCAGAACAGGACCAGCGGGAAAATTACCCCGGCGATGGTGACGACGACCGAGATCGAGCCGATATCCTCGATCAGCGGGTACTTCAGGAGCGCGATGCGGGTGGCGGCCATCGGCAGGAAGAAGGCGAGGTAGATGACGATGGAGTGGTGCCCGCAGTAGCGGATCGGAGCCATCCAGTCGCTCTTCGACAGGATGGTGGATAGCGTGACGACGGCCACCGCGCCGACGAAGCCCAGGGCAAGGCCGATCCCCGGGATTTCCGAGTAGCCGTTGAAGACCGCGTAGGCCTCGACCACGCCCCAGATCGCCAGATAGGCGATCGCCGCCCAGCCGTAGCGCAGGACCATCGCGGCGAAGCGGAAGATGTGCGGCGCGAAGACGTAGCCCGAGTAGAAATAGACGAAGCGGAGCGCGAATTCGTCTGGGATCGTCCAGCCGGTGTGGATATTGGACATCTGCAGCCCGGCGCCGACCAGCCAGATCAGCCACCACGGCACGATGTCCTTGAGGGCCTTCACCAGCACGAAGAAGATCGGCAGCAGGTAGATGAACCAGATCGTGCCGAATGGGTCGATGAGGGCGACGAGATAGGCGCGCAGCACCTCGGGCGCGCCGGCGTTGCCGGCGATCTCCGGCGCCTTGAAGGCGAACTGGATGGTCAGCCACAGCAGGTAGAAGTAGGCGAAGTGGAAGACCTTCTTGTCGAGGTAGGTGCGCCAGTCGCGGTCGATGACGCGGGCCAGGAACAGGCCCGAGATCATGAAGAAGTCGGGCATGCGGAACGGCTTGGCGAACGCGACGACGTAGCCCATCCAGCCGTCGGAGCCGGCGGCGGCCTCGACGCCCAGCGTCGAGTGCATCATCACCACCATGATGATGCAGAAGCCCTTGGCGTAGTCGACCCAGGCGACCCGCTGTGCGTCGTTGTTCATGGTGTGGCACTCGTCCGCATTTTCCGCCGTCGATCCTCGGCGGGAACTTAGGACAACGCGCCCCGGAACGCTCCAGTTTGTCTCGAATTTCAGGGGTTAGGGTTAAGCCCCGGCGCAAGCCCGGGCGCCTGGCCGCCGCCGTTCAGCCCGGGAGCGCCGCCGCCGCTGAGCCCGGGCGCGAGGCCCGGCGCGGGGCCGCCGACGTTCGGCGCGCCGCCACCGGTCACGAGGCCGTCGATTCCGGCCGGCGGCACCGGCGGTGCCGGGTCCATGGTGAGCCGCGCGGTCACGTAGATCGCTGCAAGCACAAGCAGCCCGAGCGCGATGTAGAGGCGCATGCGAGCGCTGCCGCGGCTGGCCGATTCCTTCTGTGACATGGCTTTGTCACCTGTCGGAGTTTGGCTCACGTAAGCGTGTGGCTCCCCGGGCTGGACTCGAACCAGCGGCCATTCGATTAACAGTCGAATGCTCTACCAACTGAGCTACCGGGGATCGGCACGTGCCCTCAGGCCGCTGGCCTATAGCAAAGGCGAGCGACATTGCAAAGGGAGACCGAATTCGGTTGCCGCAGGCCGTAGGTGGCCCCATGTTGCAACCAGGGCGAGGAGAGCGAGGCCGTGCCGAAAGTCCGGATTGGACGATTTGCGATCGAGCTGCCGCGGAACCGCATTATCCGCATGGGCCTCGGCATCCTCCTGGTGCTCGCAGGCGGCCTGTTCGGCTTCCTGCCGATCCTCGGCTACTGGATGGTGCCCCTCGGCCTTCTGGTGCTCGCCGCCGACAGCGCCGTGATTCGACGCTGGAACCGAAAAGCGCTGGTCGCCATCGTCAGCTGGTGGAAGGGCCGCAAAGCGCGTCCCAAGCGTGATCCGGCGTGAGCCGGTTGCGCTGTTCGACGTTCCTCCGTAGGTTCGTCCCGTCAAGAGCGACGGTTCGCTGGAGCGAGAAGCTCCGGCGTTAAACGGGAATGCGGTGAGGAATAGGGTCGAACCCGCCAAATCCGCAGCTGCCCCCGCAACTGTCAGCGGCAAACGTCCGCCCGCAAGAGCCACTGGGAAACCGGGAAGGCGCGGGAAAGTAGGATGCCGCGAGCCAGGAGACCGGCCGTCGCGTCAACTCTAGCCATCCGTCGGTGGGACGGAGAAGGAGACGCGACGATGCATTCGTCACCTGCGACCGCACCTGCAATTCCAGCATCGAACCTTTCCGCGCGCATCGTCCCGGCGCTCGCCGCGATGTGTCTCGGGCTCGCGCTGTTCGTGACGACCGGCTTTGCTTGGCCGGCCGTCATCCACAACGCGACGCACGACATGCGCCATTCCCTCGGCCTGCCCTGCCACTAGGGGCGTTGGCCAATGTTGCGCAATCTGATCATCAGCGCCGCTGGCGCTGGTCTCGCCGTCTGCCTTGCGGTTGCCGGCGTCCAGTATTTCACCACCGAGCCGCTGATCCTCCACGCCGAGGTCTTCGAGACGGCGGACGAAGCGCCGCCGGCATCCGTCGCGAGTGAAGCGGTGACGCCGGCCGCCCACGTCCACGACGAAGGCGCCTGGGAGCCAGCCGACGGGCTCGAGCGGACGGCCTATACGCTCCTCGCCGACTTCGTCATCGCGGTGGCGGTGTCGCTCATGCTGCTGGCGGCGATGGTGCTGAAGGGCGATCCCATCGACGCCCGGCGCGGCCTCGTCTGGGGCGCCTGCGGGTTCGTCGCGCTGTCGCTGTTGCCGGCGCTTGGCCTGCCGCCGGAACTCCCCGGAACGCCGACAGCGGATCTTTTGAGCCGTCAGGCCTGGTGGCTCGGAACCGCGATCGTCTCGGCGGGCGGCCTGTTCGCCCTGTTCTTCGCGCGCCCGTGGTGGGTCCGGGTGGTGGCGCTCGCGGCGATCGTCGCGCCGCACGTCATCGGGGCGCCAGCCCCGCCGAGTTTCACGGCGAGCTATCCGGCCGGCCTCGCCGGCGAGTTCGTCGCGGGCTCGCTGGTGGTGAGCGCGGTGCTGTGGTCGCTCTCGGGCCTCGCCTCCGGGTGGCTCTACGGCCGCGTCGCGGCGCAAAGTTGAGCGCCATGCCCGTCCACACCCTCGTCCTCGGCGGGCAGCGCTCCGGCAAGAGCCGGCACGCCGAGGCGCTGGCGCTCGCCACCGGCAAGGCGCCGGTCTACCTCGCCACCGCCACGGCCGGCGACGACGAGATGGCGGCGCGTATCGCCCAGCATCGCGACCGCCGCCACGCGAGCTGGCGCGCGGTCGAGGAGCCGCTCGATCTCGCCGGTGCACTCGCCCGCGAGGCAAAGCCCGACGCCGTCGTGCTGGTCGAGTGCCTGACGCTCTGGCTCACCAACCTCATGGGCGCCGGCCGCGACCCCGATGCCGAGACGGAGCGCCTCGTCGCCACCCTCGGCACAGCACGCGGCGACGTCATCCTCGTCACCAACGAGGTCGGTTCCGGCATCGTGCCGGACAACGCGCTCGCCCGCCGCTACGCCGACGCCCTCGGCATCCTCAACCAGCGCGTCGCCGGCGTCTGTGATCGCGTCATCCTGATGGCCGCCGGCTTGCCGCTCGCCGTCAAGGAGCCCGCCGGCCGGAAGGAGCCGCTGTGAACGCCGCCCGCATCCCCGCGACCATCGTCACCGGCTTCCTGGGCGCCGGCAAGACGACCCTCATCCGCCGGCTGCTCGCCGAGGCCGCCGGCCGGCGCATCGCGGTGCTCGTCAACGAATTCGGCGACATGGGCTTCGACGGCTCGGTGATCGCCGATTGCGACGACTCCTGCCGCCCGTCCGATATCGTCGAACTTACCAACGGCTGCATCTGCTGCACGGTCGCCGACGAGTTCATCCCGACCATGGAGAAACTCCTCGCCCGCGATCCGGCGCCCGACCACATCGTCATCGAGACCTCCGGTCTGGCGCTGCCACAGCCGCTGGTTCGCGCCTTTGCCTGGCCGGGTGTCGCCCACCGCGTCACCGTCGATGGCGTTGTCACCGTCGTCGACGCTGTGGCGGTGGTCGCCGGCCGCTTCGCCCCGGATCCGGAGGCGACCAAGGCGGCGATCGCCGCTGACCCGGCCATCGACCACGACGACCCGATCGAGGAGCTGTTCGAGGACCAGTTGCGCTGTGCCGATCTGGTGGTCATCGGCAAGGCGGACCTCGTGTCACCTTCCGACCTGGACGAGACCGAGGCGATCGTCCGCCGCGAGGCGCGGCCGGGAACCGGTGTGGTGCGCGGCGCGCCGCCGGCGTCGGTGCTCCTCGGCATCTTGGCGTCGGCCGAGGGCGACATGACCGGCCGCGAGAGCCATCACGAACTGGAGGGCGAGGAACACGACCACGACGATTTCGTCAGCTTCGTCGCCGACCTCGCGCCGGCTGCCTCCCTCGAGGCGCTGAAGGCGAGGGTCGCCGCGGCGCTTGCCATCCCCGGCGTGCTGCGCGTCAAGGGGCGCACCACGGTGGCCGGCAAGGCGGCGGCCGCGGTGGTGCAGGCAGTCGGTCCGCGCGTCGAAGCCGCGTTCGCGCCGGGCGCTGCCAGTGGCCTCGTCGTCATCGGTCTTCGCGACATGGACCGCGCGGCGGTTGGCGCCGCGCTGGGCGGATAGGCATGCACCTTCTCGCCGGCGACGTCGGGCGCATAGACGATGGCGACAGCGCCGTCGATCTCGCGCAGGCGCCCGGCGACATCGTCGTGTTATCCGCCGCCGACACCGAGTTGGCGGCGCTCGCCGCCGCCGCTGCCGAACGCCCCGCCGGCGCGCCATCGCTCCGCTTCGCCAACCTCGGCCAGCTCGCCCATCCGCTGTCCGTCGATCTCTACATCGAGAAGACGGTGGCCGGCGCGAAGCTGGTGGTGGTGCGCGTTCTGGGCGGCGCAGGCTACTGGCCCTACGGGCTGGAGCAGTTGCGCGCGCTGGCGCGGCGTGGCGGCCCGTGCCTGATCGTGGTCCCCGGCGAGGCCACGTGGGACGAGACGCTGGAACCTTGCGCGACGCTGCCGGCGGAGACCTGCCGGATGGCGTGGCGCTATCTGGCGGAAGGCGGCGCCGAGAACATGCGCCGCGCGCTCGCCTTCTTCGATCATCTGATCGGCGCGAGCGAAGCGCCGCCGCCACCGCTCGTCCTGCCCCGCGCCGGGTTCTACTGGCCGGGGGAGGGGGAGGTGCCCCTCGATTCTGTCGCCGCCCGTGCCGCGGCCGGCCAGCCGGTCGCGGCGCTGGTCTTCTACCGGGCGCTGGTCCATGGCGACTCCACCGCACCCATCGACGCGCTGGTCGCGGCGCTTGCCGACGAGGGGATCGCGGCGCTTCCGGTTTTCGTGGCGAGCCTCAAGGACCGCGAGTCGGAAGCGCTGATCGCCGACGCCTTCGCCCTCCTGCCGCCCGACATCGTGTTGACCACCACGTCCTTCGCCGTCTCGAAGATCGGCACGGTGCACGCCGGCACGATCCTCGACGCACCCGGACGCCCGGTGCTTCAGGTGGTGCTCGCCGGTTCCAGCGAGGCGGCGTGGCGCGGGAGCCCGCGTGGCCTCTCGCCCCGCGATCTCACCATGAACGTGGTGTTGCCCGAGGTGGACGGGCGCATTCTCACCCGCGCGGTTTCGTTCAAGGAGGCGCGGGGCGCCGCGACCGTCTATGCGCCGGTCGCCGGTCGCATCCAGTTCGTCGCGCGACAGGCGGCGGCGTGGGTGAAGTTGGCGCAGAAGCCTCCGGCCGAGCGCAAGGTTGCGCTGGTGCTGTCGAACTATCCAGACCGCGACGGGCGCATCGCCAACGGCGTCGGCCTCGACAGCCCGGAAAGCACGGTCCGCCTGGCCGCCGCGATGGCGGACGCGGGCTATGCGCTGGCGGGCTTCCCGCAGTCCGGCGCCGCACTGATGGCGCTGTTGCTTGCGGGACAGACGAATGCACGGAGCGACGAGGGCGGATCCCCCTTACCCCGACCCTCTCCCCGCCGGGGAGAGGGGGTGGCGGAGCGGGCTTCACGTTCTTCCCCTCGCCCCGGAGGGGAGCGGGGTGAGGGGGCTCGCAGGCCGGATGGTGAGAACCTTCCTCTCCCCGACTACCGCACTTTCTTCGCCACTCTCCCGCCGCCCCTCCAATCCGCGCTCACCGAGCGCTGGGGCGCACCCGAGGACGACCCCTTCTTCGCCGAGGGCGCCTTCCGCCTCGCCATCCATCGTTTCGGCAACACAGTCGTCGCGATCCAGCCCCAACGTGGCTATTCCATCGACCCGAAGGCGACCTACCACGACCCCGACCTCGTCCCGCCGCACCACTACCTCGCCTTCTACGCGTGGCTGAGGACGGCATTCGCCGCCGACGCGGTCGTTCACATCGGCAAGCACGGCAACCTCGAATGGCTGCCCGGCAAGGCGCTCGGCCTGTCGGAGACCTGCTGGCCCGAAGTCGCGCTCGGCCCCACGCCGCTGATCTATCCGTTCATCGTCAACGACCCCGGCGAGGGTGCGCAGGCCAAGCGGCGCGCCTCGGCCGTCGTCGTCGATCATCTGATGCCGGCGATGACCCGCGCCGAGATCCACGGCGAACTGGCCGAACTCGAGACGCTGGTCGACGAGTATTACGTTGCGGCCGGCATCGACAAACGCCGGCGCGACTATCTCGCTGGCGAGATCGTGGCGCACGCCGAGCGCCACGGCCTCGACCGCGACCTCGGCATCGCGCGCGACACCGACCGGGGCGCAACGCTCCGTGCCCTCGATGCTCATCTCTGCGAACTCAAGGAGATGCAGATCCGCGATGGGCTGCACATTCTCGGCGCCTCGCCGGAAGGGCGCCTGCGCACCGATACGCTGGTCACCATCTCGCGCGTGCCGCGTTCCGGCGGCCGCTCCGAAGACGCCTCGCTCCATCGTGCCCTGGCGGACGATCTCGATCTCAACTTCGACCCGCTCGATTGCGACCTCGCCGCCGACTGGACCGGTCCGCGACCGCAGATGCTCGCGTCGCTCTCCGACGCTCCTTGGCGCAGCGCCGGCGACACGGTCGAGCGCATCGCGTTGCTGGTCTCTGTTCTCATCTCCGATCTTGGGCAAAGTCGCGACCCCAACCTCCCCCTTGAGGGGAGGTCGGCTTCGGGAGGGGGCGAAGCGCGTGAGAGCGCCAATCTGGCGACGCCTGATCTCATCTCCGCTCGTCCCCGCGAAAGCGGGGACCCAGGGCAACGGGACAGGCCACATCTCAAGCCCCTGGATTCCCGCTTTCGCGGGAATGAGCGGATTGAGATTGGTCCCTGCACCGCCGCCGTCCTCGAATGGATCGCCGCCGACCTCGCTCCGTCACTGGACCGATCGGGCGCGGCGGAGATCGCTGCCGTCCTGACTGGCCTCGACGGGCGCTTCGTTGCCCCCGGACCATCGGGAGCCCCGACGCGCGGGCGACCGGACGTGCTGCCGACCGGCCGCAACTTCTATTCCGTCGACGTGCGCGCAGTGCCGACCGCCGCCGCATGGACGCTCGGCCGCCGCGCGGCCGACGCGCTGGCGCTTCGCTACTTTCAGGACGAGGGTGCTTGGCCGCGGTCGATCGCGCTCTCCGCATGGGGCACGTCGAACATGCGCACGGGCGGCGACGACATCGCCCAGGCGATGGCGCTGATCGGCGCCGAGCCGGTCTGGGAAGCCGGCACAGGTCGGGTCACCGGCTTCAAGGTCATGCCGCTTGCCGCGCTCGGCCGACCGCGCATCGACGTGACGCTGAAAATCTCAGGCATGTTCCGCGATGCTTTCCCGGCGCAGATCGACCTCCTCGATTCCGCCTTCCGCGCCGTCGCCGCGCTGGACGAAGACGACGAGGCCAACCCGCTCGCCGCCAGCACACGAAATGCCCGCGCCGAAATGGCGGCGGCCGGCATGGACCCGACGCTCGCCAACGCCATGGCCGGTGCCCGCATCTTCGGCGCCAAGCCGGGCGCCTATGGTTCCGGTTTGCAGGCGCTCATCGACACCGGCACCTGGGAGACGCGCCGCGACATCGCGGCGGCGTTCATGGCGTGGGGCGCGTTCGCGTACGGGGGCGGCCAGCACGGCGTCGCCTCGGTCGATACCCTGTCGGCGCGCCTCGCGGCGGTCGACGCGGTGCTCCACAATCAGGACAACCGCGAGCACGACATTCTGGATTCGGACGACTACTACCAGTTCCAGGGCGGGCTGGCGGCGACCGTCGAGACGCTGAAGGGAACCGCGCCCCGCGTCTATCACGGCGATCATGCGCGCCCCGAGAAGCCGGTCGTGCGTGCGCTAGGTGAGGAGATCGCCCGCGTCGTGCGGGGACGCGCCGCCAACCCGAAGTGGATCGCCGGCGTCATGCGCCACGGCTACAAGGGCGCCTTCGAAATGGCGGCGACGGTCGATTATCTGTTCGCCTACGCCGCCACGACCAACGCCGTGCAGGACCACCACTTCGACCAGCTGTTCGACGCCTACATCGCCGACGACGAGGTCCGCGACTTCATTGCGGAGAACAACGCCCCGGCGTTGTCGGAGATGGCGGAGCGCTTTCGCGAGGCCATCGACCGCGGCCTCTGGGCGCCGCGCGCCAACAGCGCCTATGATCGGTTGAGCGCGCTCATTACTCAGTCTCCTCCCTCCCCTGAAAGGGGAGGGTCGCCGCGAAGCGGCGGGGAGGGGTCTTTGGAAGCGACCCCCACCCGGCTCGCGCACAGGGCGCTCGCCGACCTCCCCCTTTCAGGGGGAGACGGCGTCAGAAAGGAAGCGGCCGAATGAAAGACATGACCGAAGCCGAACTCGACGCCCGCCACGCCGAGAAGATGCGCAAGAAGAAGGCGGCGCGCGACAAGATCATCGCCACCAAGACGATCGAGAAGGGGCTGCTGATCGTCCACACCGGCAAGGGCAAGGGAAAGTCGACCGCCGCCTTCGGCGTCGTGTTTCGCGCGCTGGGTCACGGCATGCCGGTCGCCATCGTCCAGTTCGTCAAGGGCAAGTGGCAGACGGGCGAGCGCGTGGCGCTCGAAAAGTTCGGCGATCTCGTCTCGATCAGCACCATGGGCGAAGGCTTCACCTGGGAGACGCAGGACCGCCAGCGCGACATCGCCGCGGCGCGCGCCGCGTGGGAGACGGCGAAGGCACTAATCAAGGCGGGCAAGCACAGGGTCGTGCTGCTCGACGAGATCAACATCGTGCTGCGCTACGACTATCTGCCGCTCGCCGAGGTGGTGGCGTTCCTCAGCGACGAGAAGCCCGCCGACGTCCATGTCATCCTGACCGGGCGGAACGCCGCCCCCGAGCTGATCGAGATCGCCGACCTGGTCACCGAGATGGAGATGATCAAGCACCCCTTCCGCTCGGGCGTGAAGGCGCAGAAGGGCATCGAGTTTTGAAGGCGGTGATGATCCAGGGGACCGGCAGCCACGTCGGCAAATCGACGCTGGTTGCAGGGCTCGGCCGTGCATTCGTACGTGCGGGCCTTCGGGTCGCGCCGTTCAAGCCGCAGAACATGTCGAATAACGCGGCTGTGGCGGCCGACGGCGGCGAGATTGGGCGCGCGCAATTCGTACAGGCAATGGCCTGCAAGCTCCCTGCATCCGTACATATGAACCCGGTTTTGCTGAAGCCGGAATCGGACATCGGCGCCCAGGTTGTCGTCCAGGGAAAGATGTCCGGAACGCTTCGTGCCGCCGACTACGGAAAGCGAAAAGCCGATTTGCTTCCGAAGGTTATGGAGAGCTTCGCGTTCGTCGGGGAGGGCCGCGACCTCGTTCTCGTGGAGGGCGCCGGCAGCCCGGCGGAGGTCAATCTCCGGCGCGGCGACATCGCCAACATGGGATTCGCCGAAGCCGTTGATATTCCAGTGATTTTGGTCGGCGACATCGACCGCGGCGGTGTCATCGCCAGCCTCGTCGGCACCCACGCCGTTCTCGCCCCCGCCGATCGGCGACGGATAAAGGGCTTCATTATCAACAAGATGCGGGGCGACGCCGGCCTCTTCGCGGACGGCGTCCGGACCATTGAGGAACGCACCGGCTGGCCCTGCCTCGGCGTCGTTCCCTGGTTCGAAAATGCCGCCAAACTGCCGGCCGAGGACGGGCTTGGGCTGGAGGCCGGGCCCGCGAACCCCGACGGCGTGGTCATCGCGGCGCTGGCATTGCCGCGGATTTCCAACCTCGATGATCTAGATCCCTTGCGCGCCGAGCCCGGCGTTTCGGTGGTGATCGTTTGGCCTGGCGAGCCAATTCCGGCCAATGCGTCTCTCGTCCTGATCCCCGGATCGAAGGCGACCATCGCCGATCTGGCTTTCGTGCGGGCGCAGTGTTGGGACGTCGACATCGCCGCGCACGTGCGCCGTGGCGGGCGGGTCCTGGGCTTGTGCGGTGGTTACCAGATGCTCGGGCGCACGATCGCCGACCCCCAGGGTCTCGAAGGGCGACCCGGCAACGTCGCGGGGCTCGGCCTGCTCGATGTCGAGACGGTGCTCGCTGCCGACAAGACGACGACGGCCGTCGAAGGCCGGCACATTGCCAGCGGCGCGGCGGTTTCTGGCTACGAGATTCATCTCGGGCGCACCGGCGGGCCGGACGCCACGCGGCCGCTCTTCGACCTCGCCGGTCGGCCCGACGGCGCATCGTCGGCGGATGGTGCGGTCAGCGGGACCTATGTGCACGGCGTGTTCGCCTCCGACGCCTTTCGCCGCGCGTTTCTGGCATCGCTGGGCGCGCTGGCGTCGGACCTGCGCTTCGAAGCGACGGTGGAGGCGACGCTCGACGCGCTCGCCGATCACCTCACGCGTCACCTCGACCTCGATGCGATCCTGACGATCGCCTCCGGCTACGGCCAGAGCACGACGGCCGAACCCACCACCACGACCGCGAAAAGCGCGGTATTGGCCGCGACGTAGACGCGCAGCGCGCGGAGGATGTCGGCCGGTGTCGCGTCGCGCCGTCCGCCATCGTTCATGTAGGCGTCGGCGACCAGCGTGCCGCCATAGCGGCGTGGTCCGGCGAGCGACAGGCCCAGCGCCGAGGCCATCGCGGCCTCCGGCCAGCCGGCGTTGGGCGAGCGATGCTTGGGCGCGTCGCGAAGCATGACGGCGACGGCGCGGGCAGAGTTGCCGCCGACCACAGGGGCGGCGAGGGCCACGAACAGGCCGGCCAGGCGGCTTGCGGGCAGATTGACCAGATCGTCGAGGCGCGCGGATGCCCAGCCGAAGGCTTCGTGACGCGCGGTGCGGTGGCCGATCATGGAGTCGGCGGTGTTGATGGCGCGATAGGCAATCAGCCCCGGAAGCCCGAAGAGCAGGAACCAGAGCGCCGGGGCGACCACCGCATCCGAGAAGTTTTCCGCCGCCGACTCGATCGCTGCGCGCGAAATGCGCGGCGGGTCGAGGCTCGCCGGGTCGCGCCCGACGATCCGGGAGACGGCCTGCCGCGCGGCGTCGGTGCTCTCCTTGAAGCCGTCGGCGACCGCCCGCACGTGGTCATAGAGCGAGCGGCCGGCGATGAAGATCGACGCGACGAGCGCGGTTCCGATCCAGCCGAAGGGGCGGGCGAACGGCGTCTCCAGGGCCCACCCGATGAGCCACGCGAGCGCGACGACGACGATGATCGCCACGACACCGAGCGCGCGGCGAACGCTCGCCGGAAGAGAAGGGCGGTTCAGCGCCTTGTCGAGCAAGCCGATAAAGGCGCCGATGACGACGATTGGATGTGGGATGCGCCTCCAGATGAAATCCGGATCACCGATCAGCCCGTCGAGCACGAGTGCGATCGCCAGCAGCCAGAGGTGATCGGCGGAGATCACTCTGTGCCGCGGACCCGTGCCGCGGCGGCCGCGAGCCAGTCGATGGCGGCCGGCAACGACGGGCCGCCACATACGGTCAGGTTTTGGGGAAGCACAATCCGCTTCGCCGGTGGGTACAGTGCCGCGAGCGCCGGATGGTCGAGTAGGGCGCTGCCCTGATCCTCCGCCCGCGGATCGGCGGACGCCACGACGATGTAGTCGGGTGGTTTGGCGACCAGTTTCTCCAGCGGGACGAACGTGCCGTACTTGCCGGCGAGCGCGCCACCATCGTTGGTGAAGCCGGCAACGGTGAGCAGTTCGCCGGTGAGCGTGTCGCCGCCGGTGACATAGCCGCGCCGCTGATAGATCGCTGCCGTGGGGCGCACGGCGCCGGTGGAGGCGGCGGCCGCGGCGCGCGCCTCGGCGGCCTCGACTTCGGCGATCAATGCCTCGCCGCGGTCCGGGTGACCGACGAGGGCTGCGACCTTGCGAATGAGGGCGATCGAATCGTCGATGCTGCGCGCGGCGTCGAGCAGTTCGACCCGGTAGCCGAGCCGGTTCAGCATGTCGCGGGTGGCGAGCTTGGTGTAGCGGCCGGCGAGAATCAGGTCCGGGTGGAGCCCGACGACCGTCTCGGCGCTCGCCAGGTCGTGCGGGAAGGCCTTCGCCGCGTCGGCGGTGAACGACATCTGGGCGTCGGTGGCGTAGATCGACAGGCCGGCGATCTGGTCGGGATCGGCGAGCGCGAGCACCAGTTCGTCGGCGCACAGGTTGATCGAGGCAATCCGCGCCGGGGGCGCGGCGGCAAAGGTCATTGCCGGCAGCAGGAGCGCCGCGAGGAAAAGAATTCCGTTAAGTGGCCGCATTCCCTGCCGGTCCCGCGTTGCGCCGCCGTTGCCGCTCGTTTACCCCTTGGCCGTCCGGCGGGGAAGCCGGATGGGCCCGGGACACACTCCGTGACGGGTGCCGACAACCAGATCGATCCAGGTCGGAGATCTGCCATATGGCTCCTGCTTCCCGGCGCGTCCGCGCCGCGCTCCTGCTCGCTTCGTCTGCCCTGATCGCCTTGCCGTTCGCGGCAGGCGCCGAGGCGCCCTCGATCGTCGTGACGCCGTATCTGGTGCCGACGTCGGCGGCGCGCGCCGGCAGCTCGGTGTCTGTCATCACCCGCGATGAGATCGAGCGCTCCAACGCCGGTTCGGTTGCCGAGCTTCTGCGTTCGGTCCCCGGGCTGACGGTGACGGAAAGCGGCGGGCCGGGAAGTACCACCTCGGTCATGCTGCGCGGCGCGGAGAGCCAGCACACGCTCGTGCTGATCGACGGCGTGCGCGTCAACGACCCATCCGGGGCGCGCGACCAGTTCGACTTTTCGACGCTGTCGCTCGACAACGTGGAGCGGATCGAGGTGCTGCGCGGACCGCAGAGCGCGGTTTACGGCTCCGACGCCATGGGCGGCGTCATCAACATCATCACGCGGAAGCCGAAGGGCACGCACTACTCCGTCACGGGGGAGGGCGGCAGCTACGGCACGCGCGACGGCAAGCTGTCCGCAAGCACCACGGGCGGGCCGGTCACGATCTCGGGCAGCGGCACCTGGTTCAAGACCGACGGCTTCTCGCGCGTCGGCAATCGCGATACCGGCGAGCGGGACGGATCCGAGAAGTGGGCGGCCAATTTGCGCACGCTCATCGATCCGGGTG
Organism: uncultured Alphaproteobacteria bacterium; assembly: GCA_963843565.1. Classification (GTDB taxonomy): domain Bacteria; phylum Pseudomonadota; class Alphaproteobacteria; order Rhizobiales; family Kaistiaceae; genus DASZQY01. The sequence continues at coordinate 472,563 of CAWJKY010000003.1, forward strand.
GTCAATGGAACCTCGAACTCGGGCTCAACAGCGACAACCTTTCGGCCGCCTACGACAAGTCGGTGACGGTCGACGCCGCCGGCTACACGGCCGACCAGCATCTCTTGAGCGGCTACGGACGTTTCTCGTTCGACGCGCCCGACTGGAAGCTGAAGAACAGCTTCACGATCTTCGGCGCGAAGACCACACGACGCTACAACGAGAATGGTCCGATCACGGACTATCGCGGCACCGACTATGGCGCCGAGTATCGCGGCGAGCTCGGCTTGCCGGTCGGTTCGCTCATCGTCGGGGCGCGCGCCGAAGAAGAGGGCGCCTGGCAACGCATGCCGCCAAAGCCCGCGAGCTTCGATAGGACTCGTGACCTCTACGCCGGATATCTCATGTACCAGCTGCCGCTGTTTGGCCGGCTGAACCTGTCGTTTTCGGGGCGCTACGACGGCGAATTCGGCGGCTCCGGTTTCACCACCGGACGGGTCACGGCGGTCTATGACCTCCCGGAGGCCGGTGCGCGGGTTCGCGGCAGCTTCGGCACCGGCGCCAAGCGGCCGACCGCCTTTCAGCTCTCCCTCAATCCGGCGCTGACGTCCGAAAAGAGCATCGGCGGCGACATCGGCTGGGAGCAGACCCTGCCCGGTGGCAACGTCCACTATTCGGTCACCGCGTTCGCCAACAGCTTCCGCGACCTGATCGATTTCGTCGGCGCTTATCCGGGCGGCAACTACCGCAACGTCAGCCGCGCCGACACGGCCGGGGTCGAGATATCCGGTTCGGCTGAGATCGTTCCGGAAGTGCTGACCGGGACGCTGTCCTACACGTATCTCTACAGCCACGACCGCTCACAGCCGTCCGGCGTGCCACTCGCAAAACGCCCGTGGAATTCGGCGAAGGCGAGCCTCACCTACACGGGGATCGATAAGCTGTCGGCGACCGCCTCGGTGACCTTCGTGGGCTTCCGCTTCAACGACGATAGCGGCGCTGTCGGGATGCCGCCCTATGTCGTCGTCGACCTTTCGGCGAAATACCGGATCAACGACAATGTGGCGGCGTTCGGGCGGATCGACAACCTGTTCAACGCCTCCTACCAGGAGGTGAAGGGCTACAACACGCCCGGTTTCTCGGTGTACGCCGGGCTGACGTGGGCTGAGTAGCTGCCAGGCAGAGGGGCGATGGCCGAAACGAGCGTGCGGAGACGGGATGCAACGCTGATCGCGACGCTCGGCGTGCTTTGTCTCGCGCTTTTCGCCGGGTCGCTGGCGGTCGGCCCGGTGGTGCTGCCGCCGGGCGCGGTCCTGGCCGCGCTGTTCGGGCAGGGAAGCGAAGCGGCACGGATCATCGTCACCGAGATACGGTTGCCGCGCGCGTTGCTGTCGCTTGCCATCGGCGGCACCCTCGGGCTTTCCGGCGCTGCCCTTCAGGGGCTACTGCGCAATCCACTGGCCGCGCCGTCGCTGTTCGGGGCTCCGTCGGCGGCCGCCTTCGGCGCTGTGGCGGTTATCTCCCTCGGCCTCACGGACGCCCTGTCGTTCGCGCTGCCGGCGGCGGCGATGGCGGGCGCACTTGCCTCGGTGGCACTGCTCATACTGGTGGCCGGACCGCGGGCGAGCCTGCTGGTCCTGATTCTCGCCGGTCTGGCGGTGTCGAGTCTGGCCGGCGCCGGAACCGCGTTGGCCCTCAACCTCGCACCGAACCCGTTCGCGGCCCTTGAGATCGCGTTCTGGCTGCTCGGTTCGCTGGAAGACCGCAGCATGCAGCACGTGATGATGGCGTTGCCGTTCATGGCGGTCGGGGTGGTGCTGCTCATCTGGGACCGCAGGGCGTTTCGCGCGTTGACGCTGGGGGAAGAGGCGGCGGCGAGCCTTGGCTTCGACCTGAGGTGGGTGCGGCTGCGGGTGGTCGTGGGCGTCGCGGCTGCGGTCGGCGCCGGTGTCGCGGTGGCGGGCTCGATCGGCTTCGTCGGGTTGATCGCGCCGCACCTGATGCGGCCCTTCGTACGCCACGACCCTGGGCGGCTCATGGTGCCGGCGGCGCTCTCCGGCGCCGCGCTCCTGACGGCGGCGGACATCGCCGCACGGCTGATCCCGGCGCAGGCGGAGATCAAGGTCGGCGTGCTGACCGCGTTGATCGGCGCACCCTTCTTCATCGTGCTGATCCTGCGTCAGCGCGCCAACCTCAGCGGAGCCGGACCATGAGCGCGGCGATGCTCGAGATGCGCGACGTGTCGGTGGCGCTCGGCGGGCGGACGATCGTCGCCGATGCTTCGTTGAGCGTGTCGGCGGGCGAACTCGTCGCCGTGGTCGGTCCGAACGGGGCCGGCAAGACGACGATGCTGCGCGCCGCTGCGGGGCTTGTTGCGGCGACCGGTCGCGTGACGATCGACGGGCGGGCACTCGCCGACCTGTCGCTGCGTGACCGGGCGACGCGCGTCGCCTACCTCCCGCAAGGCCACGTGTTCCACTGGCCGCTGCCGGTTGCCGATGTGGTGGCGCTCGGGCGGCTGCCGCGCGGCGCCGGCGCTGACCTTTCCGAAGCCGATCGGGCGGCGGTGGTGCGCGCCATGGCCGAGACTGGCACGGCGCAATTCGCCGACCGGGCGGTCACGACGCTGTCCGGCGGCGAGCGGGCGCGGGTCGCGCTCGCCCGGGTGCTGGCGACCGAGGCGCCGCTGATCCTGGCGGACGAGCCGACTGCTTCGCTCGATCCGCGCTACCAGATCGCGGTCATCGAGATGCTGCGCCGGCATGCCGGGCGAGACGGCGCGGTGGTCGCCGTGCTCCACGACCTGGCACTGGCCGCGCGTCACGCCGACCGGGCGGTGGTCGTCGAGGATGGGCGGATTGTCGCGGACGGGCCGCCGCGGGAGGTGCTGAACCCGGACCGGCTTGCCGCCACGTTCGGCATCAGGGCCGACGTGATCGACGTCCACGGCAGCCCGGTGATCGTGCCGTGGTCGTTGGCGGACGGCGATTGAAGGATTGGTATTTGGAGGCCTCGCCCGGAGTCGAACCGGGGTAGCGGGATTTGCAGTCCCGTGCATGGCCGCTCTGCCACGAGGCCGACCGCGGCGTGTATAGTGTGTTGGGCGGGCAGAGTGAAGGGAATCCGGCATTGTCTTGTCATCATTCGGCCCTGTCGTTAATTACCAAGGGCGGGTCGCCTGGGTACGGGGAGTAGCGGCAATGGACGAATTCGCCAGCGCGCGGACCAAGATGGTCGACTCGCAGCTGCGCACCGAAAACGTGACCGACTACGCGATCCTGGCCGCCATGGGGGCCGTGCCGCGCGAAGCATTCGTGCCGGCCCACCAGCGGGCGCTTGCCTATCTTGACAAGGATGTGCCCATCAAAAGCGGCCCGGATGGGCTACCGCGCTACCTGATGGAGCCGGCGCCCTTCGCCCGGCTCCTGCAGCTTGCCGAGGTCAATCCGGACGACACGGTTCTCGATATTGGTTGCGGCGGCGGCTACTCGGCTGCCGTCATCGCCCGGCTGGCCAAGTTCGTGGTCGGGCTCGAATCGGACGCCAGTCTGGCCGCCGAGGCCTCCCAGCGTCTCAATCAGCTCGGCGTCGGCAATGTGAAGGTCGCCCTGGGGCCGCTGGAGCAGGGCCGGCCCGCGGACGGGCCCTATGACGTGATCGTGGTGGAGGGCGCCGTCGAGGTGCTCCCGGCTGCCCTCTTCGGCGAGTTGAAGGAGGGTGGACGGCTTGTCGCAGTCGTGGGGTACGGTCGTTCCGGTGTCGCGACCGTTTGCACCAAGAGCGACAACCAGATCGGAAGACGCGCCGCGTTCAACGCGGACGTGCGGCCGCTGCCGGGCTTCGCCAAGTCGCCTGCCTTTGTTTTCTGATCACACTCGCGGACGAATCACGCTAAGATTCAATCTGTTGCGTCGCGCAAGCGCGAAGTTTGTTTGACCACAACGAAGCGATCCCTAGATTAGCGTGGTCACCGAGGGGCGCGGTTTGGCGCGCCAACCTAAACCGGGGTGGGGCCTTGCCTTTTTCGCGCCTTGGGCGTGCCGTGGTTGTGGCCATTGGCTGCGTCCTGCTCAGCTACGGAACAGCGTCGGCGGAAACACTCGCCGAGGCGCTGGCCGCCGCGTACTCGAACAATCCGACCCTCAACGCGCAGCGCGCGGCCTTGCGCGCCACGGATGAGGGCGTGCCGCAAGCGCTGGCCGGGTTCCGCCCGACGGTCTCCGGCTCGGCCGATGTCAGCTACAGCACCGGCACCTCGAGTTCCGGATCGGCGGCGGGATACCCGCGCGGCGTGTCGCTGTCGATCGTGCAGCCGATTTTCACAGGCGGGCGCACCGTGGCAGGTGTCAAGATCGCCGAAACCGCGGTGCTTGCCGGGCGCGAGACGCTGCGCAGCACCGAGCAATCGACGCTCCTATCCGCGGTCACCGCGTTCATGAACCTCGTGCAGGCTCAAGCGCTCCTGAATTTGGACAAGGAAAACGTCGATTTCTTGAGCCAGCAGGTGCGCGCGGCACAGGATCGGCTGAACGTCGGCGAGGGCACCAGGACCGATGTCGCCCAGGCGAGCGCCAGGCTCGCCGCAGGCCAGGCAACCTACAGTGCGGCCGTCTCGTCGCTCAACGCTGCGCTGGCCGTCTATGAGCAGGTGATCGGGCACCGGCCGAAGAGCCTCGGCGCGGCCAAACCGATCGACGCGCTCCTGTCGAAGACCCTCAACGCGGCGGTTGCGGACGCTCTGACGCGACACCCGTCGATCTTGGCCGCTGGCTACAACATCGATATCGCCGAATACAACGTGAAGGTCGTGGAAGGCTCGCTGCTGCCGACGGTGAGCCTGTCCGGTACCCTGTCTCACCGCGACGACACCTCCCTGCCGGGAACCTGGCAGGACTCCGCGACGGCCATGGCGAAGCTCACCGTGCCGATCTATTCGGGCGGCCTCACGGCGTCGAAGGTCCGGCAGGCGAAAGAAACGCTCGGGCAGGCGCAGATCCAGCTCGACGTGGCGCGCGACACGATCCGCCAGGCGGTGATCTCGGCCTGGGGCCAGCTTGACGCGGCGCGTGCCCAGATTCGCGCCGCGCAGGCGCAGGTGGCGGCGGAGAACCTCGTGCTGTCCGGCGTCATCGAGCAGCAGAAGGTCGGCCAGAGCACGACCCTCGATGTCCTCAACGCGCAGCAGGACCTGCTCAATGCGCGTGTTGCGCTGATCAGCGCCCAGCATGATCGTGTGATCGCGGCCTACTCGCTGCTCGCGGCGATCGGCAAGCTGGACGCGAAGGTGATCGGCCTGAACGTGCAGACCTACGATCCGACCGACCACTACAAGAAGGTCCGCGACAAGTGGGGCGGGCTGCGGACGCCTGACGGTCGATAGTCCGGGCGCCGGATGGTGCGCCGTCCACTATTCACCATTGTGATTGCATAGCGCGGGAAAACCCGTGGCGACGCTTCGGCGACTTGGGCTAGCCTCCAAACGGTCGAATCATTCGCGATTCCCCCGCGAGTTGCAGCCGGAACGATGATGGCGAATTCACCCAGCAAGAACGGTTCGGTTGAAGAAATCCTGGCATCGATTCGCCAGGCGATTTCCGCCGATGACGCCAAGCGCACGCTGGAGCGGCATCGCAACGACGCCCGTGCGGCCGCCGCCGACAAGGGGCCGGTGGCAAACGTGACCGACGTCTACGGCGGTGAGGACGCCGAGACGGGCGATGCGGAGCCGGTGGACGACGGCGACGAGGTTGACGTTTCGCCCGACCAGGATGTGATCGAACAGGCGATCGAGCAGGCGCTCAACGGCGTGCGCGCAGAACTCGAGGGGCGCCGACCGACCTCGCGGCTGGGGCGCACCGCCCGCATGAACGATGCGACGTCGGCGGATTCGATCGCGGCGCAGCGGGCAATTCCGCGGGCGCGGATCGCGGGAACGCGGCGGGAGATGGTAAGCCCGCGTCGGGCGCTCCTGTCCGGCCGTGCGGAAACACAGGTTTCGAGTTCGTTCGACGAACTCGCGCAGGCGATGATCACCGGCAACGCCGCCAAGCTCGACCGGGCCGTGGAAGAGGTTCTGCGTCCGATGCTGAAGACGTGGCTGGAGGGTAATCTCCCGCAGATCGTCGAGCGCCTGGTCCGTGACGAGATCGAGCGGGTCTCGCGCGGACGGAAGTAGGGGCGCCCTTCGCCCGATCGACCTTATTATGGACGGACGGCGTGCTTGCGCGCCATCAGGGCGACACCCTGCTCGGTGCGCACGCGCGTCAACTTGATGCGCTCGTTGTCGGTGAGAACGCCGAGATCGACGTCCCGGTCGGGCAATATGGCGACGACACGAGTGCCGATCCTGACCAGGACCTGAAGCCCCTCGGCGAAGCCGCGCCGCGACCAGTCGCGGAGCGCATCGTGAAACCGGGGCTTCCGCCAGGCGTCGGGATACGCCGGATCGACGCTGGCGATGAGCTGGCTGCCGTCGTCGGCGAAGAACAGGACGATGTGCGACCGGTTGGGCTGCCACGCCTCGTCGAGCTGCGGCCGCATGAGCCACAGGCACCGGAAGGTGCGGCATTCGCCGGGGCGCTCCGCGTAGATTGCGCAGCCGGTACCGGGCCGGAAATGGTCGCACCAGGCGTGGCTGGGCTTGGCGATCGTCTCGACCGCCAGGAGTTTGCAGCACAGGCCGCAGGAGCCGCAGCCTCTCTCGCCATTCATGAAAGACAGATCCCTTGACGGTTCAGCGCCCGGTCCGGGCGAAGCGGATCACCACGAACCGCCAAGTGTTCTCTTTTACCACGCCGGCTTCGCGACGGTCCACCGGGCCGGGGTCCGGTTGATTTGCCGCCCCGCTGAGATTACCAACCTCACCCAGTTCCTTCGCCACATTCGGACCCTGCATGCTTGAGAAGACCTACGACGCCGCTGCCGTCGAGCCGCGCATCTACGATGCGTGGGAGCGCGCCGGCGCGTTCAAGGCCGGGGCCGGCGCTCAACCCGGCGCAGACGCCTATTCGATCGTCATTCCGCCGCCGAATGTGACCGGCTCGCTGCACATCGGCCACGCCCTCAACAACACGCTGCAGGACATCCTGGTTCGCTTCGAGCGGATGCGGGGGAAAGACGTGTTGTGGCAGCCGGGCATGGACCACGCGGGCATCGCCACCCAGATGGTCGTCGAGCGGCAGATGATGGAGCGCCAGGAGCCGAACCGGCGCACCATCGGCCGCGACGCCTTCGTTGAGAAGGTGTGGGCGTGGAAGGCCGAATCCGGCGGGGTGATCCTCAATCAGCTCAAGCGCCTCGGGGCCTCGTGCGACTGGTCGCGCGAGCGCTTCACGATGGACGAAGGGCTGTCGCGGGCAGTCCTCAAGGTGTTCGTCGACCTCTATCGCGCCGGGCTCATCTACAAGGACAAGCGGCTGGTCAACTGGGACCCGAACCTGCAGACGGCGATCTCCGATCTCGAGGTCGAGGCGATCGAGATGAAGGGCCACCTGTGGCACTTCAAGTATCCGATCGACGGCGAGACGGACCGCTTCATCGTGGTCGCCACGACACGGCCGGAGACCATGCTCGGCGACACGGCGGTGGCCGTTCACCCGGACGACGAGCGCTACAAGGACCTGGTCGGCAAGTTCGCGGTGCTGCCGCTGGTCGGGCGGAAGATTCCGATCGTCGCCGACAGCTACGCCGATCCGGAGACCGGATCCGGCGCGGTCAAGATCACGCCGGCGCACGACTTCAACGACTTCGAGGTCGGCAAGCGGCACAACCTGCCCATGGTCGGCGTTCTCGACACCGAGGCCAACATGGCCCTCAAGGGCAACGCCGACTTCCTGGAGGGCCTGCCGACCGGCAAGACCAAGGCGGCGCGCAGCCTCAAGGCAACCATCGATGCGCTCCACGGGCTCGATCGCTTCACGGCACGCAAGCGCGTCGTGGAGATGATGGAGAAGCAGGACCTTGTCGAAAAGGTCGAAGACCATGTCCATGCAGTGCCGCACGACGAGAAGTCGAAGACCACCGTCATCGAGCCGTTCCTCACCGACCAGTGGTACGTCGACGCCAAGACGCTCGCCGCGCCGGCGATTGCCTCCGTGCGCGAGGGCCGCACCACCTTCGTCCCGAAGAGCTGGGAGAAGACCTACTTCGACTGGATGGAGAACATCCAGCCGTGGTGCATCTCGCGCCAGCTCTGGTGGGGCCATCAGATTCCGGCGTGGTACGCGCCCGACGGCACCGTTTTCGTCGCGCATGACGAGGCGGAGGCCCAGGCTGCCGCCGATGCGCAGTTCGGCAAGGCGACGAAACTGACCCGCGACGAGGATGTCCTCGATACGTGGTTCTCCTCGGCGCTGTGGCCGTTCTCGACGCTCGGCTGGCCGGAGGAGACGCCGGAACTCAAGCGCTACTACCCGACCAAGGCGCTCGTCACCGGCTTCGACATCATCTTCTTCTGGGTCGCCCGGATGATGATGATGGGCCTGTACTTCACCGGCACGGAACCCTTCCGCGATGTCTACATCCACGCCCTCGTCCGCGACGAGAAGGGCGCCAAGATGTCGAAGTCGAAGGGCAACGTCATCGACCCGCTGAACCTGATCGACGAATACGGCGCCGACGCTGTCCGCTTCACGCTTGCCGCAATGGCGGCACAGGGCCGCGACATCAAGCTGTCGACGCAGCGCGTCGAGGGCTACCGCAACTTCGCCACCAAGATCTGGAACGCCGGCCGCTTCGCGGAGCACTACGACGCCGCGCCCGTCGACGGGTTCGACCCCGCCGCCGCGAGCGAGACGCTGAACCGCTGGATCGCCACCGAGACCACGCGGGCGGTGAAGGCGATCACGGAAGCGATCGAAGCGTACAAGTTCAACGAGGCGGCGGCGGCCTTCTATCGGTTCGTCTGGAACCAGACCTGTGACTGGTACCTGGAGCTGTCGAAACCGGTGCTGTCCGGCGAGGACGGCCCGGCAAAGGCCGAGACCAAGGCGACCGTCGCCTGGGTGCTCGACCGGATCGCCGAGATGGGCCATCCGTTCATGCCGTTCCTGACCGAGGCGATGTGGGATGCGCGCGGCGAGGGGCGGCAGCTGTTGGCGCTGACGCCCTGGCCGCAGCTCACCTTCGAGGACGATACGGCGGCCACCGAGATCAACTGGGTCATCGATTTCATCACCGCCGTGCGCTCCGTCCGCTCGGAGATGAACGTGCCCGCCGGGGCGATGGTGAACCTGGCGGTTTCGGGCGCGAAGTTCGCGACCGCGGGCCGGCTTCAGACCCACGACGTGCTCATCCGCCGCCTGGCGCGGGTGGAGCGCATCGACCTTGCCGGCGCGCCGGTGCAGGGCGCCGTGCAGATCGTGGTCGGCGAGGCGACGGTGTCGATGCCGCTCGCCGGCATCATCGACATGGATGCCGAGCGCGCCCGTCTCGAGAAAGAGCGCGCCCGCACCATGCAGGACATCGGCAAGATCGAAGCGAAGCTCGCCAACGAGCAATTCATGGCGAAGGCGAAGGAAGAAGTGATCGAGGAGCAGCGTCAGCGTCTCGCGGATGCATCGGCGCTTCGCGACAAACTCGACGCTGCGCTCGCCCGCCTCAGCGGCTGATTTCGCTTTTCTGTGCATACCCTGTGCACAACGCGGGTGCGCGATTGGTGGCGCACGGTGAGTCAGCTACCCTGACGTCGCGGTAAATGCGGCCATGCACCGGGTTTTGATTGCCCGCGGTGCGACGTCTGCCAGTTCGGCAGCGAGGGGGCGTTTGTTATGTTGCGTAGAGTTATTCCCGTTGCCGTTCCCGGTCCGGCGCCAATTGCGAGAACCGGGGACATATTCGTTTCTCCATCGTCACCGTTTCTGGGGAACTTCCGACGGCACGTGCGTCGCGGCCGGCCCGGAAGAATTGAGTTTGACCTGCGACCCGCCCGTAACGCGCCAGCACTCATGACAAGCTGGCGACGTTCGATTTTCAAAGACTGATTTCAAAGCTACCTGACCAACCTGACCCAAGGAGACGCCGTGGAACCGCTTCCGCGGCGTTTTCCTTTTCGCGCCAAACGTAGCGAGCCGCGATTAGCCAATCTCGGCGTTTGGGCGTGTCAGCTCTCTGCCGAACGAATATGAATGGGCGTTTGTGGCCCGGCTGATTGCGTTCTGCAGGGGGGAATGACGTGCGTAAGCGTATGTGTGGCGGAGCGGGGCGGGCGGTCGCCCTCGCGATGGTATCGGCGGTGTGGCTTGCCGCCCAGACGGCCGGTGCGGCGGCGGCAACGACCGACAAGCCGTATGTCGAAACGCTGGTCGATCAGGCGAGCGCAATACTCGCCGAAAAAGGCAAGAAACGAGACGTTGAGTTCGCCGTGACGCTGCTGTCGGAGGCGGCGCGCGACAACGACACTCTGGCCATGCGCCTGCTCGCCGGTATCCTGGCGCACGGCGACGATAGGGTGGCGGCCGATCCCGAGCGCGCCGTGTCGCTGCTCAAGCAGGCGATCGTGGCCGGCGATGCATCGGGCGCAGGAGCCGACCTCGCGGCGCTCTACCTGGCGGATACGCCGCTGAGGGACGTCGCCAAGGCCGCCGACGCCTACCAGACGGCGGCCAGGGCCGGCAACACGGACGCGATGGTGGCGCTGGCGCGGATGCTGCTCTCCGGACAGGAGGGCCTTCCCGCTGATCCGCAACGCGCGGAAGAGCTGCTCCAGAACGCGATCAAGGGCGGAGCCGTTTCCGAGGCGGCCGACCTGCTTGGCGATCTCTATCTCTCCAACCCGCGGTTCGCCGATAGCGAACTCTCCAAGGCGGCTTACGGGATGGCGGCCGATGCCGGCAACGTCGACGCGAAGATGAAGCTCGCCTGGGTGCTGGCCCAGGGCTCGACGGACGACCTGAACCGGGCGGTGGCGCTTCTCCAGGAGGCGATGACCGCGGGGCGCGGGGCCGAGGCCGCCGACCATCTCGGTGACCTCTACACCGCGAACACGCCGATTGCCGACGCAGGGAAAGCGGCCGACGCCTACGGGCAGGCGGCCGACGCCGGCAATACGGACTCCATGCGCAAGCTCGCGGCGATGCTGACGAGCGGTGCCGATGGGGTGGCCGCCAATCCGGCGAAGGCCGAAGCGCTGTTGCAGACGGCCATCGAGGCAGGCGATGTCGCGGGGGCCTCCGATCAACTTGGCGATCTCTACCAGGCCGACACGCCGCGTCACGACGGGGCCAAGGCGGCCGATGCCTATCGGGCGGCGATCGATGCCGGCAGCGCCGATGCGGTCCGCAAGCTCGCGCGCCTGTTGCTGACCGGGGCCGATGGCGTTCCTGCCGATCCGGCGGGGGCAGAGGGACTGCTGACCCAGGCGGTCGCTGCGGGCGACAACAATCTCGGCGCGACAGCGCTCGGCGACCTCTATCTTGCCGACACTTCGTTGAACGATCCGGCCAAGGCCGTCGCCGCCTATCAGATCGCTGCGGACGCCGGAAACGCGGTTGCCATGCGCAAGCTCGCGGCTCTGCTCGTGGCGGGCGAGGGCACGGCTCCCGACCCCGCCAAGGCGGAGGCGCTGCTCCTGCAGGCGATCGCCGGGGGCGAGGTGCGCGTCGCGGGCGACCAGCTCGGCGATCTCTACAGCGGGGAGTCTTCGCTGAAGGACCCGCTGAAAGCCGTCGCCGCCTACCAGCAGGCCGCCGACGCCGGCAACACGGACGCCATGGAGAAGCTCGCCGCCATCTACCTCAAAGGCGACGGCGTCCCGGCCGATGCTTCGAAAGCGGCGACCCTGCTGGAGGGGGCCATCGCTGGCGGTGCGGTAAAGGATGCTGCGGCCGCGCTCGGCGATCTCTACGGCGCCCATTCGCGTGTGCACGACACGGCCAAGGCCATCGCCGCCTATCAGCAGGCCGTCGATGCAGGCAACGTCGATGTCATGGTCCGGCTCGCGGCACTTCTGACCGGCGGCGAGGACCCGGCGAGCGCCGATCTCGACCGCGCCCGCGATCTGCTTGAGGCTGCCGTTGCGGCTGGCGCGCCGGGCCATCCGGCCTATGCGCTCGCGACGCTCTACAGCCGCGCCGACTACAGCCACCGGAGTTCCGCGAAGGCGCGTACCTGCTTCGAGAAGGCGGCCGAGGCGGGCAATGCCGATGCGCACCTCGCGCTGGTGCGACTGGTGAGCGACAATCTGAGAAGCGCGCGCGACATTGCCTATGCCATCGATCATGCCCGCCAGGCGGCTGGCACGCTCGGGCATCCGCCGGTCCTCGACGTCCTCATGAAGCTGCCGTCGCGGGCGCTGATCGTGATCGTTCAGAGTCTGCTGCACGATGCCGGGACGCCGGCCCGCACGAGCCGCGTCTACGATGCGCGCACGGCTTCGGCGATGGGCGCTTTCTGCGCCAGGCAGGCGATTGCCGATTGCGATGCCAAACTGATCACGCGCGGCGCGCTCGAGGCGCTCCTGTTCGGCACACCGGGCTAAGGCCGCAAACGCAAACGGGGCGCCCGAAGGCGCCCCGCCGTCTGGCCTGAATTTTCTTGCGGCGTCAGCGCTGGCGTCAGCCGCGGCCGTTTTTGCAGCCACCGGTGAATCGGGCGAATTGTCTGGTGGGAACCAACCGCTGGTAGTAGCGTCGATTCCGGCTGTCAGTGCCATTTGGCGGTGATCATCGGGGGGACAATGGGACCGGTATATGCCCGCAAGGCAAAGTCTACCGCCTCAGGGGGCGAGTCGCAGCGCAACGCACCTGCGTTTTCGGCCAGGGCGCACCAACTGGTGGCCGGCGTGCTTCGCGCGCCCGGCAAGTTGCTCGATCCTGAAACACGTGCCTTCATGGAACCGCGCTTCGGCCACGACTTCAGCAGCGTGCGGGTGCACACGGATGAGAGAGCGGCACTCCGTGGGCCTCCCCCCGACTTTCGCGGGCAAGAAGTTGGTCAAGCAGTTCCTCGGATTTCGATTGAGAAGACGAGTTGGTTAGGTGCTGGCGTGCCGTCGTCGTCGACTCGGAATCCGCCACTAGCCATTCAGCGAAAATGCGCCTGCGGTGGTCAGTGCGACGAATGCAAGCGCGAGCATGCGGATTTGATACGAGGTGGCCCAGCCACTGTTCCTTCCGTCGTGCGAGAGGTGCTGGCCACCGCCGGCCACCCCCTTGAGCGTGCTTCGCGCTCGTTTATGGAGCGGCGCTTCGGGCGAGATTTTAGCAACGTGCGGATACACTCAGACGACAAAGCGGCAGAGTCCGCTCAGGCGATTGGCGCGCTGGCATTTACGCGAGGGGCGCACATCGTGTTTGCAGCCAAGCAATACGCTCCGCAGTCAAACGATGGCAGACGCCTGTTGGCGCACGAACTGGTCCACACGGTACAACAGGAGGGACTTCCTTCGGGCGCCGCTGGCGTTCTTTCCGAGAACGGCCGGTACGAGACTGAGGCTGATCGTGTTGCTGAATCTGCCTTGAGCGACACCGAGCGACAGGTGACCATGGAGCCTTTGCCACGAGGCGCGCCTATTCAGCGGAAGTGTGCTGAAGGCGGGTGGGTGACCGAATACGACGGTTGCAGCATCCCGGGGGGCCTCGAGTGGCTGTTATCCATCGACGGCAACAATCCCGCCGGTGGTCGAGACACTCAGTTTTCAGACTATCCGGCCGTTCCGGCTAGCCCCCGCCGCCCATGCGATCTGCATGATGCTTGCTATCAGACGTGTGGAATGCCGAAGAGTGTTTGTGACCAACTGTTCTTTGATCTGATGCTGGGAACGTGCCGCGGGTCCACCCAGAATGATGACGTTAGGAAGCGATGCCGGGACTGGGCCCGGGCGTATTTTGAGGGGGTTTCGAACCTGGGGCACTTGGCGTATGCCGGAGACCAGTTGAAAGTCTGTAGCTGCCGAGGGGCTCCGGTCCAGGATTTTCCAGATCCGCCCAGCAATTCATCGCGTCGCACGCCTGCGGCGCCCGACGATCTGCTGGGGCACTACAAACGTGCATGAGTCGTCGGCCCGCGCCCAACCGAAGCGCAAACGGGGCGCCCGAAGGCGCCCCGCCGTCTGGTCCGATTTTCCGCCCCCGGGGTCAGACCGAATAGTACATCTCGTACTCGACCGGATGCGGCGTCATCTCGAAGCGCGCCACTTCCTCCATCTTCAGCTCGATGTAGGCATCGATCATGCCCTCGGTGAAGACGTCGCCGGCGTTGAGGAAGGCGTGATCCTTCTCCAGGCTCATCAGGGCCTCGCGGAGCGAGCCGCACACCGTCGGGATCTTCTTCAGCTCCTTGGGCGGCAGGTCGTAGAGGTTCTTGTCCATCGCCGAACCGGGATCGATCTTGTTGGTGATGCCGTCGAGACCGGCCATCAGCATCGCCGAGAACGCGAGATACGGGTTCGCGCCCGGATCGGGGAAGCGGACCTCGACGCGCTTAGCCTTCGGGTTATTCGTGACCGGGATGCGGCACGACGCCGAGCGGTTGCGCGAGGAGTAGGCGAGCAGCACCGGCGCCTCGTAGCCCGGCACCAGACGCTTGTACGAGTTGGTGAGCGGGTTGGTGAAGGCGTTCAACGCCTTGGCGTGCTTGATGATGCCGCCGATGTACCACAGGCATTCCTGCGACAGGTCAGCGTACATCTTGCCGGCGAAGAGCGGTTTGCCGCCCTTCCAGATGGACTGGTGGACGTGCATGCCCGAACCGTTGTCGCCATACACCGGCTTCGGCATGAACGTTGCGGTCTTGCCGTAGGAATTGGCGACCTGGTGGATGCAGTATTTGTAGACCTGCAGGTGGTCGGCCATGGTGACGAGCGGACCAAACTTCAGGCCGAGTTCGTGTTGCGCCGACGCGACCTCGTGGTGGTGCTTTTCGACCCTGGCGCCCATCGCCGCCATTGCGCCCAGCATCTCCGAGCGCATGTCCTGGAGGGAGTCCAGCGGCGGTACCGGGAAGTAGCCCTTCTTTGTGCCGATGCGGTGGCCGAGGTTCCCCATCTCGTAGTCGGTGTCCGAGTTGATGGGCAGCTCCACGTCGTCGATACGAAAGCCGGTGTTGTAAGGCTGCGCACTGAACTTGACGTCGTCGAAAACGAAGAACTCGGCCTCGGGTCCGAAGAACACCGAGTCGCCGATCTTCAGTTGCTTCATGTATGTCTCGGCCTTCTTGGCGATCGAGCGCGGGTCGCGCTCGTAAGGCTCGTCGGTCAGCGGCTCCAGAACGTCGCAGACGAGGACCATGGTCGTCTGTGCGAAGAAGGGGTCGATGCAGGCGGTGTTCGGATCGGGCATGAGCTTCATGTCCGACTCGTTGATCGCCTTCCATCCGGCGATCGACGAACCGTCGAACATCAGGCCTTCGGTGAGAGCTTCCTCGTCGATCAACGACAGGTCGAACGTGACGTGCTGCCACTTGCCGCGCGGGTCGGTGAAGCGCAGGTCGACGTACTTGACGTCCTTGTCCTTGATCAGCTTGAGCACGTCTTTCGCAGTCGTCATACCTTGTCCCTTTTCTCAGCCCTGCGCGGTTCTAGTGGGGTGGGTGGCCGGCGCCTGTCCGCGGGGGCACTGTCGCGGCGCGCGACCGATACGAAACTCAGATGGCATCCATGCCGCTCTCGCCCGTGCGAATGCGGATGGCTTCCTCAACGCTGGATACGAAAATCTTGCCGTCGCCAATGCGGCCGGTTTGCGCGGCCTTGCGAATGGCTTCGATGGCGCGCTCAAGCATCTCGTCGGCGAGCACGACCTCAATCTTCACCTTCGGCAGGAAGTCGACGACGTACTCGGCGCCGCGATACAATTCCGTATGACCCTTCTGGCGACCGAAGCCCTTGGCTTCGGTGACGGTGATGCCTTGCAGACCGACTTCCTGAAGCGCTTCCTTCACCTCATCGAGCTTGAATGGCTTGATGATGGCCTCGATTTTCTTCATCTCAACTGCGTCTCCAAAAGGCGGCCGCCAGCGATCCGGGCTGGCCCGCACCATACCGTGTCGAGCAATTTGCAGACTCCATGCCAGCAATGGAACGGCGGAGCATCGCGGCAAATGAGGCGGCGCCTCAGGTCCTGCCTTGACAGCTCACCCAATTCGGTTCCGTTGTCGATGAAAGAATGTGCAATTGCCTAATGAGGCGGCAACAATGCGCCCTTCCGACGGTGCCGACCATCTGGAATTGCTCACGCCGGCTGAAATGTCGCGGGCGGACCAGCTGACCATCGCGGGTGGAACGCCCGGCTCGGTGCTCATGGAGGCGGCCGGGCAGGCGGTAGCAGAGGCCGCGCGGGCCCTCGCGGCCCCGCAGGCGCGGATCGTGGTGCTGGCTGGCCCGGGCAACAATGGCGGCGACGGGTTCGTCGCCGCGCGTGGCCTCGCCGAAGGTGGATATGCGGTCACGATTGCCGAGATGGTCGCGCGCACAAGCCTCAAGGGCGATGCGGCCGCTGCCGCGGGCCTCTGGTCGGGGCCGGCCGTGCCGCTTTCGCCGGATGCGATTGCAGGCGCTGATCTGGTGATCGACGGGCTGTTCGGGGCCGGGCTCGACCGGGACGTCAGCGGGGTCGCGGCGGAGACCATCGCGGCGGTCAACGCATCGGGCCTGCCGGTGGTGGCGATCGACCTGCCGAGCGGGGTGAGCGGCCAGACCGGACAGATACTCGGCGCCGCCATTGCGGCGCGCGCATCTGTGACCTTCTTCCGTCTGAAGCCGGGGCACGTGCTGCTGCCAGGCCGCAGCCTCGCCGGCAAGGTCACGGTCGCCCAGATCGGCATTGAGGATACCGTCCTCGACGCCATCCATCCGCGCATCAGCCTCAACCGGCCGGGCCTCTGGCGACTGCCATCGCTCCAGCCCGACGGACACAAGTACACGCGCGGGCACACGGTGGTGGTCTCCGGCCCGGCGACGCGGACCGGCGCGGCGCGTCTTGCGGCCCGCGGCGCGCTCCGCGTCGGCTCGGGTCTGGTTACGGTTGCCTCGCCGCTGGAGTCGCTCGCCGCGAACGCCGCGCACCTCACTGCCATCATGCTGCTTCCCATGGAGGGTCCGGAGGGGTTGGCCGGCATCCTGGTCGATGAACGGCGCAACGCCGTCGCGCTCGGGCCAGCCCTCGGCATCGGCACCCGCACCGTTGGCCTCGTCGAGGCGGCGTTGCGCTCATCGGCGGCCGCGGTCGTCGACGCGGACGGGCTGATGTCATTCGTGCGCGACGCTGCCAAGCTCTTCGCGCTGATCAAGGCGCACTCCGCCCCGGTCGTGCTGACGCCCCACGATGGAGAGTTCGCGCGGCTCTTTCCCGGCGCCGCTGCGCTGTCCTCCAAGGTCGAGCGTGCCCGGACTGCGGCGGCGGCATCCGGCGCGGTGATCCTCCTGAAAGGGCCCGACACGGTCGTGGCAGCTCCGGACGGGCGGGCGGCGATCGCGGACAACGCCCCGCCGGTGCTGGCGACGGCGGGGAGCGGGGACGTGCTCGCCGGCATGGTCGCAGGCCTCATGGCGCAAGGGCTGGACGGGTTCGCAGCTGCGAATGCAGCGGTGTACCTGCATGGCGAGGCGGGCCGGACCGGCGGGCGGGGCCTGATTGCGGAGGACCTGCCGGAGGCGCTGCCGGCGGTGTTTGCCGAGCTCGACGGCGCAGGCGCCTGAGCGGGCATGGGAAGCGGCCGTTTTCCCTTTGAATGCCCGAAACCCCGATGATATAGAGGCCGCGCCTTGCTGGAGCCTCGGCCGCTTCTGGGATGGATGGGGCTGCCAGGCGGGCGTGGCGAAATTGGTAGACGCGCGGGATTTAGGTTCCCGTGACGAAAGTCGTGGGGGTTCAAGTCCCTCCGCCCGCACCAGCCTCCGATTTCGTCGTTATCCCGGCCACTGAGAGAACCTAAGGAACGGCAGCGCGTCGCATGCAGGTCACCGAGACGGTCAACGAAGGTTTGAAACGCGAGTTCAGCGTGGTCGTACCGGCCACCGAACTCGATAGCCGGCTGCTCACGCGGCTTGATTCGCTGAAGGACGAGGTGCGCATCAAGGGCTTCCGCCCGGGCAAGGTGCCGGTCAGCCACCTGCGCCGCATGTTCGGCCGCTCGATGATGGCCGAGATCGTCCAGACGGTCATCAACGAGGTGGCGCGGGATACGCTGTCCGAGCGCGGCGAACGCGCCGCCACGCCGCCCGACTACAAGCTGCCCGACGACGAGGAGCAGGCCGACAAAGTGCTCGCCGGCTCCGCCGATCTTTCCTACACGATGTCGTACGAGGTGCTGCCGAAGATCACGCTCGGCGACTTCAAGACCATGAAGGTCGAGCGCCCGGTGGTCGACGTTTCCGACGCCGACATCGATACGCAGCTCCACCAGCTTGCCGACAGCACGCGCTCGTTCGCCACCAAGTCAGGCGCCGCGGCGACCGGCGACCGGTTGACCATTTCCTATGTCGGCAAGATCGACGGCGAGCCCTTCGAGGGCGGCAGCGACGACAATGCCTCGGTCACGATCGGCGACGGGCGTTTCATTCCCGGCTTCGCCGAGCAGCTGGTCGGGCTTCTGTCGGGCGACGAGAAGACGATCACCGTGACGTTTCCCGCCGACTATCCGGCGGCGAACCTGGCCGGCAAGGAAGCGACCTTCGACATCACGGTAAAGGCGGTGGCGGCGGCCGATCCGGTCGAGATCGACGACAGCCTCGCGGAGCGGCTCGGCCTGCAATCGCTCGACGCGCTGCGCGACACCGTCAAGCAGCAGATCCAGTCGCAGTACACCAACGCGGCGCGGCAGAAGCTGAAGCGCCAGGTGCTCGACAAGCTCGACGACATGCACCAGATCGATCTGCCGCCGGGCATGGTCGAGCAGGAGTTCGACCAGATCTGGCGCCAGGTGACGACCCAGCTGCAGACCGACGGCAAGACCTTCGAGAGCGAAGGGACCACCGAGGAAGCCGCCCGCGAGGATTACCGCAAGATCTCGGAGCGCCGGGTTCGGCTCGGTCTGGTCATGTCGGAGATCGGCGAGAAGGCCAAGATCACCGTCACCGACGAGGAGGCGCAGCGCGCGCTTCAGGCCCAGATGCGTCAGTTTCCGGGCCAGGAACAGGCACTCGTCGACTACTACCGCCAGAACCCGGACGCGCTCAGCGCGCTGCGGGCCCCGATTTTCGAGGAGAAGGTGCTCGACTATCTGCTTGAGCTTGCCGACGTCTCCGAGAAGAAGGTCACCCGGGAAGAGCTCCTGGCCGAAGAAGAAGACGACAAGGGCGTCTGAGCCGCACCCCTTCCGGTAAGGGGGGGCATGCCATATCTATAGCTTCCAACGAGGGATTCGCGGGTCTTCCGCGTTTCCCGTCGCGCTTTGCGGACGGCCCAGAGGAGCCCCATGACCGAACCCGTCGAAAGATACATGCAACTCGTGCCTATGGTGGTCGAGCAGACCAACCGCGGCGAGCGCGCGTACGACATCTATTCGCGCCTGCTCAAGGAGCGCCTGATCTTCGTGACCGGTCCGGTCGAGGATCACATGGCGAGCCTGATCACGGCGCAGCTGCTCTTCCTCGAGTCCGAGAACCCGAAGAAGGAAATCTCGATGTACATCAACTCGCCGGGCGGGGTGGTGACGTCGGGACTGGCGATCTACGACACCATGCAGTTCATCCGGCCGCCGATTTCGACGCTGTGCATCGGGCTCGCTGCCTCGATGGGCTCGTTGTTGCTGACCGCGGGCACCAAGGGCATGCGCTACGCGCTGCCCAACGCGCGTATCCTGGTGCATCAGCCCTCGGGCGGCTTCCAGGGGCAGGCTTCCGACATCGAGCGGCACGCCGAAGACATCGTGAAGATGAAGCGCCGGCTGAACGACATCTACGTCAAGCACACGGGCCAGACCTACGAGACGATCGAGCGCACGCTGGATCGCGATTACTTCATGACCGCCGACGAAGCCAAGGATTTCGGCCTGGTCGACAACGTGTGGACCGACCGCGCCTCGCTTGAGGCGGAGACCGCGAAAGAGGGCACCTAAGGGCCGTGGCCGGCCGGGAGCGGGCCTTTGCCCGTTAAGTATCTCTTGAACAAATCGCAGATAGCATGATTAAGTCGTTCTGGGGCCAATTGCGTCCGGCGCGGTGGACGGTAAGGTCGGAGAAGTGCCTGCGCGACGGCGCATGGGGTAACAAACGTACCGCCGAACTCTTGCGGGCGGACCTACAAGGTGGAGCGAATGAGCAAGGTCAGCGGTAGCGACAGCAAGAACACGCTCTATTGCTCGTTCTGCGGCAAGAGCCAGCACGAAGTTCGCAAGCTGATTGCCGGTCCGACGGTGTTCATCTGCGATGAATGCGTCGAGCTGTGCATGGACATCATCCGCGAGGAGAACAAGTCCTCGCTGGTCAAGTCCCGCGACGGCGTGCCGACGCCGACCGAAATCTGCAACGTGCTCGACGACTACGTCATCGGCCAGCGCCAGGCGAAGCGCGTCCTCTCGGTTGCGGTTCACAATCACTACAAGCGGCTGAACCACGCCGCCAAGAACGCCGATGTCGAACTTGCCAAGTCGAACATCCTGCTGATCGGCCCGACCGGTTGCGGCAAGACGCTGCTCGCGCAGACGCTGGCGCGCATCCTCGACGTGCCGTTCACGATGGCCGACGCCACGACGCTGACCGAAGCCGGTTACGTCGGCGAGGACGTCGAGAACATCATCCTCAAGCTGCTGCAGTCCGCCGACTACAATGTCGAGCGCGCCCAGCGCGGCATCGTCTACATCGACGAGGTCGACAAGATCAGCCGCAAGTCGGACAACCCGTCGATCACCCGCGATGTGTCGGGCGAGGGCGTCCAGCAGGCGCTGCTCAAGATCATGGAAGGCACCGTTGCCAGCGTGCCGCCGCAGGGCGGACGCAAGCATCCGCAGCAGGAATTCCTCCAGGTCGATACGACCAACATCCTGTTCATCTGCGGGGGCGCGTTCGCGGGCCTCGAGAAGATCATCTCGGATCGCGGCCGCAAGACCTCGATCGGCTTCGGCGCCAAGGTGATCTCGCCGGAGGACCGCCGGACCGGCGATATCTTCCGCGAGGTGGAGCCGGAGGACCTTCTGCGCTTCGGTCTCATTCCCGAGTTCGTCGGCCGTCTGCCGGTCCTGGCGACGCTCGAGGACCTCGACGAGCCGGCGCTGATCAAGATTCTGACCGAGCCGAAGAACGCGCTCGTCAAGCAGTATCAGCGGCTGTTCGACATGGAGAACACCGAACTGACGATCCACCCGGACGCGCTGAACTCGATCGCCAAGAAGGCCATCGATCGCAAGACTGGCGCGCGGGGCTTGCGCTCCATCATGGAAGCGATCCTGCTGGAAACCATGTTCGACCTGCCGGGCCTCGATGGCGTGCAGGAAGTGGTGATTTCGGCGGAAGTGGTCGAGGGCAAGGCCCGACCGCTCTATATCTACTCCGAGCGCCGGGAAGACGTGGGAAGCACGGCCTGAGGGCAGCCTCCTGGCCGGCGCAAGGGGCGCTGGCCGCCCTGCCTTGACACTCCCGGCCCCCAACGCCACGTAATGCCAGTTGGGCACCGCGTTCTTGATTCATTTCATATGCCGGGCAGCCAGTTTGTGGTCCCGTAAAGCGTGGCGTTCGACGGTCTGCCTTGGCTGGGGCCTGCTCATTCGAGGGGTTCTGGCGGGGCCGCAAGGGATAGAATTCATATGACGATCGAGCAGTCGGGTTCGAGTGGCATGCCTGCGGAAACCCAGCCGACCGGCGGTGACGACGTGTTCCCCGTCCTGCCGCTGCGTGACATCGTGGTTTTCCCGCACATGATCGTGCCGCTCTTCGTGGGGCGCGAGAAGTCGATCCGTGCCCTGGAAGAGGTGATGCGGGCGGACAAGCACATCCTGCTTGCCACCCAGCAGAACCCCAGCGAAGACGAGCCGACCCCGGCGACGATCTTCAGCGTCGGAACGCTGGCCTCCGTGCTTCAGCTGCTCAAGCTTCCGGACGGGACCGTGAAGGTTCTGGTCGAGGGCCAGAGCCGCGCCGAAATCCTGCGCTACACCGCGCAGGAGGCCTACTACGAGGCCCATGCCCGCAGGATCGCGGACGTGGTCGGCGACGAGGTCGAGGCCGAGGCGCTGACCCGCTCGGTGATGACCGAGTTCGAGAATTACGTGAAGCTCAACAAGAAGATTTCGCCCGAGGTGGTCGGCGCGGTCGGCCAGATCGACGACTACTCGAAGGCCGCCGATACGGTGGCCTCGCACCTTGCCATCAAGATTCCGGAGAAGCAGGCGATCCTGGCGCTGCCGACGGTGGTCGAGCGGCTGGAGCGCGTGCTCGGCCTGATGGAAAGCGAGATTTCGGTCCTCCAGGTGGAGAAGCGCATCCGCAGCCGCGTCAAGCGCCAGATGGAGAAGACGCAGCGCGAGTACTACCTCAACGAGCAGATGAAGGCGATCCAGAAGGAGCTTGGCGACTCCGAGGATGGTCGCGACGAGCTGCAGGAGCTCGAGGAGAAGATCGCCAAGACGCGACTTTCCAAGGAAGCCCGCGAGAAGGCGACCAACGAGCTCAAGAAGCTCCGCCAGATGAGCCCGATGTCGGCTGAGGCGACGGTGGTCCGTAACTACCTCGACTGGCTGCTCGGCATCCCGTGGGGGAAGAAGTCGCGGGTCAAGTACGACCTCGACTTTGCCCAGAAGGTGCTCGACGCGGACCACTTCGGCCTGGAGAAGGTCAAGGACCGCATCGTCGAATATCTCGCCGTGCAGAGCCGTTCCAACAAGCTGCGCGGGCCGATCCTGTGCCTCGTCGGGCCGCCCGGCGTCGGCAAGACCTCGCTCGGCAAGTCGATCGCCAAGGCGACCGGCCGTGAGTTCGTGCGCATGTCGCTCGGCGGCGTGCGCGACGAGGCCGAGATCCGCGGTCACCGCCGCACCTACATCGGCTCGATGCCCGGCAAGGTCATCCAGTCGATGCGCAAGGCGAAGAAGTCCAATCCGCTGTTCCTGCTCGACGAGGTCGACAAGATCGGCATGGACTTCCGCGGCGATCCGTCGTCGGCGCTGCTCGAGGTGCTCGACCCGGAGCAGAACTCGTCGTTCAACGATCACTACCTCGAGGTCGATTACGATCTGTCCAACGTGCTGTTCATCACCACGGCGAACACGCTCAACATTCCGCCGCCGCTGATGGACCGCATGGAGATCATCCGCATCGCCGGCTACACCGAGGACGAGAAGATCGAGATCGCCCGGCGCCACCTGATCCCGAAGATCCTGGGCGAGCACGGCCTGGAATCGAAGGAGTTCACGGTCGACGCGGACGCCCTTCAGTTCGTCATCCGCCGTTACACGCGGGAGGCGGGCGTGCGCAACCTCGAGCGTGAGCTGGCGACGCTGGCGCGCAAGAGCGTCAAGGACCTGATGGTCTCCAAGAAGAAGTCGGTCAAGGTCACGCCCAAGGTCGTCGAGGACATGCTGGGCGTGCCGCGCTATCGCTACGGCGAAGCGGAGCTGGAAGACCTGATCGGCGTGGTCACGGGACTTGCCTGGACGGAAGTCGGCGGCGAGCTGCTGACCATCGAAGCCGTGATGATGCCCGGCAAGGGCCGCATGACGGTGACGGGCAACCTGCGCGACGTGATGAAGGAGTTGATCTCGGCGGCGGCGTCGTATGCACGCAGCCGGGCCATCGATTTCGGCATCGAGCCGCCGCTGTTCGACAAGCGTGACATCCACGTGCACGTGCCGGAGGGCGCAACGCCGAAGGACGGTCCCTCGGCGGGCGTGGCCATGGTCACCTCGATTGTGTCGGTGATGACGGGCATCCCGGTCCGCAAGGACGTGGCGATGACCGGCGAGATCACCCTGCGCGGGCGGGTGCTGCCGATCGGCGGGCTCAAGGAGAAGCTCTTGGCGGCGCTCCGCGGCGGCATCAAGCGGGTCATCATTCCCGAGGACAACGCCAAGGATCTCGCCGAAATTCCGGACAACGTGAAGAGCGGCATGGAGATCATCCCGGTGGCGCGCATGGACGATGTGCTCGCCAACGCGCTCGTCCGGCGGCCCGAGCCGATCGAGTGGGACGAGAGCAAGATGCCGGAGACTCCGGTGGTTCCCGAGGACGACGCGGCGGCCGTTCAGACGACCGCCCACTAGGGAAGCGCCGAATTCTGTCGTAACTATATGAAATTGCTATGCTATCGGCGCCCGCCCTCCGGCGGGCGCCGTCGTTTCGGACAAGCTCGCTGACCGATCAAAATCAAGGAATTCCGCCGTTTTTGCTTGCCAGCACCCGCTTTCCGCAGGAAGGTCCGCCCTGAAGCCGGGGGCGGACGATTCGTCGGCCGGCGCTTTTGGGAAAGGGATTGCTTCATGAACAAAAACGATCTGATTGCGGCCGTCGCCGACAAGACGGGCATGTCGAAAGCGGGCGCCGGTCAGGCCGTCGACGCCACGTTCGACGCGATTACCGATGCCCTCAAGATGGGCGACGACGTGAAGATCATCGGTTTTGGCAACTTCGCGGTGGCCAAGCGCGCCGCCAGCATGGGCCGCAATCCGCGCACCGGCGAGGCGATCCAGATCGCGGCGTCGAAGAGCCCGAAGTTCAAGGCCGGCAAGGGCCTCAAGGACGCCGTCAACCAATAGACGGCTTCCGCGTCTGTTTCGATCGGCCCCGCGCCATTCGCGCGGGGCTCATCATTTTTGGGGGTTGGTTCCCGCAGCCAGGTCGTGGCGCACCGTCTGGCGGCTTGCGCGCTCCCGGCCAACCGCCTAAATCCGCCGCACGCGCAAAGGGCGGTTAGCTCAGCTGGTAGAGCGCCACGTTTACACCGTGGATGTCGGGAGTTCGAGCCTCTCACCGCCCACCACCGGCGCCCGGCGATTCCTCGACTTGCCGCTTCCTTGACTTGGCACGGGGGCTGCCGTAATCCCGGCGCCGTCCGACGGGCCATTGTGTTCGTCACGCCCGCGGGGGCGTAGCTCAGTTGGTTAGAGTGCCGGCCTGTCACGCCGGAGGTCGCGGGTTCGAGCCCCGTCGCTCCCGCCAGTTTCTCCCAGATCCAGAACGCTGCCGGCCACCGTTGGCAAGGCGGGCGCTTACTTTATAGTCGCCGGCGATGCGCGGGGACGGATTGCATCTGAGGATCGGCGGCGGGGCGCCGCGATACCCATGAGCGACATTCAGGCATGGGGCATGGTGGCGCTGGTCGTCGGGCTGACGCTCGTCGTCCTGTTCGGCATTCCGTGGGCGATCGTCGTCTGGCGCGGCCGGGTGGCCGGCCGGCTGACACCGGTCACGGGGACGCTCGACCGGGCGGAGATCGTGCGGGCCGGCGACTTCGCCGATCTCGCGCAGTACTTCGCCGTGCAGGCGCGCTACCACTACGCCGTCAACGGGCGCACCTACGAGGGCGAACGGACGGCGCTGGAATTCAACCTCTACCGTGGCAATGCCGCCGCCGAAGCGGTTCTGGCCGGGGCGACCGTGGGGGGGCCCGTCACGGTCTGGTATGACCGCGCCAATCCGAAACGGGCGGTGCTCGACAATTCGCGTCCGACGTCGCAGCTCTTCTTCTTTTCCGGCACGCTCGCCGGCGTCGTGATCGCGCTCGGCGGCGCGCTCGTCGTTCATGCCGTCACGTGAAAGCTGCCGTGCGGCCAATTGCCCGCGGATCCGGCCTTTTGAACGGTTTGAGACTTGCGAGGGTGCGGGCTCTCCGGTAAGCCACGAGCACGGTCTCAGCCGTCGGATTCCGCATCTTGCCGCTGTGCAGGCGGTCCTCCAAAACGGTTGCAACGCAAGGGTCTTGCCGTCAGGTTGCAGTGCAGCAGGTTATGGTTGCGCGGGCTCTGGCGGGCGAAGGTTCTGAGGACGATATGGAAGCCTTGTTGAGCGCCTATCTGCCGCTGGTCGTCTTCATGGGCGTGGCGGCGCTGATCGGCCTGGCGCTGCTGGTGGCGCCGTTCATCATCGCCATCAAGGATCCGGACCCGGAGAAGCTGTCGGCCTACGAATGCGGCTTCGACGCCTTCGACGACGCCCGCATGCAGTTCGACGTGCGCTTCTATCTGGTCTCGATCCTGTTCATCATCTTCGACCTCGAGGTCGCCTTCCTGTTTCCGTGGGCGGTTTCCTTCGGCAAGCTCGGCTGGCTGGGCTTCTGGTCGATGACCGTCTTCCTGGCGGTGCTCACCATCGGATTCATCTACGAATGGCGGAAAGGGGCCCTCGAATGGGATTGACCGCCACGCCGGGTCAGGCGCCATCGTCCGGCCTTGCCACGCCCGACAGGACCATCAAGCGTCCCGACAATTCCTTCTTCCTCGAGGTCAACAACGAGCTTGCCGACAAGGGCTTCCTCGTCACGGCCACCGACGACCTGATCAACTGGGCGCGCACCGGCTCGCTCATGTGGATGACGTTCGGTCTGGCGTGCTGCGCAGTCGAGATGATGCAGATGTCGATGCCGCGCTACGACGCGGAACGCTTCGGTTTCGCGCCGCGCGCTTCGCCGCGCCAGTCGGACGTGATGATCGTGGCCGGCACGCTGACCAACAAGATGGCCCCGGCGCTGCGCAAGGTCTACGACCAGATGCCGGCGCCGCGCTATGTCATTTCGATGGGGTCGTGCGCCAACGGCGGCGGCTACTACCACTATTCGTATTCGGTGGTGCGCGGCTGCGACAGGATCGTGCCCGTCGACATCTACGTCCCAGGCTGTCCTCCGACGGCCGAGGCGCTGCTCTACGGCGTGCTGCTTCTTCAGAAGAAGATCCGGCGCACGGGAACGATTGAACGCTAGTGACGGGCGAAGGGGTCGCCAACTTGGAAGAAGCCCTGAACGAGCTTGGCGCCACGATCGCCGCTGACCGCGGCGCCACGGTGAGCGCGTGGCACGTCGCCAACGGCGAGCTGACGATGACGATCGCCGCCGACGCCATCGTTGCGACCATGGCGTTCCTTCGCGACGATCCGAAGCTCGCCTTCGTCAGCTTCACCGATCTTTGCGGGGTCGACTGGCCGGCGCGCGAAAAGCGCTTCGACGTCGTCTATCACCTGCTGTCGCCGACGCGGAACCAGCGCATTCGCCTCAAGGTGATGACCGACGAGGAGACGCCGGTACCGTCGATCACCGACGTGTTTCCGGGCGCCGAGTGGTTCGAGCGCGAGGCTTACGATTTCTACGGCATCGTGTTCACCGGGCATCCGGACCTGCGCCGCATCCTCACTGACTACGGGTTCGAGGGCCATCCGCTGCGCAAGGACTTCCCGCTGACCGGCTTCGTCGAGGTGCGCTACGACGACGAGCGCAAGCGGGTGGTCTACGAACCGGTGCGGCTTGCGCAGCAATTCCGCGATTTCGATTTCCTGTCTCCGTGGGAAGGCACCGACTACGTGCTGCCCGGCGACGAGAAGGCAAAAGAGCAGTAGCCGTGCCAGAAGCCGAGATTCGCACCTTCAACATCAACTTCGGGCCGCAGCATCCCGCAGCCCACGGGGTGCTGCGCCTGGTTCTCGAGCTGAACGGCGAGATCGTCGATCGGGTCGATCCGCACATCGGCCTGCTCCACCGCGGCACCGAGAAGCTCATCGAGCACAAGACCTACCTGCAGGCGGTGCCGTATTTCGACCGACTCGACTACGTCGCGCCGATGAATCAGGAGCATGCCTTCGCGCTGGCGGTCGAGAAGCTGCTCGGCATCACGGTGCCGCGCCGCGGCCAGCTGATCCGCGTGCTCTATTGCGAAATTGGGCGAATTCTCAATCACCTCCTCAACGTCACCACGCACGCGCTCGACGTTGGCGCGCTGACGCCGCCGCTGTGGGGCTTTGAGGAACGCGAGAAGCTGATGGTCTTCTACGAGCGCGCCTCGGGGAGCCGCATGCACGCCGCCTATTTCAGGCCGGGCGGCGTTCACCAGGACCTGCCGCAGGCGCTGATCGACGATATCGAGGCGTTCTGCGACCCGTTCCTCAAGACCGTGGACGACATCGACGAACTTCTGACCGGCAACCGCATCTTCAAGCAGCGCAACGTCGACATCGGCGTCGTCACTCTCGACGAGGCCTGGAAGCGCGGCTTCTCGGGGGTGATGGTACGGGGCTCCGGCGCCGCCTGGGACCTGCGCAAGGCACAGCCCTACGAATGTTATGCCGAGATGGATTTCGACATTCCGATCGGCAAGAACGGCGACTGCTACGACCGGTATCTGATCCGCATGGAGGAGATGCGTCAGGCGGTGCGGATCATGAAGCAGTGCATCGCCCTCTTGAACCGCGCCGACGGCAAGGGCCCGGTGTCATCACTCGACGGCAAGGTGGTGCCGCCCAAGCGGGGCGAGATGAAGCGCTCGATGGAAGCGCTCATCCACCACTTCAAGCTCTATACCGAGGGCTACCACGTGCCGGCCGGCGAGGTTTACGCGGCGGTCGAGGCGCCGAAGGGCGAATTCGGCGTCTATCTCGTCGCCGACGGCACCAACAAGCCGTACCGCTGCAAGATCAAGGCGCCAGGTTTTGCGCATCTGGGCGCAATGGACTACGTCACCCGCGGCCACATGCTGGCCGACGTCACCGCCGTGCTGGCATCGCTCGACATCGTCTTTGGGGAGGTTGATCGTTGAAAAGCAAATGGCAGATTCTGGCCGCGCTCGCCGGCGCGATCCTGTTCGCTGCGTCGGCATCCGCCGACGATCGTCAGACCGGCGGCGGCGGCTCGCTGCGTGGCGCCGCCGACCATGAGACATCGGGGGGCGGGGCCTCGTCGGACACGGGCGGTGGCGCCTCATCCAACTCCTCGTCGTCTTCGTCGTCTACCTCGTCCGACAGCGGCGCGCGCCAGCTGAAGGACTTGCTGGAGGAGGGCTTCGAGATCAAGTCGGTCAACGTCATCCCGGCCGATATTGTCAAGGCGGGCGGTGCGACGAGCGCGGTCGATGCAGTGATGATCGTCATCGAGCGCGGACCCGATCTCGCCAACTGCTACGTCACATTCAGTGGTTTCGTCGACGGCTCCTACTACAATGGGACCGTGCCGATCTGCACAATACTCAAGTGAACCTGGAGACACGGGAGGTAATTGAATGAAACCGATCGCCCTATCGCTCTTGGCTCTGTTCGCCGTGAGCACCGTACCCGCCTTTGCCGATGACACCATGTACCTCGACACCGCCCTCAAGGACGGTTGGCAGATGAAGGGCCAGAGTTCGGTGACCTTCCATCGCGAAGTGGACCACGTCGATTCCCAGTTTTCGCGCACTGAAGTGATTATCCAGAGGGGCAAGCAGTTCGCGCTCTGCGCCGTCGAGACGAACCTCGAAAAGAACCTCGCCTCCGAAAGACCCTGCGCCACCTTCGACTAAGGCCCGCATCCGCATGTCCGTCCGTCGCCTCGCCGAACACCAGCCGGAGAGCTTCGCCTTCAGCGAAGCGAATCTGGCGTGGGCGAAGAAGGAGATCGCCAAATACCCCGAAGGTCGGCAGGCCTCGGCGGTGATCTCGCTTCTGTGGCGGGCGCAGGAGCAGGAAGGGTGGGTTTCCGAACCGGCGGTGCGCGCCGTGGCCGAGATGCTCGGCATGGCGCGCATCCGGGTTCTGGAGATCGCGACCTTCTACACGATGTTCAATCTGGAGCCGGTGGGCGCCAAGGCACACGTGCAGGTGTGCGGCACGACGCCATGCTGGCTGCGCGGTGCCGACGAACTCAAGGACGTCTGCCGCCACCGCATCAACCGCGAGCCGTTCCACCTGTCCGCCGACGGTGCCTTCTCGTGGGAGGAGGTCGAGTGCCTCGGCGCCTGCGTCAACGCTCCGCTTGTGCAGATTGGCGCCGACACCTACGAGGACCTGACACCGGCGACCTTCAACCGCCTCCTCGACGATATCGCGGCCGGCAAGCCGACCAAACCCGGCCCGCAGATCGACCGGCAGTTTGCCGCGCCGGTCGGCGGACCGACTACCCTCACCGAAGACCCGACCAAGCGCGCGCTGCGCGTGGACCCGCCCGAAGAGCGCAAGGGCTAGGCAATAGAAGTACGCAACTCAACAGATATGCTCGCCGACCAGGACCGCATCTTCACCAATCTCTATGGCCTCCACGACTGGGGGCTGAAGGGCGCTATGGCGCGCGGCGCCTGGGATGGCACAAAGGCGATCCTTGAAAAGGGCCGCGACGGAATCATCAACGAGATGAAGGCGTCGGGCCTGCGCGGTCGCGGTGGCGCCGGGTTCCCGACCGGCCTCAAGTGGTCGTTCATGCCCAAGGAGATCGGCGACCGGCCGCACTACCTGGTCGTCAACGCCGACGAATCCGAGCCGGGCACGTGCAAGGACCGCGACATCCTGCGCCACGACCCGCACCTGCTGGTGGAGGGGTGCCTGGTCGCCGGGTTCGCCATGGGCGCCCACACGGCAATCGTCTACGTGCGCGGCGAATTCATCCGCGAGCGCGAGCACCTTCAGGCGGCGGTCGATCAGGCGCGTGAGGCGGGGCTGATCGGGCCCAACAACAAGAACGGTTGGGATTTCGAGATCATCGTCCACCACGGCGCCGGCGCCTACATCTGCGGCGAGGAAACCGGACTGCTCGAGTCGCTCGAGGGCAAGAAGGGCATGCCCCGGCTGAAGCCACCGTTTCCGGCGGCGGTTGGTGTCTACGGCTGCCCGACGACGGTCAACAACGTCGAGTCGATCGCGGTCGCACCGACGATCCTGCGGCGTGGCGCGGCCTGGTTCTCGGGCTTCGGCAACCCCAACAACGTCGGCACGAAGCTGTTCTGCATCTCTGGCCACGTCGAGCGCCCGTGCACGGTCGAGGAGACCATGGGGATCACGCTCCGCGAGCTGATCGAGACGCACGCCGGCGGGGTGCGCGGCGGCTGGGACAATCTGCTGGCGGTGATCCCGGGGGGAGCGTCGGTGCGCTGCCTGCCGGCTTCGCTCTGCGACGACCTGGTGATGGACTTCGATTCGCTGATGAAGCTCCGGTCGGGGCTCGGCACGGCGGCGGTCATCGTCATGGACAAGTCGACCGACATCGTGAAAGCGATCGCGCGCCTGTCGTACTTTTACAAGCACGAGAGCTGCGGCCAGTGCACCCCGTGCCGCGAAGGCACGGGCTGGATGTGGCGGGTGCTCGAGCGCATGGTAGAGGGACGCGCCGAGAAGCGCGAGATCGACCAGCTGCTCCAGGTGACGACCCAGATCGAAGGCCACACCATCTGTGCGCTCGGCGACGCGGCGGCGTGGCCGGTGCAGGGTCTGATCACGCACTTCCGTGGCGAGATCGAACGCCGCATCGACGCCTATCAAGCGGCGAATGGCGGACCGGCCGCGGCCATGGTCGAGGCGGCGGAGTAGGCGCATGAGCGAAACCCGCTACCTCGCCGAGTTCAACGTCGCGCGGATCGCCTATCCGCTCGACGATCCGCGCATGGCCGAGTTCGTCGACAACGTCGATCGCGTCAACAAGCTCGCCGAGCAGATCGACGGCTTCGTGTGGCGGCTTCAGGATACCAGCGGCCACGCCATGAACATGCGGGTTTATGACGACCCGACCATCCTGCCGAACCTGACGCTGTGGCGGAACGAACAGGCGCTGGAGCGCTTCGTCTGGCAGACGCTGCACGGGCGCTTCTACCGGCGGCGGGAGACCTGGTTCACGCCCATGGAGACCCCGCTGGTCATGTGGTGGGTGGATGCCGACGAGCGGCCGGAGATGGCCGAGGGCGTCAGGCGCCGCGACCACCTGATCGCCGAGGGCGCGAGCGCGTATGCCTTCGGCTGGGAAGACCTGCCCAACGGGGCCTTGTGGAAGACCCAGCGCGGCGTGAAAGCCAGAGAGCACGCGGCATGACCAAGATCGTCGTCGACGGCAAAGAGATCGACGTCCCGGCCGAGTACACGCTGTTGCAGGCGTGCGAGGCGGCCGGCGCCGAGATTCCGCGCTTCTGTTTCCACGAGCGCCTGTCGATCGCCGGCAACTGCCGCATGTGCCTGATCGAGGTGAAGGGCGGGCCGCCGAAACCGCAGGCAAGCTGCGCCATGAGCGTGCGCGACCTGCGCCCCGGCAAGAACGGCGAGCCGCCGGAGATGTCGACCAAGTCGCCGATGGTCAAGAAGGCGCGCGAAGGGGTGATGGAGTTCCTGCTCATCAATCACCCGCTCGATTGTCCGATCTGCGATCAGGGCGGCGAGTGCGACCTTCAGGACCAGGCGATGGCCTATGGGGTCGACGGCAGCCGCTTCGCGGAGAACAAGCGCGCCGTCGAGGACAAGTACATCGGCCCGCTGGTCAAGACAGTGATGACGCGGTGCATCCATTGCACGCGCTGCATCCGCTTCTCGGCCGAAGTCGCGGGCGTGCCGGAGCTTGGCGCGACCGGGCGCGGCGAGGACATGGAGATCACCACCTACCTTGAGCAGGCGATGAGCTCCGAGCTTCAGGGCAACGTCATCGACCTCTGCCCGGTCGGCGCGCTGACCTCGAAGCCCTACGAGTTCCACTCGCGCCCGTGGGAACTGGTCAAGACCGAGACGATCGACGTCATGGACGCGGTCGGTTCGGCGATCCGGGTCGACGTGCGTGGCCGCGAGGTCATGCGCATCATGCCGCGGCTGAACGAGGGGGTGAACGAGGAGTGGATCTCCGACAAGACGCGCTTCATCTGGGACGGTCTGCGCACCCAGCGGCTCGACCGCCCGTATTTCCGCAAGGACGGGCGACTGATGCCGGCGACGTGGGCGGAAGCGTTCGCGGCGATCGCTGACAAGGTGAAGGCGACGGACGCCAGGCGCATGGGCGCGCTGGTCGGCGATCTCGCCTCCGTCGAGGAGGTCTTTGCGCTGCGCGAACTGATGGGCGCGCTCGGCGTCAGGAACCTCGATTGCCGCGGGGCCGGCGAGCGCCACGATCCGGCGGCCGGGCGGGCCTCGTACATCTTCAACCCGACCATCGCCGGAATCGAGAACGCCGACGCCGTGCTGATCGTGGGCTCCAACCCGCGCCATGAGGCGGCGGTGCTGAACGCACGCATCCGCAAGCGCTGGCGGCAGGGCGAGCTGCCGGTCGGTCTCGTCGGGGCGCAGGTCGATCTCACCTATCCGTACGACTATCTCGGCGCGGGCCCGCAAACGCTTGCCGAAATCGCGGCGGGCAAGCATCCGTTCGCCAAGGTTCTCGCCGCCGCCAAGCGGCCGCTGGTGATCGTCGGGCAGGGGGCGGTGACCCGTCCCGATGCGCCCGAGGTGCTGTCGCTCGCCGCCCGGATCGCGACCATGGGCGAGGTTGAGGCGGGCTGGAACGGGCTTGCGGTGCTCCACACGGCAGCGGCCCGGGTTGGCGCGCTCGATCTCAATTTCGTGCCCCAGGGCGACGGCCTCGACACCATCGGCATGGTGGCCGCCGCGGCCACCAAGGCGCTCGACGTGCTCTTCCTGCTGGGCGCCGACGAGATCGCCATGAACGCCCTCGGCGGCGCTTTCGTCGTTTACATCGGCACCCACGGGGACGCCGGCGCGCACCGCGCGGACGTGATCCTTCCGGGCGCCGCCTACACCGAAAAGTCGGGCACCTACATCAACACCGAAGGCCGGGTTCAGATGGCGGCGCGCGCCGGCTTCCCGCCGGGCGACGCGCGCGAGGACTGGGCTATCCTCAGAGCGCTCTCCGAGGCGCTTGGCCACAAGTTGCCGTTCGATTCGTTGCAGCAGCTCCGCGCCGCCCTCTATGCCGCCCACCCGCATTTCGCGGCGGTCGGTGCGATTGAGGCGGGCAAGGCGGAAACCGTGGCGGCGCTCGCCGAGCGCGGCGGCAAGACCTCGGCAGAGCCGTTCGAGAACGCCATCGGCGACTTCTACCTGACCAACCCGATCGCGCGCGCCTCGGCGGTGATGGCGGAGTGTTCGGCGCTCGCCGCCGGCAAATTCGCGACGGCGGCGGAGTAGGCGATGAGCGGGTTCATCCACGACTTCCTGATCCCGGCGATCATCATGATCGTCGAGAGCGCCGTCGTGCTCGTGGTGCTGCTGATCTTCGTGGCCTACATCCTCTATGCCGACCGCAAGATCTGGGCGGCGGTGCAGCTCCGCAAGGGGCCGAACGTGGTCGGGCCATGGGGGCTCTTCCAGAGCTTTGCCGATCTGTTCAAGTTCGTCTTCAAGGAGCCGATCATCCCCTCTGGCGCCAACAAGGGCGTCTACATCCTGGCGCCGCTGGTGACCGCGACGCTGGCGCTCTCCGCCTGGGCGGTGATTCCGTTCAGCGCCGGCGTGGTGATCTCCAACATCAACGTCGGCATCCTCTATCTGTTCGCGATCTCGTCGCTCGGCGTCTACGGCATCATCATGAGCGGCTGGGCGTCGAACTCGAAGTATCCGTTCCTGGCGGCGCTGCGCTCGGCGGCGCAGATGGTGTCCTACGAAGTCTCCATCGGCTTCGTCATCGTCACCGTCCTGCTCTGCGTCGGTTCCCTGAACCTCTCCGACATCGTGGTGGCGCAGGAAGACGGGATCGGCACGCGCCTCGGGCTGGTCAACAGCTTCCTCGATTGGCACTGGCTGCCGCTGTTTCCGATGTTCATCGTCTTCTTCATCTCGGCGCTGGCCGAGACCAACCGCCCCCCGTTCGATCTGGTCGAGGCGGAGTCGGAGCTGGTCGCTGGCTACGCGGTCGAATATTCCTCGACGCCGTTCCTGCTGTTCTTCCTCGGCGAGTACGTGGCGATCGTGCTGATGTGCGCGCTGACCACGATCCTCTTCCTCGGGGGCTGGTTGCCGCCGGTCGCCGTGGCCCCGTTCACGTGGATCCCGGGGATCATCTGGTTCGTTCTCAAGGTCTGTTTCGTCTTCTTCATGATCGCCATGGTGAAGGCGTTCGTGCCGCGCTACCGCTACGACCAGTTGATGCAACTCGGCTGGAAGGTCTTCCTGCCGCTGTCGCTGTTCATGGTTTTCGCCACGGCGGCGTTCCTGCAGATCACGGGCTGGGCGGGGGGGTCCTGATGCGCCTCGACCAATCCGCCCGTTCGCTCTTCCTCGCCGAGTTCGTCGGCGCGTTCTGGCTGTCGATGAAGTACTTCTTCCGCAAGAAGGCGACGATCAACTACCCGTTCGAGAAGGGGCCGGTGTCGCCGCGCTTCCGCGGCGAGCACGCGCTACGCCGCTATCCGAACGGCGAGGAACGCTGCATCGCCTGCAAGCTCTGCGAGGCGATCTGCCCGGCGCAGGCGATCACCATCGAGGCGGGGCCGCGTCGCAACGACGGCACGCGACGCACCACCCGCTACGACATCGATATGGTGAAGTGCATCTACTGCGGCTTCTGTCAGGAAGCCTGCCCGGTCGACGCCATCGTCGAGGGGCCGAACTTCGAATTCGCCACCGAGACGCGCGAGGAGCTCTACTTCAACAAGGAGAAGCTGCTCGCCAACGGCGATCGCTGGGAGCGCGAGATCGCGCGCAACATCGCCATGGACGCGCCCTACAGATGACCGCCGTTGCCGCCATCGTTTGCATGCCCCCTCCCCTGAAAGGGGAGGGTCGGGCCGAAGGCCCGGGGAGGGGTCATCGTGCGACCCCCACCCGGCTCGCGGTGCTCGCCGACCTCCCCCTTCCAGGGGGAGGGAAAGGAGAGCAATGATCATCTCGTCGATCTTCTTCTATCTGTTCTCGGCGGTCGCCATCGCCTCGTCGATCATGGTGGTCGGGGCGCGCAATCCCGTGCACTCGGTGCTCTTCCTGATCCTGGCGTTCTTCAATGCCGCCGGGCTGTTCGTGCTGCTCGGCGCCGAGTTCCTGGCGATGATCCTGGTGGTCGTCTACGTCGGCGCGGTCGCGGTGCTCTTCCTGTTCGTGGTCATGATGCTCGACGTCGATTTCGTCGAACTGCGCCAGGGCTTCCTGAACTATATGCCGATCGGCGCGCTGGTAGGGGTGGTGCTGCTCGCCGAACTGTTGATCGTGCTGAGCGGCTGGGTGTTCGCGCCAAATATCGCGGCGACCGCGGCGGGTGCGCCGATCCCGGCGCTCGGCGTCGCCTCCAACACGGCGGCGCTCGGCGACATCCTCTACACGCGCTACATCTTCTTCTTCCAGGCGGCGGGCGTGATCCTGCTGATCGCCATGGTCGGCGCGATCGTGCTGACGCTCCGCCACAAGCCGAATGTCAGGCGCCAGTCGATCGCCGCCCAAGTGGCGCGCACGCCGGCGACGGCCATCGAAGTGCGCAAGGTTGAATTGGGGAGGGGGCTCTGATGGAAGTTGGCCTGCCCCATTATCTGACGGTCGCCGCGATCATCTTCACGATCGGCATCTTCGGCATCTTCATCAACCGCAAGAACGTCATCGTCATCCTGATGTCGGTCGAGCTGATCCTGCTCGCCGTCAACATCAACCTGGTGGCTTTCTCGGCGTTCCTCAACGACCTCGTCGGGCAGGTGTTCGCCCTGCTCGTGCTGACGGTCGCCGCGGCGGAAGCCTCCATCGGCCTGGCGATCCTCGTCGTGTTCTACCGCAACCGCGGTTCGATCGCGGTCGAGGACATCAACGTGATGAAGGGCTAGGGGCGGCATGTATCAGCTAATCGTCTTCCTGCCCCTGCTCGGCGCGATCATCGCCGGTGGCATTTCGCTCTATGGCGCGCACCGGCGCTTGCCAGGCGGCGAGCCGGCCGATCACGACGCCCACGACGCCACCCACGCCCACGTGGCGCACGGGGACGACGATCACGGCCACCGCGACCACGAGCCGGCGGCCGAGGGCTCGCAGGCCGCGGAATTCATCACCTCCGGCTTCCTGATCGTCTCGGCGGTGCTGTCGTGGATCGCGTTCGCCACCTTCTGGATCGGTGGTGCCGAGGCGATCCGCGTGCCGGTGATGAACTGGTTCACGGCCGGCGCGCTCTCCGACAACTGGACGCTGACGGTCGACTGGGCGCTCAAGATCGACACGCTGACCGTCGTCATGCTGGTGGTGGTCACCACCGTGTCGGCGCTCGTGCACGTCTATTCGATGGGCTACATGTCGCACGACCCCTATCGGCCGCGCTTCTTCGCCTATCTGTCGATGTTCACCTTCGCCATGCTCGCGCTGGTGACCTCCGACAACCTCGTCCAGATGTTCTTTGGGTGGGAGGGCGTCGGGCTCGCTTCGTACCTGCTGATCGGCTTCTGGTATCAGCGCCCGGCCGCCAACGCCGCGGCGATCAAGGCGTTCATCGTCAACCGGGTCGGCGACTTCGGCTTCGCGCTTGGCATCTTCGGCGTCTTCCTGCTGTTCAATTCGGTCGACTACGAGACCATCTTCGTCAACGCGCCGGGGATGGCCGACAAGACCATCCACTTCCTGAGCTGGGATTGGCCGGCGCTCACCGTGGTCAGCCTGCTGCTGTTCATGGGTGCCATGGGCAAGTCGGCGCAGTTCCTGCTCCACACCTGGCTTCCCGACGCGATGGAAGGCCCGACGCCGGTCTCGGCGCTGATCCATGCCGCCACCATGGTGACTGCCGGCGTCTTCATGGTGGCGCGGCTTTCGCCGATCTTCGAGCTGGCGCCGGGGGCGCTGACCTTCGTCACCTTCATCGGTGCCACCACTGCGTTCTTCGCGGCGACCGTCGGTCTCGTCCAGAACGACATCAAGCGGGTCATCGCCTATTCGACCTGTTCGCAGCTCGGCTACATGTTCGTGGCGCTCGGCGTCGGCGCCTACGGCGTCGGCATCTTCCACCTGTTCACCCACGCCTTCTTCAAGGCGCTGCTGTTCCTGGGCTCCGGCTCGGTCATCCACGCGGTCGGCGGCGAGCAGGACATGCGCAAGATGGGCGGGCTGCGCACGCACATTCCGCGCACATACTGGATGATGATCGCGGGGACGCTGGCGCTCACCGGGTTCCCGCTGACGGCCGGCTACTTCTCCAAGGACGCGATCATCGAGGCGGCCTTCCACGGCGCCAATTCGTTTGCCGGCTATGCCTGGGCGCTGACCGTCGTCGCGGCGGCGCTCACCGCGTTCTACTCGTGGCGGCTGATCTTCATGACCTTCCACGGCGAGACGCGCGCCGAGCCCGAGGTGCTGGCGCACGTCCATGAATCGCCGAACGTGATGATGGTGCCGCTCTACATCCTGGCGGCCGGCGCCCTGTTCGCCGGGCTCATCTTCAGCGGCAGCTTCATCGGCGGCGGCAACGGCGCCTTCTGGAAGGAAGCGCTGATCGCCGGCGAGCACGCGCCGATCCTGGCGGCGATGGAAGAGACGTCGTTCTGGGTCAAGGTGCTGCCGACGCTCATGATGATCGTCGGCGCGGGCGTCGCGATCTGGTTCTACCTCTACTCGCCGCAGACGCCGCGGCTGCTCGCCGAGCGCAACGCCTGGCTCTACCGGTTCCTGCTCAACAAGTGGTACTTCGACGAGCTCTACGACCTGCTCTTCGTGCGCTCGGCCAAGTGGCTCGGCCGCTTCCTGTGGAAGCGCGGCGATGGCTGGCTGATCGACGGGTTTGGTCCGGACGGCGTGTCGGCGCGGGTGCTGGACGTCACCCAGCGCGTCATCCGGCTCCAGAGCGGCTACCTCTACCACTATGCCTTTGCCATGCTGATCGGCGTCGCGGCGCTGGTCACCTGGCTGATGTTCGGCGGGTGACCGAATGACCTGGCCGATCCTCTCCGTCGTCACGTTCCTGCCCGCCGTCGGGGCACTGTTGTTGCTCCTCATCCGCGGCGACGACGAAGCCGCGCGCCGCAACGTCTATTACATCGCGTTCTGGACGACGATCGTCACGTTCCTCGTCTCGCTGCTCATCTGGGTGGGCTTCGACCCCGCCAATCCGGGCTTCCAGATGGTCGAGGAGAGCAAGTGGCTGGGCGGCGGCATCGCCTCCTACAAGATGGGCGTCGACGGCATCTCGATGCTGTTCATCATCCTGACGACGTTCCTGATGCCGATCTGCATCGTCGCCAGCCGGCTGACCGTGAAGCGCATGCTCCGCGAATACATGATCGCGTTCCTGGTCATGGAAACGCTGATGATCGGCGTGTTCACGGCGCTCAACATCGTGCTCTTCTACGTCTTCTTCGAAGGCGGGCTGATCCCGATGTTCCTGATCATCGGTATCTGGGGCGGGCCGCGGCGGGTCTACGCGAGCTTCAAGTTCTTCCTCTACACGCTGGCCGGCTCGGTGCTGATGCTGCTGGCGCTGATGGCCATGTACTGGCAGGCCGGCACCACCGACATCCCGACGCTCCTCAACTACAACTTCCCGGCCGGGATGCAGTGGTGGCTGTGGATCGCGTTCTTCGCCTCGTTCGCGGTGAAGATGCCGATGTGGCCGGTCCACACCTGGCTACCCGACGCGCACGTCGAGGCGCCGACGGCGGGCTCGGTGATTCTGGCGGCGGTGCTCCTGAAGATGGGCGGCTACGGCTTCCTGCGCTTCTCGCTGCCGATGTTCCCGCTGGCCTCGGCTGATCTGGCGCCCTTCGTCTTCACGCTGTCGGTGGTGGCGATCGTCTACACCTCGCTCGTCGCGCTGATGCAGGAAGACATGAAGAAGCTGATCGCCTATTCGTCAGTCGCCCACATGGGCTTCGTGACGATGGGCATCTTCGCCGCCAATGCGCAAGGGATTCAGGGCGGCATCTTCCAGATGCTCTCGCACGGGATCGTCTCCGGGGCGCTGTTCCTCTCCGTCGGTGTCGTCTACGACCGCATGCACACGCGCGAGATCGCGGCCTACGGTGGGCTGGTCAACCGCATGCCGCTCTACGCCTTCGCGTTCATGGTGTTCACGCTCGCCAACGTCGGCCTGCCGGGCACCAGCGGTTTCATCGGCGAGTTCCTGACGCTGGTCGGCGCCTTCCGGGTCAACACGTGGGTGGCGTTCATCGCGACGAGCGGCGTGATCCTGTCGGCCGGCTACGCGTTGTGGCTCTATCGCCGCGTCATCTTCGGGGTGATCGAGAAGGACGCGCTGAAGTCGATCCTCGACCTTTCCGGCCGCGAAATCGCGATCCTGGCGCCGCTGGTCGCGCTGGCGCTCTTCTTCGGGTTCTATCCTGCGGCGATCATGAATGTGACTGCCGCCTCGGTCGACAACCTGATCGGCAACTACCACGCGGCGCTTTCCGCCGCCGGCAGCCTCGCCACCGCGGCCGTGCAGTAAGGGGGCGGGGAGCATGGTCGTCGACATCATCTATCAGCCAGCCCTGCCCGAGATCGTGATGGCGATCGGCGCGCTGGCGCTGCTCATGATCGGCGTGTTCGCTGGTGAG
Organism: uncultured Alphaproteobacteria bacterium; assembly: GCA_963843565.1. Lineage (GTDB taxonomy): Bacteria > Pseudomonadota > Alphaproteobacteria > Rhizobiales > Kaistiaceae > DASZQY01. The sequence goes on from CAWJKY010000003.1 coordinate 512,775, forward strand.
CGCGCGGCGACCGCGATCTCCTACCTTGCCGTGGCGCTCATCGTGGTGGTCGGGGCGATCCTGATTATCGGAACCGGCGACGGTGCCGCCTTCAACGGTGCCTTCGCGCTCGATCCGTTCGCGCGGCTCCTGAAGATCGTGGCGCTGATCGGCTCTGGCGTCGCCATCGCCATGTCGGTCGGCTTCATGCGCGCCGAGAAGTTCGAACGCTTCGAGTATCCGGTGCTGATCGTACTGGCGACGCTCGGCATGATGGTGATGATCTCGGCCGCCGATCTCATCTCGCTCTATCTTGGGCTGGAGATGCAATCGCTGGCGATCTACGTGCTTGCCGCCATCAACCGGGATTCGCTGCGCTCGACCGAGGCGGGGCTCAAGTATTTCGTGCTGGGCGCCCTGTCGTCGGGGATGCTGCTCTACGGCGCTTCCCTCGTCTATGGCTTCACCGGCCAGACGAGCTTCACCGGCATCGCGGCGGCGCTCACCGGAAGTCAGGCCTCCCTCGGCCTGACGTTCGGTCTCGTCTTCCTGATCGCTGGGCTGGCCTTCAAGGTCTCGGCCGTGCCGTTCCACATGTGGACGCCCGACGTCTACGAAGGCGCGCCAACCCCGGTCACCGCCTTCCTTGCCGCCGCGCCCAAGGTCGCCGCGATGGCGCTGTTCGTCCGGGTGCTCGCCGGTCCCTTCGCGGGCATCGTCCACGACTGGCAGCAGATCATCGCCTTCATCGCCATTGCCTCGATGGTGCTCGGCGCCTTCGCCGCCATCGGCCAGACCAACATCAAGCGGCTGATGGCCTATTCCTCCATCGGCCACATGGGCTTCGCGCTGGTCGGGCTTGCCGCCGGCACGCAGGCCGGCGTGCAGGGCGTGGTCATCTACCTGCTCATCTACGTCGCCATGACGCTCGGCACCTTCGCCTGCATCCTGGCCATGCGCCGCGACGGCAAGGCGATCGAGGAGATCGAACTCGCTCGCCGGGCTGTCGCGCACCAATCCGGTGCTGGCCTTCATGCTGGCGATGCTGCTGTTCTCGCTTGCCGGAATTCCGCCGCTCGCCGGCTTCTTCGCCAAGTTCTACGTGTTCCTGGCGGCGATCCAGTCGGGGCTCTACGTGCTGGCGGTGATCGGCGTCCTGGCGAGCGTGGTGGGCGCCTACTACTACCTGCGCATCGTCAAGCTCATGTACTTCGACGAGCCGGCCGAGAAGTTCACGCCCATGCCGGTCGAGTTGCGCGTGGTCCTCGGCGTCAGCGGGGCGTTCGTCCTGCTGTTCGTCTTCATTGCCGGCCAGATCGGCACGATCGCCGAAGTCGCCGCCAAGACCTTCTTCTGAGCGCGGATGTCCGCGCCGCCCCCGGGCTATCGGGTCCGCACCTACGACACGCTGGGGTCCACCAATCGCGAAGCGCTGACGCTTGCTCGCGAGGGCGTGGCGGGCGGCCTGTGGGTGGTCGCCGAGGAGCAGCGCGAAGGGCGCGGCCGGCGCGGCCGGACATGGGAAACGGCCCGTGGGAACCTTGCCGCCTCGCTCCTGCTGCTCGACCCGGCGCCGCCAGAAGTCGCCGCCACCCTGTCGTTCGTGGCGGGCGTCGCGCTGCATCTTGCCGTGGTCGATCTGGTCGGCCCGGCGATTGCCGAGCGGCTGACGCTGAAATGGCCGAACGACCTGCTGCTCGACCGCCACAAGGTCGGCGGCATTCTGGTGGAGGGCGAGCGGACGGCCGGTTCGTTCGTGGTGGTCATCGGGGTTGGCGCCAATTGCGTCGACCACCCGGATATCGAGGCGCGGGTCCCGATCAGCGACTTCGCTGCGCGCGGTGTCGATCTGGTGGCCGAATTGCTCTTCGAGCGGCTAGCGCAGCGCATGGCCGACGAAATCGTCCGCTGGAACCGCGGCGCGGGCTTTGCGGAGACGCGTGGCGCGTGGTTGGCGCGGTCGATCGGTGTAGGCGAGGAGATCCGGGTCAACCTTGCCCACGGCAGCCTCGACGGCCGCTTCGAGGCGCTCGACGACAACGGCCGGCTTATCCTTGAGCGCCATGACGGGGTTCGCGAGACGATCAGCGCCGGCGACGTGTTCTTCGCATCGGCCGGGCCTGAGTGATGGGCAAGAGCGCCAAGGCCGCCGGCGCGGACGAACTGGTCTTCTTGCCGCTTGGCGGGGCCGGCGAGATCGGCATGAACCTCGCCCTTTACGGGTTCGGGCCGCGCCGCAACCGGCGCTGGCTGGTGGTCGATTTCGGCGTTTCGTTTCCCCATTCCGACCTGCCCGGGGTCGATCTGGTCTATCCGAACATAGCGTTCCTCGAGAAGGTGCGTGACCGGATCGCTGGCATTGCCATCACCCATGGCCATGAGGACCACTACGGCGCGCTCGCGGACCTGTGGCCCCGGGTTGGGGCGCCGGTCTACGCGACGCCGTTCACGGCCGGGCTGCTGGCCGCCAAGATCGCCGGTGAGCGCGGGGCGATGCCGCAGGTGCCGATTACCGTCGTCAGGCCGGGTGAGAAGATCGCGATCGGGCCGTTCGAGGTCGAGTACATCAACGTTGCCCATTCGATCCCCGAGTCGCATGCGCTTGCGATCCGCACCGATCTCGGCACGATCGTGCATAGCGGCGACTGGAAGCTCGACGACGAGCCGACCGTGGGCGAGCCGACCGAGGCCGCCCGCTTCCAGGCGCTGGGCGCCGAGGGCGTGCTCGCCATGCTCTGCGACTCCACCAACGCGATGCGCGAAGGCAAGAGCCCGAGCGAGACCGAGGTGGGTCGCGAACTGACCGACATCGTCAAGCACGCGAAGGGCAGGGTGGCCTTCACGACGTTTGCCTCCAACGTCGGGCGCATCAAGTCGATCGCGCTCGCGGCGAAAGCGGCCGGGCGCGACGTGGTCATTTGCGGGCGGGCACTCCGCCGCACGATCGACGTTGCCTCCGAGCTGCACATGCTCGATGGGCTGCCCGCCTTTCACGACGAGGACGTCTTCGAGCACCTGCCGCGCCGCAAGGTGTGCGCCATTCTCACCGGCAGCCAGGGCGAGCCGCGCGCGGCGCTGGCGCGGGTCGCCGCCGGCGAGCATCCGCGCGTCGAGATGTCCGAGGGCGACACGTTCGTCTTTTCGGCGCGCGCCATCCCCGGCAACGAACTTGAGATCAACCGCATCATCAACGGGCTGACGGTGCGCGGGGTGCGCGTCATAACCGACCGCGAGCGGCTGGTGCATGTCTCCGGCCATCCCCGGCGTGGTGAACTCCGCACGCTCTACGGCTGGGTCAAGCCGAAGATCGCCATTCCGGTTCACGGCGAGGCCATGCACCTCGCGGCCCACGGGGAGTTCGCGCGCGAACTCGGGGTCGAGCGCGTGCTGACGGTCAAGAACGGCGAGATGGTGCGCCTGGCGCCGGACCCCGTAGAGAGCGTCGACGAGGTCGAGGCGGGCCGCATGTTCAAGGACGGCAAGATCATCGCGGATCTTGAAGGCGTCGGCATTCCGCAGCGGCGCAAGCTGTCGTTCGCCGGGCATATCGCGATCTCGCTGGTCCTCGACGCCAAGGGGTCCCAGGTCGCCGACCCGGACATCGAGCTGGTCGGCCTGCCGGTCAAGGATTCCGCGGGCCGCAGCTTCGACGAGATCATCCTTGAGGCCATCGCGGGGACGCTGGAGTCCTTGCCCGGGCCGCGCCGCCGCGACCCGGACGTGGTCGGCGAGGCGATTCGCCGGGCGGCGCGGGGGGCGGCTGCCGAGGCGTGGGGCAAAAAGCCGATTTGCACCGTCTTCGTCGCGGTCGTATGAGCGCGCACATGATCGGCCGCCTCAACCACGTCGCCATCGCCGTGCACGACATCGAGGCCGGCGCTGCGCTCTATCGCGACATGCTGGGCGCCAAGGTGTCGGAGGCGGTGGCGCAGCCGGAGCATGGCGTCACGACCGTGTTCGTGGAGCTGCCGAATACCAAGGTCGAGCTGATTGCGCCGCTCGGCGAGGGGTCGCCGATCGCCGCGTTTCTCGAGCGCCATCCCTTCGGAGGGGTTCATCACGTGTGCTACGAGGTCGCCGACGTGAGGGCCGCGGTGCGCGACCTTGCGGCGCGCGGCGCGCGCGTGCTGGGCGACGGCGAACCCAAGATCGGCGCCCACGGCAAGCCGGTCGTGTTCGTGCACCCGAAGGATTTCCTCGGCACGCTGATCGAGCTGGAGCAGGCGTGACATGAGCCTGATCGCGATCGCCGGTTTCTACTTCGTCCTGTGGTGGCTGGTGTTGTTTGCCGTCCTGCCGTTCTTCATGACTCGTTCGCAGGACAAGGCTGGCGACGTGACGCTGGGGACGGCGCGCAGCGCACCGGCGCGCCTCAGTCTCGGCCGTGTTGTGATCGCCAACACGATCGTCACCGCGATCATCGTCGGCGCAATCGTCTTCGTCGTCGACCGCTACGACATCACGTTCGATACGATCGCGAATCTCGTTTCGCTGAAGCCATAAAAAAAGCAAGGCCAGAGGCCTTGCTTCATCGAGTTCCGCGTCTCACCCCTCATCCAGATCCACGATCCAGCAGGCTGGCTGGACCTTGAAAACAGGACCCGGTGGCTGCGCCTTACGGGCGCGCTCTGAGGGATCTTCCTCCCAAGACTTAGACCGCGATGCCTTTTTGGATGGTCCCACCCACGTGGGTGGTACCCGTCCTTTTGTTATTGAAACGACCCTAGCCAAACGATCCCGGCTTGTCACCAATTTGTGCACCGGCAGCCCGAATTTTTTGCATGGTTTGATGTCTTCGCGCGAAAATGTTTCGCCGCCGCCAGGTGTCGCAGGGGCCGTCCGTTGAGCCCCCTTGTGTTCCGGTCGTTGTATCGGTTCACTGCGGCGCCATTTCAGCCTCGGAGTCCCGCCCGAAAATGCGCCTTTCCCGTTACTTTCTGCCGATTCTGCGCGAAGCGCCGCGGGAGGCGGAAATCGTCTCTCATCGCCTGATGCTGCGCGCGGGGATGATCCGCCAACAGGCCGCCGGAATATACTCTTGGCTGCCGCTTGGCGAAAACGTGCTCGCTAAAATTGCAGCCATCGTGCGCGAGGAACAGGACCGCTCCGGCGCAATCGAGATTCTGATGCCCACCGTTCAGTCGGCTGACCTGTGGCGGGAGAGCGGGCGCTACGACGCCTACGGCAAGGAGATGCTGCGCATCACCGACCGCCACGAGCGCGACATGCTGTATGGGCCGACCAACGAGGAAATGGTCACGGAGATTTTCCGCTCGTACGTGTCGTCGTACCGGTCGCTGCCGCTCAACCTCTATCACGTGCAGTGGAAGTTTCGCGACGAGGTGCGGCCGCGCTTCGGGGTGATGCGCGGGCGCGAATTCCTGATGAAGGACGCCTACTCGTTCGATCTCGACGAGGCGACGGCGCGGCTCTCCTACAACAAGATGTTCGTCGCCTATCTGAGGACGTTCGCGCGGCTCGGGCTGACGGCGATCCCGATGCGCGCCGAGACCGGACCGATCGGCGGCGATCTCAGCCACGAGTTTCTGGTGTTGGCGGAGACGGGCGAGTCGGGCGTCTTTTGCGACAAGGACATCCTGACGGTTCCGGTGCCCGGTGCGGACGTCGACTACGACGGCGACCTGACGCCGCACATCACGCCGTACACGTCGTACTACGCGGCCACCGAGGACGTGCACGACGCGGCGCGCTTCGAGGCCGAGGTGCCGGCGGAGCGACGCTTGCAGACGCGCGGTATCGAGGTCGGGCAGGTCTTCTACTTCGGGACCAAGTACTCCAAGCCGATGGGCGCGACGGTGACCGGGCCCGACGGTGCCGATCAGGCGGTCCACATGGGCTCATACGGGATCGGCGTTTCGCGGCTGGTCGGCGCGATCATCGAGGCGAGCCACGACGACGCCGGCATCATCTGGCCGGAGAGCGTGGCGCCGTTCCGCGTCGGCCTCATCAACCTGAAGGCGGGCGACGCCAAGGTCGATGCCGCGGCGGAGGGTTTGTATCAGCGCCTCACGAATGCCGGAATCACGGTACTCTACGATGACCTCGACCAGCGGGCCGGTGCCAAGTTTGCGTCGATGGACCTGATCGGGCTGCCCTGGCAGCTGATTGTCGGGCCGAAGGGCCTGGAGCGCGGCGAGGTCGAGATCAAGAAGCGCGCCACTGGCGCGCGTGAGACGATAGGACTGGATGCGGCAGTGGAGCGAATCGCGACCGCCTGATGGCTGAAGAAAAGCGCATGGCCCTGCCGACCGGCACCCGGCCTTTTTCAAGGTTCGAGTGGAGCATCGCGGGCCGTTATCTGCGCTCTCGCCGTCGCGAGACGTTCATCTCGATCATCGCCGGGTTTTCCTTTGTCGGCATCATGCTGGGCGTGGCGACGCTGATCGTCGTCATGGCCGTGATGAACGGCTTCCGTGCCCAGCTCATCGACAAGATCCTCGGGATCAACGGCCACGTCATCGTGCAGCCGATGGACACCAAGCTCACCGACTATGCGGATATCGCCAAGCGGCTGACGGCGGTACCGGGCGTGGTGTCGGCGGTGCCGCTGGTCGAGGGACAGGCGCTCGCCAGTGGACCGAGCAACTCCGGTGGCGTGCTGGTGCGCGGCATCCGCGATCAGGATCTGCCCAAGGTCCCCGGTGTCTTCAACAACGTGCGCCTCGGCACCCTCGACGGCTTTGCAGATTCCGGCGGCGTCGCGATCGGCACGCGGCTGGCGACCGAGCTTGGCGTCACTGTCGGGCAGGACATCACGATCGTCTCGCCGCGTGGCGCCGTCACGCCGCTCGGCGTCACGCCGCGGGTGAAGGCCTACAAGGTCGTGGCGATCTTCGAGATCGGCATGTCGGAGTACAACTCGACCTTCGTCATCATGCCGTTCGCGCAAGCGCAGGCGTTCTTCAACCTCGACGATGCAGCGAGCGCGGTCGAGGTCTACCTCAACAACGCCGACAGCGTCGGCGCGCTCCGACCGGCGATCGAGACGGCGATCCAGCGACAAGCGCTGGTGACCAGCTGGCAAGAGCGCAACGTCACGTTCTTCTCGGCGCTCGAGGTCGAGCGCAACGTCATGTTCATGATCCTGACGCTGATCGTTCTGGTGGCGGCGCTCAACATCATCTCGGGCCTCACCATGCTGGTGAAGGACAAGGGGCACGACATCGCCATCCTGCGCACCATGGGGGCGACGCGCGGCGCGATCATGCGCATCTTCTTCATCACCGGCGCCTCGATCGGCACGTTCGGGACGCTGGCCGGGTTCGTGCTTGGCCTGGTCATCGACCTCAACGTCGAGACGATCCGGGAGTTCATTTCGCAATTGACGCGGACCGAGCTGTTCTCGCCCGAGCTCTATTTCCTGAGCGAGCTGCCCGCCCAGATGGACGCGCGCGAGACGATCTCGGTGCTCATCATGGCGCTGGTCCTGTCGTTCCTCGCCACACTCTATCCCGCCTGGCGGGCGGCGCGCCTCGATCCGGTCGAGGCCCTGCGCTACGAATGAGTGGACCGCAGCCACGCCAGGGCCGCAAGCCGATCCTGCGACTGTCGGGGATCGAGCGGTCGTACGGGGAGGGCGAGGGTCAGCTCACGGTCCTCTCCGGTGTGAACGTCGACCTGTTCGCTGGCGAGATGGTCGCGCTGGTGGCGCCGTCGGGCGCCGGCAAGTCGACCCTCCTGCATATCGCCGGACTGCTTGAACATCCGAGCGCCGGCGAGGTGTTCATCCTCGGCCGGCCGACCGGCAAGCTCGGCGACCTCGAGCGGACGCGCCTCCGCCGGTTGCACATCGGCTTCGTCTATCAGTTCCACCACCTGCTGCCGGAGTTCACGGCGCGCGAGAACGTGATGATGCCGCAGCTCATTCGCGGCATCGCGCGGGACGAGGCGCGGCGGCGGGCGGACCAGTTGCTTGGCTATATGCGGGTCAAGCAGCGCGCCACCCACCGGCCGGGCGAATTGTCCGGCGGCGAGAAGCAGCGCGTCGCCATCGCTCGCGCCGTCGCCAACGGGCCGCGCCTGCTGCTCGCCGACGAGCCGACCGGCAACCTCGACCAGACGACCGCGGTCTTCGTGTTCGAGGGCCTGATGCGGCTGGTGCGGGCGGCGCGTCTGGCCTGCCTGATCGCCACCCACAATCAGGAACTGGCGGACCGCATGGACCGGGTGATCACCCTCGACCGCGGCGAGATCGTGGAGCTGCCGCGAAAGTCGACCGCCGAGGCGCTCAGCGAGCCGCCGACGCCGGGGCGCTGAACAACGGGGTCGTTTCGGCGACCGCCCTCGTATAGGCTTTTGGCCGGACCGGAACGGTCCGGTTCGAGGGCGACGCAACATGACGGCGATATTTGGGCCGCGCCGGTTGGCGTGTGCCGCGGGCTTCGCGGCGATGGCGATGGCGGGCGGAGCCCGCGCCGATGGGGTTCTCGCCCTTGGGGTCCCGGACGACATCGCGGCGGACGGCGTGGCGATCGGCGTCGCGGTCCGGCTCACCACGCAACTCGCAACCGACGAAGCGCTCTCCCAGTGCAAGCTCGCCGACGTGAAGGCGTCGACCAAGGCGCTCTGTGCCGTGGTCGGCCACTTCGTCAATCAATGCGCGTCGGTCGCCTACAATCCAGCCGACGGGACGCCCGGTTTCGGCTGGGCGATCGAGGCCGATCTGGCGTCGGCCGAGGCGGGGGCGCTCAAGAGCTGCGAGGCGGCCGATGGCGGACGCGGCGCCTGCATCGTCGGCGGGTCGGCCTGCGACGGCCTCGCCATCCCCTGAAGCGCCTGTCCGCGACGGTAGGATTCCACCTCGTTGCTTTTCGTTTGGGCATATATCCCCTTGACGTATGTTGGCTCATATCCTACATTCCGTCTGTAGGAGAGAGCCATGTCGAAGCCCATGACGGTTCAGCAGTTTTTCGCCGAGTTCCCGGACGATGACGCCTGCTTGGCGCACCTGTTCAAGGTCCGCTACGGCGATGAACCCGTTTGCCCAAAGTGCGGCCAGATTGGCACTTTCCACCGCCTGCGGAAGATGCCCGCCTACACCTGCAATTGCGGGCACCACATTCACCCAATGGTCGGCACGCCCTTCCACCGGTCCCGTACGCCGCTCCAGAAGTGGTTTTTCGCCATGTACCTGTTCACCACCACCCGCAACGGCGTGGCGGCCAAGGAAATCCAGCGACAGATGGGCGTCACCTACAAGACCGCGTGGCGGATGGCTGGCTTGATCCGCGACTACATGGGCTGGGTTGACGGCGACGCACCGCTCGGTGGTCCCGGTGGCGGCGTCGTGGAAGCCGATGAGGTCCAGATCGGCGGCTACGCCCCTCGCGGCGTCGACAACAAAACCCTCGTCATGGGCGTCGTGGAGCGGCAGGGTGAAATCCTCACTCGCGTCGTCCCTCGCCGCGACGAAGCCGCGCTGGTCGCTGGCGTTATCGTCCCGAACGTCCGTCCCGGTTCGCGTATCGCGACCGACAAGGCTTACGCCTTCCGCGATCTGCCCAAATACGGATACGAGCATGGTTCGGTCGATCACAACGCAGGCGAATACGTCCATGGCTGGGCGCACACGAACACGCTGGACGGCTTCTGGTCGTGGTTCCAGCGCGCCATCGTCAGCACCCACGTTCATGTTTCGCCCAAGTACCTGCAACGCTACCTCGGAGAGTTTGAGTTTCGGTACAATCTCAGGAAGCAGCCTTCTTTGCTCTTCCCGCTGCTCATGGAGTCGTTTGCGCGTGCCCAATGATTGCACCGTCTAGCTTGATGGTGATTTCGATAGGTGCTTGCGCTGGCGCTGGAATGATGTGGGATATCTGAAGAACGCCAAGCAGGAACGTGAGCACGGTCGCGGCAGCAGCAGAGATAACCGCAATGTTCACGGCTCTCGGGAGTGACAGCCGCACTTCGGTCAAGACACGCTCCCCTTGCCAGTAGAGACGCCCGTCATCATCGACCTCGAAGTTGTCCATCTTTTCGAGGCTTATTGTCTTTCTTGGCATTGTCGCCCTCCATCGTTGGAGGGAGCTTACCATTCGACATAGCCTTCAGCAGAGCGTCGAACCGCTCTCGGTCGCCGACTGACGGATGCTCTTTGGCGTAGCGGTCCAGTTGGCCGGTGCGCCGGGCTTCCTCAAGACTTAGAAATTTCCCGCGTGACATGTATCGGCTACCTTGTGTCTGGTTCGCTAATCATCGGATGCCTCAGCCGCGAGACTTGGTTTTCCAGGTCGGCAATTCGCTGCTTGTCTGAGTCGTGCAGTCGCTGAAGATCATCAAGCCTATCCTTGACAATCTCGTACTGTCCGGCGGTCAAGCCGACCAGCGCGTCCTTGTTCTCTAGCGAAAATGAATAGAGATAATTTACGAACCACCAGACGGCTATCAGGATGAATACCGCGGCTAGTCCGAGAGCGGAAAAGAAACTCCAAGGAACTTTTCTGATCATCGGCCACTCGCCGACGAAGTGCCGCACGACCGGCGCTTGAAAGATTCCGGAATCTTGAGGCAGACCGCCGAAGGCGGCTGGAGGTTGCGTCGGAGAGGCAATCCCCTTTCCGGCAAGCCCGCCAGCAGCGTCTGCCTGACTGGTGCCAGCTCCGCTGGAGCCCTCGGCCTGACTAGGTGGTTCGCCCACCAGACCCTCCTTGTGGAGCGACGGCCCGAGATGCCCTGTCGGCTTCTATCCACGCCACAATTTGGCGAGCTATGACCTCCAAATCGGCGGTGGGAATTGTGTAGGCATGATGCCAATTCGTAGCGGTCGGATCGGTGAACACCTCTCCGAGCACTACTCGCGTATAGAATTGACCGACATGAACCCACGCCTTGTTGGCAAACAGAGCGGGAAGATCGCCCCCACTCTGCTTCAGAACAGCATCGTCCACCATGTAACCTCCGACTCGCGCTAGTTGCAGCAAGCCCGAAGCCTACCCCACGTTGGCCCATACGCCAAGGGGATACATGCCTTCGTTTGACGCGAGAACAAAACAAGAACATACTCCCCCTCCAGTCAGAGGGAGCCAGTTATGTCTGCGTATTTCCGTGATGCCGCCGCTCTGGTCGTCGTGGTCTCGTTCGTGGCCACGGCAGGGGTCTGGACCCAGGTCCTGCACGCGTTGCTCTGAGGCTCGGGAGAAGGGCGGGGAAGGCTGCCCGCCGCAATGGACACCGCCGAAGCCATCGCCGACACTGGATGCGATGAGGATCGCTTCATGAGTTGGGTCGCCGCCGGTGCCGGCTTTGTCCATCTCCACGTCCACTCTGCCTTTTCGCTGCTGGAAGGCGCGCTGCCGCTGAAGCGGCTCGTCGATCTGGCGGTGGCGGACAAGATGCCGGCGCTCGGGATTTCCGATACGGGCAACCTGTTCGGGGCGCTCGAGTTTTCCGAAAAGATGGCCGAGAAGGGCATCCAGCCGATCGTCGGCTGCCAGGTGGCGGTCGATTTCGACGATGCCGAGGCGGAGGGCGGCCGCGGCGTGCCGCGCGAGCGCACGTTCAGCGACCTCGTGCTGATCGCGGCCAGCGAGGCCGGCTACTGGAACCTTGTCCGCCTGGTCTCCGATTCGTTCATGGGGACCGACCCTTCGGTGCGGGCCCACGCGACCATCGACGCCATAGCGAGTAGGGCCGATGGGCTGATCGCGCTCACCGGCGGTCCGGGCGGGCCGATCGACCGGGCGATCGTGGCGGGGCAGGAGGCGCTTGCCGCGGCGCGCCTCGACCGCCTCGCCGAAATCTTCGGCGACCGCCTCTATGTCGAACTCCAGCGCCACGGGACGCAGAGCGAGGCGGCGGTAGTGCCGCAGCTCGTCGCGCTCGCCTATCAGCGTCAACTGGCGCTGGTCGCGACCAACGAGCCGTTCTTTCCCGAGCGCGAGGACTACGAAGCGCACGACGCGCTGATCTGCATCGCCGCGGGCGCGGTGGTGTCGGATGGCAATCGCCGGCGGCTGACCGAGGAGCACTATTTCAAGAGCCGCGCCGAGATGGCGGCGTTGTTCGCCGACCTGCCGGAAGCCATTGAAAACACGGTCGAAATCGCCATGCGCTGCGCGTGGTGGCCGCAGACGCGCAAGCCCATCCTGCCGCGCTTCGCCGAAAGCGCCGCCGACGCTGAGACCGCTGCCCGGGACGAGGCGCTGATCCTGCGCGAGCAGGCCGCAGCCGGGCTTGCCAGGCGGCTCGCCGCCCACGGTCTGGCGCCGGGCCTCAGCGAGGAGGATTATCGCAAACGTCTCGAGTACGAACTCGGCGTCATCGAGAAGATGCAGTATCAGGGCTACTTCCTGATCGTTGCCGATTTCATCCAGTGGGCGAAGGCGCAAGGAATCCCGGTCGGGCCCGGCCGCGGGTCGGGTGCCGCGTCGGTGGTGGCGTGGTCGCTGACCATCACCGACGTCGACCCGCTGCGCTTCAACCTGATCTTCGAGCGCTTCCTGAATCCCGATCGCGTGTCCATGCCGGATTTCGACGTGGACTTCTGCCAGAGCCGCCGCGACGAGGTGATCCACTACGTTCAGGAGAAGTACGGCGCCGATCGGGTCGCGCAGATCATCACCTTCGGGACGCTGCAGGCGCGCGCCGTGCTGCGCGACGTCGGTCGCGTCCTGCAGATGCCCTACGGGCAGGTCGACCGGCTCGCCAAGATGGTGCCGTCCAACCCGGCGAACCCGGTGACGCTGTCGAAGGCGATCGCCGACGAGCCCGCGCTCCAGTCGGTCCGCGACGAGGACCCGCAGGTCCGCCGCCTGCTCGACATCGCCCAGCGCCTGGAGGGCCTCTACCGACACGCCTCCACCCACGCCGCCGGCGTCGTCATCGGCGACCGGCCGCTCGACCAGCTCGTGCCGCTCTATCGCGACCCGCGCTCCGGCATGATCGTCACCCAGTTCAACATGAAGTGGGTCGAGCCGGCGGGCCTGGTGAAGTTCGACTTCCTCGGCCTCAAGACCCTGACCGTGCTCGACGAGGCGGTCCGCCTGGTCAGGCGGCGCGGCATCGAGGTCGACCTGTCGCGCATCCCGCTTGACGATGCGCGCAGCTACGAGCCGCTGGCGCGCGGCGATACGGTCGGCATATTCCAGGTTGAAAGCGCGGGCATGCGCCGCGCCGTCATCGACATGCGGCCGGACCGCTTCGAGGACCTGATCGCGCTGGTCGCGCTCTATCGCCCCGGCCCGATGGCCAATATCCCGACCTATTGCGTGCGCAAGCACGGACAGGAGGAGGTCGAATACCAGCACCCGCTGCTTGAGCCGATCCTCAAGGATACGTTCGGGATCATCACCTACCAGGAGCAGGTGCAGCAGATCGCCCGCGACATGGCCGGCTATACGCTTGCCGAGGCGGACCTTCTGCGCCGCGCCATGGGCAAGAAGATCAAGAAGGAGATGGATGCGCAGCGCGACCGGTTCCTCACCGGCGCCACCGATCGCGGCGTCCACCCGAGCACGGCCAGCGCCATCTTCGATGCCTGCGCCAAGTTCGCCGAATACGGATTCCCCAAAGGGCACGCCGCGCCGTATGCGCTGATCACCTACCAGACCGCCTACATGAAGGCGAACTACCCGGTCGAGTTCATGGCCGCGTCGATGACGCTGGAGAACGGCAACACCGACAAGCTCGCCGAATTCCGCCGCGAGGCGATCCGCCTCGGCATTCCCGTCATATCGCCCTCGGTCAACAAATCCGGCGTCATCTTCGACGTTGCGTTCGACGCCGACGGCAACGGCCGCATCTTCTACGCGCTGGCCGCCATCAAGGGGGTGGGCGCGCAGGCGATCGAGCATCTGGTCGAGGTGCGCGGCGACAAGCCGTTCCGCGATCTCGCCGACTTTGGCCGGCGCATCAACCCGAAAATCATCAACAAGCGGGCGCTGGAAAGCCTGATCGCCGCCGGGGCGCTCGACGAGCTGGAGCCGGATCGCGCCCGCCTGACGGCCGGCGTCGATCGCATCCTCGGCATGGCGGCGCGCGTTCAGGAAAGTGCCGCGGTCGGGCAGGAGGACATGTTCGGCGCCGTCGAGGATCGCCAGCCGTTGCTGCTGCCGGCGGTCGAGCCGTGGCTGGCGGCGGAGAAGCTCAAGCGCGAGCACGATGCGGTCGGCTTCTTCCTCTCAGCCCACCCGCTCGATGAGTACGGCCCGGTGCTCCAGAAGATGCGCGTCCAGACCTGGGCGGAGTTCGCCGAGTCGGTGCGCAACGGTGCCACCGCCGGCCGCCTCGCCGCCACCGTGACCGCGCGGCAGGAGCGACGCATTCGCTCCGGCAACCGAATGGCGATCTTCCAGCTTTCCGATCCCACCGGCTCGTTCGAGGCGATCATGTTCTCGGACGGGCTGTCCGAATACCGCGAGCTGCTCGAGCCCGGCCGCTCGGTGGTGGTGCTGGTGAGCGCGGAAGACCGCCCCGAAGGGGTGAGCGTGCGCATCCAGTCGGCGGAGTCGCTCGACAACGTCATGGCCGGCCTCAAGCAGATCCGGGTGTTCGTGCGCGACGAGGAGCCGTTGGCCAGCGTCGCCAAGCACCTGACCGGCAAGGGCGACGGCGAGGCGAGCCTCGTGCTGCTTCTGGAGAAGGGCCGCGAGGTGGAAATGCGGCTTCCCGGCCGCTACCCGGTCAACCCGCGGATCGCCAGTGCGCTGAGGGCGGTCAAAGGTGTCGTGCAGGTTGAGCTAGTATGAGGCGATGAGCCTCCGTGCCCTTGTTCTTGCCGCCAGCCTGCTCGCCGCCACCTCTGCCGCGGCCAGCTATCGGCTGGCCCCGTTCATGGACGATCTCTTCGCCTACCCGAAGATCCTCGACAGCCAGGACGACGGCGACTTTCTGGTCGTCCAGTACGACAAGGCCCGCGACCTTCACAAACGCGACCTGATCCCGGAGCAGAAGGTCCAGCCGCGGTATGTTTCCCCGCGCCTCCAGCACAATCTGACCTACGGCAAGGATCTGAAATTCATCGGCGTCGGCGACTTCCGTGGCGGCGCCCGCGCCATCGTCATCTACATCCACGGCCAGGGCGGCAATCGCTTTCAGGGCGCCAACGACTGGACCTTCGGCGGCAACTTCAGCCGTATCATGAACCTGATGGACCGCAACAACGGGGCCTACATCTCGCCGGACTTCACCAATCTCGGCGCCAAGGGCACCGCGGACATCAAGAGCCTGGTTCTCGATCAGGCGGGCAAGTCGCCGCGGGCGGCGATCTTCGTGGCCTGCGGCTCGCAGGGTGGGTCGATCTGCTGGGACCTGATCGCCGACCCGGCGGTGGCGCGCCATCTGGCGGGGCTGCTGCTGCTGGGTTCGGGTCACGACGAGCAATTCCTGAACTCGCCGCAGGTGAGCGGCAATGCGCGGCCGATCCCGATCTATATCGGTCACGGCACCTACGACCCGATCTTTCCGTGGCAGGATGAGCTGGCCTTCTACAAGCGCGTCCGCGCCCGCCACCCGGGCTACCCGATCCGCTACGTCGCGTTCGACACCGGCGTCCACGGCACGCCGATCCGCATGACCGACTGGCGGCTGATCCTCAACTGGATGCTGGAGAAGGACGGGCTGTAGCCTCGGCCGCCTTGGTCACCAGCGGCGCCACTGCGTCATAGAGTTCCGACGCATGATCGGGCGTGTTCCCGATGGCGGTGAGCCCGAAGCGGCCGTCGACGGCGAGGCACGACAGCATGTGCACCACGATCCCCGAGCCGCGCTCGTAGTCGAATTCCAGCCCGGCCTCGCGGATCGCTCCAATCACAGATGCCGGCGGCAGGTTCAACCAGCGCGCGTCGATCAGGTTGTCGGTGGCGGCGTAGAAGCGCGGCGTGCGGTCGCGCGCCAGCCACAGGCCCTGCTTGGGGTCGTAGTGGCCGGGCGCCAGATTGCGCAGGAGGGCGAAGGGGTGGGTGGTGCCGCCCTTGCGCAGGTTCAGTTCCAGCGCGAAGACCCGCCAGGTTCCCGTCTCGTCGCGGGCCGCGGCGAAATCGACCGAGATGCGGCCGAGAACGCCCTTGGCGGCGAGCTTCCGTCCGATCGCATCGATGTAGTCGGCGAGAAGCGGCGCATAGGCCGGATCGGCCGGGAAGCGGCAGCCCTGGTAGATCTGGCCGTCCTTGCCGCCGAGCACCTGCTCGTGGGTGGAGACGACGTGGACATGGCCGAACGGCGTGATGTCGGCCTGGGCGCTGGGGCTGGCGAACGCGCTTCCGGCGATCAGCTCCTCGACAACGCCGCCGCCCTCCAAGTCCTTGAGATACCACTCGGGCAGCGCCTCGATCTGCTGGCGCAAGGCGGTGGGGGAGGTGCTGGACACCTCGTCGAACCGGATGACCACGTTGCCTTCGCCAGACGTTCCGTTGTCGAGCTTGACGACGACGCCCGGCGCCTGCGGCCGCTCCGCCTGGATGGCTGCGATGGCCGCAAGCACATCGGCGACGCTCCGCACATCCTCGCGGCCCTCGGCAACCGGAACACCCGCTTCGCGGAAGATCCGGCGCCCGGCGCTCTTGAAGCCGAGTTGCCAGAGCTCCGGCGGCGTTCCGTTGATCGGCACCTGAAGGCGGCGCGCCACCTCGACCTCATGGTGGGTGACGTTCCACGGCTCGATGAAGGCGGGCAGGCCGGCCAGCGCCTTGCGCAGCGTCTCGAGCATCTCCGGCCGGTCAATCAGCTTGTCGGCGACCGAGCGGTGGGAATCGTCGGGGACTGCGATGTTGACGAAGCGGGCCCGCACCCCCGCCCGGTGCTCCTTGGGGATCAGCGAGGTGTAGTAGGAGAGCACCTCCTCGCTCGGCGACTCCGTGCACAGGTAGATGATCCGGCAGTTCGGGATGCGGTGCAGCACCGGCAGCGTCGTCAGGTAGCGATGCTCCAGCGCCGGCAACTGGGCGGCGAAGTGGGCGAGCATCGACTTGCCTAGGCCGAAGGAAGGCAGCACGATCAGCACGTGATCGCCCTGGCCGCCGGGACGGTTCATCTCCCACAGCGGGCCGAGTTCGGCTTGCAGTTCCTCGAACGACTTCAAGGCCGGCCTCGCGAACCCTGCCACGTCGTCCAGACTTAGCCCAAAAGCCTTGCCTTCCCAAGATCGCCCGCCTATAAGGCCGGCCATCTCACACGCGGGTTTTGGGCCAATCGACCGGCTTCGACCGGACGAGCGGCCCTTCCGGTGCCCCGAAAGGGGCTTCATTCCCGCGGCGGACAGAACCGGTAAAGGAGCAAGGTAGTCATGGCACTGCCCGATTTTTCCATGCGTCAGCTTCTCGAAGCTGGCGTTCATTTCGGCCACCAGAAGCATCGCTGGAACCCGAAGATGGCGCCGTATCTCTACGGCGTCCGTAACAACATCCACATCATCGACCTCGCGCAGACCGTGCCGATGCTCTATCGCGCGCTCCAGCTGGTGAGCGATACGGTGGCCCAGGGCGGACGCATCCTGTTCGTCGGCACCAAGCGTCAGGCGGCCGAGCCGCTGACGGCGGCGGCCAAGCGCTGCGCGCAGTACTACGTCAACGCCCGCTGGCTGGGCGGCATGCTGACCAACTGGAAGACCATCTCGCGGTCGATCCAGCGCCTGCGCGAGCTCGAAACGCTGCTCGCCGGCGAGGCCCAGGGCCTGACCAAGAAGGAGCGGCTGACGCTCACCCGCGAGAAGGACAAGCTCGAGAAGGCGCTCGGCGGCATCAAGGACATGGGCGGCGTGCCCGATCTCCTGTTCGTCATTGACACCAACAAGGAGAAGATCGCCATCGACGAGGCCAACCGCCTCAACATTCCGGTGGCGGCGATCATCGATTCCAACTGCGATCCGGACCGGATCCAGTATCCGATCCCCGGCAACGACGACGCGGCGCGGGCGATCACCCTTTACTGCGACCTCATCGCCAAGGCGGCGATCGACGGCATCTCGCGCGCCCAGGGCGACTCCGGGATGGATATCGGCGCGGCCGAGGAGGTTCCGGAGCCCGTGGCGCTTGAACAAGCGGCGCCCGATGTCGATATGTCGGATGCGGCGGCGGTCGAGCCCCAGGCCGCTCCGGACTTCACCAAGAGCCCCGAGCCGGCGGCCGTTGAGCCGCTGTTCACCAAGCCGGAAGGCAAGGCGGACGATCTGAAGAAGATCACCGGGATCGGTCCGGCCCTGGAGCGCAAGCTCAATGCCCTGGGCGTGACGCGCTACGAGCAGATCGCCAACTTCAGTGACGAGGAGATCGAGAAGGTCAACTCGGCGCTGAACTTCAAGGGCCGGATCCAGCGCGACGACTGGGTCGGTCAGGGCAAGGCCCTGATAGGCGAAAACGCCTAGGACGGCATTCGCCGGGAATTGCAAAAAGACGAAAGGACGATGGACGCGATGGCTATCGCAGCAACCGAAGTCAAGGCACTGCGCGACAAGACCGGCGCCGGCATGATGGATTGCAAGGCGGCGCTGACGGAGACCAACGGCGACGTGGATGCGGCCATCGACTGGCTGCGTGCCAAGGGTCTGTCGCGAGCCGCCAAGAAGGCGGGGCGCGTCGCAGCCGAAGGACTGATCGCCGTCGCGACCGAGGGCACGCGCGCGGTCATGATCGAGCTGAACTCGGAGACCGATTTCGTCGCGCGCAACCCCGAATTCCAGGCGCTGGCGTCGAGCATCGTCGAGGCGGCCCTGTCGACCGACGCGAGCTTGCCGGCGATCCTCGCCGCCAAGACCAAGGCGGGGACCAGCGTGGACGATGCGATCAAGGCGGCGGTTGCCACCATCGGCGAAAACGTGACGCTGCGCCGGGCGGCCTCGCTGTCCGTCGAGACGGGCGCCGTCTCCAGCTATGTCCACAGCGCGGTCGTGCCGGGCCTCGGCAAGATCGGCGTGATCGTCGGGCTCGAGTCCACCGGCGATCCCGAGATGCTGGGCCAGATCGGCAAGCAGATCGCCATGCACGTTGCCGCGGCGAACCCGCTGGCCGTGCGCATCGAGGAGCTCGATCCCAAGGTCGTCGCGCGCGAGCGGGCGATCTTCGCCGAGCAGGCGCGCGAGTCCGGCAAGCCCGAGGCGATCATCGAGAAGATGGTCGAGGGCCGCGTGCGCAAGTTCTACGAGGAAGTCGTGCTGCTTCCGCAGGCGTTCGTCGTCGACACGGAAAACACGGTCGAAAAGGCCCTGAAGGCCGTCGAGAAGGACCTCGGCGCCCCGATCAGCGTGACCGAATTCGTTTGCTTCCGGCTCGGCGAAGGCGTCGAGAAGGCGGAGAGCGATTTCGCCGCCGAAGTCGCCGCCGCGGCAGGTACCGCGCCTTAGGCCCAATCCCGCGATCGGTCCCGGCCGTGACACGACCGGGACCATCGTGTACCGCAAAAGCCGTCCGCCACCGAACGAGTTCGAGCCCATGTCGACTGCGCTGCGCTACAAGAGGGTCATCCTCAAGGTTTCGGGCGAAGCGCTCCTCGGAGATCAGGCGTTCGGCATCGATGACCGTGTGCTGGCCAGGATCGCCGGCGAGATTGCCGAGGCGGTCAAGCTTGGCGCCCGGGTCGGTGTGGTCGTCGGGGGCGGCAATATCTTCCGCGGCATGACCATCCAGAAGGCGGGCGGCAACCGCGTTGCCGGCGACCAGATGGGCATGCTGGCAACGGTGATGAACGCCATCGCGATGCAGCAGAAGCTTGGCGAGTTGGGTGTATCGACCCGCATCTTCTCCGCCGTCGCCATGCCGGCGATCTGCGAAACCTTCAACCAGCGGGCGGCGGAAGCCGCCTTCGAGGCGGGCGAGACGCTGCTGTTTGCGGCGGGGATCGGCACCCCCTTCGTGACTACCAATTCAGGGGCGGCGCTGCGCGCCGCCGAAATGGGCTGCGATGCCCTTTTTAAGGGGACCCAGGTCGACGGCGTCTATAGCGCCGACCCCAAGAAAGACCCGGCAGCCAAGCGCTACGACCGCCTCAGTTACGACGAGGTGGTCAGGCAGGGGCTTCAGGTGATGGACATCGGCGCCGTGGCCATGGCCCGCGACAACGGCATTCCCCTTGTCGTATTCTCGATCCTCGAGCCCGGCGCGTTCGTTGATGTTCTCAAGGGCAAGGGCCGGGCGACAGTCGTCGCCTGAGTGCCGGCGGGCGCTCGTGGCACCAGATTTCACGTGTCCAAAGGCCAGCGTGGGATCAAACAAACAGTAAGCTTAGGGGAGCCAAGGTAGGACCATGGATACCGCCGAACTTCAGCGCCGCATGCATGGCGCGCTTACGGCATTGAAGGGTGAGCTTTCGGGCCTGCGCACGGGCCGCGCATCGACCAGTCTGCTCGATCACATTCATGTCGACGCCTACGGGAGCACCATGCCCCTCAACCAGGTCGGCTCGGTGAGCGTGCCGGAGCCCCGGATGCTGTCCGTGCAGGTCTGGGACAAGGCACTGGTGAGTTCGGTCGACCGGGCGATCCGCGAGGCCAATCTCGGCCTCAACCCGATCACCGACGGCACGCTGCTGCGCATCCCGATCCCCGATCTCACCGCCGACCGGCGTCAGGAACTGGTCAAGGTCGCCCACAAGTACGCCGAACAGGCCCGGGTTGCCGTGCGCCACGTCCGCCGCGACGGCCACGACATCATCAAGAAGGAAGGCAAGGACGGCCTCGGCCAGGATGAGCAGCACCGGCTGACCGACGAAGTTCAGAAGATGACCGACGAGACCATCGCCGAAATCGACGCGACGCTCGCCGCCAAGGAAGCTGAAATCACGCAAGTCTGAGGAGGGGCCTCGGTATCGCCATGTCCGTCGTCGCCGACCGGCACGAAGCCATCCCCGCCAGCGCGGGCAGCGGACATTTGCCGGTCCATGTCGCGATCATCATGGACGGCAATCGGCGTTGGGCGCAGATCCACGGGCTGCCGGGCGGCGAGGGCCATCGCCGCGGCGTCGAGGCGGTCCGCCAGACGGTTGCGGCCGCCACCGAGATCGGCATCCGCTACCTGACGCTCTACTCCTTCTCGCTGGAAAACTGGACGCGGCCGGAGGATGAGGTCAGCTTCCTGTTTGGCCTGTTTCGCCGCTACATCCGGCGGGACGTCGCCGAACTCGACGCTGCCGGCTGCCGGATTTCGGTCATTGGCAACCGCGCCGGCATGCCGGCCGACATCCGTGCGCTGATCGAGGAAGCGGAGTCGCGCACCGACCACAACAACACCCTCGATGTGATCTTCGCGTTCAACTACGCCGGCCGCGACGAGATCGCCCGGGCGGCCCGCCGGATCGCCGAAGAGGTGCGCGACGGACACCTCGATCCCGCCAACGTCGATGTCGAGGAGGTCGCGCGCCATCTCGACACGGCCCGTTTCCCGGATCCCGACCTGGTCATCCGCACCAGCGGCGAGCAGCGCCTCAGCAATTTCCTGCTGTGGCAGTCCGCCTATGCCGAGTTCGTCTTCTCGCCGGTGCTGTGGCCCGACTTCGGTCGCGATGCCTTGCGTGCGGCCGTGACGGAGTACCAGAGCCGCTCGCGCCGCTTCGGCGGACGGGTGGCGACGTGACGGCTGAAACGGCCGGTCAAGGGAAGCTCATGCCCGGACGCAATGAGCTGACGCTGCGCGTTGCATCGGCGCTGGTGCTTGCGGCGGTGGCGCTCGCTGCGGCATGGGTCGGCGGGTGGCTGGCCTTTGTCGCCGTCGCAGCGGCGGTGGTTGTCATCGAACTGGAGTGGTCGGGGCTGACCGGCGATCTCCGCCCGTTTGCGTTGACGTTTGCCGCAGGGCTGGTGGTGGCCCTGCTGGTTGCGACCGGCGGGTTCTTCGCCGTCGGCGTCGGGCTCGCGACCGTCGTCGCCGTTCTGGCCCTTGCGGCGCGGCGCACCGTCTGGGCGCCGGGGGGCGTTGTCTACGCCGCCTTGTTCGCCTTCGGCGTGCTGGCGCTCTGCCTCGCTCCCCAAGGTCATCGCGCGGCAATCTTCTTCGTCTTCGCGGTCGTGTGGGCGACCGACACGGCGGCCTATTTCGCCGGGCGCGCGCTGGGCGGGCCGAAGCTGTGGCCGGCGGTCTCGCCCAACAAGACCTGGTCGGGCGCCATTGGCGGGGCGCTTGCCGGCATGCTTGCAGGTGTCGTCACGGTCCTCGTCGCAGGCACCTCGCTCAGCGCTCCGCTGGCCGCGGTGGCGCTTGCCCTGTCGCTGGGGTCGCAGGGCGGCGACCTGTTCGAATCGTGGGTTAAGCGTCGTTTCGGCGCCAAGGATTCCGGCCACCTGATCCCAGGTCACGGCGGGCTCATGGACCGCATCGACGGTCTGATTGCCGCGGCGGCGCTGGCTGCCCTGATCGGCTGGGCGAACGACCACGGCGCCGGGGTGGCGGTGGGGCTGTTGTCATGGTGAGCGACGCGGCCGCCGCCGAGACACGGCTGGATCCGACCAGCACGCCGCGCCGTATCACTATTCTCGGCGCCACGGGCTCGATCGGCACCAGCACGCTGTCGGTGATCGGCGAGCGTCCCGAGGCGTACGAGGTCGAGGCGGTCACCGCCAACGCCAACGCGCGGCGTCTGGCGGAGGTTGCGGTCGCGACCGGCGCGCGGATCGCCGTGATCGCCGATCCCAAGGGCTACGACGAGCTGAAGGAAGGCCTTTCCGGTTCTGGCATCGAGGCGGCGGCCGGGCTTGACGCGGTGATCGAGGCGGCGACGCGCCCGGTCGATCTGGTGATGGCCGCAATCGTCGGTGCCGCCGGTCTTGCGCCGACCTACGCGGCGATCGGCGCCGGCACACGCATCGCCCTTGCCAACAAGGAATGCCTGGTATCGGCGGGCGCGGTGTTCATGTCGGCGGCGCGACGCGCGGGGATCGACATCCTGCCGGTCGATTCCGAGCACAACGCGATCTTCCTGCTGCTTGAGGGGCGGCCGAGCGCGGCTATCGAGCGGGTCACGGTCACCGGGTCGGGCGGCCCTTTCCTGCGATGGACGCGGGAGCGGATGGCGGCGGCGACCCCGGCGGAAGCACTGGCGCATCCGAAATGGACGATGGGCCCCAAGATCACGATCAATTCCGCCACGCTGATGAACAAGGGGCTGGAGTTGATCGAAGCCCATCACCTGTTCGATTTGCCGGGCAACCGCCTGGAGGTGCTGATCCACCCGCAGTCGGTGGTCCACGGGCTGGTGGCGCTGTCGGACGGGTATCTGCTGGCGGCACTCACGCCGCCCGACATGCGCACCCCGATCGCCCACTGCCTGGCCTGGCCGGAGCGCAGCAATCCGGTGTCGGTGGGGCGCCTGGACCTCGCAAAAATCGCCAGTCTGACCTTCGAAACGCCGGATTTGCAGCGTTTCCCGGCCTTGGCGACCGCACGGGCAGCCCTTGATGCGGGTGGGGCGGCGACCAACATCCTGAATGCGGCCAACGAGGTTGCGGTCGCTGCGTTCCTGGCAGGCCGGATCCGGTTCCTTGAAATTGCCCGGATAGTCGAGCAATCGGTCGAACAGGCGACGGCAACAGTTTCGTCAGCTCCGCCGGCTACGGTGGACGAAGCCATCGCGCTCGATGGCGAGGGGCGCCGGATCGCCGAGGCGCTGGTCGCAGCGGCCTGATCGCAAAGAGGAAGAACCGGCATGGACGTCGCGAGTTGGTTTCAAAGTGTCGGCGGCTCGGCTGCCGGCTACGTCCTGCCGTTCCTGTTCGTGCTCACTGTCGTGGTGTTCTTCCATGAGCTCGGCCACTTCCTGGTGGCGCGCTGGTGCGGGGTGGCGGTCAAGGCGTTTTCCATCGGCTTTGGTCCGGAGCTGTTCGGCTTCAACGACAGCAAGGGCACCCGCTGGCGGGTCTCGCTGATCCCGCTCGGCGGTTACGTCCGCTTCCTGGGTGACGACCACGCCGCCAGTGTCAGCGACCAGGCGGCGCTTGCGGCGATGAGCCCGGCGGATCGGGCGCGTTCGTTTGCGGGCAAGGGGGTCGGCGCGCGGGCGGCGATCGTCGCTGCCGGGCCGATCGCGAACTTCCTGCTCGCCATCGTCATCTTTACCGCAATCTTCTCGATCTTCGGGCGCGACACCATCTCGCCGCGGGTCAACTCGGTGGTTGCCGGCAGCGCCGCCGGACAGGCCGGCTTCCAGGCAGGTGATCTGGTGCTGTCGATCGATGGGTCGGCCATCGAGAGCTTCAGCGACCTCCAGCGCATCGTCAGCGTGCGCGCGGGCGATCCGCTCAACGTGGTCGTCGAGCGCGACGGCGCGCAAGTGACGCTGACTGCGACGCCGCTGTTGCAGCAGGTCACCGACCGTTTCGGCAACAAGCAGGAAATCGGCGTGCTCGGCATCGCGCGCAGCCCGAAGGCCGACGACGTCGTCACGCACCGCTACTCGGTGCCCGGGGCGGCGCTTCTTGCCGCCCAGGAAACCTGGTTCATTACCGAGCGAACCGTCTCCTACCTCGGCAGCGTGATCATCGGGCGCGAGTCGGCCGATCAGCTCGGTGGGCCGATCCGGGTGGCGGAGGTTTCAGCCCAGGTTGCAACCATAGGTTTTACCGCCCTTATTCAGCTCGCGGCGATCCTCTCGATCAGCATCGGGCTCATCAACCTGTTCCCGATTCCCATGCTGGATGGCGGACACCTGCTGTATTTCGCGTTTGAGGCCGCGCGCGGCAAGCCGCTCAGCGAGCGGGTTCAGGATATCGGCTTCCGGATAGGCCTGGCGGCGGTCCTGCTGCTGATGGTCTTTGCAACCTGGAATGACATTAGCCATCTGACCTCATTGTGAAATTTGGCCGCAGCGCGTGGCGAGTGAGCCACGCAGGGGCAGATTCTCCCGATTGGCTGTTCGGCGCCGCTTGCGGGGACTGAAAAAGGCTGTAAACCTTTGTGTGCGTGGTCGTCGGACGGCAAATCTCTCCGCCAATGCCGGCGACCGGGGGAGCGAGACACAGGGCATACTAACCTTATGATTTCTCTTGTTGTATTCGCCCGGAAGGTAGCGCTGGCGCTTCTCCTGGCAGCGTCAGTTCCGATGGTCGCCGGTGTCGCCCTGATTGCGGGTGCCGGGCAGGCCGATGCCGCGGTTGCCTCGAGCATTTCGGTGAAGGGCAACGAGCGCATCGAAGCCGAGACGATCCGGACCTACATCACCATCAAGGCGCACAAGTCCTACGGCGCCAGCGACATCGACGCTTCCGTCAAGGCGCTGTACGACACGGGCCTGTTCGCCGACGTCTCGATCGTTCCGCGCGGTTCGGTGCTGGTCGTTACGGTCGTCGAGAATCCGGTCATCAACTCGGTCACCTTCGAGGGCACCAAGAAGGTCAAGGCGAACGTCCTGACCCAGGTCGTCGACTCGCGTGCCCGGGACGTGCTCACCGACGCGAAGCTTCAGTCAGATATCCAGCGCGTGAAGGACTATTACGCGCGCAGCGGCCGCAGCGACGCCTACGTGACCGCCAATGTCACGAAACTGTCCAACAACCGCGTCGATGTCGTCTTCATCGTGCAGGAAGGCAAGCGGACCGGGGTCAGCACGATCCAGTTCGTCGGCAACCACGCGTTCAGCGCGCGCCGGCTGGCCGGCATCATCCAGACGCGCAAGACCAACTTCCTGAGCTGGTTGAACAAGCGCGACGTTTACACTGAGGACAAGCTCCAGGCCGATCAGGAAGCGCTGCGCGCCTTCTATCTGTCGCACGGCTACGCCGACTTCCAGGTGCTCGACGCCAACGCGACCCTCGGCCCGAACGGCAAGTACACCGTCACCTTCACGATCGACGAGGGGCCAAAATACCGCTTCGGCGATGTCACCGTCAATTCTTCGATCACCGGCGTCAATGTCGCCGCGCTTGAGCGCGTGGTATCGGCGAAGAAGGGCCACACCTTCAACGCCAACGATGTCCAGAAGTCGCTTGAGGCGCTGTCGATCGAACTGGCGCGGCAGGGATTTGTCTTCTCCCAGGTCCGGCCGCGTGGCGATCGCGACTACGTTGGCAATCTGGTCAACCTGACGTTCGTCGTCGACGAGGGGCCGCGCGCCTACGTCGAACGCATTGAAATTCGCGGCAACTCCAAGACGCGCGACTATGTCATCCGGCGCGAAATGGATGTCGCCGAAGGCGACCCCTACAACCGCGTTCTGCTCGACCGGGCCGAACGGCGGCTGCGCAATCTTGGCTACTTCAAGACTGTGTCGATCAATTCCGTGCCGGGCTCGGCGCCTGACGAGGTCGTCGTCGTCGTCAACGTGGAAGACCAGTCGACCGGCAACGTGTCGATCGCGGCCGGCTATTCCACGTCGGACGGCATCATCGGCGAGCTCGCGCTGGAGGAGACCAACTTCCTCGGGCGCGGTCAGAAGCTCAGGGCCTCGGTCGGCGGTGGCTTCAACTCGCAGACCTACAATCTGTCGTTCACCGATCCCTACTTCCTCGGCACCCACATTGCGGCTGGTTTCGACATCTACCGCAACGTCGACAACGCATCGTCGGTGCGCCCGTATGACGCGACGACAACCGGTGGCAACGTTCGGATCGGGCTGCCGATCACCGACGATCTCAACGTCGAGCTCAACTACAAGCTCTCCAGCGTGAACACCACCAACGCGGCGGCCTGCGCCCCGGCGGGATCGCCGGCCACGGTGTCGGCCTGTTACTTCCCGAACGGCACGCGCGTCACGTCGTCGGCGGGCTACGCGGTCGTCTATTCGACCCTCGACAGCAAGTTCGACCCGAAGGAAGGTCTCTACCTGAAGGTCTCGCAGGACTTCGCCGGTATTGGCGGGGACGCGAGCTTCATGCGCAGCCAGGGCGACGCGCGCTACTTCCATCCCGTCATTCCGGGCAGCGACGTCATCGGCATGCTGAAGGTGACCGGCGGCAACATCACCGGGCTCGGCTCGAAGGTGGCGATCGCCGACAACTTCGTGCGTGGCGGCGAGACGGTTCGTGGCTTCGCGCCGCTCGGCTTCGGGCCGCGTGACACGACGCCGGGGGCCACGACGGGCGGTGGTCTGTCGGTGGGCGGCAAGAACTTCGTCGCCGGCACCGCCGAGGTAACGTTCCCGCTGCCGTTCATGCCGCCGGACTTCGGCCTGCGTGGCGCGGTGTTCGGCGACGCGGGCGTGCTGTTCGGGGTCGACAATCCCGGCAACGGCGTCAGCTACGTGTCTGACACGTCCGTCCGTACCTCCCTCGGTGCGTCGTTGATCTGGGCGTCGCCGTTCGGGCAGATCCGCGCCGATTTCGCCAAGGCGATGACCTACAAGAGCTACGACAACCTCCAGGTCTTCCGTCTGGGCGCCGGAACGCAGTTCTAGCGGCGCCTTCGGACCGGATCGCGGCAGGCTAGAAGCCGAACGATAGTGCGGGGGCTCGGGCAAGGGCCTCCGCGGGGGAAGCGTGGCGATGGACGGTGGCCCGGCGACACTGGAGACGATCGAGATTCAGGAGCTGCTGTCGCTCCTGCCGCATCGCTATCCGTTCCTGCTGATCGACCGGATTATTGAAGTGAACGGCACCGAATCCGCGATCGGCATCAAGAACGTCACCAGCAACGAGCCGCATTTTGCCGGGCACTTTCCCGGCCGGCCGATCATGCCGGGCGTGCTGCTGCTTGAGGGGATGGCGCAGACCGCCGGCGCGCTTGCCATTCGCGCCACGGCCAAGTCGGCCCCGTCGCTCGTCTATCTGATGGCCATCGATCAGGCCAAGTTCCGCCGGCCGGTGGTTCCCGGCGACGTGGTCGAGTACCACATCCAGAAGCAGCACAGTCACCGCAAGGTCACTCGCTTCGGCGCCAAGGCGATGGTGGGTGGCGCAGTTGTCGCAGAGGCCGTTATCACGGCCATGTTGGCGCAAGAGTAGCGGCTCGCTGATGGGCCTTGTTCATCCGACGGCAATCGTGGAGGACGGTGCGCGCCTCGGTGCCGACGTGACCGTCGGGGCGTTCTCCGTGGTTGGCCGGGACGTGACGCTTGGCGACGGTGTCAGCCTCGACGCCCATGTCATCGTTCGCGGCAAGACCAGCATCGGCGCGCGCACGCGCATCGCGACCTTCTGCGTCATCGGCGGGGAGGCCCAGGACCTCAGCTACAAGGGCGAAGAGACCAGGGTCGAAATCGGCGCCGATTGCATCATTCGCGAACACGTGACCGTTCACCGGGGCACCGCCCACGGACGCGGCGTGACCACGGTCGGCGATCACTGCTTCCTGATGATCGCGTCGCACGTCGCGCACGACTGCGTCCTTGGCGAGCACGTCATTCTGACCAACCAGGCGACCATCGGCGGCCACACGGTGATCGGCGACTGGGCGATCCTTGGCGGGATTGTCGGCGTGCAGCAGCGCAGCCGGATCGGCGCCCACGCCTTCATCGGCGGGATGAGCGGCGTCAACACGGACGTCGTGCCGTTTGTGATGGCGACCGGGCGGTGGGTGAGTCTCGCCGGCATCAACGTGGTCGGGCTGAAGCGCCGGGGCTTCGAGCGTCCGACGATCCACGCGCTGCGCAAGGCCTACCGCCTCTTCTTCTATTCCGAGGGGACACGCGCCGAACGCCTCGCTCTGATCGAGAAGAGCTTCGGCGATGTCGCGGCTGTCGGCCAGTTTGTGAGCTTCATCCGCGAGTCCGGGAACCGACCGCTGGCGCTGCCGCGCAAGAACGGCGAGGCCGAGGAAGGCGACGGTGGCGACGGCGCCTGACGCCATCGGCACGGCCGCCGCGCCGTCGGGGAGCCCGCTCGCAATCCTTGCCGGTGAAGGCAGCCTGCCGGTCCAGGTCGCGACCGCGGCCGCCGCGGCCGATCGCGAGGTGGTGATCATGGCGCCCGAGGGCGCCTTCGATGAGCGGCTCAAGGCGTTCAACCTGCACGTCATGAAGTGGGGGCAACTGGGCCTGCTGGAGGGCCTCGGCAAGCGCTACGGGGTCACCGACGTGGTGCTCGTCGGGGCGATCCACAAGCGCCCCGACTTTCGCTCCATCCGTCCGGATTTCGCGACCGTCCGTCTGGTGCCGTGGCTGATCAAGTCGTTCGTCGGCGGCGACGACAATCTCATGGCAAACGTCGCGCACTGGATCGAGAGCCTCGGCTACCGCGTCGTCGGTCCCCACGAGATCGCGCCGGAGCTGGTAGCGACCGCCGGCTGGACGGCCGGGCCGCGGTTGAGCGCCGATATGAAGAATGACGCGGCTCTGGCGATGCGGGCGGCGCGCGCGGTGGGAGCGCTCGATGCCGGGCAGGCGGCCGCTGCCGTCGGCGAGCGCGTGGTGGCGTTCGAGGGTGCCGAGGGAACCGACGCGATGATCGAGCGGGTCGGCGAGCTCCACGAGGTGGGCCGGGTGAAGTGGCGTGGGCGCGCCGGCGTGGTGGCCAAGTGCGCCAAGCCGCAACAGGATTTGCGCCTCGACATGCCAACCATCGGACCCAAGACAATCGAGGCAGTGGCGCGCGCCGGGTTGGCGGGGATCGCGATCGAGGCTGGCCGGGTGATGATCGTGGATCGCTCCGACACCGTCGCGGTCGCCGAGCAGACGGGAACCTTCGTCGTCGCCCTCGACGACCCATGAGCGCCACCGTGTTCATCGTCGCCGGCGAGGAATCCGGGGACATCCTCGGCGCGAACCTGATGCGCGAGCTGCGCGCCCGTCTGGGGGATGTGCGCTTCCTCGGCGTCGGCGGGCGACGGATGAGCGAGGCGGGGATTTCCTCGCTGCTGCCGATCAGCGAGATCAGCCTGCACGGCATCGGCGAGGTGGTGTTGCGCATTCCGCGGCTGCTGTCGCGGATCGCCGAGATCAGCGCGGCGGTCGTTGCCGCCGATCCGGACGTTCTGGTGCTGGTCGACGTGCCGAGCTTCAATTTGCGCGTCGCCAGGCGTGTGCGTGCGCTCAATCCGAAAATCCCGATCGTGGACTACGTTTCGCCGACGGTCTGGGCCTACTTCGCCTGGCGCGCGCGTCGGATGGCGCCGCATGTCGACCGCCTCCTTGCCTTGCTGCCGTTCGAGCCCGCCGTTCACCGGCAGCTCGGTGGCCCGTCGACCGTGTATGTCGGCCACCCGGTGATCGAGCGCCTTGCGGAGTTGCGCCCCGCCGCCGGCGAGCGCTCGCCGCTCGGTCCCCGGCCGGTGCTTCTGGTGCTGCCGGGCAGCCGGCGGAGCGAGATTCGCCGGTTGATGGGGGTCTTCGGAGAGACTGTCGCCGAGGTCGTGCGCCGCTTCGGACCGGTCGAGGTGGTGCTGCCGGCCGTCCCGCACCTTGCGGCGGAAATCCACGCGCGGGCGGCGGAATGGTCGGCCAAGCCGACGATCGTCGAGGGGGAAGCGGCGGCGCATGCCGCTTTCCGCCGCGGCCACGCGGCCCTTGCCGCCTCGGGCACGGTGACGCTCGAGCTGGCGCTCGCCGAAGTGCCGCAGGTGGTCGCCTACAAGGTCGATCCGGCGGTCAGCCTCATGGGGCTGCTATTGAGGTCGCGGGCGATGGTCGACTCGATCGTCCTGCCCAACCTGATCGCGGGTCGCAACGCGGTGCCGGAGTTCCTCAATTCACAGGCGCGGCCGCAGCGTCTGGCCGATGCGCTGCTGCCGCTGCTCAGCGACACACCGGAGCGCCGCGACCAGCTTGCCGCCTTCGCGGACGTCGAGCGCGCGATGGTTTTGGAGGGCGGCACGCCGTCGTCCTGCGCCGCCGATGAGGTGATCGCCGCGATGCGCCGGCGGCCGCCGACGCTCGCCGGTCCGACCTAGGCTACTTCCGCTTCGAGATCGGCACGTAGTCGCGCGGCCCGGCGCCGGTGTAGAGCTGGCGCGGGCGCCCGATGCGCTGCGACGGGTCCTCGATCATTTCCTTCCACTGGGCGACCCAGCCGACGGTGCGGGCCACGGCGAAGAGCACCGTGAACATGGTCGTCGGGAAGCCGAGCGCCTTCAGGGTGATGCCCGAGTAGAAGTCGATGTTCGGGTAGAGCTTCTTCTCGATGAAGTACTCGTCGGTGAGCGCGATGCGCTCGAGCTCCAGCGCCACCTCAAGCAGCGGATCGTCCTGCACGCCCAGTTCGCTCAGAACCTCGTGGCAGGTGCGCTGCATGATCTTGGCGCGCGGGTCATAGTTCTTGTAGACGCGATGGCCGAAGCCCATCAGGCGGAACGGATCGTTCTTGTCCTTGGCGCGGTTGATGAACTCGGGGATGCGGTCGACGGTGCCGATCTCCTGAAGCATGTTGAGGGCCGCCTCGTTGGCGCCGCCGTGCGCCGGCCCCCAGAGGCAGGCGATGCCGGCCGCGATGCAGGCGAACGGATTGGCGCCGGAGGAACCGGCCAGCCGCACCGTCGAGGTCGAGGCGTTCTGCTCGTGGTCGGCGTGCAGGATGAAGATGCGGTCCATGGCGCGCGACAGCACCGGGTTCACCTTGTACTCCTCGCACGGCACGCCGAAGCTCATGCGCAGGAAGTTCGAGGCGTAATCGAGCGCGTTCAGCGGATACATGAACGGCTGGCCGATGTGATACTTGAACGCCATCGCCGCGATGGTCGGCATCTTGGCGATCATGCGCAGGCTCGCCACCATGCGCTGGTGCGGGTCGAGGATGTCGGTCGAGTCGTGATAGAACGCCGAGAGCGCGCCGACGATGCCGCACATGATCGCCATC
The DNA here is from genome assembly GCA_963843565.1 of uncultured Alphaproteobacteria bacterium. Lineage (GTDB taxonomy): Bacteria > Pseudomonadota > Alphaproteobacteria > Rhizobiales > Kaistiaceae > DASZQY01. Next base: position 544,345 of record CAWJKY010000003.1, read on the forward strand.
GGGTGGGCGTCGCGGCGGAAGCCGGTGAAGAACTTGCTCATCTGCTCATGAACCATCGTGTGATAGGTCACGCGGTGGTCGAAATCGGACTTCTGGGCGGGCGTCGGCAGTTCGCCGTAGAGCAGCAGGTAGCAGGTTTCGAGAAAGTCGCCGTGCTCGGCCAGCTGTTCGATGGGATAGCCGCGATAGAGCAGGACGCCCTCGTCGCCGTCGATGTAGGTGATCTTGGAATCGCAGGAGGCGGTCGAGGTGAAGCCTGGGTCGTAGGTGAACAGGCGCGCGTCGGCGTAGAGCGAATGGATGTCGACGACGTCCGGCCCGAGGGTGCCCTGTCGAACGTCCAGGTCCCAGCTTTGGTCGCCGACGGTCAGTCGCGCCGGTGCCGTGTTCGGCGTGGTGTGATCGTCCATCCTGCTGACGTTGGACATAGTCGACCTCTTGTTGTGATTTTCCGCCGTGCCGAAAGGGAAAGGACGGTTGCCCTATTGTATTTGTTGCGGCGCACCAAGTCCATCAGCGGATGGTTGTCGCGGCAAATAGGGCAGGTGCGGCGGACCCTCAAGGCGCCGCCAAATCCTCAATTCTTCCAAGACTTTCGTCGCGCCCGAGGATCTCCAGGACCTCGAAGATTCCGGGCGAGGCGGTTCGCCCGGTGAGGGCCGCGCGGAGCGGCTGGGCGACGGCACCGAGCTTGAGGCCTTCGCGTACGGCGAATTCCTTGACCGCCGCTTCCGTGGATGCGGTCGTCCATTCCGACAGCGCCGACAGCACCGGCACCAGCCGCCTCATCAGGGCGCGGCCGTCGTCGGTGACGAGAGCCGCCGCGGCCGCGTCCAGGGCCAGCGGGCGTTCCGCCACGATGAAATTGGCTCGGTCGATCAGGTCGACCAGCGTCTTGGCGCGTTCCTTCAGGAGAGGCATGGCGGCCAGCACCTTTGCCCGCCGGGTGTCGTCGAGGCGCGCGGCGAACGCCGGACCATCGGGCAGGTGCGGCAACGCCGTGTTTAGCGTTTCCAGCAGCGCGGCGTCGTCCATGGCGCGCATGTAGGTCGCGTTGACGCTATCCAGTTTGGCGAAATCGAAGCGCGCCGGCGCCTTGTTGATCCCGCTGACGTCGAACCAGCGGACCATTTCGTCCAGCGACATGATCTCGTCGTCGCCGTGCGACCAGCCTAGCCGGACGAGATAGTTCAGCATCGCTTCCGGAAGGTATCCCATGGCCCGGTAGGCGTCGACACCGAGCGCGCCGTGGCGCTTGGAGAGCTTGGCGCCGTCCGGCCCATGGATGAGTGGAATGTGCGCCATGGTCGGCACCGGCCAGTCGAGCGCGTCGTAGATGATCTTCTGGCGCGCCGCGTTGGTCAGGTGATCGTCGCCACGGATGATGTCGGTGACGCCCATGTCGTGGTCGTCGACCACGACCGCGAGCATGTAGGTCGGTGTGCCATCCGAGCGCAGGAGGACGAGATCGTCGAGGTCCTTGTTGGGAAATGCGACGCGGCCCTGCACGCGGTCCTCGATTACCGTCTCGCCTTCCCGGGGCGCCTTGATGCGCACGGTCGGTGCCACGCCCGCCGGCGCCTCGGCGGCGTCGCGGTCGCGCCACACGCCCTCGTAGCGGGCGAACCGGCCCTCCGCACGCGCCTTTGCGCGCATCTCGTTCAGCTCTTCAGCGGTGTCGTAGGCGCGATATGCCTTGCCGCGCGCGATCAGCTCCTCCGCGACCGCGCGGTGCCGTTCGGCGCGGGTGAACTGGTGGGTCGGCTCGCCGTCCCAAGTGAGGCCAAGCCACGTCATCCCGTCGAAAATCGCGGCGATCGCCGGCTCGGTCGAGCGCTCGCGGTCGGTGTCCTCGATGCGCAGCAGCATCTTGCCGCCCGTGTGCCGCGCGTACAGCCAGTTGAAGAGCGCCGTCCGGGCGCTGCCGATATGCAGAAAGCCGGTCGGGGAGGGGGCAAAACGGGTAACGACGTCGGCGGACAAGGTGGCCTTCCAGAGGGGTTGCGACAAGCGGCTGTCCTGTACCATAGGAGCGCCGTCAGATGTCAGGTGTTCGACCCGGGACTTAAGCCTTGGAGATTGCCGATTTCACCATGCGCCGGCTGGAAGGCGACACGGACGCGGCCCTCTACCGCGAAATCCGGCTGGAGGCGCTGCGTACGGCGCCGGACTCGTTCGGCAGCGATTTCGCGGCCGAGAGCGTGCGCCCGCTCCCCTGGTTCGCCGAGCGTCTGGCGACGTCCGAGGTGGTCGGCGGCTTCCTGGCGGACGAACTTGCCGGCATCGCCGGCCTCTTCATGCAGCAGGGGCCGAAGCAGGCCCACAAGGCCGCGCTCTGGGGCATGTTCGTGCGGCCGAAGTTCCGCGGCATGGGGATCGGGCGGCAGCTCGGCGAGGCCATCGTCGAGCGGGCGCGGGGCAAGGCCGAGATCATCCAACTGACCGTGGCGCGGCCCAACCAGCCGGCCCGCCGGCTCTATGCCGATCTCGGGTTCGCCGAGTACGGGCTCGAAAAGGACGCCCGCAAGGTCCACGGCCGCTACATCGACGATATTCTCATGGCGCTCGATCTGAGGCCCGACTAGAAAAGCCGCCATGGCCATGGACGAGACAGCGCCCCGCGAAGCCGGGCAGGACTTCATCCGCGACATCATCCGCGCCGACCTCGATGCCGGCCGCCAGGCGTCCATCGTCACCCGGTTTCCGCCGGAGCCGAACGGCTTCCTGCACATCGGCCACGCCAAGTCGATCTGCCTCAATTTCGGCGTCGCGCAGGAGTTCGGGGGCGTCTGTGCGCTGCGCTTCGACGACACCAATCCGGCGAAGGAGGAGCAGGCGTATATCGACGCGATCGAGCGCGACGTGCGCTGGTTGGGCTTCGACTGGGGCGAGCGGCTGCGACATGCTTCGGATTATTTCGAGCAGCTCTACGAATGGGCCGAGGTTCTGATCCGCGCTGGCAAGGCCTACGTCGACGATCAGTCGCAGGACGAGATCCGCCGCGCCCGCGGCACTTTGACCGAGGCCGGCACTGACAGCCCCTTCCGGACCCGCTCGGCGGACGAGAACCTCGACCTCTTCCGCCGCATGCGGGCCGGCGAATTTCCGGACGGCGCCCGGGTGCTGCGCGCCAAGATCGACATGGCGGCCGGCAACATCAACCTCCGCGATCCGGTCATGTACCGCATCCTCAACGCGCCGCATCCGCGCACGTGCAGCGCCTGGCACATCTATCCGAGCTACGATTTCGCCCACGGCCAGTCGGACGCCATCGAGGGCGTCACCCACTCGCTGTGTACGCTGGAGTTCGCCGATCACCGGCCGCTCTACGACTGGTTCATCGCGAACCTGCCGGTGCCGGCGAAGCCCCACCAGTATGAATTTGCGCGGCTCAACCTCAGCTACACACTGCTGTCCAAGCGGGTGCTGACGACGCTGGTTCGCGACGGTCATGTCGAAGGCTGGGACGATCCGCGCATGCCGACGCTGGCGGGGCTCCGCCGACGCGGCGTGCCGCCAGAGGCGATCCGCGATTTCGTAAATCGCATCGGCGTCGCCCGCGCCGACAGCCTTGTCGACGTGGCGATGTTCGATAACTCGGTCCGCGAAATCCTGAACAAGACGGCGGTGCGGCGGATGGCGGTGCTGCGGCCGCTGAAGGTCGTCATCGAGAACTACCCGGAAGGCCAGACCGAGACGCTCGATGCTGTCAACAACCCGGAGGACCCGGCCGCAGGTTCGCGGGCCGTCACCTTCGGCCGCGAGATCTATGTCGAGCAGGACGACTTCCGCGAGGATCCGCCCAAGAAGTTCTTCCGCCTGTCGCCGGGGCAGGAAGTGCGCCTGCGCTACGCCTATTTCGTCCGCTGCGTCGGGGTCGAGAAGGATGCGGCCGGCAACGTGACCGTGCTCCGCTGCACCTACGATCCGGAGACGCGCGGCGGCAATTCGCCGCCCGATGGCCGCAAGGTCAAGGCGACGCTGCACTGGGTGGCGGCGGCCGATGCGGTCCCGGCCGAGGTGCGCCTGGTCAACCGTCTCTTCCTCACGCCGACGCCCGACCCGGCCAATTTCTCCACCGAGCTCAATCCGGACTCGCTGGAGGTCGTGCCCGACGCCATGCTCGAGCCCGCCATCGTCGCCGGCAACGACGATGCGCCGGTGCAGTTCGAGCGCCTCGGCTATTTCCGCCGCGACCGCAACTCGGCGCCCGGCAAGCCGGTGTTCGTGCGCACGGTCGGCTTGCGCGATACGTTTGCCAAAGTGCTAGCTGGCGAGCCAAAGCAAGCACCCTAGGGACGCTTTCATCGGGGGCCCATCGGGGGGATGAGCGACCGGCAACAGAACGAGACGAAGGCGCGGCCGGGCGGCGATGCCGTCCGCCGCCGGATCGCCGTCCCGGATGCCGGTCTCTTCGCGCTCGTCCGCGCTGCCGTCGCGCGGCTCGCGATCCACCTCGGCGCAACCTTCGAACGCGAAATGGACGCCGGCCGCGGCTTCCTGTGGCTGCCGGTGGCCTTCGGGATCGGCGTCCTCGTCTATTTCGGGCTGCCCGGCGAGCCGCTGCAGATCGCGCTGGTCGCGGCCTTCGCGGCGCTCGTCTACGGGGCGTTTCGCAGCCGCCACGACGTCGTGCTGCTGCGCCTGGCGATCGTGGCGTCGGCGGCGCTGGCGGGGGTGATTGCCGCCAAGGCCCGCACCGACCTCGTCGCCGCGCCGGCGCTGACCCACGAGATCACCGCCAACGTGACCGGCTGGATCGCGGCCAGCGAAGAATCGGGCGCGACCGGCAAGCGGGTCCGCATCGTGGTCGACCGCATCGAGGGGCTCGGCGCGCCGGAGACACCGTACAAGGTGCAGGTCACCATCCGCTCGAAGGCCGACACGCTGAGGGTTGGCGATGCGGTAACCGTGCTTGCCCGTCTCAGTCCGCCGAGCGGGCCGGTCATGCCCGGCGGCTACGATTTCTCCTTCTTCCCCTATTTCGAAAGCGTCGGCGGCGTCGGTTTCGCCTTCGGCGCGGCGAAGCCGGCCGATCTCGGTCCGCCCCCGTTCTTCATTCGCCTGCTGCGACCGCTCGCCACGCTCCGCGATGGCGTCCGCACGCGCATCGAGGCGGCGCTGCCCGGCGACTATGGGCACATCGCCGCGGCGCTGATCATGGGCGACCAGCGCGGCATTTCGGCGAAGACGCAAGATGCCATGCGCGCCTCCGGGCTCGGGCATCTGCTGGCGATCTCCGGTCTGCACATGGCGCTGGTGGCCGGGTCGGTGTTCTGGCTGATCCGGGCGCTGTTGGCGCTCTCGCCGGGCCTGGCGCTCAACTATCCGATCAAGAAGTGGGCGGCGGTCGGCGCGCTCCTCTTCGCGACCGTCTATCTCGGCATCTCGGGCGCCCGGGTCGCGACGCTCCGCGCCTGGGTGATGCTGGCAATCATGCTGGCGGCGATCCTGCTCGACCGACGGGCGCTGACGCTGCGCAACGTGGCGCTCGCCGCCCTGATCATTCTGGTGTTCAGTCCGGAAAGCCTGCTGTCGATCAGCTTCCAGATGTCGTTCGCGGCGACCGTCGCCCTGATCGCCGCATACCAGACGCTGGCCGAGCGGCCTCGGCGCGCGGTGCTTGCCGACACCGGTGACCCGACGGTGGGGCGGCTGCGACGAACGCTCTTCGCCCTGTTCATGACCTCGCTGGTGGCGGGCGCGGCAACCGCGCCGTTCGCCATCTTCTACTTCCAGCGCCTGGCGCCGCTCACCGTCGTCGCCAACATGGCGGTTGCGCCGGCGGTCGGCCTTGTTGTGATGCCGATGGCGCTCCTCTCCGTCCTGGCGATGCCGTTCGGGCTCGAGGTCTTCCCCTTGCACGTCATGCAGTGGGGGCTGGCATGGGTGCTCGCCGTCGCCGAGCGCACCGCCTCATGGTCGTCGGGCATCGGCAGCGTGCCGATGCCGCCGGCGTCCGCGATCCTGCTGGTGGTCGGTGGCTTCCTGTGGCTGGCGCTCTGGAAGGAGCGCTGGCGGCTTGCCGGGCTGGTGCCGATGGCGGCGGCGGTGATCGTCGCCGCGCTGGCGCCACGCCCCGATGTGCTGGTCGACGACGCGGCGAGCGCGGTCGCCGTGCGCGGTTCGGACGGGCGCTTCGCGATCCTTGGCGGTCGCGGGGCGAATTTCGAGGTGAATTACTGGCTGCGCGCCGATGCCGATCCCCGCGCGCCCGCCGATGCCAGCCTCAAGTCGGGAACCGCCTGTGATGATCTCGGGTGCGTTGGCGCGACCGGGGGCAAGACGATCGCCTTCGCGCGGACCCGGGACGCTTTTGCCGACGACTGCCGTATGGCGGATGTGGTGATCTCGCGGCTGCCGGCCCCGAAGGGCTGCGCGCTCCACGCGGTCGTCATCGACCGCGATCAACTCGCCCGCTACGGCGCCCACGCGCTCTACCGGACGACGGACGGGTTCCGCGTCGAGACGGCGTATCAGTTGAACCGGCGGCCGTTCATGCCGCAGGTCGCCCCGCCCTAGTACTTGCGGAAGAGTCCGACCAGCTTGCCCTGAACGCGCACCCGGTCCGGCCCGAAGATGCGGGTCTCGTATTCCGGGTTGGCCGCTTCGAGCGCGATCGAAGCGCCCTTGCGGCGCAGCCGCTTGAGCGTCGCTTCTTCCTCGTCGACCAGCGCCACGACGATTTCGCCGCTGTCGGCGGTGTCGGACTTGCGGATCAGCACCGTGTCCCCGTCGAGGATGCCGGCATCGATCATCGAGTCGCCGCGCACTTCCAGGGCGAAATGCTCGCCGGGCGAGAGCATGTCGGGCGGCACGCCGATGGTGTGGGTGTGGGTCTGGATCGCCTCGATGGGCGTGCCGGCGGCGATGCGGCCCATGACCGGGACCATCACCGGCTCGTTGCTGTTGGCGGCGCCGCTGGCCGGGGCTCGCCCGAGGTTGCCCTCGATGACGCTCGGCGCGAAGCCGCGCGGGCGCGTGGCGGCCAGCACCGCCGGGTTCGGCTGCATGGATTCCGGCAGGCGGATGATCTCGATGGCGCGGGCCCGGTTGGGCAGCCGCTTGATGAAGCCGCGCTCCTCCAAGGCCTTGATAAGGCGGTGAATTCCCGACTTGGAGCGTAGGTCGAGGGCGTCCTTCATCTCGTCGAAGGATGGCGGCACGCCGCTCTCCTTGAGCCGCTGGTGGACGAAGGTCAGCAGTTCGTATTGCTTGCGCGTCAGCATGGCGGGGGACCCCGATCCGGCGGAATTTCAACATCTAGTACAAAACACGAACGAAACTACGCGTTCTATATGTGTTCTGCAACAGTTTATTCGAACGAGCAGAGCCTTTTGGCCTGCGCGCGGAGGGTGCATACAGCCTCAGCGAGTCGAGGAGCCAAATGGGCGCACATCCGAAAGGCCATCGCAGCACACGGCCGGACGCTACCGGGGGCGGGTTAGCGGATGGCTAAGGCGTGCTCATTCCTGGGTCACGTCCCTTGAGGTGGTGTAGCTCGGCGGCGCGGTGGTCATCGGCGCTTTCCCGGTAGGGTCTGGTTGCAACGCCAACCCTTGACCGGAAGGACCACCGATGACCGACGACATGATGAACCTGCGCAGGCTGGTGGAGAAGACACCGGATGCCGATCTCCTGCGCGAGATGATCGGCTTTGCCGCCGAGCGACTGATGGAACTGGAGGTGGGAGCGGCCACCGGCGCCGGCTATGGCGAGAAGAACCCGTTGCGGACGGCCCAGCGCAACGGTTACCGCGACCGCGACTGGGAGACGCGCGCCGGGACCGTCGAACTGCGCATCCCCAAGCTGCGCAAGGGCTCCTACTTCCCGGGCTTTCTCGAACCGCGCCGCATGGCCGAGAAGGCGCTCACCGCCGTCATCCAGGAAGCTTACGTCCAGGGCATCTCAACGCGCTCGGTCGATGACCTGGTCAAGGCCATGGGCATGAGCGGCATCTCGAAGAGCCAAGTCTCGCGACTATGCGAAGAGATCGACGGCAAGGTGAAGGCCTTCCTCGAACGGCCGATCGAAGGTGACTGGCCGTATCTGTGGATCGACGCCACCTACCTGAAGGTTCGCCGCGGCGGGCGCATCGTATCGGTCGCGGTCATCATCGCCGTCGGCGTCAACTCAGACGGCCGGCGCGAGGTTCTGGGCATGGAGGTCGGCACATCCGAGGCCGAGCCGATCTGGACGGAGTTCCTGCGCAAGCTCACCCGGCGTGGCCTGCGCGGCGTCAAGCTCGTCATCTCCGACGCGCACGAGGGCATCAAGGCCGCCGTCACCAAGGTTCTCTCGGCAAGCTGGCAACGCTGTCGCGTGCACTTCATGAGGAACGTGCTGGCCCATGCCGGCAAGAGCGGACGACGGGTCGTCTCCGCCTTCATCGCCACCGCCTTCGCTCAGGAGACGCCCGAGGCCGCCAGGGTTCAGTGGCGTGCCGTCGCCGACCAGATCCGGCCAAAAGTGCCGAAGCTCGCCGCCATCATGGACGACGCCGAGCCCGACGTGCTCGCCTACATGACATTCCCGAAGGAGCATCGCGCCAAGCTTCACAGCACGAATCCGATCGAGCGTCTCAATGGCGAGATCAAGCGGCGCACCGAGGTCGTCGGCATCTTCCCCAACGACGACGCCATCGTCCGCCTCGTCGGCGCATTGCTGCTCGAACAGAACGACGAATGGGCCGTGCAGCGGGCCAGATACATGACGCTGGAAACCATCGCACCCTTGAGCGATGATCCCCTCATCAGCATGCCAGCAGTGGCTCGCTGATCTCCCCGGCCCATGCCGGAGAGCGCGGCCATCAGCCGGCAGCTACACCATCACTCGGGACACGATCCATTCCTGTTCTCGCCGTCATCGCGGGCATCCTTTTTCTGTTGCTCGAAAATATCTGGGGCAACTTGGTTCAGGATGCCTTCGTGAATGTGGCTAGCAGGTTTCTTCGGGTTGCCGGCCGCAGCTCTGACGGCGAAGCTTTCGCTCTACGGTGTCCCTCTTGGGTTTGCCGCGTTGCTGCTGCTTGCAGTGTTTCGACTGTCATCGACATATCTGCAGGCCGAGGTCTTTACGAATGAACCGATGCCAGCGGATCAGATCGCGCGATACCTGCGCCATAAGTCCCTCTGGGGTTGGCGAAAGAAATGGAGAGGAAAGTCCCGCTATCCGTTCCTGTTTGGCGCCATGATTGCGCTCGAAATGACCGATGCTGGCAAGACTGGCAAGGTCACATACGACGGCTACGTTTGGACAACAGGAAGCGTGCGCGCGATCGACCGCGGCTTTTGGATAGGGCACGGAACATTCGATCATGGCGCGATTTTCGATTCTGGGAATAGACCGCAGGCATCGAGCAATGGACTACAAATCGCTCGCATCACGGCGCCGAAAAAGCAGGTGATGGCATATTGGCCTCGCGCCAGCCTTTTGCGCCGCATAGTGACGGTAGCAGCGATCAGCATCTGGCGACTTTGGGCGCGGTTGAGGGGGATTGCAGATGTCACGCGGTAAACACCTGAGCCTCAGCGAAGCCCGCAAGAAGGGCAAGCTGGACCGCTTCGCCAAGGCGCACCCGGCTGTCGGCGACCGCGAGCGCTTCGACGCGCTGCCTAGCGCGATGACGGGAAAGAAGCCCGTGGCGTGACCCTGACGGCCCCATGAGGCCATCTGAAGAAAAAGTGAAAAGGCGGGCGTGGCGTGTCAGCCCGCCGGATCACCCAGGCAGGCGCGGATCCAGCGCGCCGATGAGGCGATGAGCGCGCGGCTCGCCGGCGTGATCGCGCCCATCACCCACAAGCCGTGGATGGCTCCGGCAACCTCCTCGAAGGTGACGTCGTTGCCGGCCTCGATCAGCCGCGCCGCGTAGGCGCGGCCCTCGTCGCGGAGCGGGTCGAACGCGGCGGTGGCGAGGAAGGCCGGGGCGAGGTGGCTGAGGTCTTCGGCGCGCAGCGGCGCGGCGTCCGGATGGGTGAGGTCGCCGGGGCGCTGGAACGTCTGCTCGATGAACCAGCGCATGGCCTCGGCGGTCAGGAAGAAGCCTTCGGCGAAGCTCTTGTAGCTGCCGGTGTCCATGGCGGTGTCGGTCACCGGATAGATCAGGACCTGGCCCGCGAGGGCGATGCCGCGGTCGCGCGAACGGCGGGCGAGCACGGCGGCGAGGTTTCCGCCGGCGCTCTCGCCGGCGACGATGATCCGGTCTGTCGCGAGGCCGAGTTTGGCGCCCTCGGCGATCAGCCAGTCGAGCCCGGCGTCGCAATCGAGGACGGCGGCGGGGAAGGGGTGCTCGGGGCTCTTGCGATATTCGAAGGAAACGACGTTGGCGGGCACGAGATTGGCGAGCGCCCGACACGATGCGTCGTGAGTGTCGAGGCTGCACAGCGCCCAGCCGCCGCCGTGCAGGAAGAAGACCGTTCCGATCGCGTTTCTCGGCCGGTAGATGCGGGCCCTGAGGCTCGCCGCGGGCGTCGGGACGCTGACGTGTTCGATGCGATCGACCGGATCGGGCTCGCCCGACAGAGCCGGCGTGTTTGCCTCGGACGTGGCGCGCCGGCCGGCGACGGTCAGCTCGTCTTCCGTCGGCAACGGCAGCAGGTCGGCTTCTTCCAGATATTTCCGGATTTCGGCGCGCAGGCCTGAGCGATCCGGCGCGGTCTGGTTCGTCCTGATGTCCAAGAGGGTCTCCCTCCGAGAATGATCCCAAACCCCCGCTTGGGGCGCTCAGGGCAGGCGAATGATCCGGCAGGGTGCGCCGGCCGTCTCCGCCGGCGCGTTCGGCGCGCGAACCAGAAGGCAGGTTGCCCGCGCCAAAGCCGACAACTGGGATGAGTCCTGAACCGGGAGCGGGGTCACCACCGGCGGTGCGCCGGTATCGGTGATGACCGCGCGCACGTAGTCCTGGCGGCCGTCGTTGGCCGGGAGATCGGCGCCGAGCACGGCTCCCTCGGTGGGGTCGTCGATGGGGCGACCGAGGAGCGCGGCCAGCAACGGACGCAGGAACAGGATCGCGCATACCAGGCTCGAGACCGGGTTTCCCGGCAGGCCGAGCACGCGGGTGTCGCCGATCCGGCCGAACATCAGCGGCTTGCCCGGCCGCATGGCGATCCGCCAGAAATCAAGCGCCATGCCCTTGGCCTCGAGCGCCTTGCCGACCACGTCGTGGTCGCCGACCGAAGCGCCGCCGAGTGTCACCAGCACGTCTGCGGGCATCATCATGGCGGCGTCGACGGAAATGCCGATCGCCTCGACGTCGTCGCCGACGATGCCGAGGTCGTGGGGCGCGGCGCCGAGGCTGGCGGCGTAGGCGGCGATGCCCGGCGCGCTCGATGCAACGATCTGATCGCGGCCGGGGGTGGTCCCGGGGGCGACCAGCTCGTCGCCGGTCGAGATGATGGCAACGCCCGGCTGGCGCCGCACATGGACGGTGCCGTGCCCGCCGGCGCCAGCCAGCGCGATCTCACGCATTCCGAAGCGCCGGCCCGCGGCAAGCAGCCGGTCCCCCTCGTTGAAGTCGAGACCGGCCGGACGAATGTTGCGGCCGGCCGCGACCGCCGCGCGGGCGGCTATGGTGTCGTCGCCGTTGGCCTCGGCGTTCTCCTGGATCAGCACCGCATCGGCGCCTTCCGGCACCGGCGCGCCGGTGAAGATGCGGACCGCCTCGCCGGGCCCGACGATGCCGTGATATCCGGCGCCGGCGGCGGCCATGCCGACCACCCGGACCTTGGCGCCGGGCGCCGCCACGTCGGCAGCGCGAACGGCGTAGCCGTCCATCGACGCGGCGGCGAACGGTGGCTGGGTGCGCTCCGCCGCGAGATCATCGGCAAGCGTGCGCCCGAAGGCCGCGCCGAGCGCGACGGCTTCGGCGTTGACCGGCGTGACATCCGCCACGACCCGCCTGATCGCCTCGTCGACCGGGAGCAGCGCCATCAGCTTCGTCCTTTTCGCTTCCAGTTGCCCGAGCGCCCGCCGCGCTTCTCGATGACCCGGATGCCGGTGATCTCCATGGCGCGGTCGACCGCCTTGGCCATGTCGTAGATCGTCAGGCAGGCGACCGAGACCGCGGTCAGCGCCTCCATCTCCACGCCAGTGCGGTCGGCGACCCGGGTGGTCGCGGTGACCCTGAGGCCGGGCAGGGCCTCGTCGGGCGCGATATCGACGGCGACGCTCGACAGGCCAATGGGGTGAGCGAGCGGGATCAGCTCGTGGGTCCGCTTCGCCGCCATGATGCCGGCGATGCGCGCCGCGCCGATGACGTCGCCCTTCTTTGCGTTGCCCGACACGATGAGCGCCAGGGTCGCCTTCTGCATGGTCACCGCGCCTTCGGCGACCGCGACGCGGCTGGTGACCGGCTTGGCGCCGACATCGACCATGCTCGCGGCGCCGCTCCTGTCCAGGTGGGTGAGGCGGGCCATCGCGGTCAGCGGGGCGCGTCCGCCGCGACGCGGCCGAGCAGCGTCGCGGTCGCGGCGGCGACGTCCGTCTGGCGCATCAGGCTCTCGCCGACCAGATACGCGCCGATACCCGCCCGCTTGAGCCGGGCGACGTCGGCGGGCGTGAAGATGCCGCTCTCGGCGACCAGCACGCGATCGGCCGGCACCAACGGCGCCAGTTTCTCGCTGACGGCGAGGTCGGTGACGAAGGTGTGCAGGTCGCGGTTGTTGATGCCGACGAGCGGAGATTTCAGCTTCAGTGCCCGTTCGAGTTCGGCTTCGTTGTGAACCTCGAGCAGCACGTCCATGCCGCGCGTCAGCGCCGCGTCCTCCAGCGCAACCGCCTCGTTGTCGCTGACCCCGGCCATGATGATCAGGATCGCGTCGGCGCCGAGCGCCCGCGCCTCGTCGACCTGGTAGGGCTCGTACATGAAATCCTTGCGCAGCACCGGCAGGTCGACCGCGGCGCGCGCCGCGATCAGGTATTCCGGCGCGCCCTGAAAGAAGGGACCGTCGGTGAGCACCGACAGGCACGCCGCGCCGCCCGTCTCGTAGGCGCGGGCGAGCGCCGGCGGATCGAAGTCGGCGCGGATGAGGCCCTTCGACGGGCTCGCCTTCTTGATCTCGGCGATCAGCGCCGGCGCGCCGCGTGCGATGCTCCGGTTGAGTGCCGCGATGAACCCGCGCGGCGGCGGCGCGGCGGCGGCGCGGCGCGCCATCTCGTCGGGCGCCACGGCGCGTTTGGCGGCGGCGATCTCGGCCCGCTTGCTGGCTTCGATGGTCTTGAGAATGTCGGCCACGGACCGGCGCCTAGCTGTTCGAAACGGCGACCAGTCTGTCGAGCCGCTCCGTCGCCTTGCCCTCGTCGATGAGCACCGCGGCGAGGGCGGCGCCTTCGCCGAGCGTCTTCGCCTTGCCCGCCACGATCAGCGCCGCGCCGGCGTTGAGCAGCACCGTGTCGCGGTAGGCGCCCCGCTCGCCGTTGAGCACGGAGCGCAGTGCCCTGGCGTTGTGTTCGGCGTCGCCGCCCTTGATGCCGTCGACGGGCAACGTCTTCAGCCCGGCATCTTCCGGGGTGACCGTGAACGTCTCGATCTTGCCGCCGTCGAGCGAGGCAACCGTGGTCGGGCCGCCGGGCGAGATTTCGTCGAGGCCGCCGTGGCCGTGGACCACCCAGGCGCGCTCGGCGCCGAGTTCGGAGAGCACCGCGGCGAGCGGCTCGACCCAGTCGGGCGAGAACACGCCAAGCAGATACCGCTTGACGCTCGCCGGGTTGGAAAGCGGTCCGATCAGGTTGAACACGGTGCGGAAGCCGAGTTCGGCGCGCGCCGGGCCGACATGCTTCATGGCGGAGTGGTGGGCCGGGGCGAACATGAAGCCGATGCCGGCCTCGCGGATGCAGCGCGCGATCTGGTCAGGCTTGATGTCGATGTTGACGCCCAGCGCCTTCAGCGTGTCGGCGGCGCCGGAGCGCGAGGAAAGCGCCCGGTTGCCGTGCTTGGCGACGGGAACGCCGGCGGCCGCCACGACGAACGCCGACGTGGTGGATATGTTGAGGCTGCCCGATCCGTCGCCGCCCGTGCCGACCACGTCGATGGCGTCGGCGGGTGCCTCCACGGGCGTCATCTTGGAGCGCATGGTAGCGACCGCGCCGGCGATCTCGTCGATGGTCTCGCCGCGCAGGCGCAGCGCCGTCAGGAACGAGCCGATCTGCACCGGCGTCGCCTCGCCCGACATGATCACGCCGAAGGCCTCCGTCGCCTCCTGACGCGAGAGCTGTTGGCCGGCGGCCGCCTTGGCGACGATGGCTTTGAGGTCGGCCATGGTCAGGCGACCTTCTTGCGGCCGCGCTTGCGGCTGTTCCAGTCTGCGGCGATGTCGAGGAAGTTCTTCAGGATCAGATGGCCGTGCTCGGAGGCGATCAATTCCGGATGGAACTGGACACCGTGCACCGGGTGGCTCTTGTGCATGATGCCCATGACGACGCCGTCGTCGGCGGTCGCGGTTGGTTCGAGCACGTCCGGCATGGTCTCCGGAGCGATGGTCAGCGAATGGTAGCGGGTCGCGTGGAAATCGCCGTTGATGCCGCGGAACACGCCGCGCCCCGTGTGGCTGATCTGGCTGACCTTGCCGTGCATCAGCGTGGGCGCCCGTACGATCTTGCCGCCGTAGGCCTGACCGATCGACTGATGGCCGAGGCAAACGCCGAAAATCGGGATTTCCGAACCGACGGCGCCGATCAGGTCGAGGCAGATGCCGGCCTCGTTGGGCGTACAGGGGCCCGGCGATATGACGATGGCGTCCGGGTCGAGAGCGCGGATCGCCGCGACGGTGATCTTGTCGTTGCGGTGTACGGACGGGCGCACCCCACCCATGATCTCGCCCAGGAAGTGGACGAGGTTGTAGGTGAAGCTGTCGTAGTTATCGATGACGAGGACGTTCATGGTTGTCCTGTCTCATTTTGAGGGCCGGGATGCAATATAGCGGCGTTGACGACAGCGCCCTTCTGTTCTTGATCTGTTCAGTCTCAGGCAGGCCGGGCTCAGGGAGCCAAAGTGATGCGCTACGCGGTGGTTATCGAGAAGGCGAACGGCAACTACTCGGCGTACGCTCCCGACCTCCCCGGCTGCGTGGCAACCGGGAATACGGTCGACCAGGTTGAAACCGGCATTCGCGAGGCGATCCGGTTTCACATCGAAGGTCTGATGCAGGACCGTCTCCCGGTGCCAGAGCCGACGGCCCGCGCCGAGTACGTCGAGGCCTGACCGCCTACTGCCCCCGGCCGACGCCTGAGGCAAACCGGACCGCGTCGACGGAGGTCTTGTTGTTGCTGTGAACGAACGGCCGCGCGCCACCGACTATCTGACGGAGAATGCAGAAGCCGCATGCGAGGCTGTCACAGCTATCGATGACCAGGATATTCGCTGACGCGACATTGTCCACTATGCTGCACTTGCCCGTTTGCGTCTGTTGCATTCTTGGCAAAGCACTTGGATGTTCATCGCGGAGCTTGCCCCTCCCTTTGAATAGGGAAGAATGTGGTCGAACTCTACCCGCGTCGTCTCCAAGTCAATTCGGTGACGCGGGCGGCCGACGCCCGCGCAAAAGCATCCCTCCCGTTCAAACGCCTCCAAAGCGGCCTGTCTGGCAGGCGCCGAGAAATAGCGAGGATGGTCGACGCGCGCCGCGAGCATTTCGCTTTCAGACATTGTCGGCAGCCCGTTGACGAATTCTTTCACAATGCCAAAGGCGGAGGGCGGGACGCGCCAAGTGAAGTAGGGCTTAGTTCCCTGTGGCATCTCGACCGGGCCGCCCTTTCCGGGCCGACGCAGGGCCTCTGCCAGTGCTTTGCTCTCAGGAGGAAACGTCGGCCATATGAGCAGCCTCAAGAACGCTTGCGCCGGCAGCAGAATGAAGAGCCGTCGACCTTTGTACGAGAACCAAATCCCGTCGCCGGCATGAACTGTCAGCGTCACCCAACCGTTTGTTTCTTGCACGCGGTCCAACGATTTCAACAGGTCAACGACTGCGTGAAGGATTGGCTGGTCCTTGCTAGAAACGACCCGAGCGAGAAAGCCCGAAATTCGGTGAACCGGGCCGTACTTCGCCATGCCTACTGTCCCCGGCCGACGCCTGAGGCGAAGCGGACCGCCTCTTCCGCCGCACGGAAGAGGGCGCGTGCCTTGGCAACGCACTCCTCGTGTTCCTTCTGCGGCACGGAGTCGGCGACGATGCCGGCGCCCGCCTGCACGTACATCTTGCCGTCCTTGACGATCGAGGTCCTCAGCACGATGCAGGTGTCCATGTCGCCGTCGGCGGTGAAGTAGCCGACGCAGCCGGCGTAGATGCCGCGCTTCTCCACTTCCAGTTCGTCGATGATCTCCATGGCGCGCACCTTCGGCGCCCCGGAGACGGTGCCCGCCGGGAAGCCGGCGGCCAGCGCATCGAGCGCGTCGTGGTCGGCCGACAAACGGCCCACGACGTTGGAAACGATGTGCATGACGTGGCTGTAGTACTCGATGAAGAACTGGTCTGTGACCTTGACGGTGCCGATGTCGGCGACGCGGCCGACGTCGTTGCGGCCGAGGTCGAGGAGCATCAGGTGCTCGGCGCGCTCCTTGGGGTCGGCGAGAAGCTCGGCCGAAAGCGCCTTGTCTTCATCGGGCGAGGTGCCGCGCGGCCGGGTCCCGGCGATCGGGCGGATGGTCACCTCGCCGTCGCGAACCCGCACCAGGATCTCCGGGCTGGATCCGGCGAGGGCGAACTCGCCGAAGTCGAGATAGTAGAGAAACGGCGACGGGTTGGTGCGCCGCAACGCCCGGTAAAGCGCGAACGGCGGCAGGTCGAACGGCGCCTCGAAGCGCTGCGAGAGGACGACCTGGAAGATGTCGCCGGCCGCGATGTAGTCCTTGGCGCTCTTGACCATGGCCAGATAGCGCTCAGGCGGCGTGTTCGAGACGACCGCGATGTCGAGGTCGACGGGACCGCTGTCCGCTGACTTGTCGAGCGGCGCGTCGAGCATGTCGACGACCGCGGTCAGCCGGTCGACGGCGCGAGCATGTGCCTGTTCGGCCTTCATGCCGTCGGTGGGGCGGACCGCCGAGACGATGGTCACCTCGTCCTTGACGGAATCGAAGATGACGATGGTGGTCGGGCGATAGAGGATCGCGTCAGGCAGGCCGAGCGGGTCCGGGTTGGGGGCGCCCAGTTCTTCCATCTGGCGGACCATGTCGTAGCCGAGATAGCCGAAGACGCCGGCGGCCATCGGCGGCAGCGCGGCGGGCAGGCGGATGCGGCTTTCGGCGATCACCCGGCGCAGCGCCTCCAGCGGCGGTTCCGCCATCTGCTTGTAGGTGTCGCGGTCGGCGTGTGGGTCGAGGTTGATCTCGGCCTTGTCGCCGATGGCGCGGAAGATCAGGTCGGGCTCGATGCCGATGATCGAGTAGCGCCCGCGGACGGCGCCGCCCTCTACCAACTCGAGCAGGAAGCAATCGCGTCGCCCGGCGGAAACTTTGAGCATGGCGGAGACCGGCGTCTCCAGGTCGGCGACCAGCCGCGTCCACACGACCTGCGGTTCGCCGGCGTCGTAGGCGCGCGCGAAATCGGCAATGGCAGGTTCGACCAGCACGGCGCCCGGCCCTTCGTTAGTTCGCGGAGGTCCCCACGCCCATCAACTGGTTGAGGGTGGCGTCGTTGTAGCGAACGCTGGTCTTGACCGACAGGTCGGCCAGATAGGTGCCGACGATGTCGTTGGCAAACTGCGTGTCGAGCGCGTTCTGCGCCTGGGCGAGCGTCGGCGACTTCGGGTCGAACGGCGGCACGGTGACGTCCTCCACCTGAAGGACGATCTTGGTGAAGGGCAGGGCACCCGGGGCGACGGCGACCGATCCCTTGGGTCCGGCGAAGGCGTCGCTCACCGCCGTTGGCGACAAGTCGCCGGATGGCGTGGTGCCGCGGGTCAGCTTGTCGACGGTCGTCGGGGTCATTCCGTAGGCGATGGCGACCCGCTGAATGTCCTCACCCCCGGTCAGCCGGCTCTTGATGGCCTCGGCTTTCGTATCGAGAAGCTTCTGGCGCTGGTCGTCTTTCCAGGCCGCGACCACGCGATCGCGCACGTCGGCGAGGGGCCGGTCGTGCGAATCTTTCTTGTCGGTGACGTCGAACCAGACCCAGCTGGTAGTGTCCGGCTGGATCGGATTGTTCTCCATGCCGACGTCCGTGGCGAAGGCGGCCGCGACCAGCCCCGCCGGTACGTTGGGCACTGCGTTGCCGTCGATGTCCTTGCCGGTCTGGTCGACGGGCGGCAGCGTGACGATCTTCAGGTTGAACTTGGCGGCGGCCTCGGCGAGCGTCGCGCCGCCGGCGCGGGCGTCCTCGATGGCGTCGTGCATGGTGCCGAGCTGGGCGACGGCGCGCTCGGTCGCGATTTCCTTCTTGAGCGTGGCCTTGGCGTCTTCGAACGAGGTGGTGACGGACGGTTCGATCTTGGTGACCCGCACGATCGCCGGCCCGAACTGGCCTTCGACCACGCCGCTGGTGGCGCCCTCGGCGAGCGAGAAGGCGGCGTCGGCCACCTTCGGCGCCGCGATGCCCGCCTTGGTGACGGTGCCGAGGTCGATATCGGCCGGTGTGAGATTGCGCTCCTTGACGAGGTCGTCGAACGTCGAGCCGGCGGCCAGTTCCGCGGCGGCCTTGTCGGCGGCGGCCTGGTCCGCGAAGACGATCTGCTGAACGGTGCGCTTCTCCGCCGTGCTCCACCGGGCCGGGTCGGAATCGTAGCGGGCCTGCGCGTCGGCGTCGGAGATCTGGTCGGCCCCCACGATGTCGGTGGGCGAGGCCATGAAATAGGTGATCGTGCGCAGTTCGGGCGCCGCCCACTTGGCCTTGTTGGCGTCGTAGTACGGCGAGAGGTCGGTGTCGGTCGGCTCGGCGATGCTGGTTGCCGGCGGCGCGGTCAGGGTCAGGTAGCTGACCGTGCGCGCCTCGGTCTGGTATTCGCTGATGGCGCGTAGGTAGACCTCGGGCGCCGTGGTGCCGCCGGCGAGTGAATCGACGAGCTGGCCGCGCACGTAGTCCGACCGGCGCTTCACGACGAAGTCGTTCTCATTGAAGCCCTGCTGCTGGATGATCTGGTTCATCATGCCGCGGTTGAAGGCGCCGGTGGCGTCGGCAAACGCCGGGTCCTTCACGATGCGGGAGCCAAGATCGGTGTCCGAGATGCCGAGACCCATGGCGCTGGCGGCGTTGTCGAGGGTGGCGGCGCCGATGAGCTGCGAGAGCACGTGCTGGGGGATGCCGAGGGCGCGCGCCTGATCGGCAGTCAGCGTGTTCCCGTATTGCGCCGAGAGGCCGCGAACGGCGGTGTCGTAGCTGCGCTGATAGTCGGTGACGGTGATCTGCTGGTTGCCGACCTGGGCGATGTCGTTGGTGCCGAAGCCGCGGAAGACATCGGAGATGCCCCACACAGCGAAACTCAGCACGAGGATGCCCATGAGCAGCTGGGCGACCCAGCTGGTTGCGGCGTGACGAAGGCTGTTGAGCATCGAGAAATCCCTGTGGGGCCAGACGGCGCTTGGCGCCCCGGCTTTCGGGCGCGGATAATAGGGAGGGCCCCTCAGCGCCGCAAGGCGCGAGAGCATTGATTTTCCGTCAGAATTGCCGGCTCACGCGGCGTCGCTTCGACGCCTGGGGGCGGCCGACGCGGTCACCTGCGGCATGGCGCGGGCATACTGGTGGATCGGGTGGAAGGTCGCGCCAAGTGTGACGGCCGCCCGCCACGGCCAGCGCGGGTCGGCGAGCATGGCGCGGCCGAGCGCGACCAGGTCGGCCTTGCCCTCCGCGACGATGCTTTCAGCCACCAGCGGGTCGTCGATCAGCCCGACCGCCCGGGTCGGAATTCCCGCTTCGCGGCGCAGTTTTTCGGCGAACGGCACCAGATAGGACGGCGCCTCGGGCGCCCTGGCGGCGTGATCGACGCCGCCGCTCGAGCAGCAAACGTAGGCGACACCGGCGTCCTTGAGGGCGCGGGCGACGATCACTGCTTCATCCGGGTTGAACCCGTTTTCCGACCAGTCGCTCACCGACAGGCGGGCGCCGACGAGGATGTTCGCCGGCAACGCGGCGCGGACGGCTTCGGCGATGGCCAGCGGGAAGCGCATCCGGTTCTCCAGCGAGCCGCCCCAACGGTCCGTGCGCCGGTTGGCGATCGGCGACAGGAATTCGTGGCCCAGGTAGCCATGGGCGAAGTGCAGCTCGACGAAGTCGAAGCCCGCCCGCGCCGCCCGGCGGCCGGCTTCGGCGAACTTCTCCACCATCGCGACGATCTCGGCCTCTTCAAGCGCACGCGGCGTGTGCCAGCCGGGTGCATGTGCAATTGCATACGGGGCGACC
Organism: uncultured Alphaproteobacteria bacterium; assembly: GCA_963843565.1. GTDB lineage: Bacteria > Pseudomonadota > Alphaproteobacteria > Rhizobiales > Kaistiaceae > DASZQY01. The sequence goes on from CAWJKY010000003.1 coordinate 564,666, forward strand.
GTCTCCCACGGGTCCTCGTGCTTGCCGAGCGGGCCGCCACCCTCCCACGGCCTCTGGGTTGAGGCTTTGCGGCCTGCGTGGGCGAGCTGGATGCCGAAGCGGGTGCCGGGCGGTGCGCATGTGCGAGCCGCTGCGAGCGTACGTGCGGCGGCGGATTCGTTGTGGTCCGAGTAGAGTCCGAGGCATCCGTGCGTGATCCGCCCGCGCCTCTCCACCGCGGTTGCCTCTATGGCGACCATGCCGGCGCCGGACATGGCCAGGCTCATCCAATGCTGGATGTGCCAGTCGGTCGCCGAGCCGTCGTCGGCGGAATACTGGCACATGGGCGCCACGGCGATGCGATTGGGAAAGGTCATGCCGGCAAGAGCGATCGGCGCGAACAAAGCTGGCTGGGTCATGGGGCTACCGGATGGGATGGGTCAGAATGGGTGTCAAAGCGGCGGAGCGGGCCAATCGAGCTTCTCGACGCCTTCGGTCCCGACCCTCGCAAGTCGGTCGCGAACCGCCACGCCTTCGATGATCGCGTCCGGGGCGATTTCGGCGAAAGGGACCAGCACGAAGGCGCGGTCGTCGGCCCGCGACCATTCGCCATGGGCGAGCACGTCGACGTCGATGGGGCGCGGCCCGGACGGGATTTCCCGCGCGCGGTCGCGGCCAAGGTGGGCCTCGATATCGTGGGCGGCCGCAACCAGCGCCGGACGAGAGAGTTCGGTGTCGAGGGCGACGGCGAGATTGACGAACCAGTCCTGATGCACCGGCCCAACGGGCTCGGTCCGATAGTAGGCGGAACGCGCCGTGACCCGCGTGCCCGGAAGGGCGGCGAGGCGTGTGACGGCCGAATCCATCGTCGCTTTGCGATCGCCCATGTTGCCGCCGAGGCTGAGCAGCGCGATTGCCGTCACCGGTGCCTTTCCACGGTGACGGCGAGGTCATCGATGAGGGCCGCCACCGGTGCATTGGGTTTGTGCACCGTGACCCGGACGCTTTCGATCTTGGCAAATTGGGCAAGCAGGGCATCCCCGACCGCGCCCGCGGCCGCTTCGATCAGGTGGAACGGCTTCGCCGTGAAGGCGGCGCTCGCCGCCTTGATCACCTGACCATAGTGAAGCGTGTCTTCGAGCTGGTCGGTTTTCGTCGCTGCGCCGATTTCGGCGATGATCTCGAGGTCGAGGAAGAAATGCTGGCCGAGGTCACGCTCCGCCTGCAAGGCGCCGTGCCGCGCATGAAGCGCCAATCCTTCGATGGTGAACTCTGCGGTTGCCACTGGCCCGTCCTTTTGTCGCGCTCAGAAGGTAGGGCGGCAGGGGAGCGGCGTCACCTGCGGGCCGGGCTTATTCACCCCAGATGAGGAACAGGCCGGCATCGCCCGGCAGTCCGTCGGGAAAGTCGAGAATGCGCGCCGCGATGTGAAAGCCTCGGGGGCGCAGCTCCCGCTCCCAGCGCAAGTAGATCTCGGCCGCTTCGCCGCGCAGGGTGGTCGGCCACTCGGGGTCGGGCGCGTTGATGGCGCGCCCGCCGTCGCTGCACAGCTGGCTGGGGAATCGGAGGAGCAGGTACTCGGTCTCGCCGCGATCGGCCGCCTCGCGCGCGCCGTGGACCAGGCCGTGCCATCCCTTGTCGGAAATGTGGGTGTCGATCAGATGGCGAATGACCCGGCGACGCACCTCGGATTCGACCGCATGCTGATGGGCGTGGACCTCGCGCTCGACATCCTTGTGATGCGCCACGAGATGGCGAAAGTCGCCAACGGTCAGTTCCTCGTCGCGGCGCTTGTCCGCCTCGTGGTGGAGCGGCGGAACGCCGGCGCCCGGCGATCCTCCGTTGGACTGCGACATTGCCCGTTGCCGACGCGGCTCCGGCGGGAGAGGAACCGGTTCGAACTCCTCGCCGCCGATGGTGCGCAGAAGGTCAGCCCGCCGAACGATCCCGACGATCCTGCCCTCACTCACGACCGGCAGGCGCTTGACCTTGTGGGTCGCCATGAGGGCCGCGATTTCGTCCATGGGCGTCGTTTCGCTCACGGTGAGGACCGGAGAGGACATCACCTCGCGAGCGACGGCCAGCGGACCTTGCAGGTGCTCCAGAAACTCCGTGTTCAGCGATTCGCCCTCGGCCAGGCGCTGGAGCCACCACTCGCTCTTGGTCTCGCGTTCCGTCTTCTTGCGCCCGACCAGGTCGCCTTCGCTGACCATGCCAACGATCGCGCCGGCCTCCGAGACAACCGGGACGGCGCTGATCCCGTGGGTCAGCAGCACCCGCGCGACCTCGCGCAAAGGCGTGTCGGGGCGCACCGAGACCACGTCGTTATTCATCAGGTCGCGTGCGTTCATCGTTGAATCCCAAGAGGAAGCGGATGTCCGGGGCGAGCAGACTCCACCACTTTTGCCCGGCTATCGTCTAGTTCGGGCCCCGGACGAGGGCCTTGATCTTCCGCAAAATCAACCAACCGAGTGCTTTTTGGGCCGTTTTGGGTTACCGCTCGCCGCGCTCGGTGACAGGACATATGGAGACGACGATGGCCCTCAAGAAGCTCGCTGCCGGTAACTGGAAGATGAACGGCACCCGCGCCAGCCTCGGCGAGCTGGCCGCGATCATTGCCGGCTCGGCGGGCGCAGCCTGCGAGGTCGCCGTCTGCCCGCCGGCGACCCTCGTTGCGGCCGCCGCGGCCGCCGTTCAGGGTTCGGCCGTCGGCGTCGGCGGTCAGGATTGTCACGCCGAGAAGTCGGGGGCCCACACCGGTGACATCGCGGCCGAGATGCTGGCCGACGCCGGCGCTTCCTTGGTGATCGTGGGGCATTCCGAGCGCCGGACCGATCACGGCGAGACCGATGGCGAGGTGCGGGCCAAGGCCATGGCCGCCTGGCGCGCCGGCCTGACGGCAATCCTGTGCATTGGCGAGACCGAGGCCCAGAGGCGGGCCGGGGAAACCGAAGCGGTGCTGACCACGCAGATTGGCGGTTCCGTGCCGGAGGGCGCCACCGGCGCCAATCTGGTCGTCGCCTATGAGCCGGTCTGGGCGATCGGCACGGGGCTGACGCCTTCCCTGGATGACATTCGTGCTGCCCACGCCCATATACGCTCCGAACTGAAGGCGAAGCTCGGCCCTGCCAGCGAGGGTGTGCGCATCCTCTATGGTGGGTCTGTGAAGCCGTCGAATGCCGGCGAGATCATGGCGCTTCCCGGCGTCGATGGGGCGCTGGTGGGCGGAGCAAGCCTGAAAGCCGTTGATTTCCTTGCGATTATCGCTGCCTGCGGATAGTCGCGTTGTGACCGCTGCGGGTCTGGCACGGCCCGGTTTGATCGTGTACAAGGCGCGCGGCTGAGCCGCCCCGGGCTCGCCGCGCCAATCCGGACACTGCTCGCATGGAAACTGTCATCATCGTCATTCACCTGATGGTGATTATTGCCCTCGTGACGCTCGTCCTTCTGCAACGCTCGGAAGGCGGCGCGCTGGGCATCGGCGCCTCCAACAATTTCATGACCGGCCGTACCCAGGGAAACGTCCTGACGCGGGCCACCGGCATCCTGGCCGCGGCGTTCTTTTTGACCTCGATCGCGCTGACCGCGATCACGCAGTTCACCGCCCCGCCGTCCTCGATTATCGACACCACCACGGCCGCTCCCGCGAACACCCCGACGACCCCGACTACCGGCGGCACGACGGACACGACCGGGACGGGCGGCAGCACCGATCAGTCGACGGGGGCGAGCACGAGCGGCAACGGCAACGGCATCCTCGATGAACTGAACCGCTACACGGGCCAGACGCCCCCCACCGGCGGCGGGACCACGTCAGGCGGAACCACCACCACGGGCGGCGGCACGACGACCGGCAGCGGCGGAACCACCACGCCGCCGGCGACGCCCGAAGTTCCGACCACTCAGTAAGCGAGTTGCGCATGTGCCCGATCCCGGCGTCGAGTTCGATCCCGCCGGGAGCGGCGCCTCTTTGATCGGTGGGTGGCGCGTTTTGCGTCAAGCGAATCACGCGGGCAAGAGATAGGGTAGGGGCCCATGGCGCGGTACGTCTTCATCACCGGCGGCGTGGTCTCATCCTTGGGCAAGGGCATTGCATCGGCGGCGCTCGGCGCGCTGTTGCAGGCGCGTGGCTACAAGGTGCGGCTGCGCAAGCTCGACCCGTATCTCAACGTCGATCCCGGGACGATGTCGCCGTATCAGCACGGCGAAGTGTTCGTCACCGACGATGGCGCCGAGACCGATCTCGACCTCGGCCACTACGAGCGCTTCACCGGCCGGCCGGCCAACAAGATGGACAACGTCACGACCGGCCGCATCTATCAGGACATCATCGCCAAGGAGCGGCGCGGCGACTATCTCGGCGCGACCATCCAGGTCATCCCCCACGTCACCGACGCCATCAAGGCGTTCATCCGCGACGGCAACGACGATTTCGACTTCGTCTTGGTGGAGATCGGCGGGACGGTCGGCGACATCGAGGGCCTGCCGTTCTTCGAGGCGATCCGCCAGGTCAGCAATGACCTGCCGCCGCATCACGTGGTCTTCATCCACCTGACGCTGATGCCGTTCATTCCGTCGGCCGGCGAGCTGAAAACCAAGCCGACGCAGCACTCGGTGAGCGCGCTCCGCCAGATTGGTATCCAGCCGGACCTGCTGCTGGTGCGCGCCGACCGGCCGATCCCGTCGGAGGAACGGCGCAAGCTTTCGCTGTTCTGCAACGTGCGCCCATCCGCCGTCATCCAGGCGCTGGACGTGAAGAACATCTACGAGGTGCCGGCCGCCTATCACACCGAGGGCCTCGACGATGAGGTGCTGGCCGCCTTCGGCATCGCCGACGCGCCGCCGCCGGACCTGACGCGCTGGGACCAGATCACCAATGCCATCGCCCGCCACGAAGGCGAGGTGACCATCGCCATCGTCGGCAAATACACGGGCCTCAAGGACGCCTACAAATCATTGGTCGAGGCGCTGCATCACGGCGGCATCGCCAACACCGTCAAGGTCAAGCTCGAATGGATCGAGGCCGACACGCTGGAGGGGGTCAATCCGGCGCAGCGTCTGGACTGGGTCGACGGTGTGCTGGTGCCGGGCGGCTTCGGCCAGCGCGGTTCGGAGGGCATGATCAGCGCGGCGGAATTCGCGCGCGAGCGCAAGGTGCCGTTCCTGGGCATCTGCTTCGGGATGCAGCTCGCCGTCGTCGAAGCGACGCGCCATCTCGCCGGCATCGAGAACGCCGGGTCGAGCGAGTTCGGCCCGACCACCGAACCGGTGGTCGGCCTGATGACCGAGTGGCTGCGCGGCAATCAGCTGGAGACGCGCGCCGCTGGCGGCGATCTCGGCGGCACCATGCGGCTTGGCGCCTATCCGGCGGTGCTCCAGCGCGGCAGCAAGATTTCAGCGATCTACGGCGGCACGACCGAGATCCACGAACGCCACCGCCATCGCTACGAGATCAACATCAACTACCGCGACCGGCTGGAACAGCACGGTTTGCGCTTCGCCGGCATGTCGCCGGACGGGCTGTTGCCGGAAACGGTGGAGCTCGAGGGGCATCCGTGGTTCGTGGGCGTCCAGTTCCACCCTGAGCTGAAGTCGCGCCCGTTCGCGCCGCACCCGCTCTTTGCGTCGTTCATTTCGGCGGCGTGGGAACAAAGCCGGCTGGTCTGACCGGCGCCGTCTTCGAGGAAACCTCCCTTGCTCTACGAACAGCGTATCTACTCATGCGTTCCCGGCCGGCTGCCCAATCTGCTCGCCCGGTTCGAGAACCACACGCTGCGGATCTGGAAGCGGTTCGGCATCCGCCCGGTCGGCTTCTGGACGGTGGTGATCGGTGACGGCAACCTCGATCTCCACTATCTGCTGGCGTGGGAATCGCTGGCGGAGCGCGAGGAAAAATGGAACGCCTTCGTCGCCGACCCGGAGTGGATCGCGGCACGCGACGAAAGCGAGAAGGACGGGCCGATCGTCGCCAACATCAAGAGCACGATCCTGCAGCCGACGTCGTTCTCGCCGATGCAGTAGGGCCGCTTACGCAGGCCGCCGCGCGATCAGGGCGGTCGTTTCCAGAATCTCCGTGACGTTGCCGTCGACCGCGACCTTGTCGATCAGTGCGCGGATGTCGCTGACCATCGCTTCCATCTTCTCCGGTCCGATTTCCCCCGGCGACGTCCGGGACATCGACAGCGCGCGGTCGACGAGACTGTCGGCCGCCGTCACCACCCGGTCGACCACGGCGATCCGCTTCAGGTCGCGGAACGGCGAACCGATGATCATTGCCTCGTGCGGGGTCCAGTTCGGCTGACGCTGCACCGCTCCGCCATCGTCGGCGTACCGCTCGATAATCTGACGGTAGTCGGTCATCCAGCGACTTTCCTCAGTCGGAATCGGCTTGACGTCGAGCAGAACCACCGCACCCCCCGGCTCGATCAGTTGATCGAGCCGCTTCAGCGTCTCGACCCGGTCCATCCAGTGAAATGAACGGCCCATGACCACCGCCTTGAAGGTCCCGAAGTGCGGGCCAAGGTCGTTGGAGCTTCCCTGAACGGCGGTCACCTTCTTCCCGAACGCAGCGGCGTTCGCGATGAGGGCGCCCAGCATGTCGGGCTCGGGGTCGACGGCAATGACTTCATGGACGAGCGGCGCGAAGCCGGTCGTCAGCGGTCCCGGCCCGCAGCCGAGGTCCATCACGCGGTCGCGCGACGAGAGGCCGCAGAACGCGACGACCCAAGGGAAGATGCGCGGCGAGTAGGGAGGACGCGCGTGATAGTGCGCCGCCGCGGTCCGGAAGCGCCGCGGCTGGTAGGGAACGATCTCGATCATGGGCGGACTATAGCAACGCAGAGCACGGCCCGGGTGCCAGAATTGCCGCGCCATTGTTCGTTCATGCGCGGTTCAACTGGAGTGTGCGATTCATATTTCCACGATGTCCTGGAAAACGATCCTCCATGCGAATCGGGCGTGGGTTCTGTTCGCCCTTCTGTTGTTCGCGCTCGCCGCCGCGGTGCCGACGCGGTCTCAGACGAGCAACCAGGTGTCGCTCGACGGCACGTTGACCAGCGAGGGCGTCGAGTGCCCGACCATGCGGACCGCCGACGACAAGCTCTATTCGCTGGCGCTGCGCACGCCGCAGAACGCGTTCTTCCCGGGTGACAAGATTCACGTTGAGGGAACCATCGCGCAGGTCTCGATCTGCCAACAGGGCACGACCATCGAGGTGGAGAAGCTGACCCCCGCCGAGTGAGTGTGCGCGGGCCGATGCGGGTGCTACAAGGCGCCCATGCTTGCCACGCCACGCGATATCGACCACCTCGTGCTTGCCGTCCGCGACCTTGATGCGGCGCGGGCGAACTACGAACGCCTCGGTTTCACGCTGACGCCCGTCGCACGCCATCCGTGGGGCACAGAGAACTCGCTCGCCCAGCTGCAGGGATCGTTTCTGGAACTGCTGGCGCTTGCCGATCCGGCGGCTGTCCCCGAGCCGACCGCGACGGCTTTCTCGTTCGGCGCGTTCAACCGCGACTATCTGGAGGCGCGCGAAGGGCTCTCCATGCTGGCGCTGAAGAGCGCCGATGCGGCCGCCGACCGCGCCGACTTCGCCGCGCACGAACTGCCGGTGTTCGACCCGTTCGGATTCGAGCGTATCGCGGAAGCGCCGGACGGGGCCGAGCGCAAGGTCGCCTTCTCGCTCGCCTTCACCAGTGACGCGCGCACCCACGGCGCCGCGGGCTTCTTCACCTGCCAGCATCTCTACCCGGAGAATTTCTGGCGGACCGAGTATCAGCGCCATCCGAACGGCGCGCTCCACGTCGCCTCGGTCGTGTTCGTCACCCGCGATCCTGCTGACTTTCACGAGTTCCTGACCCACTTCACCGGGCAGCACGACATGCTGTCGACCAGCTTGCACGTCCGTTTCGATCTTGGGCAGGGCGGGGTCGACGTGCTGTCACCGGTCGCCTATCGCGCCTTTTTCGGGGAGGACTGCGAACCCGATCCGCGCCGCTTCCTCGCCTGCCGTGTGGCGGTCGCCGACGTCGCGGTCACGCGCGATCTGCTGACGGCGAGCGGCGTTCCGTTCAGCGAGATTTCCGGCGCGCTGGTCGTGCCGTCGTCGTTCGCGCACGGCTGCGCTGTCGCGTTCGTCGCGGCCTGAGCTATAGTCCTGCCGCCATGAAGCCCAACCCCCACGTCAAGGTCGGCGCCGCTACCTTCGGCAACGACCTGCCGCTCGCGCTGATCGCCGGCCCGTGCCAGCTCGAGTCGCGCGAACACGCGTTCGACATGGCGGGGCGGCTGAAGGAATTGACGGCAAAGCTCGGGATCGGTTTCGTCTACAAGACCTCGTTCGACAAGGCGAACCGCACCAGCCTCGCGGGCAAGCGTGGCATGGGCCTCGACAAGGCGCTCGCCGTGTTCGCGGACCTCCGCGCCGAACTGGACGTCACCATCCTCACTGACGTGCACGAGCGTGCCCAGTGCGCCGAAATCGCACCGGTGGTCGACGTGCTTCAAATTCCGGCGTTTCTCAGCCGGCAGACGGACCTGCTCGTCGCGGCCGCGCAAACCGGCAAGGTCGTCAACGTCAAGAAGGGTCAGTTCCTGGCGCCATGGGACATGGCCAACGTGGCCGACAAGATTACCGGCAGCGGCAACGCAAACGTGCTCCTCACCGAGCGCGGTGCGAGCTTCGGCTACAACACGCTGGTGTCCGATATGCGCGCCCTGCCGATCATGGCGGAGACCGGCGCGCCGGTGATCTTCGACGCCACCCATTCGGTGCAGCAGCCGGGCGGGCAGGGCGCTTCGACGGGCGGCGACCGCCGCTTCGTGCCGGTGCTGGCGCGGGCGGCTGTCGCGGTCGGCGTCGCCGGCGTCTTCATCGAGACCCACCAGGACCCGGACAGCGCCCCCTCCGACGGGCCCAACATGGTGCCCATCGCCGAGATGCCGGCTCTGCTGGAACAGCTGATGGCGCTCGACGCGGTGGCCAAGCGCAAGCCTTGACCGCGAGCGGTCAGTTGCCCTTCCGGGTGAAAGCACCACGGATCATGTCGCGGTCGAAGTTCCGCGGCGGCTCGCCGATGGCGGCGTAATAATAGACCGCTGCGGAATAGATCCCCGTCAACGCCGCGCCGAACAGCATGACCGTCAGGAGCAGGACGACGCCCGCCGCCAGTAGCGGAATGCCGAGGGCCTGATTGCCGGCGCCGAGCAGCGCGCCGCCGCCGAAGAAGAACGGCACAGCGACAACCGCGACGACGAGCCCCAGTACCGTCGAGATGCCGGCGGTGCCGACGATGTTCTCGCCCCACGTATCGCGGAGAAGGCCAGCACTCTTTTCGATCGCCTTGATCGGCCCGATCCCCTCGACGGCGAGAACGGGCACGACCAGGAACGTCGCGACCGTCCAGGCCAGTCCGACGCCGCCGGCAATAAGCCGGCCGAGAAGACCGCTGCGCTCGGCAATTGCGCGCAACAGCACGCCCACGGTTGCCGAGACAATGGCGTATCCGAGGATCGGCACGATCCGGCTCGCCGCCAGTGCCAGCGCAGAGCGTACGGTCGGGTCGCCACCTTCGAGCCGCGCGAGCGCCGCGCCGACCAGGGCGGTGTTGAAGAAGATCACGATGGAATACTGGACGACGTAGAGAGCGAAGAGCCAGACATAGAGCCACAGGGACAGCGCGCCGCTGTTGTTGGCCGTCGGCGCGAACGCGTCGCTCATCATCATCTGCCAAGCAAACGTTCCGACAACGATCGCCGAGGCCACCCCCGAGATGGCGGGCAGGATCAGCAGTTCCTCGTCGGCGCGCAGCACCTCGAAACTCGCCTTCACCAGGCGCCAGCTGCGCGCGAAGTTGCCGATCAGGTCGGTCATTGCCTGGGTCTCCGGGCCGGAAATTCCCGCCAGAATCGCTCCGCCGCCCTCAAGGAAGGGTAAATCGAGGCGCTCGGCGTCCCCGGCTATGGATAGGTGAAGGTCTGCTCGCGGCGTACCGCGTCGGTGGAGGTGGTCGTTTCGTCGTAGGCGACGAAGCCATCGAGAACCGCGTGCCAGAAGCCGATCGCGCCGGCGTTCACCTCGCGCTGCGTGATCCGCCAGGGGCCCGGAAACCGGGCGATCAGACGCCGCGCCGCCGCGCGGCCGATGCCGCTGCGCCGATGAGTCTGGGCGACGGAGAACTCCGCGATCTGCGTGCACCCGGACGCGGCTTCCCTGCGGACAAGCGCGAAGCCGGCGTTCACTCCATCTGCCACCAGCCAGAATGGCCAACGGCTGTCTGGTTCGGTCCAGTAGAGGTCGAAGTAAGCATAGGGCTGCTCGGGATCGACGCCGGGGATGATGGTCGCCATCTCGGCGATGTAGTCGCGCATCATCGCGGCGAGCGCGGAATTTTCTTCGAGCGGGACGATCACTTCGCCGGTGGTCATTCCTCGTGGACCACTCGTTCGATGCGCCGGTCCGGCACCAGCCACATGATCGCGACAGCGAAATAGAGCGCCATCGAGATCGGTGCGTAGAAGAACGAGACGGCGATGGCCGCGAGGTAGACCACCGGCGAAATCCTGCCCTTGAAGTCGCGACCGAGCGCGACCGCGATGGGCGAACTGGTGCCGTTCGCTGCAATCAGCGTGCGGGCGAGAATGAAATAGGCGACCCCCGCCGCCAGAAGATCGACGCCGTAGAGAGCGACCGGGATCGGTGCGAAATGGTTCTCGCCCATCCAGGCGGTGACAAACGGCATCAGCGACAGCCAGAACAGCAGGTGGAGGTTGGCCCACAGCACCCGGCCATCCACGTGCGGCGCCGCCTGCAGCATGTGGTGATGGTTGTTCCAGTAGATGCCGAGGTGGAGGAAGCTCAGCACATAGCTGACGAAGACCGGCGCAAGCGGCGTCAGCGCCGACCACTCCTCGCCGTGCGGCACCTTCAGCTCCAGCACCATGATGGTGATGATGATCGCCAGAACGCCGTCGCTGAAGGCTTCCAGCCGCCCCCTGTTCATGGGGTCAGCCGCGTCCGCGATAGGGCGAGACGCCCTGATCGGGCAGCCAGACGCCCTTCGGTGGAACGCCGGTCTGCCAGAAGACGTCGATCGGCATGCCGCCGCGCGGGTTGAAGTAGCCGCCAATCCTCAGCCACTTGGGTGAAAGCGTCGCGACCAGCCGCTTGGCGATCGTCACGGTGACGTCCTCGTGGAAGGCGCCGTGGTTGCGGAACGCGTTCAGATAGAGCTTCAGCGACTTCGACTCGATCAGCCATTTGCCGGGCACATAGTCGATGACCAGATGGCCGAAGTCGGGCTGTCCGGTGACCGGGCAGATCGAGGTGAACTCGGGAAACGTGAATCGCGCCAGGTACGCCGTGCCTTGGTGCGGGTTCGGCACGCGGTCGAGCGTCGCCTCCTCGGGAGAAGCGGGGAAAGCGACCGTGCGGCCGAGCTGAAGGGAGCGTTTTGCCATGGCGGGGCTTCTACTCCGCCGCTGGCTTCGGCGCCACCAGGTGGCGCGCCCCGCGATCGAACCGCCAGACGGAGCGGCCCTCAAGGCGGGTTCCGGCCCACCACCGGTCGAGGCCGGAGAGCGCGACGTGATCCTCCTCGCCGGCCAGCACCTGCTCCCCAGCGGCGGTCAGCTCCAGCTCCGCCTCGCGGAAGCGCTCGGTGTCGGTGTCGGCGGCCGCCGGTGGCGGCAGCCCGGCAATCAGCGGCACGTCACACGAGGCGAGATCGTCGAGCAGATGGAAGAAGCTCCAGTCGCCCATGAAGGCGGCTTCCTCGAGCGCGAGGACATCGTGGAAGAGGGCGACCGGCGCGCGGAAGCCACTGCCGATCTGGGAAAGGATGGCGTACTCGGTGCGGCCGAGCCCGTTGCCCGGCTCGGGGAGTTCCTCGAGAAAGCGGATCAGCGCTGGCCGCAGAAACGGCAGGGTGGAACCGGCGTGTCCGGCCTGGCGCGCGATCTTTTCGGGCGTCGGTGCGCAAAGCTCGCTCCACACCGTCGCGCCCAGCGCGAGGTCGGCCGGCGTGATCGGCCGCGCGCGTTCCGCGAACCGCAGGATGGTGTCGGCCTTCTGGGCGCCCAGAAAGTCGTTCGCCTGGACCAGGGTGATGCCGCTGCTGCGTCCGGTCGAGGCGAGGAAATCCAGAATCTGGACCAACTGAAGCTGATCGTAGAGGTCGTGCTCGAACCACAGCGCGATGCTGTCGAAGTCGGCATGGGCGCCCATCAGCGCGTCACGCTCGGCGAACTCCGCGGCGATCGTCTCCGGCGCGATGCGGAAGCGATGGGCGAGGTAGGCGACCCGTTCGTGGGAGCAATCGGCGAGCGGCCCGGCGATGAGCGGCCCCTCATGCAGCACGTCGCGCCAGGGCATGATCGTCCCGCTCAGGCCCGCCTGCTGGAGCAGATCCGCCGTGCTGTCGCCGTTGGTGAGGATCAGGTTGGCCATCCCGCGGCAAGATGGCGAAGGACTGCGAAATTGTCACGCTTTTCGGCGGTCCCTGCGCCTTCCGCGCCGGGTCGGCTTGCTGTAGAACGCGCCTCATTCAGCCAATTCGAGGGGAGCGCCATGACCGCGATCATCGACATCATCGGACGGGAAATTCTGGACAGCCGCGGGAACCCGACTGTTGAGGTGGACGTGGTCCTGGAGGACGGCTCCATGGGCCGGGCGGCGGTGCCATCGGGGGCCTCGACCGGCGCTCACGAGGCGGTGGAGCTTCGCGACGGGGACAAGAAGCGCTTCGGCGGCAAGGGCGTCCAGAAGGCCGTGGAGGCCGTCAACGGCGAGATCTTCGAGGCGGTCGGCGGCATGGAGGCCGAGAACCAGGTCCATATCGACAAGACCCTGATCGCCCTCGACGGAACCCCCAACAAGCACCGGCTCGGCGCCAACGCGATCCTCGGGGTTTCGCTGGCCGTGGCGAAGGCAGCGGCGGAAGCGACCGGCCAGCCGCTCTATCGCTACGTCGGAGGTACGAACGCACACGTGTTGCCCGTACCGATGATGAACGTGCTGAACGGCGGCGTGCACGCCGACAATCCGATCGATTTCCAGGAGTTCATGATCGTTCCCTACGGCGCGCCGACCCTTGCGGAGTCGGTCCGCATGGGCGCGGAGGTGTTTCACGCCCTGAAGAAGGCGCTCCACGATGCCGGCCACAACACCAACGTCGGCGACGAGGGCGGCTTCGCCCCCAACCTGAAGTCCGCCACCGAGGCCCTCGACTTCATCGTCAAGGCCATCTCGGCCGCCGGCTACAAGCCCGGCGACGACGTCGCGATCGCCCTCGACCCGGCGTCGAGCGAGTTCTTCAAGGACGGCAAGTACGTCTATTCGGGCGAGGGCAAGACGCGCACCGACGACGAGCAGGTCGCCTACCTCGCCGAGCTGGTGAAGGCCTATCCCATCGTCTCCATCGAGGACGGATTTGCCGAGGACGACTGGGAAGGCTGGAAGAAGGCGACCGCGTCGCTCGGCGACAAGATCCAGTTCGTCGGCGACGACATCTTCGTCACCAACTCGGAGCGCCTGCAGAAGGGCATCGACATGGGGGTCGGCAATTCGATCCTGATCAAGGTCAACCAGATCGGCTCACTGACCGAGACGCTCGACACGATGGCGCTCGCCAAGTCGGCCGCCTACACCTGCGTGATGTCGCACCGTTCCGGCGAAACGGAAGATTCGACCATCGCGGACTTGGCAGTCGCCACCAACTGTGGACAGATCAAGACCGGCTCGATGTCGCGGTCGGACCGCATCGCCAAGTACAACCAGTTGATCCGCATCGAGCAGGAGCTCGGCACGTCCGCTGCATTCGCCGGCAAGGCGGTCTTCAAGCGGTAGGTCGGCGCCGCCTCAGGCGGTTCGAGAGGGCGGTGGAGGGGCGACAACCCTCCATTAAGGCTCGTGGGCGCATCCTTGCCGGGTTCTTTCCGGGGCCCCGCGCATATGATCACCCGCCACCGTCGCCGGACGTTCCTGCGTCGCATCTGGATGCCGCTGCTGAGCGCCGGCGTGCTGGCCTACTTCGGCTATCACGCGTTCAGCGGTTCGTTCGGCATCTGGGCGATGGACCGCCTGGAGGCGGACCGGGCGCGGCTGACGACCGAACTCGAGACCCTGAAGGCGGAACACGCCGGTCTCGAGAAGCAGGTGGCGGCGCTCCGCCCGTCGAGTCTGGACGCCGATGTGGTCGACCTCGACGCGCGCGACGCTCTCAACATGATGCGGCCCGACGAACTGCTGATCGCTCCCGGTGCGGCGCAGCAATTGGGGCAATGACCTGAAATTGCTGTGAAGTTGGGGCTCGACGCTTGTCCGGCGATGGCGAAAACCTATGTCATTCCAGCATACTAGCGATGCGTGTTTGCGCGTCCCATGACCTTGGATTGACTCGGGCGATCCGGTAGCTTGCCGACCAACAACAAAAAGAAGAAGACTGCCATCCACCCAAGGGGAGGCCATTGATGCCAAAAGCCCAAACTCAGGCCGCCGAGCCGGCCGTAGCGATCGCGGTCGCACCGCGAAAATCGCAGCGGGCGGAAACGGCGGGGGCGAAAGGCGGCATCGCCACCCTCACCAAGGAACAGGAACTTCAAGCCTTCACCCGAATGCTCCTCATTCGCCGTTTCGAGGAGCGCGCCGGACAGATGTACGGCATGGGGCTGATCGGCGGATTTTGTCACCTCTACATCGGGCAGGAAGCCGTCGTCGTCGGCATGGAGCTGGCAATCGAGGATGGCGATCAGGTCATCACCGGCTACCGCGACCATGGCCACATGCTCGCTTCGGGCATGGACCCCAAGGGCGTGATGGCCGAGCTTGCCGGCCGCCGGTCGGGCTATTCGCGCGGCAAGGGCGGCTCGATGCACATGTTCTCGCGCGAGAAGGAATTCTTCGGCGGCCACGGGATCGTCGGCGCGCCGGTGCCGCTCGGCACGGGCCTGGCGTTCGCCAACAAGTACCGGAAGAACGATCGCGTCTGCCTGACCTTCTTCGGCGACGGCGCCGCCAACCAGGGCCAGGTTTACGAGAGTTTCAATATGGCGGAGCTGTGGAAGCTCCCGGTCGTCTACGTCATCGAGAACAACCGCTACGCCATGGGCACCTCGGTGGCGCGCTCCTCGGCGCAGACCGATTTCGCCAAGCGCGGCATCTCCTTCAACATCCCCGGCGATCAGGTCGACGGCATGGACGTGCGCGCCGTGAAGGCGGCGGGCGACAAGGCGGTGGAGTGGTGCCGCGCCGGCAAGGGTCCGTACATCCTCGAGATGCAGACCTATCGCTATCGCGGCCATTCGATGTCGGACCCGGCCAAGTATCGCACGCGCGAAGAGGTCAACGACGTGCGCGAGCACCACGACCCGATCGACCACATCCGGGCGCGCATCCTCAAGGACGGCGTCGCCAGCGAGGCCGAGTTGAAGAAGATCGAGACGGAGGTGCGCAATCAGGTTGTTGCGGCCGCCGAGTACGCCCAGTCGGGCCCGGAGCCCGACCCGAGCGAGCTGTGGACCGATATCACCGCCTGAAGCACGCGCAGTCCGGCCCTCACATCTGCGGCAGGCCCCGGGCCGACGGAAGCGCGAACTAGGAACAACCCATGCCGACTGACATCCTGATGCCCGCCCTGTCGCCCACCATGGAGGAGGGCAAGCTCGCCAAGTGGCTCAAGAAAGAGGGCGACACGGTCAAGTCCGGCGACGTGATTGCCGAGATCGAGACCGACAAGGCGACGATGGAGGTCGAGGCGGTCGACGAGGGAACCATCGCCAAGATCCTGGTCCCCGAGGGGACCGAGAACGTCAAGGTCAACGCGCCGATCGCGGTTCTGGCCGGGGAGGGCGAGGACGTCGCGTCCGCCGCCAGCGCCGCCCCCGCGGTCAACGGCAAACAGGCGCCGCCCCCTGCCGCGCCGGCTCCGGCCGAAGCGAAAAGTGCGCCCGCCGCGGCGCCCGTCCCGGCCGCGCCAAGGGAGGCGCCGGCCGCCGATCCCGATATTCCCGCCGGCACCGAGATGGCGACCATGACGGTGCGCGAAGCGCTCCGCGATGCCATGGCCGAGGAGATGCGCCGCGACAAGGACGTCTTCGTGATGGGCGAAGAGGTCGCCGAGTACCAGGGCGCCTACAAGGTCACCCAGGGGCTGTTGCAGGAGTTCGGCGCCGACCGAGTCGTCGACACGCCGATCACCGAGCATGGCTTCACGGGCCTCGGGGTCGGCGCGGCCCTTGCCGGCCTCAGGCCGATCGTCGAATTCATGACGTGGAACTTCGCCATGCAGGCGATCGACCACATCATCAATTCGGCCGCGAAGACGCGCTACATGTCGGGCGGGCAGATGAGCGCGCCGATCGTCTTCCGCGGGCCGAACGGCGCTGCCGCCCGCGTCGCCGCCCAGCACAGCCAGGACTACGCCGCCTGGTACGCGCAGGTGCCGGGGCTGATCGTCATCCAGCCGTACAGCGCCGCCGACGCCAAGGGGCTGCTGAAGGCGGCGATCCGCGACCCGAACCCGGTCGTCTTCCTCGAAAACGAAATCCTCTACGGCCATTCCTTCGAGGTGCCGAAGCTCGACGATTTCGTGCTGCCGATTGGCAAGGCGAAGATCGAGCGGACCGGAAAGGACGTGACGCTGGTCTCCTTCGGCATCGGCATGACTTACGCCACCAAGGCGGCCGACGAGCTCGCCGGCATGGGCATCGAGGCGGAGGTCATCGACCTGAGGACGCTGCGCCCGATGGACATGGCGACCGTCATCGAGTTGGTGAAGAAGACCAACCGCTGCGTCACCGTCGAGGAAGGCTGGCCGGTCGCCTCGATCGGCTCCTACGTCGCCTCGGAGATCACCACGCAGGCGTTCGACTATCTCGACGCCCCGGCGATCAAGGTCGCCGGCAAGGACGTGCCGATGCCCTACGCGGCGAACCTCGAAAAGCTCGCGCTGCCTTCGGTCACTGAAGTGATCGACGCGGTCAAGGCCGTGACGTATCGGACCTGACCTGATGGCCGGTCCGAGAGAACAGCCCGTTCCGCCTGACGCCGCCGCCGACGAAAAAGCGGTCGAGATTCTGCGGGCCTTCGTGGTCGACGGTGGACTTTCGATCGCCTTCACGCGTGGCTTCGACGACCCCTCCATGTGGGGCATGGCGCTGGCCGATGTCGCCCGCCACGCGGCGCGCGCCTACGCCAAGGAAGGCGTGATGGACGAGCAGGAGGCGTTGCAGCTCATCGCCGAGATGTTCGCGGCCGAGATGGCGCACCAGACCGACCCGGGCCAGACCGACGAACGCGGGACGTGGGAGAACTGACGCCATGCCGACCAACATCCTCATGCCCGCCCTGTCGCCGACCATGGAGACGGGCAACCTTGCCAAGTGGCTCAAGAAGGAGGGCGACACAGTCAAGGCCGGCGACGTGATCGCCGAGATCGAGACCGACAAGGCGACCATGGAATTCGAGGCGGTCGACGAGGGGACCATCGGCAAGATACTGGTCCCCGAAGGGACCCAGGACATCGCCATCAACCAGCCGATCGCGGTGCTTCTCGCCGAGGGCGAGGACAAAAGCGCCATCAAGGACGGGCCTGCTGCGCCCGCCGCCGCGCCGAAGGTCGAAGCCGCACCTGCCAAGTCCGAGCCGGCAGCCGCGCCCGCCGCGACACCGACACCCGCTCCGGCCGCGCCTCAGGCGCGGCCCGCTGGCAACGGCAGCCGGATCTTCGCCTCGCCGCTCGCTCGCCGCATGGCGAAGGAGGCCGGCATCGACCTCGCGCAGATCGCGGGGTCGGGTCCGCATGGCCGCATTGTCATGACCGACATTGCCGGGGTCGCGCCGGGTGCGGCGCCGCGCGCCGCGGCCCCCGCCCAAGAGGCGAGGAGCGCCGGAGGCGCGACAGGGAAGCCAATAAGCGCGCCGTCGATGAGCGACGCGCAGGTGATGAAGCTGTTCGAGGACGGAGAGTATTCCGTCATCCCGCACGACAACGTGCGCAAGATCATCGCCAGGCGGCTGGTCGAAGCCAAGACGACGATCCCGCATTTCTATCTGACGATCGACACGGAGATCGACGCGCTGCTGGCGCTGCGGGCCCAGCTCAACGCCGCCGCGCCGCGCGACAAGGATGGCAAGCCGGCGTGGAAGGTGTCGGTCAACGACCTCGTCATCAAGGCGCTGGCGATGGCGCTGATGCGGGTGCCCGACGCCAACGTCACGTGGACCGAAGCCGGCATGCTGCAACACACGCGGGCCGACGTCGGGGTCGCGGTGTCGATCCCCGGCGGGCTCATCACGCCGGTCGTGCGTCACGCCGACATCAAGCGCATTTCGGAAATCTCGACCGAGATGAAGGACCTTGCCGCCCGCGCGCGGGTCAAGAAGCTCGCCCCGCAGGAGTATCAGGGCGGCACCACAGCCGTCTCGAATCTCGGCATGTTCGGGGTCAAGGATTTCGCCGCGGTCATCAACCCGCCACACGCGACCATCCTCGCCGTCGGTGCCGGCATCGAAACGCCGGTGGTGCGCAACGGCCAGGTCGAGGTGCACACCATCATGACCTGCACGCTGTCGACCGACCACCGCGCGGTCGACGGGGCGCTCGGCGCCAAGCTGCTCTCCGCCTTCCGGGACTACATCGAGAAGCCGGCCGGGATGCTGGCGTGACGTCAGGAGGAGCCATGATGCTCCGCTCCGCGATCCTCGTTGCCGCCTTCGTATCAACCGCCGTCGTTCCGGCGTTCGCCGCGCTGCCGCCCTACTACCAGCGGGCACGCGAGATCCAGGCGATCCTCGACAGCGACGCGGTCCGCGAGAAGCTCAAGCAGGCGCCGATCGATTCGATCACCTCCATCGATACCGACGTCTATGACGTCGCCGGTGGCAACTGCGATGTGGAGGTGACGATCGTCGACGTGCCGCCGGAGGCGGGCAAGCCGCAGATTGTCGGTCCACGCAAGTTCACGCTCGAGGTCGGTGACGCCGACTGCAGCACAGGCGGCGACTAGAAGATGGCAGCGCCAGCCCCGCGGCCGCCGAGAGCCCACATAGCGGCGGCGCTCACCGCCCTCGTGGTGGCGGTTGCGGCCAGTTCGGCCTGGCTCGTCTGGTACAAGACCTTCCCGCGCGGCACGGGCTTCGACGATCTTTCGGGCCTGTTTGGCGCGCTCACGATCTTCGGGCTGGCTGTGCTGTGGCTGGTCCTTCGCGCCATCGTTCCGGTTGCGCGGACCGCCCTGATGGCGGTGGTCATCGCTGCTGTCTTGACCACGATCGTCGTCGTCATGATGTGCGGTCCGGTCGCCTGTTTCGTGCCCGGCCCGGAGCGGTTCCTGGGCTGGTTCGTCGTTGTGGGGGTAGCGTTCGCTGCCCTCCTTCATCATCTGGTTCTGGTGGCGCTCAGCCCGCGGACGGCACGGACCTGAGGCGGCCCCCGCGCCGCGCATCGCAGCGTTGCGCGCGGCGGTTGGGCGGCTCTGGCGGCCTGTGCTAGATGTCCCGGCAAAGAAGGAGAGTGGGGAGGCCATGGCTGACAGCTACGACGTCATCGTAATCGGCAGCGGCCCCGGCGGTTACGTCACCGCCATTCGTGCGGCGCAGCTCGGGCTGAAGACGGCCGTCATCGAGAAGTCGTACCTCGGCGGCATCTGTCTCAACTGGGGCTGCATTCCGACCAAGGCGCTGCTGCGTTCGGCCGAAATCTTCCACTACCTGGAGCACGCTGGCGACTACGGTCTCTCCGCCAAGGGCGTCGCCTACGACGCTGGCGCGGTGGTCAAGCGCTCGCGTGCCGTCGCCGCGCAGCTTTCCAACGGCGTCGCCTTCCTGATGAAGAAGAACAAGATCGACGTGATCTGGGGCACGGCCAACATCACCGCGCCCGGCAAGGTCAACGTGAAGGCGTCCGACAATCCGCCGAAGGGCGCACTCGGCGGCGGCGATTACGCCGCTAAGCACGTCATCGTTGCGACCGGCGCGCGTCCGCGCGCGCTGCCCGGGCTCGAGCCCGACCAGAAACTGATCTGGACGTATTTCGAGGCGATGGCGCCCGACGCCATGCCAAAGTCACTGCTGGTCGTGGGCTCCGGCGCCATTGGCATGGAGTTCGCCTCGTTTTACCGGACGCTCGGCGTCGAGGTGACCGTGGTCGAGATCCTGCCTCAGATCCTGCCGGTCGAGGACGAGGAGATTGCGGCGCACGCGCGCAAGCGTTTCGAGAAGGCCGGCATCGTCATTCACACCGGCGCCAAGGTGACGAAGATCACCAAGGGCAAGAACGATCTCACCGCCAACGTTCAGCTCGCCGACGGCAAGACGCAGGACATCAAGGCCGACCGGATGATTTCCGCGGTCGGCGTAGTCGGCAACATCGAGAATCTGGGCCTTGAGAAGCTTGGCGTGAAGACGGACCGCGGCTGCGTCGTCATCGATGGGCACGGGCGCACCAACGTGCCGGGCATCTATGCCATCGGCGATGTCGCCGGCCCGCCGATGCTCGCCCACAAGGCCGAGCATGAGGGCGTGATCTGCGTCGAGGCGATTGCCGGACTTGATTCGCACCCGATGGACAAGCTCAAGATTCCGGGCTGCACCTACTGCAACCCGCAGATTGCCTCGGTCGGGCTGACCGAAGCCAAGGCCAAGGCCGCCGGTCACGACGTCCGCGTCGGCAAGTTTCCCTTCATCGGCAATGGCAAGGCGATCGCGCTCGGCGAGCCGGACGGTCTGGTGAAGACGATTTTTGACAAGAAGACCGGCCAATTACTTGGTGCACACATGGTTGGCGCCGAAGTGACCGAGTTGATTCAAGGCTTTGTCATCGCTATGAACCTTGAAACGACCGAGGAAGACCTGATGAACTCGGTCTTTCCGCACCCGACGCTCTCCGAAACCATGCATGAGAGCGTGCTCGCGGCGTACGGCAGGGTGATACACGTCTGAAAGGCCGGCACTCCGGACCTGATGATTGGGCGAACTCCGATGATCAATATGAGAAACTGCAAGCAGGCTGGCGTTGCCGTCTGCACCGCGCTGCTGTTTGGACTGGCTAGCGCGGTCGCGCACGCCGATGAAATGGCCACCGCCGGATCGGCGGTGAACATCACGGCCAACGGCGACAGCATCAAGGCGGCTGGCGCGACGGTGACCATCGGCGGCAAGGCCGAGGGGGTCGGCGCGGCCGGGGCGCTTGTCGATCTTGGAGTCACCACGACCGGCGACGTCAAGGTTGTGGGCGCCAAGGTCACCTTCGCTGGCTCGGTCGGGCACGATCTCGACGTCTTCGGCGCCTCGGTCGATCTCAAGGGACACGTGGCCAACGAGCTGCGCGTCGGCGGCGCCGTTGTGGACCTCAGCGTTTCGACCGGCGGGTCGTTGCGGGGCGGCGGTGCGACGTTCACGGTCTCGCCGACCAGCGACATCGGTGGCGAGCTGACAGCGGGCGGTGCCGTCATATCAATTGGCGGTCATGTCGCCGGCAAGGTCACGATTGGCGGCGCCCGGGTCCTTTTTGATGCGCGCGCCGACGGCCCGGTCGACATCACCGGCGATACCATCGTCATCGGCCCGAACGCCAGGATCGGTGGCGAGCTGACGGTCCGTTCGCCAAATGACCCCAAGGTCGACACGGCGGCGACGATCACCGGGCCCATCACGCGCGCCGCGATGCCGCGCTGGAGCCCAGAGATTCCGTGGCTGTGGTCGGTCGCGCTGGCGGCAGCCATCGCGGTCAGCACGATGCTCGCGGGCCTCGTCCTGCTGATCTTCGGCGGGCGTGTCTTCGCCGCGTCCGTCCTCCACGTTCGTCACCGGCCGCTGTCGAGCTTCCTGTTCGGCATCCTCACGGTGGTGCTGGTGCCCTTCATCGCCATCGTGCTGATGGCGACCGTGGTCGGGATTCCGATCGGCTTCGCGATCCTGTTCATCATGCCGTTCCTGTTCGTGTTCGGCCACGCCGTGGCTGCCGCGGGTATTGCCTCGGGGCTGCTGCTGCGCCGCCCGGCGGAGGCCGGGGCGGTGCTGTCGTTCGTCATGCTGGTGATCGGCGCGCTCATCCTGGCGGCGCTGGGCTTCATCCCGTTCGTCGGGCCGCTGATCGTGTGCATCGCCGTTGTGCTGGGCGTTGGCGCGTTCACGCGCACGCTTGGACACCGGCTGCGCCGACCGGATGCGGCGCCGGCTTCGTGAGGGGGAGGGGACAGACATGAACGCACAGACCAGAGGCCTGATTTCCTGGATCATCGTCGGCCTGATCGCCGGCTGGGTCGCCAGCCTCATCGTCGGGGCGCCCGGCTCGCTGCTCGGCTATCTCGTCGCCGGCCTTATTGGGTCGGTGGTCGGCGGGTTCCTGGCGCAGGTGCTCAAGATCAAGCTCAACACCGGCAATCCGTTCTTCGAGCAGCTCATCATCTCGGTGGTGGGCGCGATCATTGTGGTGCTTGTTGCCCGGGTCATCATCACCTGAACGACGACGGAGGGAGTCATGAGCCCTGCACGCAAGGCATTCTGGCTGGTGTTTCTGGGCTTCATCGCCCTAGGTATTGTGATCGGCCTCATCAAGATGGTGGCGCCGGACGTTGCCTCAGTGTCGTTGAATGATCAGCAGGTTACGGGCCCCATGGCGATCGTCGTTGCCGGCGGCGTCGGCGCCATCCCCGGACTGCTCTTTGGCCTGATTGTCGCCGGGATCGTCAAGCTGGTGACTCGCGGCGGCAAGAAGACAGCCTGACCGGAGCCGGAACACGAGAAGCGAATGGTAGTCGTCCTCGATACAGTGGCCGGGCGCGCGTCGCGCCCGCGCCATCCCGAAAAGGCGCATCGGGCCGATAACCCGATCCAGCGCAAGCCTGACTGGATTCGGGTCAAGGCGCCGGGCTCGCCGGTCTATCGCGAGACGTCGGCGATCGTGCGCGAGCACAATCTCGTCACGGTCTGCGAGGAGGCGGGTTGCCCCAACGTCGGCGAGTGCTGGTCGAAGAAGCACGCCACCTTCATGATCATGGGCGACACGTGCACGCGCGCCTGCGCGTTCTGCAATGTGCGCACCGGCATTCCGGGCGCCCTCGACCGGCAAGAGCCGGAGAAGGTCGCCGATGCGGTCGCCAAGCTGGGCCTCAACCACGTGGTCATCACCTCGGTCGATCGTGACGATCTTGCCGACGGCGGTGCCGAGCACTTCGTCCGGACCATCGCCGCGATCCGCCGGCGGTCGAGCGCGACCATCGAGATCCTGACGCCGGACTTCCTGCGCAAGGACGGCGCCATCCCGACCGTCGTTGCGGCGAAGCCGGATGTCTTCAACCACAACCTCGAGACCGTGCCGTCCAAGTACCTGACGGTCAGGCCCGGCGCCCGCTACTTCGCCTCGCTCCGCCTGCTTCAGCAGGTCAAGGAACTCGACCCGCAGATGTTCACCAAGTCGGGCATCATGGTCGGCCTTGGCGAGGAGCGGAACGAGGTCCTCCAGCTGATGGACGACCTGCGCGCGGCCAATGTCGACTTCCTGACCATCGGCCAGTATCTCCAGCCGAGCAGCAAACACCACCCGATCGTGCGCTTCGTGCCGCCGGAAGAGTTCAAGGCCTACGAGACGATCGCTTACGCCAAGGGCTTCCTGATGGTCTCGGCGAGCCCGCTGACCCGCTCGTCGCATCATGCGGGCGAGGATTTCGCGCGGCTCCGCGCCGCGCGCGCCGCCCGCTTCGGCGCCTGATTTCTCGATGCCGCAGTTCACGACCGAGCGCCGGATCGCCCATTCGGCGGCTGCCATGTTTGCGCTGGTCGCCGACGTCGAGCGCTACCCCGCCTTCGTGCCGCTCTGCCAGAGCCTGGTCGTCCGCCGGCGCCGGGAGGAAGGGGAGCGCGAGGTCGTGGTCGCGGACATGACCGTGGCGTTCAAGGTCGTGCGCGAGACCTTCACCACCCGCGTCGTCCTCGACCGATCAGACCACGTCATCGACATCGCCTACCTCGACGGGCCGTTCGAACACCTTGACGGGCGCTGGGCGTTCAAGCCGGACGGCGAGGGGGCCTGCGTGGTGCACTTCGAGATCGACTACGCGTTCAAGTCGCGGGTGCTCGCCGCGATCATGGGCGCGGCGTTCGAGACCATGTTCCGCAAGTTCATCGTCGCCTTCGAGAAACGCGCCGACGCGATCTACGGAAGGGTGGCGGCGTCGTGAGCCTCGGCACGGCGAAGATCATGGCCTTCGTCGCCACCACAGACGCCGCACGGGCGATGTCGTTCTACCGCGACGCGCTCGGCCTGACGCTCGTTGAAGACTCGCCGTTTGCGCTGGCCTTCGACATCGGCGGCACGATGCTGCGGATCCAGAAGGTCGAGACGTTCACGCCGCATCCGTTCACCGCGCTCGGCTGGCACGTGGGCGACATTGCTGGCGCGATCGACCGGCTGGTTGCGACGGGCGTCGCCATGGAGCGGTTCGCCGGAATGGACCAGGATACTCGCGGCGTCTGGACCTCGCCGGGCGGCGCCCGGATCGCGTGGTTCAAAGACCCGGATGGCAATCTCCTGTCGCTGACCGCGTTTTCCGCCGATGCGTTGGACGAGCCCGGGTTCAGGGGGGCAATGGATCGATGACCGTCACCAGGATCGTCGCCAATCTCAGCGCGCCGAACCCGGTGGAACTCGCGAACTTCTATGCGGAAGTGTTCGGCCTCCGCGCGTCGATGGACATGGGCTGGATTGCGTTTCTTGACAGCGCCACGACCCAGAAGATCGAACTCCACACCGCTTCGGAAGGAGGATCCCGCACCGAACTGCCGGTGATTTCGATCGGGGTTGATGATCTGGACGCCACTGCCGCGGCTGTGCGCGCCGCTGGGGCGAAGGTGGTCTATGGTCCAGTCGAAGAGCCTTGGGGCCTCCGCCGGTTCTTCTTCCGCGACCCCGCCGGGAACCTCATCAATGTCGTCGACCATTGAGGCGCCGCCTGCGCCCTTGTTTCACGCGGTCGGCAGGCGATGGTCGGCAAATTGCGCGCGCAGCGCCGTCTTGAGGAGCTTGCCGGTCGCGGTATGCGGCATCTCGTCGACGACGGCGACATCATCCGGCAGCCACCACTTGGCGACCTTGCCGGCCATGAAGTCGAGGAGCGCCGCGCGGTCGACCGCCTTGCCTGGCATCGGCACGACGATCAGCAGCGGCCGCTCGCCCCATTTGGCGTGCGGAACGCTGATGACGGCCGCCTCGGCAACATCGGGATGGGCGACGGCCAGGTTCTCGAGCTCGATCGACGAAATCCACTCGCCGCCCGACTTGATCAGGTCCTTGGCGCGGTCAGTGATCTGCATGTAGCCGTGCCGGTCGATGGTGGCGATGTCGCCGGTGTCGAAGAATCCGTCCGCGTCGATCGCGTCGCCGTCCTCGCGGTAATACGCGCGCGCGACGGCCGGTCCGCGCACCTTCAGCCGGCCGAAGGTCTTTCCGTCCCAGGGCGCGGGCTTGCCGGCATCGTCGGTGATCTTCATCTCGACGCCGAATGGCGCGTGGCCCTGCTTCACCTTGACGTCGAGCCAGGACTCGCCTTCGAGGCCGGCGACTTCCGGCTTCATGGAGCAGATGGTGCCGAGCGGGCTCATTTCGGTCATGCCCCACGCATGCAGGACCTCGACGCCGTAGTTGTCGCGGAACTTCTGGGTCATGACGCGCGGCGCCGCCGAGCCGCCGATGACGACGCGGTTGAGGGTGGAGAGCTTCGCGCCGGTCGTTTCCAGGTGCTGGAGCAGCATCATCCAGATGGTCGGGACGGCACCGGCGAAGGTCACGCCCTCCGATTCGATCAGCTCGTAGAGCGAGGCGCCGTCCATCTTGGCGCCCGGCAGCACGAATTTGGCGCCGGTCATCGGAACGCTGTGGGCGAGGCCCCAGCAGTTGGCGTGGAACATGGGGACCACCGCCATGATCACGTCGTTGGCGGAGATGCCCATCATGCTGGGCATGATCGCCATCATGGCGTGGAGGACGTTCGAGCGGTGTGAATAGACGACGCCCTTCGGGTCGCCGGTCGTCCCGGACGTGTAGCACAGGCCAACGGCGGTGTTCTCGTCGAAGGTCTTCCACGCGAAGTCGCCGTTGGCTTCGGCCAGCCAGTCCTCGTAGGCGACGGCGTTTGAGAGCGTCGTCTTTGGCATGTGGGCGCCGTCGGTCATCACGATCACCTGTTCGATCGTGGTCAGCGCCGGCGCCAGTTTCTCGACCAGCGGGACAAACGTCAGGTCGACGAAGAGCAGCCGATCGCCGGCGTGATTGATGATCCAGGCGATGTGCTCGGGGAACAGCCGCGGATTGACCGTGTGGCAGACGGCGCCGATGCCGCCCGTGCCGTACCAGACTTCCATATGCCGCCAGGTGTTCCAGCCAAGCGTGGCGCAGCGGTCGCCCAATTTGATGCCTTGGGCGTCGAGGCGCTTGGCAAGCTGCAGGGCGCGCCCGCGAAGCTCCCGGTAGGTGATGCGGTGGACCGGGCCCTCGATGGAGCGCGACACGACCTCGCGATCGGGGGCGGACGTTGCCGCGTGATCGAGGATGTTTTGACAAAGCAGGGGCCAGTTCTGCATCAACCCAAGCATCGGCGGTTCCTCCGGATTTTCTGTTTGGGTCGATAGTGATTGCCAAACGGACCGCGTGTCCAGCGGCGAGATGGGGCCCGCAGGTCCGGACGATCAGGTGAGCGCCTTCAGCATGGCCAGCGCTTCCCGCGCCGTTGCCAGCCTGACACCCGAGCGGTCGTAGCCCTGGAAGGTGTGGATGGCGTCGAGCGGCTCGCCACCGCGCCGAAGCGCGGCGATGTGGACGAGACCGACCGGCTTCTCGGTGGTGCCGCCGTCCGGCCCGGCGATGCCGGTGACGGCGACCGCGAGGTCGGCGGGCGAATGGGCCAGCGCCCCTTCCACCATCGCCTTGGCGACCTCGGCGCTGACGGCACCCTTCGCGGCGATGAGCGCGGCCGGCACGCCGAGCAGCTCGGTCTTGGCGGCGTTGGAGTAGGTGACGAAGCCCCGGTCGAAGACCGCCGAGGAACCGGGGATTTCGGTGAGCGCGCCGGCAATCAGCCCGCCGGTGCAGGATTCGGCCGTCGAGATGGTCAGCTTGCGCGCGGTGCAGAGCGCGATCAGCTCGGCGGCCGCCGGCAGGAGTGGGGCGAGGTCGGTCACGGCAGCAGCGGCAGCCGGATGGTGGCCACGGCATACGCGGAGGCCCCTTCACCGCGACCAATGAAGCCCAGACCTTCGCTGGTGGTCGCCTTGACCGCCACGCGGTCGAACGAGATGCCGGCGATCTCGGCGATGCGTTCGCGGATCGCCTCGCGGTGTGGTGCGAGCTTCGGGCCCTCGCCGACGTAGGTGACATCGAGATGGGCGACGATGCCGCGGCGCGCCGTCACGCGGGCCACCGCGTGGGCGAGAAACTGAAACGACGCGGCGCCCTTCCATTTCGCTTCGCTCGGCGGGAAGTGCGTGCCGATGTCGCCATCGCCAAGGGCACCAAGCACGGCGTCGGTCAGCGCGTGAAGCATCACGTCGGCGTCGGAGTGGCCGAGAAGTCCGCGCGTGTGCGGGATGGCGACGCCGCCGAGGTTCACGAATGTGCCGGCGCCCAGCGGATGGACGTCGTAGCCGATGCCGACGCGCACGTCGCCGAGGCGGAGGGCGTCTTCGGCGAGCAGTCGACGGTCGGCGGAGGCGATCTCGGTGGCGGTGGTCAGCTTGACGTTGACGGGGTCGCCGGGCACGGCGCGCACGGTGGCGCCCGCCCATTCCGCGACGGCGGCATCGTCGGTGAAGGTCGCGCCGGCTTCGGCGGCGCGCGCATGGGCTTCGCGGATCAGCGTGAAGCGAAAGCCTTGCGGCGTTTCGGCTGCCTCCAGGCCCTCGCGCGGAACGGTCTCGGCGACACGCCCGTCCGCGACGCGCTTCAGCGTGCTCGACACCGGCAGGACCGGAACTACCGCTTCGGCGTCGCCGAGGGCCGCAAGGACCCGGCCAACGAGAGCGGGCGAGGCGAACGGGCGCGCGGCGTCGTGGATGAGCACATTGGCGGGCGCGGCCCCGGCCAACGCCTCCAGCCCGAGGCGCACGGACGCCTGTCTGGTCGCGCCGCCGGCGACTGCGGGGCCGAGCTTGGGGTTTTGCGGTGCAACCGCCTCGTAGAGGGCGCGGTCGGTTTCGCCGATCGCCACCTGGACACGCGCAACGCGGGGGTCGTCGAGGAAGGCCGCCAGGCTCCACGCGAGCATGGGCTTTCCGCCAACCATTTGGTATTGCTTCGGAATACCCTGCGAGCCGGCGCGGATTCCGCGGCCGGCAGCAACGATCAGGACCGCAGTTGTGGGATTTGTGGCCATCGGCAGCCTCAGCCGTTATGCAAAATGCTACCACGTTCCCGCTGATTTCGCACTTGCTCACACACCTGAAATGATGAATATGTGGGCAAATGTATTGGATGCCTAAAGCGTATGCACTCTG
This sequence comes from uncultured Alphaproteobacteria bacterium, assembly GCA_963843565.1. Classification (GTDB taxonomy): domain Bacteria; phylum Pseudomonadota; class Alphaproteobacteria; order Rhizobiales; family Kaistiaceae; genus DASZQY01. The sequence continues at coordinate 593,128 of CAWJKY010000003.1, forward strand.
AGCCGTTGGTCGCGCGTTTGGCCACCCCGCTGACGATTGGGGCGGTCACAGTCCCCAACCGCGTGTTTCTGGCGCCCATGTCCGGCGTTTCAGATCGCCCCTTCCGCGGGATCGCGTCCCGGTTCGGGGCGGGCTTGGTCGTCTCCGAAATGGTGGCGAGCGACCAGTTGGCGCGTGGCGACCGGGTCGCCACGATCCGCACCGAACGCGCCGGCAAGGGTCCGCACGTCATCCAGCTCGCCGGGCGCGAAGCCCGGTGGATGGCGGAGGGTGCCCGCGCCGCAACCGACGCCGGCGCCGATATCGTCGACATCAACATGGGCTGCCCGGCGCGCAAGGTGACCGGCGGCTATGCCGGCTCGGCGCTGATGCGCGACCTGGACCACGCGCTCCGCCTGATCGACGCGACGGTTGGCGCGACGCCCTTGCCGGTGACGCTCAAGATGCGTCTCGGCTGGGACCACGCTGGCCTCAACGCGGCGGAGCTTGCCCGCCGGGCGGAAGAAGCAGGCGTGCGCACGGTGACCGTTCACGGCCGCACACGCTGCCAGTTCTACACAGGCAGCGCCGACTGGGCGGCGATCCGGGTGGTCAAGGAGAGCGTGACCATCCCCGTCATCGCCAACGGCGATCTTGTCGAGCCGTCCGACCTCGCGACCATGCTGGCCGAATCCGGCGCCGACGGCGTCATGGTCGGCCGCGGTGCCTACGGGCGGCCGTGGCTGCCTGGATATCTGGCGCAGTACGCGGCAACCGGCGTCATGCCGGCGGCGCCTGCCGAGCGCTTTTCCCTGATCGCCGGGCACTACGCCGGCATCCTCTCGCACTACGGCGAGCGGGTGGGCGTGCGCGCGGCGCGCAAGCACCTCGGCTGGTATCTCGCTCCGTTCGTGCCGCCGTCGGACGTGCGCACCGCCATCATGACCGGAACCGATCCGCGCGCGGTCATCGCCGCGGTCTCCCGCGCGCTCGGCGACGAGATGCGGAGCGCTGCATGAGTGCCGACACACTTGAGCGCCCGTCGGTCGGCACGGTCCTCGATGCGTTGCCGCATCCCGTTCTGGTCATCGACACCGCCGGTGACATCATCGAAGCCAACATGGCGGCGCAGAGCTTCTTTCAGGCGTCGACAAGCGTGCTTCGCCGTCACCCGCTTGCGTATTTCGTGCCCTTCGGCAGCCCGCTGCTGGCCCTCATCGAGCAGGTGCGCGAGCGCCGTGCTTCGGTCAACGAATACCGCGTCGACCTCGGCACGCCGCGTAACGGCGGCGAGCACGTCGTCGACATCTACGCCACCCCCGGCATCGACCGGCAGGAGGAGGTCGTCGTGGTGCTCCAGGAGCGCTCGATGGCCGACAAGATCGACCGTCAGCTCATGCATCGCAGCGCCGCACGCAGCGTCAGCGGGCTGGCGGCCATGCTCGCTCACGAGATCAAGAACCCGCTGTCGGGCATCCGCGGTGCCGCCCAGCTTCTCGAGACGAACGTCGGCGACGAGGATCGCGCGCTCACCCGCCTGATCTGCGACGAGGCGGACCGCATCGTGAAGCTGGTCGACCGGATGGAGGTGTTCTCCGACGAGCGGCCGATCGAACGCGATCCGATCAACATTCACGTCGTTCTCGATCACGTGCGCCGGCTCGCCCGATCGGGCTTCGCCAGCCACATCCCGATCAAGGACGAATACGACCCGTCGCTGCCGATGGTCTACGCCAACCGCGACCAGCTCGTGCAGGTCTTCCTGAACCTGGTCAAGAACGCCGCGGAATCGATCAGCGGCGTGCCCGGCGGCGAGATCGTGCTGACCACGGCCTACAAGCCGGGCATGCGCCTGTCGGTCCCCGGCAGCCCGGGCAAGGTGACCCTGCCGCTCGAATTCTGCGTGCGCGACAACGGCAAGGGCGTGCCCGAGGACCTGATCCCGCATCTCTTCGAGCCGTTCGTTACCACCAAGGCGAACGGCACCGGCCTCGGTCTGGCGCTGGTCGCCAAGATCATTCGCGACCACGGCGGCGTCATCGAATGCGAATCGCAGGCCGGCAAGACCACGTTCCGTGTGCTGATGCCCGCCTGGACGGCCCCCACAGATACCGCCACAGCGAAGGACGAGTGACATGGCGCAAGGCAACATCCTGGTCGCCGACGACGATGCCGCCATTCGCACGGTGTTGAACCAGGCGCTGTCGCGGGCCGGCTACTCGGTGAGGCTGACGTCAAGCGCCGGGACGCTGTGGCGCTGGGCGAGCGAAGGGGAGGGCGACCTGATCATCACCGATGTGGTGATGCCCGACGAGAACGCCTTCGATCTGCTGCCGCGCATCAAGCGGGCGCGCCCCGACCTCCCGATCATCGTGATGAGCGCGCAGAACACGTTCATGACCGCCATTCGCGCCTCCGAGCGCGGCGCGTACGAATACCTGCCGAAGCCCTTCGACCTGAAGGAGCTGATCGCGATCGTGGGTCGCGCCCTTTCGGAGCCGAAGGCGCGGCGCGCCGAACTGCCGCCGGCCGATCCCGCCGACGCGATCCCGCTGATCGGCCGGTCGCCGGCAATGCAGGACATCTACCGGGTGCTGGCGCGGCTGATGCAAACCGACCTCACCGTGATGATCGCGGGCGAGTCGGGCACCGGCAAGGAGCTCGTCGCGCGCGCCCTGCACGACTATGGCAAGCGCCGCAACGGGCCGTTCGTGGCCATCAACATGGCGGCGATTCCGCGTGATCTGATCGAGGCGGAGTTGTTCGGCCACGAGAAAGGCGCCTTCACCGGCGCCCAGACGCGCAGCGCCGGCCGTTTCGAACAGGCCGACGGCGGTACGCTCTTCCTCGACGAGATCGGCGACATGCCGATGGAAGCGCAGACCCGGCTGCTGCGTGTTCTTCAGCAGGGCGAGTACACGACGGTCGGCGGGCGCACGCCGATCAAGACGGACGTGCGCATCGTCGCGGCGACCAACAAGGATCTGCGCATCCTCATCAATCAGGGTCAGTTCCGCGAGGATCTGTTCTTCCGGCTGAACGTGGTTCCGATTCGCCTGCCGCCGCTGCGCGAGCGCAGCGAGGACATCCCGGATCTCGTCCGCCATTTCTTCACGCTGGTCGAGAAGGAGGGCCTGCCCGCCAAGCACATCGAGGCGGCGGCGCTGGAGCGGCTGAAGCACTACCGCTGGCCGGGCAACGTGCGCGAACTGGAGAACCTGGTGCGGCGCCTGGCGGCGCTCTATCCGCAGGAGACGATCACCGACAACATCATCGAAGCCGAACTCGATCAGTCGCTCGTTGCGACGCCGAGTGGTGACGAGGCAGAGGACGAGAGCCTGTCGCGCTCGATGGAGCGGCACATGAACGCCTACTTCCAGGGCTTCGCCGATGGCCTGCCACCGCCCGGCCTCTATCACCGGGTGCTGCGCGAGGTCGAAAGCCCGCTGATCGCCGCCGCACTCGCGGCGACCCACGGCAACCAGATCAAGGCGGCCGAACTTCTCGGTGTGAACAGGAACACACTGCGGAAGAAGATTCGTGAGCTCGACATCCAGGTCATCCGCTCAGCCCGCTAACGCTTGATTCCACTGGCGTTTCTCCCGCCGCCGCGGGGCCGTGGGCGGCTGTTCACGCGCCTCGTAACACGGGCTGTTGTTTTTTGATCACAATCTAGTTGCAATTCAGTCCCAGCGTGTCCTACGCCTCGTTCGGGCCGGGAAACGACGGGAAGGCAGCAGATTGGAATGACGGCAGCAGCGCCCGTCACGGAGTCGGTTCCCGAAAGGCGTTCCGGTTCATCGTTTGACTACACGCGGTTGATCCGCGCGGCGGGCTACGTCGCGGTGGTGCTCGCCCTGGCGTCCGCGGCCGGCACGTTCTTCATCCTGATGGGCATCACGCCCATCGCCCCGACACCGCAGATCGTCTTCATCGCGATGACCGTCAACGGGGCGATCGTCGCGTTTCTGATTCTGGTCGTGGCGTGGGAAGTGGTGAGCCTGCTGGTTGCCAACTGGCGCGGCCAGGCGGCGGCCCGGCTGCACATCCGCATCGTGGCGCTCTTCAGTCTGGTGGCGGCGGCGCCGGCGGTCCTTCTCGCGGTGGCGGCGAGCTTCTCGCTCGACCGCGGCCTCGACAACTGGTTCTCCACCCGCACGCGCACGATCGTGGAAAACTCGCTGTCGATCGCCCAGGCGTTCGCCCAGCAGCAGTCGGAAGCGCTTCGCGACGATCTCCTTGCCGTGAAAGCGGGTCTCGACAAGGGGCCGTCGCTGATCGATGACCCGCAGAATTTCCAGACCTTCCTGACCACGCTCGGCCGCCAGCGCGGCCTGCCCGGCGTATTCGTGGTCAATGGCGACGGCGCGCTCGTCGCCCAGGCGTCGTACGCGCACCAGTCCGACTTTCCGCCGCCGGCCGCCGACGCGATCACCCACGCGCGTGCGGCGCCCGATCAGACCGTGATCCTGGCCCCCGGTGCCACCAGCATCATCGGCGCGCTGACGCGCCTGACGAACTATGCGGACCTCTATCTCTACGTCGCGCGTCCGCTCGATCCGCAGATCGTGCGTTACCTCAGCATGACAAACGACGACGTCGCCGAGTATGCGACGTTGCAGGCGACGCGCTTCGGGATGCAGGTCGCCTTTGGCATCCTGTTCCTCGGTATCACCGTGGTCGTACTGCTGTCGGCGATCTGGCTGGGCATCGGTTTCGCCAACCGGCTGGTGGCGCCTATCCGGCGCCTGATCGACGCGGCCAAGGAAGTCTCCCAAGGCAATCTCGCCGTGCAGGTGCAACCGCGCAACTCCGACGGCGACGTCGGTGCACTTGGCGCCACCTTCAACAACATGACCTCGCAGCTGCGCACGCAGCGCACAGAGCTGCTTGCCGCCAGCGAGCAGATCGACAGCCGGCGGCGCTTCACCGAGGCGGTGCTGTCGGGCGTCACCGCCGGCGTCATCGGCATCGACGCTTCAGGCCGGGTGACGATCGCCAACCGTTCGGCACTTGCCATTCTCGGTGCACCGGAAAGTATCTTCGGCGCCCAGATCGACGCGGTCGTCCCGCAGCTCGCCAAGGTCATCGGCGCGGCACTTCGCGACGGGCGCCCCGAACACCGCGACCAGATCACCATCATGCGCGGCAACCACGAGCGCACCGTCAACATCCGGGTCACCACCGAGCGCGCCGTCGACCAGGTCCACGGGTACGTCATCACGCTCGACGACATCACCGATCTGGTGTCCGCCCAGCGCACCTCGGCGTGGGCCGACATCGCCCGGCGCATCGCCCACGAGATCAAGAATCCGCTGACCCCGATCCAGCTTTCCGCCGAACGGCTGAAGCGCAAGTTCGGCAAGGTCATCACCGAGGACCGCGACGTCTTCGACCAGTGCACCGACACGATCGTCCGCCAGGTCGGCGACATCGGCCGGATGGTGGACGAATTCTCGTCGTTCGCGCGCATGCCCAAGCCGACTTTCGTCGAGGGCAACCTGTCCGACGCGATCCGCGAGGCGGTATTCCTGGTCAGCGTCGCCCAGCCCGACATCACCTTCAATGTCGACGTGCCCAAGGAGCCGCTCATGGGCCGCTTCGATGCGCGGCTGATGGGCCAGGCGCTCGCCAACCTGGTCAAGAACGCCACCGAGGCGATCGCAGCGCTTCCCGATGCGGAGCAGGGCAAGGGGCGGATCACCGTCTCGGCGCGCAAGAACAAGGCGATGATCGTCGTCGACATCATCGACAACGGCATCGGCCTGCCGCGCGACAACCGCAATCGTCTGCTCGAGCCCTACGTTACCACCCGCGAGAAGGGCACCGGGCTGGGCCTCGCCATCGTCGGCAAGATCGTCGAGGAGCACGGCGGCGAAGTCGATCTGCTCGACGCGCCGGACGTCGCCGACGGCGGCCGCGGCGCCATGATCCGCATTTCCCTGCCGGCCCTGGAGACGGCCGTCGGCGCTTCGCCTCCCGAAACTTCGCCGGCGATGTCCGGCTAGCGACATGAAAGACAAGAGCGACAATGGCGTCTGATATTCTCATCGTCGACGACGAGGCCGATATCCGGGAGCTGGTGGCCGGCATCCTCTCGGACGAAGGCCACGGCACCCGGCTTGCCGCCGACGCCGATACGGCGCTTGCCGAGATCCGCAGCCGCCGGCCGTCGCTCGTCTTCCTCGACATCTGGCTCCAGGGCAGCCGCCTCGACGGGCTCGGCCTGCTCGACGAAGTCAAACGCGAGCACAACGACCTGCCGGTGGTGATGATCTCCGGCCACGGCAACATCGAGACGGCGGTCTCGGCGATCAAGCGCGGCGCCTACGACTACATCGAGAAGCCGTTCAAGTCGGATCGGCTGGTGCTGGTGGCGGAACGGGCGCTGGAGGCCTCGAAGCTCAGGCGCGAGATCAAGACGCTGCGCGAGCGCAGCGGCGAGGCGCACGAGCTGCTTGGCAATTCCGCCGCCATGAACCACCTGCGCGTCATGATCGAGAAGGTGGCGCCGACCAACAGCCGCGTGATGATTTCGGGCGCCTCGGGCGCCGGCAAGGAGCTGGTCGCGCGCACCATCCACGAGCACTCGCAGCGCAAGCCCGGTCCGTTCGTGGTGCTCAACGCCGCCACGATCACGCCCGAGCACATGGAACACGAGCTGTTCGGGACCGAGCCTGACAATGGCGCCACCCGCAAGGTCGGGGCGCTGGAGGAAGCGCACGGCGGCACGCTCTACCTGGACGAAGTCGGCGACATGCCGCGCGAGACGCAGAACAAGATCCTGCGCGTGCTGGTCGACCAGACCTTCCAGCGGGTCGGCGGGGCCAACCGGGTACAGGTCGATGTGCGGATCATTTCCTCGACCGGGCGCGACCTTGAGCGCGAGATTGCCGAACAGACCTTCCGCGAGGATTTGTTCCATCGCCTGTCGGTGGTACCGTTGCGGGTTCCGGCGCTTGCCGAGCGGCGCGAGGACATTCCGCTGCTGGTCCGCCACTTCGTCGAGCAGATTTCCCGGTCCACCGGCCTGCCGCCGCGCACCATCGGCGAAGACGCCATGGCCGTGCTTCAGGCCCACGACTGGCCGGGCAACATTCGCCAGCTGCGCAACAACATCGAGCGGCTGATGATCCTGGCGCGTGGCGACGCCTCGGAGGTCATCACCGCCGAAATGCTGCCGGCGGAGATCGGCGAGATGCTGCCGACGACGCCGGGCAGGGCAGGGGGCGAGCACCTGATGTCGCTGCCGCTGCGCGATGCCCGCGAGATCTTCGAGCGCGAATACCTGACCGCGCAGGTCAACCGCTTTGGCGGCAACATCTCGCGGACCGCCGAGTTCGTCGGCATGGAGCGCTCGGCGCTGCACCGCAAGCTGAAGTCGCTGGGCGTCAGCTAGGCGTCCGAGGGGCCACCGATGTCGCGGATCGCATACGTCAACGGACGCTACGTCCGGCACGCCGAGGCGGGAGTCCATATCGAGGATCGCGGGTATCAGTTCGCGGATGGCGTCTACGAGGTCTGCGAGGTTCGCGACGGGCGCCTGATCGACGAGCGCCGCCACCTCGACCGCCTCGGCCGCTCGCTCGGCGAGCTGGCGATCCGCTGGCCGATGGAGCGCCGCGCCCTGTCCGTGGTGCTCCGCGAGGTCGTGCGGCGGAACCGGGTGACCGACGGCATCGTCTATCTCCAGGTGACGCGCGGCGTTGCCCGCCGTGATCATGCCTTCCCGGGCGCCGACGTGCCTCCGTCGCTGGTGGTGACGGCGCGCGGCGTGCCCCGCAGCGCCGGCGAAGGGCGAGCCGCAACGGGCGTTGCCGTCATCACGGTGCCCGACAACCGCTGGGAACGGGTCGACATCAAGAGCGTCAGCCTGCTGCCCAACGTGCTGGCCAAGCAGAAGGCGCGGGAGGCGGGCGCCTACGAAGCTTGGTTCGTCACGCCGGACGGGTTCGTCACCGAGGGGTCGTCCACCAACGCGTGGATCGTGACAGGTGAGGGGGCTCTGGTCACCCATCCGGCAACCGTCGCGATCCTGCGCGGAATCACGCGCACGGTGTTGATCGAGGCGCTCGCGGCGGAGAATTTGCGCCTTGAGGAGCGACACTTCTCGGTCGAGGAAGCGCGCGCCGCGCGGGAAGCGTTCGTCACCTCGGCGACGTCGATCGTGACGCCAGTCGTCAAGATCGATGGCGAGAAAGTAGGCAGCGGCCAACCCGGCCCGGTTGCGAAGCGGCTGCGCGTGGCATTCCGGACGGCGTCTGAAATCGCTCCAGCCTAGTTATGTCCGCCATAAGCGGGAATCCGTGACCATTTGGTCAGGAAAATCGGTTCGCATCGGCGACGATGCGCGCATGACTTTGCGCGTGACGCGGCGCTCAACACCCGGCAAACTGTTTGCATAACCGGTCGGCAGAGCCGAGAACGCGACTGACGCCCAAAGGCAAAAGGAAAAGACAAAGGCAATAGAAGACATGGCGGAACGCGCACAAAACCTGCAAGACACGTTTCTCAACTACGTCCGCAAGCAGAAGACTCCCCTGACGATCTTCCTGGTGAACGGGGTGAAGCTTCAGGGAATCGTCACTTGGTTTGACAATTTCTGCGTGCTCCTGAGGCGCGATGGGCACTCGCAACTCGTCTACAAGCACGCCATATCGACCGTGATGCCGGGGGCCCCGCTCCAGCTGTTCGAACCGGGAGACGAAGGGGCCAGCGACCAGGACACGGATTGAGCGAACCGCTTGAGACGACCAAGACCCTGACCCCGCCGCCGGGCAGCCCCCAGCGGGCGCTGGTGCTTGTCCCGGTTTCGCGAAAAGGGCCCCGTGCGTCCACTGGCCGCACGGCCGAAGCACGGGTCGAGGAAGCCGCGGGGCTGGCCGCGGCCATCGAACTTGAGGTGGTCGACGCATTTGCCGTGCCGCTCGCCATGCCGCGCCCGGGCACCCTGTTCGGCTCCGGCAAGGTCGAGGAGATCGCCACCCGTATCGCGTCCGAAGGTATCGGGCTCGTTGTGGTCGACGGCGTCCTGTCGCCGGTCCAGCAGCGCAATCTCGAGCGGGCGTGGAAGTGCAAGGTCATCGATCGCACCGGCCTGATCCTCGAAATCTTCGGGGAGAGGGCGCGGACCAGCGAGGGCGCGCTCCAGGTCGAGTTGGCCCATCTCAACTATCAGAAGAGCCGGCTGGTGCGCAGCTGGACCCACCTTGAGCGCCAGCGCGGCGGCTTCGGGTTCCTCGGCGGGCCGGGCGAGACGCAGATCGAGGCCGACCGGCGGGCGCTGGAAGAACGCATCGCCCGCATCGAGCGCGACCTTGCCACGGTCGCCACCCGCCGGCGGCTGCAGCGCAAGACCCGCAAGAAGAGCGGCGAGGGGCTGGTTGCCCTCGTCGGCTACACCAACGCCGGCAAGTCGACCCTGTTCAACGCACTGACCCGAGCCGGCGTGTTCGCCGACAACCGCCTGTTCGCGACCCTCGATCCGACGCTCCGCAAGATCGACCTGCCGCACGGCGCTGCGGCGGTGCTCTCCGACACGGTCGGGTTCGTCTCCGACCTGCCGACCGGTCTGGTCGCCGCCTTCCGGGCGACGCTGGAGGAGGTGCTGGAGGCCGACCTGATCCTGCATGTCCGCGACATCTCACACCCCGACAGCGCCGCGCAGGCCGCGGATGTCGCCAAGGTTCTGGGCGAGCTCGGTGTCGAGGCCGGCGATGCCGAGCGGATCGTGGAAGTCTGGAACAAGATCGACCGGCTGCCGGCCGGGCAACGGCCGCCGCGCGTCGTTGCCTCGCGCGCCAACGGCGACGGCGCGGGCCCGGCCGTCGTCAGCGTCTCGGCGCTGACCGGCGAGGGGCTGCCCGAACTGCTCGAGACGATCGAGGCGCGCCTGACGGGCGGCCGCCACACCTACACAGTGGAGCTGGCCGGGGCGGCGCTTGGCGACCTCCACCGGCTCTACGAGCTGGGCGAGGTGCTGGAGCGCGCCGATACCGATGCCGGCACCACGATCGCTTCCGTGCGGGTTCCGGCCGAACGGGACAGCCAGTTCCTCAAGGCATTCCCCGACGCCAAACGCGCCGCCTGAAGATCAGTCGGTCACCTTTGCCGCCTGCCAGAGCGCTTCCATCTCGGCGAGCGAGGCGTTCTCGGGCTTGCGTCCTTCGCCGGCGAGTGCCGCCTCGATGCGCTGAAACCGCGTCGTGAACTTGGCGTTGGTGCCACGCAGCGCCTGTTCGGGATCGACGTTCACCTGACGGGCAAGGTTGGCCACGGCAAACAGAAGATCGCCGATCTCGTCGGCAAGCCGCTCGGGCGCTTGCGGAACCGTCTCCAGCTCCACCTCCACCTCGGCGATCTCTTCGCGGAGCTTGTCGAGCACGCGACCGGCGTCCTTCCAGTCGAAGCCGACGCGCGACGCCTTGTCCTGAAGCTTTGCGGCGCGCACCAGCGCCGGCAGCGCCAGCGGGACACCATCGAGGGCGCTCTGAGGCTCGGCGCCGCGGGCGCGCTTCTCTTCGGCCTTGATGCGCTCCCACTGGCCCTTGGCCTGACCGGCAGCCCGGGCGTCGGCGTCGCCGAAAACGTGCGGGTGGCGCCGGATCAGCTTGGTGGTGACCGCTTCGACCACGTCGGGGAAGGTGAAGCTGCCGGCTTCCTCGGCCATCCGGGCGTGATAGACGACCTGGAGGAGCAGGTCGCCCAGCTCATCGCGCAGTTCGTCCATGTCGCCGTCGGCGATCGCCTCGGCGACTTCGTACGCTTCCTCGATGGTGTAGGGCGCGATGGTGGCGAATGTCTGCTCGATGTCCCACGGACAGCCGGTCTCCCGGTCTCGCAGCGCCGCCATGATTTCGATCAGGCGCTGGATGTCGCGCGATGGTGTCATGGCCGCTCTTCCTTCGTTGGTCAGCGTATGCAACGAACGCCGGGCGCCGAAACTAGGCGGCGCGGCCCCCTGACGCCACGGTGCGTGGCAGGGAAGGACGCAATTCCCACACACCGTTGCCCCACATCAAAGTCGCATAAGATAGATTATGGAACGCATTGGCAGACCAAAACGCGCGGTCGGCAGGAGCATCAATCGAGCGGCAGTTCGATGGTCATGCCGTCATAGGCCAGCTCGATGCCCGCTGGCAGGTCGCGCGTGAGCTGGCGATAGTCGATGTCGCCGTGCATGTGCGTGAGGACCGCGCGCTTCGGCTTGATGCGCTCTACCCACGCGATCGCGTCGCTGACGCTGAAGTGACTGGGATGCGGCTTCACGCGCAGCGCGTCGACGATCCACACGTCGAGGTTCGCCAGCGCCGGCAGCGACGCCGCCGGCACGTCGCTGACGTCGCACGAATACGCCAGCGTGCCGACCCGCAGGCCTAGCGAGTTGGATTCGCCGTGCACCTGCCGGAACGGCAGCAACTCTATCGGGCCGCCGGCGCCGTCGATCGAGAACGGCGCGCCGACGTCGATGCGATGGTGTTTCAGGATCGGCGGATACGAGCTGCCGGGCTGGGTCGCGAAGCAATACGCGAACGAAGCCTCCAGCCGCGCTTGGGTCACTTCGTCGGCCCAGGTGTCGACCAGACGCCGCGTGTTCTGCCAGAAGGCCCTCAGATCGTCGATGCCGTGCGTGTGGTCGGCGTGCGAGTGCGTGAAGATCGCCGCGTCGATGAAGTCGACATTGGCGTCGAGCAATTGGGATCGGAGGTCCGGTCCGGCATCGACCAGGACGCGGGTCGGACGCGCGTTGTTACGCTCATAGCGCTCGATCAGGATCGCGCAGCGGGTGCGACGATTGCGCGGTTCGTTCGGGTCGCAGGCGCCCCAGTCGTTGCCGATGCGCGGCACGCCCGGCGACGCGCCGCAGCCGAGCACGGTGACTTTGAGCGTCGCGCTCACGCGTTAACCCTGTCGGCTGGAACTTTCGCGAACAGCCGGTTGAAATTCGCAGTCGTGGTGGCGCCGATCGTCTCGAAGTCGACGCCCTTGACGTCGGCGAGCACCCTCGCGGTTTCGACCACATAGGCCGGCTCGTTGCGCCCGCCGCGATGCGGCACCGGCGCCAGATACGGCGCGTCGGTTTCGACCAGCAGCCGGTCCATCGGCACGGTCGCGGCGATAGCACGGAGCTCGTCGGAGCGCTTGAACGTCAGGATGCCGGAAAACGACACATAGCCGCCAAGCGCCAGCCCGCGCCGCGCCAATTCAGCGCCTGAAGAGAAGCAATGGAGAACGAATGGAAAGGCGCCCTTTCCGGTCTCTACCTCAAGGATCTCCGCGATGTCGTCGTCGGCGTCGCGTGCGTGGATCACCAGCGGCAGGCCGGTTTCGCGCGCCGCGGCGATGTGGCGGAGGAAGCCCTGCCGCTGCGCCTCACGCGGAGAATTGTCGTAGTGGTAGTCGAGCCCCGCCTCGCCGATCGCCACCACCAGCGGATCGGCGGCGATGCGCACGAGTGTTTCCGTGGAGATGTCCGGTTCGTCGGCGGCGTTGTGCGGATGGGTGCCGACCGAGCAATAGATGCGCTGGTAACGGGCCGCGATCTCCCGCAGTTCCCGAAACTTCGCGACCCGCGTCGAGATCGTCACCATGGTGCCGATGCCGGCCGCCCGCGCCCGCGCCACCAGGGCGTCGCGGTCGGCGTCGAAATCGGGAAAATCGAGATGGCAGTGGCTGTCAACAAGCACGGCGGAAGCGCGGGTTGGCGGGGCGTTTGCGGGCGCTTTCCTAGCCCGATCGCGGCCGCCTGTCGACTTGGAGGGCGTGGCCATTTCCGGTCGATTGGCGGCCATGGCGCAGGCGCGGCGTCGCGACCCTGACTCGCCGCCTGCCCCGCGACTGAATTTGCGTCAGTGACTGTGGCTGTGAGCGTGGCGGACCGGCGGCGGCGTCACCTTGGCGTCGGCGCATTCGGTGCGCTCGACTTCGACTGTGGCGTGGGCGACGCCGAAGCGCGCGCTGAGCCGCTGCTTGATGGCCAGGACGGCGTGATCGACGTCCGCCGTCTCGCAGATGCGCGCATGCAGCGTCACCATCGGCTTCTCCTGGGTGATCGACCAGGCGTGAACGTGGTGGACGTTCTCGACGTCGGAGACGTTTTCCTGAATGTCGGCCGCGATGTCGCCGATCGAAAGGTCGCGGGGCGCGCCCTCCAGGAGGATGTGTGCGGAATCGCGGACGACCCCCCAGGCGCTCCTCAGGATGATCACCGCGACCAGCACCGAGATCATAGGATCGGCTGCCGTCCATCCGGTCGCCATGATGACCAGCGCCGCCGCGATCGCGCCGACGGAGCCAAACAAGTCCCCCAGGACGTGGACGAAGGCGCCGCGCACGTTGAGATTCTCGCGATCGGCGCCGCGCAGCATCAGGAAGATGCCGATGTTGACCAACAAACCGATTGCGGCGATCGCCAGCATGGCGCCGCCGAGGACGGGCTCCGGCGCCAGCAGCCGGCGCGCCGCCTCGATGACGATGCCGCCGGCGATGATGAACAGCACCAGCCCGTTGCCGAAGGCGACCAGGACCTGCAGGCGCTCGAAGCCGTAAGTGCGCCGGCGGTCGGCAGGCCAGTGCGAGAAGCGGAAGGCGAGCCACGCCAGCGTAAGCCCGGCGAAGTCGGCGAGCATGTGCCCGGCGTCGGCGAGCAGCGCCAGGGATCCGGCGACGAGCCCCCCTGCGGCCTCCACCAGCATGAACGCTCCGGTGATCACGGCGGCCCAGAACATGCGCCGTTCGTTGATGCCGTGGCTGTGATCGTGCGCGGTTGTCATCGGGCGTTTCGGCCGACTCGGCTGAAGTCCTGGCTTCCCTCGTCGTCGTAGCGCGGGAATACAGCAACAGGCGGGCGTAATACTATTCCGTTGCGACCCATCCGCGCCCCACCTCCCCTCTCCTCACATGGGGTGGAGGCGGGCCCCGGCCATGCTAAATTCGCTTCTTAACTTTCGGGCGGCGCGAGACGCCTGACCTCCGCAGCAGTGGGCTCCCTGATCATGTCGAACGCGCCAAAACCGGTCGACTGGTTCCTTGTGCGTCACGGCATCGAAGACTCGCTGAACCGGGTTCTGGCGTTTGTCGGCGACGTCCGGGTCGTCATCGATCAGCAGTACCCCAATCTCAAGGGGCAGGACCTCAGATTGCGCAAGGGGCCGGTGTACGTGCACATGTCCTGCGATCTCGACGCGGCCCGACGGGATCCGGCGACCCGGCTGCTGCTGTCGGCGCGGTCGGCGACCTTTGTCCATCTGCTGTCGCGCACCGCGCCCGAGATCACCGAGTGCATGGCGACGACCAACGACGATGGCGGGGAGCGGGATGGCGTCGTCTGCTTCTGCGCGCGCGCGCCCGGGCCGATCCTGGTTCCCGACGCCGATTTCTTCCTGTCCAACGCCTACCGCGCGATCCGGATGCTCGGCGCTCGGGCGCCCCGTCCGTGGCGCCAGCGCAGCGACATCCTCGTTTGGCGCGGTGCGACGACCGGCATGGGTGACATCACCGCTTCGGATATGAGCGCGGCCAACCCGGCCCTCATTCAGCGGACGCGCATGTGCCTTGCCTTGCGGGATGCTCCGGACTGCGACGTGAAGTTCTCAAGTCTGGTTCAGTCCGCCGACCCGATCCTCGACCAGAGCCGGATTGACGCGTGCGATCTCGTCGGCGAGCGGGTGCAGGCGGAGCAATGGGTCGGGCACAAGTTCGCGCTCGACGTCGATGGCAACACGAACGCCTGGTCGAACCTCTTGCAGAGGCTGCTGCTCGGCTGCTGCGTCCTGAAGGTCGCGTCGAAGCGCGGTTTTCGCCAATGGTACTACGACGACCTGGTGCCGTGGCGGCACTTCGTGCCGGTCGCGGCGGACCTGTCCGACCTTCGCGAGAAGGTGGCGTGGTGCCGGTCGCATCTACCCGAGTGTGAGGCGATCGCGGTCGAAGGCCACGCCCTGGCGCACAGGATGACCTTCGACCGCGAAATGGCGCGGGGCGTCGAGGCGATGAACCGGCGTCTTCTGCCGAACGCCGACGATCAGGCCGCGCCCTTCGCCTCGTAGCGCGGGAAGACGGGCGTGGGCGCCGGCAATGCGACACCGCTGGCAAGACGACCGTTCTCACCGAGCGCGACGAAATCGCGCCGGTCGGCCGGCACCGCCAACAGATCGAGGAGCCTGGCGCCGGACTCCGGCATGACCGGCTGGACGAGGGTCGCCACCTGGCGGATCGCTTCGGCCGTCACCCAGAGGACCGTCGCCATGCGCGCCGGGTCCGTCTTCTTCAGCGCCCAGGGCTCGGCCGCCGCGAAGTAGCGGTTGGCGTCGGCGACCACCGCCCAGACGGCGTTCAGCGCCGTGTGGATCGCCTGCGTCTTCATGGCTGTGCGGCAGGTCGCCAGCAGCGCGTCGGCGGCGTCGAGCAACGCCCTGTCCTCGGGCGCCGGAGGACCCGCCTCCGGCACCTTGCCGTCGCAGTTGCGCGCGATCATCGCCAGCGAACGCTGGGCGAGGTTGCCGAGGTCGTTGGCGAGGTCGGCGTTGATGCGCTGGATGATCCCCTCGGCGCTGTAGTTGCCGTCCTGTCCGAAGGGCACTTCGCGCAGGAAGAAATAGCGCACCGGGTCGCGCCCGAAGGTTGCCACCAGATCGAACGGGTCGACGACGTTGCCGACCGACTTCGACATCTTCTCCCCGCGGTTGAACAGGAAGCCGTGCGCGAAGACGCGCTTCGGCGCTTCCAGTCCCGCCGACCACAGGAACGCCGGCCAGTAGACGCCGTGGAAGCGCACGATGTCCTTGCCAATGACGTGCAGGTCCGCCGGCCAGTAGTGCCAGAGCTGTCCGGCCTCGTCGGGAAAGCCGACGCCGGTGATGTAGTTGGTGAGGGCGTCGACCCACACGTACATGACGTGCTTCTCGTCCCCGGGAACCTTGATCCCCCAGTCGAAAGTGGTGCGCGAGATCGACAAGTCCTTGAGCCCGCCCTTGACGAAGCTCACGACCTCGTTCCGACGCTCCTCCGGGCCGATGAACTCCGGATGCGCCTCATAGTGGGCGAGCAACCGGTCCTGATAGGCCGAGAGGCGGAAGAAGTAGCTCTCCTCCTCGACCCAATCGACCGGGGTGCCCTGGGGGCCACAGCGAACGCCATCCTCGCGCAGCTCGGTTTCCGATTCGGCGTAGTAGGCCTCGTCGCGAACCGAGTACCAGCCGGCGTAGGTCGACTTGTAGATGTCGCCGTTCGCCTCCATCCGCCGCCAGATCTCCTCCGACGAGCGGTAGTGGCGCGCCTCGGTGGTGCGGATGAAGTCGTCATTGGACAGGCCGAGAGCCGCGACCATCTTCTTGAACAGCGCCGAATTGCGGTCGGCCAGTTCGCGCGGCGTGAGCTCCTGTCTTGCGGCCGTCTGGCGCATCTTCGAGCCGTGCTCGTCGGTGCCGGTCAGAAAATAGACGTCGCGGCCATCGAGCCGCTGGAAGCGGGCGATCGCGTCCGTGGCCAGCGCCTCGTAGGCGTGGCCGATGTGCGGCGCACCGTTCGGGTAGGAAATGGCGGTGGTGAGGTAGTACTTCGGCGCTGGCATGAGCTCTCGCCTCTAGGAGGATTTCGCGAAAATTGGAACGAACGCAGGCGTCCCGGGCGGCGTTCGCCGTCCGGCATGGGCGTCACATTCGAATCGCGCGGGCAAGGGCCATGAGGGTCGAAAGCACCGTTCGTTTGCGGTCGAGGTTCAGATCGTCGGTCTGTTCCGCCGAGGCGCGCAAGGTTTCCCACACCTCGGCCCACCTTTCAAGCGGGGCGGCGCGGGCCGCCGGGGCGAGCGCAATCCCGGTTTCCGGCTCGTCGGCGCCCCGCACCCGCCGGCTCAGCCAGTCGGCCATGAGGTCGCGGAAGGCGCGCCAGCCGTCGTCGTTCCCCCGCCCCGTGACGCTGTCGGCGAAGTCATGGACCTCGCCGATGTCGAGGTCGGGAAGGCGCGCCAGCAGCCGGGCCAGCGCGCGATAGGTGTCGATCCCCTCCCCTTCGGCCAGTTCGATGGCGCGCCGCAGGCTGCCATCGGCAAGCTCCGCGGCAAGCGCGATGTCCTCCTGCTCGGCGACGCCGTGGGCGCTGAGCGCCGTCGCGATCGCCTCATGCGATAGCGGCGGCACCTCCAGGCGGCGGCAGCGCGAACGGATGGTGGCGAGTGCCCGGCCGGGCGCATGGCTTACGATCAGGAACAGCGAGCGCGTCGGCGGCTCCTCCAGCACCTTCAGAAGCGCGTTCGCCGCGCTCTGGTTGAGGTCGTCGGCCGGGTCGACCACCGCGATCCGCCAGCCGGCCTCGCCGCTGGTCGAGCCGAAGAAGGACACCGTCTTGCGAATCTCCGGCACGGTCAGCTCGGTCCTGAAGCGCTTCTTGTCCGTGTCCCAGGGTCGCTCCAGGATCAGCAGGTTCGGATGGGCGCGGTTGGCGACCTTGCGGAAGGCCGGGCTGGTCTCGGGAACGGTGAGATCGTCCGCGTCGGGCGCAGTCGATGGGTCCGGGTGGGCCAGCACGAAGCGCGCGAAGCGGTAGGCGAGCGTCGCCTTGCCGATCCCCTTCGCTCCGCCGATCAGCCAGGCGTGATGCATCCGGCCCGAACGGTAGCCGTCGAGAAGGGCCCGCTCGACGCCGCGGTCGCCGTACCAGACCGGCTGCTCCTCGGGCGCCGGCCAGCCGTCCACCCGGTCGTAGCGGATCGTCGTATCCGGTTCGGCGGTTGCCATGTCAGGCGGCCCGCTCGAGAAGGCGCGCTGACACCGTCCGCCAGATGGTCTCGGCCGTGGCGTCGGCGCTTTGCCCGGCGTCGATCACGGCGCAGCGTTCTGGTTCGGCCGCCGCAATCGCCAGGAAGGCCTGCCGGCGGGTCTCGTGAAGGGCCATGTCGTCCCGTTCGAAACGGTCCGGTGCC
This sequence comes from uncultured Alphaproteobacteria bacterium, assembly GCA_963843565.1. Taxonomy (GTDB): domain Bacteria; phylum Pseudomonadota; class Alphaproteobacteria; order Rhizobiales; family Kaistiaceae; genus DASZQY01. The sequence goes on from CAWJKY010000003.1 coordinate 611,027, forward strand.
TCGCTGCCGGCAAGGCGGCCGGCCGCGCGGGCCATGCCGACCTCGACCGGCACGTCGAGAACAAGCGTCAGGTCCGGCCGGGTGCGCCCGACCGCGACCCGCTCCAGCGCCTCGAGCACGCCGGCCTCCACCCCGCCGCCGACGCCTTGATAAACCCGCGTGGAATCGGTGAACCGGTCGCACAGCACCCAGTTGCCGGCGCGCAGCGCCGGGCGGATGACACGGTCGACATGGTCGGCACGGGCGGCGGCGAACAGTACCGCCTCGCCGTCCGGTCCGAGTTGCTGGCCGGCGCCCGACAGGAGCACGGCGCGGATCGATTCAGCCGTCGGCGTTCCGCCGGGTTCGCGGGTCACCACGACGGTATGCCCGCTTTCCTCCAGGCGTTTTGCAAGGCGCGCGATCTGCGTGGATTTGCCGGCCCCCTCCCCGCCCTCGAAGGTGATGAATTTGCCGGCCATGAAGCGGTGATACAGGAAGTGCGCGCGCCCGGCCATAAGGGCCGGCGGCGGCGTGGCGAACGGTCAGTGGGAGACGATACGGGCGCCGGAAAGGCCGGCGCCGCTGGCGGCGTCTAGAACCATTGCCGGCGAAACCGAGGCAGCAAGCGCGACGCTGACGACCGTCAGGGCGCGACCATTGATGGTCTCGGTCCGGGTGCGGATTTCCCCGAAGCGGCTGAAGTTCGCGGCCAGCCGATCGGCGTTGGCGGGGTCGCCGAATGTCCCCAGTTGCACCACGGTCCCCGGGGCGGCGGTGCCGCCGATTTCGCGGGCCTTGGCGGCGGCCGCGCGTGCAAGCGCGGCGCTCAGGTCGGCCTTGCCGCCACCACCGCCGGACGCGAGGCGCGCCGCGGCCTGCTGAGCGGCCGAAGCCGTCGGCTGCTCGGCGAACGAGGTGACGAACGAGGAGCGCATGATCAGCGGTGCGAGCGGATCGTCCCCACCGGTCGTGGGCGGATATTGCAGGAGCATCATCGGCGGCGCGGTGCCGTCGACCTCGGAGGGGTCGGGGGCCGCGGCCGGCCGCGTGACGGGTTTCGGGGGCGGTGCTGCGGCAACGTTCGTTCCGCCGCCAAAGACGGGCCTGAGCGGCGCCGTAGCAAACAGGGTGGCCTGACCTCCGCCGTTGACGGCCCTGGGCGGCGTGTTCGAGGCGAACATGTCACCCGTCTGGCCGGATCCCGGGCCGCGGTAGGACGCCAATAGCTTTCGCTCGTCGTTGCCCTCGAGCGGCGCCGGTCCCATGTAGTCGACGCGCACCTTCGCAGTGCCGCTTCCCTGGAAGCCCAGCATGTCGGCGGCGCGCTGCGACACGTCGATGAGGCGATCGCGCTTGAAGGGCCCGCGGTCGTTGACCCGCAGGATCATCGAGCGGCCGTTTTCGAGATTGGTGACCCGCACGTAGCTTGGCAGCGGCAGCGTCGGATGCGCGGCGGTCAGCCCGTTGACGTCGTAGATTTCGCCATTCGCGGTCCTGCGCCCATGGAAGGCCGAGCCGTACCAGGAGGCGTAACCGGTGGCGGAGTAATTCGGGTTGTCGCGCGGGATGTAGGTATGACCGGCGACACGATAGGGCGCGCCGACCAGATAGCGTCCGCCGCCCTTGGGCACGGCGCCATAGTGGACGACCCGCGGGCTTGCCTTGCCGTAGACGCTCGAACTGAAATATTCCCGGGTGCCGCTGCCGCCGACCTTGGCGGACGGTCCGGAGCAGGAGGCGAGCACACCGGCCAGGACGATCAGGGCCGCAGCGCGCAGAAACCCGATGCTGAAGGGCAGACGCCCGCCCGAGGCGGCACCGCATTCCGATATCGCGAAGGAACTGCGCGCCGGTGCGCCAACGTCGCCCGAAAAGGTCAAAACGCCCCTCGTCCCCATGGCCCCCTAGTGCCTGATTGATCGGCCCGGGACCATTAACAGATGGTAAATTCGGCCGCCAACGACTGGATCAAAATGAATGCAACCTTGCAAGCGCGCAAACGGCTCGTTTCCGCCATTTCTGCCAGTGTTGCTCAGGAACCGCAAAATTGCCGCGGAACCGCGTCCGAGGACCGGTTCGCAACTCCACGGAAAGCTTGAGTTTTTGAACCGCGTGCGGGCATTGTCGCGGGCCGTGCCGCGCGGGACGGAAGGATGGGTGGCCGAGCGGTCGAAGGCACCGGTCTTGAAAACCGGCAGGCCCGCAAGGGTCTCGTGGGTTCGAATCCCACCCCATCCGCCAGTCAGGCGGGCGAATTGCGCACCTGATTCGCCAGTCGCATCGATGGCCGACCGAAGCCGCACACCTGGTGCTCTGGATCAGGCGACTTCGATGAGGGCCTTGATGAGGCCCGATTTCTCCAGCGCCCACCGGGGGATCGCCCCCACGGCGTCGGCGAGCGTGGTGCGGTGCGTAATCAGGCGGTCGACTGGAACCTGCCCGGCGCGGATCGCCGCGATGACCCGCTCGAAATCCTCCGAGGTGGCGTTGCGGCTTCCCAGAAGGGTCATTTCCTTGCGATGGAAATCCGGGTCCTTGAACGCGATCGTTTCCTTCACGACGCTGACCAGTGCATAGCGGCCGCCGTGCGCTACGAAGTCGAACCCGGCTTCCACTGCTTGCGCGCTGCCGGTGGCATCGATGACCACGTCGAAATCCTCGCCGTCGGTAAACGCTGCAATCGCGTCAGACAGGCCGTCTTCGACCGGAAGCGCGGTCACGCCAGCGATCGACTGGGCGGCGGCGACGCGCTCGGCGTCCCGGTCGACGGCGGCCACCTTGCCGCCGGCCAGGCGGGCGAACAGCGCGGCGCCGAGCCCGATCGGGCCCGAGCCCACGACGAGGACCCTGTCCCCGGCCCTCACGCCGGCGCGGCGGACAGCGTGGGCGCCGATCGACAGAAACTCGACCGTCGCGCACTGATCGGCGGTGAGCCCCTCGGCGCGGACCAGGTTCTGTTCCGGAACCGACAGGAATTCGGCCATGCCGCCGTCCTGGTGGACACCAAGCACCGAGATGTTGACGCAGCAGTTCGGCCGTCCGCTGCGGCAGGCGATGCAATGGCCGCACGACAGGTATGGATTGACCACGCAGATTTCGCCAGCCGCGATGTCGGATCGTCCGGGCGCCGCGATGACTTCGACGGCCAGCTCGTGGCCCATCACGCGAGGGTATTCGAGGTAGGGGTGCTTGCCTTCGAAGATGTGATAGTCGGTGCCGCAGACGCCTACGCGGCTGACGCGCACCAGCGCATCGCCCTTGGCTGGGGCGGGTTTCTGACGATCTTCAAGAGTCAGCGTTCCCGGCGTCTGACATACCAATGCACGCATGTTGCGATCCGCTACTGCACTCCACGACGACCAGGCCCGCCTAGACGCCCGCCTGCCGCCGCTTCTGAAGATTGTCGAGATACACGACGAGGGCGATCAGAAGGCCCTCGACCACCATTTCCCAGAACGGATCGATACCGAGCAGGACCGCACCGTTGCCCATGGTTGTAAACAGGATTGCGCCGACAACGGTTCCGAGCACCGTGCCTCTGCCGCCGAAGAGGCTGGCGCCACCGACGACCGCGGCGGCGATCGCCTGCAGTTCGTATGCGTTCGCCATGGACGGCGACGCGACGCTCAGCCGCGAGACGAGCAGGACGCCGGCAAATGCGGCAAGGCCGGAACTCAGCATGTAGGCGGTCAGTGTGATCCGAAAGATGTTGATGCCTTGCCGGCGCGCCGCCTCGGCGTTGGAACCGGTGGCGTACATGTAGCGGCCGGTCCGTGTAAAGCGCAGCAGATAGTGAACGCCCAACGCGACGGCGAGCATTGCCCAGAAGAGATTGGGGAAGCCCAGCGAGCCGCGGGCGAAATCCTTGACCGCTGCCGGGAGACCGCTGACGGTCATGCCACCCGACAGGAGAAGCGCCAGGCCGCGGTATGTCTGGAGGCCAGCCAGCGTGACGATGAACGCCGGGATGCCCAGGCGCCCGATGGCGACGGCGTTGGTCAGGCCGATTGCCAGGCCGGCGACCAGGGTGAGAACAGCGGCGGGGATCAACCCGATGCCAGACATCTGGGCGAAGGCCACGCCGCAGAAGGCGACCACCGACCCGACGGACAGGTCGATGCCGGCGATGATGATGGTGCACATCACGCCGACCGCGATGATCGCGTTGATCGACGTCTGCCGCATCATGTTGCTGATGTTGTTTTCGGTCAGGAAGTTTGGGGTCGCGATCGTCAGCGCCACCCACAGCGCGACCGTGAAGGCGATGACATAGGTTTCGATCGGCAAGCGCCTGAGAATGCTCTGCGTGGTGCTGGCCGACACCGACTGGGATCGCGATATGGGATGATCCGTCATTTGCGGGACTGTCACCAAAAACGCCGAGCGGGTCTAGCCGCTAAATGGGCCGGGCTGCGGTGCAGCCCGGCCCGTTGGGAAAGATGTCAGTTACCCAGGAACGGGCTCAGCTTGCGCTTGTTGACATCGAGGAGGCCGGCGAACGCCGGGTCGTTCATGTTGGCTTTGGTGACGGTGCCGACGCCGGTGTCGACGTTCTTCGGCAGACGCACGCCCATCGAGGCGGCGTAGCCGTACCAGACACCCGCATAGCCCATCATGTACGGGTCCTGAATGATGAGGCCGTAGATCGAGCCATCGTTCAGGTGCTCGAGTTCGCCCGAGTCGGAGTCGAACGCCACGAGGCAGAACTTGGAGCCCAGGTTCTGTTCGGCGATCGAGGCGCCGGCGCCGGTGCCCATCTGGGCGTTGTCGGCGAACAGGCCAACCAGGTCCGGGTCCTTCGTCAGCATGTCGGCGGTGTTGCTCATGCCTTCGGCTTCTTCATTGTTGCCGACGCGATTGCCGACAACCGTGATGTCCGGATAGGCCTTCATACCGTCGAGGAAGCCCTTGTCACGCGAATCGAGCGACTCGTGACCTGCCATGGCCGTCAGATAGCCGACCTTGCCGGCGGCCTTGCCGGTGCGCTCCTTGATGCAGGCGGCGATCGCGTTCGCCGCGGCCTTGCCACCGGCCTCGTTGTTGGTGGTCAGGAAGGCGGCGTACTGGTCGGTGTTGGCACCGGAGTCGATCATGATGACCGGAATGCCGGCCGCAGTGACGGCCGCAATGGGATCGCCGAGGGCGTCGGCGACGGTCGGCGAGATGACGATCGCCAGCGGCTTGGCCGCGGCGGCCGTTTCGAGCACCGAAATCTGGCCGGCCGCATCGTCCTTCGGCGTGCCAAGCTTCTCGAGCGTGAGGCCAAGCTCCTTGCTGGCGTCCTCAGCGCCCTTGAACACCCACTGCCAGTATTCCGACGTGGTCGCCTTGACGATCACCGAGATGGTGCCCGCAGCCTGCGCGGCACCTCCAGTAATCGCGAACGCCGCCAGCGAAGCGGCGAGTAGCAGTTTCGTCTTCATGAGTTCAGTCCTCCCGGGTTGCGCAGCTCATGCTGCCTCTTCTGAGTCGGTGAGACCGGTCATGTACCTGACGAGAATCTCCTGATCGGTGCTGTCGGCGGCGGTGACGTGCACCGTGCGCCCGCGGTACATGACCGCGATGCGGTCCGCGACCTTCAGGATTTCCGTGAGGTTATGACCGATGTAGATGACGCCGACGCCGTGGGCGGCGAGATCGCGGGCGTGGTTGATGACGCGCTCGCGCTCCATGACGGCGAGCGCCGCGGTCGGCTCGTCCATGAGGACGACCTTCGCCTGCCAATAGATCGCCCGCGCGATCGCGACGGCCTGACGCTGCCCGCCGGACAAACTTGCAACGTTGGTCGCGCCCAAGGGGATCACGCTTCGGATCCGCTCGAGCAGCGCGTTCGTTTCCCGACGGATCGTCTTGTCGTCGACGTAGGGCAGAATGCCGAGCAGCCGTCGCACGGGCTCGCGGCCGAGAAAGACGTTGGCGCTGACGGACAGGTCGTCGGCCAATGCAAGGTCCTGGTAGACCGTCTCGATCCCCAGCGCGCGCGCGTCACGCGGCGATGAAATCTTCAGCGGCTTGCCCGCCAGCAGGATCTCTCCGGAGTCGGCGTGATAGACGCCCGAGATATGCTTGATGAGCGTCGACTTGCCGGCGCCGTTGTCGCCGACAACCGCCAGCACCTCGCCGGGGTGCAACACCAAGTCAGCGCCACGCAGCGCCTCGACCGGGCCGAAGCTCTTCTTGAGATTGGAGATTTCGAGGATTGGCGTCACGCCGTGGTGACCCACGCGAGACACAACCCCTCCCTCAAAGCCAGCATGACGCCCTCCCACCGGTGCTGCTTTTTATAGACAAAAGACTGCGCGGCCGCCGGTGGTCAACTTGTTTTTTATCGATTAAAGAAACAGGCCTTGTGTCAGGGAGCGAGTTCCGATGAAGACCGACACGGTTTTCAAACGTGCCTTCAACGATGCCGTGGACTTCGTCGCGACGCTTCCGGTGGGTGAGACGCTTCCCTCCGAGAACAGCCTCAGCACCCGGTTGGGGGTCAGCCGAACCACGGTCCGCAAGGTGCTGTCGACGCTGGTTGCAAGAGGCGCGCTGACCAGCGGGAGCCCGCCGCGCGTGGCGCGTTTGCGCGCCGGTGCGGCGCGCCGGTTTCCGGAAGCGGAGACGATCACCACCGCCGCTCAGGTCGAGCGACACTTCATGGAGTGGATGCTCCGAGACAATGCCCGCCCCGGGACGACCATCAACGAACTCGAATTGGCGCGGCGGTTCGGTGTCGCGACCAGCGGGATCCGGGAGTTCCTCAACCGGTTTCAGCGCTTCGGGCTCATCGAGAAGCGTCCGAACGCGGGGTGGGTCTTCAAGGGCTTCACCACGGGGTTCGCGCTCGAGCTTTTCGAAGTGCGCGAGATGTACGAACTGCGATCAGCGAAAGCGTTCGCCGCGCTCCCCAAGACCTCGCCGCTGTGGCATCGCCTCGAAGCCTTGCGGAGCGAGCACGTATCGCTCCTGACCAAGATCGAGCGGCGCTACCACGACTTCTCGGACCTCGACAGCCGGTTCCACCGCCTGGTCAACACAGCGTCGCCCAACCGGTTCATCGATGACTTCTACGACATCATCACGCTGATCTTCCACTATCACTACCAGTGGAACAAACACGACGAGCGGCAGCGCAACGAGGTGGCGATCCGCGAGCATGTCGCCTACATCGACGCGTTGTTGAGCCGGCGCAGTCAGCGCGTCGAGAAGGCGTGCCATGCGCACCTGGCTTCCGCGCGGGAGACGCTGATCCGCTCGACGTCGTGGCAGGAAGGCACACCGACAAACGGAAGACGGCACGAATTGATCGTCGGGTAGCTGCCTCGTTGCCGTCAGGCCTCAGTAGAGGCCCATGTTCCGCTGGAAGGCGTTGGCAAAGTGGGTGTGCAGCGCGGCTTGGGCGTCGGAGGCGTTGCGGCGGCGGCAAGCCTCGATGATCGCCAGATGTTCGCGCAGCGACCGCAGCGCGAGCGGCGCCGTCACCTTGCGCTCCAGCCGCAAGATCCGAAGGTAGTTGCGTATGCGCCGATAGCTCGTATCGATCAGCGGGTTTCCCAGACTGCCAACGATGGCGTTGTGAATAAGCACCTCGAGCTGCTCGAGCTCGTCGCGCATTAGCGGCTTCAGCCCCTCGCGCTCGATCGTTTCCACCGCCTCGAGGTGGCGCCGCTCGATCTCAAGCATCTCGGCTTCGTCCGCGGTCTCTGCGAAGACCGCAACGGCTGCCGCTTCGATGATGCCGCGAAACTGGAAGGTCGCCCTTGTGAGTTCGAGGCCGGGCTTCACGAACTCGATGCCCGCCCGCGGGTGAATGGTGACGATCCCGTCAGCTTCCAGCACCCGCAGTGCGTCGCGCAGCGGCGCGACGGGAATCCCCGTCAAGGCGACCAGTTCGCTCTGCGAGACGAACGCACCGACGGGCAGCCGGCCCTCGAACACGATCTCGAGCAGGCGGGTGTAGGCGACATCGCTCAGGCGTTGCCCGTTCTCGGGCTTTAGCGCGCCTTTGCGCAGCCTTTCGCTCACGGCCACTTGCTTCCCTTTCGCTCCTGATCTATTAGCAGTGCTAGTTGATATATCACGCCTTGACGTTGGTGATTCAATGAACGTTGCCGAGTATCGCCTTACCCGATTTCAGTTTGCCCGCGACCGCGTCATCGGCGACAGCCAAATTCGAATCGACGACGTCAACATTGCAGCTTTGGAACTGATCGACGAGCGCGGCCACATTGGGCTGGGCTTCGCACAGAGCCTGATCCGGCCGCTGCCGGCGCTGGATGAAATCGAGCGGGTCTTCCGGGGCGAGATATGGCCCGCGCTCGAGGGGCAGCCGGCGCTTGGCCTGGTGCATCGCGTCAACCGGCTGCGCGGCGGCAATCAACGCGCGTTCAGCCTCCCCTTCGAGGAGGCCCTCCAGGTTGCGCTCTGGGACCTCGCCGCCAAGCAGGTCGGCCTTCCCTTGCACCGCCTGCTCGGCAGCCGGCGCGACCGCGTGCGCGCCTACGCCTCGGGCCTCGATTTCCATCTGAGCGACGCGGAATTTACCGAGTTCTTCGGCCACGCCAACTCGATTGGCTACAGCGCCTTCAAGATCAAGGTCGGCCATCCCGATTTCGAGCGCGACCTTCATCGGCTGGACCTGCTGACCAAGACCGTGCGCCCGGGAGCGCTGGTGATGATCGACGCCAACGAAGCGTGGGGCGCCAAGGAGGCCCTGGTCAAGCTGACCGCAATTCGCGAGGCCGGCTTCAAGCTGATGTGGGTCGAAGATCCGATCCTGCGGAACGACTTCGACGGTCTGCGGATGCTGCGCCAGGGCGCGCCGTGGACGCTGATCAACTCCGGGGAGTATCTCGACGCCGCCGGCAAGCGCCAGCTCATGCTGGTGGGTGGCACCGACATCCTCAACGTCCACGGTCAGGTCACCGACGTCATGCGCATCGGCTGGTTGGCCGCGGAGCTTGGCGTTCCCGTTTCGCTCGGCAACACGTTTCTCGAGGTCGGGGTGCACATGGCGTGCGCCCTGCCCGAGGTCGAGTGGCTCGAGTACTCGTTCCAGTGTTTCGACCATCTTGTGGAGCAACCGGTCGAAATCCGCGACGGATGGGTCTATGCGCCCGACCGTCCCGGCCACGGGCTGATCCTGGCGGACGCCGCGCGCAGCGAATGGTCCCGGCCCGAAGTGAAGGCGAGAGAAGATCTCGGCCCGCCGCCCTTCAATCCCCGTGTCGCGCATACGCCGAAGCTCGCGGTCACGCGTGGATGAGGGCAACCGACAAGACAATTGATGGGAGGAACCTAACCATGATGAGACCAATAGTGACGAGTCTGGTAGCCGCCGCAGCGGCAACCGTCCTGGCGTTCGGTGCGGCGCCTGCATTCGCCGCAAAGGTGACGCTGAGCTATCAAGTCGATGCGAACTGGATCAAGGATGCCGAGCGGACCCTCGCCAAGAAGTTCGAGGATGAAACCGGTATTGCCATCGACTTCCAGATCGTGCCGGCGGATCAGTACTTCAATGTGCTGAAGACAAAGCTCAACTCGGGCGAGGCGCCCGACCTGTTCGGTGGCCAGAGCGGCGTCACCGACCTGACGCTTAACTACAACGTCGAAAAGAACGCCGTCGACCTGTCGAACGAACCATGGGCCAAGCTCGAGGACCCGCTCGTCGCCGCCCAGTCGACCGTCAACGGCAAGCTCTACGGGCTGACCTATTGGGACACGCTCGGCTACGTATGGGTCGTCAACTACAACAAGGCGATCTTCAAGAAGTACGGCCTCACGCCGCCCAAGAACTACGCCGAGTTCAAGGCCCTGTGCCAGAAGCTTCTCGACAACGGCATCCAGCCGCTCTACGAGCCGATTTCGGACGGCTGGCACCATGTGCTGTGGTTCCCCGAGCTGGGGCCGCGTTTCGAGCAGAACCAGCCGGGCCTTGCCGACGAACTGAACGCCAACAAGACCAAGTTCGCCGACAGCAAGCTGATGTTGACCGACTTGACTCAGCTCAAGGAGATGTTCGACTTGGGCTTCTTCGGCCCCAACGCCCTCTCCGACACATTCGCCGATCGCACCAAGGCGATGTCGGAGGGCAAGATCGCCATGTTCATGGCGCAGAGCGCGTTTCCGCAGGACCTGCACCACGACTATCCCAACATCAGCGCCGACGATTATGGGGCGTTCGTGATGCCGCTGGCGGACAACCAGCTCCTCAATATCAATCCCGCCGGCCCGACCCACTTCATCTATTCGGGTTCGCAGCACATTGCCGAAGCCAAGCAGTACCTGGACTTCCTGACCCGGCCTGAGAACCTGCAGTTCTACCTCGACAACGAACCGCAGTTCTTCACCCTTCCGTTCCCGGGCGTGAAGAGCAAGTTCACCCCCGAGCTGCAGGCGTTCATGGACGCCCACAAGGATATGCGCGGGGTCGTCTACCAGACCGAAGTGAACTACGTGAATCCGCAGTGGATGGACATCGGCAAGGATATTACCGCGATGTTCACCGGCGCCGAGACACCGGCCGACGTGCTTGCCAACATCGACAAGCGCCGTGCGGACCTCGCGGAGGCGGCCAAGGATCCGGGCTGGTTGAAGTAGACCCTGCCTGAACCCGGCGTTCGACTGGGTACGCCAAATACGGACCCTGGCCTCAGGACGGGCCAGGGTCCGCCTTGCACAGCGGAACTCACAGAATGAAAGTCGGCAGTCGCTATCCGCTCTACTTTGCAGTCCCGGCGCTCCTCCTCTACGGCACGTTCTTCATCGTTCCCAGCCTGAGCGGCATTGTCTATGCGTTCACCGACTGGAGCAGCTATTCGGACGAGGTACACTTTGTCGGTCTCAAGAATTTCGTGAAGCTGTTCACGCCGGGCGAATATTATCTCGGCTATTTCGGAAACACCTTCATCTTCACCGGCGTCACGATCGTCCTCAAGACAGCCGTCGGGCTCGGGCTGGCGCTGCTGCTAAACGAAGGCGTCAAGAGACTGGTCAACATCTACCGGGTGTTGATCTACGTGCCCACCGTCCTGCCGTTTATCGTGGTCGGGCTCATATTCAGGTCGATCCTCAATCCCGCGACCGGACTTCTCAATTCGTCTCTCCGCGCCGTCGGGCTCAACGTCTTCGCCATGCACTGGCTGGTCGACCCGCACCTGGCGCTCTACTCGGTGATCTTCGTCGATAGCTGGAAAGGCGTCGGCTACATCATGGTCATACTGCTGGCCGGGCTGCAGACGATTCCGAAAGACTATTACGAGGCGGCCGAGATGGACGGCGCCAATGCGTGGTGGCGCTTCCGCTCCGTCACGTTACCGCTCCTCATGCCGGCCATCGTCATCGTCACCGTGCTGAACGTTCTCTATGGGCTCAGGGTCTTCGACATCATCTATGCGATGACCAACGGCGGGCCCGGATACGCCACCGAGGTGCTCCAGACCGGAATATTCAAGGCCTTTTCCCAGGGGCAGTACGGCCTCGGCACCGCACTCAACAGCGTGCTGTTCATCCTCCTGATCGCGGCCGGCTATGGCGTGATCCGGCTGCTCGATCGTCAACCCGCGGGAGACTAGCGCCGTGTCGGTGAAACCCAGACAGAGCCTGCGGAGCATTGCGGCCCACCTGCTTGCAATCGCGGCCAGCCTGACCACCACCATCCCGGTGTATCTGGTGTGCGTGAACGCCCTGAAGTCCGAGGCTCAATCGAGTTCGATGGGCGTCGACCTGCCGACCGAACTCCATCTCGAAAACTTCGCGACGGTGATCGACCGGGGCAAGCTGGTCATCAGCTTCTTCAACAGCATGCTCTACTCGGGCGGCGCGGCAATCCTGGCGACGCTGTTCGCCGCGCTTGCCGCGTTCACCCTGTCGCGGCACCGGACGCGCCTGAATCGCGCCCTGTATTTCTTTCTGATCATGGGCATCGCCCTGCCCGTCAATTTCTTCACCCTGACCAAGATGATGCAGGCCACACACCTGATCAACACCAGGCCGGGGATGATCATACTCTATGCGACGCTGCAGATTCCCTTCGCCGTTTTCCTGATCTACGGCTTTGTCGCTTCGATCCCGCGCGAACTCGACGAGGCGGCGACGATCGACGGCTGCGGACCGATCCAGGTCTTCTTCCGGGTCATCTTGCCGCTTCTGACGCCCGTCGTGGTGACCACCGGCATCTTGAGCTTCCTCAATACGTGGAACGATTTCATCATGCCGCTCTACTATACCAACAGCACGTCGAACTGGCCGATGACGCTCGCGGTCTATAACTTCTTCGGGCAGTACAAACAGAGCTGGAACCTGGTGTCTGCCGACATCCTGCTCACGATCCTTCCGGTGCTGATCATCTATCTTGCCGGGCAGCGCTTCATCCTGAGCGGCATGACGAGCGGCGCGGTCAAGGGATGAAGGCGGGGCCGCGACTGACGACCAATGGGATGTCGTGCGCCGGTCAGGACGCTGGCGGCGCTGTCAGCGTGTTGACCGGGTAGCGCACCGCGCCGCCCTTCGCGAAGCGAATGGCCTCCTCGGCCACCTTGCGGTTGAGCTCTTCCGCCGCCTCCTCTGAATACCAGGCCATGTGCGGCGTCACGAGGCAGTTGGCATGGGAGAGGAGCGGCGAGTCGGGCGCCAGCGGCTCGCGCGCTACGGCGTCGATCGCCGCGCCACCGACCGCGTCCTGCGCCAGCGCATCCGCGAGGGCGGCCTCGTCGATGATGCCGCCCCGGGCGGTGTTGATGAGAAAGGCGGTCGGCTTCATGCGGGCGAGTGCATCGGCGCCGAACAGGTTGCGCGTGTCGGCGGTCAGCGGGCAATGGATGGAGATCACGTCCGATTCCGCCAGCAGCGTGTCGAATGCAACGAACGAGACCTCCGGATGCTCGCGCACGAGATCGGGGTAGCGCGGGTCGGTGCCGATCACGCGGCAGCCGAGCGCGCTGACCTTGCGGGCGAACACGCCGCCGATGCGGCCAACCCCGACGATGCCGACCGTCAGCACGCCGATGCGGCGAACCGGGATCGAACGGCGATAGTCCCAGACGCCGCGGCGGTTCAGCTCGGTCATCAGCGGCAGTTTGCGCACGAGCGCCAGCATGAGGCCCAGCGCATGGTCGGAAACTTCGTGCATGCCGTAGTCAGGCACGTTGCAGACCTGCACCCCATGCCGGGTCGCCGCTTCCAGGTCGACGTTGTCGACGCCGACCCCGTAACGCACGATCAACTTCAGGGTGGGGCTGAGCGCCGCCAAGACCCGCTCGGTAAACGGTGCATACTGGTTCATGACGATGCCGGCCCCGCGGCATTGATCGATGACCTCGTCCTCGGTCCGACAGGCCAGGTGCGTGTAGCTGAGGCCGCTTTCGGCAAACAACCTTTCCTCGACGCGCATCGATTCGTGATCGCAGTCGGATACGACGATCTTCATCGCCCGGCCCCCCTTCTGATCAGCAGGTGCAGTCGACGAGCACCTTCGCGGTGGCGACGTCGGGGTTGGCGATGAGGTCGAACAACGTTTCCGACTGCGTCAGCGGGATGATCTGCGTCACAACCTTCTTCAGGTCCTCGGCGATCGCCTCGGCGTAAGCGACCGTCGTCTCGAACTCGCGCTTGGTGTAAACGCGCGAGCCGATCAGCGTCTGCTCCTTGAAATTGATGTCGCGCAGGTCGACGGCGTGCGGCGCCTTGTGGATGCCGGTCATGCAGATGGTGCCGCCGACGCGTGCCAGCCGAGTCATCTCGAGGGCCGCGCTCTCCGCGCCGCTACACTCGAACACGACGTCGACCCCCTCCCCGTCCGTGGTCGCAGCGATATGCTCGACGAGATTTGTCGTGCGCACGTCGACCGCCTCGAACCCGAGCGCTGCCGTGAGGGCGAGGCGGCCGGCATCGACGTCGGAAACCACGATGCGCGCCGCGCCGCTGTGCTTGAGCACGATTGCCGTCAGCAGCCCGATCGGTCCGGCGCCGATCACTACCGCGGAGTCCAGCAGGTTGAAGCGGGCCTGATGAAGCGAGCGAACGATGACCGCGAGCGGCTCGACAAGGGCCGCCACCTCGTCGCTCAGCGTGTCCGGCACGCGAAACAGAACGTCCTCGTCGATCCAGGCGGTCTCGGCCATGCCGCCGGCGACGTCGATCCCGATCAGCTTCAGCGTCCGGCAGACATGGGGATGGCCGGTGCGGCAGGGAAGACACACGCCGCACGAGATCAGCGGATAGGCCACCACGCGATCGCCGACCGCAACGCGACCGCTGCCATGTCGGATTTCCTCAACCGTGCCGATGAACTCGTGACCGATGACGAGCGGCGGCTTGGCGCGCGGGTGTTTGCCTGAGACGATGCTGATATCGGAGCCGCAGACGCCGCAATAATGCATCCGGATCCTCGCTGCGTGCGCGCGACTTTCGGGATCCGGAACGTCACGCACCTCGACCTTGTTCGGAGCGACATAGACAAGCGCTTTCATCCCGATTCTCCCATCTGCGCGCGACGTTTTGCGGCGACGGTTTATCTTACCCTGTTGCCATGGTCGCGGCGATGTTTCGACGCTGCCGAAACACCGTTTTCGCAACCTTTTCGAAGGCGGCCGAACCTGGTCTAGGCGGTCGCGGGCTTGATCGAGCCGCGTTCGATCACCGGCATCGGGACCAGGTGTTCGCCATCGACGGTGCCCGACAGCAGGAGCTCGACGGACAGCTGCCCCATCTGCTGGTGCGGCAGCGCGACGGTGGTGAGCCCGGGGCGCAGATAGGCGGCGAGTTCGTCGTTGTCGAACGAGACGATCGACACGTCGTCCGGAACCTTGAGACCGGCATCGCCAAGCGCCTGGTACAGGCCAAAGGCCAGCCGATCGTTCATGCACAGGATCGCGCGGATCGGATCGCGTCCCCGCAGCAGTTTCTTCGCCAGCCGGTAGCCCTCCTCGGGCTCCCAGTTCCAGCAAGACTCCTCCGCGACAAACTCCAGACGCGACCGCTTCATCTCCGAGCGAATCCCGCTGATGCGGCGCGATATGGTCTGCGATCGGAACAGGCCCTCCTCCGCCCGGTCGCTCTGTCCGAGAAGTGCGATGCCGGAGTCGAAGCCGGCCTCGGCCAGGAGACGCACGGCGGCACGTCCCCCCGCCAGCTCGTCGGGCAGGACCGACCCGCGGAAGCGCGGGTTGGTGGCGTTCAGCATCACCACCGGAGTGGGAAACGGCAGGTCGGGAACGAAGACCTCACGGGAGCGCATCGAGGCAAAGATGATTCCGTCCACGCGACGGTCGAGCGCCGCCGCGATCGCTTCAGACTCGCGCGCCGGTTCGCCGCCCGTCTCCAGAACGAGCATCACCTGACCGGCCTCCTCGGCCGCCTGAAGAGCGCCGCGAATGAGCCCCGTGGCGAAGCGGGTCGTGGCGACCACGTCGGAGATGAAGGCGATCGACTGGGTGCGCTCGGTGCGCAGGCTGCGCGCAGCGACGTTCGGCCGATAGCCAAGCTCCGCCGCCGCTTTCATCACCCGGGCATGGGCTTCCGCCGACAGT
This sequence comes from uncultured Alphaproteobacteria bacterium, assembly GCA_963843565.1. Lineage (GTDB taxonomy): Bacteria > Pseudomonadota > Alphaproteobacteria > Rhizobiales > Kaistiaceae > DASZQY01. Next base: position 626,524 of record CAWJKY010000003.1, read on the forward strand.
CGGGTATCGGGCCGGCCGGTCAGGATCATCGAGGCGGCGGTCCGCGACAGGCCCGCGGCCCGGGCAACGTCTGCCAGGGTCACCCGCCGCTTTCTCGTCTTGGGAGGAGGCTTCATTCGCGGACCCGCATCGCGCACGCGCGGCATTCATACCTATCCGGCTGCGGCCGCGCCACGACGGTGGCGGCTCTCAAGGGAACGGCCGGGCGACGAGGACCCGACCATCCAGACCCGGGTTGGCCGGCGTCTTGACATTGAGTTGGCGTGTGGCGGTGTCGAAGGTGAGCGTCAGGCGGAATGCCGCCTCGGTGAAGACGAGCTTCACCACCAGCAGCTCGGGCGTCTCCCAGCGCGCGAAGCCGTTGTACGGCTCCGCGTAGCCCGTCGACACCGGCGAGGACCCGCCGGCCCAGGTGTTGACACCGACGGGAAGCCGGTAGGTGGCGTTGCGGTCGGAGATGTAGAGCGTCAATGCGCTGGCGTCCGGCTCGACCCGCACGGAAACGATCGGCGCCTGGCCCCCATAGAAGCGCGTCGGCAGGCTGAACGTCTCGCCGAGCACGAACGTGACGCCAGCGAGTTCGCCAGCACGGGAAGAGGCGGCGTCGCCCGGGCGCGTCGCCGGGAAGGCTGGCGCCGCACCGGCGTTTGCCTGATCCGCAGCGAGCGCCGGCAGCACTTTCTCCCACGCGAGGTCGAGAAGGCGCTGGGTGGTCATCGTTCCGGCGGTGGTCACCATCACCGCGTCGACCTTGGGCATGATGAGGCAGAATTGCCCGAGCAGCCCGTCGGCGCGGTAGCTGTCGTGGCGGCTCCGCCAGAACTGATAGCAGTAGCCCTCGTTCCAGTCGGTGGCGCCGGCGTTGCCCCACGACGCGACCTGCTTGCGCGTCGCTTCGTCGATCCACACCTCCGGTACGAGGCGCTGACCGTTCCACAAACCGCGTTGCAGGTAGAGTTGTCCGAAGCGGCCAAGCTCGGCGGTGGTGAGGTGCAGGCCCCAGCCACCGTTGGTCACGCCTTCCTCGCTCCGCAGCCAGTTGCGCACCTCGATCTCCAGCGGATCGAACAGGCGCGGACGCAGGTAATCGCGCAGCTGCCTGCCGGTGACGCGCTCGACCGCGGCGGCCAGCATGTAGGAACTCGGGCTGGAGTACTCGAACCGGCTGCCCGGCTCCAGGACGAGTTTCTCCGCGAGGTAGCCCGCGATCGACGGCGTCGGTCGCGACGACGGCTGGCCGGGAAAGAACGGATGCTCCGCCGACATCGTCAGCATGTGCTTGAGGGTGAGCGCGCCAAGGTGCGCATCGACCGGGTCCGGTGCCAGCTCGGGAAAGATATCGACGACCCGCGTGTCGACCGTCAGCAGCCCGTCGGCGACGGCAAGACCGACCGCCGTCGAGACGAAGCTCTTGGTGACCGAATACATGCGGTGCGGGGTTTCCGCGTCGAACGGCGCCCGATAGGCCTCGGCGACGAGCTCGCCGTGGTGGAGTAGACGGACCGAGTGCAGGTCGAGGTGTTCGGCGTCCGCCGCTTCGATGAAGTCGGCAACCGCCTGGCGCGGCGTTCGTGTCTGTGGAACGGGCTGTGACGTGGCGGGCATGAGGGACTGACACCGTAGGCTGTTGGCGGGTGTGTTCGCCAGAGCGAACCATTGACAATTGCACCGGCTAAATGCATTTAGCAACCCTCCCGCGAGGATGGGCGCCTGCGGATGCGCGTCGCGCATCGCGCGTTCCGTATCCTCTCACGCGATCGGCGGACGAATGGCGTTCACGCTTCCAGACAGTTGGGTTTGGGACTTCTGGCTCGCCGACGACGGCGCCCTCTTTCACGCCTTCTATCTGCATGCGCCGCGATCGCTGGGTGATCCCGACCTTCGCCACCGCAACGCGCGCATCGGTCACGCCACCTCGCCCGACCTCGTCACGTGGCAGGATCACGGCGTGGTCGTCGCACCGGGCGGCAAGGATGCGTTTGACGCCAGTGCGACATGGACCGGCTCGGTCGTCCGCGGGCCGGATCTCATCTGGCGCATGTTCTACACGGGTGCGTCGTTCAGCTCTCCCGACTCCGCCACCAACGTCGAATCGATCGGCATGGCGACCTCGCGCGATCTGTTCACCTGGACCAAGCGGCCGGATTTCGTTCTGCGCGCCGACCCGCGCTGGTACGAGACGCTTGGCACGTCGAGCTGGCCCGAGGAGGCGTGGCGCGATCCGTGGGTCTTTCCCGACCCGTCCGGCAACGGGTGGCACATGCTCGTCACCGCGCGCGCCAATCATGGTGACGACGCCGGTCGCGGCGTGGTCGGCCACGCAACGTCCGCCGATCTCGAGGAATGGCAGGTGCAGGCCCCGCTCAGCGCTCCGCAGCAGGGTTTCGGGCATCTCGAAGTGCTGCAGATCATCGAGATCGACGGCCACACGATGCTCATCTTCTCCTGTGACTCGCCGCGGCTGACCAACGCGCGCCGTGGCGATATCGGCGGCGTCTGGGTTGCTCCGGCGCGTGCATCGCTGGGCCCCTACGCGATCGACGCGGCTGCGCTGCTGATACCTGAGACGCATTATGGCGGGCGGATTGCGCGCGATCGCGCCGGCCGCTGGGTGCTGCTCGCCTTCCGGATGAAGGGGCCGGACGGCCACTTCATCGGCGGAATCTGCGACCCGATCCCGCTCGTGCTTGACGATGCCAGGGGCATCGTGAGGACCGCCGTCGAGGTGTCGGTGTGACCGTGGCGCCGATCATCTCAGGCACCGCCAGCGCCGGCTTCGAGCCGGTCGCGGACGCCTTCGCCACATCGTTCGGCGGCAATGCCCGAATGGGTGCCGCGCTGTGCATCTACGTCGACGGTCAGCCGGTGGTCGATCTGTGGGGCGGCATGGCCGACCCACGCCGGCGCCTGCCATGGAGCGAGGAGACCCTCAATGTCCTCTTCTCGTGCACAAAGGGCCTGACGTCGATCCTCGCCGCTCAACTGGTGCAGCAAGGCAAGCTCGACTACGAGGCGCCGGTCACGGCGTACTGGCCCGAGTACGGACAGGCCGGCAAGCAGGGAACAAAGGTCAAGCACCTCCTCAGTCATCGCGCCGGGCTTTCCGCACCGCGTGAGTGCCTGACCTCCAGCGACATCCTCGACTGGAAGAAGGTCGTCGGCGTGCTGGAGCGGCAGGAACCGCTGTGGCCGCCCGGGGACGGGTACGCCTATCACGCCATCACCCACGGCTGGCTGGTCGGCGAGCTGATCGCCCGCATCACCGGCGAATCGGTCGGCTGGGAATTCGCGCGACGCATTGCGCGCCCGCTCGGCGCCGACGCCTGGATCGGCCTTCCCCGTTCGGAGAATCGGCGGGTCTCCTATCTCACTGTCGGCGATGGCCTCGGCAGTCTCCTTGCTGAGAAGCGCGCGACCCAGGGCGGCGACGATTGGGGAACGCGTGCCGGCACCCTCGGCGGCGCTCTGCCCGACGCGCTCGCCGGTCCGGACGCTGGCTTCAACGATCCGCGCCTGTGGGAAGCGCAGATTCCCGGCGCAGGCGGAATCGCCGATGCGCGATCGCTTGCCCGAATCTTGTCCGCGACGGTCTGCGAGACGTTCGGAACCCGCCTGCTGGACGCGCCGACGCTGGGCCTGGCCGTCAAACCGCAGAGCGAGGGCGAACCCGTGTTTCCGGCGCCGCCGCCCTGGCCGCGCTGGGGGATGGGCCTTCAACTCGATTCAGAAGCGCGGCGCTATCTGACGCCCAAGGGCTTCGGCCACGATGGCGCCGGCGGCCAGGTGGCCTTCGCGGAACCGGATCTCAGGCTGGGATTCGCCTTTGTCACCAACCTGATGGAGGGCGTCGGCGATGCCCGCGCCACGTCGATCATCGATGCGCTGCGCGCCATCGTCGTACCCGGCCGCTGAACCCACTGAACGGTGATCCCCTGCCCTTTGTCCGTTGACCGTTTTGAAGACCTCGTGCTAAATGCATTTAGCAAATACAAAACAAGGGAGGAAATGCTGATGGTGCGAGCCAGTGCAGTGGCAAGTGTCCTTGCCGTCATGGTCGCGACGGGCGCCGGGAGCGCGATGGCCGCTCCCAGTTGCGGTTCCGGCCCGGTCACTCTCAACGCCTATTTCGAAACCGGCTTCCCCCTGGCGGACGATCTCGCCAAGGAGTTCAGCCGTCAGTTTCCGAACGTGAAGTTCGACATCAAGGAAGACCTGTTCAAGAACCTGATGGAGAACAGCCCGCGGGTGCTGGCCGGCGACAACGCGCCGGACCTTATTCGCCTCCCTTCGATCAGCGATCTGGTCAAGGACGGGCTTCTCCTCAACCTCGACCCCTACGTGCCCGAACTCGGCTGGGACAAGTACCCACCGGCGCAGCTCTCGCAGAACCGCGTCGCCGACGGCGGCCGGCCGCGGGGCATCGGGTCGCTCTACGCCATGGGCCTGAACTACTCGATGACCGGCATCTTCTATAACAAGGAGCTGGCGGCGAAGATCGGCATGACCAAGGCGCCGGAGACGGTCGCCGAACTGGAGGACCTGATGGCCAAGGCCAAGGCCGCGGGCATCCAGCCGATCGTCCAGTGGAACAAGCCGAACGCCGGGCTGGCGTTCCCGCTTCAGAACCTGATGGGCGCCTTCGGCCCGCCCGGCCCGATCAACGACTGGATCTTCCAGCACGACGGCGCCACGATCGACACGCCGTCGAACCTGGAAGCGGCCAAGCACCTCGAGATGTGGGTCAAGGCCGGATACTTCCCGTCCGACGCCAACGCCATCGACTACGCCACCGGCATGAGCCGCTTCATCGCCGGCCAGGCGCTGTTCCTGTTCAACGGCGACTGGGAGTCGGGCAACCTCGACAAGCAGATGCCGGGCAAGGCCGGCTTCTTCCTGATGCCGCCCGCTGTGGCCGGGGGCAAGCACGCCGCGATGTCGGCGCCGCTCACCTACGGCATCGGCGCCAAGGCGAAGAATCCGGACTGCGCCGCCTTCTTCCTCCACTGGGTCAGCACCAACCCGGACGCCCGCAAGATCAACGTCGAGGTCGGTGGCTCCAACCCCGGCGGACCGCCCGACCTGCCGATGCCGGCGGTCACTCCGGGCAGCGTCACCGAGGCGACGCTCGCTGCCGGTCAGATCATCGGCAAGGAAGACGGCGCGATGGACTTCATCGCCAACGCGACCGGCGCCATCTTCTCCGAGGGCTGGACGCCCGAGCTCCAGAAGATGGTCGGTGGTCGCCAGGACGCGGCCGGCATGCTGAAGGCCGTCCAGGCGGAGTATGCGAAGGAACTCTCGCGCTAACCGCCGCAGATGTGCCTAATCTCGGTTCGATGACAGACACACCGTCGACCGACAGCAACAAAGGCCCGCGGCTCCTCCCCTCCCGGAGGGGCCGCGGCGCGTTGGTGGCGTGGGCCTTCATCGCGCCGGCGCTGTTCTTCTACGCGGTGTTCGTTCTCGGCCCGATCGTCACCTCCTTCTATTATTCGCTGTTGCATTGGGACGGCATCGGGCCGGCGACCTTCCGGGGCTTGTCGAACTACGTCGTCGTCCTGTCCGAGCCCGATATGCTTCAGGTGCTCGGCAACGCCTTCCAGTTGGTCGCCTACTTCACCATCATTCCCGTAGGCATCGGTCTGGCGGTCGCCGCCGCGATCCGCACCCAGCTCAGCGGCCGTTTCGGCGCGACGGTGCGCGTCGTGCTCTTCCTGCCCCAGGTCATCCCGCTGGTCGCGGCGGGCATCGCGTGGAGCTGGGTGCTGGCCTCCGACGGCGTCATCAACCAGTTGCTCAAGGCCGTCGGGCTCGGCAGCGTCGCGCGCGGCTGGCTTGGCGACTTTGATTTCGCGCTGCCGGCTGTCGGCGTGATCGGCGCGTGGGTGCTCCTCGGGCTCTGCACGATGCTGCTCGTCACCGGCATCACCAAGATCGACCAGAGCCTCTACGAGGCCGCCAAACTCGACGGCGCTTCGCCCTGGCACGAGTTCGTCTGGATCACGCTGCCCGGTCTCCGACAGGAGATCGGCGTGTGCGTCACCGTCACCGTGATCGCCGCGCTGGCGAGCTTCGACATCGTCTACATCGCCACAGGCGGCGGGCCGGGGCTACAGACGACCGTCCCCGGACTCGAGATCTATCGTCTGGCTTTTGCCCACCGGCAGGTCGGGCTCGCCTCCGCGCTGGCGGTCGTGCTCATGCTGCTGGTGATCGTCTGCATCCTCCCCATCCAGTGGTACATGCGGAGGGAGCCGAAGTGACCGCCGCCAAATTCAGTGGCGTCGCCCCGAAGGCCATCCTCGTCGGGCTCATGTTTGTCACGCTGCTGCCGTTCATCACGATGTTTTCGGCGGCGCTGGCGCCGTCGGGAACCTATCCGCTGGGCCTGCAATGGCCCTCCGACCCGCAGTGGCAGAACTTCGTCCTGGCCTTCACGTCGGCGAGCATGGAGCGGCTGCTGCTGTCCAGTACCATCATCGCGGTGTTCGTCGTGCCGGTGTCGGTGTTCATCGGAACGCTCGCCGGCTTCGGCCTCGCCGAACTCGCGCCGCGCGGTCACCGCGCGATCTATCTTCTCTTCGTCCTCGGTCTGACGCTGCCATTCGAAGGGGTCATCACGCCGCTCTATTACGAAGTCCGCGCCCTCGGCCTGCTCAATACCAAGTTTGCGATCATCCTGCCGCTCATCGGCCTGTTCATGCCGTTCTCGGTTTACTGGATGCGCGCCCACTTCGTGAACGTGCCGTCGGAGCTCGGCGAAGCCGCGCAGATCGACGGCGCCAGCACCTGGCAGCACTTCTGGATGGTGCAGGTTCCGATGGCGCGACCGGCGATCACGTCGCTGGCGATCCTTCAGTTCCTGTGGACGTGGAACCAGTTCCTGCTTCCCGTCGTGCTGGTCGAAGATCCTCTCAATCGCACCATGGCCGGTGCGCTCGGCGCCTTCCAGGGCCAGTGGGGAACCAATATCCCTCTGCTGTGCGCCGGTTCGCTGATCATCATCGCGCCGACGATCGTGCTGTTCCTGATTTTCCAGCGGCAGTTCGTGGCCGCTCTGCTGCAAGGCGCGGTCAAGGGGTAATCGGCCTTGTCGGGCCCGCCGGTTTAGGGCAATCAGGCGTCGTTTCCCCATTCCCATCCGTCGATTGGAGCGCGGACGATGGAGATCGGTGGTTCGGCAGCCCTGGTGACCGGCGGCGCTTCCGGGCTCGGCGCGGCGACGGCCCGGCGGCTCGCGGCCGAAGGCGCGCGGGTCGCGATCTTCGACCGGGACGCCGCGGCCGGCGAACACGTCGCGCGGGAAGTGGGCGGCACCTTCTGCGCCTGTGACGTCACCGATCCGGACAACGTCGAGGCGGCGATCGCCGCCGCCACTGTGGCGCACGGCCCTGCCCGCATCCTGGTGAATTGCGCCGGCATCGGCACCGCGTCCCGGATCGTCGGCCGGGAGGGCCCCATGCCGCTCGAGGCCTTCGAGCGCGTGGTGAAAGTCAACCTGATCGGCACCTTCAACGTCATGCGGCTTGCCGCGGCAGCCATGATTCCGCTTCACGAGCTGCACGGTGGCGAGCGCGGCGTCATCGTGTCGACCGCGTCGGTCGCCGCTTACGAGGGCCAGATCGGGCAGGCCGCCTATGCGGCCTCGAAGGGCGGCATCGTCGCGTTGACGCTACCGGCGGCGCGCGAGTTCGCCCGTTTCGGCGTCCGTGTTCTGGCGGTCGCGCCGGGGCTGTTCCGCACCCCCCTGCTCGACGAACTGCCCGAGGAGACACGCACCGCGCTGGGGGCGTCGATCCCCTTCCCCGCCCGCCTCGGCGAGGCCAGCGAGTTCGCGGCCCTGGTCGCGGCGATGATCGCCAACCCCTATCTCAACGGCGAGGTGGTGCGCCTCGACGGGGCGCTGCGCATGGGGCCGAAATAATCAGCCGCCGCGCTCGAACGCGATGACCCGCGGCGAGCCGGCGTACAGCTCTTCGACCACTTCGGGATGGTTGGCGACGACGGCGCGCTGGTTCAACGAACCCTTGTCGGTGATCTCGCCCTTGTCGATCGAAAGCGTGCCGGTGAACAGGATGATCCGGCGGATCAGGTTCGATGAGCCGGTGCTTTCCCGGCCGAGCGCCGCCAGCCTGACGCCGAAGGCGGCGCGGACGCGGTCGTCGTCGAAAACGTCGGTGAGCGGCGCGCTGTCCGGCGCGTTGCCGGCGAGTACACGGCAGGCGCCCGGGTCGGGAACGACGATCGCGCCGACGAAGTCGCGGTCGAGGCCGGTGATCACCGCGTCCCGGGCAAGACCGCCGAGGGCGTCGACCAGCCGGGTGCGGAGCGCCCCGGCGTTGACCCAGGTTCCGGTGTTGAGCTTGAAGTTCTCGGCGATGCGGCCGTCAAAGTAGAACCCCTTGGAGGCGTCGTTCGGGTCGACAAAGCGGAAAGCGTCGCCGAGACGATAGAAGCCCTCCTCGTCGAAGGCTGCCGCGGTCTGCTCGGGTTCGCGCCAGTATCCGGGCGTGATGTTCGGGCCCCGGAGCCGCGCCTCGAGCTTGGCGTCAGATGGCACGAGCTTCAGCTCGATGCCACGCGCGGGCAGGCCGATGTTGCCGGCGATGCGCTGATCGACCGTGCACATCATCGAGAACGGCGCGGTTTCGGTGGAGCCCAGACCGGTGACCAGCAGCACGCGCTCGCCGGTCGATTCGACCGCCAGGCGCTCCAGCGCGCTCCACGTATGCTGGGCGAGGCCGGCGCCGGCGTACATCATCATGTTGAGCCGGCTGAAGAAGCGGTCGCGCAAGCCGGCGTCCGCCTCGAAGAACGGAATGAGCTCGTCGTAGCCCTTGGGGACGTTGAAATACCAGGTCGGCGCGACGTCGCGCAGGTTGCGCACCGTCTTCTTGATGCCGTCCGCCGTCGGGCGGCCGTCGTCGATGTACAGGGTGCCGCCGTTGTAGAGCACCATGTTGAAGACCTTGTTGCCCCCGGCGGTGTGGTTCCACGGCGCCCAGTCGAGCACGATCGGCGGCTCGTCGCGCATGTAGGCGAAGCAGTCGCGCACCATCTCCTGGTTGGCGGTGATCATCCGCTGCGTGTTGATCACCGCCTTCGGCGAGCCGGTCGAGCCGGAGGTGAACAGAAACTTGGCGATCGTGTCTGGACCGACGCGTTCGTGCGCCGCATCCACCGCCGCCGACGCATCGCCGGCCTCGAGGTCCGCGAAGTCGACATTGCGATGTCCGCTGACCGGGGTACGCACGGTCACGACCGGCGTATCGGGAGGGAAAGCCGCGGCGATCGCGCGGGCGAAGGCTTCGCCATCGGCGGCAAACACCAGACCGGGCTTCAGAAGCTCGACGATGCGGTGAAGCCTGCCGAAATCCTTCGACACCAGCGAGTAGGCCGGCGAGACCGACGCGTAGGGCACGCCCACGTACTGCGCGGCAAGACCCAGCAGCGCGTGCTCGAGGTCGTTGCCGGAGAGGATCATCAGGGGGCGCTCCGACGACAGCTCGAAACCGAGCAGTGCCGCGCCGATCCGCCGGACGCGCGCCAGCGCCTGGCCATAGGTGACCGTGCGCCACGTCTCCCCGCCGTCGGCTCCGTACCTGTCCGCCAGGAAGACCGTGTCGGGCGTCGCGCGCGCGAAGTGCACCAGCCGGTCCGTGAGCCGCGGCGGGTACGGGGCAAGTTCGCCGGTCTGGCGGACCAGAATCGTTCCGTCCGGTCGCCGATCGACGGCAACCTCCGGTTCCCACAGACGGACGCTGCGGAGCGGCGCCGCCTCGATGGCAGCGACGCCGGATGGAACTGCGGTCACGACGTCCTCCCACGTCAATCGAATTGCCGATTGTGGCACCTGACCGGCACCGCGCACAGACCGCGCCCGAGACTGATTTATCTTGACACGTCACCACGCATTTCGTCCACTCGGAAACAAAATAGGCCGGCGCAGACGCTCACCGGCCGGTCCGAACGGCTCCGGGAGCCTTGTCGGGAAGAACGGCTGTCGCGGGAGGACGCCGGACTGAAATGCCCAAACCGTTGGTCACCTACGCTGTCGAGGGCGATATCGCGCTGATCGGGCTTAACCGGCCGGACAAGCGCAACGCCATTTCCGATGCCATGGTCGACGCGCTGGCCGAGTTGGTCGGGCGCGCCTCCAAGGAGGCGAAGGCCGGTGTTATCTACGGGGTCGGCGACCATTTCTGCGCCGGCCTCGATCTCGCCGAGCACGTCCAGAAAACGCCGATCGAGGGTATCGCCGGCTCCCGCCGCTGGCATGCGGTTTTCGATACGATCCAGCGGGGTGCCATCCCCTTTGTCGCCGCGCTCCACGGCGCCGTCGTCGGCGGCGGTCTGGAACTAGCGGCCTCGACCCACATTCGCGTCGCCGACGCCACCGCCTTCTTCGCGCTCCCCGAAGGCCAGCGCGGGATCTTCGTGGGCGGCAGCGGCTCGGTGAAGGTCGCGCGGCTGATGTCGGTCGCCCGCATGATCGACCTCATGCTCACCGGCCGAGTCCTCAATTCCGAGGAGGGCGAGCGCGTCAATCTCGTCCAATACGTTGTCGAAGCCGGCACCGCGCTTTCCAAGGCCAAGGAGCTGGCGCGGGTCGCCGCGGCAAATGCGTCCCTGTCCAACTACGCCATCATCAATGCGCTGCCCCGCATCCAGGACATGTCGCAGGACGACGGCCTGTTCGTGGAATCGCTCGTCGCCTCGTTCACCCAGACCAGTCCGGAAGCGCACGAACGCCTGAGGGCGTTTCTCGACAAGCGCGCGGCGAAGGTCGCCGCGCCGGCGAAGAAATGACCCGGCACGAGCGCATCGCCGTGGACGCACCGGAGCGCGCCCCCGCCGGCAGCGACGACGGCAAGCGCGAAGTCGGTTTCGGTCCGTTGAGCGAACTCGCCGGTTTCATGCTGCGCCTGGCGCAGCTACGTCTCTTCGAGTCGTTCTTCCGCGACCTCAGCGAGGAGCAGACCTCCCCCGGCCAGATCGGTATCCTCGTCGCGCTCGACGGCAATCCCGGCGTTCGTCAGGGCGTGCTCGCCGAAGCGCTGCACATCAAGCGCTCCAACATGGCGAAGATCATCCGCCTCCTGGAACGCGCCGAGCTGATCCGGCGCGAGGTGCCCGACGATGACCGGCGCGCCATCGAGCTCTACCTCACCGAGAAGGGCAGTGCCTTCGTCGTGGACGCGACCCCGAAGGTCATCGCCAGCGATCACGCCGCGACCACCGTACTGAGCGCCCGCGAACGGGCCACGCTGCTTCGCCTGCTCGCCAAGCTGGCCAACCCGCCGAGGCCGTCGTGACCATCAACCTCGACGACATCGTCGCGATCGATATCCACACCCACGCCGAGGAGCCCTGCGGCACCCACGCGGACGACGGCTACGACGACTTTCAGGCCGCGATGTCCGCCTACTTCAAGTCGCCGCACAAGCATCCGCCGACCGTGCCGGAAACCGCCGCCTACTACCGCGAACGCAAGATCGCTTGTGTCATCTTCCCGGTCGACGCCGAGCGCGAGACCGGCTTCCGCCGCTACAAGAACGAGGAAATGGCGGAACTCGCCAGCCAGTTCTCCGACGTCCTCATCCCGTTTGCCTCGATCGACCCGGCCAAGGGCAAGGCTGGCGCCCGCGAAGCGCGCCGTCTGGTCGCCGATTTCGGCATTCGCGGCTTCAAGTTTCACCCGACCATGCAGGGGTTCTACCCGAACGACCGCAGCGCCTATGTGCTCTACGAGGCGATCGCCGAGGCTGGCGTCCCGGCGCTTTTCCATACCGGCCAGACCGGCGTCGGTTCGGGCATGCCGGGCGGCAACGGCATGCGCCTCAAGTATTCCAATCCGATGTACCTGGACGACGTCGCTGTCGACTTCCCGGACATGCCGATCATCCTCGCCCACCCGTCGTTCCCGTGGCAGGAGGAGGCGCTGGCCGTCGCCCAGCACAAGCCCAACGTCTACATCGACCTGTCCGGCTGGTCGCCCAAGTATTTCCCGCCGATCCTGGTCAAGTACGCCAACTCGATTCTCAAGCACAAAGTGCTTTTCGGTTCCGATTGGCCGGCGATCGCGCCCGATCGCTGGCTGGCGGATTTTGCTGAGCTGGACATCAAGCCTGAAGTCCGTCCGCTCATACTGAAAGACAACGCTAGAAAGCTACTTGGACTCTGAAAAGGGAGGAATGAGATGAGCCGCAATTCGCAATCCCGGAGCAATCATGCCGGGCCACGCATCAGCCGCCGTACGTTCACCGCCGGGGCCGGCGCCTTCGCCATGGCCGCCGGCATGGCGCCCTTCAACATCGTCCGCGCCGCCGGCGCGGCGCTCAAAGTCGGCGTGATCCTGCCGCGTTCCGGCTACATGGCCGGCATCGGCCAGGACTGCCAGCGGGGCGTCGATATCGCCGGACCGATCCTCAAGGACCTCGGTTACGGCGATCTTGAGTTCATGAACGGCGATACCGAATCCAGCGTCGACACCGCGCGCTCGCGGGCCGAGAAGATGATCAGCGAGGGCGCCCAGGTGCTCGTCGGTGCGTTCGATTCCGGCGAGAGCTCGGCCATCGCCCAGGTGGCGGAGCAGAAGGGCGTTCCGTTCGTCATCAACATCGCCGCTGCGCCGGACATCACCGATCAGGGCTACAAGTACGTCTTCCGCAACTTCCCGACCGCGCCGACCATCCTTGGCGATGCCTTCGCCAACCAGATGGAGATTTTCGGCATGACGGGCGCGTCACCGAAGACGGCGGTCTTCATGCACGTCAACGACACGTTCGGCACCGCCATGGCCAAGGGCGTCGGCGTCGTCTCAAGCAAGTTCCCCCTGCCCTACAAGATCGTCGAGGAGATCGCCTACGACCCCGCGACCAAGGACCTTTCGGTCGAGGTGACCAAGGCCAAGGCCGCCAAGGCCGACGTGCTGCTGCTCGTCAGCCGGCTCAATGACGCCATCCTGATGACCCGCGAGCTGGTCAAGCAGCGCTGGACGCCGGAAGCCATCCTCAGCATGGGCCCCGGCTGGTACGAGGACCAGTACCTGAAGACGCTCGGCAAGCTCTCCGACGGTCCGATCAGCTTCGTGCCGTGGTACGACCCCAACAAGAAGCTGAGCGGCATCCTGGCGACGGCGCTCGCCAAGGCCTATCCGGACGTGAACCTGAACACCAACCACATCTTCACGTTCGAGGCCCTGATGGTCGCTGCCGACGCCTACAAGCGCGCCGGCTCCGCCGACCCGAAGGCGCTGACCGAGGCGATCCGGACAACCAACATCACGGACAATGCCAGCATCGGACCCGGCATCAGCTTCGATGCGAAGGGCCAGAACGCCGGCGTGAAGGATGGCGCCATCCAGAACCGCGGCGGCAAGCTGGTCACCATCGCGCCGAAGACGTCTGCCAACGCGGATGTCGAATGGCCGATGAAGCCTTACAACGAACGCACCTGAGGCTCGGCTAGCAATCGTTGCTCCGGCTGCCCCGGCAGCCGGAGCCTTTCGTTCAAAAACCGGCGGGACGCGGTTTGCCCATCGAGGTCTATCTCAACGTTGCCGTCAGTGGCGTGCTGACCGGCCTGGTCTACGGGCTGATGGCCCTCGGCCTGTCCGTCATCTTCGGCGTCGTGCGCGTCGTCAACTTCGCCCACGGCGAGATGATGACGGTGGCCATGTTCATCGCCGTCGTGCTCTTCAGCTGGCTCGGCCTCGATCCGCTCCTGATGCTGGTGCCGATCGCGGCCGTCCTCTTCGCCCTCGGCTATGTGCTTCAGAAGGGCCTGATCAACTCCTTCGTCACCAAGGCGGAATCCACCCAGTTCCTCCTGATGATCGCAGTCGCCATCATCCTGGTGAACGTGCTGCTGATCATCTTCGGGCCGGACGCGCGCGGCGTGCAGACGAGCTATTCGTACGACAGCTTCGCCATCGGCGCCTTGATCATCGATGCCACCAAGGCCTACGCGGCGCTTGCCTCGATCGTGGTCGCGGTGGCGCTCTACGTCTTCTTCCGCTTCACCCGCACCGGCACCGCGATCCGCGCCTGTGCCGATAATCACACCGGCGCGCTGGTCGTCGGGCTCGACGTGAAGCATCTCTACGCCCTGACGTTCGGCCTGGGCGCAGCCTGTGTCGGCGCTGCCGGCGCCATGATGGTGCTGCTGGTCGATGTCACGCCGACGCTGGGGCCGAGCTACACGCTCCTCGCCTTCATCATCGTCATCACCGGCGGCCTGGGCTCGATGCCGGGCGCGCTGCTTGGCGGCGTTCTGATCGGCCTCACCGAGGCAATGGCCGGGCTTCTCTTCACGCCGTCCGCCAAGAGCATGTTCAGCTTCGCCATCCTGGTTCTTGTGCTGCTCTTCCGCCCGCAGGGCATCCTCGGCAGGAGCACGTGAACGTGGCGAAACTCGCGCACGGCCTTTCCCCGCAGGCCATCGCCCTGTTCGCGGCGTTCCTGGCGGTGATGCTGGTGTTGCCGCTGATCGCCGGCGACTACCTGCTTACCGTGTTCATCCTGATCCTCTATTTCGCCTACGTCGGGCAGGCGTGGAACGTGATGATGGGCTTCGTCGGCCAGCTCTCGCTCGGCCACGCGCTCTACGTCGGCCTCGCCGGCTACGTGTCCGCCGTTCTGTTCAAGGAGCTTGGCGTCGGGCCGTGGATCGGCCTGCTGGCCGCCATCCCCATTGCGATGGTCGCCGGCGCCGTCATCGGCTTTCTGGCGCTCAGGTTCGGCGTCACCGGCGTCTATTTCGCGATTCTCACCATCGCCTTCGCCGAGTTCGCGCGTATCGGCTTCGATCACCTGGACATCGTCAACGGCTCGGGCGGCCTGTTCCTGCCCGTGTCGGCGCAGACCGCCAACGACCTGTGGCTGCTCCGCGGCTCGCCGACCATGTTCTACTACGTGATCCTCGCCGCGACCCTGGTCGCGCTGGTCCTCTGCCGCCTCCTGATCAGGAGCCGCATGGGCTATTTCTGGCAGGCGATCCGCGAGGATGAGGAAGCCGCGCGCGCCGCCGGCATCGACACCTTCCGCTACAAGATGGCGGCGGTCGTCATATCCGCCGGCATGACCGCGTTCGCGGGCGTCTTCTATACCTTCTATTACAACAACCTGTTCCCGGAACAGGTCTTCAACATCTCGCGTTCGATCGAGATCATCGTCGGTCCGATCATCGGCGGCGTCGGCTCCCTGCTCGGACCGGTGGTGGGGGCGTTTCTGCTTACCGGCCTCGCCGAGGGGCTGAACAGCGTCCTCGGCGCGCTCGGCGTCGACCTTCCCGGGGCCAAGCAGGTGCTCTACGGGGTCTGTCTGCTCTTCGTGATCATCGCCCTTCCCGGCGGCGTATGGCCGTGGCTGGCGCGCCACCTGCGCATCACGAGGGACCACGAGTGAGCGCGATCCTCTCCCTCGACGGCGTCACCAAGCGCTTCCGCGGGCTGGTCGCCGTCGACAGCGTCTCGTTTCACGTCGCGCGCGGCGAGATCTGCGGCATCATCGGGCCTAACGGCGCCGGCAAGACCACGCTGTTCAACATGATCGCCGGCACCTTCGCCCCGAACGCCGGGTCGATCACCTTCGCCGGCCAGCGCATCAACGGCCTGGCGGCGGATGTCATGTGCCGCCTCGGCATCGGGCGCACGTTTCAGCTGGTCCGTCCGTTCCTGAACCTCAGCGTCGAGGACAACGTCATCGTTGGCGCCCTGCTCCGCCGCCCACATGTGCGCGACGCCCGCCGTCACGCCCACGAGCTGCTTCGCCGGCTCGACCTCTACGACAAGCGCGAGCAGCACGCCGCGCACCTGACGCTTCCCGACCGCAAGCGGCTGGAAGTCGCCCGCGCCGTCGCCACCGACCCCCAGCTGCTGCTGCTCGACGAGGTCATGGCGGGGCTCCGTCCGACCGAGACCGACCGCATGGTGGCTCTGCTGAAGGAGCTCAACCGCGGCGGCCTGACCATCGTGCTCATCGAGCACGTCATGCGCGCGGTCATGGCGCTCACCCATCATATCGTCGTGCTGCACCACGGCGCCGCGATCGCCGAAGGCGAGCCGGAGGACGTGGTGCGCGACCCGGCGGTCATCGAATCGTACCTCGGCGAGGAACAGGTCTGATGCTCCACGTCGAAAATCTCGACCTGTTCTACGGCGACGCCCAGGCGCTCGACGGCATCTCGCTCGACGTCGAGGAAGGTGCCATTGTTGCCATCGTCGGGGCCAATGGGGCCGGCAAGACCTCGCTCATCCGCACCATCGCCGGCATGTACAAGCCGGCGCGCGGCCGCATTCGCTTCCATGACAAGGATATCGCCGGCTGGGAAAGCCACGACGTGTGCGATCTCGGCATCGGTCAGGTGGCCGAAGGGCGGCAGGTCTTCCCGCGGCTCTCGGTCGCGGAAAACCTCGAGACCGGCGCCATGATCCCGCGGGCCCGGGCGGACCGCGCCAGAAACCTCGAGCGTGTCTATGCGATGTTCCCGCGGCTTGCCGAACGGCACCGGCAGTCGGCGGGCACGCTATCCGGCGGCGAGCAGCAGATGCTGGCCATCGGCCGGTGCCTGATGGGCTCACCCGAACTCATCATGTTCGATGAGCCGTCGCTCGGTCTGGCGCCGCTGGCCGTCCAGGGTGTCCTCAAGACCATCCGTGACCTCAACCAAAGCGGCATCACCTGCCTGCTGGTCGAGCAGAACGTCGCCGCTTCGTTGCATCTGGCGACCCACGCCTACGTCATCGAGAACGGGCGCATTGTGCTCACCGGCACCGGCGCCGAACTCCTCCACGACGATCGCGTCCGCGAGGCCTATCTCGGCCTCTAGGCGTTGCGTCCGTTCTGTGCGGACGACCGTAAGCAGGTTTCACGCGCGGTTGACGCTCTCGACGGTCGCGCGCGCCCCATGGGCGATCAGAGAAGCGAGATGGTCGGTGAGCAACGAATGGAAGCGCTCGTTTCCCGGCAAGTCATCGCCGAAGACCTCCGCGACGCCCAGGAAGCCGTCGACGCGCGCCGCCGGTGAGTCTCCCGCCGATTTGGCAATCCCCCGCAGGCGTTCCGACAGCGGATCCTTGACGTCGATGTCGCCGCCTTGCTCGTCGGACCCAGAAACGTACCGCATCCAGCCGGCCACACCGAGGGCGGCGCGGACGATCGGCGCGCCTTTCGCGAGCCGGTCGCGGATCGTTCCGAGCAGGCGCTGGGGAAGCTTCTGGCTGCCGTCCATGGCGATCTGCCAGGTGCGGTGTTTGAGCGCCGGATTGGCAAATCGCTCCAGCAGCGCGTCACGGTAGGCGGAAAGGTCGCCAACGCCCGCGGGCAGCGTGTCCATCACCTCCTCGCTCATCAGGTCGAAGACGAGCTTGTGGAACGCCGGATCGGCGATCGCGTCGCTCACGAACTGGTAGCCCGCGAGATAGCCGAGATAGGCGATGGTCGAGTGGCTGCCGTTGAGCATGCGAAGCTTCATCAGCTCGAACGGCTTGACGTCGGTGACCAGTTCGACACCAACCTCCTCGAACCGGGGTCGGCCGAGGGAGAAGCGATCCTCCACGACCCACTGCGAGAACGGCTCGGTGACCACCGGCCACGCGTCCCAAAGGCCGGTCTGGTCGAAAACCTGTTTGCGGTCCTCCTCCGTCGTGGCGGGGACGATCCGGTCCACCATGGTCGAGGGAAAAGCGACCTCCTTCTCGACGTAGTCGGCGAGCCCTGCGCCACGCAGCGCTGCGAAGCCGGCCACGACGCGCGCCGTGGTCTCGCCGTTCGCCGGGAGGTTGTCGCAGCAAAGCACCGTGAACGGGGCGACGCCGGCCTGGCGGCGCAGTTCCAGCGCCCTCACCAGCAAGCCCGGCGCGCTCACCGGCGCTTCCGGATGGGCAAGATCGTGGACGATGTCCGGGTGGCGCGCGTCAAGGGCACCGGTTGCCGGGTCGTGGCAGTAGCCCTTCTCGGTCACCGTCAGCGATACGATGCGGATGCGCGGGTCGGCCATGGCGGCCAGGAGCGCGTCGCGCTGGGTCGTCGCATCGAGCACGTCGAGGAGCGCGCCGATCACCCGGGTCGAGGTGCCCGCGCCGCTGCGCACGGCGAGCGTGTAGAGGAAGTCCTGCGGTGCGAGGGCGGTGCGCGTATCGGGGTGCCGGAGCGACGCGCCGATGATCCCCCAGCTTGGATCGCTGCGTAGCAGGTCGTCGACGTAGGCGGCCATGTGGGCGCGATGAAAGGCGCCGACGCCAAGATGAACGATGCCCGGCGTCACCGCGGCGCGGTCGTAGGCAAGGTGTGACCCCAGGCGCTCTTTGGAAAGCCGCGGGCCGGAGGTGAGATCAGGCAACTTCGACAAGGATGCTGACGAGCCCCGTTTTCTTGCGCGCGGTACGCTGCGACGTCCGAGCCCGGAACGCTATCATGTCCCTCGCAACTCTGGCCAGCGCCCGCGCCTTTTCGATCCATGCTGACGCGACTTCTCCCCTTGTGCGCCCTCGTCTGTGTCGTAGTTTGTACGGTGCATTCTCCCCTTTGCAGATACATTTGAGTTCGCTGTGAGTTCCGTCGGACCGGATATCGTCAAGGTTATGGAAGCCCGCCGTGCCGAGATCGGCGCGCAGCTGTCGCGTGGCCAGATGCGCGAGGCCCTGGCGGCCGCCGATGCCGCGATTGCGGCGTTGCCGCAGGTGCCGGGCTTCCGCCTGTTCCGTGCCATCGCGCTGCTCGAGTTGCGCCGGCCGGACGAGGTGCTCGAAACCCTCAACGCGATGGACGCCCTCGGTGTGCAGCCCACGCCGCAGTCGCTGCAGCTTCGCGCCACCGCGCTATGGCGAACCGGGCACGAGGAGGAGGCGATCGAGGTGCTGGCACGCGCGATAGCGCTGGCGCCGAACGAGCACCGGGCGCGGGAAATCTTCGGACGCTACTGCCTGGCGCTTGGCCGCCATGATCCAGGCTGGGCGGAGAGCGAGCATCGCCTGGCGCGCTTGCCGCCACTGCCGTTTCGCGGTGTGCGGCGGTGGGCCGGCGAGCCGCTCGCCGGCAAGCACATCGCCGTCATCGGTGAACAGGGACTGGGTGACACGCTTCAGTTCGCGCGCTTTCTGCCGACGCTATGCGAGCAAGGCGCGACGGTCACGGCCGTCGTCCAGCCGGCGCTCCTCGACGTGATGCGCAGCATGAAGGCGCCGATCGCGTGGACGAGCGAATTCGCTACGTCGTCGGCGCTGGACTTCCAGGTCGAACTTCTCAGCCTTCCGCTTCTGTTTGGGACGCGCCTCGAAGCGATTCCGCAAGAGATCCCCTACCTGTTCGCCGAGCCCGAAAGGTCAGCCCGGTGGAAAGCGCGGCTTGGGCCTGCCGGCCGCAAGATCGGCATCGCGTGGCAGGGAAGCACCGGTCCCATGCGCGACGACGAGCGTTCGTTGCCGCCCGGCCTGATCGCCGCGCTTGCCGCCGTGCCTGGCGTTCGCCTCATCAGCCTGCAAGCAGTCAACGGTCTCGATCTCTTCGCCCGCTTGCCCGCCGGCATCGCGATCGAGCGCCTCGGCCCGGACGTTGAATCGAACCCCCGGGGGACCACGGAAATTGCCGCGATCATGGCGTCGCTCGACCTCGTCATCACGTCGGACACAATGGTCGCCCATCTCGCAGGCGCTCTCGGGCGCCCCGTGTGGGTCGGCCTCAAGTTCGATGCGGAGTGGCGCTGGATGCGGCGGCGCGCCGATTCCCCGTGGTATCCGCAACTGCGTCTGTTCCGCCAGAAATCGCCCGGCGACTGGCCGGGCGTCGCCGACGACCTGGTGGCAGCGCTCAAGCGTCCTTGAACATCGATACCGGCGAGCCCGCCACCGGGCTCCGGCCGACGATCACGATCCCCGTCAGCGGGTATTGCTCCAGCAACTCGGGCTTCCGCCCAACCCTGAGACTCGTGACATAGAGCGTCTTCAGGTCCGGCCCGCCGAAGCACGGCATGGTCGGCGCGGCCACCGGCACGGGGTAGTGCGCCAGCAGCCGCCCCTCCCGGTCGAAGCGGTTCAGACGTTGCGCCGTGATGCCGGCGCTCCAGTAGCAACCCTCCATGTCGGTCGCGCCTCCGTCGGGCCGTCCGGTCGCATCGTCGAGGGTGGCGATTCGCTTGCGGTTCCCGACGGCGCCGGTCGCCGGGTCCAGGTCCCAGCGGTCGATCCACGGCCCGCGCGAATCCGAGTGAAACATCGCGCGGCCGTCGGGCGCGAAGGCGAGACCATTGGCGGTCACCAGGCCGTCGACCTTCTTCTCGACCTTGCCATCGGAGGTGACCCGGTAGAGGCAAGCGATCGGCGCCTTCACCGTCTCGTTCTTGCGGTCGTTCATCGTGCCGACCCAGAAGGCGCCGTCCGGCCCGACCTTGCCGTCGTTCAGCCGGGTGTCGTCGGCGCCATCCGCCTCGATAGAGGCGATCTCGGTCCACCCTTCCGTGTCCGGATCGAACAGACCGACCGTGTGGCGGAGAGCGACAAGGATGCGTCCGCTCTCGGCGATGCCGATCGAACAGACCTGGCTCGGGAACGACCACTGACGATGGGTGCCGGCGCCGATATCGGCGAAGTGCAGCGCGCATGCGTCGATGTCGACGTTCCACAGGCCGTTCCGACGCGCGTCCCAGGTCGGCCCCTCGCCAAGCTCACAGCGCGCATCGTTGAGCGGTGCGAAGGCGATCGGTTCGGCGGCGTCGGGCATTCTCGGACTCCGGTTCGGATTGGCGCGAGCCTACCCGGCCCGCAGAAGATCGGCGAGGCTGGCGGCGACGATCTCGGTTGCGGCGCGCAGGTCGCTCAGCTGCAGGTGCTCGTCGGCGCCGTGGGCGTTGGCTTCGAGGATCGAGCGCGGGCCGGCCCCATAGAGCACGGTCGGGATGCCGGCGGCGGCGTAGTGGCGGGCGTCGGTGTAGAGCGGCACGCCGGTCGGCTTGACCGGCACGCCGAGAATGCGCTCGGCATTCCCCGCGATGACAGCGGAGAGCGCGTCCGTGCCGGCCAATGGCCGAAGCGGCTCGGCGAGCATGATCCGCCGGCAGGCGATCGAGACATCGGCCTTTTTGGGCAATGCCGATTCGATCAGCGAAATCAGCGCCTTCTCGACCGCTTCGCCGTCCTCGTCGGGGATGATGCGACGATCGATGCGCAGCTGGATGCGGTCCGGGACGACGTTGGTGTTGATGCCGCCGGAGATCAGCCCGACGGTGATCTGCGGCGAGCCGATGCCCGGCTCGGCGCTGACGATGCCGGCTAACCGGGCCCGCTCGGCGTAGATCGCGGCGAGCACCGGCACCGCCGCCTCGAGCGCATCGGCGCCGCTCGCCGGCATGGCCGCATGCGCCTGGCGCCCGCGGATCGTCACTTCCAGATGCAGCACGCCGTTGTGGGCGATGGTGATGGCGTAGGAGAAGCCGGCGGAAATCGCCAGCGTCGCCTTGGTCAGCCCCCGATCGATGAGCCACTTCGGTCCGACGATGCCGCCGGCCTCCTCGTCGTAGGTGAAGTGCAGCTCGATGGCGCCATCAAGGCCCACAGCGTTGTCCACGAGCGCCTTCAGGGCAAATGCGTAGGTCGCAAAGTCCGATTTCGAGACCGCCACGCCGCGACCATAGAGCGCGCCGTCCTTTTCCTTGGCGCCGTACGGATCGACCGTCCACCCCTCGCCCGGCGGCACCACGTCGCCGTGCGCGTTGAGCGCGATCGTCGGTCCCTTGGCGGCGCCGAACGTCCTCCGCACGATCAGGTTGGTGACGCTGACCATGCCGTTGGCGCGCACCAGCTCCTCAGGCACCGGGTGGCGCTCGACCACGAAACCCAGCTGTTCCAATTCCACGGCCGCCACGTCGGCGGCCGGCGCGCAGTCTCCCGGCGGGTTGTCGCTCGGCACGCGGACCAGCGCCTTCAGGAAGGCAACCTCGCGTTCCCAATTGGCGTCGATGGTGGCGGCGAGGGTCATGCGTCCTTTCCCTCCGCGATTTGCAGGATCGTGCGGATCAGCGCCTCGATGGCGAGGCCCATGTCCTCGACCGACACGAACTCGCGCGGATTGTGGCTGATGCCGGCGCGGCAGCGCACGAACATCATGCCGATGTCGGTGAGGCGGATCATCGCCTGACCGTCGTGACCGGCGCCCGACATGAGCTCGCGCGGCGCCTTGCCGGCCACCTCGGTGATCCCCGCGGCAAGCGCACGGCGAAGGCGCGGGGCGGCGACCGCGACCGGCTTCTCGTGGACCGTCTCGATGCCCACCACGACGCCGCGCCGCGATCCGATGCGCCGGGCCTGCCGGCGAATTTCGGCAACCGCCGCGGCAAGCGTTTCATCGTCGGCGGCGCGCACGTCGATGCTGAATTCCGCCGTCCCGGGGATGACGTTGCTGGCCCCGGGCGCGACCCGAATCTCGCCGACGGTGGCGACCAGCGATGCCTTGTTGCTGGCGCTCGCGACCTGCTCGACCAGCAGGATCATCTCGGCGGCGCCGGCCAGTGCGTCGTGCCGCACCTTCATCGGCACGGTGCCGGCATGGCCGGCTTCGCCGCGCACCTGCACCCGGTAGCGCCCCTGCCCGGCGATCGCCGAGACGACGCCCAGCGGCTCGCCCGCCTGTTCGAGAACCGGGCCCTGCTCGATATGCACCTCGAGATAGCCGAGCACGTCCGGCCGCCGATAGGCTTCCGCCTCGATATGGTCGGGGTCGCCGCCGAATTCGGCTAGGGCGGCGCGCATGGTCATGCCCTCCGCGTCGACCAGCTCCATCACGGTGGGGTCGACCGCACCGGCGATCGCCGAAGACGAGATCAGCGTCTTAGGAAAGCGCACCCCTTCCTCGTCGCCGAAGGCCAGCACCTCGACCGCGAACGGAAGCGCAATGCCGCGGGTCTGCAGTTCATCGGCGGCGATGATGGCGGCGGCGACCCCGAAGTTGCCGTCGTAGCGACCGGCGTCGACCACGGTGTCGATATGCGAGCCGACCAGCAGGCGCTTCCTGGCGCGCGGGCCGTCGCGGCCGGCGGCGAGCAGGCCGTGCATGGTGCCGGCGGCGTCCATGCGCACCGTCAGGCCGGCGCGACGCATCCACGCGCCGACCAGTTCGGCGGCGCGCTTGTGCTCCGCCGTCAGGTAGAGCCGGGTGAGCTGCCCTTCGACGGCGCTGATCGTCGCCAGCGCGTCGATCATGGCCTGGGCGCGTTCGCCGAGCGCCACGGTGTCGACAGTCATGGCGTCACGCGGTCTTCGAGGCGGAAGCGCATGATGCGCGCCACCTGCGTGAGCGCCATGCGGAATTCCACGTCGTGGGGCGAATCGAGCCGCTTCTCGAAGGCGGCGAGCACGTCGTGCTTGGTGGCGCCGCGCACCGCGAGGATGAACGGAAAGCCGTGCCGGTCGCGATAGGCCTGGTTGAGGGCGATGAACGCGTCGTATTCGTCCGGGGTCAGATTGCCGAGCCCGGCGCTCGCCTGCTCGGTGCGCGAGTCGGGGGTCACCTCCCCCGCCATGGCGGCCTTGCCCGCCAGATCGGGGTGGGCGAGCAGCAGATCGATCTGCCGGGTCCGATCGGCGCGGACGATTGCCTTTCCGAAGGCGTCGCACATCGCTTGCCGCGAGCGGAACGGGCGATCCTCCTCGGCCCGTTCGGCGACCCAGGGCGCGTGCTCGGCCACGTCGCCAAAGGTGGCAACGAACTCGGCCGCGCTCATCGCGTTCACGTCGTCGATGGATACTGGAAAGGCTGTCATGGTCGGGCTTTCGCCCGACCTTCTAGCGGCTCAGGAGGAACGCGCCAAGCTGGCGTCGCTCCTCGGCTGTGATGTGGGTCTCGTTACCGAGCGGCATGGTGTCGCCGTTGACCGCCTGGGCCATGATCTGGTCGGCGTGGCGGCGGATTTCCGCGACGCTGGTGAGGATCACCCCCTTGGGCGGCGCGTCGAAGCCCTCGTGGGTCGGGTGGGCCGCATGGCACATGACGCAGTGCGTGCCGACGATCGCCAGGGCCTGCGCGTCTGAAACCTCCAGGTTGGCCATCGCCGGGTCGGTGCGCGGCACTGTCAGCCAGACGGCGATTGCGGTCGCGACGGCGGCGACCGGCAGCGTCCAGCCGATCTTCTCGAAGGGATCGCCGGCCTCGTGGCGATTGAAGAAGTGGCGCACCGAAGCGCCGACGATGATGATCAGCGCGACCAGCAGCCAGGCCTGCTTGTTGCCCGTGAGGAAGGGATAATGGCTGCTCACCATCATCACCAGCACCGGCAGCGTCAGGTAGTTGTTGTGCACCGAGCGCTGCTTGCCGATCGCGCCGAGGCGCGGGTCGGGTTCCTCGTGCGCCATCAGCGAGGCGACGATCTTCTTCTGGTTCGGGATGATGACGCCGAACACGTTCACGGCCATGAACGTGCCGATGAACGCGCCGACGTGGATCAGTGCGCCACGTCCGGAAAACAGGTGGGTGAAGATCCACCCTGCCCCGACGATCAGGACGAACACCGCGATCGCGAGCAGCGTCGTGTGCCTGCCCACCCACGATTTGCACAGCCGGTCGTAGATGAGCCAGCCGGCGGCGAGGCTGGCGACGGACAGGAAGATCGCCTGGCTCGGCAGCATCGGCTGGATCGAACTGTCGATCAGGAAGACGTTGGCGTTCCAGTAGTA
Organism: uncultured Alphaproteobacteria bacterium; assembly: GCA_963843565.1. Taxonomy (GTDB): domain Bacteria; phylum Pseudomonadota; class Alphaproteobacteria; order Rhizobiales; family Kaistiaceae; genus DASZQY01. The sequence continues at coordinate 651,185 of CAWJKY010000003.1, forward strand.
CTGGAGGATCAGTAACCCGAAACCGGTGACCCAGGTCAGGTAGGCTTCCCACTGGTACCAGAGGAGATCGGGCGGCAGCTCCTTGGGCGCCACCAGGAACTTCTCGACATGATAGAAGCCGCCGCCGTGAACTTCCCACGCGGTGCCGTAGACGCCCTCGCGCATCTTCTCGCGCTTGCGCAGCGAGAGGTCGAGGGCGATGAAATAGAACGACGTTCCGATCCAGCCGATGCCGACGATCATGTGGGCCCAGCGGAAGGCGAGGTTCAGCCAGTCGACGATGTAGGTCGGCATGGCGTCAGGCGGTTTTCTGCTTCACGGGCTGCGACGTCCCCTCTGCGGTCTCAGCTTGGCAAGCCTGCGTGCGGCACGCCCGGCCGCCCGTCAAATGCGCACGCAAGTTGCGGGCCATGCTCGTCACCGATGCTGGGCCGGCGGCGGCTTTTTGCCATCGTCCGTGGCCGCCTCGCGCTTCGCCACCAGAGTATCGCAACCGGGGTAGTCGATGGCGAGGGTCAGCGTGCCGTCGGCGTCCGGCATCGCGCCTGCGAGCGGAATGGTGTCGTAGTCGGGCGGCTGATCGATCCACGCCCCGGGCTTCAGGTCGATGCCACCCGCGCCGTAGGCGCCGCTGAGTTTGAAGCTTCCCGACGGCACGTCTCGATTCGACGGGTCAGGAAAGAACGCGAACTCGCCGGAAAGCTTTCCCTCGCCCAGATCCCTGAGGGTCAGGCGCACGCCGGTCAGGCCCTGCCCGCAGCGGTAGGTGCCAACCCAGACGCCGCCGGGCGAAGCCGTCGACACGTCCGGGGTATCGGGCCGGTTGACCGGGTGGGTATTGGCCGGGTCGACCGCGCCGACGGGCGCGGTGGTGGCGGCAAGCACCATCAGCGCAAAGAGGGCGGGCGCAGCGTTGCGAAACCACATGAGGGTTGCTTCTCCGACACAAAGCGAAAACAGGCGCGCCTCTTGTCGGAGGCGCGCCCGCATTTTCACGTAAACGACGTCCGACGCCTATTGCTGCGGCATCTGCGCGTCGATGCCCTTCACGTAGTAGTTGATGCTGTTGATGTCGGCGTCGGGCATGACTTCACCGGGTTTCACGACCAGCGTGCCGTCTTGCTTGGTGACCGGACCGGAGAACACGACGAGTTTGCCGCTCTTGATGTCGTCGATGGTCTTCTCGGCCATCGCCTTGACGTCGTCGGGCATGTTGGCCAGCGGCCCGACGACCACGTCGCCCTCGGCCATGCCGGCCCAGGTCTCGTGCGTCTTCCAGGTTCCATCGAGCACGGCCTGCACTTCCTTGATGTAGTACGGACCCCACTCGTCGATCAGCGACGCGAGCTGCGCTTTCGGGCCGAAGCTCGTCATGTCGGCCGACTGACCGAAGGCGAAGATGCCGGCCTTTTCGGCGACCTGCATGGCGGCCGGCGAGTCGGTGTGCTGAACGAGAATGTCAGCGCCCTGGTCGACCAGCGTCTTGGCCGCGTCGGCTTCCTTGCCGGGGTCGAACCACGAGTTCACCCAGACGATCTTGATCTTGAAATCCGGATTGACCGACTGGGCGCCGAGCATGAAGGCGTCGATGCCCATGATGACTTCCGGAATCGGAAACGACACGATGTAGCCGGCGACCCCCGACTTCGACATCTTCGCGGCGATCTGGCCCTGGACGTAGCGGCCCTGGTACCAGCGCAGGTTATACGTCGACATGTTGTCGGCGGTCTTGTAGCCGGACATGTGCTCGAACTTCACGTCGGGGAACTTCTTGGCGTCGGCGAGCGTGCCGTCCATGAAACCGAACGAAGTCGTGAAGATCAATCCACAGCCGGAGCGCGCCAGGCGTTCGACGACGCGTTCCGCATCGGGGTCCTGGACGTTCTCGACATAGGTGGTTGCGTCGACCTTGTCGCCGAACTCCTTTGCCACGGCCTGACGACCGAGATCGTGTTGCTCGCTGAAACCGCCGTCGTTGTGCGGGCCAGGGTAGATCCAGCATACCTTGAGCTTGTCCGCCGCCTGGGACCCGCCCATGGCGACGACCATCAATGCGGCCGCTGCTCCCGCAGCCACTAACAGTCTGCGCATTCGCTTACTCCTCTGTGTGACGCCTATTTCGGTTTCTTGAACGTCTGGTCAAAAACCATACAGGATTCATGCCATGCCTGCCATGCGCTGGCTAATTATCGGGCACGAACGTGCGGGCCAGCGAGGCCGGGGTGTTGATCTTCAGGAGCGCCTTGTTCCGCGAAATCACGACCAGCACGATGACCGTAATCAGGTATGGCAGCGCGGTCAGGAACTGGGATGGAATCCCCAGGCCGAAGGCCTGCGCGTTGAGCTGCAGAATGCTGACGCCACCGAACAGCAGCGCGCCGATCGCGATGCGCCACGGCAGCCAGGTGCCGAACACCACCAGCGCGATCGCGATCCAGCCGCGGCCGGCGGTCATCGCCTGCGTCCACTGCGGCGTATAGACCAGCGACAGGTACGCCCCGCCGAGGCCGGCACAGGCGCCGCCGAAGACGACCGCCATGAACCGCACCCGCAGAACCGGGTAGCCGAGGGCGTGCGCCGAGGCGTGGCTGTCGCCGACGGCGCGCACGATCAGTCCGCCGTTCGTGCGGAAGAGAAACCACCACACCGCGATCGTCAGCACGACCGCGACGTAGACCAGCGGGTCCTCACCGAAGATCGGCGGTCCGATCAGCGGAATGTCGCTGATGAGCGGAATGTGGATGCGCGGCACGTTGAGTCCGGGCAAGCCGGTGTAGGCGTTGCCGATCAGTCCCGACAAGCCGAGGCCGAACAGCGTCAGTGCGATGCCGGAGGCGTTCTGATTGGCAGCGAAGACGAGCGTGATCAGGCCGAAGAGCGCGCCCATGACCGCACCTGCGGCGATCCCGCAAACCACACCGATCACCGGCGTGCCGGTGATGTGACCGCCGGCGAAGCCCATCACCGCGCCCACCGCCATCATGCCCTCGACGCCGAGGTTGAGGACGCCCGAACGTTCGGCGATCAACTCGCCGAGGGCCGCGAACAGCAGAGGTGTTGCCGCGGTCACGATTGTCAGCAGGATTCCTTCGACCATCGTCATGGCGTCAACTCGCGCTCGTGAGGGTTCTGGCTGGAACCGCACGCACAATCCGCAGGCGGTAGAAGATCAGCGTATCGCACGCCAGCACGTAGAAAAGCAGCATTCCCTGGAAGACCTGCGTGGTCTGGTCGGAGATGCCCAGCGAAATCTGTGCCCCTTCGCCGCCCATGTAGGACAGCGCCAGAAGCACGCCGGCGAGGAGGATGCCGACCGGGTGCAGCCGGCCGAGGAAGGCGACGATGATCGCCGTGAAGCCGTAGCCCGGCGAAATGGTCGTCCGGAACTGGCCGATGGAGCCGGCCACTTCGCAGATGCCGGCCAGCCCGGCCAGGCCGCCTGAGATCAGCATCGCCAGCATCACCATGCGGTGCCGGTTGAAGCCGCCGAATTCGCCGGCGCGTGGCGATTGGCCGATAACGCGGATCTTGAAACCGGTGATCGTCCGCTCGGTCAGGAACCAGGTGGCCGCCACCACGATCAGAACGAACACCACGTTGAGCCGGATGCTGTCGCCGAGAATGACCGGAAGGACCTGCCCGTCGATGAACGGGTGGCTGTTGGGAAAGTTGTGTCCGGCCGGATCGCGCCAGGGCGTGCGCGCGAGATAGTCGACGAGAAGATTGGCCACGTAGACCAGCATCAGGGTGGTCAGCGTCTCGTTGGCGTTGAAGCGGTTCTTGAGCCACGCCGGAATGGCGGCGTAGACCATTCCGCCAAGGATGCCCATGAGCATCATCAGGGTCAGCGGAACGAAGCCGCCCCATTCCGGAAAATAGATCGGAATGATCGACCCGAAGATCGCGCCGACAGCGTATTGCCCCTCGGCGCCGATGTTCCAGACGTTCGACTGGTAACAGAACGACAGCCCGACCGCGATGAGCACGATCGGCGCGGCCTTGATGATCACGTTTTCAAACGACCAGAAGGCCGTCAGCGGATCGATGAAGTAGAGGTAGAGCGCCTGAAAGGGGTCGATCCCCATGATCGCGAAGATGATGAAGAACGTCACCAGCGCCAGCACGATCGCAAGCACGGGCGACAGGAATGTCATCGCCCGGCTCGGCTTGGGCCGACGGTCAAGCCTGAGCTGCATGGACGGCCTCCTTCGCCGGCGCCTTCTGTCCTTCGCCGATGCCACCCATGAGCAGGCCGATCGACTCGCGGGTCGCGCCGGCCGCGGGTTCGGCGGGCGACAGATGGCCGCGCGAGACGACCGCGATGCGGTCCGCGATCTCGAAAATCTCGTCGAGATCCTGGCTGATGACCAGCACCGCGGAGCCCGAGCGCGCGAGGTCGATCAGCGCCTGGCGGATCACCGCCGCCGCCCCCGCATCGACGCCCCAGGTCGGCTGCGAAACCACCAGCACGCTGGGCTTGCGGTCGATCTCGCGACCCACCACGAACTTCTGGAGGTTGCCGCCCGACAGCGACCCGGCTTCCGGGTCCGGGTGGCCCTTGCGCACGTCGTAGTCGCTGGTCACGGCGTCGACGATCTTCATCGCCTTCTGTGGACGCACGACACCGGTGACGACCAGCTCGTCGCCGGTGCGGTGGCGGGTCAGAACGACGTTGTCGCTGAGCTTCAGGCCGGGCACGGCGGCGTGGCCGAGGCGCTCTTCCGGTACGAAGGCGGCGCCGAGGTTGCGGCGCGCGGTGATGCCGCGGTGGCCGCACGGCTGGCCGTCGATGACGACCGCGTCCGGCCGCTCCGCCGGCTCCTCGCCGGACAGCGCCGCGAACAGCTCGCTTTGTCCGTTGCCGGCGATCCCGGCGATGGCGACCACTTCGCCGCCATGAACGTCGAGGCTGATGTCCTTGAGGCTGACGCCGAAAGGATCGTCGCTGGGCAGGTCGAGCGACTGCAGCGACAGGCGCACCGCCTTGCGCTCGGTCGGGGTGCGGGCAATCTCGAGCAGGTCGGAGCCCACCATCAGCCGCGCCAGCGTTCCGGCAGTCTCCTTCGACGGGTCGGTCTCGGCGACCACCTTGCCGCGCCGCATGATCGTGGCGTGGTGGCAGATGCGCTGCACCTCCTCCAGCCGGTGCGAAATGTAGAGCACCGCGCAGCCCTCGTCGGCGAGGCGCTGGAGGGTCACGAAGAGATAGTCCGCCTCCTGCGGGGTGAGCACCGAGGTCGGCTCGTCCATGATCAGCAGTTGCGGCGACTGCAACAGGCAGCGCACGATCTCGATGCGCTGGCGCTCGCCCACTGACAGATCGGCGACGACGGCGTGCGGGCGAAGCGGCAGGCCATAGTCGCCCGATACCCGCTCGATGGTGCCGGCCAGCCCTTTGCGCATCTCTTTCGGCAGCGCCAACGCAATGTTCTCGGCCACCGTCAGCGCCTCGAACAGCGAGAAGTGCTGGAACACCATGCCGATGCCGAGCTTGCGTGCCGCGGCCGGATTGGAAATCGTCACCGGCTTGCCCTGCCAGCGGATTTCGCCGGCAGTCGGCTGAAGCGCGCCGTAGAGAATCTTGACGAGCGTCGACTTGCCGGCGCCGTTCTCGCCCAGCAGCGCGTGAATCTCGCGCGGCAGGATCGTCAGGTTGACCTCGTCGTTGGCGCGCAGCGTCGCGAAGTCCTTGGTGATGCCGACCGCTTCCAGCGTCGGCTTGCCGCTCATCCGCCGCGGCGGCGCCACCGTCGGTTCGTCCATCAGCCCCGCCCCTGCCTTTCGCGCTTGCCCTCGTCGCGCGGCACCGCGGCCTGCCGCAACGCCTCATCCCTGATCAGCAGTTCCGCGACGGTCGCCGCCGCGATCGCCGCCGGTGCCTTGCCGTGTATGCCGGCAACCCCGATGGGACAGACCAGTTCGGCGATGCGTTCCGGCGGAATGCCAGCCGCTGTCATCTGATGCACAAAGCGCGCCCGTTTGCTTTTCGAGCCGATCAGCCCGACGTAGGGGAAGCGGCCGTCGGCAAGCGCAGCGCTGACCACCGCCAGATCGAGCGGGTGGCTGTGGGTCATGGCCAGCACGAAGCTGCCAGAGCCCGCCCGCGCCAGCTCGATCGCCGGGTCGGTGAACTGCCTGGCGGTCGTGTTGCCCGGCGTGAACCCGGGAAACGCATCCGGCCGCGAATCGAACCAGGTGACCGCGAACGGCAGCGGCGCCAGAGCGAAGATCAGCGCCCGCCCGACATGCCCGGCGCCGAATAGAAGCAGCGGCCGGCGGTCGTCGCCAAAGCCTTCGCTGAGGACGCCGGCTGCGTAGCTGGCGCTGTCCGGCGCCAGGTCACCGTCCGCGACGATCTCGCGCACGATCCCGTCGGTCGCCGAAAGCCTGCCGCGCGTGGTGAGGCTTCCGACCGCCTCGCGCTCCGCCAGCGCCGTGACGGCATCGCGTTTGTCCAGCTCGATCAGCTCGACGATCAGCTCGACGTTGCCGCCGCAGCACTGGCCAAGCTCCGGGCCGAGCGCGAAGCCGCGCGCCTCGGCCTTGGGCGCGCTCGGGTTGGAAAGCGCGGCCTGAGCGATGGCGATCGCCTTCCATTCCAGCGTGCCGCCGCCGATGGTGCCGCTAAACGTCCCGTCCGGGTTGACGATCAGGCGGGCGCCGGCCTCGCGCGGCGAGGAGCCGCGGGTCGCGGCGAGGGTGACCATCGCGGCCCGGCCGTGACGGTCGAGCGCGCCGAGCACCGTTTCCCAGACGCGCATCATTCCTCGGAACCCGTCGCCCGGATGGCGCGCATGATGGCTTCGGGGGTTGCCGGCGCGTCAAGGCGCGGGAAGGTCGCCGGCTTCATGCTCAGAATGGCGTCGGTTATCGCGGAGAACACCGAGATCGGCAACATCAGCGGCGGTTCACCGACCGCCTTGGAGCGGTAGATGGACTCTTCGCGGTTGCCGCCGCTCTCAAAGAGACGGACACGGAAATCTTCCGGAACGTCCGCCGCCGTCGGGATCTTGTAGGTGGACGGCGCGTGGGTGGCGAGGCGCCCGGCGGAGTCCCACACCAGTTCCTCGGTGGTCAGCCAGCCCATGCCCTGAACGAAGCCGCCCTCGATCTGGCCGATGTCGATGGCCGGGTTCAGCGACTTGCCGACGTCGTGGAGGATGTCGACCCGGGTGACGCGCATCTCGCCGGTCATGGTGTCGACCAGCACCTCCGCGCATGAGGCTCCGTAGGCGAAGTAGTAGAACGGCCGGCCCTGCGCCTTCTCCCGGTCCCAGGTGATCTTGGGGGTCTTGTAGAACCCGGTCGCGGAAAGCTGCACGCGGCCGACGTGGGCGGCGGTGGCGAGTTCGCCCAGCGACATGGTCGTGTTGCCGACCAGCACCTGCCCGTTGGCGAACTCGACCCGGTCGCGGGTGACGTTCCACTTCTCCTCGATGAACTCGAAGAGCCGGTCCTTGATGGTGCGACAGGCGGCGAGCGCCGCTTGCGCGTTCAGGTCGGTGCCGGCCGAGGCCGCCGTCGGCGCGGTATTGGGCACCTTGGCGGTCGACGTGGCGGTGATCTTGACCTTCTCGACGTCGACGCCGAACTCCTCGGCGACCACCTGCGCTACCTTGACGAAGAGCCCCTGCCCCATCTCGGTGCCGCCGTGGTTGAGGGCGATCGACCCGTCGCGGTAGAGGTGGACCAGCGCGCCGGCCTGGTTGAGGTGGATGAGCGTAAACGAGATGCCGAACTTCACCGGCGTCAGCGCGATGCCCTTCTTCAGCACCGGGCTGGTCGCATTGAATTCCTCGATCGCCTGGCGCCGCGCGCGGTAGTCGCTGGTCAGTTCCAGATCGGCGATCAGTTCGGGCAGGATGTTGTCTTCGACCCGCATGCCGTAGGGCGTGCGGTCGCGGCCGGCGCCGGCGTAGAAGTTCGCCTTGCGCACGTCGAGCGGGTCCTTGCCGGTCAGGTAGGCGATGTGATCCATCATGCGCTCGGCGAACAGCATGCCCTGCGGGCCGCCGAAGCCGCGGAAGGCGGTGTTCGAAACCGTATTGGTGCGCATGCGCCGCGTCGTGATCCGGCAGGCCGGGTAGTAGTAGGCGTTGTCGGCGTGGAACATGGCGCGGTCGACGACACCGAGCGTCAGGTCCTCCGAGTACCCGCAACGCGCCGACAGCGTCACCTCGACGCCGCGCAGTTGCCCGTCGCGGGAGAAGCCGGCGGCGTAGTCGACCCGGAAGTCGTGGCGCTTGCCGGTCATGGTCATGTCGTCGTCGCGGTCGAGGCGGAGCTTGCACGGCCGGCCGGTCTTCCAGGCGGCGAGTGCGGCCAGCGCCGCCCACTGGGTCGCCTGGCTTTCCTTGCCGCCGAAGCCGCCGCCCATGCGCCGGACTTCAACCGTCACGGCATTGTCGTCGAGGCCGAGGACGTGCGCGACCACGCTCTGAACTTCCGACGGGTGCTGGGTGGACGAGTGGACCAGCATGTCGCCGTCCTCGCCCGGGACGGCGAGCGCGACCTGGCCCTCGAGATAGAAATGCTCCTGCCCGCCGATACGGAACTCGCCGGTCGTCTGGCGCGGTGCCCGGTCGTTTTCCTCGGCCGGCTCGCCTCGCAGAAACGTGTAGTCGGGCAGCACCTTGGTGCCGGCCACCAGCGCGTCGTCGACGTCGATCGCCGGCATGGTCGGCGCCGTCGCCAGCCGCGCCCGGCGGGCGGCGCGGCGCGCTTGGTCGCGCGTGTCGGCGACCACGGCGAAGAGCACCTGCCCGTAGAACATCACCTCGCCGGCGGAGATCACCGGATCGTCGCCGAGATCCTTGGCACCAACGTCGTTCTTGCCGGGGATGTCCTGCGCGGTCAGCACCGCGACCACGCCCGGCGACGATTTGACCGGCTCAAGGTCCATGGACGACACCCGCCCGGCGGCGATCGGTGCGTAGCCGACCGCGACGTGGAGCGTCCCGATCGGCTCGAGAATATCGTCGATGTACTGGGCGGTGCCGGTGACGTGCTTGACCGCGCTGTCGTGCGCGATCGGCTGGCGGACCACCGCGAAGCGGTCGGCGCCAACCTGCGCCGGCATGCCAGGACCGGTATCAGCCGGCGGCATTGGGGCTCGCCTCCCGTTGCTTCTCGCGGTGGCCGACGATGCGGGTGCGCGTGCTTGCGGTCCCGGCGACTTCGATCAGCGCCTTGCCGAGCAGCGAGTGCGCCGTCTCGATGCGGTAACGGGCGCTGGCGCGGTGATCGTCGAGCGGCTTGAAATCCTCGCGCAGCGCCGCGAAGGCGCGCGCCCAGGCGCGCGAGTCGCGCAAGTTCTGCCCAACCAGCGCATGCTCGGCCGCGGTGGCGCGCTTGGGGATGCCGGCCATGCCGCCGTAGGCGAGCCGCGCCTCGGTGATCGTCCCCTCCTCGTCGACCGCGAAGCGAAACGCGCCCATCACCGACGAGATGTCCTGGTCGAAACGCTTGGTGATCTTGTAGCAGCGGAAGGCGTGCTCGCGGCGCATGTGCGGGATTGTGATCGAGGTGACCAGTTCGCCCGCCTCGCGCTTCTGCTTGCCGTACTCGATGTAGAACTCCTCGACCGGCATGGAGCGAACGCTCCGCCCCTTGCGCAGCTCGACGGTCGCATCGAGCGCGATCAGTGCCGGCGGCGTATCGCCGATCGGCGAACCGTTGGCGACGTTGCCGCCGACGGTGCCGTTGGCGCGCACCTGCTTGGAGCCGAGGCGCCGGAGAAGCTCGCCGAGGTCCGCATCGATCCGGGCCAGGTGCGGTTCGACCTGCGCATAGGTCGCGCCGGCACCGATGATCAGTTCGTGGCCGGTGTCCTCGACCTTGTCGAAGCCGGCGATCTTGGAGACGCAGATGACCTTGCGGATGTCGCGGAGCTGCTTGGTGATCCAGAGCCCCACGTCGGTGGCGCCGGCGATGACCACGGCGTCGGGGTGCTTGTCGTAGAGTTCGGCGGCAACGTCGAGGGACGCGGGTGCCGCGAAGAAGGTCTCGTCGTCGCCGACGAACAGGTCCTCGCCGTCGTTCAGGAAGGTCAGCACGCCGGTCATGTCCTGGGCGCCGTTGCGGAAGCGGTCGCGGCGCGGCGCGGAACAGGCGGCCAATGCCGCGTCGACGATCGGGCGATAGCCGGTGCAGCGGCAGAGGTTGCCGGCGATGGCGTCGTTCACCTGGCTGCGGGTCACCGCGCCGTCGGTCCCCTGGTAGAGCGCGAAGATCGCCATGACGAAGCCCGGCGTGCAGAACCCGCACTGCGAAGCGTGGTTCTCGACCATGGCGAGCTGCACGGGGTGAAGCTGGCCGCCGCTCTGCACGAGATCCTCGACGGTGACCACCTCGGTTCCGTCGATCTGACCGAGAAGCTGGATACAGGCGTTGATCGGCTCGTAAGTGAGCTTGCCGTTGCGCAGCCGACCGAGCGCGATGGTGCAGGCGCCGCAATCGCCCTCGGCGCAGCCTTCCTTGGTGCCGGTCGAGCCCTCGTTCTCGCGCAGATAGTCGAGCAGCATCATGGTCGGCGGCACGTCGACGAGTTCGACCAGCCGGCCACGGCGAATGAATCGGATGGTCGGCCGCATCAACTCCCCCGGTACGTCGAATAGCCGTAGGGCGAGAGCAGCAACGGCACGTGATAATGGTCGGCGGCCTCGGCGACGCCGAAGCGAATCGGCACGACGTCGAGGAAGGCCGGGCGCGGCAATCCGTCGTTGACGGCGCGCAGGTAGTCGCCGGCGTGGAAGCGCAATTCGTAGACCCCGGCGGAAAACGCGTCGCCTTCCAGGAGCGGGCCGTCGACGCGGCCATCGGCGTTGGTGGTCGCCACCTTCAGCCGCTCCGGCGATGCGCCAATCCGGAAAAGCTCGATTGTCAGACCTGCCGCCGGCCGGCCGGAGGCGGTGTCAAGGACGTGGGTGGTGAGACGGCCCATTGCGACATCGTATCTTGACTTCGAATCCAGCCACCGCCGCGAGATCGGCGCGAGCGCCAACCCCGGACGGCTTCTCGAACCGCCGGATTGTAAGCCCGTACAATGGATTATGCCGAATTGCTGGGCAAACGCTAATTTTCGGCATGGGCTGGCGCAATTATCGGCAGCGGTTGGGGAAAACGCAGGCGTCAGGGGATCAGCACCGTCGCGCCGACCGTCTGCCGGCTTTCGAGGGCCCGGTGTGCATCGGCCACTGCCTTCAGCGCAAACACCTGCCCGATGGTGACCTTGACCGTGCCGGCGGCCAGCACGTCGAAGAGCGCCGCCGCTGCGTCCTCCAGGTCCGCGCGCTTGGCGAAGTAGTGCCCGATGGTCGGACGGGTCGCGAACAGCGACCCCTTCTGCTGGAGCAGCGACGTTCTGGAAGGCCAGCGCCAGCCCCGAGGACTGTCCGAAGGACACCCACAGGCCGGTCGGCTTCAGGCAATCGAGCGAACCTGGAAACGTGTCGTTGCCGACTGAATCGTAGACCACGTCGACGCCGGCGCCGCCGGTGATCGACTTCACCCGCTCGACGAAGTCGCCGGTCCGGTAGTTGATGACGTGAGCGCAGCCGGCAGCCGTGGCGGCTTCGACCTTGTCGTCGGAACCGACCGTCCCGATGACGGTGGCGCCCAGCGCGGCCGCCCACTGGCAGGCAAGCGTGCCGACACCGCCGGCGGCGGCGTGGAAGAGGATCGTCTCGCCAGCCGCGACCTTGTGGACCCGGCGGAGCAGCATCTCCGCGGTCAGCCCCTTCAGAAAGGATGCCGCGGCCGTACGATCGTCGACCGTATCGGGCAGCCTGACGACGCGGTCGGCGGGAAACGAGCGGGTCTCGGCGTAGGCGCCGACCCAGCCCTGGTAGACGACGCGATCGCCGACCTTGAACCCGGTCACCCCCTCGCCGAGGGCGTCGACCACGCCCGCACCTTCCGAGCCCGGCACAAACGGCAGGCCGCCCGGCGGCGGATAAAGGCCGACGCGGTAGTAGACATCGACGAAATTGACCCCGACCGCCGTCTGGCGAATGCGGATTTCGCCGGGCGCCGGCTGGGCGAGCGGGAGCTCAACCCACTGCATCACCTCCGGCCCGCCGGTTCGCTCGACGCGTACGACATGTGGCATGGGCAATTCCTCCCCAAGGCGGCCGCGCAGCTACAGTCGTACCGTTGCCGTCCGCGCCCCGGCAAGTCTCAGATGTGGCGACTGCTCATTCACCCAACGATTGATTCGCAACCGATTACCCGCCGCATTTCGTTGTGATGGATACGTTCGGGTGATAGAATCCGAATTCTAAACTTGGTTTGACCGGCCTTAGGGGGGCCGATCGGGGCCCGGTCGGAAACTCAACTGGGCGAGGGAGATTCATGACACATCAACATCACGTCGCCGGAGCTATGATCTGGCGAGGGCTGAAGCCCATTCTCATCGCGGCGGCCATGGCCGCCGTCGGCATTTCTGCGGGCAACGCGGCCGAGGTATCCGCGGCGTTGGCTCAGAAAGCGCCGGAAGCCGCGACGCTGGCCGCCAACGCGGAAGCCGATGGCAGTGTTCGCGTCATCGTGACGTTTGCGTCGACGATCAGTCCGTCGTCGCTCTCGGCGGATGCCGCGTCGATCGACGCGGCCAAAGCGGCGGTACAGTCAGGCCAGGACGCGATCCTTGTGGATCACTTCGGCTCCGCCACGGCGCTCGACGCCAGCCTGGCGGTGAACCGCATGATCCTGAGCCCGAGTTTCGCCATCACCGTGACTGCCGGCCAGCTCGAGTTGTTGGCCGCCGATCCCCGCGTCACGAAGATCGTCCTTGACGGCCAGAACTTCCCGACGCTCCTGCAAACCCTTCCGCAGATCAACAACCCCGCCGCCATCGGCGCCGGCGGTACGGGCTCGGGATATGCGGTCGGCGTCCTCGACACCGGCGTTCAGTCGTCTCACGTCTTCCTGAGCGGCGGCAAGGTGATCCTGGAGCACTGCTTCTCGACCAACTCCGGCACCTTCGTTTCGCTTTGCGCAAACGGCCTGTCTGAAGACATTACGTCGAATCCGCAGGTGCCAGCTTGCCTGAACGGCGCAAGCGAGCTGTGCTATCATGGTACTCACGTCGCCGGCATCGCCGCGGGCTTCTACAATGGGGCGGCGCCGGCCGGGTTCCCGACGAACGGTGTTGCTGAGTACGCCAAGATCATCGGCGTTCAGGTCTTTACGCGCGGAACCACGTTGGCGAACTGCGGCGGCAAGACTCCGCCGTGCATCACCGCCTTCGACTCTGACATCGAGAAGGGCCTGGAGTGGCTTTACAGCGTCTCTTCCAGTCTGCCCGGTGGCGTCAGGCTCGCTTCGGCCAACATGAGCCTCGGTGACGGCGGGAACAACCCCGGCACCTGCGACGCCGCCCCGGAAAAGACCGGTATCGACCTCCTGCGCAGCATTGGCGTCGGCACAACCGTCTCGGCGGGCAACGACGGCTTCACGAGCGGTATCTCCTCGCCCGCGTGCGTCTCGACCGCCATCGCCGTCGCCTCCGTCGACAAGACCGACGTGATCTCGATCTTCTCGAGCATCTCCAATCAGGTTCGGGTGTTCGCGCCTGGTGGCAAGGGTTCGGCAGGAAACGGCACAACCGATGACGTGCTTTCGTCGTATGCCGACGCCGCCTCGAACACGCTCTTCGCATACCTGGCGGGGACCTCGATGGCCGCGCCGCATGTGGCCGGGGCCATTGCCTCGCTGCGCTCGGCGTGCGCGACGGCGCTCACACCGACCGGGCTCGACCAGATCATCAGCGCCCTGTCGTCGACCGGTCCGGTGATCACCGATACGCGCCTCGGCGGTTCGGTCTCGAAGCGGCGCATCGACGTCTACGCGGCGATCGTCAGCCTGTGCTCGGCGCCGCCGCCCGCCAGCGTGGCGATTGATCCGGTGACCCTCGGGGGCATGAGCCTGCTCGCCATGCTCGGGGTCGGCTTCGGCTTCTGGCGCCGCCGGACCGTCTGACCGACTGCATCATCGTTCAAAAAAAAGCCGGGCGCACCCTCGCGGGTGCGCCCGGTTTTCTTTTCCGGTGGGGCCGACGGCGCTACTGGCGTCGCGCGGAGATCCCGACCGGCGGATAGCCACCGACCGCGGGCCTGTACGTGCAGCTCAATGCGCCCGTATCGCCCGGGCCGGGTCCGCCCGGCACCGGCACGACCACGTTCGGGCCATTCTGGCCGGTCGGCCAATTCTTGTGGCCGAGGGGCGGCATCACCTGGCAATCGATCGTGTCCGCGGTCCATTGCATGCCGCGCCCGCAGAACGAGCCAACCAGGCTGATTCGCATTGTCGGGCCGTACCAAGTCACGCCGAGCGAGCCGCGGCAATTCAGGCCGGCCCCGCGCACGCGATAGTTGCCCTGGCCGCCGTAGACGCAGAACGTCATGTGGTAGGGGCCGTAGAGTGCCTGGTCGACGCTGTAGCAGCCGCCGACAGGCGCCCCACCACCGCCGCCACCACCACCCGGGGCCGGTACGACCACTTCCGGTGCGTTGCCGGCAGCGCCAGCCGATTCGACCGCCAGTCCACACGCCATGACGGCCGCAGAAAGAATGGCGATTCCCTTGGCAGCTCTTGAGATCGAAACCATCGTCGTACCTCCAAAAGGCTTGAGTCTCGTGCACTCTGCGCCCCGATACCTGAACCGGAGTTGAACCGCCAGTTCACCTCCTGTCGGCCGTCCCGGATTGGCCGGTTTCAGCCCGTTCGCCGCCGGATCGTCGAGGGCGCCCGCCATTCGGTCGTCATCGGCACGCCGCCTTCGCGCCGCCCCCGGTGCAGCCTGGGGTCCGAAGTCCGTTCCCGTTCCCGCGACAGGGACCCGCGGCCGGCGAACCGCGCCTGGAGCGCCGCACGGCTGTTCACGTCGAAAAGCCGATAGAGACCGACGACGACCTTGTGCAAGGTCGAGCGGGCGATGCCGATCTCCTTCGCGATGGCGTCCTCGCTGCCCCCTTCCAGGAGGAGCCGCAGCGTCTGGTGCTGGCGCGGCGTCAGCCGCATCACCGGGTCGCGGGAATCGGCAAGCCGTGTCCCGATCAGCGGCGTGAGCTCCGCCGCCAGGATGCGCAGGAGCCGCCGCTCGCGCGCGCCGAACGGCTTGTCGTCGAGGCTTCGAATGCAGCTGATCATGTTCGACCGTCCCCCGACATCGCCCGGGATGAGCGTGATCGCGAGGAGCTGATCGCCGACACCGATGGGCTCCATGTATTTCTTGAACGCCGCGTTCTGGAAGTAGGCGTCGTGCCCCATGATCCCGACCGCGGAGGCGACCAGCGTCGGGCCCGCCCGCGCGTCGATCGCGGCGCGAAGGGGATCGGTCCGGTTGCCGCCCTCCAGCTGGTAGCGCACAAACCCCGCCTGTTGCTCGGGGCTCACCCAGCCAATGTCCACGACATGTAGCGCCCGCGCCTTGGTCGCATCGAACATGTCGCGAAATTCGCCGTTGATGACGATCGGCGCGGCGACGAGATCGCGCACACCGTTGCCAAGCCGGTGCCGCCAGCCATCGGGATCGGCACCCACCTGCAAACATGAATCGATAATGCGGTAGACCCGCCTCAGGTCATGTAATCGAAGCATCGCCCAACTCCCGCGTTCAGATTCTCACAAGACCCGCCTGACGCGCAACTTTTCCCTCTATTCGGTCCATTGCCGCCGACACGGACTCCCGCCCGTAATGGCCTCCTTTCACCGCCTTGGGGGGGCGCGATGTCACAACGATGGACGAGTCTTGTGCGGGTCGCCGTCGCGTGTTCGGCGGTGTTTCTCGCGGTTGCAGCTGGCATCCCAGCCGAGGTCGCGGCGGCCAATACGGCGGCTCCTTCCGCCACGCTCAGCCTGAAATCTCCCGACGCGGCGGACATCGCGACAGCCCTCGCAGACCGGGGCGAGGTCCGGGTGCTCGTCCAGTTTGCGTCGACCGTAACCGGCCGGGTTGCACCGGATCCGGACGCCATCGCCGCGGCGAAGGCGACCATCGATGCCGGCATCGACGCGATCCTTGTCGATCACTTCGGCACCGCGACAGCCCTTCCGGCCGGCGCCTCGCTCCTCCGCATGCTCATCCGCCCGATTTTCGCGATCACCGTCTCGCCGGCGGACCTGTACGGGCTCGTCGACGACCCCCGGATCACACGCATCTGGCTAGATCGCGTCGCCCGTCCGGCTCTCGACGACACGGTGCCGCTGGTCGGAATGACCGACGCCTACACGCTGGGTGGAACGGGGTCCGACTACGCCATCGCCATCCTCGATACCGGCTTCCAGCTCAATCACGAGTTTCTGGCGAGCGGCAAGATCATCCTCCAGCACTGCTTCTCCGAAAACTCGTCGGGCGACTTCATGACCAAGAGCCTGTGCCCGAATGGAGACCCCGAAGACACCTCGGCCGATTCGATCATCACGGAGTGCTACGACGGTTCCATCAATCTCTGCGCTCATGGCACGGTCGTCGCCGGTGTCGCCGCCGGGTTCAACACCAATCGGGGGAGTGACGAGCCGGCCAATGGTGTTGCCCGCGACGCAAAGATCATTGCCGTTCAGATATTCGCGCGGGTCTACAGCACCGGCATATGTGACGGCGCGCCATCCTGCATCCTGACCTCGTACTCGCGCGAGATGGCCGCATTGGAGTGGGTGTACAGCCAGGCCGCGTCCCTCCCCGGCGGCGTGCAGCTTGCCGCGGTCAATCTCAGCATCGGATCGGACTACGGCACCTCTACATCAGTGTGCGACTCTTCCGTGGATTCGACCACGATCGCGTTGAAGGCCGACATGGACAATTTGCGGGCCATCGGCGTGCCAACCGTTGTTTCCACCGGCAACGATTATAGCAAGGACCGGATATCGTACCCGGCGTGCATCTCGAGCGCGGTTGCGGTTGCGGCGTCGACCAAGGACGACCATGTCGCGGCCTACACCAACATCGCCAGCCCGGTCGCCCTGCTCGCCCCCGGCGGCTACGATGCCTATTCGACATCGGACACGAAGAACGTCCACTCGCCATACCCGTCGAGCACATCCGTCACCGACTACGAGTACATCGCCGGAACCTCCCTCGCCGCGGCACATGTCTCGGGCGCCTTTGCGGCCCTACGATCCGCCTGCGGCAGCGACATTACCGCCGACGCGACAGGCGTCGGCCAGATGCTGACGGCGCTGGAGTCAACGGGCGTTTCGATCACCGACGACAGGTTTGGTGGATCCGTTACCAAACCGCGCATTCAGGTTGATGACGCGATCAATTCCCTGTGCCCGTCGAGCACGCCCGCGCCGACCTGCACGCTGACCGCGACGCCATCCACCACGACGGTCGGTGTTGCGGTTGAGATCGACTGGACCTCGACCGATGCTACCTCCGGCTCGGTCGACAATGGTGTGGGATCGGTGACGCCGGTTTCCGGCGGCTGGCAACTGTGGTCCTCATCCACGCCGGGAACCTTCACATTCACCGGCAGCTTCTCCGGGGATGGCGGTTCGACGACCTGCCAGACGACGGTGACGGTCAATCCGGCCTCGAACCCGGCTCCGACCTGTTCGCTGAGCGCCCCGTCGAGCGCCTTGACCGGCGTCCCGTTTGCCGTGTCATGGACCTCGACGAACGCGACCAGCGGCTCGATCAACAACGGCGTCGGCGACGTCACACCGGTCGCGTCGGGATCGACGTCGGTTGCGCTCTCCCCGGCCGGTTTCTACTCGTTCGAAGGTACATTTTCGGGCCCAGGTGGGACGGTCCATTGCGGGGCCGACGTCATCGTCGGCGACGCCAACGCGCCCGCGTGCACACTGTCCGTCGACAAGCACAAGATAAATGTCGGCGAGGAAGTGACCCTCAGCTGGACGTCCACCAACGCGACCTCCGGCGTGATCCGCTTCGATCCCCAGGTCATCTCGCCGACGGGGGACATCCACGCCGACCCAGTCGCGGCTGGATCGCAGGTCGTCCTGAGCGAGAACGAGGACATATTCCGCCAGCACTCCGCGATCGGCACGTTCACCGGGCCGAACGGGGTCACCTACTGCTCGGAGACTTGGTCCGTCGCCCTCGACCCCCTCACCCTCCTCGGCCTCACCGGCCTCGCCGGCATGGGTCTCGGCGCACGTCTTCGCCGCCGCAAGGCCGCGTGACCGCCAGGCCCGTCATTTCATCAGCGCGTCCTGAAGGCCGAAGATCGGCAGCAGGATCGACAGCACGATCGTCAGCACCATTCCGCCGACGACGATCATCAGCACCGGCTCGATCAACGAGACGAGCCGCTGCTGGGCGACGTTCAGTTCGCGCTCGACGATTGTCGCCGCTCGCCGCAACATCTGCTCAAGCATGCCGGTGCGCTCGCCGTCCTCGATCAGGAGCAGCGAGATCTCCGGCAGGTTTTCCGTTTCGCGGAGCGCGGAGGCCAGCGAGCGCCCCTCGCCCACCAGTCGCACGGCCTGCTTGGCGCGCTGCTTCAGCACCGTGTTGGTCAACACCCGCGAGGATAGCTCCAGCCCTTCGACCACCGGCACGCGGCTCGCCATGACGATGGAGAAGGCGGAGAGGAACATCGCCGCGTTGCGGTCGCGGATCATGCCGCCGAAGAGCGGCAGGCGGAGCGCCCAGGCGTCGAGGCGGGCGCGGCTTGTCGGCCGCCTGAGCGCCACCACGAAGCCGCCGATGGCCGCCAGAATGAGCAGCAGCAACAGGATCGCGTTGCCGCGGATAAACGCGCCGATCCCCATCATGACCGCGGTCAGCGTCGGCAGCGGCTGGCCGCTCCGCTCGAAGATGCCGGCGACTTCCGGCCCGACGTAGAGCAGCAGGACGAGCGCCACGCCGATCGAGAACGTCGCGACCAGCGCCGGATAGATGAGCGCGGTGGCGACCTTGGTGCGGGCCTCCTCTCGGCCCTCGACGTACTGGGCGAGTTCGTCGAGCACGCGCGCCAGTTCGCCGGTGCGTTCGCCGGAGGCGATCGCCGCCGCGAAGTAGGTGGGGAATGCATTGGGCAGCGCCGCGACGGCATCGGAGAGCGAGTTGCCCTCGCGCACCGACACCTGCAACTCGGCGATGATGCGCTTCAGCCGCTGCTTGGTCTGGCCGGAGAGAAGCGCGCCGAGCGCGCCTTCGATGGGCATGCCGGCCTGGGCCAGCGTCGCCATCTGGCGCGACAGCAGCACCAGTTCGGCCGAGGTGATCGACAAGCGCCGGTCGCTGCGTCCGGTCGCCCGCCGCGCCACCGCGGCAGCGGCCTGCAGGCGCTGCTGGCTCTCCGCCAGATCGACCGGAAAGAGCCCGCGCTCGCGCAGCTGCCGGTAGGCATCGCGTTCGTTGTCGGCAGCGAGCGCCCCGCGCGCGGTGCGTCCGCGATCGTCGAGCGCGCTGTACTCGAACGAGGGCATCTACTGGTCCCCGCGCGACACCCGCACGGCTTCTTCCAGCGAGGTGGCGCCCTCCGCGACCAGCCGCAGCGCCGATGCGCGCAGGCTGTCGCCACTCTTCAGCGCGGTCAGCTCGATCTCGCGCTCGCTACGGTCCTGATAGATCATCTCGCGCATCTCGTCGTCGACGGCGAATACCTCGTAGATGCCCATGCGGCCGCGATAGCCGGTGCCGGTGCAATGGCTGCACCCCTTGCCCGACCATACCTCGGCCGGCACGTCCAGGCCGGCTTCGGCGAACAACTCCTCGCCGCCGGCGGGGATCGGATGGGCCGTCTTGCACTGCGGACAGGCCAGTCGCACCAGCCGCTGGGCGATCAGGCCCGAGATCGTCGAGGACAGCAGGAACGACTCGATGCCCATGTCGCGGAGCCGGGTGACGGCGCCGATGGCGCTGTTGGTGTGCAGCGTCGAAAACACCAGGTGGCCGGTGAGGCTCGCCTGCACGGCGATCTGGGCGGTCTCGGAATCGCGGATTTCGCCGACCAGAATGACGTCGGGGTCCTGGCGCAGGATGGCCCGCAGCGAGCGGGCAAACGTCATGCCGATCTGGGCGTTGACCTGCGTCTGCCCGACGCCCGGCAGTTCATATTCGATCGGGTCCTCGACGGTCAGGATGTTGCGGTACTGCCCGTCGATCTCGGCCATCATGGCGTAGAGCGAGGTGGTCTTGCCGCTGCCCGTCGGGCCGGTCACCAGGACAATCCCGGTCGGCCGGGTCAGCATCTTCTTGATCCCGGCGTATTGCTCGGGCCGCAGCCCGATCTGGTCGAGCGCATAGCGCCCGCTGCGCTTGTCGAGAATGCGCATGACGACGCGCTCGCCGTGCGGGCCGGGCAGCGTCGAGACGCGCACGTCGATGATCCGCGAGGCAATGCGCAGCGCGATGCGCCCGTCCTGCGGCAGGCGCTTCTCGGCGATGTCGAGGTTGGCCATCACCTTGATGCGCGAGACCACCATGCCCGCCAGCGAGCGGCGCGTCGTATAGATCGTCTGGAGGCGCCCGTCGATGCGCACCCGCGCGCGCAACTCCTCCTCGAACGGCTCGATGTGCACGTCCGAGGCGCCGAGGTGGACGGCGCGGCGCAGCACCGCGTTGATCAGGCGGATGACCGGCGCGTCGTTGTTCTCCTCGAGCAGGTCCTGCGGCCCCGGCAGCTTGCCCTGCTCCAGATCGAAGTCGTCGTCGAAGTCGATGGAGGCGGCGGCCTGATTGGACTCGCCGTCGCCGTAGAGCTGCTCCAGCGCGTGGCGGAACTGGTCGTCGGGGCAGCGCACGATGTTGAGCGGCATGGCGAGGCGGCGGCGGACTTCGCGCCAGCTTGCTTCGCTGGAGTCCGGGCGCACCAGAACGCGGGCCACGCCGCCCTCGATGGAGTCGACCAGCACGCCGCAGCGCCGGGCAAATCCGAACGGCAGGGTGGAAACGAGCGGCGTCTGCGTCTCAGTTGTCATAATTCGCTGGTGGCGGCGGTAGTGGCAGCCGCAACAGCGGATCGTTGGGCGGCGGCTGCGACAGGTGACGCCCGACAGAGTCGAGCGTCAACGGGTGCGCCGCAGGGTAGCTCGGGTCGGCGGTGCGGTCCACATCCGCCTGGACCACCTTGGCGGCGTTGTATCCGGCGGCGGAGGCGGCTTCCGCGTCGGCGTCGGTATGCAGGATGGTCGGCCTGAGCAGCAGCAGCAGGATGCGCTGCTCGTGGTTGGTCGACTTGGCCTTGAACAGGCGTCCGAGGATCGGCAGCTTGGAGAGGCCGGGCGTGCGCTTGGTCTCGTCGCTCGAAGTCTTCCTCAAGCAGCCCGCCGAGCAGCACCAGGCGCTGGTCGCCGACCACGATGTTGGTGGACAGCGCGCGGCGCGCGGTGATCTCGCCGCCGGCCGCCGAGGTGGTGTTGGTCAGATTGGAGACTTCCTGGTCGATCGCCAGCCGCACCGTGTCGTCGGCGGTGATGTGCGGGGTGACCTTCAGGGTCAGGCCGACGTCCTCGCGCTGGATGGTCTGGAAGGGCTGGGTGGGCACCGGGTTGTCGCCGACGGTCGAATAGGTGCCGGTCACGAAAGGCACCTTGCGGGCGACGACGATCTGGGCTTCCTGATTGTCGAGCGTGATGATCGACGGCGTCGACAGGATGTTGGTGGTGGTGTCGTGGGCGAGCGCGTTGATGAGCGCCGCGACGCCCGAATTGTCGCCGATCGGGATCAGCCCGCCGATGTAGCCGCCGTCGCCGGGATCGGCCGGCACCTTGCCCTGCAGGATCGCGGTCACCAGGCTGTAAAGGCTCCCCGGCCCGCCGCTGAACTGCACGCCGCCGGCCATGACGCCGTTAATGAGCGCGCCGAACTGGACGCCCAGCGTCGCGAAACGCTCCGCCGACACTTCGAACACCACGGCCTCGACGCGCACCTGAAGCGGCCGCGTATCGAGCTGCGACACCGCCAGCCGCACCGCCGGAAGGACGTCGGGCGGCACCGAGACGATCAGCGAGTTGGTCTTCTCGTCGGCGACCACCGAAGCCGGCGAAGCTGCGGCCGCGCCGCCGGCATCGCCGCCCTGGGTGGGGGCCGGTGTCGTGTAGAGCTGGGCGAGTGTCGGCGCGAGATCCTTGGCGTCGGCGTAGCGCAGTTTGATGACGGTCAGCCCTGTGTCGGTCACCGGCTTGTCGAGATTGCCGGCGATGCCCCGCACCGAGGCGATGAAGTCGGCACTGCCGCTGACCAGCAGCGCGTTGGAGCGCGAGTCGGCCTGGATTGTCATGCCGGGCCCGGCGAAGTTCATGGCGGTGAGCGTGTCGGTGATCGCCTTCGCCGAAGCGTTGTTGAGATGAATGGTGGCGATCTGCTTGGCGCTCTTGCCGTCGATGTCGCGGATCAGCGCCTCGATCTTGTTGACGTTGGCCTCCTGGTCCGAGACCACGATCAGCTGGCTTTCCGGGTAGCCGGAGACCGCCGCCTCGGCGGGGAGCAGCGGCCGGATGACGTCCATGACGGTCGCCACCGATGCGTTCTGGACGTGGATGACGCGGGTGACGAAGCCCCCTGCCCCGCCCCCGGTATCCGGCGTCGGCCCGGCGATTTCCTTGGCGATCTGCATGGGCACGATGCGGCTGGCGCCCGCACTGTCGACGACCGTGAAGCGGTTCAGTTCGAGCACGTTCAGGAAGATGCCGTAGGCCTCCTTGGGCGTCATCGGCTCCTGCGCGATCACGGTCACCCGGCCGCGCACGCGCGGGTCGACCACGAACGTCTTGCCGGTCACCTGTCCGATCAGGTCGATGAACGCACCGAGGTCGGCGTCACGCATGTTGATCTGCACGGTCGCCGCGTTCTGGTCGGGCGGGGTTGTGCCCTGGGCGGACAGGTCGCTGGCGCCCGCGACGAGCAGGCCGAGGGCGAAGAGCGGCGCGGCCAGGAATTTCATGCGCACCATGGGGCGGGGCCTGTCACTTTCCAATGATCGAGACGGTCTTGCGGGTGACGATGCCGTTGCGCACGATCACCACGTTGGCGGTGGGCGATCCGGCGACTGTGGCGAGGATCGCCGCCAGCGATTGATCCGGCGTGATCTGCTGGCCGTTGACCGACGAAATGACATCGCCGGGCCTGAGGCCCATGGACCGCAGAATCGGGGAATTGCCGATGTCGACGAGCTTGATACCGCCGCTGCCGCCGGCGACCATGCTCGTCCTGACCCTGCCGAGTTGGTCGGCGAGCGTCCCGGGGTTGAGGAGCGAACTGTCGATGGTGGCCGGCGCGCGCAGCGCCGCCAGCGCCGCGTCATCCTGGGCGGCGGGCACGGGCACGGGCGCGACCGCAGCACCGGCGTTGAGATCGCCCGGCACCGAACCGCCGAGTTCCGGCTTGGGCAGCGGCAGCGCCTCGCGGCCCGCGCTGGTCTCGACGATCACCCGGTCCGCCTCGATCGCCGCAATGGTCTGGCCGTTGGGAAGCTTGTCGCCGACCGCATAGACGTGATCGGCCTGGTCGGCGCGGATGATGGCGCGTGACTGCGAGGCGTCCGAACTGAGCATGACGCCGGAGAGCGTGTAGGGCCCGGAGCTGACCGGCGCGTCAGCCTGTGCGCCGACGCCGAAGAACGAAAGTTGCGCTCCCGACTGCCCGGCGCCGGAGGTCGTCGGCCCGGCGGTCGGCCCGCTTGTGCTGACCGCGGCTCCGCTTCCCGTCGGGCTCGGAACGGTCACGTCCCAGACGAGGCCGGCCACGATCCAGGCGGCGAAGGCGACGAGCGCCAGAAGCGTCAGCCCGCGCGCCAGATTGAGCGGCATGGTCTGCCGGTTGAGTGGCCCGCCCCCCGATCCGCCCGGCACGAGCCGGCGCATGCGTTGTGCCCAGGTTTCGGACAATGAGCCCATGCTTTCCAGGAGAGCGGTCACGTTCAACTCCGCGCCAATCCCGGGCCCCGTCGGCTTGTTCTATGCCCGGTTCGCTCGGTCTGTCACGCCGGCGATCAGACACTTTGGACCCTTTAGGAACCGTTAACGCTCACGATTGGTTAACTATGGAAATCGCGGTTTTTCATAGGTTCAGCGGCCCCAGCAGCCACGCCAGTGCCAATCCGGCACACAGGTACGGCCCGAAAGCGAGGCGGGAATCGGCCTTGAGGCCCTGCCGGGTGACCAACGCGCGCCCCGATTCGACGGCGAGGGCAAGCAGCGCCGCCGCGAGCGCCACCGTCGGCAGCCCCTGCCAGCCGACCCAGATGCCGGCGACCGCCATCAGCTTGACGTCGCCAAGGCCGAGCCCGTCGCGCTGGCGGAGCAGCCGGTAGCCCCAGGCGATCGCCAGAAACGCGCCGCCCCCGGCGATGGCGCCGAGCCCCATGTCGCGCAGCCCGATGTCGCCACCGAGGAAGCCCCAGGCGATCCCCGCCAGCGCCAGAACTGCCAGTATCCAGTCGGGCAGCACCATGTGCACCCAGTCGGCGAAGGCGAGCGGCAGCAGGCCGAGCAGCAGCACGTAGGCGGCCCAGAAGGACGGCCCGTCGCGGGTCAGCGCCGCGATGACCGCGAGCGCCAGCGCCGCTGCCTCGATCAGCGGCAGGTGAAGCGGGATCGGTGCCTTGCAGGTGGCGCAGCGGCCGCCGAGCGCCGCCCAGCTCACGATCGGGATCATGGCGGCCGGTTTCAGCGGCGTCCCGCACGATTCGCAGTGCGAGCGCGGCGCCACGATGCTCCGCCCGGCGGGCAGCCGGTCCGCCACCACGCCGAGGAAGCTCCCCAGAAATGGCGCGGCGACGATGGCGACAAGCTCAGCCGGGGCGATCACGCGGTCGGAAACCTCGATGGCAGGAAAAGTCGTCTCCGCGGCCGGCGCTTCGTGGCCGAAATGCGGCAGGCGGCGAAAGCTCTTTGTCGAGCTTGGCCAGCATGTTACCCGTGGCTTGCCCATGTGACGAGCGTGAGTCTTCGCTCGGGCAAAGCGGTGCGACGAGCGAATTCGGCACGCAGGGACATGGCAGGAACTTCGGGGAGCAACGGCAAGCGTCTGGCAGGATTGTCGCGGCTGGCGTGGCGTGTCGGCGGTGTGGTGCTGCTGGCGGTGACGCTGGCCGGCTGTCTCACGGCGAACGGCAATCCCGACAAGGCGGCCTACATCGCGGGGCGGCGGGCGCTCGAGGAAAACCGCAACACCGACGCCGCCAAGACCTACGCCACCATCAACCCGAACGGCGGTGCCTACAGCGAGCCGGCGCTGCTCGACAGCGGCTACGCGGCGCTGCGCCGTGGCGATCCGGTCGCCGCCAAGGTGCTCGCCGACCGCTACATCGCGCTCTACCCGCAGAGCCCGAATCTGTCCTACGCCATCGTTCTTCAGGCGACCGCCCATTACGCGATCCTGCGCGACGCGCCGAAGCCCGCGGCGAGCGAGATCGACGCCACCATCGCCGACCTCAATCACGTCAAGGATGCCTATCCGAAGGTCGCCCCCCCCGACGTCATCGACCAGATGATCGCCGAGCTTCAGGCACGGAAGAAGTAGGCCGCGACTCCTAGCTCGACGGCTGCAGCACCAGCCCGCCGCGCAGGTTGCCGCTTGCCCTGAGCCGGTTGACGCCGGCCGCGTCGGCGGGCGCGATCAGCCCGATCACCGAGGTGACGTCGCTGGACAAGCCCGGTCTCGGCGTGATCGCGACATTGGCCTGATAGGTGCCCGATGGGCCGAGCGAAACGGTCCCGTCGAGGCCGATGTCGCCGCCGCTGCTGTTGATCGTGCCGGTGAGCCCACCGTTCGGGCGTGGGGTGACGGCGAGTTTGGCGTTGCCGAGCGACACCGGCGTCGGCTCGGAGATTCCGGCGTCGCTCCATTCGACCTCGCCCGTGGCCGTCTCCACTTGCGCCGCCGCCGCGTCGATCACGGCGTTGTCGATGTCGAGGCGGACGGCTCCCGTCGGTTTCGCAAGGTGGAAGCCGAACGCCGCCGCCAGTTCGCCCGGCAGCAGGCGCGCGGTGACCGCATCGAGCGCCACGCGGCTGCTTCCCATGGCCGCGCCGACGTTGCCGGTGACGCGCAGGTTGGCGCCGTCGAGCGTCAGCGCCACGTTGGCACCCGGCGGAAACAATCCGATACCGTTGACGTGCCACGCCAGCGCCCCGAGAGCGACCCCGCGGTAGCTGACGCTCGCGGTCCGCCCGTTCCAGACCGTGCCCTCGAGCGGTCCGGTCGCCGCCCCCGGCGGCAGCGCCGAGGCAAGCGTCCCTTCGAGCAGGGCGGCCGGAGCGCGCACGACCAGCGAGGCGGCGAGCGCCACCACGAACACCGCCGCGCCGGTCACGAACCTCAACTGCCCGTCTCCGGCGACAGGTGCAGCTTGGCGTCGGTGGTCCCCGCCTCCTCGCCGCGGGTCAGGGTCGCCGACGTCGCGACATAGCCGAGGGTTGCCTCGGCGACCGCGACCCAGTTGATCACGGCGTTGAGCGGCGCCTGCTTCAGTTCGATGTCGATGCCGTCGGCGGTCGGCTCCATGCGCACGACCGTCTTTTCCAACCCGTTGGCGCGCAGGCTTTCCTCGACGGCGCTGGGCGCCGCCGGGGCAGTGGCGCCGCCGGTCGAGTTTCCGGCGGCCGTCAGGGCCTTTGCCTCCCGCGATGCGTCGACCAGCCAGGCGTGGAGGGCGCGTTTGTCGCTGAGCTCGTTCGCCACCCGCGTCTCGCGATCGATCAGCGGCTGGACGATGCCGAGATAGCCGCCCAGCACGATCACCACGATGAGCCCCACCGCGAGCAGCAGCTGCTCGCGGGCGCTGAGCTGACGGTAATAGTCCCTAAAGCGCGCCCAGAGTCGCATTCTGTCCCTTCACCGCCAATTGTGCGTCGACGCCCTTGGCCGAGGCGGCCGAACGTACGGTCTTCACGTCGAGCGCCGCCGCGGTCAGCGCGCCGCTCAACCGGTCGAGCGCCTCGAAGCTTGTCGCCTGCACGTCGACGAACAGCGTCCCGTCGTGGAACTCGATCGCGTCGATCTGCCAGTCGGCGTTCGTCAGCGTCGGTCCCGCCCGTCGCAGGAGCCCGGCGAGGTCGTCGCCGCGCAGCTGCCGGTCGGCGCCCTGCCTGAGGTTCGCCAGCGCCCGCTCCGCCTGCGTGCGCACGTCGACGATCGGCCCAGTCGGGTCGAAGGCATCGCGGTACATCTTCTCGATGTCGGTATTGAGCGCGGTAAGTTCCGCCTCGCGCTTGCCGAGGTCGACCAGCCCGGAGATCGCCAGCAGGACCAGGACCGCCGCCGCGACGATCCCGACTGGCTGCCAGCGCCGCGCTTCCTGAACGATGCCGGAAAGCGGTCGGTAAGCGCCGATGAGGAGGTTGGCGGCCGTGTCCGGCGCGGCGAGGTTTGCCTCGGCGAACGCATCAAATGCGTCGCGCGTAACCGCCACGCCGGCTTCGCCGGCGCGCGCGATCACCACGTCCACCGCGTCTTCGCCGGCGCCCTCGGGACGCGCGTCCATATGCCGGATCGCCTGCGGCCGGTCGTCGCCGTCGAGCCGCGTGGCGAGCACGGCGGCGGCAAGGTCCGGCTCGCCGCAGAATCCTTCGAGCAGCCCGGTGCGCACCACCACCCGCCCGTCGCCGTGGGCGATCGACACGCCGCCCTCCTGCCAGTCGAGGGCGAGATAGTCGGGGATCAGAGCCGCAGGAGCCAAGCCGAGGGACGAAAGTTCGTCCAGCCAGGCGTCCATCTGGCTCTTCGCCACCACGTAGGCGAGCGGCTGGGCGTCCTTCTGGCGCAGGCACACGATGTGCAGTTTCGCGGGGTCGTCGGCGAGCGTCTCGGCCAGCGAGAAGCGCGCGATCTGCTCCAGCGCCCGGCGCCCGGCCCGCGGCGGTGCCTCGAAGGTCATCGTCGGCACGGCCTCGCCCGGCACCAGCACGATCGGGCGCGCCAGTTTCGCCGCGTCGGCCGGTGGCCGCGCCAGCAGAATCACCGGTGGTCCGCGTCTGGTGTTCAAAACGGCGCCTGCGATCGCATCAGAACCTTAGGGTCGTCATCCTTTGGCCGGTGGACGAGGCTGTAGAGCGTGGCCCGGCCGGCGCCGTAGGTCGTCTTCACCTGAATCACGAAGTACGCGCTGGTAACCCCTAGCCGATCGTAGGGAATTTCGCTTGCCGCGGCCAGCCCGGCGGCGGTGCCCACGGCCTGGCGGAAGGCAGCGATGTCGGAAAACGGCGCATCGGCGCGCGCCTTCAGGATGTCGGCGGCGGCGCGCGCATCGATCAGCGACGACAGCGAGCGCAACACCAGCGCCCCGGCGGTGTTGACGTTGATCGGCATGCTTGTGGGCAGCGCCGTCACCGAGCCGGCAAGGGCGCGGTAGGCGTCGGCGTCGATGCCATCGACTAGCCTCAGTTCGGAAGCCCCGACCATCGGCATCTCGGCGCGCAGATAGGGCGGCGAGGCCCCGAGATAGGGTGCGTCGCCGGCGGCGCCGGGCACCGGCGGGACGAGCGACGATTCCCATTCGGCAACCGCGCTCGCCGCGGTCACCGGGACGTTCGCCGCCTCGAACAGGCGCTGCAGTTGCAGGAACACCGGCAGCTGGAAGGCGTTGTCCTTCCACAGGCTGTTGAGGTCGAAACGTCCCTGCACGTCGACGATGGTCACCGCCGCCACGCCGCCGTCGAGCGGCACGGTGCCGATGTCCTGCGCCCAGCTTTCGGTGAGGTTATCGTTGGTGTCGTTCTCACCGTCGTCCTTGAGCACCTTCAGCGCGATGCGCTCGGCGTTCAGCGCGATCAGCCGCGCCTGATCGGCGTCCATGAAGAGTTCCGCCCGGCTCTGCTGGTCGACGACGGTGCCGAGCAGCCGCGCGCTCACCGCCGCCGCCACCGCGATGGTGAGCACGGCGCTCAGCAGCGCGATCCCCTTCTCGGCGCGCTTCGTCTTCATGGGCTCGCCACCGGCTTGACGTCGGGGGACAGCACGATCAGCCGCCTGACGGTTCCGAAGTTGTCGATCTGCAAGGTGAACTCGACCGCTTCCGGCAGTCGCGCCGCGACCTGGTCCTGCACGCGCGGGATGCCTTCCGCTCCGGGCTCGGCCGAGGGCCAGGCGTCCACCCAGCTGCTCTTCCAGCGCACCCGCATGCTGAACGCCGAGACGTTCTCGAGCAGCGGCGCCGACACCGGCTGGTCGGCCCCGGTCGAATCGAGCGTCAACCAGTAGGCCCGCGACAGCGTGGTTCCGTCGAGCTGCCAGCGCACCCGCTCAAAGGCGCTGCGGGTTTCCTCGGCCGGGTTCGTCCAGCCGGAGCGGGTCAGCGAATATTCGTGCAGGTCGTTGTTGACGGAAAGCGCCGGCGACAGGCCACCGGCCGCCATCCTGACCGGCCGTGGCGCCAGGTTCTCCAGGTCGCGGGCCAGCAAACTCACCGCCCGCTCGATGTCGCCCAGTCGCGTCTGCTGGGTGGCAACCACCCGCTCGGCGTGGAGCAGGGCCGAAATCCCCTGGAACGCCATCAGCGAGATAACCGCGAAGATCGCCAGCGCGACCAGCAGCTCGATCAGCGTGAAGCCGGCCTCGCCTCGCCGCCCGGTCTCAGGCGCCGCGCTCATGGCGGCACCGCCACATAGCAGAACGCCAGCCCGCCGATGCCCGTCCCGCTCTTGGCGGTGGCGCGGGCGGTCACCTTGACCGTCTGGGGAAGCTCGGTCAATTCGACCTTGAGATCGACCTCCCACGTGTAGCCGCCGATCTTCTCCTCCGAGTGGGAATCGGCAAGTTTGGTCGGGTCGAGGCGGGCGGTGGCGATCGCGTTCATCGCCGCCCAGTGGGCGGAGAGCCGGGCGCGCATGCCGGTCGTGGCGTCGGTGTAGGCGTTGACGGCGCCGATGATGCCGACCAGCGAGATCGCCAGGATCGCCAGCGCGACCAGCACCTCGATCAGCGTGAAGCCGGCGTCGGCGCGTGCGCGGCGGGCCATCTACGACCCCGGAGCGGCGGGAAGCGTCACCCGGCCATAGGCGTCGACGTCGAGTTCGACCACCGGCCCGCCCTTGTCGGTCGAGCCGATCAGCAGGCGAAACGGCGTCGTCTCGCCGCTCGACAGGATAAAGGCGTCCGGCTTGGTGCCGCTGGTGGTCGGCGGCAGCGAGATCTGCCGCCCTTCCATGACCACCCTCGGCACCACATGGGCGAGGCTGATCGGGGTCGCCAGCACCTCGGGCTTCGACACGGGCGCCCAGGTTCCGTCGGTGTCGTCGCGCTCCAGCACCGCGATGTCGGCGCGCGAGAAGCTCAGCGCCAGCTCGCGCCCGTTGAAGATCGCCTCGTCGAGCCCGGATTGCATCAGGCGCGCCACCGACTGGCGCACGGTCTGCGGGTCGCCGGCTGGCGGCAGCCGCACCTGCAGCAGCACGGCGCCGGTGGCGATGGCGATGATCGCAACCACCACGAGGATCTCGAAGAGCGTGAAGCCCGCCTGCCTTGCCGTGGCGCCGGCGCGCATCGGCCTACTGGGACCAGTTGCCGATGTCCGCGTCGAAGCCGCTGCCGCCGGGCTTGCCGTCGGCGCCAAGGCTGAACACGTCGACATCGCCGTGCAGCCCCGGTCGCAGATACTGGTAGTCGTGGCCCCAGGGGTCGGTGGGCAGGCGCTCGATGTAGCCGCCGGCGGCATAGTTCGGCGGGATCGGGTTGGACGACGGTTTCGAGACCAGCGCCTTGAGCCCCTGCGCCGTGGTAGGGTAGGTGAGGTTGTCGAGGCGGTAGAGCTTGAGCGCGCTCTCGATGACCTGAACGTCCTGATGGGCGCGCGCGACGCGGGCCTGGTCGGGGCGGTCGAGCACCCGGGGCACCACCACCAGGGCCAAGATACTGATGATGACCACGACGATGAGAATTTCGAGAAGCGTGAAGCCGGCACTGGCCGTGCCCGCCCGCCGGAGGAGCGCGTGACGGAAAGCGACAACAGTCCCGCGCGTCGTTCGCCGTGGCGGCTCGACCGCGAGCAGCGCGGGGCGTTCATCCTGGTCGCGGTGATCGTCATTCTGTGCTTCGCCGCGCAAGCGTTCGCGGATCAACTCACCCCGCTCCTCATGTACGACAGGGTGGCGATCCTCCACGGCGAGGTCTGGCGGATTCTCACCGCCAACTTCATCCACGCGACCTATCCGCATGTGACCATGAACATGATCGGGCTGGTCCTGGCGCTCGCCATCTTCCTCGACGCCGCGTCGGCGCGCGACTGGATCATCGTCATGGTGGTGAGCGTTCTCGCCATCGGGGTCGGCTTGCTGCTGTTCGTGCCAAGTATCGGAAGATATATCGGATTCTCCGCCGTCACGCACGGGCTTTATGCCGGCGGGGCGGTGCTGCTGATGGCCCGCGGGCGTCCGTGGTTCGGTCTCCTGGTGCTGGTGCTGGTCTTCGTGGAGGTCGCCTACGAAGCCTTTATCGGGCCGATCACGATCGGCCACGAGATGGTCGGCGGCGCCATCGCCACCCAGGCGCACAATTTCGGGGCGCTGGGCGGATTTGCCGCCGGTCTCGGGCTGGCGTTGCGGCAAAGGCGCCGCGCCATTGCCTGACGCGGCGGGCGAACCGCGCGGCCGTCTCGTCCGGCCGCTCTTCGTCATTCTGGCCACGGTGGCGCTCGACGCGGCGGGCATCGGCCTGATCTTCCCGATCCTGCCGCGCCTGCTCCGTGAAATGAGCGGCGCCGGCGAGGTCTCGGCGCTGTTCGGCGCCATGCTGGCGCTCTACGCGCTGATGCAGTTCGCGTTTTCACCTGTCCTTGGCGTGCTGTCGGACCGCTTCGGCCGCCGGCCGGTGCTGCTCATTTCGCTCGCCGGCTCGACCGTCGACTATCTCATCATGGCGTTCACGCCGTTTCTGTGGCTGCTGTTCGTGGGCCGCGCCATCGCGGGCCTCACCGCGGCCAATGTCGCGGTCGCCACCGCCTACATCGCCGACATCACGCCGGAGGCTCAGCGCGCCAAGCGCTTTGGCCTGTTCAACGCCTGCTTCGGCGCCGGTTTCGTCATGGGGCCGGTGATCGGCGGCGTGCTCGGCGATATCTGGTTGCGCTATCCGTTCCTGATCGCCGCCGCGCTCAACGGCCTCAATCTGGCCATCGCCCTGTTCGTCCTGCCGGAGTCGCACAAGCCGGAGCGCGTGCCCATCCACTGGCGCCAGTTGAACCCGCTGTTGCCGCTGCGCTGGGCGCTTACCTTCCGCCAACTGGTTCCGTTGCTGGCGGTCTTCCTGCTCCTCAACCTCGTCGGCCAGACCTACGTGACCGTTTGGGTGCTCTTCGCCGAAGACCGCTTCCAGTGGACCGGCGCCATCGTCGGCCTGTCGCTCGGTGCCTTCGGCGTCATGGTCGCCGCCGCCCAGGCGCTGGCGACCGGGCCCGTCACCTCGTGGCTCGGCGAGCGTGGCGCGCTCCTCCTCGGCATCGTCTGCGAGGCGGTCGCCCTCTTCGTGCTGGCGTTTGCCAACGCGGGCTGGATCGCGTTCGTGCTCATGCCGCTGTTCGCCTTCGGCGGCATCGGAATCCCCGCGCTGCAATCGCTGCAGACCAACAGCGTCGACCGCGACCGCCAGGGTCAGCTGCAGGGCGTCATCGCCAGCCTGGTCAGCGTGACGGCGGTTCTGGGACCGCTCCTCTTCAGCTGGGTCTACGCCCTGTCCCGCCCGCATTGGGACGGGCTGGTGTGGATCATCGGCGTCGCCATCTACGTGTTTACAGTGCCGTTCGTGCTCGCCGTGCCGCGGCGCGGCAACCGCCCCTCATGAGGCGCGCCGGCCGAGATGCCCGGCGAAGACGGCGCTCAGCAGCACCAGCGGTATGATCGCGGCGAGCCCGACGCGCAGGCCCCACGCGTCGGCGACGAACCCGACCAGTGGCGGGCCGACCAGCGAGCCCGAATAAGCGACCAGGGACAGCGCCGCGACGTTGACCGCCGCCGAGCGTCCGCCGCCGAAATTGGCCGCCGTCGAGACCGACAGCGGCATCACCACCGACAGTCCAGCTCCGACGAGGGCAAACGCCGCGATCCCCACCGTCAGGTTGTCGGTGACGACGAGCAGCGCGAACCCGGCGGTGGTAAGCAGCGCGCAGATGCGTCCGACGGCCGCCGCCCCGAAGCGGTCGGCGAGGCGGTCGCCGATGAACCGTCCGGCGGTCATGGTGATCGAGAAGGCCGCGTAGCCGGCGCCAGCGCCGGCGGCCGAGGCTGCCAGAACGTCGCGCGCGTAGACGGCGCCCCAGTTCCGGGTGGTCAGTTCGCCGACGATCGAGCCGAAAGCGAAGACGCAGAGACCGAGCATCGCGGCGAGCGGCAGCGTGAGAAACGGCACGCGCGCCCTCTCGTCCGCGGTCGGCGGCAGCCGCGGCAGCGCGCGCGCGACGGTGACCGCGATCGGCGCCAGGAAGACCAGCATGAGCATCAGGTGCCAGCGCGGCGCGATCTGCCACTCGGAGAACGCCGACCCGGCGACCAGCCCGACGACCGAGCCGAGGCTCCAGAAGCCATGGCATGTGCTCAGGATGCGTCGGCCGAGGCTCGCCTGGATGCGCGAGGCTTCGACGTTCGCCGATACGTCGTTGACCGTGTAGGCGACCCCCATCAGCAACAGCGCGCCGAACAGGGAGGGCAGATCCCATGCCCAGCCCGGCAGGATCAGCAGCACCGTGAAGACGATGTAGGCGTAGGCCAGCGCGCGGCGCGCCGAGAACCGTTCGATGACGCGCGGCGCGATCGAGGTGCCGATGGCGCCGCCGATCGGCATGGCGATCAGCGCGATCGCCAGCGCCCCCGGCGACAAGTCGAGTTTGGCCTGAATGTCGGGAATGCGCGGGAACCAGTTGTTGAGCGCCGCCGCCTGCAGAAAGAACATGCCCATGACGAGACGTTGGGGCGGCAGCCAGCGGGCGAGGCCGGCGGGCGCCGGCGCCATCGTCTCGCCGGCCGCGGTCACGTCTGGCCGCCGCTGTCTCCGCCGGGCGGCTTGGCGCGCTTGCTGCGGTTCTTGTGGGCGATCACGTTCAGCACCTCGACCGCCGTCGAGAACGCCATCGCCACGTAGAGATAGGCGCGCGGGATATGGAAGCCGGCGCCGTCGGCGACCAGCGCGAAGCCGATCATCAGCAGGAACGACAGCGCCAGCATGCGCGTCGTCGGGTGGCGCTGGATGAAGTCGGAGACCGCGCCCGAGGCCAGGTACATGATGATCACGGCGATGATGACAGCCACGACCATGACGCCGAGGTGCTCGGCGATGCCGATGGCGGTGACGATCGAATCGACTGAGAAGATCACGTCGATCACCACGATCTGCGCGATGATCGCGCCGAACGCGGCCTTGGCGCCGCCGGTGCCCTCGCCGCCCTCCTCACGCGCCTCGACGTCCTTGTGAATCTCGCGGGTCGCCTTGACCAGCAGGAACAACCCGCCGACCAGCAGCACGAGGTCGTGCAGCGAGACGCCGTGGCCGGCGACCGTGAACAGCGGCGTGGTCAGCCCGATCAGCACGAAGAGCAGCGAGAGCAGCAGGATGCGCAGGACCAGCGCCAGCGTCAGGCCGATGAAGCGCGCGCGCTTCGATTGTTCGGCCGGCAGGCGGCCGACGATCACCGAGATGAAGACGATGTTGTCGATCCCGAGCACGATCTCCATCAGCGTCAGCGTGATCAGGCTGATGAGGATCTGCGGATCGGTGAGCCAGGCGATGATGTCCAAGTCAGGCTCCGCTCGGCGCCGCCGCCGGTTTCCGCGTGAGCTGCAGGAAGATGCCGACGAAGGAGAAGTAGACCCCGACGACGATCAGCCCGATGACCACCCAGCGCGACGGGTGGAGGCTGTCGGCGAGCGCGATCGCGGCAAGCAGCGCCCAGGCGGCGGTCATGGCCACCGTCAGGGGCCGCAGGCGCTTGACCCGCATCGGGTGGACGAACTCAACCGGCAGGAACGTCAGGACCGCGAACAGGGCCACGACCAGCAGGGTCGCCCACTGCGGCCACTGGTAGACCATGAGCTGGTAGACGACCACGTTCCACACGGCCGGGAATCCGCGAAACGTCTGCTCGGACGTCTTCATGCGCGTGTCGGCGAAGTAGAGCGCGCCCACCACCGCGATCACGATGCCCGCCGCGGTCGCCAGCGGCTCGACCAGCAGGCCACTGCGCGCCAGCACGAACGCCGGCACCAGAACGTAGCTGGTGTAGTCGACGACGAGATCGAGCATCGCCCCGTCGAACCACGGCACCCGGTCGCGCACGCGCACTTTCCGCGCCAGCGGCCCATCGACGCCGTCGACCACCAGCGCGATCCCGAGCAGGAAGAAGACCGTCTGCCAGGCGTCGGCCGCCGCCGCGATCATGGCGGCAAGCGCCAACGCAGCACCGCTCGCGGTCAACAGATGGACCGCCCACGTGCGCCAGTTCGTCATGTATCGCCGCCTGCCTCTGGGGCTCATCGCGCATTGCTTTCGCCGATCTCACACCCCGTGGCAAGCCTTTGACGCGCCAGCCCCGTTCTTGGCAGCCGTTTGCTTGTTGAGGGCCGGACGGTGGGCATACGATCCTGAAAATCCAGAGGATTTTGGAACGATGGAAACTTTCGCCCCCCTTTCCGCCACGGTCGGCGGCCTGCTGATCGGCCTGTCCGCTACGCTGCTGTGGCTGGTCAACGGCCGCTCCGCCGGCATCTCCAGCATCGCCGGCAACATCTACCCGCTCCGTCGCGGCAATGTCGCCTGGCGCGTTGTCTTCCTCGCCGGCCTGCCGGTCGGCGCCTGGATCGGCTTCACGCTCGCCCCGCACGTCTTCGCCGAAGTGCCGGCCACCCTGCCGCAGATCACCCTCACCCCGGTCTGGCTGATCGGCGCCGGTCTGCTGGTCGGCATCGGCACGCGGGTCGGCCGCGGCTGCACCTCCGGCCACGGCATTTGCGGCCTTTCGCGCCTTTCGGTGCGCTCGTTCGTCGCCGTTGGAACTTTCATGGCGACGGCCGCCGCCACGGTCTTTATCATGAGGCACGTCCTATGAAGCGCTCCGTCCTCGCCCTCGTTTCGGCCGGCCTCAGCGGCGTCATCTTTGGCGTCGGTCTGGCGGTCGCGCGCATGATCGACCCGGCCAAGATCTGGAACTTCCTCGATTTCGGCGCCATTCCCTCCGGCGGCTGGGACCCGAGCCTCGCCTTCGTCATGGGCGGCGGCGTGCTGGTCGGCCTTGTCGGGCTCCGCCTCGACCGCTGGCTCAGGATGCCGATCCCGGTCGCCGCGCCCGCCTTCGACCGCAACCGGCTCCGCAAGGTCGATGCGCCGCTCGTCCTCGGCGCCGCGATCTTCGGCATCGGCTGGGCGCTTTCCGGCTTCTGCCCGGGCCCGGCCATCGCCAACCTCGGCCTGATGCCGGGCGAGGTGTGGATGTTCGTCGCTGCCATGTTCGGCGGTTCCTGGCTCGCGGGCCAGATTCTCGACTGGCGCGCGCCTGCGCCGCAAACGGCGGACGCCACGGCCCAATGAGCGACACGGCGATTGCAGTTGTCGGCGCGGGTCCGGTCGGGCTCGCCGCCGCGCTGCTGCTCGCCGACAGCGGACATCAGGTCGCCCTCGTCGCACCGGCCGCGCCGCCCGACCGGCGCACGTCCGCGCTGCTCGGCGGCTCGGTCACCTTGCTGGAGCGCCTCGGGGTCTGGGATCAGCTTGTCGCCGGCGCCGCGCCGCTCCGCACCATGCGCATCGTCGACGGCACCCGGCGCCTGATCCGCGCCCCCGAGGTCGCGTTCGATGCCGGCGAGATCGGCCTTCCCGCCTTCGGCTACAACGTCGCCAACACCGACCTCGTCGCCGCCCTGCAGCGCGCCCTCGCGACCCGTCCAATCGTGCGCCACGACGCGCTCGCGGAAACGGTCGAGATGGCCACCGACAGCGCAACCGTCACGCTTTCCACCGGCGACGCGCTTACCGCCCGCCTCGTGGTCGGCGCCGACGGCCGCCGCTCGCGGGTCCGCGAAGCCGCCGGCATCGCCGTCGACGACTGGCGCTATCCGCAGGCCGCGCTGGTCTGCAACTTCCGCCACAGCCTTCCCCACGGCGATGCCTCGACCGAGTTCCACACCGAACACGGGCCGTTCACGGTGGTGCCGCTGCCCGGCGACGCCTCGAGCCTCGTGTGGGTGGACGAGCCGCGGGAATGCGAACGCCGCCTGGCGCTTTCCGACGCGGAGTTGTCCGCCGAGATCGAGGGGCGCTCGCAGGCGATCCTCGGCGCCGTCACCGTCGAGGGGAAGCGTCAGGTCTTCCCGCTTTCCGGCATGACCGCCCGCAGCTTCGCCGCGAAGCGCGCCATGCTGGTCGGCGAGGCCGCGCACGTCTTCCCGCCGATTGGCGCGCAAGGGCTGAACCTCGGCTATCGCGATGTCGCCGCGCTTGCCGATGTGCTCGCCGACGCGCAGGCTGATCCCGGATCGGACGCGGCGCTTGCCGCTTTCGACCGCGCCCGCCGCCTCGACGTGCTGTCGCGGACCGCCGCCGTAGATGCGCTGAACCGCACGCTGCTCAGCGGTTTCCTGCCGGCCCAGGCGCTCCGCGGCCTCGGCCTCTATCTGGTCGACCGCGTTCCGGCGCTCCGCCAGTTCGCCATGCGTCAGGGCCTCGCCGCCACTCTCAGCTAGTGAAACGGGTCGAGCGGCAGCGCGTCGTTGACGAGGAGCACCACCGCGACCGTCAGCGTGACGATTGCCGCCACCGATCCGAGCAGCACGGCGGTCGCCGCCCGGTCCTCGTGGACGCGATAGCGGCGTGCCTGCACGATGACGTTGGCGGCCGGCGGCAGCGCCGCGATCAGCACCGCCGTGTTCACCCAGATGCGGTCATAGCCGCCGATCCAGCTCAACAGCAGATAGACGATCGCCGGATGGACCACGAGCTTCACCGCCACCACCAGCGGCAGCTCGAGGGGCACCGATCCGAGGGCGCGGCCTGACAAGCTCGCGCCGAAGGCGAACAGCGCCGCCGGAACCGCCGCCTGGCGCAAGCCCGTCAGCAGCGCGTCGATGCCGGGCGGCGGCTGGAAGCCGATCGCCGCGGCGAGGAACCCGAGGATCATGGCGATGATGATCGGGTGGACGACCATCCGCCAGCCGATCGACTGGGCGAGCGTGCGGGCGTCGGTGCGCGCCGTGCCGCCCAGCGCCATCATCAGTGGCGTCACGACCAGAAGCACGATGGTGTCGAAGGTGAAGATCAGCGCCGTGGGCGAGGCCGCCGCCGCGCCGAAGGCGGCGATGGTGAGCGCCGGCGCCAGAATGCCTGTGCTGCTGTACGAGCCGACCAGCCCTTCGATGGTCGCCTCGGGCACCTTGCCGCCGTTGATCAGCGCGCCGATCGAGAAGGCCACCGCGAAGGCGCAGTAGGTGGCGAAGGTGGTCGTCGCCACGAAGCCCCAGCCAGCGAAACTCGACAGCGGCGTGGCGGCGATGAGTTCGAAGAAGAGTGCCGGCAGCGCCAGATAGAGGACGAAGAAGTCGAGGCCCGCCAGTCCGCCAGCCGGAATCAGCTTGAACCGGCCGACCCCGTAACCGATCAGGATCAGGGCGAAAAACGGTACGAGGATGGTGAAGATGGCGGTCATGGCGCTCGCCGGTGGCGGTTCCAGAGCCGAATCGCACGCCGGCCCCGCGCCATCATGCCTCTCCCATCCGGCGGATTTCTCCCATTGATTTCAGTCAAGGCCGCCAGCCCCTAGCGCCATGATAATGTTACCGATACTCGCCGGTTTGACTCATCCGCCGCGTCATGTCTTAAGGCGCGAGAAGCGTTCCGGAGTATTTCGGTGATGATGGACAAGGCGCGCAGCGCAAAGTACGCGATCGGGCAGGTCGTTCGGCACCGGATCTTTCCGTTCCGCGGGGTCGTCTTCGACGTCGACCCGGTGTTCGACAACACCGAGGACTGGTGGCAGGCGATCCCCGAGGACGTGCGTCCGTCGAAGGACCAGCCCTACTATCATCTGCTGGCCGAAAACGCCGAGACCGAATACGTCGCCTACGTTTCGGAGCAGAACCTGCTGCCCGACGATTCCGACGAGCCGCTGCGCCATCCGCAGATCGCGGAGCTTTTCTCGGGCCGCGATGGCGGTCTCTACGTCACCCGCGACCGCGCGCTGAACTGACCGCCGCCTTCGGAAAACGAAAGGCGCGAGCCTTGGCCCGCGCCTTTTTTATCGTTTCGCCTGTCCCTCGCCTATTGCGCGGGTGGCGTCGCCGGCGGCGTGGTGGTGCCGTTCTCCTGGCGCTGCTTCTCGATCATGCGCTGGAAGGCGGCGCGGGCCTCTTCCTGAAGGGCCTTGCTGGCCTCCACTTCGCGAGCCCGCGCGGTGGCCGGGTCGAGGCCGTCGCTGTCGTAGGCCTTGGAGAAGCCGATGAGGGTCAGCTCGATCGGAATCGGCTGTCCGGCGGTGTTGGTGAGCACCATGCCGAGCTTGTTGCCCTTGCGCAGCGCCGCGAGGAAGTCGGCGTTGGTCTCGGCGCGCGCCGCGCAGCCGGCCGGGCCGTTGTTGGTCGGCGGCACGCAGATGGTGAACTGCGCCTGCGCCTTCTTGTCACCGTCGACGGTCAGCGCGATGCCGGCCGGGATCATGAAACCCAGCGGCACGAACGCGCCGGCGACGATCTTGTCGCCGTTCGGCTGGAGGCTGAACGAGGCGATGACCGAGCCGTTGGAGGCGAGCAGTACCTGGCTGACGTTGCAGATCTTGCCGCCCTTGTCGTCGGTGCCGCAAATCTTCACCCACGCCGAATCGTTGGCGGGCGGCGCGGCGGCGGCCGCATCGGAAGACGTAGAGGTATCCTGCGCAAACGCCGCAACCGACGTCATCGCCATCGCCGCGATCGCCGTTGCGAGCCCTCCGCACAGCGAGCCGACCCACCTGACATGTTTCATCTGAGCGCTATCCTTGCTGTCGGCCGCGTTGTGGCGGCCATCGACCCGTTTTCGACCCCGCCGACCGCGTGTGCGGCAGCGCGCGTTTCCCCCATGTGGCGTGGCCATTCCGGGCTGCGTTTGGCGGCCAAATGCGGCGACACGGTGGCTTGCCTGTACGCATCATTAGCTTCCCTTTTCCGCGATTACCAGCGCCGCTGGACCGTGCGGGTTCACCGGCGGGGCGGCTGTGCTAGGCTTGCTCTCCGCCCGTTCGATTTTGCGCCGCACACTGGAAGGCTGACATGACCGCGATGATCCTGTCGTTAGCGCTCCGCCGCCCGCTTGCCGCCGCCGTCGCGGCGGCGCTTGGCCTCGGCCTCGTCCCGCAGATCGTGGCCGCCGCGCCGCAGGACGGCATCGCCATGATCGGCGATCCGGCCCTGGCGCCCGGCTTCGATCATTTCCCCTACGCCAATCCGGATGCCCCCAAGGGCGGCAAGATCACCTACGGCGTGGTCGGCAGCTTCGACAGCCTCAATCCGTTCATCGTCCAGGGTGGCTTCACCTCGGCCCGCGGCCTCTACGACGCGGTCTTCGGCAAGCTG
Source organism: uncultured Alphaproteobacteria bacterium (assembly GCA_963843565.1). Classification (GTDB taxonomy): domain Bacteria; phylum Pseudomonadota; class Alphaproteobacteria; order Rhizobiales; family Kaistiaceae; genus DASZQY01. The sequence continues at coordinate 691,610 of CAWJKY010000003.1, forward strand.
GTCTACGAGTCGCTACTAGAGCGCAGCGTCGACGAGCCCTTCACGCTCTACGCCAACATCGCCGAATCGGTGGAATCGCCGCCTGACCGCAGCTGGGTGCAGTTCACCCTCGACCCCAGGGCGAAGTTCTCCGACGGAACCCCGATCACCGTCGACGACGTGATCTTTTCCATGGAGATCCTGCGCGACAAGGGGCGGCCCAACTTCAAGGCGTACTTCGGCAAGGTCGCCAAGGTCGAGAAGGTCGGCGAGCGCACCGTGCGCTTCGATCTGACCGGCGCCAATGACCGCGAGCTGCCGCTGATCCTCGGCTTGTCGGTGCCGATCCTGCCCAAGCACGCGATCGACGCCGATACCTTCGACAAGTCGACGCTCAAGCCGCCGATCGGCAGCGGCCCCTACGTCATCAGCGAGGTCAGCGCGCCCAACTTCATCGTCTACAAGCGCAACCCGGACTATTGGGGCAACGACCTGCCGACCAAGCGCGGCCTGTACAATTTCGACGAAGTCCGCGTCGACTATTACCGCGACGCCAACACGCTGTTCGAGGCGTTCAAGAAGGGCCTGATCGACGTCCAGCCCGAGGGCGATCCGGGGGCGTGGAACACCAACTACGATTTCCCCGCGGTCACCGACGGCCGCGTCCTCAAGGAAACCTTCAGGACCGGCACGCCGAAGGGCATGTCGGGCTTCGTCTTCAACACGCGGCGGCCGGTGTTCGCCGACGTGCGGGTGCGCGAGGCGCTCGCCAAGCTTCTCGATTTCGACTGGATCAACCAGAACCTCTACTACGGCGCCTTCGTGCGGGCCGGCGGCTATTTCAACGATTCCGAGCTGTCGGCGGTCGGTCGGCCGGCCGATGACCGCGAGAAGGCGCTGCTTGCCCCCTTCCCCGGCGCGGTCGAGCCGGACGTCATGGACGGCACCTACAAGCCCACCGATGCCGGCGGGCCGGATGGTGCCCGCGCCGTGCTCCAGGAGGTGCTCGGCGAACTGAACAAGGCCGGCTACGCGCTGAAGGGCAATACGCTCGTCAACGTCGATACCGGCAAACCGCTCGCCTTCGAGATCATGGTGGTCAACAAGGAGGATGCGAAGCTCGCCGCGAGCTACCAGCGCGTTCTCGCCCGCATTGGTATTGCCGCCGATGTCCGCAACATCGACGACGCCCAGTTCCAGACCCGCCTCCAGCAGTTCGACTACGACATGGTGCGGCGTTCATGGGGCGCGTCGCTGTCGCCGGGCAACGAGCAGTTGGGCCGCTGGAGCAGCGAGGCGGCCGACCGGCCGAGTTCGTTCAACTACGCCGGCGCCAAGCAGCCGGCCATCGACGCGATGATCGCGGCAATGCTGGCGGCGCGCTCGCGCGAGGATTTCGTCGCGGCCGTCCGGGCGCTGGATCGGGTGCTGATCTCGGGTCACTACGTCGTGCCGCTGTTCTACCTGCCCGATCAGTGGGTCGCTTACTGGTCGCGTCTCGACCATCCGAAGACGACGCCGCTGTTCGGCAACTTCATGCCGGCATGGTGGGCAAAGCCCGGCCAGTGAGCGCCTGGCTGGACTAGCCGCCGGTCCGTCCGGCGAGGCGCAGCGCGGCGGTCATCGCGGCGGCGTGAACGGCGACGGCAATAACCGCCGCTGCCGCCAGCGACAGGTATGAGCGGCTCGACAGCGCCAGCAGTTCGCCGACCCAGTAGCTCGGCACCACCCCGGCGAGATAGCGCCACGGCGAGGGCACGATCGCCACGAACGGCAGGACGGCGGCGATGTTGATGACCTTGGTGAGCGCCAGCCCCTCGACCTTGTTGCGCGCGATCGCCGGCAGGATCGCGGCGACCATCACGGATTCGGCCGCGATCAGCAGGGCGATGAGCAGCGCCACCCACGGCGGCGTGGCGGGAATGACCAGCGGCGCCGATGCCGCCACGATGGCGAAGACGACCGCCGCCGTCACCGAAACGCGGTAGCCGACGAAGCCGAGCTTGCCGAGCGGGGTCACAGCGATGGCGGTGAGCGTGTTGTCGTCGCGATCCTCGAGGAGCAGGAAGCCCGTCACCCAGCCGATCAGCAGAGCTGGCAGAATGAGCACCAGCGGCGCGGCATAGCGCGCCACGTCGGCGATGCCGGTGGTATCGAGCGCGAGGCGGTTGAGCCGCGCGCGGAACAGCGCGAAGCCGATCGGCAGGGCGAAACTCAGCACCATCGAGAAGATCAGCGTCGCATCGCGGCTGATGCTCATGGCATCGAACGCAATCAGCCGCCCGATCCGCCGCGCATTGAGGATCGCGAGCGGCGTCATTTGCGGCCGAGCTCCCGGGTCAGCGCCCGCAGCGCCAGCGCCACGCCGCCGGCCGCCGCCAGCATCGCCACCGCAGTCATCAGCGCGAGTTCCCCCGGTCCGACGCTGGCCGCGCCGACCGCGACCATCATCAGCTTCAGCTGCGACACGGCGGGGATCGCGTAGAGCCACGCCGGCGTGGGGTCGATCAAGGCCAGCGCGCCCGGCGCCACCACCGGCGTCAGGAAGCCGCTCGACCCGATCAGGTAGCCGGTCACGGTGCGGAAGCGCATGGCGACCGGCACCCCGATCCCGATGAACTGGATCGCGGTCAGCACCGCCGCGCCGGCGAGCAGCGGCCAGTTGGCCGACTGGTGCAGGAAGAACCAGATCAGGGTCACCGAGATGAGCGTCAGCCCGGCGAGCGTGGTGGTCTTGGCGAACAGGTAGTCGGCGGCCGAAACCGGCGTCACGGCGAGCGCCACTCGCGTCCCCTCGCCCTTCTCAAGCATCATCAGCGCGCCGAGGAAGAAGAAGCCGAGGGCCGCCGGGTCGGTATAGACGACGATCGCCACCGCCCAGGCCGGCACGAACGCGCCGCCCCAATAGAGCACCGCCAGATAGAACAGCACGACGAAGCCGTAGGCGTAGTAGATGCCGTAGCGCTTCTGGAGCCGCGCATCGTGGGCGATGAGGACGGCGCGTCGGTTGTTCATTCGTCCGCGTCCGGGCGCGTCTCGCCGCCGCCGGTCGCCTTGATGAAGACGTCGTCGAGGCTCGCCTCCAGCGTATGCATGGCAACGACCTTGCCTTCCGCGAGGCGCTTCAGGAAGGCGGCGTTGGCGCCGATTCCGTCCATCGGAAACGTCTCTTTGGCGACGCCGTCCGCCGCGGCGCAGCTCACCTCCAGCACGCGCTGTCCGTAGCGCCGCATCAGTTCTTCCGGCGTTCCGGTGACGGGGATCGTGCCGCCCGCCAGAAACCCGACGCGGTCGCAGATCTCCTGCGCCTCGGCCATGTTGTGGGTGGTGAGGAACACGGTCTTGCCCGCATCGGAAAGGCGGCGGATGAGATTGCGCGTGGTGCGGGCGCGGGCTGGGTCCTGCCCGGTGGTGGGCTCGTCCAGAAAGAGAAGATCGGGATCGTTGAGCAGGGCGCGGGCGAGGTTCAGCCGCATCTTCATGCCCTTGGAAAACGTCTCCGTGCGCTGGTCGGCGGCGTCGGCGAGGTCGACCAGCGCCAGCGCTTCCCTGGGGTCGAGCGTCGGCCGGTCGTAGAACGCGGCGAACAGGCGAAGGTTTTCCAGCGCCGTCAGGCGCAGGTAGATCGCCGGAAGCTCGAAGCAGACGCCGATGCGCTCGTAGAGCGCCCGCCCCATGGTGGCGACCGGCGTGTCGAAGACCCGCGCCGTTCCGCTGTAGCCGGCCAGGAGCCCCATCAGGATGCGCTGGGTGGTGGACTTGCCCGCGCCGGACGGGCCGAGCAGGCCGTAAACCTCGCCCTTGCCGATGGAAAACGTCAGATGTGAAAGGGTCGGCGCCGCAGCTCCGGGGTAGGCGAACGTGAGGTCGTCAACCGCCAGCATCGCGCCGAACCCTATACGCAGGTTCGCTCGTCTGCGAAAGGTCCGGTGTCGGGGTTGCTGCAGCGCCCGGCCGTGCTATCTGCTGCCCCATGACCCTCACCATCGACATCTACTCCGACGTCGTCTGCCCGTGGTGCTATCTCGGCGAACGGCGGCTGAAGCGCGCCCTCTCGATCGCCTCCGAGATCGACACCGCCATCGGCTGGAAGCCCTTCCGCCTCGACCCGACCATTCCGCGCCAGGGTATCGACCGCGCCAAGTACATCTCCGACAAGTTCGGAAGCGCCGAGGCGATCGAGCCGGCGCACCAGCGGCTCGCCGAACTCGGCCGCGTCGAGAACATCGACTACCGGTTCGACGCCATCACCCGCTCGCCCGACACCACCGACGCGCACCGCCTGTCACGCTGGGCGGCGGCCGAGGGCAAGCAGGAAGCGATGGTCGACCGCCTGTTCGCCGCCTACTTCACCGAAGGCAAGGATGTTGGCGACGCGACCGTGCTGACGACACTGGCGGGCGAGGCCGGCCTCGATACCGACGCCGTTGCCGCCCGCCTTGCCACCGACGAGGATCGCGACACGGTCGCCGAAGAGATCGAGCGGGCCTACCGGATCGGCATCACCGGTGTGCCGACGTTCGTGCTCGCTGGAAAATACGCGGTGGTGGGGGCGCAGGAAGCGCTGACCATCGTCGAGGCGCTCCGTCAGGTCGCGGCCAAGGTCGCCGCACCGGCCGCCGCCGGATAGGCCGCCGTCAGGCCGACTGGGCGAAGCGCTGCGGCCCGGTCATGTCGGGCGTGAACACCGCCAGGCGATTGCGTCCGGTGTGCTTGGCCGCGTAGCAGGCCGCGTCCGCCTCGGCGAGCAGCCGGGGGCCATCGATGCCCCGGTCGGTGATCGTGGTGATCCCGACGCTGGCGCCGATCTCGTAGGGTTCGCCACGCCATGTGAAGGGGTGCGCCGCGATCGCGTCGATGATCTGCTGGGCGACCTTTTCGGCGCCGCGCACCGAGCAATCGCCGAGCAGGACGGCGAATTCGTCGCCGCCGATGCGCGCGGCAAAGTCCTGGCTGCGGCAGGCGTGGCGGATCGCCTGGCTGATCTGCCCGAGCAGCGCGTCGCCGGCGGCGTGGCCGGCTGTGTCGTTGACCTGCTTGAAGCGGTCGAGGTCGACGAAACAGAGCGCGTGCTCGCGCCGTTCGTGGCGTGCCTGTTCGACCGCCACCACCAGCGCGCGCTCGAAGGCGTTGCGGTTCGGCAGGCCGGTCAGCGCATCGTGGAAGGCGGAATGCGCGAGCTCCTTCTGGAGGGCGCGCGACTGGGTGACATCCTGAAACACCAGCACCGCGCCGATCACGGTTCCGTCGGGTGCCCGCACGGGGGCCGCTGAATAGCGGATGGCGCGGCGTTCGCCCGAGCGGCTGACCAGCGCCGCGGCCTCGTTCAGGTAGACCGGCTCGTGCTTGCGCAGCGTTTCATCGACCGGGTCGGCGACCGGCGTGTCGGTCGCCTCGTCGATGATCGCGAAGATCTCCTGCACCCGCCGGCCCATGGCGTCGGCCGACGCCCAGCCTGTCATCTGCTCGGCGACCGGGTTGGTGAACATGATGCGCCCGCGCGCGTCGGTCGAAATGACCCCGTCGCCGATCGAGTGGAGCGTCACCCGCAGCCGCTCCTTCTCCTCGGCGAGTTCGGCCTCGACGGTCTTCAGGCTGGTGATGTCCGTATCGGTGCCGACGATGCGCGACGGTTGCCCGTCGGGGAACCACTCGACCGGCCGGCCGCGCGACAGAATCCAGATGTAGTGGCCGTCACGGTGGCGTTCGCGATATTCGAAGGCGTTGTAGGGAATCTCGCCGGAGTCCTGGCGCAGCACGATTTGCAGGATGCGCTCGCGGTCGTCCGGGTGAACGCGCTTCATCCAGGATTCGAGGCCGCCGTCGACGTATTCGTCCGGCGCGAGGCCGCGCATCAGCCGCCACATGCGCGAGTAGAACACGGTCTTGGTGCGCAGGTTGTGGTCCCAGACCCCCTGCCCGGCCCCTTCGAGCGCGAAGTTCCAGCGGCTTTCGCTCGCCGCCAGCGCTGCCTCGGCGCGCTTCTGCTTGTCGATGTCGGTGATCTGGACGGAGATGCACAGCGGCTCGCCGCTTTCCTCGTCGCGCACCAGCGACGGCGACGACATCACCCAGATCAGGCTGCCGTCGCGTTTGCGATAGCGGCGCTCAACCCGGTAGCGGTCGATCTCGCCGTGCAGCATCGGCGTGAACGCGTCGGTGGCCGCCGGCGTGTCGAGCGGATGGACGAAGTCCATGATCGGCTTGCCGACGCAATCGGCGACCGCGTAGCCAAGCAGGGCCGCGAACGCCGGGTTGGCGTAAGTGATCCGCCCGTCGAGCGAGATCAGCACCATGCCGACGGCGGCCGATTCCATGACGTTGCGCAGCAGCGCCTCGCCATGCGGGAAGGCGAACGCGGCGTCGTTGTCGGGAGCCGGGTGCGACTGGTCCATGCCTCGCAAATTATGCGGAGTCCGTTAAGGCCGCTTTTCCGAACCGTTAAGGTTCGGGTAACCGTCAACCCGTGACGGCCGCCGTCAGGCGGAGGTGCGTTCCCGGGCCCAGCGCACGACCACCGCGTTTCCACCGAAGCGTTTGATCTCGGCGAGCGCGAACCTCCGAAGCGGCAAGGCGCTGCCGCCGAAGAGTGCCGGCCCCGCACCGAGGGCGACCGGCGCGATGGTCGCCGCCACTTCGTCGATGCGGTCGAGCGCCAGCAGCTGCCCGGCGACGTTCCCGCCGCCGGATAGCCACACCCGTCGATGGCCGGCCGCTTCCATGTCGGCGACCAGCGCGCCCAGACCGCCCTCGACGCGCCGGAACGGCGCCTTCGTCCGGCCGACCTGTTCGGCCAGCGCGGCATCGCGAGAGACCAGCCAGGTGGGGATGTCGCCATGCGGCCAGCCGTGGCCGCCGCGGATCAGCCAGCGCAGCGTCCCGGCGCCGAGAATGATGGCGTCGATGGAGGCAAGGAACGCTGGGAAGTCCGCCAGCGCGTCACCGCGGTCGTCGATCGTGTCGAGAAAGTCGAGGCTGTCGTCGGCCGACGCGATCCTGCCGTCCATGGACATCGCCGTTCGCCAGATGATCTGCATGCCCGCCCTCCCGGATGCCGGCCCTTACGCCGCCGCCTTCTCGCCCTCGGCCGCCAGATCGGCGAGCGTCGCCAGGATGCCCGCCGTTCCCTTCAGCCGGTCGGCGATGCGTTCCCAGTCGCGGATCAGCACCACCGTCTGGTCGGGGCGGATGCGCGCCTCGGATCGCTGCCGGTCGATCCAGTGGATCAGGCCCGCCGGGTTGGCGAAGACGTTCTTGCGGAAGGCGATGACGACGCCCTTCGGGCCGACGTCCACCTTCTCGACGTTCGCCCGGCGGCAGAGCGCCTTGATGGCGACGATCTGGAGCAGGTGTTCGACCTCGTCGGGCAGCGGCCCGAACCTGTCGATGAGCTCGGCGGCGAAGGCGGTGATCGCCGGCTGGTCCTCGAGGTCGGCGAGCCGCTTGTAAAGGCTGAGGCGCAGCTGGAGGTCGCCGACGTAGCTCTCCGGGATCATCACCGCCGTGCCGACCGTGATCTGCGGCGCCCAGCGCCCCTCGCTCTCGGCATCGCCCGCCTTCAGCGACGCCACCGCCTCCTCCAGCATCTGCTGGTAGAGCTCGTAGCCGACCTCCTGGATGTGGCCGGACTGTTCCTCGCCGAGCAGATTGCCGGCGCCGCGGATATCGAGATCGTGGCTGGCGAGCTGGAAGCCGGCGCCGAGCGTGTCGAGCGACTGGAGCACCTTCAGACGCCGGTCGGCGGTCGCGGTCAGCGTGCGGTCGGCGGGCACGGTGAACAGCGCGTAGGCGCGCTGCTTGGCGCGCCCGACGCGGCCGCGCAGCTGATAGAGCTGCGCCAGCCCGAACATGTCGGAGCGATGGACGATCAGCGTGTTGGCGGTCGGTATATCGAGGCCCGACTCCACGATCGACGTCGACAGCAGCACGTCGTAGGCGCCGTCGTAGAACGCCGTCATGATGTCTTCCAGTTCCCCCGCCGCCATCTGGCCATGGGCGACGGCAACCTTCAGCTCGGGCACGTGCTCGGCCAGGAAGGCGCGGCGTTCGGCGAGATCCGAGATGCGCGGGCAGACGTAGAAGCTCTGGCCGCCGCGGTAGCGTTCGCGAAGCAGCGCTTCCCGCACCACCAGCCCGTCGAACGGCGAGATGAACGTGCGGACCGCCAGCCGGTCGATAGGCGGCGTGGTGATCAGCGACAGCTCGCGCACCCCGGTCAGCGCCAGTTGCAGGGTCCGCGGGATCGGCGTCGCCGACAGGGTCAGCACGTGCACGTCGGCCTTCAGCTCCTTCAGCCGCTCCTTGTGCTTGACGCCGAAGTGCTGCTCCTCGTCGACGACCAGCAGCCCGAGGTCCTGAAAGCGGATGCCCTTGCCGAGCAGCGCGTGGGTGCCGACCACGATGTCAACCGTGCCGTCGGCGATACCGGCCTTGGCGGCCGCCATGTCCTTGGCGTGCACCAGCCGCGAGGCGTGGGCGACCCGGACCGGCAGCCCCGCGAAGCGGTCGCGAAACGTCTTGTAGTGCTGGCGGGCAAGCAGCGTCGTGGGCACGGTCACCGCCACCTGCTTGCCGCCCATCACGGCCACGAACGCCGCCCTCAGCGCCACCTCGGTCTTGCCGAAGCCGACGTCGCCGCAGATGAGCCGGTCCATGGGCCGGCCGGTGGCGAGGTCGGACAGCGTCACGTCGATCGCCGTCTGCTGGTCCTCGGTCTCCTCGTAGGGGAAGCGCGCCGCGAATTCGTCGTAGGCGCCTTCCGGCGGCGTCAGCACCACCGCCTCACGGGTGGCGCGCTCCGCCGCCACGCGGATCAGCGCCGCCGCCATGTCGCGGATGCGCTTCTTCATGCGCGCCTTGCGCGTCTGCCAGGCGACGCCGCCAAGCTTGTCGAGCTGGACCTCGTGGCCTTCCGAACCGTAGCGCGACAGCAGTTCGATGTTCTCGACCGGCAGATAGACCCGGTCGCCGCCGGCATAGATCAATTCGAGGCAGTCGTGGGGCGCCCCCAGCGCCTCGATGGTCTTCAGCCCGGTGAAGCGCCCGATGCCGTGGTCGATGTGGACGACGAGGTCACCTTCGGCGAGCGCGGTGGCGTCGGCGATGTAGTTGGCGGCGCGCCGCTTGGCGTGGGGGCGCACCAGCCGGTCGCCGAGAATGTCCTGCTCGCCGATCACGGCGAGGTCATCGGTCTCGAACCCGGATTCCAGCCCGACCACGCCGAGGGCGACCACGTCGGCGGCGAGCGCCGTCGCCTCCGGCCACGATTCGACCGTCTTCAGGCGCGTGAGGCCGTGGTCGACCAGCACCTGGCCCATGCGGTCGCGTGAGCCGTCCGTCCATGAGGTCACGACGACGCGCTTGCCCGCCTTCATCAGGGCGGTGGCGTGGGCGATCGTGGCGTCGAAGACGTTGATCTTCTCGTCGTTGCGCTCCGGCGCGAAGTTCCGCCCGGCGTGGCCGCCGATGTCGATGACCCGCGCCGATTCCGGCTGGGCGAAGGGCGAGAGATGCGCCACGGCCTTCTCTTCCAGCCGCGCCGCCCACTCCTGCTTCGTCAGGTAGAGCTGATCCGGCTTCAGCGGCTTGTATGGCGCGCCACCCCCGGCAAGGTTCGCCTCGAGCGCGCTCCTACGCGCCTCGTAGTGGTCCGCGATCTGGTCGAACCGTTCGGCGACCGCCTCATCGACGAGATGGTCGAGAACAACCGGCGCCTCCCCGATCTGGTCGAACAGCGTCTCGAGCTTGTCGGCGAACAGCGGCAGCCAGTGCTCCATGCCGACGTAGCGCCGGCTCTCGCTGACCGTGTGGTAGAGCAGGTCGTCGCGGTCGGCGGCGCCGAACAGCTCCACGTAGCGCCCGCGGAAGCGGGCGACGGTCTCCGGCGTCAGGTTCATCTCGCTGGCCGGCACCAGGTCGATGCGCGGACGCTTGTCAATGGTCCGCTGGGTCTCGGGATCGAACGTGCGGATCGATTCCAGCGTCTGCCCGAAGAAATCGAGGCGCACCGGGTCGGGAGCGCCGGCGGCGTAGAGGTCGAGGATGCCGCCGCGCACGGCGTATTCACCTGGTTCGCGCACGGTCGGGCTGCGCAGGAAGCCGTTCACCTCCAGCCAGGCGACCAGGTCCTTCATGTCCATGTCGCGGCCGACCTCGGCCGAGATCGTGCCGCCCGCGACCACCGCCTGCTCGGGCAGGCGCTGGAGCGCGGCGTTGACCGTCGTCAGGATCACCTGCGGCCCGGTCGTCTTCTCCGCGAGCTTCGCCAGCGTCGCCATGCGCCGCGCCACGATCGCCGAATGGGGCGACACGCGGTCGTAGGGCAGGCAGTCCCACGCCGGCAGTTCCAGTGCTTCGATGTCCGGCGCGAAGAAGGCGAGCGCGCGCTGCATCTCGGCGAGCCGCTGGCCGTCGCGCGCCACGAACACCAGCCGCTTCCTGCCCGTCGCGCGGACGAGATCGGCGACGAGCTTGCCCGCCATGCCGTCGGGGACCGAAGCGAGCGTCGTCGCGCGAGGCTTGTCGAAGAGATGGGCGATGTCGGACTTGGTCATGTGTGAAAGGCAATCAGTTGACGGATGAGGGGCGAATCCATGTCCGGCGGTACCGCTTCCTCGCCCAGAACCCACGCCAGGACGGTCGGGTCGGGCACGTCGAGCAGCGCCTCGAAGGCGGTCAGGTCGTCGCCGGAGAGCGTTTCGGCGCGTGCGTCGGCGAACCGCCCGAGCAGCAGGTCGACCTCGCGCATGCCGCGGTGCCAGCAGCGAAATCTCAGCCGCCGCCGCCGCATGGCGGTCTCGTCGTCGCTGCCGCCCTCGTCGCGCATCGGCCCTTCCGCCATAGGCAATCGGCGCCGGGCCAGATTCGGACCGTCGCTTCGCCGCGCTCATATAGCGGGGTGAGGCGCGTTTGTCAGGGGGTGAGGAGCGGTGGGCGTAGCGAGCGAAACAGTCCGGTGGACTGTTTCGAGCGACGAACGCCCGAGCGCAAGCGAGGGCCGGGGGCGGGTCAAAGAACGAGCCCCCCCCTCTCCCCAGGCGCCAGCGCACCAACCGACCAGAATACTCACCCCCTCTCCCCTGGGTGGGAGAGGGCCGCGAGCCTTGGGAGCGAAGCGACTTAGGCGAGCGGGGTGAGGGGGTGAGTTGTGAGGCGGATCGCCTCAAGCACTCCCTCAGTATTCGACAGCGCCTCCGTATTCCAGAACCGCAGCACCCGGAACCCGCGCGCCCTCAGATCCGCGTCGCGTGCGCGATCATGCGCGTTGTCCGCGTGTTGGCCGCCGTCAACCTCCACGATCAGCCGCCGACCGAAGCAGACAAAGTCGACGATGTATCGGCCGATCGGGACCTGCCGTCGGAACTTCAACCCATCCAGCCGCCCGTCGCGCAGATACACCCACAGCCGCACTTCGGCCTCGGTCGATTCCCTGCGCATGGCCCGTGCACGTCCGCGCAGTAACGGCCTGACCCTCTGGCGCATCCCCCTCACCCGGTTTGCCATCCAGCCTGCTCCGCACGCTGGGGCAAACCGACCTCTCCCACAAGGGGAGAGGGGCTGCGGCGCCAACCGACCAGAACAATCACCCCCTCTCCCTGGTGGAGACGGGCCACCGCACAAGCCGGCCAGAATACGCCCCCCCCTCTCCCCTGGTGGGAGAGGGCCGCGAGCCTTGGGAGCGAAGCGACTTAGGCGAGCGGGGTGAGGGGGTGAGTTGCGCGGGTGAGGGAGAACCAAGGCCGTGCTAAACCGGCCACACCATGCGGCCCACCCTCCTCACCCCCCTCTACGGCTCCGTCCGCACGCTCGCCGGCATCGGGCCCAAGCTTGCCGAGACGCTCGCCCGCCTCGTCGGCGCGTGGGATGGCGAGGCGCGGGTCATCGACCTGCTGTTCCACCTGCCGGTCGGCATCATCGACCGGCGCAAGCAGCCGGGGATCGCGCTGTCCGCCGAGGGCCAGGTGGTCACGCTCAAGGTGCGGGTCGACCGCCACGCCAAGCCGCCGCGCGGCAACAAGCGCATCCCCTACCGGGTCTTCGCCCACGACGACACCGGCGAGATCGCGCTCACCTTCTTCCACGCCCACGAGGACTATCTTGAGAAGGTGCTGCCGGTCGACGCGATCCGCTACGTCAGCGGTCAGGTCGACTGGTTCAACGGCCGCCCGGCGATGGTCCACCCGGACTACATCGTCGGCGAGGCGGATTTCGCCACCCTGCCGCTGATCGAGCCGGTCTACCCGATGACCGCGGGGCTTTCCCGCAAGGTGCTGATCCGCGCCGTCGACGACGCCCTCGCCCGTCTGCCGGAACTCCCACAATGGCTGGATGTCCGCGCCGGTCTCGACCGCGACTGGCCGACCTTCGCCGCCGCGCTTGCCCATGCCCATCATCCGGAGAGCGAGGCCGACCTCGCGTTGACCGCGCCCCACATTGCCCGTCTCGCCTACGACGAGCTGCTGGCGAGCCAGCTGGCGCTGGCGCTGATGCGCGAGCACCAGCGCCGCTCGACCGGCAAGGCGCGCCACGGCGATGGCCGCCTCCGCGCCAAGCTGCTCGCCGCCCTGCCCTTCACCCTCACCGCCAGCCAGACGCAGGCGCTCGCCGACATCGAGAGCGACCTCGCCAAGTCGGAGCGCATGTTGCGCCTCCTTCAGGGCGACGTTGGCTCCGGCAAGACGGTAGTGGCGCTGCTTGCCGCCGCCAACGTCATCGAGGCCGGCGGTCAGGCCGCCTTCATGGCGCCGACCGAGCTGCTGGTGCGCCAGCACGCCCGCACAATTGCGCCGCTCGCCGAAGCCGCCGGCCTCCGAATGGCGGTGCTCACCGGCCGCGAGCGCGGCAAGGAACGCGACGCCATCGTCGCCGGCCTCGCCGATGGATCGATCGATCTGCTGGTCGGTACCCACGCCCTCTTCCAGTCGGGTGTCGAGTTCCGCGACCTGGCGCTGGTCGTCGTCGACGAGCAGCACCGCTTCGGCGTCCACCAGCGCCTGGGGCTCACCGCCAAGGGCGGCGCCACCGACGTGCTGGTGATGACCGCCACCCCCATCCCGCGCACGCTGGTGCTCACCTACTACGGCGACATGGACGTCTCGCGCCTTAGCGAGAAGCCCGCCGGCCGCCGCCCCATCGATACGCGCACCATTCCGCTGTCGCGCCTCGACGAGGTGGTCGAGCGCATCCGCGCCGCGGTCGCCGGCGGCGCCAAGGCGTACTGGGTCTGCCCGCTGGTCGAGGAGTCGGAGGTGCTCGACGTTGCCGCGGCGGAGGAGCGCTTCAAGATGCTCACCGTCGAGCTGGGCGAGATCGTCGGCCTCGTCCACGGCCAGATGAAGGCTGCGGCGCGCGACGCGGTCATGGCTCGCTTCCTCGCCGGCGAAATCCAGGTGCTCGTCGCCACCACGGTCGTCGAGGTCGGGGTCGACGTCGCCGACGCCACCATCATGGTCATCGAGCATGCCGAGCGCTTCGGTCTGGCGCAGCTGCACCAGTTGCGCGGCCGCGTCGGCCGCAGCGACCGGCCGTCGGTCTGCCTGCTGCTCTACAAGATGCCGCTCGGCGAGGTCGCCCGCGAGCGCCTCAGGATCATGCGCCAGACCGAGGATGGTTTCCGCATCGCCGAGGAAGACCTGCGGCTCCGCGGTGGCGGCGAAATCCTCGGCACGCGCCAGTCGGGGCTGCCCGGCTTCCACATCGCCAGCGCCGAGGCGCACGCCGACCTGATGGAGATCGCCCGCGACGACGCCCGTCTGGTGGTCGACAAGGACCCCGATCTCACGACGCCGCGCGGCGCTGCGCTTCGCGTGCTGCTCTACCTGTTCGGGCGCGATGAGGCGATCAGGCTGCTTCGGGCGGGTTGACCGGCTCCACCGACTTCGGCTTGCGCTTGCGGTCGCGCACCGGCAGCCGATCGGGGATCACGAGCCCGGCGGAGATGACCAGCTTGGCCGCCTCCTCCAGCGTCATGTCGAGGATCTTCACCTCGCTGCGCTTGACGTAGAGCAGGAAGCCCGAGGTCGGGTTCGGCGTGGTCGGCAGGAACACCGCGACCGAATCGGCCAGATGATCCTCGATCTCACCCTTGGCGGGGCCCGCCAGAAAGACGATCGCCCACAGACCCTTGCGCGGATATTCGATCAGCCCGACCGTCTGGAACGCCTTGGCGCGGGTCGAGATGATCGTCTCGAACATCTGCTTCAGGCCGCGGTAGAGACTGCGCACGATCGGCATGCGGCCGAGCAGGCTCTCGCTCATCTCGACCAGACGGCCGCCGATGTAGTTGCGGGTCAGGAAGCCGAGCAGCGTGATGAAGACCAGCGCCACCAGCAGGCCGAAGCCGGGAATCGAGAAGCGCAGGTACCTTGCCGGCTGATACATCGGCGGGATCAGCGGATCGACGAACTGGTCGATCCACTGCACGAACCACCAGCTGATCGAGAAGGTCAGCGCCAGCGGCGCGGCGATCACCAGCCCGGTCAGGAAATAGGCGCGCAGCCGCACCATGGCGCGCGAGCGGCGGCGACGTCGCACCGGCTTCGCCGGCGGCAGGTCGGTACCATCGGATGGTGGGTCTTCGGTGGGTTCCACGACGAACTCGCTGGACGATTCCTGTCATGCCGCCATGCCGGCAAGTGTACCGGACAACGGGCGCCGAGGCGATAATCTCACTCGACTGTGACGGATTTGGCGAGGTTGCGCGGCTGGTCGACGTCAGTGCCCAAGAAAACGGCAGTGTGATAGGCCAGCAGTTGCACCGGGACCGCGTAGACAAGCGGCGCGATTGACGCCGGCATCTCCGGCAGGATCAGCGTCGCCGCGGCGGCAACGCCCGCCTCGGCCTCGCCCTTGGGGTCGGTGACCAGGATGATCCGGCCGCCACGTGCCGCGACTTCCTGCATGTTGGAAACGGTCTTCTCGAAAATGTGATCGTGGGGCGCGATGACGACGACCGGCATTTCCTCGTCGATCAGGGCGATCGGCCCGTGCTTCAGCTCGCCGGCGGCGTAGCCCTCGGCGTGGATGTAGGAGATCTCCTTGAGCTTCAGCGCCCCCTCCAGGGCGATGGGGTAGCTGGTGCCGCGGCCGAGATAGAGCACGTCGGTGGCGTGGGCGAGATCGCGGGCAATCGCCTCGACCTTGGGTTCCAGGCGGAGCGCCTCGCTCATCAGGCGCGGCGCCTCGGCAAACGCGCGCACCAGCTTCGCCTCGTCCTCGCGCGACAGGTTGCCGCGTGCCCTCCCGGCCGCGACGGCGAGCGCGGCGAGCGCGCCAAGCTGCGAGGTGAATGCCTTGGTCGAGGCGACACCGATCTCCGGCCCGGCCAGCGTCGGCAGCACGAAGTCGGCTTCTCGCGCGATGGTCGATTCCTGAACGTTGACGATCGCGGCGACCTTCTGGCCCTGGCTCTTGGCGTAGCGCAGCGAGGCGAGCGTGTCGGCGGTCTCGCCGGACTGCGACACGACGATGGACAGGTCGTTCGCCGCCAGCGGCTGTTCGCGGTAGCGGAATTCCGAGGCGATATCGATATCGACCGGCAGGCGCGCCAGGCGCTCGAACCAGTACTTGGCCACCAGCCCGGCGTAATAGGCGGTGCCGCAGGCGGTGATCGACAGGCGGCCGAGAGCGGCGAAGTCGATGGTGAAGTCGGTGGGAAGTGCCGCCCGCTCCTCGGCGAAGTCGAGGTAGTGGGCGAGCGTGTGGCCGACCACTTCCGGCTGCTCGTGAATCTCCTTGGCCATGAAATGGCGATGGTTGCCGCGGTCGACCAGCAAGCTCGAGGCGACCGTATGGACCGCCGGCCGCTCGACCACCGCGCCGCCGGCGTCGGTGATGACCACCCCGGTGCGGGTCAGGACCGCCAGGTCGCCGTCTTCCAGGTAGGTCACCCGGTCGGTGAACGGCGCCAGCGCGATCGCGTCGGAGCCGAAGAACATCTCGTCGTGGCCGTGGCCGATAGCGAGCGGCGGCCCGCGCCGCGCGCCGATCATCAGGTCGTCCTCGCCCTCGAAGATCATGACCAGCGAGAACGCCCCGACCAGACGCTCAAGCACCGACGTGACGGCCTCCTGCGGCGGCAGCCCGTCTTCCAGCTTGCGCTCGATCAGTTGCGCCACGACTTCCGTGTCGGTGTCGGTGTCGAACCTGACGCCGGCTGCCAGCATCTCCTCGCGCAGCTCGTGGAAATTCTCGATGATGCCGTTGTGGACGAGCGCCAGATGCGTGGTGGCGTGCGGGTGGGCGTTGCGCTCGGTCGGCTTGCCGTGGGTCGCCCAGCGGGTGTGGCCGATGCCGGTGTGACCGGAGAGCGGCGAGCGGCCGAGCTTGTCTTCGAGGTTGCGCAGCTTGCCCTCGGCGCGCCGCCGGGTCAGGTGCCCGTCCTCCAGCGTCGCCACGCCGGCCGAATCGTAGCCGCGATATTCGAGGCGCTTCAGCGCCTCGACCAGCAAGGGCGCCACCGGGGTCTGCCCCAGGATCCCGACGATTCCGCACATTCGTTAACGCCTCCGCAGGCCCGCCTGTCGACCGCTTCTAGCGCTGGCGGCTGGCGCGGCGAAAGACAATTCCTGTGTCGTAGTTGATACGCGCTGGTCGTTAACGGGGCTTCGCCGCGGCGCGCTTGCGGTCGCGGTATTTCTTCGCCCAGCCTGGCTTCTCGACGTGCTCGCCTCGGGTGAGTGCCAGCGCATCAGCCGGCACGTCGCGGGCGACGACGCTGCCGGCGCCAATACTGGCGCCGTCGCCGATGGTCACCGGCGCGCGCAGCACGACGTTGGACCCGATCGCGACATTGGCGCCGATCTCGGTACGGTGCTTGTCGAAGCCGTCGTAATTGGCGGTGATCGCGCCAGCGCCGTAGTTGGTTTCGGCTCCGATATGTGCATCACCGATATAGGCGAGGTGGTTCGCCTTCACCCTGTCGCCGAGCGTCGCGTTCTTCACCTCGACGAAGTTGCCGATGTGGACGCCCTGCCCCAGCACCGCCCCGGGCCGCAGCCGCGCGAACGGCCCGATGATCGCCCCGGACGCGATGGTCGCCCCCTCGATGTGCGAGTTGGCGCGGATGGTGACGTTATCGGCCACCGTCACGCCGGGGCCGAAGAACACGTTCGGTTCGAGCGTCACGTCGCGGCCGAGCTTCGTGTCGTGGCTGAACCAGACCGTCGACGGCGCAATCATGGTCACGCCGGCCGCCATCGCGGCCTCGCGCGCCCGCCGCTGGAACAGCCCCTCGGCGTGGGCGAGTTCGGCGCGCGAATTGACACCGATGACCTCGTCGGCATCGACTTCGATGACCTTCACCGTGCGCCCGGCCCGGGCGGCCACCGCCGCCGCGTCGGTCAGGTAGTATTCGCCCTTGGCGTTGGCGTTGCCGATCTTCTTCAGGGTCGCGAGCAGCACATCGCCGCGAAACGCCATGATCCCGGCGTTGACCAGCCCGATCAGCTTCTCCTCGCGGCTGGCGTCCTTCTCCTCGACGATCCGCACCAGTTGCCGCCCGTCCATGATCAGCCGGCCGTAGCCCGTGGGGTCGAGCGGCCGGAAGCCCGCCACGACCATGTCAGCACCGCCGGCAAGGGCGCGGCGCAGGCGCTTCAGGGTCGCCGCCCTGACCAGCGGCGTGTCGCCATAGATGATCACCGCGTCGTCGGGGCGGGTGCCGAGCGCCGCCCTGGCGGCCAGCACGGCGTGGGCGGTTCCAAGGCGATCGCGCTGTTCATGCAGCGTCGCGCCGGGGACCTGTCCCCGCACGAAGTCCGCCACCGCGCCCGCTTCCGGCCCGACCACCACGGCGATCTCGTCGGCCCCGGCTCCCTTCGCCGCCGCCAGCACGTGCGCCAGCATCGGCAAACCGCCGACCGGGTGCAGCACCTTGGGCACGGCCGATTTCATCCGCGTGCCTTCGCCGGCCGCCAGAACGATTGCAAGACAGGTTCGCTTCGACATGGATCGCGCCCACAAGGTGAGAAGTGGCGGCCATCCGCCAGCCCGGTGTGGCCGAAACATGGCCCGGCCATCGGCCGCCGGATACTAGCCGGTTTCAGGGCGATTCGGCGCTCTCAGCCGATGGTGCCAAGTGCCGGAAACGTCTCAAGCAGCCAGTAGGAAACGTTGGAGATGCCACCGGTCATGAACAGCACGCCGGTCACCACCAGCAGCCCGCCCATGACCCGCTCGACGGTGCCGAGGTGACGGCGGAAGCGCGCCATGAAGCGCATGAACGGCCCGGCGAAGACCCCGGCCAGCAGGAACGGCAGCCCGAGCCCCAGCGAATAGACCGCGAGCAGCGCCGCCCCGCGGCTGACCGTTGCCTCGGCGCCCGCCACCCCCAGGATCGTCGCCAGCACCGGCCCGATGCACGGCGTCCATCCGAACGCGAACGCCAGCCCCATGGCGTAGGAGCCGACCGGCCCGGCCCGGTGCGGGCGATCGGAGCGGAGCTGCCGCGAGAGCAGCGGGATCTGGAAGACGCCCAGAAAGTGCAGCCCCATGACGACGATGATGGCGCCGCCGGCGAGCGACAGGACGTCGAGGTGCTCGCGCACCAACTGGCCGATCGCCGAGGCCGCCGCGCCGAGCGCCACGAACACGGTCGTGAACCCCAGAACAAACGCTAGGGAAGAGATGAACACCACCCGCCGCGCCACCCTCACCTCGGACGCGCCGGTGAGCTGGTCGAGGCTGACGCCGGCCATGTAGCAGAGGTAGGGAGGCACCAGCGGCAGCACGCACGGCGAGACGAACGAGATCAGCCCGCCGATGAGCGCTCCGCCCCAGGTTACGTCGATGGCCATGCGGTTCTTGTCTGTATTGCCTGAGTTCGGCCCCTTATGGCCGTCGCCAGCGACCTAGCACAGTCACCTTTGCGCGAGCCAACGGGGAATGGGCGACCGTTCGGCGCAGCCCTCCTCATGCGCTGGCCTTGATGCGCATCAAGTCCGGGATGCCGGCCAGGGGCTAACGATTCCAAACTGCGGGAGGAGTGAATCGCGCATGGCTCGGCACGCCGTCGTCTGGCTTGATCATGAGGAGGCGGAGGTCATCCCGCTGGTCCGCCAGGGCTGGACGGAGTGGGCGCTGTCGCCGGACGAGCAGCGGGTAAGCGCCCGGGCGGGGCCCGGCAGCCTCGGCGACGGTCACTACTTCGACGAGATCGTCGCCGCCCTCAAGGGCGCTGCCCGGATCCTGATCGTCGGCCCGGGGCCGGCCAAGCATCAACTGATGCGCCACCTTAGCACCAGCGACCCGGAAACGATGGGGCGGGTGGCGGGCGTGGAATCAATGGACCGGCCGAGCCCCGATGAGATTCTGAAGCTGGCGCGCGAGTTCTTCCGCAGCGCCGCCCCGGAAGCCTGAACTCGTCAGGCGACCCGCGTGTTCTCGGCGTCGGCGACGATCGCGGCGCCGAACTCGCCGTATCCGCTCGCCAGCAGGCGCGACAGCAGGAACTCCTTGGGCATGGCGTGGGCGAACAGGAAGCCTTGTGCGATGTCGCAGCCCATGGCGCGGATTGCCGTCAGGTCGGTTTTCTTCTCGATCCCCTCGGCGACCGCCAGGCTGCCGAAGCGGTGGGCGAGGTCGACCACCATCTTGCAGAGCGCCGCGTTGGTGGGATCGTCGCCGCAGTCGTCGACGAAGCTGCGATCGAGCTTCAATTCGGCGAAGGGCAGCTCCTTCAGGCGCGCCAGCGACGAGTAGCCGCTGCCGAAATCGTCGATGGCTAGGTCGACGTGGTGGATGCGCAACTGGGTGGCGATCTCGTGGGCGACCGCGATGTCGTTGATCACCTGGTCCTCGGTGACCTCCAGCACGATGCCGCCCCACTCCGACGGGTCGCCGGCGCGGCATTCGCGTACGATCTGGCCGATCGGCAGGTTGATCAGCGCCTCGACCGGCACGTTGACCGCAAGCTGGATGGCGTAGCCGGCCTTGGCGAACTCGCTGGTATCGCGGAGCGCGGCGCGGAGCGCGTGTTCGGCGAGGCGCACGAGATCGGAGGGCTCGGCGCCGGGGATGAAGTTGCCCGGGAACATGATGCCGTGATCGGGGTGGCGGACGCGGGCGAGGCCTTCGGCGCCGACCAGATATCCGTTATCGCTGAGGCCGACCTTGGGCTGGTACCAGAGCTCCACCCAATCCTTGTCGAGTGCCTCACCGAGCGAGACGCGCGGCGAAGCCATCTTGTGCTGCGCCCCGGTGGCCGCGTCGCTTGCCGCATCGTCAGCCGTCGGTACGGTCGCGCCCATGTCCTTGGCCGCGTCCGCGATGCGCTTCAGCACCTCGACGCGGAACGGCTTGGTCAGCACGTCGCCCATGTTGAGCCCGTGGCGGACCCCGATCAGGCGGACGTCCTCGAGCAGCGCGGCGTCGCGCCCGCTCATCAGGTAGATCGGGCCGCCGACGCCGGCCGCCGCCAGCGCGCGGATCGCATCGACCGCGTCGGAGTTGCCGAGCGAGACGTCGAGAAGCATCAGATCGGGCATGCGACGCTTGAGACCGTCGATCATGGCGGTCACGTCGTGGAAATGCTCGGTGGCGATGCCGAAGTTGCCGAGCGCCATCGAGACCATGCGGCAGATGGCCGGTTCGTCGTCGACCACGAAACAAAGGCGCTGCGCCCCGTCGGCGCGCGCGGGATTCCTGAATCCGGACTCAGTCATGTTACACCGCCGGTAGTGTCTGCACAGACTGCACGCTTGCAGCGGCAGATTAATTTCTGGTTGATCCGATAGGACCAATTCTCACTATCGGCAGATCTTCTTTGTTGTAAGAAGTAACAATGAACTATGCCGGCGCCTGGCTCGGCCAATACTCGCGACGGCAAGAATATCCTGAGGATCGCCGCGGTTTTCCGCGCGGCGCGACCTACCCGCCGGTGACGCTCATGGTGCGCGACACCGCCGGACCGCGATGGGTGCGGTCGATCACGAAGTCGTGCCCCTTGGGCTTGCGCGCGATCGCATTTTCGATCGCGGCTTGCAGCAACGCATCGCTTTCGGAGGCGCGCAGCGGCGCGCGAAGGTCGGCGGCGTCCTCCTGCCCGAGGCACATGAACAGCGTCCCCGTGCAGGTAACCCGCACCCGGTTGCAGCTCTCGCAGAAGTTATGGGTGAGCGGCGTGATGAAGCCAAGCTGGCCGCCGGTCCCCGCGACCCGCACATAGCGCGCCGGCCCGCCCGTCTTCAGCGGAATGTCGGTGAGCGTCCAGCTCTCTTCGAGCCGCGTGCGCACCGTCGACAGCGGCAGGTACTGGTCGGTGCGGTCGGCGCCGACCTCGCCCATCGGCATGGTCTCGATCAGCGTCAGGTCCATGCCTTCGCCGTGCGCCCAGCGGACCATGTCGGGAATTTCGTCTTCGTTGACGCCCTTCAGCGCCACCGCGTTGATCTTCACCCTGAGGCCTGCCGCGCGTGCCGCCGCAATTCCGGCCAGCACCTGGTCGAGGTCGCCCCAGCGGGTGATCTCCCTGAACTTCGCCCTGTCGAGGGTATCGACGGAGACGTTGACGCGCTTCACGCCGCAGTCGGCGAGTTCGCCCGCGAAGCGGGCCAACTGCGAGCCGTTGGTGGTCAGCGTCAGTTCGTCGAGCCCGCTGCCCAGGTGGCGGGAAAGCGACCGGACGAGCGCCATCACGTTCTTGCGGACCAGCGGCTCGCCGCCGGTCAGCCGCAGCTTGCGCACGCCCCGCGCCACGAACGCCGAGCACAGCCGGTCGAGTTCTTCCAGGCTCAGCACGTCCTTCTTGGGCAGGAAGTGCTGGTCCTCCGCCATGCAGTAGACGCAGCGGAAATCGCACCGGTCGGTCACCGACACGCGCAGATAGGTGATCGCCCGGCCGAACGGGTCGGTGAGCGCGGAGGCAAGCGGGGCTGGCAAATGGGCGTTCATGTGCCGCCACTATGTACCGCGAAGTGCGCCTCGATCAATCCGGCCGGACATATCGAGCAGTCACGCTTCCGTCAGCGCAACCGCCGGCTTGCGGGCCTTCTCGCGCGCCTTGCGCGCGATCAGCCCCTTCACCCGCCGGATGTCTTCCTCGCTGGCAGGATTGTAGATCACCATGTCGAGATCGGGCCGTCCGCTGACCGAAAAGACCGTGTATTCGAGCTTCAGCGGACCGGCGAGCGGGTGCTTCAGCGTCTTTGCGAACTCGCCGTAGGTGCTGCGCACCTCATTCTCGGCCCAGATTGCCTCGAACTCGGGGCTGATACGGCGGAGCTCGTCGACCAGCGCCCTGACCTTCTCGGTCGCGCCGGCGCGCGCCACGTCCGCCCGGAAGGCGGCGACGGCGAAGCGCGCGACGTGCTCCCAGTCGGTCTGCGCGGCCTTCACCTGCGGCTCCCGGAACACCTGCCGCAGGATGTTGCGCTCTTCCGGCCGCATGGCGCCGTAGTCGGTCATGACCGCCGCCGATGCCCGGTTCCAGGCGACCACATCCCAGGTCGCCGTCTTCAGGTAGGCGGGGCTGAATTCGAGTGCGTCGAGCACGCGCTGCAGCCTCGGCGTTACCTTCTCCGGCGGCTGATAGCGCACGTTGGGCGGCCGGCCGAGCCCGAGAAGAAACAGATGTTCGCGTTCGGCCTCCGTCAGCATCAGGGCGCGGGCGATGCGGTCGAGCACGTCCGCCGACGGGGCGCCGCCGCGTCCCTGCTCCAGCCAGGTGTACCAGGTGGCGCTGACATGGGCGCGCTGGGCGACTTCTTCACGCCTCAGGCCCGGCGTGCGCCGGCGCGTCATCGGCAGCCCGAACGTGGTCGGATCGAGCTTGGCCCGCCGATCCCTCAGGTAGGCGCCAAGCGCATTGTCTTCGTTCGCCGCAACGCTCATCCTGTTAGCCTTTATACCCGTATAACTTCCCTCATTTACCCGCATAACTATAGGCCGATATGGGGGTCTCCCGCAAAACTCGGAGACCTTCCCATGCGCATTTTCGTTACCGGCGCCACCGGCTTCGTCGGCTCCGCCGTCACCAGCGAACTCATCGCCAACGGCCATTCGGTCGTCGGGCTCGCCCGCTCGGACAAGGGCGCCGCTGCCCTTGAGGCAGCCGGCGCCGAAATCCATCGCGGCACCCTCGAAGAGCCGGACTCGATCGTGGACGGGGCGCGCGACGCCGACGGCGTCATCCATTGCGCCTTCGATCACGATTTCTCCCGGTTCGCCGACAACTGCGCGAAGGATCGCCGCATCATCGCCGCGCTCGGCGATACCCTCGCCGGCACCGACCGTCCGCTCGTCGTCACCTCGGGCGTCGGCATCAAGGCGTCCGGCGAGCCACTCACGGAAGACGATCGTTTCCCGCCGGACCATCCGAACCCGCGCATGGCGACCGAGGGCGCGGTCGATGCGGTCGTCGCCCGCGGCGTCAAGGCCATGGCCATCCGCCTGCCGCAAGTCCACGGCACCGGCGATCACGCCTTCACACCGATGCTGATCAACATCGCCCGCGAGAAAGGATTCGCCGCCCACGTGGGCGCCGGCGCCAACCGCTGGCCCGCGGTGCATCGGTTCGACGCCGCCAGGCTCTTCCGCCTCGCCGTCGAGAAAGGAACGGCCGGCTCGCGCTACCACGCCATTGCCGAGGAGGGCATCGCCCTCAAGGATATCGCGGCGGTGATCGGCCGCCGGCTCGGTATTCCGGTCAGGAGCATCACGCCGCAAGACGCCGGCGACTACTTCGGCTGGTTCGCTCACTTCGCCCAGATGGACAGCCACGGCTCGAGCGCCAAAACCCGCGCGAGCCTCGACTGGGCACCGACCGAGGTCGGGCTCCTCGACGACCTCGAAGGCCCCTACTACTTCGCCGTCGAAAAGGCTGCGTGAGCCCTAAGGCGCCACGTCCTCGCGCGGCGTGGCGCCGCGCTTCGGCGGGATGGTCAGCCCGGCGTCGACCAGCATCTTCCAGGCCTCTTCGGCATCCTCCGCGTAGGTCAGGATGCTGGCATCCGCCTCGCTGATCACGCCGTGCTCGAGCATCAGTGGAATGTTCACCGCCTTCGACCAGTAGTCCCGGTCGACGCACACCACCGGCACCTTCTGCATCTTGCCGGTCTCGACCAGCGTGGTCATCTCGAACATCTCGTCGAACGTCCCGAACCCGCCGGGGAAGACCACCAGCGCCGAGGCGCGCATGGCGAAGTGCATCTTGCGCATGGCGAAGTAGTGGAACTGGAAGGTCAGCTCGGGCGTCGAATAGGCGTTGGGCTCCTGCTCGTGCGGCAGCTGGATGTTGAGGCCGATCGACGGCGC
Source organism: uncultured Alphaproteobacteria bacterium (assembly GCA_963843565.1). Classification (GTDB taxonomy): domain Bacteria; phylum Pseudomonadota; class Alphaproteobacteria; order Rhizobiales; family Kaistiaceae; genus DASZQY01. The sequence continues at coordinate 715,838 of CAWJKY010000003.1, forward strand.
GCCGGCGTCGGCGGCGCCGCGGTTGGCGGCCTCCATGATCCCCGGGCCGCCGCCGGTGGTCACCACGTTGTCGCGCGTGCCGGCGTTGTCGAGGCGCAGCGCCCCGCCACGCTCCGAAACGATGCGCCCGAACTTGCGCGCCTCGGCGTACCAGTGCGCGGCGCGCGGCGGCCCGTCCTCGCGCACCCGCGCCGAGCCGAACACCACCACCGTCGAGCGCACGCCCCAGCGCCGCAGCGTCTCCTCGGTCTTCGAGTATTCCAGCAGGAAGCGCACGCCGCGCGCCGAGTCGCCCATGATGTAGTCGGTGTCGAAGGCCGGCAGGCGATAGGAGGGCGAGTTCACTTGCGCGGTGTTGTCGTCGGTCATGGGAAAGCTCGTTCAATTCTGGAAGGCGACGCCCGGAGCCCCCCGTGTTTATCACACCGCACCGGTCCCGATACCGCCGCCCCGTAGCGCCGCGCGACCCTGTCGCGAGCCTGGAAATCGCTACCCCGCGACAACGGCATGGCTTGTCAGCGACCCGCGCGGATCGCTAAGTCGATGGCGAACGTCGAGGAAGCGCTCCGCCATGGCCGACAAGAGCCCCGCCGGAAACCCCATGAAGCGCGTGATCGCGGTCCGCGACTTCCGCCTCCTGTTCGCCGGTTCCGCCACCTCGCTCCTCGGCGACCAGTTCGCCCTTATCGCGACGCCGTGGCTGGTCCTCCAGGTGACCGGCGACCCGCTCATGCTCGGCCTCGTGCTGGCGCTGGAAGGCGTGCCCCGCGCCGCGTTCATGCTGGTCGGCGGCGCGCTCACCGACCGGTTGTCGCCGCGCCGCATCATGCTGATCGCCGACGTCATCCGCCTGGTCCTCACCGCCGTGGCGGCGGTGGTCGTAACCATCGGCGCCGTGCAGATCTGGATGCTCTATGCCTTCGGTCTGGCGTTCGGACTGGTCGCCGGTTTCGCCATCCCCGCCCAGAACAGCATCGTGCCGACGCTGATCGAACCGCGCGACCTGCAGGCCGGCAACTCGCTCGTCATGGGCGTCACCCAGCTTGCCGGCTTCGTCGGGCCGACCGTCGCCGGCATCGTCATCGGCGCCCACGCCAGTTCGTCTGCGGGCATCGGCCAGGCGTTCGCCATCGATGCGGCGACGTACGCGGTGTCGGCCGCCTGCCTGTGGCTCATGCGGACGCGCAGCGGCCCGGTCGCCGACGAATCCGGCCAGGGATTGCTGGGCCAGATTTCCGCCGGCATCGCCTTCCTGTGGAACGACCCGGCCATGCGGCTGATGGCGATCCTTCTGGCCGCCCTCAATTTCCTGCTGATCGGCCCGCTGCTGATCGGAATTCCCTTGCTCGCCAAGGAGCGCCTGCCGGAAGGCGCGCTGGCCTTCGGCCTGCTCATGTCGGCGCACGCGGGCGGTAACCTGATCGGCTATCTGCTCGCCGGCTCCCTGCCGCGCGCCGGCGGCAAGTTGATGAAGCTGATCCTGCTCGCTCTGCTCGGCGGCTTCGCCCTCGTCATCGGCTCGCTCAGCCTGATCGACCGGACCGCCATCAATTCCGCCCTTCTGTTCCTGCTCGGCCTCGGCAATGGCTACGTTGCGATCATCCTGTTCACGTGGATGCAGACGCGCACGCCCAAGGCCATGCTCGGGCGCGTCATGAGCATCCTGATCTTCGCCAACACGGGGCTGGCGCCGGTCTCCCAGGCGCTGGCCGGCGCTTTCAGCAAGTGGAGCCTCGACGCCATGTTCGTCACCGCCGGCGCCCTCGTCGTCGTGATGACCGCGTGGGCGGCGACCCGGCCGGAGCTTCAGGTCTTCGCCGACAGCCTCGCCGCATCGGGCGAGCGGGAGCGGACCGGCCCCTGAAGGCCCTTACGGCACCGTGTGCCCGGAGGCGCGGAACAGGCGGTACCATTCCTCGCGGCTCAGCACGACGTCCGAGCCGGCGGCGGATTCGGCGACGCGACCCGGATTGGTCGTGCCCAGGATCACCTGGATGTTGGCCGGGTGGCGCACGATCCACGCCACCGCGATGCCGGTCGGCGTCACGCCATGGACCGCGGCGATTTCGTCCAGCGCGTCGTTGAGGTCCGCATAGGTCTCGCGGTCGCCGATGAACACGCCGTCGAAGAACTGCTTCTGGAACGGCGACCACGCCTGCAGCATCATCCCCTTGAGGCGCGAATAGTCGAGCAGGCCGTTGTCGCGGACGATCGACTGGTCGAGCCCGCCCATGTTGGCGGAAATCCCCTGCGCGACGAGGTTCGCGTGGGTGATCGAAAGCTGCACCTGATTGAAGAGCAGCGGCTGCTTCACCGAGCAGCTCGATCTGCCCGGGGGTCTGGTTGGAGACGCCGAAGTGGCGGACCTTGCCGGCCGCCTCGAGCTTGTCGAAAGCGGCCGCGACGTCCTCGGGCTCGACCAGCGTGTCGGGCCGGTGCAACAGCAGCACGTCGAGATAGTCGGTCTTCAGCGCCTTCAGCGACCCGTCGACCGACTCCAGAATGTGCTCCTTGGAAAAGTCGAAGAAGCCGGAGCGGATGCCGACCTTGGTCTGGATCGTGAGGCGCGCCCGATCGGCGGGTGACAGCTTCATCGCGTCGGCGAAGCGCGTCTCGCATACGTGCGGTGTGCCGCCGTAGACGTCGGCGTGGTCGAAGAAGGTGATGCCGGCGTCGATGGCGGCCTCGACCAGCTTCCTGATGTCGGCGTCGCTCATCTTGGCGATGCGCATCAGGCCGAGGACGACGCTGGGAACGGTGAGGTCCGTGTGCGGAACGGCATAGGTTTTCATGGGGATTCCTTTGCGGGGGGAGGCCGGAACTGGTTGGCGGAATGGGGAACCTTGACTAAGCCACCGAATGGCGCCGTGTCGAGCCGCTTCATGGTTCCGGCGCCCGTCGGGCCCGTCGCACCATCGCGGCCCGGAGCGCATCGATCGGCACCTCCAGGATGAGGTGCAAGGCCAGCGACAGAACGACGACGACGAAGATCAGAGTTGCCGGCACGCCCCACGCGGGAAGCGCGACGAGCAGCTGGCTGATGAACGCTCCGGCGACGGCTATCACCAGCAGATGGGTGAGATAGATCGGGTAGGACAGGTTCCCGATAAATCGGTCGACCGCTGACCGCTTCGACACAGCGAAGACGAAGGGGATAGCGGCGGCGACAAAGAGGTAGAAAAGCCAAAGCTCCGGGCGGTCGAGGTCCTTCACCTCCTGCACCCCGGCGGCGGCGCCCGCGAAAGGCGCGGCGGCGATCGCGAACCAGCCGATCAGCTTCCTGGTCGGCTCGGACCTGATGAAGAGGGCGAGCCGGTAGGCGATGTGCCCCATGAGGAAGAAGCACCAGACCGACGGCGCGAAGTAGTAGCGCCACATGTTGAATTCGCTGCCGAGCAAGGAAAAGCGGATCGCCAGGCAAGCGGCGAGCAGCCCGACCGAGAGCCACACCGAACGGCGCACGATGAACGGCGCAACCAGGTAGAACTGAAGCTCGATCGACAGCGTCCACGCAACCGGGATGAGGGCCGAGGCGATCCCGCCGAGGTGGAAATACGGATAGGCGTCGAGCCCGAGAATTCCGACATTCGCGGCCACCAGCAGACCGGCGACAAGCGGATTGGCCTGGCCGGTGATGACGTCGAGATTGGTGTGCAGCCCGGCGAGAAGCCCAAGCGCCACGGTCGCGCCGAGGGTCACGAGATACACCGGAAACAGGCGCAGGATTCGCGACAGATAGAAGGCACCGACGCGGCTCTCGTACTTCGTGTCGATCACCAGCGACATGTAGAAGCCGGAGATCATGAAGAAGGCAAGGACCGCGATATAGCCGGTCACGAACGGCGTGCCGGAGACGTCTCCCCCGTAGATGTGCCAGGTAACGACCGAGAGCGCGAGAAACACACGGACAGCCCCCATGACCGGCGGGTCGAGGCTAAGGCTTCGCGGCGGCGCAGCGCGGGACCGTCAGGTCGGTGCGCGGGACGGCATCGGTCTTCATGGAAAATCCATTGTCGGAGAGGGTCGGAAATTGGTGAGCGGGATGGGGCTCGAACCCATGACCTGCTGATTAAAAGTCAGCTGCTCTGCCAGCTGAGCTACCCGCTCATTCCAGTGCCCTTGGCAGAATGCGGCGGACCGTAAGGTTCGCCCCCGCCCGCGTCAACAAATCCCCTTCCCCCGGGCCGCCGGCCGAGAATGCACGGCTTTGTGAAACCTTTCCCCGCCAGCGCGCGTAAACTGGAGACGCAGAGGAGACCCGCCCCATGACCCGTGTGAAGGCCCTCGTTTTCGCGGCGCTGCTTGCCGCCGCCAGCCCGGCGCTCGCCGATTCCCTCGCCGACAGCGACCGCGCCGCGATCCAGTTGATGATCGCCAACCAGATCGCCGCCTTCCAGCATGACGATGGCGCCGGCGCGTACCGCTTCGCCTCGCCGACCATCCAGCAGATCTTCCCGACCGTCGACGATTTCATGGCTATGGTGAGGAACGGCTATCCGCCGGTCTATCGGCCCGAGTCGGTCACCTTCGGGCGGATCGTGGACTCACCCGCCGGCCCCCTCCAGGAGGTCTACATCACCGGCCCGGACGGCCTCGGCTACGTGGCGCTCTATCAGCTCCAGCGCCAGCCCGACGGGTCGTGGAAGATCAACGGCTGCACGCTCATCCGCGACCAGAGGCCGACGATCTAGGCTTGCCCGCCGGGATTGACTAGGGTCCAGCCTCGGTCGACCGACGGGAGGAAGCGATGGTGCGTCTGGTTGCGTTCACAGCGTTGTTGATGACCTCGGGCGCGGCGCTGGCCGCGACCGACCCGGCGCTGTGGCGGGACTGCGAATCGCAGAGCGCCGCCATCGTGCTTCCCGCGTGCAGCGCGATCATCGAGGCGAACACCGAGAAGCCGGTCAATCTCGCCGTCGCGCACATCAATCGCGGCTTCGCCTACGAAAAGACCGGCGACAACGAAAGCGCGCTCATCGACTACAGCGAAGCGATCAAGCTCGATCCTGAAAGCGCCGTGGCCCTCTACGACCGCGGCAATGTCTTCCGCGCCGCCAGGCAATACGACAAGGCCATCGCCGACTACGACGCCGCGATCAAGTTGAAGCCGGACTACACCACGGCCATCATCGAACGCGGCATCGCCTACGGCGAGACGGGCGCCTACGAGCAGGCGCTGGCCGACTTCAACCTCGCCATCAGCCAGAACCCGGCGGATCCGATTGCCTTCCGCAATCGCGCCGCCGCCTTCGACCGCATGGGCGACACCGCCAAGTCGCTCGCCGATTACGACGAGGCCATCCACCTCGATCCCAAGTACATCGAGGCCTATCTGTCGCGCGGCGCCGTCTACGCGGAGACCGGCGACAACGACCGCGCCATTGCCGACTACAACGCCGCGCTCGTCCTCGACCCGAACAACGCCGACGCCCACTTCGACCTCGCGATCGCCTACGCCGACAAGGGCGACGGGCAGCGCGCCATCGAGGAATACAGCACCACGATCGGCATCGACCCGAGCCGAGCCGACGCGCTGAGGGCGCGCGGCGACCTCTACGCCGCACAGGGCGACACCGCGCGCGCCCTCGACGACTACAACAAGGCGCTGCGCCTGAAGCCGGACGATGCGGTCACGCTGACCGACCGCGGCGACGTCTGGTCCAACATGGACGACTACGAGAAGGCCGTCGCCGACTACACTGCGGCCATCGCCGCCGATCCGACCTATGCGCTGGCCTATTCCGGCCGCGGCTACAGCCTGTCCAACATGGGCGAGGACGACCGCGCCATCGTCGATCTCGACAAGTCGATCAGCCTCGATCCGACCGACCCGTGGGCGTTTATCGATCGCGGCTATGCATGGTCGGGCAAGGGCGAGGAAGCGCGCGCCATCGCCGATTTCGGCACGGCCATCGCGCTCGACCCGACCAATCAGGCCGCCTGGTTCGACCGCGGCATGACGCACGTCCATGCGCAGGCGTTCGGCGAGGCCGAAGCCGACCTCAGGAAGGCTCTTGAGCTCTCCCCGAGCGACGTCTATGCGGCGCTGTGGCTGGAGATCGCCCTCGGCCGCGCCGGCAAGCCGGGCGAGATCGCCGCGGCTGTCGACCACCTGGCGATGGACCAATGGCCGGCGCCGATCGTCCGCCTGTTCCTCGGCACCACCGGTGCCGATGCGGTGCTGACCGCCGCCGATGATCCCGATCCCAAGACGAAGAGCGAGCAGCTCTGCGAGGCGAATTTCTATGCCGGCCAGTGGACCCTGATCCATGGCGCCACCGGTGCCCGGCCGTTCTTCGTTGAGGCCGCGAAGCTGTGCCCGGCGCGATACATCGAGGCTCGAGCCGCCCGCGCCGCGCTCGCCGCCCTCGACGCCAACTAGGCGAGCGGCAGGACACCGCCGGCTCGCCCCCGGCGCCATCGGCACGTCCTGGCACGCGCCCGGCGTGGTAGACTCCGCGCCGTGGCGATCCTGATCTTCTTTCTGGCGACGTTCGTCTTCGGCTATTTCACTTGGCGCTACGCCATCGTGACCCCGCGCGCCCAGGGTCCGTTCCGCTTCGTGGCCTTCGAGGGCATCGCGGCGCTGGTGCTGATGAACTACGCGGTGTGGTTCGCGTCATGGGCGGCGCCGGTCCAGATCGTCTCGTGGATCTTCCTGATCCTGTCGATCTATCTGGCGATCGCCGGGCTGATGCTGCTCCGGGGTCGCGGCAAGCCGGATGCGCATTTCGAGAACACCACCCAACTGGTGACCACCAACGTCTACCGCTACATCCGCCACCCGATGTACGCCTCGCTCCTCTGCCTCGCGATCGGCGCCTACCTGAAGCAGCCGCTCTACTGGCCGGGTGTTGTCGTCTTCGCGATGGCCGTGGTGGCCGTGTTCCTGACCGCGCGGGCCGAGGAGAAGGACAACCTTGCGGCCTTCGGCGAGGACTACGCGGCGTACGCGAAGACGTCGAAGATGCTCATCCCGTTCATTCTCTGACGGGCGCGGCGCTTCCCTGGATTGGCGGCAGGTCGCCCGCGGTCCAGGCGGCTTTGGTCTCCGCCGCGAAATCCGCCAGCCGGCCGGCGGCAATCGCGGCGCGAATGCCGGCCATCAGGTGCTGGTAGTAGCTGACGTTGTTCTGCGACAGCAGCATCGCGCCCAGCATCTCGTTCGACTTCACCAGATGATGCAGATAGGCCCGCGAATAGTCGCGGGCCGCCGGCCATTCCATCGTGTCGTCGAGCGAGCGCGGGTCGTCGGCGTGGCGGGCGTTCTTCAGGTTGAGCTTGCCGAAGCGGGTGTAGGCGACGCCATGGCGCCCGGCGCGGGTCGGCAGCACGCAGTCGAACATGTCGACGCCGCGGGCGACCGATTCCAGAATGTCGTCGGGCTGCCCCACCCCCATCAGGTAGCGCGGCGCGTCGGCGGGCAGCGCCGGCACGGTTACGTCGAGCATGGCCAGCATGGTCTGCTGCGGCTCCCCGACCGCGAGCCCGCCGATGGCGAAGCCGTCGAAGCCGATCGCCGTCAGGCCGGCCGCCGACTCGAGCCTCAGCGCCGCCACGTCGCCGCCTTGCACGATGCCGAACAGCGCCCGCCCCTCCGTCGTACCGAACGCCGCCTTGGAGCGCTTCGCCCAGTCGAGCGACAGGCGCATGGCGCGCGCGACCTCCTGTGGCTCGGCCGGCAGCGCCACGCACTCGTCGAGTTGCATGCGGATGTCGGAATCGAGCAGCGCCTGGATTTCCAGCGACCGCTCGGGCGTCAGCCGGTGGGTCGCGCCGTCGATGTGCGACTGGAAGGTGACACCGTCGGCGTCGAGTTTCCTGAGCGCGGCCAGCGACATCACCTGAAAGCCGCCGGAGTCGGTCAGGATCGGCTTGTCCCAGCGCGCGAATTCGTGCAGCCCGCCGAGTTTAGCGACCCGCTCGGCGCCCGGCCGCAGCATCAGGTGGTAGGTGTTGCCGAGGATCACGTCGGCGCCGGTCGCCTTGACGTCCGCCATGGTCATCGCCTTGACGGTTCCCGCGGTCCCCACCGGCATGAACGCCGGCGTGCGGATGTCGCCGCGCGGCAGCGACAGCACGCCCGTCCGCGCCGCCCCGTCGGTCGCGTCGATCCGGAACGCGACGCCGAGGGTCATCGACCCTGCCCCTTCTCCGCTCGTTCCCGCGAAAGCGGGAACCCAGGCGTCCGACGCAGCCCGCTGACCCCACCGGGAGCCTTTCTCGTTGCTCCCTGGATCCCCGCCTTCGCGGGGATGAGCGGCCGGCGACCGGGAGGAAGCTGAGCCTTCTCCGGAATGTCCTGTCCCCCCTCACCCGAAACGACGCTCGCTCCCCTCGCCTCGGACCCCCACCTTGATCCTCCCCCTTGCAGGGGGAGGAGGCGTTCCTTTCGACGAAGTAGGCGGGGCGCCGTGACGTCCGCACCGTCCCCCTCCCCCTGAAAGGGGGAGGTTGGGAGGGGGTCAAATCCCACCACGCCGCTCATGCACCCTCCGGCCACAACAGGCATGCATCCCCGTACGAATAGAACCGGTACTTGCTGTCGATCGCGTGTTGGTAGGCCGCCAGCATGCGCTCGCGCCCGGCGAACGCCGAGACCAGCATGAACAACGTCGAGCGCGGCAGGTGGAAGTTGGTCATCAGCAGATCGACCGCCCGGAACTTGTAGCCCGGCGTGATGAAGATGTCGGTCTCGCCCGCAAATGGATGGATCGTCCCCTCCTCGTCCGCCGCCGCCTCCAGAAGCCGCAGCGACGTCGTTCCGACCGCCACGATGCGTCCCCCTTCGCGCCGCGTCCGGTTGAGCGCCTCGGCGGTATCGGCGGGGATCGTCCCCCATTCGGCGTGCATCTTGTGGCCGGCGGTGTCGTCCGCCTTGACCGGCAGAAACGTCCCGGCGCCGACGTGCAGCGTCAGCGTGTGGCGCGAAACGCCGCGCGCATCGAGCGCCGCGAACAGCGTCTCGGTGAAGTGCAGGCCCGCGGTCGGCGCCGCCACCGCCCCTTCGGCGCGCGCGTAGATCGTCTGGTACTGCTGCCGGTCGAGATCGTCGGGGGCGCGGCGGCTCGCGATATACGGCGGCAGCGGCACATGGCCGATGGCCGCGATCGCCTCGTCGAGGGCCGGCCCGGCAAGATCGAAGGCCAGGGTTACCTCGCCTGCCTCGCCCTTCGCCGCAATGGTCGCGTCGAGCCCGGCAATGAGACACGCCGCGTCGGTCGTCTGGCCGAAGCGCACCCGGTCGCCGAGGGCAAGCTTGCGCGCGCCCCGGGCGAGTGCCTGCCAGCGCGAGCCTCCGAGCTTCTGGATCAGGTTGACGCTCACCGTTGCGCGCTGGCCGTCGCGCTCGCGCTCGCCGTGGAGTTCCGCAGGGATCACGCGGGTGTCGTTCAGCACCAGCGCGTCGCCCGGCCGCAGCAGTTCCGGCAGGTCGCGCACGATGCGGTCCGCGAACGGCGCGCCCGGCTTCACCACGAGCAGCCTGGCGGCGTCACGAGGCTCTTGCGGCCGGAGCGCAATCCGCTCCTCGGGCAACTCGAAATCGAACAGGTCGACGCGCATGGGGCGCTCCATACCCCATCCGCCTCGGCTCGGGAAACTGCGGCGCCCACAGAGCGGCCGAAAGGCCGGTGGCTAGGGCGTTTCCCTTTCATGAGGGTTCGTCGGCGGCCCGGATTGCGCTGGGCCCGGCGCCAGGCGGTCAATCATCTGCTCGCTCCAGGCGCGGATCGCTGCGCCTTGTTCCGGGAGAAGCGGCTCCAGGAAGTAGGTACGGATGTTGGAGGCATGCGCGATCACCGCGCGCTCCGCGAGGCCGCGGCCTTCCCGCGTCAGCCCTATTCCCGTGCGCCGACCCTTTGCCCCGCGTTCGCTCCGCGTGACAAGTCCGCGGCTCTCCATCCTGGTGAGCTGATGCGCCAGGCGGCTCTTTTCCCAACCCAGCGATTGCGCCAGCTCGACGAGACGCATCTCGGAAGTATCGGCCTGAAGCAGCGTCACCAGCACGCTGAAGTCGGCCTTGGAGATGCCGAACTCCGCTTGCAGGCGACGATCGATTTCCTGCGCGAGCAGCCGCTGGGCGTGCATCCACGTGTGCCAGAGCTTCCACTCGTCGGGTCTGAGGGCGTCAGGTTCGAACATGCGAGGAATGATACCGATCAAGAGTTGACACATCAACAATCGTCTCATAGAGTTGATACATCAACTTTTAGCGAGGTTTCAGATGGCTCTTCGTATCGCAATCGTACTGGGCAGCACGCGACCGGGACGCCGTGGCGACCAGATCGCCGCGTGGGTGCTCGCCGCCGCCCAGGCCCACGGCGGCGCCTTCTATGAGCTGATCGACCTCGCCGAGCACAAACTCGGAAATCTCGACGAACCCGGGAATCCCACCCACCAGAAATACGAGCACGCGCACACCCGAAAGTGGGGCGAGCTGGTCGACAGCTTCGATGGCTATGTGTTCGTCGTCCCTGAATACAATCGCTCGTATCCCGGGGCGCTGAAGAACGCTTTGGACTTCGTGTATCGGGAATGGAACGACAAGGCGGCGGGCATCGTCTGCTATGGCGGATGGGTCTCGGGGGCCCGCGCCGCCGAAGCGTTGCGGCCAGTCCTGGCGGAACTGCAGGTCGCCACGGTTCGCGCCCAGCCCGCCGTCCCGTTGCGGGCGACATTCTCCTCCGGCAGCTTCGTTCCCACCGAAAGCCTGACCACCCAGGTCGGCGATATGCTGGATCAACTCATCGCGTGGTCGGGCGCCTTGCGCGGTGTGCGCGATGCGCGTGCGCTCGCGACGGGCTGAACCGCCAGGCCGCTAGTGTCGGCGCACCCCGCCGGCGAGCACCGACACGCCGATCACGATCAGGATCACCGGCCAGAACTTGCCGAAGTCGACGTTGAAGAAGAAGACGATGGCGAGCAGCGTCAGCAGTGTGCCGCCGACCAGCCCGCCGCGCACCCCGGACGTGATCTCGCGCCCGCTCTGCTCGTACATCGTCCAGGCGCTCCAGAAGGCGCCCACCGCCGGCACCAGCAGGAACAGCGCCCACCAATGCTCGGGCAGCGGATAGCCGAAGTTGCGGAGCAGGAAGGCGAGGCCGAGCGCGATCAGCAGGAGCCCGCCGATCCACGGACCCCCGTGCCAGGTCCAGCGCGCCTCCCGCCGCCTAAGTTCCGCCGCGTGCCGTTCGCGATGAAGCCGTGCCTTTTCCTCGTGCCGCGACGGATGCGACCCGGGGTCCGGCATGTCGTTCGTGCCGTCGTCGCTCATGGGCCTGTCCCTCGCCAAGCGAGAATCATCCGGCTTGCAGGTTGGCGCCTGCCGCACAATTCGCATTGCGCCGGATCAATTTGCCGGGGGCCGCGCGCCGGGCCAACCCTAGCGCCGCCAGAAGCTCTCCAGCAGCACGCCGATCCCGAGCAGGATCAGGAAGACCGGCCAGGCCTGGTCCCATTCGAGATCGAAGTAGTAGTCGCCGGCGACAACCGTGAGCAGGATGCCGAGGACGACGCCGGTGCGCACCCCGCGGGTGATGCCGCCGTTCACCGCATAGGCGTAGAGCGCGGCCGCGAAGCCGGCGAGCGCGGGAACCATGATGTAGATCGCCCGCTGCGGCCCGCTGATATAGGCGCCCCAGCTTTCCATGAGCAGCGCCACGCCGAGCGTCACCAGCCCGGCGCCGGCGACCCAGCGCACCGCCTGGTTCCATTCGCCCCGCCGGGGCGGCCCGCCGTCCGGCCCGGGCGCCCTGCCCGCCTCGCTCATGTCGCCCGCTCCTTGTCCCGCCGTCAGACGTCGGCGGCGACCTTCATGGACACGATCTTGTCCGGGTCCTTGACCGGCTCGCCACGCTTGATCTTGTCGACGTTGTCCATGCCGTCGACCACCTGGCCCCAGACCGTGTACTGGCCGTCGAGGAAGCCGGCGTCGCCGAAGCAGATGAAGAACTGGCTGTCGGCCGAATCCAGGCTCTGGGCGCGCGCCATGGAGGCCGTGCCGCGCACGTGCGGCTCCTTGGAGAACTCCGCCTTCAGCTTCTTGCCGGAGCCGCCCATGCCGGTGCCGGTCGGGTCGCCGGTCTGGGCCATGAAGCCGTCGATGACGCGGTGAAAGACGATGCCGTCGTAGAAGCCCTCGCGGGCCAGCTCCTTGATCCGGGCGACATGATTGGGCGCGAGGTCGGGGCGGAGCGCGATCGTCACCGTCCCATGCGTGGTTTCCATCACAAGCGTGTTTTCCGGATCGTTGGCCAAATCGGGTCTCTCCTCGTCTTCGTCTGTTGACACTTACTTGACGTCGGCGGCAACGCGCAGGGTGATGATCTTGTCGGGGTTGGTCACCATGCCGTCGTTGACGTTGCCGTCGCCGGCCTTGAGCGCGTCGACGAACTCCATGCCTTTCACCACCTCGCCCCACACCGTGTACTGGCCGTTCAGGAACGAGCAGTCCTGGAAGCAGATGAAGAACTGCGAGTTGGCGCTGTTCGGGTCGTTGGTGCGGGCGGCGCCGATGGTGCCGCGGCCGAAGTTGGTGTTGGTGAACTCGGCCTTGAGGTCGGGGAGCTTGGAGCCGCCCGTGCCGGTGCCGGTCGGGTCGCCGCCCTGCGCCATGAAGCCGGGGATGACGCGGTGGAAGGGCGTGCCGTCGTAGAAGCCCTGCCGGGTCAGCGTCTTGATCTGCTTGACGTGGTTGGGCGCCAGGTCGGGCCTCAGCTTGATCACCACGGTGCCGGCGGGCAACTGCATGAGAAGCGTGTTTTCGGGGTCGAGCTGCTGAGCACTGGCGGAAAGCGGCAGGGCGGCGGCGAAGACAAACGCAAGGGCGGCGAGAATTCGGAACACGGGCATTGCGACTCCGGTTGGGTTGGATGTCCGGCTAGGCGGACGTGGATTGCTGCCGCCGGATCCGCCGGGCGACGGCGGCCGGCACGAACGGCGTCACGTCGCCGCCCATCTCGGCGATCTGCCGGACGAGCGTGGCGGTGATGTGGCGAACCTCCGGCGAGGACGGCAGGAAGACGGTGTGCAGGTTCGGCGCCAGTACGTGGTTGGTGCCGGCCATCTGCATCTCGTATTCGAAGTCGTTGGCGTCGCGCAGGCCGCGGATCAGGAGCGTCGCCCCGGCGTTGCTGGCGGCGGCCACCGCCAGTCCCTCGAACGCGACCACGGTCGCGCGGGCGGCGTCCGCCGCGCCGAAGCTCTCGATCATGTCGGCGACCATCGCCTTGCGCTCGGCGAGCGGGAACAGCGGCGCCTTCGACGGGTTGACGCCGATGCCGACCACCACCTGGTCGGCGACGGCGAGCGCGCCCCGGAGCAGGTCGACGTGCCCGTTGGTGACGGGATCGAAGGTGCCGGGATAGAAGGCGATTCGGGGCAAAGCGCTGACCTTTCCCGCGGCTGGCGCGAGTTCGCCGGCCGGGCGCCGGCCTTCCTAGCCCCGTCGCCTGCCTGCGGCAAGGTTGGGGCGCGCCATGCTCCCCTGGTGCGGGAGAGGGTCGGGCCGCAGGTCCGGGGCGGGGTGCAGCGGGAGATGATCGCTGGCGCAACGAACCTGCGCTATGCTGCCCGTCGCCGCCAATGGCCGTCGGGGGCTCCTCGGCTTCGCCGCTCCCCCGACACTGAAGCAACGTTTTGTCGGGGGCGATCATGAAACGGTCGGTTGGTTGGGTCTGGCTGGCGGGCGCCCTCGCCGCCTCGTCGGCAGGCGTCGCTCTCGCCAATGATTCGACTGCCGAGCTCGGCGCCGGCGGCCTCCAGCTGGTCTACAGCGACACCATCCAGCTGGTCTCCGAGGATCTCTACATCTCGGCGTCGGAGGTGCGGGTCACCTATCACTTCCGCAACACCGGCGACGCGGCGGTCACCACCCTCGTCGCCTTTCCCCTGCCGGCGATCGACGCGATCAATCCCGACGACGAGATGATCGTGTTGCCCGAACCGGACAAGGCTAATTTCGTCGGGTTCACCGTGACGGCGGACGGCAAGCAGGTGGCGCCGTCCCTCTACGAGCGCGCCAGCGCCCTCGGCATCGACCGCACGGCGGAGCTGCGCAAATTCCACCTGCCGCTCAATCCGCTGGTCGACGGCGTGCAAGACAAGCTCGACCGCCTCGCGCCCAGCCAGCGCGGCGAGCTGGCCCGCCTCGGCCTGGTCGAAGGCGATTCCGGTTCCGTGATCGCCGATTGGCACTACGAGGCGATCTTCACCTGGCAGCAGACCTTCCCGCCCGGCAAGGACGTCGTCGTCGAGCACACCTACAAGCCGGTCGCGGCCTATGGTCTGTTCGGCGAGAGTTCGCTCGACGAGCCCTGGTACAAGGAACACAACTGCATCGACGCCGCCTTCGCGGCCGGCGCCAGGGCTCTCCTCAAGCCGGTTCTCGATTCCGACAATCCATATCTGCTCGAAGAGCGCATCACCTACATCCTGGTGACCGCCACCAACTGGGCGGGATCGATCCACGCCTTCAAGCTCACCGTCGACACCGGCGAGCCGGGCGCGGTCGCGAGCTTCTGCGCGGACGGCGTCCGCAAGACCGGCCCCACGACCTACGAATACACGGCAGAGGACTTCACTCCCGAGAAGGACCTGCAGGTCCTCATCGTGAAGCCCTACAAGCCTTAGCCGTCGCCGGCGCCCCTCGCGGGCGGGCACGCGAAACCGCATGGCCGCCATGTCGCGGCGCTGTGACCCCCATCACTGTTTTTGCCGCCTATCGGTCCTACCTGCAGATGCATGCAGAGGGCGGGTTCCCGTGGTTGCCACGGCCCTGCCACAAAGGGGCGCAGTTTCCGCCGCCTCGCTGAACGGCAAATGAATACCCGGCTCTGCCGGCGTTCAGCTTGGTTCCGGCAGGTTGTGCGCACGTAAACGAACAAGCGGCGGCCGTCGGCGTCTTCGACGCGAAACCGTCTGAAAAAGTCGAAGGAGATCGGTCATGGCTACCGGGTTCCACACAGCAGTTCTCGCGACCGCGTTCGCGGCGACGCTCGCCGTTGGCCTCGCCAGTGCGTCCATCGTGCTCCAGAGCAACGTCGCGCCGAGGGCCGACCGTCTGCCGGTCGCCTCCAACGCCGGCACCTATGCCACCGTCGAAACCCGTCAGGACGGCGTCTCGACGCTCAACCGCATCCGGGTCGATTTCAACTAGCGGCCCCCACGAACTTCCCCCCGGGGGTCTCCTCCTCTGCCCCGAGGACTTTCCCGAAGGAGACCCCACCCGCCTGGCAGAGCCGTCGGCTTCACCCCCCCCGAAGCCGGCGGCTCTGATTTTTCCAGCGATTGGCTCTAGACAAGCGCCGCGGGCGTTCACGCGACCCGCGAAAGGCGCGCGCGATGAAGAAAGCCGAAGCCACTTCGATCGTCGATGGACGCTGGCCCCCAGCAGCGAGACCGGCGCACCCCTCTTCCCCTCCCCTTGAAAAGGGGAGGTCGATCCGCCGGCTCGCCGGCGGATCGGGAGGGGATCGGATATCCCACAGGATGTCGCTGAACGTCAGCCGGCCGCGCGCGCGTCGTTGCGCGTCTGGCGGCCGCCTTCCTTGGCCGCGAACGCCCATCGGTCGCGGCCGGCGTCCTTGGCGTCGTAAACGGCGTCGTCGGAGAGCTTGAGCAGCCGGTCGATCTTCATGCCGGGTTGATGGAAAGCCACGCCGAGGCTCACCGTCACCGGTTCCAGGTAGGCGCCCGCACCGACCGACAGGTGGACCTGGTTGCAGATGCGCTCCGCCAGCCGGCCGACCGCGCTCGGCGCCAGCCCGGACGCCAGAATCGCGAACTCCTCCCCGCCGAGCCGCGCCGCGATCCAGTCGGTCGCCCGCGCGTTCGAAACCTCGGTGCGAATGATGCCGGCGATCCGCCGCAGCACCATGTCGCCGTGATCGTGGCCGAAGCGGTCGTTGACGCTCTTGAAGTGATCGACGTCGATGGTCATGGCGGCGAGCGGCCTGTCGTCCGATCGCGGGCGGTCGAGAAGCATCCGCGCGAACTCGAAGAACGCACGGCGATTGGGGAGATCGGTGAGCGCGTCGGTGTGGGCCTGCTGCTCGAGCTTCCGCAACAGTTGCTTCTCTCGCCGGTAGAGGAAGAGCAACGGATAGACGATCGCGGGGACGAGAACCGCCGGCAGCGCCAGCGTCAGGGCTATCGTCTGCGTGGGGACCGCC
Organism: uncultured Alphaproteobacteria bacterium; assembly: GCA_963843565.1. GTDB lineage: Bacteria > Pseudomonadota > Alphaproteobacteria > Rhizobiales > Kaistiaceae > DASZQY01. Next base: position 732,010 of record CAWJKY010000003.1, read on the forward strand.
GTGTGTGTGACATTGAACACGGCGAACACGGCCGCCAGACAGAGGAGGATGATCGCGACCGTGGCGACGCCGACGGTGACGGCAATGTTGCGGACGAAGAAGTGCATCGCGAGGCGGTCCCCGAATTCGCCTCGATCTGCACCCATTCACCCCAATATCGGGTTAGCGGACAGGCTTAACGCTTTCCGAATCCGGGCGCGAAAACGCGCCGTTCCGGGATCGTTCAGCCGGCCGCGCGTTCCTCGCCGCGCACGATGCGGTCGGCCTCGCCGGGCGCGAACGCCCACCGGTTGCGGCCGGCACGCTTGGCGTCGTAAACCGCGTCGTCGGAGAGCTTCAGGAGCCGGTCGATCTGCATCCCGGGTCGCTGGAACGCCACGCCGACGCTGACCGTGACCGCCTCCCGCTCCGGTCCGATGGCGACGGACCGATGCACCTGTGCGCAGATGCGCTCCGCCAGCCGACCGACGGCACTTGGAACCAGACCGTCCGCCAGGACCGCAAATTCCTCGCCCCCCAGACGCGCCACGATCCAGTGCGATGCGTTCGCCGCCGAAACCTCCGCGAAGATGACGTCGGCGACTTCCTTCAGCACGCGGTCCCCCTGGGCGTGGCCATAGTGGTCGTTGACGCCCTTGAAATGGTCGGCATCGATGGTCATCGCCGCCAGCAGCGTCTTTGCCGGCAGGGGCTGCTCAAGAAGCGACTGGGCGAACTCGAAGAACGCCCGCCGATTGGGCAGCTCGGTAAGCATGTCGGTGCGCACCTGCCGCTCGAGCTCGACGGCCATCCGGCGCAGCTTTCGGTTCATGTGGAGCAGCGGATAGAACACCGCCGGGGTGAGCACGATCGGCATTGCGATGACGAGGACGATCGACTGCACCGGGACGGTCGCGCCCGTGGCGCTGAAGACCGCAACCAGCACGGACATGGAAAAGGCGATCATTGCGACGGTGGCCGCAAAGATCGTCAGGGCAATGTTGCGCGACAGGAGATGCATCGCCGGCGACCTTTCGGATCGCCTCGACCTGCACCTTGTAGCAACAAGGTTCCGTTACCAGGCAGGCTTAATTGTTCCGCAATCCGGGCGCGGAATTACGTCGTTCAGGCGCCTTCGCCGTCCGCTTCCGGGGTGGCCTCACCGCCTTCGTCTTCGCCGCCCTCGTCCTCGGTCAGCCGCTCGACAGAGACCACCGTCTCGTTTTCGGCCGTGTCGAAGACGGTGACGCCTTGCGTGCCGCGCCCGATGATGCGGATGCCGTCGATCGGCATGCGGATGATCTGCCCGCCGTTGGAGACCAGCATGATCTGGTCCTCGTCCTCGACCGGGAACGAGGCGACCAGCGGGCCGTTCCGCCCGGTGACCGCCATGGCGACGATGCCCTTGCCGCCGCGCCCGGTCACCCGGTACTCGAACGAGGATGTGCGCTTGCCGTAGCCGTTCTCGGACACCGTCAGGATGAACTGCTCGGCGGCGCCCATCTCGGCGTAGCGCGCCTGCGACAGCTCGCCCGCGACCGCCTCCTCCTCCTCGCCCTCCTCCGGCTCGGCCACAACCTCCGGCTCGCCCTCGCCGCGCACCGCCCGGCTCATCTTGAGATAGGCGGCGCGCTCGTCGCCGCTCGCCTCGAAGTGGCGCAGAATCGCCTGGCTGATCACCCGGTCGCCCGCGGCCAGGTTGATGCCGCGCACGCCGGTCGAGTCGCGCCCCTTGAAGACGCGCACGTCGCCGACCGGGAAGCGGATGCAGTGCCCCTCGGCGGTGGTCAGCAGCACGTCGTCGCTTTCCGTGCACAGCGCCACGTCGACGATCGCCTCGTCCTCGCTGTCGAACTTCATGGCGATCTTGCCGTTGCGGTTCACGTTGACGAAGTCGGAGAGCTTGTTGCGGCGCACGCTTCCGGCCTGGGTGGCGAACATCGCGTCGAGCTCGCCCCAGGTCGCCTCGTCCTCGGGCAGCGGCAAAATGGTGGTGATGCGCTCGCCGGCCGAGAGCGGCAGCAGGTTGACCAGCGCCTTGCCGCGTGCCGTCGGCGCGGCAAGCGGCAGCCGCCAGACCTTCTCCTTGTAGACGAGGCCGCGCGAGGAGAAGAACAGGATCGGCGTGTGGGTGTTGGCCACGAACAGCCGCGTGACGAAATCCTCTTCCTTGGTCGCCATGCCGGCGCGGCCCTTGCCGCCGCGGCGCTGCGCCCGGTAGGTGTCGAGCGGCACGCGCTTCACCCAGCCGGAATGGGTGACGGTGACCACCATGTCCTCGCGCTGGATGAGGTCTTCGTCTTCCAGCTCGCCGATGCCCTCGACGATCTCGGTCTTGCGCGGCGTGGCGAATTCCTGGCGCACGGCGGCGAGTTCGTCCTTGACGATCTGGCGGACCCGCTGGCGCGAGCGCAAGATGTCGAGGTAGTCGGAAATCTCGGTGGCGAGCTTGCCCAGTTCCTCGTCGATCTCCTCACGGCCGAGCGCGGTCAGCCGCGCCAGGCGCAGCTCGAGGATGGCGCGCGCCTGCTCGTCGGAGAGGCGATAGCTGCCGTCCGGGTCGAGGCGGTGGCGCGGGTCGGCGATCAGCGCGATCAGCGGCGCCACGTCCTGGCCCGGCCACGAGCGCGCCAGCAATTCCTCGCGCGCCTGGTTGGGGTCCTTGGCGCCGCGGATGATACGGATGACCTCGTCGATGTTGGCGACCGCGATCGCCAGGCCAACCAGGATGTGGGCGCGGTCGCGCGCCTTGCCGAGCAGGAACTTCGTCCGCCGCCCGACCACCTCCTCGCGGAAGGCGACGAACGCGGCGAGGAAATCCTTGAGGTTCAGCGTCTCCGGCCGGCCGCCGTTGAGCGCCACCATGTTGGCGCCGAAACTCGTCTGCAGCGCCGAGAACCGCCACAGCTGGTTCAGCACCACGTCCGACATCGCCTCGCGCTTCAGTTCGATCACGACGCGCATGCCGTGGCGGTCGCTCTCGTCGCGGATATCGGCGATCCCCTCGACGCGCTTGTCGCGCACCAGCTCGGCGATCTTCTCGATCATCGTCGCCTTGTTGACCTGGAAGGGGATCTCGTGGACGACCAGCGCCTCGCGCTCCTTGCGGACCGTCTCGACGGTCACCTTGCTGCGCATCATGATCGAGCCGCGCCCGGTCAGGTACGCCTGGCGGATGCCGGAGCGCCCGAGGATCAGCCCGCCGGTCGGGAAGTCCGGCCCGGGGATGATCTCCATCAGCGCCTCGATGCTCAGCTCGGGATCGTCGATGAGCGCGGTGGTGGCGTCGATCACCTCGCCGAGGTTGTGCGGCGGAATGTTGGTCGCCATGCCGACGGCGATGCCGCCGGCGCCGTTGACCAGCAGGTTCGGAAAGCGCGCCGGCAGAACCGTCGGCTCCTTCTCGGAGCCGTCGTAGTTGTCGCGCCAGTCGACCGTGTCCTTGTCGATGTCCTCGGTCAGCGTATGGGCGACCTTGGCGCGGCGCGCCTCGGTGTAGCGCATGGCCGCCGGCGGGTCGCCATCGACCGAGCCGAAGTTCCCCTGCCCGTCGATCAGCGGCACGCGCATGGAAAATTCCTGCGCCATGCGCACCAGCGCGTCGTAGATCGACTGGTCGCCGTGCGGGTGATACTTGCCCATCACGTCGCCGACGATCAGCGCGCACTTGCGGTAGGGCTTGTTCCAGTCGCGCCCGTTCTCGTGCATCGAATAGAGGATGCGCCGGTGCACCGGCTTCAGCCCGTCGCGCACGTCCGGCAGGGCGCGCGAAACGATCACGCTCATGGCGTAATCGAGGTAGCTCTGCCGCATCTCGTCGGTGATCGAGATGGCTTCGTACTCGGGGCCCTCGCCGGGCGGTTCCCCCGCGCCGGGAGGTGGTGTCTGGTCTGCCAAAACGAGCCTTGGGAATCAGTGAAAACGCTAGGCGGAATCTAGGGTTTCGGAGCCCGATTTACAAGTAAATGCGGGGGAGATTTGGCGAGGGATTTCAATCACTTGTAGGGTGGGCAAAACGTCTTCGTTTTGCCCACGTGTTTCTCGCCAACGTGGGCACGGCGCAACGGCGTGTTTGGCCACCCTCTGCTTGCATGCAACGGTGTCAGCAACCACACTGCCCTCTCGCTGCGGTTGGGACGCTTGGCGGCGCAACCGCCGTGGTGATTGAGAATCGCGGACCTCATGGCGGTTGACACAGAGCACTTCCAAGAGACCTACCGCTCACTAATCCGAGTTGGCCTCGCTGTTCAGAATTCCGCGCTCTTGCTGAACGGCGGCGCCGCTGTCGCTTGCATGACCCTGATGGGAAACACCTGGGGAAAGCCGCCAGGTCCGCCTCACCTTTTCTTGCCGATTATTCTTTTCGGATTGGGGGTGTTCTTCGCGGCGCTCGCCGGCGCCCTAGGCTATATTACGCAGTTGACGCTCCTCGGCGAAACTGCGAACCGAGTTTCCTCACCGTTGACTCATGAGTGGTGGCTCCGATGCGCGATGCTTTCGATCTGTGCGAGCCTGATGCTGTTCTTGGCGGGCGTAATAGTCGGGGGCCTTGCCTTTCGAGATAGCTGAGAAGGCCGCCTACCCCCCGGGGGCAGGTGCCAAAGCTAAGAAACGGCAGCAAATGCGGGAGGGAATCGGCGAGGAATTTGATGATTTGTAGGGTGTGAGCACCGCCACCTCCTAGGGTGGGCAAACGCCCTCGCGATTTGCCCACCACCTTCCCGCACGACACGAACCGGTGGCAACGCGTTCCCGCGCCTTTGCCCATCCTACGCTTGCAACTCCGAAAGGTCCGTTAGCGGGGTAGATCGTCCTCGCGCTCACGGCCTCGCCGGACTGCTCCTCCGCGCCGGGAGGCGGTTTTTCTTCAAGCAAAACAAACCTTGGGAATCACGCGAAGCGCAGGGCGGACGCGTGAATTTCGGGCGATGAAATAACAAGAGGGCGATTGAGACTCGACAACCAGAGCCCAGCCTCACCGAGTCGTTGGTTGCAATTTGACGTTGTAGCGAGATTGGGACAATCTGGCGCCAATGTGGGGCAATGCAGTCATCGGGCTGACGGCGCTTTTTGCGCTTCTGGGCAATTCAGCAAGCGCGGCCCAGCAGGGATTCTGGCCTCATCAGCCTCGCGCGGGACTCGGATCACTCTTGGTCGTTGTTGGGCCGTTCCCAAGCGACGCCGAGATCGTCCTTCGCGATTCTACGGGCGCACTTCTCGACCATTTCACCACTGGAACCGAGACGACGGTGCATCAGTACTACCTGGCGCCCGGAGATATTTCTATAGCTCGAGTTGTCCCATCTCACGACGGCGTGTACTCGATAGTTCCAGATTCGATCTTTCGTAACAGAGTTAATGAAAACGGACTGGTCGCCTACACCCTCTATTGGCGCGAAGGGTCAAGATCAGGCAGCCTTTTTGCGTCGAGCGCCCCTACTCTGGAGGATTGGGTCGTCGCACTGGTCGGCCCACACCCGATCCAGACAGCGGATCCGAAGGAGTTGGATGCTACGGTCCGAGAGATATACGTCAGCACAGAACCGCCGTGGCCGATCCCACCCAAGCCTCACGCACCAGACCCGCCCGTTCCCGTGCCACAATTGCCTCCGAAGGTGCCATCCCCCGGGGACGGGAATGGCTGAGATGAAGCAACGCAAGGACTTGCCATGGACGCCTTTTGGGAACTGAAGTTTGGGGTGGAAGTCTCCGCGCGGTATCATGATTGGCGGCGAGCGACCCTGTCTCGGTACTTGTCCGTGGTTCGGCTTGTCTCAATCTGCGGCTCAATCATTGCGGTGCTCGCTGTGACTCGATGGTTCGAGTCATTCGGGGTCACCGTCGACGAAACGACGGTGGTATTTGGCCTTCTCGTCGCCCTCGTTAACATCGTCGACCTCACGTTTCATTTCGACGATCGGGCCCTCCGACATCAGGAGCTGTACGTCAGGTTCAAGAAGCTGCAAGAGGACATCGCCCGTCATCAAGCGCAGCGAGAGGAACTCATGCCGACATGGGAAGGCGAGGCACAATCGATAAGGCGTGATGAGCCGCCTACCTTTTGGGCCGTGTACGCATTGTGCTGGAACCAGACAATAGATCGGTATCGGCTAGAGCATCGTGCATACTTCAGGAAGATTGGTCCCATGAAGTCGCTGTTGAGGAATTTCGTGAAATGGTCCCCTCTGTCGTTTCCTGCTGTAGATGCGAGCCGGTAGGCCGGCGCGACCAAGTCGACTGGGCGATGTTCTCAAGCCGTCTTTTGATAGGCTATCTCCGCGGTCCGCCTTCGCTTCCTCGGCACCGACATTGACACTCTCGCGCAGGTTTTCCGCGATGGACGCGACCAACGTCTGGCGCGATTCCACCTGCCCGAAACGAGGATAACTCCAGATACAATTCCCGCCCCTTCCGCCGCCCCCATAATCCGCAGTGTCCTTTCCCATGCGAGGGCGCGTCCGGTACCGGCCGGCCTGCGGGGAAAGGAGCGGCGCCTGCTTCGGACGGGGAAACGGACTCCGTCCGGACCGGGAGGCTTCCGCAAGGCCCGCCCGCCGGCATTACGACCGGCTGTCACAGTCGCTGACCTTAAGGGCGGCAGGCTAGCGCCAACCCCGGGGGACTTTCCCGGCGCGCGGCGCGGTCAGGATGGGTTGCCCGCTCTTAAGGTGGGTCCGTCCGTCTGCTGCCCGGAGCGCGGGTGTCGGAGGTCAGAAGTCGCCGCGGCGGGTGCTCGGCTGAGCGCCCCTTACGGACTACCCGGACTGGCACTCTGACGAGCGCCCGCCCCCTCGCGCTTCTCTGCGAGGAACAGAACAAGAGACCGTGGAGCGCCGAAGGCGCGACAGGGAAGGAAAGAAGTGAGGGACGCGACCACCAACACCCGGGCCGGCAGCGGTCGCGGGAAGGAGAAGTCGTGCCTCATGCCCTGGAACAGTGACCACACCAAATTCCTGTGGGTGCCGCGCCCTGAGCTCCAGCCGCTCCCTATCGGCGTCAAGGAGAGCGACCCCGAAGCCCGCGCCCAGAGAAGCCGCGAATACCGCGCCCAGCAGTACTGGTTCGAGCGCGCCGTCGTCGACTTCATCGACCACTGGCGCTGGTGCCCGCGCACCGCGTGCAGACGCGCCCGCTCGTGCAAGACGGCAAACGTCGCCTGCCACCGCGAGCACGGGGCGGAGCTGCGCGAGATCATCTATCCGTGGCTGCGCGGAGAATCGCCGGAGTCGATCCGCGAGCGCATGGCGATCAAGGACGCCGCCCGGGCCGAGCTGGCGCGGCGGTCCGGCTCTTCCCGATGACGCCCGTCGCCCTCCCCGACGCGCCCCGAAGACTTCCGATCGGCGCGGTTCGGCAAGTAACCGGGCCGGGGGCCGTCGGCTTTTTACACAATTCGACCAAATATAGTTCCGCGAAATCCTGTTTCGGGAATTCGTCTTGTAAATCGGCTGAAAGAACTTACGTAAGGAATTGGCCAACTTTGGTCCGGTTTTCTTGAAGGGGGCATTGCAATGGCCAAGATGAATTTCCCCGAGCGTGAAACCCCGAAGGTCGATGTCGTCAGGCCCGTCCCGCCGGTGATCAAGCCGAACGTGACGCCCGACATTCTGGTGAAGGCGCCGCCCGCGGCGCCGCCCGTGAAGACGTAGGCGCTGGCTGGGGGAGCGTCCGCTTTCCCGGTGCGGCACCTTTTTGAGGTCCACCATGGCGCTCAGCTTCCCCAATCCCAGCCGCAGCTACGATCCCGAGCATCGCCGCATCCGTTTCTGGGGCCACGATCGCACGGTCGAGGTGTCGTTCTTCCTTGAGGAGGACGCCCTTCTGCGCCTCGAGCCCGACACGCCCCCCGTCGAGGCGAGCATGCTTGCCGCCTTCGATAAGGCGCGCGCCCGCATCTTCGAGATCGCCACCAACCTTTACAACGCCAGCCGCAGCAAGACCGGTGGCGTGATCACCGACACGGATTTCTAGGAATCGCCCGGCGCGCCCGGGTCAGCCGGGGACGAGCATGACCACCCGCACCACCTCCCGATCGGTGACGTTCGAGAGCCCGTTCCATCTGGCGGGCTTCGATGGCGATCAGGCGCCCGGCACCTACCGGGTCGAGACCACCGAAGAGCTGATCCAGAGCCTGTCGTTTCCGGCCTGGCGGCGCACCGCCACCACCCTTCACCTGCCCCGCAGCGGCGCGATCGAGTTCGTGCCCATCGACCCGGTCGAACTCGAGGCGAACCTGATGCGCGATGCCGGGCTCACCATCCGCGCCCCGGCCGAGGCGCCCGAATTCGATGAGCCGGTGCCGCCGGCGGCGGCCGTTTCGGACGGGCCCGGCTTCTGACGCCGACCGGCGCGATGGTCCCTTCTTGGGGATGACGTGCCCGGCCGTTTTTGCGTATCGTCGGCCGTGATGGTCGACCACCCTCAATCGATGCCCCGGCGCCGCACCGATGGCGCGTAAGCCCGCCCGCAAGGCGCGGCGCGTCCGGCCGAAGCGGCGCCCCGCCGCCCCGCAAACTCGCGCCTCCGCCCGCACCCGCCCCGGCGCCAAGCGCAATCGGACCTCCGCCCCTCGCAAGGCCAACGGCAACGGCGCCACCCGGCGCAAGCGCGGGCGGCCCCGGCGGGCCTGGGCGCGGCTGCCCCACGCCGAACTGATGAAGGTCCAGCTCAAGGACCTCGACCTGCGCGTCGAGGGCACCTGGCTGGAGGAATGCCTCCACGATCTCCACGACGAACTCGCCGAGCGCGACATCCTGGTCAAGCCGCACGCCTGGATCTCCGACGAGTGGTTCAGCCCGACCCGCTCGCCGGGTATCGCCTTCCCGTTCTATCTCGCCCACCCGCGCCTCATGCGGCTCGAACGCAAGCTGGTGGTCGAGGTCGAGGGCGGCACCCGGTCGGAGTGCATGCGCATCCTGCGCCACGAGGCCGGCCATGTGGTCCAGCACGCCTACGACCTCGCCCGCCGGCGCAAGTGGCAGGAACTCTTCGGCCGCTCCTCGACCCACTATCCGAGCTATTATCGCCCGAATCCGACGAGTCGGAATTACGTGCAGCATTTGCGTCTCTGGTACGCCCAGAGCCATCCGGACGAGGATTTCGCCGAGACGTTCGCGGTGTGGCTCACGCCGCGGTCGAACTGGCGCAAGCGTTACGCCGGATGGCCGGCGCTCAAGAAGCTCGTGTACGTCGACGAGCTCATGGGGGAAATCGCAGGAGAGCCGCCGCTGCTGACGACGCGCATCGAGGTCGACCCGCTGAGGCGCATCCGCCGGACGCTGGGCGCCCACTATCGCCACAAGCTCGCGCACTACGAGATCGGGTCGCCAACCGTCTACGACCGCGACCTGACCCGCATCTTCTCGCGCGAGCCGCGCCATCGCCATTCGCTGGCGGCGTCGACCTTCCTCAGGCGCAATCGCGCCCGCATCCGCCAGCTCGTGTCGCGCTGGACCGGCGAATACCAGCTGACCCTCGACACCGTCCTCGACGACATGATCCAGCGCTGCCGCGAGATGCAGCTGCGCGCGCCCGGCGTGAAGTCGCGCCTGACGACCGATTTCGCCGTCCTCCTCACCGCCCAGACCGTCCACGCGCTCTACAGCCCGGCGCGCCGCCAGTGGTTCGCCCTATGAAGAAGCTTCGCGTCCTGGTGCTCACCCACCCGGACCAGATTTCGCCGCCCGATCCCGAGTCCTACACCGAGCGCGAACGCTACGTCTGGAAGACCGAGCACGACGTGGTGACGACGCTGCGCGCCAGCGGCCACGAGGTCATGTCGCTCGGCGTCCAGCACGAACTCGCCCCGATCCGCGAGGGCATCGACAGCTGGAAGCCGGACATCGTCTTCAATCTGCTGGAGGAGTTTCACGGCGAAGTGGTTTACGACCACAACGTCGCCGGCCTGCTCGAGTTGCTCGGTGTCCCCTATACCGGCTGCAATTCGCGCGGCCTGTTGCTGGCGCGCGGCAAGGACCTGTCGAAGAAGCTCCTGCACTACCACCGCATTCCGGTGCCGGCCTTCGCCGTCTTCCCGAAAAACCGCAAGGTCGTGCGCCCGCACCGCCTCGGCTTCCCGCTCATCGTCAAGAGCCTCAGCGAGGATGCCTCGCGCGGCATTGCGCAGGCCTCGGTGGTGGAGACCGACGCCAAGCTGGTCGAGCGCGTCACCTTCATCCACAATCGCATCGGCACGGCGGCGATCGCCGAGCAATACATCGACGGCCGCGAAATCTACATCGGCGTGCTCGGCAACGAGCGCAAGCGCGTCCTGCCCGTCTGGGAGATGGAGTTCGGCGATCTGGCGCCGGGCACGTGGGCGATCGCGACCCAGAAGGTCAAGCACGATCCGGAATATCAGGAGCGCCGCAACGTCCTGCAGGGCCCGGCCGAGGAGATCTCGTCGGCCCTCGCCAATCAGATCGCCAGCCTCGTCAAGCGCATCTGCCGCACGCTCGAGCTCGACGGCTACGCGCGCATCGACATGCGCCTGACGCCCGACAATGTCGCCTATTTCATCGAGGCGAACCCGAACCCGGAGATCGCCAGGGACGACGAGTTCGCGTCGGCGGCCGATTACGACGGGCTGAAGTATCCGGAGTTGCTCAATCGCATCCTGTCGCTTGGCCTGGCGCGCGCCGGTTCGCGCGAATCATAGGCGCAGGCGCGCAAGCGTCGCGGCGTCCGGTTCGCCGGCGTAGTATTTTTCGAGCGCCGCGGCGAAGGGTTGCCTGTCCGCCGCCGCCTCGGCGAACAGCGTCATCGACGAGCGGAACTTGAGATCGTCGGGCGTGCCGAAGATGTCGAGCGCCCGCCGCCCGGCGACGGCGTTGACCGCCTCGGTGCATTCCCTCAGCCGGGCGCCGAGCAGCGGGTGGTCGAGGTAGGCGCGCGCCTCGGCGAGCGAGTGGATGGCGTAGCGGTGCGCCATGGGGCTCCGACCGAGCCCGGCGATCTGCGGAAAGACGAACCACATCCAGTGGCTGACCTTGCGTCCGCGCTTCAGTTCGGCGAGCGCGGTCGGATAGATATCTTCCTGCGCCGCGACGAAGCGCTCGAGTTCGAAGGGGTCGGCTACCACAGCAGCGTCTCGTAACGCGGCGTGCCGTCGACCAGCAGGCGCTTCAGCTCGGCCCGCCCGTCGCGCCCGATCGCCACATCCACGGCGAGCTTCTGGTCGCTGCGCAGAGCGCGGCCGGTGCCTTCCGGCACGAAGAACTTCTCGATGTTGTAGTCGACGTCGTAGATCGCGCAGCCGGGACGCCCCTTGCAGGCGCCGCCGCGGTTGACCAGCTGCACGATGCCCCGGACGAACACGCCGTCGGGTGGTGGCGTGTGGCTGAAGCCGGCCGGGCTCCACCCGTCGGTGCCCTCGGTCAGGCGCACGTAGATCGGCTCGTCCATTTCGAAGTCGCCGGGGCCGTTGAGGTCGAGGCTGTTCAGGTGGGACAGATCGTAGGTGAGCGCCACGTAGTCGCCGCGGAAGATGTCGCGCGGGTCGACTGGCTGCGCGGTCAGCCGCACCTCCATTCCGCTCTGGAGGATCAGCGCCCGGTCGACGATCATCCAGCCGAGCAGCGCAACCTGCACCACGAAGGCCGCGACCAGACCGAGACGGTAGCGCCGGCTCATGACGGCTCTCCCGCCGCTTCCGACGCTGGCGCGGTTCGCGGCTTCATGCGCCGGTCGAGGCGATAGAGCGCCCAGGCGAGCACCACGAACAGCGCCCCGCCGCCGAGCATCGCCACGGCGGTGTCGAGGCGCGTGCCGATGGTGAAGATGTAGAGGTAGAGCACCTCGAGGCCGAAGGCGGTGAGCCCGAGGCTCTTGCCGAAGGGATGGCGCCCGGTCTGGCCGAGGCTCACCGCCCAGACCGCCGCCACGATGACGACCGCGCCGCCCGCCAGCCGGCGGATCAGATCGTCGGCGGGCATGGCCATGGCGAAGGCAAGCGCCGCGATGACCAGCAGCGTCACCGCCGCCCCGTCGATCGCCGCAAGTCCGCGCCGCCAGACGGCGGCCGAGGCCAGAACCACCGCCAGCGCGGCGAGACCGAACGTGACCCAGCGCAGCGTCGCGTCGCCCGCCCACGGCATGTGCGCCCACTGGAGAACCCCCAGCGTCACCAGCACCAGGAGAAGCCCGGGCCAGAGCAGCGCCTCGCCGAGTTCGACGAGCTTCGGCACGGCAGCGAGGCTCGCCAGCAGCGCCCCCAACGACCACAGAGTCAGCGCCGCCACGAACAGCAGCACGAGCGTCGCCACGAACGCCCAGTGGTTCTGCATCGAAAGCCCGGCGACGGTGATCGCCACCCAGCCGGTCAGCGCCAGCACGGCCATCATGCGCGCCGAACGCGAATTCTGCGCCGTCGCGAGCGCAACGCCGACGAGGATCGCCGCGAGGCTCGCGAAGTGGGGAACCGCGCGGTCGGCGAAGGTGGCGAGCCAGGTCCAGTAGCCGCCGCCGATCAGCGCCAGCACCGTCATGCTCGGCGAGCCGCTGAACAATGCGGCCGCCAGCACGCCCGCCTCGAACAGCATGACGGCCGCCTCGAAGTCGCCGGACATGTGATAGGTCTGGCCGACCAGCGCGATCGCGCCGGCGTAGATGAGACCGGCGGCGAGCACGCCGGCCTCGGCGAATCGGCGCAAGCCGCGCTTGTCGAGCAGGAACGCGGCGCCGTAGGCGATCGCCATCGCGGCAACGATCAGCGCCAGCCGCACGATGCGGGGCAGCGCCTCCCAGTTGGCGCCGACAAAAGCGAGGACGCCGACGCCGAGCAGAACCGCGCCAAGCGTGCCGAGGATTGTCGCCAGCCCGAAGACCGAACGCCGCTCGGCGCCCGCATCTTCGACCGACGCCAGAATCGCGCCCGCGCCCTCGGGCGTGACCCAGCCGGCATCCAGCCATTTCGGAAGATCGGCCGCGAGCCGCTTCCGGTACCCATCGTCAGTCATGGGCGCGCCCGTTTTCCACAACCCGCGGGCGGAGATAACCACCCGCTCCGCCGCGCGGCAAGGTCACACTCACGCCGCCGGCTGCGTCCGGCTATGCTCGGCCGCAAGCGACGACGCCTCGAATCATTCGGGCCGACACGTCGCCGCTCGGGGCCGCGCCGCCGGATGTCGATTTCCGACTATCTCCTGACCGCGATCGTCACGCTGTTCGTCACCATCGACCCGGCGGGGCTGGCGCCGGTGTTCGTGGTGCTCACCGCCGGGCGGACGCGCAACGAGCGCGCCGCGATCGGGCTCCGCGCCGTGGTCGTCGCCGGCTCCGTGCTCATCGGCTTTGCCCTCGTGGGCGAACCGCTGATCGGGTTCCTCGGCATCTCGCTGTCCGCCTTCAAGATATCCGGCGGCCTGCTGCTGTTCGCCATCGCCTTCGAGATGCTGTTCGACCGGCGCAGCACCCGCAAGTCGGCGACCGCGCAAAATGCCGTCGCGGGCGAAGACATGGCGCCGCACGTCGCCGTGTTTCCGCTGGCGATCCCGCTCATCGCGGGGCCGGGCGCGATCTCGGCGACGATCCTGCTTGCCTCCAAGAGCCACAGCGTCGGCGCCCACGTCGGGCTGATCATCGTGATCGTGGCGTTGCTGGGGGTCTGCTACGCCGCCTTCCAGCTCGCCCACGAGCTTGACCGCATCCTCGGCGAGACCGGCCGCAACGTCGTCACCCGCCTGCTTGGCCTGCTGCTCGCCGCCCTCTCGGTGCAGTTCGTCGCCGACGGCATCATGGCCTTCGTCCACGCGCCGGCGGCTGGCGCCTAGGGCTTCCAGATCATCAGCGCCAGAATGGCGAGGACGCCGATGAACGCCGGCCAGCCGAGCGTGAACCACACCCGGTAGAGGCGCGTGAACGCCTCCGGCAACGGCGCACCGTCGGCGACCGCGGCTTCGGCGAGCTTGCGGAGGCGCATCTGGATCCCCACCACCGGCAGCCAGCAGGCACCGACCAGCACGTAGAGCCCGAGGGCGGAAAGCAGCCACGGCTCGGTCCACGGGATGCCCAGTTCCATCGCCAGCAGCCCCCCGGTCACGAGTTGCGCGATCACCGCGGGCGCGGTGAAGGTGAAATCGGCGATCACGACCGTGCGCAGCGTTGCGGCGATCACCGCCGGGTTCCGCGAGCGCATGGCGACGAACAGGAAGAACGCGATGCCGAGGCCGGTGCCGAACAAGATCGTGGCGCCGATGATGTGCAGGTATTTCAGCACCAGATAGGTCACCGCGCCTCCTCCATCGCGGCCACCGCCAGCGCCGCGCCGACCACCACCAGCCCCTTGACCAGCGCGCCCAGCGGGTCGAGCCACAGGATCGGCACCAGGATGCCGAGGGTCGCGACGTAGACCACCGTCACCGCCGCCTGGACCAGCGCGACCCGCCGCGTCCACAAGCCCAGCGTCATCAGGCCGCCCAGCGCGACGTCGAGGAGCGCGCCCGCCGCCGTCACGACCGTGGAGAGCGGCGCCCCGAACCCGGCGGCCTCGGCGATGGCGCGCGCCGCGCCGAACGGGGTCGGGAAGAGCACGACAATCCCGCTCACCAGCCAGAAAAGACCCAGCGCGATCCGGAGCGCCGGCCCGGCGAAGCCGAGGCGGGCGTGGAGCCGGTCCTGCGCGTTCGCCGGTTCCAACGCCATGGCCGCCGCGAACGACCGCGGTGTGACGCCGGTCGCCGCGACGATCGCCGTGGAGTCGGCCGGCGGAGTCGCCGCGGCCTGGATGATCGCCGTGGAGCGCAGCGGACCCGGGCTGCCGAGATATCCGGCGAGATCGCCAAGCCACAGCACCGGCTTCATCAGCCACGCCGGCACGGCGACGGTCGGCGCCGGGGCGAAGCCCAGCCAGGCGCGCATCGCGACAACCACGTCGCGGAGCGACATGGGCTGCGGCCCGCCGACTTCGTAGATGCGCCGCGCCGGGACGCCGGGATCGAGGCAGCGGGCGACGATCCGCCCGAGATCGTCGGCGTGGATCGGATCGAACACGATGTCGCCGGCCGGAACCGGGATCAGCCCCGGCAGGCCGGCAAGCGCCCGCATCAATGCGGTGCCGCCGTAGCTGTCGCGGGCATAGACCAGCGAGGGGCGCAGGATGACCAAGTCGAGATCGGCGATTTCGGCGAGCGCTGCGTCGGCGGCCGCCTTGTCACGGGCAAAGGCGGTCTGGCCGGCGGCATCGGCGCCAAGCGCGGAGATTTGGACGGCGCGGCCGACGCTGGCCAGCGCGGCCCCGCGAAAGAAGGCGCCGGTCGCCTCGACATGGACGCGATAGCTCTTGTCGCGGAGGCCCGATTGCAGCACGCCGACCGCGTTCACCACCGCGTCGTAGCCGGCGAGGCGCTGGCGCCAGACTTGCGGATCGGTGTCGCGGTTGAAGTCGACCGCCACCCAGCGGATGTCGGGCATCAGGCGGCGGGCGCGCGTCAGGTCGCGGCCGCCGCCGGCCACCTCCCAGCCGGCAGCAACGAGTTGCGCCACCACGTGCCGGCCGATGAACCCGTACGCCCCGGCGACGAAGCAGCGCATGTTTCGCCTACCCTGCCGCGCGCGGCGGAAGGGCCGCGGTCATGAACGGCGGCGCGTGTGAAGCCCGCCCTAGAACGGGATCTCGTCGTCGAGTTCCTCGGCGAGCGAGGCGCCGCCCGAGCGGCCGGCGACCGGCTGCCGCTCGCGACCGCCCTCCATCGGGCTTGCCCGGCCGAAGTCGTCGCCGCTGTCGCGGCCGACGTTATCGCCGGCGCGGTCGAGCAATGTCAGCTCGCCTCGGAAGCGCTGCAGCACGACCTCGGTGGTGTATTTGTCGACGCCGCTCTGGTCCTGCCACTTGCGCGTCTGAAGCTGCCCCTCGACGTAAACCTTGGAGCCCTTCTTCAGGTACTGCTCGGCGATCTTGCCGAGGTTCTCGTTGTAGATGACCACCGAATGCCACTCGGTGCGCTCCTGGCGCTCACCGGTCGCCTTGTCGCGCCAGCTCTCCGAGGTGGCGAGGCGCAGGTTGACCACCTGGGCTCCCGAATTGAGGCGCCGCACTTCGGGGTCGCGCCCGAGGTTGCCGACGAGGATCACCTTGTTGACGCTTCCGGCCATATCTCACGCTCCTGTTCATCTCTCGGGCCGACCCTAGTCCGTTCGTGCCGGACGAGCGCGGCCGCGTTGGCCTTATCCACAGCTCGCCCCGACTCGCCGCGGCGGATTGTGTTCATGGTATGTTCTCACACCTCGCCGGCAACCGCAAGAGGCAGTTCGCCACCTGCGCCGGCGGTCGGCTAAGCCTGCTTGGCCTCGGGCGCCTCGGTGAGTTCGTGCAGCCGCTCCACCGTCCTCGCTCGCCGCGAGCGGCTCAGAAGCATCCGCGCCTCGGAGCGGGTCGCCGTCGGCCTGGCCGACATGCCGCTTCCGTCGAACGTCACCACCAGAAACGGGAGTCCTGCCTTTGGTGGCGCATAGATTGCGCCTTCGGCCTCGTCCATCTGCCTGCATCTCCCCCTGACACGTACGCAACGCGTTAAGCATAGCGGAAGCGTGACAGAAATTCGACGCTGTTTTTGCTGTGGATAAGCTTGCCCACAACTTTGCCGGCTCAACTTTCGGCAAGCTTTTCCAGTGGCAGAATTTGTTTGACGGCGAAGTAATCTTCCCAGGGATCGGCCTTGCGCTTCATGAGGATCGCCGCGGCGTTCCCGACGGTCGTCTCATGGGCGCTCTTCAGTCTGGTCAGCTCGTTCCATGACAGCGGCCAGGCGACCGGCGCGCCGGGGCGGGCCCGCGTCGAATAGGGCGCGATGGCCGTGGCGCCGCGCCCGTTCCGCAGGTAGTCGATGAAGATGCGCCCCTTGCGCCGCGCCTTGGAGGCCTCGGCGAGATAGAGGTCGGGCTCCTCCGCCGCCATCAGTCGCGCCATCGCCTCGGCGAACGCCTTGATGTCGTCCCAGTCGTGCTTCGGCGTCAGCGGCACGACGACGTGGATGCCCTTGCCACCGGTCGCCATGGGAAACGACGTGAGGCCGAGCTGCTTCAACCGGTCACGCATGTCGCGGGCCGCCGCCTTCACCGTCGCGAAGTCGACCGCCTCATCCGGGTCGAAGTCGAAGACGACGCGGTCGGGCTGCTCCAGCGTCTTGTTGTGCGAGCCCCAGATGTGCAGTTCGAGCACGCCCATCTGCACGGCAGCGATCAGCCCCTGCTCGTCCTCGATGTAGAGGTATTCGCCCTTGGCCTCCTTCTCCTTGATGAGGAGGGCGCGGAAGGCGGGCGGGAACCCCGGCGAGGCGCGCTTCTGGAAGAAGCAGTCGCCGTCGGCGCCGGCCGGGCAGCGCACCACCGACAGCGGCCGGTTGGCGACGTGCGGCAGGATGAGGCTGGAAACCGCGCGGAAGTAGTCGATCAGCTGGCGCTTGGTAATCTTCTGGGCGCCGAAGACGACGCGATCCGGGTGCGTCACACGCACCCCGCCGATGGTCAGCGTGCCGGTGTCTCGGTCGGTGTCGATGGTCACCACGTTCGGCGCCTTCTCCGGCAACTCACGACGAACCTCGGCGGCCTTCTTGTCGGTTCTGAGGCCCTTGAAGGCCCCGTGGCGGACGTAGCCTTCCTCCGTCCAGCCGCCAAACTCGACCTCCGCCAGCTGCTCCGGCTTCACGAATTTCGACTTGCGGCGGACATCGGCGGGGATGTCGTCGGCGGCCGGCTTGGCGGTGGCGATCCCGGCCAGCGCTTCGGACACCTGTTTCAATTCGCGCTCGCCGAAGCCGGTGCCGATCTTGCCGCGATAGGTGAACTTGTCCTCGTCGCGGGTGGCGACCAGCAGCGAGGAAAACGGCCGCGCCTTCACCGGCGATGGCTGCCAGCCGACGATGACGAACTCCTGGCCGAGGCTGCACTTGGCCTTCAGCCAGCCCTTGGTGCGGCCCGAACGATAGGGTGCGCTGGCGCGCTTCGAGATAATGCCCTCGAGCTTCATCTCGCAGGCGCTCTCGAAGGTGTCGCGGCCCTTGCCGACGACATGGTCGGAGAAGAACAGCGGCCCGGCCGAGGGTTGGTCCGCCAGCAGCTTCGCCAGCTTCTGCTTGCGTTCGATCAACGGCAGCTTGCGCAGGTCCTCGCCGTCCAGCGAAAGCAGGTCGAAGGCGTAGAAGACGATGTCGCCCTGGCCTTCCGCGATGGCGTTCTGGAGCAGGCCGAAGTTCGTGCGCCCGTCCGTGTCGAGCACGGCCGCCTCGCCGTCGATTAGCGCCGCCCGGCAGGGAAGGTCGGCGAGCGGCTGCACGATCGGACGGAACTTCCCGGTCCAGTCGAGGCCGGTGCGGGTATGGATCGTGGCACGACCGCCGCCGATCGCCGCCTCGACCCGGTAGCCGTCGAACTTGATCTCGTGCAACCAGTCCTTGCCCTCGGGCGGCGCCTCGGCAAGCGTCGCGAGCTGCGGCGCGACAAACTTAGGGGCGGCGAGGCGCGGCTGATCGGCGGCCGCCTTCGCGGCATTCTTGCCGCGACCTTTCTTCGTCGGCGTTGCTTCCGCGCCCTCCTTGAACTTGAAGCCCTCGACCCATTCGACGTTGCCGGCGGCGATCTCTTCCATGGTGCGGCCGGAGCGCACGCTGGTCAGCGCCCGCTCGATGATCGGCGACTTCTCGACCTCGGCGTACTTGTCCTTCTCCTTGATGAGCAGCCAGTTCTCGTGCTTGGCGCGCCGGTTCTCCCTGGCGTACTTGCCGTGCCTGGAGCCGTGCATCCTGACCAGCACCCATTTGCCGCGCAGCCGCGCGCCGTGGAGAATGAATTTCAGGTCGCCTTTGGCGAGACCTTCATCGGCGTCGCCGACCGGCTCCCAGGTGCCCGCGTCCCAGAGCATCACCGTGCCGCCGCCGTAGTTGGCCTCGGGGATCGTCCCTTCGAAGTCGCCGTAGTCGAGCGGATGGTCCTCGACGTGGACGGCCAGCCGCTTTTCCGCCGGGTCGAAGGAGGGCCCGCGCGTCACCGCCCACGACAGCAGCACCCCGTCGTGCTCGAGGCGAAAGTCGAAGTGGAGCCGTGTCGCGTCGTGCTTCTGGATCAGGTAGCGCCGCCCGGCACGCGCCCCGCCGACCTCGCCGGCGGGCTCGCCGGTCTTGGTAAAGTCGCGCTTCTCGCGGTACTTGGTCAGGCGGTCGGCCATGCGGATCAGGGTATCCGAGTCCCTCGCTTCGGCAACCGTGGGAGAGGAAGGCAATGGAAACCGCGCTGGTCGTGCTCGTTCCCGAGGCGGAGGCCGTCGTCGGCCGCTGGCGCCTGGCGCACGACCCGAGCGCCGCCGAAGGCGTGCCGGCTCATGTCACCCTGCTCTATCCGTTCGTCCCCTTCGCGCGCCTCGACGAGGCGGTCGAAGCTGCTCTGTCAGGCCTGTTCGCCGGCTTCGCGCCGTTCGCGCTCACCTTCTCGACCGTCGGCCGCTTCCCCCATGTTGTCTGGCTCGCCCCGGACGACCCGGCGCCTCTCGTCGCCTTGTCGCAGGCGCTGATCGATGCGTTCCCCGACTACCCGCCCTACGGTGGCGCCCATGAGGGGATCACGCCGCACCTCACGGTCGCGCAGGTGAAGGACGGTCCCGACTTCGAGGCCGAAATCGAACGGATCGAGACAGCGTTCCTCACGGATGCCGCGCGCCGCCTGCCCGTCCGCGCGCCGGTCCACGAGGCGTGGCTGCTGGCCCAGAAGGAAGACGGTCGCTGGCGCAAGGTGCGGGCGTTCGCGTTGGGGTAGCCTGCCGGCTTCCCGTTCCTCGAATGCCAGTCCCCGCTTCGATCGTCATTGGCGCTTCTGGTTCATCGCCCAGATCATCAGCGCCACGCCTCCGCAGGCGCAGAGGACCAGTACGCCAATGCCAGAGAACATCCAGAACATATCCATCGCCCGTTTCCCCTTTCGCAAGCACCCCGCGGGTCTTGGTCAAGCAGATGCTCCGGGTCAACCCGCAAAATCGCTCTGCCGCAGATAGACCAGCCGGAAGATGCCATACTTGGCGACGTGACCGCCCCCGCCCCCATCGTCATCCTCAACGGCGCGCCGCGCTCCGGCAAATCGTCGATCGCCGCCGCCCTGCAAGAAGCCGACGACCGGCCGTGGCTCAATCTCGGCGTCGATGCGTGGGCGAAGATCACGCCGCCACATCTCATGCCCGGGATCGGCCTCCGCCCCGGCGGCGAGCGGCCGGATCTCGAAGCGCACGTGCCGGTGCTGTTCGCCGCGCTCTATGAGGCGATCGCCGCGGCGAGCCGCCTCGGCCTCGCCGTCGTCGCCGACGTCGGCCATCACGACGATTACGCGCGTCCGCTCGGCATCCTGTCCGATTGCGCCCGCCGCCTTGCCGGCCTGCCGGTCCTGTTCGTCGGGGTGCGCTGTCCGCTGGACGTGATCATGGCGCGGCGGAACGCCAGCGGCGACGGTTATGCCAAAGCAACGGCCGCGGCGCCCGTCCCCGCCCCGGTGGCGCGCTGGCAGACGGCGGTTCACGATCCCGGTGTCTACGATCTGGACGTCGATACGTCGAAGCTGAGTGCTGCCGAATGCGCCGCGCTGATCCTGGCCCGGCTCGCGGAACCGGTCACCGGCCCAACCGCGTTCGAGCGGCTGGCGGCCCGGCGAACGGACCTTTAGGCGGTTCGCTGCCTCGGCACGTCACCGTTCAGCGCGTGATCTCTTCTGCCGGCGGCCGGAGCCGGTCACATCGGCGCGAGCGGCTTCAGGCCGCCCGCCGGCTCTTGCCGTTCTTGGCGGCGGCCTTGCCCTTGGCGGCCTTGGCCTTCTTGGTCGGCGTCGGCGCGGCAGCCGCGGCAGCCTTGGTCGCGCCCTTCCCGGAGGCGGACGACGAAGCGCCGCCCTTGACGCTCTTCTTCAGCGCTTCCATCAGGTTGATGACCTTGGCGCCGAGTTGCGCTTCCTCGATCTCGTGCGGGGCGCGGTGCTCCATCTTGGCGTCGATGAGCTCGCGCAGCGCCAGGTCGTACTGGTTCTTGAAGACCTTGGGGTTGAACGGCGCCACCTTGCGCTCGATCAGTTCGGTGGCGAGCGTCAAAAGCTCCTTCTCGGGCTTGGCGCCGGGAACCGTCGTATAGAACTGTTCGGAGTTCTGAAGCTCGTCGGCGTAGCGCAGCGTCTCGATCGCCAGCCCCTTGCCGAACGGCTTGAGCGCCACGATCGACGCCTGGCCGCGCGCCACCAGCTGGCCGAGGCCGATCTTCTTGGTCTGCTTCAGCGCGTCGCGGAGCACCACGTAGGCCTCGCCCGCCACCTCGTCCTCGTCGGGGGCGACGAAGTACGGCTTCTCGAAATACATCGCGTCGATCTCGTCGGCGTCGACGAACTGGACGAGGTCGATGGTGTGCTTGGCCTCGAGCTTGACGTCGTTGATCTCGTCGTCCTCGATCAGGACGTACTTGCCCTTCTCGACCTCGTAGCCCTTGACGATGTCGTCCGGGTCGACGGCGCCGACGCCGGGCACCACCTTCTCGTAGCGGATGCGTTTGCCGGACGGCTTGTGGATCTGGTTGAACGAGACCCGCGCCGCCGACTTGGTCGCGGAGAACACCTGCACCGGGATCGACACCAGCGCCAGCCGGATCTGCCCTTGCCAATACGCGCGCGCGGCCATGCTCTTCTCACTCCTGCACTCGTTCAGGCGGGCCAAACGCAATCAGGGGCCAAAGCTGGCCCCCTCCCGCCGCAAACCAAAAAGATACG
The DNA here is from genome assembly GCA_963843565.1 of uncultured Alphaproteobacteria bacterium. Classification (GTDB taxonomy): domain Bacteria; phylum Pseudomonadota; class Alphaproteobacteria; order Rhizobiales; family Kaistiaceae; genus DASZQY01. The sequence continues at coordinate 753,706 of CAWJKY010000003.1, forward strand.
CTTGGGCGGGTTAATGCTCAAATACCTGACGGAGATGTGATATCCGGTTCCGGGTTTGTTCACGCCGAAACGACAACAGCAAGGACAGCTGATGCCCCTCGCCCCCACGCGGACCGTCATCGCCCTCGGCGCCCTCGCCGGCTGCATGATCGCGATCGCGGCCGCTGCTGCCGAACCCGAATGGGTGGCCCTTCCTTCGGACACCACCACCGCGTCGCTCACGATGACCCACTACGCGCCCTACGCCTCCGTGGGCGTGCCGATTTCGATCATCAAGCGCCTCGTCGTCTCCTACTGGCAGCTCCCCGGCCCGATGATCGTCCGCTGCACGGACGTCTACGTGAAGGACGTGATGACGGACAGCGCTTGCGAGCGGCTGAAGCCGGAGAAGTAAGGCGTCCGCTCGTTGATGCTCTGGTAAGGACTCAGGCGCCACGGTTCTCGTTCAGATCGCGCCGAGACAATCTGGGTGTGGCCGGATGACACTCAAGTCCAGTGAGATCGAGGCCGCCAACGGCGCCGAAGTCACGGCCCTTCTGATCAGCCATGACTATCGATCGTCCCGGCCATGACACGGTGGCGCCTGATCCTCGCGTGGGCCGGCTCGCTCAGCCGCAAGGAGCGCATGGGCTACCTCGTCGGTGGCCTGTTCATGATCGTGATTATGCTGGCGGTCGCCGTCTCCTTCCTGCCGCGCTGGAGAGAGGCAAACGGGCAGACGAATTTCGGCTTCGGTCCGGAATGGAACTGCACCGACACCGGCACGCTGTCGGGCGGCAGCAATCCGATCTGCTTCAAGAAGCGCCCGGTGCCGTCAGAGTCCGGCGGTGCGGACGTCCGGCCGACGCCCTGAATTCGGCTCCGCGCTGCTACGCCCGGCGGCGCTCGAGCGCCGTTGCCTGCGTGCTCGCTTCGTGAATGACCAGCGACAGCAGGTAGACCAGGAACTCGTCGCCGCCCCGTTCGGCGAGCTTCCTCAGTTCGGTCGTCAGCGCCGCGATGTCCTTCAGCTGCTCCAGCGTCTCCGGAGCCTCGTTCTCGTTCATTGGATTCCCCCCGGGCCGCGTATCACAGGTGAAACTCGCGCGGGTCAAGCATGAAACTGCCGTGGATCGAGAACAACGCCGCCGCCACAATCGTGGATTGTCGCGCGCAAAAAGCGGTTGCGGGGTCGTCTCAACCAGTTCGACCCCAACCGATCGATCCGGTTGCCGGTCTCCGAGGCTGCGCGGCACTCGCCAAGGGGCCGGCGCCTACCCGATCGCCCGCAGGTATCTGTCGACGGATGCCGCGAACGCCGCCTTGCCGCCGCCCTTCACGTTGAGACCGGTCCAGGCGCCGTAGATCGAATCGAAGCCGAACGGTTCGACGGCCGCCGCGATGCGGCGCACCGCCGGCGCATTCAGCGGAATGTAGTTCGGGAACGAATACATGAAGCTGACGTGCCGCCGATCGCGCGCCACCATGGCGATGTCGCCGGTCATCAGCGCGCCCTTGCCGCCCTCCGCGGCCGCCCAGTGCAGCACCTGTCCGCCGGGGAAATGCCCGCCGCAACGGATCAGGGTCATCTCGCCGTTGATCGCGAGCGTCTCGCCGCTCCAGTGGTTGATCGCCGGCCCGCCGCGCTGGACCCACTGGCGGTCGTCGGCGTGAATGTGGATGGGCACGCCGCCGAATGCGTCGCTCCATTCGAGCATGGTCGAATAGTAGTGCGGGTGCGAGATGGCGATCGCCGTCAGGCCGCCGCGGCGGCGGATCTCGGCGACAGCGTCGTCGGTGAGCACCGTGCAGCAGTCCCACAGGATGTTGCCGGCCGCCGACTGGAGCAGCAGCGGCCGCTGGTTGATTGCGAAGGCCGGCCGCATTTCGAGGCCGGTGATCCCCTCGCCCTCGTCGGTGAAGACCAGCGCGTGGCGCGCCGCGAGGTCCGCCAGCGTCGTCCAGGTCTGGCCGTCCCAGTTCACGTACTGGCGATCGTCCTCGCAGACCGGGCAAGCGGCCGGCGGGGTGTCGCTGTCAGGGTACTGGGTGCCGCATTGCTTGCAGATGAAGCGTGTCATCGGGCAACCTTATCGCCATGTCGGCGGTCCACCGCAATTCCGATAATCACTTTGCCCACCTGACCGCGGCCGCCCGCTATGCCGCCGGCCGTCCGTTCGTGCACCCGGCGATCGTCGCCCGGATCGCCGGCCGGCTTCCCGGCGGCCGGGTGGCGGCCGCCCTCGACGTCGGGTGCGGCACAGGCCAGTCGGCGGTGGCGCTCACCACGATTGCCGACTGGGTCGCGGGCCTCGACCTGTCGATGGCCATGCTCGCGCACGCGCCGGCTTCCCCGAACGTTGCCTACATGGCGGGCGGGGCCGAGGCGTTGCCGTTCGCGACAGCCTCCTTCGACCTGCTGACCGTCGGCCTGGCGTTCCATTGGTTCGAGCGGGCGGCGTTTCTCGCCGAAGCGCGCCGGGTGCTGCGTCCCGGCGGTGTTCTGGCCATCTACAACAGCGCGTTTGGGGGCCGCATGGCCGGCAACGACGCTTTCGCCCGCTGGGTCGCCGAGGCCTACGTCGTGCGCTATCCGACGCCGGCTCGGAACGCGGCGCCCTTCACCGACGCTGACGCGGAAGCGGCCGGTTTCGCCCACGCTGCCAGCGATGCCTTCGAGCAGGCGGTGAGGTTCGGCCCGGCCGAACTGGTCGCCTACCTCACCACGCAGAGCAACGTGATCGCCGCCGTCGAGGGTGGCCGGGAGGATATTCCGGCCGCAAGCGCCTGGCTGCTTTCCGAAGTCACGCCGCTGTTCCCCGGGGAAAACGCGGCGTTTCCGTTTCCGGCGACTGTCGAGACCTTCCGTCGCGCCGCGGCCTGACCGAACGCCGCTTCAGCGCCGCCAGAAGTGCAGCTTGCGCTTCTCGTGATCGACTTCGTGGACGCAGTTGCTCTTGGCGGCGAGGTCGGCGATGGTCTCGTGACCCTCGAAGTTCGGCTCGTCCGGCGCGCTCCCGTAGGCGTGCTTGTAGTCGTCGAAGTCGATCGAAATCGTGCCGCCCGGCCCGAGCGCGCCGAGGACCTCGGCAAGCGACTTTCGTGACGTGTCTGCGTTGGCCATCTTGTCCTCCCGATCTTGCCGCCAAGGTAATCCTTCTCGTCCTGTCTCGCCAGTACGACCCACTGGACGGCGCGCCGGTGGGGTGGCACATGGCGGGCGGCATTTGCCGCGGAGTCCCGCCTGACCATGAACGGTGCCGAAAGCCTCGTCCGCACGTTGCTGGCTGCGGGCGTCGATACCTGCTTCGCCAATCCCGGTACCAGCGAGATGCATTTCGTCACAGCGCTCGATCGCGTGCCCGGCATGCGCTGCATCCTGTGCCTGTTCGAGGGCGTGGCGACCGGCGCCGCCGACGGTTACGCGCGCATGGCCGGCAAGCCCGCCGCGAGCCTGCTCCACTGCGGCCCGGGCCTCGCCAACGGGCTCGCCAACCTTCACAACGCGCGCCGCGCCCGCGTGCCGGTGGTCAACATCGTCGGCGACCAGGCGACCTATCACAAGCCGCTCGACCCGCTGCTCGCCGCCGACGCGGAAGGCTTCGCGCGCGGCGTGTCCGGGTGGGTGCGCACCACCACGGAGCCGCAAGCGGTCGGGCGTGATGCGGCGGCCGCGGTGCAGGCGGCGCGGACGCCGCCCGGTCAGGTGGCGACGCTGATCCTGCCCTCCGATGCCTCGTGGAGCGACGGCGGAATCGCGGCAACGCCGCTTGCCCCGCCGGCCCCGGCGCCGGTGGATGAGGCGGCGATCAAGGAGGCCGTGTCCGTGTTGCGCTCCGGCGAGCCGACCGTCCTGCTGCTCGCCGGCGCCGCGCTCCGCGCCGGCGCACTCGCCGACGCTCACCGCATTGCCGCCGCGACCGGTGCGCGGTTGATCTCGGAGACCTTCAACACCCGTGTCGAGCGTGGCCGTGGCCGCCACTCCATCGCGCGCATCCCCTACCCGATCGATTTCGCGCTCGCCGCACTGGAAGGCGCCCGCCACGTGATCCTCGTCGGTGGCCACGATCCCATCGCCTTCTTCGCCTATCCCGGCAAGCGCGGTCATCTGCGCCCGCCCGAGGCCGCGCCTCATGTGCTCGCCCGGCCTGACGAAGACCTCGCCGACGCGCTTGCCCGCCTCGCCGATGCGCTCGGCGCGCCGCCGGTGCCGGTGCCGGCTGCCACCGCGAAGGCCGAGCCGGCGCGTGGCGCCGTCACGTCCGAGGCGTTCGCCGTCACGCTCGCCGCGCTCATGCCCGAGAACGCGGTGATCGTCGATGAATCGCTCACCTTCGGCCTGGCGATCTACCCCGGCACCGCCAACGCCCCGCCGCACGACTGGCTCCAGCTGACCGGCGGCGCCATCGGCGACGGGTTGCCGCTTTCCACCGGCGCCGCGGTCGGCGCGCCCGGCCGCCGGGTCATCGATCTGCAGGCCGACGGCTCGGCCCTCTACACGGTGCAGGCGCTGTGGACCCAGGCGCGCGAGCAGCTCGACGTCACCACGGTCATCTTCTCAAATCGCACCTACGCCATCCTTCAGGGCGAGCTTCACCAGGTCGGCGCCAAACCCGGACCGGCGTCGCGCGTGCTCTTCGATCTCGGCAATCCCGATCTCGACTGGGTGGCGATCGCCGAAGGCTTCGGTGTCGAGGGCGGCCGCGCCGAGACGATGGAAGACTTCGCGGCGCTGTTTTCCCACGCCAATGCGACCCCCGGCCCGTTCCTGATCGAACTGGTGGTGCCGTAGGCGCGCCTCAGCGCGCCGTCCGTCTGGCCGTGGCGCGTCCCGCCTTCTTCTGACCCCTCAGCTCCCCTTCGAGCCCCGCCACGATCAGCGCAAGCCCGGTTTCGAAAGCCGCGTCGAACCCGTCGTCAACCTGGGCAAGGATCGCCTCCGCCAGCAGGGGATAGGCGTTGATGCGGTCCATGAAGCGGTCGATCTCGGTCTGCCGCTCGGCGGTTGCCTGCTCCTCGAGCACCGATCCGACGACATAGATTCCCAGCGTGACCATCGCGCGGATCGCGAACCGCGGTTCGAACCCGGCGTCGACCAGACATCGGAGCTGGGCGTCGCTGTAGGGCAGTTCGCTATCCGGCGGCTCGTTGCCGGCGTGGACCCGCGCGCCGTCCCGGTAGGCGAGCAGCGCGCGGCGGAAGCTGCGGGCATGCTCCAGGATGAACGCCGACCAGCCCTCGCCGGGCAGCGGCGTCCGCCGGGTGTGTCCGCGCCGCAGGATCTCCTCGTTCATGGCGTCGAGCAGCGCGTTCTTGTTGCGGAAGTGCCAGTAGAGCGCCGGCTGTTGCACGCCGAGGCGCTCGGCCAGCTTGCGCGTGGTCAGCCTGTCGAGGCCGACCTCGTTGAGGAGGGCCAGCGCCGCGTCGACGATTTTTTCGCGCTCGAGCTTCATGGCGGACGTTTTTGTCCCTTGAAATCTATCATCGATAAATTACCTTATCGACGATAAGTTTTCATCGGGTGAACTCCCTCATGTCCAGACCTTTCCTGCTGATCCTTGCCGCCGCAACCCTCGACGCCATCGGCATCGGGCTGATCTTTCCGATCCTCCCCGACCTGTTGCGCTCGCTCAGCGGCCAGAACGACGTATCGGTGCTCTACGGCGCCACGCTCGCCCTCTTCGCGGCCACGCAGTTTGTCTTCTCGCCCCTGCTGGGCGTGCTTTCGGACCGCTTCGGGCGCCGTCCGCTGCTGCTCGTTTCCATCGTCGGCACGACCATCGACTACCTGATCATGGCGTTCATCCCAAATCTCTGGGTGGTGCTTATCGGCCGCACGATCGCCGGCATCACCAGTGCCAACATGGCGGTCGCCACGGCCTATATCACCGACGTCACGCCCGAGGACGACCACGCCAAGCGCTTCGGCATGGCCGGCGCCTGCTTCGGCATCGGCTTCATCGTCGGCCCCGCTCTCGGCGGTGTCCTTGGCGGCTGGTGGCTGCACGCGCCTTTCCTGGCCGCTGCCGTCCTCAATGGCGTCCTGTTCGTGTTCGCAGCAGTGCTGCTGCCGGAGTCCCACAAGCCCACCCGCGAACCGCTCGATTGGCGCGCCCTCAATCCGCTCGTGTCGCTTCGCTGGGCGTTGACCTATCGCCCGCTCGTGGTTCTCATCGCCGTCTTCTTCGCCATTGCGCTGGTGAGCAGCGTTCCCGGAACGATGTGGGTGCTGTGGGCGCAGGACCGCTTTCAGTGGAACATGGGCACCATCGGCCTGTCGCTCACCGTCTTCGGCGTCTTCACCGTCGCCGCCCAGGCGCTTCTCACCGGCCCGCTCACCAGGTGGCTTGGCGAAACCGGCACGGTTGCCCTGTCGATCGTTGTCGAGTCGGTCGCCTACGTCATCATGGCGTTCACGTTCGACGGCTGGGTGGCGTTCGCGCTCGCCCCCTGCTTTGCGCTGGGCAGCCTGATCGAACCCTCCCTGCAAGCGGTGATGACCCGACAGGTCGCCGGCGAATGGCAGGGCCGGCTGCAAGGCGTGCTCGGCAGCGTCAACAGCCTCACCACGATCGCCGGGCCGGTCGCGGCGACGACCCTTTACGCAGTGACCAGCCACACATGGCCGGGCGCGATCTGGGTGGTGGCGGCGGTGCTCTTCCTTCTCATTCTGCCGCTTCTCGCCCTCACCCGTGGCCAGCAAGCGGACGCGCCGGCCGAGGCTGGGCTCGGCACCTGACCCCTAGGGCCCGTCGATCACGACGGCCGCGCGTTTCGCCTCGGGGGCGGCAAAGGCCAGCAGCCGCCGCGCCTCCGCGGCGAGCGCCGTCCTGTCCGCCCGAGCGAGCTTGCCACGCGGCGAGACGATCAGGGTCGCCGCGCCTTTCTCCCTGGCGATCTTCCAGAAACCCGCCACGAAGCCATCGATCAGGAACGAGCCAAGCCAGGCGGTTTCGCTGGAGAAGGCCAGCCGCCCGCCGTCCGGCGGCACGATCCGGTCGCGGTTGGCGAAACCCAGTGTGGCGTTGTCGTAGACCGGCAGAAAGCGCGGCGGCGCCGGGGTGTCGGGATCGGGGCGCGGCGCGGCCGGCAGGTCGAACAGCTCGCGGCCGGTCTCGTCGCGGAAGACGGCAAGCTTTGCTCGCAACGTCTCGAAGACCGGCGCCAGCCTGGTCAAGCCGGACCACGCCTGCGCGTCCATGACGCTCGCCGGCCCGAACGCCGCCAGATAGCGCAGCATCACCGCCGCCAGCGACGGACGCGTCGCGCGTTTCTTGCCAAGCCATTGCCCGATCGGCGCCAGCCGCGGCGCCGCACTCCGCTTCCACAGGCCGCGCGGCGGCACCTGCACGAGCGGCGCGTTGTAGGCGAAGGTGTAGGCGAGCGCCGTCGGATCGACCTCCGGCCAGCGTGGCGCCAGCACCTTGCGCAATTCGGCGAGCGTCATCGGTTTCGTCTTCAGCGCCGAAAGCCCGGCCCGCATCAGCTGCGCGCGGTCGACCTCGCGGGTTGCCTTGCCGAAGGCGGTCGAGGCCAGGATGCGGCTCAGCGTCGGCTGCACCAGCGGGCGCAGCGCCAGCGCGTCGTCGGCATCCAGCAGGTGGAGCGTTCCGCGCATGACGTTCATGCGCACCGCCTGCCGCGTCTCGATCAGCGCCGAGAGCGCCTGCGGGTCGAACCCGGCGAGCCGCGACCAGAGCCCGGTGTAGGGATCGGTCGGGATCTGCGCCTGCATGCCGACGAGGTGGCGCACAGCCTCGGCGGCGGTCATCGCAGCCCGTTCGAGGAGCATCTGCCGCGCCAGTAGCGCGCGGTTCAGCGCCCGCGGGGTCAGTACGCTTTCGGTGCGGGAAATCTGCATGCCGGCAATCTATCCGGGCGCCCGTCAGGGGCTGTCAGGAGCGCCGACGGCTGCCCGACAGCGCTTGGAACTATTTGATTCTAAACGAGTTTTTTGCCCGTTTAGTGATGTTTGACCTTTGTTGCGTAGCTTTTGCGCCCAATATGGCGAACCGGACCCACACACCCTCCAACGAACCCGACTTCCGGATTCTGTCGGCGCTTGAGCGTCTGGAGGCGCCGCTCCTGCTGGCCGCCGCGCTGGTCGCGGCGTGCGTTCTGATCGTGCGCACCGTTCCCTGGGCTGCCGCGCTTGCACCGACCGGCTTGCAGGACATGCCGTCCGCAACCGCGTCGGGGGTGCTGCTGGCGACCCTCAGCCTGCTGCTCTCGTCGCCGCGCCGCCCGCCGCTCGCCCATCGCTTCGGCCAGATTATCGGGCTGTTCGTGATGGCGGTGCCGCTGCTGGTGGTGCTCGACTATCTCGGCCTCCATCCCCACCACGTATTTCCGTGGCCGGTGCCGCCGTCGCCGCAGGCGGCGGTCGCCTTCGCGCTCGCCGCGGCCTCGCTGCCGTTCATCGGCGCGTCGCGCGGCCCGTTCTCGATCGTTGCCGACGGGGGCGCGGTGGCGGCGATCGCCTTCGTGCTCTTCCTGTTCGGCGCCCGCGCTTTCGACGTCGGCGCCTTCGTCGGTGCCGACGGCATCAACCTGACCGCGCCGCAAACGCTCTTCTGCCTGTCGCTGCTCGCCTTCGTGATCGGCGCTCGACGCGCCGCCGAGGGGCGCACGCTGGCGATCCTGGTGAACATCGGCATCGGCAGCCAGATCACCCGCAAGGTTCTGCCTGCCGTGCTGGTGGTGCCGTTCCTGGTGTTCATGCTGATTTCCTACCTGAACCAGCACGAGCTCGTTTCGACCGCCGCCAGCCGCGCCGTGGCGGCGCCGTTCGTGGTTCTGGCGACGCTCAGCGTGCTCGGCTGGATGGGCTGGCACGCCAACCAGCTGGAACGGCAGTTGCGCCAGCAAAGCATGACCGATGCGCTCACCGGCGTTCTCAACCGGCGCGGCCTCGATACGGTCGTCGAATACACGATCCTCCACGCCAAGCGCGCCGGCACGCCGCTGGTGGTCTTCTATTTCGATCTCGACGGCCTGAAGATCGTCAACGACACGCTCGGCCACGAGACCGGCTCGCAGATGATCAAGGCGTTCGCGGACATCCTGTCCACGACGTTCCGCAAGAGCGACGTGATCGCCCGGGTTGGCGGCGACGAGTTCGTCGTCGTGGCCGCCGCCTCGTCGGCGGACGCAGCCGAACTTCTGCTGCGCCTCCGCCGAAACGTCGAAGCGGGCAACGCGGCCGGCGACAGGCCGTATCGCGTCTCCTACAGCGACGGCCACGCCGAACTGACGTCGGGTGGCGAACGCACAATCGCCGACCTCGTCGCGGAAGCCGACGCGATGATGTACGCGCGCAAGATGCGCAAGCGCGCCGCCTGACCTAGCCCGCGACCTGAACCGCCGACGCCGCGGCGCGCGCCTTGCGCCGCATCGCCCGCCGGCCCTCGACCGCGTCGGCGAGCGCCTCCAGCACCGCGACGGACGTATCCCACCCGATGCAGGCGTCGGTGATGCTCTGCCCGTAGACGAGCCGCTTGCCCGGCGCCTGGTCCTGACGCCCGGCGACGAGATTGCTTTCCACCATGGCGCCCACGATGCGCCGCTCGCCGCCGGCGACCTGCCGCGCCACGTCGGCGATCACCACCGGCTGGTTCTCCGCCTGCTTGGCGCTGTTGGCGTGGCTGGCGTCGATCATCAGCCGGGGCTTCAGGTGCGCCTTCTCCATCTCGGCGGCCGCCGCGGCGACATGGCTGGCGTCGTAGTTCGGCGTCTTGCCGCCGCGCAGGATCACGTGGCAGTCGGCGTTGCCGGTGGTCGCCGCGATCGCCGAGCGGCCGTCTTTGGTGACCGCCAGGAAATGATGCGAGTTGGCGGCCGAGCGCACCGCGTCGATAGCGATCTTGACGTCGCCGCCGGTGCCATTCTTGAAGCCCACCGGGCACGACAGCCCGGAGGCGAGCTCACGGTGGATCTGGCTTTCGGTCGTTCGCGCGCCGATCGCCGCCCAGGCCACCAGGTCGGCGATGTATTGCGGCGTCGCCATGTCGAGGAATTCGCAACCGGCCGGCAGGCCGAGGTTGTTGATCTCCAGAAGCAGGCTCCGCGCCAGCCGCACGCCGCGATCGATGGCGAACGAGTCGTCCAGCCCGGGGTCGTTGATCAGCCCCTTCCATCCGATGGTGGTGCGCGGCTTCTCGAAATAGACCCGCATCACGATCTCCAGCGTGCCGCGTAGCCGGTGGCGCACGTCGGCGAGGCGGGCGGCGTAGTCGAGGGCGGCGATCGGATCGTGGATCGAGCAGGGCCCGATCACCACCACCAGCCGGTCGTCGTCGCCGGCCAGAATGCGGTGGATCGCGCGTCGCGCCGTGCTGACGGTGCGCCGCGCCGCGGGGGTCGTCGCGAACTCGCGGATCACCTCGGCGGGCGTGGCGATTTCCCGGATCTCGCTGATGCGGAGATCGTCGGTGGTCTCGGTCGTGTGGGCGGTCATCGGGTCGGCTCCGTTTCTTGGGGAGCCCGCCGGCGGCCAACAAAAAAGCCGCCAGAGGGCTGGCGGCTTGCTGGATCACTTGGGCTTTCTGGTCGTCTAGATCGCGTGTGCTCCGGCCTCCGCCAGCGTGTGCGGATAGCTAAACCAGAAGCCAAAATAGGTGGCGGCGCGGATCATGGGCAACGCCTATAGCGGACCGCGGCGCGCTTGTCACCCGCATTCCGCGGCCCGCGCCGGCATCGGCCGGTGCTATAGGGTTTTCGGGCGTCATTCGCCTCTGCACTGGAGGAATTTGTCCAATGTCGAACGTTGCCGGCGCCACGAGCGACCCTGCCAAGAAGCCGCCCGCCGATCCGGCGACGACCGGCCAGTATCTCGTCTATTTCGCCGCCGAACGAACGCTGATGGCGTGGATACGCGCCGCGCTCGGCCTGATGGCGCTCGGGTTCGTCATCGACCGTTTCGGGCTGGTGGTCCGCACCATGTCGCTGAGCGCCGACAAGACCGTTCAGCGGCTGGCGTTTTCATTCGTGGCGGGTGCCGGGCTGGTCGCCGTCGGCGCGCTCCTGGCAACGGTGGCCGCGGTGCGTTACTTCCATTTCATCCGGCGCTATCGCCAAACCGGCGACACCGACCCGGGATATGGCCTGGAGCCGGCGCTCATCTTCACCGGGATCGTCGCGGTGGCCGGGGCGCTGATTGCCGGCTACCTGATGACGGCAGGGTTCTAGCCGCGCCTCATGCGCAGTCCGCCGCGCGCGCCAGCATCAGCGCGCGCTCCCGGTCGTTGCCGGTGAGCGCCGCGGCCTTTTCGAATTCGGCCTTCGCTTCGGCCTTCCGTTCGAGCTTCGCCAGCAGATCGCCGCGCACCGCCGGCAGCAGGTGGTAGCCCTTGAGTGTCGCCTCGTCCTTGAGCGCGTCGAGGATGGTGAGCCCGGCCGCCGGCCCCTCGGCCATGGCGACCGCCACCGCGCGGTTCACCTCGACCACCGGCGACGGCAGCACCGCCACCAGCACGGCATAGAGCGCCGCGATGCGCGTCCAGTCGGTCGCCTCGGCCGTCCGCGCGCGGGCGTGGCAGGCGGCGATCGACGCCTGAAGCTGATAGGGCCCGGGCGGCAGGCGGAGCGCCTCGGCGCGCGCCAGGGCCGCCAGCCCCAGGCGGATCAGAAGCGGGTCCCATTTCCCCCGGTCCTGATCGAGAAGCAGGATCGGCTCGCCGTCGGGCCCCTGCCGCGCGCCAAGCCGCGACGCCTGGATTTCCATCAGCGCCACGAGGCCCAGCACCTCCGGTTCCTCCGGCGCAAGGCCGGCGAGCACGCGGCCGAGCCGCTGCGCCTCGTTGCAAAGCTCCGGCCGCGCCCAGGCATCGCCGGCGGTCGCCACGTAGCCTTCGTTGAAGATCAGGTAGATGACCTCAAGCACCGAGGCGAGCCGTTCGGCGCGTTCCTCCCCGCGCGGCACCTCGTAGGGCACGCCCGCCTCCGACAGCGTCCGCTTGGCGCGCACGATGCGCTGCGCGATCGTCGGCTCGCTCACCAGAAACGCGCGGGCGATTTCCGCCGTCGTCAGCCCGCCGATCAGGCGAAGCGTCAGCGCGATGCGCCCCTCGGTCGGCAGCACCGGATGGCACGACGTGAAGATCAGCCGCAGCAGGTCGTCGCCGATGTCGTCGTCGAGCGCCGCCGCGATGTCGGGCGTCTCGCCTTCGTCCTCGGTCATTTCGCGCGCCACTTCCGCGTGCTTGCGTTCGGCGAGCTTCAGCCGGCGCAGCCGGTCGATGGCGCGGTTTTTCGCTGTCTGCATGAGCCAGGCGCCAGGCTTGTCGGGGACACCGTCCTTCGGCCAGCGTTCGAGGGCGGCGACCAGCGCGTCCTGCGCCAGTTCCTCCGCCAGCCCGACGTCGCGCACCATGCGCGCCACGCCGGCGATCACCCTGGCGGATTCGATGCGCCAGACGGCTTCGATCGAGCGATGGGTGTCGGCGGCGGTCATGGCCGCCGATCACGCCATCAATGGCCCTCGGTTCGCAAGCCCCCGCGGGTTCAGGTGCGGAAGGGGAACGCCTCGAAGAGCTCGCGCACCTCCACTTGCATCGGCCATTCCGGATAGTGCTCAATGTGGAGGTCGACGAACTTCCGCGACCAGGCGAGCGCTTCCTCGCGGGTCGCGACGTCGTAGACCGCGAACCCGCCGATCAGCTCCTTGGCCTCGGTGAACGGCCCGTCCGTGACGCGCACCTTGCCGCCTTCCGGCCGCAGGATGGCGGCGCTGGCCGTGTTCATGAGGCCGCCGGTCCACAGCAGCTTGTCGCCCGCCTCCTTCATGAATTCGTTGATCGCGTCGAAGAGCGCCTGCGGCACGTTCTTGGCTTCCGGGCCCTTGATCAGTGCGATGAATTTCATCGGAACATCCTCCGTGGGTGTGGTCGAAGCTTATGCTTCATCGACACGACGAACGAGGGACACCGGAATCGACGGGCCGGCAGAAAAGATTCGCTACTGCGCCCCGACGAAACACGGCCCGAGGCCACGCACTTCGATGGTCGACCATTCGGCGGCCGGGCATTGGTTGCCGATCGCGACCGCCTCTTCGAACGTGTCGCACTCGAGCAGGAAGAAACCGCCGAGCACTTCCTTGGCCTCGGCGAACGGTCCGTCGACCACCGCCGCCCGGCCGTCGCGCTTGCGAATGCGGGTGCTCTCGACCTCCGGAGACAGCAGCGACTCCGTCCGGATCAGCAGCCCGCGCTTCTGGAGATCGGCGGCGAACTTCAGCATGCGGTCGTAGCGCCGCTCGCCCTCTTCGCGGCCGGCGTCCTTGCGCTCATTGGGCTGCTCGACGACCAGAAGCATGTAGGCCATGACGTTCTCCAGCAGGCGGGGGTGGATGGCTGATTTCGTATCCGCATCCGCCGGGCGGGTAAAGACGCGTGGCGGCTCAGGCCGCGTCCGCACCCTTGCGCGAGAACATGAGATGCGTCACCCCGCTGGGCGAGGCGACGGACTCCACGCTGAACGTCTCCTCAAGCCCCTCCAGTCCGTCCCAGAGGCGCTCGCCACGGCCGAGCACGATCGGGGCGACGATGATGTGCATATGGTCGACGAGCCCGGCCTGAACGAACGCGCGGATCATGCTCACGCCTCCGCCAAGGCGGACATCCTGGCCGCCTCCGGCGGCCCGGGCTTCCTCCAGCACCTCGGCAGGCGAGGCATCGCGGAAGTGGAATGTGGTGCCCCCCTCCATCTCGATCGATGCGCGCGGGTGGTGGGTGAGGACGAACGTCGGCGTGTGGAAGGGCGGGTTGGGACCCCACCAGCCTTTCCAGTCCGGATCCTGCTGCCAGCCGGGCGGGCCGAACTTGTTGGCCCCCATGATCTCGGCGCCGATGCCTGGCCGAAACAGACGCAAGAGCGCGTCGTCGATGCCAGTGGTGCCACCGGGCTTTCCCACCATCTCATGCCACCACCTGGTCGCGAACATCCATTCGTGCAGCCGTTCGCCGGCGTGGCCGAATGGCGCTTCGCGGCTCTGCCCCTCGCCGGTCCCGAAGCCGTCGAGGGATACCGAGAAATGCTGGATTCGCGTGAGCGACATGACGGGAAATCCTCTTGTTCAGGATGTTCTGGTGTTCATCGCCAATTGCGCCGCGAAGGCCCGTTTGTAGGCGGGCCGCGCTTCGCCGCGCGCGACATAGGCGGACAGGATGGGGAATTCATCGAGAAAGCCCGAAGGCCGCAGCCGCAGAAGGGCGTGCACCATCATCAGGTCGCCCGCGCTGAACGCCCCGTCGAGCCAATCGGCATCGCCAAGACGGGCGGACAGGTCGCGCAGACGGGCACGGACGCGGTCCTTGACCAGCGGCAGGCGCGCCGCGGCCCAGGGTTGATCGCGCTCGAACAAAAAGGCGGTGACAAATTCGAGGATCGGCGGCTCGACGGTGCTGAGCGCGGCGAACATCCAGGTGATGGCGCGGGCGCGGGCATTGGCGTCGTCCGGCAGCAGGCCGGCATGCGTTTCGGCGATATGAAGGACGATGGATCCGGACTCGAACAGGACGAGATCGCCCTCTTCGCAGGTCGGTATCTGACCGAAGGGATTCCGCGCGCGGTGCTCGGGCTGCTTCATCGCCTCGAACGAAAGGGGTCGGACCTCGTAGGGCTGTCCCACTTCCTCCAGCGCCCAGCGAACGCGGGTGTCCCTTGCAAGCCCCTTGCCGCCGTCTGGCGAGCGCTCAAATGCCGTGATGGTGATGGTCATCCCCACCTGCCCTCCACAAAGTCGATCCTCGGGATGCGAAAGCCCATGCGCGCCCAGGCCGCGACCAGCCGCAGAAGAAACGTGGCGGATTGCCTGCCGCAGGTCGGCGCCTTCTCGATCACGGGACCGTCGTCGAGTCGGTCGCGGCAAACCGAAACCCAGTGGCCCCTCGTGAAATCGGCAAGCATGTAGCTGTTGCAGCACACCGCGACGACCCTCCGCGTCGGCGATCCCTCCTTCAGACGATGGTCACGGAGCCGTTCCCGGCCGCTCGTGCATCGAATGCTGTCCTTGCGGAACAGGACATAAGGGACACCGCCGCTTTCATCGAGGATCGGCGCGGCTCCCGGGAGCTTTTCGAAGATGCGCGCCGCCGCCTGGCAATCGGCGCAGTCGCAGACTGTTGCCAGGATGGGGCGCGCGCTTACCTCCAGCGTGACCTCACCACATCGACACCGTGCTTTGGCAATCGTGTTGGGCATGGCGAAGTCTGCTCCTCCTCAGCCTGCGGTCGCGCAGTTGATGATCCACGGGATGCCGAACCGATCGGTCAGCATGCCGAACCGCTCTGCCCAGAAGGTCTTGGCGATCGCCATGCGCACGGTGCCGCCGTTGGCGACTTTCAAAGGCGGTGATCGTGGGACGCAGGGTCTCCGCATGATGTCAGACGGATCGCGCGGCGGACGACGGGCCTACCGCAGCGAGCCGGCTCTGCGAACCGTCGAGGAAGGGGATCGCGAGTTCGCTGACGGCGGTCGTGTTGATGATGTCGTAATGCGTGGCGTTGGGGATGACTGCGAAGTGGTTCTGCCCCATCCCGGAGCGGTCCCCTGGGCGTCCTGGGCGCAGCCACCGAGCTTTCGAAGAGCTTCGTCGCGGCGCCGATGCGGACGGCGTCCCAGTCGCCGACGATAACCAGCGTCGGTGCGGTGATACCGGGTACCCCGCCGACCAGCGTAGTCGATGGCCAGGAGAGCGCTGAACTCCTGACCGCGTCGAGCCAGCTGTCGCCGCCGCCTGGCGCCTTCGTCACGTGGCCCTGGTACATCGGCGTACCGATCATGCTCTTCGCTGTCCCCTCGGGATCGGCGCCGATCGCCCGCATGCCGTTGAAATTGTATCGTGCCAGTGCGAAGGCGTATGCGCCCGACACGACGACCAGCCGATCGACGACCGCGGGGTGGTCGATGGCAAGGCGAAGCGCAACGGCGGCGCCGAGCGAGCAGCCCAGGACGTCGGCTTTCTCATAGCGAACGATTGATGAGTTCGGCGATATCGGTCGCCATGGCCTCGAACGTCATGGGCCGGCCGAGCGGGCCGGTGCCGCCGTGCGCCTGGAGGTCGACGCCGATGACCTTCCGACCTCGCGACAGAGCCGCGATGTTCGGCCCGAACATCCGACCGAACCGAAGCCACCGTGGATCAGGACCAGCGGATCGCCCTCACCGTAGGTCTGGTACCAGATCTTCACGCCGTTGACGTCGGCGTAGCCGGATTCCTGCGGGGTGGGGAGCGGTGACATCTGAGGAGCCTCCTGGGCGGGTGCGGTGACGGATGGGCCAGGCTGAGGGCGGCCGCGGCGATAACGGAAAGGATGGAGCGTCTGGTGATTTCTCGATCTCCCCGTGTTCTGTCATTGCGACGAACGAGGCGCTCGACTTTCGACAAGTGGCGAGTGGGTTCTTTTTCGACCCTGCGCCGGGGGCCGGCCCGTCCGACGGTCGGCCCCCGCAACGTCGCGGGCACTTATGCGGTCGCGCAGTTGATGATCCACGGGATGCCGAACCGATCGGTCAGCATGCCGAACCGCTCTGCCCAGAAGGTCTTGGCGATCGCCATGCGCACGGTCCCGCCCTCGGCAAGCGCCGCGAAGATGCGCTCCGCCTCTTTCGGGTCGGCGAGCTGAAGCGAGACGCTGAAGCCCTGCGGGTTGTTGTAGTAGGTCGGCGGGGCATCGGACCCCATCAGCAGCGTGTCGCCGACCGTCATCTGGATGTGCATGATCTTGTCGGTCCAGTCCTCGTGGACCTGCATGTCCGCCGGCATTTCGCCGTGCGTCGTGATCTGGTCGATCTTGGCTCCGAACAGCTTGGCGTAGAAATCGAAAGCTTCTCGGCACGTGCCGGGGAAGTTCAGGTAGGGGTGGACGTTCATGGTCGTCTCCGTGGGGTAATGGGTTTCGTGAGGGGGCGGTGAGCGCTACGACTTCGCCGACATCTCGTCGTGCAGGCGGCGCGCCCACTCGATGTCCACATCAGGCTCGAAATCCTCGAGCTCCTGCACCTGGCGGACCTCGACGATGTCCCCGGGCGCGGCCGGGACGCGCCGCGCCCACTCGATTGCCTCGTCGCGCGACTTCACGTCGATGATCCAGTAGCCGCCGAGCACCTCCTTGGCCTCGGTGAAGGGGCCATCGGTGACCTTGGGCTTGCCGCCGGCGTAGCTGACGCGGACGCCCTCGGCGGGCGGGCGAAGCCCGTCGATGGCGAGCAGCACGCCCGCCTTCTGGAGTTCCTCGTTGTACTTGCCCATGGCGGCGATCGCGTCCGCGGGCGGCATGAAATCGGGCGGCACCGGACGCCGGTAGACGTCGGGGATCATCAGCATCATGAAGCGCATGGGTCTTCTCCACTTGTTCCTGCGAGGCGCCGAAAACCGCGCCTCTGTCACAACGACGAACGGGCCCAGCCGACTTCGACGCGCCCACGAAACTTTTTTTGGGCAAGCGGCGTCACAGCTGCCAAAATCTGTCAGGGGGCCGGGTTAGCCTCCTCCCGTCAGCAACCCGGGAGACCAGAAATGACCCCCAACTTCATCCTCGCCTACGTGTCCAACCCGCAGAAGTCCGCCGAACTCTACGGCAAGCTCCTCGGCCTCTCGCCGGTCGAGTCTTCCCCCGGCTGGGCCATGTTCGCGATGCCCAACGGCGTCAACCTCGGCCTGTGGAGCGACAAGGAGGTCCAGCCCGCCGCCAACGCCCCCGGCGGCGTCGAGATCGGCTTCCCGGTGCCGAGCGACGACGCGCTCCGCGCCACCGCCAGGGACTGGCAGGCCCTGGGCCTGAAGCTTGTGCAGCAGCCGACGACGATGGATTTCGGCCTGACCTTCACGGCCGTCGACCCGGACGGTCATCGCCTGCGCGTCTTCGCGCCGAGCGCAACCGCGACCACGTCGCGCAAGCAGGTCGAGGCGGAGATGGCCTGACGGAATTCCATAAGTCGAAATGCCGTCCCGGCGTCGCAACGCCGGGGCGACCTTCGCAACACGCACCTGTTCCGTTGCCAATTGTGTCGGAACAGCCCTGCGGCGCACCTCTCTCCCCCCTTGTGGGGGAGAAAGCGGAGCTTCGACGGCGAAGCCGTCGCTAGCGGAGCTTGTGGGGGGTAGCGGCGGGCCGCGTTGGGCTTGAGCGCGATCTACTCGCGGCTGGGGATCGCGTTCTCGGCCCGCCATTGCTTGACGAGCGCTGCCCGGCGTTTCGGGTAGCGCTCGCCGACCGTGAACTCCTTGATCCGGTCGGTGCGGAAATGGCGGAACGCCTGCCGCAGTTCGCACCATGCGGCGACCGTCTGCTTGCCCTCGTAGAAACCAATGCCGATCGGCCAGACGGTGCGCTCGGTGATCGCGCCCTTCTCGTCGCCGTAAGTGATGGTGACCTTGTGCTCGCGGCGGATCGCCTCGCGCATCGGCTTTAGCTCGGGCCGGTCCGGGACGTCGCCGCGCGGCACCCAGAGGCCCGTTTCGCTCATCATGTCGCGGAGGTCCTTGGGCGCCGCCGCCGCGATCTTGGCGAGCACGTTGTGAGCGGAGGCGGCGAGCGCCTTGTCGCCCTGACGCTCGACCAGGCGCGCGCCCAGCACCAGCGCCTCCAGTTCGTCCTCGTCGAACATCAATGGCGGCAAGAAGAAGCCTCCACGCAGCAGGTAGCCGAGCCCCGCCTCCCCGTCGATCGGCGCGCCCAGCTCCACCAGCGACTGCACGTCGCGGTAGATGGTGCGCACCGACACCGACAGCTCGTTGGCGAGGCTGGCGGCCGTCACCGGGCGACGATGGCGCCTCAGCGCGTCCATCAGTGTCAGCAGTCTCTGGGTGCGGCCCAAGGGGTAAGTCTCCACCGGACGAAGCGGCCGCGATCCTACCCGCTTCCGGACCGCAAGCGCGAGGCGCCCCGGGCGGCTTCGGCGCGATAGCGGCGACCGACCGCGTCTGGCTGGAACCCGTTGAAAATCCTCGGCTTTCTGACCACGAATCCAGAAAATCGCAGTTGTCTCAATGGGTTGCTTGGCTGTGTCCGATATCGCTGGACGCCCCCCGGGTCCGGGTATAGACCCCCCGGCCCCGCGCATATCGCGGTGCAACATAAGGTCACGTGTCATGGCCACATTGGAGGCAAGTCCCGAAGGGACCAGCTCCGGGCCTGATGGCAAAGGCCACCAGACCGCAAGTCTTCCCAAGTCCAATTTCTGGGTTCTCACCATCGGCAGCGTCGGCGTCGTCTACGGCGACATCGGCACGAGCCCGCTCTATGCGTTCCGCGAGTCGGCGCGCGCCGCGGCAGAGGGCGGCGCGGTCACGACCGAGACAATTCTCGGCGTCCTGTCGCTGATCTTCTGGTCGCTGATCATCGTGGTGACGCTGAAATACGTCCTGTTCCTTGCCCGCGCCGACAACAAAGGCGAGGGCGGAACGCTCGCCCTGATGGCTCTCGCGCAAGGTGCGGTGAAGCGCGCCGCGCCGGTGATTCTCCTCGGCATCGTTGCCGCCGCCCTCTTCTACGGCGACGCCGTCATCACGCCCGCCCTCTCGGTGCTGTCCGCCGTCGAGGGCCTGGAGGTGGTCGCGCCCAATCTCGGTGCGTACGTCCTGCCCTTGTCGGTCGCGATTCTGATCGCGCTGTTTCTTGTCCAGTCGCGTGGCACGGGCACCGTGTCCGCGTTCTTCGGCCCGATCACTGCGGTCTGGTTCATCGTTCTCGCGATCCTCGGGATCGTTCGTATCGTCGCCTACCCTGCCGTCCTCGGCGCCCTCAGCCCCTATCACGGCGCCTTGTTTCTGGCGGGCCATGGCTTCATCGGCCTGGTAACCCTTGGCGCTGTCTTCCTCGCCGTCACGGGCGCGGAGGCGTTGTATGCGGACCTCGGCCACTTCGGCCGAAAGCCTGTGCAGACCGCGTGGCTCGGCCTCGTTCTCCCCGCGCTGGTGATCAATTACTTCGGCCAGGGTGCGCTCGCGCTGTCCGATCCCGCGACGCTCGCCAACCCGTTCTTCCTGATGGCGCCAGGGTGGGCGCAGTTCCCGATCGTTCTGCTCGCCACCGCCGCCACCGTCATCGCCAGCCAGGCCGTGATCACCGGCGCCTATTCGATGACCCGGCAGGCGATCCAGCTCGGCCTGCTGCCGCGCCTGGCGATCCGCCACACGTCGGGCACCCAGGAAGGCCAGATCTACATGCCGCGCGTGAACACGCTGCTGCTTCTCGGCGTGCTCCTGCTGGTTGGCCTGTTCCGTTCGTCCGGCGCGCTCGCCAACGCCTATGGCATCGCCGTAACGGGAACCATGGTCGTCACCGGCCTGCTCGCTTTTATCGTCGTGTGGCGCGTGTGGAGGTGGAGCGTCGTCGGCGCCGCCGCGATCGTCCTGCCCTTCCTGCTCATCGACCTCACGTTCCTCTCCGCCAATTTGCTCAAGATCGTCGAGGGCGGCTGGTTCCCGCTCCTGCTCGGGGGCTTGCTGATGGTGGTGATGATCACCTGGCGCCGCGGCAGCCGCCTGTTGTTCGAGAAGACCCGGCGCATGGAAATTCCGCTGACCGACCTGGCGCGGACGATGGAGGTCAACCCGCCCCATCGCCTGAAAGGCACGGCGATCTTCCTGACCAGCGATCCCGAAAGTACGCCGACCGCCCTCCTCCATGCCCTCAAGCACTTCGGCGTGCTGCACGAACACAACGTCATCCTCACCATAACCACCGCCTCCACGCCGACCGTGCCCGACGGGGAGCGGGTTACCCTCGAGACGCTCAGTCCGTCGTTCTCCCGGATGACGGTGCGGTACGGATTCGTGGAGACACCCAACGTGCCGGCCGCGCTTGCCGAGGCGCGCAAGCTCGGGCTGTCCTACGACATCATGCGGACGTCGTTCTTCCTGTCGCGGCGCACCGTGAAACCTTCCGCCACGACGGCGATGCCCTTGTGGCAGGACCGCCTGTTCATGGCGCTCGCCCAGAATGCCGACCACGCCCCCGCCTATTTCCGCATCCCCACCGACCGGGCGATCGAGATCGGCATGCAGGTCACCCTGTAGGCCCGCGCCGCGCCGCCCCTCGTGTCGGGGAGGCGGCGCCGACCGTCGCGGGCTTGCCGTTGCGTTCGGCCCTTACAGAAAGGCGCCGTGACAGTGCTTGAACTTCTTGCCCGATCCGCAGGGACACGGCGCGTTGCGCGAAACCTTCGCGTTGGCGTAGTCGGGCTCGGTCACGGCTGGCGGCGGTGCCGGCGCAGCGGGGTCCATCGGCAGGATGGGGCGCCCGTTCGGCCGCGGCTCGGCGAGCGCCGCGACCGTGAGCGTCCCGACCTTCTCGCGGGAGAAAAGCGCCGCCATGTCGGCCTTCGCCTTCCGCGCCAGCGCGGCGGACCGGGCGGGACTGCCGACGGCGGCGCGCATCGCCTCGACCGCCGCCCCGTGGCTGGGCTCCGCCCACCACTGGCCGCGCCCGCTCACATAGTCGTCGCGCTGAACGGCGCGCATGGCGTACGGGATCGGCATGCTGTTATCGGCGAAGGTGAAGTCGCGATTGCCCGAGAAGTCCGTCGCGATCGCCAGCCGCCCTGCCGCCATGCACTCGGCGATGTTGAGGCCAAAACCCTCCGAGCGATGCAGCGAGACGTAGCAGTCGCACGCCGCTTGCAGGTGGCGCATGGCGTCGTCGTCCAGCGTGTCGTCGATGATGCGGAAGGCCGGATTGGCCCGCAGCTCCGCCACAAGGTCGATCAGCGCCGACGAGCGCCCGCCCTTGCCGTGGAACTTGAGGACCATCAGCGGCGAGGATTCGGAGAAAGTCGGAAATGCGTCCAGAAATGCGCGTACCGCCCCGTCGGGATTCTTGCGGAGGGGATAGGATTCCGTGTCGAACGCCATCAGAAACACGAACCGGTCGGCGGGCAGTCCGAAACGCGCGCGTCCGTCTTCCTTCGCGATATCGTTTGGCGGCACCACGTAAGGGATGACCCTGACCGGCTTGCTGGTCGCCTCCTCGCAGGCGTCGGCCACGAACCGGCTCGGCGCCCAGATTTCGTCGACCAGATCGAGCGACGGGGCCCACGCCGCAGGGAGCACCGGCAGCTCCCACACCCAGCAGCCGATGACGTAGCTGTGCGGCCGCACCGCCATCACGTCGCGCGCATAGAGCAAGAGATCGCGGGCGGGCACGTGGTAAATCGTATTTGGGGAGGTCGGGAGTCCCCGGGATTGCCCCTCGACCGCCATCGCCGGGCGGTGGTCGACGGGAAGGTTGAACTTTGCTGCGGGAACACCAACGGCCCGAAGCGCGTCGTGTTGCCGGCGGACCGCAGCGCCGAGACCGATTGGCGCTGAGAAGTACCCGACGAGGGAAACCTTCGGTGTCTCGCCGTCGTCCGGCCTGGCCGCGTGCGGCGACGCCGCGCCGCGCGGCTGCCTTGACAGGTCTGAGTCCATCACGCGCCCCGCACGACCGTTCGCGAGGCGATCGAGGCCGCGTCGCACGCATCCATTTTGCACAAAGCGGCCGGGAGGCTCAAGGCAGGAGCTTGCCGCTCTCCTTGTCTCCGTGTCCGGGGGATCGGTGCGCAACTTGGTCCACGGAACTCGCCAAGGGGGCTTCGACATTCAGGTCGGGAGGCCGCTTGGGGCCGGGATTGCCGAGTCCCTCGTGGTGACCCGGTTCACAGTCGGCCCGGGGCCGGCCCTCGTCGGCGTGGATCGAGGGCGGACAGCGTTTGAACCGCCCGTCAAGGGGCTGTAGGAGTCGGTGCTTGCTGCCGACGGCTGTTAGGGCGACCCGTGGCCAAGCTAGAGCTGCCAGACGTTACGATCTGTTCGGCGGATTCCGCCTATGTCGATTTCACCGTGCGGGCGCTGGTGAAGTCGATGGAGGGCGTCGCGTTCGGCGACGCCATCCTGTTTTCCGATCAGCCGCGTGACGGCCCGTTCCGCTTCGTGCGCACGGAACCGATGACGTCGGTCGACGCCTACTCGTCCTTTTGCCTCCAGGAAATGGTCAAGTGGATCGAGACGCCGCGCGTCCTGGTGGTCCAGTGGGACGGCTACGTCATCAACCCGGCCGCCTGGGCGAATACGTTCCGTAAATTCGACTACATCGGCGCCGCCTGGCACGGCCTGAAGTTCCCGCGTAGCCGCATGGTCGGCAACGGTGGCTTCTCGTTGCGCTCCCTGAAGCTCCTGAAGGCGCTCGCCCGTATCGAGCCGGCCACGACCGCCGGCCAGCCGGAAGACCGCGTCATCTGCCATCAGGAGCGCGCGCGGCTCGAACGCCAGTTCGGGATTCGCTACGCGCCGGTGAACATCGCCGACCGCTTTTCGTACGAATACAACGATCCCGCAATGCTGCCCTTCGGCTTCCATGGCCTCTACCACCTGTGGCGCCACATGGAGCCCGACGTGCTGCGCGACCTGGTGGCGCACATGGATCTGTCGACGACCAGCCCCGACCGGGTGATGCGCCTGGCGCTCAACTGCGCCCGCAACGGCCTCGAGGACATCGCCCTCACCCTCTACAGCGGCCTCGACGCACGGCTGCCGACCGGCGAGGTCTTCAAGATGCTGGTGATGATGTCTTCGCTGAAGGAGGCCAAGGCGAGCTTCGCCCTTCTCGAGAAGCTCGCCCAGAGGTGACCGCCCGGAGCGCGGGCTATCTGGCGCCGGGGACGCCGGTCATCACCGACGCCAGCGTCTTGCGCAGGTTGTCCAGTTCGCCCTTGAGGCGCTTCACGTCGGCGCGCGCCCGTTCGGCGCCGTTCGCTTCGTGGCGCGCCACTGCCTTTTCCAGGGACTCGGTGACGGCGCCGCCGAGCCGCGCGTAGGCCGCGCGCACGACCCTGGCCTTCGCCTTGTCGTCGCCAATCGCGAACAGCGCCGCCAGACGCGGCGGCTGGTTGGGCCCAACGCCCAGAACACCCAGCCCGTTGCAATGCTTGAACGTGAAATGCGGATACTGGGCGCAGAGTTCGTCCCAAAGCAGATGGACCCCGAAGTCGCGCTCACGCACCTCGACGTCGTGGAACAGCACCACCGCGCGGTCGGTCAGCTTCGGCTGCCAGTTCGTGAAGTCCTCCTTGACGTCGTCGTAGCCGTGCCGCCCGTCGATGTGCAGCAGGTCGACGGAGCGGTCGGGGAACTGGTCGAGGGCGTCCAGGAACGTCGAGCGGATCAGCCGCGAGAAGTCGGCGTAGCGCCCGTCGTGATAGGTCTTCAGGCGGATGAAGACCTCCTCGCCGTAGAAGCCGGAATGCTCGTCGCCAAGCCAGGTGTCGACGGCCGCGCAGCGCGTCGCCAGTCCGCCCGCCTGAACCGCCTCGCAAAACGCGAGATAGGAATAGCCGTTGTGCGTGCCAAGCTCGACCAGGGAGTCGGGCCGCTGGACGTCGATCAGCCAGTTGGCGAAGGGCGCGTGTTCCAGCCACGCCGACATCACCAGCCGGTGCGGTACGCGGAAGGAGGCCAGCGAGAGAAAGGGGCCGAGGAGCGCCGCCTCGTCAATGCCGGCCGCGCCTGATTTCGTCGTGTCGCCTGTCATTTGTCGGTGGTACTCGTGGTCCCTGACGTTTCGGTTTGCCCGGCGTCCTCAACATGCTTCCGCCGCGCCCCTTCGTATACGAAAACCGGGTCGGGCGCGTCAGGGTGATGCAGCGGGACGTTGCGGGCGATGTAGTCGCTGATGATATCGGCAAGCTCGGGGTTGGCAATCGCCGTGGCGAGCTCGCTCCAGCGCTGCTTGTCGATCAGCGCGTTGAACAGCTCGACCTTCAGGTAGGGATAACCGCGCTCGAGCAGCACCTGCCACAGGTTGATCGACGGATTGGCGTCGTGGTTGCGAAATTCCGCGAGCGGAAACACCGCGGCGCTCTGGAGCCGGTGCGACCCGCAGTAGGCCATGAAGTTCAGCTCGTAGGTGGCGATCACCTCTTTCTTGGTGGGCAGGTTCCGAACCTTCGCCCAGAAGCTGCGCATGGCGTGGCTGGCCAGCGCTGGCTTCTTCATCAGGATGAAGAAGCTCTGGAGATGGGGCACCGGCGCGTCGGTCTCGGTCAGACCGACGACGTCGGCGGAGAGCGCCAGTGCCCGCTCGATGACCGGCTTCAGGGAGTGGATCGGCCCGAAGTTGCTGTCGTTGACGAGAAGCAGCACCTGCGCCCGCCACAGGTCGGGAAACAGGCGAAAGGCATCCGCCCAGGCGCCGAAGTCGAAGCCGGCGTTCTTGCGCACGACCAGCGCCTGATCGGCCGCCACCAGCCGCTTCCAGCTCTTGTTGACGATGCGGTCGACGACCAGCACGAGGATCGTCCGGAACCCGCACGCCTTGATCGCCGCCATATGGTAGGCGACGTGCGGCTTGACGGACCCGTCCGGCGAGTACGATACAAAAACGCAAACGGGCACCCCGGCGAGACGACCGGGGCGGTTGATCGTCCTTGTCTCGACCGAAGCTTCCATTCCTGCCCTTCAGACCGCGCCGCAACCGCCCGGGGAAGAGCGCCTTGCGCGAACGTTTCCTGATACCGCCGCACCCTAATGCGCCGACCCGGATGGGTCTACCGGCGCCCGTTTCGGCAGGGAGTCGCGCCCGGCAATGACCGCCCCCAGGCTGAAGCTGCCGGATGTCACGATCTGCTCGGCGGATTGCGCCTTCGTGGACCTCACGGCGCGGGCGCTCGCCATTTCCACCGATCTGGTCGAATTCGGCGACGCCATCCTGTTTTCCGACACGCTGGTAACCGGCCCCTTTCGCCACGTGCCCATCCCGACCTTCGCCAATGTCACCGACTACTCGCATTTCTGCCTGCGCCGCCTCGCCGAGTTCATCGAGACGCCCTACGCGCTGGTCGTCCAGTGGGACGGCTACGTCCTCAACCCGGACGCCTGGGCGAACGCCTTCCGCAAGTACGACTACATCGGCGGCGCCTGGCACGGCCTCGGCTTCCCGCCCGACCGCATGGTCGGCAACGGGGGCTTCTCGCTGCGCTCGAAGAAGCTCCTCAAGGCGACCGCCAGCCTGCCGCGCGGTGCCGATCACCTGGAGGACCGGGTCATCTGCCACATCCACCGCGAGACGCTGGAGCGCCAGTTTGGCATCCGCTACGCGCCGGTGAAGATCGCCGATCGCTTCGCCTACGAGTATGAGGAGCCCGGCGACCCGCTGCCCTTTGGCTTCCACGGCGTCTATCACCTGTGGCGCCACGTCAGCGACGCGGACCTCGTCGACATGATCGCGGCGATGGAGATCACCAGGACCAACCCGCGCCACATCCTCCGCCTGGTGCTGGATTGCGCCGCCCATGGTCACGCCCG
Organism: uncultured Alphaproteobacteria bacterium; assembly: GCA_963843565.1. Classification (GTDB taxonomy): domain Bacteria; phylum Pseudomonadota; class Alphaproteobacteria; order Rhizobiales; family Kaistiaceae; genus DASZQY01. Next base: position 779,966 of record CAWJKY010000003.1, read on the forward strand.
CTCGGCCGCGGCGCTCTACGCCAGAATCCGCGACAAATATCCGAAGGACGCGGTGCGCACGGTGCTCGGCGACACCTACACCGGCGCCGAGATCGACGCGAAGCTCGCCCTCATGGAGCAGATGCTCCCCCAATGAGCCGGCAACCGCGCGGCGCGCGATCGAACGCCCGGCCGAAGCTTTCCGATGTCGCCGTGGTCGCGGCCGACACGCTGGCGCCGCATCTGGCCGCTCGCGCGCTCGATCTGTGCATGGAGCGCTGCGACTTCGGCGACGCCATCCTGTTCTCCGATACGGCGGTCAGCGGCCGCTTCCGCCACGTCGCGATCCCGCCGCTCAAATCGCGCGACGACTACAGCCGCTTCTGCATCGAGGATATGCCGCGCCTCACCGAGGCGCCCTTCGTGCTGGTCGTGCAATGGGACGGGTACGTGGTCGACGCTGCCATGTGGAGCAGCGTCTTCCGCAAGTTCGATTACGTCGGGGCGCCGCTCTATCGGCCAAACGGCGATGTGCTGGTCGGCAACGGCGGCTTTTCCCTCCGCAGCCGCCGGCTGCTCGACGCCCTCCCCGAGCTGCCGCCGTGGCCGACCGGGGCGCCGGAAGACGCCATCATCTGCATGATCAACCGCGAGACGCTGGAGCGCGATTTCGGCGTCAGCTTCGCGCCGGTGCCGATCGCCAGCCGCTTCTCGTACGAAGTCCGCCACCTCGGCCGGCCGACCTTCGGCTTCCACGGCCCGCCGAATTTCTGGCGCCACGAGAGCGACACCGAGATCGTGCGCCTCTACGAGAGCCTGCCGCCCGCCGCGCTCACCAACTTCAATTCGTTCGGGCTGATGGTGAATTGCCTCCAGCACGACCGCGCCGAACTTGCCGTGAAGCTCTACCGGCGCGCCCTCACCGCGACGACCGCGGAAGACTTCGCGGCCGAGATGGCGAAGGCGCTGCCCGCCCCGCTGGCGCGCCAGGCGCTCGCCCTGCTGCAACGGGGCTGAGGTGGGCGCCCGATTTCCGCCCCGGTCCCCGTGTTGAATTGACTCGTCGTGCGGCCTAAAGGCTCCACGACGTTCCCCGCGCCCTTCCCCTTCCCTCCCTTTCGACCGGACGGCTCAAGATGACGGTCACCGACCCCGCCAATCCGCCCGGCGCGCCGGCCGGCACACCGGCCGCGGACCTTCACATCGAAACGGCCGTCGTGCAGGCGTTGTTGCGCGAACAGCACCCCGACTTCGCCGACCTTCCGCTCCGCCGCCTGGAAGCGGGCTGGGACAACCAGTTGTTTCGTCTCGGCGACCGCCTTGCCGTCCGTCTGCCCCGGCGGGAGGCGTCCGCCGGGCTGGTCCTGCACGAGCAGAAGTGGCTGGGCCTCCTCGCCGGACGGCTGCCGCTGCCCATCCCGGCGCCGGTCCGGGTCGGCGAGCCCGGCGCGGGCTTCCCCTGGCGCTGGAGCATCGTCCCGTGGTTCACGGGCGTGCCCGTCTTTCAGGAGGCCCCGCAGGAGGGCGAGGGCCGCGTCCTGGCTGAGTTCCTGCGCGCGCTTCACGTCGAAGCGCCGGCCGACGCGCCGGTCAATCCCTACCGCGGCGTCCCCCTTTCCACCCGCGCCTCCGTCATCGAAGAGCGGCTCGCCCGCCTCGCGCACACGCCCCTCGTCACCCCGGCGGTCCGTGCGGCGTGGGAGCAGGCGCTCGCCGCCCCCATCGACGTCGCGCCGACCTGGATCCACGGCGATCTGCATGTTCTCAACGCGCTGGTCGACCACGGACGCCTCAGCGCCGTGATCGACTGGGGCGACATGGCGCGCGGCGATCCGGCCACCGATCTCGCCGCGATCTGGATGCTGCTGCCGACCCGCGCGCTCCGCGAGGAGGCGATCGAGGCCTACGGACCGGCCACCGACGCGACCTGGGAACGCACCAAAGGCTGGGTCATCGCCTTCGCGACCATGATGCTCGACGCCGGCCTCGCCGGCGACACCCGCTTCGCCGCCATGGGCGAGCACGTCATGCGCAACTTCGCCGACGGGCCGTGAGGGGGCGACGAACCGACGCTGTCATCCATTCAAACCGGACGTGGCGACGTTCGACGCGATGATCCACCTGACCCCAGAGTTCCCTGCGCAGACCGAAGGCCCGCGTGTCTGGTCAGGCGAAGCGGTAGCGCAGGCCCATGCCGACGAACGCCAACAAAGACAGACCGAGAAGCTCAAGTGGACCGATCGCCGTCGTGGTGACGTCGATAGTGTTGGAAGAGGCGCTCAGCGATGATTCCACGGCGCGAACCCGATAGTGATAGTCGGTCTCTTTGGCCAGGCCGGTGACGTCGGCGGAGGTGACGTTGCCGACGTTCCTCGCCTGATAGCCAGGAACGAAGCTGGTGAAGGCGGCATCGGTGGCAATGTCCAGCTGATAGCCGACGGCGGCGAGGCTGGCGTTCCAGTTTGCGGTGAAGCCTGACGCGGTGACGTCGGTCGCGGCGGTCGCGATTGGCCCCACCGGCGAGGGACCGACAACCTGGGTCAGCGGATCGGACGTGCTGCCGGTGAAATTTCCACTGCCGTTGTAGACCGCCGTAATGATGTGGTCGCCATGGGTAAGCGCCGAGGTTGAATACACTGCAACGCCGCTGGACAAGGTGCCGGTGCCGAGCGTGTCGGCTCCGTCCTTGAACGTCACCATGCCGGTGGGCGTGCCGGTGGTCGCTGTCACCGTGGCCGTGAATTCCACCGGCTCGCCAATCAGGCTTGGATTGGCTGAGGAAACCAGCGCTGTTGACGTCCCGACGTAGTCGGCCGGACGCGCGAACACCCAGGCCGCGCCCAGCAGGTTGTTGTCAGCAAGCCCGCCAACAATTGCGGTGCTGGCGTCGGCGGACAGCGCGACAGCATAGCCCTGAGAAACACCGTAACTCCCGGCTTCTATGCCAGTGCCGACCAGCTTGTCGCCTAGCTGGGTCCAGACGCCGCGGCTGCGGGTGAATATCCAGGCCGCTCCGACCGAGTTGCCGATTCTTCCATTGTCGACATTTCCACCCACAATGGCGGTATCGCCATCGGCGGACAGCGAGACGGACACGCCTTGCTCGGCGCTCCCGACCGCGCCGGTTCCGACCAGCTTGTCGCCCTGCTGCGACCACGCGCCGGCGCTGCGGGTGAATATCCAGGCCGCACCCGTGTTGGAGTCGTCACGATACCCGCCGACGATGGCGGTGTTGCCGTCGCCCGACAGCGCGGCGAAGAATCCCTGTTTACTGTCGCCCACATTGCCGGTGCCGACGAGCTTGGAGCCCTGCTGGCTCCAATTGCCGAGGCCGTCACGGGTGAAGATCCAGACCGCCCCCAGGCCATCCACGGTGGCGTTGTCGATCGGGCCGCCGACCAGAACCGTATTGCCGTCGGCGGAGATTGAAACGGAGGTACCTTGCTCAGCATTTCCCACGGCTCCGGCGCCGACCAGCTTTGGGCCCTGCTGCGACCAGACCCCGAAGCTGTCACGGGTAAAGACCCAGGCCGCACCCGCATTACTATTGTCACCATCTCCACCCACAACGGCGGTGTTGCCATCCGCGGACAGGGCGACGCTGGAGCCTTGATAAGATGTCCCGGTGGCCCCGTTGCCGACCAACTTGTCGCCTTGCTGGGTCCAGACCCCGCCGCTGTTGACGAAAATCCAGGCAGCACCCACTTTGTTGCCGTCGCCTAAACCGCCCACGATGGCGGTGCTGCCGTCGGCGGAAAGGGCGACAGCATAGCCTTGAGAAGCACCATTGCTGCCAGTGCCGCCGGTGCCGACCAGCTTGCCGCCTTGCTGGCTCCAGACGCCGGCGGTGCGGGAAAAGATCCACGCCGCACCTTGACCGTCGTCGTCATCGTCGCCGCCGACGATGGCGATGTTGCCATCCTGGGACAGCGAGACCGAGTAGCCTTGCTCGACGTCCGTTCCCGTCGCGCCGGTACCTACCAGCTTGGGACCCTGCTGGGTAAACTGCGCCGCCGCCGGTTGCGCGGTAAACAGCTGCGCCGCGAGTGCCAGCCCAAGCGCGGACGCCACGCCGGTTCCGATGGCCCGGAACAAACGCCAGCGCCAAAACCTGTCGCGGAAGTCATTCATGGCCGCCCACCCGGTCATTGCCCCGAATATCGTCGCTCTGACGCGCCCATCGGCGATGGCGCAGGTATCCGCGGCGCCCCGTCGCAGTGCCGCGTCGACAATTCCATACCGGCGCGCGGCGCGGCGCGCCCCATCCAGATCGATAGGGTTGCGGGTCGGGCTGCGGGCCGGCGTCGGGCGGGCGGGATCAGCCGCCGGTCATTGCCAGAAGAACGATGCGGACAAGATCCGCCTGCCCGCGCGCCTCGGTCTTGGCGAACAGGGCGCGCAAATGAAACCGGCCGGTGTTGACCGAGATGCCGGCCCGGTCGCAATAGTCCTGGAGCGACTCACCCTCGACCAGCGCCGAAAGAAGCTTCGTTTCGGAAGGCGTCAGTCGGTAGCGAACCAGCGCCGTCTGCAGGTCGTCCCGCCGGGCGCGGTCCGGATCGCTGATCAGGACGAGCGCGCCGCGCCGGCCGCCCATGTCGCCCGCCAGGGCGGGGTCAATGGGCATCGGCGCGACCAGCAGGCCATAGGGCTTCTTGCCGTCCGGCCGGGCAACCTGAACCTGACCGCCCGCGGCCGGCGTATGCCCATCGACGGCGCCACCGATCAGCTGCGCGATCCGCGCCGCCGCCGGCGCGTCCGCGGTCGACAGGCCATTGCCGCGCGTCACCGTCAGCCCGTCGGCCCGGCGAACGATCGCCTCGGCGGCTTGGTTCATGTGCCAGACGCGACCGCGATCGTCGATGGCGACCACGCCGAAAGGAACGTGTTCGAGCCCGTCGAGAAAGGCGCGCGCCGCCCGGCGTGTCGGCGCGAACACCCGGTGCAGCTGCATGGCGCGCCGCAGGTGCGGCGCCAGTGCCTCCAGCGCCACCACGTCGCCCCGGGTGAAATTGCCGGCCCCCATCTCTCGTTGGAGCGTGAAAAGGCCGGTGCCACGCTCGTCGCGGATGACGTTGACGCCCGCGGAATCCAGCAGCCCGAGCTTGGCGAAGAAGTCGTTGTAGAATTCGTCGCGCGCCAGTTTCCGCTTCGACCACACCCGCGACATGGCCAGCACCTTGCCGGTCGGGTGAGCGATATAGAGCGGCACGGCACCGTCTATCGCCGCGAAGTATGAGAAGTAGTCGTCGCGCACCGCCTGCTCCTCGAATACGCCGTGCGAGACGGCCAGCGTCGAAAGGGCGGTCTGGTTGTCCGAAAAGGCAAGAACCCCGGAGTGGCTGGTGAAAAGGCGGCAAATCTCGTCCAGCACCGCCTGCCAGGATTCCGGCGCGATGACGGCGTGATACACGAGGTCGACCAGTTCCTGATCCACCCGGGCGGTCCCCTGCCAGCCACTCGCGGCAGCTTAGCTTAACCTTCAGGAACTGACAGGGGCGGCCTCGGCGAAGTGTGTTCCCTTTTCGTTCGTGCGCCTCCATGGCGTCGCGCCGACCTGGATCCACGGCGATCTGCACGTCCTCAACGCGCTGGTCGACAATGGGCGCCTCAGCGCAATCATCGACTGGGGCGACATGGCGCGCGGCGATCCGGCCACCGACCTCGCCGCGATCTGGATGCTGCTGCCGACCCGCGCGCTCCGCGATGAGGCGATCGAGGCTTACGGACCGGCCACCGACGCGACCTGGGCACGCACCAAGGGCTGGGTCATCGCCTTCGCGACCATGATGCTCGACGCCGGCCTCGCCGGCAACACCCGCTTCGCCGCCATGGGCGAGCAGGTCCTGCGGAACTTCGCGGACGGGCCGTGAAGGGCGGTGGGCGGTAGAAATAATCAGGCCGAGCATGATCGCGTCGGGGCGAAAGGACGCTTCCACGTGAGATCGGCGGCCGACGGCTCAATTGTGCCACCGGTGATTGAGCCACGCGCCCGCAATAAGCCGAACTCTGTCCCCCAAATCGAAGTAGCTCGGGTCATGCCCGGTGCAGTTCTCCGTCTCGTCGCCGCTGAGGACGCCCGATAGAGGAACACCGACAAAATGGGCCCTTTTCCGACATCTCGCTCACTACTATCTTAGGCTGTGCCTTTAGAGGTGGTGCGCGTATGTCGATCAAGAGGTGGCATGAACCTATCGCCGGCCACGGCGCAACAGGATATGCCGCGCTCTGCACGGTGGTACAGGCGTTCCCCCTCGCCGTTCTGTTTTGGGTAATCGGATCCGATAGCAGGCCTAGCATCCTGGCGGAGGTTGCGGCGGCCCTCCACGACGGTTCCATCGAGGCGCTTCCTTGGACCTCGATCGCGAAAATCATGATCGCGGTCCCTGTCTTCATCATCGTCTGGCATCGCTATATTCTCGACATTCAATTCATCGCTTGGCGAATCACCTGGCGAGATACGCTCATTCCCTTCACCTTCAGCGCGTTGGAAAGTGCGCTTGCGTTGTTGGTTTTAGCACCGACGATTTACTTCGTCGCCTGCGTGACCGCGATCGTGTTCCTCGGCATCCCCTCCTACGCGCAGACGCTTCCCCAGCACAAGAAGGACGAAGCTCGGAGATTATTCCGCGAGCACTTCGACAAGCACGGCGATGACGTGCACGATGCCGTGTCGGCATTCTGGCGAAATAAACTCATGCTCATGTTCCAATCGTCCGCTCTAGCCCTTGGCGCGATGCTCGTCGCGCTGTTCCTTCACCTGAGAGGCATGGACTCAGACGCGATTGAGACCTTAGCGATCGGTGTCGCAATGGCTGTCATTGTGGCGCGCCTGTTTCGCGACGACATCACGTGGCGGCTGGAGGCAATCTACAAGGACGAGTTGGTGGCAACACCCCGCGAGGCGTCGTTTGAAACACCGGAGCGACGGAACGAGGCGGACAGGCGTCCCGGGGGCACGAAGGACACGTCCACACGAGACAAGGAGGAGACCATCAAGAGTTTCTACTATACCAACATGAGCATTATCATGGGGGTGATGCTCGCGCTGTTGTTTTCGCAGCTGTACTCTTGGGCCGCAGCGAACCGGCCGATAACTGTGGGCGATGGCTGGACCACCGTCCTCTCTGCGAGCATCGTTTTCTCGATCGTGCTCGCGACCTATTTTGAGTATTACTATTTCGTCTTGACGATCCGAAGCACCAACCACATACACGAACTCGCTGTCGCCTCTGGTCCTGGGGGCGGTCCAAGCGCTCGCCATGCTGTTCCTTCCGCGCGGGGAGACTGCGGGAAATCCGGAGTTCTTCTGGCTCACTGAAGCCGTCTACTCAGCGTTGGGCGCTTGGTTGTTGAACAATTCGCTTCGTTATTCACGTGCTAGGGAGCCAAATGAGGACAAGCTGAGATATATTTCCCGCAGCCTGCGGCTCAGCATTGTGCTCTGCGGCATCTTCTTCGCTCTCTCGCTCTCGCAGGCAGGTTTCTTTGCTCAATCGCAAGCTGCCGACGGGACCTCGACAGCAATTTCATTGATCTTCGTGGTCCTGTTGCTGGTGATGATAGGGAAGAGCCACTACCTCCTTAAGCGCTGGGAGGAGCCGAAAACGCGGTTGAACGCTCGCCGCTGAGGCGAGCACAAAGAGCGCTGGGCGCTTGGCGTCTCCCTGCGATCATGTCGATGGTATTCCCGAACTGATCTCCACGGTGCTATAGCCCCCCCTTGAGGCTGATGCGCTGTTCCCTTTTCGTTCTTGCGCCTCCTGACGCTCTTTGGCAGAGACTTCCCGCCAGAGTCGCCCCTGCGCCGATTTCGCCGGGGACCATCGGGAGCGCCGCCTTGTCTCGCCGGGCCAAGAGCATAGATTTGGGGAGCGGCAAGCGACGCCGCCCTTCCCCTTCGGACAAGACGAGAATGGCCGCCAGCAAGCCAGCCCCGACGCCGGGCAAGTTCATCTCCGTCCGCGGCGCGCGCGAGCACAATCTCAAGGGCATCGACATCGATCTGCCGCGCGACAAGCTGATCGTGCATCACCGGCCTGTCGGGCTCGGGCAAGTCGTCGCTGGCCTTCGACACGATCTATGCCGAGGGCCAGCGCCGCTACGTCGAGAGCCTGTCGGCCTATGCCCGCCAGTTCCTCGAGATGATGCAGAAGCCCGACGTCGACCACATCGACGGCCTGTCGCCGGCGATCTCGATCGAGCAGAAGACCACCAGCCGCAACCCGCGCTCGACCGTCGGCACGGTCACCGAGATCTACGACTACATGCGCCTGCTGTTCGCGCGCGTCGGCGTGCCCTATTCGCCCGCCACCGGCCTGCCGATCGAGGCGCAGACGGTCAGCCAGATGGTCGACCGGGTGATGGCGCTGCCCGAGGGCACGCGGCTCTACCTGCTCGCGCCGGTCGTGCGCGGCCGCAAGGGCGAATACCGCAAGGAGCTGGCCGAGTTGCAGAAGGCGGGCTTCCAGCGCGTCAGGATCGACGGCGAGTTCTACGAGATCGAGGAGGCGCCGGCGCTCGACAAGAAGTTCAAGCACGACATCGAGGTGGTGGTCGACCGCATCGTGGTGCGCGGCGGCATCGAGACCCGCCTGGCCGACAGCTTCGAGACCGCGCTCGAGCTCGCCGACGGCCTCGCCATCGTCGAGATCGCGGATGCCAACGCTGGCTCTGCCCCTCCCCCGAAAGGGCGAGGTCGGGCGGCGCAGCCGACCGGGAGGGGGTCAGGGGGCGCCGCAAGGGTGACCCCTCCCCGGACCTTCGGTCCGACCCTCCCCTTTCAGGGGAGGGGAAACCGGCGCCGCTGAAAGAGCGCAAGCTCAAGAAGGGCGATCTGGAGAGCAACCGCATCGTCTTCTCCGAGAAGTTCGCCTGCCCGGTCTCCGGCTTCACCATCGCCGAGATCGAGCCGCGGCTGTTCTCCTTCAACGCCCCGTACGGCGCCTGCCCGGCCTGCGACGGGCTGGGCGAGCAGGTGTTCGACCCGCAGCTGGTGGTGCCGGACGAGGCGCTGACGCTCACGCAATGGCGCGGTGGCGCCGTGGTCGAAGACCGCCTCGCCCTATTACATGCAGACGCTCGAGTCGCTCGCCAAGGCCTACAGTTTCGACCGCCACGCCGTGGGCGAAGCTGCCCGAAGGCGCGCAGGACATGATCCTCTACGGCACCGGCGATGACACCGTCGCGTTCACCTACAACGACGGCCGCGCGCTACCGCACGACCAAGAGCCTTCGAAGGCGTGATCCCCAACCTCGAGCGCCGCTACCGCGAGACCGATAGCGCCTGGGTGCGCGAGGAGCTCGAGCAGTTCCAGACCGCCCAGCCCTGCGAGACCTGCCACGGCTACCGGCTCAAGCCCGAGGCGCTGGCGGTCAAGGTCGCCGGCCTGCACATCTCCGAGGTCAGCCAGATCTCGATCCGCGAGGCGCTCGCCTGGTTCGCGACCTGCCCGAGACGCTGACCACGCAGCAGAACGAGATCGCCCGCGCGCATCCTCAAGGAGATCCGCGAGCGGCTGGGCTTCCTCGACAACGTCGGGCTGGACTACCTGAAGCTCGACCGCAACACCGGCACGCTGTCGGGCGGCGAGAGCCAGCGCATCCGCCTGGCCACCCAGATCGGCTCGCGGCCTGACCGGCGTGCTCTACGTGCTCGACGAGCCCTCCATCGGCCTGCACCAGCGCGACAACGACCGGCTGCTCGACACGCTGAAGCGCCTGCGCGACCTCGGCAACACGGTGATCGTCGTCGAGCATGACGAGGACGCGATCCGCCAGGCCGACTATGTCGTCGACATCGGCCCCGGCGCCGGCGTCCACGGCGGCGAGATGGTCGCCGAGGGCACGCCCGACGAGGTCATGGCCAACCCGCGACTCCCTCACCGGCCAGTACCTCTCCGGCCGCCGTCATCCCGGTGCCGCCGCCCGCCGCGCGCCGCAAAGGGCAAGAGCCTCACGATCGTCGGCGCCACCGGCAACAACCTCAAGGACGTCACCGCCGAGATCCCGCTCGGCATCTTCACCTGCGTCACCGGCGTCTCCGGCTCGCGGCAAGTCGACGCTGACCATCGACACGCTCTACCGCGCCGCGCGCGCAAGCTGAACAACGCGCGGGACGTCCCCGCCGCCCACAAGACATCACGGGCTCGAACATCTCGACAAGGTGATCGACATCGACCAGCGCCCGATCGGCCGCACCCCGCGCTCCAACCCGGCGACCTACACCGGCGCCTTCACCCCGATCCGCGACTGGTTCGCCGGCCTGCCCGAGGCGAAGGCGCGCGGCTACAAGCCCGGGCGCTTCTAGCTTCAACGTCAAGGGCGGGCGCTGCGAGGCGTGCCAGGGCGACGGCGTGATCAAGATCGAGATGCACTTCCTGCCCGACGTCTACGTCACCTGCGAGGTCTGCCAGGGCAAGCGCTACAACCGCGAGACGCTGGAGGTGAAGTTCAAGGGCAAGTCGATCGCCGACGTGCTCGACATGACGGTCGAGGACGCGCGCGGACTTCTTCAAGGCCGTGCCCGCCGATCCGCGACAAGATGGAGACGCTCGAACGAGGTCGGCCTCGGCTACATCAAGGTCGGCCAGCAGGCGACGACGCTGTCGGGCGGCGAGGCGCAGCGGGTCAAGCTGGCCAAGGAGCTCACCCGCCGCGCCACCGGGCAGCACGCTCTACATCCTCGACGAGCCGACCACCGGCCTGCATTTCGAGGACGTGCGCAAGCTGCTCGAAGTGCTCCACGCGCTGGTCGACCAGGGCAACACGGTGGTGGTGATCGAGCACAACCTCGACGTCATCAAGACCGCCGACTGGATCATCGACCTCGGCCCCGAGGGCGGCGACGCGCGGCGGCGAGATCGTCGCGGCCGGCACGCCGGAAGACATCGCCGCGACAAGCGCAGCTACACCGGCGCCTACCTCAAGCCGATGCTGGCGAAGGCGCGAGCCTCACGCCGCGACGCCTCGGCCAACGACGAGGACGAAGGGGCGGAAGCGGCGGAGTGAGGGGCTGAGCTCCATCACACAGATTACGGCCGCCCGTATCTCATTAATCGATATCAAGAGCATCGTGTCGTTTGGAAAGAACGATGCGGCGTCATCCGCCAACTTCAGCAAGCGTTCTGTTTGTCGATGTTCCAGTTGACCGCCCTTTTCCAAGAACAACTTGACGGCTACAAACAAGACCGAATATGGATGTATCGCGATACGGCTGCGCTGGCCTTCCATGCGTATCGCTTCACTAAGATACTCGAACGCACTCTTAAATGAATGTTTCAGAGTTGTCTGGTTGTATCGCATCTCCTCCGGCAAGGTTTGGCCGAGGGTTGTCAGGGACAGCGGGTGCCGCTCAACCTTCACTGCGTGTCTCGCGTGCGATATTGCTTGCGCGAGGAGGTCACCCTTGTTGGCGGGCCTGACTTCTGGAACTGGTCGAGCTTGAGAAGCGCAAATTACTCCCAAAATCGCGAATTCCAATCCCAAAATCGCTTCATTTCTATGAAGAATTTCTCAGATTGAGCGCCAAGAAATTGCGACACTACGTCATCATAGTCGAAGAGGCGACCTGCTAAGCGCGCTTCCGGCGTTCGCCCATCACCGCGCCTCTGTTTACATAAGGCGCCAACTGCGCTCCCAATAACTTATAGACGTCAACGTCAAGTCATAGTCATCCTCAGCTACTTTCCGGAGAATCCATTGGCTCAAGACGGGTTCGCGGGGACACATAATCTTTCGTTTCCGATCGAAGAAGGCGATCAGCAGAACATCCCGTATCGCAAATTGATCGCGAAGTCCGTCTGCTGAGAACGACGAAGACAAGATCGTATACGCCACACCCGGCTTGACGCAATATGACGCCAACGCGCAGCCAAGATATCTCGACAACTTCGTTTTCATCTGCGTCACGAATAAGCAATTCAATGATCTTCTCGACAGGCCGATAGTCGTTCATTATTCGGCATACTGCGATCGCTATAAAGTCGCCGAGCAGCGTCTTGGCGGAACTCTCTCCCGTAGTTTCGGACTTCCCGCTCGTCAGTCCATAACCGTCCATTTTCGCTATTAACTCATTCGCTTCCCCTTCGCTAAACCTGTCCAAGGAAAAGCGCTTCATCTCGAAGCCGCCCATCGACTGGTAGACATGCTGGGTGCGATACGATCTGTCAGCGCAGAGAATCAGAAAATCGTCACGATAAATCTGTCGGTATAGCTCAGTCACGACCCCCACGTTGTCTGCAAAGTTATCGGCGATGATGACGAAGGGAAATCGGAAACTCGTCAGGAGCTTAGCGCTGTTGGCGAGGTCCGGCGTCCACAGCGACGGAAATGTGAATACATGAAACCCTTCCGCCGCCAGGTCGTAGGCAACCCTTGACAGGATCGTCGTCTTTCCGGCGCCAGCGGTATCCTCGACGTAGATGAAATGAGGAGACCACGCTTTGCTGCGGTATCTATTTCTAATGAGAGATTTTATCTTCAAAGTTGACTCTCTTGAGATGTCGCGAGCAAGCGCGATATCCGAAACTGTCGGTTCGCGGCCAACGTAGAACGCTAGGTCGGCGTCCTCGACGGCTTGCAGGGCCATTTCGTGCGGAAGATCTCGAGCGAGAAGGGCGAGTTCCTTCGGTGTCACTTCTGCCGTAAAGTAGTTTGCCGAGAGCGGCTTTGTGGCGCCTAATGGAATGGGTCGCTCGGGGAAGGCGGCTCCTATCTCGCGTAGGAACTGCGTGAGTGTTCCCTGATAGAGATTCAGACCGTGGCGCGCGCAGTCGCGCTTCGTGCCGGGATCGGGGTGCGGCTCTACCAGGAACGATGGCCCACGATCGGCACGCACGCTGGTTGGCCGGCGGCCGGAGAGAAAGTACTCTATGTCGGGCTCTTCCAAACTGGTTCCGGCCACGATAAACGGATCCGTTGCCAGAGTTTGAGCCAATACGTGCACCCAAGGATTGCCAGGGCCCATCGTCGACGCGTATTCGGGCAAAGAGAAGACGTATCCGTCGTCGGGGCGGCGGGCCCATCCGTGGATGTGAACGATTTGAACTGAACCGGGATCGTCATCCGTGCTGTAGGGCGCCAAATAGGTGATCGGGTCTGACCGTTGAACCCCCTCCTCGCCCGTATAGGCGGCCTCCAAACTGTCATCAATGTTGAGAGTGTAGATACGCTTCCAATAGAAGCCCGTCAGAAGCTTGGCCGCCTCGCCTGGCGTTGAATGCTCGAAACGCCGAGTGATCCACTTTTCAACTTCATCTGGTGCGAGTTGCGCATAGGAACGCGCGAGCGATGAGGTGTGTTTCAATTTCTTGCGGTCGATCAGATCAAGACGAAGCAGCTCCGGCGACATGAGCTCTTCTCCCGCTTGGCTGCGGCTATCGCTGCTCGCCCCGGCGCCCAGCAGAAGCGAGTACCGACCGGCGCGGAGGGTGCCCGCCATATCCTTTAGCAACTCTGGATCGATAGCCATTCATCCTCTCCCCGCGACCTTGCGCCGTGAAAAGGTACGCTACCTAGACGTGTCATTGCTAGGGCTTGCCTGACCACTCCTGCTTTCCAAACACGGAGTGGGCATTTCAAAAGTCGGCGTAGGGTAGGCTGCGGGTCCATTGCCCACCCTACCATCGGTGACAGGCGCCCCTGTTTGACCAACGCCCGAACGAAGTAATCCCCGCCTTTCGCCCCCATGCGATAATGCGCTCGTCCCTGCTCACCCGAGGGGTCGCAATCGCGAAGCGAGCCGTTGCGGAGCAGACCGAAAGGTAGCCGGTGCGGCAACGCGCCGGTTGGAGCGGCGCCTGCGGTTGTCTCTCCAACGTCTGGGGAGCGCCGGCGCGGGGTGAAATCCGCGCCGGTAAGGGGTTCGCGACCCCGGACCTCGGGACGTCCGTGGCCGGGCCGTCGGCAGTACGACCGTCTGCCCTAACGGCCCTTGCCCCGTGCCGCCGTTGGGAAACCAACGGCCTGCGTCGGGGAAGGGTGTCGGGCTTAAGGCGTCCGTGATGCCCGCCAGAACATCGGCGGGACAAACACACGGCCGCTGAAGCCCCGGCCACGGGGACGCGAAATCGCCGCGGCGGGCGCTGAGTTGAGCGCCCAACAGACTACAGACTGGCACTCGATTGAGCGCCCGCCATCCCCTCGGATTTATCCGGGGGAACCAGAACGAGGAACGCGCCGGAAGGAGACGATGACTCGGATGCAAACGCATCGCGAGAACGGGGAACCGTGCGCTGCGCTCTCGGTCCCCTCTCCCGGAGGGAGAGGGCTTTGAGCCTTAGCGAACGCAGTGAGCTTAGGCGAGAAGGGTGAGGGGTTATGGAGCAAGCCGGAGAGGTCACAACCCCTCACCCTTCGCGCGTAACTCGCTGACGCTCCTAACGCGCGAAGCCCTCTCCCCGTGGGAGAGGTGATGTCGCGTTCCGCCCCAAACTCCGAAAGGCCAAACCCCATGCCCCGCACCAGACCCGCCCCGCCGGCGATCGCCGACGACGACAGGCCCACGCCGGACGAGATCCGCGTCAGGCTCATGCGCGCCATCGCAGCCAAGCTCGATCGCTGGCCGCGCTGCCCGCACCAGCCCTGCCGTCGCGCCAAGGCGTGCGTCGGGCCGGAGTTCCAGTGCCTCGAGCTCTAGAGCCCGCCGGCCCGGCCAGGCGGCGCATTGCCCTTTCCCCTCCGACCCCCTATATCCACCTCGTTCCAGATTTTGCTGCTGCCTTGCTAGCTGCCCCACACGGGGAATCGCCCAAGCCAACGCCGAATTCGGAAAGGGCTTGGGCGAAATCGTTCGCGCGCGCCCTGACTTCACGCGAATTCTCGCGTTTTCAAGGAGCCAGACAATGGCAACAGGTATCGTGAAATTCTTCAATCAGCAGAAGGGCTTCGGCTTCATCGCGCCGGTCGACGGCGGCAATGACGTCTTCGTCCACATCTCGGCGGTCGAAAAGGCCGGCATGTCCGGCCTCAACGAAGGCCAGAAGATCAGCTACGACGTGGTCACCGAGCGCGGCAAGCTCGCCGCGGCGAACCTCCAGTCGGCCTAACTGATCCGCTGATTCTACGCCCGGCGCGGCTGGTTCGCGCCGGGTCCTTCCTCCGGTCCACTCGAAAGAGAGGCAAAAAGCCATGGCCTTTCGGGTCAACTACAATCAGCAGCGCAGCGAGCGCAACCGCGCCAAGGAAGCCAAGAAGCGCGAGCGGCTGGCCCGCCGCGACGAGGATGCGCAGAAGCGCAAGGCCGAGCGCGACGGCCTGCTGTCCGGCCCCGACGCCTCGGATGCGCCGGATGCACCCGCGCCAGACGACGGCGCCACCAAGGAGGCCGGGTAATGGCCCGCAAGAAAGAGCGCGCCGACACCAGCATGGTGTTCTTCGACGTCTTCTATGAGGACGGCAGCCGCGCCTCGAACCGCAAGGTTCCGGGCGCCGTGCTCGGCGGCTTCGAGGGCGACGCCCCCGCCAAGACCTTCATCATGGACCAGGACCGCAAGATCGCGGACCTCTCCGGCAAGGCCCCCCGCGCCATCGAGCGCCTCGTCCGCTCCGCGCGGTAGCCGCGCGCTTTCCCCCTCGCCCCTTGTGGGAGAGGGCTTTGAGCCTTAGCGAACAGCGTGAGCTTAGGCGAGAAGGGTGAGGGGGTAATTCCATGACCCGCGACGAGATGATCGCGCACCTCAGGGCCGCCAACGACGTGGCGAAAGAGGCGGCCGCGCACGGCCATCACCCCTTCGGCGCGGTTCTGGTCGGCCCGGATAACCGCGTCCTCATGCGCCAGGGCAACCTCGACGCGGTCCGTCATGCCGAAACCGAGCTCGCCCGCCGCGCCGCCGCGGCCTACGAACCGGCGTTTCTCTGGTCCTCTACGCTGGTCACCACCTTCGAGCCCTGCGCCATGTGCGCCGGCACGATCTACTGGGCGAACATCGGCGCGGTCGTCTTCGGCGCCGAGGAGACCACGCTTCTCGCCCTCACCGGCGACAGCGTCGAAAACCCGACCATGAGCCTCTCCGCGCGCACGGTCCTGGGGTCCGGCCAGAAGGAAATCGCCGTCCACGGCCCCTTCCCGGAGCTCGCCGACGAGTTGGTCGCCCCGCACACGGACTTCTGGAAGCGCGCCGGAAGCTAGTCTCCGATCACGTGCAGCGCGATCGTGCGCTTGTGCGGGCTGCTGCGGTGCTCGAACACGTAGATGCCCTGCCAGGTGCCCAGCACCATGCGTCCGTCCGCGACGGGGATGGTGAGGCTCACCTGGGTGAGCGCGGTGCGAATGTGGGCGGGCATGTCGTCCGGTCCCTCGGCGTCGTGGATGTAGCGCCCCGATTCCGGGGCGATCCGTTCGAAGAAGGCTTCCAGGTCCGTCCGCACGTCCGGGTCGGCGTTCTCCTGGATGACCAGCGAACACGACGTGTGCCGGCAGAAGAGGGTCAGCAGTCCTGTCCGGATGTCCGTCCCGGCCAGCCACCGCGCCACCTCGCCAGTGATCTCGGTGAGGCCCTTTCCGCGGGCCTCGATTGCGACTCGATGGCTCGCCTGACGCACGTCCTCTCCTGCCGTCTTGCCCGTTTCGGCGCCGTTAACCTTCCGGGACTATGGCATGGAGGCGGCCGAGGGGGTCAAAAAGGGCCTCCAAGGCAAGGCAGAACGGCCATTTCACCGCACCGCAGCATTTGTGACGAAATCATGTTGCTGTGCGATAAGTGCAGACCGGATATGCGTAATTCCCTCTGCAACTACCCGCGCGGGGCGCCTACCTTCCTAGTCGAAAACAAGAGACCGAACGACAGCGACTTACTTTGAAAGGCACCCCGATGAACAACCGTCTTGTCTCCACCTACAAGGCTTGGCGCAAGTACCGCGAGACCTATAACGAGCTGATGCGGCTTTCGAGCCGCGATCTGGCCGACCTCGGCATCAACCGGGCCGACATCCCCACGATCGCCCGTCAGGCTTCCGCGATCTAAGGCCAACCCCAGAGTTTCCCCGAGGCGTCTTCCTCCCAGGATGCCTCGGCGGTGGGCACCGGATCGTTCCTCCCAGATCACCGGATGCCCTAGTAGAGAGACGCCCGCCACCTCCCTGGCGGGCGTTTTTCTTTTGTCCTTATCCCCGCCGCAGGCCCCCGCTATAAACTCGGGCCCATGATCTCACCCGTTCATCTCATCGGCGGTGGCCTTGCCGGCTCGGAGGCTGCCTGGCAGCTCGCCAATCGCGGCGTTCCGGTGGTCCTCCATGAGATGCGGCCTAGCCGCACCACCGAGGCCCACCAGACCGACAAACTCGCCGAGCTGGTCTGTTCCAATTCGTTCCGCTCCGACGACCGCGACCTCAACGCCGTCGGGCTCCTGCACGAGGAGCTCCGCCGCGCCGGCTCGCTGGTCATGGGCGCCGCCGATTCCCATCAGGTGCCGGCCGGCGGGGCGCTGGCAGTCGACCGCAACGGGTTCGCCGACGCGGTCACGTCGGCGCTCGAGGCCCATCCCCTTATCGCCATCCAGCGCGAGGAGGTCGCCGGTCTGCCGCCGGCCGAGTGGGACAACGTCATCGTCGCAACCGGCCCCCTCACCTCACCCGCTTTGTCGGAGGCCATCCAGACGCTGAGCGGCGAGCAAGCGCTCGCCTTCTTCGACGCCATCGCGCCGATCGTGCATTTCGATTCCATCGACATGGACGTCGCCTGGTTCCAGTCGCGCTACGACAAGACCGGGCCGGGCGGCAGCGGCGCCGACTACATCAACTGCCCGCTGACCCGCGCCGACTACGACGCCTTCGTCGCGGCGCTGCTGGCCGGCGAGCCGCACAAGCACCACGACTGGGAGAATATCCCCTACTTCGACGGTTGCCTGCCGATCGAGGTGATGGCCGAGCGCGGCGTCGAAACGCTCCGCCACGGCCCGATGAAGCCGGTCGGGCTCACGAACCGGCACAAGCCGACCGAGAAACCCCATGCGGTCGTCCAGCTCCGTCAGGACAATGCGCTGGGCACCCTCTACAACATGGTCGGGTTCCAGACTCGGCTCCGCTACGCGATACAGGCCGGAATCTTCCGGATGATCCCCGGCCTCGGACGCGCGGAATTCGCGCGCCTCGGCGGCCTGCACCGCAACACCTTCCTGAATTCGCCCAAGGTTCTGGATGGCGCGCTCCGCCTCAAGGCGATGCCGCGGCTGCGTTTCGCCGGCCAGATCACCGGCTGCGAGGGCTATGTCGAATCGACCGCGATCGGCCTGCTCGCGGGCCGCTTTGCCGCCGCCGAGCGGCGCGGCGAAGCGCCGGTCGCCCCACCGCCCACCACGGCATTCGGCGCGATCCTGGCTCATATCACCGGCGGCCACCTCGCCGACGAAGAGAGCCCACAGCGCTCCTTCCAGCCGATGAACGTGAACTTCGGGCTGTTCCCGCCGGTCGACGAGGAAAACCTGACCGGCAAGGGCCGTATGCGCGGCGAAGCGAAGCGCCGGGCGATCACCTCGCGAGCGCTTGCTGATCTCGACCGCTGGCTCGGCGCGCCGGCGCTTGCCGCAGCCGAGTGAGGCGTTCGCTACCGGCGGCGCGCCGCGCGCCAGGTGATCCACTGACGGCGCCACGGCGAAAGCTCGGCGGCGTCGGAGAACGGATTATAGGCGTCGCGGTCCATCCGTTTCAGGTGCGGCTCGACCAGCGCCAGCGGCAGGAAGGCGACGCGCACCGGATCGATCAGGTCGTCGATGGCGCGCTCAGCCTCCGCCAGATGCTGACGCGCGATGGTTCTGAGGTCGCGCAGCAACGTCGCCAGTTGCAAACTCGCTTCGCCGCGCCGCAAGGCCTCTGCGTCGACCTGACGGCTGACCATCATGTCGTTGGGCAGGAAGGTCTGGCCGCGCCGGGCGTTCACATGCAGACTTCTCAGGATGCCGGTGAGCGCGTAGGCGACGCCGGCGTGGCCGGCGCCCTCGGCGGTGCCGGGGTCGTGCCCCCCGGCAAGCACGATCGCGGCAAGCTGGGTCAGCGCCGATGCGGTGTCGCCGGCGTAGCCTTCGAGATCGCGAAGCGTCGGCGCCGGGTCGTCGTAGAGGTCGAAGACGCGGGCGTCGATCATGCGCTGGAAGGCGGTCTCGGGCAGATGAAACGTCTCGATCGTCTCGATCAGCGCGCCCGCCACCGGGTGGCCGCCGCCGGCGCGGTTGGCGATGGCATCGCGCCACCACTGCAGGCGGATTTCGCCGAGCGCAGGGTCGCTGACCGCGTCGCGAATCCGCGCGATCTCCACGTTGAAGGCGTGGAGCGCGAAGAGGTGGCGGCGCGCGCCTTGCGGCGCGAACAGGTCGGCAAGATAGCGGTCGCGGTCGTGGTTGCGAACGAGGTTGGCGATGCGCGCCTCGGCGCCGGTGCCCTCTCGGTTGCCGGCCGCCATCAGTCGACCGCGATCAGCGCGGCGGCGACTGCCCGCTCCTCGGCAAGCAGCACGTTGAAGGTGCGCACCGCCGCGCCGGTCGCCATGGACTCGGCGACGATGCCGGCCGCGTGGCAGCGCTCCCGGACCGCCGCCTTGAGCGGCCTCAGGTCGGTGCCGGTTCCGATCAGCAGGATCTCGATGGTTTCGGCCTCGGCGAAGACGCGCTCGAGACTGGCGACGTCGATGGCGTCATCGGCCGGCGCTTCCTTCCAGCCGTGAATGCCGCTCGGCAGGCAAAGCAGGCCGCCACGGTGCGACATGCCGGCGAAGCGGAAGCCGCCGTTGCCGTACGCCTCGATGGGAGCGCGGCCCGGATAGTGGGCGTCGCGGATTTCGATGCCGGGAGGCGGCGCCATGGACGGCGCCTAGGACGCCTCGACTTCGGCGGTGGCCTCGGACTTTTGCTTGGACTCCTTGTCGGAGCCAAGCTTGGCACGCTGGCCGGGGCGCGGACGGATGTTGAAGTAGATGAGGATCGGGCCGCCGATGAAGATCGAGGAGGCGGTCGCGACGAAGATGCCCCAGATCATGGCGGCGGTGAACGAGCGCACCACCGGACCGCCGAACGCATAGAGCGCGATCAGCGACAGTTCCAGCGTCAGCGACGTCATGATGGTTCGGGCGAGCGACTGGTTGGTGGCCAGGTCGATGATGTCGCGGACCGGCATTTCCTTGTACTTGCGGAGAATCTCGCGAATCCGGTCGAAAATGACGACCGTGTCGTTGAGCGAGTAGCCGATGATGGTCAGGATCGCGGCGATCGACTGCAGATTGAAGTCGATCTGGGTGAGCGCGAAGAAACCCATCGTCAGGATGGCGTCGTGGACGAGCGTCGCGACGGCGGCGATGCCGAACTGCCATTCAAAGCGGAACCAGATGTAGGCCATGATCCCGGCGATGGTGAACAGAACGGCGAGCGTGCCGCTGCGCGCCAGTTCTCCGGAAACGGTCGGCCCGACGACCTCGACGTTCTCGAACGTGTAGTCGGCGCCGAGCGCGTCGCGGATCTTGGTGACCACGGCGGTCTGGGCGGTCTCGCCGCCGGGCTGCAAGGCGACGCGGATCAGCGCATCGACCTGCCCGTTGACCGTGGTGTCCTGAATCTGCGCGTCGCCAAGGTTGAGGCCGTCGACGATGGCACGCACCTTGGAGACGTCGACCGGCCCGTTGGCGTAATGCGCCTGGATGATCGTGCCGCCCTTGAAGTCGATGCCTTCGTTGACGCCGACGGTGAAGAACAGCACGAACGACAGCGCGATGAGGACGAGCGAAATCGGGGTGCGGATGCGCACCCACTGCATGAAGGGGAGCTTGGTGTCGTCGGGGACGAGGCGGATCGGGAACTTCACAGCGGTATTGTCCTCGGCCGCGCCACATGAACCCAGGTCGAAACGATCAGGCGCGTCACCAGATAGGCGGTGAACAGCGTCGAAATGATGCCGATCGCCAGTGTCACGGCGAAGCCGCGGACCGGGCCGCTGCCCAGTTCGAACAGCGCGATCGCGGCGATCAGCGCGGTCAAGTGCGCGTCGATGATGGTGCCGAAGGCCCGCCGGAACCCGGCGTCGAGCGCCGCGAGCACGCCGCGGCCGGCGCGCTGCTCCTCACGCATGCGCTCGTAGATGAGCACGTTGGCGTCGACCGCCATGCCCATGGTGAGCACGATGCCGGCGATGCCGGGCAGCGTCAGCGTCGCACCCAGGGTGGTGAGGATGCCGATCATCAGGAAGTTGTTGGCGATCAGCGCCAGATCGGCGAAGGCGCCGAGCAGGCCGTAGGCGACGATCATGAAGATGGCGATGCCAATGGTGGCGACGATCGAGGCCGAAATGCCGGCGTGGATCGAGTCGGCGCCGAGGCTCGGGCCGACCGTCTGCTGCTGCACGATGGTGAGCTTGGCGGGCAGCGAGCCGGCGCGCAGCAGAATGGCGAGATCGTTGGCGGTCTCGACGGTGAAGTTGCCGGAAATCTGCCCGGACCCGCCGATGATCGGCTGCTGGATGATCGGCGCCGAGATCACCTGGTCGTCGAGGATGATGGCGAAGGGTCGGCCGACGTTGGCGCTGGTGACGTCGCCGAATTTGCGGGCGCCGCCAGTCGACAGGCGGAAGTTGACCACCGGGGCGTTGGTGCGGCTGTCGAAGCCGGCCTTGGCGTCGACCAGATCCTCGCCGGTCATCAGCGCCAATTCCTCGACGACGTAGATGACGCTGGGGTTCTTCTGGTCGGGCACGCGGATGTAGCCGGCCTTCGGCGGCGTCGTCTTGGCTTGCTCGGCGGTCAGGGTGGAATCGACCAGATGGAAACTGAGCAGGGCCGTCTTGCCGACCAGCGCGATGAGGCGGCGCGGATCGCCGAGGCCGGGCGCCTCGACCAGGATGCGGTCGTCGCCCTGGCGCTGGATCGACGGCTCGGTGGTGCCGAGCTGGTTGATGCGCCGGTTGATGACCTCGATGGACTGCTGGACGATGCTGCGCACGCGGTTCTGCAGGCCGGCGTCGTCGTAGGTGAAGCGCACCAGTCCGTCGGCGCTGACGGTCAGGTCGAATTCGTAGACGTTGCCGGCGGAGAGCAGGTTGGCGTCGAGCGGGTTGCGCAAAGCCTCAAGCCGGCTCTTCGCATCTTCGAGCTGGGAGAGATCGCGGACGCGAAGCTGCACGGCGTTGCCCTGCAGCCCGAGGCCGGTGTAGCCGATGCGGGGCTCCTTCAGCATCACCTTGCGGACGTCGCCGGTCAGCGTCTGAAGGCGCTTGTGCATGTAGTCGGCCTTGTCGACCTCGTAGAGCAGGTACGAGCCGCCCTGAAGGTCGAGGCCGAGCACCATCTGGCTCTTGGGCAGGAAGCCCGGCCAGGAATCGAGCGTCTCCCGCGAGAAGAAATTCGGGACGACCGCAAGGAATCCGGCGAAGACCACCGCCAGAATGAGAACGACTTGCCAGCGCGGGAAGTGCAGCATCAGGTGCTTTCACGCGTCGCCGGGAGACCGGCGTTTACGCGTTTTCCTTTTCCTTGTCCTTCACCGGCTCGCCCTTGGCGCGCACTTCGGCGAGGGTCCCCTTGACCACCCGCACGCGCACACCCTCGGCGAGCTCGACGGTGATATCCGCTTCATCGACCTTGGCGACCTTGCCGATCAGCCCGCCGGAGGTCACGACCGTGTCGCCCCGCCTGACGTTGGCGATCATCTCCTGATGCTGGCGCTGCTTCTGACGCTGCGGCCGCAGGATCAAGAAGTACATGATCACGAAGATCAGGAGGATCGGGGCGAACTGAATGAGCAAGCTCGGCCCAGACGAGGCATCCGTTGCCGTCTGTGCGAAGGCCTCGGTAATGAACATCCGGCAAACTCCTTCGTCGGTGCGGCGGAGGCCGGCCCGAAACGGCGCGGACTATAACGGCCGAGGCTCCCTTTGCAAACGATATAGGCATGGAATCAGCCGGTTACACGGGAAACCGGACAAGTTGGCACACTTGCCCGCCCGTGATACCCCTGCCGCCCGTTCAAAGGGCTGGATTCCCGTGTCCGAAAAAGACCTTGCGGCCATATCCGCGCAGTTGGAGGCGCTGACACGGCTTGTTGCCCGGGCCGTGCCGGCCGAGGCGGTGGCGCCCGATTTCGCGGCGGCAGATGCCTTCGTGTGGCATCCCCAGGGCAAATGGCTCCAGCCGGTCGCCGACGTCAGCCGGGTCGACATCGCGCTCCTGAAGGGCGTCGACCGGCTCCGCGACATTCTGGCCGAAAACACCGAACGTTTCGCCGCCGGCCTGCCCGCCAACAACGTGTTGCTGTGGGGCGCCCGCGGCATGGGCAAGAGCTCGCTGGTCAAGGCCGTGCACGCGGCGGTCAACATGGGCGCGCACCCGCTGAAGCTCGTCGAAATCCACCGCGAGGAGATCGAGAGCCTGCCGGAACTGCTGGCCACCCTCAGGGCGGCCCCGCACCGCTTCGTGGTGTTCTGCGACGACCTGTCGTTCGACGGCAACGACGCCTCCTACAAGTCGCTGAAGGCGGCGCTGGAGGGCGGCATCGAGGGGCGGCCGGCGAACGTGGTCTTCTACGCCACCTCCAACCGGCGCCATCTCCTGCCGCGCGACATGATGGAGAACGAGCGTTCGACCGCCATCAATCCGCACGAGGCGGTCGAGGAGAAGGTGTCGCTGTCGGATCGCTTCGGGCTGTGGCTAGGCTTCCACAAGTGCAGCCAGGACGAATACCTGGAAATGGTGCGCGGCTACGTCGCCCACTACAAGCTCGCGATCGACGACGGGGACCTGGTGGCGGAAGCGCTGGAGTGGTCGACCACGCGCGGCGCCCGGTCCGGCCGGGTCGCCTGGCAGTTTGTTCAGGATCTGGCGGGGCGACTCAGGGTCGTCCTGTAAGGGACGAGCCGCCCCGCCAGACCTGATGGATCAGCAGCCTTCTCCGGAGGTCAGGACGGCCGATCACGAAGGAGCGCGCGTTCAGGCGCCAGCGAGATAGTCGAGCGGGTTGACCGGCTTGGCGCCCTTGCGCAGTTCGAAGTGAACCTGCGGCGCGGACACCGACCCGGTCATGCCGGCGTGGGCGATGACCTGGCCGCGGCGGACCGTATCGCCGCGCTTGACCAGCATGTCCTTGTTGTGAGCGTAGGCCGATACCCAGCCGTCGGCATGGCGGATGAGGACGAGGTTGCCGTAACCGGCCAGCTCGTTACCGGCATAGATGACGGTGCCCGTCTCGGCTGCCTTCACCGAAGTCCCTTCCGGGACCGCGAGGTTGATGCCGTCGTTCTTCTCACCGTTCGGCTTGGTGCCGAAGCCGGAGATGATGCGGCCGCGCACCGGCCAGCGGAACTGCTTGCCGTCGGCGGAGCCCGGATCGACCGCGTTGTCGACGTCGGCGGCGGAAACCGAGGCGGCGGTGGCGTCGTCGCCCTTGGTGACCGGAATGGTCGGCATCGCCTGGGCGCCCGTGGAGGCGACGACGGCCGGCGGGTTGGTGGCCTTCGGCGGTGTCGTGGTGACAATGGTGCCAAGCGGCTTCGGCGGCGCGCCGAGGACCTTCGGCCCGCTGGTCGAGGCGACGGTCGTGGCGGCGCTGCCGGAGAGGCGCAGCGTCTGGCCGACATGCAGCATGGCGTCGGTGCCCATGCCGTTGAGAGAGGCGATCTCGGTCGGCTTCATGCCGGTGCGCCGCGAGATCGAGAAGAGCGTGTCACCGGGCTGCACAACGTATGTGGAAGTGCCGGCGAGATTGGTCTCCGAGGTCGCGGGCGGCGCGGCGGCGGCGACCGTGGTGGTCGGCGGCAGCGAGGTGCGTACCGGGATGACGAGCACCCGGCCGGGGCGAACGTCGGCGGCGCTGGAAAGCTGGTTGGCCGACAGGATCTGTTCGCGCGGCACGCCATACTTGCCGGCGAGCGCATCGAGCGACTCGTTCTGGCCGACGCGGATCACGCGGCCTCCGACAGCGGTCCAGCCGGTGGCGCTGGCGGGCGGCGCGGCGGCAACGACGGTCGGATAGGTGCCCGCCGGAGGCGGCGGCAGATCGGCGCGCTGAACGTCGCCGGTCGGCGCCGGCGGCATCGGCTGGTCGACGCCGTCGCCGGGAGCCGTCGTGGACTGGTCGGTGGAGCCGGTCAGGAGGGGGTGATTGAAGCGCGACGAATTGCACGCCGCACTCATGCCCGCCAGGAGGATCACAAACGCAAACTGATACGCCCTGCGGGACGGAAACGCAGAATTACCCATACGCATTGCTCAACTCGCGCCCAACGCTTGAAAACAGGCCCCGAGTTAACGCGAGTAACGTTGACAAACGTTTAAGCGGCGCGGTTTGGCCGGTTTCAGAGGTGCTGGGCCTTGCCGGGAATGAGCGGCACGAAGCGCACATCGGCAAGCGAGCGCTCGCTGAAGCCGTCCTCGGTGCGCTCCATGCGCATGAGTTTCTGGACGCCCTCCGGCGCGCCGACCGGCATGACAATGACGCCGCCGACGCGGACCTGCTTCTTCAGCGCCTCGGGCACCGTCTCGCCGGCCGCGGTCACGATGATCCGGTCGAAGGGCGCCTGTTCGGGCCAGCCCAGCATGCCGTCGGCGACGCGGGTGGTGATGTTGTCGAGGCGGAGCGAGCGGAAGCGGGATTCGGCGGCGCTGACCAGCGTGCGGAAGCGGTCGACGGTGTAAACGCGCCGCGCCAGCTTCGCCAGGATCGCGGCCTGATAGCCAGAGCCGGTGCCGACCTCGAGGATGCGGTCGCGGTCGCTGATGTTGAGAGCGGCGGTCATCATGCCGACGATCACCGGCGCGCTGATCGTCTGGCCGCAGTCGATGGGCAGCGGCCGCTCCGAATAGGCGGCAGCGCGGCTTTCGGGCGGCACGAACAGCTCGCGCGGCACCTGCTCCATGGCCGCGACCACCCGCTGGTCCATGACCCCGACGCGGCGCAAGCGCAGGATCAGGTCGGCGATTCGCACCCGTTTCGGGTCCATGGCGCCGTCGTCCCGCTCGCTCATCGCCCTACGATTCCTTTGCGAAGTGCTCCTTGAGCGGCGCCGCAAGGTCGTGCGCGGTCATGTCGAGGCGAAGCGGCGTCACCGAGATCATACCCCGGGAGATGGCCTCGTTGTCACTGCCGGGGGCGAACGCCCGGTCCGAGCGCCGGTAGGTGACCCAGAAGTAGGGGATGTTGCGCCCGTCGCGGCGCTCGTCGACGTGCAGGCCGTGGCTGAGCATGCCCTGGGCGGTGACGGCGAACCCGGCGACGGCGTCGGGCGCCGTATTGGGGAAGTTGAGGTTGTAGAAGACCCCGGCCGGAAAACCGAAGGCGAGCAACTTGCGCAGGATATCGGGCGCGTGGGCCTCGGCGGTCTCCCAGGGAACGTGCCGTTCGCCGTCGGCGTAGGTGTAGTCCTGGCTGAGGGCGACGGACGGGATGCCGACCAGCGTGCCTTCCATGGCGCCGGCGATGGTGCCCGAATAGGTGATGTCGTCGGCGACGTTCTGGCCGGAATTCACCCCGGAGAGCACGAGATCGGGCCGCTGGTCGCCGAGCAGGCGGCGCACCCCCATGATGACGCAGTCGCTGGGTGTGCCCTGCAGCGCGAAGCGCTTTTCCGAAATGCGCCTGAGGCGCAGCGGATCGTTCAGCGACAGCGAATGGGACAGGCCGCTCTGGTCGAGTTCGGGCACCACCACCCAGACATCGTCGGCGAGCTTTGCTGCGATACGCTCTAGGGCGGTCAGCCCGGGCGAATGAATCCCGTCGTCGTTGGTGATCAGGATGCGCATCACGCCCCGATCGTCTCGACGCCGCGCATGTAGGGCTTGAGCGCGTCGGGAACGGCGATCGAGCCGTCCGGGTTCTGGTAGTTCTCCATCACCGCGATCAGCGCGCGACCGACGGCGATGCCAGAACCGTTGAGGGTATGCACGAACCGGTTCCCCTTCCCCTCTTTTGGCTTGTAGCGCGCCTGCATGCGCCGCGCCTGGAAGTCGCCACACACCGACACCGAAGAAATCTCGCGGTAGGCCGCCTGCCCCGGCAGCCACACCTCGATGTCGTAGGTCTTCTGCGCGGCGAAGCCCATGTCGCCGGTCGACAGCGTCACGACGCGGTAATGCAGGTCGAGCTTCTTCAACACGGTCTCGGCGCAGGTAAGCATGCGCTCGTGTTCGTCGCGTGACTGCTCGGGCGTCGTGATCGAGACCAGCTCGACCTTGTCGAACTGATGCTGGCGCAGCATGCCGCGGGTGTCCTTGCCGGCCGACCCGGCTTCGGAGCGGAAGCACGGGGTCAGCGCCGTGACGCGGATCGGCAACTCGTCTTCGGAGAGGACGGATTCACGGACGAGGTTGGTCAGCGGCACCTCGGCGGTCGGGATGAGCCACTTCGTGTCCCCGAGCCCCCGTAAGCCAGTTCCCTCGATAAAGTGTTTCAGAACCAAACTACCGTGCTGTTCGCGCTCATAGGCGGTCTCTGCTTCTGCACTGATGTGCGCAATCCTACCAGCTAGGTCTTGGACCCAATCGGGGCGCAAAGATTTGGTCATCAATGACGGATGGTCTAGCCGAGCGCTAAGTATGCTGCTGATCTCGGACCAGTCGATTTCCCACGAGGCCATGAATTGGTCCCAACGGAACTTCGGCAACTGCGCGGTTCCGAACATCGCCTCATCCCGCACCAACAACGGCGGCTGCACCTCCGTGTAGCCGTGCTCCTCGGTGTGCAGGTCGAGCATGAACTGGCCGAGCGCCCGCTCGAGTCGCGCTAGCCCTTGCTTCAGCACCACGAAGCGCGCGCCCGAAAGCTTCGCAGCGGCCTCGAAATCCATCATGCCGAGCGCCTCGCCCAGCTCGAAGTGCTGCTTGGCGTCGTTAAGGCCGGGCTTGGTGCCCGAGCGGCGATATTCGACGTTGGCGTGCTCGTCCGGGCCGACCGGCACGTCCGCCAGCGGCACGTTCGGCACCATTGCCATGGCGTCGCTGAAGGCCTTGTCGGCGTCGCGCTGCGCTGCCTCCAGCGTCGCCATCTCGTCCTTCAGCGAGGCGACCTCGGCCATCAGCTTCGCGGCCAGCGCCTCGTCCTTCTGGGCCTTGGCCTTGCCGATCTCCTTCGAGGCGATGTTTCGCCGGTTCTGCGCCTCTTCGAGCTTGCCGATCGCCGCCCGCCGCGCCTCGTCGAGGGCGATCAGCGATGCCGACTGCGGCTCCGCGCCACGATTGGCCAGCGCCCGGTCAAGGGCCTCGGGGTTATCGCGAATCCATCTGATGTCGAGCATGGGGTTCACTCGGCGAATGAAGCGGGAAACGCCCCTCTCCCATGGGGAGAGGGCTTTCGGCCTTGGAGTCGCAGGTCCGCGTAGCGGCCGAGACGCCTAGGCCGGAAGGACGAGGGGTTGAGACTTGTCCGGAAAGGACACATCCCCTCACCCTTCGCGCCTAAATCGCTGCGCTCACAAGGCGCGAAGCCCTCTCCCTCTGGGAGAGGGTGTCGGGTCAAATCAGCGGGGGAGCTATATCGGTCGAAGTCGGAAGATGGAAGGGCGGCGGGCCCTAAGAGGTCGTCTCTTTGGTGGCCTCGGCAGCTTCCTTGGCCACCCGGGCGGCTTCGGCCTTGGCCCGCTGCCGCTCGACCATGCGCACCGAGAAGATCGACGCCTCGTAGAGAAGGATCGTCGGGATCGCCAGCGAGATCTGCGAGATGATGTCGGGCGGCGTCAGGACCGCCGCGGCGATGAACGCCGCGACGATGGCGTAGCGCCGGCCCTTCTTCAGCGTGTCGACCGTCACCACGCCGATCCGCGCCAGAAGCGTCAGGATCACGGGCAACTGGAAGACCAGGCCGAAGGCGAGGATCAGGGCCATGATCAGCGAGAGGTAGTCGCTGACACGGAACAGCGCCTCGATCGAGGCGCCGTCGGCCGTGCCGGTCTGCTCCATCGACAGGAAGAAGCGCAGCGCCAGCGGCATCAGGATGACGTAGACCACCGCCGCGCCGAGCAGGAAGAGCACCGGCGTCGCGATGAGATACGGCAGGAACGCCTTGCGTTCGTTCTTGTAGAGGCCGGGCGCGACGAAGCGGTAGATTTGCGTGGCGATGACCGGGAAGGCGATGCACAGCGCGCCGAACAGCGCCACCTTCATCTCGGTGATGAAGTATTCCTGCGGCGCGGTGTAGATCAGCTTCGCCACATCGCCCTGGTTCGCCGCCGCCCAGACGTAGGGGATGAGCAGAAAGTTGTAGATGTGCTTGGCGAACGCGAAGCACACGACGAAGGCGATCAGGATCGCGATCAGCGAGCGGATCAGCCGGCCGCGCAGCTCGATCAGGTGGGTGAGCAGCGGCGCCCGGCTCGCCTCGATGTCGTCGTCGGTGCTCACGGGGCGTCCTTGGCGGCGGGCGCGGATTCCGCGGTGGCGGCGGTCGCGACCTCGGCGGCGGGTGCCGGTTCCGGCGCGGGTGCGGGCGTGGTGGACGGCGCTGCTGCGGTGTCTGGCGGCACCTGAAGACCGGCGTCGATCTTCTTCATGTCGTCGCGCACGCCGGCGTCGATCTTGTTGATGTCGGCGCGCATGCCCTTGCCGATCTCCTCGACGTCCTTCTTGACGTCCTCAAGATCGGCCTCGCGCACGGCCTCGTTGAACTGGTTCTGGAAATCGCGCGCCATGCGCTTCATGCGGCCGGTCCACTGGCCGACGATGCGCATCGCCCGCGGCAGGTCCTTCGGGCCGATCACCACGATCGCGACCACCGCGACCACCAGCAGTTCGGTCCAGCCGATTTCGAACATGTTATGGCTTCACAGCTCCCCGCCCGCGCGGCCCCTCGTCGCCGGCGGGGCGTGTCGCGGCCGCGACCCGGGCTTAGCTGACCTTCGACTTCTCGTCGACGGTCGCCTTGCTCTCGATCGGCTTGGGCTGGGTGTCTTCGTCGTCGGCGAGCCCCTTCTTGAAGCTCTTCACGCCTTTGGCGACATCGCCCATGAGATCGGAAATCTTGCCGCGGCCGCCAAACAGCAGCGCCACGACGGCGATCACGATCAGCCAATGCCAGATGCTGAGGCTACCCATCAGGCTCTCTCCACTAAACCTTTTCAGCGGCTATCATTCTGCCGCCTGTTGCGTCCCGCCTGAAGCACCAAATAGGCGTTCGACGCGTCAATGGCAAATATGGCCAACGCGCCACCCGCCGCCGCGTCAGCCATCCTCGGGCGGCGGCAGAAGGTCCTCGGGATCGAGCGGGTCCTCGTCGGGGGCGAGTTCGGCGCTGTCGTTCGCCTCCGGCACGGCGAAATTCGCCGGCACGCGGCTGTCGAGCAGCCCGGCCGCCTTCAGTTCCTCCGCCCCCGGCAGGTCGCCGACCGAATCCAGGCCGAAATGGGAAAGAAACGTCTCGGTCGTGCCGTAGGTGATCGGCCGGCCGGGGGCGCGGCGGCGACCGCGCATCCTGACCCAGCCCGAGGCGAGCAGCAGGTCGAGCGTGCCCGTGGAGGTGGTGACGCCGCGGATCTCCTCGATCTCGGCGCGGGTCACCGGCTGGTGGTAGGCGACGATCGCCAGCGTCTCCAGCGCCGCCCGCGACAGGCGGCGTTGCTCGACCGCCTCGCGCGACAGCAGGAACGACAGGTCGCCCGCCGTGCGCAACTGCCACTTGCCGGCGACCTGCACCAGATTGACGCCACGCTCGGCGTAGAAGACCTGAAGCTCGGCGAGCAGCGCGCCGACGTCGGCGCCTTCCGGCAGGCGGCCGGCGATCTCCTCGGCGGACAGCGGTTCGGCGGCGGCGAACAGCAGCGCCTCGACCATGCGCAAGTTCTGCGCGTGGTCCTCCGGGGCGGGCGGGTTGGCGTCGTTGTCGACGGCAATCATCACAGCGGCACTCGCATTAGCCATTTTCGGCCTCCGAAGGGGCGGGCGCGACCGAAACACGGTCACGAAGATAGAGCGGTTGGAAGTGTTCCGTTTGACGGATTTCGAGGCGGCCCTCGCGGACCATCTCCAGGCTCGCGCCGAAGGCGCTGGCGGTGACGCTGCGGCGCATGCCGAGGCCCGTCAGATAGGGCGAGAGCAGCACGTCGATGGGCGTCCACTCGGCGACGTGGCCGACCAGCCGGGTGAGCGCCTCGCGTGCGTCCTGCAGAGACCACACCTTGCGCGCCGGAATCGAGACCAGCGAGATCGCCGTCTCCTGGCGCCGTGTGGCGTAGGCGGTGAGCAGGTCGTAGAGGGTGGCGGAATATTCGTTGCGCCGGTTGACCGCGATCGGCTCCGGCAGGCCGCGGCCGAAAACGTCGCGGCCGAGCCGGTTGCGGTTGGCAAGCTGGGCCGCGGCGTCGCGCATGGCCTCCAGCCGGCGGAGCCGGAAAGCCAGCGCCGCCGCCAGTTCCTCGCCGGTCGGCTCCTCGCCGTCGCTTTCCTCGGGCAACAGCAGGCGCGACTTGAGGTAGGCCAGCCACGCCGCCATCACCAGGTAGTCGGCGGCAACCTCCAGCCTCATGCTGCGGATGCGCTCGATATAGGCAAGGTACTGGTCGGCGAGCGCCAGGATCGAGATGCGCGTGATGTCGACCTTCTGGGCGCGCGCCAGATCGAGCAGCAGATCGAGCGGACCTTCGAAGCCGTCGACGTCGACGACCAGCGCCGAATCCTCGTTCGGGGACTCGTACGCGGCGTAGGTTTCCCAGATCTTGTCCTGGTCCTGTTCGCTGGACGCTGCAGCCGTCATGCGCCCGCACCCGCCTGCCAGCCGGCGCGCGCCAGCAGCGCGACATACTCCGCGCGTCCTCGTTCGGCATCGAAGGGAGCCGGTTGCTTGCGGGCGCTCAGGGCGCGGGCAGCCCGCTCTCGCGATTGGCCTCCGAGAGCGGGCGCCGCACCACCGATTTCGCGCATCTCCTCGGTCCGGCCACTGCAATGAAGCACGAGATCGCAGCCCGCGGTGAAAATTGCGGTGGCGCGAGCCGAGTAATCCCCAGAAAGTGCATTCATCGACACGTCGTCGCTCACCAGCAGGCCGTCGAAACCGATTCGTTGGCGGATGATATCGCGGATCACGCTTGGCGACGTGGTCGCCGGGCCTGTGTCGTCGACCGCCTCCACGACAACGTGCGCGGTCATGGCGATTGGCAAATCCGATAGTTCCGCGAACGGAACGAAGTCCGTCGCGGCAAGCGTGACAAGATCGGTGGCGATGCGCGGAAGCGTCAGGTGGCTGTCGCTGGTCGCCCGGCCCTGCCCCGGCAAATGCTTCATCACCGGCACGACACCGCCGGCCATCAGACCGTCGGCGAGCGATCGGCCAAGGGCTGCAACCAGACGGGGGTCGCCGCCGAACGAGCGGTTGCCGATCGCCTCGCTGGTGCCAGGCGTGCGCACGTCGACGACCGGCGCGCAATTGACGTCGATGCCGACGGTGTGGAGGTCGGCGGCGATCAGCCGTCCGTGCAGGAAAGCCGCGCGAATCCCCGATTCCCGGTCGGTTTCCGCCAGTTGGCCGATAACCCCAGCGGCCGCATAGGCCGGCCAGCGCGGCGGTTGCAGGCGCATGACGCGGCCGCCTTCCTGATCGATGAAGACTGGCGCATCCGGCCGCCCGACCGCGTCACGGAAGGCTGCCGTCAGGTCGCGGACCTCCGCCGGCTCGCCGATGTTGCGCTTGAACAGGATCAGCCCGAACGGCTGCTCGGCGGCGAAGAAGTCCCGCTCGTGCCGCTCGAGTCGCGTCCCGGCGCAGCCCGAGACGAACGCCTTCACCGCTTGGTCAGCAGGCAATCGCCACCGGCCGACTTCAGGTCGTCGCACAGCCGCTGGGCGTCGGCGGCGGAGAACGGGCCGACCCGGGCCCTGAAGAAGACACCGCGATCGGCAATCTCGGCGCGCTGCACGTCGACCTGGTACTTGCCGAGGATGCTGGGGTAGCGGCTCTGCAAATCCTTGTAGGTCGAACGCGCGGTCTCTTCCGAGCGCTGCGAGGAGACCTGCACCATCATCCCGCCCGTTGCGGCGGCGGCGCGCGCCGGCGGCGTGCTGGTCAGGTCGATCGGACCGCCGCTGCTGGTCGTCGTCACCGTCTTCGGCGGAGCCGTAGTCGGCGGCGGCGTCACCTTGGGCGGCGTCACCTTGGGTGGCGGAACGGTGGTCGTGGTGACGGTCGTCGGGGCGACGTCCGGGTTGGGCGTGATCACCAGCTCCTTGCCCGGCGTGGTCACGCCACCGGACACGGCCTGCGTATCGTCGGTCACCGGCTTGTCGGGCGCCGGCAGCGTCGGCGCCGCGGTGTCCATGCCGCTGTCCGTGCTCGTCGAGTCGGCCGCGCCGGCGGCGGTGGTGTCGGTGGCCGGTGGCGGCGCGGTGGTGTCGCTGGCGGCGGGCGGCGCGTCGGTCGCGCTGCTCGAAACGATGGTCCCGTCCGGCTTGACGATCACGGTGCGAACCTTGCGCGGTCCGAGGGTGTCGGCGTCGCCTGCGTCGGCGGACGTCGTATCCGCAGAGGTATCTGACGATGGCGGCGTGTCGACGCCCGGTCCGCCGGGAAGGATGACCCGCGAAATGGCGTTGTCGCTGTCGCCGTTGGTCGGAACGTCGGCGACCGTCCCGTCGTTGGGCGTCACCAGCGTGGTGTCGCTGGTGCCGTTGTCGCCCGAGTTGATCCGGTCGTAGATCAGTTTGCTCTGGGCGTCGCCGTCGCTCGACGGGGTTGTGGTGTCCGGCGTGATCTTGGTCGGCCCGGCATCGGCGGTGATGGTGGGCGGCGTCGCCGCGGTGCTGTCGCCACCGGGCTTGAAGATCAGGTAGCCGATGCCGCCGACGACAACGACGGCGAGCATCGCGGCGACCAGCATGAGATTGCGCCCGCGGCGCGGGCGGTCGAGATCGCTGTAGTCGTCGTCGAGACCGGCCGCGTCGTCGTCGCGCGCCGGCGCGAACGCGTCGAGCGGAAAGGCGCCGTCGCCCTCCTCTTCCTCAACGGGGCCGGTGAACAGACTGTCGGCGAACGGATCGTCCTCCTCGGCCGCCGGCTTGTGGACCGGCTGCGGCGCCGGGGCGCCGCGCGGTGGCGCGAAGCGGCTCGGACCGGCCTGTGGCGCGGGCTCCTCCGCCTGAGGCTGCTCCCAGCGCGAATGGGGCTGGCGCGGCGGCGGCGGATTGGTGGTGACGGCGGTCGGCCGCAACTGGAAGCCGGCCCCGACATCGGCGCGCGCCAACTCAGGCGGCGGTTCCGGCGCGGGGCGCACGATGCGCTGGCCACGGTCCGGCGGCGGCTGATCGTTCTGGGTGGCGCGGTGCACGACCGGCTGGATCACCGGCGCTTCGGGGATCGGCACCATGCGCGGCTGAGGGGTCGGCTCGGGCTCGGGCTCCGCCAACTGGCGGTGCGGCGCGAAAGCATCGGCGAGCGAGGGGAAATCGGGTGGCGGCTCGCGCTCCAGGGCCGGCGGTTCGAGCTCGGGCTCCGATTCGGGCGGCGGAACCGCATCGCGGATCGCGGCGAACGACGCCTGCAGGTCGCTCATCAGCTCCGCTTCGAGGTCGTTCAGCGGATCGCTCTTGGGATTCGCGGACGTCGCCTTCGCCGGCGCGCTGCGCCCGCGCGCCGCGGTCGCCGCGCTGGTCGGGCGGCCCTGCACCATTTTCGCCAGTTCGGCCAAAGGATCCTCGGCAGCGGCGCGGTTCACGTCAGCGGACCGCCGCTCTACTTGCTGTCGCGTCGGCCCCTTGGGGTCGTAGCGTTCTGGCATCCCGGCCGCTCCTCACGCCGCGTGGAGGCAGCTGCTCACCGCATTTCCTGCGGTGCGCTAACGCCGAGAATAGCCAATCCCGACGACAAAACCAGTTGCAAGGCGTGGACAAGGGCCAACCGTGCTGCCGTTGTTTCGGTATCGGCCGGGTTGATAAAGCGCAATTGCGGCAACTCCTTGCCCCGGTTCCAATGGCCGTGAAATGCCGACGCCAGATCGTGCAGATAGAAGGCAATCCGGTGCGGTTCGTGGGCTTCGGCGGCCGCCTCGATAATCCGTGGAAACTCCGCGAGGCGGCGAATTAAGGCAAGCTCGCCCTCATCGTTAAGCCGATCCAGCGGCGCAGATTCGCCCGGCCGGTCGGCGCTGCCCATCTCCGCCAGCGCCTGGCGGAAGACCGACGCGGTGCGGGCGTGGGCGTATTGGACGTAGAAGACCGGGTTGTCCTTCGACTGCTCGGTGACCTTGTCGAAATCGAAGTCGAGCGGTGCGTCGTTCTTGCGGAACAGCATCATGAAGCGGATCGGGTCGCGGCCGACCTCCTCGACCACATCGCGCAGGGTGATGAACTCGCCGGCGCGCTTCGACATCTTGACCGGTTCGCCGCCCCTCAAGAGCCGCACCAGCTGGCAAATCTTGACGTCGATGGTCGCCTTGCCGCCGCTCACCGCCGTCACCGCCGCCTTCAGCCGCTTGATGTAGCCGGAATGGTCGGCGCCGAGCACGATGATCATGTTGGCGAAGCCGCGCCGGTAGAGCTCCCAGTGATAGGCGACGTCCGGCGTGATGTAGGTCGGCGTGCCGTCCGACTTCAGGATCGGACGGTCGGCGTCGTCGCCGAACGAGGTGGTCCGGAAGAGCAGCAGCTCCTGCGGCTCCCAGTCGTCGTCGGCCTGCCCCTTCGGCGGCGGCAGCGTGCCGCGATAGACGAGCTTCTGCTCCTCGAGGAAGGCAATCGCCTCGTCGATCTTGGTGCGACCGGAAGCGTCGGGCTCGTAAAGCGCGCGCTCCGAAGAGAACACCTCGTGGGCAACGCCAAGCAGCGCGAGGTCGTTGCGGATCAGCGCCATCATCGCTTCGACCGCTTCGCCGCGCACGATCGGAAGCCACTCCGCCTCGCTCATGTCGCGAAGCGTGGCGCCGTACTTCGCGGCCAGCGCCGCGCCGACCGGCTTCAGGTAGTCGCCCGGGTAGAGTCCGTCTGGGATCGCACCGATGTCCTCGCCGAGCGCCTCGCGGTAGCGCAGATACACCGAACGGGCGAGCACATCGACCTGGGCGCCGGCATCGTTGATGTAGTACTCGCGCGTGACGTCGTAGCCGGCGAAGGCCAGCAGCGAGGCGAGCGCGTCGCCGAACACGGCGCCGCGCGTGTGACCGACGTGCATGGGGCCGGTCGGATTGGCTGAAACATACTCGACGTTGATGCGCTCGCCGCCGCCGAGGGTGCTGCGGCCGTAGGCGTCGCCGGCCGCGATGAGCGCGGCGAGAACCGCGTGCCACGCCGATGGCTTGAGACGCAGGTTGATGAAGCCCGGCCCGGCGATTTCGACGGCCGCCACGTCAGGGTCGTCGCGCAGCACAACCGCTATCGCCTCAGCGAGCTTGCGGGGGTTGTGGCTCAGCGGCTTGGCCAGAATCAGCGCGGCGTTGGTCGACAGATCGCCGTGGCCGGAATCGCGTGGCGGCTCGACCACGATCCGCCGAAAGAGAGATTCAACGTCGTCCGTGCCGACGGGATCGCCCCCCGCGGCTAGGACACCCTCGGCTGCGGCGCGGATACGCACCGCGAAGTCATTGAAAATGTTCATAGGTTCTGGATGTCGAGTCCGCCGGCCGGTGCGGCGTAACCCAATTCGCAAGAGGCGTCAAATCCGCTCGCCGCGATCCGCACTTGTCCGAAATCTGCGAGAATTCCCAAGGGTTTGTCCTCGACCGCTAACACCTTGTTCACGGGCTTTGGTCTAATTGTCGCATGTTCCGGCACTCGCCGGCGGAGCGAAGCCATGCGTGCGCGCCTCCTTTCGTGGCAAGACCAGACGGGCTGGTGCGGAGATGGGGCCGACGGTGGCGATGCGCAGGCAGTCCTCTACTTCGGCGCCCGCGACAGTCTCATGTCCGGCAAATGCTACGGCGATCTGCGCGCGGCATTTGCGCATGCGCACCTGCTCGGGTGCAGCACCGGCGGCCAGATTTACCGCGATGAAGTCGTCGACGACGAGGTAACCGCGGTGGCGCTCTCCTTCGATGCGACCGAGGTGCGGCTGGCATCGGCCGAGGCGGAATCGTCTCACGCGGCGAACGTCAGTAGCTCCTGGCAAGCGGGCATCAACCTCGGCAAGAAGCTCAGCGCCCCCGATCTCGCCGGCATCTTCATTCTCTCCGACGGTCTCCACGTCAACGGCAGCGCACTCGTCGACGGGATCGGCAGCGTCGTCGGCCCATCTGTTCCGCTGATCGGAGGACTGGCCGGCGATGGCGAGCGGTTCGAGATGACACTGGTCGGGGCCGACGGCGCGCCGCGCGAACGCCTCATCGCGGCGCTTGGTTTCTACGGTCCGGCGATCCACATCGGCTATGGCAGCGCCGGCGGCTGGGACCGCTTCGGGCCGCGCCGGCGCGTCACCCGGTCCGACGGGAACGTGCTCTACACGCTCGACGACGAACCGGCGCTCGATCTCTATGAGCGCTACCTCGGCGACGAGGCCGAAGGCCTGCCGGGAACCGCCCTCTATTTTCCGCTGCGCGTATTCGAACCCGGCCGTCCGGAACGCGACATGGTCCGCACCGTGCTGTCGGTCGACCGGGCGGCGCGCACGATGACGTTCGCCGGTGATGTGCCGCAAGGCTGGGTGACCCAGCTCATGCGCGGCAACTTCGACCGGCTCGCCGAAGGCGCCGGCGAGGCGGGGCGGCTGGCCCACAACGGCGCCAGCGCGTCGCCCGGCGACAAGCTTGCCATCCTGGTAAGCTGCATCGGCCGGCGCATGCTCATGGGGCAGAACACGCTCGACGAGGTCGAGGCGGCCGGCGCCGGCCTTGCCGACGTCGACAAGCGGATCGGCTTCTACTCCTACGGCGAAATCTCGCCGCACCGTGCCAGCGGTTGCGCCCAGCTCCACAACCAGACCATGACCATCGCCACGCTCTGCGAGGCAGCGGAGGGCCCCGGTGCATAGGCTCTTCGCTCGCCAGCTCGCCAAGGCCCGGCAGCCAGATGGCACCGTCGATCTCGACCGACTTTCCGAGCTAGTCGTGGAAGCCTACGAGGCGGCCGTTCGCGACCGTCGCCGGACGGACCGCTCCATCGGGCTGATGATCGACGAGATCGACCAGATGAACGCGCGTCTCGAGCTGATCGCGGCCGAACGCAGCGTGAAGCTCCGGGTGCGCGAGCACGAGCTGGAGGCGCAGAACCTGCGCTTCGACGCGGCGATCAACAACATGTCGCAAGGGCTGTTGATGTTCGACGCGAACAACCGTCTGGTCATCTGCAATCGCACCTATCGCGAGATGTACAATCTCGACGAGGACGACGTGCGGCCGGGTAGAAGCCTGTTCGAGGTCGTGGCGATCCAGGTCGCGAACCACACCCTGGTCGGCGACCCGTCGGAGCTCAGCGAGAACGTCCTCGCCGCGGTGTCGGGCAAACGTTCGGCGAACTGGATCAATACGCTGCCCGACGGGCGAACCATCTCGGTGCGCTTGCACTCGATCGCCGACGGCGGCTGGGTCACAACCCACGACGACGTGACGGAGCGCCGCGAAGCGGAGCGGCGCATCGCCCACATGGCGCGCCACGACGCCCTCACCGACCTGCCCAACCGCACGGCAGTTCACGAACACCTCACCAGCCGTATCGCGGAATGCAAACCGGGCGAACATCTGGCGGTGCTCTTTCTCGATATCGATCAGTTCAAGGGCATCAACGACACGCTTGGCCACGCCATTGGCGACGATCTGCTGAAGGCGGTGTCGCAGCGGCTCAGAAACGCCATCGCCGGCAAGGACACGCTTGCCCGTGTCGGCGGCGACGAGTTCGCAATCGTCGAGACGAACCTGAAGCGGGGCGCCGCTGAGGCGGCCGTTCTGGCGGCGCGGCTGTGCGAAACGGTGCGCGTTCCGTTCCGCCTTCAGGAACAGGACGCCACCGTCGACGTCACCATCGGCATCGCCATCTATCCGGACGACGGCCGCGAGGCAGGCGAGCTTCTCAAGAACGCCGACATCGCGCTCGACCGTGCCAAGGCGACGAGCCGCGGGGCTTTCCGCTTCTTCGAGCCGGAAATGGACGCGCGCATGAAGGCGCGCCGCAGCCTCGAGGCGTCGCTGCGCAATGCGCTTTCGGCCGGCGAGTTCAGCGTTCTCTATCAGCCGGCGGTCGACCTCGCCGATGGCCGCATCACGACCTGCGAGGCGCTGGTGCGCTGGATACCGCCCGACCGGCCGGAGATCGGCCCGGCCGAATTCATTCCCGTCATCGAGGAGATGGGCCTGATCGGCGGGCTTGGCGAGTGGGTGCTGCGTCAGGCGTGCGCCGACGCGCGCAACTGGCCGCATGAGGTGCGCGTCGCGGTCAACCTGTCGCCCACCCAGCTGACCAATCCGCGCTTCGTTCCGACTGTCGTCAACGCGCTTGCGTCCGCGGGCCTGCCGGCCTCGCGCCTCGAAGTCGAGATCACCGAATCCGTCCTCATGCAGAACACCGAAGCCAATCTTTCGGCGCTCCACCACCTGCATGCGCTCGGCGTGCATATCGCCATGGACGATTTCGGCACCGGCTATTCGTCGCTGTCGGCGCTGCGCTCGTTCCCCTTCGACAAGATCAAGATCGACGGCAGCTTTGTCGCCGGCCTGCCGGGCGGCGAGGATGCGATCGCGATCGTGCGCGCCGTTTCCAGTCTGGCGCGCAGCCTGAACATGACGACCACGGCGGAGGGTGTCGAAACGTCCGCCCAGATGGACCAGGTCCGCCGGCTCGGCTGCACCGAGATGCAGGGCTTCTACTTCAGCCGCCCACGCCCCGCCGAACACATCGACCGGCTCCTCGGTCTGGAGCCCATGCGCCAGGTCAAGTCGGCCTGAGCGGAGAATCGAGGCGGAGCTCGGCCGGCCCGCCGAAGAAGCGCTGGTGCTCGAGCAGCGCGTAGCGGTCGGTCATGCCAGCCAGAAAATCCGCGATCGTGCGGGTGCGGTCGCCGCCGCCCGGCGGGCGCCAGGCTTCCGGCAGCGCCGCTGGGTCGTCGCGATAGTGGCGGAAGAGCCGCGCCACCACGTCTTCCGCCCGCTCCATGACGCGCATCACCGCGACGTTGCGATAGACGTCGGCGAGAAGCTTCGCCTTGATGGCGCGGTCGGCGGCGGCAACCTCGGGCGAGAAGCCGATGACGGTGCGCCCGGCGGTGCGGATCGCGTCGGCGCTCTGCGGCGCCAGCGCCGCCAGCCGCCTGCGGCTTTCGGTGATCACGTCCTCGACCAGGACCGTGATCAGCCGGCGGACCAGTTCGGCGCGGGTGCGCTCCTCGGAAAGTCCCGGGTAGGCGGCGTGGATCGCCTTGAGGATGTCGCCGACGAGCGCCACATCGGCGAGGCTGTCGAGCGTCAGGAGGCCAGCGCGCAGACCGTCGTCGATGTCGTGGGTGTCGTAGGCGATGTCGTCGGCGATCGCGGCGGCCTGCGCCTCGGCGCCGGCGTGGGTGGAGAGCATCAGGTCGTGGCGCGCGTTGTATTCGGCGATGGCGAAGGCGTGGGGCGGCGCCAGCGGCCCGTTGTGCTTGGCGATCCCTTCCAGCGTTTCCCAGGTCAGGTTGAGTCCGTCGTAAAGCGGATAGCGCCGCTCCAGCGAGGTGACGACGCGCAGGCTCTGGGCGTTGTGGTCGAAGCCGCCGTGGTCGGTCATGGCGGCGGCAAGCGCCCGCTCGCCGGCGTGGCCGAACGGTGGATGGCCAAGGTCGTGGGCGAGCGCCAGCGCTTCGGCGAGGTCCTCGTCGAGGCCGAGGGAGCGGGCGAGCGCCCGGGCGATCTGGGAGACCTCAATGGTGTGGGTGAGGCGCGTGCGGAAGTGATCGCCCTCGTCAAAGAGGAAGACTTGGGTCTTCTCCTTGAGCCGGCGAAACGCTGTCGAGTGGATCACCCGATCGCGGTCGCGCTGGAACTCGGTGCGCGTCGGGCTGGGCTCGACGGGATAGAGCCGGCCCCGGCTTTCGGTCGCATCGGCGGCGTAGGAAGCGTGGCTCATGGTCGCTTGCCCCAAGCCGAACGGCCCCGCCCGCCGGCGCCCCCGAGTCGCGCCGGCGCGGTGCCTGCCCGCCCCATGCTGCGCCGCACAATGCGATCGGAGAGGCGCTGCCCGCCGCGGAAAACCGGCTGCGGCAGTGCAACAAGCGGGCCGCGGCATTGACACATTCCGGGCCCCCTCCTAACTATTCCCCTAGTAAGTCCTAGGTAAAACAACGGTTTTTGGACCTCGCCGATCATGCCGGACGCAGTAACGACCAATGTGACGGTGTCGGAACGGGCGGCAAAACGGATTCGGCGGATCCTTTCCTCTGAGCCCGACGGAACGGTGCTGCGCATCAGCGTGTCGGGCGGTGGCTGCTCCGGCTTCCAGTATGGCTTTGACCTTGAGAAGACGCGCGCACCAGACGATCTGGTGGTGGAGCGCGACGGCGCGGTTGTTGTCATCGATCCGGTCTCGCTCCCTTACATGAGCGGCTCGGAAGTCGACTTCGTCGACGATCTCATCGGCCAGTCGTTTCAGATTCATAACCCGAACGCTACAGCGTCGTGCGGGTGCGGCACGAGTTTCTCGATCTGATCCTTCCAACGCGCTTGGGGGACCCATGGCGGCGGTAAAAGGCAAGACGAAGAAGAAGCCACCGGCGAAACCTGCGCCGGCGAAGGCGCGCAAGCGTGCGGCGCCGGCTCGCCCGGCCGCCAAGCGACCCGCCCGTCCGGCCGCCAAGCGCACCACTGCGCGTCCCGCCACCAAGCCCCCGGCCGGGCGCCCGGTTGCCGAGGCCGCCGCCGCGCCGGTCAGCAAGACCGTCTTCAAGACCGCGCAGCCGTCGGTTCGGCCGCGCCCGCTGTCGCCCACCGACTTCACGCTCGACAAGCTTCACCAGGTAGCGCTGACCGCAACCAATCTCGACACGGCCGTCGAGTTCTATCGCGATATTCTCGGGCTGAAGTTCGTCGCCCGGTTCGATCCGCCGGGGCTCGCCTTCTTCAACCTCGGCGGCGGGCTGCGTCTGCTGCTGTCGGCCACCGCCTCGCAGGCGGCGCTCTACTTCGCCGTGAACAACGTCGATATCGCGGTGCGCGAACTGAAGAAGCGCGGCGTCGCTTTCCTTGGCGCGCCGGTCATGATCCACCGCGACGACGACGGCAACTT
The DNA here is from genome assembly GCA_963843565.1 of uncultured Alphaproteobacteria bacterium. GTDB lineage: Bacteria > Pseudomonadota > Alphaproteobacteria > Rhizobiales > Kaistiaceae > DASZQY01. The sequence goes on from CAWJKY010000003.1 coordinate 821,991, forward strand.
CGGCAGGAAGGGCAACGAAGAGTGGATGGCCTTCTTCCGCGATCCGAGCGGCAACCTCCTCGGCCTCGTCGAGAAGCGCTGAGCGCTTCACGCGCCGCCGTCGCCCCTTACTGAAACGCCGACTCCTGGAAGGTGCGCAGCTTGCGCGAATGGAGCCGTTCCGGCGCCATGGCGCGCAGCTTCTCCATCGCCCGGATACCGATGTCGAGGTGCTGGTCGACCTGCCGCCGGTAGAAGTCCGACGCCATGCCCGGCAGCTTCAGTTCGCCGTGCAGCGGCCGGTCGGAGACGCACAGCAGCGTTCCGTAGGGCACGCGGAAGCGGAACCCGTTGGCGGCGATCGCCGCCGATTCCATGTCGAGGGCGACGGCGCGGGACTGTGACAGGCGGCGCACCTGCTCGCGCTGGTCGCGCAGTTCCCAGTTGCGGTCGTCGACGCTGGCGACCGTGCCGGTCCGCATGATGCTCTTCAGCTCGAAGCCTTCCAGGCCGGTGATCTCGGCGACCGCCTCCTCCAGCGCCACCTGCAATTCGGCGAGCGGCGGAATCGGAATCCACGTCGGCAGATCGGCGTCGAGCACGTGGTCCTCGCGCACGTAACCGTGGGCGAGCACGTAGTCGCCGAGCGCCTGGGTGTTTCTGAGGCCGGCGCAGTGGCCGAGCATCAGCCAGGCGTGCGGGCGCAGCACGGCGATGTGGTCGGTGATGGTCTTGGCGTTCGACGGGCCGATGCCGATGTTGACCATGGTCAGGCCAGCGCTGTCCGCCCGGGTCAGATGATAAGTGGGCATTTGCGGCTGGCGCGATGGCTGCTCGCCGGATTCGGGCGCTTTCTGACCGGCGAGCGTCACGACGTTGCCGGGCTCGACGAAGCTGGTGTAGCCGCCCTCGCCCGACGCGATCATGCGGCGCGCCTTCTCGCAGAAGCCGTCGACGTAGAACTGGTAGTTGGTGAAGATCACGAAGTTCTGGAAATGCTCCGCCTTGGTCGCGGTGTAGTGCGGCAGGCGATGCAGCGAATAGTCGACGCGCGGCGCCGTGAACGGCGCCAGCGGCTCCGGCGCACCGGGCTCGGGAATGTAGGTCCCGTTGACGATCGAATCGTCCATGACCGCGAGATCGGGCACGTCGAAGAGATCGCGCAGCGGCCGGTCGAGCCGGTTGGCGACGGCGCCCTCGACGTGCGCCCCGTCGACAAAGGCGAAATGCAGCGGGATCGGCACATTCGACGGACCGACTTCGACGGGGATGTCGTGATTGCGGATGAGCAGGCGGATCTGCTCGGTCAGGTAGCGGCGGAAGAGCTTCGGCTGAGTGATGGTGGAAGCGTAGACGCCGGGCCCGGCGACGTGCCCGTACGACAGGCGCGAATCGACGTTGGCGTAGGACGTCGTCTGGATACGAATTTCGGGATAGGTGGCGCGCACATGGCGCGCGATGCGCTTGCCCTTGAGCAGGGCGTCGAAGCGGTCGCGCAGGAAGGCGGTGTGGGTGTCGTAGATCAGTTCCAGCCGGGCGACGGCCGCTTCTGCGTTGTCAAAGGCCTCGAATGCGATCGGCTTTGGCCGATCGAACTGGTTTCCATTAGCTTTCATGCGGGTTTTTGCACCTTTCAGGGTGCGCCGGAATGTGGGCTTCCACACCGCGCCGGTCAAGGCAATTGCCACGGACCCATGAAGGTCATGTGAAGGCCGGGCGGCGCTGGTCGAGGACCAGCGAGGCGAGCGCGGCGGCCAGCGCGCCGGCGAGGAAGCAGGCGGAAATCCACGGGAGCTGGGCGTAGCTCCAGCCGCCGTTGAGGGCGAGACCGCCGAGCCAGGCGCCGGCGGCGATGCCGATGTTGAAGGCGGTCGAAATCAGGGTCGCGGCGAGATTGGGCGCGGCGCGCGCGGCGGACAGGATGCGCGCCTGCACGGGCGCGGAGAAAGAGAAGCCGACCAGTGACCACAGGCTGAACACGATCGCCATGGCGAGCGCGTGGTACACGGCGACCAGCGCGGCGAGGTAGAGGAACAGTTGCAGCGCGAAGACGGCGGCCACCGCCGGCATCGGCTTCCAGTCGCCGAGGCGTCCGCCGATCAGGTTGCCGAAGATGCCGCCGACGCCCGCGGCAAACAGCAGCCACGGCACCGCGCCGACCGACAGGCCGGTGACGTCGGTCAACGTCGGCACGATGTAGGAGAGCGGCGCGAAGAACGCGGTCATGGCGAGCGCGATCATGGCGTAGGAGAGAAGCACCGGCTGCTGCCACACGGCGCGCAACTCGTCCGCGGCGCTCGCCTTCGGCGCCGGCTGGCCCTTCGGCTCGCCCGGCAGCAGCAGCACCAGCGCGACAGTCGCGACGATGCCGATGGCGGCGATCAGCCAGAAGGTCATGCGCCAGCCGTAGGCATTGCCGATCGCGGTGCCGGCAGGGACGCCGATGACGTTGGCGGCGGTGATCCCGGCGACCACGAGGGCCACGGCCGACGACCGCCGTTCCCTCGGCACAAGCCCTGTCGCGATGACCATGGCGATGCCGAAGAACAGGCCGTGGCTGCACGCGATCACCAGCCGGGCGCCCATCAACAGCCAGTAGTTGCCGGCGAGCGCGCACAGAACGTTGCCGGTCACGAACACGCCCATCATGGCGAGCAGCAGCGGCCGGCGCGGCAGCCTTCCGGTGGCCAGCGCCAGCAGCGGGCCGCCGACCGCCACGCCAATGGCGTAGCCCGAGATCAGCAGGCCGGCGGTCGGAATGTCGACGCCCAGATCGGCGGCGAGATCGGGCAGCAGCCCGGTGATGACCAGTTCGGTGGTGCCGACGGCGAAGGCCGCCGCGAACAGCGCAAACAAAGGAATGGGCACAAGCGAACCCGCCGACGGGCGGCCTCCTCAGGCGCAAAGATCGGGGATCGGGCGGCCATTCGCCCGTCGCGGACTGCTGTCGGCGGTTCTAGCGCGCGGCTCGCGCGCCGTCACCCCTCCAGCGTCGCGTCCAGCGTGATCTTCACCGCCTTCAGGGCCCGCGACACCGGGCAGCCTTCGACGGTGCCTGCGGCGATCTTCTGGAACGTCGCGTTGTCGATGCCCGGCACCTCGGCGCCGACCGTCAGCTCGATCAGGGCGATGGTCGGCTTGCCATCGACGGTATCGAGATGAAGCTCGGCGTTGGTGCGGATCGTGGTCGGCGGGAAGCCGGCCTTCGTGAGATCGCCGGACAGCGCCATCGAGAAGCAACCGGCATGCGCGGCAGCGATCAACTCTTCCGGGTTGGTGCCGCCGCCGTCCGAAAAGCGCGAAGCCCAGGTGAAGGCGCCATCGTAGGCACCGCCGCCGAACTTCATGTGGCCGTGGCCTTCCTTGAGCGTCCCGTTCCAGTCGGCGGTGGATGTCCGTGTCGGCATGATCTGCTTCTCCTCTGCACAATCTCCGTGAAACCTAGGCGCAGTTGCCCGGAGAGGCTAGCTTGCTCCCCATGAAAATCGCGACGTGGAATATCAATGGTGTGCGCGCCCGGATCGACAGCGCCACGGCCTGGCTCAAGGACGCCAGCCCGGACGTTCTGTGTCTTCAGGAGATCAAGTCGGAGGACGGCGCGTTCCCGGCCGAGGCGTTCGAGGACCTCGGCTACAACGTGGCGGTCCACGGCCAGAAGGGCTTCAACGGCGTGGCGCTCCTCTCGAAGTCGCCGCTGGAGGATGTCTCCCGCGACCTGCCGGGCGATCCGGCCGACGAGCAGCACCGGTTCATCGAGGCGGTCGTCTCGGTGCCGGGTGGCGCGATCCGCGTCGCTTCGCTCTACCTGCCAAACGGCAACCCGGCGGGCAGCGACCGCTTCGACTACAAGCTCAACTGGATGGCGCGGCTGGAGGCGCACCTGCGAGCGCGGCTTGCCGAGGAAGAAGCGTTCGTGTTCGCCGGCGATTTCAACATCATCCCCGAGGAGATCGACGCCCGCTTCCCCGACAACTGGCGGGGCGACGCCCTCTTCCAGCCGGAGTCGCGCGCTGCCTACCGGCGCATCCTCAACCTCGGGCTGACCGACGCCCTCCGCGCCTGCGCGGCGGGGCCAGACCATTACACCTTCTGGGATTATCAGGCCGGCGCTTGGCAGAAAAACAACGGCATCCGCATCGACCACATGCTGCTGTCGCCGCAGGCGACCGACCGGTTGGCGGACGCGGAGATCGACAAGCGCACCCGCGGCTGGGAGAAGCCATCCGACCACGTGCCGGTGGTCGTCACCCTCGACATGTGAGCGGGCTCCGGTCTCGGCATTGTGATTTGAGGCGGATCGGCGCGGGGTTAGCATTTCCCCCATGATGCGCGTCGGACTCACGGTCGGTTTTCTGGCGCTTGCCGCTTCCACGGCGCTGACGCTCGCCCAGGACCAGAGCGCCCCGCCCGCCGGCGGCGCGGCGACCAACCCCCCGGGCGCCCTGCCCCAGATGTGCATGAGCTCCGGCACCCCCTATCAGGTTGGCCAATACGCCTGCATTCCCGCCTGCCACGGCATGCGCCGCCTGGCGCGCTGCGACGCCGCCGGCGACAACGTCTCGTGGACGTTCGTCTCCAACGAATGTCCCTCGGCGATGATCAACGCACCGTGGCCGAGCGACTGGAGCGAGCTTCCGGTCGCCGCCGACATGTCGCCGAAGCCGATGGCGGTGAACAAGAGCGTGCCGCCGCCGGATGCCGCGACCCTCGCCTTTGCGACGTTCCGCAGCTGAGCCGCAGGGCCTCTTCCGACTTCGCGATTTGATCCCACCGCCGAATCGACGGCGAGATGGACGTCCTGGAAAAACGCAACGCGGAGGAAACGATGACAGATGTGACCTGGCTCGTCTGGTCGGCCATCCTGGCCTGGGCGATGGTGCTCGCCGCCGGCCTGATGAAATACAAGGCGTGGACGCCGGCCGGCCTCAAGGTGATGATGGAGAGCCGCGAGGCGGTGCCGCCGCCGGGCCGGTTGGCCGGGCGCGCCGATCGCGCCGCCCTCAACATGCTGGAAAACTTCGTTCTGTTCGTCGCGCTGGTGGCCGCCGTCCACTTCGGCGGCAAAGAGGGCGCACAGGCGACCCTCGGCGCGGCGATCTTTTTCTGGGCGCGGCTCTTCTACTGGCCGGTCTATCTCGCCGGCATCGCCTACGTGCGCACAGCACTGTGGTTCATCGGCGTCGTCGGGATGGCGGTGATGGTGTTCGCGCTGCTCTAAGCGGACGCGCCGGCGCCAGTCCCTCAGTTCGCGGCGGTGGCGGCCGCGGCGCTGGTCGTGAGGTCCGGCGCGAGGTCGGGATGGGCAGCGATCCACTGGTCGGCGCGCGCTTTGGCGGCGTTCCACTCGTCCATGGTCGCCGCCGAGCGCGCTTCCTCGTGCATGTCCAGGATCCAGCGCTCGCTGCCGCCGGAGCGGTCCAGCGCCACCGTCAGCCACATCAGGCCGAGGACGGCCTGACGCGATATGCCGTCGCCCTCGAAAAGCAGATGGCCGAGCAGCGCCTGCCCTTCAACGCTGCCATAGTCGGCCGCGACCTTCGCCCAGCGCACCGCCTCGCGGGTGCTCTTGGGAACGCCGTCGCCGTTGAGGTGGGCCTGGGCGAGATCGAGGGCGATGCCGATCGCCAGTCCGCGCGCTTCGAGGTTGCCCTTGGCGGCGGCGAGGTTCGCCCACTTGGCCGCCTGGATCAGGTCGCGCTCGCCGCCCTGCCCTTCGTAATACATGCGCGCCAGGTTCAGCTGGGCGTCGACGTTTCCGAAGACCGAGGCGGCGCTGTAGTAGAACTGGCGCGCCATGCTGAAGTCGGGCTTTATCTTGGAATCGGGGATGCCGGTCCGGTAGTAGGTGCCGAGCCGGTTGAAGGCGTTGGAGACGAACGGCGCGGCCTGGCCGCTGGTGGCGTCGTCCTCGGTGGCGTGGGCGGCGACTTCGCTGAACAGCTTGAACGCCCGGTACTGGTCGCGCGGCACGCCGTCGCCCTCGGCGTACATGTTGCCGAGCTTCCACTGGGCGCCGGGAATGCCCTTCTGGGCGGCGAAATCGAGCGCCTGCGCGGCATCTGACTTGTCGCCGCTCTTGTACTGGCTGAGGCCCCAGGCGAAGGCCTCCACGGGAGAGGTCGCATCCGTCAGGTTCTTGAGGTCGAACGCGGCGGCCGGTCCGGCGGTGCAAAGCGCCGCAACGACCGCCGCCGCGCTGAACGCACTAGATATCCGCATACTGCACCAACTCTGCCGCACCGCCCGGATGGGTCACGGCCCCGTTCTTGGCCGGCCCGACGCCCTGGGCGTATTTCCAGATGGCGCCGCTGCGCACGTTGGCGGGGGGCGCCTTCCATTCCTTTTTTCGCGCCGCCAATGTGGCGTCGTCGAGGCGAACATTGAGGGTCCCGGCCTCGGCGTCGATCTCGATGATGTCGCCATCGCGGATCAGCCCGATCGGGCCGCCTTCGGCCGCTTCCGGGCCGACGTGGCCGATACAGAAGCCGCGGGTGCCGCCGGAGAATCGCCCATCGGTGATGAGCGCCACCTTTTCGCCGGCGCCCTGCCCGTAAATCGCCGCCGTGGTCGACAACATCTCGCGCATGCCGGGGCCGCCCCTGGGCCCCTCGTAGCGGATGACGAGCACCTCGCCGTCCTTGTACTGGCGCTGGGAGACGGCCGCGAAGCACTCCTCCTCGCTGTCGAAGCAGTGGGCGGGGCCGGAGAACTTCAGGCTGTTCAGCCCGACCACCTTCACGATGGCGCCGTCGGGCGCGAGGTTGCCCTTGAGGCCGACGACGCCGCCGGTCGGCGACAGCGGCTTGTCGGCCTGGACGATGACGTCCTGGTCGGGGTTCCACTTCACGTTCTTCAGGTTCTCGGCGATCGTCGCTCCGGTGACCGTCATGCAGTCGCCGTGAAGATAGCCGTGGTCGAGCAGCGTCTTCATCAGAAGCGGAACGCCGCCCGCCTCGAACATGTCCTTGGCGACGTATTTGCCGCCCGGCTTCATGGAGGCGATGTAAGGCGTCTTCTTGAAGATCTCGGCGACCGCGAAGAGGTCGAAGTCGATGCCGGCCTCGTGGGCGATGGCCGGCAGGTGAAGCGCGGCGTTGGTCGAGCCGCCGGACGCGGCGACCACGGTGGCGGCATTCTCCAGCGCCTTGCGGGTCACGATATCGCGCGGGCGGATGTTGCGCGCCAACAGCTCCATGACCTTTTCGCCGGCCGCGTAGCAGAAGCGGTCGCGGATCTCGTAGGGCGCCGGGGCGCCGGCCGAATAGGGCAGCGCCAGGCCGATCGCCTCGGAGACGCAGGCCATCGTGTTGGCGGTGAACTGGCCGCCGCAAGCGCCGGCCGACGGGCACGCGACCTTCTCGAGAAGGTCGAGGTCGTCGTCCGACATCTTGCCGACGGAGTGCAGCCCGACCGCTTCAAACAGGTCGACGACGGTCACGTCCCGGCCCTTGAAGGTGCCGGGCAGGATCGAACCGCCGTAGATGAAGACCGAGGGCACGTTGAGGCGCACCATCGCCATCATCATGCCGGGAAGGGACTTGTCGCAGCCGGCCATGCCGACCAGCGCATCGTAGCTGTGGCCGCGCATGGTGAGCTCGACGGAATCGGCGATCACCTCGCGCGAAGGCAGCGACGCCTTCATGCCCTGGTGACCCATGGCGATGCCGTCGGTGACGGTGATGGTGCAGAACTCGCGCGGCGTGCCGCTCGCGGCGGCGACGCCCTGCTTGACCGCCTGCGCCTGGCGCATCAGCGATATGTTGCAGGGAGCGGCCTCGTTCCAGCAGGTGGCGACGCCGACGAAGGGCTGATGGATCTGCTCGGGTGTCAGACCCATGGCGTAATAGTAGGACCGGTGGGGAGCGTGTTCTGGCCCCTCCGTCACGTGGCGGCTGGGCAGTTTCTTCTTGTCAAAGACGCGCGCTTCCATGCTTCCCTCATCAGGCCGGCGTCTTCTCGCGACGCCATTATCGACCGCGGCCGTCCTGGCGCCGACACAAGGTCCCCCCGCGCCGTACCAGGCGCTGAGATCGACCCCAAGTCAGTCCCAGGCAGCTTGCCCCCCTTCGGCAGGTCGCCTGATCGCACAGAACTCTCGCCTTCAGTTTATGGCTGAAAGGCGGCGGTTCCCGCAGGTTACGTGCCAGGAGTTAACTTCTCGCAACACTGTGGCCAGTCGGCCACAAGGATGTGGATGCCGGGCCTCGAGCGTCAAGCGGGACTGGCGGTCGGTGAGGATTTTTGCCGATTCTGAGCCAGGGGCGGGAGCTCGAGCGGCGAGTCGCCCGTCCCCGGTGCAGAAACAAGCCGCCCTTGGAGAAAACGTCCCATGAGCATCGCGCTTCCATACCGCTTCATGCTGACCGGCATTCTTGCCGTCGCCGTCGGCATGGTGCTTGGCCTTTACATGGGCCCGTCGCAGGACTTCCGGCTGATGCCGGTCCACGCCCACCTGAACCTGGTCGGCTGGGCGACCATGATGCTGTTCGGCCTCTACTACCGCAGCGACGTGGTCGCCGCCGCCTCGGCCGTGGCGCGCTGGCACTACTGGGCAGCGCTCGTCGGCCTCGTGCTCATGGCGATTGGCCTCACCGCCGTGCAGCTCGGCAATTACAGCCTCGAGATCGTGCTGATCGTCGGCTCGGTGCTGACGCTCGTCTCGATGCTGATGTTCGCCTGGATCGTCTGGCAGGCGTCGATGCGCAAGGCCTGACGGTCTAGCGCTGTCCGTACAGAATCTTCTGGGTCGTGGCGTCGGCAGGATCGTAGGATTCCGACGGCTTGATCGCCAGACCGCGCTGGACCGCCGGGCGCGCGCCGACGCGATCAAGCCAGGCCTTGACGTTGGGGAACTCGGCGATGTCGATGCCGCGGTTCTCCGGATTGCGGACCCAGCCGAACAGCGCCATGTCGGCGATCGAATAATCGTCGGCCACGTAGTCGCGCCCGACGAGGCGCTTGTTGAGCACGCCGAACAGCCGATGCGCCTCGTTGACGTAGCGGTTGACCGCGTACGGAATCTTCTCCTTGGCGAAATTGCGGAAGTGGTTGACCTGCCCGAACATCGGGCCGACGCCGCCCATCTGCCACATTAGCCATTCGTTGACGGCGGTGCGGGCACGCACGTCCGCGGGATAGAATTTGCCGAACTTGTCGCCGAGATAGATCAGGATTGCGCCGGACTCGAAAACCGAGATCGGCTTGCCGTCCGGCCCCTCGGGATCGACGATCGCGGGAATGCGGTTGTTCGGCGAGATCGCCAGGAATTCCGGCTTGAACTGGTCGCCCTTGCCGATGTTGACGAAATGGGTCTCGTAGGGAACGCCCAGCTCTTCCAGAGCAATGGAAATCTTGAAGCCGTTCGGGGTGTTCCAGTAGTGGAGCTCAATGGGTTTCGTCTGCGTGGCGGGCACGGCAATCGTCCTTGAGAAAAACGGATGGAGGGAGGTGAGAGGAAGCACGCATTATGTGCCCCCTCCCCCTCCCTCCCGCAAGGAAACCGATTTCTCAGCGGCGCGCCGACACGCGATTGTGATGGGCCCGCCGCCGGTTCACACGGCCGCGGGCCCCATCGTCATTGCCAAACCGGGGCGGCAGTGACGACGACCGAATAGCGCTTGGTCGCTTCCGAGCGGGTCTCGGTGCTGCGGTTGCGCCACGACTGCAGCGCCTCCCGATACGAGGGGTACGGCCCGTAGAGCTCGCCCCGGCCTTCTTCGAGATCGGCGAAGTTCACGTCCCGGAAACTGCCGCCGACGACCCAATATTCCTGCGTCATGTTCGTCTTCCTCTTGTCCAGAAAACTGCCGGGGCTCAGGCCGCGTGGGCCTTGTGCGGTTCCTCGCCGAACTGCTCGGCTTCCGTGGAGCCGCTCATCGCCGTGGTCGCCGAATGGCCGGCGGAGACCGCCATCGCCACGGCGTCGAAGTAGGCGGTGCCGACTTCGTGCTGGTGGCGGACCGCGGTGAAGCCACGCTCCTGCGCGGCGAACTCGCGGTCCTGCAGGTCGGCGTAGGCCGTCATGCCGCGCTGGCGGTAGTCGTCGGCCAGATCGAACATCGACAGGTTGAGGGCGTGGAAGCCGGCCAGCGTCACGAACTGGAACCGGTAGCCCATCTCGCCGAGCTGCTCCTGGAAACGGCCGATGGTCGCGTTGTCGAGCTTGCCGCGCCAGTTGAACGACGGCGAGCAGTTGTAGGCCATCAGCTTGCCGGGATGCTGGCGATGCATTTCCTCCGCGAACTCGCGGGCTTCGCCGAGATCGGGCTGCGAGGTCTCCCACCACACCAGGTCGGCATACGGCGCATACGAGACGCCGCGCGCGATGGCGTGCTCGACCGAGTGAGTGTTGCCCTGCTTCAGGCGATAGAAGCCCTCTTCCGTGCGACCGCCCGAGATCCACTTGTCGTCGCGCTCGTCGATGTCGCTGGTGATCAGCGTCGCGGCGTGCGCGTCGGTGCGGGCGACAACCAGCGTATCGACGCCCGACACGTCGGCCGCGAGCCGCGCGGCGTTGAGCGTGCGGATGAACGACTGAGTCGGGACCAGAACCTTGCCGCCGAGGTGGCCGCACTTCTTCTCCGAGGACAGCTGGTCCTCGAAGTGGACCGCGGCGGCGCCCGCCTCGATCATCGACTTCATCAGCTCGAAGGCGTTGAGAGGGCCGCCGAAGCCGGCTTCCGCGTCGGCGACGATCGGCGCGAACCAGTAGGTCGAGGTGTTGCCCTCGAGCTGCGCGATCTGGTCGGCGCGGGTCAGCGCCTTGTTGATGCGGCGCACGACGTCGGGGACGGAGCTCGCCGGATAGAGCGACTGGTCGGGGTACATCTCGCCGGCGTTATTGGCGTCGGCGGCGACCTGCCACCCGGACAGATAGATCGCGTCCAGCCCGGCCTTGACCTGCTGCACGGCCTGGTTGCCGGTCAGGGCGCCAAGGGCGCGAACCAGCGGACGCTCGGCGAGCAGCTGGCGCAGGCGGCGGGCGCCCAGGCGGGCGAGCGTGTGCTCGACCGTCACCGACCCGGCGAGCTTCTTGACGTCGTCAGATGTGAAGTCGCGGCGGATCGGGGGCATGCGATTTGTCTGGGTTGTCATGTCAGGTGACTCCGGTTCGAGTGCCCCGGACTTTTAGTTGACAAACGGGCTTGGTCAATAAATATCTGAAATCGCTATGAAATCTTGAATTCTGTGAACAAGATTACAGATGTAGCCTGTAATGTTGTAAGGTCTTGTCACAAACGGGATGGCCCCCATGAAAGCCATGCGCATCGGCGGAAAACTCCGCCGCCTCAGACAGGAACGGCGTCTCACCCAGGCACAGATGGCGCGCGATCTCGGCATCAGCGCCAGCTACCTGACGCTCCTGGAGAGCAACCAGCGCCCTGTGACGGTGCGTGTGCTGCTCCGCCTTGTGGAAAAGTTTCAGGTCGATCTCGGCGACTTCACCACCGACACGGACCAGCGGTTGTCGATCGAACTGATGGAGGCGCTCTCCGACCCGATCTTCGAGAGCGCCCAGCTGCGCGCCACCGACGTGCAGGAGCTGGTCGCGACGCTGCCGGCGGTCGGCCGCGCCCTTCTGTCCGTCTACGAGTCGTACCGCCGCCACCGCCCGGCCGACGAGCAGGCGACGGCGGAGGGACAGGACGCCTCCGAGGCGCCGCCGCCGGCCGGCATCCCGTCGGAGGAGGTCACCGACTTCGTCCAGCGCCGCCTCAACCATTTCCCGGAACTGGAGGAAGCGGCGGAGCGCCTGTGGGCGGAGAACGGCCTTGCCATCCACTCGCTCGACCAGGGTCTCACGAGCCTGCTGCGCCAGCGCTATTCGGTCGACGTCGAAGTGCGCCCTGTCAACCTGATGGGCAGCCTGTCGCGGCGCTACGACCAGTTGAACCGCCGGCTCGACATCTCGGAGATGCTGCCGCCGCCAAGCCGGCGCTTCCAGATCGCGCACCAGATCGCGTATCTCGGCCACCACGATCTGCTCGACAGGATCGTCGGCAACGCCTCGTTCTCAAGCGAAGAGGCGCGCACGCTCATGCGCGCGGCGCTCGCCAACTACTTCGCGGGCGCGGTGCTGATGCCCTACCGCATGTTCCGCGACGCCGCGTCCAGCACCCGCTACGACATCGAGATTCTCAAGAACCGTTTCGGCGTGTCCTTCGAGCAGGTCTGCCATCGGCTCACCACGCTGCGCCGCCCGGGCGCCGAGGGCGTGCCCTTCCATTTCATCCGCGTCGACATCGCCGGCAACATCTCCAAGCGCTTCTCCGCCTCGGGCATTCACATCGCGCGCTTCGGCGCCGCCTGCCCGCGCTGGAACGTCTACGACGCCTTCGCCACGCCCGGCATGATGCGCGTCCAGCTGTCGCGCATGCCGGACGGGCGGACGTATTTCTGCGTCGCGCAAACGACCGACCAGATCCGGCCGATCGTCACCAGCGGCCTGCCACGACGCACCGGACAGCATTCGATCGCGCTTGGCTGCGACGTCAGCCACGCCTCCGAGATCGTCTATGCCGACGGCCTCAACCTCGCCGACCCGCAGATCATCACGCCGATCGGCGTGTCGTGCCGCACCTGCCCGCGCACCGATTGCGCCGAGCGCGCTATGCCCTCGATCCACCAGAAGCTGCACATCGACGAGAACGTGCGCGGGTCGTCGACCTACGCGCAGACCTGACGAAACGGCCGTTCAGGCAGCCTGCTTCCATTTGATCGAGCAGCCAACCGCGTTGAACTGGTCCGCGGGACCTTTCCCGGTCTTGGCGATCATGCGCATCGCTTCGACCAGTTCGCGTTTCGCGTCGGGCGGCGGCTGGTCGGTGCGGCCGACATCGAGGCGGCCGTGGTACTCGATCGTGCCCTCGGGACTGATCCCGTAGAACTCCGGCGTGCAGGCGGCATCGTAAGCGCGCGCCGTCTTCTGGCTCTCGTCGTAGAGATACGGAAACGTGAAGCCGTGCTTCTCGGCGAAGCGCTTCATGTTCTCCGGCAAATCCTCCGGATGGGTGCTGACGTCGTTAGCGGAGATCGCGACGAACCCGATCCCCTCCGCCGCGAGAGCCTTGGCGTCCGCGACCATGCGGTCGGCCACCGCCTTCACGTATGGGCAATGGTTGCAGATGAAGGCGACCACCGTGCCGTTCTTGCCGGCGACGTCGGCGAGCGAATACGTCCTGCCGTCGGTCGCGGCCGGCAAACTGAAGTCCGGTGCCCTGGTGCCGAGTTTCGGTGCGGTTTGAAGCGTCGCCATCGCTTTTCTCCCTGTCTTCGCGGCCGGTTGTTCAGCCATTACATGGCACGGCCGACGGGCATGACAATATTGACGGGCGAGACTTGAGTGAGATCAAGGGCCCACGCGGGCGTGCGTCTATTCATGCAAGCAGGGCTTCCTCTTCGCGAGGTCGGTCATGGATACCACCTTCTCAGCCGCCGCCCGCCGCGTCGGGCTCGTCTCTGCCGCCGCCACCGTAGTGCTGATCGTCGCCTACGCCGTCACTCTTGTCGTCGGCCTGATGTCGCTCGCCTCGCCCGACGATCCGATCGGCGATCCGATGATCTGGATGCTCGAGGTGCTGATCATCGCCATGATGCCGGCAATGGTCGCCCTGATGGTCGCGGTGCATGCGTGGGCGCCGGCGGAGCTGAAGACGCTCAGCTTGCTCGCGGTGATCTTCATGGCGCTGGTCGCCGCGGTCACCTGCAGCCTGCACTTCGTCATTCTGACCATCGGCCGGACGCCTCCGTTTGCCGCGCTGCCCGGCCATGACCTCATCTTCGCCTTCCGCTGGCCATCGGTGGCCTACGCCCTCGATATCGTCGCGTGGGACGTCTTCTTCCCGCTGTCGATGCTTTTCGCGGCGCCGGTCTTCCGCGGCAGCCGCCTGGCCGGTTGGATTCGCTGGCTGATGGTTGCGAGCGGCGTCCTGTCGTTCATCGGGTTGATCGGCGTGCCCACCGCCAACATGAACCTCCGCAACATCGGGATCGTCGGCTATGTCGGCGTGTTCCTGTTCGTGGCGATCCTGCTAGCCGTCTTGTTCCAGCGCGCACGGCCGGTTCCGGCGGCGCCGGCGACCTGACGGCCCGGAAAATCCCGCGCGTCCTTGCCGGATTCCCGCCTCCCGCCTTACATGCCAGACTGTCGCCACAATTCGACCCTCCAGACTGACAGCCCCTTGAAGAAGCCCAATCCAGCCAAGAAACCTGCCCGCCGTCCGGCGGCCCCCGCCGCCGCGCGCCGCGTGGCCAAGAAGAGCACGCGCGCCGCGTCCGACGACCTGTTCGCCGCCGTCGACAAGAACATCGGCAAGCTGAAGGCGGTCGCCGAGGCGGCCAGGCGCAACAAGGCCGTGCCGATGAAGCGCGCCGTCGGCGACGACAGCGGCTATTCGGCCGCCGACATCGAGGTGCTGGAGGGGCTGGAGCCCGTCCGCCGGCGGCCCGGCATGTACATCGGTGGCACCGACGAGAAGGGGCTGCACCACCTGTTCGCCGAGGTCATCGACAATTCCATGGACGAGGCGGTCGGCGGCCACGCCACGTGGATCGAGGTCGAGATGGAGGAAGACGGCTTCGTCACCGTCACCGACAACGGGCGCGGCATCCCGGTCGGCCCGCACCCCAAGTTCAAGACGAAGTCGGCGCTCGAAGTGGTCATGACCATGCTGCACTCGGGCGGCAAGTTCGATTCCAAGGTCTACGACACCTCCGGCGGCCTGCACGGCGTCGGCGTGTCGGTGGTCAACGCGCTGTCCGAGTCCATGGAGGTCGAGGTGGCGCTCGGCCGCCGCCTCTACCGCCAGCGCTACAAGCGCGGCGTGCCGACCGAGAAGCTCAAGGAGCTTGGCGAGGTCCACAATCGGCGGGGCACGCGCACGCGCTTCAAGCCCGATCCGCAGATCTTCAAGGGCCTGACCTTCCAGCCGCAGCGCCTGTTCGGCATGACGCGGGCCAAGGCCTACCTCTTCGGTGGCGTCGAGATCCGCTGGTCGGCGGCGCCGTCATTGGTCGCGGGCACCGACGTTCCCGAGAAGGCGACGTTCCATTTTCCGGGAGGTCTGTCGGAATATCTCGCCGCCGAGCTCGGCGCCGAGAAGACCATCGCGCCGGTTTTCGCCGGCCGCACCGACAAGGCGTCCGGTCACGGCGCCGTCGAATGGGCGGTCGCCTGGTACCCCGGCGACGGGTTCGTTCGCTCGTACTGCAACACGATCCCGACCGGCGACGGCGGCACCCACGAGACGGGCCTCCGCAACGCGTTGACCCGCGGGCTGAAGGCCTATGCGGAACTCTCCGGCCGCAAGCAGGGCGCCATCATCACCGCCGACGACGTGATGACCTCGGCCGGCGCCATGGTGTCCGTGTTCGTGCGCGAGCCGGAATTCGTCGGCCAGACCAAGGACCGCCTGTCGACGCCCGAAGCGACGCGCATCGTCGAACAGGCCATGCGCGACCCGTTCGACCACTGGCTCGCCGCGTCACCGGCCGACGCCACCCGCCTGCTCGACTGGGTGATCGAGCGTGCCGACGAGCGCCTTCGCCGCCGTCAGGAGAAGGAGATCGGCCGGCAGAACGCGTCGCGTAAGCTCCGCCTGCCGGGCAAGCTCGCCGACTGCACGTCGGCCGACCGCTCGGGAACCGAGATCTTCATCGTCGAGGGCGATTCCGCCGGCGGCTCCGCCAAGCAGGCCCGCAACCGCACCAACCAGGCGATCCTGCCGCTGCGCGGCAAGATCCTGAACGTCGCCTCGGCGGGCCGCGAGAAGCTCACCCAGAACCAGCAGCTCTCCGACCTCCTGCAGGCGCTCGGCGTCAGTCCGCGTTCAGGCTACCGCACGGCGGACCTGCGCTACGACCGCATCATCATCATGACCGACGCGGACGTCGACGGCGCCCACATCGCCTCGCTGCTCATCACCTTCTTCTATCGCGAGATGCCGGAGCTGATCCACGAGGGCCACCTCTATCTCGCCGTGCCGCCGCTTTACCGACTGTCGCAGGGCGCCAAGATCGCCTACGCCCGCGATGAAGCCCACCGCGAGCAGCTTCTGAAGTCGGAGTTCAAGGGCAACGGCAAGGTCGAGGTCAGCCGCTTCAAGGGCCTCGGCGAGATGATGCCGGCGCAACTGAAGGAAACGACCATGGACCCCGCGAAGCGCACGCTGCTGCGCGTCGCCATCGCGGGGGAAAAGGAAACCGGCGCGGCGGTCGAGAGCCTGATGGGGAACAAGCCGGAAGAGCGCTTCCGCTTCATCCAGGAACGCGCCGAGTTCGCCCGCGACCTGGATATCTGAGGCGGGCGTTCCCCTCCTGCCAAATCCTGTCACGCCTCGCCCCTAGCGTCCGGGTCTCCAAGAACGGGAGATCGGGATGACCACCAAGACCTATCGCGGAAGCTGCTACTGCGGCCGCGTCACTTTCACCGCAGACATCGACTTCGCGGCCGCGGGCACCGGCAAGTGTAACTGCACGAGCTGCTGGAAGCGGCGCTGGTGGGCGGTGTCGATTCAGCCCGATGCGTTCGCGGCGACCTCGGGCGAAGAGCATCTTCACCACCACCCGGTCGGCGCCAAGGACGGGCGCGGCTGGTTCTGCCGCCATTGCGGCGTGACGCCCTACGTGCGCATCGAAGGCGCGGAATGGAACGACGGGCCGTATGTGCAGATCAACGTCGCCGCCCTCGACGATCTCGATCTGGCCGAGCTGATCGCCGCGCCGGTCCGCTATGCCGACGGCCGCCACGATAACTGGTGGCATCCGCCGGCCGAAATCCGGCACCTGTAGCGAGCCGCCCCGCTTGAAACGAAAAACGCCG
The DNA here is from genome assembly GCA_963843565.1 of uncultured Alphaproteobacteria bacterium. Classification (GTDB taxonomy): domain Bacteria; phylum Pseudomonadota; class Alphaproteobacteria; order Rhizobiales; family Kaistiaceae; genus DASZQY01. The sequence continues at coordinate 838,789 of CAWJKY010000003.1, forward strand.
GGCGCGAGGCCCGGCGTTTGCCGAAAGTCCTGCCTTCAGGAACGGCTCAGTTGAGCTTCATCCCGAGGCCGATCATCACCTCCTGCGAGGTCGTCTTGTTCTTGAACGATGAGATCGACGAGCCGGCGTAAGCGGCCGAGCCGTAGCTCTTGTGCTTCATGCCGATGCGGCCGAACAACTTGTCGGTCAGCGCCACGTCGAGGCCGGCGCCGATGTCCCACCCGACCAGCGTGGTCGGACCGGAAAGCCCGGCGGCGGAGTTGGTCTCGCTGACGCCAGCCAGGGCCAGGCCGCCTGTCGCATAGATCAGGGCCGGCCCGAAGGGCGCCCCCACCCGGCCGTTGAAGGTGCCGTCCCAGCTGAATTTGGTGGTGTCGGTCGCGCCGCCGGTGCCGGCGTCGTTGCCCTTGGTGTTGTTCGCGTTCAGCGATGCTTCCACGCCCCACAGAACGTTCTGGGTGAGCTGGAAGTTGTAGCCGGCGAACGCGCCGCCGAGCCAACCGCTGCCGCTGTAGTTGTTGGTGACGCCGGTGCTGTCCGTCCGGTCGACCTGGAGCCATCCGCCCCCGACACCGATACCGACATACCCACCTGCCCAATTGAAGGCACTTGGGGCGGCATAGGTGAACCCGTCAGCCGCCATGGCGCCAGACGCCGTCGCACTGAGTGCAACGAGCGCCAGCAAAACAGTGCGCCGCATTTAACCCTCCTGTACTCAACGCAACAGTTACAGAGGGCCGTACACACGCTGGCCCCCACCCCTGGTGGCTTAACCTTACCGACGGGTGAGTGAATCCCGCGTTAACCGGGAGGTGCCTGCCAACCGACTGGTAACCCTGCCGATCTGGACAAGGCGGCGGCCCCGGACCAATCTCGCCGCCGCAACAACAGGATACCGGAAGGCCGCCCCCATGCTCCCGGGTCAGCACCTCGCCATCGCGATCGCGGTCGTGGCCGCGCTTTCCGGCGCTGCGCCCGCCATTGCCGACCCGCTGGCCGATGGCGTCGCCGCAATTCCGGGAGCCGTGGAGGACGTCCGCGTGGCGGGCACGTGGGACGAGGGCGGAGAAAGCGGCGTCTTCCGCGTGATTATCGCCCGGACCGGCGGCGAGAACGTCACCGCGCGTATGTTCGTTCAGTGGGTTGCCTACCAGGACGATGGCGGCGCGCTGGTGCGCGACAGCATCGAGATCAAGGAGCTGGCGGCCCTCGGCGTGGACGTGGTCGACTACACCTCGGAATCCACGGGAAGCGTCCTGTCGGTCGTCATCCAGACCCTCGATCCGAACGGCAGCAACGATCTGTCGTACGCGCTCAAGGTCGCTTCGCCGACGCAATACAGCTTCGCTCCCGTGGCGAACTGAGCGGCCCACGGCAAATTCCCCAGTCCTGACGGGTGTTTACCGCGCCGCACTGGCGTCATTGACATGACAAACCCATCGCCTATGGTGCCCTCGAACGGGTTGCGCGAGCGCGCTTCGAGGCGGCGCCCCGCCCTTCCGGTCGCAACCAGCCGGGTTAGCCATCACCGCATGGGTTTTCAGGATCTTGGACTGAGCGCGAAGGTTCTCGCCGCTGTCGAGGCCAGCGGCTACATCGAGCCGACGCCAATCCAATCGCAAGCCATCCCGCACGTGCTCGGGCGGCGGGACGTGGTCGGTATCGCCCAGACCGGGACCGGCAAGACCGCCTCGTTCGTTCTGCCCATGCTGACGATGCTGGAGACCGGCCGAGCGCGGGCGCGCATGCCGCGCACGCTGATCCTGGAGCCGACCCGAGAGTTGGCCGCGCAGGTCGAGGAAAGCTTCACCCGCTACGGCCGCAATCACAAGCTGACCGTCGCCCTGATCATCGGCGGCGTCTCCTTCGACGAGCAGCTCAAGAAGCTCGACCGCGGCGCCGACATCCTCATCGCGACGCCCGGCCGCCTGCTCGACCTGTTCGAGCGCGGCAAGATCCTGATGAACGGCGTCGAGATTCTGGTGATCGACGAAGCCGACCGCATGCTCGACATGGGGTTCATCCCGGACATCGAGCGGATCTGCAAGCTGCTGCCGGGACGCCGCCAGACGCTGTTCTTCTCGGCGACCATGCCGCCGGAGATCAAGCGTCTCGCCGACCAGTTCCTGAGCGACCCCGTGCGGGTCGAGGCGTCAAAGCCGGCGACCGCCGCCACCACCATCACCCAGCGCCTCGCCTTCTCGGGCCGTGAGCCGGTCGACAAGCGTGCGGTGCTGCGCGCCCTCATCCGCGGCGCTACCGATTTCAAGAACGCCATCATCTTCTGCAATCGCAAGCGCGACGTCGCCACGCTGCAGCGCTCGCTTGCCCGCCACGGCTTCAACGTCGGCGCGCTGCACGGCGACATGGATCAGCGCTCGCGCACGGCGACCCTCGACGATTTCCGCAAGGACAAGCTGACCCTGCTCGTCGCCAGCGACGTGGCGGCGCGCGGCCTCGATATCCCGGCGGTCAGCCACATCTTCAATTTCGACGTGCCGACCCATTCCGAGGACTACATCCACCGCATCGGCCGCACCGGGCGCGCCGGTCTTTCCGGCACCGCCATCACTATCGCCACCCCGCTCGACCGCAAGTACATCGCCGGTATCGAGCGGATGACCGGTGTTCCGATCCCGCCGATCGAGGTCGAGGCTTCCGACGAGCGCGCCGCCGCCTTCAGCAAGGGCCGCGCCGATCGCGAGCATGGCCGCCACGAAGACAGCGAAGACACCGGCGGGGGCCGCGGCGGCCGGCGCCGCGGCGGGCGCAATCGTCGCGGCGGCGGTGAGCACCGCGAACATCGCCCCGAGGCGCAGGCGCGAAGCGAGCCCGGACCCGACGAAATCAAGCCGGCCGAGAGTCAGCCTTCCGCCGCGGCGCCATCGGCGCCGCACACGGAGCCGCGCCGCGATTCGCAGCCGCGGCATGACCGGCAGCATCGGCAGGACCGTCCGCCGCGGCAGGACCGGGGTCCGCGCCACGATCGCGATCGCGGTCGGCGCGGCGAACGCGACGACGGGCCGCCGGTCGTCGGGCTCGGCGATCACGTTCCGGATTTTCTGCTGCGGCCCGTGAAGGTGCCGAGCGAGTCGGACTAGGGTCTCGCCTCAGCGGCGCTTGGCTGCCGCTTTCGTGCCGCTCGCCTTCTTCTTCCCAGTTGCTTTTGGTTCGGCGGCCTTGCCGCCCGATTTGATTTGCTTGACCGCCGGCTTCCGGCTCTTGCCAGCCGGTTTCGTCTTCGCCTGTCGGCTGGCCACCGCGATGTCGAATGCCCTTTGCGCCCACGCGGCGAATTCGTCGGGTTCGTCGAAGAGCCGCTCGGGCACCTGCCAGTACGGCATCGGCATGACGCGCCCCTTCATCTCGGGCGTCCATTGGGCAAAGCCCTCCGCCTCGAAGGCCGGCGCCGTCACCTCGTTCGCCCTGAAATAGAAGACGCCCTGCGAGGTCCGCAGCGCGAACATCAGCCCGTCCTTGAAGACGCCGAGGCCGCCGAACATGCGGCGCATGGTGACGCCGCCGAGGGGCTCGAGGAGCTCGCTGACGAGATCGTCCTCAGCAGCCATGATCGTTTCCTCCCGTCCCGGCGGCGTGGCCCGGCGGCGACAGTCGCGCCAAGGTCGCGCCCGGCAATCGCTGCCACCTTTACACCGGCGCCAAACCCGGTGACAAACAGACCCTTGGGAGGCCGCCGTGAACGGGGGGCGGACATGCGGGCGACAGGAACGGAGCGCAGCCGGATTCTGCGCACGCGCAATCTGTTCAACGTCAGCGTGCAGGAAGTTTCCCTGCCCGCTGCGCGACGGGGCTCGCTTCTGCTGGTCAACGGAGCCTTCGCCTCGACGCGGGCCACGCGCGCCATCTGGTCTTTCCTGAACGGCTACGATCTCGTCCTCTACGACCTGCCGCACATCGGAGAATCGAAGGCGCACAACGACCCGGGTCGACCGCTGAGCCTCGCGGACGAAGTCGACATCCTGATCGAGGTCGCCGCCAGCACGCAGCCGACCTACATGCTCGCGATGTCGTGGGGCGGTGCCGCCGCGCTGCTGGCGCTCGCCGAAAACCGGTTGCCGGTGGAGAAGGCGATCGTGTGCTCATTCTCCGACCGGCTCACGCCGCCGATGCGCGACCTGCTGGTCGCGCTCCGTGCCGACCTCGCCGCCCGCCGGTTCGACGCGGCGGCCGGCCTCATCACCGAAACACTCGGTGCGCACCTCCACCCGGCGCTGAAGCGGGCAAATCACGCCTACCTCAGCCGTTTCCTCGAAACCGAGCGCGTGCACATCACGCGCCACCTCGACCGGCTCCTGCCAATGGACCGGCCCATGCTCGACGGTGCGCTTGGCGGCATCGACACCGACCTTCTGTTCATGAACGGCGAACTTGACGTCTACACGCCGGCGGCCGACGCACGGCGCCTGGCCGCACAGATCGACGGGGCCACAGTCGCGGAGATGGCCGGCATGGGCCACTTCCTCGGCGTCGAGAGCAAGGCGAAAGGCGTCAAGGTGGGCCGCACCATCGACCGGTTCTTCGACGGCGCCACGGCAGGTGCCGCCGGCTGGCGAGCGCCCGCAGCGCGCCCGGCGATCAGAGCACGAACGGAATGATAGCCTTCACGCGTTCGCGATAAGCGGCGTACCGGGCGCCGAAAGTCTCGGCCATGAATCGTTCCTCTATGGAGAGCTTGTACCAGAAGCTTCCCCACGCGAGGAGGACGGCGATCACGCCCCGCCATTCGCCGATGGCGAGCGCGGTGCCAATGAAAGCCAGGCCGAGGCCGGTGTAGATCGGGTGGCGCGTGAGCGCATAGGGACCAGCAACGATCAGCTCGTGGTCCTTCTTGACGGTCACGTCGCTGCTCCAGTTGGCGCCGAGCGTGATCCGCGCCCAGATCGCGAAACCCAGCCCGATGACAGTGACGACCAGACCGGCCCCGGCCACGCCGGCGCTCGCGGCGATGAACCGCCGATCGAGAAACGGGAAGATGTCACGATTGATGAGCAGCACGGCGGTGACCCACAGCGGCGCGCTATAGGCGAGTCGCTGCGGCCAGCCCGTGGTCCGCACGGCCGCCTTGACGCCCGCCGAGGAAATCATCCAGTAGCCGAGCCAGCCCACCCACAGGGCGCCGAACGAGTATGCGAAGAACATCGACATCGCAGCGACACCTCCCCGAGGGAGGCTAGTGCGCGACTTCCGCGGCGCGCTCGGTCGCGGGCTTGAGTTCCACCGACTCGCCGCAGCCGCATGCCGAAACCTCGTTCGGGTTCTGGAACGTGAAGCCCGCGCGCAGCTTGGTCACCTCGAAATCCATGGTCGCGCCGAGCAGGAACAGCACCGCCTTGCGATCGACGAAGACGGTCACGCCATGCTCCTCGACCACATCGTCGGCCGGGTCCGGAGTCTCGACCGGATCGAGGGTGTAGGCCATGCCGGCGCAACCGGCGTTCTTCACGCCGACCCGGACGCCGACCAGATGCTTCTCGTTGCCGTCGACCAGTTCGCGCACGCGCTCCGCGGCGCGCTCGGTCAACGAGATCACGGACATCTTGGGACGGGGCATGTCTTCACCGCTCCTGTGGGTCACAACCGGCCCGGACAAGCCGTAACATGGGCCGCATCGGGGTACGCGACAAGGTCCGCCGGCCCCTTGATTCCGCTCAATTCCGCGTTCATTCGGCGGCGAGCGCGGCGCGCATGGCGTCGTAGGCCGGCTTCGGCCGGTAGTCGGAGTCGAAGGGCAGCGCCGCGCCCATGCCGGCGAAGAAGCCCGGGATCCACGACGAGCCGTCGGTGAAGCCCCAGGTGACCAGCGTATGGCAATTGGGCGCCGCGATGCAGACGGCGGTGACGCCGCCGTAGGCATCGGCCTGCTGCTCAAGCGCATCGTCGGTCGCCGGGACGGGCACGCGCACGTCGAGCTCGGTGATGGCCACGTCGAGGCCAAGCGCGGCGAGGCGCGCGGCGTTCTGGCGGTATTCGTCCCAGAAGTGGAACTCGTTGACGAGGTGCATCTGCCAGCCGACGCCGTCGATCGGCACGCCCGCCTGCTTGAGATCCTTGACCAGCGCGTAGACCGCGTCCGACTTCGCGTTCATGCCTTCGGCGTTGTAGTCGTTGTAGAAGAGCTTCGCGGCCGGGTCCGCCTCATGGGCGAAGCGAAACGCAAGTGCGATGTAGTCCGGTCCGATCAGGCGATACCAGATCGTGTCCTGGCGCAGCTTGTCGTCGTCGCCCATCGCCTCGTTAACCACGTCCCACTGGGCCACCCTGCCCTTGTAGCGGCCGACCAGCGTGGCGATGTGGTCATGGAGAATGGCGATCGCCTCGTCGCGGCTGAAGTTGCCGGCGGTCAGCCACGCGGGATTCTGATTGTGCCAGGCGAGCGTGTGACCGCGCACCGCCATGCCGTTCGCTTCAGCGAAGGCGACCAGCGCGTCGGTATCGCCGAAATACCATCGGTCGCGGCCGATCTGGGTGCTCTCCCACTTGAACGCGTTCTCGGCGACGAGGATGTTGTATTCGCGCTTGAGCACGGCCTGGTAGGTCGGGTCGGACCGGAACGGCGCCATCGCTACGGCGGCGCCGATCTGGAGGCCGCGCTGAGCGGCAAGTGCACGCAGCGGCAGGTCGGCGGCAAACGCGGACATTCCGCCGGCCACCATCGCGACCGTGAGAGCAAGCATGGCGGCGCCTGTCCGCCGGAAGCGCGTCGCCCGCATGGGCGCCTCTAGTACCAGTCGAGCGCCACCTTGGCCTCGTCGGACATGCGGTCCGGAGTCCACGGCGGGTCGTAGACCATGTTGACGGTGACGTTGCCGACCCCCGGCACGAGGCTGACGGCGTTTTCCACCCAGCCGGGCATCTCGCCGGCCACCGGACAGCCCGGTGCGGTCAGCGTCATGTCGAGATCGATGTTGCGCTCGTCGTCGATGTCGACCCGGTAGATGAGCCCCAGCTCGTAGATGTCGGCGGGGATTTCGGGGTCGTAGACGGTCTTCAGCGCCGCCACGATGTCGCCGGTCAGCCGCTCCAGCTCGTCCGGAGGAATCGCCGAGCCGGTGGCATGGGGCGCCACCGACGCGCCATGCCGGTCCGCCGCCTCCAGCGGCGCTTCGGGGGCCGGAGCGGGCGTGGTGCCTTCGGTGGTTTCGGTATCAGACGAAGAAGTCATGGGCTTTGGTCAGGGCTTCGGCGAGGCGGTCGACCTCATCCATCGTATTGTAGAGCGCAAACGACGCGCGGCACGTGGCGGTCACGCCATATCGGGCGAGCAGCGGCTGGGCGCAATGGGTGCCGGCGCGCACGGCCACCCCCTCCCGGTCGATGATGGTGGAGATGTCGTGGGGGTGGGCGCCGGCCATGTTGAACGAGACGATGGCGCCCTTGCCCTTGGCGCTCCCGTAGATGGTCAGGCTGTTGATGCGCGACAGGCGCTCGTGGGCATAGGCGGCAAGTTCCGCCTCGTGGGCCACGATCCGCGCCCGCCCGATCGCCTCGACATAGTCGAGCGCGACGCCCAGCCCGATCGCCTGCACGATCGGCGGCGTGCCCGCCTCGAAGCGGTGCGGCGGGTCGGCATAGGTGACGCGCTCGGTCGAAACGTCGCCGATCATCTCGCCGCCGCCCATGTAGGGCGGCAGGGCCGCGAGCCGCTCGCGCTTTCCGTAGAGCACGCCGATCCCGGTTGGCCCGTAGAGCTTGTGGCCGGTGAAGGCATAGAAATCCGCGTCGAGGTCCTGAACGTCGACCGGCAGATGGACCGCCGCCTGGCTGCCGTCGACCAGCACCGGCACGCCGTTGGCATGGGCGATGCGGATGACCTCCTTCAGCGGCACGACCGTGCCGAGCACGTTCGACATGTGGGTGATCGCAACGATCTTGGTGCGCGGCGTCAGCAGCTTCTCGAATTCGTCGAGCAGGAACGTGCCGTCGTCGGCGACCGGCGCCCATTTGAGGACGGCGCCCTTGCGCTCGCGGTGATAATGCCACGGCACGATGTTGGAGTGGTGCTCCATGATCGACAGCACGATCTCGTCGCCCGCGCCGATCCCGTCGCGACCGAAGGCGTCGGCGACCAGGTTGATCGCCTCCGTGGCGTTGCGGGTAAAGACGATCTCGTCGGCGTGGGCGGCGTTGACGAAACGGCGCACGGTCTCGCGCGCCTTCTCGTAAGCCTCGGTGGCGGCGTTCGACAGGAAGTGCAGCCCGCGATGCACGTTGGCGTATTCATCGGTGTAGGCGTGCGCGACCGCGTCGATCACGGCTTGCGGCTTCTGCGCCGAGGCGCCGTTGTCGAGATAGACCAGCGGCTTGCCGTAGACCTCGCGCGAAAGAATCGGGAAGTCGCGGCGGATCGCGGCAACGTCGTAGGTCTCGGCGGTCAGTGGCGCGTTCATGACGCCCCGCCCCTCTTTTCGAGCCAGCGCGACACCACGTTCTTCAGCGCCGCGCCGATTTCTTCGTCGCCGAGCGCGTCGATCGCGGCATCCAGGAAAGCCTCGATCAGCAGCCGCTCCGCCTCGGCCCGCGGCACGCCGCGCGCCATCAGGTAGAACAGCTGATCGGCGTCGATGCGGCCGGCGGTCGAGCCGTGCCCGCACTGGACGTCGTCCGCGAAGATTTCAAGTTCCGGCTTGGAGTCGAACTCGGCGCCCTCGGAAAGCAGCAGCGCTTGGCTCATCATCTTGGCGTCGGTCTTCTGGGCGTCGGGCTCGACGACGATCTTGCCCTGGAAGACGCCGCGCGCCTCGCCGTCGGCGACGCTTTTGAAGAGCACCCGCGTGTTGGCGCCGGGCAGCGCGTGGTCGATCAGCAAGGTCACGTCGGCGTGCTGCTTGCCGGCCATCATGCCGGCGCCGTGCAGACCGGCGCGGGCATGGCTGCCACCAGTCGAAAGAAACGTCTGCTGGCGCGAGATCGCCGCCCCGGCGGTCACTGTCAGGTGATCGATCTCGGCGCGCGGGCTGAGCGAAAGGAACGTGGTGCCGATGTGCAGCGCCATGTCACCCTCGGCCTGCACACGGGCGTAGCGGGCGCGGGCGCCCTCCTCGATGGTCACGGCGGTGGCGGCGTTGACCTGATAGTCGGCGCCGTCCGGGCCCTGATAGGTCTCGACGATGCGCGCGTTCGCTTCGGCCCCGACGTGGACGCTGCTGCGCACGGTCGCGGCGCCCGGACCGGTCATGATGTGGACGATCTGGATGGGCCGCTCGAGAAGCGTCCGGTCATGAATCGTGATGTCGACCCCGTCGGTGACGAACGCGGCGTTCAGCGCGACGGCGATATCGGCAGCCGCCATGCCCGGTGCATCGAGGATGCCCGGCGCGTCGTGGGTGAGCACGTTGGCGGCGGTCTGCACGCTGACCCCGGCGTCTTCCAGCGCGGCGGTGTCGGAGAGCCCGGCCATGAAATATCCGTCGGCGAGGACCAGCCGATAGCGGTCGACGCCGGCAAGCGGATCGCGAAGCGCGGTCAGCGCAGCGCGCACCGTCTCTTCGTCCGGCGGGCTGGTCGGCTTCGCCGCCTTGCGCACCAGCGCGCGCAGGTCCGTGTATTTCCATTCCTCGATCCGCCGGTGCGGAAGGCCGGCGCGGCGGAACACGTCGAAGGCGGCGTCGCGACGGGCGCGCACATCGGCGCCGCCGGGCAGCCCGGCGTGGATCGCCTCGAACGTCTCGGCGATCGACTTCTCGGCCTCGGTGCGGATGGTGCGCGCTTCCGCCGTCATGGGCTCAGGCCGCCGCTCCGGTGAATTGGGCGTAGCCCTTCGCTTCCAGTTCGAGCGCCAGCGCCTTGCCGCCGGTCTTCACGATCCGCCCGGCGGAAAGCACGTGGACGACGTCGGGCACGATGTAGTTCAGCAGCCGCTGATAGTGGGTGATGACGATGGTCGAACGGTCGGGCGCCTTCAGCGCGTTGACCCCGTCGGCGACCACCCGCAGCGCGTCGATGTCGAGGCCGGAGTCGGTCTCGTCCATGACACAGAGCGACGGCGCCAGCAGCGCCATCTGCATGATTTCGTTGCGCTTCTTCTCGCCGCCGGAGAAGCCGACGTTGAGGGGTCGGCGCAGCATTTCCTGCGTCACGTTGAGCTTGTCGGCGACCTCGCGGACCTTGCGCATGAAGTCGGGCGTCGACATTTCGTCGAGGCCGTTCTTCTTGCGCTGGGCGTTCAGAGCCGCCTTCAGGAAGGTCATGGTGGCCACGCCGGGAATCTCGAGCGGGTACTGGAATGCGAGGAAGACGCCCTTCACGGCGCGCTCGTCGATCGCCATGGCGAGCAGGTCCTCGCCCTTGTAGGTGATCGACCCTTCGGTGACCGCGTAGTCTTCCTTGCCGGCCATCACGTAGGCAAGCGTCGACTTGCCGGAGCCGTTCGGCCCCATGATGGCGTGCACCTCGCCTTCGTTCACGGTCAGGTCGATCCCCTTGAGGATCTCGCGATCGTCGATGGCGACGTGAAGGTTCCTGATCTCAAGCAGTGCGGTCATGCGGTTCCTACTCTTCGCCTTCCCAGTAGTCCTGCGGCGTGATCTTGCCCATCGCCCGGATGGTCGCCGTGCGGAAATCGCGGTTCTTGATGCCGGCCGCGATCGCGACCTTGCCGGTGTCCGGATATTCGACGATGTCGACGCCGCCGTGCGAGGAAGACAGCGCCAGATAGCGCAGGTTCTCGGTTCCGGTGTTGACGAGCTGGTGTGCCTCGCCGCCCGCTGGCGCCGCGACGATGTCGCCGGCTTTCACCGGGAAGGTGTCGGCGCCGTAGCGATACTCGCCGCTGCCCGACACGATGAAGAAGGCTTCCTCGATGATGTGATGGCGGTGAAACGGCCAGGCGCGTTTTCCCGGCGGCACGCTCAGCACCGAGACGCCGAGGGTGGTCAGTCCGAGGCTGCCACCGACGCTCTTGGTCAGCGCCTGGAACGACTTGCCGTGCGCCTGTTCCTTGAGCTCCACGTCGTCGATGTTGGAAATGAGGTCCTTCGCGTCGCTCATTCCTCGCCCTCCCAATAGTCGACGGCCGTTTCCTTCCGGCCGATGTAGCGGAACAGCCGCGTCGCGCCATCGGCGGCGCGCACGGTCGCGATGAACTTGCCCGAGTTCGGGTAGCTCGACGATTTCGGTGCCCTTCATCTCGGTCGAAAAGCTCAGGTACTTCAGAACCTTGTCGCCGTCGTTGATGATCTGGTGGGCGACTTCGGGGCCGCCCGGCGGCGCCGCGCAGACGTCGCCGGCGCGGATCGGATAGGTGTCCTTGCCGAAGCGGTACGTGCCGGTTCCCTCGATGATGAAGAAGAGCTCGTGCTGGGCGTGATGGACGTGGAAGGGAAACGCGCGCTTGCCCGGCGGCACCTCGTTGTACATGCAGCCGACGCCGGTGCCGCCGAGCGCCAGCCCGACCTCGCCAAGCTTCGCCGCGAACTTCGTGCCGTTGCCGTGGTCCCTGAGCGGCACATCGGCGATGTTGACCACCGGCTTCTCCGTGCTCATCGCCCGCTCCGCTCGCGCCTGTAGTCCAGGACCGTCCGGGTCTTGTCGCCGTGAGCGAGCGACGCCCACAGGAAGGCCCCGCCGCCGACGATCGCGATCGCCGCGTAGACGATCACGCCGAGGGCGACGTTTCCCTGCATCATGAGCATGGTGAAGAGCAGCGCGCCGATCGCCATCGCCGCCACGAAGCCGGCGACCACATACCAGCCTTCGCGGCTCACCGGGGTCATGCGCGTGCCCGGGCCGCCCCTGTCGCTGAGCTTCGCGAACCAGACGGCGCGGCTCACCCGACGCTCCCTTCGAGGCTGATCGAGATCAGCTTCTGCGCCTCCACCGCGAATTCCATCGGCAGCTGCTGAATGACGTCCTTGACGAAGCCGTTGACGATCAGCGCCACCGCCGCCTCGTCGTCGAGGCCGCGGCTCTTGGCGTAGAACAGCTGGTCGTCGGAGATCTTCGACGTGGTCGCCTCGTGCTCGAACTGCACGGACGAGTTCTTCGCCTCGATGTAGGGCACGGTATGGGCGCCGCATTTGTCGCCGATCAGCAGCGAGTCGCAGTTGGTGTAGTTGCGCGCGCCGACTGCCTTGCGATGGCTGGTGACGAGCCCGCGATAGGTGTTGTTGGAAAAGCCCGCAGCGATGCCCTTGGAGATGATGCGGCTCCGCGTGCGCTTGCCGAGATGGGTCATCTTGGTGCCGGAATCGATCTGCTGGTGGCCGTTCGAGACGGCGATCGAATAGAACTCGCCGGTCGAGTCGTCGCCGCGCAGGATGCAACTCGGATACTTCCAGGTGATCGCCGAACCGGTCTCGACCTGCGTCCATGAAATCTTGGAGCGGTCGCCGCGGCAGTCGCCGCGCTTGGTGACGAAGTTGTAGATGCCGCCCTTGCCGTTGGCGTCGCCGGGATACCAGTTCTGGACCGTCGAATACTTGATCTCGGCATCATCGAGCGCCACGAGCTCCACCACAGCGGCATGCAGCTGGTTCTCGTCGCGCATCGGCGCGGTGCAGCCTTCCAGATACGAGACGTAGGCGCCCTTCTCGGCGATGATCAGCGTGCGCTCGAACTGGCCGGTGTTCTTCTCGTTGATGCGGAAGTACGTCGACAGCTCCATCGGGCAGCGCACGCCTTCCGGCACGAATACGAACGAGCCGTCGGAGAACACCGCCGAGTTGAGGGTGGCGTAGAAGTTGTCGGAGGTCGGTACGACCGAGCCGAGGTACTTCTTCACGATCTCCGGATATTCGCGGATCGCCTCCGAGATCGAGCAGAAGATGACGCCGGCCTTCTTCAGTTCCTCGCGGAAGGTGGTGACCACCGAGACCGAATCGAACACCGCGTCGACCGCCACCCGGGCGCCCTCGACGCCGGCCAGCACCTCGCGTTCGCGCAGCGGCACGCCGAGCTTCTCGTACATCTCGAGCAGCGCCGGATCGACCTCGTCGAGGCTCTTCGGCCCTGGCGTCCTCTTCGGCGCCGAGTAGTAGTGGATGTCCTGAAAATCGATCTTCGGATAGGAGACCTTCGCCCAGGTCGGCTCGGTCATGGTCAGCCAGCGGCGGAAGGCGCCCAGCCGCCATTCGAGCATCCACTCGGGCTCGCCCTTCTTGGCCGAGATGAAACGGACGGTCTCTTCCGACAGGCCCTTGGCGACCGTGTCGGACTCGATGTCCGTGACGAAACCATATTTGTACTGATCGACGTCGATCTGGCGGACCTGATCGACCGTCTCGCGAACGGCAGGCATTCCTTCACTCCATCCACTGCGGTTTCAAGGACCGCGGGCGAGCACTCAGTACTCTCCACGCAATGCCGGACGGAAAACCGGTATCCAATTTCCCTGGCATTGCTTGGGGCGGCTCAGGCCGCCTGAATCTCTCCGGGCGCGACGTGATTTAGCACGCTCTTCCACGCGGTTGCGAACAAATCCAGGTCCGCATCCGTGGACGCCCACCCTAAGCTAAGGCGAATGGCGCATTTTGCCAGGTCCTTTGCCACGTCCATCGCCGCAAGTACATGACTTGGCGCGACTTTTCCGGACGAACAGGCCGAGCCGGAGGAGACCGCGACGCCTGCCAGGTCGAGGGCGATGAGGGCCGTTTCGGCGGGCAGGCCGGGGACCGCGAAGCAGGTCGTGTTGGGCAGCCGTGGAGCGCCCGCCCCGAAGAACACCGCGTCGGGCCGGCTCGCGCGGATCGCCGCCTCGAAGCGGTCGCGGAGGCCGCCGATGCGCGTCGCGAAATCCGCGGCCTCGGCGAAGGCCGCCTGGGCCGCCGCCGCGAAGCCGACGATCGCCGCCACATTCTCGGTTCCCGCCCGCCGCCGCCGCTCCTGTCCGCCGCCGCGCATCAGCGGCTCCGGCCAATAGTAGTCGCCGCCGTAGACAATGGCGCCTGCGCCCAGCGGCCCGCCGAGCTTGTGGGCGGAGATGAGCGTCACGTCGGCGCGCATGCCTGCGGTGCCGACCGGCAGCTTGCCGGCGTGCTGGGCGGCGTCGACCACGAGGATCGCGCCGCTCGGATTGACCCGCTTGTCGATCTCGTCGATCGGCTGCACCACGCCGGTTTCGTTGTTGGCGGCCTGTACGGCCACCAGCAGGGAGGCGGCTCCGTGCGCGGCGGTCAGTTCGTTGACGCGGGCTTCCAGCGCCGCCGGATCGATCAGCCCCTTGCCATCGACCGGAATCGTCTCGACCGCGTCCCTGGCGAAGCGGTGGCCGTCGATCAGGCAGGTGTGCTCGGTGGCGCCGATGAGGAGGCGCGCGAAAGGCGCCTTGTTCTGGTGGCGCGGCGCGTTGGGGCGCAGCACCCAGTTTGCCCCTTCCGTGGCGCCCGACGTGAACACCACGTCCTGCGGGCGCGCATGCATCAGGGCAGCGATCGTCTCGCGCGCCTCTTCGACCAGATGGCGCGCCTGCCGCCCCTCGGTGTGCACCGACGACGGATTGCCGACAACGTCGAAGGCGCGCTCCATCGCCGCCCGGGCTTCCGGGCGGAGCGGCGCCGTCGCATTGTAGTCGAGGTAAGCGCGGGTCATGGCGAGGGGAAAACCACGGGGGCCGGCCAAAAGCAACCGGTGGCCAGCTTCACGCCGCCGGCGCCATCAATTCGGCCACTGCGAAGAAATGCAGGATCGCCCCGGCCAGCACGAAACCGTGCCAGATGGCCCGCTGGTATGGCAGCTTCTGCAGCGTGAAGAAGATCGTGCCGAGCGTGTAGACCACGCCGCCGGCGACCAGCAGCGCCAGCACCTCCGGCCTGAGCACCGCCAGGAACGGCCCGACGGCAACCAGCCCGATCCAGCCGAAGGCCACGTAGAGCACGGCCGAGCGCGTCTGCCTGCGGGCCGGCGGATAAGCCAGCTTCAGGAAGATCCCGACCGCGGCGATCGCCCAGACGGTAGCGGTCAGCGCCACCGCCAGGCCGCCAGAGAGCGCGATGGCGGTGAACGGCGTATAGGTCCCGGCGGTCATCAGGAAGATCGCGGCATGATCGCGACGCCGCCACGTAGCCCGCGATCTTGGGTTGGTGGCGCTGTTGTAGACCGCCGAGCAGCCAAACATGGCAATCAGGCCAAGGGCGTAGGCGGATGTCGCCGCAACCTCCGCCGGCCCCCGGGACAGCGCCATCCAGGCGACCAGGGCCCCGGCGCCCAGGATAGAGCCGGCAAAGCCCACGGCATGGACGATCCCGTCGGCCCGCAACTCCCCGGCACTGATCGTCCGCGCAGTCATCGTCGCGGTCATGGCGCGTCGCGGTTTTGCCGCCCTCCAGCGCACTCGGCCAAGTTTAGCGCAAATCGGGGCAAATGGGCACCGTCTGCCGTGTGGCAGTCATGGGGCCGCCGGTTATCCTTGAATTCGCCCCCCGCCATTGTGATATGACAGCGACCGCTTCACCCCCCCTCGAGGCCCCATGCCTGAAATCATCTTCACCGGCCCCGCCGGGCGCCTCGAAGGCCGCTTCCAGCCCGCCAAGCGCAAGAACGGCCCGATCGCGATCATCCTTCATCCCCACCCGCAGTTCGGCGGGACGATGAACAACCAGATCGTGTACCAGCTCTTCTACATGTTCACGAAGCGCGGCTTCGCCGTGCTGCGGTTCAATTTCCGCGGCGTCGGGCGCAGCCAGGGCGAGTTCGACCACGGCTCGGGCGAGCTGTCGGATGCCGCCGCGGCCCTCGACTGGGTCCAGACGATCCACCCGGATGCCCGCAGTTGCTGGGTGGCTGGCTTCTCGTTCGGAGCTTGGATCGGCATGCAGCTGCTCATGCGGCGGCCCGAGATCGAAGGTTTCATCTCGATCGCGCCGCAGCCGAACCTCTACGATTTCACCTTTCTCGCCCCCTGCCCGTCTTCGGGGTTAATCATCCACGGCGACGCCGACAAGGTGGCGCCGCCCAAGGACGTTCAGACGCTGGTCGACAAGCTGAAGACCCAGAAGGGCATCAAGATCGAGCAGCAGATCGTCAAGGGCGCCAACCACTTCTTCGAGAGCAACATCGATCATTTGATCGAAAGCTGCGCCGATTACGTCGACCGGCGCATGTCGACCGACGAGGTCGCCGCCTAGTCTGCTCTAGTCTTCGTTCTTGCGCAGGACGGCCCCCGGCACACATATTGTGATGATATCCGGCGAGACCTTGAGTTGGCCCTCGACGAAGTCGCTATTGTACAAAATACTCGGCACTCTGGCGCCAATCGCTGTTTCACGAAAATATGGTGCAAAGTGCGCTTCGCCCTGTCGAACCTGAGTAACCGTGCCTTCTATCAACCCGTGGTTCTTTAGGCACTCGATGTCTCTAAGCATGCGGGGCGGATACACTTCTGCCGCCCACGCGCAGGAGGCAACCGCGACGAGAATCAATGATAGGACTGTTCTCATTTGCTTGGTCTTACTTCTCAGTGTCGCCTCAGCGATTGGCAAATTGTAGCCTGCAGTATTCATACGCCTCAGACACACGCTCCTCGGAGGTTACGGGAACTACCGCGCGAATAACGGGCGATACTTCTTTGATCGTGTAGTCTGTGCCTTGAATAAGCGGTCGGGCCCTCTTTCCAAGACAACTTACGAACTCGCTCACGCTCGCACCCAATGGCAGGACATACTGATATTGGGTGGTGTTGTCTGGGGTGGAGCTTGTAGCTTGGCTCGAATCAGACGTTGATTGCAGTGTCGATGCTCCAACTCCCGCAGGCTGCGGTGGCTCAACCTCCGTGCCAGACTCCGGTATGTAGTCCTTAACAACCTTTGGTAGGGGAACGCCCCTCTCCTTTGCGTAGTAGCCAAGGCCAAACGCGACGAGGAGAATGAAGAGCAAGATTCCGCTCGAAGCTAGCGTCTTCAAATGTTTACGCTCCGATCCACCGCGGTTTCAACATACTCTCCGGTTGCTGTCTCCTCGCACTCAAAAATAGCAGCCGCGACCTGTTCGTGAAAGTCCTGCTGACACGCGGCGGCGTGTTCGCAGCGCAGTCTTCATGCACCCCGTGCTAAACTCTGCCCTCAACGCCCCGAACGTGCCACCGCCGCGGCATGCTAGCGGTTGTCACCAATGCCGGCGCCGTCTTTCGGCGGATCGACCGCGTTGCCGTCCATTTGCGGCTCCTGAGCCTCGTCCGGCGGCTTGCCCGCGTCAGTCGTTCCGCCCACGGCTTCCTCCTCCGCGCCGTCTGACGCCGGGGCCGCGATCGCCTCCGGCTTGCGTTTCGCCGCCCGCCGCTCCCGCCACCTGCGGATGCCCGCCGCGATCTCCTTCGGCGACTGGAAGAGCGGAATGCGCGGGCCGCTCGTTTCGGTGTGCTCGAGGGCGAGGCCGACTTCCTCGATCTCGTGGGCGTCGTTGACCCGGCGCACGACGATATCGACGTCACCGACCGAGACGCGGTCGCCGGCCTCGATGTCGCCGGCAAGCTCGCGGCGCAGGTACTCCCCGACAGTCAGCGCCGCGTCGGCTTCGGCGAGCGTGATCGGATAGGCACGCGCCACGTCGCTCATGCGGATGTCGGGCTGGAGGGCGAACTCGCCATAGAGGCCGGGGTCTTCCGCCATGGGGGTGCGGCCGGCGAACAGGCGGTCGAGCAGCGGGATGTAGTCCGGCGTGGTGATCACATAGACCTGATCGCCGGCTTGCGGCTTGCCGAAGCGGTGCGGGCGCAGCGTATGGCCGTCGCGGATGATCAGCGACGGACGCGCCCAGCGCGGCACGCGCTCGCCCTCCGCCACCGCGCTTTCCGGATGGACGACGTAGGCGACGATCTCGTGGTCGCTGCCGCCGGGAAGTTCCAGCTCGATGCGGTCGAGCGGCCCGGCGCGGGGCGGCACCACCAGCTTCAGGAAACGGGCGACCGGCGCGATGGTCCAGCCCTGCACGAGCAGCGACGACAGCACCACGATGAAGGCGACGTTGAACATGGTCGGCCCGTCGGGCAGGCCGGCGATGATCGGCAGGATGGCGAGCAGGATCGACACGGCGCCGCGCAAGCCCACCCACGAGACGAAGGCCATCTCCTCGCGGCTGAAGCGGAAGCCGACCAGACACAGCCACACCGCGACCGGCCGAGCCACGACCATCAGCGCAACGCTGAGCGCGATCGCGGGGATCGCCACCGCGGCAAACTCGTGCGGGGTCGCGAGCAGGCCGAGGGTCAGGAACATGGCGATCTGGGAGAGCCAGGTGGTGCCCTCTTGGAAACGGCGAAGCGCCACGGCGTGGCGCATGCGCGAATTGCCCGAGACCAGCCCCGCCACGTAGACGGCGAGGAAGCCGCTGCCCCAGGTCAGGCCGGCGACGGCGTAGGTGGTCAGCGCCACCGCCGTCACCACGATCGGATAGAGCGCCGGCTCGAAGTTGGTGCGGTTGACGATCTGGATGATCGCCAGTCCGCCGACCAGCCCGACGATGCCGCCGACGACGATCTGGAGAACGAAGGCGCCGGCGATGGCGCCGCCGGCGTCGCCGAAGCCGGCGGCGCCGATCGACGAGGCCGCCCCGACTAGCGACAGGGTCAGGAAGATGGCGATCGGGTCGTTGGTGCCGGATTCCACCTCGAGCGTGGAGCGCACGCGGTCGCGGAGCGTGATGCCACCGACGCGCAGCAGGAAGAACACCGCCGCCGCGTCGGTCGGCGCGACGATGACGCCGAGCAGCGCCGCCTCCTCCCACGTGAAGCCGAACAGGAGACGTGCGGCAAGGCTGACCAGCGCGGCGGTGATGACCACGCCGACCGTCGACAGAAGCAGCGCCGGGGCGGCGGCGATGCGCAGCGTCGCAAGGCGCGTCGCGTAGCCCGAATCGAACAGGATGATCGACAGCGCCACCGACCCCACGAAATAGGCTGCGGCCAGGTTGTCGAAGGCGATGCCGAGGCCGTCGCTGCCGGCGAGCAGGCCGATCCCGAGGAACACCAGGAGGAGAGGCGCGCCGAAACGGAACGACAGCAGGCTCGTGAACGCCGCCGCCACGACCAGCGCCGCGCCGATCAGAATCGCGATGTTCATGGCCTCAAACAATTGAGGAACCTCCTGGTTCGCTCGCGCCGCCGCGCCCGGACGATTTACGCAGGATCGGCACCAACCACGCGCAAATGCGCTATCCGCCGTTCAGGAAATGGTACATAATCTTGGTATGGACCGTCGTGGTTTTGTTTGCGCAGTCGCGGCCGTCTTGATGGCGCTCGGCCTCTCGGTCGGGCCCGCCGCCCCGTCTTTCGCCCAAGCCACCGACGTTTGCAGCTACATGGACCTGGCGTGGTCGGACATGTCCGCCGACGAGCATGCGCTTTGGGAACGGCTCGGCTGGACCGGCGAGATGTGGGATTCGAGCGACGAAAACGCGGTGCCCGATACCGAGTACCAATCGTTCGACGAACTGACTGCCGACCAGCAGGACGCGGCGACCCAGCTCGGCTACACCCCGGATAGCTGGGACAACATCGACCAGTACTGCCAGGGCTAGGCGCCCGGCCGGCGCGCCGCCAGAACCGCGTTCAGACCGCCGAAGGCAAACGACGTGGACAGCGCCGCAGCGATCGGCGTCGGTCGCGCTTCGTTCGGCACATAGTCGAGGTCGCAGGCGGGATCTGCCCCGAGATAGTTCATGGTCGCCGGCGCGACGTTGTCGCGGATCGCCATCAACATGGCGACGAACTCGAGCGCCCCGGCGGCGCCGAGCGCGTGCCCGACCATCGACTTGGTCGACGAGATCGGGATCCTGGGGGCGCGCTCGCCGAGGGCGGCCTTGAGCGCCGCCGTTTCGGTCTTGTCGTTGGCGAGCGTACCGGTGCCGTGGGCGTTGACGTAGTCGACGTCGTCCGGCGAAAGCTCCGCATCGTTCATGCAGGCGACAATGGCGCGGGTCATGCCGTTGACGTCGGGGTTGGTGAGGTCGGCGGCGTCGGCGGTCATGCCGAACCCGACGATCTCGCCCAGAATTTCCGCCCCGCGAGCCCGCGCGCTCTCGAGCGTCTCGAGCACCACGATCGCCGCGCCCTCGCCCAGCACCAGCCCCTTGCGGTCGCGGGAAAACGGCCGGCAGGTGTCGTTGGCCTGGACGCGCAGCGCCTCCCAGCTTTTCAGCGCACCGAAGTTGATGCACGCCTCCGCGCCCCCGGCGAGCGCCGCGTCGGCGATGCCGGTGCGCACCATCTGGAACGCCAGGCCAATGGCGTGGGTCGCCGACGAGCAAGCGCTGACGACGCCGAACGACGGTCCGCGGGCGCCGAGATCCATGGTCACGCGGCTGGCCGGCGCGTTCGGCATCAGCTTGGGAATGGTCAGCGGATAAACGCGGTTGTTGTTGTCGGCGTAGAGCCGCTTGTACGATTCATCGATGGTGATCGACCCGCCGACGCCGGTCCCCACGATCGTGGCGGTGCGCTCGCCGCGCTCCCCCTCGAAATCGATGCCGGCCTGAGCGGCCGCCTGACGGGCCGCAACCACGGCGAACTGCGAAACCCGGTCGAAGGCCGGAACCTCGCGTTCGCCGAAATGCTTGAGCGGATCGAAGTCCTTGACCTCGGCGACCACCTCGCCGATCAGCCGGGCCGGATCGACGGCCGTGGGCGCGCCGATGCCGACCGTGCCCGCCTTCAGCGCCTCCCAGTAAGTGCGAGTGTCATGGCCGACCGGCGAGACCACGCCGCTGCCCGTCACGACGACGCGGTGGGGCCATTTCACGCTTTTTTGTCCACCAGCCCCTGAATGGCCTTGACGACATCGCCGACGGTCGAGAAGTCGGTCGCCGCGCTGTTGGCGTTGTAGGGGATCTGGATGCCGAACTTCTCCTCCAGGTCGAAAATCATCTCGAGGGCGTCGATCGACTCAAGCCCGAGGTCCTGAAGTCCGTCGGTCAACTTGATGTCCGGCTTGTCCTCGCCAGGAATCTTCTTGGCGATAATGGCCACTACGTCGGCCGTCACATCGGCCATTCCTGAAACCTCCGGAACCTGCTGTCTGTACTCGATCTTCTAGCTACCGGGCCTTGCGGTCTTTTTCCAGAGCGTCGATGCGGCTTTCGAGCCTATCGACCCGTGGATAAAGGCTTTTCAGCCGCCCCACGTTGAGAATTCGCTCCGCAGCGACGTCGCGGGGCGCGGCGGGAAGCCCGCCGACCAGCTGCCCCGCGGCAACCCTGCTGCCGACCGCGCTGAACCCCATGACCGTGGCTTCCGCGCCGATCTTGACGTGGTCGGAGATTCCGGCGGCGGCGCCGATGACCGCCCGGTCGCCGAGTTCGGCGCTCCCGCCGATGCCCGCCAGACCGCAAATGACGCAGCATTCGCCGACGATGGCGTTGTGGCCGATCTGGACCTGATTGTCGATCTTCGTGCCGCGACCGACGCGTGTATCGCGCAGCGTGCCGCGGTCGATGGTCGTGGCGGCGCCAATTTCCACGTCGTCGGCGATGACGACGGTGCCCACCGAATGGACCACGACCGGCGCGTCGATCGGGTTCATCGAGCCGTCCGGGTTGCGCACCGGAATGACGCCGAACCCGGCCGAGCCGATGACGGCGTTGGCGTAGATGCAGACGCGGTCACCGATGACCACCCGGTCGTCGATGCGGGCGCCGGGGTGAATGACGCAGTCGCGACCGATGGTGACGCCGCCGCCGATGTGGACGCCGGGCAGGATGATGGTGTTGGCGCCGATGCGACTGCCCGGCCCGACGGTTGCGAACGGCCCGATCGAGACGCCGGCGCCGATCTTGGCGTCGGGCGCGATGGCGGCGCGATCGTCGATGCCCTTGGTGTGAACCGGGCCCGGGTCGAACAGGCGGGTGAGGATGGCGAGCGCCATGCGCTCGTGGCCGCCGAAGAGGATCGCCGAAATACCCGCCGGCGGCGTCTTGTCCGCCTTGACGACGGCGGCGACCGCGGGCGGCCCGAGATCGGCGAACGCGTCCTTTGTGACGGCAACCGCGAGGTCGCCGGGACCCCGCGCATCGGCGGGGTGGACGAGGCGGGTGACGTCGAGGTCGGCGTCGCCGCTGACCGTGCCCCCCAGTGTTTCGGCGATTGCCGCGAGCTTCATGGCGGGCCTGATAGCGCAGAACCCGCCGTTCTGCCACTCATGGCGCCGGCCGCGCGACAATACCGCCGGTCAGCGGCGCGGCGACCCCGGTGGTTCCCGGAAACGTCAGCGGCAGGCCGCGCAGGCTGCGCACGGCCAGAAACGCGAACGCCTCCGCCTCCACGAAGTCCGTCGACCAGCCCAGCGCCGCCGCGCTTTCGAGGGGCAGGGGGAGGTCCGCCGCGAGCATCTTCATCAGCGTCGGGTTGCGCGCCCCGCCGCCGGCCACGACGGCGCGCCGGCCGCCGCCGGCGATCACAATGCCTTTCGCCACGGTTCTGGAAGTGAACGCGGTGAGCGTCGCGGCGCCGTCTTCGGTCGACAGGTGCTGAACCGCATCGAGCGAGAACGCGTGGCGGTCGAGCGACTTCGGCATGGGGCGTTCGAACCACGGGTTGTCGAGCAGCGCCTGCAAGGCCGCCGCGTCGACCTGCCCTGCCGCCGCGAGCTGGCCGTCGTCGTCCATCGCCGCGCCGGTGCGCATGCGCACGAAATCGTCGATGAGGGCGTTGCCGGGGCCGGTGTCGCCGGCGACCAGTTCGCCGTCGGGGGCGACCCGCGTCAGGTTGGCGACGCCGCCGATGTTGACGACGATCGTCGTCCCGTCGAGGCCGGCCATGGCGGTGAGCGCCCGGTGATAGACCGGCACGAGCGGCGCGCCCTCGCCCCCGGCTGCCACGTCGGTGGCGCGAAAATCGTGAACGACCGGGACGCCCACCTGCCGGGCGAGTGCGGCTCCGTCGCCGATCTGCACGGTCAGGTGCCGTTCCGGCGCGTGCAGCACGGTCTGACCGTGGAAGCCCACCAGATCGACCTTGAGGCCAGGATTGTCGCGGTGGAGCGCCGCAACCGCGTCGGCGTGGGCCGCGGTGACCATGCGCTCCGCCTCGGCCAGAACGCCCGGCCGGGCGGTGCGGCCGGCAAGGTCGCGCGCCGCGCGGAGCGCCGCCCGCAGCAGGTCGCGTTCGTCGTCCGAATAGGGCCGGTAGGCCCGCGGCCCGAAGCCTGCCACCGCCTCGCCGTCAGTGGTGACCAGCGCCGCGTCGATGCCGTCCATAGAGGTGCCGCTCATCAGCCCGAGCGCCGAGGTCAGTTCCACGGAGTTCCATGCCTCCCGGATCGTGTTGCCGGCGCGCTGGACAGCCGCCGTCCCGTCAGGGATAACGCCGCGCCAGGGAAAACGTCCATGACTGCTTTCAAATCAGCCTTCCTTCAGGTGATGGCCGAACGCGGCTTCACCCACCAGTGCTCCGATCCGGAGGGGCTGGATGCCCAGTTCGTGGCCGGGCCGGTCACCGCCTATGTCGGTTACGACTGCACGGCGTCCAGCTTCCACGTCGGCAACCTCCTCAGCATCATGATGCTGCGCTGGCTGCAGAAAACCGGCAACCGGCCGATCGTGCTGATGGGTGGCGGCACCACCCGGGTCGGCGATCCCTCCGGCAAGGATGAGTCGCGCAAGCTCCTCACCTACGACCAGATCGAAGCCAACAAGCAAAGCCTCAAGGACACCTTCGCCAGGTTCGTCACCTTCGGCGATGGCCCCGACGGGGCGATCATGGTGGACAACGCCGAGTGGCTGGCGCCGCTCAACTACATCGAGTTCCTGCGCGACGTCGGCCGGCACTTCTCGGTCAACCGGATGCTGTCGATGGATTCGGTCAAGCTGCGACTCGACCGCGAACATGAGCTGACCTTCCTCGAATTCAACTACATGATCCTGCAGGCCTACGACTTCGTCGAACTCGCCCGCCGCCATCGCTGCACGCTCCAGATCGGCGGATCGGACCAGTGGGGCAACATCGTCAACGGCATCGAGCTCGGCCGCCGCATGGGCATGGCGCAGCTCTACGCCCTCACCTGCCCGCTGCTGACGACCTCGTCCGGCGCCAAGATGGGCAAGTCGGCCAGCGGCGCCGTCTGGCTCGCGGCCGATCAGGTGTCGCCCTACGAATACTGGCAGTACTGGCGCAACACCGAGGACGCCGACGTGGAGCGCTTCCTGAAGCTCTACACCGAGCTGCCGCTCGACGAGATCGCCCGGCTGGCGGCGCTCGAAGGCGCCGAGGTGAACGAGGCCAAGAAGGTGCTGGCCACCGAAGCGACCGCCCTGCTGCACGGCCGCGACGCCGCCGAGACCGCCAGCGAGGCCTCGCGGCGCACCTTCGAAGAAGGCGGAGCGGCCGCGGCGCTGCCCACCGTCGAGGTGCCGCGCGCCGAGCTCGAGGCCGGCATCGGCCTGATGGCGCTGTTCGTGCGCGCCGGGCTCGCCGGGTCCAACGGCGAGGTGCGGCGCGCCGTCGCCAACAACGCCATCAGCGTCAACGACGCGAAGGTGAGCGACGCGGCCGTCACGGTCGGCGTGGCCGAGATCAACGGCGATGGCGTGATCAAGCTTTCGCACGGCCGCAAGAAGCACGTCCTCGTCCGCGCCGTGTGAATTCGCCGCCTATTGCGGCCGCTGGAACTCGAAGATCTTGCGGAAGATGCCTGGCGCCACCGCCGACAGCGGGTTGAACGCCACTTCCGGCTGGGCGATCGGGCCATCGACCCGGAAGGTGACGCCGATCAGGCCCTCGCTGGTGCCGCCGCCGAGCGCCAGGCCAAGGATCGGGATGCGGCCGAACAGGTTGTTGAAGGCGAAGATCGGCAGGTAGGTCCCGGTGACGGCGATCTGCGTCGTGGAGAAGTCGTAGCGCCCGCTGAACGTCGCGCCGACCGTCGATCCGGCCATCAGGGCGTCTTCGACCGCCAGAGCCTGGCCGGAGCGGCGGAAGTGGGCGACCATGTGATTGAAGTGAACGCGGTTCGGATCGAACCCGCTCGAATTCTTGGGTCCGGCCAGGCGGCCGATCGCCGGTTCGTTGATGACGTCGAAATCGTCCATCGTCGCTGAGCCGACCATCTGCCCGTCGCGCGGTGCGGTGCCGGAGATTGTCATCTGGCCGCCGTTGACGCGCGAATACATGTCGATGAAGCGCAGCAAGCTGCCGCCATCGGCCGCCGATCCGTTGAGGGACGTTCCGCCCGGCGTCACGGCGTAGTCGAGCGTCACCGGACTGTTGCCGAGCTGGCCGCTGAAGGAGAGCTTCTGCGTCTCGCCGCCGACCGAAACCAGCGTCAGCGCGGCGTTGGTGATGACCTCGTGGTTGAAGCCGATGAGCTTGTCGATCTGGGCGTCGATCGCGAGGTCCGGGAAGCCGCCGCTCTTGTCGTTGCTGTCGCGCACGAAGCCGATCAGCCCGCGCAGATCGAACGACTGGCCGCGCGCCGTGATCGCATAGCCCGCCTTGCCGCGCGTCAGGCGAATGGAAACCGCGTCGCCGGCGCGCAGCGACAGGCGGTCGATGTCGGCCGACTGGAGATTGTAGCTGGAATCGAGCGTCGCGGAGCCCGAGAAGCCGAAGCCGTCGCCCTTGAACTCGAGGTTCTGCACCTGATAGCCGTCGCTGGCCGGCTTCAGATCGAAGGTGAGCGTCGCCGGAACCCCGATCCCCTTGGCCCAGCCGATGCCGGGCAGTACGACGCGCGCCCGTTGGAGATCGAGGTCGTAGTGCTGCGTGGCGCCGTCGGAGTCCTCGCTGACCAGGGCGCTCATCGAGCCCGACAGCATCTCGTCGAGGCCGACGCCAAGCTTCTTGCGGGCATCGTCGTCGATCAGCAGCCGCACGCGCCGGTCGCCCCCGGCGGTTGTCGATCCGGACATAGGGAAGGACAAACTGACGTCGGCGGCGACCCCCTCGATCTTGGCCTTGCCGTAGACCGACACGTCGTCCGGGGTGACGATCAGCTTGACGTCGGCGTCGCTGATGTTTCGCCCTTCGATCTTGCGGGCGCTCGTCACCCCCTTGGTGTCGACGGTCACCTTCCAGTCGATGTCGGAGTCGGTCAGGGCGGGGCGCAAGGGAAAATGCACCGAGACGGACGCCTCGGCGGTCCCGCTCAGATCGCCGGGCTTGACCTTCTCGCGGTCGAGGGCGCGCAGCGGGTCGGCGTTGGCGATCGCGCCGAGCGCCGCCGCGCCGCCGGACAGTTGCACCTCGACGATCGCATCGGAGGGCCGCTTGGAGGTGTCGGGCACGGCGAAGGCCGCGTTGTCGACGCTGACCACGCCAGAGGTGGTGCGCACCTCGCCCTTCTCGACGTCGATGCCGACGGTATGCCCGGTCACCACGACGTTGCCGGACGCGTTCACGATCGGCGGCAGGTCGCCGAAGGTGGTGAAATCGACCCCTTCCAGCCGCATGTTCAGCTTGAGGGCGTCGTCGGGCAGCCGCGTGCGCTTCTTCAGCCACATGACGCCGGGAGGAATCGCCGCCTCGAAGCGCCCCGAAACGAGGTTGCCGGTGTTGCCGACGTGATCGACGACCCAGTGGCGCGCGCCCGGCGCGATCATCGGGATCCACATCTGTTTTAGCGACGTCACCTTCATCGGCGAGAAGGTCGCTGCCATCACCAGCGACGGCGTCAGGCCGCTGAAGTCCATGCTGCCGGCGGCGGCGATCGAGGCATCTCCCGCCGATATGATGGCGTTTTCGATGTTGAGGATCTTGGCCGAGAAGTCGGCGACGCCGGAGACGGCGATGCGCTGCGCCACGATCGGCCCGACGCCGGTGTCGCTGGGCGCCAGGATCGTGCCAGGCGACTCCAGATCGAAGGCGTAGCGCCGCTTGGCGGGATCGCCAACCGGCGTGACCCGGCCGGTGACGATGCCGCGGGTGTCGCCGAAGAAGAAGGTCGAGTTGTCGATGATCAGGGCCTTGTTGGCGAGGTCCCAGTGCAGCTTCACGGTCGCCTCGTCGAGGCGGACCATCTCGCGGTCCTCGTGAAAGCGGATCGTGCCGGCGCCGAAGTCGAGGCGGGCGTTGGCGGCCTGCACCGCCCCGTTGTGGTCGAAGCGGATCGAGGCGCGGCCGTAGAGGGGGATGTCGGCGGTTACCGGCGAGGCGTCGTCGCCGAGGTCGGGGAAGAGGTCGGCCAGCGTCAGTTGCGAGAACACAGCCGTGAGCAGGTGCGTCTTGGTGCTCGGGTCGTAGTCGCGCGAAATCTGCGCCGTCCAGCGGCCGCCGTAGCCGGAGGTGGCGAGGTCGGCGGTCAGCGCGGAGGTCTGTGGGCGGAGCGAAAGGTTGAGGTCGGTATTGGGGAAACGACGCTGGACGTCGCTGCCCGCCTGAAACAGGGTCACGGTGCCGTTGACCACGGCGAAGCGCTCGAAGCCCGAGGCGATCGCCTTCTCGATCTGCGGCTCGATGCTGCGATCGACCAGGTAGAGCGCGGCGACGAGATCGGGAAAGCCGCCGTTGGAGGCGCCCGCCGGCGGCAGCGGCAACGCGGGCGGCGCTTGGTCGCCGGGCATATGCGGGGTGCTGGCGTTGCCCAGATAGATGGCGCCGGCGTCGTCGCGGGCGAGCGCGACTTCCGGATCGGACAACTCGACCTGCGTCACCCTGACCTGGAGCAGGAGCAGCGCGCGCGGATCGATCGCCAGCCGCGTCGAGGGCACGTGCACGACCAACTGGCCGGTGCTGTCGTGGACGTCGATGTCGTCGAGGCGCACGACGAAGCCCAGCACCGGGTCGATGTCGAGCACCGAGCGCGCAATGTCGACCGTGTAGGCGTCGCCGAGGCTCTTCTGGATCACCGCCTCCGCCCGGCCGCGCACGAGGCCGAACTCGGTCGGGCCGGACAGCACCATCACGACCAGCGCCGCGATGGCCACCAGGGCCACCGCGACGACCGCGAGCGCCGCGCGCACGAGAATCTTGGGCCACGGCAGGCGGCGCAGCCTCAGTGGCCTGCCCGTCTGATCGGACGCGTGCGGCTTGGACGGCATGTTCAGCGGTCGGAGCGCCTTGGCGGGACTGATTGAACCGAATCGGCGCGCGAACGCGCCAGAATCCTCTTATTCACGATCGCCCGCCGGTGCGATAGCGCCGGTGCCCCGGTTGCACCGCTAGCCTCGATACCACATTCGACGCTAGGCTACCGGCCGCAAGTTGAAGCCTGCCAACTGCGACGAAAGGAAGGCGCCCATGGCCGCAGCCAAGGTCGGCAATCCCGCCCCCGACTTCGATCTGGCGACCGACGGCGGCGGGCGGGTGAAGCTCGCCGATTTCGCCGGTCAGAAACTCGTCGTCTACTTCTACCCGGCCGACGACACGCCCGGCTGCACGGTGGAGGCGGTGGATTTCACGCGGGCGCACGCGGCTTTCCGCCGGGCCGGCGCGGCCGTCGTCGGCATCTCGCCGGATGGCGAGAGCGCCCACGACAGGTTCAAGGCCAAGCACGGCATCGGCTTCACGCTCGCCTCCGACCCCGGCCACGAGACCATCGCGGCGTATGGTGCCTGGCAGCAGAAGACGATGTTCGGCCGCAAGTACATGGGCGTCGTGCGCTCGACGTTCCTGATCGGCCCGGATGGCAAGATTGTCCAGGAATGGAGCAAGGTGCGCGTGCCGGGCCACGTCGAGGCGGTGCTGGCGGCCGTCAAATCACTCCAGGTGTCGCCGCCAAAGCGTTGAAATCGCTGCCCGCCGGGCCGGCAGCCAAGGATTTGTTAACCTTAACGCCGTCTAATTGCTCACCGGTCTGAACCCGATGAGTGCCTGCATGCAGCTTGCCGCCCGCATCCGACTGCCGCAGTCCTTCGCCTTCCGCAAGCCGCCGCACCGCATCGTCATCGCGCAAGGCGAGAAGGTGCGCTCCTTCACTGTCCGGCCCGGGCTGATCATCGCCATCGGTGCCGTTTTCGCGGTTTTCAGCGCCCTCTACCTGTCCGCCACCGGCTACCTGGTATTCCGCGACGACCTGCTCGCCGCCTCGCTCGCCCGCCAGTCGCGCATGCAGCACGCCTACGAGGACCGCATCGCGACGCTGCGCGCCGACATCGACCGGCTGACCAGCCGCCAGCTGCTCGACCAGGATTCCCTCGAGGCGGAAATGGACCGCCTGAAAGGGCGCCAGACCGCCCTCGACGCCCGTCAGGACAGCCTGGCGGGGCTCAGCCAGGCCGCCCGCCTCGCCGGCCTCGATCCTGCCGCGCTGCTCTCCACGGCGCCCGTGCCCTCGCCGATCGACGACCAGACCGACAATCAGGCAGCCGATTCCGCCGCCTCCGATGCGCCGGCCGCCGACGCGCCCGCCCCGGAGCCGGCCAAGGTCCCGCCCCTCAAGACCAGCAGCCTCGCCCCGGTCGGCCTCGGTCCGCTGGCTTTCGGCCCGTCGGCCGATCCCCCCGCCTCCGGCAACGCCGTCAAGGCCACCGAAAGCCAGCTGAAGGCGGTCGACACCTCCATCGATGAGCTTGCCGCGTCACAGGTCGGCTACGTCGACGCGATCGCGGCGGCGGTCAGCGCCCGCTCCAAGAAGATCGCCGCGGTGCTCGCCCACCTCGGCCAGAAGGTGCCACCCAGCCACCTGACCAGTTCAGAGGTCGGTGGCCCCTATGTCGCCGTCGACGCCAATGCCGACCCGGACACCTTCCGCGCGACCGTCGATCTGGTGAACGGCGAGATCGACCGCTACGCCGCCATGCGCCGTCTGGCCGAGCGGCTGCCACTGACCCGGCCGATCGCCGACGCGCCGGTCACCAGCGGTTTCGGTACCCGCATCGATCCCTTCCTCGGCACGCTCGCCATGCACACCGGCATCGACTTCCGCGCCCTGGAAGGCACCCCCGCCCACGCCACCGCCGGCGGCACAGTGACCGTCGCGGCCTACACCGGCGGCTACGGCAACATGGTCGAGATCGACAATGGCAATGGCATCACGACCCGCTACGGCCATCTCAGCCGCATCGATGTCACGGTCGGTCAGGTGGTCGCCAAGGGCGCCGTCATCGGCCACACGGGCAGCACCGGCCGTTCGACCGGCCCGCACCTGCACTACGAGATCAGGATCGACGGCTCGCCCATCGATCCGCTGATCTGGATCCGCTCCGGGACCGAACTGGCTTCGCTGCTCTAGCCTGGCCTAAGCCGGCTTCTGTCCGGACGGTCCGCCGGTTGGCCGGTGGGATCCGGGCATGCGGAAGAGGAGCGCCACCCCGAGCAGGATCAGAACGAGCGGCAGCACCAGTCCGCCACCGAAGGCCTGCGGGTGGAAGATCAACCCCTCGAACGCGGTGGTGAACACCACGAACATCACGGCGCCAGCCGTCGCCATGCCGCGGCCGATCCGGCGCGCCCGCGCATTGCCTTGCCGCGGGCCGGTCAGGTAGAGCGACAGCCCGGCGAAGAGCGGCAGCAACGTCCACAGGTAAGCCCACGACTGGTAGTAGTCGGTGAGTTCCTGGCCGAGCAGGATCAGCCCGGTCGCGCCGATGGCCGCGCCGGTCGCGGCCAGAAACGAGCCGCCCCGATCCATGGTTGCGCCGGCGGCGAACAGCGCCAGGCCGGGAATGATCACCGCAAGCGGCCAGAGCGTGCCCGAGAACGGCCAGGCAAATTGCCGCAACGCCAGCAGCACGACGCCCGCGCCGATCAGTACAGCGGCCAGCACGCGGGTCCAGTTGGATTCCGGGCGCATGCGACCCTCCTTCGATTGAAACGGTCAGGAGCCAGCTAGCCGGTTCGCGGTCCACCTGCCTTGACGCCGGTCAACCGCCTTGTGACGGCCCCGGGGCTACTGCTTCGCCGACGTCTCGCCGCCGACGCCCTCCGGTCCTCGGGCTATGTCGGGTTGAAGAGCATGCCGTCGGGCGCGAACAACGGCTGGTATTGCCCGCAGAGGGCTGAAAAGTTCGGGGGGACCGTGTTCGTCGCCCGCGTAGAGAAAGCGTCCACTTTGTCTCTAATCGACTGAACGATGCGCTGGGTATCAAACAGGCTGTCGAGTTTAGGCGTGTCGAGGTAGTTTAGCACGTTCGTGATGTTCTTCATCTCGGAGGCGTTTACGAACTGAACCGGAATCGACACCAGCGCCAGCAGGTTCGCCCGACCGTTGTCGCTGATGTCGCTGTAGTAGAGGTAGTCCTCGGGAACGCAGATTGTGGTTTCGTCGATGACGTTTCCAAGCACGAGCGTGGCGCTCAGCCGCGCTTCGCGCGTCTCGCTTATTGCCGAGAGTGCGAGCACCGATATCTCGGCCAAGGTCTGTCGACGCCGGAATAACGCAATTGCCGGGTCGCCGATGTCGTCGAGAATGGAGCGCAGTGCCGTCGCCCCTTTCGTTACCGTCGCGCTGTAGTCGGGATTACGCAGCGCGTTGATCGCCTCGTCCCGGCTGTGAAACGTGGCGAGGCCTGCGATGTAGTCCTGCAAACAAGGCAGAGCTGATTTCCAGTCCTGAAGGGCCGCGCGCGGCACGAAATCCGTCGCGAGGGTCGCCTGAATTGACAGGCAGGCCTTGTCGACGCCGGCGGCGGGCGCCGGGCCAGCGATCACGTTAGCCGCTAGCAAGGCGAGCCCTGCCGAGATGACCGCGCCGATCGTCCTATCGTGCCTCAATGTTCGTCCCCTTGATGCGCTGCACGGTCAGATCGATCGGGTCCGGTAGGATGAGCCGGGGGAAGTCGTAGCCAGCTTCCCGGATGTATAGGCCGACGGTGCCGTCGCCTGGGCTGCTGGCCGAAACCCGCCCCTGATCGTCGACGAGAATTGAGTACTCCTTTTGCCTGGGTTTGGGGTCGAGGGAGGCGAGGTTGCGGCCTTCCTGATCGGGCGCCAGATAGAGTTGCACTGCGACCACGATTGTCTGCTCTTGTCCGGTCAGAAGGTACGGCACGTACGCCTCGACGTAGTCGCCGTGGACCGCGGCGGCGGCCGGCTCGCCGTTCACCGTGATCGTCGGGATGTAGAGGCCGATGTCACTCGGCTCGATCCCGTTTCCCTTGACGGCAATCCGCACGTAATCCTTTTCGACCCGGAAGGCGCTTTTGATCGGCCCGTCGAAAGCGACGAAGCCGGCGGCCACGGCAAAGGCTAGGGCGCCCGCTCCGCCGGCAAGGGTGACCTTGTAGCGAGCAAGGGCCTGCTGATCGCCGGAGTCGAAGCTGCCGATCCCCTGCGTCCCGGTGCCGAACAACAAGATCGCTACGCCGACGACGACGAATACGAACGTCATGGCGGCGTGGGTCCGCCCGATCGTAGTGTAAGCGGCCGCCAGGAAGGCAGTGCCGACGATCATGAAGAACAGGCCGGACGAGACGATTCGGTTCGCGATGCGCAGGATCGCTACGATCTGCGGAAACTGACTGCCAATCGGCGGTGGAACGGCTGGCATCGACACGGGCCTGACCTTGAAGGTCGCGTCATCAGGGCAGCGCCGAGTAAATCGCTACCGCAGGTGGATTGTCAATCGAAGGTTGCGCCGGCGCTGACCCACACCAAACGACGTCGGGCGCGGTCTTCGCTACTGCTTCGCCGCCGTCTCGCCGCCGACGCGCTGGGCGAGCGCGGCTTCCATGAACGGCATCAGTTCGCCGTCGAGCACGTTCTGGGGCGAAGTATTCTCGATGCCGGTGCGCAGGTCCTTCACGAGCTGATACGGCTGCAGCACGTAGCTGCGGATCTGGTGGCCCCAGCCGATCTCCGTCTTCGAGGCCGACGCGGCGGCAGCGGCCGCTTCGCGCTTCTCCAGCTCGGCCTCGTAGAGCCGGGCGCGCAGCATGTTCCATGCGGTGGCGCGGTTCTTGTGCTGCGAGCGTTCGCTCTGGCAGGCAACCGCGATGCCGGTCGGGATGTGGGTCAGGCGCACCGCCGAGTCGGTGGTGTTGACGTGCTGGCCGCCCTTGCCGGAGGCGCGGTAGGTGTCGACGCGTACGTCCTCGTCCTTGATGTCGATGTCGATGGTGTCGTCGACCACCGGATAGACCCAGACGCTGGCAAACGAGGTGTGGCGCCGCGCCTGGCTGTCGAAGGGCGAGATGCGCACCAGCCGGTGAACGCCCGATTCGGTCTTCAGCCAGCCGTAGGCGCTTTCGCCGGTGACCTGAATGGTCGCCGATTTGACGCCAGCCTCCTCGCCGTCGTGGAGCTCGAGAATCTGGACCTTGTACTCGTTCTGCTCCGCCCAGCGCGTATACATGCGCATGAGCATCTCGGCCCAGTCCTGGCTTTCCGTGCCGCCGGCGCCGGCATGAATCTCGAGGTAGGCGTTGTTGCCGTCGGCCTCGCCGGACAGCATCGTCTCGATCTCGCGGCGCTCGGCCTCCCTGGCTAGCGCCTTCAGCGTGCGCTCGGCCTCCGTCACGATCTCCTTGTCGTCTTCCGCCTCGCCGAGCTCGATCAGCTCGCTCTGGTCGCGAAGCTCGCTTTCCATGCGCTCGACGCCGGCGATCTGATCGGCCAGCCGGTTGCGCTCGCGCATCACCTTCTGGGCGCGCTCGCTGGAATTCCAAAGGTTGGGGTCTTCGGCGGCCGCGTTCAGTTCTTCGAGGCGTTTCTTGGCGTTGTCCCAGTCAAAGATGCCTCCTCAGCAGGCCGATCGCCTGCTGGATTTCTTCGACCTGCTTTTCGACTTCGGGACGCATTGTCTGCCTCGGGTCCGGGTGCCGGGAACGCCGCGCCTTCTAGGCGGTGCCGGCAGCCCTGTAAACCCGACACGGCGCCCGTCAGGCCGCCGTTTTCGCCTTCTCCATCATCTGGTCGACGGCTTCGAGAGCCTGGGCGGCGTACATGGCCGAGGGGCCGGCGCCCATGTAGATCGACATGGCGAGCGTCTCGGCGACCTCCTCGCGGCTCGCCCCCTGCTTGACCGCGCCCTCGGCGTGGTAGGCGATGCAGGGCCCGCAGCGTGTCGCGACGCTGATCGCCAGCGCGATCAGCTCCTTGGTCTTGTGGTCGAGGGCGTCGCCGCCGTGGGCGGCGCGCGCCATCTCGCCGAACGTCTTCATGGTCTCGGGCGCCGCGCGCCTGAGCTCGCGCGTGGCGCCGTTCATGTTGGTGATAAGAGCGAGCCAGTCCTGCACCATCGCGAAGGTCTCCTTTCCCGGGATCGCGGTCAGCGGATCGCCTGACCGGGCTTCAATCCAAACATGCGCAGCACGATGGACGAGAAGCAGACGCCGGAGGCGCCGGCGAGGATCAGGTTGGCGCCGACGAAGGCGGTCAGCAGATAGAACAGCGGGTGGACGTAGAAGCCCAGCGCCAGCGAGGCGAGGACGAGGATGCCGGTCATGACAAACACGGCGCGGTCGAGGTTCATGGGTGGAGTCTCCTGTCTGTGGCGCGGCAGCCGGGCCCGTGGGGTCCGCTACTCCGCAGGTTCGTGGTGGATTTCCTTGAGCTTCTGGATGCCGATCGCGTCGAGCGCGAACTTCTCGGGGAAGGTCTCCGACTTGCCCTGGCGGACCTTGCGCAGGAAGTACTTCTCGAAGCCGATCTTGGCGGCGTGCACCCACTTGCCGGTCGACGACCAGTTGACGTTGCGCGGCGGGATTTGCGGCTGGGCGATGAAGGCGATGCCCTCGTCGCCCATGTCGGCCAGGCACACCGCGTTCCAGGTGGCAACGGCGCGCGGTTCCTTGCCGGCGATCATCGCGGCGATGTTCTCGGCGGTCGCGGTGACCATCGATTCGATCATGAAGCCGGTCTTGGGCACGCCCACCGGCAACGGCGTCTTGCCGACCGGCGGAATGGCGATCGCCACGCCGATGCCGAACACGTTGGTGTAGGTCGGGTTGCGCTGGTGCTTGTCGACCAGGATGAAGCCGCGCGGATTGACCAGTCCCTCGACGCCGAGGACCGCGGGCACGCCGCGGAAGGCCGGCAGCAGCATCGAATAGACGAAGGGAAGCTCATGGCTCGCCTTGACGGCGCCGGTCTCGTCGACCTCCTCCACGAACATCTTGTCGGCCTCGATCTTGGTCACCTTGGCGTTGGTGATCCACTTGATGTGGCGATCGCGGAGCGCGCTCTCGAGCAGCCCCTTGGTGTCGCCGACCCCGTCGAGGCCGAGGTGGCCGATGTAGGGTTCCGGCGTGACGAAGGTCATGGGCACGCGGTCGCGCACCTTGGCGCGGCGCAGATACGTTTCCAGGATGAAGGCGAACTCGTACGCCGGGCCGAAGCACGAGGCGCCCTGCACGGCGCCGACGACCACCGGCCCGCCGCTCTTGGCGAGCGCGGCGGCGGCGACCTGTGCCTTCGCGGCGTGGTCGACCTGGCAGATGGACTGGGTGCAGCCGTTCGGGCCGAGTCCCTCGATCTCGTCGAAGGCGAGATCCGGCCCGGTGGCGATGATCAGGTAATCGTAGGTGATCGAGCTGCCGTCGTTGAGCTCGATGCGGTTTTCCTTGGGGTGGACGCGCTTGGCGCCTTCGGGGCGCAGCGCGATGCCGCGCTTGGCGAACACCGGCGCGAGGTCGACGCTGATGTCGGCGGGCTTGCGCCAGCCGACCGCCACCCACGGGTTGGAGGGAACGAACGAATAGGTGCGGCCGAGATTGACGACGGTCAGCGTGTCGGACGCCCCGAGCTTGTCCCTCATCTCGTAGGCCATGATGGTGCCGCCCAGGCCGGCACCGAGAACGACGACGTGCGACATCTGATTCCTCCTCAGGTTCGGCGCGGTTGGCCGCGTCCTGCTTCACCGTCTTGGGGCTAGGCGCGACCGGGTTGAACCGCGTTGATCGGTGTCAACCCGGTCGCGCTTCCGTGTCAGGCCGCCGGACGGGCGCTTTCGGCCCGGTCGGCGACCACACCCTTGGCGGCGTCGCTCTTCGCCTTGACCGGAATGGTCAGGTAGTGGACGCCGTTGCTCTCGGCCGGGGGAAAGCGGCCGGCGCGGATGTTGACCTGGATGGAGGGAAGCAGCAGGCGCGGCGCCGACAGCGTGGCGTCGCGGCTCTCGCGCATGGCGACGAAGTCCGCCTCGCTGACGCCGTCCTTGACGTGGACGCTGGCGTCGCGCTCCTCGCCGACCGTGGTTTCCCATGCGTAGGAGTCGCGACCCGGCGCCTTGTAGTCGTGGCACATGAACAGGCGCGTCTCGCGCGGCAGAGCGAGCAGCTTGCGGATCGACTGATAGAGCTTGTGGGCGTCGCCGCCGGGGAAGTCGGCCCGCGCGGTGCCGTAATCCGGCATGAACAGCGTATCGCCGACGAACACCGCGTCGCCGATCTTGTGGCTGATGTCGGCGGGGGTATGGCCGGGCGTGTAGAGCACCTCGACCGTCAGCGAACCGATCGCGAAGCTCTCGCCGTCGGCGAACAGATGGTCGAAGTCGCGGCCGTCGGTGTGGAGGTCAGTGGCGTTGAACACCGGCCGGAAAATGCGCTGGACGTCCTTGATGTGCTCGCCGATGCCGATCTTGGCGCCGGTCTTGGCCTTGATGTAGGGGGCGCCCGAAAGGTGGTCGGCGTGGGCGTGGGTCTCCAGCGCCCACTCGATGGTGATGCCGGCTTTCTCGGCGGCCGCCAGAATCGTCTCGACCGAGCGGACGTCGACCTCGGCGGCGGCCGGGTCGTAGTCCAGGACCGGGTCGATCACGGCGCCACGCATCGTCGCCGGATCGTGCACGAGGTAGCTGACGGTGTTGGTCGGCTCGTCGAAGAAGGCACGGATTTCCGGTGGATTGGATTGCGACATGATTGTCTCCTTGCGCTTTCGTTGCCACCCATATATTAGCTCTTGCTGTTTTAGCAAGCCCTAATATATAAGCCCGTATCGAACCCGACGAGGACCATCATGCAGGCCAGCGCAGTTGCCGGATTGGCGGCCAATGCCGACGTCGCCGCCAACTATCTGAAGGTGCTCGCCAACGAGCATCGGCTCCTGATCCTCTGCCACCTCGCCGAGGAAGGCGAGATGAGCGTCAACGAGCTTGCCGACGCCGTCGGCCTCAGCCAGTCGGCCCTGTCGCAGCACCTGGCGCGGCTGCGCGAGGACAATCTCGTCGCCTTCCGCCGCGAGGCGCAGACGCTCCACTACCGCGTCACCGACCGAAGGGCGGTGCGGGTGATGGGCGTCCTCAAGCAGATTTTTTGCACCTGAAGTGAAGTCCCTCCCCCAACCTCCCGAAGGAGTTCTGAAAGAGCATGGCCAAGTCCCTGAAGAACATCGACGCGCGCGCCGCGGCACAGCTGAAAGAGAAAGGCGCGCTGATGGTCGATGTGCGTGAGCCCGGCGAATACGCGCAGGTCCGTATCCCCGGCTCGCAAAACATCGCCCTCAGCCGCTTCGCGGTCAGCGAATTGCCGCTCGCCGATGGTCAGGAAGTGGTCTTCTTCTGCGCCAGCGGTAACCGCACCACCGTCTATGGCCCGCAACTGGCCGCCAAGGCCGGCGCCGCGACCGCCTACGTCATGCAGGGCGGCATCTCGGGCTGGCGCTCGGCGGGCCTGCCACTCGAATCGGGACGCGGCGAAGCCGGCGGCGACAGCCGCTCCTTCTTCTCGCGCATGTTCGGATAGCATGGACCTCCTGCAGGCGGCGCTGGCGATCCTTTCCGGGGTCGCGGTCGGCTTCTCCCTTGGCCTGGTCGGCGGGGGCGGATCGATCCTTGCGGTGCCCCTGCTCTTCTACGTCGTCGGGATCGGCTCGCCGCATCTTGCCATCGGCACCAGCGCCGTGGCGGTTGCGGCGAGCGCCGCTCTCGGCCTCGTCGGCCATGCCCGGGCGCACACGGTCAAGTGGCCGTGCGCGCTCACCTTCGCCGGCGCCGGCATCGTCGGCGCCGCGCTCGGCGCGACCGTCGGCAAGGCCGTCGACGGACAGGCGCTGCTCGCCTTGTTCGGCGTGCTGATGATCGTGGTCGGCGGCTCGATGCTCAGGAAACGCGGCGGCGACGGCATTCCGGACGTCCGCCTCACCCGCCAGACCGCCCCCCGCCTCTTGCCCCTCCTCGCCGGCACCGGCCTGCTGGTCGGCTTCGCCTCCGGCTTCTTCGGCATCGGCGGCGGCTTCCTGATCGTCCCCGGTTTGATGGGCGCCACCGCCATGCCGATCGTCAACGCGATCGGCTCGTCGCTGGTTTCGGTGACCGCCTTCGGCTTCACCACCGCCGGCACCTACGCGCTGTCCGGTCTGGTCGACTGGGGGATCGCCGGCCTCTTCATCGTCGGCGGCTTCGCCGGCAGCCTCGGCGGTACGCGCCTGGCGCGCCGGCTCTCCGGCCAGGGCCCGGTTTTGCGGCGCATCTTCGCGGCCATCGTCATCGTCGCGGGCGTCTATGTCGCCGCCCGCGGCGCGATGATCTGGCTCGCGTAAGGATGACGGCGGCACACGCCGCCGCGCCGCTTCCTCTCCCGTTAGCTTGTCTTCAGAGCCGATAGCTGGTCGGTATCGTACCGGCTCCTGAGAGCCGCGATGGCGTTGGCGTCGGGCGGACTGCCCTGCGCGGCCATCTTGGCGAGCTCCTCGAAATAGTGCTCGTGACCGGGTGGTGACACGGTCATGATCATCCGCGCCGGAGTGTCGGTCACGTTGCCGATGTTGTGCGGCACGCCGGGCGGGATGAAGACATAGGTGCCGGGCGTGGCGCGCACGTGCCGATCGCCGATCTGCCAATCGCACTCGCCCTCCAGCACGAAGAAGGTTTCCTCCTGAACGCGATGCACGTGCAGGCCGGTGGAGAAGTGGGCCGGCACGGTCCAGTCGAACATCGACGTGTGTTTGGTGTCCTGTCCGGTCACGAGAAACACCAAAGGCTTCCCGGCCAAGGTCACTCCCTTTCCCTCGTCCGGCATGCGGATGACTGCTTTCGCGTTCACGGGCTCTGCTCCCTGGTTTGCCGCGCAGCGCGGCGACGGTTTCAACATGCCCGGCTCAATCTGTCGGGTCGCGAAAGCGTTCCGAAATAATTGCAAAACGTCTCGGAAAGGTATCGGGTTGGCCATGGCCACGAACTACGAATTCGGCCCGTTCAGCCTCGATGCCGAAGCGGAACTGCTGTTCCGAGGCTCGGAGCCGGTCGCGCTCGGCCGTCGCGCCGTCGCGCTCTTGCGATTGCTTCTCGAGCGCGCGGGAGCGCCGGTATCCAAGGATGCGCTGATCGCGGCGGCGTGGCCCGGGCTTGCGATCGAGGACAGCAACCTGACGGTCCAGATTGCTGCCTTGCGCCGTGTCTTTTCCGACGCCGCTTCGGACACGAGCTGGATCGAGACCTTGCCGCGTCGCGGCTACCGCTATGTCGGGCCGGCAGTCTCGACGGCCGATCCGAATGCTGGCACCGATGCGCACCGTTCGCCGGCGCTGGCCTTGCCCGACAAGCCGTCCGTGGCGGTGCTTGCGTTCTCGAATCTGAGCGACGATTCCGAGCAGGAGTATTTCGCCGACGGCATGGTGGAAGACATCGTCGCCGGTCTCTCACGGATCAAGTGGTTGTTCGTCGTCGCGCGCAATTCGAGCTTTTCCTACAAGGGCCAGGCGGTCGACGTGAAGCGGATCGGCCGGGAGCTCGGCGTCCGCTACGTCGTGGCGGGCAGCCTTCGCAAAGCCGGAGCGCGCCTGCGGGTCACCGCGCAGTTGATCGAAGCGGCGACCGGTACCCACCTGTGGGCAGAGCGCTACGATCGCAACGTCGATGACGTGTTCGCGGTCCAGGACGAAATTACCCTGGCTGTCGTCGGCGCGATCGAGCCGAACCTGCGCGCCGCGGAGATCGAGCACGTCAAGCGCAAGCGGCCCGAAAACCACGATGCCTATGATCTGGTGCTTCACGCCTTGCCTGAGGTCTACACGTGCATGCCCGCCGGCGCGACGAAGGCTCTGGCGCTCATCGAGCGTGCGCTCGCGCTTGAACCCAACTACGCGCTGGCGCATGGCGTCGCCGCATGGGCCCACGAAATCCTGTTCGTGCGTAGTGGCATGCAAGATGAGAATCGTCGTGGTGCGATCCACCACGGGCGGGCTGCCCTCACCCACGGGCGCTCCGATCCCATGGCCCTCACGTTCGGGGCGTTCGCGGTGGCTCTGGTCGAACATGACCGGGTTGCGGCATTCGACGCGTTCGAAGAAGCACGGACGTTGAGCCCCTCGTGCGCGCCCGCTTACATCTTTGGCAGCGCTCCCCTGAGTTTCGCCGGCGAAGCCGAGCGCGCAATCGACTGGGGAACGCGCGCGTTGCGGCTCAGTCCGTTCGATCCCACGAACTACATCGCGTATCACGGGATTGCCGTCGGAAACTTCCATCTCGGTCGTCACGAAGCGGCAGCGCATGCGGCGCGCAAGGCGATCCAGTCAAATCCCGGATTCAGTTTTTCCTATGCGCTTCTGGCGGCCCCCCTCGCCGCGCTCGGGGGCATGGAGGAGGCGCGGGATGCTGTGCTGCGGCTCCACGAACTCCAGCCCAACTTCAGCATCGCGAGGCAATGCGCCGCGGTCGGCATCCTGCCGCCGGTTGCCGGTCCGCTGATCGCCGCGTTGCGCGCCGCCGGCCTGCCTGATTCGTCGGGCTAGCGGTTAGTACAGCCCGCCGGTTCCCGAAATCACCGCGCGGTCGGCGTCGGGCGCCACCGTCAGCGGCCGGCCCATGGTGTCGGTGTAGCCGATGATCGAATAGGTGTCGGGCGGCGCGGTGCCGGGCTTGAAGGCTTCGAGGAAAGTATCCGGATCGCCCTGCTGGGCGCGCAGGCCGGTGTGCCGGTCGATCGGAATGAACGTGATTCCGGGCGGCACGCGGAAGGGAATGGCCGGCTTGTCGGCCAGCGCATGTTCCATGAACTCGGTGAAGATCGGCGCGGCCAGTGAGCCGCCGGTCTCGCCGCTGCCCAGCGAATGGGGCGAGTCGAAGCCGACCCACACGCCAACCACCAGGTCGGGCGAATAGCCCATGAACCAGGCGTCGTTGTAGTTGTTGGTGGTCCCGGTCTTGCCGGCGAGCGGCTTGCCGATCTTGCGCGCCGCCGTGCCGGTGCCGCGCTCCACCACGCCTTCCAGCATCGAGGTCATCTGGAAAGCGGTCATCGGATCGAGGACCTGCTCCGAGTTGTCGATGATGGTCGGCTCGGCCTGTCCGTGCCAGCCGTCGGCGTCGCAGCCCTCGCAGACGCGGTCGTCGTGGCGGAAGATCGTCTGCCCGT
This sequence comes from uncultured Alphaproteobacteria bacterium, assembly GCA_963843565.1. Taxonomy (GTDB): domain Bacteria; phylum Pseudomonadota; class Alphaproteobacteria; order Rhizobiales; family Kaistiaceae; genus DASZQY01. Next base: position 879,829 of record CAWJKY010000003.1, read on the forward strand.
AGCGGTTCTGGATGCGGTCGATCAGCGTCGGGTGGACCTCCTTGCCGCCGTTGGCGAACACCGAGTAGCCGGCAGTCATGCGCATGACCGTGGTCTCGCCGGCGCCAAGCGCCATGGAGAGCAGCGGCGGCAGGTTGTCGTAGACGCCGAACCGGCGCGCGTACTCGGAGATGAGCGGCATGCCCATGTCCTGCGCCAGCCGCACGGTCATGACGTTGCGCGACAGTTCGATGCCGGTCCTCAGCGTCGAGGGTCCGTAGAACTTGTTCGAATAGTTCTCCGGCCGCCACGGCGCCTGCCCGCCGCCCTGGTCGATCTCGATAGGCGCGTCCATCACCACTGACGACGGCGTGTAGCCGTTGTCGAGGGCGGCCGAATAGACGAACGGCTTGAACGAGGAGCCCGGCTGCCGATAGGCCTGCGTAGCGCGGTTGAACTGGCTCTCGGCGTAGGAGAAGCCGCCGATCATCGCCAGCACGCGGCCGGTATGCGGATCCATGGCGACCAGCGCGCCTTCGACCTTGGGCACCTCGCGCAGGCGATAGGTGCCGGCGTCGGCGCCGTCGGCGGCCGACACGTAGACCACGTCGCCGACCGCCAGAACGTCGGTCATCGACTTGATCTTGCGGTTGGTCGGGGTGTCGTCGGAGCTCGCCCAGCGCTTGAAGTTCAGCCCCTTGAACGGGATCGTGCCGGTGTCGCGCGCCTTTCCGACTGCGCCGGTGCCGGGCATGTCGGCGGGGCGCAGGCCCACAGTCGCGCCGTCGGCGTTGACGTCCAGAACGATCGCCAGATTCCAGCCGATTAGATCGGAGATCGGCGTGACCGCCGCCACCTTCGGTCCCCAGTCGCCGCTCATGTCGTCGACATGGCTGACCGGGCCGCGCCAGCCAAGTTGCTCGTCGTAGTTGGACAGGCCGTCGACGATCGCCTGGCGTGCCATCAGCTGAAGCTTCGGGTCGAGGGTCGTGCGCACCGACAGGCCGCCCTCATAGAGGGCCTTCTCGCCAAACATCTGGCTGAGCTGTCGTCGCACTTCCTCTACGAAATAGTCGGAGGCGACCACCGATGGCCTTGCCTGCGGCTGCTTGATGCCGAGCGGTTCCTTCTTGGCCGCCTCGCCGTCGGCGGCGCTCACGTAGCCGTTCTCGACCATGCGGTCGATGACCCAGTTGCGCCGCTCGATCGCCCGCTTGGGATAGCGGAACGGGTTGTAGTTGTTCGGCCCCTTGGGCAGTGCCGCCAGATAGGCGACCTCCGCCAGGGTCAGCTCGTGCACCGATTTGTCGAAGTATTCGAGCGAAGCCGCCGCAACGCCGTAGGCCCCGAGGCCGAGATAGATTTCGTTGAGATAGAGCTCGAGGATCTTCTGCTTCGAGTAGGCCTGCTCGATGCGCAGCGACAGGATCGCTTCCTTGATCTTGCGATCCCAGGTCTGGTCGAGGGTGAGCAGGAAGTTGCGGGCAACCTGCTGGGTGATCGTCGAGGCGCCGACCAGACGGTCGCCGCTGCCGTAGGCCCGGATGTTCTGGATCATCGCGCGGAGGATGCCGTAATAGTCGAGCCCGGCGTGGGTGTAGAAGTTCTTGTCCTCGGCCGAGATGAAGGCGTCCTTGACCATGTCAGGGATCACCTCGATAGGCACGTAGAGGCGGCGCTGGTCGGCATATTCGGCGACCAGCTGCCCGTCGGCGGCGTGGACGCGCGTCATCACCGGCGGCTCGTACTTGGCGAGCACGTCGTAATCGGGCAGGCCCTGGGCCAGGCCAGAGACGTACCAGGCGATACCGGCGGCGGCTGCGAGGAATAACACGGCACCGATCCCGAATAGGTAGCCGATGAATCGAAGTATCATATCGTGCCCGCAATCCGGCTGCGCACCCGCGCACTCACCCCGCGAACGCAAATCAAACGCCGGATCAAGCCCGCCGGGTAGCGGCGTTTATGGCCGGCCCTTTGTGGAGAAACTAGGGCCGCGCCGGCGCGGTCGGCTTGGTACATCACGCGCCGTGGTTTTTCAGCAACAAATTCGCGGGCCGGGTCCTCGCCCGCCGCGATTCAGCGGGTCGCCGCCTCGACGCGCGGCCTGAAGTAGCTGTCGATGCCCGCGACCATGCCGTCGGCGGTCTTGGACTGCCAGTCGGGCGAAACCAGCAGTTTCTCGTCGGCGGCCGTGGTCAGATAGCCCAGCTCGATCAGCGCCGAGGGCACGTCGGGGGCCTCCAGAACCTTGAAGCTCGCTTCCTTGTGGGGAATTTTGAACATGCGAGTCTTGCCCGCCATGTTCTTGATCAGGGCCTGGGCGAAGGCGACGCCGAAGTTGCGCGTCTCGCGCTGGGTCAGGTCGGCAAGGATCGTCTTGACCTGATCGGAGTCTTCCGCCGCCACGTCGATACCGGCGAGCGCGTCCGACTCGTTCTCCGCCGCCGCCTGTGCGGCCGCCATCGTGTCGGAGGCCTTGTCGGACACCGTGTAGACGATCGCGCCGCGCACGGCGCTGCCCGGAAACGAGTTGGCGTGGACCGAGATGAACAGGTCGGCGTGGTCGCGCTGGGCGATGCGCACCCGTTCGCCGAGCGAAATGAAGGTGTCGTCGTCGCGGGTATAGGCGACGCGGTAGCGGCCGGTGGCCAGCAGCTTGGCGCCAAGCACCTTGGCGAAGGACAGCACCACGTCCTTCTCGAGCGTGCCGTCATCGCTGCGGGCGCCGAGGTCGATGCCGCCATGGCCGGGGTCGAGGACGATCAGGGGCTTGCCTTCGTCGCCCGCCGCCGCGGCCGAGGCCGTGTCGGTGCTGTCGGCCGTGGCGTGGGCCTTGCGGTAGCTTTCGGCGGCTGCCAGGAACGCTTCCCGCGTCGTCGGCACGAGCGAAACCACCAGACGGGCCGGCTGGCCGTCTCCGGGGGGAACGTTGAACTGCTTCTCGATCGCCACCGGCTGGTTGAGGTCGATGACGATCCGCGACTTGCCCGGCGAGATCGACCCGTAGCGAAACGCGGTGACAAAGCCGCGCGCGGTGGTTCCCGCCGTGTCGGGAAGCACGAAGCGGACGTCCGGCAAGTCGATGACGATCCGGTAGGGGTCGGCCAGCGGGAAGACCGCCGCGTCGACGTTTGCCGACAGATCGGCGACGAAGCGCATCTGCTGGTTGTCGCCGATGGCGCGGGCGTCGAGAACGTAGGGCGCGGTGCTGGCCTGGGCGCCGGCGTCGGGCGTCACGCTCCCTGCAGCGTGCGCCAGCGGCGCCCACGTCAGGCCGGCAACGAAGAGAAGGATGAGCCGCCGGGCGGCTGTTTCGCTCATTTGGCCTCGCGCCGGGGAAGTCCTGCGGTCCCCGGTGCCGTCGTCAATGTGGCGCGCCCGCGCCGGCTGGCGGTCGCCGTTCCGGGCGCCTCCCTTCTTAGAGGATGCGGAGCCATTGGTTAACCACCTCTTGCGTCGCGCCAGGACCGGCGCCCAATCCCTTGGAAAAGCACAACCTCAGACGGCGAAACGACAATTTCGCCGCGATCTTGCCAAGACTCGCGCGGTTACCTACAACATGGCTCACGGAATTCATCTTCCGTCCGCGACGACCCGATCGACGAGGCAGGCTGGCAAGGCCCCCTGCCCGATAGTCGGAACCGGGCAGCGGCGGAGGAGGTCCCGGTCGAGAGCCAAGCGATCGTGCGCCGCATGAGGCGCTCTCCCGCATACCGGCCGACGGCCCCAATCCGAATGTGGCTTGGCGCTCGCACCCACGATCGCCGCCGCCATGGCCGGTTCTCGTATTTGTTCCGGTCGTAACCGCAACGAAGCAACGCGCCCGAATGCACCGCACCGCGCCAATCCACCCCGTGACCCTGACCCCGGCAAGACCCGGCCGGTCAGTGTTGCTGGCGGCCGGCGGTCGGGGCGCTTCCCTCAATCAAAGACAAAGCGGCCTGTCCGGGGCTGTGGAGCTGCGAGCGCCAGGCGCTCGACCGCACCGCCCCGCATGGGTCCGCGGAGATTCCCTTCCATGCCCAACAAAATGCTTGTCGATGCCACCCACCCGGAAGAGACCCGGGTCGTGGTCCTTCGCGGCAACCGCGTCGAGGAATTCGATTTCGAGTCGGCCAGCCGCCGGCAACTTCGCGGCAATATCTATCTAGCCAAGGTTACGCGCGTCGAGCCGTCGCTGCAGGCGGCGTTCGTCGACTACGGCGGAAACCGCCACGGCTTCCTCGCCTTCTCCGAAATCCACCCGGACTACTACCAGATCCCGGTCGCCGACCGGCAGGCGCTGATCGAGGCCGAAGAGGCCGAAATGGCCGAGGCGGAAGCGCGCGCAAACGAGCGCGAGAAGCGTGGCCGCCGGCCGCGCGGTTCGGCCGCCAACGCGAAGGCCTCGGCCGTCAGCGAACCCGCCGAAATCGACAACCAGCCGGATGCAGCGGCCGAGGCCCGTATGGAGGCGGCCGCCGAAGACGGTGCCGAGCCGGCGACGGTCGAACCGGTCGCGGAAGACGCCGCCAACGACGATACACCCGAATCCGCCGCGGCGACCGGCGAAGCGCCTGAGGCGGTCGCCTCCGGCGAAGACGCCGGCGACGTATCCGAACACGACGCCGAGGACGAATCGGGAGGCGAGCACGACGATGACGATGCGCCGACCGCCGACGCCGCGGGCGGGTCGGATGAGTCCGACCACGATGACGGCGACGACGAAAGCGAAGGCGAGAACGGCGCGGCCGAGGACCAGATCGAATCGGTGGGCGCCGAGGACGCCATGGAGGAAGTGCCGGAGCGCCGCCGGCCGCGTGCCCGCCAGTACAAGATCCAGGAAGTCATCAAGCGCCGCCAGGTGCTTCTCGTTCAGGTCGTCAAGGAAGAGCGCGGCAACAAGGGCGCGGCGCTGACCACCTACCTGTCGCTCGCCGGGCGCTATTCGGTGCTCATGCCCAACACGGCGCGCGGCGGCGGCATCAGCCGCAAGATCACCTCGATCACCGACCGCAAGCGCCTGAAGCAGGTCGTTTCCGACCTCGAGGTTCCGCCCGGCATGGGCGTGATCCTGCGCACGGCAGGTGCGGCGCGGACCCGGGCCGAGGTCAAGCGCGACTTCGAATACCTGCTCCGCCTGTGGGAAAACGTGCGCGAACTGACTCTGAAGTCGACCGCGCCGGCGCTGGTCTACGAGGAAGGCTCGCTCATCAAGCGCTCCATCCGCGACCTCTACAACAAGGACATCGACGAGGTTCTGGTCGCCGGCGACGACGCCTACCGCGAGGCCAAGGACTTCATGCGCATGCTCATGCCGAGCCATGCCAAGAACGTGAAGCCCTACAAGGAGCCGCAGCCGATCTTCGCGCGCTCCGGCATCGAGGCGCAGCTCGATGCCATGTTCAGCCCCCAGGTGACGCTGCGCTCGGGCGGCTACATCGTCATCAACCAGACCGAGGCGCTGGTCTCCATCGACGTGAACTCGGGCCGCGCCACGCGCGAGCACAACATCGAGGACACGGCGCTGCAGACCAACCTCGAGGCGGTCGACGAGGTCGCCCGCCAGCTGCGCTTGCGCGATCTCGCCGGGCTGGTGGTGATCGACTTCATCGACATGGAGGAGAAGCGCAACAACCGTTCGGTCGAGCGTAAGGTCAAGGACGCGCTCAAGAACGACCGGGCGCGCATCCAGGTCGGCCGCATCTCCCATTTCGGCCTGCTGGAAATGTCGCGCCAGCGCATCCGCACCGGCGTGGTGGAATCGACCACCTCGGTGTGCCCGACCTGCCAGGGCACCGGCCACGTGCGGGCACCGGCCTCGGTGGCGCTGCACGTCCTGCGCTCGCTCGAGGACCAGTTGCTCAAGGGCGCCACCCATAACCTCACCATCCGGACGCGCACGCCGGTCGCCCTCTACATCCTCAACCAGAAGCGCGCCCACCTCGCCGACCTCGAGCAGCGCTTCCATCTGGCCATCACCGTCACCGTCGACGAGACAATCGCCAACGGCGCCCACTTCGTCATCGAACGGGGCGAGCCGATCGAGATGCGCGAGCCGGCGGCCACGTCGATCACGCCGGCTTCGGTCCTGCCGATCGAGGACGCGCCCGAGGAGGACGTGGCCGACGTCGAGCTGGAAGAGGAAGACGTTTCCGTTGCCGGCGAAGAAGCCGCCGCCGCCGAGAGCGACGGTGGACCGCGTCGCCGACGTCGCCGCCGTGGCCGTCGGGGCGGCAGCGGGGAGCGGCGCGATGAGGCGCGCCCGGCGCCGGTTGCCATGGAAGGCGCCGGCGACGAGAGCGAAGGTGACGAAGACGCACCGGTCGTCGCCCGCGACGATCAGGGCGGGGAGTTGGGCGCCGACGGCCAGCCGCGCAAGCGGCGGCGCGGACGGCGCGGCGGACGGCGCGGACGGCGCGGCCGGGGCGGCGATACCCGTGCGCTCAACGAAACGCCCGGCCGGCCTTCCGACGCGGAGTCGGAGAGTAACTACCCGGACGGCAACTTCACGCCGATCTCGGCCGATGACTACGAGATCGACACGACCCCGTCGCTGGACGATGACAAGCCCGGCATGGCGCCGCGGCGCCTCGACGTGGCGACGTTCGACGCCGGGCCACCCGACGAAGTCGACACCACGCCGCGTCTCGAGGATGAAGTCAGGCGCGAGAGCGTTTCGACCGGCAAGGCAGCGCCCGACGCCACCCCGCCCGCCCCTGCCCCGGAACCCGACGACGATAATGCCGCCGATCGCCCCAAGCGCTCCGGCTGGTGGCAGCGGCGCTCGTTCTTCTGATATGACAAGGGACGCGCAACGCCGGGTCGAGCGATGAAGGATTTCCTGCTCCAGGTCTTTACGTGGTGGAACGGCCAGACTCTGGGCACGCGCTTCACCACGTGGCGCAAGGGCGTCTTCGTCGGCAGCGACGAAGACGGCAATCGCTACTATCGCGACCGCAAGAACACCCGCCGCTGGGTCATCTACAACGGGCTCGCCGATCCTTCGCGCATCCCGTCCGGCTGGCACGGCTGGATCCACTGGCGTCAGGCCGATCCGCCGCAGGCCTACACGCCGCGCGACTGGGAAAAGCCCCACCAGGCAAATCCGACCGGCACCCCCGCCGCCTACCGGCCGCCGGGTTCGGTGCTGCGTGCCACGCCCCGCACGCCGGGCGATTCCGACTACGAGCCGTGGCGGCCTGAGTAGGGCCGCGGCCCTTCAACTCTCCAGCGTGAAATAGCACCGCCGGCCTTTCGGGGCCGGCGCTCGCGCCTATGCGCGTCTGGCGGTGGCAACAAGCGATGCCGCCCGCCTGAGCATCAGTGGTCGATCTAGCCCGGACCGCCCCCGCCGTCGGGATGGGGATGCGGGTTCGGGCCGCCATCGCCTCCCGGATGCGGATGGGGATGCGGCGGCGGAGGTGGCGGCGGCGGCGGCGGAGGTGGCGGCGGCGGAGGTGGCGGCGGCGGAGGTGGCGGCGGCGGAGGTGGCGGCGGCGGAGGCGGCGGTGGCGGCGGAGGCGGCGGCGGTGGCGGCGGCGCAGGCGGGTTCGGATGCGGGTGCGGTCCCGGCGGCGGTCCCGGAGGCGGCGGAGGCGGCGGTGGCGGCGGCGGAGGTGGCGGAGGTGGCGGCGGCGGCGGCGGAGGTGGCGGCGGCGGCGGCGGAGGTGGCGGCGGCGGAGGTGGCGGCGGCGGCGGCGGTGGTGGCGGCGGCGGCGGAGGTGGCGGCGGCGGAGGTGGCGGCGGCGGAGGTGGCGGCGGCGGCGGCGGCGGTGGTGGCGGCGGCGGCGGCGGAGGTGGCGGCGGCGGCGGTGGTGGCGGCGGCGGCGGTGGTGGCGGCGGCGGCGGAGGTGGCGGCGGCGGCGGTGGTGGCGGCGGCGGCGGAGGTGGCGGCGGCGGCGCAGGCGGCGCGGGCGGGTTCGGATGCGGGTGTGGACCCGGCGGCGGCGGCGGTGGCGGCGGCGGCGGCGGTGGCGGCGGCGGCGGCGCAGGCGGCGCGGGCGGGTTCGGATGCGGGTGTGGACCCGGCGGCGGCGGTGGCGGCGGCGGTGGCGGCGCAGGCGGGTTCGGATGCGGGTGCGGACCCGGCGGCGGTCCCGGCGGAGGCGGCGGGGGGGGCGGCGGCGGGTTCGGATGCGGGTGCGGACCCGGCGGCGGTCCCGGCGGCGGTGGTGGCGGCGCAGGTGGGTTCGGATGCGGGTGCGGACCCGGCGGTGGAGGCGGCGGGGGGGCGGCGGCGGGTTCGGATGCGGGTGCGGACCCGGCGGCGGTCCCGGCGGCGGTGGTGGCGGCGCAGGTGGGTTCGGATGCGGGTGCGGACCCGGCGGTGGCGGCGGCGGTGGCGGGGGCGCAGGCGGGTTCGGATGCGGTCCCGGCGGCGGACCCGGCGGCGGCGGAGGTGGCGGCGCGGGCGGGTTCGGATGCGGGTGCGGTCCCGGAGGCGGCGGCGGCGCAGGCGGGTTCGGATGCGGGTGCGGTCCCGGCGGCGGTCCCGGAGGCGGCGGCGGTGGCGGGGGCGCAGGCGGGTTCGGATGCGGGTGCGGACCCGGCGGCGGCGGAGGTGGCGGCGGCGCAGGCGGGTTCGGATGCGGATGCGGACCCGGCGGCGGAGGCGGTGGCGGCGGAGGTGGCGGCGCGGGCGGGTTCGGATGCGGGTGCGGTCCCGGCGGCGGTCCCGGAGGTGGCGGGGGCGGCGGCCCATCGTCATGCCAGGGCTTCGGCCATGGTCCCGGCGGCGGAGGCGGCGCGGGCGGGTTCGGATGCGGGTGCGGACCCGGCGGCGGTCCCGGCGGCGGCGGTGGCGGCGGCGCAGGCGGGTTCGGATGCGGGTGCGGTTCCGGCGGCGGACCCGGCGGCGGTGGCGGGGGCGCAGGCGGGTTCGGATGCGGATGCGGACCCGGCGGCGGTCCCGGAGGTGGCGGGGGCGGCGGCCCATCGTCATGCCAGGGCTTCGGCCATGGTCCCGGCGGAGGAGGCGGCGGCGGCGCGGGCGGGTTCGGATGCGGGTGCGGACCCGGCGGCGGTCCCGGAGGGGGCGGGGGCGGCGGCCCATCGTCATGCCAGGGCTTCGGCCATGGTCCCGGAGGCGGCGGTGGCGGACCATCGTCATGCGGCCACGGGAACAGGCCCGGAGGGGGCGGCGGCGGACCGTCGTCATGCCAGGGCTTTGGCCATGGTCTTGGTGGCGGCGGCGGCGGATCATCGTCGCCCGGGTGCGGATGCGGCTTCGGATGCGGCTTCGGATGGGGGTGCGGTTCGTGCGGCGGGCACACCGGCGGAGGAGGTGGCGGCGGCGGTGGCGGAGGCGGCGGCGGAGGCGGCGGCGGAGGTGGCGGCGGCGGCGGGGGTGGCGGCGGTGGCGGCGGCGGAGGTGGCGGCGGTGGCGGCGGTGGCGGTGGTGGCGGCGGTGGCGGAGGCGGAGAGCGCGGCGGCAGAGGCTCGTTTACCGCCAGGGTGCCGCAAGACTTGGTGTCAACACGGAACTCGGGATGGAACTTCCCCTGGTCCTCCAGGGCCAGCGGGAAGAATTGGTTGATCTCGCGGTTCCGGTCGTCGCGGGTCCGTGTGTCGAGCTTGCGGATGTCCCGACCTGCCGGCATGACGATCGCGACGCCGCAGGTGTCCGACTGGATCGTGCAGATTTCCTTCGGCTTGCCCGGATTGAGCGGGTCGTCCGGCAGCTTCCGACAAATCCGCGTCGCCCCCTCGTACTGCAACACGCGGGTCGACTTGTCGAAAGGCCCGTTCTCGACCGTGATGTCGAAGACCGTCCCGCGTACGCCGATGGTGGCCGTCGGCGTGTTGATCGCGTAGGCGTCCTTCGGGCTGTTGCCGGTGATGAAGCGGAAAGCCCCCTTCACCGCGTTCAGCGTGATCTTGCGGGCGGAGGAATCGCCGCTGAACACGAACGCGTCGATGACCATCGCCGAATTGGGGCCAACCACCAGTTTGGTGTTGTCGCGGAAGAGGACCTGCGCCTCACCCGACGGGCCGGTGGTGATGGTGTCTCCGGAGAAGACGTTGGCCTGGACTTGAAGGGTTTTCTTGCCGGTGGCGCCGTCCACCTCAGCGGACTGGACGACCGCGATGGTCGTGCCGCTCGGCTGTTCGGCGATCGCCGAGGTCAGGCCCCCACACGCGACAACGAAAGCGACAGCGGGCCCGAAGGCTCGACCGAATACGCTCATACGCGACGCAACCCAACCCTCGGCGCGGGGCCCCTTCCCCGCGCGTCAAGCCGGACGCTAACATCATCTTTAGAATTCGTTTACTGAAAATCTTCGTGATTGGTTAAGGTTTGCGCCCGGTTAGCGCGCGATCTCGCCCGCTGGCGAAGCGGGCTGTCTCACAACTTTCTGTTGGTTTTAGGCCGGTTGCGCGCCCTGCCCGCGCGCCCCGACGGTCGCCATGGCGCGGCGACCGTCACCCCGCGCGTTCCGCGTCTCAGCTGGCGCCCTCTTCTGGCGGCGGACACGGGGGCGGAGGCGGCGGCGGAGGTGGTGGCGGCGGAGGCGGCGGCGGAGGTGGCGGTGGCGGAGGTGGCGCCGGAGGAGGAGGAGGAGGCGGCGGAGGAGGAGGAGGCGCCGGCGGCTCCAAGGGCGGCTGGCGTGGCGTCGTCGGCTGCAGCGGCTCGTTGACCACCAGGTTGCCGCAAGCCCGCGTGCTGACGCGGAAGCCCGACGCGAAGTTGTTCTGGTTCTGCCGGGCAAGCGGGAAGAAGCGCTCGATTTGCTTGTTCCGGCGGTAGTGAGTCCTGATCCGTTCGATGTCGGGTGAGCCGCTCGTGATCACCGCGACCCCGCAGGGATCCGCATGGATGTCGCAGACCTTCTTCTTCCGCTCGGGATGCGTCGGGTCGATCGGCACCCAACGGCAGATGCGGGTGCTTCCGCTGAACTGGAGGATGCGCGTCGTGTTCTCGAACGCCCAATTGTTGACGGAAAAATCGAAGACCGTGCCGCGTACGCCGATCGTCGCTGTCGGCGTCACGATCGAATAGGCGCTCTTTGGGCTGTTGCCGGTGATGAACCGGAAGGCGCCCTTCACCGCGTTGAGGGTGACCTTCTGCGCCGACCCACCGCCCCCGTACACGAAGGCGTCGATGGTCATCGACGAGTTAGGCCCGACGATCAGCTTGGTGTTGTCGCGGAAGCGAATCTGCGCCACGCCCGACGGGCCGGTGATGATCCTGTCGCCGGAATAGACGTTCTGCTTGGCCTGAAGGGTCTGCCTCCCGGTGGCGCCGTCAACCTGGGAGGATTGCACGACTGCGATCGCGGTGCCGCTTGGCTGTGCGGCGATGGCCGGCGTCAGTCCCCCGAGTGCAAACGCAAATACTGTGGCCGGCAACCCGGCAAAACGCAGCTGATACATGACGCAACTCGACCCTTACAGCGGGAACAACAGCCCCATCTCGGGTCGAACGCTAGCATCGGATTTACCGGTTGTTTACCCGGATTGGTGACGTCTGGTTAACGATGGCGGGATTGTGCGCGCCGCCGCCTGCCGCCCAAACAGGATCGATTTGGTCGCTTCGGAGTTGTGCCCCCTATCCGCGCACGCCGATCGTCGCCGTCGGTGTGGTCACCGTGTAGGCGTCCTTGGGGCTCTTGCCGGTGATGAACCGGAAGGCGCCGCGCACCGCGTTGATGTTGATCTTGCGGGCGGTGTCGCCTTGGAAGATGAAGGCGTCGATGACCATCATCGAATTGGGCCCGACGATGAGCTTGGTGTCGTCGCGGAACTTGACCTGCGCCTGGCCACTTGGCCCGGTCGTGATGTGGTCGCCCGAATAGACCGGCCCGCTCTGGACGAGGACGCGCTTGCCGGTCTGGCCGTCGGCTTCCGTCGCCTGCACCACCGCGATGACGATTCCGCTGGGTCCGGCCGCTTCCGTGGGGAGCGCCACAATCGCCAGAGAACCCATTGCAATTGCTGCGGAAATCAGCCTGCGCACGTGCATCGCGATCCTCCCGTCCAGCAGCTGCCCCGCCTCCGGTGCAAGCGCCCAAGTGTAGCACCGTCGACAAATTCTTAACGCTGATTCTTGTGGCACGCTGGCAACAATGCCGGCCGAGCCCCCGCAATCCCTCGCCCGCAAGCGGCCTGGATTTTCCCCTCTATTCAGCGGAGCACGTTTCCGTCGTGGCTCAAGGGGTTTTTTTGCCGGTCGTTGCGTTGACGCTCGAATCCGACTCGGCATAGCGTCACCGAAGCGTCACGTTTGGTGCCGCGGGGCGTGTTTCCAGGCCCCAGTCCAAATCTGAAAATGTAGAGTCGTGGAGGCTCGTCGCGGGCGTTCAGCCTTGATCGCGAGGAAGGGATGTTTGTCCCCTTTTTCGACCATAGATCAGGGTGGAACACCCCAACGAAGCCGCTGACAAGACGCCCGGAGTAACCTATATTTAGTGGTTCGGGCTGAGAATGGCACAAGAGCTGGGGATCAACCCCCGCCAATGTGCTTCAAACAGAGCGGGACCACGCCGGCAGCCACGGCGAATCCCATTGGTTTTGTTTCGCGCCTCGGATGACGGCGCGGATCGAATTTTGAAGGTCGGGGCACGAAGAACATGCGGATCGAGCGGCGCTACACGAAGGCTGGCCAGTCGGCTTACGATGGCATCGAGTTCCGGACGACCAAGAGCGAGATCAAGAACCCGGACGGGTCGGTGGTTTTCCGCCTCGACGGCGTCCAGGTCCCCGCGTCGTGGAGCCAGGTCGCCAGCGACATCCTCGCCCAGAAGTATTTCCGCAAGGCGGGCGTGCCGGCGCGGCTGAAGCGCGTCGAGGAGAACAGCGTCCCCTCCTGGCTGTGGCGCTCCGTCCCTGACGAGGAAGCGCTCGCCGAGCTGCCCGACGCCGAGCGCTCGACCTCCGAGATCGACGCGCGCCAGGTGTTCGACCGGCTCGCCGGCACCTGGACCTACTGGGGGTGGAAGGGCGGCTACTTCGCCGACGAGGAGTCGGCCCGCGCCTTCTTCGACGAGTTGCGCTTCATGCTGGCCGCCCAGAAGGCGGCGCCGAACTCGCCGCAGTGGTTCAACACCGGCCTGCACTGGGCCTACGGCATCGACGGTCCGAGCCAGGGCCACTTCTACGTCGACCACAAGACCGGCGTCGTGCGGGCCTCCGAGACGGCCTACGAGCACCCGCAGCCGCACGCCTGCTTCATCCAGGGCATCGAGGACGACCTCGTCAACGAGGGCGGCATCATGGACCTGTGGGTGCGCGAGGCGCGCCTGTTCAAGTACGGCTCGGGCACCGGCTCGAACTTCTCGCGGCTCAGGGGCGAAGGCGAGAAGCTGTCCGGCGGCGGCAAGTCGTCGGGCCTGATGAGCTTCCTGAAGATCGGCGATCGCGCCGCCGGCGCCATCAAGTCGGGCGGCACCACGCGGCGCGCCGCCAAGATGGTGGTGGTCGACGCCGACCATCCCGACATCGAGCAGTACATCAACTGGAAGGTGCGCGAGGAGCAGAAGGTCGCGGCGCTGGTCACCGGCTCGCGCATCGTCGCCCAGCACCTGAAGGCGATCATGAAGGCCTGCGTCAACTGCGACGGGCCTGGCGATTCGTGCTTCAACCCGCTCAAGAACCCGGCGCTGAAGCGCGAGGTGCGCGCCGCCCGCAAGGCCCAGGTGCCGCAGAACTACATCCTGCGCGTCATCCAGTTCGCCAGGCAGGGCTACACCGATATCGACTTCCCGATCTACGACACCGACTGGGATTCGGAAGCCTACCTGACGGTCTCCGGCCAGAACTCCAACAACTCGGTGCGCGTCACCGACGATTTCCTGCGCGCCGTCGAAAAGGGCGAGAACTGGAACCTGATCGGCCGCACCACCGGCAAGGTCACCAAGACGCTCGATGCCCGCGAACTGTGGGAAGACATCGGCAACGCCGCATGGCAGTCGGCCGATCCCGGCATCCAGTTCCACACCACCATCAACGACTGGCACACGTGCTCGGCGTCGGGGGCGATCCGCGCTTCCAATCCGTGCTCGGAGTACATGTTCCTCGACGACACGGCGTGCAATCTCGCCTCGCTGAACCTTCTCCAGTTCCGCAACGCCGACAAGACGTTCGACGTCGATGCCTTCGAGCACGCGGTGCGGCTGTGGACCGTGGTCCTCGAGATTTCGGTGATGATGGCGCAGTTCCCGGCCCGCCGGATCGCGCAGTTGTCCTACGACTACCGCACGCTCGGCCTCGGCTACGCCAATATCGGCGGCCTGCTGATGTCGTCGGGCATCCCGTACGATTCGGACGGCGGCCGCGCCATGGCTGCCGCCATCACGGCGCTGATGACCGGCGTCGCCTACGCAACGTCGGCCGAAATGGCCGGCGAGCTCGGTCCCTTCCGCCACTTCGAGCGGAATCGTTCGCCCATGCTGCGCGTCATGCGCAACCATCGTCGCGCCGCGCGCGGCGAAAGCACCGGCTACGAGGGGCTGCACACCAACCCGGTGCCGCTCGACGGCGGCGCCTGCCCCGAGGCGCGCCTCGTCCTCCATGCCCGCGCGGCGTGGGACAAGGCCGTCTCGCTCGGCGAGGCCAACGGCTACCGCAACGCCCAGGCGACCGTGATCGCGCCGACCGGCACGATCGGCCTGGTCATGGATTGCGACACCACCGGCATCGAGCCGGACTTCGCGCTGGTCAAGTTCAAGAAGCTCGCCGGCGGCGGCTACTGGAAGATCATCAACCGCGCGGTGCCCGAGGCGCTGCGCGTGCTCGGCTACCGGCCGAACGAGATTGCCGAGATGGAGACCTACGCGGTCGGCCACGGCTCGCTCAAGGACGCGCCGGCGATCAACCACGCCACCCTCACCGCCAAGGGCTTCACGGCGGAGGTGCTGGAGAAGCTCGAGGCGGGGCTGGCCACCGCCTTCGACATCAAGTTCGCCTTCAACAAGTGGGCGCTCGGCGAGGACTTCCTGAAGGGTCTCGGGATCAGCGACGAGCAGCTTTCCGATCCCGCCTTCGATCTGCTTGCCCACCTCGGCTTCTCGAAGAAGGACGTCGAGGCGGCCAATCTCCATTGCTGTGGCGCCATGACCCTGGAGGGTGCCCCGCACCTGAAGTCCGAGCACTATCCGGTGTTCGATTGCGCCAACCCGTGCGGCCGTCTCGGCAAGCGCTTCCTGTCGGTCGACAGCCACATCAAGATGATGGCGGCGGCGCAGCCGTTCATCTCCGGCGCGATCTCCAAGACGATCAACATGCAGAACGACGCCACCGTCGAGGACTGCAAGAACGCCTACATGACCTCGTGGAAGCTGGCGCTGAAGGCCAACGCGCTCTACCGCGACGGCTCCAAGCTCTCCCAGCCGCTCAACTCTCAGATCCTCGCCGACGACGAGGACGACGCGGAAGACGCGGTGGCCGAGCTGATGGCCAAGCCCGCCGCCGCCCGCGCCGAACAGGTTGCCGAGCGTCTGGTCGAGCGGATCGTCGAAAAGGTCGTGCGCGAGCGCGAGCGCATGCCGAACCGGCGCAAGGGCTACACCCAGAAGGCCAAGATCGGCGGCCACACCGTCTTCCTGCGCACCGGCGAATACGACGACGGACGGCTGGGCGAGATCTTCCTCGACATGAACAAGGAGGGCTCCGCGCTCCGGGCGTTCATCAACAACTTCGCGATCTCGGTCTCCCTCGGCCTGCAGTACGGCGTGCCGCTCGACGAGTATGTCGATGCGTTCACCTTCACCAAGTTCGAGCCAGCCGGCTTCGTGCAGGGCAACGACCAGATCAAGAACGCCACCTCGATCCTCGACTACGTCTTCCGCGAGCTGGCGATCTCCTATCTCGACCGCCACGACCTCGCCCACGTCAATCCGAACGACCCCAACGCAGGCGGCTACGACGAAAGCCGGACGCCGCCGGAGGCCGCCGTGTCGCACGGTCTGGTGCGCGGCCGGCGCCCGCAGTTGGTCGAGCACGCGCCGGCGACGCGCGGTGGCGGGGCCGCGGGCGAGACGATCGCCTCCGCCCGTCCCCGTGAGGCGAGCGACCCGGCGTCCGGTGCGGCGACTGCCCGCGCCAGCAACGTCACCACCCTCGGTGCCACGGCGCTGAAGCAGCGCGAAGCCGTCGAGACGCAGATCCGCGCCGGCCTGGCGGAGCTCGCCCAGCCGGTCCAGAAGCCGAAGGCCGAAGCCGCCCGGGCGGAAACCAGGGCCGACGCCGGCCTCGCCTTCAAGCCGGCCGGCGCCAACGCCGCCGCCAAATCAGAGGGCCCGTCAAAGGCGGAACGTTCGGCTGCGGCGCGCATCGCCGGCTATCAGGGCGACGCCTGCCCCGAGTGCGGGAACTTCACGCTGGTCCGCAACGGCACCTGTTTGAAGTGCGACACCTGCGGTTCTACGACGGGGTGCAGTTAGGCAATCCATCTCACCGACGGAATGACGAAGGGCCGGTCTCACGACCGGCCCTTTTTGTTTGGGCGTGTCGCGGCCTCCACTCCCCTCCCCGTCATCACCGGCCTTGAGCCGGTGATCCAGGCCATGACGGTGCAAGCGCTCCGCCCGCAGAACCGTCCCGCCTAATCCGCGCCCCAACGCGCGAGATCGAACCACGCGGGATTGTCCTTCTCGATCAGGTCGATCGGCGGGCAACATCGTTGGTCACGCCGATGTAGAGCGTGCCGTTCTTCTGGCTGGCGAGGATGTACACATAGAAGCGGCGCATCTGCTGAATCGAAATGGCATGGATGGCCGGGTCAAGCCCGGCCATGACGGAGAGGGGGTTGGCTGGAGCCGCGGGACCACCTCTCCCTCCTCCGTCATCACCGGCCTTGAGCCGGTGATCCAGGCCATGACGGTGCAACCGCACCGCCCGCGGACGCGTCCTGCCTAATCCGCGCCCCACCGCGCCAGATCGAACCACTCGGGATTGTCCTTCTCGATCAGGTCGATCTTCCACTGGCGAGGCCATTTCTTCAGCGACTTCTCGCGCTGGATCGCCTCGGCCGCTGTCGGGAACTCCTCGACGTAGACGAGACGGAAGACGCGATAGCGCGCTGTGAAGCTGTTGCCTTTGTCGTTGCGATGCTCCCAGAGCCGGCGGGCAATATCGTTGGTCACGCCGATGTAGAGCGTGCCGTTCTTCTGGCTGGCGAGGATGTACACATAGAAGCGGCGCATCCATTGAATCGAAATGGCATGGATGGCCGGGTCAAGCCCGGCCATGACGGAGAGGGGCGGCCCGGCGTTCCCACCCCCTCCGCCTCATCACCGGCCCGAAGGCCCCCGACTTGATCGGGGGTTGAGCCGGTGATCCAGGCCATGACGACGCCGAAGCACCGCCCGCGGACTCGTCCCGCCTCGCCGCACGCCGCAACTCAAGGCGCGTCCCGAAGGCTGCAACGGTCCGAGCGGCGCGCTGAACACCTCCGTGCAGGTGGAAAAAACGCGCCCGCGCCGCCGATCGTCCAAAAAAATCTCGCGCCCGCTCGGCAACCGCCGACGCGGCGCCCGCATGCCCCATGTCAGCGTTCAGTCAGCTAACGAATTGGGTGATAACAACGCCGCCGGCCAAGCAGAGACCTTGCGTCGATGACCCACGGCACCTCGTGGCCCGGCCATCGCACGTCCACCACATCGGCGCGAGTCAGCGTCCGGTCAGGTCCGCGCGTGGGGCGCCGGCGCGCCCCAACTCATCCGCTGCATCCGCGCCGTGCAAAGTGCACCGCAACAAAGCCCGCGTTGCCTTGCTCCCGAAGGCTGGATGACCTTATCGTTCGGGCGTGCAGGCCGAACTCGCCCCCGTCATCCACCACTGGAGAAAGCGATGTACAAGTTCCTTGTTCCGATCGCCGCGCTCACGCTGATCGCGTCTGCCCAGTCGTCGTTCGCCGAAGACCTCGCGGCCGGCGGCGATCTCTACAACGACAACTGCGCCATCTGTCACGGCAACAAGGGCGAGGGCTATCCGAAGGAAGTCGTCCCCGACGGCGCCGTGCGGATCAAGAAGCTCGCCGGCGATTCCGCCTACTGGGATTTCGCCGTCTTCAAGAAGGCGGTCCTCGAGGGCAAGGACGACCACGATCGCCCGATGCGGGTGATGCCCGTGTTCGGGAAGGTCGGGCTCTACGAGCCCCCCGGCCAGATGCTGACGGACGACGATCTCCACAACATCCAGGCCTACATGCAGACCTTCGGCCCCAAGGAATAGGGCGCGCCTGAAGCTTTGACGGGACCGCCGTTCACAAGGTGCTGAACGGCCATGGGTGGCGTGTGCGTGCGTCGCTTAGCCGGCTTATCGATCGTCCGCGCGGGTGGCCCGGAAAACGGGGTCCCCGCGCCGGACACTTCGACAGCGCCGGCGAAGCAGGTTCGTGTGCCCGAGTTGAACCGGTGCAGTGACTAGACGGCTAATATTTTAGGACACGAGTGACGCGCCCATGCCCCAAGTCCATCGCATGTTCTTCCACTACACCGAGTTCCCGTTCAGCCTGCGCACGCTGTACACGGCGACGCTGATCACGCTTGGCCTCGGCTACATCTTCGCAATGATCCAGGTCTACACGGTCCACGCGGGGCTCGACGGAAACCCGGGCATCGACGCGACCGATATCGCCATCGCCTACAGCGGCAACGCCAATTCCAACCGGCTGACGACGGCCCTGCTCGGACCGATGTCAGGGATGGCGCCGTCTCGCGAGCGCCGCGCGATCATCGACTGGGCCTCCGACGGCGCCGACAAGGCGGCCTACGAAAAGGACATCAAGCCGATCCTCGAAAACCGGTGCTACCGCTGTCACGACGGCACCGAGGCGGGCGCGCCGGTGTTCGTGACCTTCGAGAAGTTTTCCGACCTCGCCAAGCCCGACACCGGCATGAGCCTCGCCACCCTGGTGCGCGTCTCGCACATCCACCTGTTCGGCATGACGTTCATCTTCTTCATCATGGGGATGATCTTCTCCCACGCCTACGTGCGTCCGGTCTGGTTCAAGTCGCTGGTCATCGCGATCCCGTTCCTGACCATGATCTCCGACGTCGGCTCCTGGTATCTGACCAAGCTCAATCCGCAGTTCGCGTGGCTGATCATCATCAGCGGCATCCTGATGGGCCTGAGCTTCGCCTTCCAGTGGTTCGTCTCGATGTACCAGATCTGGTTCTACCGATACGCCGCCGGCGACCACACCCCGCAGGCGACCGAGGTCTAGGGAAGTGCCCGGCGGGTGCGAAGCGCACGCCGCTCAACCTCCCCCTTGAGGGTGAGGCGCCGTGAGCGAAGCGAGCGAAACAGTCCGGTGGACTGTTTCGAGCGACGAACGCCCGAGCGCAAGCGAGGGCCCTCCATGCTTGGTCGCGTCGCTCGAATTGATCGCCGTTCAACCTCCCCCTTGAGGGGAGGTCGAAATCGCGTCAGCGATTTCGGGAGGGGGTGAACAACCGCTCCGGAAGGGCAACGCCCGAAGCAATAAGAGGCGGGAGCGCCGGAGGCGCGGCAGGGAAGGCAAGAAAGTAATCCCCGCCCTTTGCCCCCACGCGATAATGCGCTCGTCCCTGCTCACCCGAGGGGTCGCATCGCGCGAAGCGAGCCGTTGCGGAGCAGGGAGCGGCGCCTGCGGCTGTCTCCGCGTTGGAGACGTCGGTAAGGGGAGACCCAAGCCGGCGGGGTTCGCACCCCCGGGCCTCGGGAGGCTTCCGCAAGATCCGCCCGCCGGCATTACGACCGGCTGTCACAGTCGCTGACCTTAAGGGCGGCAGGCTAGCGCCAACCCCGGGAGACTTCCCGGCGCGCGGCGCGGTCAGGATGGGTCGCCCGCTCTTAAGGTGGGTCCGTCCGTTTGCTGTCCGGAGCGCGGGTGTCGGAGGACACAAATCGCCGCGGCGGGCGCTCGGATGAGCGCCCCTTATCGGACTACCCGGACTGGCACTCGGACGAGCGCCCGCCACCCCCTCGACTCTTCGAGGGAGCAGAACGAGGGACGCGGACCAAGACTCGGAGTGGGCTCACTCGCGGGAACGAACCGACGCGCCCGCCTCCCAACCGCTCATCCCCGCGAAAGCCGGGATCCAGGGGCATCCGAAGGGAAGCGCAACCCGAAGCCCCTGCCCTCACACCTCGATCCTGGAGAACGAGTACGCCCCCAGCGACAGCAGCGCCGCCGCCAGCGCCACCAGAATCCCGATGTCGAGGGCGAGGCCGAAATGCGTCGCCGAGATCAGCACGCCGCGCAGCGCGTCGACGCCGTAGGAGAGCGGGTCGATGCGCACGATCCACGCCATCACTGTCGGCAGGCCGTCGAGCGGAAAGAGCGCGCCCGACAGGAAGAAGATCGGCATGATGATGAAGTTCATGATCAGCTGGAAGCCCTGCATGTCGCGGATGCGCGAGCCCATCGCCGTGCCGAACGCGGTGAAGATGATGGCGACCAGCGCCATGATCACCAGCGCCGCCGGCACCAGCGCCCACGACGCCGGGCGGAAGCCGATGGCGAGCGTCACCAGCAGCACCAGCGTGCCCTGGATGAGCGCCACGGTGGCGCCGCCCAGCGTGCGGCCGATCATCAGCGCGGTGCGCGACACCGGCGCCACCAGCGTTTCCTTCAGGAAGCCGAACTGGCGATCCCACATCACCTCGATGCCCGAGAAGACCGAGGAGAAGACGATCGTCATGAGCACGATCCCCGGCGCCAGGAAGTCGAGATAGTTGCCGGCTCCGGCCTGGCGGAAGATGGCGGAGAAGCCGAACCCGAAGGTGACGAGGAAGAGCAGAGGCTGGGCGAGCGAGGCCACGATGCGGGCGCGCGAACGCAGGAAGCGTTTCATCTGACGCAGCCACATGATGTAGACGGCGCGGCCCATGATCTCCCCCTATCTCCGCCGGGCGCGGTGGACCATCCGCATGCGGTCGGCGAAGGTGCCGTCCTCCTCGCGGATGGTCGAGCCGGTCAGCGCCAGAAACGCTTCTTCCAGCGACGAGGTGTTGGTCTGGGCGCGGAGCGCCTGCGCGGTTCCCATGGCGACGATCTTGCCGTGATCGATGATGGCAATGCGCTGGGCGACCTTCTCGGCCTCCTCCATGTAGTGGGTGGAGAAGAAGACCGTCGTGCGGTCGCGCTTGTTGAGCTCCTGAAGGTAGCTCCACATGTGGTTGCGGGTCTGCGGGTCGAGGCCCAGCGTCGGCTCGTCGAGAAAGACGATGCGCGGCGTGTGCAGCAGTCCGCGGGCGATCTCGAGACGGCGGCGCATGCCGCCGGAGAACTCCTTGACCAGGCTGTTCTTGCGGTCCTCCAACTCGACGAACGTCAGGAGTTCGTCGATGCGCGCCCGCCGCTCCGCCTTGGGCACGCCGTAGAGGACGCCATGGAACTCCATGTTTTCCCAGGCGGTCAGTTCGTCATCGACGGCCGGATCCTGGAAGACGATGCCGAAGGCGCGCCGCACCGCGTCCGGCTCCTTGACCGGATCGTGGCCGGCAACGCTGAGGGTGCCGGACGTCGGCTGCAGCAGCGTGGTGAGCATCTTGATGGTGGTCGACTTGCCAGCCCCGTTCGGCCCGAGAAAGGCGAAGATCTCGCCCTCGGCGACCTCGAACGAAATCCCGTCGACGGCGGTCACGTCGCCGAACGTGCGGCTGAGGTTGCGGACCTCGATGATGCTGGTCATGCAGGAAAGCGACTCTGGCGGCGGGCGGCTCCGGGGATGTGCGATCCCGACAGGCCGAACGCAAGAGCAAAAAGCTCGTCCGGCGAGCTACTCGGCCCTGAGCGTGACCGTCCGCGATCCGTCGCCGTTCTTGTGGACGACAAGCAGATGCTTGCCGCCCTTGACGCTAAGGGTTGCCCGTCCGCCGGCCCAGTGGAAGCTCAGCGAGCCGTCGGCGCCGAGGGGGGACGTCCCGGTCACCGTGATGTAGTCGCCCCCCGCGAAGAACCCGATGACCTGATTGCCCGCGACGATGACCTGGATGGTGCCGCCGCCTTCGCCGGCGACGCCCGACCAGGTTCCGTCCCAGCCGGCCAGCGCCGGTGCCGCCCAGGCAAGCGCCGCGGCGACGAAGAAACCGAATGCCCAACGTCTCATGGAAGGCTCCCGAATCCAGCGCGGTCCGGTCCTCGCCGGCCGGCGCCAGCATAGCGCGAATCCTTGAAAAACGCGCGCTGATGAATACTTAAGCAGACGCGGGGGGACCGTTCGTGGCCCCGCAGCCAGAGTGCGTGCGGGACCCTTTTCGAGAAGGAGACCGCCATGGAACGGAGAGACGTCGCGATCAACTGGATCAACGTGGTCCTCGCGGTCGCGCTTTTCGTAAGCCCATGGGTGCTTGGTTTCACGGGCGTCGCCATGAGTAACGCGTTGATCGCCGCCGTCGTCATCGGCGCGGTCTCGCTAGCGGCGCTCGCCGCCTTTGCCCAGTGGGAAGAGTGGGTCAACCTCATCGTCGGCGTTTGGGTCGTTGCCTCGCCGTGGGTCCTTGGGTTCGCTGTCGTCACCAGCGCCATGTGGGCTCACGTCGTGATCGGCATCGTCGTCGCGGCGCTCGCCGCGTACGAACTTTGGACGATGATGCAGAACCCTCCGCGCATGGTTTCCCAATAGGAAACCGGTCGTGGTTTGAAGATGGCCGGCTCCCGCCCGGAAACGCGCGGGAGACGGTCGTTTTGACGGCCGATCGTTCTGCCGCCTCCCCTTTGCCCCCAAATTCGCCGATCGAGCCAAGCATTCCTTAACGGCGTTCGTTCACTGATCTTTTCAGCTTGCGCGCTAGCCATGGTGCCAATCTTCTTCAAAAAGCGCGCAGCGAAGGGCTGCTCTGATCATGATCCATGAGATCTACAAGGCCCTGCGAGACACGACGTCCCGCTTCCTGTCGGCCCGCGAAGGCAACGTCGCGATGATGTTCGCCGTCGCTTCCGTGCCGCTGATTGTCGCGACCGGCGGCCTGATCGACTACACGCGCATCACGATGGCCGAGACGCAGCTTCAGGACGCCGCCGACGCGACGGCGACGATGCTGTCGAAGAGCGCCCCGGACATGACGGATTCGCAGATGCAAAAGGCGGCGGAGGACTTCTTCAACGCCAACTTCACTGATAACGACGCCGGCACGCCGGTGGTCAAGGCAAGCTATTCGCCCTCCGGGCCGACCGTGACGGTCTCCGCCACGACCACCGTCCAGACCTACTTCCTGCCGATCATCGGCCTCGGCGACGTTCCGATCAGCGAATCGTCGACGGTCGTGTGGGGTGGCGCGCATCTGCGCGTCGCGCTCGTGCTCGACAACACCGGGTCCATGAAGGACGACGGCAAGATGACGGCGCTGAAGACGGCGTCGAAGAACCTTCTCGACAAGCTCAAGGCAGCCGCCATTCAGAATGGCGACGTCTACGTCTCGATCATCCCGTTCTCGAAGGACGTCAACGTCGACAAGTCGAACGCCAGCGCGTCGTGGGTGCGCTGGGATCTTTGGGACGAAGTGAACGGCACCTGCTCGTCGAGCGGCGGCTGGGGTTGGGGCTGGGGCTGGGGCGGCAATCCGTCCTACTACCACGACAAGACGTCGTGCACGAGCCACGGCTTCTCCTGGAACCCGAACAATCACAACAGCTGGAACGGCTGCGTCACCGACCGCGACCAGAACTACGATGTCGCCAACGACGCGCCGACGTCGACCTCGAGGAGCTTCCCCGCGGAGCAGTACTCCTATTGCCCGGTGGAGCTCATGGGTCTGAGCTACGACTGGAACAAGCTCAACGCCAAGATCAACTCCATGCAGCCCGACGGCAACACCAACCAGGCCATCGGTCTTCAGTGGGGGTGGCAGTCGCTGACCCAGTCGCCGTTCACGATCCCGGCCTACGATCCGCAGTATCAGTACAAGCTGATCATCATCCTGCTGACCGACGGCATGAACACCGAAGACCGCTGGTCCACCAGCTCAAGCTACATCGATGGTCGCGAAGCGACGCTGTGCAACAACATCAAGGCGACCGGTGTCTCGATCTTCACCGTCCAGGTGAACACCGGACATGACCCGACCTCGCAGATGCTGAAGGATTGCGCCAGCAGCTCCGACCAGACGTTCCTGCTGACGTCGGCCGACCAGATCATCACGACATTCGATCAGATCGGAACGACGCTCTCGCAGCTGCGCATCTCGCGCTAGCCCGAGGCTCCCTGCCGAATACGCGGGCGCCGCTCCTCCCGACGGAGGCGGCGCCCGCTTCGCATCAGCTCATCAGGAAATTGTAGTAGCGCAGCCGCGCCGCCCGGTTCCAACGCCCTGACCCGTCCAGCCGGTTGAAGCGGTGCATCTTGCGCTTCGCCCCGTTCTGGAAATGGATGCCGATCGCCGGAACGAGGTGGCCATCCGATTGCGCCCGAAAGTACGGGCGGACGACACCGTCCTGCGCATACCAGAAGATGCGCTTGCGCGGCCCGTGGCGACGGGTCGGAACGGTTTGCAGCGGCATCGCCTCCGAGCCGGTTCCGAAGATGCAGTGATCGACGTGCCCTTCCGGCAAATCGGTGGGGAAGTTATTGACGATCCTCCCGCGGGGCGCCGGCACGTCGAGCGCCCAGGCCAGGAATTGCATCTCGTCGAGATTGTCCATGCCGCCAACGGCCATCGCCGCCTCGCAGCGCTTGCGATAGGCGTCGAGCATCTCCTGATCGAGATAGCGCTCAAGGACGTAGTCGAGGAAGGTGTCGAGGGAGCCCTGGATGAACACCCACGGTGAACTGATGATCGACAGATCGGCGCCGGGCGGCGCGTATTTGGCGAGCGCGCTGATTTCGTGAAAGACCATGTAGTCGCTGTCGAGGCACAGCCCCCGGGAAATGCCCTCGCGGCGCATCAGTTCCCGATAGAAGAAGAAGCGCTCGAACACCGGCCGCAGATACTCGATCGACACCGACGCGATATGCACGTAGCGGCGGCGAAATTCACGCAGCATCTCGGTTTCGAGGTCGCTCATCAGACGGACCTCGACGCCAAGATGCGACAGATCCTTGCGGACTTTGTCAACGACCAGGAAGATCCGCGCGTCGGGATTGAACACGCGCGCGTTTTCCAGCGCCGCCAGCAGATACGGGGGCAACTGGCGGGAGTGAAAATAGAAGATCGCTGGCGATGGACTGGTTCCCACGTGGGGGCTCCTCGCACGCGCCGCGGAAGACGCGCGACCGGTGCGGAATGAGCCACGGCAGTGGAATCGAAGTCAAGCGCCGCGCCGGCCCCACACGGGAGGCCGGCGCGACGACGCGTCTCGTCAGACCTGCGCCAACGCCTGTTCGAGGTCGGCGATGATGTCGGCGACATCCTCGATGCCGACCGACAGGCGGACGACGTCCGGCCCGGCGCCGGCCGCCTTGCGCTGATCAAGCGTGAGCTGGCTGTGGGTGGTCGAGGAGGGATGGATGATCAAACTCCGCGTGTCGCCGACGTTGGCGAGATGCGAGAACAGCTTGACCGCCGAAACGAGCTTGCGGCCGGCCTCGTCGCCACCCTCGAGACCAAAAGTGAGCACCGCCCCAGCGCCATTCGGTGCGTACTTCAGCGCCAGCTGATGATAGCGGTCGCCGGGCAGGCCGGCGTAGCTCACCCACGTCACCTTGGGGTGGCCGCTCAGGAACTCGGCAACCGCGGTGGCGTTGTCGGAGTGGCGCTGCATGCGCAGCGCCAGCGTCTCGATGCCGGTCAGGATCAGGAAGGCGTTGAACGGCGAGATCGCGGGCCCCAGATCGCGCAAGCCGAGCACGCGGCAGGCGATGGCGAAGGCGAAATTGCCGAAGGTCTCGCCGAGAACCATCTGGTTGTATTCGGGTCGCGGCTCGGAGAGGAACGGATAGCGCCCCTTGGCGGCCAGCCAGTTGAACTTGCCGCCGTCGACGACCACACCGCCGATCGAATTGCCGTGGCCGCCGAGGAACTTGGTCAGCGAATGGACGACAATGTCGGCGCCATGCTCGAACGGCCGGATGAGGTAGGGGGTGGCCAGCGTGTTGTCGACGATGAGCGGGACCCCTGCCCGCTTCGCGACGTTGGCGATGCCGGCGATGTCGGTGACGACGCCGCCGGGGTTGGCGATCGATTCGATGAAGATCGCCTTGGTCTTCGGCGTCACGGCCTTCTCGAAGGTCGAGATATCGTCGATGTCCGCCCACTTCACCTGCCAACCGAAGCTCTTGAAGGAGTGGTTGAACTGGTTGATCGAGCCGCCATAGAGCTGGCGGGCAGCGATGAACTCGTCGCCGGGCGAAAGCAGCGCGTGAAAGGCGACGACCTGCGCGGCGTGACCGGAAGCGACGGCGAGCGCGGCCGAGCCACCCTCGAGCGCGGCGATGCGCTGCTCAAGGACGTCCTGCGTCGGGTTCATGATGCGCGTGTAGATGTTGCCGAACTGCTGGAGCCCGAAGAGCGCCGCGGCGTGCTCGCTGTCGTCGAAGACGTATGAGGTGGTCTGGTAGATTGGCGTGGCACGCGCCTTGGTGGCCGGGTCGG
Organism: uncultured Alphaproteobacteria bacterium; assembly: GCA_963843565.1. Classification (GTDB taxonomy): domain Bacteria; phylum Pseudomonadota; class Alphaproteobacteria; order Rhizobiales; family Kaistiaceae; genus DASZQY01. The sequence goes on from CAWJKY010000003.1 coordinate 906,247, forward strand.
GCTTGGCGCCAGCGTGGACGGCAAGGGTGGCAAAGCCGGGTACGCGGTCGTCACTCATTGGAGTTGGCTCCCTGAGAGGTTTGTTGGTCTGCGGCAGGAAACACATAACCCGCGCCGAGGGTGTCGCGCCACGCCGGGCACACCGAAAAATCGCTCGAGGCAGGAACCGCCATCCTGCCGGGCGGCGGGAAATGCGAAAGCGTTTCTCTCGGACGTGGCCGGCACGATGAAGAGGATTGCTCCCGCGACGATCAGGCGGACATGATGCGCCGGCGCGCGGGGCTCACTCAGGCCGCCTGTTGCGGCCTGACGAGCGGTCCCAGAAAGACGATTGCCACGGCGATGAGCGCCAGCGCCATGATGAGAAGCAGCGGCCACTCGGAGAGCGTCGGCTTGAACACCATGTCGGCCATGACGATCACAAGCATGGTGTAGTCGAAGCGCGCCGCCATCAGCACGGCACGGGCATCCGCGAGCGCCGCGTTGCCGGTGTCGCCGCGATCGAAGGCGGCGATTGCCCGCTTGATGCGCGGCGCGAAGAACAGCCCGCCGGTCGCAAACAGGATCACGAAGGCGACAAGACCTATATCGATCCACAGGTCGAGGAAGCTCCACGAGAGCCACGCAGCGAGCCCACCGAAGATCAACACGAGGCCGGAGGCCGGCCCCTGAAAGCGGGTGAGCCTCAGGAACTGCCGCGTGACGTGGACGAGTTCGTCGCGCTCCCCGGCGCGCTCGGCGATGGTGCCAAGAACGAGCATGGAGAAACCCGAGCCGACCCACAGGGCAACCGCGACCACGTGGAGGAACTTGCAGAGCGTGTAGAAATCCAAGGTGACCTCCCGGTTTTCGAAGTCGGGAGCGCTCGGCGGACCTGCTTCACCGCCCGTCAGAAGAGCGCCGCGTGCTCGACCTTGATACAGCGATCCATGACCACATTAAGGCCCGCTGCCTCAGCCTTTGCAGCCGCCGTGTCGTCGCGGAGATCGAGCTGCATCCAGATCGTCTTCGGCAGCGGGTTGAGGGCCAGCGCCTCATCGACCACGCCGGCGAGCGCCTCCTGACGGCGGAAAATGTCGACGACGTCGATCGGTTCGGGAATGTCCGCAAGCCGTGCATAGACGCGCTGGCCGAGGATCTCCTTGCCTTCCTGGCCCGGGTTTACCGGGATCACGTGGAAGCCAGCGCGCAGGAGATAGGCCATGACGCCAAACACGGGCCGCGCCGAGTTCGGCGAGGCCCCGACAACGGCGATGGTGTGGGCACCGGCGATGACACCACGCACGTAGTCGTCGGAATAGGTATCGTGGTTCATGCGCGGGCACCGTCGCGGGCGACGAAGTCGACGCCCGGCAATCTAGGGCGACGGTCACCCCACGTCACGTCGATGCCCGGTTCGGCCGCTAGATGTCCAGCGTCTTGGCGATCGCGTCCATGTACGGCCCGACCGCCTTGAGGTTGTTCTCGGAGGGCTTCAGCGCCGACACGGCGCCCATCGACGACTGGATCTGCTCGATCATCATCTTCTTCTGGGCGTCGGAGAGGTTCGGGTTGCTTTGGATGCTGTCGACCGCCTGCTGCATCCCGGCGTCCATCTCGGGGCCGTTCTTCGCGAACGAATACGCAAGCGCGACGCTGACCAGCGTCTGCACCCACTCCTCGAAGTTCGCGAAGCCGTGCGTCTGGACCAGTCCGTCGAAGCGGGCGCGGGCGTCGCCGTAGGCGAGCCAGGCACCCCAGGTGCTGCCGACGTCATCGCCCTTGCCAACGTGATACTTGGCTTCCAGATCCTTGGCGGCGGCCTTCAGTTCCGGGTAGCTGGCGATGATGCCCTCGACCGATTGGGCGGTGAGTTCGATCTGGGTGCCCATCTGGGCGGAGGCCGGCGCCACCAAGGCGGCGGCGGTCAGCACCGCGCCGGCAAGGAAGGCGGCGATGGGGCGTGCGATGAAGCGGGCTACTGCGGTCACGGGTATTCTCCCTGGCTCGGTAGGCCCGCCACAGAGGCAAGCGGGTGGCTGAATTCAGCCACACCGACCCTGCTGCTGCAAGTCAACGCCGCCGCAGGCGCCGGTATTCTGATACCTTATCCATAAGCGATTGGAATTGCAGCCGTTATCTGGAAGGAGATGCTTGACGTGGGCTGCCGGCGCAACTAGAACCCTCCCCGTCGGCGGCGCCATTCGGTGCCGCCCCTGTTTTTCTTGTGAGCACATCTGTCATGCCAACCTTCAACCTGAAGCCCGCTGACGTGCAGAAGAAGTGGGTGGTGATCGACGCCGAGGGTCTGGTCGTCGGGCGCCTCGCCGCGATCATCGCGCAGCGCCTGCGCGGCAAGCATCTGCCGACCTACACCCCGCACGTCGACTGTGGCGACAACGTCATCGTCATCAACGCCGAGAAGGTCACCCTCACCGGCCGGAAGTATGCGGACAAGACCTACTACTGGCACACCGGCTACATCGGCGGGATCAAGGAGCGCAAGGCGCGCCAGATCCTCGAAGGCAAGTTCCCCGAGCGGATCGTCGAGAAGGCGGTGGAGCGCATGCTGCCGGACGGGCCGCTGGCCCGCAAGCAGCTCAAGAACCTCCGCGTCTACAAGGGCACCGAGCACCCGCACACCGCGCAGCAGCCGGAGACCCTCGACGTCGCCGCCCTCAGCCGCAAGAACAAGAAGGTCGCCTGACCATGGCCGAACTCCAGTCCCTTCAGGACCTCGCCCCGCAGATGCCGGAGGCGGCGCCGACCTACGAGCAGAAGCTCGACGCTCAGGGTCGCGCTTACGCCACCGGCAAGCGCAAGGACGCGGTGGCCCGCGTCTGGGTGACACCTGGCGCCGGCAAGATCGTGATCAACGACAAGGACTTCACCGCCTATTTCGCGCGGCCGGTGCTCCAGATGGTCGTGCAGCAGCCGATCATCGCGGCCAACCGCGCCGACCAGTACGACATCCGCGCCACCGTCGCTGGCGGCGGCCTCTCGGGCCAGGCGGGCGCCGTGCGCCACGGCATCTCGAAGGCGCTCACCTACTACGAGCCGGACTTGCGCGCTGTCCTCAAGAAGGGTGGGTTCCTGACCCGTGACTCGCGCGTAGTCGAGCGAAAGAAGTACGGCCGCCGCAAGGCCCGCCGCTCCTTCCAGTTCTCGAAGCGCTAAGCGACGCGCTTCATACGCAGGACAGGAAGGGCGGGCCCAAGGGTCCGCCCTTCTGATTCCTGCGGCACGATTCTTCACCTTGCCATGCACGCGCAGGCCACACCCCGCAGCTCACCGCCTTCGCGGGAACGACAAACGGTGATAGTGAGCGACCGATGAGCGAGACGCCGAAATACTCGACCGACAACGCCTTCACGGGCGCGCTGAAGGGCGGCGCGATGGAGCCGACCTATTCGGGCGCGCTGTCGTTCATGCGGCGGCGCTACACCCGCGAGCTCGCCGGCGTCGACGCGGTGGTGTGGGGCATTCCCTTCGATCAGGCGACGACCAACCGGCCGGGCGCCCGCTTCGGGCCGCAGGCGATCCGGCGCGCCTCGGCGATCCTCGACGGCGACCCGCAGCACCCGTTCAACATCGACCCGTTCGAAACGCTGGCGGTTGTCGACTACGGCGACGCCTTCTTCGACTACGGCAAGCCGATGGCTTTCGCCGACACGATCGCGGCGGAGGCCGGGCGGATCATCGCCGGCGGGGCGCAGTTGTTCTCGCTGGGCGGCGACCACTTCGTCGCCTACCCGCTGCTCAAGGCCCACGCGGCGAAGTATGGACCGCTGGCGCTCGTCCAGTTCGACGCCCATCAGGACACCTGGGAGGTCGGCGGCGAGCGCATCTCGCACGGAACCTTCATCGGCCGCGCCGTCGAGGAAAAGCTGATCGACCCGCGCCGCTCGATCCAGATCGGCATCCGCACGGTCGCGCCGCAAGACTGCGGCATCGAGATCGTGCCGGCGAGCGCCCTCGATGACCTCAGCATCGCCGATGTGGCGGAGCGGATCAGGGAGCGGGTCGGCGAATCGAGCGCCTATCTCACCTTCGATATCGACTGCCTCGACCCGGCTTTTGCGCCCGGCACGGGCACGCCGGTCGCCGGCGGGCTGTCGAGCCGCGAGGCGCTTGGTATCCTCAGGGCGCTCGGAGCCATCGACTTCATCGGCGGCGACGTGGTCGAGGTGGCGCCGGCCTACGACCACGCCGACATCACGGCCGTCGCGGCGTCGACGGTGGCGATGTACTACCTCGGCCTGCTTGCCGAGCGGCGTATCGGCGAATAGCGGAGAGCAATGTCATGACCGCAACCGTCTTCATCGACGGCGAGGCCGGCACGACCGGCCTCCAGATCCGGCAGCGGCTGGAAGGCCGCGGCGACCTGACGCTCGTCTCGATCGACCCGGCCAAGCGCAAGGACGCGGCGGCGCGCGCCGAGATCATCAACGACGCCGACGCCGTGATCCTGTGCCTGCCGGACGACGCGGCGCGGGAGGCGGTAAGCCTCGTCCGCAACAACAAGACGCGCGTGATCGACGCCTCCACCGCCCACCGGACCGCGGAGGGCTGGACCTACGGCTTCCCGGAAATGGACTACGGCCAGCGCGAGGCGATCGCCGAATCCGGGCGCGTGTCGAACCCGGGCTGCTACGCCACCGGCGCGATCGCGCTCATCCGCCCGCTGGTCGCGGCGGGGCTGGTGCCGGCCGGTTTCGCGGTGACGGTCAACGCGGTGTCCGGCTATTCGGGGGGCGGCAAGCAGCTGATCGCCGCCTTCGAGGACGAGGGCTCTGAGAGCTCCACCAAAAACAATTTCCGGCTCTACGCCATGGGCGTCGTGCAGAAGCACATCGCCGAGATGCAGATGTACGCGGCGCTGGAAAACCGGCCCCTCTTCATCCCGAGCGTCGGGCGCTTCGCGCAAGGCATGCTGGTGTCGGTGCCGTTGCAGCTTTGGGCGATGGAGACGCCGCCGAAGCTCGAAGCGCTGCACGGGGCGATCGCCGAGCGCTATGCCGGCGAACGGTTCGTCGAGGTGATGCCGCTGGAAGAGTCACTGGCGATCGGCCTCGCCTCGTCGCTCGACGGGCGCAATCCGGAGCCGGAAGGACTGAACGGCACCAACCGGATGCGCCTCGCCGTGTACGGCTCGCCGGAGCACAAACAGGCCGTGCTCGTCGCCGAACTCGACAACCTCGGCAAGGGCGCCTCGGGTCAGGCTGTCCAAAACCTCAACCTGATGCTGGGCCTCGACGAGGCCGCAGGGCTGGAATAGCGCCGACGCCCGACCGCCTCAGCTCACCGCAAGCGGCGGGTGCATGGCGCGGAGATGCACCACGGCTGCGGTCAGCACGATCACCGCACCGAGCTGGTGCGTCAGGCCGAGGTCCATGGGCACCATCGCGAGCAGCGTGGCGATGCCCAGCGTCGCCTGCGCCGTGACCAGCAGCGCCAGCACGAGCGCGCCGGTGCCGCGGCTCCGCCAGGCGTGCCACCACGTCAGCAGGAACAGCACGTACGCGCCGAGCCGGTGATCGAATTGGACGGTCAGCACGCTCTCGAAGAAGTTCCGCCACCATGGCGATTGGGTAAGCAGGCCGGAGGGTATCAGCGAGCCGTCCATGAGCGGCCAGGTGTTGTAGGTGAGCCCGGCGTCGAGACCGGCGACCAGCGCGCCCATGAAGATCTGCACAAAGGCGAACGCGACGATCACCGCGGCGAGCGCCCTCCCCTTCGGCATCGCTTTCGCCGCCGGCGCGATCGAGCGCGCCACCCAGAGCACGTAGGCGAGGATCAGGCAGGCGAGCGTCAGGTGCGTCGCCAGGCGGTACTGGCTGACGTCGGTGCGCACCGAAAGGCCGGAGGCCACCATCCACCAGCCGACGGCACCCTGGAGCCCGCCAAGCAGGAAGATCGCCACCATGCGCGGCTTCAGTTTCGATTCAAGACGGCCCGTCGCCCAGAAGAAGATCATGGGCAGGAGCACGACCACGCCGATCAGGCGGGCGAACAAACGGTGCGTCCACTCCCACCAGAAGATCGCCTTGAACTCGGCCAGGGTCATGCCCTGGTTGAGCTGCTGGTATTCGGGGATCTGCTGGTACTTCTGGAACTCGTCCTGCCAGCCGGACGTGGAAAGCGGCGGAATGACGCCGTGGACCGGCTGCCACTCGGTGATCGACAGGCCGGAATGGGTCAGCCGCGTCGCCCCGCCGATGACCACGATCGCCATGATCATGGCGGCGACCACGTAGAGCCAGATGCGCACCGCCGCCCGGTCGCGGGTACGGTCACGGGCAGGCGCGGGTGCGGCTTCGGCGATGCTGGCCATGGCTTTCCACTCCTCGGCGCATTCGATATAGGCGGCTGAGGCGCGCGGCAACCGTCACGGGGTCGCGGCCAGAAAGGGCGGGAAAGCGATGCCAAGAAAGGCGCGGCAGGTCATCGGCGCGGCGGGACTGCTGCTGTTCATCCCGTTCTACGCGCTGATCGCCATGCGGCTCGCGACCGACCTCGTCCTGGATGCCTCGATCCTTGTCCAGACGCTCTATTTTCTGGTCGCGGGCCTGCTGTGGGTCATCCCCGCCGGCGGGATCATCTACTGGATGCAGCGACCCTGATATTCTTTGGCCGGCGATGTCGAAATGAGGTCGTCGGCCGCGTCATGGGGTCAGCAGGGGCACGGCGTCCCTGCCCCGCAAGACAGGAACGAGACTCATGCAATATCTGCTGATGATCTACGGAGACGAGGCGGCCGAGGCCGCCGTTACCCCGCCCGACGCAACCACCATGTCGGCCGGCTACAGCGCCTACACGAAGGCTCTCGAAAAGGCCGGCGTGCTGCGCGGCGGCGAGCGGCTGCGGCCGACGTCGAGCGCCACCACGGTCCGCATGAAGGACGGCAAGTCGGAGGTGATGAACGGGCCCTACGCCGAGACCCGGGAGCAGCTCGGTGGATACTACCTGATCGACGCGCCCGACATGGACGCGGCGATCTCATGGGCGAGCAAATGCCCCGGCGCCCAAACCGGAACCATTGAGGTTCGGCCAGTTTGGTCGATCGCGCCCTGACAGCGACTGACATTGCGCGCGCGGCCGCCGAGGCAGCCGCGCGCCAGAGCTACGGCAAGCTTCTCGCGATCGTCGCCAAGCGGACGGGAAGCGTCGCGATCGCCGAGGACGCCCTCGGCGATGCGTTCGCCGCTGCGCTCGGTGAATGGTCGACGAGTGGCGTTCCCGACAATCCGGAAGGCTGGCTGGTCACAACAGCGCGCCGCCGGCTGATCGACCGGAGCCGTCGCCAGATGACCGCAGACGCCGCGGCGGGCGCGTTGACCCTGCTGGCGGAAGAGATGGCGGACGCCGCAATGAACCGTGTGAAAATCCACGACGAACGGCTGGCGCTGATGTTTGCGTGCGCGCATCCGGCGATCGACGCGTCCATACGGGCGCCGCTGATCCTGCAAACGATCCTCGGTCTCGATGCCGCCGCGATCGCCTCGGCGTTTCTGGTCGCACCGTCGACGATGGGCCAGCGGCTGGTGCGCGCCAAGGCCAAGATCGCCGGCGCCGGAATACCGTTTCGGGTTCCTGAACGGACGGAGCTGGCCGAGCGCCTCGACGCTGTTCTCGATGCGATCTACGCGACGTTCGCGGAGGGCTGGGTGGACCCGACCGGTACCGACAGTCGCCGTCGCAACCTCGCCGAGGAAGGCATCTGGCTCGGGCGGCTGATCGTCTCGCTCATGCCAGACGAACCGGAGGCGCAGGGGCTGCTGGCGCTGATGCTCTATGCCGAATCGCGGCGCGCGGCGCGGCGAAACGAGGCCGGCGACTACGTCCCGCTTCTCCAACAGGATCCGCAGCGCTGGAATGGCGCGATGATCGACGAAGCAGAAGAGCTCCTGCGCCGGGCAAGCGCCAGCGGCGCCATGGGCCGGTTCCAGATCGAGGCGGCCATCCAGTCCGCGCACACCGTTCGCCGCTTCACCGGCCGCCCGGACTGGCGCGCCATCGCCGGGCTGTACGCGATCCTTGAGGCTATGACCGGGTCGCCGGTGGTCGCCATCAACCGAGCGACGGTGATTGCCGAGATTGACGGCCCCGCGGCGGGGCTCGCCGAACTCGAGCGGGTCGCCGGCGACAAGCGGCTCACGGAGTACCAGCCCTATTGGGCAGCGCGGGCCGATCTGTTGGCGCGGAGCGGCGATGCCGCTGGGGCGGGCGAGGCCTACGAGCGGGCGATCGGCCTCGAGCCGGACGCCGCGGTGCGCCGTTTCCTGGTCGACAGGAAGAACAGGTTGATGGTTCCCAAGCCGAACTAGGCGGCGGCGTCGGCGGATTCGCGCGCGCCCGGCGCATGGGCCGGGTCGACGACCAGCAGCAGGATTCGCGCGTCGATCGCCGCGGTGATCTTGTCGAAGGCGCGCGCCGTGCGCGGATCGGAGCCGTCGTGCTCGCTGACCACCAGGGCGATGCCGCAACCTGGCGCCACGGTCTCGACCATGTCGTCGCTCGCGTCGAGCAGGACGAAATCGTAGGTCAGGGTCAGCGCCGACAGGATCGTGTCGAGCTGCTCGGCGTCGACGAGCGCCGGGGCAAGCGGGGCGCGCCCGGCCGGGATGAAATGGGCGCGCGACTTGCGGTCGCGGAAGATCACCTGCGCGAACGAGGCATCTCCGTCGAACAGGTCCGAGAACCCGGGAAGGTCCTTCTCCTCGCCCATCGACTGGGCGTCGGCGCCATCGCCGTGGAAATCGACAAGGACGACGCGGGAGTCGCTGCGCGCCAGAGCGCGGGCGAGCGCCACGGCGCCAAGCGGGCGTCCATCCTCGTCGCTGCCTTCGGCGAGCGTCACGAGGATGCGCTTCTCGTGGCTCTCGACGATCTCGGTGGCAATCGCGGCAAGGGACTCTTCGACAGGATCGGCAGGCATGGTCGGCACCAGGGTCGGTTCATCGGTCATCATGCGGCGGGCTTCGCGGTCGTCGGCCCAGCGGGTGTGGCCATCGGCCGGCGCGGCAGGTGACGCGGAGGGCACCGGCGGGCGCTCGCCCACTTCGATGCGGCGCATGGGGCGACCACTGGCCAGCTCACGCAACAGGATGAAGGCGATCGACAGAAGCAGCGCGGCGGCGCTCGTCGCGACGGTTATCGGCAGCTTCTTGGGGAAGTCGGGATCGGGCGAGATGGCGGCCCGCGAGACGACCCGCGCATCGGCCGGCGCATAATCGGTCTGCTGGCGGGCGATCGCCTCGCGGTAGCTCCTGAGATAGGTGTCGAGGAGATCGCGCTGGGCCGTCGCCTCGCGCTCCAGCGCGCGCAGCTCGACGCTGGCGTCGTTGGCGGTGGCGGTGGTGCCCTTGACCTTGGCGAGGGTCGCGGTGAGCTCCTTCTCGCGGGCGGCGGCGAGGCTGGCCTCGCCTTCCAGCGACTGGAGGATTTTCCGCGCCTCCGCGACGATCTGCCGGTCGAGGTCGGCGACCTGGGCCTGCAATTCGAGCATCTTGGGGTGGCGCGGCAGAAGCGTGGCGCCGAGCTGGGCGATCTGGGCGCGGAGCGCCACCTGCTGGCCCACCAGGCTCTGGATGAGCGGCGAGTTGAGAACCTCGGTGAGGTTCGGGACGCTGTTGGAGGCAAGCCCGGCACGGATCTGGTCGGCGCGCGCCTGGGCATCGGCGCGGGCGGCGCGAACCTTGGTGAGCTCCGCATTGATGTCGGCGAGCTGCTGCTGGGGCAGCGTGGTCGGCGCGGTGCCCCCACCGCTTTCGAAGAGGTCGTTGGCCGAGCGATAGTCCTCGACCTTCTTCTCGGCCGCGGCGACCTTGGCGCGCAGGTCGTCGATCTGGCCGGACAGGAAGGCGACGGCATCGGAGTTGGTGTTGCGCTTCACCGTGCTCTGCATGGAAATGTAGGCTTCGGCGATGGCGTTGGCGGCATCTGCGGCGAGCTGCGGATCGGTCGAGGAAAAGTCGATGGCGATGACGCGCGACTTGTCGACCTGCGAGACGGACAGCTTGGTGAAATAGACCTTCAGGGCGCGCTCTTCAGCCGAGGCATTGGTATCCGGCTTGACGAGGCCGATGCGGGCGAGGAAATCGCTGACCACGGAGGTCTGTTTGTTGGGATCGAATTCGGCGCGGCCCGGCAGATTGAGCTTGCGGCTGACGGTCTCGGCGAGGTCGCGCGAGCGGATGAGCTGCACCTGGCTCGCTACGGCCTGATCGTCGATGACCGAACTTGTGCTGGCAGCGGCACCTTGATTCGTGCGGGTCAGGTCCGACTCGCCGCTCTGGATGAGCACGGTCGTCTCGGACTTGTAGACCGGCTTGACGTAGCCCAGGCCGAAGTACGTGCCAGCCCCGACAAGCGCAACGAAAACAACGATGTATGGCAGACGGCGGATGAGCGCCCGCAGCAACGCGCGCGCGTCGATTTCAACGTCTGACTGGTACCGGCTTTCCATCGGAGACTCGGGCGGTTGTGCGTCGCCTCCAGATGATCGGGCCTTATGGTAATCAGATCGTTAATATTGGCGGCTTCGCCGTATACTTCCGATTAATATTGCTTAACGCCGAATTAACCCGCGGAACGCCGGGATCAACACCCTGTTCATCTTTACGGCCGGTTAACCATACAGGGCGAATAGTCCGGCCATAGCCGTCACCGCTCTTCTTCGCGAGCCCGCGATGCGATTGCATGCCCTCCCCGTCCTCATGATCAGTGTGATGCTGCTCGCCGGTTGCGCCAACGAGTCGTTCGCCCCAGACGCCGTCCACACCGAGCTGGTGGCGCCTTACCGGCTCGACTCCGGCGACCAGCTCCGCGTGGTCGTCTTCGGTCAGCCCGACCTCAGCAACACCTATCTGGTCGACCAGTCCGGCGCGATCTCCATGCCGCTCATCGGCGCGGTACCGGTGCGCGGCATCACGACCGCGGCCCTCGAAACGGCGATCGCCGGACGCCTGCGTAACGGCTACCTGCGCCATCCGGACGTGTCGGTCGAGGTCGACAAGTACCGGCCGTTCTTCGCCATGGGCGAGGTCGGCGTCGCCGGCCAATACGATTTCGTGCCAGGCATGACGGTGCAACAGGCGATCGCCGTCGCCGGCGGCTTCGCCGTCAGGGCCGACAAGTCGATCGTGCGCGTGACGCGCAGCTACAACGGTCACATCGAGACCGCGTACCTCGGCATGACCGACCCGATCCTTCCCGGCGATACGATCTACGTGCGCGAACGGCTCATCTGAGCGATGCGCCACGTCGATCCGCGTCAAACGATCGGCAGCGCCGACAACGCCGCGGGCGGCGCGGCGGCACCTGCGGACGGCCCGCGCCTGCGGATCGTGCACTTCATCCGGGCGCCGGTCGGCGGCCTCTTCCGCCATGTCCGCGACCTCGCCGCGGCGCAGGCCGGGGCCGGCCACCAGGTCGGCATCGTTGCCGATGCCGCGACCGGAGGGGCGGCCGCAGAGGCAGCCTTCGCGGCGCTCGAGCCTTCACTCGCGCTTGGCCTCCACCGCTTCGCGATGGCCCGCGACATCGCCCTTTCCGACGTTTGGTTGGTAGGGCGCCTGACAGGCCAGGTCCGCGCCCTGAATCCGGACGTCCTGCATGGGCACGGCGCCAAGGGCGGCGTCTACGCGCGCAGCGTCGGCACGCTTCTGCGCGCCACCGGCAGGCCCGTCGCCCGCGTCTACACGCCGCACGGCGGCAGCCTGCATTTCGACGCGGCAAGCGCCAAAGGGCGCATCTACTTCACCGCCGAGCGGGCGCTGGCCCGCCTGACCGACGCTTTCGTGTTCGTCTGCCAATATGAGCGCGACACCTTCACCGCCAAGGTCGGCAGACCGCGGGCGCCGGCAACGGTGGCGCTCAACGGCCTCAGGCCTGACGAATTCGAGCCGGTGGCGCTGGCCGCCGACGCACGCGATTTCCTTTTCATCGGCGAATTGCGGGGGCTGAAAGGCCCCGATGTGTTCGTCGCGGCCCTGGCGGCGATTGCCCGGGCCAACGGGCGCGCGCCGAGCGCGGTGATCGTGGGTGACGGACCGGACCGGGCCCAGATCGAAACCATGGCCAGCGCCATGAACCTCAGCGACGCGATCACCTTCCGCGAGGCCATGCCGGCCAGGGATGCCTTCGCGCTGGCGCGGGCGGTGGTGGTGCCGTCGCGGGCGGAGTCCCTGCCCTACGTGGTTCTCGAGGCCGCTGGCGCGGAACGGCCATTGGTGGCGACACGGGTGGGCGGGCTGGCGGAGATTTTCGGCGACGCGGCCGGCCGCTTGGTCCCCGCCGGCGACAGCGCCAAGCTCGCCGAGGCGATGGGCGCAATGCTCGCCGATCCGGCGCGGGCAGCCGCGGATGCGCGGGCCCTCAACGCGCGTATCCGCCGCACTTTCTCCGTCTCGACCATGGCGCACGCCGTGGAGAGCGCCTATCGCGCCGCGGTTGCCCATTAAGACTAACCAACGGTTTCTCCCCCAACTCGACTTGTTCCGGCGTATCGAAGCAAGCGTTTGTTAGCCGTGGTGCGGTACACCCTGCCCCCCGGCGGATGGGGGCGGGAGCGGACCGCTTGGCCACGAATCACGAAGAACGAAGGGCAGACGTCGCGGCGAGCGCCGTGATGGCGGAAACGGCGAGCGTGCTGCAGGCGCGCGCCACGGCGCGGCAGAGCGATCTCAACGACGCTGCGCGGGACGCCGCCCGCGGTATGGGCCGGCAATCGCTGTCTCCTGTGCTGCTCGCCGGGCTCGTGCGGCTGATCGAATTCGCCGCTACGTTCCTCACCGGGGTCGGCATCTACGCCGTGTACGTCGCCCCCGACGAAGGCTTCGACGCCTGGCATGTCGCACCGATCGCGGTGGGCGCCCTGCTCGTGGTGGTCATCATCCAGCTGACCGGCGGCTATTCCATCGGTGCCCTGCGGCGCGGGTTCATCGGCCTTGGCCGCATGTTTCTGGCGTGGACCGCCGTGTTCGCACTGCTGGCCACAGTCGCCTTCCTCGCCAAGCTCGGCGATACCTATTCCCGCGTCTGGGCGACCTCCTGGTATCTCGCCGGCATCGCGGTGTTCACGGCGTTCCGCGTCTCGCTCGCGACGCTGGTCCGCAATTGGACGGAATCGGGGTTGCTGGAGCGCCGCGCCATCATCGTCGGGGGCGGCGATGCGGCCGCCGAACTCATCCGAGCGCTGGAGCGCGAACCCGACAACGACATCCGCATCTGCGGCATTTTCGACGACCGCAAGGACGACCGCTCGCCGAACGTGGTGGTGGGCATCCCCAAGCTCGGCACCATTCCGCAGCTCGTGGATTTCGGCCGCATCGCCCACGTCGACCTGCTGATCGTCTCGCTGCCGCTGACGGCGGAAAACCGGCTGCTTCAGATGCTCAAGTATCTCTGGGTCCTGCCGGTCGACATCCGCCTGTCGGCGCACATGAACAAGCTGCGGTTCCGGCCGCGGTCCTATTCGTTCGTCGGCGCGGTGCCGTTCCTCGATGTCTTCGACAAGCCGATCGCCGACTGGGACTACATCCTCAAGCGGGCATTCGATCTGGTGTTCGCGTCGCTGGCGATCGTGATGCTGGCACCGGTGATGCTGGCGACAGCTATCGCAGTTCGCCTGGACAGCCCCGGCCCGATCCTGTTTCGCCAGAAGCGCTACGGCTTCAACAACAACATCATCGACGTCTTCAAATTCCGCTCGATGCACACCAGCATGACCGACGCCAACGCGACGAAGCTCGTCACCCGCAACGACCCGCGCGTTACCCGTGTCGGGCGCTTTATCCGCAAGACCTCGATCGACGAGCTGCCGCAGCTCTTCAATGTCATCAGGGGCGATCTGTCGCTGGTTGGCCCGCGGCCGCACGCGCTGCAGGCCAAGGCGCAAAACCGACTCTACGACAAGGTGGTCGACGGCTACTTCGCCCGTCACCGGGTCAAGCCCGGCATCACCGGATGGGCGCAGATCAACGGCTGGCGCGGTGAGACCGACACGGAAGAGAAGCTTCAGCGGCGCATCGAGCACGACCTCTACTACATCGAGAACTGGTCGGTGCTGTTCGATCTCTACATCTGTCTGGTGACGCCGTTCCGACTCGCCAACACGGAGCAGGCGTATTGAGCGCCGTCGCCCCGGCCGCTGACGCCACGATCCGCGAGCACTGGCTGACCGGCTCGCGCGTTTCCGGCTGGGTGATCTCCCTGCTCATCTTTCTGAGCGGCTTCGTCATCGTCGAGCCGGCGCCGTACGACGTGCTGCTGATCGCGACGGTGGTCGGCTGGTCGCTGTTCGGCCTCAGAATCAACCGCTTCGCGATGCCGATGTTCGTGTTGCTGGTCGTCTACCTTGTCGGCGGCTATCTCTCGGTGACCCAGCTCCCGACGTTTGCCAACAAGCCCGAAATGTACATGGTGGTCACCACGTTCCTGGCGATCTCGAGTGTGTTCTGGGCGTTCATCGTGGCCGAGGATCCCGGGCGGCGGCTGAACCTGATCCGCCGGGCCTACGTCGCCTCGGCGGTGGTGGTGGCGCTGATCGGCACGCTGGCCTACTTCAACCTCATCCCCGGCGCTGACGCCTTCAAGCTCTACGACCGCGCCAAGGGCACGTTTCAGGATCCGAACGTGTTCGGCCCCTTCCTGATCCTGCCGATGGCATTTCTCGTGCAGGACATCCTGCGCCGGCGGCTGCGCAACTGCCTCTGGCCGATCGTCGGCCTGGTGGTCATCCTCGTCGGCGTCTTCCTGTCGTTCTCGCGCGCCGCGTGGGGCATGGCGGTGTTTGCGATCCTCGCGACCGCCTATTTCGCCTACGCCACCGAAATCCGGCAAATGAGCCGCATGCGCATCGTCGGCTACCTCGCCGGCGGCGGCGCGGCGCTGGCAATCATGCTGGCCGTGGTGATCTCGCTCCCCGCCGTCCACGGGCTGTTCGAAGAACGCGCCCAGGTCGTCCAATCCTACGACGACGCGCCGCAAGGGCGTTTCGAGCGCCAGAAGGAGGGCTTCTTCCTGATCATGGAGAAGCCGCTCGGCATCGGACCGTTCACGTTCGCGAAGAAGTACGGCGAGGACGAGCACAACATGTGGCTGAAGGGCTTCACGACCTACGGCTGGCTGGGTGGCTTCGCCTATATCGCGCTGGCGGCCTGGACGCTTGGAGCGGCCTTCCCGCTGCTCTTCAAGCCGCGACCGTGGCAAGGGGTCGTGCAGTGCACCTACGTGGTGTTGGTCGGCCACCTGCTCATTCACAACGTGATCGATAACGACCACTGGCGGCACTTGTTCCTGATCTACGGGATGCTGTGGGGCGCGATCGCGGCGGAAAAGACGCTGCGCAGGGCTCGCGTGAGCCACCCGGCAACGACGGCCCCCAGGGCCAGCGTCGCGCGGGTCAGCGGAATTCCACGGGCCAAGCCGGCCTGAAGCCAGCCAGGCACTGCGCATGGCGTTTGCGCCCCCGAGGCCCCTTCCCTATAGTCCGCCGCGCGTCGGAGCGTGGCGCAGTCTGGTAGCGCACTTGACTGGGGGTCAAGGGGTCGCTGGTTCGAATCCAGTCGCTCCGACCACTTCCCATCAGCCGAAAGCCTCTCTTCCCCTCAGATGGATGGCACGCCGTCGGCGTTCGGCCGCGCGTCCCCGGCCCCAGCCGGGCGATCGGCCGGGCCCCATGCGCTCCAATCCAGTCGACAGGGGCGAAGCCCGTTTGTATGTTTTGCCCTGCGCAGGGGGAAACAACGATGGTCGGGTCAGTGACATCACGGCTCGCAGGTCTCTGGATGCCGGCTCTGCTGGCGTTCTTCTGCCTCGGGGGCAGCGCCGACGCGAGCTTGCGCTTCGAGATCAGAACGTCGAACGGCGCGCCCTACATCCAGGTTTCGGGCGAGTTCGAGTACGACGACAATCTCAACGACTTCTCCCGGATCGTCCGCGATAAGCATCCGACCTTCGTGACGTTCGATTCGCCCGGCGGCAACATCGCCAAGGCGCTCGAACTCGGCCGCCTGATCCGCAAGACCGGGCTGAACACGGTCGGGAGCCGGTCGCTGGAATGCGACTCTGCCTGCGCCTTTGCCTTCATGGGCGGCGTGCAGCGCACCGCCGAGCCGGACTCGATCGGCATGCACAAGGCGTCGCTGGCAAGCCCGCGCGGGGTGAGCGTCGAGGACGCCGTCCAGACGATCCAGGAGCTGACCGCACTGGTGGTCGAGTACATGTCCGACATGGGCATCGACTCGGGTCTCCTGAAGGTTGCGCTCAGCGCCAACTCCGACGACATCCGCTACCTGACCAGTGGCGAGATGCAGCGCTATCACGTCACCACCGGAACGAACGCGCCGACGCTGGCCAGCACCGACGAGGGCAACAGCCCGGGCAACGACGGCCCCGGCACCGACCAGAGAAGCGCGCCGACGCCGAGAACCAATCCCAACACCAGCACCGGGCCTGACACCACACCCGACAGCAACCCCGACACGTTGACGTCGAACCCCAACCCGGACACCGGCGACACCGGGAACGACGGCGAGACCAAGACCGCGTCGGTTGAAAGCGATCCGTCATTGCCATATGCCAAGCCGCTGCCGAAGTCGGACGCGCCGCCGTCCGCCAATACGGACACCGGCTTCGTCATTCCGCCGGCGCAGTCAGGGCGCATCCGCCACCCGGACGGCGAGGCGCCGCTCAAGGCGGTCGCGAACGAGCGCTCGCGTAACCTGACGGAGCTCGCCAACGGCACCCCGGTCAAGATCATGGACGACAGCGGCCCGTGGTACCGCGTGGATACGCCGCGCGGCATCGGCTACATCAACGAAAGCTGGGTGTTCGTCGATCAGTTCCAGGGCGGCCCGTTCGAAAGCCGCTACATCGAGCTCAAGAGCTTCCGGGACTTCAGCGCAGCGGAAGCATACATCCGCGACTCCAGCCTGCCGCTGGTGGCCGAACTGGCACGCGGCGGCCGGTTCAACGTGGCGCTGAGGGATTCCTACAGCATGGCCGCCGGCGAAGCGCTGCTCGCCAAGCTCAAGGCGCGCGATCTGGTGCCGGCCGACGCCTTCATCACCTACGGCAACACCTACGTGCGGGTGGTGTGCTGCGACCAGCAATAGCAGCACGGGAGACCGGCGCCGGCCCGTCAGACCGGAGCCGTTTGCCGTAGCGCAATCACCCCAATGAGGACCGCCAGCAGCGCGATCCATGTCACCAGATTGACGGTGACGGCGACACGGGCGCTTTGACGTTCGTTCCACGTGCGCGGCTTGATACCTTTGGCGAGGAAGACGACCTGCGCGGCGAGGTTGACGCACGCGACGTTGGCGACAAGCAGCATGGCGGCGCCGGCGGCAAGATCGAAACGGCCGGCAGCCGTCATGATACCGAGCGTGGCAGCCGGCGGCAGCAGGGCAACGGCGACCATGACGCCGACCAGCGTGCTCGACAGGCCGGTGGTGACGGACAGCGCCGCGGCCGCGCCCGAGGCCAGCGCCAGCGCGATGCCGGCGTAGTCCAGCGTGGAACGCGCCAGGAGTTCGTGGCTGAGGATGTTCGGTTTGATGACCAGCGCCAACGCGCCGGCGAACAGGATCGACAGGACAACGCCGACCACGTTCGACTTCGTCGCCGACAACATCAGATCGCGGTCGCCGATGGCCGCGCCGAAAGCGAAGGCAACGTTGGGGCCGAGCAGCGGCGCGATCACCATGGCGCCGATGAGGACGGCGACGCTGTCCTTTTCGAGGCCGACCGAGGCAACGACCGTCGACAGGAAGACCAGCAGGATGAAGTTGCTGTCCATCCTGACCCCGCCGGCGACGAGATTGTGCAGTTCCTCGCGTGAGGCGCGGGCGCGCTCTTCCTTCTTCTTCTCCTCGTCCTCCTCGTCGGGCGCGGCGTTCTTCTCCGCCTCCCTCACCGCGTCTTTCTCCTTCTCCTCCTCGGTTTCGCGCGCGATCACCGTATCGGCCGGCACCATGGTGATGCGCCAGTTGTCGGACTTGCCGAGGGCACCCTGAAGGCGGTCGAGGAGTGCCTGCCGGTCGATCTCGCCGACCACCAGCGTGATGGGACGGCGCCCGTCTTCCAGCGCGGGGCCAATCTGAATGTCGGACACCTCCATCTCCTCCGCGATCGAGACGATGGCGCGGAAGCGGTCCTCAGGTGTGGCGATCTCTATGAGCTTGAAGGTCATGCAACCCCTTGTGCCACCGGCAGGTGCCGCCTCACTAGCATCCGCGGACGTCGATGCCGACCCTTGGCGGCGAGATCAGAGCATCCCCGGCCGGAACTTCGACCTGAGGTTCAGCGAGCGCCCCGCGACCATGAACATGCCGTCGCCGCGATAGTGGAGCGTCTCCGGATACTTCGGCCGCGTCGCGGCGTGAGCCTTCACGACCTCGAAAACGAACAAGTTGTATCTGTCGATCATCCGGCCGTCGGCAAGCCGACACTCGAGGCTGGCGTAGCATTCGGCGATCAGCGGGGCGGCAACGGTGTCGGCGGCGGTCGCGGTCAGCTCGAACTTCGCGAATTTGTCGGTGTCGCGGCCGGAGCAATTGCCGACGCCGGCCACCGCCGCGGCCATGTCAGCGGTCGGCACGTTGATGACGCATTCATGGCTGCGCCGGACCATCCCGAAGCTGTGATTGGCGCTGGAAATGAGGCACCCGACCAGCGAGGGCACGAACTCCATGACCATGTGCCAGCCCATGGTCATGACGTTGCGCTCGCCCTTCCAGGCGGAACTCACCAGAACGACCGGACCGGGCTCCAGGAACCTGCGAATCTCGGAAACCGGAAAGTCGTGCTTACGGTACCGGCGCATCGGCGCGGGCATCTTACCCGCGGGCGCCATCGAGCAGGCGCTTCAGCTCCATCAGCTGGCCGAGGGTCGCCTGAAGGCGGTCGATCTCGTCGCCAGCAAGGCCGGTCGCGGCGGGTTTGGCGTAGATCGATTGGCCAGGCGGGGACGCTACCGGGCGTGGCTGCGGCCGAAAAGCGCCACCCGAGAAGGTAGGCTCGACGTGATCGGGCGTCTCGTCGACGTGCGGGCGATCGAGATCGGGGCCCGCTGCAACCGCCTCGTCCTCGACGTCCTCGTCGAGGGGTGGCGGCTCCAGATCGGCCGGCGCGGCCGACAGGACCGGCACCTCTTCACGGCCGGCGCCGGTGACGAAACGGGCGCCGTGCTCTTTGAGGATGCGCTGGACGCCGCGGATGGTGTAGCCCTCGCCGTAGAGCAGGTGGCGGATACCGCGCAAAAGGTCGATGTCATCGGGGCGGTAGTAGCGGCGGCCCCCGCCCCGCTTCATGGGCTTGATCTGGGCGAAACGGGTCTCCCAGAAGCGCAGCACGTGCTGCGGCAGGTCGAGCTCTTCGGCGACCTCGCTGATCGTGCGGAACGCGGTGGGACCCTTGGACACGGCTCAACCCGCCTGCGGCGCCGAATACCGGCTGATCAGGGTTCGGTCTTCATTTCGGGCTCGGATTCGAGCCCACCGCTGCCGTTGAGCAGCTTGTCGTTGATCTTCTGCTTCAGCACGTTGCTGGGTTTGAAGACCATGACGCGGCGCGGCAAAATCGGCACTTCCTCGCCGGTTTTGGGGTTGCGGCCGACGCGCTCGCCCTTGCGGCGCACAATGAACGAGCCGAACGACGAGAGTTTGACCGCCTCGCCGCCGACGATTGCGCTGCAAATCTCATCGAGGACCAGCTCAACAAGCGTCGCGGACTCGGTGCGCGACAAACCTACCGTCTGGTAGACCGCCTCGCACAGATCAGCCCGCGTCACCGTCTTTCCAGCCATGGCCTCGTTCCCACTGGATGGTGCCGCAATGCGGAAGACTTTCCAATCAAACCAATACGATAGCCTATTCGGTGGCCGTAGGAGAATCAACACAAGCCTGTCGTCGCGACGGCTTTGAGTGTTTTCAGCGTTGCCGTCGGGCCGACCCGTCTACCAGCGCAGGATCGCCGAACCCCAGGTGAACCCGCCGCCCATCGCTTCAAGCAGGAGCAGGTCGCCCTTCTTGATGCGGCCATCGCCGCACGCCTCGGCAAGCGCCAGCGGGATCGACGCGGCCGACGTGTTGCCATGCCGGTCGACGGTGCGGATCACCTTGCTGTCGTCGATGCCGAATTTCTTCGCCGTGGAATCGATGATGCGCACGTTGGCCTGGTGGGGAACGAACCAGTCGATGTCGGCGGCGGTGAAACCGGTGGCTTCGAACGCATCCTCGATGACGTCGCCGATCTTGGCGACGGCGTGCTTGTAGACCTCGCGGCCTTCCATGCGCAGATGCCCGACGGTGCCGGTCGAAGACGGGCCGCCGTCGACGTAGAGCTTGTCGCGATAGCGGCCGTCGGAGCGCAGGTGGGTAGTGAGCAATCCGCGATCGCTGCGCCCGCCGGGCTCGACCTCGCGACCGAGAACGACAGCGCCCGCCCCGTCTCCGAACAGCACGCACGTCGTGCGGTCGGTCCAGTCGAGAATGCGCGAGAAAGTCTCGGCGCCGACAACCAGTGCGCGTCCGGCGTGTCCGGTGCGCAGAAGTGCGTCGGCGGTGGCGAGCGCATAGATGAAGCCCGAGCACACGGCCTGAACATCGAAAGCGGCGCCACGGGTGATGCCGAGCTTCTCCTGCACGGCGACGGCGGCGGCGGGAAAGGTGTTGTCGGGGGTGGCCGTCGCCATGACGATCAGGTCGATCTCGTCGGCCAGCGTTTCGGCATTGCTGAGCGCGCGCAGACAGGCGTTGAGCGCGAGGTCCGTGGTCAGTTCGCCCTCGGCCGCGATGTGGCGCTCGCGGATGCCGGTGCGCTGTTGAATCCAGGCGTCCGACGTATCTACCATCGTGGCGATTTCGGCATTGGTCAGGATGCGCTCCGGCAGATACCCGCCGACGCCCAATACCACCGAACGAACGCTGGTCACATGGCCCCCGTCTTGGCGATCTTCTCGACGACCTCGGTCTCGCGCAGCCGCGCGCGATGGGCGGCGAGATCGTGATTGATGCTCTCGACGATGCGCGAACGCGCGAGACTGGCCCCGACCTCGATGGCGGTCGCGAAGCCTTCCGGGTCGGCGCCGCCGTGGCTCTTGATGACGATACCGTTGAGCCCGAGAAACGCGCCGCCGTTGGAGCGCCGTGTGTCGAGCGTGCGGCGCAATTTGGCGAAGGCGCCACTGGCGAGCGCGAAGCCGATCCTGGCAAGCAGGGACTGGCTGACGGCCTCGCGCAGCAGCCCGGTGATCTGACGCGCGGTGCCTTCGGCGGTCTTCAGCGCGATGTTGCCGGCGAAGCCTTCTGTCACGACCACGTCCGCCCTGCCCTTGCCGATGTCATCGCCCTCGATGAAGCCGACGTACTCGAGATTAGGAAGCTGGGCTTCCTTCAGCATCTGGCCGGCGATGCGGATCTGGTCGAGACCCTTGACCTCTTCGACGCCGATGTTGAGCAGGCCAACGGTGGGCTTCTGCTTGTCGAGGACCACCCGCGCCATCACGGCGCCCATCACCGCGAATTCGAACAGTCCCTCGGCGTCGGCGCCGATGGTGGCGCCGCAATCGAGAAGCACGCTCTCGCCCTTGAGCGTCGGCCAGATGCCGGCGATTGCCGGGCGGTCGATCTCGGCGGAGGAATGCAGGCAGAACTTCGCCATGGCCATGAGCGCGCCGGTATTGCCGGCCGACACCGCGAAATCGGCGTCCCCGTCCCGGACCGCCTCGATGGAGCGCCACATGCTGGAGTGGCGCCGGCCGCGACGCAGCGCCTGGCTCGGCTTGTCGTCCATGCGCACCGAGATCGGGCAATGTTCGAAGGTCGAGGCCGCCTCGACGGTCGGGTATCTGGCGATCAGCGGCCGGACGATGGCCTCATCGCCAAACAGGCGGAGCTTCAGGTCCGGCTGGCGGGACAGCGCCACGGCGGCCCCCGGCAGGACCATCTCCGCGCCCTTGTCACCTCCCATGACGTCCAGCGAAGCTGTGACCGACATTCCAGTTCCTATGAAAGGCCCAGCCCGCGCAGGCGAATGGCGTGGCAGCGTACAAGGTTCGCCGGCGCAAACAAAGACTTGCCGCCCGAAAGCTGTGCGTTCACGCGCTCGATCCGGGGGTTTTGCGCAGCGCGGCAAGGGCCGCAAACGGCGATTCCGGGCCGCCCGCGTCGCCGTCGCTTGCTTCGGCGGGGAGTGTCGCGCCGGGCGCCCGCGGATAGGGGTCGATCGCCAGGACGAAGTACTCCTCGCCGAGCGCCGCGACGTCCACGGTCGGGCCCTCAAGCACCTCCGGCGGGTCCGGTTCGCTGGCATCGAAGACGATTTCAGCGCCTGGCCTGGGCGGCGCGGGCGCCTCGCGCACGAAGCGGACCGTGAACGGCTCGTCGATGTGCTGGGGTACCGGGACGAGGCTGACAACGCACGTCTGGACGATATCGGCGACGACCCGGCCGTCGACGGTGACCGCCCCCTTCTCGCCGGGCGTGACCGACGCGGTGACGGTCAAGGACTCGACGGAGACAAGGTCGTTCGCGGCGGCAAGGGCGGCGCGCTCGTCGGCATCGGCAACGATCTGGATGTCGCCCGCCGGCGGCTCGGCGGCGCTGACGGGGTGCCGTCTCAGCCCGCTCACGCGGCAGCTCCCGCCGGGGCGAACGAACCCGCATCGGCAAACGGCGGCGACAGGCCGAGCGCCGGCGCGGCCGCGATCCGCGCCGCCGAAGCGGCCACGTAGTCGGCAAGCGCGCCTGCCCGGGCATCGCGTTGATCGTCCCGATAGACATTCCGCGCCAGCGCGGTCGCCAGCCCATCGCGGTCGCCGGCTTCGATCGCGGCCCGATAGACCGCGGCGCGGCCGTAGAACGCCTCTGCCATCTTCTTCATGCGCTTGGGCACGCCAAGGTCGCCGATGCCCAGTTCGCGAAGGGAACGGTCCATATCCGTGCAGTGAAGATCGAAGATCACCTGTCCGATGTTCTGTGCGGCCGCGTCCTCGCTCTGGAGGCGGTGAAGCACCAAGATGGTGTGCAGGACGACCATTTCAAACCGCCCGTCGACAGTGTCCGGCACGCCAAGGCCCGCGTAGAGCGCCGGCGTGCGCGCTTGCGCCACGATCGCGCCGTAAATTGCGGATGCTATGGTCGAATCTTCGGAATCGCGGCGAAAGAGGCGGGCGAACATAGGCCGGCACCCGGATTTGAGGGGCGACAGGACGTTGCAAGCTGGCCTAGCTCACGGTACGGAAAAAGCCAAGCCGTCGTGCCCTGCGGCAGGAAAACGGCAGGCAAACCAACGAGGAAACGGCATTGCCGCGAAAGTCTGATTCGGCCCGATCGAGCGCCGCGCGAGGCGCCACGCTGGCGGTTTGTCTATTGGCGGTAGCGGGGTGCCAGAGCAGCGGCGGAGGCCGCCTCGGGTCGCTGAGCGAAACGTCGCAGCACGGCTACATCGTGACCCCCGAGGCGCTCGCCCAGATCCCGCCCGGCTCCAGCCGCGAGCAGGTGCTGATCGCCCTCGGCTCGCCGTCGACGACCGGCGAATTCGGCGGTCAGGTGTTCTACTACATCAGCCAGACGCGCTACCGCCCGGTCGCCTTCATGAACGACAAGCTGGTCGATCAGCGGGTCGTGGCGGTCTATTTCAACAGCAAGGACCAGGTCGATCACGTCGCCAACTACGGCATGAAGGACGGCAAGGTGTTCGACTTCGTCAGCCGGACGACGCCCACCGGTGGCGCCGACCAGACCTTCATCCAGCAGGTGCTGACCGGCATGGTGGGCGTCGGCAAGAACCCGTTCGGCGGCAACCCGTTCGGTAACTAGGCCCCAGCCGCCCAGACCCGGACAGAATCAAAAAGCCCCGCGGAAGATTGCTCTCCGCGGGGCTTTTGCTTTGTCGTGCGTGGTGTATCAGTGGGCCAGCACCGCCAGCAGCAGCAGGGCCACGATGTTGGTGATCTTGATCGCCGGGTTCACGGCCGGACCGGCGGTGTCCTTGTAGGGGTCGCCGACGGTGTCGCCGGTCACGGACGCCTTGTGGGCCTCCGAACCCTTCTGGTGGACGACGCCGTCACGGTCGGTGAAGCCGTCCTCGAACGACTTCTTGGCGTTGTCCCAGGCGCCGCCGCCGGAGGTCATGGAAATGGCCACGAACAGTCCGTTGACGATGACACCGAGGAGCGAGGCGCCGAGCGCGGCGAAGGCCGAAGCGCGCGAGCCGGAGATCAGAAGCACGCCGAAATACACGACGATAGGCGCCAGAACCGGCAACAGCGACGGCACGATCATCTCGCGGATGGCTGCCTTGGTCAGCAGGTCGACGGCGCGGCCGTAGTTCGGCTTCTCCGTGCCCTGCATGATGCCAGGGTGCTCGCGGAACTGGCGGCGCACTTCCTCGACGATCGAGCCTGCCGCGCGCCCCACAGCCGTCATGGCAATGCCGCCGAACAGATACGGGATGAGGCCGCCGAAGATGAGGCCGGCAACGACGTACGGGTTGGACAGGTTGAAGTCGACGGTGCCCATGCCCTTGAAGTAGGCGAACATGTCGCCGTGGGCCGCGAAGTAGGTCAGGTCGTTCGAGTAAGCGGCGAACAGAACCAGCGCGCCGAGGCCCGCCGAACCGATCGCATAGCCCTTGGTGACGGCCTTGGTGGTGTTGCCGACCGCGTCGAGGGCATCGGTGGTCTTGCGCACGTCGGCGGGCAACCCGGCCATTTCCGCGATGCCACCGGCGTTGTCGGTGACCGGGCCGAACGCGTCGAGGGCAACGATCATGCCGGCGAGACCGAGCATGGTGGTGACCGCGATCGCCGTGCCAAAGAGGCCGCCGAGCTGGTAGGTGACGATGATGCCCGCGACGATGACCAGCGCCGGGAGCGCCGTCGACTCAAGCGAGACGGCGAGGCCCTGGATGACGTTGGTGCCGTGGCCGGTGACGGAGGCCTGGGCAATCGAGACAACCGGACGCTTGCCGGTGCCGGTGTAGTACTCGGTGATCACCACGATCAGGCCGGTGACGGCGAGGCCGGCGATGCCGCAAATGAACAGCGCCGTGCCCGTGACGGGAACGCCGTTGGCGGTGCCGATAACGCCCCAGCCGAGGACCAGCGTGGTGGCGAGGGCGAGGCCGACGATCGAAAGCAGGCCGGTGACGATCAGTCCCTTGTAGAGCGCGCCCATGATCGAGTTGTTGGCGCCCAGGGTGACGAAGAACGTGCCGATGATCGACGTCAGGATGCAGACGCCCGCGACGGCGAGCGGGTAGAGCATCGCATTGTCGAGGCTCGGCTGCGTGGCGAAGAAGATCGACGCCAGCACCATCGTGGCGACGACGGTGACCGCATAGGTCTCGAACAGGTCGGCAGCCATGCCGGCGCAATCGCCGACGTTGTCGCCGACGTTATCCGCGATGGTCGCCGGGTTGCGGGGGTCGTCTTCCGGGATGCCGGCCTCGACCTTGCCGACGAGGTCGGCGCCGACGTCGGCACCCTTGGTGAAGATGCCGCCGCCGAGACGGGCGAAGATCGAGATGAGCGAGGCGCCAAAGCCGAGGGCGACCATCGCGTCGATGACGATGCGGTCGTTGACTGCGTAACCGGCGAACTGGGTGAGGATCAGGAAGTAGATCGAGACGCCGAGAAGCGCCAGACCGGCGACCAGCATGCCGGTGATCGCACCGGAGCGGAACGCGATGGCGAGGCCGGCCGCAAGACTCTGGCTCGCCGCCTGTGCCGTGCGCACGTTGGCGCGGACCGAAACCATCATGCCGGCAAATCCGGCGGTGCCCGACAGGATCGCGCCGATCAAGAAGCCGATGGCGACGGTGACCGACAGGAGCCACGCGACGATGATGAAGACGACGACGCCGACGATGGCGATGGTTGTGTACTGACGCCTGAGATAGGCGGTGGCGCCTTCCTGAACGGCGGCCGAGATCTCCTGCATCCTGGCCGAACCGGGGTCGGCGGCGAGCACTTCACGCGCCGCCCAAACGGCGTAGCCGATGGCGAGAAGACCGCAAATGATGACAAGGTAGAGCACGGGATTTTCCTCTTCCGTCCGCCGCTTTTGTGGGAGGGTCCCGAGCGGCTCGAATCTCAAGGAAAACGGCCGCAGTTCGGCGGCCGTCCCTAGGATTTGTGCGGGTGTATGTACCGTGGATGAACGTGCGTCAAGCGGTTGGCCGGGGGTCACCGAAACAAAAGGTTGCAGGCAAAATGAGCGACGAGAATCCGGTCCGGGAGCTCCGCGTTGTGCTGACGGTCGCTGACGAGGAAGCCGCCCTGAGGCTCTATCGGGACGTACTGGGGCTGCCCGTGGTGGAACAATTCCAAGGTGGCACTGTGCTCGCCGGCGGGCGGGCGACCCTGGAGATTCTGACGCGCGCGGAAGCCGAGCGGGCGGACCGAATCGAAACCGGACGCGCGATCGGGGCAGCGGTGCGCGTGGGAATGGCGGTCGCCGACTCGGCCGCGACCGGCGCGGCTCTCGCGGCGGCCGGCATGGCGCAGGTCGCAGGCCCGGTGAAGACGCCGTGGGGCCACACGAACGTGCGCATTGAGACCGCGGAGGGCGTGCAGATAACGCTGTTCAGCGCGGCACCGGACGGCCCGGCCTGACGGTCCAGGCAACCGCCAGCGCGACGGCGCAGAGCGCCACCACCGGGTAGACGAACATGTTGATCGCCGCCCAGCCGAGGTGCGCGAAGATCTGCCCCGACGAGAACGACGCCACGGCCACGAACGAGAACAGGACGAAATCGTTGAACCCCTGGACGCGGGCGCGCTCCTCCGGCCGGTAGGTCTCGGTCAGCATGGCGGTCGCGCCGATGAAGGCGAAGTTCCAGCCGAGGCCGACGAGGATCAGCGCCCCCCAGAAATGCACAAGGTCGATGCCGAGAAGCGCCACGGAGGCGCACCCAACCAGGAGCAACAGCCCCACCCCAACGATCGCTTCCTTGCCGAAGCGGGCGATCAGGCTGCCGGTGACGAAGCTCGGGCCGAACATGGCGAGCACGTGCCACTGGATGCCGAGAGCCGCGTTGTCCTGGCCGAGCCCGCAGCCGACGATGGCGAGCGGCGCGGCGGTCATCACCAGGCTCATCAGGGAATAGGCCCCGACCGCGCAGATCAGCGACACGATGAAGCGCGGCTGGCGGATGATCTCGACGAGCGGCCGCCCGCCGGACCGATCAGTGAACACCGGACGCTCGCGCGCCGCGCCACGCAGGTTTAGCAGCACCAGGATGCCGAGGGCGCCGAGGATGCTGATGGCGAAGAAGCCGCCGACGAAGGGAATCGGGTCGAACAGGTGGCGGGTCAGAATCGCGGTCTGCGGCCCGACCACGCCGGCGGCAATGCCGCCCACCAGCACCCACGAAATCGCCTTGGCGCGAAAGCCGTCGCTGCCGGAATCGGCGGCGGCGAAGCGATACTGCTGCACGAACGCATTGGCGAAGCCGATCATGGCGAAACCAACGACCAAAGCGAGGAAGCTGTCGTAGAGCACCGCAAATCCGGAGACCAGACCGCCGGCGATGGTGAAGGTGGCGCCGGCCATGAAGCCAGCGCGCCGGCCGATCCGCGCCATCAGCTGCGCCGCGGGAATTGCGCCCAGCGCCCCACCGACGACGAAGAACGACACCGGCAGCGTCGCCATCGACTTGTCCGCGCCGAGCAGGTAGATGCCGGCAAGGCCGCCCAGCGAGAAGGCTATCGGCGGCGCCGAGCCGCTCAGCGCGCTGGCGCCGGCCAGCACAACCGCGTTGCGCTTGGCCTCGAAGTCGTCGACTTGATCGATGGACAGGGTGGTCATAAGCGAGCCTACAGGCGGGCGATACCGGACGTCAAAAGTGCGTATGGCCGGCCCGGGCAAGGCTGATCGCCCTGCCCGCGCCATCCAGAACGACAGGCGGCCTGGCGCCGGCCATGATAGTGCCGATACGCGTGACTGAGACCCCCGCGGCCTTCGCCTCGGCGGCGAACAGGGCGGCACGCGCCGGACGGACGGTCGCCAGGATCTCGTAGTCGTCGCCACCGGAGAGCACGGTTGCCAGCGCCGCCGGGTCGGCGGCCAAGGCAGCGCGGGCCGCCGGCGAGAGGGGCACGGCCGGGGCATCGATCTCGGCGCTCACACGCGACACGTCGCAGATGTGCGCGAGGTCGGCGACCAGCCCGTCGGAAACATCGAGCGCGGCGGTGGCATGGTGGCGGAGCACCGGTGCGAGGGCCAGACGCGGCTCGGGGAGCAGGTAGCGGGCAAGCAGGTGCTTCGCGCCTCGGGTGACCGCAAGTTCGTTGTGCCGGATGCGCAGGCCTAGGGCGGCGTCGCCGACGGTGCCAGACACGAACACGGCGTGCCCCTCCTTGGCGCCGGCGCGGCGCACCATGGCGCCCTTCGGAACGCGCCCAAGGGCCGTGATCGATACGGTGAGCCCGCCGGCAGCGCGGGTCGTGTCACCGCCCAGCAGCGAGATACCGTAGCGGCGCTGGTCGGCGCCGAGACCCTTCGCGAAAGCGGCAATCCAGCGCTCCGTCCAGGTGTCCGGCAGGGCCAGTGACAAGAGGTAGCCGACCGGCTCGGCGCCCTTGGCGGCAAGATCGGAGAGGTTCACCCGCAACGCCTTGCGGGCGATCGCGCCGGGCGGATCGTCAGCGAAGAAATGAACCCCGGCAGCGATGGTGTCGGTCGTCAGGACCAGATCGTCGCCCGGCCGCTGGCGGTAGAGCGCCGCGTCGTCGGCAAGCGCGAAGGCGCCGCGGTCGCGGGCGAGCGGCCGGAAGTAGCGCTCGATCAGGGCAAATTCGCCAGGGCGCTTGTCGCGCTTACGCACGGGCACGAGACCCCCACCCGGCCGGCCTTGCCGGCCGACCTCCCCCTTCCAGGGGGAGGGAAAGAGCGGGGCGCGGCTCGCCAGGCACCCCCTCCCCCTGAAAGGGGGAGGCCGGGAGGGGGTCGTGATCCTTCACGCGGCGAACTCCGCCGGCCGCAGGCGATGGGCGAGCGTGTCGAGCACACCGTTGACCATTGCGGGCACCTCGCCCTCGAAGAACGCCTTTGCGACGTCGACGTATTCGGTGATCACGACCCGGGCCGGAACGTCCGGCCGGTGGGCCAGCTCGTAGCCGCCGGAGCGCAGGATGGCGCGCAGCGTCACGTCGACGCGCGGCAGCGGCCAGCCGGACATCAGCGCGGCGTCGATGGCCGGGTCGAGGGTGCGCTGATGGGCGACGACGCCCGACACGATTTCGCGAAAGAAGTCCGCGTCAGCGTCACGATATTGCTCGCCGTCGATTTCCTTGCCGAGGCGCAGCGTCTCGAATTCAGAGAGCACATCGGGCAGCGTCGCGCCGCCGAGGTCCATCTGGTAGAGCGCCTGGACGGCGGCCAGACGCGCGGCGCCGCGCTGGTTGGCGGGCCGTGGCGCCGTCTTCTCGGCGAGGGTCATTTGGCGAACTGCTTCTGCACGTCGAGCATGCGCAGCGCCGCGTTGGCGGCGGCGGCGCCCTTGTTCGCCTCGCCGACGCGGGCGCGCGCCCAAGCCTGATCGTCGTTCTCGACGGTCAGGATGCCGTTGCCAATCGGGACCGCGAACGCGACGGCAATGTCCATCAGGCCGCGGGCCGACTCGTCGGCGACGGTCTCGTAGTGGGTGGTCTCGCCGCGGATGACACAGCCGAGCGCCACGAAGCCGTCGTAGGTCTTGCTGCCCTTCAGGGCCATGGCGATGGCCGCCGGGATTTCGAGAGCGCCGGGCACCGTGACCACGTCGCAGGTCGCGTTGGCGGCGCCGATCGCGGCGCGCGCGCCACGCAGCAGTTCATCGGAGATTTCGTTGTAGAAGCGGGCTTCTACGACGAGAAGGTGCGGCGAACCATCGGCCATCAGGTCATTTCCCGTGCGAATGCGGCGGTCTAGACCGGCTGGATGAGCCGCGCAACGTAGCGGGCGATGGTATCGACTTCCAGATGCACCCGGTCGCCCGGCTTGCGGTCGCCCCAGGTGGTCACCTTGAGGGTGTGGGGGATCAACAGGCAGTCGAAGGTCGCGCCGTTAACTCCGTTGACGGTGAGCGACGTGCCGTCGAGGCAAACCGAGCCTTTCGGCGCGATGAACCGGGCAAGCTCGGCCGGCGCCTCGAAGACGAAGCGCGTGGTTTCGCCGAGATCCTCGCGGCTTGCGACGGTCGCCAGTCCATCGACGTGGCCGGCGACGAGATGACCGCCGAGCTCATCGCCGATGCGCAGCGAGCGCTCAAGATTGACGCGGGTGCCGACCTGCCACTGGCCGATGCCGGTGACGGTCAGCGTCTCGGGGGCGGCCTCGACGTCGAACGCCCCCTCCCCGGTCGCCACCACCGTCAGGCAGACGCCGGCGCAGCTTACCGACGCGCCGAGATCGATCGTCGCGGTGTCGTAGGCGGTGGCGATGGTAATGCGGCGGACATCGTTGCGGGCGACAACCTCCGTGACCCGGCCGACATCGGTGACAATCCCGGTGAACATTAGGGGGCCCGCAGGTAGTGGCGCAACGTGTCCTCGCCGACCGGCATAGTTTCGACCAGCCGGTAGCGGGGGCTGCGCTCGATTGCCGAGAGCGCCATGCCGCCGAGCGCGCGCACACCTTCGGGGCCGACCACCACGGGGGCGCGCAGGATGACGACCTCGTCGAGGAGATCGCCCTGCACCAGCGACTGAGCGACCTCGGCGCCGCCTTCGGCGAACACGCGGGAGTGACCATCGTCGGCGAGGCGCTTCAGCACCGCGTCGAGGTCGATGCGGCCGGAAACGAGATCGATGGGAATGACGGTGGCGCCCGCCTTGGCGAGAGCCGCGGTCTTCTCCTCGGGCGCTTCCGGCCCGGTGAACACGATGAGCGGTGAATCCGGCGCCGTCTGGAGCAGGCGCGACTCCTCGGGGAGGCGCGCGCTGGCGTCGAGGATGACGCGGACGGGCGAGCGGTTTTCGAGGCCCGGCAGACGAACCGACAGGCGCGGGTCGTCGACGAGGACGGTGCCGATCCCGACCAGAACCACGTCGAATTCGGTGCGCATGACCTGCACCACGTCGAACGCCTGCTTGCCGGTGATGATCATGCGCTCGCCGGTCCGCCGGCCGATCATGCCGTCGGCGGAAACCGCAAGCTTCAGCGTGACGTGCGGCCGCCCTTCGCCAATGCGGTCGATGTGGCCGGAGTGGGCGCGCACGGCTTCTTCGCGCAGCACATCCGTGGTGACGGCGATGCCGGCCTTCTCGAGCGCCGCATGTCCGGCACCGTTGGTGCGCGGGTCGGGATCGGCCGTGGCGGTGACGACGCGAGCGACGCCGGCCTCGATCAGGCGCTTGGTGCAGGATTTGGTGCGGCCGTTGTGGGCGCAGGGCTCCAGCGTGACGTAGGCGGTCGTCCCGGCGGCAGCATCGCCGGCGGCGGCAAGGGCGGCCTGCTCGGCGTGCGGGCGGCCGCCGGCCGCGGTCCAGCCGCGCGCCACCACGTTGCCATCGCCGTCGACGAGGATGCAGCCGACGGCGGGGTTCGGATGGGTCTGGCCGATGTTGCGGCGCCCGAGGCGGAGCGCCGCCGCCATCATGCGGCGGTCGAACTCGGGATCGACGGCAATCGCCTTGGCGCGACGGGGCATGGCGCTCAGCCCTTCAACGGTTCGCCGGGGCCGGACAGCTCGTCGAGCACGCCCTTGAAATCCTCGGTATCGCGGAAATTGCGATAGACCGAGGCGAAGCGCACGTAGGCGACCTCGTCGAGCGCCTTCAGCGCCTCCATGACGAGGACGCCGATCTTGTCCGACGGCACCTCGGTCTCGCCGCTCGATTCAAGCTGACGGACGATCCCGTTGATCATGCGAGCGACGCGCTCGGGATCGACGGTGCGCTTGCGCAGCGCCACGTCAACGGAGCGGATGAGCTTGTCGCGATCGAAGGGGACGCGGCGGCCGTTCTTCTTGATGACGGTGAGTTCGCGCAGCTGGACGCGCTCGAACGTCGTGAAGCGCCCGCCACACGCCTCACAGAAGCGGCGCCGGCGGATCGCGGTGTTGTCCTCGGACGGCCGCGAATCCTTCACCTGCGTATCGGGGTTGCCGCAATACGGGCAGCGCATCGGCTTCGGGCTACCGGTAGATGGGGAAGCGGTCGGTCAGCGCCCGTACCTTCTTCTTCACCGACGCCTCGACCAGCGGCGCGGCGCCATCCTCCGACTGTGCGACGGCATCGAGAACCTCGGCGATCAGGCGACCGACCTCCTGGAACTCGGCGATGCCAAAGCCGCGCGTGGTGGCGGCCGGGGTGCCGAGCCGCAGGCCCGACGTGACGAACGGCTTTTCCGGATCGAAGGGAATGGCGTTCTTGTTGCAGGTGAGGCCGGCGCGCACGAGCGCCTTCTCCGAGACGTTGCCCCGGAGGCGCTTGGGCCTCAGATCGACCAGCATCAGGTGGTTGTCGGTGCCGCCCGAGACGATGTCGAACCCGAGCTGTTTGAGCTGCTCGGCAAGGGCGCGGGCATTGGCGACGACGTTGGAGGCGTAGACCTTGAAATCGGGACGCAGCGCCTCGCCGAGCGCCACCGCCTTGGCGGCGATGACATGCATCAGCGGGCCACCCTGGAGCCCCGGGAAAACGGCCGAGTTCATCTTCTTGGCGAGCGCTTCGTCGTTGGTCAGGATCATGCCGCCGCGGGGCCCGCGCAGCGACTTGTGCGTGGTCGTCGTGACGACGTGGGCGTGAGGCATCGGCGAGGGATGGGCGCCGCCGGCAACCAGCCCGGCGAAATGGGCCATGTCGACCATCAGGTAGGCGCCGACCGAATCGGCGATCTCGCGGAAGCGGCGGAAATCCCAGATGCGTGAATAGGCGGTGCCGCCAGCGATGATCAGCTTGGGCTTCGCTTCCTCGGCGATGCGCTGGATCTCATCGTAGTCGAGGAGCTGGTCTTCGCGGCGCACCCCATAGGGCACGACCTTGAACCACTTGCCGCTCATGTTGACGGGCGAGCCGTGGGTGAGATGACCGCCGGCGGAAAGGTCGAGCCCCATGAAGCTGTCGCCGGGATTGAGCAGCGCCAGGAACACGGCCTGGTTCATCTGGCTGCCGGAGTTCGGCTGGACGTTGGCGAAGCCGGCGCCGAACAGCTTCTTGGCGCGCTCGATGGCGAGTGTCTCGGCGACGTCGACGAACTCGCAGCCGCCGTAGTAGCGCTTGCCCGGATAGCCCTCGGCGTACTTGTTGGTCATCACCGAGCCCTGCGCCTCGAGCACGGCGCGCGAGACGATGTTCTCCGACGCGATCAGCTCGACCTCGTGCTGCTGGCGACCGAGCTCGTCGGCGACCGCGGCGGCGATCTCGGGGTCGGATTCGGCAAGCGAGGCGGTGAAGAAGCCGGGCGCAGCGTCGGCGCCCGCGGAGCTGGTCAGGGACATGTCGCAAGGTTCCTGTGGGCCAAAACAGGGTGCGCGGAGCGCCACATCCTCGGCGGCGGAATCCGGTTGCGGACGGGTTAGCACGAACCGGCGGCAGGCGCCAAGGATCGGGCGCGACAGTCGGCGGAAAACCGCGCGAATCCGGTCAGATTCAATCCGCTGCGGCAGACACCGCGATCTCCGGTTCGACGAGGCCGGTGGGCAGGTCGTCGATGCTCGTCTCGTTCTTTTCGCGCCGGTAGGCCTGCAACCCCGCTTCGCCGCCCTTGGCGTTGGCCCAATTGTCGAGGGACGGCCGCTCGCCGACGTAGTCGTAGGTCGGGACGCCGTAGCCGCACGAAGTCTGGACCATCTCCACGGTCAACTCGACCATCTGGCGCGCGCCGGCCGGCTCTTCGCCCGCGAAATGACCGGCGAGCAGGGCGGCATACTCTGCCCCTCCCCGCGCCAGCACGCGGCCATGCCCGTAGAGCCTCAGAATCTTGGGCGGCCCTTCGAAAGCGCAGAACATGATCGTGAGGCGGCCATCGGCGAGCAGGTGCGCGGCCGTTTCGTTGCCGCTGCCGGTACGGTCGAGATAGACGACGCGGTTCGGTCCGAGCACCCGCAGCGCGTCGAGGCCCTTCGGCGAGACGTTGACCCGCGCGTCCGGCGCCGCCGACGCCACGAAGAACAGGTGCTGGCGCTCGATGAAAGCGCGCAAATCTGGATCGATCGACGGGTATTGCGTCGCCATCGGCTTGCTCCGGGAGTTTGCGGTCGTGTCGAGCCAGGCGCCAGGCGCGCCACCCGACGCCAGAAGCGTCTAGAGCGGCGCGGCGGCGCTGGCGTCGGCGGTGTACTGATCGAGGCCGTCGAGGTTGTAGATGTCGTCGCGGAACTGGACAATCCCGTCGGTGGTCGACCAGGCCGTAATGTAGGTCCAGTGGAGCGCCACCGGCTTGGCAAGGCGGACGTCGGTGCGCTGGCCGTCGCGGAACTCGTTCTCGATGACGTCCGGGGTCTGGCCAGGGGTATCGTTGAGCAGCCACACGATCAGGTCGCGGATGCCCTGGATGCGCACGCAGCCCGACGAATCGAACCGGTAGTCCTCGAGGAACGTGCCCTTGTGGGGCGTGTCGTGCATGTAGACGCCATCCGGGCTCGGGAAGTTGATCTTGACGACGCCCAGCGAATTCTGATCGCCCGGGTCCTGCTTGAAGCGATAATTGGTCGCCTCGTCGGTGTTCCAATCGATGGTGTCTGGCGAGACCTCGTTGCCCTTCTTGTCGAACACGCGAATCTTCCACGTCGCCAGGTACGTGGGGTCCTTCTGCATGATCGGGATCAGGTCGCGCTTGATGATGCTCGCCGGAACCGTCCAATAGGGATGGAAATTGATCTCGGTGATACGAGAATTCACGATCGGCGACGGCCGCGTGACCTTGCCGACGACGGCGGTATGGCGCTGGACAACGACGCCGTTTTCGACCGCCTCGACGCTAGCCGCCGGGATGTTCACCATCACGAACCGGTCAGGCAGCTTCTTCGAGGTGAGCATCTTCAGGCGCGTAAGGTTGGTGGCGAGCTGCGCGAGGCGCACGTTCGCCGGCACGTTCAGCGCCGCGAACGTCGACTTGCCGATGACGCCGTCAGGCTGGATGCCGTGGCGGGCCTGGAAGCGCTTCACCGCCGCGTCGACGTAAGAATCGAACGCCGGCGAATTGGTGACGGCGGCGTTCGGCAGGTCGCCGGAAATGGCAAGCCGCTGGCGCAGGACCACGACCGCCGGGTCGCTGACGCCGATGCGCAGGGCCTTGGCATCCGGCACCATGGGCCAGCCGCCGCGCGCGACGATCTCGGAATACTGGTTGATGGCGAACTGGAGCGCCTCGATGATCTGGGGCGACATGATCGGGATCGTGGTGCGCACGTCCGCCGCACCGACCGAAGCCGGATCGAAGCCGTCGGACCATTCGGCGCTGCCGTTCTGCAGAACCTCGGACAACGGATCCTGACTGGCGGCCACGACAGGCGCGATCATAACCGCAGCCGCAACCGCGGCGCCGGCCAAGAAACGATGAACGAAAGAAACCGTCATGTATCAGGTTCCAAAATCAAAGCGGTTGTGTCCGCACCCGGCTGCCGCCCGTGCGGCGTGCACCACGCTAACTATACGGGTACAGCCGGTTGGCGATAGTCGAACGTCCGAAATCGCAAAAAAGTGAGCGATCCGCAGGCTTTCGGCGATCTTCCTGTTGACAGTCCAGTGTGGCGCTTTCGCGGCGCACACAGGATTGCCCGGCCCCCAACAAGCAAGAGCCCGGCGCGGGGGCCGGGCTCTTAACACGCAGGGAAGAGGCCAGGAAGTTACAGACGATAGAGAATCTGGTCGGTCCAGAAGCGCTCCAGGCGCTGCAGGGAGCGATTGAGATCGCTGAAGTCGGTGGACGTGATGCCGCCGACCTGGTCGATCGACCGGATGTGCCGGTTGTAGAGAGCGTCGACGATGTGCGCGACCTCGGCGCCCTTCTCGGTCAGGCTGACCCGCACGGACCGGCGGTCCATGCGCGAGCGCTGGTGATGGATGTAGCCCATCTCCACCAGCTTCTTGAGGTTGTACGAGACATTGGAGCCGAGGTAGTAGCCGCGCGTGCGCAGCTCACCGGCCGTCAGCTCCGACTCGCCGATGTTGAACAGGAGCAGCGCCTGCACGCTGTTCACGTCCGAACGACCGGCGCGGTCGAACTCGTCCTTGATGACGTCGAGAAGACGCCGGTGCAGACGCTCGACGAGCGTCAGCGCCTCCATATAGAGAGGCTTGAGCTCAGCACTGACAGGTGGCTGAGCGGCAGCCTCGACTGCCCTTTTTGCAATAGCCATGTTCGCCTCACTGTTGAGCAGGTGTTTTCCCTGCTTTTGTGTGACCGACCATAGCGAAAGCGAATAAAAGACGGCTTAAGCGCCACGCTTAACAGCGCCTTACGACGCGAGCCGCAATCCCTTGGAAAAGCTAGTGTTTCCAGGTCACTCCGGAATCTGGCGGCGCGCCATCAAGGTCAACAAACCGAAAACGGCGAGCGCGACCAGGTGAAACCCGACGAGCAGCCAGTCGGCCCCGAAGGCGGTGGCGAAGACGGTGTGGATAACCACCTCGAAAAGCGCCGCATACACCCACAGCACCTTGCCCCACGCCGCCTGGTTCCAAAGGCCGACCGAGACGATCACGTCGACCACGGCGATATGGACCGTGACCACCGCCCAGGCGGACGTCATGTCGACGAAGGCACCGGGGGCGCCCGGCAGCATGCCGAGGATCACCGCCCACTGGCGGAGCCCCATCAGCATCATGACAACCGACAGGCCGATGACGTACCAGGGAAGCAAGGCTTCGACCCGGCCCGGCTGCGGCGCTTCGTGATTGAGCAAGTCCTCGCCCGACATCCGGCCTCCATGGGTCCGCCCGCGCCCCGGAAGATGGTATGCTTGGCCGACCGACATCAAGGCAAGACCCAATGACACACGAGCGCAGCCGTTTCACCGCCGACCCCAGAACCAAGCCGGATATGGACGCAGTTCTCGGTGGACGGCGCATGCGGCGAAACCGGCGGAGCGACTGGTCGCGCCGCCTCGTGCGGGAATCGATCCTGACGGTCAACGACTTGATCTGGCCGATGTTCCTGATCGACGGCGAGAAGACGCGCCAGCCGGTGCCGTCGATGCCCGGCGTCGAGCGGCTGTCGGTCGACGAGGCGGTGAAGGCGGCGGAGCGCGCTGCGGGCCTCGGCATTCCGGCGGTAGCGCTCTTCCCCTACACAGACCCGGCGCGGCGCGACGAAACCGGCTCGGAGGCGCTCAATCCGGAAAACCTCGTGTGCACGGCGGCGCGGGCCATCAAGGCGACCGTGCCCCAACTCGGGGTCATCATCGACGTGGCGCTCGACCCCTACACCAGCCACGGCCACGACGGCATCATGAAGGGCGACGAGATCGCCAACGACGCCAGCGTCGAGCAGCTCGTGCTGCAGGCGCTGATCGAGGCGGAGGCCGGCGCCGACGTGATCGCGCCCTCCGACATGATGGACGGGCGCGTCGGCGCCATCCGGCAGGCGCTCGACGGCAACGGCTTCGCGCACGTTCAGATCATGGCCTACGCGGCCAAGTACGCCTCGGCCTTCTACGGCCCGTTCCGCGACGCGGTCGGCTCGTCGAAGACGCTGAGGGGCGACAAGCGCACCTATCAGATGGATCCGGCGAACGGTGACGAGGCGCTGCGCGAGGCCGAACTCGACGTCGCCGAGGGCGCCGACATGATCATGGTCAAGCCGGGTCTGCCCTACCTCGACATCCTGTGGCGGCTGAAGGAGGCGTTTGCGATGCCGACCTTCGCCTACCAGGTGTCGGGCGAGTACGCGATGATCTGTGCGGCGGCCGACAACAACTGGATCGACGGCGACGCGGCGATGCTGGAGTCGCTGATCGCGTTCAAGCGGGCCGGCGCGGACGGCATCCTGACGTATTTCGCGCCGTTTGCCGCCGAGATGCTGATCAAGACTCAAGGCGCACCCTAGGTGTGGAATCTGATCAGGTTGTTCCGGCGAGGGCGTGAGCCGGTGGTCTGCGGCCGAGGCTAACATGGGGCCGCCGCTGGTTGTACCAGTCGATCCATCTGGTCAGATCGGCGGCGCGGGCCTGTGATGAGGCGAAGGTGGTGGCGTAGGCCCATTCGCGCATGAGGGTCTGGATGAAGCGCTCGGCCTTGCCGTTGGTTTTGGGGGTGTAGGGCCGGGT
Organism: uncultured Alphaproteobacteria bacterium; assembly: GCA_963843565.1. Taxonomy (GTDB): domain Bacteria; phylum Pseudomonadota; class Alphaproteobacteria; order Rhizobiales; family Kaistiaceae; genus DASZQY01. Next base: position 944,431 of record CAWJKY010000003.1, read on the forward strand.
CCGGATGTGGCGGATGCGAAGTAGCCGCAGCACCTTGCCGAACAGTTTGGCGACGTAGCCCGAGCCGTTGTCGGTCATCACCCGCTCGACCCGGATGCCCTGTTCTTTGAACCAGCGCAGCGCCCGGATCAGGAAGCCGGTGGTCGAGGATCGCCGCTCGTCAGGAAGAACCTCGACGTAGGCGAGCCGTGTGGCATCGTCGATGGCAACGTGGAAGAAGTCGTAGCCCGGGGAGCGGTTGCGACCACGACGGTCACCGGTGATGCGATGGCCGACATGGGTGAAGCGGGCGAGCTTCTTGATGTCGAGATGGATGAGTTCGCCGGCGCGCTGGCGCTGATAGCGGCGCACCGGCTCGCGTGGAGCCAGGCTCTGCAGGCGACCGACGCCGAGCCTCTTAAGCCAGCTGGCGACAGTGGAACGGGCCAGCGCTAGCTTGTCCGCGATGACCTCGGCGCTCAGGCGATACGCCCGGCGCAACCGTTCGATCAGGGCGATCGCAGCATCGGCCAGCCGGTTGGCGACTGTCCGGGGTCGCGAGGAGCGGTTCTGAAGTCCAGCTGATCCCTCGGCTCTCCAGCGGCCGAGCCACTTGCGTGCCGTACGTTCGCTCACCCCGAAGCCGGCCGCGACCTCTGCGACCGGCAGCCGGTCTTCAACGATCCGCCGGATCATCTCCTCTCGACCAAGCGGCGTTGTCCGGGCATTCTTGTGCGGGTTGTTCATCCCTGAAGTCCTCCGGTAGCTGTGTTGCAACAACCACCTTCAGGCCTTCACTGCGGATGAACAACCTCCTCAGACTTCACACCTAGGCGTCGACCGGGACCTGCCTGGCGGCCGGCGAGGCCGCCTTGTCGGCGCGCGGCGGGGTCACGCGCTCCGGCGACACCGGTGCAAGCCGGCTCACCCATTCCTTCGCGCCCGCGTCGACGGGCTGGGGCGCCTTCAGCCGCATCACCGCACCACGCAGATCCTGCAACAGGCCGCGATAGGCGGCGTCGGGATGCTCGCGCGGGGTCTTCAGCTCGCGGGCAACGGCAGCCAGCATCGATTCCTTCGTACGCTCGTCGAGCTTCACCACCTGACGCTTGGTGACCAGGATCGCCACCATGAGACGCACCGTGCGCTTCAGCGCCTCGCACGGCAGACGGCCACGCTCGAGCAGGCGCGCGCACCGGTAGACGATCGCCTCGCACGTCTGGCGCTCGAATTCGGGCGCGTGCTGGCGGAACAGTTCAAGGGCGCGCTCGAGGCCGAAGCACTGAATCTCCTCGTCGAAGGATTCCAGTTCGCTGCAGAACGCCTGCGGGAAATCGACCAGCGCGACATCGCGCGCCGCCTCCAGAAGGCGCTTCTGACGAACGGGATCGCGGGTGGTCATCGCCGCGGCAAGCACGCCATTCTTGATGGCCAGCGGGGCGCGGCGCAGCCGGGCCATGATCTCGTGCTGCTCCCCTTCCCGCCCCTCGCCCAACTCGATAACGGTGCGGCGAAGCTGTCGGCCGGCATGGAACAACGTGGCGGCGAAGGCGAGCAGCAGCAGCCAGCCGCACACCGAGACCGCGGCGACATAGGCGTCGGCGGCCAACGACCGGCCGAAGATCACCCGTGTGTCGGCGGCGAGAAGCCAGTCGATCGGCGCGAGCACGATTGCCGTCGGCAACGACCACAGCGCCACCAGCCCATAGTCGACGGCGGCGAAGCCTGAAGCGGGCTGGCTGACGAGCAGCGGCACGCCCTTGATCTCGGCCAGCCAGTAAGCCGTCGCCGCCGTGTAGACGACAAAGAGGATCAGGGCGGATAGCACGACCGGCACCACGGTTGCCGCACGCCCCTCCATGAGGTGCCGATCCGTCGCCGGGATCAGGCCTTCCATCACATCGTAGCCGTCGAGGGTCGCGACGATGGCGGCGCCGAGCAGGAGAACCTGAAAGAGACCGGCGAGGACGAGAAGATAGCCGAGGTCGGCGAGCGGGACACCGGCCGGCAGTCGGGCGACGACCGCGGGTTCGTCCGCCACCAGCACGACGGCCAGCGGCAGAAGGTTGATCGCGATCCATGCGACGAACTTCCAGCCCGGCACGACGTTACCGCGCGGCGAGAGAACGGCGGTGGCCGCGCGGGAGGCGAGCCGACAGGTCCAGACGAGCGCGGCGATCAACCCACCAACAACGCGATGCAATATCCGGCGCGAGCGGGCAGAGGCGGCAACGGCAGCGACGCTCGCCGCTACGACGGCAAGGACGAGAAACGACGTACTCATGTGGCGTCGCCCGGCCCTGAGTGACGCCGCATCTTGGGGCCTGAAGGTTGGCCTTGCGCGCATGATAGCGCGATCCTGTGACAGGATCAATTCTATTGTGCGTCCGGTCGCGCATTCCCATGTGCGATGCACACAAGCGCCGACCAGGCGCCAGGACGCAACAGGAGCGGGCAGATGGCCGACAATTCCAGCTCGAATTCCGCACCGCCATCGCGATTCGCCTATGACCGCGCGACCCAACCCGACCTGTTCGATGAAATCCTGTCGAAGCGGATCGTCGCCTTCTTCATCGACGCGATCCTGATCGTGCTGCTGATGGTTCCGGCGGCGCTGCTGGTGCTCGTGCTCGGCATCGTCACACTCGGCCTGGCGTGGCTGCTCTTTCCGCCGCTCTTCGCGATCGTCGCCCTCGGCTACATCGCGCTGACGCTCGGTGGGGCCGGATCGGCAACGCCGGGCATGCGGATCGCCGGGGTCGAGATGCGGACCTGGAGCGGGCAGAAGCTGTTCCCGCTGCTGGCGGTGATGCACGCGCTGATCTTCTGGTTCTCGGTCGGGCTGCTGACGCCATTTGTGCTGCTGGTGGGGCTGTTCACGGAGCGCCGCCAGCTTCTCCACGACCTGCTGCTGGGCGTGGTCGCGCTCAACGCGGAAGCGCTGCGGCGGCGCGGGGAATAGCCGCGGGCAAGCGCCGCCCCAACGACGCCCGCTTGCCTTTTTCGCCCGACGCACCTGATAGTACGCGACAGGCTGCCCTGGAGAAGCCGCCGCCCGCGATCGACAGATGACCCATCACAGCACCGAAACGCCGCAATTCTACCTGACCTCGCCGGCCCCCTGTCCGTATCTGCCGGGCCGCGCGGAGCGCAAGGTCTTCACCCATCTGGTCGGCGACCGCGCCGCGGCGCTCAACGACATCCTCACCCAGGGCGGCTTCCGTCGCAGCCAGAACATCGCCTACCGGCCGGCCTGCGAAGGCTGCCGGGCGTGCGTGTCGGTGCGCACGCTGGTCGACGGCTTCCAGATGACGCCGAGCCTGCAGCGGGTGCAGAAGCGCAACCGCGACATCGTCGGCGCGGAGACCGCGGCGAGCCCCTCCTCCGACCAGTATTCGCTCTTTCGCACCTACCTCGACGCCCGCCACGCCGAAGGCGGCATGGCCGACATGACGGTGCTCGACTACGCCATGATGGTCGGCGACAGCCACGTCGACACGCTGGTGGTCGAGTATCGCTTCCGCGGCATCGACACCGGCATCACCGGCCGCGGCGAAGGTCCGCTGATCGCGACGGCGCTCACCGACGTGCTCGCCGACGGGCTGTCGATGGTCTACTCGTTCTTCGATCCCGACTACGCCGACCGCAGCCTGGGCACGTTCATGATCCTCGATCATGTCAACCGGGCGCGGAAGATGGGCCTGCCGTACGTCTATCTCGGCTACTGGGTCGATGGGTCGCGCAAGATGGGCTACAAGCGCCGCTTCCGTCCGCAGGAGCATCTCGGGCCAAGAGGCTGGGGCCGAGTCGACTAAGGAGTTCACGCGGCCAGCGTCGCCACCATCAGCGCGACGTAGACCAGCCCGCCGGTGGCGGCGAGCGGTGCGGTGGCTTCCACCGGCAGCGCAGTGACCTTGGATCGCGCGAACGCGGCCGCGCCCAAGAACGCCCAGGCGACCGTGTGGCCCCAGCGCAGCAGCCACCAGCTCAAGCCGTCGCTGCCGGCGCCGTCCGCGGCGACGGCGTAGAACACCGCCAGAGCCAGGCCGACGCCGGCGAGCGCCAGCCACGGGATGCCGTAAATTCGCTCGGCGAAGAGGCTGTTGAATTCGGGCACGACAGGGCTGGCGCTTCTCTGGGCTTGCGGCTGGTCCGCTGCCAGAACAAACCACGGCCCCGTTGCAGGAACAACGGGGCCGCTGGTGTTGCCTTGAAGGGTTCGGTCAGAACGCCTTGCGAATACCGCCGCGACCCATGTAGCTCTCCGTGTTGCCGTCGAACGAGATGTTGTACTGGCCGGAGCCGAAGATGCTCAGTCCGCCGCCAACCGTGCCGTCGACGCCGGCGGTGAACTCCGCCGTTGCTCCGCCAAGGTTGGTCAGGAAGTTGGTGCCAGAGACATTGGTCTTCTGCCCGCCGCCAACGTCGTCGGAGACGCCGGCGCTGCCAAACACGCGCATCGGACCAAGCGCGATTTGGGCAAGCAGACGCGTCCGCGCGATGACCGCGTCGGCGTCCGGGAACGTCGCGTTGAACGGTCCGGTCGACGACCGATTGAGATCGGCGTGCTCGTAGGTGACCTGGGCGAAGGGGATCAGGGTGATGCGATCTCCCACCGGCACCTTCAGGCCCGCCTCGGCGGACACGTCGATGGCACCGCCGCCGACGTTCATCTTGGCCGTCATCGGCGCCGCGATGTTGTAGTCGAGGAAGCGGTATTGACCGAGGAGGTCGGCGTAGAAGAATTCACCCTGGTGAGTTACATACGCGCCGACGCTTGGCGCCGTCCCGTCCCACGTTCCACTCACGGTTCCCGACGGCGAATGGAACTTGCCCGACGTCGCCGAATATCCGAACGTTGCTCCGAGCCAGGTCGACGGATCGCCGAGCTTGAGCATGTCGAGACCAAACTGCGCGCCCGAAATATTCAGATCGACCATGCCGAGCCCGTTGGCAAGCGTGGTGCTGTCGGCAACGGCGTGCATCCAGGCGTTGCGCTTCGAGTCCCAGTTGAGGCCGCGGCGATCGACGTAGGTTCCCATGAGCAGGTCGCCCGCGTAGAGCGCCGACGACGAAATGGAAGCGAGATCGTAGCTTTCGTCGGCGACCTTCAGCCCCAGCGTGATGTCCGTGCCCCCGGAAGGATCGGCGATCGGATTGAGCACGATATCCATTCCGTTGCGGACGTAGCGCCGGCCGAGCACAAAGTTGTCTCCGCCCACGGTGCCGCCGATCGTCACCAGCTTGATCTTCTCGATGTCGCCGACGGGGCCGGTTTCCGCGAGCGGATCACTGGAGCCGGGTTCGTACAGGAGGACAGCGGTCTTGCCCCCGGCGTTGCCACCGATCTTGACCTGATCGTAGTCCGTCCCGGCGACGGGATTGATGGCCCCGATGTCAGCCTGCATCAGGAACGCGGCGTTGGCGTCCGCGGTGTAGTTGCCTCCTATGGAGACGATGCCTGGCGAGTTGCCGGGACTGATGGCGCCCTGGTTGAAGAAGTTGCCAGTGACCACAAAGTTGCCTGCCGCGATGCCTCCAAAATTGTTGACGTTGCCGGTGATAACGAATGGCGAATTGTAGCCGCCCGAGAGCATGCCGTCCTTGTCGATGTCGACATTGTACGGAACGACGGCGCCGTCGCCGAAAACCCGCGTCTGCCCCTCTGGAACCAGAAGTGCCGCGTAGATGTTCGCCCAGTAGACGTCCTCCGACGAAGACCCATTGGCGCGCGTGTTGAGGATGATGCTGTACAGGCTGGCGAGTGCGGGGTCGATCGGCCCGCCGGTGAAGTCGCCGCACGTATTGGATCCTGTGGTCCCGCATCCGAGCGTGTGGACGACGGTGCCATTCACGATGATCTGAATCTTCCCCGATGCCGGGTCCGCGCCGGGCACGTAGTTCATGCGTATCGTATTCCAGCCGCCGTAGTTCAGGGAGCCGCCCGTGTTGACCGCTGCGTTCGGTCCAGTGACGACGACCCATTGGCCGCTGTCGTACACGCGTATTTCGCCGACGTTCGAGACGGGCGAGCCGCCCTGCACCGTCGGCTCGCCGGCCGGGTCAGTGGATGGGCCATTGTAGAAGCCGATGACTGGATAGGACTGGTCTGTCCCCGGCGGCACGCCGAGAACGCCCCACATGGCCATGCTGGTGTAGTTGACGCCGTCCGACGTTGCGGCGGATTCCGAAAGGTAGAACTGGCCGGAGACGTCGCTTGGGCCGACCGGCAAGTTGGTCAGCGCGGCGCGGCCTTCGGTCTGATAGAAGCCGCTGCTGCCGGGAACGGTCGTCGATGGAAACGTCTTGATGTGGAGGACGTTGTCCATTCCCTGGAACGACGACAGCACCTCCCAAAGCTGCGGCTCGGCACGATCAGTGTTCCAGGTGAACCCATCGAAATCGGAACTGGCGGCCCTCACCGCTCCCGTCCCAAAACTCACTGCTACAAAACACGAAACCACAACCGCGCTGGCCAAACGGCCACGCGCAAAGCCACGGTTGGTCATACGGACCCCCCCTACGCATACGCAACAACGTGGCCTCGGGGAGACTGTGGATTAACCTGTGGTTAACCTACAAGGAGAGAGTTGTCGCAACAGGCGTCCGCAATCGTCAGTTATCCGGATCCGCGCGGACGTCGCCAAACAACCTCTTGATGCAGCGGGCAAAAAACGCTCGTTGCCGAAATGCGACACGCCGGAGAAAGATTTTTCAGCACCCGCCGCACCACCCCTGATTGGCAACCATGGGAGCTGATGCAATGTGCACAACAGCGGGGACAACGGCTTCTTCAGCGCCCCATCATCCCGGCGCCGATCCGCTGAACAGCTGCCACAACCACCGGTCACGGCACCGCGCGAAGATGGCGGTGATCCGATAGGGGTGCTCCGCGCCGTCGGGCTCGGTGCGGACGGTGCCGTCGGCGGTCAACCAGGCGACATTGCCCGAGGCCAGGACCAGACGCTCGGGAAAGGTGAAACGCAGGCGATCCGGCAGCGCGAGGTAGTCGGCCAGATGAGAACGGATGGCCGCCGGGCCGAGGGCGACATCGCTGACCTCGGAGCCGTAGAGCGCGGCGTCGGGGTCGTCGCTCCAGCACACCATCGCGTCGTCGATGCGGCCGTTGGCGATCGCATCGAAAAACGCATCGAAGACCTTGTAGACGGCCCACTTGACCTCGGCCGTGGCGCGCATGATCTCAGCCGCCCTTGCCGAAGGTCCCGTGGCGGGGGAAGCCGGTGGGCGGAAGACGGCCGGCCTGGGCGCGGGTGCCGACCCACTCCTTCAGCTCGGACATCGGGCGGGTGAACGCGCGGCCGGAGGAATCGAACCAGGTGAGCCCCTCGGACTTCTTGAAGACGCGGGCGTCGGCAGCGCCGCCGTCCTTGTACTTCTGGAGGCGCACCCCCTTGCCGCGGGTCATCTCGGGAACCTGATCGAGCGGGAAGATGATCAGCTTGCGGTTCTGGCCGAGCACGGCAACGGTGTCGCCGGCGGCGGGAACGGCGAGGCGCATTTCCTCCGGCGCTGCCACCGACATCACCTGCTTGCCCTTGCGGGTGTTGGCGAGCACCTCGGCCTCCGGCACGACGAAGCCGCGCCCGTCGGTCGAGACGACCAAGAGCTTCCGCTTGGGATCGTGGACGAAGACCGCGACCACGTCGTCGGAACCTTCCATGTCGACCATCAGCTTGATCGGCTCGCCGTGGCCGCGGCCGCCGGGAAGCCGGTCGGCGGCGAGCGTGTAGAAGCGCCCGCCGGTCGCGGCGACAACGATCTTATCGGTGGTCTCGGCCTCGATCGCGGCCTTCAGGGAATCGTCGGTCTTGAACGCCAGCGTCGACAGGTCGACGCCGTGGCCCTTCATGGCGCGGATCCAACCCTTGTCGGAGACCACGACCGTGATCGGCTCGCGCTCGACCATGGCCGCATGGATGTCCTCGACGTCGTGCTCGGGCGCTTCGCCGAAGGTGGTGCGCCGCTTGCCGAGCGGCGTGTTGGGACCGAAGGCCTTGCGCACCTCCCTGATCTGGTCGGCGACCGCCGCCCATTGCTTGTCGTCGGAGCGCAGCAGCGCGTTCAGCGATTTCTGTTCCGTGGAGAGCGTGTCGTGCTCGCCCCTGATTTCGAATTCCTCGAGCTTGCGCAGCGAGCGCAGGCGCATGTTGAGGATCGCCTCGGCCTGCACGTCGGTGAGCTTGAAGGTCTTGATGAGGACCGGCTTCGGCTCGTCCTCGGTGCGAATGATCCTGATGACCTTGTCGAGGTTCAGGTAGGCGATCAGGTAGCCGTCGAGAACCTCGAGGCGATGGCGGATCTGCTCAAGGCGATACTTCGTGCGCCGGACCAGCACCTCGCGACGGTGGGCGAGCCACTCGTTCAGCACCTCGCCGAGGCTCATGACCTTCGGCACGACACCGCGCGACAGGACGTTGAGGTTGAGCGGGATGCGGGTTTCGAGATCGGTCAGGCGGAAGAGCGATTCCATCATCAGGGCGGCATCGACGGTGCGGCTCTTCGGCTCGATGACGAGACGAATGTCCTCGGCCAACTCGTCACGGACCTCGGCGACCAGCGGGAGCTTCCGCGCCTCGATCAGCTCGGCGATCTTCTCGACCAGGCGCGACTTCTGCACCTGATAGGGAATCTCGGTGACGACCGCGATCCAGGTGCCCCTGCCCTGCTGCTCGACCGACCACCGGGCGCGCACGCGGAAGGAGCCGCGCCCGGTGCGGTAGGCCTCGACGATGTTCTCGTGCGGCTCGACGATGATGCCGCCGGTGGGCAGGTCCGGTCCCTTGACGAGATCGACCAGCGTGCCGATGTGGGCCTTCGGCGTCTTGATGAGATGGAGCGCGGCGTCGCAAAGCTCGGCGGCGTTGTGGGGCGGAATGTTGGTCGCCATGCCGACCGCGATGCCGGCGGAGCCGTTGGCGAGCAGGTTGGGGAAGGCGCCGGGGAGCACGATCGGCTCCCTGTCGGAGCCATCGTAGGTCGGGCGGAAGTCAACCGCGTCCTCGTCGATGCCGTCGAGCAGCAGGCGCGCGACGTCGGTCATGCGCGCCTCGGTGTAGCGCATGGCGGCGGCGTTATCGCCGTCGACGTTGCCGAAGTTGCCCTGTCCGTCGACCAGCGGGTAGCGGACCGCGAAATCCTGGGCGAGGCGCACGAGCGCGTCGTAGATCGCCTGATCGCCGTGCGGGTGGTAGCTGCCCATGACGTCGCCGACGATCTTGGCGGACTTCTTGTAGGCGGAGCCCGGATCGAGGCGAAGCTGGCGCATCCCGTAAACGATGCGGCGATGTACCGGCTTCAGGCCGTCGCGCACGTCGGGCAGTGCGCGGTTCATGATGGTCGAGAGCGCGTAGTCGAGGTAGCGCTTCTCCAGTGCCTCGCGGAGATCGACGGGTTCGATGTTCCCGTCCGGAATCAGGTGCTTTGCCATGGGTTGGGGTTAGCCCGGGAATGGCCGAAAACACAAGGATTTCGAGGGGCTGAGGGCTTCGAGCTGCGCTTGCCTTCGGATGCCCCTGGATCCCCGCCTGCGCGGGGATGAGCGGAGATGGGCGGGCGCGTCGGTTCGTTCCCGCGAGCGGTCCTCGCTCCGGGGTATAGCTCGCATCCCTCTGTTCGATCCCTCGTGACAATACGAGGGGGTGGCGGGCGCCCGGCGAATGCCGTGCGGGCAGTCCGCGAAAGATGGGCACTCGTGGAGCGCCCGCCGTGGCGGTTTTGGGCCCTTCGCTTTCACTCTCCGGAACGGCGAGGCGGACGGGACCCGTGCCGGGCCTTACCGTCCTGACTGCCTCGTCCTCTGTCGAGTTCGAGGCTGGCCTGCCGCCCTTAAGGTGCCTCACAGACACAGCCGGTCGTAGTGCCGGCGGGCTAGTTGCGAGAGCCTCCCGACGGCGACGGTGCGACCCATCGCCGGCAGGCGCCACATCCCTGCTCCGCCTTCAGAACGCCTCCGGAGACGCCCCCTCTGGTCGAGCAGGGATGACGAATCATCTCATGCGGCGTGAGGGCGGGGATTACTTCTTTTCGGGTGTTGGACAAGTGGGCGGGTTGTTCCCGGTTCGCTGCTCCTCACCCCCTCCCGAAATCGCGAAGCGCGGGCATCGGACGGGGCGAGGTTGCGCGGCTCGCCGGCGGCGCTGGAACCCGAGAGGCAGGCCGTCCCTCAACCGGATTTTGGCAGGCTGTCCATCACTTCAAGCGCAAAGCGGGCGGACACCGTCGCCGGGCCGCCCCCCATCTCGATGCCGACTTCGACGGCATCCAGGATCTCCGCGTGAGTTGCGCCGGATTTTGCCGCCTGCTCGATGTGCCACTGCATGCAGGACTCGCAATCGATCACGACCGAGATGCCGACGGCGATCAGCTCCTTCGTCCTCTTCGGTAGCGCGGCGTCGCCGAAGGCCGCCTCCTCCATGGCAAGGAACGCCTTGTAGACCTTGGAATCCAGTTGCAGCAGGCGCTGGTGGGCCGCTTTGCGGCGTTCGGTGATCTTCTTCAGATCGTCCATGGTTCCCTCCTATTGAGGAATGGTTTCGCCGGTGCGGGCGATGAGGGCGATGAGGCCGGCGCGGGCGTCGGACGGCTCGATGCCGCGCGGCTCGTAGACGTGGCGGGCGAGGAAGTAGCCGGTGAGGCGGAACGCATCGGCGACTTCAGTCGCGGGCGGCGGGCTGGCGGAGGGCGGCGCCGTCAGGAACGCCGGCAGCGGCAGCAGGCGATCGGCCCACGCAGCGCCCGCCTCGCGGCTGACGGCGCGGCCGGACTTCGGCGAGACCCAGGCGAGATCGTTCGTCGTGCCGGTGGCGGCGCAGGTTTCGAGATCGAGCCCGAAGCCAAGATCATCGAGAAGGCGCAACTCGAAACGCACGACCATGGCGCCGGCGACCAGCGGATCGTCGAGGAGGTCGAGGATGGCTTCGAGGCCCGTGTAGAGATGCGGATGGGGATCGCGCTCCGGCAGCAGGCGGAGCAACGCGGCGAGCGTCTGGATGGCGTAGAGGCCAGAGGCGGTCTCGATCAACCGGGCGGCGCGCTGGGTGGTCGCCTCGACGGTGTAGTGGCCGAGGTGCTCGTGGAGGCGCGCCCGCCAGGTGGCGGCGACAGAATTCCCCGGCTGGAGGATCGGTTGAAGGCGGCGCGAGCGCCCGCCCCGCACCAGCCCGAGATGGCGGCCGTGCCCAGGGGTCATCAACTCGACGATCAGGCTCGTCTCGCCGTGGCGGCGGGTGCCGAGGATGATGCCGTCGTCGCTCCATTGCATGGGGTGGAGTCTACACCGGGGGCGCGCCGCGGTGCATTGGCGAAACGAAAGACGAGGCCGCCCCTTTCGGAACGACCCCGCCTCTCGGGAGGAAATGGAACCGAAAGCGACGCTAGCCTTCGATCGAGACGATCACGTGCGTCGCCGGGTCGACGATCACGCGATGGCCGTCGATCCAGGTGTAGGCGTAGCCGCCGGCCATCGGGTGAAGCTGGGCGGTCGCCGGGACGACAGCCCCGACGGACAGGCCGCTCTCGTCGAGGACACCGCCCGCCATCAGGCCGATGGCGCCGCCGACGGCGGCACCCACCGGGCCGGCGATGATCGCGCCGGTGATGGCGCCGCCGGCCGCGCCGGTGACGAAGCCGCTGGCGGCATTCGCGGCGGCAAGCGGGGCGCTGGCGAGCGCGGCGGCGGAAGCGAGAACGATCAAGGTCTTGCGCATAGGACTTTCTCCTTTTCGTGCCCCCTGCTGGCAGTGAAGGAGGCGGTCCGACCCGGACGAGCCGGGCCGGCCGTCTGCACGCGATGAAGCTGGGAGGGGAATGTGGCGAGCGCGGTCAGGAACCCGGCGAGACGATGGCAGGTGCGCCTAAGGCGCTGAAACCGCGAGGCAAATTCTTCCGTTCACGAATTTCAACAGGATGTTGGAAACGCCCATGAGCCGGCGCACGCCTCAAGCCTTCGGGAATTCGATCCCCATGGCGCGGTAGCGCTCGGGGTCGTCGGCCCATTTCTCGCGCACCTTGACGAACAGGAAGAGGTGGACCCGCTGTTCGGCGATCTCGGCGATCTCCTTGCGGGCGGCCATGGAGATCGCCTTGATGGTGGCGCCGCCCTTGCCGATGACGATCTTCTTGTGGCCGGTGCGGGTCACGAAGATGGTCTGGGCGACGCGGACGGAGCCGTCCTCCTGCTCCTTCCATTCCTCGGTCTCGACGGTCGCCTGATAGGGCAGTTCCTGATGGAGGCGCTCGAGCAGCTTCTCGCGGGTGATCTCCGCGGCGAGGCTGCGAAGCGGCATGTCGGTGACCTCGTCCTCCGGATAGAGCCACGGGCCCGCGGGCACGGCGCCGGCGAGATACGCCACGAGATCGTCGAGGCCGTCGCCGGTCGCGGCCGAGACCAGGAAGGTGCGGTCGAAGGCGAGCCTGGCGTTGGCGGCGGCGGTGAGCGGCAGAAGCGCCTCGCGCGAGACAAGATCGATCTTGTTGAGGAGGAGGATCTTCGGCTGGCGGACCTCGGCGAGCCCCTCGATGAGGCTCGCGACATCGTCGGTGATGCCGGTGGCGGCATCGATCAGCAGCGCGACCAAGTCGGCATCGCGAGCGCCGCCCCAGGCGGTCTCGACCATGGCCCGGTCGAGCCGGCGCTTCGGCCGGAAGATGCCGGGGGTATCGGCGAAGACGATCTGCGAGCGGCCGGCCATCAGGATGCCGCGCACCACCTGGCGGGTGGTCTGGACCTTGTGGCTGACGATGGAGACCTTGGTGCCGACGAGGCGGTTGACGAGCGTCGACTTGCCGGCATTGGGGGCGCCGATCAGGGCGACGAAACCGGCGCGGGTGGGCGTGTCGGCGGTGTCGCTCATCTGAGATCGTCCCAGACGCGCTCGCGCACCAAGAGCGCCTCGGCCGCGTCCTGTTCGGCCTCGCGGCGCGAGCGGCCCTCGCCGCGCGCCGGGGCGAAGCCCTTCAGGTGGACGTCGACGGCGAAGATGGAATCGTGATCCGGACCGGAGCGCTCGGCGATTTTGTAGGTCGGCGGCTCCAGCCCGCGCCCCTGCGCCCACTCCTGCAAGGTGGTCTTGGCGTTGGCACGGGCGGTGCGTGCGTTGAGCATGCGCTTGCGCCAGTTGGCCTCGACGAAGGCGCGGGCGACCTCGAAGCCGCCGTCGAGGAAGATCGCGCCGACGATCGCCTCGCAGGCATCGCCCAGAACGTTGCGGGTCTGCAGGTCGCGCTTCTGGCGGGCGCCACCGTAGATGAACAGCGCGTCGCCGACGCCGAGCTCGGTGGCGATCTCGGCGCAGGTTTCCTTGCGCACCAGCTCGGCGAGGCGCGGCGACAGCTCGCCCTCGGAGGCGTTGGGATATTGCGCGTGCAGCATGTCGGCGATGGCGAGGCCGAGGACGCGGTCGCCCAGAAACTCGAAACGCTGGTAGCTGGGGCGCGCCTTGGTCGCGGCGCTCGGATGGGTGAGCGCGGTCAGCAGAAGATCGCGGTCCCGGAAGCGATGGCCGATGCGGCCTTCAAGGGCGGCGAGCCCCGCATCCGCGGCAGGCTTCATATGAAGTGGAAGAGCCGGTCCCAGCGCACCGACCACGGCCACTCCCAGATGGCCCACGCCGGCGAGCCTTCCTTGACCGAGAAGAAGATCAGGTCGGCCTTGCCGACGAGGTTCTCGAAGGGCACGTAGCCGACCCCGCCGGACGACGGCGGCACGCGGCTGTCGGTGGAATTGTCGCGGTTGTCGCCCATCATGAAGTAGTGGTCGGGGGGCACCTCGAAGACTTGGGTGTTGTCTTCCAGCCCGTTGGCGTCGCGATCGAGCGTGATGTAGTTGACGCCGCTCGGCAGCGTCTCGCGGAACTTCTTGTAGACGACGCCGTCGATCTCGATGGTGCCTTCGGGGGCGCGCGGCACGGCGGTGCCGTTCAGATAAAGCACGCCGCCGGTGACCTGGATCTTGTCGCCGGGCAGGCCGATGACGCGCTTGATGTAGTCGGTGGAGTCGTCGCGGGGCAGCTTGAAGACCACCACGTCACCGCGCTTGGGCGGCGCCGACCAGATGCGCCCGTCGAACAGGTGCGGCCCGAAGGGCAGCGAGAAGCGGGAATAGCCGTAGGAGAACTTCGAGACGAAGAGATAATCGCCGATGAGCAGCGTCGACTCCATGGAGCCCGACGGGATGTTGAACGGCTGGAACAGGAACGTGCGCACCACCAGCGCAAGGATCAACGCCTGGACGACGATCTTGACGGTTTCGCCCGCGCCGCCGGATTTGGCCTGCTTGTCGGATGCCACGCTCATTCTCGTCTTTCCGCTGATTTGCAAGGGGTCGTGATAGCCGCTTGGCCGCGACCGCGCAACGCCGTGGAGGGCAAAGATGGCCGTTTCACGGCCCCTCCGCCGGCACCGCCTCGATAATCACCAAAGCCTGGGCCAGCGGGAAATCGTCGGTGATGGTGACGTGAATTTCGGGCCGGTGGCCGGGCGGCACGAGCGCGGCAAGACGCTTCGCCGCACCGCCGGCAAGCGCCATGGTGGGCTTGCCGGAGGGCAGATTGACCACGCCGAGGTCGCGCCAGAAGACGCCGCCCCGGATGCCGGTGCCGAGCGCCTTGGCGCAGGCCTCCTTGGCGGCGAAACGCTTGGCGTAGGACGCAGCGCGCATCAGCCGCCGCTCGGACTTGGCCACCTCGATATCGGTGAAGACACGCTTGATGAAGCGCGTGCCGTGGGCATCGAGCACCTTTTCGACGCGGCGAATGTCGATGGTGTCGTTGCCGATGCCGATGATCATACGGCGGCAATCTCCAGGCGCGCCTCGTCCATCAGGCGGCGCATGGTCTGCACGCTCTCGGCCAGGCCGACGAAGATCGCCTCGCCGATCAGGAAGTGGCCGATGTTCAGCTCGGCGAGCTCGGGCATGCGGGCGACCGGCTTGACGGTGTCGTAGGCAATGCCGTGGCCGGCGTGGACCTCGAGGCCGAGGCTCTTGCCGTAGGCCGCCGCCTCGGCGAGCTTGGCGCGCTCGCGCTCGAAGGCCTCGGGGCCGGAGGCGAAGGCCTCGCAGTAGGTGCCGGTATGCAGTTCGACCACCGGCGCGCCGAGACGGACGGCGGCGTCGAGCTGGCGACGGTCGCCCTCGATGAAGAGCGAAACGCGGATGCCGGCATCGCGAAGCGCGGACACCGCCGGCTGCAGGCGATTGTGCTGACCGGCGGCGTCGATGCCGCCTTCGGTGGTGCGCTCCTCGCGCTTTTCCGGAACGATACACGCCGCGTGCGGGCGGTGGCGGAGCGCGATCGAAACCATCTCGTCGGTGGGCGCCATTTCGAGATTGAGCGGCAAGGCGATCTCGTGGCGCAGCCGCTCGATATCGCGATCGCCAATGTGGCGCCGGTCCTCGCGCAAGTGCGCGGTGATGCCATCGGCGCCGGCAGCGGCAGCGATCTCGGCGGCGCGCACGGGATCGGGATGGTCGCCGCCGCGGGCGTTACGGATGGTGGCGACGTGATCGATATTGACGCCAAGACGCAGACGCGCGGGCATACCTTCCTCCTGCTTCTCTACTGCACCAGGCCGCGGCTGCCGGGCTTGACCGGCGGGATCCTGGCGAGCTCCGGCGGGATTTCGTCGGCCTTGTAGGCGGGGACCTTGTAGCGCGCCAAGGCGACCAGCGGAACGCCGACATCGACCTCGCCGCCGGAACGGTCGATCAGGCAAGCGCATGCGACGACGGTGCCGCCGGCGGCGGTGACCGCGGCGATCGCCTCGCGGATCGACAGGCCGGTGGTGACGATATCCTCGACGACGAGAATGCGGGCGTTCTTCGGCATGTCGAAGCGGCGCAGGCGAAACTCGCCCGCCTCGCGCTCGACCCACATGGCCGGCACGCCCATCTGCCGCGCGGTCTCGTAGCCCGGCACGATGCCGCCGACGGCCGGCGACACGATCGCGTCGATGGCGCCGAGATCGGCCTCGTCAACCTTGTGGGCGAGCGCATGACAAAGCTGCTCGGTCAGGTCCGGGTACATGAAGACGCGGGCCTTCTGGAAGAAGACCGGGCTGCGCAAACCGGAGCTCAGGATGAAATGGCCCTCGAGCATGGCGCCGGCCTTGCGGAACGCCTGGATGACGTCCGCCTCGCTCATCGCGCCGCTCATTATTCGCTGACCCGCGTGACAGTTGAGACGACCTCGTTGCGGCGAAGCTGCTGGATGATGCGGTTCAAGTGCTTCACGTCGAAAACCTCCACGTCGATCAGGATGACGGAAAAATCGGGCGCCGCGTTGAGGATGCGGATGTTGGAGATGTTGCCGTCGTTGTCTGCCATGACGGTGGCGATCTGCGCCAGCGTGCCAGGCTCGTTGATGGCGGTGACCTCGATGCGCGCCGGGAAGCGGGGCGGATTGTCGGCGTCCTCGTCGACGTCCCAGCGCACGTCGAGCCAGCGCTCGGGCTGTTCGTCGAACTCCTTCAGCGCCGCCGACTGGATCGGGTAGATGGTCACCCCCTCGCCCGGCGACATGATGCCGACGATGCGCTCGCCCGGCACGGCGCCGCTTTCGGTGAAGCGGACGGCGCTTTCGCCGGTGATGCCGCGAATGGGGATCGGGGCGTCGGTGCGGGCGACCTTGTCGGGACGCCGCGACAGGCCGGGGACGCGGAACTTCATCCCCGAGCCGCGCTTCAGGCCGAACCAGCCTTCCTCGGCGACCTTGCGCTGCTTCACGGCGCGCTCGTCCTTGTGGTCCGGATAGATGGCGCGAAGCACGTTGGCGGACGGGATCTCGCCCCGCCCGACGGCGGCGAGCGCGTCCTCGACGTTGTTCTGGGCGAGACGCGGCAGCGCCTTCTCGATCAGCTCGTCGGTGAGCGGACGCTTCACGCGCGAGAAGACGCGCTCCAGAATCTGGCGGCCGAGGCCGGCGTACTGCTTGCGGACCAGGGCGCGGGTGGCGCGGCGGATCGCCGAGCGCGCCTTGCCGGTGACCACCATCGATTCCCAGGCGGGCGACGGCACCTGCCCCTTCGACGTGATGATCTCGACCTCATCGCCGTTGTCGAGTTCAGTCATCAGCGGCATGACACCGCCGTTGACGCGGCAGCCGACGCAGGTGTCGCCGACGTCGGTATGCACCGCGTAGGCGAAGTCGATGGGCGTGGCGCCACGCGGCAGCGCGATCAGGCGGCCCTTCGGCGTGAAGCAGAAGACCTGATCCTGAAAGAGCTCGAGCTTGGTGTGCTCGAGGAACTCTTCCGGCGTATCGCGCTCGGCCAGCATCTCGATGGTGTGGCGCAGCCACTGATAGGCGCGGATTTCCTCGCTGAACCCCGGCAGGCGGCTGGCGCCATTGCCGTTGGCGCCATTGGCGCCGTTGGTCTTGGACACGCCCAGGGGAACGCCGTCCTTGTAGAGCGCGTGGGCGGCGATGCCGAACTCGGCGATGCGGTGCATCTCGGCGGTGCGAATCTGAAGCTCGACGCGCTGGCTGCCGGGGCCGACGACCGTGGTGTGGATGGAACGATAGTCGTTCTGCTTGGGGGTCGAGATGTAGTCCTTGAAGCGGCCCGGCACCGCCGGCCAGGTCGAATGGACGACACCGACGGCGGCGTAGCACTCGGCAAGGCTGCCGACGATGACGCGGAAGCCGAGAATGTCGGAAAGCTGCTCGAAGGAGACCGCCTTGCGCTCCATCTTGGAGAAGATCGAATAGGGTCGCTTCTCGCGGCCGCTGACCTCGGCGGCGATGCCGGCGCGGTCGAGCCGCTCGGTCAACTCGCGCTCGATCTGCTCGATGAGGGCGCGGTTGCGGGTGCGCAACTCCGCCAGGCGCTTGGTAATGGTGGCGTAGGCTTCCGGATTGACGTTGCGGAAGGCGAGCTCGTCGAGCTCCTCGCGCATGTCGTTCATGCCCATGCGCCCGGCGAGCGGCGCATAGATCTCCAGCGTCTCTTCCGCGATGCGGCCGCGCGCCTCCTCCGGCATGTGCTCCAGGGTGCGCATGTTGTGGAGCCGGTCGGCGAGCTTGACGAGCAGCACGCGGATATCGGTCGAGACGGCGAGCAGCAGCTTGCGCAGGTTCTCGGCCTGCGCGGCGCGCTTGGAGACCAGATCGAGCTTGCCGATCTTGGTCAGCCCGTCGACCAGCTCGCCGATCTCCTCGCCGAACATCTGGTCGATCTCGGCGCGGGTAGCGTCGGTGTCCTCGATGGTGTCGTGGAGGAGCGCCACGGCGATGGTGGAATCGTCGAGCTTCAGGTCGGTGAGGATGCCGGCAACGTCGAGGGGATGGGAGAAATAGGGATCGCCATTGGCACGCTTCTGCGTGCCATGCTTCTGCATGGCATAGACGTATGCCTTGTTGAGCAGGTTCTCGTCGGCGTTCGGGTTGTAGCGCTTGACCCGCTCGACGAGCTCGTACTGGCGCATCATGGCGAAGACATATCCGGCGGACCTGGCGCCCAGGACGCCGGGCGCCAGTCACAATGCCAATATAGTATCGCCAAAGACTTAGCGCGACCGGCTGGGAGACGAAAAACACCCAGGCTTAAGCTTCCGGCGGACGGTCAGGGTCTCAGAGGCCGCGGCTCGGCACCGGGACGGCGGCGCCGCGCCGAGGGCGGCACACCCACCATCTTCTTGAACGCACGGCTGAAGGCGGCCTCGGAGCTGTAGCCGACCCGGGCGGCCACGGTCGCGATATTGACGCCGCCACTGTTCAACAGGCCCGACGCGATCTGCATCCGCCACTTGGCGAGGTACTGCATGGGCGGAATGCCGACCAGCCTGGTGAATTGCTCGGCAAGGACGGAGCGCGACATGCCGACCTGCCTCGCCAGATCCTCGATCGTCCAGTCCTGCGCGGGCGAACCGTGCATCAGCGACAGCGCCTTTCCGACAAAGGGATCGCGCACTCCGGCCAGCCAACCGGTCTGTTCGGGCGGCAGCGTTTCCAGGTAGCGGCGCACCACCTCGATGAACATCAACTCGCTGAGCTTCGCCAGGACGCTTTCGCCACCCGCCCGCCGGTCGGCCGATTCCCGTGTCGCGAAACGGATGAACTGACGGAGCCAGCCTTCGTCGCGGTCGATGGTGTCCCTGACCTTGATCACCGGCGGCAGGCTGTCGAGAAGCGGATTGAACGGGTGCGCATCACACGCGAGGAACCCGCACACGAGCTTGGCAGACGGCGGGCCGACCGTCCCGTAGTTGAGCACGAACGGCAGTTGCCGCGCGCCGGGATCGATCTGGTCGGGGGTCACGGGCGCGGCGCGCATGCCCGGGCTGCTCGACATGACGTGCGGGTCGCCATTGACGAAGACGATGACCTCGCCGGCCTCCACGGCGAAGCTTTCGCCGCCGACGATGCTGGCGAAACACCGGCCTTCGGTGAGGACGTGATAGGCGATCAGGTGCTCGGCGCCCGGCAGAATCTTGGGCAGGACCATTTCCCGCGTCGGCTGCTCCGCGACCCACGGCGCGTTGCCGACGACGTCAAAAAACGTCGCGCCGGTCAGGCGGACCGTTCTCAGGAGATCGGAAAGGGCATCGGCGGCCATCGGCTTCCTTATCAGCCGTCGGCGCGGCGGGGAAACGATCCGATCCGGTGCCGCAGCACTTCCGGACGCTCTGCCATGCATCGCGGACGGGCGATCATTCGCGGCCGCGGGCGACCGCAATAGATACACCGCCCTTCACAACAACACGACAGCGCAAAACAAGCAGAGGAAGAGAAATGACCGCCTACCTGATCGCAGACATCAAGATAACCAACGACCAGTGGGTGCCGGCCTATGCGGCATCCGTTCACGAACTCGTGCGCAAGCACGGCGGCAAGTATCTGTCGCGGAGCGGCAACGTGAAGACGCTGGAGGGCAAGCCCCTCGACACCACCCTCATCGGCCTGATGGAGTTTCCGTCAGCGGCCGAGGCCGAGGCCTTCGTCAGCGACCCCGACTACGCGCCGTTCGTCGCCGCCCGTCAGGCCGGCAGCGAGAGCCGCTTCCAGTTGATCGACGGCACCGATCTCGCCGGAACGATCCCGTATCTCCCGAAGGGCTGAGGGACCGCCTCCAGGCAGCGAGCCGGCCGCTTCGGGCAGGGGGCGGCCGAACCGAAATCCCAAGCACAAAGACAAGAAGAACAGGAAACCACCATGACTGCGACTGATCTGAACCCGCCCACGCAGCGATCGTGCTGAGGCTGCGCAATCTGGCAGCGGCCGCAATGGCCCGCCTCGTGGCCGTGCGGACCGCCCGGAAGAACCGCCGGTCGGTGACGCGCCTTCTCTACTGGAACGACCACATGCTGCGCGACATCGGCCTCACCCGGGCCGACCTGCATTCGGCCCTTGCCGCACGCTTCCTGGACGACCCGTCGGAGCGCCTGGCTTCCCTTCAGGGCGAGAGCCGCGCCGCCGACCGGCGCCGCCGGCGCGGGCGCTAGGGGCCTGCAAGGTCCCGCCGCGAAGCGCGGCGGACAAAACAAAATGGCCCACCGGAACGGTGGGCCATCTTGCGTAAATCGGGGCGGCTGCAGGCGCCCGCGCGCGGCGGGCCTGCCGGGCTGAAGGAAGGGCCAGGGAGCGCTTCCTTCCACTTATCATATGTGGCGCCCAAGGGACTTGCTTCAAGACGCCGGTCGTCCCGTAAAAGACCCCTCCCCTGACGCAAGGCGGAGGCAAGCGATGATCGAGCATGACGTGGTGGTTGCCGGCGGCGGCCCGACCGGACTGATGCTGGCGGGCGAACTGAAGCTCGCCGGCGTGGACGTGGCGATCGTGGAGCGGCGCCCGACCGCCGAGATCAAGGGCTCGCGGGCCGGCGGGCTGCATGCGCGCAGCATCGAGGTGCTCGACCAGCGCGGCATCGCCGACCGGTTTCTCGCCGAGGGCCAGAAGGCGCAAGTGGCGGCCTTCGGCGGGGTGCCGCTCGATATCAGCGACTTCCCCACCCGGCACCCCTACGGGCTGGGGCTGTGGCAGAACCACATCGAGCGCATTCTCGCCGGCTGGATCGACGAACTGGGCGTGCCCGTCCATCGCGGGCGCGTGGTGACCGGGCTCACGCAGGACGAGACCGGGGTCGAGGTGGCGCTGGCGGAGGGCGACCCCCTGCGGGCGGGGTATCTGGTCGGCTGCGACGGCGGTCGCAGCGTGGTGCGCAAGGCAGCGGGAATCGCCTTTCCCGGATGGGAGCCGACGGTCAGCCACATGATCGCGGAAGTGGAGCTGGCGGAGGAACCGGCCGAATGGGGCACGCGCCACGACGCGCTCGGCATGCACGGGCTGAGCCGGGTCGAGTACGAAATCCGCGACGGCAAGGTAGTCTACAAGGACACTGGGCCGGTGCGGGTGATGCTGACCGAGGCGGGGGTCGATCACGACGGCGAGTTGACGCTCGACGACCTCAAGGCGGGGCTGATCAGGGTCTTCGGGACCGATTTCGGGGTGCACAGCCCCATCTGGATCTCGCGCTTCACGGACGCGGCGCGGCAGGCGGAGACCTATCGCAAGGGCCGCGTGCTCCTGGCGGGCGATGCGGCCCACATCCACTACCCGGCGGGCGGACAGGGCCTCAACATCGGGCTACAGGACGCGGTGAATCTGGGGTGGAAGCTGGCGGCGGTCGTCAAAGGAAGCGCGCCGGACCGCCTGCTCGACACCTACGAGGCCGAGCGGCACCCGATCGCGGCGCGGGTGCTGCGCAACACGCTGGCGCAGGTCGCGCTCCGTCGGACGGACGAGCGCACCAAGGCCTTGAACGAGACGATGGCGGAGCTGCTCGGCATGGAGGAGGCGCGCAAGCGCTTCGCGGGGATAATGTCGGGGCTCGGCATCCGCTACGACCTCGGCGAAGGGCACCCGCTTCTCGGGCGGCGCATGCCGGACCTCGACCTGGTCACGGCCGAGGGACTGGTGCGGACGTACGCGCTGCTCCATACGGCGCGGCCGCTGCTGATCGATTTCGGGGCGGCGACCACCTTCGACACGGCGCCGTGGGCGGATCGCCTGCGGACGGTCGCGGCGCGGAACGACGGCGGCTGGGAGCTGCCGGTGATCGGCACGGTGCCGGCGCCGGGGGCGGTGCTCATCCGGCCGGACGGGTATGTCGCCTGGGTTGGGGAGAAGACGGCCGACGGGCTCGCCGCGGCGCTGACCAGGTGGTTCGGGCCGCCCGCCTGACGGGCGGCCACAGAACGATCTGAGGACCGGGCCTAGAATTCCTCGGTCTTGTCGGGCGGAACCATGCTTTCCAGCCCGCGGAGCAGCTCTTCCTCGGACATGCGGTCGAAGGCGATATCGCCATCCTCGGCCGGCTTGTCGGGGCTGGTGGTCGAGGCCGCGGCGGCGATCATGGGGACCACCTCGGGCTCCGGCTCGTCGACCTCGACGTACTTCTGGAGCGAGTGGATCAGGTCTTCCTTGAGGTCCTCGGGGGCGACCGTCTGATCGGCGATCTCGCGGAGCGCGATAACCGGGTTCTTGTCGTTGTCCTTGTCGACGGTGAGCGGCGCGCCGCTGGCAATCATGCGAGCCCGGTGGCTGGCAAGAAGGACCAGTTCGAAGCAATTCTCGACCTTGTCGACGCAGTCTTCGACGGTGACGCGCGCCATGAGCAAATCTCCGGATGAGCTGGATTTGCCGGCGATATAGGCCGCCGGGGCGCGAGAAGCAAGCGCTTCGGCCGGGGACAGGCCGGCGAAACGCGTGGAAATCCGGCGCTTCGCCCGCCGGCCGGCCTGCGACGTGTGGTACTTTGCAGGGGCCGGGAGGCTGATATTTCCGGCCCGAGTGACATTTTGAGCTTGCCTTCCTGCCGTCTTGGCAGGCGCCCGCACCCCCGATTTCACGGTGTTGCGGCCTGTCAGGCACCCGATTTCGAGGAACAAAGGCCCATGTTCAACCCCAACGAAAAGATCGCGCTCTTCATTGACGGCGCCAACCTCTACGCGACCTCCAAGTCGCTCGGCTTCGACATCGACTACAAGCGCCTGCTGCAGGAATTTCAGGGCAAGGGCTACATGCTGCGCGCCTACTACTACACAGCGCTGGCCGAGGATCAGGAGTACTCCTCGATCCGCCCGCTGATCGACTGGCTCGACTACAACGGCTACACGGTCGTCACCAAGCCGACCAAGGAGTTCGTCGATGCCACCGGGCGGCGCAAGATCAAGGGCAACATGGACATCGAGCTGGCGGTCGACGTCATGGAGATGACGGCAAGCGTCGACCATTTCGTGCTGTTCTCCGGCGACGGCGATTTCCGCTCGCTGGTCGAGGCGGTGCAGAGGAAGGGGCGCAAGGTCAGCGTCGTCTCGACGCTCGCTACCCAGCCGCCGATGATCGCCGACGAACTGCGCCGCCAAGCCGACCACTTCATCGACCTCGTCACCCTGCAACAGAAGATCGGCCGCGACCCGACGGAGCGCCAGGCGCGCGCCGCCGAACGGGCGCAGGCGAGCGTCTTCGAGGACGAGTTCGAGGAGGAAGAGACGGTCTGAGCCGACCGGCGGCAGCGGCGATGTCGGTCGAGCCGGGACGCGACTGTCCGCTCTGTCCGCGACTGGTTTCTTTCCGCGACGAATGGCGGGCGAAGGAACCCGGCTGGCACAACGCGCCTGTGCCTTCGTTTGGAACGTGGGACGCGCGGCTGCTGATCGTCGGGCTGGCGCCGGGCCTGCACGGCGCCAATCGGACCGGGCGCCCGTTCACCGGCGACTATGCCGGCGACCTTCTCTACCGAACGCTGATCGACTTCGGCTTTGCGTCGGGAACCTACGAAGCGCGACCCGACGACGGCCTGCAGCTCACCGACACGCTGATCGCCAACGGCGTGCGCTGCGTGCCGCCGCAGAACAAGCCGCTGCCCATCGAAATCAACACCTGCCGGCCGTTCCTGGCGGCGACCATCGCCGCCCTCCCCCGGCTGACGGCGATCGTCGTGCTCGGCCGCGTCGCCCACGACACGACCGTCACCGCGCTCGGCCTGAAACGCCGCGAGGCGCCGTTTGCGCACGGCGCGGTGCACCCGGCCAGACCGGGCCTCACCCTCCACGACAGCTACCACTGCTCGCGCTACAACACGAACACGGGCGTGCTGACGGAAGCAATGTTCCGCGACGTTTTCGCGGCGGTCCGCGCCCGGCTGAGCTAAGGCCGCGGGCATCCGAAACATACGCCTTTGCGGGGCGCGGACGGCTGCCGTATGTTCGGCGCGCAAGAAGGAATCCGCGATGCCTGAACTTGAAATCGCCGCCGAACGTGTCGCCTGGATCATCCAGAAACTGCGCTCCGTGGAGGGCAAGGTGGCGCCCGCCGAATTCGAGCGGGACGCGGACGGCGAAGGCGACGACCCGACCGCCGACGCACTGGAGACGCGCGTCGACGACCCCGAGGTGCGCGAGATCGCGTCGTTTATCCGCTCGCTGGACGTCGACGAACAGGTCGACCTGGTGGCGCTGATGTGGGTGGGGCGCGGCACCTACGACGTGGAGGAATGGGACGCCGCGCGGGAAGCGGCGCTCGACGGGCGCACCACCTCGACGGCCCGCTACATCCTGGGCACGCCGATGGCCTCCGACTATCTCGCCGACGGGCTGTCATCGTTCGGCATCGACCCCTCCGACGTGGACGCGGACAACTCGGAAGGCTAGCCGCGGGTCAAGGCGCGGTAGTGATAGGCGGAGAGCGGTGCGTAGCCGAGCGCCGTGAACAGGCCGACGGCGGCTTCGTTGTCGTCATCGAGCGCCACCAGCAGACGATTGGCACCCTGCCCGCTCGCCCACGCCTCGGCGGCCGTCGCGACGATCCGCGCGCGGCCCGAGCGGCGGCGGTCGTGGCGGGTCAGGATGCCCTCGACCGCGACGTCGGAGCCGCGCCGCACCGCCAGCGCCAGCGAGACCGGCTGGCCCTCTTCACGCAGCAGCAGGAAAGCGCGCGATGCAGGAACCCGCACGATGATGTAGCGGCACTCGGCGGCCTTCGCCGGCGTCTGGTGGGCGATGTACATGTCGAACCAGCCCGGCGTCGGGAACGTCGAGAAGAGCATCTCGGGCGGCATGGGGACGTTGACGACGGGCTTGGCCAGCACGGTGCACGGCGTCTGGCGGGCATAACCGCGGGCGGCGAGGACGGCATCGAGGCCGTCGGGCGCGGCGTCTTCGATCATCTGGAAACGCGGCGTCAGGTTGTGGCGGTGGTAGAACGCCTCGGCCTGGGCGATCGCATCGTCGAGCGACCCGTCGGGGAGGAAGGCGCCGGGCCAGACCGAATTCGTGCGGTTGTCGCCGCCGCCGGTGGCCCTCAACAGCCAGCCACGGTGCTCCTCGCTTTCGCTCGCCGGCCAGGCATCGCGAAGGCAGAGTTCCGCGGCACGGCGGCCGGCGTCCATTACCCCTTGTCGCGCATCAGCCTGGCCTTCTCGCGGCCCCAGTCGCGCTTCCTCTCGGTCTCGCGCTTGTCGTGGAGCTTCTTGCCGCGAGCCACGGCAAGCTCCACCTTGGCGCGACCGCGATCGTTGAAATACACCTTGAGCGGGACAATTGTCATGCCCTCGCGATCGACGGCGCCGATCAGGCGGCTGATCTCGCGGCGGTGCAGGAGAAGCTTCCGGGGCCTGCGAGTCTCGTGATTGAAGCGGTTGGCCTGCAGGTATTCGGGGATGTAGGCGTTGTAGAGCCACAGCTCGCCGCCGCGCTCGCCGGCGTAGCTGTCGCCGATGTTGGAGCGGCCCTCGCGCAGCGACTTCACCTCGGTTCCGGTGAGCGCGATGCCCGCCTCGAAGACCTGCCCGATCTCATAGTTGAAGCGCGCCCGCCGATTGACGGCGGCGGCGCGGCCTGCCGGCTTGTCGTGCTTGGCGGCCACGATCGTCGGTCTAGTTGATCAGCCCGGCGTGAACCATCGCCGAGCGGATTTCCGCGCGCGTGGCTTCCGAGACCCTGACCATGGGCAGGCGCACGTCGTCGCGCATCTTGCCGAGCAGCGAACAGGCGTACTTCACGCCGGCCGGGTTGGGCTCGAGGAACAGGGCCTTGTGGAGCGGCATCAGCCGGTCTTGATAGATGAGCGCCTTGGCATAGTCGCCCGACAGGCAGGCGGTCTGAAACTCCGAGAGGAGCTTCGGCGCGACGTTGGAGGTGACCGAGATACAGCCGTGGCCGCCGTGGGCCATGACCGCGAGCGCGGTCGAATCTTCGCCCGACAACTGGATGAAGTCGGCGCCCATGGCGGCGCGCTGCATGCTGATGCGGTCGATCTTGGCGGTGGCGTCCTTGACGCCGGCGATGTTCTTCAGCTCGAACAGGCGCGCCATGGTCTCCACCGACATGTCGATGACCGAGCGCGGCGGGATGTTGTAGATGAAGATCGGGATGCCGACGGCGTCGTTGACCGCCTTGAAGTGCTGGTAGAGCCCTTCCTGGCTGGGCTTGTTGTAGTAGGGCGTGACGACCAGCAGGCCATCGGCGCCGGCCTTTTCGGCGAACTTGGCGAGTTCGATTGCCTCGCGGGTGCTGTTGGAACCGGCCCCGGCGATCACCGGCACCCGGCCCGCCGACACCTCGATGCAAATCTCGACGACGCGGCGGTGCTCGTCGTGGCTGAGGGTCGGGCTCTCGCCGGTGGTGCCGACCGGCACCAGTCCGTGGGTGCCCTCCTCGATCTGCCACTCGACAAACGCGCGGAAGGCATCCTCATCGAGGCTGCCGTTCTGCATCGGCGTGACCAGCGCGGTTATTGAGCCCTTGAACATGGTCCCCAGGCGCCCTGGCGCCGAAATGTCGTCGAAATCCGCTGTTTGGTTGGCGCGGCGACCATAGTGCGTGCCTTACAAACGGGCAAGAATGACGGATCGTCAAGCAATCATTCATTATGCAACACTAGCCTCGGTCGGTCATCTCCGCGGTCTGGCGTGAGCGGGTGCCCAAGCGCAAATCGGCCGACCGGGCTTTTTGCGAGCATTGCGGAAGGACCAGCGCATTCCAATGACGGCTGACGTATCGAGCGGACTGCGCCTCTGGCGCCCTGCGCTGGGACGGCTGCCATTGCTGGCGGTGACGCTGCTTGCCCTGACGTGGGCGGCGAACGCGCCGGCTGCTGCCGCCGGTGGCGCCGCCTTCGCGGCCGCCGACGTGCCGCTGCCCAACCTCAGCCCGCGCACCGGCGCGGCGCCCGGCGCGGCCGGCAGCGCGCCCGACGCAATCGGCGACATCATCAACGGGGACGATACGAACGAAGCCACCTCGAGCGAGGACAGCGACACCGCGGTGGTCGGCGAGCCCGACCCGGCGCCGCCGCCACCACCGGCGAATCGCCAGGCGCGGCCGGTCGATGCGGTCGGGCTCAAGCTGGCGCTGGCGCTGCTCGCCGACAACGACCCGGCCGGCGCCGAACTCGCCATCTACGCGCTACCCGACAAGATCGACATCCAGATCGTCGAATGGCTGATCGCCACGGGCAGCTATTCGACGGTTCCCTCGCAAAGCCTGGCGGACCTTCGCAAGAAGCTCCCCGACTGGCCGGCGCAGGGGCTGATGCGGCTGCGCTACGAACAGGCGATCGCGCGCGAGAAACCGCCAGCCGCCGACGTCATCAAGGCACTGGGCGGCTCCGAGCCGTCGTCGGACTCGGCGGTGCTGCTGCTCGCCGCGGCCTACCGCGACACCGGCCGCACCAAGGACGCCGCCGCACTGGTGCGCAAGTTCTGGCGGGAGGAAGACCTTTCCACCTCGACCGAGACATCGCTGATCGCGAACTTCGGCAACCTGCTGACCGCCGCCGACCACAAGGCGCGCCTCGACCGCCTTCTCTACGACGAGAAGAACGACGCGGCGTTGCGCACGGCAAGCCACCTCGACAAGACCACGCAGGCGCTCGCTCAGGCGGTGACGCTGGTCAACCGGCGCTCGTCAAAGGCCGCCAAGGCGCTCGCCGCGCTGCCGGCCTCGGCGAGGCGCGATCCGCTCTACCTCTATTCGCATATCCGCCTTCTGCGCCGGGCCGGCAAGATCACCGAAGCCGGCAACGAGCTCGCCGCGGCGCCGACCGACCCCAAGGTGATCGTCGATCCAAACGCCTGGTGGATCGAGCGGCGGCTGATCTCGCGCGCGCTGGCGGCGGCGGGCAATGCCAAACTCGCCTACCGGATCGCCGCCAACCACTCGACCGAATCGCGCACGCTTCAGGCGGAGGCGGAGTTCCACGCCGGCTGGTACGCCCTCGAATTCCTGCACGATCCGGCGACCGCGGCGAAGCACTTCGCCAGAATCGCGGAGATCTCGTCCCTGCCCCTCAGCGCGTCGCGGGCCGAATACTGGCTTGGCCGAGCCTACGAGGCGGCCGGCCAGCGCGACACCGCCATCGCCCACTACCGCAACGCCGCCGCCTATCCGACCGCCTTCTACGGACAACTGGCGCTCGCCAAGCTCGGCGCCAAGACGCTTGGCATTTCGCAGCCGCCGGCACCCACGGCCGACACGATCGCGCGGTTCAACGGCCGCACGTTCGTGCAGGTGATTCGCCATCTGGAGGCAGCCGGCGCGGGAGACCGCGCGGGGACCTTCTACCGGATGCTGGCGCAGACACTGGACGACCCGGCCGAGGTCGCGCTGCTCGCCCAGATGGCCGAACAGACCGGCCAATATCAGGTCGCCTTGCAGATCGGGAAGTTCGCGGCGGTGCGCGGGCTGCCGGTCGACACGCTGGCGTTCCCGATGAGCGCGATCCCCGCCTCGGCGCCGACGCCGACCATCGAGCGGCCGCTGGTCTTCGCCATCGCGCGGCAGGAAAGCGCCTTCAACGTCGCCGCAATCAGCGGCGCCGGGGCCCGCGGCCTGCTCCAGCTCATGCCGGCCACCGCCAAGTCGGTCGCCAACAGTCTCGGCCTCTCCTACTCGAAGGCGAAGCTGACCACCGACCCTGGCTACAACGCGACGCTCGGCGCCGCCCACCTCGGCAGCCTCGTCGACGACTTCGGCGGTTCGTACGTGATGACGTTTGCCGCCTACAACGCCGGCTCGACCAGGGTCGCCCAATGGGTCAAGCAGTTCGGGGACCCCCGCGACCCCAAGGTCGACGTGGTCGACTGGATCGAGCAGATCCCGTTCACCGAGACGCGGAACTACGTGCAGCGCATCCTGGAGAACCTTCAGGTCTATCGCGCCCGGCTCGGGCAACCGACACTCGCCATCCAGGCCGATCTGACGCGCGGCGCGGCGCAGCGTTGACGATCAGCCGGGGGGCGGCCGATAACCGACGCCATGAACGATGAACCAACCGCGCGCCCGTCCGATGGCGAACGGCCGGCTGTCGGCGGAGACGGACCGGAGCGGCGCGACTTCACCTACACCTCGCGCGACGGGCTGAAGCTGTTCGCCCGCGACATCGGCCCGCGCGGATCGACGAACCTGCCGGTGGTGTGCCTCGCCGGCCTGACCCGCACGAGCCGCGACTTCGAAGCGCTGGCGGCGCGACTTGCCACCGACCCGGACAACCCGCGCCGGGTGGTCTCCTTCGACTATCGCGGGCGCGGGCTGAGCGACCGGGACAAGGACCCCGCCAACTACAATCCGGTCACCGAGATGAACGACGTGGTCGACGGGATGACGGCGCTCGGAATCCCACGCGCTATCGTTGTCGGCACCTCGCGCGGCGGCATCATCGCGATGCTGATGGGGGTGGCACGGCCGGCGAGCGTGGCGGCACTGGTGCTCAACGACATCGGGCCGGCGATCGAGCCGCTGGGGCTGGCGCGGATCAAGGCTTACGTCGGGCGTACGCCGCTGCCGGACGACTGGGCCGACGCGGCGCGCATCCAGCAGCGGCTGCACGGCGCCCAATTCACCGCGCTGGACGAGGCCGACTGGGCGGCGTTCGCCCGCCTCACCTATCGCGACACCGACGGCGGCCCGTCCAGCGACTACGACCCGGCGCTCGGCGGAACCTTCGAAGGCGTCGAATTCGACCGGCCGGTGCCGACCATGTGGGACGAGTTTGCCGCGCTGAAGACCCAGCCGCTGCTGGTCATCCGCGGCGAGAACTCCGACCTGTTGAGCGCGGAAACCGTGGCGCAGATGAAGGCAGCACACCCCGACCTGCAGGCGTTCACCGCGGCCGGCGAAGGCCACCCGCCGCAGCTCGATCGCGGCCCGACGGTCGAGGCGATCGCGGCGTTCGTGAACGGCGTCGATGGCTGACCGCCATCGTTTCGCGCGCGGGCGGGCGCGCGCTCAGGTCGGCTCGTCCGGCCGCTCGTCATCCAGCTCTTCGTCTTCCAGGTCCTGGTCGTCGTAAGGGACCGGGTCGTTGTCCACGTCGCCCGCTTCGGGCTCGTCCGGCGCGGGATCGTCGAAGTCAGCGTCATCGAAGGCGGTTTCGTAGGGATCGGCCCCTTCGGGCGCGGCGTCGTCGGCCCCGACATCCGGGTCGATCACGTCGTCGACGGTCAGATGTTCGCTGGTCGGCCGGCGACGGGCGGCCCGCAATTGCGCGGCGAGCTCGTCGCCGGGATCGATGCTGTCGGTGCGCACCTGCATCTCCTCGACGAACGGGTCGAGCTCGAAGTCGTCCACAGCGGTCTCGCCTGCAGCGTGCAGCGCGCGTTGTTCGCGCTCGCGGCGACGGCGCTCGCGGCGGCGGTCGGCCGACTTCACGAAGCCGGTGTCGGTTCCGCTGGCGAGCATGATCGCCTGCCCCACCCAGTCATCGCGCTCGATGCGCTCGGGGAAAGCCAGGTACTGGCCGATCCAGCGCACCTCGCCGGGCGTCCACGAAGCGATCTGGGAGAAGTGGTAGATGCCGAGGCCGTTGAGGATTTCCTCGTTGCGCTGGCCGATGCCGCGGATACGCGTGAGGTTGTCGGGAAGACCGGAACGCGGCCCGTGGAGGCCGACCGGCCGCATGGGCACGACGCCATCGTTGCGCACCCGCGCGGCCGAGGCGAGGCGATCGGGATCACCGCCGGTCAGGACCGATTCGGGATCGTCCTCGGCCCCCTCGCCGTCGACAGGCGGCTCCCGACCAAGGCGCGGCTCCAGCGTACGCGACGCCACCCGGGCGATCATCCGCGGTCGCGGATCGGGCGGTGGGAGCGCCTGCCTCGGCGCCGGCGACGGCAGCGACGGCTCGGCCTCCTCCTCCCCATCGTCGTCATCGAAGGCCCGGGGAACGGGCGCCCGCGCGGCGGGAATCGGCGCCGCCGCCTGCCGGGCGACGTGGCTCATCTGGCGCGGGCGCCACGCGGGCCCCATGCCGAGGCGCGTCTTGATCGCATCGAGGACATCGCCGACGCCGTCGGCCAGGGCGCCTTGCGCGAGCGCCAGGCGGCTGTCGGCAAGGGCGCCGTAGAGGATGGCGCCGAGCACGCAGCCGACGATGAACGTCACCACGATCAGCAGCCAGACCTCGAGGAAATGCAGGATCATGACTCGTCGGCCCCCGGTTCGAGCCAGGCGGTTTCGTCGTCGGCGCTGCGCGGGTCCTGGTACCACCAGCCGACGATGACGCCGAGCACGAGGGCGGCGACGACGAACGGCCAATAGAAGGCGATCACGTAGAGCATCTCATCCGCCTTTCGGGAGCGAGACGGTGAATTCGATGCGCTGGTTGGCCGCGCGTCCCTCGGCGGTGTCGTTCGAGGCGATCGGCTTCGATTCGCCGTAGCCGACAGCGACCAGGTCTTCGCGGCGCACGCCGGCATCGACGAGATAATCGACGATCGCCTCGGCGCGCGCCTGGGTGCGATCGCGGTTGCGCGAGGCGGAGCCCTGCGAATCGCTGTGGGCGCCGACCTCGACGACAACGCCCGAACAGCGCTCGACGGCGGCCGACATGCGGTCGAGCAGGCCATCGCTGGCGGAGGAGATCTCGGCCTTGTTGCCGTCGAACTGGATGCGGCCGGTCTTCAGGACGGTCTGGATGAAGCCGCTGCACTGATCGGGCGCCAGGGGCTGGCCGGTCTGGCCGGTAGCAACGTCGGCGGCGGCGACCGTGAAGCTGTCGGGCAGCGACGTCGACAGCGTGTCGGCGATCTCGTCAACGGCGGCCGGCTGATAGACCAGCCCGTCGAGGGCGACCGTCTTGTCGGCGAGGTCGACGCGGCCGCCGGCAAGCCGGCTGGCAACGCCGAGGAGCGTGGCGACGACATCGGCGAACCCGGCTGGCGCACCGCTGGCAAAGGCAAGGTCATCGACGACCGCGGCATTGCCGAAGGCATCATGGGCGGCAGCGACAATGGCCGCGCGGGCGTCCGGGTCGGGCACGTTGCCGGTCAGAACCACGCCGGCGCCCTTGCGCACGATGCTCAAGCGATAGGGGGAGACCACCGGCGGGGTCACCGCCGCCGACGCCAGGGTGAGGCTCGCCGGCAGGGTCTTGCCGTTGACGTCGCCGATCGCGGCGTAGGATTCGGGCGTCGAGGCGACGCCCTCGATGGTGTAGTCGTGGTCGCTCACCGACACACGGCCATGATCGAGCTGGGCAAGCTGGCTCATGGCGAACTTGACCGCACCGATCCAGTCCATGCGCGGCTCGCCGGAGGCAACCCGCACGCGGTCGTCGACCGCCAAGCCGGCGAACACGATGCGGGCGCTGGCCACCAGTTCATCTAGGCCGGCGGCGGTGGGCACGTAGCCGCTGAGGACGACGGTGCCGTTCTCCTTCACCCCCTGCCAGCCGTATGGCGACACCGGTGCCGGCGTGATGGCGGACGACACCACGGTCATGCCGTCGGGCACGGCGCCGGACAGGACGGCTTGCAGGCTCTCGTAGTCGTCGACGCTGCGCGCCGCGCCGGTGATGTCGAGGTGGAGCCCGTCGAGGGTGACGCCGCCCTGATCGAGGTTCTTGAGGACGCCGATCGCGAAGCTCGCCGCTTCGGCGAAGCCGGACGGCGCGCCGGACGCGATGGTGACCTGCTCGTGGATGGCAGCGCCGGGGAGCGTCGCCTTCAGCGTGGCGTTCAGGGTCTGGCGGACGATGTCGTTGGGAACGTAGCCGACGACGGTGACGGCGCTGCCGTCGTAGGTCGCCGACCATACGAACGGATCGGCGCGGGCGGGCTGCACGTCGACCGGACCGACGTTGACGCTCGCCGGCGCATCCGCACCCAATGCGGCGAGCGCCGCCTTGTAGTCGGCGGCCGAACCGGCGATGCCGGACACCGCCAGCGTGGCGTCGGTCAGCGTGACGGTGCCCTGCGAAAGCTCGGCGAGGCGCTCCAGGCCAAACGAAGCGGCGGCGCCGAAGGAGATCGGCGCGCCGCGAGCAAGGGTCATGGTGTCACGAAGCTCGCCCTGGGGGAGAGCCCGGCGGGCGGCCGCCATGACCTGGGCACGGGCGCCGTCGGACGGCACCGAGCCGGAGAGCACCACGGCGCTGCCGTCGCGGCGCGCGGTCCAAACATAAGGCGAGGCAAGTGGCAGGAGACCGGAGGCGTCGGCGACGCTGCGCACCCCGGCAACGCGGGCGGCGTCGCGCACGGCGCGCTCCTGCGAATCCGACGACGGGGCCACACCTTCGAGCCTGACGTCGCGGGCCGACACGGAGACCTGCGCCCACCCCTGCCCGTCGGCGGCGAGCTCAGCGGTGACGCGCGCGGCGAGATCCTGCTCGATCGCCCCGGTGCGCACGTACAGGGCGACGAGCGCAACCAGGACGGTCACGACCAGCCCCGGACGGATCCACCTTTGCCAATTCATGCCGGCGACCTGTTTGCCAGGCGTGTTGTGTTGCATCCGCGGGCGCCGATGCACCCCGGACGTTCATACCAACCCGTCATCCGGGCTCCGAAAGCGGCCCGGCTTCCGTGAAACGGATAACTGTGGCCAAACTCCGGCAGCGCGGGCAAATGCGCAAGCCTGCCGGACCGGCGGCCCCCAATAGAAAAGGCCCGGCGGATTGCTCCGCCGGGCCCTGATCAGAAGTTGCTTCAGGCGATCAGAACGACCGAACGGCCCTAGCCTGAGCGCTCCACACGCCCGTGCCACCATTCGTGACGACGTACTGACCCTTCAGGCGGGTCGTGAGACCAGTCGTCGGGACCCACACGAGGTCGCCGCCAACCTGCCAGCTGGTGCCGGCAGTCGCGCTGAGGTAGCCGAAGCTCCAATCGGTGTGCAACGACGAGGTCAGGTAATGGACCAACGATGCGTATGCACTGTAGTTGGAGTTGCTGGTGTTGTACGCGGAGCCCACGAAGGAGCTGCCACCGTACGCACCACCGACGCGGATCTGGTCGCCAGCCGCGATCATCGGCAGGTTGATGGTCACGTTGCCCGACACGCCGTAGCGGGAGCCGCCCGACACATCGTTCGAGTAACCGCCGGCCAACGCCGCAGACCAGGCAGCCTGGCTGTAGGTGACCTGAGCCGTCAGATCCGGAACGTTGTAGTTGGCGAGCAGGCTCGTGCCCCAACGATCACGCGGATCTTCGATGCCGAGCGCCAGGCCGAAGGAGCCGAGCGTCCAGTGCAGCGAAATCTGCTTCACGCCGAGATCTTCGCGGTAGACGGAGTCAGCGAAACCGCCACCGTTGTCGAACACCAACTCATCGTAGCCGAGCTCAAGCGGGCCAACCTTGATGTAGGTGCCCTTGTCGAGCTTGACGTTGCCGCTGGTCGCGCTGTTGTTGTCCCACGCCATCGTGAACGGAATGTTCGCCTCGAGGACGCCGTATTCCGTCATCGACTTCGCGTTGAACGCCAAGCCAGCGCTGGTCACGAAATCCCAGTACGACGAATGCGTACCGCCGGCCCACACGTTGCTGTTGTCGTGCAGGTTCAAGTCGAACTCGACGTTGCCCGAAATCTTCAGGCAGGTGTCGGTCCCCGGGATGTACCAGTAGCCAGTCCCGAACGCGTCGCAGATCCGGACGTAGTCGACCGGCTCGGCAACGGAAAGGTCTGCAGCCTGGGCACCACCAACAACCGCAAAAGCGGCGGCGGAGCCGAGGAGTAAGGTCTTAAGTGTCATGTCCTGACCTCCAAACCGTGTTTAAGGGGCAGGTTCTTTCTTGCCTAAGCTCCCGTCTCGCCTTTGCAGCCAGCCGGTCAATCTGAGCTTTGTGCGAAGTCTGTCCCAATTCCCCGCGAGTGAGTTGCACCTTGCCGGGTTTCTGTGACCCACCCCTGGGCCTCCGACCGGTGAACACGATCCGCAGGGCACCCCGCGTTTCGCAATTGGCACCTTATCCATCGGGACTTGCCCTGCAACGGAGAAAGCGGGTTTTCACCGCCCAAGGTACTGGTTTCCAAGGCCATGTTGCAGATTTGGCACGGACTTTCCCGGGAAATTAACTGCGGCGTAACAAACGCACGCCCCGCCGCGACCACTACGCCGGCCTCGACAACACCGGCAATTCGGGGCCCCCGCCCGCCCCGGCCACGAGGCATTTTTGCAACAGGCCGCGAGGGCGCCCGCGAGCCCCCGCCGGCGCGGCGCGGCACTGAGTCGGCGCAAGCCCTTGCCCATCCTTGGCTTCGTCCTGTATTGCCGGGCGCAGGGAGAGGTGGCCGAGTGGTCGAAGGCGCCCGCCTGCTAAGCGGGTATACGGTCTAAAGCCGTATCGTGGGTTCGAATCCCATCCTCTCCGCCACTTTCGCGCTCACGGCAGTTTCGCTGCGCTCAACGCCTCCGCGAGGGCGCGCTGACCGCGCGGCGGGCAACTTGCCCGCTTGATGTCGGCCCGGAGTCCGTCCCGAACTCTCCGACTCACTACAACCTGGACCGCATGGCAGGTTGCAAGGGCCCTCACCGGTCTGCCTGCCCCACGTGGCGGCTGCCGCGAGCGCCCTTACCGCCGCCATGACCCGGCCGGGTCGCAGGCGATGCACATGCGCATCAACCGGTGGAAAATCCGGCTTGCGCCGGCCCTTTTGCCATATTTCCAATGGGGATAACGGGGAATGTATCGGCCGTCCCCGTTGCGGTGTGCAGTGCCGGCCACCAACCATGAGCGCGAGCCAACGCACAACCCGAGGACAGGACGCCGGCGCGGGGAAGCCGACCAAACCGGGCGGGTCAATCAGGGGGCAGAGGGCGCGGCGAGCCCGGCGGCTGAGGGGGCCGAAGCCAAGACAGGGACGATGACACGAGTTTCAGTTGCGTTGTTGAGTATCGCCGTCGGTGCGTTCTGCGCGCCGATCGCGGCGTGGGCCGCGCCGCCCGCCTATTGCGCCCTTTATGCGCGCGAGTACGCGTCGGCGAAGATCGATTCGCCGGTGACCACGGACGACGTGGCGGCGCTCGAACGCCTGCAGGACCAGGCCTATTTCCGCTGCCTGAACGCGGACATCGAACCACCGTTCCCCGAAACGTCGGCCTACTTCGGCGCCTCGATGGGGGACATCGCGGGCGACACCTCAGGCGGCATCGGCGAAGGCGACGTGAGCGTCGACGACGAGCCGCTTCCCGCCGATGTTTCGACCGCCGACACAACGGCGAGCACGACGACGGCCGACGCAGCCGTGGCCGGCGGCCCGGGCAACGCGACGGCGAACTGGCCGCAGAAGAAGATCGCCTGGTGCAAGGCCCACTACCCGCATTCGTTCGACACGAAGACGGGGATGGTGATCACCCTCGACGGCGTCCGGAAGCTCTGCCCGTGAGCGCGCCCTACGGCAGGGTGTAGGCCGTCTTGACCGTGGTGAAGAATTCGGCCGCGTAGCGCCCCTGCTCGCGCGGGCCGTAGCTCGACCCTTTCCGGCCGCCGAACGCCACGTGGTAGTCGACACCCGCCGTCGGCAGGTTGACCATGACCATGCCGGCTTCCGAGTTGCGCTTGAAGTGGGTGGCGTGCTTGAGGCTGGTCGTGCAGATGCCGGAGGTCAGGCCGTAGGGCGTGTCGTTGGCGACGGCGAGGGCTTCGTCGTAGTCCTTGACCTTGATGACGCTGGCGACGGGACCGAACACCTCTTCCCTGTTGATGCGCATGTCGGACGTGGTGTCGACGAACAGCGCCGGCTCCAGATAGAAGCCGGGCGTGGCGCGCTTCAACCGCTTGCCGCCGAAGGCGAGTTTGCCGCCCTCGTCGGTGGCGATCCGGATGTAATTCTCGTCCTGCTCGAGCTGGCTCGGATCGACCACCGGGCCGATGTGAGTGCCCTCCTTGAGTGCGTCGTCGACGACGAGGCCCTGCAGGCGCTCGGTCAAGGCGGCGACGAATTTGTCGTGGACGCCGGCGGTGACGACCAAGCGCGAGGACGCCGTGCAGCGCTGGCCGGTCGAGAAGTACGAGCCGTTGGCGGCGATCTCGACGGCGACCTTGAGATCGGCATCGTCGAGGACGACGAGCGGATTCTTGCCGCCCATCTCCAGCTGGAACTTGCGCAGGTGCTTGACCGAGGCTTCGGCGACGCGCACGCCGGTCGCTTGCGATCCGGTAAAGGTGATGGCGTCGACGTCCGGCGAATCGAGCATCGCCTGACCGACCACCGAGCCCCTGCCCATGACCAGGTTGAGCACGCCCTTGGGCAGGCCGGCGCGGGCGAGAATGTCGACGATCGTCCACGAGCAGCCAGGCACCAGATCGGCCGGTTTGAAGACGACCGTGTTGCCGTGACAGATGGCCGGCGCGATCTTCCACGCCGGGATGGCGATCGGGAAATTCCACGGCGTGATGATGCCGACGACGCCGACCGCCTCGCGGGTCATGGTGACGTCGATGCCGGGGCGCACGCTGGGCACGATCTCACCGGACAGACGCAGCGCTTCACCGGCGAAGAAATCGAAAATCTGGGCGGCGCGAGCCGTCTCGCCGATGCCCTCGGCGAGGGTCTTGCCTTCCTCGCGGGACAGCAGCCGGCCGATCTCCTCGCGGCGCTTGAGAATCTCGTCGCCGGTCGCCTTGAGAATATCGTGGCGCTGCTGGATGCCGGAGCGCGACCATGACGGGAAGGCTGCCTTGGCCGCGGCGATGGCGCGTTTGGCGTCGCCGGCGGAGGCGCGGGCGAACTGGCCGACGACATCGTCCGTGTTGGACGGGTTGGTGTCGGGCGCGGCGTCGCCGTCGACCCATTCGCCGTCGATATAGTTCTTGTGCAGATCGTCCATGACGCTCGCTCTCCCCGGGGGAACTGTAGGTGATGCGGACTAGGTAGACGGTCGCGGGCGCTTTTTCAAAGCTGGCGGATGGTCACCTGGCCTTTCGGCGCCACCGCGAGCGAATTGACCAGCGGCAGGCCGAAGGCGGGCGCGGCGACCTCGAAGATATCGCCCGGCCTGGTGCTCACGCCGGCCGCAACCGACAGGGTCGCGGTTCCGAAAGCGTGGACGTGGACGTCGCCGGGGCGGCGGAACCAGTCGTACTTGAAGTGGTGCGCCTCCAGATTGGCGATCGTGTGGCTCATGTTGGCCTCGCCGGTCAGGAACGGCTGGTCGAAGACGAGCGTGCCGTTGCGGCGGATGCGCGAGTTGCCGCGCACGTCCTTCGGCAGCGCGCCGAGCCTCAACTCGGGGCCGAAGGAGCACGGCCTGAGTTTCGAGTGGGCGAGATAGAGATAGTTCTGCCGCTCCGTGACGTGGTCGGAAAATTCGTTGAGGAGCGCGAAGCCGAGACGGAACGGCGTGCCGTCCTTGCCGACCACGTAGATGCCGGCGACCTCGGGCTCCTCGCCCCCGTCGAGGGCGAAGGACGGCGACACGAGCGGCTTGCCGGGCGCGACCACGAAGGATCCGTCGCCCTTGTAGAACCACTCCGGCTGGACACCCGGCTTGCCGCGCTTCGGCTTGCCGCCCTTCAGGCCCATGCGGAACATGCGCATGGAATCGGTGAGCGTTTCCTCGTCGGCCGCGGCGATCTTCTTGTGCATGGCATCGCGGGCCGAGGCGGAGCCCAGGTGGGTGAGGCCAGTTCCGGTGACCAGCAGGTGGGCGGGATCGGGATGATCGATCGGGGCAAGCACCCTGCCCGCCTTGAGGAGCGCGGCGGGATCTGCGGCGCCCTTCTCGCCGGCCGCCTTGACGACCGCCGCGAGGCTGGTGCGGCGCGCGATGGCGGCCCGGGCGATGTCGTAGACGGTGCGATAGCGGCCGACGAACCACGAGCGGCCCGCAGCCGTAGCCACGACCTGACGGCCCTTGGCCGTCCTCACCTGCATCAGTCGCATTTGTCCTCCGGGAGAATCGTTCGACGACGTTTTGGCGCCGGTCAGGCGTGCATGAGGGGATCGGCAACCTCGTCGGTTTCCCGACGCGCGACCCACATGGCATCGAAGACGTTGCCCTTCGAATTGCGCAGGAGCCGCCGCATGGCAAGGAAGGCCTCCTCGCCGTTGCGCGCGCAGATGGCATCGAAGACATCGCGATGCTGAAGCACGGCGTCGCTGGCCATGGCCGTGCGCCAGCCGAGCGTGAAGGTCAGCGACAGGACCGATTCGATCATCGAGCCGACCGAGCGCAGCATGGGATTGTGCGAGGCTTCGAGGATGGTCATGTGGAAAGCGATATCGGCGCGGATCTGTTCCGGGCTGCCGCGTGGCTGGTTCTGGATGCCGTCCATGGCGACCGTCAGCGCCTCAAGCTGGGCGGGCGTGGCCCGCTCGGCGGCGCGCATGCTGGCAGCCGGCTCGATGATGTCGCGCATCTCGAACAGGGCGTGAATGAACTCCTCGGTCGGATTCTGCTCGATCTGCCAGCGCAGGACCTCCACATCGAGCAGGTTCCAGTCGACCATCGGCCGGACGCGGGTGCCGATCTTGGGGCGCGAGACGATCAATCCCTTGCCGGAGAGCAGCCGGACCGCCTCACGCACGGCCGTACGCGAAACGCCGAACTCCTCCTGAATGCGCACCTCGGTCGGCAGCGTATCGCCTGGCCGGTATTTGCCCGCCACGATCCGCCGACCGATCTCGGCCGCCACCTTGTCGGGCAGGCGCTGGGGCCGGTTCGCGGTCATGGCCCCGCCGTCGGCCCGGTGCGGCAAAAATCGCCGCCAACTGGTGCCATCAAGATACCTTCCTGCCTACGACACATGATACATCATACCATTGGGACCGGAGAATTCCGAAGATAGGATCGGCGCGCGGGTCAATTCGGCGCAGCCAGGTTTCCCCGGACCACGATCTAGGGTGACCGAGCGTAACAATCGACACAAATCAAGGGAGGGTGCTAACACCTTCCGCCGAGCCGCCCGCCCGGGGCGGTTCCTACCAAGAAAGACACCTAGCATGGCCAGACTGGACAAGGCGAAACTTCGCTCGAAAGCTTGGTTCGACAACGCCGACAACCCCGGGATGACGGCGCTCTACCTGGAGCGATACCTGAACTACGGGCTGACCCGCGAGGAACTCCAGTCGGGCAAACCGATCATCGGGATCGCACAAACCGGGTCCGACCTGTCGCCCTGCAACCGCCACCATCTCGAACTGGCCAAGCGGGTGCGCGCCGGCATCACCGCCGCCGGGGGCCTGGCGATGGAGTTTCCGGTCCACCCGATCCAGGAAACCGGCAAGCGGCCGACGGCGGCCCTCGACCGCAACCTCGCCTATCTCGGGCTGGTCGAGGTGCTCTACGGCTACCCGCTCGACGGGGTGGTGCTGACGACGGGCTGCGACAAGACCACGCCGGCCTGCATCATGGCGGCGGCGACGGTCAACATCCCGGCGATCGTGCTGTCCGGCGGGCCGATGCTGAACGGCTGGTGGAAGGGCGAACGGTCGGGCTCCGGCACGATGGTGTGGCAGGCGCGCGAGCAGCTCGCCGCCGGCGAGATCGACTACGCGCAGTTCATGGACATGGTCGCCTCGTCGGCGCCGTCGATCGGCCACTGCAACACCATGGGCACGGCGACCACGATGAATTCGCTCGCCGAGGCACTCGGCATGAGCCTGCCGGGCTGCGCCGCCATTCCCGCCCCCTACCGCGAGCGCGGGCAGATCGCCTACGAGACCGGCGCGCGCATCGTCGAGATGGTGTGGGAAGACCTGAAGCCCTCCGACATCCTGACGCGGGAGGCCTTCGAGAACACCATCGTCGTCAACTCGGCGATCGGCGGGTCGACCAACGCGCCAATCCACATCAACGCGATCGCCCGCCATATCGGCGTCGATCTGAAGATCGAGGAATGGCAGACGATCGGCCACAAGGTGCCGCTGCTGACCAACGTGCAGCCGGCGGGCAAGTATCTTGGCGAGGAATTTCACCGCGCCGGCGGCGTGCCGGCGGTGGTCAACGAACTGATGCGTCACGGGCTCATCCGCGAGAACGCGATGACCGTGAACGGCAAGACGATGGGCGAGAACTGCCGCGGGCGCGAGTCGACCGACCCGGACGTGATCACGCCCTTCGAGCATCCGCTGGCGGTCGACGCGGGATTCCTGGTGCTGCGGGGCAATCTGTTCGATTCGGCCGTGATGAAGACGAGCGTGATCTCGAAGGAGTTCCGCGACCGCTACCTGTCCGATCCGAAGTCGCCGAACGCGTTCGAGGGCCGGGCGATCGTTTTCGACGGGCCGGAGGACTACCACCACCGCATCGACGATCCGGCACTCAACATCGACGAGCACTGCATGCTGTTCATCCGCGGCACGGGGCCGATCGGCTATCCGGGCGCCGCGGAGGTGGTGAACATGCAGCCGCCGGCGGCGCTTATCAAACGCGGCATCCATGCGCTGCCGTGCATCGGCGACGGCCGCCAGTCGGGCACGTCGGGCTCGCCCTCGATCCTCAACGCTTCTCCGGAAGCGGCGGCGGGCGGCGGGCTCGCGATCCTCAGGACCGGCGACAAGGTGCGCATCGACCTCGACGCGGGCGAAGCGAACATTTTGATCCCGGAGGCGGAACTGGCGGCACGGCGCGCCGACCTGCAAGCCCACGGCGGCTATCATGTGCCCAAGAGCCAGACGCCGTGGCAGGAGATCCAGCGCGGCATGGTCGATCAGCTCGCCCAGGGCATGGTGCTCAAGCCGGCGGTCAAGTATCAGCACGTTGCCGAGGTGATGGGCGTTCCGCGCGACAACCACTGAGACGCCGATGGCGATCAACGCGGCCTGGCACAAGGCCCACCCGATGCCGGCGAAGGCGACGCTCGATCAGCGCATCGCCTGGCACCTGGCCCACATCAAGGCGTGCGGCTGCCGCACGATCACCGGGAAGCTGCGCGACCAGATGATAGAGCGCGGCATCGACGTGGACGCCCTGAACGAGGCGCGGCCGCAGGCCGGCCACTGAGGCCCGGCACCGCGTTCCACGCTCGCCCGGCCGATTGTCGCATGGACAGGCGCGGGGCAGCCTGTCAGGTACCTCGCGAAGCGGGCTGTCGGGGCGAACGACAACAAGCGAAGGGCGGCGATCCTCCTGCGCGTTCGATTGCGCGGATCGCCGAACCGCCAGATGGCATTTCCCCGGCGCCCGGTCGGCACCGCGCCTGCCCTCATTGCCACCACGTTGTTCCTCGCAGGCGCGCCGGCGTTCGCCGACGCGGGCGCCAGCGACGACTGGAACCGGTGGACGCTCACCCCCGACCTCCTGATCCCGACCGCGCTGGTCGCGGCGATCTACGTCGCCGGCATGGTGCGCCGGCACGCCGCAACCGACGCCGGGCGCGCCTGGCGCCACGTGGCGTTCCTGTCGGGCCTGGCGGCCGTGTTCCTGTCGCTCGCCTCGCCCATCGACGGGCTCTCCGATCATCTGTTCTGGATGCACCAGATCCAGCACATGCTGCTGCGCATCATCGGGCCGATGCTGGTGATGCTGGCGGCGCCGCAGGCGACGCTGATCGCCGGGCTGCCGGCGACCGCGCGCCGGGGGATGCTCCCGCCGATCGTCACCAACGGAGCAATCCGCGGCCTGTTCGCGATCCTGACCGATCCGGTCGTGGTGACGGTGCTGTTCATCGCCGCGCTGTTCGTGTGGCAGGTCCCGCCCTTCCACAACGCCGCGATCCTCAACGAAGGCATCCACTACGCGATGCACGTGACCATGCTGGTCGCCGGATTGTTCTTCTGGTGGCGCGTGTTCGATCCGCGACCCGACCCCGCGGGCCTCACCTACGGCAAGCGGCTGATGATGCTGTGGGTGGTGACGCTGTCGAACATCGGGCTGGGCGCTTACACGACGCTGAAGAGCGCCCTGCTCTACCCGGCCTACGACGTCGACGGGCGCCTGTTCGGCATCGCGCCGCTGACCGACGAGCGGATCGGCGGATTCATCATCTGGGTGCCGTCGAGCATGATGTGCCTGCTCGCCATCCTGGTGGTGATCCACCGCTGGGGCCGCACCGAGGCGAAGCAGGCGGCGGACGCCCACCGGCGCGCGCTGGCGCCGACCACCGGCGCCGAACTCGCCGCCGGCGCGCGCTCGAAGAACCAGGCGCTGGCCGTCGGCATCAGTGCGTTCGTGCTGTCGATGTTCGTGGCGGCGATCGCCGTGGCGGTCCTCGCCCACCTCAACGACACGGCGTCGAGCGGTCTGCTGGCGC
The DNA here is from genome assembly GCA_963843565.1 of uncultured Alphaproteobacteria bacterium. GTDB lineage: Bacteria > Pseudomonadota > Alphaproteobacteria > Rhizobiales > Kaistiaceae > DASZQY01. The sequence continues at coordinate 987,835 of CAWJKY010000003.1, forward strand.
ACGCCGTGCCGTAGGCCGCCGGAGCGGCCGGCGAACTCAGTGGGTAGTGAGCCACTCGCGCGCGGCACGCTGGGCTTCGGCGACCTCTTCCGGGGTCATCTCGAGCGCCAGCTCCTGACGATAGAGCGCCGCCTCGGCGTTGCCCCTCGCCGCGGCGAGGTTGAACCACTTGTGGGCCGCGATCCGATCGGCGACGACTTCGCTGCCGGTCGAGTAGATCAAGCCGAGATCGAAGAGATCCTCGATGTTCGGCCGCGCCTCGGCCATCGATGCGATCGCCGCGCCACCTTCAAAACGTGCCATGACTTTTCCCCGTCCTCTATCCAATCCCGGGCCCGGTGGACATTTGCCCCGCCACCTGTTGCCCTCGCGATGGGGAGAAGTCTGGCGGCCGGGCTTGAAAGCGCGGTTAAGGGCCGCGGCTAATTTTCGACAAACGCGGCGGTCATGACTTGTTCAGACCTTGGGGTGGAAGCGAGCGATTCCGCGGGGTTGGCGGCAAGGTGCGACCGCGGCGATTCACTTCGCGTTCACGTCCGGGCAAGCGGACGCTAACCACGCCGGGCGAACGACCGGTTGCTGGCGCGGCCGCAACGGTTGGAGGATAATCGGCAAGCGGCGCGGAAACGGGACCGCTTCTCACAAAGGGCGACAAAACCATGAAGCCGATCCGCTTCTTTCTTGCCGCGCTGGCTCTCATCGGGCTGGCGGGCTGCTTCACCAGCGACAAGCCACTGGTCACCGACGAGACGTCGGCGACGCCGTACAAGAAGATCACGTTCTACAACGAGGAAGACAAACCGCTCGTCTATGTGCTGGACGGCAAGCGCTACAAGGCGACCGGCGAAGACGGCCAGGCGACGTACCTGAACCTCAAGGCGGTCGATGCAGACACCTTTGTCGCGCAGCTCACCAACGACGAGACCGACACCACCGACCCGCACATCCTCTATGGCTTCATGCAGATCGACGCGGCCGCCAACCAGGCGCGGCTATGGAAGATGATCGGCACCAAGGACGACGTGCGGCCTGGCCTGCGCGCCTGCAACGACGTCATCTGCATCGACGACCTCGACGCCTACATCGCCTATGCCAAGGCAAGCATGGCGGCCGGCGACACGCCGGATTCGGAGATGAAGGTCGATCTGGAGAAGTGAGGCGCGGCGCCAGCGCGGAGTGCTGATCCGAGGGTGCGGCGCCTATTGCGCCGCGCCGTCCTGCGGAATGAGCGTCGTGCCCTCGATGCGCCATCCGTTGAGCGACAACCATGCCATCACCGTCGCGTCGGAGGTCGCCCACTGGAGCAGCAGTGGATCGGTAATCGCGACGGTGAGATCGGCCGTGATCAGATCGCGCACGGCGCGATCCGCCACGGTGTTGCTGGCGAAATTCTCGTCGATCTCGATGCGCGAGCAGGCGCGGTTGAACTCGTACTTGAGATAGACCAGCCGTTCCTTCGCCGCGTAGGTGTCGCGGAGCGTTATCGCAAGCGTCAGATTGTCCACGGCCTTCTGATACTCGTGCTTACTGCTGTCCTTCTGCGTGTAGGCGAGTTGCGCGTAGTTGCGGTGGTAACGCCCATCGCCGCCCATCTCTTCCTTGTCCACGGCAATCAGCGCCTCGAAGATCGGGATGACGCGGGTCATCGTCTCCAGGTCTCCTGACGAGCGCATGTTCTGGCGGAATTCGCGCGCCCGGTAGAACACCACCGTGCGCACGTCGCGCGAGGCACCGGCGAGCGCCTTCTTGAAGGTGTCCACGTCGGGCACCGGATCCGTCGTCTGGATGGCGGTGTACAGAAGATCGAGGAGGCCCGCCTCAACGCTGTCGCGCTTCAGCCGCTGGCGCAGGCCCAGCAGAAGACGGTCCGAGTCGCCGATCGCCAGTTGCAGCTCAAGCCGCGTCCACAAGAAGCCAAACAGGACGCCGATGAAGAAGAACAGGACGAGCAGCGCCTCGCTGAAAACTCCGATCCCGTTCACGCTGCTGAAGGCCGTCTGCACCAGGGTGCCGAGTTTGGTGAGGAAATCGCCAATCGTGCGCAGTTCGACCAGCGAGACGCCGACGATGATCTTGGTCAGCCAATCCGAAATATCCTCGAGATTGGTGTTGACGCGGTGGTCCGGGTCGAGCGCGGCGGGCGTAGCGACCGCAGGCAGCGGCGCACCAGCGGGGGCCGCCGCGGCCGCCGGGTCAACCACCCTCGCCCCGGAACCCGCCCGCGGGATGCCGAACAGGAAGCCGAGGAAGAGGCCGAGAACCAGCGCCGCGAGCGCGAGGGCCAGGCAAACCCCCAGAACAATCAGCACGTTGCCGCCGGCGAAAACGGCAAAGAAGACGATCGCCAGAAGCCCCGCGACGGCGATGTAAATCCCGATGTACAGGTTGCTGCGCGGCTGGGTGAGGGCCGGCCCAGCCGAAGGCACAGCAACGGTCGGCGACTTTGCCATTGGAACACACGCCAACATCGCAGCGATACAAACGCTGCCGGTACGCCAACGATACCATCAGAAGTTGCGTGCGCCAAGTCGCTCGCGCGGGCGTTAGCGGCCCTCTCAGGCCGCCGACGCAGGAATCGCCCTGGGCGCTTCCTTCGCGAACGGCCGGAAGGTCAGCGCGATGACAAACGCGCCAAGGCCCATGCCGAAGCAGGTGAGATAGAGCGGGCCGTAGCTGCCGGTCGTGTCGAAGAGCCAACCGCCGAGCAGAGGGCCGGTCGCCATGCCGAGGCTGCCGGCAAGCGACATCGCACCGATGACGGTGCCCATCATGCGCAGCGGGAAGTTCTCGCGCGCCAGCACCGCGTAAAGCGGCATGACGCCGGCGTAGATGAAGCCGAACAGCGCCGCGGCGGCATAGAACGTCGCGAACGTGCTGGCGAAGAAATAGCCAAGCGCGCCGAACGCCTGGATCAGCAGGCCCCAGGCGAGGACATTCTTGGCGCCAAGACGATCTCCCAGGATGCCGAACACGAGCCGGCCGCCCATGCCGGCGATCCCCTCGACGCTGTAGATCGTGGCTGCCGCGACGGGGGCAATGCCGCAGGTGATGGCATAGCTCACCGTGTGGAAGATCGGGCCGGAGTGGGTGGCGCAGCAGAAGAAGTTGGTGAGCGCCAGGATCAGGAAGGGTGGCGACAGCAGCGCGTCACGCACGCTGATCCCGCTGCGGTCCGGATCGTCGTCGAGGACGGCGGTGGCCGTGGCTGCCGGCATCGGGCGCGCCAGCGCCGGGGGTCGGCGGAGGAGGAACGTGACAGGAATCAGGATCAGCGCCGCGATCAGGGCGAGGATCTGCATGGAGACGCGCCAATCGTTGTTGGCAACCAGCCAGGCGGTGAGCGGCGTCATGGTCAGCGGGGCGATGCCAATGCCGACCGAGACGAGGGAAACGGCGAGGCTGCGCTGGGTCTCGAACCAGCCGGTGACCGCCGCCATGAGCGGCGCGAAGAAGGCCGCGACGGCGACGCCAGCCATGAGGCCGAAGAGGAGCTGGAATTCGATCAACGAGGTCGCGCGGCTGGCGAAGAACAGGCACGCCACCAGCAGGACCGACCCGATCAGCACGACAGCGCGCGGCCCGATCCGGTCGGCGAGCGACCCCCAGGCGAGGCCCGCGAACGCCATGGCGAGAAAGCTGATCGTCATGGCGCCGGAAATGCCGGTGCGCGACCACCCCGTTTCCTCGGTCATCGGGACCAGGAAGATCGGCAGGGAGAACAGGCACCCCATGGCGACGCAGCCGAGGACGCCGCCTGCGGCTACGATGACCCAGCGATAATTCGAGCCAGACATGTCGGAAAAGACCCCTCGCGAGGCCGCGGCACGGCACGCACGCCGCCCGCGGTCAGGTTGATGTCACGTCATCTCGACGTTCGGGGGAGCCGTTTTTCGACATGACGGACGGGTTTTCGGCGAGAAAATTTGCAGCCCGGCCCGGAAAACCGCGGGAATCCGCGAAAGTCAGAGGCCGAGCTTTTCCTTCAGGAGCGCGTTGACGGCCTGCGGGTTGGCCTTGCCGCCGCTCGCCTTCATCACCTGCCCGACGAACCAGCCGACCGCCTTGGCGTTCGCCTTGGCGTCGGCGACCTTGTCGGGATTGGCGGCGATGACCTCGTCGACGATCTTGCCGAGGGCGCCGGTGTCGCTGACCTGCGTGAGGCCGCGCGCCTGGACGATTCCGGCCGGGTCGCCGCCTTCGCTCCAGACGATCTCGAAGACGTCCTTGGCGATCTTGCCGGAGATGGTGCCGGCCGAGATCAGGTCGATCAGCGCCCCGAGCTGGCCGGGCGAGACCGGGCTGTCGCCGATCTCCCTGCCCTCGCGGTTGAGGCGGCCGGCGAGCTCGTTGATCACCCAGTTGGCGGCCAACTTGGCGTCGCGCCCCTTGGCGACGGATTCGAAATAGTCGGCCATCTCGCGGTCGGCGGTGAGCACGGTCGCGTCGTAGGGGCTGAGGCCGAGCTTTTCCACGAAGCGGGCGCGCTTCTCGTCGGGCAGTTCCGGCAGGGCGCGGGCGAGCGCGTCGACGAAGTGCTGCTCCAACTCCAGCGGCAGCAGGTCGGGGTCCGGGAAATAGCGGTAGTCGTGGGCCTCTTCCTTGGTGCGCATGGCGCGGGTCTCGCCACGGTCCGGATCGAAGCGGCGGGTCTCCTGGTCGATCGTGCCGCCATCCTCGAGAACCGCGATCTGGCGGCGCGCCTCGTAGTCGATCGCCTCGCCGATGAAGCGGATCGAGTTCATGTTCTTGATCTCGCAGCGCGTGCCGAGAGGCGCGCCCGGCTTGCGCACCGAGACGTTGACGTCGGCCTTCAGCGAGCCCTCGTCCATGTTGCCGTCGCAGGTGCCGAGATAGCGCAGGATGGCGCGCAGCTTGGTCAGATAGGCCTTGGCCTCCTCGGCGGAGCGGATTTCGGGCTTCGACACGATCTCCATGAGCGCCACGCCCGAGCGGTTGAGATCGACGTAGCTCATGGTGGCGTGCTGGTCGTGGAGCAACTTGCCGGCGTCCTGCTCCAGATGCAGCCGCTCGATGCCGACCGTGAAGGTTCCGCCATCGGCGAGCGTCACCTCGACCTCGCCCTCGCCGACCACCGGCTCCTGATACTGGGAGATCTGATAGCCCTGCGGGAGGTCCGGATAGAAATAGTTCTTCCGCTCGAAGCGGCTCTTGAGGTTGATCTTCGCCTTGAGGCCGAGGCCGGTGCGCACGGCCTGGGCGACGCACTCGACGTTGATGACCGGGAGCATGCCGGGCATCGCCGCATCGACCAGACTGACGTGGGTGTTCGGCGCACCGCCGAACACGGTCGCGGCGCCGGAGAACAGCTTGGCGCGCGAGGCGACCTGGGCATGGACCTCCATGCCGACGATCACTTCCCAGTCGCCGGTGGCCCCCTTGACGAGGTTGCGCGGGTCCGCCTGCCGCTCGCTCAAAGGCCGCCCTCCAGCATGAGCGCCTCGGCCAACTGCTTCCACTCTTCCTCGGTCGACATCCTGGCTTCCGGCTTGCCGGCGCGGTTGTACCAGTAGCGGGCGTTGGCAAGATCGCCCTCGACGCGGTGGAGGTAAGCGTGGACCCACGCCGCCTCGGCGCTCTCGATGGCCTGCACCAGCTCGTGGGCCTTCTGCCAGTTGTCCTGCGAAGCATGCCAGAGCGCGGCGACCAGGCCGTTCTCATCGCCCGGCGGAACCTTGGCCTTGCGCAGCTCTTCGGCGGTCATGTCACGCTCCTCCCCGTGATCCTCGACGACGGCGTCGGCCTCCATCTCGACCAGCCAGTCGGGGTCGATCAGGCCGGCAACGACGGCCATGGTGCTCGCCGGGCGGATGAAATGGAACACCTCGCCGTGGACGCGGCCGATCACCTCCCAGTCCTCGCGGCGGGTGAAGAAGGTGCGCGTGCGCACGACGTCGCCAAGGCTGGCGCCGGCCTCCTTCAGCGCGGCGCGGATCACCTCGATGCAGCGGCGGGTCTGGGCGGCGGGATCGCCGACGCCGACGGTCTTGCCGTCCGGGGCGATCGGCGCGGTGCCGCCGACGGCAACGACATTGCCGACGCGCACGGCCCGGGAGAAGCCGATGACCGGCTCGAAGGGACTTGCGGAGGAGATGTTGCGGCGGGTTGTCATGAGGGCTTCCAATCGTTCGGTTCAGCATCGTCCAAACAGCCTCAGCCGCTTGGTGGCCGGCCGCCGATCTAGCAATCAGATCATTGGCGGTCTTGCAATACGGGAAGGTACCCGGATGGCCGTTACTGCCACCATTTCGTGCCGCAGACGCCGCCGCAGGGGCGAGTGGCTGCATGCGCGAACCTCATTTCGTCGGCCCCGGTCGACCTTCAGATTTCTCCACGAAAGCTCCAGAGCACCTTCAAGTTTGGCATCGCTGCCGGTGGTAGACGGTTCCTGCATTGGCGGACCATTGCCGCGCGACAACCTGCAAATGGAGCTTTTCAATGTTCGCGACGCTTTCGGACCTCGGCAAGTCGTCGATCTTTTATGCGCTGGCCTTCGGACTGTCGCTGACGACATCTCTCCTTTACCCGGTGCTCGGCGACGCCCTGGTTATCCTGCTCATGTTCGGGCCGTTTGCCTCGACCTTGCTCATGCTGCTGGTGATCACGCCCGATGGCCGCTCAAGGTCGGGGTGGGCGTTGCTCGGACTGCACCGGCCCGGGTTCAGCGGTTGGGCCCCAGCCATTCTCTTGCCGCTTCTGGTGCTGGGTGCGGCCTACGGAATCGTTTGGGCCACCGGCCTCGCCGGGGTGCGCATGCCCCCCGACCTGGAAGGAATTCCGGTTTGGCTCATCCCGGCGGCCCTGATCTTCGTCATCGCCAAAGACGTCCTTCTGGGGGGTGCTCTTGGCGAAGAACTTGGCTGGCGGGGCTATCTCCTGCCGCGGCTGGCCGCCGCGATTGGATGGCGGCGCGCCCTGCCGCTTACCGGAGTCCTGCACGGCATCTGGCACCTGCCCATCATCTTCCTGACCCCGATCTATCATGCGGACGGCAACATGCTCATCGTGGTGCCTCTGTTCCTCTTCGGGTCCGCTCTCTACGGCATCGTTGAGGGATACCTGCGCCTCGCGACCGACAGCGTCTGGCCCTCGGCCATTCTTCATGCGGCCCACAACGTCTTTTGGTCCGTGCTCGGGATGGCCACGGTCGCGTCCTCGCCCGTCGTCACCGAATACCTCGCCGGCGAAAGCGGTCTTCTGCCGGTGACCTTCTACGGACTTGTCGCGGCGGCGATGTTCCTTTTCGGCCGCAGCCTCAGGCGTGAGCCCCGGCTCGCCGCCGCCTGACTCAAATCAACATCGATCAACGCAAATCTGCGCCGGACAGGCGCCAGCAACCAAGGAAGAACGACAATGTTCGCAAAAGCTATTCTTCTCGCCGCCACCTTGCTGACGTCATCGGCCGCCGCGGCCACTGCTGGCGACCTGCCCGCGGAAAAACTCCAGGCGATTGTCGACCAGGCGGTCGCCGACGGCGTTCCCGGCGCGGTCCTGCTGGTCGAGACCGGCTCCGGGGAACGCTGGGTCGGTGCGGCGGGCGTCGAACGGCGTGACGGCAACGCAGCGACGCCGGACAGCGTGTTTCGTATCTACAGCACCTCGAAGATGATCGTCGCCGCGACCGCGTTCACACTGATCGATGAGGGCAAGCTCGGTCTCGACGACCGGCTCGACAAATGGCTGACGGCCGAGCAGCTCGGCGGCCTGCCGGGTGCCGACGCAATCACCGTCCGCCAGCTCATCGCCCAGACAAGCGGCATCCGCGACTATTTCGACCAGCGTTTCATCGACCTCATCAAGCCAGATTTCACCAGAGTCTGGACACCAGCCGAACTGATCGCGCTCGCAGCAGATGGCAAGCCGGCCGCGGAGCCGAACGACGCGACCTCCTACTACTCGAACACGAACTACGTGCTTCTCGGTCTCATCATCGAGAAGGTGACCGGGGAGCCGCTGGCCGCCGCGATCCGTTCCCGCATACTGGAACCTCTCGGCGCGAGGGAGACATTCTCCTGGGAAGAAGCGGGACGTTCTGAGCCTATCGGCGGCTATTTTCCACTCGGCGGCGAACTCATAGATCTCTCCGATGTCGATCTATCGATTTCTTGGAGCGCCGGCGGGATCATTTCGACCGCGAGCGATCTCGCCAGGATCACGCGTGGGATCCTCGTCGGGCCTTTGCTCTCCGCCCAAAGCCGGGCACTCATGACGACCGACTTCCGCCCGATCGTCGGCAAGAGTATCGAGTACGGCTACGGGACATACCGGGCCCCGCTCGTGCCCCCGATGATTGGACATTCAGGCGAAGGACCGGGTTTCGCCGTAATCGCCATGCTTTCGCCGGAGGACGGGACGCTCGTCGTCGCAATGACAAACCTCGGGGCCGAGGTGCACGTGAAGATGCTGGAACAGGTATTGGAGGCGCTGGCGCATTAGCGCCGGCTACCACCACCGCTCCGGCGAGAAGCTGCCGGCGGCGTCCTCGATCACCTTGGCGGTGCGGAACAGCATCTCTTCGTCGAACGGCTTGCCGATCAACTGGAGGCCGAGGGGCAGGCCGTCGGCGGTCCTGCCGGCCGGAACGGCTATGCCCGGCAGACCGGCCATGTTCACGGTCACGGTGAAGACGTCGTTCAGGTACATCTCGATGGGCGAAGCGAGCGCCATCGCCTCGAGCCCGAAGGCGGCGGTGGGGGTAGCCGGCGTCAGGATCGCATCGATGCCATCGGCGAAGACGATCTCGAAATCGCGTTTGATAAGGGTGCGGACCTTCTGGGCGCGAAGATAATAGGCGTCGTAGTAACCGGCGGAGAGCACGTAGGTGCCGATCAGGATGCGGCGCTTGACCTCGCGGCCGAAACCGGCCGAGCGGGTCTTTTCGTACATGTCGACGATGTCGTCGCTGGTCTCGCGGAGGCCGTAGCGGACGCCGTCGTAGCGCGCCAGGTTGGACGAGGCTTCCGCCGGAGCGACGATATAGTAAGCCGGCAAAGCATACTTCGTGTGCGGCAGCGAGATGTCGACGATCTCGGCGCCGGCGTCCTTCAGCCACGCCTTGCCCTGCTCCCACAGCGCCTCGATTTCGGGCGGCATGGCGTCGACGCGGTATTCCTTGGGGATGCCGATCCTGAGGCCCTTGACGCTTTTACCGACGGCGGCCTCGTAGTCGGGCACGGCCAAGTCGGCGGACGTGGTGTCCTTGGGATCGGCGCTCGCCATGGCGCGTAGCATGATCGCCGCGTCGCGGACGTCGCGGGCGATCGGCCCGGCCTGATCGAGCGAGGACGCGAACGCCACGATGCCCCAGCGCGAGCAGCGGCCGTAAGTCGGCTTGATGCCGACGGTGCCGGTGAAGGCGGCGGGCTGGCGGATCGAGCCGCCGGTATCGGTGGCGGTGGCGGCGGCGGCAAGGTGCGCCGCGACCGCGGTGGCGGAGCCGCCGGACGAACCGCCGGGGACCAGGGGCGCATTGGAGCTTTGCGAGCGCCACGGGTTGGTGACCGGGCCGTAGTAGGAGGTCTCGTTGGACGAGCCCATGGCGAACTCGTCCATGTTGAGCTTGCCGAGCATGACGGCGCCTTCGGCCCAGAGGTTCGCGGTCACGGTCAACTCGTAGGCCGGCTTGAAACTGTCGAGGACGTGGCTGGCGGCCTGGGTGTGGACGCCCTCGGTGGCGAACAGGTCCTTGATGCCGAGCGGCACGCCTTCGAGCGCGCGGGGCTCGCCCGCGGCAAGGCGCTTGTCGGAAGCGGCGGCCATGGCGAGCGCCTTCTCCGGCGTCTCGACGAGATAGGCGTTGAGGGCGCGGGCCTGCTCCATGGCGGCGAGATAGGCGCGGGTCAGTTCGACCGCGGAGAAGGACTTCTTGGCGAGGCCCTCGCGGATGCCGGCAATTGTGAGCGCCGTCAGGTCGGTCATGTCACAGGTTCTTTTCGTAGAAGCGCGAGAAGCCGGAATCGGGATAGTCGAGCACGGCACCGCAGGCGGTGAAACCCTTGCGCTCGTAAATGCGCCAGGCCGGCTCGAAGCCCGGCGCCTCGCCGGTCTCCAGCACGAGGCGGCGGACGCCCCTGTCGCGGGCCAGCTTCTCGATGCGCTCGAGCAGGGCCGAACCGACGCGCCGGCCGCGCACCTCCGGCAGCGTGTACATGCGCTTGACCTCGCCGAGGCCGCCGCCGTGCTCCTTGAGCGACGCCATGCCGAGGGCGCGGCCGCTTTCGTCGCGGGCGACCAGCACGGTCACCGTCGGCTCGGCCATCTGCTCCGCCGTCAACTGGAACTGGAACTCCCGCGGGGTCAGCGGGATCAGATACGCATTGAGCGCAGCCACCATGGTGCGCACGTCTTCCTGCAACGGCGTCTCGACCGAAATCGAGACGGTCTGCTCCATCACAGCTCCGACGACCACGTCCGGCATCGCCTGCTCATTCGACCACTTTGGGAACCACAAAATACGCGTCGGTCGAGGTCGGCGCGTTGGCGAGGACGCCTTCGGGATTGTCACCGTCGGTGACGATGTCGTCGCGCATCTTCATCTTCATGGCGACGACGGCGGTCATCGGCTCGACGCCGGTGACGTCGACCTCGTTCAGCTGCTCGACGAAGCCGAGGATGGTGTTCAGCTCGCCCTTCAGCAATTCGGCCTCGGCATCGCTGACGGCGATGCGGGCGAGGCGCGCCACGCGCTTGACGGTGTCCTTGTCGACCGACATCTGTTGAGAAATCCTTGGGAGTATGGCCCGTCTTACAGAGGCTGTTTTCCCTCGGCAAGTCCGGCTAGCCTCGCGGACCCACCCGAGGGAGGCCCCATTGGCGGCGCCAGCACCCGAGGCCAAAATGGCGGGCTTCTGCCGCGATTGCCTGACGCCGGTCGGCGCCGAGGCGACGCGCTGCCCGGCGTGCGGCGGCCCGCGGCTTCTGCGCCACCCCGAACTCGATAAGCTGACGGTCGCCCATCTCGATTGTGACGCCTTCTACGCCGCAGTCGAGAAGCGCGACGACCCGTCGCTGGCCGACAAGCCGGTGATCGTGGGCGGGGGAAAACGCGGCGTGGTTTCGACCGCCTGCTACGTCGCCCGCATCCGCGGCGTCCACTCGGCGATGCCCATGTTCCAGGCGCTGAAGGTGTGCCCGGACGCGGTGGTCATCCGGCCGAACTTCGAGAAGTATGTCGCGGTCAGCCGGCAGGTGCGCGACCTGATGGTGGCGACGACGCCGCTGGTCGAGCCTCTGTCCATCGACGAGGCGTTCATGGAGCTCGCCGGGACCGAGCGGCTGCACCGGGCGCCGGCCTCGCTGGCGCTGGCGCGGCTGCAGAAGCGGATCGAGGACGAGATCGGCATCACCGTGTCGATCGGGCTGTCGTTCAACAAGTTCCTCGCCAAGGTGGCGTCGGACCTCAACAAGCCGCGCGGCTTTTCTGTGATCGGCGAAGCGGAGGCGGTCTCGTTCCTTGCCGACAAGCCGGTCGGGCTCATCTGGGGAGTCGGCAAGGCGATGCAGGTGCGGCTCGCCGCCGACGGCATTCGCACCATCGGCGCGCTGCAACGCATCGACGAGGTGGAGCTGGCGCGACGCTACGGCTCGATGGGGCTGAGGCTGGCGCGCCTCTCGCATGCGCGGGATTCCCGCCCGGTGAGCCCGCACGGCGAGGCGAAGAGCATCAGCGCCGAGACGACGTTCGAGACGGACATCGGCGATCCGCACCGGCTGAAGGCGGTGCTGAGGGCGCTGTCGGAGAAGGTCGCGCGGCGGCTGAAGCGGGCCGAGCTGGCCGGGGCGACGGTGACGGTGAAACTCAAGACGACCGACTTTCGCACACGCACGCGGCGGCGCCAGTTGGCCGATCCGACACAACTCGCCGACCGCATCTTCGCCGTCGGCGCGGAACTTCTGGGCCACGAAGCGGACGGCACACGCTTCCGCCTGATCGGCATCGGGGTGTCGGATTTCGCCGATCCGCGCCTCGCCGACCCGGACGATCTGGTCGACCCGGCGGCCCGCAAGCGCGCCAGGGCGGAGGCCGCGGTCGACACGATCCGCGACCGCTTCGGCAACCGGGCGGTGGAACTGGGCCTCGTCTTCGCCCCCGACGACGAGGCGCCGGTGCGGCCGGCCAAGCGGTAGCGGATGCGCCCGCTCGGCCTCAACGACACGCTTTTTTACAACCTGCGCGACGCTCAGATCACCGGCGTCGCGCTCCTCGACGGGCCGCCGGACCTGGCGACGCTGGTGGCGCAGGCGGAGGGGCTGCTGAAGGCGCTGCCCGGGTTCGCCGAGACGCCGATGCGCCTCGGCTTCTGGTCGTTCGCGCGGACGCCGACCCAGCCGATCGACCTGACGCAGCACATCTTCAAGGCGGAAGCGCCGGATGCGACCAGCCTTGCCGACATCGCGCGGCTGCTCGACCGGCTGCGGCGGAACCGCCTGTCGGTGCCGGGGCCGCAATGGCGGCTGATCGTGCTGAACCCGGCCGGCAGCAAGGCGGTCGGCGGCAGCACGCGGCCGCTGTCGGCGGTGTTCGTGCAGCTCCGCCACGGGCTCGCCGACGCCGGCCGCACGGTGCAGGCGCTCGCCCGCATGGACGGCTACACGCCGACCGTCGACACCGCGATGACGGCGGCGCGGATCGCCAGCATCGACCTCGGCGCCCTCCCGCCGCACATCAAGGTCGGGGACGTCGGGCCGATCCTGCTGGAGGTGCCGCGCGAGGAGATCGCGCGGAGCGCCGAGGGACCGAGCCTGACGCTGGCGACGGCGGCGCGCGCCGCAGTCGCGGACGCCGCGCTGTTCCCCAAGGCGCAACCGCTTCGCGGGGCGGTCGGGCAGACCAAGATCGTCATGCGGCGGGGCGCGGCCAAGGGGGTCGGCAACCATCTGAAGATGGAGACGGTGCGGCTGGCGGAGCCATCGGGACGCACGCGCTGGCGCATCCTCGGGCTGGCGCGGGCGCAGGAACTGCCGATCAGCCAGTGGGCGGTGGCGCTCGCGCCCAGCCCCCTCGCCCGGCTGATCATGCGCGTCTGGTACACGAGCTTCGACGCGATCGCGACGCTGGTGCCGATGCCGCCGCGCAGCAACCTCGGCGGGCGCGCGGTGACGGCGATTTTCGGGGTGCCGCCGATCTGGTCGCGGGTGCCGCTGCTGGTGCTCGCCTGCTTCGGCGCGCGGCACTGTCACATGGCGCTCTACCCGGCGCGGGGCTTCGCCGGCGACGCGGCAACGCTGGAGGCGAAACTGCGCGGGCTGCTCAGCCCGGACACTGCGCAGGCGGCAGCGAGTCGATCTCGGTGAGCTTCCCGATCAACGCGAACTTGCCGTAGTCCATGCGCAGATCGGTGAGGATGCCGTTTTCGTAGATGACGCCGCTGAGGACGAAGAACGGCTTCTGGTCGGCGTTGTTTGCGGCGTCGAAATAGCTGACCGTCACCGGCCAGCGGCGCACGCCGATGTAGCCGGCGGCGGCCATCTTGCCTGCATCGGCGCGGTCGTCGGCGGCGGTCAGCGGCGCGCCGATCACCGCCGCGGTGGCGAGCGGCGAGGCGCCATCGTCGGTGCCGTCGTACACGTTGAAGGCGATGAAGTGCTTGCCGGCGATGGCCGCTTCGATGACCCGCACAGTCTGCTCGGTGGGGAACGCCACTTTCGGGTCGATGGTGAAGGTGCGCTGGGTGGGCTGGGTCAGCGTGACGGTGAGCTTGCCGTCGCTGCGCTGGGCGACGCCCACGGAGCGCTGCGACAGCTCTTCGTTGGTGTAGCTCTCGTTGGTGAACTCGAAGCGGCCGTCGACCGTCTCCAGCGTGGTCGTGCGCTGGTCCTGAACCAGATTATCGCCGTTGGCGTCGACGCCATCGGTGACCAGGCGCGTCTTGGTGGTGTAGCCGGCACATTCCGAGCCGGTGAATTCGGTGACCAGACGGCCGCTGACGATGCCGCCGGCGGCGCCGGTCGACGCCGAATCGAGCGTGAAATCCTGAACCGCGCGATAGCCGGCGAGCGGCAGCCCGGCCGCCGACGCCGCCGATCCACCCGCAACCAGCGCCAGGGCGATGGCGGAACCCAACCACAGTCTCAACGACACGCGTGCGGCCCCTTGCGACGACCCGGCTTTTGCGCGAAACACCCGGCGCCCACTTTCGGGCCAAGTGAAGGCGAGCGCAATGGTTGAGACTGTCGAATTGAGACTCAAGGCCTTGAACGTGACCCTGGTTGCCCCCGGGACCCCGGCGGCCAACTACGTGCCGTGGGTTCGCAGCGGAAACCTGGTGTTCCTCTCGGGCCAGGTCTCGTTCGAGCCCGGCGGGCAGAAGCACGTCGGCAAGCTCGGCACCCAACTGACCATCGAGCAAGGCCAGGCGGCCGCCCGGGTCTGCGCCGTCAACCTGCTCGGCGCCCTTCAGGCGGCGATCGGCGACTGGGACAAGCTGGTGCGCTTCGTCAAGCTGACCGGCTTCGTCAACTGCGCGCCGGACTTCGAGGACGCCCACAAGGTCATGAACGGCTGCTCCGACCTTCTCGTCGACGTGCTCGGCGCGCGCGGCAAGCACGCCCGCTCGGCGATCGGCATGGTGACGCTGCCGCTCGGCGCGGCGGTCGAGGTCGAGGCAATCGCCGAGGTCGTCTGAGCCGAGGCCGCCGTGCCCGCCCCCGCCTGGCTGACCGCGCGGCCGATCGCGCACCGCGGCTACCATGACGCCGGCGCCGGGCGGATCGAGAACACGCTGGCGGCCGCCGAGGCCGCGATCGCCCACGGTTTCGCGATCGAATGCGACGTGCAGACGACCGCCGACGGCGCGGTGGTGGTTTTTCACGACGATACCCTCGACCGGCTGACCGACGCCACCGGGCCACTCGGCGCGCGGATGCTCGCCGACCTCAGGGCGGTGCGCTTTCGCGACACCGACGCCGCTATCCCGACGCTGGAAGCGCTGCTCGATCTGATCGACGGGCGGGTTCCGCTGATCGTCGAGCTGAAGAGCCAGTTCGACGGCGACCGCCGGCTGGAGCAGCAGACGGCGCGAATCCTCTCCGGCTACGACGGACCGACGGCGGTGATGTCGTTCGATCCGATGTCGATGCGGGCGATGCGGCGGCTGGCGCCGGTGCTGCCGCGCGGGATGCTGGCCGACCGGTTTCGCGCCGCCGACTGGCCGACGCTTTCGGCGCCGACGCGCTTCCTGGCGGCGTCGCTGGCGATGGCGGCGGTGGTGTTGCCGACCTTCGTCGCCTACGGCGTCGACGGCCTGCCGGCCTCCCCGCCCCTGGCGCTCCGCCACTTCTTCCGCCTGCCGCTGTTGACGTGGACGGTGCAGAGCGACGCGCAGCGCGCGACGGCGAAAGCGTGGGCGGACCAGATCATTTTCGAGGGCTTCGACCCGGACGCGACGTGAGGCCGCTTGCGCCGACGCGCCGGCGGCCTAAGTTTGACGCTTGGCCCTGTTCCGCAAACAGAAAGACCAGCCCTTGGCCGCGACCATCGTCGCCGACGCGACCTTCCGCGTCGTCGCCTCCCTTGCCGATATCGGACGCGACGGGTGGGACGCCTGCGCCAACCCGGCGGGCGCGCCATACAATCCGTTCCTGGCGCACGACTTCCTGTGGTCGCTGGAGGAATCGGGCGCCGCCACCCGCAAGACCGGCTGGCAGGGCCAGCATCTCGTGCTCGACGGGCCGGACGGCGAACCGGCGGCGATCCTGCCGTGCTACCTGAAGTCGCACTCGATGGGCGAGTACGTGTTCGACCACGGCTGGGCGGACGCCTTCGAGCGGGCTGGCGGGCAATACTATCCGAAGCTTCAGGCGTCGGTGCCGTTCACGCCGGCAACAGGTCGGCGGCTGCTGGTGGCGCCGGGGCCGGACGCTGAAACGCGGCAGCAACTTCTGGCGCAGGCGGGGCGCGTGCTGACCGAGAAGCTCGGGGTGTCGTCGCTGAACGTGACGTTCCTGCCGGAAGCGGAGTGGGAGGTTCTGGGCGAGGTCGGCTACCTGCAGCGCACCGACCAGCAATATCACTTCGTCAACGAGGGCTATCGCGACTTCGACGATTTCCTCGGGGCGCTCGCCTCGCGCAAGCGCAAGGCAATCAAGCGCGAGCGGCGCGATGCGCTTCTCGGCGGCGTCGAGATCGAATTGCTGACCGGCAGCGACCTCAACGAGGATGCCTGGGACGCCTTCTTCCACTTCTACATGGACACCGGGTCGCGCAAATGGGGCCGGCCCTACCTCAACCGGACGTTCTTCTCGCTGGTCGGCGAGCGCATGGCCGACAAGATCCTGCTGATCCTTGCCCGGCGCAACGGTCGGCCGATCGCCGGGGCGCTCAACTTCATCGGTTCCGAGACGCTGTTCGGCCGCTACTGGGGCTGCACCGAGGACCAGCCGTTCCTGCACTTCGAGCTTTGCTACTATCAGGCGATCGAGTGGGGCATCGACCACAAGCTGAAATGCGTCGAGGCCGGAGCGCAGGGCGAGCACAAGGTGGCGCGGGGCTATCGCCCGACGATCACGCGCTCGGCCCATTTCATCGCTGACCCGGGCTTCCGCCGCGCCGTCGCCGACTATCTGAAGCGCGAGCGCAACCAGGTCGCCCACGACAACGAGGTACTGACCGAATACCTGCCGTTCAGGCACGAGGAGGACGGCTCGACGCATTAGGGGCGGCGGCGGCGGTTGCCCTCAGGCGAAGGCGCGCGCTAGTCACTGTCCCCTCTTCCACTTGCCCCGTGAGGCTTCGCCATGGCCGCCTACGACCCCGACAACATCTTCGCCAGGATCCTGAAAGGCGAGATCCCCTCGACCCGGATCTATGAGGACGACGCGGTGGTCGCCTTCTTGGACGTCATGCCGCAGGCCAACGGCCATACGCTGGTGCTGCCCAAGGCGCCGTCGCGGAACCTGCTCGACGCGGACCCGGCGACGTTCGCTCCGCTGATGGCGGCGGTGCAGAAGGTGGCGCGGGCGGTGAAGACGGCGATGAACGCCGACGGCATCACCATCATCCAGTTCAACGAGCCGGCCGCCGGCCAGACCGTCTTCCACCTCCACGTTCACGTCATCCCGCGCTACGAGGGCGTGCCGCTGAAGCCGCATACTGGCGACATGGAGGACATGGCGGTGCTCACCGCCAACGCCGAGAAGATCAAGCAGGCGCTCGCCGCCGGCTGACGAATCCCGCGCTGGCCTTCAGAAACCGGGATCGGCGGCTTCGAGACGCGCGGCGACCAGCTCCTGCATGCGCCACAGATGCGGGTCGTGGATGCCGATATCCTCCAGTCCCTTCACGGTCTGGTAGAGATAGTCGGCCATCGAGCCGATGGAGCCGGCGGCGACCGCCAGCACGTCGGCGGTGGTTTCGTCCGACAGGCCGCCGACGTACATCTCGCCGCCGCGATCGACGACATAGGCGATCGCCCGGACCGGACCGTCCGGCGTCTCGACATCGACCCAGACCGGACCCATGCCGTCGTGTGTCGTGCGCATCTCACGGCGGAAGAGCTCGAGCAGCCCGGCGCCGGCGCTCTCCGCAGGCAGGCGATACGCGACGCCTTCGCATTCGCCGCCTTCGTCCAGAACCAGCATCAGACCCGGATCCTCCGGCGTGCCGCGCCACCGCCTGATCCAGCCGAAGGAGAACGAGCGATGCCAGCCGCGGACCACGCCGACGCGGCGCTCGGCGACCTCAAACGGCACATTCCAGATGAGCGACCCGTAGGCAAACACCCAGATTTCGCCACTCTCCGGCCCGGCAGCGCGGAGCCTGGCGATTGCCGGCAGGCGATCGGCGTCCGTTGCCCACACGATGTCTTCATAGGCCGCGTCGCCGGGGTCTTCGACAGGACGGGCGGCGCGGGCGACGAGGTCCGGGGTCAGGCGCATCTGGCGGTGGTTGGGCGGCATGGGGCTCTTCGGCGATTGTCGGTGGCACGCAGTCATAATCAGGCGGGCGCGCAGACGGAAGGCATCTGCGAGCGGTTTTGCTTGGCGATGGGGCGGGCGCAGGCGAAAAGGAACCCATGACCCGAGACGAATTCCGCGCGCTGGCGCTCGCCTACCCCGAAGTGGAGGAAGTCGTCGCGCCCGCGGAGACGCTGTTCACGGTCGCCGGGCGGCCGTTCGCGCGCATCCGCAAGGACGCGCCCTGGGTCGACGTGATGCTGAGCCGCGAGGACGCGGACGCCGCCGGCGCTGGCGAGCCGGAGCTGTTCGCGCCACTGCCGCACGGATGGTTCCGCACCGGCTACACCCAGATCAACATCCGGAAAGTCGGTCTTCACTCGGTGGAAAGCGCGCTCGACGCGGCGTGGAAGAACGTGGCGCCGCGCAAGCTGGCGCGACGGCAGCGGCGCAAGGCGCGGGCGTGACGTTGTCGGTCGACCGGGGTGCACCACCGGCGGCGATCTGCCGGGCGCCTTCTCCCGGGACGTCAACGCCCTAGTTACCTCGCGCTGCCCAGCGGGCAACGGGCAGCGTCTCGAAACGTGCGGGGGAGCGTTCAGCGATGCTGGCAATCGAAGTTACCGCCGAGGGCGGGCCCGAAGTCTTGCGCGCGGTGGAGCGCGCCAAACCGATCGCAGGCGCCGGCCAAGTCGTCATCGCGATCGAGGCAATCGGGGTGAACTTCGTCGACCTGCAGCACCGGGCCGGCCGCCCGTATCCGGCGATTCCGACGCCGTTCATCCCGGGGATCGAGGCGGCGGGCGAAGTGGAGGCCGTCGGTGACGGGGTGACCGGACTCAAGGCTGGCGACCGTGTGGCCTTCGCCGGCCCCATGCCCGGCACCTACGCCGAGTACGCAGCGATCAGCGCCGATCTCGTCGTGCCCGTGCCGGACGCGATCAGCGCGAACGACGCCGCGACAATCCTGATGCAGGGGCTGACGGCCCATTATCTGACCCACGACGCGCATCGCACTGAGGCGGACGAATGGATCTTTGTGCACGCCGCGGCCGGCGGCGTCGGCAGGCTGGCCGCCGCATACGCAAAATCCATGGGCGCCCGGGTCATCGGCGGGACGACGCAGGCCCGCAAGGTCGGCGAAATCCGAGGGAATGGCGCGGATGAGGCGGTGGACATAACCGAGGCCGGGCTGGCGCGGCGCATCCGCGAGATCAGCAGTGGGGGCTGCGCCGCGGTGCTCGATTCCGTCGGCGGGCGGTATTTCGAAGAGAACCTGAAGTGCCTCGCGGCGCGCGGCGATCTTGTGGTCTACGGCATGTCCGATGGCCCCATCGCCCCGTTCGATGTTGCGCGGCTGTCGGGCTTCTATGACGACGACCTCAACGGGTCGCTGAGAGTCTCGTGGACCTCGCTGGGGGATCATGTCGCGACGCCGGCGGCCTTGCGGGCGCGCGCCCGCGCCGTCTTCGCAGATGCGATGTCGGGGCTGCTCCCGTTGCCGGCGACCGTGACGTTTCCGCTTGCCGACGCCGCCGAGGCGCACGCGCGGATGGCCTCGCACCGGGGTGAAAAGGTGCTGCTGATTCCGTAATTTCGCGATGGATTCCCGCTTTCGCGGGAATGAGTGGAAGGGCGGGCGCGGTCTGGAGACTAGTTCGTCTTCAGCGGCACAGTTGGCCACCCGGCCGCGCTTGCCAGGTCGTTGCCCGGGATGGCCTCTGGCGGCCTCTTTGACCCGGGTGCGAGTCTCAATCATGGCCGCTTGCCAAACAGCGTTCAGAGGTCGTGCACCTCGAGTGCGCCGTCCCATTTCTCGTTAAGGTACTCACAGACGAGGCGCCGATGGCAGTGATGCGGCTTGGCTTCGGAGCAGAGTAGGCACGCACCGTCGAACATTTCCGGCTTGAAACGCCTCTCAATCTGACGCTCGGCCATTAACCCCAGAAAGCGCTCTTCGTACGGGCGCCACTCGCCTTTCTCTTTCTTGTACGCCTTGAGCATCGGGTCGGTCGGCGCCAGCAGAGGCTGATGCACATATTGAATGCCGCCGATCTTCCTGAGGAAGTAAGCGAGATCGTCGGCCTTGGCGAAGCCGGCAAGCTGGGACGTATTGTGGAGCCGCACGTCCACGACTTTCTTCACCCCAGCGCTCAAAAGCCGTTCGAAGAACCCCTCCGCAGTGGTCTTGGTGAACCCTATTGTCGAAACCTTTGCCCTGCTCAAAACTTCACTCCGCGGTTATCGGGCCGCGCGGATCGGCGCCTGTGGCTCCGCATACGCCACCTTGTATGAACGCTCGCGATACGCAGCAGCCAAGCGCTCCGGACGTGAGGCAAACAAGTCATCGTCTGTCTGACCAGCGAGCTCCATTAGCCGGTCTTCGATCTGGTCCTGAGTCACCATGTTCCCGTCGCTCAGAATGTGGCCGACGCGGACCCCGCGTCGCGCCAAGGCGCGAGCGACAAGCAGGCATCGGTGGCAATCCAACGGATCGCGTTCCGAGCACATCAGTGCAATGCGATGCCTCTTTGCACCCTCGACAATGCGATCAAGCCCCTTTTTGAATTCGGGCGCTTGCGCCATTTTCTCATAGTCAGCAATCCCCTCGCAGTAGAAGTTGCCCTCGCTCGGTCGACCACCGAGTTCCTTGCCCAGAAATACGTAAGAGACCCCATCCGACCGCAGTTCCTGCGAGAGTTCGTCGCGACTGAAATGCGGAAACTGGCGAGAGTATGGCACGCTCCGAACATCAGCGACCGCGTTCACTTTGGCGCCACGCAGGAGCGACAAGAAGCGCTCATACGGCAGTGTGGAGTGTCCAATGGTCAGAACTTCAGTGGCTTCCACACCCGCCTCCTACTCGCTGCGATGAGCGCCCTCACGGTCTAGCAAATACCCCGGCGATCAACTTGTAGGCATAGCCTTGGTATGGCTCCCCCAAACTCACGCACAATATCGCCTTACCAACCTTGAACTCGCCGTTCCCGCCCACAAGATACTGTCGTTCCACGACCGGGTCGGTCACAGACAACCTGTACTGAGCATCATTGAGAGTGAAGTGGCCTCGCACTCTCCGCTTTCCATTGCCAAACTCAGCGCCTTCCACAGCAACGATCACTTCGAAATCATTCACGTCGATCAGACGAAGGGAGTTCCCCAGCTGATTAGCTGCCATCTCCTCAACGCGATCGTGGAGCCCATTGTAGCTGGATGACGAGTTGTCCCACAGTGGTCCCGATACTTCGTCCAGCGCAGCTTGCAACTCACCCAAAGTCGCTTGGCGTATTTTGGCCCAATAGTAGCCGTCGTCGATCAGATGATTCTCTGTCTGGAAACCATGAGGCCGCGCCTCGATCATCGGAATCCTGACGATGTCGAGCAGCTTGGGATCCTCACCGTTCTCAAACCGGCGATCCTCCTCCGACAATTCGCCAGTTGGCCGTCCGCTAATCGGCCGTACCCAAGCGCCGACCCCGCCAGCGCCCACCTCCTTGCCGGCCACGCAACGCCCTGTGGTCTTGCGTGAATTCGCAAGGCAAATAATGGTCTTGGTATAGTTTGCCGACAACGATGGACGCCTGCTTTCTCGAAGGGGAGCAGCCCACTTTGCCCTAGCTCGTCTTCAGCGGCACCTTGGGCACGAGGCCGCGCTTGCCGCCTTCGTCGCCGGGCTTCGGCGCCGGCGGCTTCTTCGCTGCGACGGCGGCCTTGGCACGGCGCGGGGCGCGCTTCTTTTTCGGCGCGCCGGGCACCGGCTCAGGCTTCGGCGTGACCGGGCCGTCCTCGATCGCCTCGAGGTTGAGCTCGGAGCCGTCTTCCTTGACCGTGACCTTGACGGTGCCGCCCTTCTTGAGCTTGCCGAACAGGACCTCGTCGGCGAGCGGCTGCTTGATGTGCTCCTGGATGACGCGGGCGAGCGGACGGGCACCCATGCGCTCGTCGTAGCCCTTGGCGGCGAGCCACTTCACCGCGTCCTCCGACAGATCGAACGTGACGCCGCGGTCGGCCAGCTGCGCCTCGAGCTGGAGGACGAACTTCTGGACGACGTGATTGACGATCTCCGGTGGCAGGCCGGCGAACGGCACGATGGCGTCGAGGCGGTTGCGGAACTCGGGCGCGAACAGGCGGTTGATCGCTTCCTGATCGTCACCCTGACGGACCGAATTGCCGAAGCCGATGGCGGGCTTGGCCATCTCGGAAGCGCCGGCGTTGGTGGTCATGATGATGATGGTGTTGCGGAAGTCGACCTGCTTGCCGTTGTGGTCGGTCAGCTTGCCGTGGTCCATCACCTGCAGAAGAATGTTGAACAGGTCCGGGTGGGCCTTCTCGATCTCGTCGAGCAGCAGGACGCAGTGCGGGTGCTGGTCGACGCCGTCGGTGAGCAGGCCGCCCTGATCGAAGCCCACGTAGCCCGGCGGCGCGCCGATCAGCCGCGAGACGGTGTGACGCTCCATGTATTCCGACATGTCGAAGCGGATCAGCTCGACGCCCATGGCGCTCGCCAGGGCACGGGCGACCTCGGTCTTGCCGACGCCGGTGGGGCCCGAGAACAGGTAGCAGCCGATCGGCTTCTCCGGTTCGCGCAAGCCGGCGCGGGCCAGCTTGATCGCCGACGAGACACGCTCGATCGCCTTGTCCTGACCGTAGACGACGCGCTTCAGCGTCTCGTCGAGATGCCTGAGCACCTCGGCATCGTCCTTCGACACCGACTTCGGCGGGATGCGGGCCATCGTGGCGATGGTCTCCTCGATCTCCTTGACGCCGATGGTCTTGCGGCGCCGGTTCTCGGGCAGCAGCATCTGCGAGGCGCCGGTCTCGTCGATGACGTCGATGGCCTTGTCGGGCAGCTTGCGGTCGCTGATGTAGCGCGCCGACAGCTCGACCGCCGACTTGATGGCGTCGTTGGTGTAGCGGATGTGGTGGTAGTCCTCGAAATAGGGCTTCAGACCCTTGAGGATCTCGATGGCGTCCGGAATGGTCGGCTCGTTGACGTCGATCTTCTGGAAGCGACGCACCAGGGCGCGGTCCTTCTCGAAGAACTGACGGTATTCCTTGTAGGTGGTCGAGCCGATGCAGCGGATGGTGCCCGAGGCGAGCGCCGGCTTGAGCAGGTTCGAGGCGTCCATGGCGCCGCCCGAGGTCGCACCGGCGCCGATCACCGTGTGGATCTCGTCGATGAACATGATGGCGCCGGGGTATTCCTCGATCTCCTTGATGACCTGCTTGAGGCGCTCCTCGAAATCGCCACGGTAGCGGGTGCCGGCGAGCAGGGTTCCCATGTCGAGGGCGAAGACGGTCGAGGTGCGCAGGACCTCCGGCACGTCCTCGTCGACGATGCGCTTGGCGAGGCCTTCGGCGATGGCGGTCTTGCCGACGCCGGGATCGCCGACCAGCAGCGGGTTGTTCTTCTGGCGGCGGCACAGGATCTGGATCGTGCGGCTGATCTCCGCCTCGCGCCCGATGAGCGGGTCGATGCGGCCCTTGCGCGCCTTGTCGTTGAGATTGACGCAGTAGGCCTCGAGGGCGTCGGCCTTCTTCTTGTTCGAGTCGCGGTCCTCGACGGTGGCCGCCTCGTCGTCAACGCCGCGCACCGGGCGCGCGTCGCCGAGGCCGGCACGCTTGGCGATCCCGTGGCTGATGTAGTTGACCGCGTCGTAGCGGGTCATGTCCTGCTCTTGCAGGAAATAGGCGGCGTGACTCTCGCGCTCGGCGAAGATGGCAACCAGCACGTTGGCGCCGGTGACTTCCTCGCGGCCGGACGACTGCACGTGGATGACGGCGCGCTGGATGACGCGCTGGAAGCCGGCGGTCGGCTTGGAATCCTCCTCGCCGGCGGTAGCGAGGTTGGCGAGCTCGGTGTCGATGTACTCGACGAGATTGCGGCGCAGAACGTCGACGTCGACGTTGCAGGCGCGCATGACCGCCGAGGCATCCTGATCGTCGATCAGAGCCAGCAGCAGGTGCTCGAGGGTGGCGTATTCCTGACGCCGCTCGCTGGCCAGAGCCAGAGCGTGGTGCAGCGCCTTTTCGAGACTACGGGAGAATGACGGCAAGGGACGACCTCACTTCTTTTCCATCACGCACTGTAGCGGATGTTGGTACTTGCGCGAAAAATCCATCACCTGCGTCACCTTGGTCTCGGCAATCTCGTAGGTGTAGATTCCACATTCACCGACTCCATGCTGGTGTACATGGAGCATGATCTGGGTCGCTTCCTCCCTGCCCTTCTGAAAAAACTTCTCCAGAACCAGAATGACGAACTCCATCGGCGTGTAGTCGTCGTTGAGCAGCAGCACGCGGTACAGCGCCGGACGCTTCGTCTTCGGGCGCGTCTTGGTGGCGACACCGATGTTGGTGTCGTCATCGTCAAAGCTGGGCGGACGAGTCGGATCGCTCATGCGCGCTGGTACGAAATTGCCGAACTGAACCGTTGCTACCAAGCCTGTGTGTATCACAGACACTTGAATCCTGCCGAGAAACGCGGACGCGCGCAATCCGTCACCGATCACTTTTGCCAGAGCACCTTGCTGAAAACTGACCGCGTCGCCCGGCGCGGGCGATCAGGTGGGAGACCCCTATGTAGGTCGAAAGGCCGAATCGAAAAGGCCGGGCAATGGCTGCCCGGCCCCTGGCGCGCCCCGGGGGGCGGCAATCCGGCGAAGAGGGAGCGGCTTACTTGCCGTTCGGCGTGAAGAGCGTCCGGTAGGGCCTGGCGGCGCTCTCGGCCATGTCGGCGACGATCTCGCCGAAGCGGAATACCTGGCCGACGTAATCGTCGTACACGGCGCGGGCGTATTCGGATTGGACCGCGACCGCGTTGTCGAGGGTGCCGGCGGCGGTCAGCCTGGCGAAGGCGCTGGCGCTGGCGTCGAGGCTGCGCCGCGAAAACTCGCTGGTCTCCGCCGCAATCGTCTGGAGCCCCTTGGTCACCGCCTCGGCGGAACGCATGGCGGAATCGACGTTGGTCTTGCCGAGCCTCTGGAAGGTCTCGAAGCCGTTGCTCATGTGGTTGGTCCCTCTGTGTGGCGCGATGGGGTGACGCCCGCGCGCTGCTGCCCATTCTTTCGGCAGTCATATGATGCGTTGCAACATCGTCGTCAAGGGAATTGTGCAGCGCACAACAACGCCCTGTTGCGGCCGCTCGAGGCTGGCAATTTTGCACCTCGGTGTGACCGGATTGCGCTTTACCGAAACGTAACGGCCCTTCCATACTGTGCGCATTGCACGGTCGACGGGCGAAGCAAGGGGACGCTTCGCCACCAAGTGTCGCCGTCTCGGAGAACAGGATGCGGTAGAATGGGGCGATTCGTCCCAGCGCGCCGCGGACGGGCTTGCGGGGCTTGTTCAGTCGATCGGTTCAGGGTTTGCGGATCCGGCGTGAGAGGTCACGCGCCGGTCGAGTGTGGAGCATGTTGATGCCGGGGCGTGGCGGCACGCTTCTTGGACGTTTCAGGCTGGCCCTGTTGGGCCTGCTGGCGCTGGTGGTGGCCGGCGCGCTGACGGCCATCCCGCTGGGCAGCGCGGTCGCGGCGGCGCCGGGGGCGGCGATCGTGGTCGATGCCAACACCGGCAAGGTGCTCTACGCCAGCCACGCCGACGCGCCGCGCCATCCTGCCTCGCTCACCAAGATGATGACGCTCTATCTGCTGTTCGAGGCGATCGAGAGCGGCAAGACCAGCCTCAACGACCGAATCACCATCTCGGTGCACGCCGCCAGCCAGGCGCCATCGAAGCTCGGCCTGAAGCCCGGGCAGACGATCAGCGTGCGCGACGCGATCCTCGCGATCGTGACGAAATCGGCCAACGACATCGCCGCGGCCATCGCCGAAAAGGTGGACGGCAGCGAATCGGCGTTCGCCGCCCACATGACGCGCAAGGCGCGCGAGCTGGGCATGCGGCGCACCCACTACCACAACGCCTCCGGGCTGCCCGACGACCGGCAGATCACCACGGCGCGCGACCTGACCATCCTGGCGCGGGCGCTGCGCGACCATTATCCGCAGTACTATCACTTCTTCTCGACGCCGAGCTTCGTGTGGAACGGCCACCGCATCGCCAACCACAACCACCTGCTGGGGCGGGTCGCGGGCGTCAACGGCATCAAGACGGGCTACACGCGCGCCTCGGGCTTCAACCTCGTCACCTCGGTCGATCGCGACCGGCGCAAGATCGTGGCTGTCGTGATCGGCGGCGCCACCAGCAAGGCGCGCGACAAGCGCATGGTCGAGTTGATCGACGCCTACATGCCGCGGGCCAGCAGCAAGCGTACCGTGGCGGCGATCCCGGGCGGTGCGTCTGCCGACGACAGCATGCTGGTCGCCAAGTCCGACTACCCGGTCCCGAACCTGCGGCCGGACGAAATCGCCGACGCGTCCGACGCCTCCAGCGCCGGCGCGGCGACGGCCACAGACGAGCCGGCGGTACTTGCCGACGCGGCCGGCGCCAACGCCCCTGCCGCGGCGACCAACGACGCCGCCAATCTGTCGATCGCCGATCTGGTCGCCGGCGCCAACTCGATCTTCGCGCTCGACGCGACCACGACCACCGCCAGCACCGTGCAGGCGACCGACGAAGGCGACACCGGCGGCGACGATACCGCCGACGCGGGCCCGCCACCGCCGCCGGCCGGCTGGCGCATCCAGATCGCGGCGGCGCCGACCAAGAACGGCGCGGAAGACCTGCTCGACCAGGCTCTGGCCGCGGGCGGCGCGGTGCTCGCCGACGCCTCGCCCTACACCGAAACGGTTACGTCGGGGTCCTCGACGCTTTATCGCGCGCGCTTCGCCGGCTTCGCTGACAAGGAATCAGCAAGGGCTGCGTGTGCATACTTGAAGAAGCATGATTTCGACTGCCTGGCGGTGGCCAACTGAAAAGGCAGAAGTTCTGTACGGGGTCGTTCCTGGTAACGAGTAAAGGCCTTAACGATGGTTGCCGAGAAGCCAGTCCTTAGCCTGGTTGATTTTCGCCGCGAGGAACGTCGAGCCGCCCTGGTCGGGGTGCACGCGCTTCATCAGCCGGTGGTGAGCCGCCCGGATTTCCGCCTGACTGGCGCCGGGCGCAAGGCCAAGGATCTCATAGGCCTGCTTATCAGTCATGGGGCCCGCATCCGCCGTGCCGCGCGGCCCCGCTGCACCATCACCCTCGACGTGTTCACGCCAGTCGGGGATCCGGCGGTCGAGATAGGCTTCGAGTAGCGCCGCACTTTCGCCGTCGCCGGCAACCTCGCCGGCGAAGTCAAGCAGCGCCCTTTCATCCAGATCATCGAGCGAAGCGCCGGCGCGCGCGCCCCGGCGCACGACACCGGCCATGGC
Source organism: uncultured Alphaproteobacteria bacterium (assembly GCA_963843565.1). GTDB lineage: Bacteria > Pseudomonadota > Alphaproteobacteria > Rhizobiales > Kaistiaceae > DASZQY01. Next base: position 1,015,059 of record CAWJKY010000003.1, read on the forward strand.
GCCGCTGTCGTGATCGAGGCGCATCTCCAGCCAAGCGGTGCGCACGGTGGAGACCGAGCCACGGGTGCGCCGCGTCGAGCCAAAATCGAGCGGACCGATGCGGCCGACGGTGACGATCGACAGACCGGCGGCGAGAAGCATGCCGCCGAGACCCCAGCGTTCCGCCACCATCAGCAGCACACCGAACAGGGCGAGCGCGCCGCCCACGCCGTAGCGCAGCGCGCGCACCAGCCCGGCCGGATCGAGGCTCGTGTAGACCCGTGCCAGGAGGAAAAGGATGCCGAGAGCGCCGACGCCGGCGATGAGGTAGCCCATCAGAACGCTACCTTAGCTGCTCCAGCAGAAGGTGCGAGGCGGCGCCGCTCTTCTGCAGCGCCTTGAGGCCGCCGGCGGCATAAACGGCGGCAGCGCGCAGAAGCTGGGCGAGCTCGTGGGCGGCGTTCGGGTCGAAGCGGGCGTATGCCCCGCCGGAGAGCCGCGCCAGTTCGCGGAAGCCGCGCTCGACGGCGGCATCGCGCCCCTCCTGAAAGATGAAGAGGCGGACGCCGAGCATGCCCAGTTCGCCGGCCTTGGCGGCGAGGTCGTCGATCGCCTCCTCAAGGGCATCGCCGACGAAGACCAGCACGTTCACTTTCTGCTTCTTGGTCTCCTTGCGGGCGTGGGAGAGCACCTTGCCGATCTGGGTGTGGCCGCCGCGCACGGAAATGCCGGTCATGAGATCGAGCAAGCCGCGCGTCTCGCTCACCCACTTCGAGGCCCGGCACTCGTTGAAGCCGCGGAAATAGACCAACTGGACATCGAGGTGGCCGACCTTGCCGGCCTCCTCGAACATCTCCGCCTGAAGCTTCATGGCGCGGTCCCAGGTGGGCTGGCGGCTCATGGTGGCGTCGAGGGCGAAGATCAGCCGCCCGCGCCCGCCGGGAGCGACGTCGGCGGGGGCCATGGCACGCGCCTGGGCCAGAAACGCCTCGACCTCGCCGCTGGACGAGCGGGGCCTGGCCGTTGGCGCGGCTGGCTTGGCTACGGGAGGACGCTTGCTGTCGGCCACTTTGCTTCGGTTCCGCCGGCGACGGCCGGTCGCCCTATCATGTGGCGCACGAGGCGCGCGGCGCAACTACGATACGAGCTGGACCTCGGCGCGCGGCACGGAAACGGCCGGGAACAGGCCCTTGGGCACGACTACCGGCTCGGCCCGTTCGGCGGGCAAATGCAGCGCATCGACCAGGTCGCGGATCTCGCGGCGGGCGGTGAGATGCGACATGGTCGGCTTCACGCCGAGGATCGCCGGATCGAGGCTGTCGAACGCGGTCAGGCCGACGGGAAAGAACTCGCGGAAGATGACCCGCTCCGAGATGCCGTCGGCGACACGAAAGCCGAGCGTGTCGGCAAGCCGCGCCAGACCCTCGACGACCTTCATCTGGTTGCGGCTGGCGAGCGAGGCGATGCGGTTGCGAACGACGACCCAATCGGTGGAACGGCCGTCGATCATGGCGCGCTTGCGGCGCGCCTCCTGAACCAGCTCGGCGTACTGGCTGATGGTGCCGAGGTCGAGGTTCTCGCCCTCGATGCGACCGAGGACGTCGAGATCGACAAAGGAATCGTTGACCGGAGTCAGCAGCGTGTCGGCCATCGCGTGGCTGAGGCGCATGCGATAGGAATCGTTGCCGGGCGTGTCGATGACGACGAAATCGAAGCTGGCGCCGAGCCGGTCGATGATTTCGGCAAGGGCGGCGAACTCGCGCGCCTCGACCTCGCTTCTGACCTCGCCTTCGGCAAGGCGCACCGAGAAATGGGTTGGCACGTCGAGCGGTACGCCGCGCTGGCGCGCCCAGCGGGCGCGGTTCTCGATGTAGCGGGTCAGCGAAAGCTGGCGGCTGTCGGTGTCGATGGACGCGACGCGATGGCCGCGCTTCATCAGCGCGACGATCAGGTTGATCGCGGTGGTCGTCTTGCCCGAGCCGCCCTTCTCGTTGCCGAGAACGATGACATGTGCCGACTTCGGGCCAGGCGTCCCAGGACTGCCCATCGGCGAATTCCGGTTGTTTGGCGAAAACCCAGAGATCGGGCCAATTCTGCCGGCCAATCGCGAACATTCCGTCAACATCCGGGGGTTCCGGCGCTTTGCCGCACACCCTTGTTTTTTGCCGGCTCCCGAACGATTTTCTGCACCCGCGAAGAGAGGCTTGGTTCCTTGCCCACCCCACCCATCGACCGCACCCTCAAGGGGCTCCGCGCCCGCGTCACGTTGTGGCGGGGGACGGGGCTGAAAATCGCGCTCGTGCCGACCATGGGGGCCCTCCACGAGGGCCATCTGGCGCTGGTGCGCGAAGCCAGGGCCCGGGCCAAGCGGGTGGTGGTGTCGATCTTCGTCAACCCGACGCAGTTTGCGGCCGGTGAGGACCTCGACGCCTACCCCCGCGACGAGGCCGGCGATATCGCGCGGCTCGCCGAGATCGGCGTCGACGCGGTGTTCGCGCCGGACGCCGGCGAGATGTACCGGGCGGGTGACGCCACGACGATCAACGTCAAGGGGCCGGGCAGCACGCTTGAGGCGATTTCGCGCCCGCATTTCTTCGGCGGCGTGGCGACCGTGGTCGCCAAGCTTCTGCACGCCGCGACTCCCGACATGGCGATCTTCGGCGAGAAGGACTACCAGCAGCTCCTCGTCATCCGGAAGATGGTGCGCGACCTGATGTTCCCGGTCGAGATCGTCGGCTGCCCGACGGTGCGCGAGCCGGACGGTCTGGCGCTGTCGTCGCGGAACGCATACCTCAGCAAATCGGAGCGGGCCAACGCGCCGCGCCTCTACAAGGCGCTGACCACCGTGGCGGACGCAATCCGCGGCGGCATGGCGGCGGACAAGGCGATTGCCCTGGTGCGCACGTCGCTGACATCGGCCGGGTTCAGGATCGACTACGTGCAGGTGCGCAACGCCGAGACGCTGGAGCCGGTGCAGGATTTCGCGACCGAGCCGATGCGGGTGCTCGCCGCCGGGTGGCTCGGCAAGACGCGCCTGATCGACAACGTCGCGGTCTAGTTACCCGGAGACACTCTCCCTATTCTGGCGGCCAGACGCCGATCTTCGGGGGGATCATTACATGAACCGCGCCCTCATCTGCGCCGGCGCCCTGCTGCTGTCGCTTTCCTTGAACGCGGCGGCCGCGCCCGCGTGCCCCGGGACGACGCTTGCCCTGAACTACGGGACCGGGGCGACGCCCTACGTCTGGCTCAGGGCCGGCGGCGAATGGGGACACTTCCTGCTCGACTACGGGACCACCAGCAGCACCATCGCGAAGGACCGGTTTCCCAACGCGACGCGCAAGGTGAGCGTCGGCGACTTCACGCTGCCGGGGTTCGCGCGCGCGACCTTCCAGATCCGGGACTACAGCAATCTCGGCCTGCCGCACGATTTCCAGCTGGGCCTCATCGGGACCGATTCTCTCTCCCTCGAAACCGCCCAGTTCGATTTCGACGCGGATACGGTGACGCTTTCGACGGACGCCTGCGACAGTGCGGCGATCTCCGCCAGCGGGCTGCTCCCCATCAGGCAGGACGGCTTCTTCTCGCACGACCTTGCCGCGCTGAAGCCCGGGATGCCCGACACGCCGGTGCTGTGGCTCGATGTGGGCGGCGTGCGCTTCTGGGCGCAGATCGATTCCGGCTATGGCGACTGGGTGCGACCGCACACGATCCAGGTCAATCAGGCCCTGTGGGCGCGGCTCAAGCGCGACGGCGTCCGAACCGGGCCGGTGCGTGCGCAGACCAACAGCGGATGCGTGGGCGACGCACAGGTATGGAGCGCGCTGCTGACCAGCCCCGCCCGGATCACCGATGAGACCGGCAAGGTGCTGAGGACGCTCGCCTTCGCCCATATCGAGGTGGCGGGGCCGAACGGGTGCGGCGGTATCGCCGACCGGAGCGAACCCGCCGCGCTGATCGGCGCGTCGATCCTGCACGATTTGGGGCGCGTCACGTTCGACCCATGGAACGAAGTGGTGTGGGTGGCGCCGGCGCCGAATTAATCCGCCGGCAGCGGGTCGAGAGACGGCCAGCCGTCGGCGTCCCACCGGATGGGCGCGATTTGCAGCTTCGAAACGCCCGCGTTCTCGCCGTCGTAGTAGTGATACGCGAGATCGTCCCCGTCCGGGCCGGCGAAGACCTCCTGACCGCCGGGACCGATGAAGCGGCCCGTGGTGGCTTCAACTTGAGTCGCGCCGCCCTGCATCATGGGCGTTCCGTCCCGGGCGACGTACGGGCCGGTTGCCGCGCCGGCCCGGCCGACCATGATGCGGTAGGTGCTGGCGACCCCGGCGCAGCAGCGGTCGAACGAGACCCACAGATAGTACCAGTCGCCGTGATGGAGGATCGACGCCGCCTCGATGGCGCCACCGCCGCGGCTGGCGAGATCGTAGAGCGTGTCGTCGCCGGCCTTGAGCATTCCGGTGAGCGGATCGATCTCGCGCATCTTGATGCCGCTCCAGAACGAGCCGAGCGCCAGGAACGCGCGCCCGTCGGGCGTGTCGATTCGGGCCGGGTCGATGGCGTTGTAGGTGTTGGTGGCGCCGGTCTTGAGGACCGGTCCCTTGTCGACCCAGCCTTCCGCGGGATGGCGCGGATCGAAATGGTCGTTGGTCGCCAGACCGATGGCGCTGGTGTTCCGGCCGAACAGCGACGCGGCGTAGTAGAGGTAGGCGACGCCGCCGTGCATGGACACGCTCGGCGCCCACAGTTCGCCCGGCCAGGCGCCGATGGCGGGCTTCACCCAAGCGGGGATGCCCTGGCCAAGGTGGCCGGCGTCCTTCCAGACCAGCCCGTCGTCGGACGTCTTGATCGCAATCGCTCCGCCGCCGACCCCTGCCCGGCCGGTGCCGAAGGCGACCCAGGCGCCGTCGACGTAGATGACGCTCGGATCGTGAATGCGGGTGTCGCCGGTGAGGACGGGCTGGGTCGCGGCGGCGACCGCCGCGCTCGCCGTGAGGATGGCGGCGAGCAGGATCAGGACGAAGCGGCGCATCGGAGCTAGCGCAGGCCGAGATCGGCGAGTTCGGCGCGGAGCTTGGGCGGCAGGTCGTCGCCGCCCCGCCCCTTGCGGGAATCGGCCGGCGCCTCGCTCGCCGGCAGATAGCGCCAGCCCTGAAACGGCCGCTTCGGCCGCCACTCGGTGCGCACGACCTTGGGGTGGAGAACTAGCCGGCAGCGGCCGATGCCCTCGTTGTCCACGAACGGCTGGATGTCGACGATCTTCTCGCGGGCCTGGACGGTGCCCTTGATGACCCAATAGAGCGAGCCGCCGTCGATGAGCTCGGCGGCGCGCTTCGGCACCATGCGGGTGACGTGGATGTGATACGGCGGCTCGCCGGCGCGCTTCTTCTGCGCCATGCGCTCGTCGATCCACTCGGTCAGGTCCTCGACCGAATCGCAGCCGACGCAGAGCTTGATGAGGTGGAGGGTCATCGCGGCAGAGCTTGCGGCAGGAGGGGCGCGAGCGTCAAACGCCCCTCGCCTCTGTCCACAAGCCTCAGACGATCACCTGCGTGCCGATTTCGACCACGCGGTTGGTGGGCAGGCGGAAGTAGCTCGAGGCATCGTCGGCAAGGCGCGCGAGCAGGATGAACAACTTGTCCTGCCACATGGGCATGCCGGCGTTTTCCGACGCCTTCAGCGAACGGCGCGACAGGAAGAAGGTGGTCGACATGATGTCGAAGGTGAAGCCTTCGCGGCGGGCGATGGCCAACGCGCGCGGCAGGTTCGGCGTCTCCATGAAGCCGTAGCGGATGGTGATGAGCAGGAAGGTGTCGGAGAATTCGGTGAGGACCACCCGATCGTCGGGGTCGGCACGGGGCGTGTCGACCGTCTTGATGGTCATGATGACGTTCTTCTCGTGCAGCACCTTGAAGTGTTTGAGACTGTGGAGGAGCGCGGTCGGCGTCGATTCCGGGTCGCCGGTCAGATAGACGGCGGTGCCGGCGATGCGCGGCGGCGGGTTCTTCTCAAGGCTGTGCACGAGATCGGCGAGCGGGACCTCGAGGCGGCGGGTCTTCTCGAACAGGATTCGGCTGCCGCGCCGCCAGGTGAGCATCACCACCATCAGCGCGACGCCGAGGAGGACCGGGAACCAGCCGCCGTGGAAGATCTTCAGGAGGTTGGCGACCAGGAAGGCGATGTCGACCACGAGGAACGGAATGATGAGCGCCGCCGCCGCGAAGAAGCTCCACTTCCAGTATTTCCAGATGACGATGAAGCCGAGCAGCGCCGTCACCACCATGGTGCCGGTGACCGCGATGCCGTAGGCGCCGGCCAGCGCGCCGGACGACTGAAAGACGCCGACCACGAGCAGCACCATGACGAGCAGCAGCGTGTTGACGCGCGGCACGTAAATCTGGCCGAACTGGGATTCCGACGTGTGGCGGATTTCGAGGCGCGGCAGGAGACCGAGCTGGACGGCCTGGCGGCTCATGGAATAGGCGCCGGTGATGACCGCCTGGCTGGCGATGACGGTGGCGGCGGTGGCGACGACCACCATCGGCAGGCGGGCCCAGTGCGGGTACATGAAGAAGAACGGATTGGCGATGGCGTCGGGCTCGCGCAGAAGCAGCGCGCCCTGGCCGAGGTAGTTGATCGCCAGCGCCGGCAGCACCACCATGATCCACGCCGCCTGGATGGGCTTGCGGCCGAAATGGCCGAGGTCGGCGTAGAGCGCCTCGGCGCCGGTCACCGCCAGGAACACCGCGGCGAGCGTTACCAGCCCGATGAAGCCATGGTCGATGAGGAAGAGGACGCTGTAGACCGGATTGATGGCGATCAGAACGATCGGGTTCATCGCCACGTGGACGAGCCCGGCGCCGCCGATGATCACGAACCAGACGACCATGACCGGCCCGAAGAAGGCGCCGACCTTGGCGGTGCCGCGGGCCTGCACGAGGAACAGCGCGAGCAGGATCACCACCGAGATCGCCAGCACGTAGTTGTCGAGCTGGGGCGCGGCGACGTCGAGGCCCTCAACGGCGGACAGCACCGACAGCGCCGGAGTGATGACCGCGTTGCCGTAGAAAAGCGCCGCCGCGATGATCCCGAGGAGCACGACGAAGCCGCTGGCCTTGGATATGGCGCGCTGGGCGAGCGCCATGAGCGCGAGCGTGCCGCCCTCGCCGTTGTTGTCGGCGCGGATGAGGATGAACACATACTTGATCGTGACGACGATGATCAGCGACCAGATGATGAGCGACAGGACGCCGTAGACGCCGCTTTCGGCGAAATGCTGGCCGTCGCCGGGGACTGTCGCCAGCATGGCTTCGCGGAAGGCGTAGAGGGGGCTGGTGCCGATATCGCCGTAGACGACGCCAAGAGCGCCGATGGTCAGCGCCAGCGCGCCGGGCAGTACGGGCGGCGATCCGTTGCCATTCTCAATCGCCGCAGCTTCGACGCCGCCCGCCCGATCCGTCGTCGCCATGAATGCAACCTTGTCGCACTGCAATATGCAGCGGGAGGCGGTGTTACTAGCATCTTGAGGGGGGCATGTCACGCCAACGCGGCAGGCCATCCCCGCCTTCGATCACACCACCCAAGCCATTGTTATTGCTGATGTATTCCAGTCTCGCCAAAGTCGAGCGGGCGGCTCCGGGTCAGCGCCCGAGGATCACGCGCCCGAGGGCCGGCCATCATCTCCGACGACGCGAGTCACCACCGAAATCACCCGGTCGACCTCGGCATCGGTGAGGTCGGCATGCAGCGGTAAACTGAGCACTTCGGCGGCCAGTTTCTCGGACATGGGCAGCGCGCGGCCGTCGTAGCCGGTGAAGGCGGGATGCTGGTGGAGGGCCAGGCGATAGAACAGGCCGGTGCCGATCCCCTCGGCGTCGAGCTTCTCGCGGACGGCGTCGCGATCGGCGACGCGGATGGTGTAGAGGGCGAAGGCGCTGCGATAGCCCTCGGGGATCACCGGAACGACGACGCGGTCGGCAAGGGCGGCGTGGTAGCGCGCGGCGATCTCACGGCGGCGCTCCAGTTCGTCGGGGAAGACGGCGAGCTTGGCCAGCAGGATCGCGGCCTGAATGGTGTCGAGCCGGCCGGTGAGACCCAGAACCATCGCGGCATCGCCGGTGCCGGCCCGGCCGTGCGAGCGGATCATTCGGACGTGTTCCGCGAGGTCGGCATCTTCCGCAAGGATGGCGCCGCCGTCGCCGTAGCAGCCGAGCGGCTTGGTCGGATAGAAGCTGGTGGCGGAGATCGGCGCCAACGCGCCGACGCGACCGTTGCCGACGCCGCCGCCGAAGCTCTGCGCGGAGTCGGCGAGCACGCCGAGCTGGTGGCGCGCGGCGACCCTGGCGATGGCGGCATAATCGGCGGGCAAACCGTAAAGATCGACCGGCATGACGACGCGTGGCGTCAGCCGCCCCGTTGCCTCGACTTCGGCAATGGCGCGTTCGAGGTCGGCCGGGTCCATGTTGAAGGTGGCCGGGTCGACGTCGACGAAGACCGGCTCGGCGTTGACCGAGACGACGGCGCCAGCGGTGGCGGCGAAGGTGAAGGCGGGAACGAAGACGGCGTCGCCGGCCTTCACGCCCATGGCCATCAGGGCCATCATCAGCGCGTCGCGGCCGCTCGATACACCGATGACATGATCGGCACCGGCGTAGGCGGCGAGCGCGCGCTCGAGCTCTTCCACTTCCGGGCCGAGGATGAACTGGCCGTGGGCCAACACCGTGTCCATGCGGCGGCGGATGTCGCGCTCCAGGCGGGCGCGCTGGCGCATGAGATCGAAAAGCGGAATGCGGGTCTCGGTGGCGGCGGCAAGCGCCGCCCGGGAAGCGGTCATCGGTCGGAAGCCTTTCTGGCGGGCTGGCTGCTTTCCGAGATGGCAGCCTGAATACGTTCGGCGATCTCAAGGGCCGCGAGCCCGGTACGCCCGTCGACCTCCGGCGGGGCGCCGGTCGCGACGCTGGTCAGGAACGCGTCGATTTCGACCCCAAGATTGTCGTGCGGCTGAAGCATGACCGAGACCGGCGCCACCTCGGGCCGCTGGCGGCCGAACGCCATCAAGCTCGGCCGCGACAGGTCGGCAACGAAGATCGCGTCCGGCTCGGTGACGGTGATGCGGCGGGTGGCCTCGGGCGCGACGCGGCTCGCCGACAGGGTCGCGATGACCCCGTTGGTGAAGGTAAGCCACGCCTCGGCCTCGTCGATGAGGCCGCTCTGGCCCTCGGCACCACTGGCGGCAATCGAGGCGACCGGCGCGCCGGCGAGCAGCTGCACCAGGTCGATGTCGTGGATCATGAGATCGAGGATCACGTCGACGTCGTCGCAGCGGCCGGTCCAGGGGGTGCGACGCACGGCGGAAATGCGGCGCGGGCTGGTGACCCGGCGGCGAAGCTCGGCGACCGCCGGCGAGAAGCGCTCGATGTGGCCGACCTGGATGATGGTGCCCTTGCCTTCGGCCATGGCGACGAGATCGCGGACGGCACCGCTGTCGGCGCCGATCGGCTTCTCGATGAGGACATGCAGGCCGGCGGCGATGAGTTCGCGGGCGACGGCGGCGTGGGCGGAGGCGGGAACCGCGACCGATACCGCGTCGACCTTGCCGATCATGTCGCCGGGATGGTCGAGCGCCTCGGCGCCATATTTGGCTGCAATCTCGCCGGCGCGGGCGGGATCGATATCCGAGACGGCAACGAGGGTCGCACCCGGGTGCTCGGCGTAGTGACGGGCGTGGTGCCGCCCGAACGAGCCGAGGCCGACAACGCCGACCCTGATTGGACCTTCAGTCAAACGTCGCGAGGGCCGCGCCCTCTCCCCCAACACTCACGCCGCTCTGCGTCGGCCATCTGGCTCCTCGCGCCGACCAAGGTCTAGACGATTGGCCGGCAAAGTCGATTGCGTCACAGGCGCCCGGGATAACAAATTGCTGCGCCGAGCAACACGGCGGGAGGGCGTCGGCTGGACATCGGCAGCCCGGATGGGCGGTCCATGCCAACTTCCGAAAATGGTGCGGTCGAGAAGACTCGAACTTCCACGGGTTGCCCCACAGCGACCTCAACGCTGCGCGTCTACCAATTCCGCCACGACCGCAGGAAATCGGGGCTCCATGTAACAAATCGCCCCTCCCCGTTCAAGGAGAGCGAAGGCAAGGAAACGCCTCGGGTCCGGTCGAAAATCCCGATTCCGAGGCTTTCCGGACCGGGAAGCTGGCCCGCCGCCGGGCCGGCCAGGGGATAGCTTTCAATCCGCCGGGCGCGCGCCGCGTGAGGTGGGTGCCAACGAGGTCAAAGTCGGGCGATAATCGCGGCTCAAGATGATGGATGCAGTTGCCACCCAGACCGCGACCATGGCGCGGACCGACGACACGCCCGTGGCGTGGATGACGGCGCGTGGCGCGGTCGCCTACCCGGACGCGGTCGCGGCCATGGAGGCGCGCGCCGCGGCGATCCATGCCGGCGGCGCCGGCGAGCAGGTGTGGCTGGTCGAGCATCCCCCGCTCTATACGGCGGGCACCAGCGCACAGCCGGGCGACCTTCTGGACGCGGACCGCTTCCCGGTGTTCCAGACGGGGCGCGGCGGCCAGTACACCTATCACGGGCCCGGGCAGCGGGTGGCCTACGTGATGCTCGACCTCAACCGGCGCGCGCGCGACGTGCGCCGGTTCGTGACGACGCTGGAAGACTGGCTGATCGACACCGTGGCGACCTTCGGGATCACCGCGCGGCGCAGACCCGGCAACGTCGGCCTCTGGGTGCCGCGTCCCGACAAGGGGCCGGGGCGCGAGGACAAGATCGCCGCGATCGGCATTCGCATCCGCCGCTGGGTGACGTTTCACGGCGTCGCGCTCAACGTCGACCCGGACCTTGGCCACTTCGCCGGGATCGTGCCGTGCGGGGTGCAGGGCCAGGGGGTAACGAGCTTCGCCGACCTTGGCGTGCGGGCCACCATGGACGAGGTCGACCGGGCGCTGAGAGCGGCGTTCGAGATGCACTTCGGGCCGACGATGCTTACACCGTCGACAGGATCCTGAAGCGGGAGAGCGGCGGGCCCTGGTAGGGCGCGCGCGCGACGTCGATGACGTCGGAACCGAGCGGTCCGCGCCTGCAGGCGGCAACCACCGCGTTGACCGCGGCCGCCTCGCCGGAGAGGACCATCTCCACGGTGCCGTCCCAGCGGTTGCGCACCCACCCGTCAAGGCGATGGACCAGCGCCTCGTTCTCCACCCAGGCGCGATAGCCGACGCCCTGCACATGGCCGGAGACGACGACGCGGACGGCGACCGAGGCCATCAAAACGCCCACGACTGGGAGAGCGCCACCGCGGCGCCGGCGGCGATCGACACCAGGCTGACAGCGAGATAGCCGAGACCGTACCAACGCCCGCCGGTGATGAGCGCCAGCCCCGATTTCGACAGCGTGTTGCTGGTGGCGACCACCAGAACGGCGACGGCTGCCGCCGAGATCGACACCGTGCTGCCGCCGAGGCGGGTCATCGACAGGGTGACCGCGTCGACGTCGCCGAGGCCGGCGACGGCGGCCAGCACGATGCCGCCGCTGCCGCCGTAGAGCTCGGTGAGAACCCGCGAGATGAGCACGAGGGCGGTGAGCAGCAGCGCGAACAGCAAAACCGTCTTCAGCTCGAACGGGTTCGTGAGCGAGCCGCCGCTGGTCGCGCTTCCGTCCGGCGCGGGCGCGCGGCCGGGCATGGCGAGGAACCCGGCGGCGAGCGCGCTGACGACGAGGGCCGCGGCCAGCGGACCGGCGATGGCCGGCAAGAGGCGCGGACCGAACAGCGCCACAACGACGGCGATGCGGATGAACATGGTGGCCGACGCGGCAAGCGCGCCGGCGAGCTGGGCGCGCCGGGTGGCCGGCGTCTGGCGCGCCCGCCGGCCGAGATCGACGGTGGTGATGGTCGAGGAGACGACGCCGCCGGCAATGCCGGCGATCAGCGGCCCGTAGCGGCCGCCGACCACCTTGACCGCGACATAGCCGATGAAGGAGACGCCGGCGATTGCAATGGTCATCAGCCAGAGATCGCGCGGGTTGAGGGCTTCGTAGGGTCCGAAGCCGCGGTCGGGGAGCACCGGCAGGGCGACGAACGACATGGCGGCGAGGATGAGGGTGGCGCGCAGCTCCTGCCACGTCAGCGTCTGGAGCCACGCGTGGAGCCACGACTTGGCGGCGAGGATAGCGGTGGTGGCAACGGCCGCAGCAGCCGCGGCGGCCATGTCGCCCATGACCGCGTAGGCGCCGAGGCCGAAGGTCAGGAGCGCGGCGACGACGGTGGTGGCGCCGTAGTTGCCCTCAGAGGCGACCTCGCGCCAGCGGAAGAAAGCGACCGTGCCGCCGACCGCCAGAAACGCGGCGGCAAGGATGAGCGGGCCGGAGATGAGCGCCAGAAGGGCGAAGACACCGCCGGCCAGGCCGACCAGCGAGAAGGTACGGAGGCCCGCCGCGCGCTCGCCCTCCGGAATCTGGCGCTCGCGCCAGCCGCGCTCGACGCCGACCAGAAACCCGATCGCCAGGGCCAGACCCAGACGGGTGAGGATCTCCGCTTCGCTCATGGCGAACGACTATAGCCGACCGGCGGCGGGAACGGATCAGCGGAGAGATTTGCCCGTCAGGGACAGGCTGCAGCGGGCGGCGGCGGACCCATCCGACCACCGCCCGCGCGCTTAGCTGGCCATCGGCGCTTTTACAGCATCGATGGCTGCAGCCAGCCCGTTGACGCTCAACGTGAACGTCATACCTTGCCCAGTGACCGTGTAGACGGTCGCTGTTGCTTTGGTTGCCGTTTCCAGTGCCCGGATAAAATCCGGGGCGAGGTTCGCGATCGCCTCACAACGCCCTGTGATGCACGAAGTATACGGGACAGCAATCGGCTGCTCAGCGCCGACATCGATCACAACTCCACGGTTGACCAGGACGCCGGTTGGGGTTTGCCAAACGGCAACCAAATTCCCCTCACCGTCGTTCCCGATCAGCCACGCAAAAATGACGGACTTGGAAACGTCGTCCGTGAGTTGCTGCGCGATGGTGCACTGTTTCTTGGACGTACGGGCGTTGACGCCGCAGTCCAGTTTCCAGTCGCCGAAAGACTGGCCCCCCATAGCTACGCTATCCGTGGACGGAGGTGTCACCGCTTTCAGGGGATCGGCCGCTTGCGCGGCTGAGACCTGCGTTGCCGCCCAAGGCATCGGAAAATTCAGGGACCACGAACCTCGCTCTGCGGTCGAAAATGAAACAACCGCGACTCCGGAAGCCGTAAGCAAAACAACAAAGACAAGGCCGAGAACGAAACGCACAATTACGCTCCTGCAAGCCCCTCGCGGGGCTCTTGCGACACCTGTTGGCCTCCTCCTGATCTCAACTTCACCTGACGCGCCCGTCCCGCCTGACCGTCGACGCATGCCAGGTTCGCTATGCCCGGGCGGAGTCCTCCCGCGGCACACCGACGAAGAAGAGGAAAGAAAAGACGGCGCCTGAAGCCAAGGAGATGCGCCCCTCGGCTACGCGATACCAACTGCCGAAGGTGTTCCAGACGCCGCCATCCGTGAAGGCGCGCGCCGGCGCAAGCGCCGCGCGGCTGCCGAAATTTCGATGATCGTTTTGGAAGGAGCGCGCGAAGACAGGAGCGACCGCGGACGCCCAGCGCCGCAGAGTTCGCATCACCACCGATTGCTCGAAGACCCGCCGAGTCAACGCAACACAACGCCCCATCGCACCCAGAAATACACTCCGGGTGTCGACGCCGTGCCGCGCGGCGACCAAGCCACGCCCCGGGAGCGCGTGCCTACTCTTCGCGCTTCATCCCCCACGTGGTGAGGCAAATCTTAGCGTGGGGAAAACCTGTGTAAAGGAGAACGTGCGGCTCAGCGCACAAGAAACGCGCGGTGCCGCGCGCGGCACGCCAGACGGCGGGCGATTCCACCCGCAGGATCAACGCTCAAGCGCATCCGCCGGGGATTCCGCATTAAGTTGCCAACCGCACCCCCGCCACGACGTCGCAGCGGCCCAGGCGCCTGTGGACAACTTCGACGGCCGCCGAAGCTAGCGGCAGCCGAACTGCTTCTCGACCGAGACAATACGGCTGATGTTGGTGCTCTCGTAGCTGTTGAAGTGCAGGTTGGCGGCGTTGTTGACGTAGCAGTCGCTGTTGTCGAACACCGAACGGGCGGCCGAGGTTTTGAAGCAGTAGCCGTTGTCGTTGTAGATCGAGTTGCGGACGGTCCACAGGGCATCGCACGACAGGCCGCGCAGGACCGACGTGGAAATCCGGTGATCGTCGGTGCAGCCGACGCCCGATTCAAAACACGCCGCCGCCGCCGGACCGGCGACCGCCGCCAACGACACGGCCGCCACCAGGACCGCAAACCAGCGTTTCGTTCCGCCGAAACCGCGCATGGCTCCCTCCATTGGTTCGACCGGCGGCGGCCGCACACCCGGGGCATGATCCGCGCCGGTCTCGGCCATTATACCACGCCGCGGGAGGGCTGGCTTGGCGCCAGCGCCGTCCGGCCCTCAGGCGCGTTCGCGCAGGATCAGCACCGCCGCCTGCATCTCGCGCCAACGGGCGGCGCGGGCGGCGAGCGCCGTCTCGTCAGCGCCCCACTGGGCCATCTGCCAGTCCTCATCGACGTGAGCCGCGGCCCAGGCCTCCTCCGCCGTCAGCCGGCTGCGCTGGACGGCAAGGGCAACGATCGCCGAGCCGGTGAGCGTCGTGGCGGTATGGAGGGCGGCGAGCCCAAGCGCGTCGAGGGGCGCGACCGCCGCATCCACCGCCGCCAGGGCATCGGCGTCCTGCGGCACGTAGACAACGCCGGCGGCGAGCGTCAGGCGGGCGCCGAGGGCTTCACGGGCCCATGCGACGAGCGGACCCCAGGCGGCCTCCTGCGCGCCGGCCAGACCCTCCGGGGCTTCGGCGCGGTAGCAGATGAGATCGGAGCCGGCATAGCGCACCACGTCGGCGCGGACCGCCGCCATCTCCCCGGCGACGCGATCCAGCGCCGCGTTGACGATGCGGGTGAGCGGCATGGTGGCCGGATCGACGACGTCGCCCTGGGCCCGCCACTCCTCGGCAAGCCTCTCGGCAAGGGCGCTGGTCGGCACCGCGAGGAGGTGGCGCGCCGGCGTGCGGACCGGCTTGCCGTCGAGAAGAACAGCGAACGCCTCCCCTTCCCGGCTGACACCGACCTCCTTGTAGAAGCGGCGCGGCAGCGGCGGGCGGGCGTTGCGCCGGGCGGCTTCCATGGGGTTGTGCGGTTCGCTCATGCGGCGGGTGCAGTGCTACGGGGGCGGCGGTTGACCAGATAGATACCGACGGCGACCAGCGCCACCGCCAGCGCCAAAAAGATGCTCACCGGTTCGCCGAGCAGCAGCCAGCCGAGGCCCACGGCAAACAGCGGCGTCAGGAAGATGAACGAAGATATGCGCGCGGCAGGATAGTGCGCCAGCAGCCAGAACCACGCGATGTAGCTGATCGTGACGACGAGAACGACCTGATAGGCGAGCGCAACGACGCCCAGCCAATCAAACGCGCGCACGAATGGCCCGAAGACCGGCGCCATCGCAAGCATCATCACCGCGGAGACGGCGAGCTGATAGACGAGCGTCTTCTCAGGGGCGACGCGGGAGAGCGCCGAGCCCTTGATGAGCACGGTGGTCGCCGCCCACCCGACCGCGGCGATCAGGCAGAAGGTATCGCCGATCCACGCGTCAGGCGACGGCAGCGACAGGCGATCGGCAAAGACGATGACGACGCCGGCGAAGGCGGCGGTCAGCCCCGCGACCTTCATGGGCGTCAAGCGCTCGCCGGGCAGGAACAGGTGGGCACCGAGCGCCACGAAGATCGGCATGGTGTAGAGGAAGACGATGCCGCGCGAGACACTGGTGAAATCGAGCCCGATGTAGATCAGCACGAACTCGCCGCCGAAGAGAACGCCGGCGATGATCCCTGCGACCAGCGTGCCGTCCTTGTCGAACAGGCGGATGCCGCGCCACCAGCACCAGGCGACGACCAGCACGGTGCCGAGAAGCGAGCGCAGTCCCGCCTGAAACACCGGCTCGAGGCTGGCGTTGGCGACCTTGATGGCCACCTGATTGAGACCCCAGGCAAAGCTGCACGCGACCAGGATCGCGGCGGCGAGGCCGTCGAGATCGGACCGGGCAGCGGTGGCTGGGCCCGCGCTCACAAGCTCAGCATCGGGCTCGCGTGGGTGACGACCGTGTACCAGTCCTGCCGGTCCATATCGACGGCGGCGGCCTTGATGGCGCCCAGCACACGCTCACGCTTGCCGGAGCCGACGATCGGCACGCCGCCGGCCGGGTGGCGCACGACGAAGGCGATCGCCGCCTCCGCCGGCCCGTCGAGGCCGTAGGTGCGCGCGATGGCCGTGAGCGTGCTGCGGATCTGTTCGACATCCGGATCGGAGCCGGTCAACAGGCGCCCGCCGCCGACCGGCGACCAGATCATCGGCCGGTGGCCCTGTTTGATCGCGTAGTCGAAGGTGCCGTCCGAGATCGGGTCAAGGTGGAGGGGCGAAAACTCGACCTGGTTGGTGACCAGGGGCGCCTTCAGCCGGCTGGCAAGAAGGTCCATGCGCGAGGGGGAGAAATTGGAAACGCCGACGTACTTCGTCTTGCCCTCCGCGATGAGCGCGTCGAGCGCGTTGGCGGTCTCCTCGGGGTCCATGAGATAGTCGGGGCGGTGCAGCAGGACGACATCGGCGTAGTCGATCCCCAGCTTGTCGAGCGAGCGATCGATCGAACGGCGGATCTCCTTCTCCGAGAAATCGTAGTGGCGGATGCGGTTCTCGGTGCGGTGCGGGGACAGGCGCTGGATGCCGCACTTGGTGACGATCTCGAACTTGTCGCGGCCGACTTCCTTCACGGCACGCCCAAGAAATTCCTCGACCGTGTAGGGATGCGGCGTGCCGTAGGTGTTGGCGGTGTCGAGGGTGGTGATGCCCTGGTCGAGGAGGAAGCGCAGGAAATCGGCAAGTTCCGACGGCGAGGCGAATTGTTCCTCGGAGCGCATCGAGCCCCATACGACGCTCGAGAACTCCGGCCCGTTCGCGTGAATCTTCGCCCGGGTTACGGCTGCGGCGGTTGTCTTGGCCATGCTTACGTTTCCTCCTCTGCGTCAGTATCGCCGAGCTCCAGGTCGAACCCGAGCAGGTTCCAGCTCTGCTGCATGTGGGCGGGAAGCGGCGCCGAGACATCGAGCGTGCCGCCGGCCGGATGGGGGATGATGATGCGGCGGGCGTGCAGGTGGAGCTTGTTTTGGAGGCCGCCGGGGAAATCCCAGCTCTCTTCGGCAGTGAAGTATTTGGGGTCGCCGATGATCGGGTGGCCGATGTGGGCAGCGTGGGCGCGCAGCTGGTGGGTGCGCCCGGTGACCGGACGCATGGTGAGCCAGGCGAGCTTCTGGCCGGCCTGCTCGACCACCGAATAGAGAGTGACGGCGTGGCTGGCATCGTCGGTGCCGTGGCGGGCAACGCGCATGCGATCGCCTTCGGGCGTCCCCTCCTTGGCAAGCCACGTGGAGATGCGCCCTTGCTTCGGCTTGGGCACGCCCCGCACCAGCGCCCAGTAGATCTTCTTCGTCGAGCGGGTGCGGAAAGCGGCGGTGAGCTTCTGGGCCGCCTGACGGGTCTTCGCCACGACCAGCACGCCGGAGGTGTCGCGGTCGAGGCGATGGACGAGCCGCGGCTTCTGACCCTTGCGGTCGCGAAACGCCTCCAGCAGACCATCGACGTGGCGGGTCAAGCCGGAGCCGCCCTGCACGGCAAGGCCCGGCGGCTTGTTGAAGACGATCACCTGGTCGTCCTCGTGAAGGATGAGGGCGCGGAGGTAATCGGCGTCGGACACGCCCTTGGCGGGCCTGGCTCCACCGGCGAGCCCCCTCCCCGTATCCCCTGCGCCCGTTGCACGCGACGATTTGGCTCCATGCGCCCTGGCCGGTCCCTCCCCGCCGCGGCCGAGCGGCGGGACGCGCACCGCCTGGCCGCTTTCCAGGCGGGTGTTGGTGCGGGCGCGGCCGCCATCGACGCGCACCTGACCGGAGCGGATCAGCTTCTGGAGATGGCCGAACGACAGCTCCGGGAAATGCGCCCGGAACCAGCGGTCGAGGCGCATGCCGGCTTCGTCCGGATCGACGGTGCGGGTTTCGAGGGCGGTCATCAGATCGGGCGTTCGGGGCGAAGGGGTGCCTATAGCACCCGACGCCGGGCGTGGCGAGGCGGGCGGCCGGGGCTGGCGGATTGACGAAGGCGCCGGCGCGCCTTACCGGTCGAGCGGCATGGCAGGCCACGCTCCCCCTATCCACGTCTGGCGCAGGATACCGCGCGGCATCTGGCTGCTCGGCATGGTTTCGCTGCTCATGGACACCTCCTCGGAGATGATCCATGCGCTGCTGCCGATCTATCTGGTCACCGTGCTCGGCGCCTCGGCGCTGACGGTCGGCATCATCGAGGGGATCGCCGAGGCGACCGCCTCGATCACCAAGGTCTTCTCCGGCGCCCTCTCCGACTGGCTCGGCCGGCGCAAGCTGCTGGCGGCGGCGGGCTACGGATTGGCGGCGTTCACCAAGCCGGTGTTCGCGCTCGCCACCACCGTCGGCTGGTTCATGGCGGCACGTTTCGTCGACCGCATCGGCAAGGGCATCCGCGGGGCGCCGCGCGATGCACTGGTCGCGGACCTGGCGCCACCGGAACTGCGCGGGGCGAGCTTCGGCCTCCGCCAGGCGCTCGACACGATCGGCGCATTTCTGGGGCCGCTGGTCGCCATCGCGATCATGGCGCTCAGCTTCGACAACTTTCAGCTGGTCTTCTGGGTAGCGGTGATCCCGGGGCTCCTGTCGTTCGCCCTCATCGCTTTCGCGGTCCGCGACCCGAAACGGCAGCCAGCGGAAGCGGCGCCGGTGCGCGTGCCGCTCCGCCGGGCGGACCTCAAGCGCCTCGGCAGCGGCTTCTGGTGGGTGACGGCAGTCGCCGGCGTGTTCACCCTCGCCCGCTTCAGCGAGGCGTTTCTGGTGTTGAAGGCGCAAGCCGCGGATGTCCCGCTGGCGCTGATCCCCGGCGTCTTCGTGCTGATGAACATCGCCTACGCCGGCGCGGCTTACCCGGCGGGCGCCCTCTCCGACCGGATCGCCCGGGTCTCGATGCTGTTCGTCGGTCTGGCGTTTCTGCTGGCCGCCGACGCGGTGCTGGCGTTTTCCGGCGGGATCGGCGGGGTGGCGGTCGGCATTGTGCTGTGGGGGCTGCACATGGCGTTCACGCAGGGGCTGTTCGCGGCGCTGGTCGCCGATACGGCGCCGGCGGACCTCCGGGGCACGGCGTTCGGCGTCTTCAACCTGGTGAGCGGCGGGGCGCTTCTGGTGGCCAGTCTGATCGCCGGGGCGCTCTGGGACCTGGTCGGGCCGAGCGGGACGTTCCTGGCCGGCGGCGCGTTCGCCCTGGCGGCGTTCGCGGGGCTGGTGGCGGCGCGCGGCCGGTTCAAGGCGGCCTGAAGCTCAGGACAGCGAGCGCACCACCCAGAAGCCGGCGAACAGCGCCAGGATCGACGCCACCACCGAGACCAGCACGTAGACGCCGAAGAGCAGGTAGGCGTCACGCTCCCAAAGCAGCGCCGAGTCGAGCGAGAACGTCGAGAAGGTGGTGAAGCCACCGAGCATTCCGGTGGTGAGCAGGAGGCGGGCGTGCTGGGACAGGCCGGCATCGGAGCGGAACGTGAACCACGCCGCGGCGAGCCCCATGATCAACGAACCGAGGATATTGACGATCATCGTGCCGTAGGGAAACGCGGTTCCCAGCACGCGCGCGGCGAAGACGTTGACGCCGTGACGGGCGGCAGCGCCGATGCCACCGCCGATGAAGACGAGAAGGGTGAGCAGCACGCGGAGTCTCCAGGCCCGAGCGTTGACAACAAAAAACCCGCCGGCTGCGGCGGGTTCCGGGCAGAGTCCCACCGTGGGCGACCACGGTAGGAGTCATCAGCCCCAGGGGCGGTTCAAGGGAGACTCCATTCCCTGAAGGGGCGCCTTATAAACGGCGGCCGGAGGCGGGTCAAACCCCGCTCAGGCGGCGGTCGCCATGACCGGCATGAAGGAAGCAAGCTTGGCGAGGTGGGACTTGGGCAGGCCGATTTCAGCCGCGCAGCCAACCAGATAGCCGACATACTGGGCGGATGGCAGGCCGGGACCGGGGGTCGGCACGGCGACATAAGCCTCGGCGACGACGGGCCGCTCGTCCGACCCCTCGACGCGCACGGTGATCCGGTTGCGCTGGTTCAACTCGCGGTCCCGCCGCTTGTCGAAGCCCTCGCGCTCGTCGAGCCGCTGGATGTCGGTCCCGTCGAGTTCGTAGAGCGCACCCCACACCTGCTCGCCGATCGCCGGCTCGATGCTCACCACCGCGCAGTCGCGAATCACCGACTTGCGCGGGAAGCACAGCCGGTAGCCGTCGAGCTTCGCCGTCGATACGAATTGCGCATCAGGACAGCGCAATTGCATCTGCAACAGGTCGAGATTCGACCCGTAAGCAAAGTAATACATGTCCGCCGCATCTCCCGTCCTCGCAGCATGATGAGAGGAGTCGGGCGGCGATGCACGCGCGAAAAGTCAGCCTGTGGACGAGCTGTGGACGACGGTGGAAAACCGCTCAGGCCGTGCGGATCGCGTGGAGCGCGGCGAGATAGGCGAGCGGCAGGCCGTGGTGCTCGGCACCGTCGACGATGAGCTGCCGATAGGCGGCGGACGGCAACGCCGCGGTGCCGTCGGGAACGGCGAAGTAGGTCATCGCCTTGACCTTCTCCGACCCGCCGACGCGCAGCACCGTGACCTCGCGGAACAGATGACGGTTGAGATCGGCGGGGCCGAAGGGATCGTAGCCCTCGTGATAGTGGAGCACGGTCAGGTCGGCGTCGGTGACGTCGTAGAGGACGCCAAAGACGGCGCTGCCGCGGTCGGGCTCGACGCCGGCGGAGGCGCACTGATGGGTGCGCGAGAAGCGCGGAAAGCAGAGGCGATAGCCGACCAGCCGCGCAACGCCGAGGGTGCGCGCCTCGGGGCAGCGGGCAAACATCTGCCCGGGATTCATGTTGGAGCCGTATGCGTAATAGATCACGACGCGGGCATGGTACCTGTTAGCCGAGCGGCCGACGCGGCTCGATCATAGGACGGCTTCGGCGCCGCGGCGAGGCATGTCGTGCGGTCAGCCGGAGGCGGAATTTCGCGGCCGGCGCGCCGGGGCGATCGACCCAGTTACGAAGGAATCGGCGAAGCGGCGCAACGCATCCCAGTCGGTATACTCGTAGTCCTGACTGGTGTCGGTCGCCAAACCGTTCTTGCGGGCGATCGAGCGCATGATCCAGCGCGTGACGAAGTCATACTCGCGATAGCGGAGCGCGCCGGCGACGTGAACGACCTGTTCGGCCGGCCAGCCGGTCTTGCCCAGGAAGTCCTCCACCCATCCGTCGAGCTCCTCGGCGCTGTTCGGGCTGGCGGCGGCGAGCGAAACCGAAACGAAAGCGGAATGCATCCGCGACAGCGCCTCGCTGTGGGCGCCGACGTAGCGCTCCATGGTCGGCGCGTAGCGCGAGACGTGAACGGAGGCCGCGACGATGGCGGCATCGTATTCGGTCGGGTCGGGCGACAGGCCCTCGACGTCGGCCTCGGTCACCAGCGTGGCGTCCTGACGGAGCCGCTCGGCGAGGCACTCAACGACCTTGCGCGTCTGGCCCTCCTTGGTCGCGTAGGCGATCAGAATGCGCATCGATTTTGCCTCCAGAGCCAAATCGACCTGGATGCACCATGGACCGGACAGGCGGGAACGCCTTGATTCCGATCAACGGGCGTTGCGTTCGCGGCGGAGCTTCGCCCAGTAATCCAGGCGTTTCCTGATCTCGCGCTCGAAGCCACGGTCGGGCGGATCGTAGAAAGTCTGGCGGCCGAGGGCCTCAGGGAAATAGTTCTGACCGGAGAAGGAGTCGGGCTCGTCCGGGTCGTAGCGGTAACCTTCGCCGTAACCCTCGCCCTTCATCAGCTTGGTCGGGGCGTTCAGGATGATCTTCGGGGGCGCGAGCGAGCCGCCCTCCTTGGCGGCGCGGGTGGCAGCGCCGAAGGCCTTGTAGACGGCGGTCGATTTCGGCGCGGTGGCGAGATAGACGGCCGCCTCGGCAAGCGCCAGTTCACCCTCGGGCGTGCCGAGATAATCGAAGGCATCCTTGGCGGCGAGCGCCACGACCAGCGCGTGCGGATCGGCGAGGCCGATGTCCTCCATGGCCATGCGCACCAGGCGGCGGCCGATGTAGAGCGGCTGTTCGCCGGCATCGAGCATGCGGGCGAGATAATAAAGCGCGGCGTCGGGATCGGAGCCGCGCACCGACTTGTGCAGCGCCGAGATCAGATTGTAGTGGCCGTCCTGGCTCTTGTCGTAGAGCGGCGCGCGGCGCTGGACGACCTCCTGAAGATCGGCGGGGCCGAAGGTCTCGCCTTCACGCGCCGCCCGCCACACCTCTTCCGCCAGCGTCAGCAGGGCGCGGCCATCGGCATCGGCCATGGAGACGAGCATGGCGCGGGCCTCCGCATCGAGCGGCAAGGGCCGTTCCTCGATGCGCTCGGCGCGGGCGAGAAGCTTTTCCAGGGCGTCGGCGCCGAGCGGCTTGAAGACCAACACGCGGGCGCGCGACAGGAGCGCCGCGTTCAGCTCGAACGACGGGTTCTCGGTGGTGGCGCCAACCAGCGTGACGGTGCCGTCCTCCATGACCGGGAGGAACGAATCGAGCTGGGCGCGATTGAAGCGGTGGATCTCGTCGACGAAGAGGAGCGTGCCCTTGCCCATCTCGCGGCGGCCGCGAGCGGCCTCGAACGCTTTCTTGAGGTCGGCGACGCCGGAGAAGACCGCCGAGATCTGCTCGAAGTGGAGGTCGGTCTCGCGGGCGAGCAGCCGCGCCACGGTCGTCTTGCCGGTGCCGGGCGGCCCCCAGAAGACGAGCGAGCCAAGCGAACCGGTGGCGAGCATGCGGGTGAGCGCACCATCGGCGCCGAGCAGATGATCCTGACCGACGACATCGGCGAGGCTCGCGGGCCGCAGGCGGTCGGCAAGCGGTCTTGGCGCCGCCTTCTCCAGACCTGCCGCCTCGAAGAGCGACGCCATCGCTTACCCGCCGCGGAACCGTTGCTCGATGGAGTGGCCGTCGCGGATCACGGTCAAATCCCAAAGGCGCAGATTGTCGACGCCGGCGACCTGCTCGAGCTGCTTGGTCGAATGGATGGGCGTGTCGTTAACCTTCGCCACGACATCGCCGCGCTTGAAGCCGGCCTCATCCGCGGCCGACCCGGGAGATACCTCGCTGACGATGACGCCGTCGAGGGACCCCGTGTAGGAGAGCTCGTCGGCGACCGCCGGCGACAGGTTGAGAACGGTGAGACCGGCCATCGGCGAATAGCCGCCGATCTGGCGCTTGTCGCGCGGCGGGGTCTCGGGCGCCGCCTGGAGCGCGAGCGTGGCGATGTAATGCTTGCCATTGCGCACGACGCCGAGTTTGGCCGAGCCGCCGACCGGACGCGTGGCGAGCTGATAGTTGAGCGCGCCGAGATCGGCAATCTCCTGGCCGTCGATCAATTCAATCAGGTCGCCGGCGGTGAGCCCGGCAGCGGCGGCCGGGCTGTTCGGCTCGACCGACGCGACCAGCGCGCCGGCCGGGGTGTCGAGACCGAGACCTGTGGCGAGCTCGGGGGTGACCGTCTGAAGATCGGCGCCGAGCCACGGGCGCTGGGGCGGGCCGCCCTTCTCGGCCGCGGCGACCACGATGCGCACAAGGTTCGACGGAATGGCGAAGCCGATGCCGCTCGACCCGCCGGACGGCGACACGATCATGCGGTTGATGCCGATCAGGTTGCCGTTCATGTCGACCAGGGCGCCGCCGGAGTTGCCGGGATTGATCGCCGCGTCGGTCTGGATGAAGTACTGGTCCTCGCTGCCGTTGCCGGGGATGCGGGCGAAGGCGGAGACGATGCCGCTGGTGACGGTCTGGCCGACGCCGAAGGGATCGCCGATCGCCAGCACCAGGTCGCCGACCTCGACGGCGTTCGAATCGGCGAAGGCAATGGTCGGCAGCCCGCTGACGTCGCCGCGGATCTTCAGGACGGCGAGATCCGAGCGCTCGTCCTTCAGCACGATATCGGCGGGAAACTCGCGCTTGTCGGAGAGCGCGACCTTGACCTCGTCGGCCTGGGCGATGACGTGGAAGTTGGTGACGATCAGGCCGTCGGCGGTGATGATGACGCCGGAACCCAGCGAACGCTGCACGCGCTGGCTCGGCTGGTTGCCCCTCGGCACGCCGAAGAACTGGCGGAAGAAGGGATCGGAGAAGAAGGGCGAGACCTCCTCCTGGATGGTGCGCGAGGCATAGACGTTGACCACAGCGGGGGCGACCCGCTTGACCACGGGCGCGAAGGACAGCTGGACCGCGCCGGCGCTGTCCGGCACGGCACGCTCCTCCGCCGTCGCCGGCAAGCTCAATCCTATCGCCACCCAGAATGCGACAGCCACGCGACCGATCATTGCACTTGTTCCCTCACCTTCGTTTTGCGATCGCCCTTTTCAGAGAAATCTACACCAATTCCGCCGCCCCGGGCCGCCTCGAATTGGTATACCGAACGCGATCCGACCTGACGACCCAGGCCCGAAATCGGGGGGAGCACCATGAACGAACTCACGTCTCGTATCGACAGGGCGATCGACGCGGCAATCGCCGGCAAGACGATCGTCGGCACCGCGGTGCTGGTCGCCGTCGACGGGAAGACGGTCTATCGCGGCGTGAAGGGCCACTTCGACCGCGAGGCGGGAACGCCGATGCGCGAGGACGCGATCTTCCGCCTGGCCTCGGTGACCAAGCCGATCGTCGCCGCCACCGCGCTGGCGCTGATCGATGCCGGCAAACTCGCCTTCGACGACCCGGTGACGCGCTTTCTGCCCGACTTCCGGCCGACGCTTGCCGACGGCAGCACGCCGGAAATCCGGATCCATCATCTGCTCACCCACACCTCCGGCCTCGGCTATCCCTCGGCGGAGGACGAGCGGTACCAGAAGGCCGGTGTGTGCGCCGGCCTCGACATGCCCGGCCGCGGCATGGAGGAAAACCTCGCGCGACTCGCCAAGGTGCCGCTGTTCTTCGCGCCGGGAACGGCATGGCGCTACGGCATGAGCATCGACGTGCTCGGCGCAGTCATCGCCAAAGTGCACGGCGGCAGGCCGGGCGACGCGGTCGCGACCTACGTGACCGGGCCGCTCGGGATGACCGACACGGGGTTCCGCGTGACCGACACGGCGCGCCTCGCGGTTCCTTACGCCGACGGGACGCCGGAACCTGTCCGCATGGGCGAGCCGCACCAGGTGGAGAACGGCCCGCTGTTCTCGCCGCGACGCATCCTCGACGAGACATCGTTCCAGTCCGGCGGCGCCGGCGCGGTGGGAACGGCCGGCGACTTCCTCAAGCTGCTGGAGGCGATCCGCACCGGTGGCGGGCCGATCCTCAAGCCGGAGACGGTGAAGCTCGCCATGCAAAACCAGATCGGCGATCTCCCCCGGGAGGCAACGGACGCCGGCTGGCGGTTCGGCTATCTCAGCGCCGTGCTGGCGGACCCGAAGGCGGCCAACAGCGCCCAATCGCCCGGGACGCTGGAATGGGGCGGTGTTTACGGGCACTCATGGTTCATCGACGCGGCGGCGGGGTTGTCGGTCGCCGCCTTCACCAACACCGCGGTCGAGGGGTGCATCGGGCAGTTTCCGAAGGACATCCGCCGCGCCGTCTACGGCTAGCGCGGCCCCCAAATGAAGAAGGCGGCCGGAGCCGCCTTCGATCTCTGAACGCCTGGCGAGGCAGGTATCAGGCCGAAACCTCGGCCGCGACGCCGCCGCGGGCGGCGACCTCCTCGGCGTGGCGGGCCTTGTCGAGCTTGCCCTTGGCCTCGATATCGCGATCGACGAACTCGATGACCGCGACCGGGGCGCTGTCGCCGTGGCGGAAGCCGGCCTTGAGAACGCGGGTGTAGCCCCCTGCCCGGCCCTTGTAGCGCGGGCCGATGGTCTCGAAGAGCTTCTTGACCGAGCCGACGTCGCGAATCTGCGAGATGGCAAGGCGGCGAGCATGCAGGTCGCCGCGCTTGGCGAGCGTGACGAGCTTCTCGACGATGGGCCTGAGATCCTTGGCCTTGGGCAGAGTCGTGACGATCTGCTCGTGCTGGATCAGCGACGACGCAAGGTTGGCGAACATCGACTTACGATGGCTCACCGTCCGGCTGAAGCGGCTGCCTCTCTTCCCGTGCATCATGACGCAATTTCCTCAGACGCGGCTTCAGGGGCCGGCGGCATCAATAATGGTCTTCGTAGCGCTTGGCCAGTTCGTCGATGTTTTCAGGCGGCCAGTTCGGCACTTCCATGCCGAGATGCAGGCCCATCTGGGCAAGCACTTCCTTGATCTCGTTCAGCGACTTGCGGCCGAAGTTCGGGGTGCGCAGCATCTCCGCCTCGGTCTTCTGGATGAGATCGCCGATGTAAACGATGTTGTCGTTCTTCAGGCAGTTGGCCGAACGCACCGACAGCTCGAGCTCGTCGACCTTCTTGAGGAGCGCCGGGTTGAACGCCAGCTCCGGAATCTGCACCTCGGCAGTGACCTTCTCGGGCTCCTCGAAATTGACGAAGACGGAGAGCTGGTCCTGCAGGATGCGGGCGGCGTAGGCCACCGCGTCCTCGGCGCGGATCGAGCCGTCGGTTTCGACCGACAGCGTCAGCTTGTCATAGTCGAGCACCTGACCCTCGCGGGTGTTCTCGACGCGGTAGGAGACCTTCTTGACCGGCGAGTAGAGGCTGTCGACCGGGATCAGGCCAATCGGCGCGTCCTCGGGCCGGTTGCGATCGGCGGTGACGTAGCCCTTGCCGGTATCGACGGTGAACTCCATGCGGATCTCGGCGCCCTCGTCGAGGGTGCACAGCACCAGCTCGGGGTTGAGGATCTCGATGTCGTTGATCACCTGGATATCGCCGGCCTTGACGACGCCCGGACCCTGCTTGCGCACGACCATGCGCTTGGGGCCCTCGCCGTGCATCGACAGGGCAATTTCCTTGATGTTGAGCACGATGTCGGTGACGTCTTCACGCACGCCGGCGATCGAGGAGAATTCATGCAGCACGCCGTCGATCTGGACGGCCTTGACGGCGGCGCCCTGGAGCGAGGAGAGCAGCACGCGCCGAAGCGCGTTGCCGAGCGTCAGGCCGAAGCCGCGCTCGAGCGGCTCGGCAACAACGGTGGCAAAACGTCGGGAGTCGTTGCCGGGAGCGATCTCGAGCTTGTTCGGCCTGATCAGCTCCTGCCAGTTTTTCTGGATGGTCACGAGCCCTGTCCTTTCACGTGTGGTCGCCGCGGGGGGAAGCGGCGATACGGCCAGCGAACGCGGCCGAGCTAACTGATTCAGTCCAGACGGCTAGACGCGCCGGCGCTTGCGCGGCCGGCAGCCGTTATGCGCGATGGGCGTCACGTCGCGGATCGAGGTGATGACGAAGCCGGCCGCCTGGAGCGCGCGGAGCGCCGACTCGCGCCCCGAACCCGGACCGGAAACCTCGACCTCGAGCGTCTTCATGCCGTGTTCGGACGCCTTCTTGCCCGCGTCCTCGGCCGCCATCTGGGCGGCATACGGCGTGGACTTGCGGGAACCCTTGAACCCCATCAGCCCGGCGGACGACCACGAGATCGTGTTGCCCTGCGCGTCGGTGATGGTGATCATCGTATTGTTGAAGCTGGAATTCACGTGCGCGACGCCGGAGGAAATGTTCTTGCGCTCACGGCGGCGTACGCGGGTTGCATCCTTGCCCATCGAGATTCCTGTGCCTGTCGAAACGAGTCGGACGGCGAAACGCCGCTAGGTTGCTTTCTTCTTGCCGGCGATCGCCTTGGCCGGCCCTTTGCGCGTGCGCGCATTGGTGTGGGTGCGCTGGCCGCGCACCGGCAGACCGCGGCGATGGCGCAGACCCCGGTAGCAACCAAGGTCCATCAGCCGCTTGATGTTGATCGCCACTTCACGACGCAGGTCGCCCTCGACCAGAAAGTCGCGGTCGATGAGGTCGCGGATCTGGGCGACCTCGGCGTCGGTCAACTGGTTGGTGCGGCGCTCTGGCGGAATATTGACGGTCTCGACGATCTTCTTCGCCGCCGTCTCGCCGATGCCGTGGATATACTGGAGTGCGATGACCACGCGCTTGTTGGTCGGGATATTGACGCCTGCGATGCGGGCCAAACTCGTCTCTCCGAATTAGCGGTTCTGCACTGTTCAACCGGGTTCCGAACGCAGAACACGGCCCCGGTCACCCCGTCCGGCCACCGGCGCCGCAAGCTCTCGGTCTTGCAGAATTGTGGCCGGTAGATAGCGATTTGGGCCCAAAACGTCAATGGCTGCGGGCCCGGTTGTTAACTCATTCAGGCGACTTTGCTTTTCGCCCCTCACCCGGCCGCATCCAGCACCTTGGCGATGGCCGCGGCGACCTCGTCCATGGTGCCCATGCCATCCACCCGGGAGAGCATGCCTTTTGTCTCGTAATAGCTCGAAACCGGCGCCGTTTGCTCGACATAGACGGCAAAGCGGCGGCGGGCGGTCTCGGCGTTGTCGTCGGCGCGGGCGCCACCGGTCTCCCGGGCGCGGTTAACGATGCGGGCGATCAGCACCGGCTCGTCGACGGTCATCTCGACCACCGCGTCGAGCTTCAGGCCGAGTCTCGCGAGCAGCGCATCGAGCGCCTCAGCCTGCGCGACCGTGCGGGGAAAGCCGTCCAGAATGAAGCCGTTGGCAACGTCGGGCTCGGCCAGACGGTCGGCGATGATCTCAACCATGACGTCGTCGGGGACCAGATCGCCGCGATCCATGATCGCCTTGGCGCGCTTGCCGACGTCGGCGCCAGCGGCAACCGCGGCGCGCAGCATGTCGCCGGTGGAAAGCTGGACGATTCCGTAGCGCGCCTTCAGCCGCTCAGCCTGGGTGCCCTTGCCCGCCCCCGGCGGCCCGAGCAGGATCAGCCTCATCGCGACTTGCCCCGGAGCTTCGACTTCTTGACGAGGCCTTCGTACTGGTGGGCAAGCAGATGGCCCTGGATCTGCGAGATGGTGTCGAGGGTGACGCTGACCACGATCAGCAGCGACGTGCCGCCGAAGTAGAACGGCACACCGGTGGCGTTGATGAGCGTCTCAGGCAGCAGACAGACGAGCACCAGATAGATCGCGCCGATGGCGGTGATGCGGGTGAGCACATAGTCGATGTACTTGGCGGTGTTTGCGCCCGGGCGGATGCCGGGGACGAAGCCGCCGTGCTTCTTCAGGTTGTCGGCGGTGTCTTCCGGATTGAACACGACCGCCGTGTAGAAGAAGGCGAAGAAGATGATCATGCCCGCGTAGAGGAACATGTAGAGCGGCTGGCCGCGGCCGAGGAGCGCGGTGATGGTGCGCAACCACTCCGGCCCGTTGCCGGCGGTGAAGTTCGCCACCGTCACCGGCAGCAGCAGCAGCGAGGAGGCGAAGATCGGCGGGATGACGCCCGAGGTGTTGAGCTTCAGCGGCAGGTGCGACGCCTCGCCCTGGAACATGCGGTTGCCGACCTGTCGCTTGGGATACTGGATCAGCAGGCGGCGCTGGGCGCGCTCGATGAACACGATGAAGCCGACCACGACGAAGGCCATGACCGTCACGCCGATGATGATGATCGGCGACAGAACGCCCTCGCGACCGAGCTCGAGGGTGCTGGCGATGGCGTGCGGCAGGTTGGCGACGATGCCGGAGAAGATGATCAACGACAGGCCGTTGCCGATGCCGCGGGCGGTGATCTGCTCGCCGAGCCACATCAGGAAGATGGTGCCGCCGGTGAGCGTGATCATGGTGGTGATCAGGAAGAACAGCCCGGGATGGATAACGACGTTGGTGGCGCCCTGCAGGCCGACGCCGATGCCGTAGGACTGGAGCGCGGCCAGGATCACGGTGCCGTAGCGCGTGTACTGGTTGATGACCTTGCGGCCCTGCTCGCCTTCCTTCTTGAGCGCTTCCAGCGACGGAATGATCGACGTCATGAGCTGGAAGATGATCGAGGACGAAATGTAGGGCATGACGCCGAGGGCGAAGATCGCCATGCGGCCGACGGCGCCACCGGAAAACATGTTGAACATGCCGATGATGCCGCTCTGGTTGGCGTCGAACGCCTGCTTGAGCGCTTCCGGATTGATGCCGGGAAGGGGAACGTAGGTGCCGAGCCGGTAGATCAGGAGCATGCCGAGGGTGAACCAGATGCGCTTCTTGAGCGCCTCGGCCTTGGCGAACGCGCCGAAGTTGAGGTTGGCTGCGAGTTGTTCTGCGGCCGATGCCATAGTCCGCTCCGTTCCGGCCGGGCGTTAGCCCGCCTGTTCTTCCGCAGCCCCGATGATCTTGACCGACCCGCCGGCCTTTTCAATGGCCGCCGTCGCGGATTTCGTCGCGCCGGCGACCTCGAAAGCGACCTTTGCCTTGATCTCGCCGTTGCCGAGGATACGAACTCCGTCGCGAGCCCGGGTGATGACGCCGGCGGCCTTGAGCACGGCGGCGGTGACCGTCGTCTTGCCGTCGAGCTTGCCGGAATCGATCGCCGTCTGAATCTTGCCGAGGCCGATCTCGACGTAGCGCTTGGCAAAGATGTTCGTGAAGCCGCGCTTCGGCAAGCGGCGGTGAAGCGGCATCTGGCCGCCTTCAAAGCCCTTGATGGAGACGCCGGTGCGCGACTTCTGGCCCTTGACGCCGCGGCCGCCGGTCTTGCCCTTGCCCGAGCCGATACCGCGGCCGACGCGCATGCGGTTCTTGGTGGCGCCGGGCTTGTCGGCCAGTTCGTGCAGCTTCATGACTTCGTTCCTCAGGCCCCGTCGACGACGCGAACGAGGTGCTTGACCTTGTCGATCATGCCGCGCACGGCCGGTGTATCCGGCAACGTGCTGCGGCGGCGGATGCGGTTCAGCCCGAGGCCGACCAGGGTGGCGCGCTGGACGCCAGGCCGCCTCGACGGGCTTCCGGTCTGCTCGACGGTGAGGGTCTTGCCTTCACTTTTCTTCGCCATCGCGATCAGGCCTCCACCGCCTCGGCATCGGCCTCTTCGCGGCGCCGCGCCTGAAGCGTCGACACCTTGATGCCGCGACGGGCCGCGACGCTGCGCGGGCTGTCCTCATTGGTGAGCGCATCGAAGGTGGCGCGCACCATGTTGTAGGGGTTGGACGAGCCAAACGACTTGGCGACGACGTCCTGGACACCGAGCGTCTCGAAGACGGCGCGCATCGGGCCGCCGGCGATGATGCCGGTGCCGGGAGGCGCGGCGCGGCAGACGACCTTGCCGGCGCCGTGGCGGCCGGTGACGTCGTGATGGAGGGTGCGGCCCTCACGCAGCGGCACGCGGATGACGCCGCGCTTGGCGGCGTCGGTGGCCTTGCGGATGGCCTCGGGAACCTCGCGGGCCTTGCCGTGGCCGAAGCCGACGCGGCCCTTCTGGTCGCCAACGACCACGAGGGCGGCGAAGCCGAAGCGCCGGCCGCCCTTCACCACCTTGGCCACGCGGTTGATGTGGACGAGCTTGTCGACAAACTCGCTGTCGCGCTCGTCCCCCCTGTCGCGGCCGCCGCGATCGCGGTGTCCTGGTTCTCTTGCCATTCTGTGATCCGTTCGTTCGATATCGTGTCGTTTGGCGCCGGTTCAACCCTTAGAAATTCAGTCCGCCTTCGCGGGCGCCGTCGGCGAGCGCCTTCACGCGCCCGTGATAGAGATAGCGGCCGCGATCGAAGACGACCTCCTTGACGCCGGCCTTGACGGCGCGCTCGGCAAGCAGCTTGCCGACCTCGCTGGCGGCGGCCGTGTCGGCGCCGGTCTTGAGCTTTTCCTTGAGGTCGGTGTCGCGCGTCGAGGCGGCTGCCAGCGTGCGGCCGACGCTGTCGTCGATGACCTGGGCGTAGATGTGCCTGGAAGAGCGGAAGATCGACAGACGCGGACGACCGCGCGACGCCTTGCGCACGGCGGCACGGACGCGATGAATTCGACGGGTGAGCGTGGCGGTCGGCATGATCGGCTACTTCTTCTTGCCTTCCTTGCGGAAGATGTGTTCGTCGGCGTACTTCACGCCCTTGCCCTTGTACGGCTCGGGCTTGCGGAAGCGGCGGATTTCGGCGGCGACCTGGCCAACCTGCTGCTTGTCGGAGCCGCTCACCACGATCTCGGTCGGCTTCGGGCACTCGACCTTGATGCCGGCCGGAATCGGGAAGCTGACGTCGTGGCTGTAGCCAAGGTTGAGCTGAAGGTTCTTGCCGTTGACGGCGGCGCGATAGCCGACGCCGTTGATCTCAAGGCGCTCGACGAAACCGTCGGTGACGCCCTTCATCAGGTTGGCGACCATGGTGCGCGACATACCCCAGGCCGAACGGGCGCGCTTGGAGGCGTCGCGCGGCTCGACGGTGATTTCGCCGTCGGCGAACTTCACCTCGACATCGTCGTTGGCGAGGAAGCTGAGCTCGCCCTTCGGCCCCTTCACCGACACCGACTGGCCGCTGACGTTCGCCGTCACGCCCTTCGGTACGGTCACCGGTTTCTTGCCAATTCGCGACATCGGTCCAAATCCCAATCAGGTTCGTTTCATCAGGCCGTCGTCAGAAGACGCGGCACAGAACTTCTCCGCCGACGTTCTGGTCGCGGGCGTCGGCATCCGACATGACGCCCTTGGGCGTCGACAGGAT
Source organism: uncultured Alphaproteobacteria bacterium (assembly GCA_963843565.1). GTDB lineage: Bacteria > Pseudomonadota > Alphaproteobacteria > Rhizobiales > Kaistiaceae > DASZQY01. The sequence goes on from CAWJKY010000003.1 coordinate 1,047,808, forward strand.
GGACACGCCGAGACCGTTGGCGACGCGCGGAATCGCCTTCACCGAGGCGTAGACCCGGCGGCCGGGCTTCGAGACGCGCTCGATTTCGCGGATCACCGGCTGGCCGTCGAAATACTTCAGCTCGATCTCGAATTCCGAGCGGCCGTTGTCGAAATCGACGGTCGAATAGCCGCGGATGTAGCCTTCCGACTGGAGGACATCGAGCACGTTGCGGCGCAGCGAGGAGCCCGGCGTCGACACCTTGTTGCTCTTGCGCATCTGCGCGTTGCGGATGCGGGTCAGCATGTCGCCGAGCGGATCGGTCATTGTCATGGCGTGTTCCTGCCCCCTACCAGCTCGACTTGACCAGGCCGGGGATCATCCCGTTCGACCCGAACTCACGCAGCGCGATGCGCGACATCTTCAGCTTGCGGTACACGCCGCGCGGCCGGCCGGTGACCTCGCAGCGGTTGCGGATGCGCACGGCGGAGGAATTGCGCGGCAACTCGGCGAGCTTCAGACGGGCCTGGAAGCGCTCCTCGAGCGTCAGGCTCTCGTCGTTGGCGACCAGCTTGAGGCCGGCCCGCTTGGTGGCGAGCCGCGCCACCATGCGGCGGCGGCGGTTGTTTCTCTCGATCGAACTTTTCTTTGCCATCTCGGATGGTCCTACTGGCGGAACGGAAAATCGAAGCCCTTGAGCAGGGCGCGCGCCTCGTCGTCGGTCTTGGCGGTCGTGCAGACGATCACGTCCATGCCCCAGACCTCATCGACTTCGTCGTAGTTGATCTCGGGGAAAATGATGTGCTCCTTGATGCCCATGGCGAAGTTGCCACGCCCGTCGAAGCTCTTCGGGTTAAGGCCGCGGAAATCGCGAACCCGGGGCAGCGCCACGTTGATGAGGCGATCGAGGAACTCGTACATGCGGTCACGGCGCAGCGTCACGCGGCCGCCGATCGGCATGTCCTCGCGAAGCTTGAAGGTGGAGATCGACTTGCGCGAACGGGTCTGGGCCGGCTTCTGGCCGGCGATCAGGGCCAGATCGGCGAGCGCCGTGTTGACCTTCTTGGAATCATTGACCGCTTCGCCAACGCCCATGTTGAGCACGACCTTGTCGACGCGCGGCACTTCGAGCGGGTTCTTGTAGCCGAACTGCTCGACCAGGGTCGCGCGGACCTTGTCGCGGTAGATGGTCTTCAGGCGGGGTTCGTAGCTGGTTTCAGCCATCGATCACGTCTCCCGTCCGCTTCGAGTAGCGAACCTTGTTCACGCCATCGGCGGCGATGCGGAAGCCGACGCGTGTCGCCTTCCCGCTCGCGTCCATGAGGGCAATGTTGGACATGTGAATCGGCAGTTCCTTGGTGACGATGCCACCCTGGTCGCGGGTGGACTGCTTCTGGTGACGACGCACGACGTTGACGCCGCTGACCACGGCGCGGTTGTCCTTGGGATGGACGGACAGGACCTCGCCGGTCTTGCCCTTGTCGCGGCCGGCGATGACCATGACGGTGTCGCCCTTGCGGATGCGCGCAGCCATTACAGCACCTCCGGTGCGAGCGAGATGATCTTCATGTGGTTCTTGGCGCGCAGCTCGCGCGGCACCGGGCCGAAGATGCGGGTGCCGACCGGCTCCGACTGATTGTTGATGAGCACGGCGGCGTTGCGGTCGAAGCGGATGACCGAGCCGTCGGCGCGGCGGATGTCCTTGGCGGTGCGCACGACGACCGCCTTCATGACGTCGCCCTTCTTGACGCGGCCGCGCGGGATCGCCTCCTTGACCGACACGACGATGATGTCGCCGACAGAGGCATATTTGCGCTTCGAGCCACCGAGCACCTTGATGCACATGACGCGGCGGGCGCCGGAATTGTCCGCCACATCGAGGTTGGTCTGCATCTGGATCATGTCAGTCTACTCACCTGTCCCCTGACGGTCGGCTATTTGCCGGCCGCGGCGGTCTCCACGACCACCCAGCGTTTATTCTTGGAAATCGGCGGCGTCTCCTGAATGGAGACCGCATCGCCGACCTTGTACTTGTTCTCGGCATCGTGCGCGTGGAACTTCTTGGAGCGCAGGATGGTCTTCTTCATCACCGGATGGGTGACGCGACGGTCGACCCGGACGACGATCGTCTTGTCGTTCTTGTCGCTGACGACGGTGCCGTGAAGGACGCGTTTCGGCATTGTCTTACTTGCCCTTTGGTTCGGCGCGCATCTGCGATGCGATCGTGGTCAACCGCGCGATATCGCGGCGGACCTGGCGCACGCGCGCCGTGTTGTTCAACTGCCCGGTCGCCTTCTGGAAACGCAGGTTGAAGGCTTCCTTGCGCAGGCGCTCAAGCTCGTCGCCCATCTGGTCGACGGTCAGCGCGCGGATATCTGCCGGCTTCATCGGTCTCGATCCCTCTAGTCGGCGATGCGCTGGACGAAGCGGGTGCGGACCGGCAGCTTGGCGGCGCCGAGGCGCAGCGCCTCGCGAGCCAGCGCCTCAGGCACGCCGTCGATCTCGAACATGATGCGGCCCGGCTTGACGCGGGCCGCCCAGAACTCCGGCGTGCCCTTGCCCTTGCCCATGCGCACCTCGGTCGGCTTCTTGGACACCGGCACATCCGGGAACAGGCGGATCCAGACGCGGCCGGAGCGCTTCATCTCGCGGGTGATGGCGCGGCGGGCGGCCTCGATCTGGCGGGCGGTGACCCGCTCGGGCTCGAGGGCGCGCAAGCCGTAGGAGCCGAAGGTCAGTTCGGCCGCCGAGGTCGCGGTGCCGTGGATGCGGCCCTTGAACTGCTTGCGGTACTTGGTGCGCTTGGGTTGCAGCATGGTCGTCTACTCTTCGATTCTGGCCTCAGGCGGACGCCGGTTCGCGGCGACGCTGCCCGCCGCCCTGTTCGGCGGCCTCGATCTGGCGGCGCTCGGACGCCATCGGGTCGTGCTCCAGGATCTCGCCCTTGAACACCCAAACCTTGACGCCGCAGGCGCCGTAGGCGGTCTCGGCGGTGGCCTGGCCGTAGTCGATGTCGGCGCGCAGCGTGTGCAGCGGCACGCGGCCCTCGCGATACCACTCGGAGCGCGCGATCTCGGCGCCGCCGAGGCGACCGCCGCAGGAAATCCGGATGCCCTCGGCGCCGAGGCGCATGGCCGACTGGACGGCGCGCTTCATGGCACGGCGGAATGCGATACGGCGCTCAAGCTGCTGGGCGATCGAGGCGGCGACCAGGGCCGCGTCGGTCTCCGGCTTGCGAACCTCGAGGATGTTAATGTGCACCTCGGAGTCGGTCATCTTGGCGACCTTGCGGCGCAGCTTCTCGATGTCGGCGCCCTTCTTGCCGATGACGATGCCGGGGCGGGCCGAATGGATGGTCACGCGGCACTTCTTGTGCGGGCGCTCGATGACGATCTTGGAGACCGCCGCCTGCTTCAGGTCCTTCATCAGCGCGGCGCGGATCTTCATGTCCTCATGGAGGAGCTTGCCGTATTCGCCGTGACCGGCGAACCAGCGCGAATCCCACGTGCGGTTGATGCCGAGGCGAAGCCCGACCGGGTTTACTTTCTGGCCCATCAGGCACTCTCCTCGACTTCACGCACGACGATGGTCAGATGCGAGAAGCGCTTGTGAATCGATCCGACGCGGCCACGGGCACGCGGCGTCCAGCGTTTCAGAACCAGCGACTTGCCGACGTGGGCTTCGGCGACGACCAGCGAGTTGACGTCGAGCTGGTGGTTGTTCTCGGCGTTGGCGACGGCCGATTCGAGCGTCTTCTTGACGTCGCGGGCGATGCGCTTGCGCGAGAACGTCAGGTCGGCGAGCGCGGCGGCGACCTTCTTGCCGCGGATCATCTGCGCCACGAGATTGAGCTTCTGCGGCGAGATGCGGATCGTGCTGGTACGCGCGCGCGCCTCGGTCGCAGTCAACGGGCGCTCGCGTTTCGGCTTGCTCATTACGCCCTCTTGGCCTTCTTGTCGCCGGCGGTATGGCCATGGAAGATGCGGGTCGGCGAGAACTCGCCGAACTTGTGGCCCACCATGTCCTCGCTGACGAGCACCGGAATGTGCTTGTTGCCGTTGTAGACGCCGAACGTCAGGCCGACGAACTGCGGCAGGATGGTCGAGCGCCGGCTCCACATCTTGATGATTTCGCTCCGCCCACCGGCGCGCGCCTTGTCGGCCTTGCGCAGCAGGTAGCCGTCGACGAATGGTCCCTTCCAGACAGAACGCGCCACTTTTCAGCGTCTCCGGTTAGCCGTTTTTCTTGCGCGCATGACGGCTGCGCGCGATGAACTTGGTGGTCCGCTTGTTGGTGCGGGTCTTCATGCCCTTGGTCGGCTGGCCCCACGGCGAAACCGGGTGGCGACCGCCGGAGGTCCGCCCCTCGCCGCCGCCGAGCGGGTGATCGACCGGGTTCATGGCGACGCCGCGGACCGAAGGCATGCGGCCCTTCCAGCGATTGCGACCGGCCTTGCCGATGTTGATGTTCGAGTGATCGGCGTTCGACACGGCGCCGACGGTGGCGAAGCAATTCTGGTGGACCAGACGCTGCTCGCCGGAGTTCAGGCGCAGGATCGCGTAGCCCTGCTCGCGACCCACGTATTGCGCGTAGGTTCCAGCGGAACGCGCGATCTGGCCGCCGGCACCGGGCTTCAGCTCGACGTTGTGGACGATGGTGCCGACCGGCATGGCGACCAGCGGCATGGCGTTGCCCGGCTTCACGTCGGCGCTCGCCGCGGCGATGATGGTGTCGCCCGGGGCGACGCGCTGCGGGGCGAGGATGTAGCTGAGTTCGCCGTCCTCGTAGCGGATGAGCGCGATGAAGGCGGTGCGGTTGGGATCGTACTCGAGCCGCTCGATGGTGGCGGTCATGTCGCGCTTGGTGCGCCGGAAGTCGATCATCCGGTAGGCGCGCTTGTGCCCGCCGCCGCGCCAACGCACGGTGACGCGCCCGACGTTGTTGCGCCCGCCGGTCGAATGCTTGCCCTCGACGAGCCCCTTGACGGGCTTGCCGCGATGAAGATGCGACCGATCGACGAGGACCAGCTCGCGCTGGCTCGGCGTTGTCGGCTTGTAAGTCTTCAGTGCCATCGCTCGACCCTTACAGTCCCGTCGTCACGTCGATCATCTGGCCCTCGGCCAGGGTAACGATCGCGCGCTTGGTATCGTTCGTGCGCCCCGCGATGCCGCGGAAGCGACGGTTCTTGCCCTTGCGGTTCAACGTGTTGACCCGCGTGACCTTGACCTTGAAGAGCGTCTCCACGGCCGCCTTGATCTGCGCCTTGGTCGCCTGGGGGGCGACCATGAAGATCACCTTGTTGTGCTCCGAGGCAGCCGTCGACTTCTCGGTGATGACCGGGCGGCGGATGACGTCGTAGTGCGAGAGCGCAATCATTTGAACCGCTCCGTCAGCCCTTCGACCGCGGCCTTGGTGAGAACCAGCGTGTCGCGGCGCAGGATGTCGTAAACGTTGATGCCCTGGACCGGCAGCACATCGATATCGGTGATGTTGCGGGCGGCCATGGCGAAGTTGGCGCCGACCTCGGCGCCGTCGATGAACAGCGCGTTGGACAGACCGAGCTTGGCGAGGCTGGCGGCGAGCGCCTTGGTCTTGGGCTCCTTGACCGCGGCATCGGCGAGCACGATCAGCTTGTCGCCACGCGCCTTGTCCGACAGAGCGTGCTTGAGAGCCAGGACACGGACCTTCTTGGGCAGGTCGTGGGCGTGGCTGCGCACCACCGGACCGAACGCCTTGCCGCCACCGCGGAACTGGGGAGCAGTCTTGGCGCCGTGACGGGCGCGGCCGGTGCCCTTCTGCTTGAACATCTTCTTGGTGGTCGCGGAGATCTCGCTGCGCATCTTGGTCTTGTGCGTACCGGCCTGACGCTTGGAAAGCTGGTAGCGGACCATGCGCTGCAGGATGTCGGCGCGCGGCTCGAGGCCGAAGATGCTCTCCGGCAGATCGACCGTGCCGCTCTCCTTGCCGTCGAGCGTGGTGACTTTGTGATCCATCACTCGGCCCCCTTCGCTTCGGCGGCCGGCTCGGCAGCAACCGGCGTCTCGGCGGCGGCAGCCGCGGCAGCGCCCTCGCGCAGACGGAACTTGCCGGGGACCGGCGCCTCCTTGGGCAGGGCGCGCTTGACCGCGTCGCGGACCAGCAGGAAGCCGCCCTTGGCGCCCGGCACCGCACCCTCGACCATGATCAGGCCGCGGTCGGCATCGGTGCTGACGATCTTCAGGTTCTGGGTGGTCACCCGCTCGTCGCCCATGTGGCCGGCCATCTTCTTGCCCTTGAACACCTTGCCGGGATCCTGGCGCTGGCCGGTCGAGCCGGCAATGCGGTGGGACACGGAGTTGCCGTGGGTGGCGCGGCCGCCGCCGAAATTCCAGCGCTTCATGACGCCCTGGAACCCCTTGCCGATCGAGGTGCCGGTGACATCGACGAACTGGCCGACGACGAAGTGGTCGGCGGTCAGTTCGGCGCCGACCTCGATCAGGTTTTCGGCGCTGACGCGGAACTCGGCCAGCTTGCGCTTCGGCTCAACGGAAGCCTTGGCGAAGTGGCCGCGCAGCGCGCGCGGCGTGTTGCGGACCTTGCGCAGACCGACGCCGAGCTGGAGGGCGGCATAGCCGTTCTTCTCGGGCGTGCGCTGCGCGACGACCTGGCAATTGTCGACCTTGAGCACGGTGACACCCACCTGCTCGCCCGCCTCCGTGAAGACGCGGGTCATGCCGACCTTCTGTGCGATCAAACCGGAACGCATGACGTGTCTCGTTTCCTTCCGACCGCTAGAGCTTGATCTCGACGTCGACGCCGGCGGCGAGGTCGAGCTTCATCAGCGCGTCCACGGTCTGCGGCGTCGGGTCGACGATATCGAGGAGGCGCTTGTGGGTGCGCATCTCGAACTGTTCACGGCTCTTCTTGTCGACGTGCGGCGAGCGGTTGACGGTGAACTTCTCGATCCGCGTGGGCAGCGGCACCGGCCCGCGCACGCGCGCGCCGGTCCGCTTGGCGGTGTTGACGATCTCACGGGTCGAGGCATCGAGAATACGATGATCGAACGCCTTGAGCCGGATGCGGATGTTCTGGCCGTTCATTTTTTCTCTCGTCGCATGACCGGGACCTTTTTCCCGGCCACATACGTCAAACCGTCAGTCCAACTGTCTTCACGATCCCCGCGGACGCGAGGATCACTTGATGATCGAGGAGACGACGCCGGCTCCCACCGTGCGGCCGCCCTCGCGGATGGCGAAGCGCAGCTTCTCCTCCATGGCGATCGGCACGATCAGTTCGATCTCCATGGCAACGTTGTCGCCGGGCATGACCATCTCGGTGCCTTCCGGCAGCTTCACCACGCCCGTCACGTCGGTCGTGCGGAAGTAGAACTGCGGACGGTAGTTGGTGAAGAACGGGGTGTGGCGACCGCCCTCCTCCTTGGTGAGGATGTAGGCCTCGGCCTTGAAGTGGGTGTGCGGCGTGACCGAACCCGGCTTGCACAGCACCTGGCCGCGCTCGACGCCTTCACGGTCGACACCGCGCAGCAGCGCGCCGATGTTGTCGCCGGCCTGGCCCTGGTCGAGCAGCTTGCGGAACATCTCGACGCCGGTGACCACCGTCTTGGTGGTCGGACGGATACCGACGATCTCGACTTCCTCGCCGACCTTGATGATGCCGCGGTCGACACGGCCGGTGACCACCGTGCCGCGACCGGAGATCGAGAAGACGTCCTCGATCGCCATCAGGAACGGCTGGTCGATCGGGCGCTCAGGCTGCGGGACGTAGTCGTCGACCGCCTTCATCAGCTCCAGGATCGCGTCGTGGCCGAGTTTGGCATCGGTGCCTTCGAGGGCGGCGAGCGCCGAACCCTTGATGACCGGGACCTTGTCGCCGGGGAACTTGTACTTGGTGAGGAGCTCGCGCACCTCGAGCTCGACGAGCTCAAGAAGTTCCGGATCGTCGACCATGTCGCACTTGTTGAGGAACACGACCATCGCCGGCACGCCGACCTGATAGGCAAGCAGGATGTGCTCGCGGGTCTGCGGCATGGGGCCGTCGGCAGCCGACACGACCAGGATGGCGCCGTCCATCTGGGCCGCGCCTGTGATCATGTTCTTCACGTAGTCGGCGTGGCCGGGGCAGTCGACGTGCGCGTAATGGCGCTTCTCCGTCTGGTACTCGACGTGGGCCGTGTTGATCGTGATGCCGCGCGCCTTTTCCTCAGGCGCGGCGTCGATCGAGGCGTAATCCAGGAATGTCGCACCGCCGGTTTCCGCCAGGACCTTGGTGATCGCCGCCGTCAGCGTCGTCTTGCCATGATCGACGTGGCCGATCGTACCAATGTTGCAGTGCGGCTTGGTCCGCTCGAACTTCTCTTTGGCCATCGGGGCTCTCCGTCTTTCCCTTAATTCCGTGTTGGACTCAGGCGAACTTCGCCTGGACTTCATCAGCCACAGCCTGTGGCACTTGTGCGTAGTGTGAGAACTGCATGGTGTACTGCGCCCGCCCTTGCGACATCGAGCGCAACTGGTTGACGTAGCCGAACATGTTGGCGAGCGGCACCAGCGCGTTGACGACCTGCGCGTTGCCGCGCGTGTCGGTACCCTGGATCTGGCCGCGACGCGAGTTGATGTCGCCGATGACCGAGCCGATGTACTCCTCGGGGCTGACGACCTCGACCTTCATGATCGGCTCGAGCAGAACCGGACCGGCCATCTTGAGGGCCTCGCGCAAGCCGGCGCGAGTGGCGATCTCGAAGGCGAGCGCCGATGAATCGACGTCGTGGTACTTGCCGTCGGTAAGCACGACGGTCACGTCGACCACCGGGAAGCCGATCACCGGGCCCGAGGTGAGGACCAACTCGTAGCCCTTCTCGACACCGGGGATGTATTCCTTCGGCACGTTGCCGCCGACAACCTTCGACTCGAAATGATTGCCGGCGCCGGGGCCGCTCGGCGACACATCGAGCTCGATCTGGGCGAACTGGCCGGAGCCGCCGCTCTGCTTCTTGTGGGTGTAGGTGTGGGTGAGCGAGCGGGTGATGGTTTCGCGGTAGGCAACCTGCGGGGCGCCGACGGCGACGTCGACCTTGTAGGTGCGCCGGAGGATGTCGATCTTGATGTCGAGGTGCAGCTCGCCCATGCCCTTGAGGCGGGTCTGGCCGCTCTCGGTGTCGGTCGAGACGCGGAAGGAAGGATCCTCCGCCGCCAGGCGCTGGAGGGCGACGCCGAGCTTCTCCTGGTCGCCCTTGGTCTTCGGCTCGATGGCGATCTCGATGACCGGATCGGGGAACTCCATCTGCTCGAGGATCACCGGGTGCTGGGGATCGCACAGCGTGTCGCCGGTGCGGGCATCCTTGAGGCCGGCCAGGGCGACGATGTCGCCGGCGTAGGCTTCCTTAGTGTCCTCGCGATGGTTGGCGTGCATGAGCAACATGCGGCCGACGCGCTCCTTGCGGTCGCGCGGCGAGTTGAGGATCTGCGTGCCGGTGTTGAGGACGCCCGAGTAGATGCGACAGAAGGTGAGCGAGCCGACGAACGGATCGTCCATGATCTTGAACGCCAGAACGGCGAGCGGCTCGTCGTCGCTGGAGCGGCGCACGACTTCGTTGCCCTTCGGATCGAGGCCCTTGATCGGCGGCACGTCGACCGGCGACGGCAGGTAATCGACGACGGCGTCGAGCAGCGACTGGACGCCCTTGTTCTTGAAGGCGGAACCGCACAACACCGGGAAGAAAGCGCCGGTCAGGACCGCCTTGCGGATGAGGCGCTTCAGCGTCTCCTCGTCGGGCTCATGGCCATCGAGGTAGGCCGCCATGACGTCGTCGTCCATTTCGACGGCGGCCTCGATCATCTTCTCGCGGTATTCCTTGGCCTGTTCGACCAGATCGGCCGGGATCTCGGTGTCCTCGAACTTGGCGCCGAGGAACTCATCGTCCCAGATGCGCGCCTTCATGGAGACGAGGTTGACGAGGCCCTTGAAATCATTCTCGGAGCCGATCGGCAGCTGGATGGCGATGGGCTTGGCGCCGAGGCGCTTGACGATATCGTCGAGGCACTTGAAGAAATCAGCGCCGGTCTTGTCCATCTTGTTGGCGAAGACGATGCGCGGCACCTTGTACTTGTCGCCCTGGCGCCACACCGTCTCGGTCTGCGGCTCGACGCCCTGATTGGAATCGAGCACGCATACGGCGCCGTCCAGCACACGCAGCGAACGCTCCACCTCGATGGTGAAGTCGACGTGGCCGGGGGTGTCGATGATGTTGAGGCGCTTGCCGTTCCACAGGGCGGTCGTCGCGGCGGACGTGATCGTGATGCCGCGCTCCTGCTCCTGCTCCATCCAGTCCATGGTGGCGGCGCCGTCGTGGACTTCACCGATCTTGTGACTGCGACCGCTGTAGAACAGAATCCGCTCGGTGGTCGTGGTCTTGCCGGCATCGATGTGGGCCATGATGCCGAAGTTGCGGTAGTCTTCGATGTTGTGGCTGCGCGGCATCGCGGGGGCTTTCAGTGGTTACCAGCGGTAATGCGAGAATGCGCGGTTGGCTTCCGCCATCCGGTGGGTGTCTTCACGCTTCTTGACGGCGTTGCCGCGGTTGTTGGCGGCGTCGAGAAGCTCCCCCGAGAGCTTGTCGACCATCGTCTTTTCGTTGCGCGAACGGGCCGCCGACAGCAGCCAGCGGATGGCCAGTGCCTGACGCCGGTCGATGCGCACCTCGATCGGAACCTGATAGGTGGCGCCGCCGACGCGGCGCGAACGAACCTCGATCGACGGCATGACGTTGTCGAGCGCGTTGCGGAAGATGGCCAGCGGATCCTGCTTGGTCTTCGCCTCGATAATGTCAAAGGCGCCGTAGACGATCTGCTCGGCCACCGACTTCTTGCCGTGGCTCATGACCGAGTTCATGAACTTGGTCACGACCTCGTTCTTGAACTTCGGGTCGGGAGTGATCTCCCGTTTGTCGGCGCGATGGCGACGTGACATCTGGCTGAACCTGCTTCCTGTTCTCTACATTCCCGAGATCCCCGGTTCTCGCTGACGCTCGTCCGGGGATACTACGCAAAACGGCCGAAACCTATTTCGGCCGTTTTGCTCCATACTTCGATCTGCGCTGCTTGCGGTCCTTGACGCCCTGGGTGTCGAGCACGCCACGAATAATGTGGTAGCGGACGCCCGGAAGGTCTTTTACGCGACCGCCTCGGATCATCACCACCGAATGCTCCTGGAGGTTATGACCCTCACCGGGAATGTAGCCGATGACCTCGAAGGCGTTGGTGAGACGAATCTTGGCGACCTTGCGGAGCGCCGAGTTCGGCTTCTTCGGCGTCGTCGTGTAGACGCGCGTGCAGACGCCCCGCTTCTGCGGGCTCTGCTGCATCGCCGGCACCTTGCTGCGATTGACCGGCGCCACGCGCGGCTTGCGAATGAGCTGATTGATGGTCGGCATGCTTGCCTGCTCGAACCTTCTCTACTTCTTCTCTTCCGTCCGTTCCGGCCACAACGTGCGCGAAACCGAAGCGCCTCGTCCCGCTCCTGGCGGGAGGCGCTCCCCTCAACAGAGGACCGCAGCAGCGCGCCGCGATCGTGTTTCTATCGACTTCTTTCGCCTGAACCGGTCAGCGTTTAGGCTCTCTGCATCCGTCAGCTCGGCGCCGTCGGATTTGAAAAGCCTACCTGCCTGCCGAAAGCGCGCGGAACCTAATGTTTCGGGATTCCCGCGTCAACCCCCGCGGTCCGTTCTTTTTGCAAGGCAGGCCGCCGGTTTGCGTGCCGTCACGCTCCCCGATTGCGGGGGCCTCGTCGCGCTTCTACAGTCGCCGCCCTCGCCCGCCCGTTTCCAGGTATCCGAATGGACACGACCACTGACCTTTCCGCCGCCCGGCGCGGCCGCCTGGCGCGTGCCCGGATGGCGGTTTCCGTGGTGTTTCTGGTGCCAGGCGCGGCGGCCGGGCTGTGGGCGGTGCATATCCCGCTGATCGCCACCCGCCTTGCGATCGACCCGGGCGTCATCGGCCTGGCGCTGCTGGCGATGGCCATTGGCGCGGTGGTGACCATGCCACTGACCGGCGTCTTGCTAGGCCGCTTCGGAACCCGCCGGCCGACGGCTGCGTTCGCCCTGATCTTTTCGGCCATCTTCCCCTTCGCGATTCTGGCGCCCTCCACGCCCCTCCTGTTCGTGGGCGCCTTCCTGTTCGGCTCCGCCATGGGCGCGGTGGACGTCTCGATGAACATGCAGGCCGCCGAGATCGAGGAGGCCCGCGGGCGGCCGACCATGTCGTCGTTCCACGGATTCTTCTCGCTGGGAACCCTGGTGGGCTCGGCGCTCGGCGGCCTGATCATCGCCGTCGGCCTCGGCAACGGCGGCGGCGCGGTGCTGACGGCAATCGCCCTGTTCATCGCGTCGATCTGGGCCGGACTGAACCTGTGGCAGAGCGACGCGCCGGCCCATGAAGGCCCGCGGTTCGCGCTGCCGCCGCTGGCGCTGCTGGGCATCGGCGCGATCCCGTTCCTGTCGTTTGCCGCCGAGGGTGCCGTTACCGACTGGAGCGCGCTCTACCTCGCCACGGTGAAGATGTCGGGCGTCGCGGCAGCGGCCAGCGGCGTGGTGACCTTCTCCATCGCGATGGTGATCTTCCGGCTGACCGGCGACTGGGTGGTCGCCCGACTCGGCGGTGTGGCGACCGTCGTCGGCGGCGGCCTACTGGTCGCGGCGGGCATGGGGCTCGCGATTGTGACGCCGTCGTTCGTCGTCGCGGCGATCGGGTTTGCCATCGTCGGGGTCGGCGCCGCCAACCTGGTGCCTGTCGCCATCAGCGCGGCGTCGCGGGTCAGGGGCATCCAGCCGGGCCTCGCGGTCGCCGCCGCGACCTCGATGGGCTACGCCGGCTTCCTGATCTTTCCGCCGGTGCTGGGCTTCGTCGCCCGCGGCTTCGGCCTCTCCGTCTCGCTGCTGATCGTGGTCGTCATGGGGCTGGCGATGGCGGCGCTCGGGGTGAGCGTGCGGCGGAAGTGAAAAGGGCCGCCCGAAGGCGGCCCCTTGATTGCGTGCGCGGCAGCGACCGCTATTCGGCGGCGCCGGAAAGTTCCGCCAGTTCCGCCATCGCTTCCTGATCGCCGGCTTCCTCGGCGGTCTTCTTGCGCTCCTCGACGATCAGCTCGTCGCGGTGGGTGGCGACCGTGCGGATACGCTGGATCATGCCGCCGGTACCGGCCGGGATGAGGCGTCCGACGATGATGTTCTCCTTGAGGCCGTCGAGCGGATCGACCTTGCCCTGAACCGCAGCCTCGGTGAGGACGCGGGTGGTCTCCTGGAAGGAGGCCGCGGAGAAGAACGAACGCGTCTGCAGGCTCGCCTTGGTGATGCCAAGCAGGATCGGCACGACCGTCGCCGGCTTCTTGCCGTCGGCAATGGCCAGTTCGTTGAGCTTGTCGAGGTCGAGTTGGTCGATCTGCTCGCCGGGGAACATGCCGATATCGCCGCCGTCGACGATCTCGACCTTCTGGAGCATCTGGCGAACGATCACCTCGATGTGCTTGTCGTTGATGGTCACGCCCTGGAGCCGGTAGACGTCCTGAATCTCGTTGACGAGATAGGCGGCGAGCGCCTCGATGCCCTTGATCGCCAGAATGTCGTGCGGGGCCGGGTTGCCCTCGACGATGTAGTCACCCTTCTCGACCGAGTCGCCTTCCTGAAGGTGGAAGGGCTTGCCCTTGGCGATCAGGTATTCGACCGGCTCGGCACCCTCCTCCACCGGATCCACGATGATGCGCCGCTTGTTCTTGTAGTCACGGCCGAACCTGACGGTGCCGCTGCTTTCGGCGATGATCGCGTGGTCCTTCGGACGGCGCGCCTCGAACAGCTCCGCCACGCGCGGCAGACCGCCCGTGATGTCGCGGGTCTTGGCGCTCTCCATCGGGATACGCGCGAGCACGTCGCCGGCCTTGACCTCGGCGCCGGGCTCCACCGACAGGATCGTCTCGACCGGCAGCAGGTAGCGCGCTTCGGCGCCGCCGCGGCCGCTCTTGCGCGCCTTGGCGCTCTCGCCCTTGACCAGGATGGTCGGCTTGAGATCGCCGCCGCGCGGGTTGGCTCGCCAGTCGAGGACGACGCGCTTGGTGATGCCCGTCGACTCGTCGGTCGACTCGGCGACCGACAGGCGGTCGACCAGGTCTTCGTAACCGACGACGCCATCCACTTCCGACAGGATGGGCCGGGTGTAGGGGTCCCACTCCGCCAGACGCTGGCCGCGCTTGACCTTGTCACCGTCGTCGACGAGCAGGCGGGCGCCGAAGGTCACGCGGTTGGCCGCGCGCTCGGTGCCGTCGCGATCGACGATGGCGATCTGCATGTTGCGGGCCATGGCGATCTTGCGGCCCTCGGAGTCGGTGACGATGTTGCGGTTGCGGATCTCGACCGTGCCTTCGAAGCTCGACTCGAGCGTCGACTGGTCGACGACCTGCGCGGTGCCACCGATGTGGAAGGTGCGCATGGTGAGCTGGGTGCCCGGCTCGCCGATCGACTGGGCGGCGATGACGCCGACCGCCTCGCCGAGGTTGACCGGCGTGCCACGGGCAAGATCGCGCCCGTAGCACTTGGCGCACACGCCGTTCTTGGTCTCGCAGGTGAGCACCGAGCGGATGCGGAACGCCTGGACGTTGGCCGCCTCGATCTTCTCCACGTCGCGCTCGTCGATGGTCCGGCCGGCCGGCACGATGAGCTTGCCGGTGGCCGGCGCCAGAACGTCTTCCGCCGCGGTGCGGCCGAGGACGCGCTGGCCGAGCGTCGCCATGACCTGACCGGAATCGACCACCGCCTGCATGCGCAGGCCCTTGGTGGTGCCGCAATCCGGCTCGGTGACGATGCAATCCTGCGCCACGTCGACGAGACGACGGGTCAGGTAGCCGGAGTTGGCGGTCTTGAGCGCCGTGTCGGCCAGACCCTTGCGGGCGCCGTGGGTGGAGTTGAAGTACTCCATCACGGTCAGGCCTTCCTTGAAGTTCGACGTGATCGGCGTCTCGATGATCGAGCCATCCGGACGGGCCATCAGGCCGCGCATGCCGGCGAGCTGCTTCATCTGGGCGGGCGAACCGCGGGCGCCGGAGTGGCTCATCATGTAGATGGAGTTCATCGGCCTGGTGCGGCCGGTGTCGTCCTTCTCGACGGCCTGAATGCGCTTCATCATCTCGTCGGCGACGCGATCGGTCGCCTTGGCCCAGGCGTCGACCACCTTGTTGTACTTCTCGCCCTGGGTGATGAGACCGTCGTTGTACTGCTGCTCGTAATCCTTGGCGAGCTGGGCGGTTTCGTCGACGATCTTGTGCTTGGTATCCGGGATGACCATGTCGTCCTTGCCGAACGAGATGCCGGCCCGGAAGGCGTGGCTGAAGCCGAGCGCCATGATGCGGTCGCAGAAGATGACCGTCTCCTTCTGACCGCAGTGCCGGTAGACGGCATCGATCATGTTGGAGATTTCCTTCTTGGTCATCAGCTTGTTGACCAGGGCGAAGGGGATGTTCGGGTTGCGTGGCAACAGGTCGGCCAGGAGCATGCGGCCGGGAGTCGTCTCATGCATCTCGGTCACCGGCTTGCCGTCGGCGCCGATGGTCTTGAAGCGGCTGCGGATCTTGGTGTGCAGCGTGACCGACTTCGAAGCGAGCGCGTGTTCGAGCTCGTTCATGGTGCCGAACGCCATGCCCTCGCCGGGCTCGCCCTCGGACATGATCGACAGGTAGTAGAGGCCGAGCACGATATCCTGCGACGGCACGATGATCGGCTGGCCGTTGGCAGGATGCAGGATGTTGTTGGTCGACATCATGAGGACGCGGGCTTCAAGCTGCGCCTCCAGCGACAGCGGCACGTGGACCGCCATCTGGTCGCCGTCGAAGTCGGCGTTGAAGGCGGCGCAGACCAGCGGGTGAAGCTGGATCGCCTTGCCCTCGATGAGCACCGGCTCGAAAGCCTGAATGCCGAGGCGGTGGAGCGTCGGGGCACGGTTGAGCAGCACCGGATGCTCGCGGATGACCTCGTCGAGGATATCCCAGACTTCCGGCTTTTCCTTCTCGACCAGCTTCTTGGCCTGCTTGACCGTCGAGGAGAAGCCCTTGGCGTCAAGGCGCGAATAGATGAACGGCTTGAACAGCTCGAGCGCCATCTTCTTGGGCAGGCCGCACTGGTGGAGCTTGAGCTCGGGACCGACGACGATCACCGAACGGCCCGAGTAGTCGACGCGCTTGCCGAGCAGGTTCTGGCGGAAACGGCCCTGCTTGCCCTTGAGCATGTCGGAGAGCGACTTCAGCGGACGCTTGTTGGCGCCGGTGATGACGCGGCCGCGGCGACCGTTGTCGAACAGGGCATCGACCGCTTCCTGAAGCATGCGCTTCTCGTTGCGGATGATGATGTCCGGCGCGCGCAGCTCGATCAGCCGCTTGAGACGGTTGTTGCGGTTGATGACGCGGCGATAGAGGTCGTTGAGGTCGGAGGTGGCGAAGCGGCCGCCGTCGAGCGGGACGAGCGGACGCAGGTCCGGCGGGATGACCGGAACGACGGTCATGATCATCCAGTCGGGCTTGTTGCCGGACTGGATGAACGACTCGACCAGATTGAGCCGCTTGGCGAGCTTCTTGGGCTTCAGCTCCGACGTCGATACGGCGATCTCCTCGCGGAGATCGACGGTGAGCTTCTCAAGGTCGAGACCGACGAGAATGTCGCGGATCGCCTCGGCGCCGATCTTGGCGGTGAAGGTGTCCTCGCCGAACTCGTTCTGCGCCTTCAGATACTCGTCCTCGCTGAGCAGCTGACGCTCCTTCAGCGAGGTCAGGCCCGGCTCGGTGACGACATAGTTCTCGAAGTAGAGAATGCGCTCGAGATCCTTGAGCGTCATGTCGAGCAGCATGCCGATGCGGGAGGGCAGCGACTTCAGGAACCAGATGTGGGCAACCGGCGCGGCCAGCTCGATGTGGCCCATGCGCTCGCGACGCACGCGCGCCAGCGTCACCTCGACGCCGCACTTCTCGCAGATGATGCCCTTGTACTTCATGCGCTTGTACTTGCCGCACAAGCACTCGTAGTCCTTGATCGGCCCGAAGATGCGGGCGCAGAACAGGCCGTCGCGCTCGGGCTTGAAGGTGCGGTAGTTGATCGTTTCCGGCTTCTTGATCTCGCCGTAGGACCACGACTTGATCTTGTCAGGGGAAGCGATCGAGATGCGAATCTGGTCGAACACCTGCGCGGGCGCCGGTGCCGGATTGAAGATGTTCGCAATCTCTTGGTTCATGGTCTCTCTCCTTGGCGACGCGCCGGGCGGGGGATTCCCGGGCGCCGATTGACCTAATGGGCGGTGCGGACGTCAGGTGCCGGCGTGGCGCCCTACTCCGCGGCATCCGCAGCAGGCAGCGCCTGCGGATGCGCCTTTGAATTATCGAGCTCGATGTCGAGGCCAAGGGAACGCATCTCCTTGACCAGGACGTTGAAGCTCTCGGGGATGCCGGCCTCGAGCGTGTCGTCGCCTCGGACGATCGCCTCGTAGACCTTGGTGCGCCCGGCGACGTCGTCGGACTTGACCGTCAGCATCTCCTGAAGCGTGTACGCGGCGCCGTAAGCCTCCAGCGCCCACACCTCCATTTCGCCGAAACGCTGACCGCCGAACTGGGCCTTGCCGCCGAGCGGCTGCTGGGTGACCAGCGAGTACGGGCCGATCGAGCGGGCGTGGATCTTGTCGTCGACGAGGTGGTGGAGCTTGAGCATGTAGATGTAGCCCACGGTCACCGCGCGATCGAACTGCTCGCCGGTGCGCCCGTCGTAGAGGACGGACTGGCCGGAGGGGTTGAGATCGGCCTCGGTCAGTAGCTCGACGATATCGGGCTCGCGGGCGCCATCGAACACGGGGGTGGCGATCGGCACGCCCTTGGTCAACTGACGGGCGAGCGTCACCGTCGAGTCGTCGTCGAAGTCGGCGACGTTCTCGTTCTTGGAGTTGGTGCCGTAGACCTGCTTGAGCACCTTGCGCAGCGGCTTCACATCGCCGTTGCGGTCGTAGGACTCGACCATCTGGCCGATCTTCATGCCGAGGCCGGCGCACGCCCAGCCAAGGTGGGTCTCCAGAATCTGGCCGACGTTCATGCGGCTCGGCACGCCGAGCGGGTTCAGCACGATGTCGACCTGGGTGCCGTCGGCCAGATGCGGCATGTCCTCGACCGGAACGATCTTGGACACCACGCCCTTGTTTCCGTGGCGGCCGGCCATCTTGTCGCCGGGCTGGATCTTGCGCTTCACGGCGACGAAGACCTTGACCATCTTCATGACGCCGGGGGGCAGCTCGTCGCCGCGCTGCAGCTTCTCGACCTTGTCGATGAAGCGCTTCTCAAGACCCTTGCGGCTTTCGTCGTACTGGTTCCTGAGGGCCTCGATCTCGGCCATGAGCTTGTCGTTGGCGACAGCGAACTGCCACCACTGGCTCCGGGGGTGTTCGTCGAGCACCTCGCGGGTGATCTTGCCGCCCTTCTTGAAGGTCTTGGGCCCAGAGACCGCGACCTTGTTGAGGAGCATGTCGGCAAGACGGCCGAAGACGTTGCGATCAAGGATCGCCTGCTCGTCGTCGCGGTCCTTGGCGAGACGCTCGATCTCCTCGCGCTCGATAGCCATGGCGCGCTCGTCCTTTTCGACGCCGTGGCGATTGAAGACGCGCACCTCGACGACCGTGCCGGTCACGCCCGGCGGGACGCGCAGCGACGTGTCGCGCACGTCGGAGGCCTTCTCGCCGAAGATGGCGCGGAGCAGCTTCTCCTCCGGCGTCATCGGGCTCTCGCCCTTCGGCGTGATCTTGCCGACCAGGATGTCGCCGGCCATGACCTCGGCGCCGATGTAGACGATGCCGGCCTCGTCGAGGCTCTTGAGCGCCTCTTCCGAGACGTTGGGGATGTCGCGGGTGATTTCCTCCGGCCCGAGCTTGGTGTCGCGGGCCATGACCTCGAACTCCTCGATGTGGATCGAGGTGAAGACGTCGTCGCGCACGATGCGCTCGGAAAGCAGGATCGAGTCCTCGAAGTTGTAGCCGTTCCACGGCATGAACGCGACGAGCACGTTCTTGCCGAGCGCCAGATCGCCAAGATCGGTCGAGGGACCGTCGGCGATGATGTCGCCCTTGCCGATGATGTCACCGACGCGGACCAGCGGGCGCTGGTTGATGCAGGTGTTCTGGTTGGAACGCTGGAACTTCATCAGCCGGTAAATATCGACGCCGGACTTCGACGGATCGAGGTCCTCGGTGGCGCGAATGACGATACGGGTGGCGTCGACCTGATCGACGACACCGGCGCGCCGGGCACCGATCGCGGCGCCGGAATCGCGGGCCACGATCGGCTCCATGCCGGTGCCGACCAGCGGCGCCTCGGCGCGCACCAGCGGCACGGCCTGACGCTGCATGTTGGAGCCCATCAGGGCGCGGTTGGCGTCGTCGTTCTCGAGGAACGGGATGAGCGCCGCGGCCACCGAAACGAGCTGCTTCGGCGACACGTCCATGAGGTCGACCTTGTCGGCCTGAACCATGAGGACGTCGCCGGCGTGGCGGCAGACCACCAGGTCCTCGACGAACTTGCCCTTGGCATCGAGGACGGCGTTGGCCTGGGCGACGGTGTACTTGGCCTCTTCCATGGCCGAGAGGTAGGCGACCTCCTCGGTCACGCGGCCGCCCTTGACCTTGCGGTAGGGGCTCTCGATGAAGCCGTACTTGTTGACGCGGGCAAACGTCGCCAGCGAATTGATGAGGCCGATGTTCGGACCTTCCGGGGTCTCGATCGGGCAGATGCGGCCGTAGTGGGTCGGGTGGACGTCGCGCACCTCGAAGCCGGCGCGTTCGCGGGTCAGACCGCCGGGGCCCAGCGCCGACAGGCGCCGCTTGTGGGTGATCTCCGACAGCGGGTTGGTCTGGTCCATGAACTGCGAAAGCTGCGACGATCCGAAGAACTCGCGCACGGCCGCGGCGGCCGGCTTGGCGTTGATCAGGTCCTGCGGCATGACGTTGCCGATCTCGACCGACGACATGCGCTCCTTGATGGCGCGCTCCATGCGCAGCAGGCCGATGCGGTACTGGTTTTCCATCAGCTCGCCGACCGAGCGCACGCGGCGATTGCCGAGATTGTCGATGTCGTCGATTTCGCCCTTGCCGTCGCGCAGCTGCAGGAGCGTCGAGATGACGGCGATGATGTCTTCCTTGTTGAGGACGCGCACGGTGTCCTCGGCCTTGAGGTCGAGGCGCATGTTCATCTTGACGCGGCCGACGGCGCTGAGGTCGTAGCGCTCGGAATCGAAGAACAGCGACTTGAACATCGCCTCGGCGGTCTCGACGGTCGGCGGCTCGCCCGGGCGCATGACGCGGTAGATGTCGAAGAGCGCGTCCTCGCGGGTTTCGTTCTTGTCGACGGCCAGCGTGTTGCGGATGTAGGCGCCGGTGTTGACGTGGTCGATGTCGAGAACGACGATCTCGTTGTTGCCGGCCTCGACCAGCGTCTCGAGCAGCTTCTCGTTCAGCTCGTCGCCGGCCTCGGCGTAAATCTCGCCGGTGTCGGTGTTGACCTGGTCGCTGGCGATGTAGTGACCGTAGAGGTCTTCGTCGGTGACCTTGAGTGCCTTGACGCCCTTCTCGGCGAGCTGGCGCGACTGGCGCACGGTGACCTTCTTGCCGGCCTCGACGACGACCTCGCCGGAGTCGGCGTCGATCAGGTCGTTGACGGCGCGCAGGCCGCGCAGCCGGTCGGCGTTGAACGGCAGGCGCCAGCCGTCCTTGGTCTTCTTGTAGGTGACGGTGTTGTAGAAGGTGTTGAGGATCTCCTCGCCGTCCATGCCCAGCGCAAAGAGCAGCGATGTCACCGGGATCTTGCGACGACGGTCGATACGGGCGTGGACGATGTCCTTGGCGTCGAACTCGATGTCGAGCCACGAGCCGCGGTAGGGAATGATGCGGGCGGCGAACAGGAGCTTGCCCGAGGAATGGGTCTTGCCCTTGTCGTGGTCGAAGAAGACGCCCGGCGAACGGTGCATCTGCGAGACGATGACGCGCTCGGTGCCGTTGACGACGAAGGTGCCGTTCATGGTCATGAGCGGCATCTCGCCCATGTAGACTTCCTGCTCCTTGATATCCTTGACGGAGCGGGCGCCGGTTTCCTCGTCGACGTCGAACACGATGAGGCGCAGCGTCACCTTGAGCGGCGCCGAATAGGTCATGCCGCGCTGACGGCACTCGTCAACGTCGTACTTGGGCGGATCGAAGTCGTAGCGGACGAACTCGAGCGAGGCGGAATTGGAGAAATCGGAGATCGGGAAGACCGACTTGAAAACAGCCTGGAGGCCCTCGTCCGGGCGCCCGCCCTCGGGCTCCTGAACCAGGAGAAACTGGTCGTAGGACGCCTTCTGAACCTCGATGAGGTTCGGCATCTCGGCCACTTCCCGGATGGAACCGAAGAACCTGCGAACCCTTCTGCGACCGGTGAAAGGCTGGTTCATGTTCACTCCTCGTGTGGAAAACGTGCTTGGGCGGTTATCCTGAAGGCCGGGTCACCGGCATTCGGGGTAAACGCCTGTCAGAACGTCACTCTGGTTGAGAACGACGCCGGCTTGGGACGGCATCGCTCCCCTTATATGGGTCCGCGGGCGCGGTTTTCACCGCCCCCGCAGAACCCGACACTCGCCGGCGGGCGCCGAGGCGCCCAACCGCCTACTTGATCTCGACCTTGGCGCCAGCCGCTTCGAGCTGGGCCTTGAGCTTCTCGGCCTCGTCCTTCGACACGGCTTCCTTGACGGCCTTGGGCGCGGCTTCGACGAGATCCTTGGCTTCCTTCAGCCCGAGCGCGGTGATCGCCCGGACTTCCTTGATGACGTTGATCTTGTTGGCGCCGGCCTCGGTGAGGACGACATCAAACTCGGTCTTCTCCTCAACCGCGGCAGCGGCAGCGCCGCCACCGCCAGCGGCGGCAACCGCGACCGGAGCCGCGGCGGAGACGCCCCACTTCTCTTCCAGCATCTTGACCAGTTCAGCCGCTTCCATGACGGTCAGCTGCGACAGGTCTTCAGCAATTTTGGTCAGATCGGTCATTCCATTTGATCCTTACGGTTCGAACCAGTTGTTACCCTTGAGCCGGCCTACGCCGCCTCGCTCTTGTCGGCATACGCCCCGATCACGCGGGCAAGCTGCGCCGCGGGCGCCGAGATGACCTGCGCGATCTTGGTCGCCGGCGCTGCAATCAGGCCAACGAGCTTTCCACGCAGTTCATCCAGCGACGGCATCTCGGCCAAAGCCTTGACGCCATCGGGGTTGAGATTGGTCTGGCCGAATGCACCACCGAGAATGATGAGCTTCTCGTTGGTTTTGGAGAATTCGACCGAAACCTTGGCCGCAGCCACCGGATCCTTCGAAAAAGCGATCACGGTCGGACCCTTGAACAGGTCCGCGATGTGGGCGACGTCCGTGCCTTCGAGAGCGCGCTTGACGAGACGGTTCTTGGCGACCCTGACGCTGCCGCCCGCCTCGCGCATCTTCCCGCGCAGGGAAGTCATGTCGGCGACGGTCAGACCAGCGTATTGCGACACGACCACTGTCCCGGTGTCTTTGAACACCTGGTTCAGTTCCGTGACGAGCTCGCTTTTTTGCGCTCTTTCCATTCCTCTCTCCGTTGACGGCCACCAGAGGACCGCCGGTTGCGTTTGCCGCCGCCCCGAATGGGGCGAACGACGCTCACCGTGCCTGTCCCCCAGTCGGCACCCGGCACATCGCCGGCCGCCGCTCGGGCCAAGAGGTTCGAACCGGAAAACTCATCCGGTTACCCCCGTCTATTGCAGGCAAGTCGATTAAGCCGGCCACCCGGCGCCCGCAGTCTCGGACAGGTCGGGAACGGAAGGATCAACCTCCGCTCCCATTCCGCCCTCCGGTTGCCCGGAGGGAAGTCAAACTCAGGCGCTACCCGCGCCTGCAAGCGATGCCAGGTCGACCTTCACCCCCGGACCCATGGTCGAGGAGATGGCGACCCGCTGAACAAACGTTCCCTTGGCGCCTGCCGGCCGGGCCTTCTGCACCGCGTCGGTGAACGCCTTGATGTTGGCGACGAGCGCCTGCTCGTCGAAGCTGGCCTTGCCGATGCCGGCCTGGACGATGCCGGCCTTCTCGGCGCGGAACTCGACGGCGCCGCCCTTGGCGTCGTTGACGGCGGCGGTGACGTCCATGGTGACGGTGCCGACCTTCGGGTTCGGCATCAGGCCGCGGGGCCCGAGCACCTTTCCGAGGCGGCCGACCAGCGGCATCATGTCCGGCGTGGCGATGCAGCGATCGAAGTCGATCTTGCCGCCCTGCACTTCCGTGACCAGGTCCTCGGCGCCCACCACATCGGCGCCGGCGGCGCGAGCCTCGTCGGCCTTGGCGCCGCGTGCGAACACCGCGACGCGGGCGCTGCGACCGGTGCCGTTGGGCAGCGAGACGACGCCGCGGACCATCTGGTCGGCGTGGCGCGGATCGATGCCCAGGTTCATGGAGACCTCGACGGTCTCGTCGAACTTGGCGGTGGCGCGCTCCTTGACGAGCTTCACCGCGTCGCCGACCGCGTAGAGCTTGGCCGGATCGACACCTTCGTTGTTCTTCTTGATGCGTTTTGCGATGGCCATGGCGCTACTCCGTAACCTCGATACCCATGGAGCGGGCGGAGCCCTCGACCATCTTCATTGCCCCTTCGACCGTATTGGCGTTGAGGTCCTTCATCTTCTTCTCGGCGATCTCACGCACCTGGGCGCTGGACACGCTGCCCGCCGAACCGCGGCCAGGCGTCTGGCTGCCCTTCTGGAGGTTCGCCGCCTTCTTCAGGAAGTAGCCGACCGGCGGCGTCTTCATCCGGAAGGTGAACGACTTGTCGACGTAGTAGGTGATCTCGACCGGGATCGGCGAGCCCTTCTCCATCTCCTGCGACTGGGCGTTGAACGCCTTGCAGAACTCCATGATGTTGATGCCGCGCTGACCGAGCGCGGGGCCGATCGGCGGCGACGGATTGGCCGCTCCGGCCGGCACCTGAAGTTTCAAATACCCGGCGACTTTCTTTGCCATCGTATCGTCCCTGTCTCATGACGCCTGCCGGCGACATGGGTGTGGTGCCGGTCTTGCCGGCCAGGAAGCCGTGGTCCGGTCCCTCAGGCGGAGCAGCTGGCGGATGCTCCGGGACCTCCCACAGCGTTTACCGGGTCAGAGCTTCTCGACCTGCCCGTATTCCAGCTCGACCGGGGTCGCCCGGCCAAAAATCGAAACCGCCACTTTCAAACGCGCGCGCACGTCATCGACCTCTTCGACGAGGCCGTTGAACGAAGCGAACGGCCCATCGGCCACCCGCACCTGCTCGCCGACCTCGAAGCTGACCGAGGGCTTGGGGCGCTCGACGCCTTCCTGCACCTGCTGCAGGATGCGGCTCGCCTCCGCCTCGGAGATCGCCATCGGCTTGTTGTCGGCCCCGAGGAACCCGGTCACCTTCGGTGTGTTCTTGATGAGGTGATACGCCTCATCGGTCATGGTCATCTTGACAAGCACGTAGCCCGGGAAAAACTTGCGCTCGGCGTCGACCTTGCGGCCGCGGCGCACCTCGACGACCTTTTCGGTCGGCACCAGGATCTCGTCGAACAAATCGTCAAGCCCGGCGGCGTGGGCCTTCTCCTTGATGGAGTCGGCGACCTTCCGCTCGAAGTTCGAGTAGGCGTGGACGATGTACCACTTCTTTTCCATGCCGGCCCCGTCCGCCCCTAGCCGCCCGTACCGGTGCCCAGACCCAGAAGGTACTGCACGCCGTACCCGATGACCTGATCGGCGGCGAGGAAGAAGAGAGCCGCCAAAACCGCCATCGAAATGACCATGACCGTCGAAATCGCGGTCTCCCGCTGGGTCGGCCATACGACCTTGATCGCTTCCGCCCGCACTTGCTGGAGGAACGCAAAAGGATTGAATCTATCGGCCATCAACCGCTCATAACTCATCGACGCGCGAACCTAGGGCTCGCGCGCCGGGGCGACTTGGGAAGGGGTACATATAGCCTTGTCAGGAGATTCTCAAGCCCGGTCAAGGCTCAAAATACAAGGAATTGTGGCGGTATTGCGCCTTGCTGTGCGTAACTCAGGCCAGTCAGCCGATTCGCGGCTGGCAGGGGCAACAGGGCTCGAACCTGTGACCTGCGGTTTTGGAGACCGCCGCTCTACCAACTGAGCTATACCCCTAGGCCGTTCGACGCCCGGAACGCGGCCAGGCGCGGCGACCAGATACCAGAAACCCGCCGGCTTCTCCTAGCCCCTTGTGGCGGGTTGAGAAACTGGAGCGGGTGAAGGGAATCGAACCCTCGTCATCAGCTTGGAAGGCTGTTGCTCTACCATTGAGCTACACCCGCTTCTTGCAAAAGCCGGACACCCGGAACCCTGCGCCACGCGAAGCCCGAAGGCGAAGCAGTGGTGGGAGAGGTAGGACTCGAACCTACGAAGGCGTAAGCCAGCGGATTTACAGTCCGCCCCCTTTGCCACTCGGGACACTCTCCCCCGTCAGGTCGGGCGTTATGGCTGCGAGGCTGACGGGTGTCAACGCGCGAGGGGCGCTCTTCTTGATGCCTCACCAGCCCTGTAGACAGGCGGGCCGAAGATCGGCGAGACAGGGCCCGTGGCCACGCCGTCTTCCCATCGAAACGCCGAGCGGGCGCTCCGCCGCTACGCCCTCACCTTCCCCGATGCGGTGGAGGATTTCCCCTGGGGCGAGCGAGTGATCAAGGTGCGCGGCAAGATCTTCGTCTTCCTTGGCATGGTCGAGGGAACGCTCAGGGTCGGGGTGAAGCTGCCGACCTCGTTCGAGATGGCGCTGACGCTGCCCTATGTCGAACCTTCCGGCTATGGCCTCGGCCGGGCCGGCTGGGTAACGGCGCTGCCAGGCGCCCGGCAGACGCCGGACGTTGCGCTGTTCAAGGGATGGATCGCGCAAAGTTATCGCGCGGTGGCGCCGAAGAAGCTGGTCGCGGCCCTCGACGGCCGCCAACCGAAAGCAAAACGATGAGCAGGCACAACCGGCCCGAGGAACGGCGCGAACGCCAGCAGGCGCGGATCGCGGAGGATCGCAAGCGCGCCCAGCTGCCGCCCGGCGCGCGGCGGCCGGACACGCTGTGGATTTACGGCGTCCACGCGGTCGAAGCGGCGCTCGCCAACCCGCGGCGAAGGGTGTTGCGGCTGCTGGCGACGCCGAACGCCCTCGCCCGGCTGACCGGCTCCGACGTCGAAGTGCGGGTCGCGGCGGAGCCGACGACGCCGCGCGACCTCGACCGGCTGCTGGGTGGCGACGCGGTCCATCAGGGCATCGCCATCGAGGTGGCGCCGCTGCCGGCGCTCGGCATCGAGGCGCTCGCCGATGCGAAGCTGGTCGTGGTGCTCGATCAGGTCACCGACCCGCACAACGTCGGCGCGGTGTTGAGATCGGCCGTCGCCTTCGCGGCGGACGCGCTGGTGACCACCGGGCGCCATGCTGCGAGCGAAACCGGCACGCTCGCCAAGGCCGCCTCCGGTGCCCTCGACCGCATCAAGTGGGTCGAGGTCCAGAACCTCGCCCGCGCGCTGGAGGAAA
Source organism: uncultured Alphaproteobacteria bacterium (assembly GCA_963843565.1). Classification (GTDB taxonomy): domain Bacteria; phylum Pseudomonadota; class Alphaproteobacteria; order Rhizobiales; family Kaistiaceae; genus DASZQY01. Next base: position 1,074,372 of record CAWJKY010000003.1, read on the forward strand.
TGGGCACGCTCGGCTTCACGCGGATCGGCCTCGACAGCGAGGCGGGGACGCCGATCGAGGACGCCATCAACGGGGCCAGAATCGCGCTGGTGCTCGGCGCCGAGGGCAAGGGGCTGCGGCGGCTGACTGCCGAAACCTGCGATGTGGTGGCGCGGCTCGCCGTGCCCGGCGAGATTGGCAGCCTCAACGTTTCCAACGCGGCGGCGCTCTCGCTCTATCTGGCGAGCCGGCACCTGACGCGGCCGACGGATTAAGGGAATGTCGAGCTTGTCGGGCGAATCTGCCGCTGGTACGCCTTGCGGGCGCGCCGGATTAGCTCAGCGGTAGAGCAGCGGTTTTGTAAACCGAAGGTCGGGGGTTCAATCCCCTCATCCGGCACCAGCTATCCGGACTGGGCGCGGCGCAGGCCGAAGCCCGCCACCGCCAAAAGGATCATCCCCACCAGCGTCAGCGGGTCGAGCGCGGTCGGAACCGGTGCGATCGCCGAGGTCGGCGGCCCGCGGAAGACCGCGACCTGCGGGCCGGTGAAGCGAATGAGCCGGGCGACGTCGTTGGCGTTGGCGACGCCCGCGGGCACGCCGTTGTAGGTGAGGTCCGGGTTGGAAAACAGGAAATCCAGCGGACAGGCCGGATCGGGCGCGGTGCAGGGATACGCCATGATCGAGCGAAACGGTTTGGCTCCGTAGGGGTACTGGTAGCCATAGCCATACGACGCGTAGGGCGGCGCGGTGCTGTTCTTGGGATCGTGGGTGGCGCCGAACATATGCCCGAGTTCGTGGGTGAACGTCGTTCCATCGCTCATGCAGTTGTCCGCGACGGTGACTTCGCCGAACGCCCAATCCGCCGACATCTGCCCGTTGACCGTGCCGTAGTAGGCCGCGCCGCACCAACTGACGTGCGCCTTGTCGTGCACCAGCATGACGAGGTCGGCCTGGAGTTCGTCGCGTTTGGTGTGGATCGCCGCCAGCGCCGGATCGGTGCCCGCCTTCAGCGCGTCGAGCACGCGAAGCCAGTCGGCCTGGCTGCCGTCGGCGGCGTTCTCGTCGTAAGGCGTCTCGACGATGCCGACGAGGCTCAGCACAACGCCGGCGTTGCTCGTGGCGAACATGTCGTTGGCCAGGACGAACTGCGAGGCGACGAGCGAGCTGATGTCGCCGCCGTAGTCTGCCTTGGCGGCGCTGGTATAGGCCACGAGCACGTCGACCTGGGCCAAGGTCGAGGCGGCGGAGCCCGTCGTGACGGCATCCGCCAGCGGCCGGCCATCGGAGCCCGGGATGGGGACCGCGTCATCGGCAACGGACGAGGGCTGGGGTTCGATCAGTTGCCGGATGACATGGACCCCGCCGCCGATCGGCGTGACGGCGTAGCGCTCCGCACCGCTCCTGATCGTGCCGGTGATTTCGCCGTCCTTGACGAAGAAGACCGCGCGGCCGCCATCCCACGCGCCGATCCAGCTCGACGCCGCGAACTGCCCGTCTGGCACGGCCTGGCGGGTGGCGACCACCGGCGTTCCGTCGGGCAAGGTGATCGCAGCGGCCGCACCGAGGGCGGCGGCGTTCAGCGTGACCAGTTCCAGTGCGGCGGTGGAGGGAAGCGCACGGAGCGCGGCAACCCGGGCGACATCTTCGGCCGACAGGGGTGCGGCCGCGTATGGGAAGGGCGTGAAGAGTTCGGCGGCAACGCCTGCGTGAACCGCCCCACCCGCCGAAAGCGTCAGCAGGCACGCGACGAGCAGCTGCCGCACAAGACGTCTGAGAGCTTCGGCCGGGTCGCGCATTCCTCAGTCTCCCCCGAGGGTCTTGCCGATTGGCGAAGGGATTGCACGCACCCGCCAGTTAATCGCGCCGCCGCGGCGTGCGCAACTTCGCCCGAAGCGACCGGAACGGGCGAGAAATCCCGGACAGTTTTAGCTTCATTCGGAGCAAATTGGGCGGGCGCCGCTCATTGCCCGTTAGAACCCGACCGTCAACCTCTGCGGGTGGGGGTCCGTCACCACGCGTTCCGTGCGGGCCTGGCATTCCGACCCTTGGGCTGAGCCAACACGGAAGCGAAACCAGAAGGGTGTGCAGATGCAGCAGAGAAAGACGACTACTGTTCTTCTCGCGTCGGCGTTGCTGCTTGGAGCAGCCGCGCTACCCGCGTCGGCAGTCGACCTCAATATCGGGAATTCCGGCAATGGCGTGTCCATCGGCGGCGACACCGGTACCGGCACCAGCGCCGGTCTCGGCGTGACGACCAACAACGGCCAGTTGGTCAGCGTCGGGAACAACGGGACCGGTTCGGCATCCGGGACCATCAATCTGGGAAGCGTGACCAGCCTCGTCCCCAGCCTCGGTGGCGGCGGCGGCACGCCCGGCCCGACGCCAGGTCCGACTCCCATCCCGGGTCCCTCGCCCACTCCGGGTCCCGCTCCGATCGTCAACCCGGGCGGCGGCGGCGTCATCTATGTCGGCAGCGGCGCGGTCTCGCCGGGCGAATATAACGATCCGGCGCTGCGCAACCGCTGCCGCTCCATCATCGCGCACCCGTTCCAGTACGATTCCGAACTCGTGCGCCTCTGCCGCATCGTCAACCGGATCAAGCCTCTGGGTTGATTCGGCGTGGTCCTCCCCTGACGCGGTTCCAACTGGGCCCGGCGGTCGTCCGCCGGGCTCTTTTCTTCGCGCGACCTAAAACTGCGGCGGCTCGCGGCCGACGCTGCGGCAGGCGGCCGCGAGCGTATTGGCCATCAGCATGGCGATCGTCATGGGGCCGACACCGCCCGGCACCGGCGTGATGGCGCGCGCGACCTTCGCCGCCTCCTTGAAGGCAACATCGCCGACGAGGCGGGTCCGGCCCTCGCCGCGCTCCGGCGCCGGGATGCGGTTGACGCCGACGTCGATGACGGTGGCGCCGGGCTTGATCCAGTCGCCGCGGATGAGCTCCGGCCGGCCGACGGCAGCGACGACGATGTCGCCCTGGCGCACGGTGCCGGCAAGATCGGCGGTCTTCGAATGGCAGAGCGTCACCGTGCAGTTCTCGTTGATGAGCAACTGGACGATGGGACGGCCGACGAGATTGGAGCGGCCGACGACCACTGCGGTCTTGCCGGCGATGTCCGGACCGAGCGCGCGATGGATCAGGATCATGCAGCCGGCCGGCGTGCATGGCGCAACGGCGCCGGCGACCCCGCCGGCAAGCCGTCCGGCATTCACCGGATGCAGACCGTCGATGTCCTTGTCCGGGCGGATCGCCTCGATCACGCGCTGCTTGTCCATGTGCTTCGGCACCGGGAACTGGACCAGCAGACCGTGGATGCGGGTGTCGTCGTTGAGTTTCGCGACCAGCGCCAGCAAGTCCGCCTCGCTGGTCTCGGCGGGCAGCGTGTGCTGGAGCGAGAAGAAGCCGATCTCCTTCGCCGTCTTGCCCTTGCCGGCGACGTAAACCTCGCTGGCCGGGTCGTTGCCGACGAGGACGACCGCCAGACCGGGGGTGACGCCGGCCTCGGTTTGCAGGCGCCGCGCCTCCTCGGCGACCTTCGCGGTGACCTCGGCGGCGACCGCGCGGCCGTCAATCAGCTCAGCGGAAGACGACGGTTCGAGCGCCATTGATGAGAACCCTGTGTTCGAGATGGAAGAGAACGGCGCGGGCGAGCACGGTCGCCTCGACGTCGCGGCCCGCGGCGACCAGTTCGTCGACCGACATGGCGTGATCGACCCTCTCGACGCCCTGCTCGACGATCGGCCCGGCGTCGAGCTCGGGCGTGACGTAGTGGGCGGTGGCGCCGATCAGTTTCACGCCGCGGGCGTGGGCCTGCTGGTACGGCCGGGCGCCGACGAAGCTCGGCAGGAACGAGTGGTGGATGTTGATGATGCGGCCGGCGAGGCTTTCGACCAGATCGCGCGACAGAACCTGCATGTAGCGGGCGAGCACGACGAGGTCGATCTTGCGCTCGGCGATGAAGCCGGCGAGCGCGGCCTCCTGTTCGGCCTTGGTTTCGGGCGTCACCGGCAGATGAACGTAGGGCAGCCCCTCCCCTTCGACGCGGCGGCGCATGGTCTCGTGGTTGGAGGCGACCGCGACCAGCTCCATGGGCAGGACGCCGATGGCGTTGCGGTAGAGGAGGTCGTTGAGACAGTGGCCGAAGTTGGAGACGAGGATCAGGACGCGGGGCTTCACCGTCAGGTCGTGCAGCGCCCAGGTGAAGCCGAAGCGCTCGGCGATCGGCACGAAGGCGGCGCGATAGGCCTCGGCGTCAGCGCCCTGTGGCACCGAAAAGGCGACCCGCATGAAGAAGCGTTCGCTTTCCGGATCGCCGTACTGGGCACTTTCGACAATGTTGCCGTCGTGGACAGCGATCGCCGTCGCCACCGCCGCCACGATGCCGGGGCGGTCGTCGCAGGACAGCGTCAGGACAAAGCGTGCCGGATGGGCGGCCATGCGCGGGGAGGCTTCCGTCACTAGAAGGGGCGCGATCCCTTAGCGCCCGCGGGCAGCCCCCGCAACCCGGCTCACCCGCCCCTGTAGCCGTATGGGCGATCCGACACTGGCGAATTGGAAAAGCGCCGGGCGCGTGCTAGGCGTCCGCCTTCCCTCGGGGAACGATCCCATGGTCCGGCGGCGCAAGAACACTCCCATCTGCTTCATTGCCAGCAACGCCGCCGAAGCGCAGGCAGCGCAGAAGCGGCTTGCCCGCCGCTACGGCAGCGTGGCGCCCGAAGACGCGGGCGTGATCGTGGCGCTCGGCGGCGACGGCTTCATGCTTCAGACGCTGCACGCCTACATGAACACTGGCAAGGCGATCTACGGCATCAATCAGGGCTCGATCGGCTTCCTGATGAACGATTCCGCGCGCGGCAATCTTCTCGAACGCATCGCCGCCGCCAAGGCGACGGTCATTCATCCGCTGGCCATGCGCGCGATCGACAGCGACGGCAAGCGCCACCGGGCCTACGCCATCAACGAAGTGTCGCTGTTCCGCCAGACCTACCAGACCGCCAAGCTGGAGATCGCGATCGATGGCAAGGTGCGGCTCTCCGATCTGATCTGCGACGGTATCCTGGTTTCGACGCCGGCCGGCAGCACCGCCTACAACCTCTCGGTCCACGGACCAATCCTGCCGCTGAACGCACCGCTGCTGGCGGTGACCCCGATCAGCGCCTTCCGGCCGCGCACGTGGCGCGGCGCGCTGATCCCCGACCGGGCGACCGTGAAGATCACCGCGCTGGAAGCGCAGAAGCGGCCGATCAGCGCGGTCGCCGACAACATCGAGTTCAACTCGGTGGTCGAGGTGACGGTTGCCGAAGACCGCAAGGCGGAAAGCATCCTGCTCTTCGATCAGGATCATTCGTGGGACGAGCGCATCCTCACCGAGCAGTTCCGCTACTGATGCGGCGGACGTCCAGGCGCGCCTACGCGGCGCTCAGGCGGGCGTAGTCGCGGGCCGCGTCGCGGGCCTGATCGGCGGCGAAGCGGCGCAGCATCGCGGTCAGGTCGTTGATCTCGCCATCGCTGATGTCGGCATAGCGGGCGAGCACCGCATCGACCATCTCGACAGTGAAGCGATAGGGATCGTCCGGACCGTTTTGGTCTTCCGACAGCCGCCGCCACGTATCGAGCGCGGCGACGAAGGCATCGAAGGCCTTGGGCGGCAAGCCGGCCTTGGAATAGGCGGCGCGCAGGCCGGAATTGCGGCCGGCACGGACCAGCGTCGAAATCCGGTGCAAGGGGACCCGCGCGAGCACCGACAGGGCGATCTCGAACAGCGCGATGTTGCCGGCGCACACCGCCCGCAGCAGCAGCGCCGTGGTCAACTGGCCGGTGACGCGGAGATGCTCGACCAGCGCCGGCAATTCCTCGGTCGCCGACTCGGCGGCGATCGCCACGGTGGCGCGGTCGCAGGCATCGCGCGACAGGGTGCGGGCGCGGGCCTCCGGAACCCAGTCGCGGACGAGATCGAGGCTGGTGAGCGCGTCGCTGACGCTGCGGATCAGGATCTGCTGGATGGTGCCGGGAAGATCGTGGCTGAGCATGGCGTCGCGGACGACCGGATCGTCGCCGAACCGTTCGGCCATGCGCCGGTAGCTGATGTGGGCGATCTCGGCGCCGGGATTGTCGAGGAGTGCGAGGCAGGCTTCCGGCTCGCCGACCTCGGCGATGGTCGCCGAGACGCTGCTCGACAGGAACGGGCGGGTGGCGATGGCGACCTGCAAGGGCCCGGCGGCAGCCGCAACGATGTCGACCAACTCGACATCGATGAACAGGGGCGAGCGCGACAGGACGACAGCGGCGATCTCGAAGGTGTCGGCGGCGAGCGCGATGATGACGTGGCGGGGCGCGATGTCGCTCGAGCCCAGGGCATCGGCGAGCGCGAAGCGGACGTCCGGCGACTCGTCGTCGAGGAGCACGGTCAGCGCCGCCTCCATGTCGGCGAGGGTGTCCTCGTCGACGTCGCTGTAGAGATAGGAGCGAGCGAGCGCCGCGGCAGCGTCAGCGCGCTGGCCGGACGGGGCGCCCTCCATCCATCGCAGGAACTCTCCGACAATCATGCCGCGAACTGTGCAGCAAACTGCTTAATGATCCGTTCACCATGATCTTGCCGGCGAACGGGCCCTGGCGGGGCCGGTCAGGCGGGCGGCTGCCAGTCGCTGACGATATCGGCCAGCGCCGGGCGCGGGCGCTCGGTCGGCGGTGCGGTGGGGGTGCCGATATGGACGAAGCCGATGAAACGCTCGCCGTCCCTGAGGCCCAGGATGCGCCCGGCATCGGCGTCGTAGGCGATCCAGCCGGTGGTCCACTGGGCGGCATAGCCGAGGGCATGGGCGGCGAGCACCGTGTTGAGGGCGGCGTTGCCGGCGGAGAGCAGCTGCTCGTACTCGGGGATCTTCTCGTGGGCGGCGGCGGTGCTGACGACCGCGACGACCAGCGGCGCCTTGGCGAGCCGGATTTCCTCCTCGGCGAGCTTCTTCGGATCAGCGTCGGGATTTTTCTCCGCGAAGAGCCTGGCCAGCGCGGCGCTCGCCTGGGCGCCCGCCTCGCCACGAAAGACGATGAACCGCCACGGCGTCAGCTTGCCGTGGTCGGGCACACGCGAAGCGACCGTCAAGATCTCGGTCAGCTCGGCATCGCTCGGCCCCGGCGGCTTCAGGAACGGCGCGGAAATCGACTTGCGGGTCTTCAGGAATTCGAGGGGTGTCATCATGGTGGAGCCAGTTTGTCCAAACGCGCCGCCAACGCAACCAACGGCGCCTTGCATTTGCCACCGAAAACGTCGAATCGTTGCGGTTCCATGCGTTTCGTAACCCGCCGAAGGCACGTTCCGTTTCTCGCCGTGGCCGCCCTGGCGGCGCTGGTGGCGGTCGGCCTGCCAGCGGCGGCGCAGGACAGCGCCAGCGGCGACGTTCCAATTCCCCATCTGGCGCCGGACAAGGCGGGCGACCAGGCCGCCGGCGGCCCCGCGGGCGACGCCATGACTATCGACCAGGGCGATTCGTCGGGGGCCGGCGCGGATTCCGGCGGCGACGGCACGGACGTCGGAACGAGCGGCGACGAGGACTTCGATACCGGCGACACCACGGGCGCCGATACGGGTGGCGACACGACGGGCGGCGACGCCGCGCTCGCGCCTCCGGCGCCGGTCGACGTCGGGCCGCCATCGGACATCCGCCCGGGCTCCTACACGCTGGAAGCGCGGCTCGAGCCGAACGGGCCGCCGCTCGGCGCCCAGGTGAAGTGGCGCATCTTCGGCGCCGAGCCGGGCGCCGACGGCCACATGCCATTGCTCGCGGAGGCCCAGGGCGGCGTCGCTTATCTGCATCTCCAGACCGGGACCTACTTCGTGCACGCCGCCTTCGGGCGGGCCGGCGCGACCCGCAAGATCGACGTCGGCAGCCCGACCGGCGGTGTCGTGGTGGTGCTCAACGCCGGAGGCATGCGGCTACTGGCGGTCAACGGCAAGGACACGCCGCTCGGCGCCAACGACGTATCCTTCGACGTCTACGCGCCCGACGAAGGCGGCTCGAACGAGCGCTTCCTGCTGATCCAGAACGCACCGCCCGGCCACATCATCAGCCTCAACGCCGGCACCTATCAGGTCGTGTGCAAGTACGGCGACGGCAACGCGGTGGTGCGCGCCGACATCAAGGTCGAGGCGGGCAAGCTGACCGAGGCGACCATGTTCGAGAACGCGGCACGGCTGACGCTCAAGCTGGTCGAGCAGCACGGCGGCGAGGCGCTCGCCAACACCGCCTGGTCGATCGAGACGCTGGGCGGCAAGGAAGTCGTGCACAGCGTCGGCGCGTTCCCGTCGGTCATCCTCGCCGCCGGGGACTACACCGCCAAGGCGACCCACGACGGCAAGGTGTATCAGCTGAACTTCACGGTTGCCGCCAACGACAACCGCGACGTCGAGGTACTGACTTCGCAGTAGGCGCGGCCCCGGTCAGGCGGCGGCACGGCCGCAGCCGGCGCGACTAAAGCGCCCTGACCTTACCTACAACGTCATAGACGACCGGTACGCCGTCAATCGTTTTGGGCAAACGCGCCTCGTCTACGGGTTTCGAACCCAGGTTGACTTTGAGCGCTGGCACCGCGCCGGACATGCCAATGCCGACGCCAACGACCTCCACATCGGCCGGTATGGCGCTGGCAATCTTTCTTTTGGCGCGGCGAACCGCGTCAAGCTGCTTTTCGTCCATACCCCTGATTTAGTCTCCCGCCAACTGGATTGCCAGCTTGCCGAGAACGAGATCGATCGGGTTGGCGTAAGTGACGCCGCGGCCGTTGGAGCCACCACTCTCGCTGCCGGCGAACAACAGGCCGCAGGCCCGGCCTTCGCCGTCGATAATCAAAGAGCCTGAATCGCCACCCGCACTGAAGGGGCCGGTTCCAGTCGACTCGATTTCGAGCTGGCCGTCGAATGAGAGTTCGCCGATGTCGTAGCCGACGACAACACTGTCGACTTCGATTGCACTGATGCGCCCGCGGGTCACACCGGTCGTGCGGCCGACCTTGGCCACGGCGAGGTCGGGATGGGCGGGCGAGGACCTGACGCCCTGCAGCGCGCCGAGGGCGTCATAATTGGCGGGATCGACGTCGATCGTTTCTTTGACAGCGGCGTAGGCTGCATCGATCAGATTGGGGCGTGTGGTCGACAACTTGAGTGGCGACCGCATCTTTCGGGCGTTTGCCGCCATCGTAGGCGCCAGGCTGAATGATCGCGTCGCCCGTCGCGGCTGCGTTCTCGTTGGCGAGAACGTGGTTGTTGCTGAGGACCACGACCTTGCCGGATTGCTTCTCGGTTGCGAGGGCGCCGACGGTGCCGGCCGTGATCTTGTAGTGACCGACCGATGCGCCGGGTTGTAGCGGCCGGGCGCGCGATCGATACCACGGCACTGCGTGCTTGCTGACGCGGCCAATGTAGCGGACCTCGACCTCACCTCGGGCGCGACGCTTGATGTCGTCAAGCAGTTGACCGGATCGCTCGAGAGAATGGCGCTGCAATCGAACCGCGAGTCGGACGTCACCGAGTTTCGCACCACGGGCTATGCCGAGTGCGACAAGGGGTTCCGTCTTCGTCATCCTATCGAGCGCAAATGTGGTTATCGACAAGCCACCCGCCGCACGAATGGCACTCACCGCTGGCGGCACGACATCGGCCGCGATTTCCTGCTTCAACGCGCGTGCTGACTGGATATCCATGTCCGTCTCCCGTGGCCAAAGACAGACTATACAATCAGAGCGGGTATGTCGGGAATATTCCCTTGATTGGCGGCCTTTGGAAATTAGGTCCGATTCATCCGTTGCACATCCGGCGCCACGGCTTCTTCTTGCAACGCCGCGATGGCCTCGGCGAGGGTCTGCGAGACTTGGTCCTTTGCGCCGAGGCGGCGGACGTTGACGGTCCCCTCCTCCGCCTCGCGCCGGCCACACACCAGGATCACTGGCACCTTCTGCAAGGAGTGCTCGCGGATCTTGTAGTTGATCTTCTCGTTGCGGAGATCGCGCTCGACCCGGAGGCCGGCGGCGGTCAGTTCGTTTGACACGCGAACCGCGTAGTCGTCGGCGTCCGACGTGATCGTTGCGACCACGACCTGAATCGGCGCCAGCCAAAGCGGGAAATGACCGGCATGGTGCTCGATGAGGATGCCGAGGAAGCGTTCCATCGAGCCGCAGATGGCGCGATGGATCATCACCGGCGTCTTCTTCTCGCCGTCCGTGTCGATGTAATAGGCGCCGAAGCGGCCGGGAAGGTTGAAATCGACCTGCGTCGTGCCGCACTGCCACTCGCGGCCGATGGCATCGCGGAGCGTGTACTCGAACTTCGGCCCGTAGAAGGCGCCCTCGCCCGGGTTGATGCCGGTCTTGATGCGGCCACCGGACTGCTCCTCGATCTGCTTCAGGACCTTCATCATGACGTCTTCGGCGTGATCCCAGGCGGCGTCCGATCCGACGCGCTTTTCGGGCCGCGTCGACAGCTTGACTATCAACTCCTCAAAGCCGAAGTCGGCATAGACCGACAGGATGAGATCGTTGATGCGCAGGCATTCGGCGGCGATCTGATCCTCGGTGCAGAAGACGTGCGCGTCGTCCTGGGTGAAGCCACGCACGCGTAGGAGCCCGTGGAGCGCGCCGGAGGGCTCGTAGCGATGCACCGCGCCGAACTCTGCGAGCCGGAACGGCAGGTCGCGATAGCTCTTCAGCCCGTGCTTGAAGATCTGGATGTGGCCCGGGCAGTTCATCGGCTTGATCGCGTAAACGCGGTCGTTGTCCTCGATCTCGTCACCGGCCGGCTGGGCCTTGAACATGTTCTCGCGGAAGGTGTCCCAGTGGCCCGAGGTCTCCCAGAGGGACTTGTCGAGAAGCTGCGGGGCGTTGACCTCCTGATAGGTCCCCTTCAGGCGCCGGCGCATGTATGCGATCAGCTCCTGGAACACGGTCCAGCCCTTGGCGTGCCAGAAGACGACGCCGGGCCCCTCCTCCTGGAAATGGAAGAGGTTCATCTCGCGGCCGAGGCGGCGGTGATCGCGCTTCTCGGCCTCCTCAAGCATCGTCAGATAATGCTTCAGCTCCGCATCGTTGTGCCAGGCGGTGCCGTAGATGCGTGACAGCTGCGGATTGCGGGCATCGCCGCGCCAATAGGCGCCGGCCACCCGCATCAGCTTGAAGGCGTCGCCGATCTGGCCGGTCGAGGCCATGTGCGGCCCGCGGCAGAGGTCGAACCAGTCGCCCTGCTTGTAGATCTTGATCTGCTGATCCTCGGGAATCGCGTCGACCAGCTCGACCTTGAACATCTCGCCCTTGTCGGCGAACACCTGTCTGGCATCGTCGCGCGACCAGACCTCCTTCGTGAACGGGGCGTTGCGCCTGACGATCTCACGCATCTTCGCCTCGATCCTGGGCAGATCGTCGGTCGTGAACGGCTCGTTGCGCGCGAAGTCGTAATAGAAGCCGTTCTCGATCACCGGGCCGATGGTGACCTGCGTGCCGGGGTAAAGCTCCTGCACGGCCTCGGCCATGACGTGGGCGGCGTCGTGGCGGATCAACTCGAGGGCGCGGGGATCGTCGCGGGTGACGATTTCGATTCGCCCGTCCCTGGCGATCGGATCCGAGAGGTCGGCGAGTTGCCCGTCGAGGGCCATCGCCACCGCCTTCTTGGCGAGCGACTTCGAGATGCCCTCGGCGATCTCGCGGCCGGTGACGCCGCTCTCGAAATCGCGCACGGAATTGTCGGGGAAGGTCAGGTGGATCATCTGCTCTCTCCTGCTCACTCCCGCGTACGAGCGCGGGTAAGCGGTTGAACCAAGCGCCGGGCGGCGCACGCGGTTAGGTGAAGCAAAGGCGAATCCCAGTCAAGCGGCCGGCAAACTCCGCCAGCTTGCAATATGGATTGACAGATTTCATATTTTGTCATTCCATGCGGCGACCCTCAAGGAGATTTCCCGATGAAGACCCACCCCCTCGGCAAGACCGGCCCCACCGTTTCCGCCCTCGGCCTCGGCTGCATGAGCATGTCGGGCCCCTACGGCCCGGCCGACCGCGCCGAGAGCATCGCCACCATCCATGCCGCGCTCGACGCCGGCATCACCCTGATCGACACGGGCGATTTCTACGGGATGGGCCACAACGAGCTGCTGATCAGCGAAGCGCTCCATGGCCGCGACCGCGGCAAGGTCGAGCTCAGCGTCAAATTCGGCGCGCAACGCGGCGCGGACGGGTCCTGGCTCGGCTTTGACGCCCGCCCGCAAGCAGTGAAGACGGCGCTCGCCTATACGCTGCAACGCCTCGGCACCGACTATGTCGACATCTACCGGCCGGCGCGGCTCGACCCCAACGTGCCGATCGAAGAAACCGTGGGCGCCGTCGCCGACATGGTGAAGGCCGGCTACGTGCGCCACATCGGTCTCTCCGAGGTCGGCGCCGAGACCATCCGCCGCGCCGCCGCCGTCCATCCGATCGTCGATCTCCAGATCGAGTATTCGCTGATCTCGCGCGACATCGAGGACGAGATCCTCCCCGCCTGCCGCGACCTCGGCATCGGCATCACCGCCTACGGCGTGCTTTCGCGCGGCCTGATCAGCGGTCACTGGTCGAAGGAGCGCGCCACCACGCCCGGGGACTTCCGCGCCCACACGCCGCGCTTCCACCCGGACAACGTCGACCACAATCTGGCGCTGGTCGAAGCGTTGCGCGCCGTCGCATCCGGCAAGGGCGTCACCGTGGCCCAGATCGCGATCGCCTGGGTGCTCGAGCGCGGGTCTGATATCGTGCCGCTGGTCGGCGCGCGCACCCGCGAGAGGCTGACCGAGGCACTGGGAGCCCTCGACGTTGACCTGTCGACTGACGACCTGGCGGCGATCGAACGCGCCGTACCGCGCGGCGCGGCGGCCGGTACACGCTATGCGGCCGCCCAGATGATGCATCTCGACAGCGAACGGAAGACCGCGCCCACCGGATGAACGACGCCGTCCTCACACGCGACCGCATCCTCGACGCGGCCCACGACGTCCTGGCGCGCTACGGCCCCCAGAAGACGACCGTGGTCGATGTCGCGCGGGCGCTCGGCGTCAGCCACGGCTCGGTCTACCGCCATTTTCCCAGCAAGGCGGCGCTGCGCGACGCGGTGACCGAACGCTGGCTCGCCCGCGTCGGCGAGCCGCTGGCCAAGATCGTCGCCGAGGACGGCCCGGCCGCCGATCGCCTGCACCGCTGGTTCCTGAAGCTCATCGCGATCAAGCGGCAGAAGGTGACGACGGAACCGGAGCTGTTCGCGACCTACCAGAAGCTGCTGGCCGAATCGCGCGACGTCATTCGCGCGCACGTCGAGATGCTGGTCGGCCAGGTGAGCGCCATCATCGCCGACGGCATCCGGCGCGGCGAATTCGCCAAGGTCGATCCGGACGCGACCGCGCGCGCGATCTTTCACTCCACCATCCGGTTCCAAGCGCCAGCCCACGCCGGCGAATGGGACGAGCCAGGCATCGACGCCGCTTTCGAGGACCTGTGGCGCCTCCTCCTTCGCGGGCTCGCGTCAGCGCCTGCGAAGCCGCCCCGCCGCAAGAAGCACTAGAGATCCAGCCGCGTCTTGGGGTCGATGTGATCGCCGGTCCAGTGGCCGTAGCGCCACGGCAGGTACCAGCGAGAATTGGCCGGCAATGCGTCGGGGACCGGGTCGTGGCCCGACGCGCCGAGCGGGCCGCAGCGCTGGAAGCGGGAAAGACCGATCCAGAAGCCGACCCACAGGCCGTAGCGGCGGACCGCCTCTTCCGTGTACTCGGAACAGGTCGGCAGGTAGCGGCAGTGGCCGCCGATCCACGGCGACAGCAGCAACCGGTAAAGCTTGATCAGGCCAATGCCGGCCAGCCGCGGCAGGCGGCCAACGCCCGTCCCGACCTCTTCCTGACGCTTGGCGCACGCGGCGCACATTGGCGCTTCTCCGCTTCCATGATCCCGGTCAAAAGACCGATTCACTCACCATATAAGACGTGTGTCTGACGTTCTCCACGCAAGCGACGGGTGAGCGAATGACGGAAGTACTGGCCCCCAGCCCCGAAACCCTGGCGGCTGTTCGGACGATCCCGCATCATGCCCTTCCGGCGGCGGACGTTCTGGACGCGGCGGCATCGTCCGTCGACGGCCTTCAGGGGCACGAGGCGGCCCGGCGGCTTGCCGCTGACGGCCCCAACCGCATCACCTCCGGCCGGCGCCGGACCTGGGTCGAGAGCCTGCTGGCGCAGTTCAACGACGTATTGATCTACGTGCTGCTTGGCGCCGCCGTGGTCACCATCGCGCTGCGCCACGTCACCGACACCGCCGTCATCCTCGGCGTCGTCGTCATCAACGCGCTCATCGGGCTCTTCCAGGAACGCCGCGCCGAGCGTTCGCTGAACGCGATTCGCGAACTCCTCGCCGAGCAGGCGGTGGTCGTGCGCGACGGACGCCGCCTGCAGCTTCCGGTCGAGGACGTCGTCACCGGTGACATCGTCGTGCTCGACGCCGGCGACAAGGTGCCGGCGGACCTGCGCCTGATCAGCACCCACACGCTCCAGATCGAGGAAGCGATCCTGACCGGCGAGAGTGCCGCCGCCGACAAGTCGATCGCGCCCGTGGAAGCCGGCGCCCCGCTCGGCGACCGGACCTCGATGGCCTTTGCCGGCACCATCGTGGTGCGCGGCAACGCTCACGGCGTGGTGGTTGCCACCGGCGACAACACCGAACTTGGCCACATCAACGCGATGCTCGGCCACGTGAAGCCGCCCGAGACGCCCCTGACCCGTCAGCTCGCGGCGCTCGGGCGCACGGTCAGCATCCTCATCCTGGCGCTCACCGCGGCCTCCTTCGCCATCGGACACTTCGTCTATGGCTGGGATCTCGCCGAGCTGTTCCTCGCCGCCGTCGCCATCGCCGTCGCCGCAATTCCCGAGGGCCTGCCGGCCATCGTCACGATCACGCTCGCCATCGGCGTGGAGCGCATGGCGCGGCGCCGGGCGATCGTGCGGGTCCTGCCCGCCGTCGAGACGCTCGGCTCGGTGGGCGTCATCTGCTCCGACAAGACCGGCACGTTCACCTTCAACGAGATGATGGTCGAGAGAGCGGTCACCGCCGATGCCACCTACACGGTCAGCGGCCGCGGCTATGAGCCGGAGGGCACGATCACCCAGGGCGGTAAGCCGGTCGCCCCGGCGTTCCACGCCGACCTGACGCGTCTCGCCGAGGCCGCCGCCCATTGCAACGACGCGACCCTTGCCCGCACGGACGGCGACTGGCGGGTGCGCGGCGACCCGCTGGAAGGCGCGCTCCTCGCGTTCGCCGCCAAGGCGGGGGTCGAGATCGACGGCGACGCCAAGCCGCCCCGCCGCGCCGAGATTCCCTTCGACTCTTCTGAGCGCTTCATGGCGACGGTGGCGGAACACGCCGACAGCGCGCATGTCGTGTACGTGAAGGGGGCGCCGGAGCGCATCATCGCCATGTGCGACCGCGAGCGCGCCAACGGCGCCGAAGCCCCCATCGACGCGGCGGCATGGGAGCGCCGGCTCAGCGCAATGGCGAACGGCGGTTTGCGCGTCATCGCGCTTGCCGAGAAGGCGCTGGGCAACGGGCTCGCCAGTCTTTCCGTCGCCGACGTCGACACCGGGCTGACCATGATCGGACTGGTCGGCCTTATCGACCCGCCGCGTCCCGAAGCGATCAGCGCGGTCGCCGACTGCCGCACCGCCGGCATTCGCGTGAAGATGATCACCGGCGATCATGCCGGGACCGCCTCGGCCATTGCCGAGCGGCTGGGTCTTGCCGCGCCCGACAGCGTGCTCACCGGCAACGACATCGACCGCATGAGCGACGACGAACTGGGCGCCGCGATCGACGGGGTCGATGTGTTCGCCCGCACCAATCCCGAGCACAAGCTCCGCCTGGTGCGCTCGCTCGAGGCCCGCGGTGCCGTGGTCGCCATGACCGGCGACGGCGTCAACGACGCCCCGGCGCTCAAGCAGGCGGACGTCGGCGTTGCCATGGGCAAGCGCGGCTCCGCCGCCGCCCGCGAGGTGGCCAAGATCGTTCTCGCGGACGACAACTTCGCCACCATCGCCGCCGCCGTCGAGGAAGGCCGGCGGGTCTACGACAACCTGCGCAAGTCGATCGCCTTCATCCTGCCCACCAACGGCGGCGAGGCGTGCGTGCTGGTCGCGGCTGTCGCCTTCGGCCTGACCACCCCGATCACGCCGCTCCAGGTGCTGTGGATCAACATGATCACCCAGGTCACCATCAGCCTCGCGCTGGCCTTCGAGGCCGGCGAAGGCGACCTGATGCGCCGCGCGCCGCGCGATCCACGCGCCCAGATCCTGTCGCCGTTCATCCTGTGGCGGGTCGCCCTCACCATCGCGATGATGGTCGCCGCGACGTTCGGGGTGTTCGTCTGGCTGGTGGAGACCGGCGCGGAGATCGAATACGCCCGCACGACCGCGGTGAACGCCATCGTGGTCTACGAGATCGCGTATCTGCTGAGCATCCGCCGCCTGCGCGGGCCGGGTCTGGCCGGCGTGCTGACCGCGGCGGGGCGGCCGGTTCTCATCTCGATCGCCATCGTGATGCTCGCCCAGGTCGCCTTCACCTACCTGCCGCAGATGAACGAGCTCTTCCACACGACGCCGATCGGGGTGGAAGCCTGGCTGCTCGTGGTCCCCGGCGCCCTCCTCATCTTCGGCGTCAGCGAACTCGACAAGCTTCTCATCGCCCGCAGGGCGGCGCGGCGCCGTTCCTAGGCGGCAGCGCCAGCATTTCTGTCATGTGGACCTGCTATCGAGCGGGCGTCTGCCGCGTTGCGGAAAACGTGGTCAACGGATCGTTCACCGATTCGGGCGGAACGTGGGGTGACATCGCGCGTATCCGGCGTTGCCTGACAGATCGCCTGGGGCTCGTTTCAAGGAGGAACCCGGAATGGCCCGATTCTTTCGACTCTATCGCGAGTATCGCCGCGTTGGGCTTGGCCGTCTTTCCGCTTTCCACTTCGCCTGGCTGGTGACCGGGGCGCGCGCCAAGCCGGTCTCGGCGCGCTAGGAAGTGCTCATCTTGGCGCGTTTCGCCTCGATCTGGCCAATGGCGTCGACCACCGCATCGAATGTCAGCATCGTCGAGGCGTGGCGGCCCTTGTAGTCGCGGACCGGTTCCAGAAACTTCAGGTCGGCGAACCTGCCGTCCGGCGGCGGGCCGTTCTCTTTCAACATCTTCAGCATGGTTTCGCGCACGGCGCGGAGTTCGGCGGCACTGGCGCCGACGACGTGGCTCGCCATGATCGACGACGAGGCCTGGCCGAGGGCGCAGGCCTTCACGTCGTGGGCGAAGTCGGTCACCACGTCGCCGTCCATCTTCAGATCGACGGTGACCGTGGAGCCGCACAGGCGCGAATGGGCCGTGGCGGTGGCGTCGGGCGCGGCCAGACGCCCGAGACGCGGCAGGTCGCCCGCGAAGGCCAGGATTTGCTTGTTGTAGATGTTGTCGAGCATCGAGGGGGCAATATAGGCAAGCGCGGCGGCGGCGGCCACTGCCGGCAGCCCGCCATCCACGGCAAGGCCCCGCAGCGGAACGCTTTTTCAGGGATGATCCGGCCCGCGCGAAGGCGTCAGCTTCCCTACAGGGCCCCTTCGCCTATATATGCCTCGTCATGCTGGCGCCCCGATGGCGCCGCCTCGGGGAATGCCAGATGGATGCGTTGATCGAAAAGCCTGCCGCCCCTGCCCCGTCGGCCGATGTCAAACGGCCGAGCCAGGAGGAGGTCGAAGAGGCCGTCCGCACGCTGATCGCGTGGGCGGGCGACGACCCGGCGCGCGCCGGCCTGGTCGACACGCCGAAGCGGGTCGCGGGCGCGTTCCGCGAGTTCTACGCCGGCTACGGCCAGAGCGCCGCCGAAGCCCTCGCCCGCACCTTCGACGAGATCGACAGCTACGACGACGTGGTCGTGGTCCGCGACATTCCCTTCTTTTCGCACTGCGAGCACCACATGGTGCCGTTCGTCGGCAAGGCGCACATCGCCTATTTCCCCACCGACAAGGTCGTGGGCCTCTCCAAGCTCGGCCGTGTCGTCGAGGTGTACGCGCGTCGTCTGCAGACACAGGAGCGGCTGACCGCGGAGATCGTCGGGGCGATCGACGAGGCGCTGAAGCCGCGCGGGATCGCGGTGATGATCGAGGCGGAGCATCAGTGCATGACGCTGCGCGGCGTGCGCGCCCATGGCGCGAGCACCGTGACGACGCAGTTCACCGGCGCCTTCCGCAACGACCCGGCCGAGCAGGTGCGCTTCCTGACGCTGGTCAAGGGCGACCATCACGCCGGCTAGCTTCGCCGCGCCGGCTCGCGACTTGACGCGGGCGGCGCTCATGCCGTTCATCCGACACACCTGAGACAATCACGAGGGGCCGCCCATGAGCGCCGACCCGTTCCCGTTTGCCGTCCGCGGAGACGAAGACACGATCGAGATGGGCGCCGCGCTGGCGCCGAAGTTCGACGATGCCGGGCTGATCGTCGCCATCGCCGCCGACGCCGACACGGGCGAGATTCTGATGGTTGCGCATATGAACGCCGAAGCGCTGGCGCGCACCATCCAGACGCGGCAAGGCTGGTTCTGGAGCCGCTCGCGCCGGAAGCTCTGGCGCAAAGGCGAGGAAAGCGGGAACACGCTCGCCGTGTCCGACATCCGCATCGACTGCGACCAGGATGCGGTACTGCTGAAGGTGCGGATCGCCGGCGACGGGGTCGCCTGCCACACCGGCTACCGTTCGTGCTTCTATCGCTCGGTGCCGACCGGGATGGCGCCAACGGCGGAAACCGCCCTCGTCTTCGACCGCGAGATGAAACGGGCAGAAGGCGGCTGACCGCGTAGCTACGACCGCCTACATTGGTAGCTGCAGCCCACCAAACCTGGCGCCAAATGAACGTTCTCGGCCGCACCAATAACGAGCACCAGGCGTCCGGAGGCCGCAAGCCGGTCATCGGGCTGGCGCTCGGCAGCGGCGCGGCGCGGGGCTGGGCGCATATCGGCGTGCTGCGCGCCCTCACCGAGCTGGGCGTCAGGCCGGATATCGTCGCCGGCGCCTCGATGGGCGCCATCGTCGGGGGCAGCTACTGCGCGGGGCTCCTGGACGAACTAGAGGAGCACGCCCGGCAACTGACCCGCCGCCAGCTCGTGGCGCTTCTCGACGTCAGCATTCCACGCGGCGGACTGTTCAGCGGCAGCAAGCTCACGCGCCTGTTCGAATCTGAAATGAAGGACCTCCGCATCGAGGACCTCGCACCGCAGTTCGTCAGCGTCGCGGCGGAACTGCGCACCGGTCACGAGGTCTGGATCCGGCGCGGCTCGCTCGCCGCCGCGCTCCGTGCCTCCTACGCGATCCCGGGCATCTTCCAGCCGGTGCTCCTCAACGGGCGCTGGCTGATCGACGGAGCGGTCGTCAATCCGGTGCCGGTGTCGGTGTGTCGTGCGCTCGGCGCCGACACGGTGATCGCGGTCAACCTCTACGCCAACGTCATCGGCGACAGCCGCAAGATCATCTTCGATCACGGCGCCGACGATGAGGATGCGCCGATCGACGGAGCGGAGGCGGCCGAGCGCGGCGAGGACCCGAACCGGCCGCCGGGGATTCCGGCGGTGCTCACCGACGCCTACAAGATCATCCAGTACCGGCTGGCGCGCTCGCGGCTGGCCGGCTCGCCGCCCGACATGCTGATCGGGCCGCAGCTCGGCGGCCTCGGCCACCTCGAGTTTCACCGCGCCGCCGACGCGATCGAAATCGGCTACGAAACCTGTCGCCGGTCCGCGTCGGAAATTGCCGAGCTTGTCGGAGTCTCCGCCTGAAGTATCAGGCGGTGGCGATATAGGCCCGCATCTCTTCGGCCTCGCGCTCGACCTGCTCGATACGCGCCTTCACCACGTCGCCGATCGAGACGATGCCGACGAGGCGCTCGTTGCGCGCCACCGGCAGATGGCGGAAGCGGCCACGGGTCATGCGCGTCATGACCTCGTCGAGGGTCTCGTCCTCGCCGCAGGTCATCACCGCACGGGTCATGATCGTGCCAATCGGCTGGCCCAGCACGTCGGCCCCGATGGTTCCGACCGCCCGCACCACGTCGCGTTCCGAAATGATCCCGACGATCCGCTCGCCCGGCCCGAGCACCACCAGCGCGCCGATCTTGCGGCGGGCCAGGACCGCGACCGCTTCGGAGATGGTGTCGCTCTCGGTCGTCGTCAGGACTTCACGGCCCTTGCTTGCGAGAATGGCAGCTACGTTCATTGGGGCCTCCCGTGTCGTTGCTGCGTCGCCCTCCACCCAAGTGCGGCGGATGGTGCGACGTTCTGGCACACCTGACAAGTTGCGGTGCAGCAAACGGCCGGCGGCCTAGCTCCGGGGGACCGGATCGAACCAGCGGAAGAGCAAAAGGCCGGCGAGGAACCCGCCGATGTGGGCCTCCCAGGCGACGGCGCCCGACGAGAGGCCGGCGCCGCCGGTCAGGCCGAAGATCAGGTTGATCCCGAACCAGACGGCGATGAAGGCGATGACGCGCCCGTCGCGGGCGATCTCGAGAAGCGAGGCAGCCGGGTGGCGATAAGCGGCGGGGCCGTACATGGACCACATCGGGCCACCGGAGGTGAAGGCGAAACGGCAGGCACCCGCCATCAGCGCCGATATCGCCGCCGAGGCACCGACCACCGGCGTCGGGTCGTACCAGTTGAAGACCATGTGAAGCGCGGCCCCGGCGATGGCGCCGACGGCTGCGTAGAGCAGAAAGCGCACGGTGCCGAAGCGCCAGCCGACCGGCGCACCGAAGGCCACCAGCCACACGGCGTTGAGCAGCACGTGGCCCCAGCTGCCGTGGATGAAGGCGTAGGTGAGAAAGGTCCAGACGCGCGCGCCGGGCAGCCACGAAACCACGGTCGCAAACAGGGCCGGCTCGGTCTCGCGCACCGGAATGAAAGCGAAGTTCACGATGAGCTGCTGGGTCGCCGCCTGATCGAGCAGGAGGACGCGGCCGGCGTGAAGAGCGATCAGGATCGCGACCAGGCCGGTGACAACCGCCGGCAGGTTGAACGCCGGCTGGCGGGTGGACGGCGTGGGCGGGTTCGGGATCGGCGCGTTCATGGAGCGCGGGACCTTAGCGCACCGGAGGGCGGAAGAAAGGCGATGGCGACGAAAAACCGCCCGGCGCCGGTGGGGCGCGCGGGCGGCGTGGTCACGTCCCTGTCAAACTCGACCCCCCCGGGAAGCAACCTGATGTGCGTGCGTCGTCGATGGCGCACACTGGCACGCACCCCGTCGGCCAACAAGCGGCCGCCACAATAAACCTTACCGCCGGGGCGCCGCGGCGCGCGCCAGTGGCATGGCGTCTGCAACTCCAACCACGATCGGGAAAAGAAGGCTGAAGCCTGTCCCGAACCTGGACGCGAATCCGGCAGCGGGACGGCTGAGGGTCGCCGACAGCTTCATTGTGACACGGGGACGGCGGGGACATGAAACACAGCGCGTCGCGCGAACTCTACGACTACTGGAACCGCGTGCGCGGCGTCGAGCGCGCCCCGCACCGCAGCGCAATCGAGCCGAGCGACATCCGCAGGGTGCTTGCCGACACGTTCATCCTCGAGGTCCTCGACCGCGAGCGCCTGAACGTGCGCCTCGCCGGCACGCGCGTGTGCGCGATCTACGGCCGCGAGCTGAAGGGCACCAACTTCTTCGACCTGTGGACCGGCGACGACCGTTCGGCGATGGCAACGCTGGGGGCGGCCGTTGTCGAGGATGGCGCCGCGGCGGTGACGACGATCGAGGCAAAGACCGGGCGGGGCATGGGCGTGCCGGCCGAGTTGCTCCTGCTGCCGCTGCGCCACACCGGCCCCGCGTTCGACCGGGTGCTGGGCAGCCTGGCGCCGCTGGAGCGGCCCTACTGGCTGGGGACCGAGCCGGTGATCAGCCAGTCGATCACCAGTCTGCGCCTGATCTGGCCCGAGCAGGCCCCGCAATTCCTCCGCCGGCGGACCGATTTTCCCCGTTCCAGGACGGCTCCCGCGACGGCGCCGGCCGCCGTGCCCTTCCCGGCCCGCAATTCCCGGCGGCACGGCCATTTGTTCGTGGTGGACGGCGGCAAGGAATAGGCCGACATCCGTAAATGTGCGCGGTGTGAACGTTACGCGTTGTTAACCGCGCGGGAGCAAGGTTGTGGCGCCTGAAGACACTCAACGCGTGCGCCCAACCGCATGTCCAATCCGCAGACGACCCACCAGCGATCGCTGATCCGGCAGCACGACCGGCGGCGGAATCAGCGGGTTAACGTCAACCTGCTGGGTCGTTTCATGCTGGAAGACAGGCGCGAATACCCCTGCCAGACCCAGAATATGTCGCCGGGCAGCGCGGCCTTGACCACGCCGATCGTCGGCCGGGTCGGCGAGCGCGTGGTGGCCTATATCGACCATATCGGCCGGGTCGAGGGCCAGATCACCCGCGCCTACGACGGCGGCTTCGCGATGACCATCGCCGCCACGCTGCGCAAGAAAGACAAGCTCGCCGCCAAGCTCACGTGGCTGGCCAACCGGCACGAACTGAACCTGCCGGAAGACCGCCGCCACGACCGGGCAACCCCCAAGATTCAGTCGGTTTCCGTGTCGCTCCCCGACGGCCGCGACTATCGCGCCAAGGTCGTCGACATCTCCTTCTCGGGCGCCGCGCTGGCGATGGAGGTCAAGCCGCCGATCGGCTCGCCGCTCATGGTGGGCAGGCTGCGCAGCAGCGTCGTGCGCCATTTCGACGAGGGCATCGCGGTGGAATTCGCGACCCTGCAAACGGCGAGCTCGCTCGAGCAGAACCTGACCTGACGCCGTAGTTCCTCACCTCTTCAACCGCCGACCGAAGGCCGCCCCACCGGGCGGCCTTCGCCGTTTGGGGGTGCGACAATACTGGCGGGTGAGGTAAACCAAACCTTGCTCAATTCATTCTGATTTTTCTATTCTTTGATTTACTTTGTAGCTGCCATTTTATGCTCGAATAAAAGCCTCAATGCCATAGTCCTCGCCGGGTTGGGGAGAGGACAATGTGCAGAAGCAGCGTATCTAGACTTATCTTCGCGGGAGTTTTACTTGCCGCGACCGGCGCCGGCGCCCTCGCGAGCGAACCGGCGGGCGGGGCATTCATGATGACGACCGGCAAGACGTCTCAGCCGATCGGTCATTACGAGTTCTGCCAGAGCCACGTCAGCGAGTGCCAGATCCGCAGCCGCAAGCCGGCCCGCGTGGTCCTGACGCCGCAGCTCTGGAACCAGCTGGTCGCCGTCAACGCGCAGGTCAACCTGTCGGTGACGCCGGAGACCGACGAACAGAATTACGGGCGCCAGGAATTCTGGGCCTATCCGAACGGCCGCGGCGACTGCGAGGATCTGGTCCTTCTGAAGCGCCGAGACTTGATCCAGGAGGGCTGGCCGGTCAGCGCGCTGCTGATCACGGTCGTCCGCCAGAAGAACGGCGAGGGCCATGCGGTGCTGACGGTCGAAACCGACCGCGGCGACCTGATCCTCGATAACCTGCAACCCCGGGTTCTCGTCTGGGGCGATACGGACTACCTGTACGTGAAGCGGCAGTCGGAGTTCGATACTGGGCAGTGGGTCGGAATCGAAGATGCCCGAACGGTTTCGGTCGGGAGTTTGACGCGCTGACACAAAGCTTCGCGGCAGCCAGCGCGCCGCCTCGATCGAATTAGCTGGGTGGTTTGCCTTGGACCTGGTCGCGTCCCACCCCCCGTCCCCAAGATCAGGTCCATCAGAGCCGGCCCCCGCCCCGGGGCCGGCTCACTTTTTTGGGAGCCGCCGGCCTAACGCAAACCCGCGGCGAAGCGGCGCCAGTTGGCGGCGTAGTTGGCGGCGGAGACGCGGTTGCGGGCGATCTCATCCTCGCTCAGCGAGCGCACGACCTTGCCCGGCACGCCGATCACCAGCGAGCCTGGCGGCACCTCCCTGCCCTCGGCAACCAGTGCGCCGGCGGCGATCAGCGAATTGTCGCCGATCCGGGCACCGTTCAGGACGATCGCCCCCATGCCGATGAGGACATTGTTGCCGATCGAGCAGCCGTGGATGATGGCGCGGTGGCCGACGGTGCAGCCGGCGCCGACGGTCGCGGGAAACTGCGGATCCGTGTGCACCATCACCATGTCCTGGAGATTGGTATCGGCGCCGACGACGATCGGCTCGCCACCCCCGCGCAGCACCGCCCCGAACCACACGCCGACGCCGGACCCGAGCTTGACGCGGCCGATCACCGAGGCGGTCGGTGCGACCCAGTAGTCGCCATCAGGCGGCAGTTCCGGCGAAAGGCCGTCGAGAGAGTGAATCGTCATGGTCGCTGCGGTTCCCGCGCTGGTTCTGGCCGACGGGCAAACCTAGCACCGCTCAGGCGAGGGTGTCGCGGACCGACAGGACAAGTTGCAGGACCAGCACCCCGGAGCAGACGCTCCACAGGGCGGCGATGACGAAGCCGGCGACCAGCAGGCCGATGGCATTGCGATCCGAGAGGCGCTGGCGGATGACCATTTCCACGACGATCGCCGGACCGGTGAAGGCGCAGAACAGGAAGGTGACCACCGCGGCCGGCCAGCCCTCGCCGAGCAGCCGGAAACGGGCCGGCTCGTGGGTGACCATCTTGTAGAAGCTCGCCGCGACCCCCGAGGCAACGAAGCCGACGGCAGCACAATAAGCCAGGAGTAGCCCGTCCCTCAGCAAAGCCCCGTCCCCTTTTCGCCGCGTCTCATCCGGACACACGTATCGGCACCGTTGAGTGGGCGTTGCAAGGCGCGTACCGTGGTTAAGGGACACGATTCGATACGCAACCCTCTGGAATCGTTGATGCTTCCGTTGAGCGCCGGAGAGGCCCCGGGTGGTTGATGTACCGTTAAGGCACAGGCGGCGGCGCGCGGCCCGATCGCGGACGTCGCTTCTCGGCCGACCGTTCGTCCTGCTGTCGGCGGCGGTGGTCGCGATCGTACTCGCCGGCGTGCTCTTCAAGGTGGCGCTCGAGGCCTACCGGGCCCAGCTCACGCTCACGGGTCTGACCGACGAGACGACCCCGGTGCTGCTCACCATCGGCTCGGAGAAGCTTGCGATCCCCGCCAACATGCTGCGCTTCGCCGAGGCGCGGCAGGGCGGCGCGGTTGAACGGGCCGATCTGGCGCTGCACTGGCCCGATCTGGCGGGCTACTCGGAGAAGAACGCCGACGCCTTCAAGGACGGCTCGCCGACAGCGCCGGTCGTCTACGCCACGATCGCGGTGCGCGATACGCCGCTCGATTCATCGGCGCGGCTCGACGACGTCTACACCCGCTTCTTCGTCGGCAAGCCGATCGCCGGGCCGGCGGGCCTCGTCGGGCGTCAGTTGGCCAAGGATTCCGGCTACGACGGCGACATCGTCTTTTTCGATCCGTCCGCGCCACGCCCGTTCGTGGCGCGCTGTCTGGCGACGGCAACCGACACGGTGCCGGCGACGTGCCTGCGCGACGTCAACTTCGGCGGGGGCCTGTCGCTGCTCTACCGGTTCAACCGCAACCTGCTCGCCAACTGGGGGGCGCTCGACGGCGGCATGCAGACGCTGGCGGCGGGGTTCCTGGCGCCCTGACCTTACTCGAGGTCGATATCGAGGATCGCCATCGTGAAATTGTAGGACAGGTCGCCGTCCTCATCGTCGCGGTAGATCACGCCAATGAATTCATCGCCGATGTAGAGCTCGGCCGAATCCTGCTTCTGCGGGCGCTGGCGTACCTCCAGCGCCGGCACGTTAAAACGCTTGCGAAAGAAGCTCTCGAGCTTCTGGATCTCCTTGCGATCCACCGATGTCCCCTTTTTAGTTCGTGCCGCGTCAGTCTTGTTCTTCGAACGTCTGGTCCATGCCGCGCGCGGCTTCCACCACGACCTTGCCGACGATGCGCGCAGGCACACCGGCAACTGTCGTATACGGCGGGACGGGATGGAGCACCACCGAGCCGGCGGCGACCTTGGCGCCCTCACCGATCTCGATATTGCCAAGAACCTTGGCGCCGGCCCCGATGAGGACGCCGTGGCGCACCTTCGGATGGCGATCGCCGATCTCCTTGCCGGTGCCGCCGAGGGTGACGCCCTGAAGCATGGAGACGTTGTCGCCGATCTCCGCCGTCTGCCCGACGACGATGCCGGTGGCGTGATCGAAGAAGATGCCGCGGCCCATGGGCGCCGCCGGATTGACGTCGACCTGGAAGACCGACGAGGCGCGCGCCTGAAGGTAGAGCGCGAAATCAATGCGGCCGGCACGCCACAGCCAGTGCGCCAGACGATGGGTCTGGATGGCGTGGAAGCCCTTGAAATAGAGCACCGGCTGGATGTGGCGCTCGCAGGCCGGATCGCGGTCGTAAACGGCGGCGATGTCGCAACGCATGATCTCGCCGAGGTCGCGCTGATCGGCAAGCGCCTGTCCAAAGGCCACGCGAATCGATTCGGCGCTGACGACGGCGCTGTCGAGACGCTGGGCGATGCGGTGGATGATCGCGTCCTCGAGGCGGTCGTGGTTGAGGATCGTCGAATAGACGAAGCTCGCCATGGCCGGGTCGGACGCGACGATGCGCTCCGCCTCACGGCGCACCCGCGCCCAGATCGGGTCGACCTGGCTGAGGGTATCCTTCCTGTCCGTTACGCTTATCGACATAGTCACCCTCACATCCGGTGCTGGCACCCGCGCCCCGAAATGCGGGCGGCACCCTATCACAAGCCGTTTCCGGCGCCAGCGAGGCTAGCCGATCCGCCACAGGGCGGGGTTAACGGCGGGGATGCATGGAGCTAAGCCGCGTCGGCTCAATTGCAAGGGCTGGAACCGCGACGATCAGGGATGGCGCTTGAGAAAATCAAGGACGGCGGCCTTGTAGGCGCGGTCGCCGGTGGCGAGCATGTGATCGCGCCGGGGGATGACGAACGCCTCGGCGCCGGGGATCAGAGCAGCAAGGCCCGTCGCGGAGCCGGCAACGCCGTCGGTTTCGCCGACAGCGACCAGCACGGGCACGCCGATCCTGCCGAGGTCCCCGGCGGCGACCGGCTGGCGCTGACCAACGATGCAGGCAGCGAGCGCCCGGAGATCGCTTTTCGTTCGCTCTGCGAACATCCGGTAGCCGCGCGCCACCTCCCCGATGTCGTCGGTGAGCTGCGGCACCGACAGCGCCCGGGCGATCTCGGCTTCGCCGCCGATGCCGCGCACCATGGCATCGCCCATGCCGCCGCAGACGAGATCGCGCACCTTTTCGGGATGATCGAGGACCAACTGGACGGCGATCCGGGCGCCCATGGAATAGCCCATGACGTCGGCCACCCCGAGTTGCAGGTGGTCGATGAGGCGGGCGGCGTCGGCAGCCATCAGCGCCGGCCGGTAATCGTCGGCGGCGTAGAGTTTGGCGCTCGCCCCGTGGCCGCGCACGTCCATGGCGACAACGCGGTAGCCGGCATGGGACAGGGTCGCCAGCCAGCCGGTCGTCTCCCAGTTCACCGCGACGTTCGAGGCGAAGCCGTGAATGAGCAGGATCGCGCGGCCGGTGGCGGCGCCCTCAGGCGCGATGTCGCGGTAGGCGATTTCGACGCCGTCAGACGAGAAGGTGTCCATCCGGTCGCACCTACCACTTCCCGGCAGGGGCGGCTATTGTGCCGCCGACGCGCGAACGAGCCCAAAGGGAAGTCATGGCCGACCACGTTGTTCCGCACTTTCACAACGATGCCGGAGTCCCGGTCGTCGAGATCGGCGTCCGCGAGTTCATGTGCGTCGGCGCGCAGCCGCCCTACGACCATCCGCACGTCTTCCTCGACATGGGCGACGCGGATGAAAAGATCTGCCCCTACTGCTCCACCCTTTACCGCCACCGCGCCGACCTCGACGCCACCGAGACCAACCCGCCGGGCCACCTCTACCGCGACGACCTCGCCGCGTAGGGCGCCCGAACCGGTGGCGGGCGACGGCGAACGACGCACCATCGTCGTCGCCGGCGCGGGCATCGGCGGGCTGACCGCCGCCCTCGCGCTTGCGGCCGCCGGCTACCGCATCGTGATCGTCGAGCGCGCCGATCAGCTCAGCGTGGTCGGCGCCGGAATCCAGATCGCGCCGAACGCCGGGCGCATCCTCGCCGGCCTCGGCCTCGAAGACGCCTTCGCGGCGGCGGCGATCGAGCCGGAGGCGCTGGAAATCAGAAGCGCGGCGAGCGGGCGGGTGCTGACGCGCCTGCCGGCGGCGTTGTTCCGCGAGCGCTACGGCTTCCCCTATCGCGTGATCCACCGCGCCGATCTCCAGCGGGTTCTGGTCGAAGCGGTCGCGGCAAGCCCGAAGATCACCCTGATGCTCGGCGCGACGATTGCCGCGGCGCTTCCTCGCGACGACGGCGTCGCCGTGCGGATCGACGGTCCGGGTTGCGCGGACGAGTTGACCGCCGCCGCCGTGATCGGCGCCGACGGCGTGCGCTCGACGCTTCGCGCCGAGGTGCGCGGCGACAGCGCGCCGGTCCCGACCGGGCGGACCGCGCGGCGCGCGCTGGTGCCGGCGGAGGCGGTTGCCGGCCTCCTCTCCATGAAGCGAACCGGTCTTTGGCTCGGCCCCGACGCCCACATCGTCCACTACCCGGTGCAGGGCGGTACGGCGGTCAGCATCGTGGTGCTGATGGCGGAACGCTGGGATGAACCCGGCTGGAACGTGCCCGGCGAGCGGGGCGAACTGCTGGCGCGGTTCGCCAACGCATCGGCCGGGGTAAAGAACCTGCTTTCCGCCGCCGAAAGCTGGCAGAAGTTCGCGCTGATGACGGTGGACGGGAGTCGGTCGTGGTGCAAGGGGCGCCTCGCGCTACTCGGCGATGCCGCCCACGCCATGATGCCGTTTCTGGCGCAGGGCGCTGCGATGGCAATCGAGGATGCGGCGGTACTTGCCGATTGCCTCGACGGCGCCTCCGACATTCCGGCGGCGCTCGGAGCCTACGAGGCGGCACGGAAGCCGCGTGTGATCCGGGTCGCGGAAGCATCGCGACGCACGGGCACCGACTACCACTGGCAGGGACCGATGGCCTTTGCGCGCGATGCCGCCCTGACCCTCGCCGGGACGCGGCTGATCCTCGACCGCGCCGACTGGATCTACCGCTGGCGAGCGCCGGAGCGGAAAGCCGCGATCACTCGATGAGCAGCGAGTCATCGTCGATGGTCAGGCCGCGCTGACGGCGGAACATCGCGACCAGCGCCGCCACGTCGAGAACCGCCCTCTCCTCGCCCTTCACGTCGAGCACCACCTTGCCCTCGTGCAGCATGACGGTTCGCGTGCCGAGGTCGAGGGCCTGACGCATGGAGTGGGTGACCATGAGGGTCGTCATGCGGTGTTCGGCAACCGTGCGGCGGGTGAGATCGACGACGAACTCGGCCATGCCGGGATCGAGCGCGGCGGTGTGTTCGTCGAGGAGCAGAACGCTCGACTTCTTGAGCGTCGCCATGAGCAGCGCGACCGCCTGACGCTGGCCGCCGGACAGCAACGCCATGCGGTCGCCCAAGCGGTTCTCCAGCCCGAGCCCGAGCGAGGCGATGCGTTCGCGGAAGAGATCGCGCCGGCCGCGGGTGATCGCGCTGCCGAGGCCACGCCGCAGGCCGCGGGCGACGGCGATCGCGAGGTTCTCCTCGATGGTGAGCTGCCCGGCGCTGCCGGCGAGCGGATCCTGAAAGACGCGGGCGACCTTGGCGGAGCGGCGCGCCGTCGACTGGCGGCTGACGTCCTCGTCGTCGATGACGATCCGGCCGCCGCTCAGCGGCGCATCGCCGGCGACCGCCGAGAGCAGCGTCGACTTGCCGGCCCCGTTCGAGCCGATGACGGAAACGAATTCGCCGGGCTCGATGCGCAGCGTCACGCCGTTGAGGGCGCGCTTCTCCAGCGGCGTGCCGCGCGCGAAGGTCACCGACAGGTTCTCGACGCCGATCATGCCCGCGCCGCCCCGCCGCGCAGCCGCGGCAAGATGAGGGCGAGCGCCACCAGCACGGCGGTCGCCAGATTGAGGTCGGAGGCTTTCAGGCCGATCACGTCCGACGACAGCGCCAGTGCGATGGCGACGCGATAAATGATCGAGCCGAAGACGCAGCCGATCAGCGCCACCGCGATGCCCCCGAAGCGGAACAGCGTCTCGCCGACGATGACGGCGGCAAGGCCGATGACGATGGTGCCGACGCCGGCGGTCACGTCGGCGAAGCCGTTGGTCTGCGCGAACATGGCGCCAGCAATGCCGACCAACGAATTGGACAGCGCCATGCCGACGTAGACCTGCAGCTCGGTGCGGATGCCCTGCGCGCGCGCCATGCGCGGGTTGGCACCGGTGGCGCGCATGGCGAGGCCGAAATCGCTGCTCAGGAAGCGGGCGAGCAGCACCACCGCGAGCGCCAGGACGACGGCCAGGAACAGCGGACGCACCGCGTAGTCCTTGAGGCCGAGGCCATAGAACGGGGTGAGCACGGTCTTCTGGGTGAGGATGGCGATGTTGGGCCGGCCCATGATGCGCAGGTTGACCGAGAACAGCGCGATCATGGTGAGGATCGAGGCGAGCAGATGCAGGATCTTGAAGCGCTGGTTGAGCGCCGCTGTCACCAGCCCGGCGCAAGCCGCGGCCAGGGCGGCCAGCAGCGTCGCCAGCCATGGATTGTAGCCGGCGGTGATGGCGACCGCGGCCACGCCGGCGCCCAGCGGGAACGAGCCGTCGACGGTGAGATCGGGAAAATCGAGGACCCGGAAGGCCAGGAAGACGCCGAGCGCCACGAAGCCATAAACCAGACCAAGCTCAACCGCGCCGAAGAAGGCGATGGCGCTCACTTGATTCCCTGCCCCTTACCCCGGAAACGAAGAAGAGGGACCGGCGCCGCCGACCCCTCTCCAGTCTCAATCGGAACACACGATTCCGAAAGCCTCTATTCGATGACCTGGCTGGCGCGCTGCAGCACGGCGTTCGGAATCGTGACGCCGTACTTGGCGGCCGCGCCCTTGTTGACAACCAGGTTGGTGCCGGTGGCGAAGCTCACGTCGATGTCGCCGGGCTTCTCGCCCTTCAGCACGCGCACCACGATCTTGCCGGTCTCGACGCCGACGTCGTGGTAGTTGAAGCCGATGGCGGCGATGGCGCCGCGCGGCACGCTGTCGGTGTCGCCGGCATAGACCGGGATCTTGTTTTCCTGTGCGACCGAGATCGCGGCCTCAAGGGCCGAGACGACGGTGTTGTCGGTCGGGATGTAGATCGCATCGACCTTGCCGACGAGGGCCAGGGTCGCCTGCTGGACCTCGGCGGACTTGGTGGCCGGCGACTCGACGATCTCGAGGCCGGCGGGTCCGGCCAGTTCCTTCAGGCGCTCCACGAGGACGACCGAATTGGCCTCGCCGGGATTGTAGATCACGCCGACCTTCTTGGCGTTGGGCGTGATTTCCTTGATGAGGGCGATGTGGTCGGCGATCGGCGACATGTCGGAAATGCCGGTGACGTTGCCGCCCGGATGCATGAGCGAGGGAACGATCTGCGCGGCGACCGGATCGGTGACCGCGGTGAAGACGATCGGAATGTCCTTGGTCGCGGCGACCGCGCCCTGCGCCGATGGCGTCGAAATCGGGACAATGACGTTGACGTTGTCACCGACGTACTTGCGCGCGATCTGCGCGGCGATGTCGGGCTTGCCCTGCGCCGTCTCGAAAAGAAAGTGGAAGCCGTTCTCGCCATCTTTGTAGCCAGCCGCCTCCAGGGTCTCCTTGATGCCGTCGCGGGCGGCGTCGAGCGCGGGATGCTCCACGATCGAGGTCACGCCGACCGTGATGTCGGCCGCCAGAGCGGGCGTGGCGACAAGGCCAGCCACCGCGGCGGCGAACAGAACGTTACGCATTCAATCCTCCTGCTTGTTGGGCCGCGCGCGAAGGCAGCGGCCGGTTACCGGCAGAGACGACGTTTCGACCGGAGTGTCAAATGGCGGGGCGAAACATCGTGACCGCGCCTAGGCGTGGCTCAATGCGACTGTTGCGGCGCCCATGCCGACCAGACAGGCGGCCCCTGCCCGGTTCATGCCACGGAGCACGGCGGGCTTGCGGACCTGGGCGCGCAGCCGGTCGGCGGCGAGCGCGTAGGCGAGCGCATTCACCAGCGCCAGCGATACGAACGTCGCCTCGAGGACGACGAACTGGGCGGCCAGCGGCGCCGAGCGGTCGATGAACTGCGGCATGAAGGCGACGAAGAAGGCGATGCTCTTCGGGTTGAGAGCGGTCACCACGAAGGCGTGCAGAAAGACGGGGCGGGCCGACGTCGGTGGCTCATCGGCCGCGGCATCGGGAAGCGTCGGCTCGGCGCGCCACAGACGGACACCGAGATAGACGAGGTACGCCGCACCGACCCACTTCAGCAGCGTGAACAGTGCCGCCCAGGCGGCAAGCAGAGCCCCCAGCCCGACCAGCGACAGCGTCATGGCGGTGAAATCGCCGAGCGCGACGCCGGCCGCCATCGCGATCGCGATGCGGCGCCCCTGGGTCAGCGCATAGCTGACGACGAGCAGGACCGTCGGCCCCGGAATGAGGAGAAGGACGCAGGAAGCGAGGACGTAGGCGAGCCAGGTGGCAAGGTGCATCGGAAGCGGCCGGCGGCGTCAGACAGAAGCCGACGGTCACAAAGCACCCGCTCCCAACGCTTCGTCAAGGGCGGCCGAACACCCGAAATGGGTGGCTAGGCCTTGACCTGCTTCTTGAGCAGCCGATAGCGCTGCGGATCGAGCCGCCCGGTCAGGTTCGGGGAGGTCGGCTGTGCCGCCGGCGTGTGCGGGGCGGCGGCGACTGGCGCGATTGGCGGTGCCGCTGGTTCGGCCGCGGGCTCCGCGCGGGACCGCGAACTCATGGTGGCGCTCCGCCAGCGGTCAACCACGGCGTCGATGAAGCCCTCATCGACGGTGTGCCCGAAGTCGGAATCGCCGGTGGCGACCGCTTCGCTGTGCGGCAGGCGATCGGCGGCCAGTTCCTTGAAGCGCAGGCGGGTCGGCACCGAAACGCCCTCGCCG
The DNA here is from genome assembly GCA_963843565.1 of uncultured Alphaproteobacteria bacterium. GTDB lineage: Bacteria > Pseudomonadota > Alphaproteobacteria > Rhizobiales > Kaistiaceae > DASZQY01. The sequence continues at coordinate 1,107,396 of CAWJKY010000003.1, forward strand.
AAGGCGAAGACCTCCCGCGTGCCAAGCGACGGCAGGAAGCCGAGCAGGTTCGCCGCCGCGTCGGAGACGGCCGAACGGACGAGCCCCTGGTCGCGCTCGTTCGACATGCGCATGGCGAGCAGCGTCGAGCACTGGGAGATGATGGTGGCGTCGAGCTCGGCCGGGCGCTGGGTGACGAGGCCCAGGAAGACGCCGTATTTGCGGCCTTCCTTGGCGATGCGCGAGATGGCGCGGCGGGTCGGTCCGAAGCCGATGGTGCGGTCGGCAGAGGCGTAGCGGTGGGCCTCCTCGCAGACGAACAGCAGCGGCAGCTTGCCGTCGCTCCACAAGCCGAAATCGAAGGCCATGCGGCCGAGAACCGAGACCACCGAGTTGACCACCTCAACCGGGAAGCCGGCGAGCTGCATGATGGTCATCGGCCGCTGGCCGATCGGCAGGCGGAAGAGCTGACCCAGCACGCTGGTCATGGTGTCGCCGCCGACGTTGGCGTTGTCGAACATGAAAGCGTAGCGCGGATCGTTGACGACGCTCTCGATGCGCATCAGCAGCTTGTTGATGACGGTGCGCTGCGAGCGGTTTTCGAGTTTGCCCATGCGCTCGTCGAGGAGCGACAGAAGGTCGGCGAGACGATAGGGAACGGGCGTGTCGACGGTGTAGCCGGCGCGCGGATCGCCCTTGCGGGCGGGCGCGCCGAGTTCGCGGCCATAGGCGCGGCGCGCGGCGGGAATGACCTCCGCCAGAATCTCGACTTCTTCGTCGATACCCGGGCGGCCGCGGAAGATGACGTCGGTCATCTCCTCGAAATTGAACAGCCAGAACGGCAGGCGAAGGTTACCGGGCGTCAGAACCTGAGCGCGCGAACCGAAACAGTGGCCATATTCGTTGTGCGGATCGACCAGGAAGACGCGCAGGTCCGGACGACGGCTGAGAATCTCGTTGAGGATTACCGCGACGCCGCTCGACTTGCCGACGCCGGTCGTGCCAAGGATGGCGAAATGCTTGGAGAGCATGTCGTCGACGTTGATGTAGGCGGGCAGCGACTCGTCCTGATGCAGCTCACCGATCGAGATCGTGTTGCCGCCGACGTCGTAGATGATCTTGAGTTCGTCCTTGGTGATGACGAACGCGGCGTCGCCGATGGCCGGATAGATGGTCACGCCGCGGCGGAAGCGCGGAGCGCCGTTCTCCTGCTTGATTTCGCCCATGAGGTCGACCATGGCGGTGACCGTGTAGCCCTCCTCGCGGGCGATCGGCAGGGTCTGGATCGAGGCATCGGTGACGACCCCGACCACGAGGCGGTCGCCGCTGCGGATGCCGATGAAGCGCCCGACCGTGGCACGGTCGTCGTCGGGTTCATTCCAGGTTCGCTCGGCCAGGCCAATGCTGGCCTCCGATCCCCGGACGGAAAGCACCCTGCCGAGCTGGCGGGTCCGGTCTGTATGTGCTGCCGCGTGCGCTGTCATGAATACGTGCCGCCACCCTCAGATCGTGCCGCCGACGCGTGCCTTGCGAGGCGGCCAATGTTTCCCGACTGTCGTGGTTAGCAGAGGCAACTTGAAGTTAAGTTAACCCGGTCGATCAAAGTCTTGGTGGTTTTCCCCTTGGGATCGCTCGGCCTTCGCAGGGGCCGCGGGACCCGGCGGCGGCAAGGTTAACCGGCCGGGGACGGTTGAACGGAACCGCAATCGGTTCGTAGTCTGGCCAAGGATTTTCGCGGGTCGGGCGGCGCCGGCCGTGGCAACCGGGGGTGGAACGACCATGCGCCTGATCTTCTTCGCGGCCGGCCTTCTGTTTCTCAACGGCACGGCCGCGCTGGCCGATGACATCGCGCCGCTTTCGACCTTCCAGGACTGCGCAGACTGCCCGCAGATGGTCGCGATCCCGCCGGGCAGCTTCATGATGGGCGGGACGAAGGCGGAGCGGAAGATCCAGTTCGTGGGCCTCGACCCCTACGATCACCCGCAGCACAAGGTCGACATCGCCTACCCGTTCGCCATCGGCCAGTTCGAGGTGACGGTCGACGAGTTCGATGCCTACGTGAAGGAGACTGGCGCGACCGTCGGCGGCACATGCGCGATCCGTCTGATGGAGAAGGGCAAGTTCGCGCGGAAATTCAACGGCACCAAGCTCCCCAACTCGGCCAAATTCGAGCAAGGGCCGTACCTGATCTACATCAGCGACGGGTCGTACGCCCAGCCCGGCCTGCCGGTCACAGGCAAGCAACCGGCGGTGTGCGTGTCGCGCACCGAGATGCAGGGATACCTCGACTGGCTCAGCGAAAAGAGCGGGCGCAGGTACCGCCTGCCGACCGAGGCGGAGTGGGAGTACGCCGCGCGCGCCGGCACCGAGGCGGCCGCCTTCTGGGGCGACGACATGAAGAAGGCGTGCACCTACGCCAATTTCGGCGACCGCAAGTCTGGCTACCAGGCCGGCATGATGGCGCCGTGTGCCGAGAAGATTCACCCGGACTGGACGGCGGAGGTCGGCAGCTACGAGCCGAACGCCTGGAAGCTCTACGACATGTCCGGAAACGTGCAGGAGATGATCGCGGACTGCTGGCACGATACCTACGACGGGGCGCCGGCCGACGGGTCACCCTGGACGGAAGCCGACTGCGCGCTGTTCGTGGCGCGCGGCGGCGACTACGAGCTGCCGTTCATGTCCATGCGGGTCGCCGAGCGCCTGTGGTCGGGCTATGTCGAGGAAGAGCCCGACCCGTGGGGCAAGGATTCGGGCAAGGACAGCCGCTCCAACATGCTCGGCTTCCGGGTCGCGGTGTTCCTCGACGGCAGCGCCTGGGACGCCGAGTAGGCCTGACCTCAGGATGGTGCGGACGCCCGGGATCGAACCGGGATGGAGTTACCTCCGAGGGATTTTAAGTCCTTCAAGTGTAATACTAACTATTTGATATTACAACGTAAAACGGTCCGCAATTTGTGTATGTGTAAGAATCTGTGTAAGTTTCGCAAGTCATTGACCTGTCAGCATTTTTCATAGTTTTCGGGCTCCTTCCAGCGGTTTTTCGCGGAATTCCGGCGCTTCCGAGCCGCGCCTGCGGCCCTGCCCGCCTCGGGAAGGATCGTGTCCCGAGTGATGGTGTAGCTGCCGGCTGATGGCCGCGCTCTCCGGCATGGGCCGGGGAGATCAGCGAGCCACTGCTGGCATGCTGATGAGGGGATCATCGCTCAAGGGTGCGATGGTTTCCAGCGTCATGTATCTGGCCCGCTGCACGGCCCATTCGTCGTTCTGTTCGAGCAGCAATGCGCCGACGAGGCGGACGATGGCGTCGTCGTTGGGGAAGATGCCGACGACCTCGGTGCGCCGTTTGATCTCGCCATTGAGACGCTCGATCGGATTCGTGCTGTGAAGCTTGGCGCGATGCTCCTTCGGGAATGTCATGTAGGCGAGCACGTCGGGCTCGGCGTCGTCCATGATGGCGGCGAGCTTCGGCACTTTTGGCCGGATCTGGTCGGCGACGGCACGCCACTGAACCCTGGCGGCCTCGGGCGTCTCCTGAGCGAAGGCGGTGGCGATGAAGGCGGAGACGACCCGTCGTCCGCTCTTGCCGGCATGGGCCAGCACGTTCCTCATGAAGTGCACGCGACAGCGTTGCCAGCTTGCCGAGAGAACCTTGGTGACGGCGGCCTTGATGCCCTCGTGCGCGTCGGAGATGACGAGCTTGACGCCGCGCAGGCCACGCCGGGTGAGCTTGCGCAGGAACTCCGTCCAGATCGGCTCGGCCTCGGATGTGCCGACCTCCATGCCCAGAACCTCGCGCCGGCCGTCTGAGTTGACGCCGACGGCGATGATGACCGCGACCGATACGATGCGCCCGCCGCGGCGAACCTTCAGGTAGGTGGCGTCGATCCACAGATACGGCCAGTCACCTTCGATCGGCCGTTCGAGGAAGGCCTTCACCTTGCCGTCGATCTCTTCGCATAGTCGCGAGACTTGGCTCTTCGAGATGCCGCTCATGCCCATGGCCTTGACCAGGTCATCGACCGAGCGCGTTGAGATGCCCTGGACGTAAGCTTCCTGGATGACGGCGGTGAGCGCCTTCTCGGCCATGCGGCGCGGTTCGAGAAAGCCCGGGAAGTAGGAGCCCTTGCGCAGCTTGGGGATGCGCAGTTCGACGGTCCCGGCGCGCGTCTCCCAGTCGCGGTCGCGGTAACCGTTGCGCTGGGCCGTCCGCAACGGGTTCTTCTCGCCATAGCCGGCGCCGGTGGCCGCTCCCACCTCCAGCTCCATCAGTCGCTCGGCGGCAAAGCCGATCATCTCGCGCAGGAGATCGGCATCCGGTGTCTTCTCCACCAGCCTGCGCAGGTTCATCATGTCGTCGGTCATCGGTGGTCCTTCCGGTCAAGGGTTGGCGTTGCAACCAGACCCTACCGGGAAAGCGCCGATGACCACCGCGCCGCCGAGCTACACCACCTCAAGGGACGTGACCTCGGGAAGCCCGAAACCTTGGCAAAAAGCCTGCTTCGTATGGAGCCACCCGTCGCCCTCGCCCCGACGGGGCGACGGTGCGCTCCCAAGGAGAAGCAGGCGGGGCCTGCTTTGGTGGAGGGCCTTGAGCCCTTCCGTTCTGCGCTGCCCCCGGCAGCGCAGGCTTGCGCCAGAGGGCGCAAGCCGCACGGCGGGGAACGGCAGTCGTTCCCGCCGTGATCCTTCGGGCGCCTCCGGCGCCCGGCGCGCGGGATCGTCACCGGATGGCCAAGACCCGGCACGGGGCTTGGGAAGCCGCGCCGCAGCCCTCGCGAAGGCCGGCGCGTAGAGCCCGTTTCCGTCCGCTCTGCCGGACGGACGCGCCAATGGAGCCGATTCCATCGGCTCGCGGCCTCTCGCTCACGCGTGGTGCGAGGCAGATCTCCATCGCACTTCGCCAAGACCTTCGCGTGCCCGCAGTGCAACGAAAGAAGCGATCGCTGTGTCGGCAACCCCAACCCGTCGGCTGGTACGATAGCGCGCCTCCTTGGTGCAAAACCCGGCCGAGGCTCTCGTCGCCGCTGGATGAAAGTTCAGTGGCAGGTCAGAGTCAGTTCAGGTGGGCACGCTTGTTCGAGAAGACCGAGATCAAGCCCAAAACACCACGTAACTCATACGGCAGCAGAACAGAAGTCGAATATGAGGCGGCGCTATGTGGTAACGCCGATGAGTCACATCGGTATAAGCCCGGCGATGCGCGAACCGCGGGAAAACGCTCCCACAAGCGAACCTGCGTTCGACTGTACTGCATCATTGACCGTTGAATCAGATATGCAGCGCCTGGAAAGCCGAGTTCACGACCAAGTCAATTAGACTGTTGCGAAAGCGCTGTATTGTAGCAAGGGCCACGCCTGTTTCAGCTAGACCGGCCATGATTGCGAGGCTTTGACGTCCGTGAACCAAGTCGCTGAATTCACGCTTCGTCAAGCGCTTCTCTGAGAGCATGGCAAGCCATCTCTTCACGTCGGATTCAGAGTCGCGCAGGAACGTTTCCGCGTCCTTTCTCGCGGCCGCCGCGTAGGTCATCACGTTCTGCTGGACAATCGCCGGCAGGCCCTCTTCAAAGGACGCCTTAAAGTCATCGAGATAGGACATTCGCTTCCCCCTACTGGCTGGGCGCCGGCGCGGCGGCCCCCACTGCGGCGGCATTTTTTGCTGCGTCACTGCAACTTGTTGGTCGCTGCTTATTCGCCTCGAGGCAGATGATGTATGTGAAGGCGAGATCGATCTCGTTCTTCTTCTCGCTCCGGTAGCCCGGCAAGAGTTTTCCTTCCGCCTGCCACGTCTGGATGAACCCACCAAACAGCGAGTACTTAGGATCGCGAAGCATCTGCCACTCAGCCGCACTCAGGGAATTCAACGAGCGGCCGTTGTCAAACTCGTATGCCGCATCGATCTTTACCTGAAGGGCCTCGACGTCTTTTCGATGAGCGGAGAAGTTCTCGCCCGCCTTGTCGATCAGGGCGTCGGTTTCTGCCTTCAACGATGTGGCACTCTTGTACGCGTCGAGGCTGTAGTCGGCGATCAGCGGACCGCATCCCGCAAGAGCAATCCCGAGAGCAGCGACGACGACCGTGCGGTGCCACAGGACGTAGGCAATATTCTTCAAGCGTTCCATCAGGTGTCTGGACATACGCACCATCGGTGGCACGGCCCTCCGTTTCGTCGCAGCAACCATAGCGCGCTCTGCGACGCGGCGACATAGAAAATTGCAATCTCCGCGTACGGCGGAACGGCCTTGACTCCCGTCGTATCGCCCGAAATCGAACGCGCCAAGATTGTACCGCGACACGCGCACTGGTAGCATTGCTCGCTTGCCAAACCGATGGGGGCAGCAATGTTCGATGGCCAAACGAAAGCTGAGATCGCGCAGTTGGCGCAATCGCTTCAAGTCGAGCCTGCCGCGCTGATGGCGGTCGCAGAGGTGGAAAGCGGTGGTCAAGCGCAAGGCTGGAACAATTGGCCTCTGATCCGATGGGAAGGTCACTATTTCTACCGGCTGCTGAATGGCCTGGCGGACAAAACGAAGCTCAAGCGCGCAGTCGAAGAGCATTTGGCCAGCGTCCACGCTGGCGGGGTTGCCCAATCCGAAAGCCCAAAAGGACCGGTACGACCTGCTCGCGCGGGCCCAGCAAATCGACAACGATGCGGCGTTGGCGTCGTGCTCGTGGGGCGTAGGCCAGGTCATGGGTAACAATTGGCGAGCCCTCGGGTTTGGCTCGGTTGAGGAGCTTGTGAACCGCTGCAAACAGAGTGTCGCCGGACAGGTTGACGTGATGTCGCGATTCATCAGGGCGAACCACCTGGTCGACGAACTTCAGGGGCATCGCTGGAAAGACTTTGCCGTTGCATACAACGGTCCGTCTGCGCTGGCGGCGGGATATGACCGGCTGATCGAGCGGGCCTTCACATCATACGCCGGCACCTAAGCACGCGCTCGCGATGTTAGTTCTGCGGCCCCACCTTTTGCGATGTGGAAACGGTAACGAGCGCACCGGATGAATCGAAAGTGAGGGTCGTGGCGTGCGTGCTGAACCAGTTTCGATCGATTTTGATCACTGCCTCCTCACCGCTCGCGAAAATCATGACGTCCTCCAGGGCAACGACGCGGTGCGGAACAACATCGAACGTGTCGACAAAGCAGGTGTTGCGACACGCGTAGAGGCGTCCTGCAACAGGCGAGCGATAGACTACCCCATCGGCTGCTGACGGCGGTGCGCTGGACGATGCCCGGCGGCCGGGTGGCAGTTCGACAGCGAATTCCACGCCCGCGCCCTCGACCGCCTTTTTGACTTCGTCGGAGACATTCTCAAGAAAGTCCTTGGGATCGAACTTCCAACGCATCGCAATAATGCCTGTCTTGTTCGGCTTCGTGTCGCCGGGGGCTCGCGGCGGTTCTAGAACGCCTGCGGTCCTCAGCACGAGTGGCCCCGCACCGCGGTGGACAGTCCCCTCCAACGCCCCTGGATTCGTTTGCGGCTGAAGCGGCACCGACTGAGATGCGTCCGCGGCACCATCGCCGCCGGATCCTATCGGCAGACCGCTACATATCTCCTCTTGGGAGCGGACGGGCTGCCCGCTGCCGGTTGGCGCCAGCGACGGCACCGAGATCAGCTGCGCGATGGTGTCGGACAAGCCCTTGATATCTGCGGCAACCCCATTGCTTGTGGTCCCCACGGCGGTTAGCAAGCCAGTTGGCGAAATTCCAACATTGAAGTCTGCACTTTCAATGAGATTCTTCAATGAATCAGTCGCAATGGAATACCTTGCCGCTGCCGAAGGAACGGAGTGTTGGGACACAAGGAACGCCAGATCAGTCGTAAGCTGGACGACCTTCGCATCACCTTCCTGAACCACTTTGCATCCTAAGATTCGAAACGTAACCTCCGCCACAAATTCGGTGGCCGGCAGGGCGTAAACAACTGCCTCTTCAGGAGGAGCCTCCGAAGGCCCCAACAACGTTGAGGTGACGGGCGCGCTGCTAAACCCCAAGAGCCAACCCGCGAAAACGAACACAATGCCAATAAGCAGAGCGCGGCCTGCCAGGGTGGCAAGCCAAAGCAGGAAGTCGGCCCTGATGTCGCGTTGAGGTAAGAATATGGCGGTCAGAACCCGGTCGATGGCACGGATCGCTTCTTGGACGGCACGGTATAGGCGTGACGCCGGGCCTTGGTCTGCCGACGGGTCGCTCTGATTTGAAGTGGTGCCGCTCATTGCTGACGCTCGCCGCAAATCGTGGGACCGTTTCCCGTATTGGTGCATATCCAGTCGATCATCGCCGTTGTTTGCACCGACGAGATGGCCACCTGACTTGTGTCATCAACTGCACACGCAGCCGTGGCCTGGATACCGTCGAGGATAACGCCGACCAGTTCGTGCGGTTCAACGTGACTCTCATCCGCGTATCCGAACAAACGGCCGCGCATGACGCCGCCGCCAGAGTCACCACCACAAACGCTTGGCGAGATGCGTTGCCCGGTGAGGCCTCGCACGAGCCACGAACGGTCGGTGCCAAGCGTGGGACTGTCACGGTTGCCAATCGTAAGCCAAGTCACTTGAAGGGGCCCGGGACCGCCGCGATCGGCAATACTCGATCGACCATAACCTGCAATCGTTGCGAGAGCTGTTCCTAAGTCATAGACACCGTCAATGTCAGCGGCAGGCAAGCCAGAATTGACTATGGGAATCAGGGCCAGGCTGCCGTCGCTGCTGCGCTCAACCCCGTCCGCCTTCATTGGCAGCCTCGTGAGGTGACAAAAGTCGACTATATTGACCGGTGGAGGACTCTCGGCGGCCGCCTCGAGGCACGCCTCATCCTGCGCGCCTGCTGTGTTAATACTGCCTTTTTCTGCAAAGCTCACGCCGACGCAATGTGCGGCGGTCAGAACGAAGCCCCCCTTGATGATGGTGCCCGTGCAGGTATCGCGCGGATCATCGTTGCCCGTCTTGATCAAGACCATCTCGGGGAAGCCCCGCCGGAAAAAAGGAACATTAAGGCGATGGTTCGCCGGATCGAGATTGCCCGGCTTGAACAGATCACTCAGAAACTGCTCGTCCGATGCGATTGGTCCTGTCACAAGGTTGGAGACCTTCGCCTCGACAGGAGGCGTCGGGAATGCGGGCCAAGTGATGCCAGTGCCATCCGGCTCAATGAGTGGCCATCCGCTAACGGTGAATTTTTGCCCGAGGCTGCCGCTGGTGGAGCGGCCATCCCCGCCGACGCTTTGCCCCACACTGGGGCCAAAAGCGACGCGGCCAACGTCCGCTACGGGTCCGTCGCCGCCCCATGTACCCGATCCCGGAGCGGTTATCTGATTGCGTGGATCGCCGCCAGGTAATCTCCCGCCACTATTTCCCCAAGACGGAATAGATCGACCAAGGATGTCGAGCACATCCTTTTGGGTGTCGGTGAGAGAAATGCGGGAGAGTAGGTCACCGCGCAAGGTGTCAAAGTAGTCTTTATCAAGCGGCACACCGACAGCCAGCGACATCGCACTCACCGATGTTCCAGCTTCCGCACGATCAAGAAGAAGCACGTTGCGGAAGCGAGTCGTGAAATCTTCGGGGTTCGTCACACCTTTCTCGAGAATCTGATTCGCAAGCTGATCCATCAATTCCTGCGAGAATAGCGGGCCCGCAATGCCAGCAAACGAGTTTTGCATGCTTGGTGAAAGGGCACTCCAGCCATAGTCGGGCTGCGGCATTGTCGGAGCGGTCGGTAACGGTGTCACGCCAAATGGCGGGGAAGTGGTCCGAAATTGAGAGCCGAATGGCGCGCCGGTGCCTCCGAAGGGACTGTCCGTTTCTCCGACGAAAGCCAATATTGGGCCGCTGCGCGCAATGCACGGCGGATCATTCGTTCCACGCTCCAGCTGCCCCCCGCCGTCGGTTGTCTTGACGATCTGATAAGCGCTGTCCAAACGCTCTATGACGTCGTTTGCGCTCTCTGTCGGGCTGGACAGAAATTGGCTGACAACGTCCCAGATTGCCTTCCGCCAAGCTGGCGTCGTCGTCACTGCCGCCGACACGCATTGCCCTGCGACCGAGCCAGCCAAACTGTTCATGACATTGACTGCGCAGAGTCCAGCGTGTCTCGCACGACATCAAGCCGCGCGGGGTCACCCCCAGCGACGGCCGCGTATCGTGACTGCATTTCCGGGTCCGCGATTCGCTGGGCAAGCCAGTCCTGCGCGGCCTGCCGGCGGGAGTCGCCAGTCAAGAAGAAGCTCCACCCTTCAACCTTGGTGACCACTGCCGTGGCGCCTGGGAGATTCACGCAACCATAGCGCACTCCCGCATCCTTCATGGGATTTCGCCACCAATCGGCGCCGATCGTCATCAGAGCATTCCCCGTCACCAGCGCATTCATCACCGAGCCGAGGTCTGCGTGGTCTCCGGAGGTGCTCAGGCCGGCTAGCTTCCGCATCAAGTCGAGCGCCTTCGGCAGGTTGCTCTTGGAAAGCACATCCACATCCGGATGGGCGGCGTAGAGCGCACTGTAGGCGCCAGGTGCATATGCTGCGACAAGTGACTCGAACGCCGCGCTCGCTTCGGTCGGATCGCTGTCGATCACGACTGGTGTGACCCGCGAATTCTGCGCTTTCTCGAGGTCGGCAAGCATATCGTCTGGGGATCGCCACAAGGTAGGGTCTATACCAAGGCGATCCGCCACGTCGCGGTTATAGACAATGCCGCCAAGGCTGACATTTACCGGCACTTCGCTGACTTGGTCTCCCACCGAGATACTGCGAAGCACAGCAGGAGGGAACGCCGCCAACGCGCCGCTCTTTTGAAGCGCATTTCGTAAGTCGAGCAGATTGCCTGGGGCCACGAAGCGAAGTGCATCGTTGCTCACGCGCACTACATCAGGACGATCGGGCATATCGCCCAAGAAGCGCCTCAAGGTGTCAGTCCCAAGATCATCAAGTTGGAGATTGATCCGGATGCCACTTTCGGCGGCGTCCAGCTTCAGCAGCTCAAGGGCTTCGGCTTCCTTAGTGTCAGGGGCGACACCCGAAAAATCTAGGGTGGCATCAAGATTTTCTGCGCGGCCCTCAACGGTGATGCTCGCAAAAATGAGTCCTGCAACCAGCAACAGCTTGCCGAAAGCTACCACCTCGCCCTCCCCATGATGCACACCAGAATATAGGCGCAACCTAGGAGGGTGTCCAGCACCGGACCGAAGGCAGTAAACGGTCAGGTGGCGATTCCGCCGAGAGTTCCGAGAGAGCGCACAAGCCGAAGCGCGTGCCCTATGCGCAGCGAACAAGGGGAATTCTGTATCACACCTCAACTTAGCATTCTATACTTGGATCTGTCAGAAACGCCGGAATCTTGACAACAATTGATAGAAGCCCTATATTATGACTCTATTGGGAGGTCGTTACGCATGCTAAATAAGATCTTCAAGTCAAGAAAAGTCCGAGGGGAGGCGAGCCTTAGAGATGACTCTGAGACGGAGGCCCATCTTCAGCGTGCGCTGAGCGAACTGAGAAAGGACGCCGTTGCACCTAGTGTCCTTCGTCGTGAAGTTGTGGAGAAACTCGCGCACGCATTTGAGGCCGATCCAAAGCTCAGGCTTCCTTGACGCTGGCTTATTCTGACGAAGACCCCGGCAGGTGCAACAACCCCGAATCAAGTTTTCGTTGCATGTTAGCGAGGTCATAATAAGCGAAACAGACGCCCTCGTAGAGCAGCTGCAGAGTTCGGCCTTTGACCACCGGGCTTCGTGGGGGGTATTTGTTCGGCTACAGGCTCTCCTTCAGGGGATAAATGCCATCGAGCAGGCAGCTGGCACCGAGCGGCTGCCGGACTTCCTTACTGTCGTTCGGTCTGAACTTCGGCGGGCGACTTGGTGGGAGCGGCGCAAAACTTCCCTTATTCGGTTTCCGGCAGGCGATCCAAACCCGTACTTCTTCTATGAAACGTATGGCTGGCGATTCGTTGTTGTGTTCGACACAATAGTCGGAGACGGAACCGTCGTTGATGTCCAGAAAGTCCGCGACGGCAACGACCGGCCACTTATTGTACTTCAATCACTAAAGGCGTTCACGAGGCTCGCGCCTTCATCAAATGAACCTTGGTATGTGAACGTCGTGCGTGTCCTCGACGCAGTGAGGCCGACACGAATCGGAATGCCAGGAGAGCTAATATCGGAGATCGCGCTACTGGTGCTCGCATTCTTGCTCGGCATTTGGTCCGGCATTTTTGCCCTGTCTCTTTCCCCAATCGAAGACTTCGCCGCGCGTCTTGCCTTTTTCACGAAGGGCGCTTCAGTTGCGGCTGGTTGGCTGTTGCGGAACTTTGGCTATCGCGTGACGGATTTCGTCGTGAACGCTGGTATCGGCGCGGGTGTGATGCTTGTTGCCACCTGCGCATTCCTGGCGTTGTATTCTTTGGCCGGCTTGGTTGGGTTCGGGAGGTACATGGCCGGGATCGCGTGCCCGTCCGCACGAAAATTGCTCCCGCTGTCTTTCAAGAGGAGTGCAAGGGGCCTCCGAATACTGATGTTCCTTGGCTTGAGTTGGATCTTGAGACAAGGGCATTACGCAATTACCGCACTCGCGCTTGTAATATTCATCTTGTCCGACCTCAGAAGCAAGCTCTCATCCGACCCGCTCGAGGTGCAACGTGGCGGGGCAATGATAGTCGTTGCGGGTCTGATGTCCTTGCTGATCGGCATTTGGGAAAGCCGGATGACGCGACGAGGATGGGCGGCCCTTCTTGAAGATGCTCATGTAGGGAAGAAGGAGAAGCTGCGAGATGTCATGGCTGAACACATCGATCGGGCACAAGTTGCTGCGGGTCTTTATTCGGCCCTCGTGTCGGCCGTTGGTACCGTGATTTGGGGCTATGGGGATCAGCTGGTTCATTGCTTCCATACCCCGTTGCTGGACTGGCATGTCGGTGGCGACGATGCCGTCGGTTGCTACAGGGCGGTGAGTGCGCCAGCAGAGTCATTTCCATGACCCCAGAGACCCACTCGTTAGGCGAACCTTGTTGGCCTGGAGGCGGCGGCTCGGGTGCGCGCAATGTTGGCCAGGGCCTGCTTTGGTGGAGGGCCTTGAGCCCTTCCCCGTTCGGCGCTGCCCCCGGCAGCGCAAGCTTGCGCCAAAGGCGCAAGCCGCACGGCGGGGAACCTGCCCGTCACCCGCGCCGAGTACGATGACGGCGCCGCAATCATCAACGGCAAGCCCGTCGATATTATTGGCCGCGTGGCTCTGCGCGTCCGGTACATCACGCCCTACAATTTCTTGATCGCGCCGTTTCGCGCGCCTCTCACCGATAGACATTTCGACTATGAACTTCGCGACTTTCTGAACCGCATTCTTGAGGGAGAAGATGCCTTCGATCCGATCCGGGACAGAAACGTCCAGTCGGCATCGTCGGTGCCCACCGCCATGATTTCGATACCCCTGGCCCGCGCCGCGCGGGCGCTGACAATCGTGTCGTGCTGGCTGTTGGGCTCGCCGTCGGTGACAATGCAGATGACGCTGCCCGGCACTCCGCCGATTTGGGACACCGCCAGGTCAATCCCGGCGGCCATGGCCGTGCTGCCATTTGCCACCAGCTTTTCAAGGCAGGCCGAAACGGCTCGAGCATCCTTGAGGGATTCGCCACGACCGCCGTCGCCGCGGCAGACGAGAACCTGATGACGCCGACCTGATGGCCGCGGCGGACGGCCTCTTGCCCAAACTGCATCGCTCCGCGCCGGGCCTGTCTGATTTTGTCGCCTTCCATGCTCTTCGAGCAATCGACGGCCAGGATCACAATGGGCGGCTCGGCCTTGCGTTTGACTTCCTGCGCCAGCGACCGGCCGCCGCTGGCCTGCTCCAGTTTCCGCTGCCACGCCGGGACCTGTGCCGCGGGGCGTTTCGAGACAGAGGTCATGCCAATCCCCTCCCCTTTTGATCTTGCCTCTACCCGGCTGCGTCCGGCCCGGCAGCGCGGCTCCGTTGAATGATGTCCCACGCTGCGTTGATACGCTGAATCCTGGCGGTGCACAGGGCGCGTTCGGCCGGATCGGAAACGAGGTCCGGGTGCCAATTGAGGCGCAGGGCCTCGACGGTCTTTTTCATGACGTCCCTGCTGGAACCGGGCCGCAGGTTGAGGACCGCGTATGCTTCCTCCGGGGTGGTCGGCAAATCGGGCGACTCCGGTTCGGGCTCGCTGGCGGGGCGGGGGCCCGCGTCACCGCGCTCGGCCGCGGCCCGGATCCCGTCGAGGTCGGCAATCATGAGCTTGAACGTCTCGCGGATTTCGTCCCAGTCGCCGCCCCTGAACAGCCCTTTCAGCATTTCGGACTCAAGGCCGTGCAGGACGCGGTCGATCTCGGCCAACAGGGTTGGGCCGCCCTGCCGGATGACCGCCGCTTTTGCGCGCTCGAAGGCGGCGTAGACATCGAGGCGCATGGCAAGACATGTGCTCATCCCGGCCAGCGATCTTTCAAGGGCGGCACGATGCTCTGCGAGGTGCGCGCGCACCCGTGAAGAAGAGCGACCGGGCGCCTGACGCAGAATGAGATCGCGGCATGAAGCGGCTGCACTTGTTCCCAAATTGACGCCGACCGATTCCAGTTGCGCGCGGAGCTTCTCTTCCGCGGCGACGATCGCCCTGAGAAGCACTGTCTCCCTGGCGAAGGTCGCGTTCAGGTAAAGCCGCAGGGCGAGCGCCATGACCCAGTCAAACAGGAACACAGCCAGAAGGCGGCGATGGCGGGGGCCGATCGCGATAATGGAAATCGCGGCGAGAAGGATGAGCCACCACCAAAACCAGTTGTCGGGCAAATAGACGGGGGCGAGAGCAGGAAACCTGAGCGCGAATACGGCGAGAGCGCCTGCGATGGCCGCGGCAAGCGGAATGACCGGCCAGACGGGATATTCCCAAGCAACGACGAACCTGACGCGTCCGGTGGCCACGCCCGTCAATTGGACGCCCTGCCGAAAGCGTGCGTCGGTACGCTGCTTCCAGCCGCGCCAACATCGTCGGCGTCCGGGTGGCCGCGTCCCTCGACGGCAGCGCCTGGGACGCCGAGTAGGCCTGACCTCAGGCTGGTGCGGACGCCCGGGATCGAACCGGGATGGAGTTGCCTCCGAGGGATTTTAAGTCCCTTGCGTCTACCAATTCCGCCACGTCCGCCTGAGGCGCCTCGGTAAGCCCCACCCCGGCGCGTGGCAAGCGTCGCAGACCGGGCGCCCCCCCGCCTCCATGTCAGTTGTGACGTAAGATATATCTTGACGCGCCGATAGGTGCTGCCTATCTGAGATATATCTTACGATACAGTGCCCGATGGAGGACTTTCGATGCACAGATTTGAACGCGAAGAGTGGCGCTTCTCCCGACGCGGCGGCTTCGGCGGCTTCGGCAGCGGTTTCGGGCCCTTCGGGCCCGGCTTCGGCGGCGCGCGTAGCGGCCGCGGCATGGGTGGCGGCGCCTTCCGGGTCGGCAAGATGCTGGCCGACGGCGACCTCAGGATCGTGGTGCTCGCCCTGATCGAGGAAGGGCCGCGGCACGGCTACGATATCATCAAGGCGCTCGAGGAGCGCTCGCAGGGCATCTACAGCCCGTCGCCGGGCGTCGTCTATCCGACCCTCACCTACCTCGAGGAGGTCGGCTATGCGACCGCGTCGAGCGAAGGCAACAAGAAGGTCTACGCGATCACCGACACTGGCCGGCAGCACCTGGACGAGAACCGCGAACTCGCCGAAACGGTGCTGAGCAGCATCGAGAAGTTTGGCCGCAAGGCCGCCCAGATGCGCAACTGGTGGGAAAACCAGCGCGGTGGCGGGCGGCATGCCGACCGTGACATTCCTGATGTCATCGACGCGGTCAACGATGCGCGGCGCGAACTCAAGGCGGCCATCGCCGAGGCGCTGGAAGACGCCTCCGAGGAGCTCCAGCGCCGGGTGGCGAAGGCCCTCAGCGACGCCGCCGAGGCGGTTCGCAAGGTGCGCAAGGACGGCAACAAGACGATCGACCTCTGACCTCCCCTCTCCCGACCTCCCGCGACCTGCCGGCGTGACCCCGCGCCGGCAGGTCGTTTCATCGTCCCGCACGGCGCACGGTTCCACGGCGCGCGGCTGGCGCGGAGCCCGGTTCCGCGTATAGTCCGGCGCGCCGCCAACTGGAGGCGTCTTCATCAGGTCCGGAGTTACTCGCGGTGGATACGCGCGCCGAACGGACGATCCCCGGCGAGACCGGCGCGGTCTATGCCGTGCTCATTGCGCTCAGCGTTTCGCACCTGCTGAACGACACCATCCAGTCGCTGCTGCCGGCGATCTACCCGCTGCTGAAGGATTCCTTCGCGCTCGACTACGGACAGATCGGGCTCATCACCTTCACCTTCCTGGTCACCGCGTCGCTGCTCCAGCCGCTGGTCGGCATCTACACCGACCGCCGCCCGCAGCCGTTCGCGCTGCCGATCGGCATGGGCGCCAGCTTCGTCGGCCTCCTGCTTCTGTCGGTCGCCCCGACCTTCGCGCTGCTGCTGCTGGCGGCAGGGCTGATCGGCCTCGGCTCGTCGATCTTCCACCCGGAGTCCTCGCGCATCGCGCGGCTCGCCTCGGGCGGCCGCCACGGGTTCGCGCAGTCGGTGTTCCAGGTCGGCGGCAACGTCGGCTCGTCGCTGGGTCCGCTGCTCGCGGCAGCCATCGTCGTGCCCTTCGGCCAGCACAGCATCGCCTGGTTCTCGATCATCGCGATGACCGCGATCGCGGTGCTCTGGCGGGTCGGCAACTGGTACCGCAGCAACCACTTCACGCCCGGGCGCAAACCGCGCGCGATGCCAGCGATCGACCAGCCCGACATCGGCCGCGCCAAGGTCATCCTGCCGCTGGCGGTGCTGGTGGCGCTGGTGTTCTCCAAGTTCTTCTATCTGGAGAGCCTGCGCAGCTACTACACGTTCTTCCTCATCGACCGGTACGGGCTGTCGATCCCGGTCGCGCAGATCCTGCTGTTCGTCTTCCTGTTCTCGTTTGCGGCCGGCACGCTGATCGGCGGCCCGCTCGGTGACCGCTTCGGCCGCAAGTACGTGATCTGGGCGTCGATCCTCGGCATCCTGCCGTTCACCCTCGCCCTGCCCCACGTCGGGCTGGTGTGGACGGTGATCCTGACCGTGCCGATCGGCATCGGGCTGGCCTCGGCGTTTCCGGCGATCATCGTGTTCGCGCAAGAACTGGTGCCGGGCAAGACCGGCATGGTCTCCGGAATCTTCTTCGGTCTCGCCTTCGGCATGGGCGGCCTCGGCGCCGCCGCGCTCGGCGAACTCGCCGACGCCACGTCGATCGAGTTCGTCTATCAGGTGTGCGCCTTCCTGCCGGCGATCGGCCTACTGACCGTCTTCCTGCCCAACATTGAGCAGCCGCGCCGCTGATCCGCCGCGGGAGGCGACACGCGGTCGTGGTTTGTGGCAAAACGGGCCATGGCCCTCTTCCAGACGACCGTCGCGGGATCGCTGCCGAAGCCACCCTGGCTCGCCGAGCCGGACAAGCTTTGGGCGCCATGGCGCCTTTCCGGCGCCGACCTGGCGCGGGGAAAGACGGACGCGACGATCCTGGCGATCAAGCTTCAGGAAGACGCAGGGATCGACATCGTCAGCGACGGCGAGCAATCGCGCCGCCACTTCGTCCACGGCTTCCTCGAGTTCGTGGACGGCATCGACTTCGAGCATCAGGTGCCGATGGGCATCCGCGACAATCGCTACACCGCGATGGTGCCGAAGGTCGTCGAAGCGGTGCGGCTGAAGGGCCGCGTCCACGCCGAGGAGGCGCGGGCGGCGCGGGCGCACACAAAACGCAAGCTGAAGCTCACAATGCCAGGGCCGATGACGATCGTAGATACGATTGCAGACGCCCACTACGGCGACCGTGCGAAGATGGCGATGGCGTTCGCCGACCTTCTCAATCAGGAGGCCCGCGCGCTGGAGGCCGACGGCATCGACACCATCCAGTTCGACGAGCCGGCGTTCAACGTCTTCATGGACGCGGTGACGGACTGGGGTATCGAAGCCCTGCATCGCGCCATCGACGGCCTCGCCTGCACCACCGCCGTCCACATCTGCTACGGCTACGGCATCAAGGCCAACCTCGAGTGGAAGGCGTCGCTGGGCGGCAAGTGGACCCAGTACGAGGCGATCTTCCCGGCGCTCGCCAGGAGCCGCATCGACCAGATCTCGGTGGAGGCGCTGCACAGCCACGTGCCGCTGGAGCTTCTGGCGCTGCTCGAAGGCAAGGACGTGCTGCTCGGCGCCATCGACGTGGGCAGCGAAGCCGTCGAAACGCCGGAGGAGGTCTTCGGCATCATCGAGCGGGCGACGGCGTTCGTTCCGGCGGCGCGCATCTTTCCGTGCACCAACTGCGGCATGGTGCCGATGACGCCCGACCTCGCCTACGCCAAGCTCGCGGCGCTCAGCGCCGGCGCCAAGCTGGCGCGCGAACGGCTCGGGTAGAGACGACCCCTATTTCGACAAAAAAGCCTTGAAGGCCTCGGCGTAGTCGGCGTGCCAGCGCGACAGCGGCGGGCGGTTCTCGGCCAGATCGCCAGCCGCCCACAGGACGCGCTTGCGGTCGACCTCGGTGGTCACCTCGTTGTCGGGGCACAGGATGTAGAAGTCGCCGCGCCCGGTCGCTTCGAGCATGCGATCGATCACCTGATCCGGCGTCCAGGCGCCGGCCGGCTTGGGGCCGCCGTCTCGCGCGGTCAGCCCGGTGAACGTCCAGCCCGGAATGAGCAGGTGTGCGGTCACCTTGCAGTTCGGCGTGTTGCGCAGCACGTGCTGCAAGCCTTCGGTCAGCACCTTCACGCCCGCCTTGGAGACGTTGTAGGCGGTATCGCCGGGGGGTGTGGTGATGCCCTGCTTGGACCCGGTGTTGACGATCGCGGCGTCGGTCCCTTGAGCGATCATCGCCTCGGCGAACGTCTGAACGCCGTTGATGACGCCCCAGAGGTTCGTGGCGATGACGCGCTGCCAGCCGTCGTAATTGTCGAACGGGCCGCCGCCATTGCCGGTGCCGGCATTGTTCATCAGGACCGCGACCTCGCCGAACTCCGAGTAGACGCGCTCCTTGAGGTTCTCGACCTCCGCCTTGACGCCGACGTCGGTGCGCACGCCCAGCACCTCGGCGTTGCTTCCGGAGCGGATCTCCCTGGCAGCCTGGTCGACATCCGATGCATGGAGGTCGGCGATCGCCACCTTCATGCCGAAGCCCGCGAAGCGCTTGGCGGCCGCAAGACCAATACCGCTGGCGCCGCCGGTTACGACCGCGACACGACCGGGTGCGATTGCCGGGTGATTTGTCATGCCTTGCGAAACTCCGTCTTGCTGCCTCGGCAGAGCGGCTACCACTTGCGCGACGGCTTTTCAAACAACCGGTCGCAGCGGCTCGCGGACTGCGAGTGGTGCTTCCGGCCTCACGAGCGGTTCTTCGAACCCCACCAGCCGGTCCACAACGCGCCGTTCACGGGCGCGACGTTCGATCCCCAAGGCGCGATTTTCACGCAGCGCTCGAAGCGTCAGTTGGCGCGTCGTCGCCGGCCCGGAGGGGCGCCACGTCACGACCCGCGGCCAGACGCTCGCGATGTACCGGTTCGGCGGTCTCGTCGTTGGCGGCGAGCAGGTCTTCAAGCGCCGCGGCGCTCATCGGGCGGCCGTACAGGAAACCCTGGAAGGCGCGGCAGCCGAAACGGCGCAGCAGCAGCGCCTGCATCTCGTTCTCGACACCCTCCGCGATTGCAACAACGCCGAGATTGCGGGCGATGTTGAGGATCGTCTGGACGATGACGCGGTCGTTCGAATCGGTCTCGATCTCGTCGACAAAGGAACAGTCGATCTTGAGCGCATCGATCGGCAGGCGCTTCAGGTGCGACAGCGACGAATAGCCGGTGCCGAAATCGTCGAGAGCGATCTTGACGCCGAGCTCCTTGAGCGCGGCGAACGCATCGTCGATCTCGTCGAGGCGATCGAGCATGACGTGCTCGGTGAGCTCGACGGTCAGCAGGCTTGCGTCGATATCGCTCGCCTTGAGGCTGTTGGTGACGAGCGCGACCATCCGCGGACCGAACTGCTGACCGCTGATGTTGACTGCCATCTCGAGGTGGCGCATCGCCGGCATCCGCTGCCAGCGGGCCAGCGTCTGGCAAGCGGTGGCAAGGACGAACGCGTCGATCTGGGGGCCGAGGCCGGCCTTTTCGCCAAGCGGCACGAAGACGCCCGGCGAAATGGCGCCGCGCTTCGGGTGGTTCCAGCGCAGGAGTGCCTCGACCGCGAAGCACGCCCCGGTATCGTCGACCTGGGGCTGAAAGGCGAGGCTCAGGTCGCCGGCCTCGATGGCGTGGCGCAACTCATTGGTCAGCGTCAGCTGCTCCTCGAGCGCGTCCTGCATCTCGACCTTGAAGAAGGCGACGCTGCCGCGCCCGGCGGCCTTGGCCTCGTACATGGCCATATCGGCGCGCTTGAGCAGTTCGTCGACGGAGAGGTCGTCGCCGCGGAAGAGCGCGGAGCCGATGCTGGCCGTGGTGTGGAAAGGGAAGCCCTCGAGGAGGACCGGCTCGGCAAGGCTGATGTGGATGCGCTCGGCGACCTGGCGGGCCTGGAGCTCGGCGCCCATGAGATCGGAGCCCAGCTCGCGGAGCACGACCACGAACTCGTCGCCGCCGAGGCGGGCAATCAGGGCCTCGCCCGAAACAACCGCGCGCAGCCGTTCGGCCACCGTGGACAGCAAGTGATCGCCGTAGTGGTGGCCCTTGGTGTCGTTGAGCACCTTGAACTGGTCGAGGTCGATGAACAGCAGCGCGCTCCAGATGCGGCCCGGATTGGACGCGGCGAGCACCTCGCGCAATCCATCGCCGAGCGCCGCCCGGTTGGGGAGGCCGGTCAGCGTGTCGCGGTAGGCGAGATCGAAGATGCGTTCTTCGGCTTCCTTGAGCGCGGTAATGTCGGTCACGTACCCGTGCCACAGGACCGAACCATCCGGCTCGCGCTGGGGAACCGATTGTCCGAAGACCCACTTGTGGGACCCGTCGGGCATCACCAGGCGGTACCGGCTCTGACGAGGCGCGTTCGCCGCCGCGGATCGTCCAAAGCTGGACAGGACCTCGACCAGATCGTCCGGGTGGATCATTGCCTTCAGCAGGCCGGGGTTCTCTTTGACATCGTCCGGGCTCAGCCCGGTGATGGTCTTGATCGCAGCGCTCGCAAACGGGATCGAATTGGTCCCGTCGGGCGCAAAGCGGTGCTGATAGAGGAAACCTGGAATGAGCTTCGCGATCTTTTCGAAGCGTTCCTGCTCCTGCTGGCGGCGGACCGCGTCGGTCACCTCGCGCACGAAACCTTCGTAGAAGCGGGGCTCACCGGTGCGCGCGTCCCTGACCAGGCGCGTGCTCTCCTCGATCCAGATGCGCTCGCGCGTCTTGTAGCGATAGACCTCGGAAACGACGTTGCGGACTTCGCCGTTGGCGACCAGCGCCTGGGTGCAATTCGGCGCGCCGGTTCGGGTCGACGTACCACTCGCCGGCGATGTCGTTGACCGCGCCGAGCATCTCCGCCTCGCTGGCGAAGCCGTTGAGACGGACGAGGGCCGGGTTGGCGCTGAGCATGTGTCCATCGAGGGTGGAGCGGAAGACGCCCTCGCCGATGCTGTCGTAGAGATTCTGAAAGCTGCGGTCGGTGGCGCGCAAGGCGATGAGCTGCGTGTGGCGATTGAGCGCGACTGCGCCGAGCGCAAGGCCGAGCAGCACCAGCGCGAGCGCCGCGGCGGGCATGACCACCGGGTAGGTTTCGAGGAAGCCCATGGGGAAAGAGCGTGTCCGCACCAAACCGGAAGAAGACGACCTTCTAGGCCGCGAACAGGAAAGAACCGCTGAGCGCCTTTCGGCAGATTTGAATCAAATTGGATGGATGTGTCGCGCCGCCTAAAGCAGCCAGGCGAACGCCTTGCGTACGAAGGCGGCGGCGTCCGCGGTCACCATGTCTCCGTGGGCCACGATGACGCGTTCGAGCGGCCAGGCGAGGATGCGTTCGAGGGCGGCCCGCGCCTGCCGGCGGTGAAAGAGGAAGCTCCAGCGCAATTCGCGCGGCGCGCCGGGATGCGGGGCCACGATGCCATCGATCCGGGCCAGAAAACCGCGCCAGCCCTTGAACCAGCCGGGCGGGAAGTTCTCGATGAGGTCCGTGAAGATCGCGGTGTGGCTGGCGCGATGGAAGAACACCACCTCGGTCAGCCACGGACTGCCCAACACGGCGACCTGGTCGATATCGGCCGCCCACGCGGGGTCGGGCGCGTCGCCGAGGTCGGCATCGAAGGCAAGGTCCTTGCGTCGCTTGCGCAGGCCCGGCGAGGCGTAGAGGCGGGCCTCGGGATAAGCCGCCTTCCATTCGCCGAGAAAGAGATGATGCAGCAGGTTGGGCGAGACGAGGTGGCGCACCGGTCCGCGAGCGTCCACCTCGGCCTTCAGGTCAGGCGACAACGCGATCGGCGACCAGACGAACAGGCTGCCATCGGTGAGCCGCATGACCACCATGCGGGTCGGATAGGGGAAGTGAAAGAACGGGACCACCGGCCCCTCGCCCACCCAGATGCCCGGTCCAAATTCGGTGAGGAGCGTCATTGCGCCTGCGGCTCCGGGCGACGGTCGCAGACGCGGTAAGTGGCGGCGAGCGGCACGCCGAACAGCACGGCGACCACTGCATTGAGGACGGCGTTTTGCCAGAAGCCGAACCACAGCGAAAATGCCGTGTCGGGGATCAGCCACGCCGCCAGAGACAGCGACACGGTCCACCACGCCTCGTGCGAACGGCGGCGCAGCGGCCCCCACACGATCAGAAGAAGGGCGACACCCCAGCCAACCATGACCGCGCCAAGCACAGCATGCACCAGCGAGACGTAGGGGACGGCCGGATCGCCGAGTGAGTCGATGGCTTCAGGTGTGCCGAAAGCCAGCAGGCTGAAGAGACGGCGCGTCAGGCCGGGCGCCAGCACGAAGACGTGGCCGGCGAGCACCACGCCCACCGAGATGACCATGAGCCAGCACCACCAGAAGAAGGCCCTGCCGCGCACAACGGCCGCCTTCAGGCGTCCTGGGCGATCGGCGGCTGGAAGGAGTAGCCCATGTCCCAGGGGAAATAGATCCAGGTGTCCTGGCTGACCTCGGTGATGAAGGTATCGACCAGCGGTCGCCCGGCCGGCTTGGCGTAAAGCGTGGCGTAGTGGCACCTGGGGATCATATCGCGGACGAGCTTGGCGGTCTTGCCGGTGTCGACCAAGTCGTCGACGACCAGGACGGCGGCACCCTTGCCGCCGGCAAGGTCGACGATCTCGGGGCTGACCTTCTTGAGCACTTCGAGGCCGCCCTGCTCCTTGTAGTCGTGGTAGGAGGCAACGCAGACCGTCTCGATGAGGCGGATGCCAAGCTCGCGGGCGACGATCGCCGCCGGAACCAGCCCGCCGCGGGTGACGCAGACCAGCGCCTCCCAGGTCGCGCCCTGCCCGCTCAAGCGCCACGCCAGCGCGCGCGAATCGCGATGGAACTGGTCCCACGAAACCGGAAATGCCTTGTCAGACCGTGCGTCGGCCATGCCCTGCCCCCAACTCCTGAATGAATGGCCGGCGCACCCTGCCTGCACCGGCCCGACGTCTCCACTCTACCGCGGACTTCAATCCACAGGGAAATGCTAGCCGGCCCGTCCGCGCACCTCTTCCAGCATCGCCTTCACGGCTTCCTCCGCCTCGTCCAGCCGCGCATCATCGCGGGAACGCAGGACGAGCGTGGTGGTGAACCCGACGCCTTCCTCGAAGCCCGGGTAGCTCCCCATGACGACGTCCGGGAAGCGGGCCTGAAGGGCACCGAACGGCGCGGCGATGTCGCCTTCCTTGAGGTGCGCGGGGACGGAGCGGGACAGCATCTTGCGGCCCGTCGCAAGGCTCGGCGCCAGCGCCTCCAGCATCGCCGTCATGATCGCCGGGACGCCGGCCATGACGTGGACGTTGCCGATCGAAAAGCCCGGGGCCTTGGAAACCGAATTGGCGATGAGGCTCGCCCCTTGCGGGATGCGCGCCATGCGCAGCCGCGCCTCGTTGAGATCGGCCTTGGGGATGCGCTCGAGCAGCAGGGCGACGGCGCGCTCGTCCACGTCGATCGGCACGCCGAACGCCTTGGCGACCGAGTCGGCGGTGATGTCGTCGTGGGTCGGGCCGATGCCGCCGGTGGTGAAGACGTGGGTGTAGCGGGCGCGGAGCGCGTTCACGGCGGCGACGATCTCCGCCTCGACGTCCGGGACGACGCGCACCTCGCGGAGGTCGATCCCCATGGCGGTGCAGAAATCGGCGGCCGTGCCGATGTTCTTGTCCTTGGTGCGCCCGGAGAGAATCTCGTCGCCGATGACGAGCAGCGCGGCGGTGACCACCACCTGGCTGTCCGAACCCGGATTCCCGACGCTTTCTGCCATTCCCGACCCCAAACCGTGCCACCTGCCGCGCGCCGGCGCTTGCTTTGCCCGCCGCCCGGCGCGGCGTCCTTGTTGGCGGGAAATTTGCGCGAGCGCAATGCGGAGGCAGGGGCCGCCCGCCGAAATGGCGGGGCGCCACCCACGGAAGCCACCCATGCGCCCCGATCTTCTCGCCCGCTACGCCGACCAGCGTTTGCCCCGCTACACCAGCTACCCGACCGCGCCGCACTTCACCGATGCGGTCGACCCGGCCGTCTATGGCGACTGGCTCGCCGGCCTGCCGGAGGGCGCCACGGGGTCGCTCTACGTCCACATCCCCTTCTGCCGGCGCATGTGCTGGTACTGCGGCTGCAACACGGTGGTCACCCAGCGCGACGAGCCGGTCCACGACTACCTCGGCGCGCTCGGCCGCGAGATCGGCCTGGTCGCCGGCCGCCTGCCCCGGCGGCTGCCGGTGGTGCACGTGCACTTCGGTGGCGGCACGCCGACCGTCGTTGCGCCGGACGATTTCCTTCGGCTGATGGCGACCCTGCGCGCCGCCTTCGACATTCGAGACGACGCCGAGATCGCCATCGAGATCGACCCGCGCACGCTCACCGCCGCCATGGCGAAGACACTCGGCGAGGCCGGCATCAACCGCGCCAGCCTCGGCGTGCAGAGCCTCGATCCCGACGTCCAGCGCGCCATCGCCCGCGTCCAGTCGCTGGAGCAGACGACGCGGGCGGTCGATCGGCTGCATGCGGTCGGGATCACCGGCATCAACATCGACCTGATCTACGGCCTGCCCCACCAGACGGTGGACTCGTGCCTCGACACGGTGGACCGCTGCGTCGCGTTCAAGCCGGAGCGCTTCGCGGTGTTCGGCTACGCGCACGTGCCGAGCTTCAAGCGCCACCAGCGCAAGATCGATGAGACGGCGCTTCCGGGCGGCGCGGAGCGCAACGCCCAGGCCGAGGCGATCACCGCGCGGCTGGAAGCATCCGGCTATCAGAGGATCGGCCTCGACCACTACGCGCTGCCGGACGATCCGATGGCCGTCGCCCAAAGGCGCGGCGCGCTGCACCGCAATTTTCAGGGCTACACGACCGACCCGGCTGACGCGCTGCTTGGCTTTGGCGCCTCGGCGATCGGACGCCTGCCGCAGGGCTACGTTCAGAACAACACGCTGATCGGCCCCTATGTCTCCGCGCTTGCCGAGGGCGACTTCGCGACCGCCAAGGGCTACGCGCTCACCGACGACGACCGGCTGCGGGCCGACGTCATCGAGCGGCTGATGTGCGACTTCCGGGTCGACGTGGATGCTGTCTGCCGCGCCCACGGCCAGACGAGCGCGCGGCTCGCCGACGCGCTCGGCGCGCTCGCGCCGATGGTCGCGGAAGGGCTGATCGAGCGCGACGGCAACACGATCGCGCTGGCGCCGGACGCCGAGAGCCTGGTGCGGGCGGTCGCGGCCCGCTTCGACGCCTACCTGCCGAATTCTACCCGCACCCACAGCCCCGCGATCTAGGGACGGTTTCGGCGGCATAACTCATTGCCATTGACACGTGACCAAATAGTCACCTATCATATTCCGAACCATGGATGACGAGGATGTCTTCAAGGCGCTTGCTGACTCGACGCGGCGCAGCCTGCTGGACGCGTTGTTCGAACGCGACGGCCAGACGCTGAGGGCACTCGAGCAGGGTCTTCCGATGACGCGCTTCGGCGTCATGAAGCATCTACGCACGCTGGAGGCGGCGGGCCTGGTGGTGACGAGAAGAGTCGGACGCGAGAAGCGCCACTTTCTCAACCCAGTCCCTATCCGGCGCGTCTATGACCGGTGGGTGAACAAGTACATGGAGCGCTGGGCTGTGGCGCTCATCGACCTGAAGCGACAACTCGAGGAGGAACAGATGGAGTCTGCCCACCAACCGCCTTATGTGCCCCTCGTGCCGTCTCCCGACGGCAAAGGCGCAATGGCGGTCTTCGAGATCTACATCAAGACGACGCCCGAGCGCCTGTGGCAGGCCATTACTGACCCCAAGATGCGGGCGAAGTACACTTTCGGCGTCGAGACGCACTCTGACTGGACGGCAGGTTCACGTTACGTCGCTTCTGTGCCCGGTCGCGTCGACATTGCCGAGGGCGAGAACGTGACGGTCGATCCACCCCGTCGGCTGGTACAGAGCTTTCGCGCACTGTGGAGCGATGCGGTGAAGGCGGCAGGCTTCTCGCGGGTGACGTGGGAGATCACGCCGGTCGGCAATTCCTGCCGGCTCACCGTCGTCCACGACCGGCTGCCAAAAGACGCCAATCCCGAACTCTATGGCGGATGGCCGATGATCCTTTCCGGTCTCAAGACGCTTCTCGAGACGGGTGCGCTGCTCACCACGCCGGGCTCGCTGCTCTATGTCGGCGATCGGTCGTGAGGATGGAGGGCGAGATGAAAACGTTCATGGCGCTCTATACGGGATCGGCGTCGCCCGAGACGCGGGCGGCCTTCCGTGATAGCGACCGGGTCGCCGCAGCCATGGACGCGTGGAGAAGGTGGGGCGAGCGGCACGGTGCCAACATCGTCGACCCCGGGAGCCCGCTCGGACGCACCAAGCGCGTTTCGGCGCGAGGCATAGCGGAAGCGCGGAACCATGTGACTGCCTATGTGATCGTGCGGGCCGAGTCCTATGATGAGGCGGCGCGCATGTTCGAAGAGCACCCCCATTTCACGATCTTTCCCGGCGATGCGGTCGAGATCATGGAATGCCTGCCGATCCCTAATAGCTGACCCGGCGCCGGTCGGGCGCTTGCAGCAGGTCACGTCCAGCAGAACCCACTCATCGGCCCCAACCCTGCGATCTAGAAGCACCGCCTTCGACGGGCGACGCGAGAATGATAGGAAGCGCCATGCGCTTCCCCTCCCCGCTCACCGAAGGCCGGCTCGTCCGCCGCTACAAGCGCTTCCTCGCCGACATCGAGCTTCAGGGCGGCGAGACGGTGACCGCCCATGTCGCCAACCCCGGCGCCATGACCGGCCTCGCCGAACCCGGCATGCGGGTGTTCCTGTCGCGCTCCGACAGCAAGACGCGGAAGCTCGCCTGGTCGTGGGAGCTGGTCGAGGCGGACGGCACGCTGGTCGGCATCAACACCGCGCACCCGAACGGCATCGTCGCCGACGCCATCGCTTCCGGGGACATTCCCGAACTCGCCGGCTACGACCTGCTGCGCCGGGAGGTGAAATACGGCGTCAACTCGCGGATCGACATCCTGCTCATCGGCGCCGGCCGCCCGGACGCGTACGTCGAGGTGAAGAACGTCCACCTGTCGCGCCAGAAGGGCCTTGCCGAGTTTCCCGATTCGGTGACGGCGCGCGGCACCAAGCACCTCGGCGAGCTGGCATCCATGGTCGTGGCCGGCCACCGGGCCGCGATGTTATATCTGGTCCACCGGGGCGACTGCACGCGGTTCAGCCTCGCCCGCGACGTCGACCCGGTCTATGGCGCGGCCTTCGACAAGGCCCAGGCGGCCGGGGTCGAGATGCTCGCCTATGGCTGCCGGGTGACCCGGGAGGGCGTCACCGTCAGCGACCGGGTGCCGATCGTCGGCTGAGGCGCGGCGGATTGCTCCCACGAGCCTTGCGCCAATGGCTGAAACCCGCCATATCCTGTCAATCATGGTCAATTACGTCGAAGCTGCCCTGGCGCCGCTCAGGAACGACGGGCAGATCAAGCTCTATGGCCCCGCCGACTTCGCCGCCATGCGCAAGGCAGGGCGGCTCACGGCCGAATGCCTCGACGCGGTCGAGGAGATCATCGAGGTCGGCCTGCCGACCATCGAGATCGACAAGTTCATCTATGATTTCGCGGTGAAACACGACGCACTGCCGGCGACGCTTGGCTACAAGGGCTACATGAATTCGACGTGCGTCTCGATCAACCACGTCGTCTGCCACGGCATCCCCGGCGACAAGGCACTGCGCGACGGCGACATCGCCAATATCGACGTGACGCTGATCGTCGATGGCTGGCACGGCGATTCCAGCCGCATGGTCAAGGTCGGGTCGGTCAAGCGGGCCGCAGAGCGGCTGGTCGACGTGACCTACGAGGCGATGATGCGCGGCATCGCCG
Organism: uncultured Alphaproteobacteria bacterium; assembly: GCA_963843565.1. Lineage (GTDB taxonomy): Bacteria > Pseudomonadota > Alphaproteobacteria > Rhizobiales > Kaistiaceae > DASZQY01. The sequence goes on from CAWJKY010000003.1 coordinate 1,135,920, forward strand.
TGATCAAGCCGGGCGCGACGCTTGGCGACGTCGGCTACGCCATCCAGGAATATGCCGAGAACGAACGGTGCAGCGTGGTGCGCGACTTCTGCGGCCACGGCGTCGGGCGCCTCTTTCACGACGTCCCCAACATCCTGCACTACGGCAGTCCCGGCGACGGCTTCGAGCTGCGGCCCGGGATGATCTTCACCGTCGAGCCGATGATCAACCTCGGCCGGCCGCACGTGAAGGTACTCTCCGACGGGTGGACGGCGGTCACGCGCGACCGCTCGCTGTCGGCCCAGTTCGAGCACACGGTGGGCGTCACCGAGAACGGCCACGAGATCTTCACCCTCTCGCCGAAGCACGGCGAAGAGCCGCGCTAGGCCGGCCCATGAAGGGCTTCCGCGAGAAGGGCGCGATGGACCTGGCCCCCGCCGTCGCGCCGGCAAAGCCCGCCGCGGCACCACGGAAGCCTGGCGCCGAACCGCATTTTCACGGACACCGCGAGCGGCTCAGGGCGCGCTTCCATGACGCCGGCGCCGACAGCCTCGCCGATTACGAACTGCTCGAGCTGCTCCTGTTCCAGGCGGTGCCGCGGCGCGACACCAAGCCGCTCGCCAAGGCGCTGTTGGCGCGCTTCGGCTCGTTCTCCGAGGTGATCGCGGCGCCGGAGAAGCTGCTGCGCGAGGTCGAAGGGGTCGGGGACGGCGTCGCCCATCATCTCAAGCTGATCCAGGCAGCGGCGCTGCGCTTCGCCCGCGACAAGGTCCGCGACCAGCCGCTGCTCAATTCGTGGTCGTCGGTGATCGCCTACTGCCGCGCCGCCATGGCCTACGAAAACGTCGAGCAGTTCCGGGTTCTCTTCCTCGACAAGCGCAACCGGCTGATCGCCGACCAGGTGCTGCACACCGGCACGGTCGATCATACGCCGGTCTATCCGCGCGAAGTGGTGAAGCGCGGTCTGGAGCTCTCGGCGACCGCGATCGTGCTGGTTCACAACCACCCGTCCGGGGACCCGACGCCGTCGACCGCCGACATCGCCATGACCAAGCAGCTGGTGGACATCGCCAAGTCGCTGGGCATCGTCGTGCACGACCACATCATCGTCGGCCGCCAAGGCCACGTCAGCTTCAAGGGGCTGCAGCTGATGTGACCGGAGCCGTGCCCTCCCCGCAGCGCCTTCGGTCGCGAGAATGTCACTTCCTCTCCTTGCCCTTTTCATCGCCGCCTTCGCCTTCGGCACGACGGAGTTCGTGATTGCCGGCGTCCTGCCGCAGGTCGCCGACGGCCTGGGCGTGTCCGTCCCGACGGCCGGGTATCTCGTCTCCGGGTACGCGCTCGGCATCGCGATCGGCGGGCCGCTCCTGACCATCCTGACGGCGGGCACATCGCGCAGGACGCTGCTCATCTGGCTGACTGTCGCCTTCACCGCCGGGCAGGCGGCGTGCGCGCTCGCGCCCGGGTTCGCCTCGATGCTGGCGCTGCGCTTCGCGATTGCCGTGGCGCACGGGACCTATTTCGGGGTGGCGATGGTCGTGGCCGTCGGACTGGTGCCCGAGGACAAGCGCGGCAGGGCCATCGCCCTGGTGCTGGCCGGGCTGACCGCCTCAAACATCATCGGCGTTCCGGTCGGCACCGCCGTGGGCAACATGTGGGGCTGGCGCGCGACCTTCTGGGCAATGTTCGTCCTCGGCCTTGCGGGCACCGCGGCGGTCGCCATCCTCCTGCCGCAGACGGCGGGGACCGCGTCCCGTTCGGCCGGCTTTCGGCGCGAGGCGCGCGTGCTCGGCCGTCAGCAGGTGTGGACGTCGCTGATCGTCATGCTGATGCTGATGATGGGGCAGTTCGTTCCCTTCACATACATTTCCCCCATGCTCACGGAGGTGACGGGCCTCAGCAAGGACGCGGTGCCGTGGGTGCTGCTGCTCATCGGCCTCGGCTCCACGCTCGGCGTCGTCGTCGGAGGCCGGCTGGCGGACTGGCGGCTCATGCCGGCCCTGATCGGCATGCTCGCGGTGCAGGCCGTGGTGCTCGCCGGGGTCTATTTCGTGAGCCCCCATGCGCTGCCGATGATCGTCGCGCTCACCGTGTGGGGCGGGCTCAACTTCTCCATCGGCACATGCGTGCAGACGCGCATCCTCGGCTGGACCGCCGACGCCCCCAACCTGGCGTCCTCGCTGATTCCGTCCGGGTTCAATGTCGGAATTGCGCTGGCGGCATTCGTCGGCGCCACCTTGCTCAATGGCGGCTACGGCTACCGCAGTCTCCCGCTGCTGGGGATCGCGACGATGGTCATCGCGGTAGTGGTCGCCGTGATGTCGCTCTCCTTCGAGAAGCGCAGCGGCGGCGCGCCCCCGGCGCGCAGCGGCAGCAACGCCGGCTGACGGGACGGTCCGCGCCGCCTAGTACGGGTTGGAGGCTTCCAGGATCTCCTGCCCCATCAGCACGCAGGCCTCGGAGAACTGCGCGTAGATGAAGCGCATGCGGTAGTCGCTCTTGTAGATGTGGCCCCACACTTCCAGCACGTCGAACTTGCCGTCGCCCTTCAGCGCCTTGATGGGCGGAAGCTGCTTGACGGTATTGTCGATGCCGATTGGCGTGGAGTCTTCGGCGTTGAAGTGCAGCCTGAGCAGCGGCTCGGCGCGTGAAATGGCGTCCTCGTCGCAGGGATGAGCGAGCGCCGGCCCGGAGGCGACGGCGACCAGCAACGCGGCGAGAGCCCCTAGCGTTTTCCTGTTTCGAGCCACCTGATGTCCTCCGGGGACAGAGTGATGTCGAGCGCCGACAGCGAATCGTCCAGTTCCGAGAGCGCCAGCGGCCCGATCAGCGGAAGGATCGGGAAATCCTGCCAGATGCAGTAGGCCAGCGCCACATGCAGCGGTCGCTTGCCGAGCTTCTCGGCAAGCTCGATGGCGCGGGCGCGGCGGGCGAAGTTTTCCTCGCTGTACCAGCCGCCGACGAGCTCCCGGTCGTCGCGCTTGTCGGGTGCCGCGCGGTCGGTGAAGAAGCCGCGCGCCTGGCTGGACCACGCGAAGTTCGGGATGCCGCGCTTACGCAGCCACGCCTTCCAGGCGTCGTCCGAGGACGCCATGACGCCGGGCCACACGGGATTGACCATGTTGGCCAGCGAGAAGTTGTTGGAGAGCGCCGACGGCGGATGCTTGCCGTTCTTCTCCGCATAGTCGAAGGCGGCGTCCATGCGCTCGCGCGTCCAGTTGGAGCCGCCGTAGACGCCGATGCGACCCCTGGCGATTTCCGCGTCCATGGCATCGACGAACTCGCCGACCGGAACGTCGGGGTTGTCGCGATGCATGAAGTAGATATCGACGAAGCCGGTCTTGAGGCGGTCGAGCGACTCGGTGAGCTGGCGGGCGATGACGTCAGGATAGACGAGCGGGGCGTGGGCGCCCTTGCCGATCAAGATCATGTCGTCGCGGACGCCACGCGAATCCAACCAGTCGCCGAACAGCCGCTCGCACCGGCCCATGCCGTAAACCCAGGCGCTGTCGAGGATATTGCCGCCCGCCTCGTAGAAGGCGTCGCACAGGATCTGGGTCTGCGGGTAGGTCAGGAGGTTGGCGCCACCCAGCGCGACGACCGACACCTCGCGCTCGATGCCGGGGAGCTTGCGCCGGCGCATCGGCACTTTCGGCCGCGCCAGCGTGCGGCCAGCGATGGTGGTCGTGCCCTTGCGGGGCTGCTCGAAGCCGAAGGTGAGCCCGATCGACGCCCGCCACTGGTCGAGCGCCTTCATGTTGCCGAGGTTGTCGGCCCACGTCATGCCGGGCGACGCGAGCTCCTGACGGCCGGCGCGGATGGCGTCGTTGGCCGCCTCGATTTCGAAGGTGTAGAGCCAGCGCGGCTCGCTGACCGCGATGGTCTCGGTCTTGCCGTCCGGGCGGTGAACGACGATGTCGGCCGTGCCGCCTTGCCGGCCGGTGGCGAACCACGGCGACATCACCTCGAACCAGCCGTCGGTGCCGAAGACGCGCACCGTGTTGTCCTGAGCGAGGCTGACCGCGCCGGACACTTCCGCGAGGATGTCGCCCGGGAATTGCAACAGCGCCGACGCCCATTCGTCGACGCCGGTCGCGCCGAGGTGGGCCATGCCTAGAACCTTGAGCGGATCGGCGAACGGCGCGCCGGAGGCGGCGCCTGCGATGAGGCGGGCCATGGATACCGGATAGCAGGCGATGTCGAGGATGCCGCCGCCGGCGGTCTCGTTGGCGAGCAGCCGGTGCTTGGGGTCGGGGTTGCCCATGCGGAAGGCAAAGCTCGCCTTGATGCCGCGCACCTCGCCGATGGCGCCGGACCTGACCAGTTCGACGATCTTCGCGGTCTGCGGGTGCAGGCGGTACATGAACGCCTCGGCGAGGAACGTCCCGGCCTTGCGGGCGGCGAGGATCATCGCGTCTGCCTCGTGGGCGGAGACGGCGATCGGCTTCTCGCAGAGCACGTGCTTGCCGGCCTCGGCGGCGCGGATCGCCCACTCGGCATGGCCGACGTGGGGGGTGGCGATGTAGATCGCATCGACGTCGGGGTCGTCGAGGAGGGCCTGGTAACCGTCGAGGATCCGGGCACCGGGAAAGCCCTCGCCGAGCCCCGGTTTGTCAGGGCTGCGGCTGGCTATGGCGGTCAGTTCGGCCCCCTCCACCCGTGCCAGGGCGGCGGCGAAGGTCCGGGCGATGGTGCCGGGGCCGAGAATGCCCCAGCGGACGACTTGCTGATTTTTCATGGAAATCCGGGAGATCGTTGTCACATAAGGGCCGTTCGAATCCGATTTTAGCAGGGAGCGCGGGCCCCCGCCCGAGCGAAATGGCCGCAATTTACGGCGCCGCGAAAGGTGGGCAAGGCGGGCATTTGCCTGTTGCCCCGGACACCGGAATGTCACATAGCCTTGATTTGCAGGTCACACATGCAGGACATTGTGCACCGCAATGACGCTCTTCGACCTGATTCTAGCCTGTCTGATCTTCGCGGTCGCGGCCCACTTCATCAGCATCGCCGTGCTGATGTTCCGCTCGCTGCTGCCGCCTGACGACCAGCCGGCACACCAGCCGCCGGTCACGCTGCTGCGCCCGGCCTGCGGCATCGAGAACAATATCGAGGAGACGCTCGCCTCGGCGTTCGCCATCGACTACCCCGACTTCGAGATCGTGTTCTGCGTCGCCGACGACGACGATCCGGTGCTGCCGATCATCACCCGGCTGATGGAGGCCCATCCGCGCGTCAAGTCGCGCCTGCTGATCGGCAACGATCGCATCAGCATCAACCCCAAGCTGAACAACCTGGTGAAGGGCTGGCGCGAGACCACCAACGAGCACGTGGTGATGGCGGATTCGAACGTGCTCATTCCGCCCGGCTACATCAACGAGCTGCTGGCGCGCTGGTCGCCTGACGCCGGCCTCGTGTGCTCGCCGCCGATCGGCATCCGCCCGGAGGGGCTCGCGGCCGAGATCGAATGTTCCTTCCTCAATACCTACCAGGGCCGCTGGCAGCTCGGTGCCGACGCCCTCGGCTTCGGTCTCGCCCAGGGCAAGACCATGCTGTGGCTGCGCAGCGAACTCGACGCCGCCGGCGGGCTGCCGGCGCTGGCGTCGGAGCCAGCCGAGGACGCGGCCGCGACCAAGATCGTCAACCGGGCCGGCCGCCGCGTGCGTCTGGTGCGCAACCCCTACCCGCAGCCGCTCGGCCGGCGCAGGGTGATCGACATCTGGCGCCGCCAGCTGCGCTGGGCACGCCTGCGCCGCGCGACCTTCGCGCCTCTCTATGCGCTCGAGATCTTCTCGGGCGGCTTTCTGCCGCTGGTCGCGGCGCTGATCCTGATCGCCCTCAACCCGGCCGCGCTGCCGTGGCTGGTCGGCCTGTTCGTCGCCTGGTACGGCACCGAAACGCTGCTGGCGGCCCGCATGGGCTGGCCGGTTTCGCCGCGCATGATGCTCAGCATGCTGATCCGCGACCTGGCGCTGCCGGCGCTGTGGATCGCCGGATGGACCGGCAACACCTTCGTCTGGCGCGGTAACGCCATGAATATCAAGCCGATACACGCGGTGCCGGCGCTGCCGCGACCGGCCGCCGCATACAACACCATTGCCCTTCGCTTACGCTCCGCCCGGGTGGTACGTTCCTTCCGGGCCCTCGGGGCCTTCCGGGCCGCCACCGCCCCTCGCGGCGTGCGCGCGGCGACGCTTCCACGGTGGTCGTGGAAAACGGGGAACAAGACACGATGAACGTCAGCCGCAGTGCGAGGCGATACCGGACACTGTTTCTCTCCGATATGCACCTCGGCACCAAGGGTTGTCAGGTCAATCACCTCCTCGACTTCCTGATCAAGCATGACGCCGACACGATCTATCTGGTCGGGGACATCATCGACGAGTGGCAGCTCAGCGTGCGCTGGTACTGGCCGGAGGAGCACAACGCGGTTCTGCGCCTGCTCCACCACAAGGCCGAACAGGGAACGCGGATCGTCTACCTGCCGGGCAACCACGACGAATTCGCGCGCGAGTTCAACGGCAGCAAGGCCGAGCATCTGGAAATCTGCGAGGACATCGTCCACGAGGCGGCCGACGGCAAGCGCTACCTCGTCCTTCACGGCGACGTCTTCGACGTGGTCCTGCAGACCAAATTCCGCTGGCTGGCGGCGATCGGCGACTGGGCCTACGTGACGGCGGTCGGTATCAACCGGCTGGTCAACGGGTTCACCCGGCGCGCCGGCCTGCCATACTGGTCGTTCTCCAACTGGGCGAAGATGCAGGTCAAGGGCGCGGTCAACTTCATCGGCCACTACGAGGAACTGCTGGTCGACGCCGCCCGCACCCACAACGTCGACGGGGTGATCTGCGGACACATCCATCACGCGATCATCCACGAGGATTTCGGCCTCACCTACGTCAACTGCGGCGACTGGGTGGAAAGCTGCACGGCGGCGGTCGAGCACGACAACGGTCGCCTCGAAATCATCAACTGGGCGAATCTCAGCCAGCCGGCGACTTACGAGACCGAGAGCGAAAGCGCGATCGCCTGACGATCGGCCGCATTGGCGTCTTTCTTGCTTGCCGGGTTAGGATACACTTCCAACCGCTTCGGCAAGCCTAGAGGTCAATGATCGCCACGCCTACGCTGCCATTCAACGAGATGTTCGCCGAAGGGAGCGCCTGCCGGCCCGGCTACGAGTTCCTGCAGCGCTGGCTGGAAACGACCCCTCCGGCAGCGCTGGCGCAGCGCCAGGCCGAGGCGGAGCTTCTCTTCCGGCGCATCGGCATCACCTTCGCGGTCTACGGCCAGAGCGACGCCGAAGAGCGCATCATCCCCTTCGACATCATCCCGCGCATCCTGACCAAGACCGAGTGGCAGAAGCTCTCCGCCGGTCTCGAGCAGCGGGTGCGCGCCCTCAACGCCTTCCTCGCCGACATCTACGGCAACGGCGAGATCGTTTCCGCCGGCAAGGTGCCGGCCGATCTCGTCTATCGCAATCCGACCTTCCAGCCGGAGATGAGCGGCGTGCGGGTGGCGCACAACATCTACGTCCACATCGCCGGCGTCGACGTGGTGCGGGTCGACGATCAGGACTTCTACGTGCTCGAGGACAACGCGCGCACGCCGTCGGGGGTCTCCTACATGCTGGAGAACCGCGAGGTGATGATGCGGCTGTTCCCCGACCTGTTCGCGGTGAACCGCATCGCGCCGGTCGAGAACTATCCCGAGGAGCTGCTGGCGACGCTGAAGTCGGTGGCGCCGCCGTCGGCGCCGGCCGACCCGAACGTCGCGCTGCTCACCCCCGGCCCCTACAACAGCGCCTACTACGAGCACTCCTTCCTCGCCGACAAGCTGGGCATCGAGCTGGTCGAGGGACGCGACCTTCTTGTCCGCGACAACGTCGTCTACATGCGCACCACCGAGGGGCCGAAGCGCGTCGACGTCATCTACCGCCGCCTCGACGACGACTTTCTAGACCCCCTCACCTTCCGCCCCGACAGCGCGCTCGGCGTGCCCGGGCTGATGCACGCCTACCGCTCGGGCAGCGTGACGCTCGCCAATGCCGTCGGCTCGGGCGTCGCCGACGACAAGGCGGTCTATTCGTACATGCCGGAGATCGTGCGCTTCTATCTGGACGAGGAGCCGATCCTGAAGAACGTGCCGACCTGGCGCTGCCGGGAGCCGGATGCGCTCGCCTACGTGCTGGAGCACCTGGACGAGATGGTGGTCAAGGAAGTCGCCGGTTCGGGCGGCTACGGCATGCTGATCGGCCCGGCCGCCACCAAGCGATCGCGCGCCGCGTTCGCCAAGAAGCTGAAGGCGACCCCGGAGAACTTCATCGCGCAGCCGACGCTGGCGCTGTCGACCTCGCCGACGTTCGTCAACGCCGGCATCGCGCCGCGCCACGTCGACCTCAGGCCATTCGTGCTGTCGGGCGCCGACCGGGTGCGCATCGTGCCGGGCGGGCTGACGCGCGTGGCGCTCAACAAGGGCTCGCTGGTGGTGAACTCGTCGCAGGGCGGCGGCACCAAGGACACCTGGGTGCTCGACGCATGAGTGATGGCGTGATTGGACCATGCTGAGCCGCACCGCCGACTCGCTGTTCTGGCTGGCGCGCTACGTCGAACGCGCCGACGACACGGCGCGCATCATCGACGCGACCAACCGGCTGGCGGCGATGCCGATCTCCTACGCCGGCGAATCGAACGAATGGGAGTCGGCGCTGGCCGCGGCCGGCGCGCTCAGCGCCTTCAGCGAGTCCCACCCGGAAGCCGACCGCGCGTCGGTGATCGAGTTTCTGGCATTCGCGAAAGAGAACCCGTCGAGCATCAAGAGCTGCCTGGCCACGGCGCGCCACGACGGACGCGCCGAGCGCACGGCGCTGACCAGCGACATGTGGGAGGCAATCAACGCCGGCTGGCTCGGCATCCAGCGTTTCGACGGCGCCCGCATGACCCGCGACAAGCTCACCGACTTCCTGATGCTGGTGAAGGAGGCATGTCTGCGCTTCGAGGGGGCGGCCTACCGCACGATGCTGCGCAGCGACGCCTATTTTTTCCTGAACCTCGGGGTCTACCTGGAGCGCGCCGACTCGACGGCCCGCATCCTCGACGTGAAGTATCACCTGCTCCTGCCGGAGGGCGCCCAGGTCGGCGGCGGCCTCGACTATTTCCAGTGGGCCTCGATCCTGCGTTCGGTCGCCTCGCTGACCGCGTACCGCTGGGTCTACCACGAGAGCCTGAAGCCGTGGCTGGTGGCCGACCTGCTGGTGCTCAACGAGAAGATGCCGCGCTCGCTGGCGAGCTGCTACGCCAATCTCACCAACTATCTCGACGAACTGTCGGTCGCCTACGGGCGCCAGGGGCCGGCGCAGCGTGTCGCCCGCTCGATCCGCACCCGGCTCAGAAACGCCACCATCGACGAGATCTTCCAGAACAAGGGCCTGCACGAGTTCCTGACCGAGTTCATCGCCGACAATGCGCGTCTGGGCGAAGCCATCACCGAGCAATACCTGACCTGATCCATGCGCCTCAGCATCCGCCACGAGACCGTCTACACCTACGAGACGCCCGCCACGCGCGCCATCCAGGCGGTGCGGCTGACGCCGCGCGGCCACGACGGGCAGTTCATCGTCGACTGGCGGCTCGACGTCGACAGCGACTGCCGGCTCGATCAGAGCGTCGACTCGTTCGGCAACCGGGTTCACTCGTTCACCGTCGAAGGGCCGATCGAGCGGCTCACGATCGTCGCGGAAGGCCGCATCGAGACAACCGAGACGCACGGCGTCATCGCCGGCCAGGTCGAGCGCTTCCGACCGATGGTGTTCCTGCGCGACACGCGCCTGACCACCGCCGACCCGGCGCTCCGCGCCTTCGCCGACAAGCACGTCCGCAGCACCCCGATCGACACGCTGCACGCCCTCATGGACGGGATGCGCAAGCACCTGCGCTTCGAGATCAACGCCACCGACATCGGCACCAGCGCGGTCGAGGCGTTCAAGCTCGGCCACGGGGTCTGCCAGGACTTCGCGCACATCCTGATCGCGGCCGCCCGCCATCTCGATATCCCGTCGCGCTACGTCAGCGGCTACATGCACCGGGTCGACGGCGCGAACGACCAGGACGCCGGCCATGCATGGGCAGAAATGCTGATCCCCGACCTCGGCTGGGTGGGGTTCGATCCGGCCAACGGCATCTGCCCGACCGACGCCTACGTGCGCCTTGCGGTGGGCCTCGACTATCTCGACGCGGCGCCGGTCCGCGGGGTCCACTACGGGGGCAAGGGCGAAAAGCTCGCGGTGCGCGTGCAGGTGGGGGACGCCAGCCACAGCGGGCACTGAACCGGCTGCGTGGGGCACTTTTTTCGTTGCGAATCCGGACGGAACCCGTGAGATTTCAACGCCGATGCGCCTGACATGAGTGCTCCTCCATGACCTATTGCGTGGGCATCCTCGTCCGCGAGGGGCTGGTGATGATTGCCGACACGCGTACCAACGCGGGCATCGACAACATCGCCACCTTTCGCAAGCTGCATGTTTTCGAGAAAGCCGGCGATCGGGCGATCGCGGTGGCGACGGCGGGCAATCTGGCGGTCGGCCAGTCGATGCTGACGCTGCTCAGCGAGGGCATGAAGAACCCGGAGACGGGCGCGAGCGAGACGCTCATGGACATGCCAAGCATGTTCGCGGTCGCGCAGTTCGTCGGCCGGGCGGTGCGCGAGGCGCGGCGCGCCATCGGCGAGGGCATCGAGCAGGAGCAGGAAGTCACCTCGTTCGACGTCTCGCTGCTGCTCGGCGGGCAGGTCAACGGCGGGCGGCTCCGCCTGTTCATGATCTATGCGGCCGGCAACTTCATCGAGGCGACCGCCGACACGCCCTATCTCCAGATCGGCGAGCACAAATACGGCAAGCCGATCCTCGACCGCTCGGTGACCGAGACCACGACCCTCGACGAGGCGCTGAAGCTCGGCCTCATCTCCATGGATTCGACGATCCGCTCCAACCTCGGCGTCGGCCTGCCGATCGATCTGGTGACCATCCGCCGCGACGCCATCGACATCGAGCTCAGCTATCGCATCGACGCGGACGAGCCCTATTTCCACGATCTGCGCGAGCGCTGGTCGGCGGCGCTGAGGGCCGCGCACAGGGCGATTCCCTCGCCGCCCTACGAGACCCGCTGACCGAAAGGACGGGCGATGAACGACAGGATTGCGCTGGTCACCGGCGGCGGATCGGGCGTCGGCAAAGAGGCGGCGGTGGCGCTCGCCGGCGCCGGCTTCGCCGTGGTCATCGCCGGGCGGCGGCCCGAGCCGATCGAGGCGGTGGCGCGCGAAATCGGCACGGACAAGGCGCTGGCGGTGCCGACCGACATCGGCAACCCGGATTCGGTGGCGGCCCTCTTCGACAAGATCGCGGCGCGCTTCGGCCGCCTCGACCTGCTCTTCAACAATGCCGGGATCGGCGCCCGCGGCGTACCGATGGAAGATCTGAGCTTCGCGGAGTGGTCGGCGGTGGTCGCGACGAACCTGACCGGCGCGTTCCTGTGTACCCAGCACGCGGTGCGCATGATGAAGGCGCAGACGCCGCGCGGCGGACGCATCATCAACAACGGGTCGATCTCGGCGACGACGCCGCGGCCGCACTCGGCGCCCTACACCGCCACCAAGCACGCCATCACCGGGCTCACCAAATCGACCGCCCTCGACGGCCGGCCCTTCGACATCGCCTGCGGCCAGATCGACATCGGCAACGCCGCCACCGACATGACCGCGCGCATGAGCGGGGGCGTGCCGCAGGCGGACGGATCGATGGCGCCCGAACCGCGCATGGACGCCGCCGACGTCGGCCGGGCGGTGGTCTACATGGCGAGCCTGCCGCTTTCGGCAAACGTGCTGTTCATGACGGTGATGGCGACGAAGATGCCGTTCGTCGGCCGGGGGTAGCCGCGCCTAGGAAAGGATGGAGCCGAATTCCCGCTCCAGTTCGGACGCCGGCATGATCCGGTTATCCCGGTCGACTCAGTGCAGGCGGAGTTCGGTGGTGACGGTGCGAACCTCGCCGGCGGTGAGCAGCTTGCGGTGGGCAACGGTCACCGAATGAAGCGGGCCGTCGAGCTTCTTGTGCCAGAAGTCGAGGAAGTCGTGCAGCTTGGGAAAGAGCGGCGCGATGTCGAAGGACTGCCACACGTAGGTCTGGAGAAGCACCGGATGGTCGGGCAGCCGGTACAGGATGTTGGCGGTCGTCAGTCCGTAGCCTTCGAGACCCCGTTTGAAGTCGATGGCTTGCATGGTCAGCGGCTCCTGTTGTGCGACGCACTCAGGTTCTCGTGACAATGGCGCGAAGGCAACCTGGAAAAGTTCAAAAGGGCCGCAGAATCAAACGATTGGCAGCAAGTCGCAGGTGCTGCTAGCAGTCAGCCCGGCACCTTCGGCGCGTGGGCGGCGGCCATGTTGGCGCGATGGAGCTTTTCGCTGAGGCTGCGCTCGATGGCGAGTTCGACGGCGGCCTGGAGGCCGGCGTGGCTGTCGAGCAGGCGGTAAAGACGGTCCGCCTCGAACCCCAGATAGCGGACGGAGGTGGCGCACACCGCCGTGGCGGTCGAGGCATCGCCGGTCGACAGACCGGCCTCGCCGATCAGTTCGCCGGGACCGCACTCGGTCACTTTCTTGTCGCCGACCATCATGTCGATCTGGCCGCGCACGATGAAGCAAAGCTCGGAGACGCGCTCGCCGGTGCGGGTGAGCTGGGTGCCCTGCACGACCTCGCGCCACGTGCCGACGGCAAGCAGCCGGCGCACCTCGCCGGCATTCAACTCAGGCACCACCTTTTTCTGGAACAGCTCCTCCTCGGGATTGAGGCGGCGCCCGATGCGCCAGTCGTTGGCCCGCAGCAGCCGGACGCCGGCGACGATCACCAGAATGACGAACCAGAAGACGGCGTTGGGGTCGGCGTCGACCGCCGTCGACATGAAGATGCCGACGATACCGGCGGCGACCGCGGTCCAGCGCACCAGCGCCAGGGTCGGCATGGCGATCGCGATCACCACCAGAAACAGCGCGAGATTGCGAAACAGCGCCGCGGGGTCGAGGACCTGGGAGAGCGCAAGAGACATCGCCGAATCCTACACGCTTGCCCGGCAAAGCACGACCGCCATCACGCCGGGGCGCCGCCGGCCGCGGCAAGGGCCTCCGGCGTATCGACATCGTGGGCGACCGCCGGCCCGATTTCGACCTCGACGACAGCCTTCGGGTTGGCCGCGATGAGGTGGCGGCCGCCGGTATCACCGGTGACGGTCATCAGATCGGGAAAGAAGCGGCGCGACCAGACCACCGGATTGCCGCGCTGGCCCGCGGCGGTCGGAACGACGATGGCGCCTTCCCGGAAGGCGCCGATCAGCCGGTCGACGATCGCGGCGTCGATCTCCGGCATGTCGGCGAGTAACACGACGACCCCGCCGACATCCTCCGGCAAGCTGGCCAGCCCGACGCGGAGCGACGTGGAGAGGCCAGCGGCATGGTCGGGATTGTGGACGGTGGCGTGGTCGAGGCCGGCGAGCGCTTCGGCGACCGCGTCCGGCCGGTAGCCGGTGACGACGGTGAGCGACAAGGCGCGGGACCCGATTGCCGCCTCGGCGGCGATGCGCACCAGCGGCTTTCCGCCGACGGTGGCGGTGAGCTTGTTGGTGCCGGCCATGCGCTGCGAAGCGCCGGCCGCCAACAGCAATGCGGCGATCCGGGTCACGCGGCCGCGGCGGCTTTCGCCTCGGCGCCGCGACTGCGCAGCGCCGCGATCACTTCGGCAAGTATGGCGACCGCGATCTCGGCGGGCGACTGGGCCCGGATCGGCAGGCCGATCGGCGCGTGGATCGCGGCAAGGCGCGCCTCTTCGACGCCGGCAGCGCGCAGGCGTTCCAAGCGTTTGGCGTGGGTCTTCCGGCTGCCGAGGGCGCCGACGTAGAAGCAATCGGCAGCAAGCGCTGCGATCAACGCGGTGTCGTCGATCTTCGGAACATGGGTGAGCGCGATCAGCGCGGTGAAGGCATCGAGCGGCACCGTCTTCAGCGCGTCCTCGGGCCACTTGGCGATCAGCGGCACATCGGGGAAGCGCTCAGGGCTGGCAAAGGCGGTGCGCGGGTCGATGACGGTGAGGTCGAAGTTGGCGACCCTGGCCATCGGTGCCAGCGCCTGGCTGATGTGAACGGCGCCGATGACGACGAGGCGCGGGGCCGGCAAGTGAACGGTCAGGAAGGTGGCGGTGTCGGCGACCATGCCCGACTTGCCGGACGCGAAGCGCGCCACGAGCTCGTCACGGAGCGGATCGGCGGCGAGATCGTCGCTTTCGCGGACGAGGCGCACGTCGCCACGCTCCGTGTCGGTCACCACGATCGCGGCCCGGCGCTCGTGGCGGGCCGTGTTGAGGGCTTCGAGGACGGCGAGCTTCACGTGAGCTTCTCCACGAACACCTTGATGCGGCCGCCGCAGGAGAGACCGACGCGCCACGCGGTTTCGTCGGCAACGCCGAACTCCAGCATCTTCGCTTCACCGGCAGCGATCACATCGATTGCTTCGGTGACGACGGCGCCCTCGACGCAGCCGCCGGAAACGGAGCCCTCGAAGTTGCCGTCGCCGTCGACCACGAGGTGGCTGCCGACGGGGCGCGGCGCCGAGCCCCAAGTCTCCACGACCGTGGCGATGGCAACGTCGCGGCCGGCCTTGCGCCAGCCTTCAGCGGCGGCGAGGACGTCATTGGGATCGACGGCGGGCATGGGCTTCCTCGAGGCGAGCGATGTGTTCGCATGAATATAACGCTGAGCGGGTGGATGGGCCAAATGGGGCGGGGCACGTCCCCGACCGAGTGCCAGTTCCTTCCAGCCCTGGGTCCCCGCCTTCGCGGGGATGAGCGGGTGTGAGGCTTCGTTCCCGCGAGCGGTTCCGCCCCGGGTCATATCGTCCCTTCCTGGTCCCCTCATCTGAACATGAGGGGGTGGCGGGCGCCCGGCGAATGCCGTGCGGGCAGTCCGCGAAAATGGGGCACTCGACGAGCGCCCGCCGCGGCGACTTTTGACCTCCGACACCCACGCTCCGGGCAGCAGACGGACGAGGCCTTGCGGGCTAATTCGTCCTGACCACGCCGCGCGCCGGGAAGTTCCCGGGGTTGGCGCTAGCCTGCCGCCCTTAAGGTCAGCGACTGTGACAGCCGGTCGTAATGCCGGCGGGCGGGCCTTGCGGAAGCCTCCCGGCGGCATGGGCTGCGAAACCCATGCCGGCAGGCGCCGCGCCCCGCTCCATCTCAAGAACGCCTCCGGAGACGCCCCTCGTGAGCAGGAACGCGGGCATTGTCGCGCGAGGTGAACGGGCGGGGACAACTTTCATTCCGGCGCGGAACAAGTACCCTCGCCTGCGCAACGTGGGGCACCAGCGCGGTAAATGAACCAGACCTTCGACCTTCAAACGATCCTGCTCGCGGTTGGGGTGATCGCCGTGTTCGGGCTCTTCTTCGGATACGTCGTCTACCGCTTCGTGAGCTGGCGCATGTCGACCATGCTCGACACACGGGCCGAGCGGCATCGCGCGCGCGTGGCCTACGAGGAGAAACACGGAATGCCGCCGGCCTGGAAGCAGGCTGGACGGCGGCTGATCCAGATCCTCCTCGTTCTGGCGGCGCTCGGGCTTGTGTGGTTCCGGCTGAAGAGCCCTTGAGGGGTTTCCCCGCGCTCAGCGATGCTCGTAGGCGATGCGCCAGACGGTGCCGTTGCCGTCCTCGGTGACGATCAGCGCGCCGTCTTTGGCGACCGCGACGCCGACCGGGCGGCCCCAGACGTTGTCGGACGAGACGACAAACCCGGTGACGAAGTCTTCATAGGCGCCGGTCGGCCGGCCGTTGTCGAAGAGCAGCCGGACGATCTTGTAGCCGGTGCGCTGGCCCCGGTTCCACGAGCCGTGCAAGGCGACGAAGGCGCTGCCGTTGTATTCGGCCGGGAACATGGCGCCCCCGTAGAAGGCAATGCCGAGCGGCGCGGAGTGGGCCTGGAATAAAACGTCCGGGACGGTCGCCTTGCCGGCGAGATCGGGGCGCTGACCCTTGAGCGGGGGGCGCGGGTCTTCGTTGGCGCCGATGTAGTACCAGGGCCAGCCGTACCAGGCGCCCTCGCCCACGCGCGTCGCGTAGTCGGGGACGAGATTATCGCCGAGGCCGTCGCGCTCGTTGACGACGCACCACGGGGCGCCTGAGGCGGGCTCGATGGCGAGGCCGGAACAATTGCGCAGGCCCGTGGCATAGACGCGGCGGCTCGACCCGTCGGGGGCGAAGGCGACGACTGCGGCGCGCCCCTCCTCCGGCCCCCACAGCTCACCCAGCGGATGCGACGCTGCCCACGCCGCGAGACCGCCTTCGGGGAGACCGCGGACGTCGCCGCCGACGTTGGAACCGGAGCCCAGCGCGAGATAGAGCGTCTTGCCATCCGGCGCGACGGCGAGATCGCGGGTCCAGTGCCCGAACGGCGGGATACCCGAGAGGACGGTCTCGGCGGGCGCCGACGCCTCGAGGTCGCCGCTGCGATAGGGAAAGCGCACGACACTGCCGGCGTTGCCGACATAGACCCACGCCGGTTGGTCGCCGGGCGGATAAAACGCGATGCCGTAGGGCTGGGAGAGGCCGGAGGCGAAGACCGATCGCTTCGCGACCTTGCCGGCGGAATCGAGACGCAGGACGACGATGGTGTTGGCCGAGGAGTCGGCGACGAAGAGATCGCCGTTCGGTGCGGTGCGCACAACGCGGGGCTGCTCGAAGCCGGAAGCCAGAAGCGTCGCGGTGAAGCCGGGCAGCGTCTTGAGCGTCGCATTCGCCGGCATGGCGACGAGGCCGGGCGCGTTCGACGCGGAGCGGGTGGCGAACGGCGGCGGAAGATCGGCGGGGCGGATCAGGCGGGTGACGCCGGGATCGCTCTGCCGCCAGTCGCCGAAAGCAGCGGCGCCGGTGAGCACGCTATCGGCGGCGCAGGTCGCACCGGGGACGGCAAGCGCCACCGCCACCAATAGGACCGCCGCAGTTTCGGAACGCGTGTGCATGGCCGCCTCGCCTTCTCCCGTCGCGGTTGATCTGGGTCGGCGGAGCGCCGGGGTCAACCGCGGTTGGTGCTTCGGCAACGGGGACGCTAGGATCGGCGGCGAGGCCCAACATGACCATTCAACCCGACGAAGCGGCGGAACTCGTGGCGTGGTACGCCGAAATGGGCGTCGACGCGGCGCTCGACGAGGCGCCGGTCGACCGGCTGAGCGCCCGCGCACCGTTGCCCGAGGCGCCCTCCCCGGCGCCGCCCGAGGCCCCTTCCCCGTTGCCGCCGCGCGCCAGGGAACCGGTGGTGCCGCGCACGATCGTGGTGCCCGCCGCGCAAGGCGCCGAGAACCCGGAAGAGACGGCCAGAGCGGCGCGCGCCGCCGCGGAGGCGGCAACGACGCTGGAAGACTTGCGCGCGGCGCTCGACGCCTTCGAAGGATGCGGGCTGCGCAAGACGGCGACGCAGCTGGTCTTCGCCGACGGCAACCCGGAGGGCCGCGTGATGTTCGTCGGCGAGGCGCCGGGGCGCGACGAGGACATTCAAGGGGTGCCGTTCGTGGGCCGCTCCGGGCATCTCCTCGACCGGATGCTGGCGGCGATCGGCCTCGACCGGACGCAGGTCTACATCGCCAACGTGGTGCCGTGGCGGCCGCCCGGCAACCGCACGCCGACGCCGCAGGAGACGGCGACCTGCCGGCCGTTCATCGCGCGGCAGATCGAACTCGCCGACCCGGATATTCTCATCTGCCTCGGGGCGCCGGCGGCGGCCGAGCTGATGAACAACAAGCAGGGCATCCTGCGCTTCCGCGGCCAGTGGCGCGAGTTCGACACGGGCAAGCGCAAGATCAAGGCGATGGCGACGCTTCACCCGGCCTATCTGCTGCGCCAGCCGCTCCAGAAGCGGCTCGCCTGGCGCGACTTCCTGGCGCTGAAGGAAGCGCTGGAGGCGGGCTAGCTACGCGGCCTTGGACGTCGAAGTGGCGCTGAAGCCGCGAACGATCAGCCAGACCGCCAGAACCATCTCGTTGACGGCAATCGGGATCGTCAGGATGGCCTCCAGGAGGTCGGTGCGCACGTTCAGGATGATGAGGAGACCGAGGGTCACCACCAGCGCCCCGCCGATCAGGCCCCAGAGCGAGATCCAAGCGGGCACAAGCCGGGCCCGGTAGAGCACCCAGTTCAGAACCACGGCGCTCGCGCCGAAGAAGCCCAGCGCGCCCAGGTTGAACGCGGTCTGGCCGCCGGCGTTGAGCGTGTCGCCGAGAATCTGGAAGGGCGAATTGGCCGGCGACCCGGCGGCGGTGAAGGCAGCGCTGAGATCGACGGCGGTGATGAGCGCGATGGCACCGACCACGATCAGGAGACCTTCGGCGAGGCGCGCCACGACGTAAGCGACGGCAAGCGTCGGCGAGACCGCGTGCATGACGGGATAGAGCACGACGGGAATCGCGACGATGGCTGCGACCATCAGCACATCGAGAAGGGCCGCGACGCGGGCGCCGGTGGGGTTGGCGGCAAGCGCGGCGAGGTAGTCGGCGGCGCCCAGGGCATCGCCCATCGTCACGACGCTGAGGATGCCCAACGCGGTCGCCAGGACGAACAGGACGCCCGTGAGGCGGGCAACGGTTGCGGTGGCGTGCATCTCTTTCCCTCCGATGGGCGCGGTCACAGCACCCGCCTCACCGGCGGAACCCGGCGGATCGCCCACGCCACCGCGAAGCAGACCGGAAGCACGATCACGGCGGCGAAGGCGAACTTGACGAGCGCCGGCAGCGCCAGGACATGGAGCGCGAAGCAGACGTAGACGACGAGCGGTGCGGGGATGACGTAAACGGCGTAGCTGTTGGTCGCGAGGAAGCGGCCGAAGGCGCCGTCGTTGTTGAACCAGCGGTGGAAGACGACGAGCGCGGCGAGGCTGAGGCCGACGGCCATGGTCGAATCCCACAGGGCGTAGGCCGCCGACTGCCAGGTGCCGTTGCCGACGAAGGCCGACGACACCCCGAACGCCACGACGAACCAGCGCCCGGTGAGCGCCAGCGGGAACAGAATGACGCTGGCGACGAGCGCCGCGAGGAAGCCGACGAGGCCGGCGGAGGCAGGCAGCATGGTGAGCCATCCGCGGCGGCCGGCGACGACGCCGAGGACGAACAGACCAAGGTACTGCGGCAGGTAGGCGATGGTCGGGAAGCTGAGGCCCGGCAGGACGACGACGACGTCGCGGCCGAGGGGGACAACCATGCGGAGCAGATGGCTGACCGCGGCCAGCGCCAGCGTTGCAAGCGCGATGGCGACGTAGCCCGGGAAGGCCGCTGGAACCTCCGGCGACGGGGCGCCCCGGCCGATGGGCGCGCGCCACACCGGGTAGCCGAGGGTGAACACCAGGAGCAGCGCGATGAACCACAGCGGCCCGAGGCCGATGAGTTTGGGGTACGTGGCCCAGGTCGGCGGCGCGGCGATACCGGTCAGTTCCGCCGGCATGAGGAAGAAGCCCAGCCGCGCCAACGGTTCAAGCAGGAAGAGGCCGGCGACGAGCGGGATGCCGAGGCGCACGAGGCGCGCCACGACGAACGAACCGGCGCCGCGCCGGTCGAACGACAGCGGCGTGAAGTAGCCGGCGAGCAGAAACAGCGCGCCCATGAACCAGGCCTGATTGGCGAGCGCGAAGACGCCGAGGATCAGGAAGGCCAGCGGATCGGTGAACGGCGGCTCCTGATAATAGAACGGCGCGATCGCCCCGTAGACGAGGGCGACGTGATGCAGGACGACCAGGATCACCAGGGCGGCACGCAGACGATCGAGGTAGACGAGACGGTCGTGCTGTCGGCCTTGGGACATGCGGCGCCTCCCCGCGCGTATTTGCGCGTCTCGGGTCATGTGTCCCAGCGGCGGCCGCGGACCGGGCCGCGGTCCCGCCAGCGTTTTCGCGGACGCAGCCTGTCAGCCAGAGATGCGTGCGCGTTGATCTCGGTCAAGGACAGCGGAAGTGCGGCCGCCCCGCGCCTTGCAAATGACGCATGGGCGGCGGATAAGGCGAACTCGCTTCCGCCACCCCGGCCGCGACGCCCCGACCCCATGGCCACTCAGCTCGTTGCCGTCGCCTCCCTGCTTCTCGGTTCCGCCTTCTTGGTGATCGCGGGCGGGCTGCACGGGCTGTTGCTGCCGACCTTCGGCGTGGCGCACGGCTTCACCACCACCCAGCTCGGCCTGCTCGGCACCGGATGGGCGACGGGCTTCGTGCTTGGCTGCCTGGTCATCCCGCGCATCGTGCAGCGGGTCGGGCATGTGCGCACCTATTCCTCGCTCGCCTCGGTCGCCGCGGTCACCATCCTGCTCAACGTTCTGATCATCGACCCGTGGGCGTGGATCGGGCTCCGCGCAATCAGCGGCTTCTGCTTTGCCGGCGCGGCGATGATCGTGGAAAGCTGGCTGAACGAGCGCACGGCGAGCGAGCGGCGCGGCACGGTCTTTTCCATCTACCAGATGGCCACCTTCTTCGCCTCGACGGCCGGCAACCTGCTGCTGGTCTTCACGCCGCCGAACGAGTTCTTCTTCTTCGCCATCGGCGCGATCTTCTATTGTCTCGCCATCCTGCCGACGGCGCTATCGACGGCGGCCAGCCCGCAACCGCTGAAGACGGCGCGGCTCGACGTGCGCCGCCTCTTCGCACTGTCGCCGGTCGGCGCGGTGGTGTGCTTCATGATCGGGCTGGTCAACGGCGCCTTCGGCACGCTGGGGCCGGTCTATGCGCAACGCATCGGCCTGCCGGTGCCGGCGATCGCGACGCTGATGGGCGGCGCGCTGCTCGGCGGTTCGCTGATCCAGTTTCCGCTCGGCTGGCTTTCCGACCGGATGGACCGGCGGCGGGTGCTGCTCGCCTGCGCCATTGGCGCGGCGGTGGTGGGCGTGCTGCTGGTAACGCTCCAGCCGCGCGAGCACCTGGCGGTGAGCGGGCTGACCATCCTGTTCGGCGCGATGATCTATCCGATGTACTCGCTGACCGTCGCCCACGCCAACGACTTCGCCGGGCCGGACGAATTCGTGAAGGTCGCGGGCAGCCTGCTGCTGCTGCTGGGGATCGGCACGATCGTCGGACCGCCGGTGGCGGCGCTCGCCATGGAGCGCTTCTTGCCGGAGGCCCTGTTCGGCTTCACCGCATCGGTGCACGTGGTGGTGATCGGCTACGTCGCCTATCGCATGACGCGGCGGGCGGCGCCCGACATCGTGCTGCGCGACGCCTTCCGGGGCACGCCGCCGACCCGGACCGCAACCCCGGAAAGCATGACGCTCGACCCGCGCGCGAGCGAACCCGAGGCGCCGGAAAACCCCGCGGACGATTTGCCCCAGAACGAGGGATAACGAAATCGGCCCGGTTGTGTTGCCCAGAACGGCTTGCTAACCCTAGACTGCGCCCAGGGAACTAAACCGGCAAAGCCGGAATCCCGGCCCAACGCGGCCGCGCGACAGGGGACAGGGGTCGAATGGAATATTTCGTGCAGCAGCTCATCAATGGGCTGACACTGGGCTCTATCTACGGTCTCATCGCGATCGGCTACACGATGGTCTACGGGATCATCGGGATGATCAACTTCGCCCACGGCGACATCTTCATGGTGGGCTCGTTCATCGCGCTGATCGCCCTCATCATCATCGGGGTGACCTCGGCGACGCCGTTCCTGGTGCTGGTGCTGGCGCTGCTGCTGGTGGTGGCGATCGCCATGGCGCTGACGTCGGTGTGGGGATGGACGGTCGAGCGCCTCGCCTATCGGCCGCTGCGCGGCTCCTTCCGCCTCGCCCCGCTGATCACCGCGATCGGCATGTCGATCGTGCTGCAGAACTTCGTCCAGGTCGAACAGGGGGCGCGCGTCAAGCCGCTGCCGCCGCTGGTCACCGGCGGCTATTCGATCATGAAGTCGGGCGACTTCGTGGTCCGCCTCTCCAACATCCAGATCATCATCATCGTCATGACGCTGGCGCTGATGGTGGTGTTCAGCCTGCTGATCGCGCGCACCGCGCTTGGCCGCGCCCAGCGCGCCTGCGAGCAGGACGCGCGCATGGCGGCGCTGCTCGGCGTCAACGTCGACCGCACGATCTCGCTGACCTTCGTCATCGGCGCGGCGCTCGCCTCGGTCGCCGGCATGATGTACCTGCTCTATTACGGCGTGATCGACTTCTACATCGGCTTCGTGGCCGGCGTGAAAGCCTTCACGGCGGCAGTTCTCGGCGGCATCGGCTCGCTGCCCGGCGCCATGCTCGGCGGCCTGTTGATCGGCATGATCGAGACGTTCTGGTCGGCCTACTTCTCGGTCGAGTACAAGGACGTCGCCGCCTTCTCGATCCTCGCCATCACCCTGATCTTCCTGCCATCCGGTCTGCTCGGCAAACCAGAGGTGGAGAAGGTCTGACATGCCAGCGGATCAGGCTTCCGGACCCACCTCCGACATCACGCCGGAAGGCGCCGAAATCCAGGAGGAGCAGCGGCGCGCCGCGTATGCCGGCGAGCCGCCGGCGGTCCGGGCGCCAAGCCGTGGCGACAGCTTTGCCGGCTCGCTAAAGAGCGCCGGGCTGGCGGCGCTGGTCGCGTTCGTCCTGTTCGGGCCGCTGGTCGGCCTGCAGACCTTTCCGGGCGCCAACAGCAGCCTTGCGGTGCGCGGACGCTGGGGCCAGCTCGCCATCCTCGTCGGCATCGTCTTCGTCGGCCGGCTGCTGCTCAACGTCTTCGTGTGGCGGACCGACCGGCCGATCACAACGACGCTCGGCAAGATGTTCACCGTGCCGCGCATTCCGGGCATCGGCCGCGGCGCGGCGGTCGTGTTCCTCATCATCGCGGTGGGAGCACCGATCCTGACGACGATGTATCTGCCCCAGCAGAACCGCTACATCCTCGACCTCGGCACGCTCATCCTCACCTACGTGATGCTCGGCTGGGGCCTGAACATCGTGGTCGGGCTCGCCGGACTTCTCGACCTCGGATACGTCGCCTTCTATGCGGTGGGCGCCTATTCCTACGCGCTGCTGGCCGAGCACTTCGGCTGGTCGTTCTGGATCTGCCTGCCGCTCGCCGGCATCTTCGCGGCGACCTGGGGCATCATCCTGGGCTTCCCGGTGCTGCGGCTGCGCGGCGACTATCTGGCCATCGTCACCCTCGCCTTCGGCGAGATCATCCGGCTGGTGCTGATCAACTGGTATTCGTTCACCCACGGCCCCGACGGCATCACCAACGTCGCCCGGCCGAGCTTCTTCGGCCTGGAATTCACGCGCGGCGACAATGGTTTCGCTCATTTCTTCGGGATTCCGTACTCGACCAATCATAGGATTATCTTCCTATATTATCTGATCCTCCTGCTCGCCCTGGCGACCAATTTCGTCACGTTGCGCATCCGCCGCCTGCCGATCGGGCGGGCCTGGGAAGCGCTGCGCGAGGACGAGATCGCCTGCCGGTCGCTGGGCATCAACACGACCAACACCAAGCTCACCGCCTTCGCCATGGGCGCCATGTTCGGCGGCTTCGCGGGCTCGTTCTTCGCCACCCGGCAGGGCTTCATCTCGCCGGAGAGCTTCAACTTCACCGAGTCGGCGACGATCCTCGCCATCGTGGTTCTCGGCGGCCTCGGCAGTCAGGTCGGCGTCGCGGTGGCGGCGCTGGTGATGATCGGCGGCATCGAGATGCTCCGCAATCTCGGCTTCCTGAAAGCCGTGTTCGGCGAGAGCTTCGACCCGGCCCAATACCGGATGCTGATCTTCGGCCTGGTGATGGTGGCGATCATGGTGTGGCGGCCGCGCGGACTGGTCTCGACGCGACAACCGTCGGTATTCCTGAAACGGCGGAAGGCCGTCTCCGCCGACCTCGTCGGTGAGGGCCACGGATGAGCCGCTGGGAGAGCGATCCGATCCTGACCGTCGAGCACCTGACCATGCGCTTCGGCGGTCTGGTGGCGATCAACGACCTGTCGTTCTCGGTCGGGCGCGGCGAGATCACCGCGCTGATCGGACCGAACGGCGCCGGCAAGACGACGGTCTTCAACTGCATCACCGGGTTCTACAAGCCGACCGGCGGGCGCATTGCGCTGGCCCACAAGCCGGACAGCTTCGCGACGCTGGAGCGCGCTACCGCGAGCGGCCGCCGGCAGGCGAGCGGCGGCGGGCTCTTCCTGCTGGAGCGCATGCCCGAGCACGAGATCGCCAAGGACGCCCGCGTGGCGCGCACCTTCCAGAACATCCGCCTGTTCGGCGGCATGACGGTTCTGGAGAACCTGATGATCGCCCAGCACAACAAGCTGATGGTGGCCTCCGGCTACACGGTGGGCGGCATCCTGGGGCTTGCCGCGCACCACAAGGGGCACCGCGCGGCGATCGAGAAGGCGTCGTACTGGCTGGAGCGGGTGGACCTGCTGGAGCGGGCCGACGACCCGGCGGCGGACCTGCCCTACGGCGCGCAGCGGCGGCTGGAAATCGCGCGGGCGATGTGCACCGACCCGCTGCTTTTGTGCCTCGACGAACCGGCGGCCGGCCTCAACCCGCGCGAATCGGCGGAACTGAACGAGTTCCTGCGCTTCATCCGCGACAACCACGACATGTCGGTGCTGCTCATCGAGCATGACATGGGCGTGGTGATGGAAATCTCCGACCACATCGTGGTGCTCGACTACGGCGAGAAGATCTCCGACGGCTCCTCGGAGTTCGTGCGCAATGACCCGAGCGTCATCGCCGCCTATCTCGGCGTCGAGGACGAGGAAGTCGAGATGGTCGAGGCGGAGGTGTCGCAATGAGCGCGCCCCTGCTGTCGGTCCGCGGCGTTTCCACCTACTACGGCAAGATCATCGCGCTGCGCGGGGTCGATCTCGACGTCAACGAGGGGGAGATCGTCACGCTGATCGGCGCCAACGGCGCCGGCAAGTCGACGCTGATGATGACCATCTGCGGCAGCCCGCGGGCGCGCTCCGGCACGATCACCTTCGACGGCAACGACATCACGCAGCGCCCGACCCACGAGATCATGCGCATGGCGATCAGCCAGGCGCCGGAGGGGCGGCGCATCTTTCCGCGCATGACGGTGCTCGAGAACCTCCAGATGGGCGCGGCGGCGACCGGCTTCGACCACTTCGACGGCGACCTCGAACGCGTCTACACGATGTTCCCGGTGCTCAAGGATCGCGCCGACCAGCGCGGCGGGACGCTGTCGGGCGGCGAGCAGCAGATGCTGGCGATCGCGCGCGCGCTGATGAGCCGGCCGCGGCTATTACTTCTCGACGAGCCGTCGCTTGGACTGGCGCCGCTGATCGTGCGGCAGATCTTCAGCGTGCTGCGCGAGCTCAACGAGAAGGAAGGTCTGACCGTGTTTCTCGTCGAGCAGAACGCCTACCACGCGCTGAAGCTCGCCAACCGCGGCTACGTAATGGTCAACGGGCTGATCACCATGACCGGAACCGGCAAGGAACTTCTGGCGCGTGAGGAAGTGCGCTCGGCGTATCTGGAAGGCGGCAAGGAGTAGCGACGATGGGCGTCTTCTACGAAGTCTCGCTCGGCGACTTTCTGCTGGTCACCGTCTTCCTCGGAGGCGGCGCCGCGTATCTCACTGGCCGCGCCGCGGCGATCACCTGGCAGGGGATTCCCGTCGTCATCGTCTACCTGGCGCTGCTCGGCGCGGCGGTGCGCTTCATCCACTACGCCCTGTTCAACGGGACGCTTCTCGACCTGCAATTCTACGCCGTCGACATGGTGGTGCTGCTGGCACTGGGCGGCCTTGGCTACCGGGCCACCCGCGCCATCCAGATGACCGGCCAATACCCTTGGCTTTACGAGGGCGCGGGACCGCTGATGTGGCGCCGGCGGGCCAAGGGGGAACAGGGGTAACCACCCAAATGCCGCCAAGTTGCGCGGTTTCCCGCGCCGGGCTAGGCTCTGACGCAAGTGAGGGCACCGACCCTTGCTGATCACTTAGCGGGCAATTTGCTTGTCCACAGAAGCAAACCCGCATCATCCAGGGGAGTAACACATGAAGAACTTGCTGAAGGCCGGCGTTGCGTTGTCGTTCGGCCTCGCCATGGCCGGGATGGCCAAGGCCGACATTACCATCGCGACCGTCGGCCCGATCACCGGCCAGTATGCCTCCTTCGGAGCGCAGATGAAGGCCGGTGCCCAGCAGGCGGTCGACGACATCAACGCCGCCGGTGGCGTGCTCGGCCAGAAGCTGGTGCTCGAGGTCGGTGACGACGCCTGCGATCCGAAGCAGGCCGTGGCCGTCGCCAACCAGCTCGCCGCCAAGGGCGTCGCGTTCGTCGCCGGGCACTTCTGCTCCGGCTCGTCGATCCCGGCTTCGTCGGTCTATGCCGACGCCGGCATCATCCAGATCTCGCCGGCTTCGACCAACCCGAACTACACCGACCAGCGCCCCGGCCCCGGCACGTTCCGCGTTTGCGGCCGTGACGACCAGCAGGGTGCGGTGGCTGGCAAGTTCCTCGCCGATCACTTCAAGGGCAAGAACATCGCCATCATCGACGACAAGAGCACCTACGGCAAAGGTCTCGCCGACCAGACCCGCATGGCCCTCAACGCCGCCGGCGTGAAGGAAGTTCTCGACGACGCCTACAACGCCGGTGAGAAGGACTACACCGCGCTGGTCTCCAAGCTGAAGGCCGCCAACATCGACGTGCTCTACGTCGGCGGCTATCACACGGAAGCCGGCCTGATCGTGCGCCAGATGCGCGACCAGGGCATGAAGACGGTGCTGATGTCGGGCGACGCGCTGGTCACCGACGAGTACTGGCAGATCACCGGCGACGCCGGCGAAGGCACGCTGATGACCTTCTCGCCCGACCCCCGCAAGAACCCCCAGGCCGCTCCGGTGGTCAAGGAGTTCACCGCCAAGGGCGTCGATCCCGAGGGCTACGTGCTCTACACCTACGCCGCCGTCCAGACCTGGGCGCAGGCCGCCAACGCCGCCGGCAAGACCGACTTCGACGCCGTCGTGAAGGCGCTCGACGCCGGCACGTTCAAGACCGTGCTCGGCGACGTCAAGTTCGACAGCAAGGGCGACGTCACCCTGCCGGGTTACGTCCTCTACGAGTGGAGCAAGGGCAAGTACGACTACATGAAGGGCATGTAGGCGAAACTCGCCTCAGGCAAGAACAGGAAACCCCGGCCTCGCGCCGGGGTTTCTTTTTGCCGGTTGCGCCGGGCGGCGCGCCCGCGCAATCTTGCCGCCGACCGATGAAAGCCGCCCTCGCCCGACCGTTCCTCGCCGTCGTTGCCGCCGCGCTGCTCGTGGCGGCCGGTGCCGCGCGCGCCGAAATCATCATCGGGGTCGCCGGGCCGATGAGCGGCGGACTGGCGGTGCTCGGCGCCCAGATGAAGGCCGGCGCCGAACAGGCGGTCGCCGACGCCAACGCCACCGGCGGGATCAACGGCGAAACGCTCAGGGTCGAGACGGTCGACGACAAGTGCGACGCCAAGACCGGCGACGCGGTCGCCAACCAGCTGGCCGGGGTCGGCGCCAAGATGGTCGCCGGCCACCTCTGCCTGTCGGCGTCGATCGCCGCGGCACCGGTCTACGCCACCAATTCGATCGTGCAGATCTCGCCGGGCACGACCTTTCCGAAGTTCACCGACGAGCGCGCCGGACCGGGCACCTTCCGGGTCGCCGGGCGCGACGACCAGCAGGCACAGGTCGCCGCGGAGCTGCTGGTCGGCCAGTTCGCCGGCAAGAAGGTCGCCTTCGTCGACGACAAGAGCCAGTACGGCAAGACGCTCGCCGACGCGGTGCGCAAGCTCTACAACGAGACCGGCGGGCGCGAGGTGCTGACCCAGCAGATCGACCCGGGCCAGCGGGATTATTCCGGGCTCGCCTCGGTGCTGGCGGCGGCGAAGATCGACGTGGTCTATTTCGGCGGCTACTGGACCGAGGCCGGCGCGATCGTCCGCGACCTGGCGGCGGCGGGCTCGGCGGCGGTGCTGATCGGCGGCGACGCGCTCGCCAACGACGACTTCGGCCAGATCGCCGGAGCGGCGGCGGACGGCACGCTGATGACGTTCATGCCCGACCCGGCCGGCGAGGCGATCAACGCCGACCTCGACCAGCGGCTGCTTGCCGCCGGCGTCGCACCCGAGGGCTACGTGCTCTACACCTACGCCGCGGTGAAGGTGTGGATCGACGCGGCGAAGGCCGCCGGCTCGACCGACTTCGCCGCCGTCAGCGCGGGAATCGCGGCCGGCGAATTCGACACGCCGCTCGGGCACATTTCGTTCGACGCCAAGGGCGACGTCAGCGTGCCGGGCTTTGCCGTCTACAAGTGGAAAGGCGGCACCTTCGCGGAAATCCGCTGAGGCGTGGCGAAGAAGGGCCTTGAAGCGATGCGCAACCTGCTGACCGACGTGGCGGGGCTGAAGGTCGGCAACGCCGCCGACGAGCGCCTGAAGTCGGGCGTCACGGTGGTGTTCTGCGAACAGGCGGCGGTCGCCTCGGCGCACCTGATGGGCGGCGCGCCGGGGAGCCGCGAGACCGACCTGCTGGCGCCGGAACAGACCAGCGAGCGAATCGACGCGGTGGTGCTTGCCGGCGGCTCGGCCTTCGGGCTCGACGCGGCGAGCGGCGTCATGGCGGGCCTGCGCGCCATGGGACGGGGGACCGCGGTCGGGCCGGCGCGCGTGCCGATCGTGCCGGCGGCGATCCTCTTCGACCTCCTCAACGGCGGCGACAAGAGCTGGACCGAGACGCCCTACCCCGCGCTCGGGCGCGCGGCGCTCGAGGCGGCGGCGGAGACGTTCGGGCTGGGTTCCGCCGGCGCCGGCTTTGGCGCGACCACCGCCAGCCTCAAGGGCGGCCTCGGCTCGGCCTCCGCGAAGACCGCAGGCGGCATCACGGTCGCGGCGCTGGTCGCGGTCAACGCGGTCGGCCAGGCGACGATCGGC
Organism: uncultured Alphaproteobacteria bacterium; assembly: GCA_963843565.1. Taxonomy (GTDB): domain Bacteria; phylum Pseudomonadota; class Alphaproteobacteria; order Rhizobiales; family Kaistiaceae; genus DASZQY01. The sequence goes on from CAWJKY010000003.1 coordinate 1,164,838, forward strand.
GACAGCGGCCATTTCTGGGCGGCGCCGTTCGAGATCGGCGACGAATTCGGCGGGCGCGGGTTTCCGGCGCCGCTGCCGGCGGACGCCACGACACTCCGCCACAAGGGGCAGATGACGCCGATCGAGAACACCACCATCGCCGTGGTCGCCACCGACGCGGCGCTCACCAAGGCCGAGGCCAAGCGGCTCGCCGTCATGGCGCACGACGGCTTCGCGCGGGCACTGTGGCCCTCGCACACACCGATCGACGGCGACCTCGTCTTCGCGATCGCGACGGGGCGGGCAGCCGGCACCGTCGATCAACTGGGGATGATCGAACTGGGCTCGCTCGGCGCAGCGTGCATGGCGCGGGCCATCGCCCGCGGCGTCTACATGGCGACGCCCGCCGCTGGCGACCTGTTGCCGACCTGGCAGCAGAAATTCGAGACCTGACGCGCGACGTTCGCCAAATTGCGCAACAGCGGGAGCCCGTGCTACGCGACGCCATGACCCGACCCCGCCTCATCGCCCCGTCAATCCTCGCCTCCGATTTCGCCAGGCTCGGCGAAGAAGTGCGCGCCGTCGACGCGGCCGGGGCCGACTGGGTCCACGTCGACGTGATGGACGGGCATTTCGTGCCCAACATCACCATCGGGCCGGCGGTGGTGCGCGCCATCCGGCCGCATACGAAAAAGCCGCTCGACGTCCACCTGATGATCGCGCCGGCGATGCCGTTTCTGGAGGCGTTCGCGGCGGCCGGCGCCGACCACATCATCGTCCACGTCGAGGCGGAAGCGGACATCCGCCCGGCGCTTGCCGCGATCCGCGGGTTCGGCAAGAAGGCGGGCGTCACGCTCAAGCCCGGCACGCCGGTCGCGGCGCTGGCGCCGCTTCTCGACCTTGCCGACCAGGTGCTGGTGATGAGCGTCGAGCCGGGGTTCGGCGGGCAAGCGTTCATGCCGGAAGCGATCGAGCGGATCGCCGCGATCCGGGCCATGCTCGGCACGCGCGACGTGCCGATCGCGGTCGACGGCGGCGTGGTGCCGGACAACGCCGGGGCGGTGGCGGCGGCCGGGGCCGACGTGATCGTGGCGGGTTCGTTCGTGTTCAAGGGCGGCGCGGCGGCCTACGCCGGCAACATCGCGGCGCTGCGCAACGCCGGCTGAGGAGACAATGCCCACGCGCCGGCTCGCGCTCCTGCTCGGACTGCTCCTGCCCGCCGCGGCGATGGCCGGCGACTATGCCGACCGGGACATTCTGGGCTTCTCGACGGACGGCGGCTATTTCGCCTTCGAGGAATACGGGACGCAGGACGGTTCCGGATTTTCCTATTCCAACATCTATGTGATCGACATCGACAAGGACCGCTGGGCGAGCGGCACGCCGGTCCGCGTGCTGCGCAAGGACGAAAGCGTGGCGCTGACGACGGTCCGCACCGACGCCCGCAAGCAGGGCAGCGCGCTGTTGAAGAGATACGGCATCGTTGCCGTCGGCGAGACGCTGGTCAGCAATCCGCTGACCGAAATCGGTGCCGATCCCTATGTGGTCCGGTTCATCACCAACCCCTATGTCGACACCGATCGCATCTGGACGCTGACCCTGACGCCCGTCCCCTTCCCCGACCCGCCCGGCTGCGAGAATCTCGGGCCGGTGCAGGGCTTCCGGCTCGTGCTTCGCAATGTCGACGGCGAAGAGCGGACGCTGCTGGAGGACAGCAAGCTTCCCGCATCGCGCGGCTGCGCGCTGGACTACGCGATCTCCGACGTCGTCTTCTTCGATCCGGAGGCCGAGGCAGCGAAACTGGCGGTGATCGTCTCGGTCTACACCGTCGGCTTCGAGGGGTCGGACCGCCGCTTCCTGGCGGTCACCGCGCCGCTGTCCGACTGAGCGGCGGCCGGCGGCGATTGTGGCGGCCGGGCGCGTCTGCTAGACCGCGCCGGTCTTCTTCCGACATCGGACCGAGCTCATGATTCCGCGCTACTCGCGCCCTGAAATGGCGGCGATCTGGTCGCCGGAGACCCGATACCGCATCTGGTTCGAGATCGAGGCGCACGCCCTCGACGCCATGGCCGAACTCGGCACGGTGCCGAAATCGGCGGCGGCGACGGTGCGGCGCAAGGGCGCCAAGGCGAAATTCGACGCCGAACGGATCGCGGAGATCGAGGCGGAGACCAAACACGACGTCATCGCGTTCCTGACCCACGTCGCCGAACTGGTCGGGCCGGCGGCGCGCCATCTGCACCAGGGCCTGACCTCGTCGGACATCCTCGATACGTGCTTTTCGGTGCAGCTCACCCGGGCGGCGGACATCCTGCTTGCCGACATCGACGCGCTGCTCGCGGCGCTTCACCGGCGCGCGGAGGAATTCAAGCGGACGCCGACCATCGGGCGGAGCCACGGCATCCACGCCGAGCCGACCACCTTCGGCCTGAAGCTTGCCGGTGCGTACGCCGAGTTCGCGCGGGCGCGGCGGCGGCTCCACGCCGCGCGCGAAGAGGTCGCGACCGCGGCGATTTCCGGCGCGGTCGGCACCTTCGCCAACGTCGATCCACGCGTCGAGGAGCACGTGGCGCGGGCGCTGGGCCTGCGCCCCGAGGCGATCTCGACGCAGGTCATCCCGCGGGACCGGCACGCCATGTTCTTCGCGACGCTCGGCGTGGTGGCTTCGTCGGTGGAGCGGCTGGCGACGGAGACCCGCCACCTGCAGCGCAGCGAAGTACGCGAGGCGGAGGAGTTCTTCTCGCCGGGGCAGAAGGGCTCCTCGGCGATGCCGCACAAGCGCAACCCGGTGCTGTCGGAAAACCTCACCGGCCTCGCCCGGCTGGTGCGCGGGATGGTGACGCCGGCGCTGGAAGACGTAGCGCTGTGGCACGAGCGCGACATCTCGCACTCATCGGTCGAGCGGGTGATCGGGCCGGACGCCACCATCGCGCTCGACTTCGCGCTGGCCCGCCTTGCCGGACTGATCGACAAGCTGGTCGTCTATCCGGAGCAGATGCGGGCCAACCTCGACAGCCTCGGCGGGCTGATCCACTCGCAGCGGGTGATGCTGGCGCTGGTCGACAAGGGCATGAGCCGCGAGGACGCCTACGCCGCCGTGCAGCGCAACGCCATGAAGGCATGGGCGTCGAAGGCCGACTTCCTGACGCTGCTGAAGGGCGACGGGCTCGTCACCAGACGGCTGAAGGCGGCCGACCTCGATCAGTTCTTCGACCTCGACTATCACCTGAAGAACGTCGACCTCATCTTTCACCGGGTGTTCGGCACATCGAGCCCGCGGTGACGCTGACGCGCTACAAGCAGGGTGAGCGGCACCATTGGCTGCCAATTGTCTTGCTGAAGCGCTGGTCCGTGAAGGGGCTTGTCGGAGCTCTCACCAGCGACGGCGTGGTTCGCCACGACGCGCCGAAGGATACGGCAGCCATTGAGGATCTCCACAACATGCCGCTCGGCGGCCCTTGGACTGCCTCCATCGAGCCCCTGTTTGATGAAGCCGACAACGAAGCGAATGTGCCTTCCACCAAGAAGCCTCGTGCAGGAAGGCGCCGTGCGCGGCAGGCCTGTCGATCGAGACGATGAGTTGTTGATTACCGGCTTGGCCTATTCGCGGCTTCATTGCTCACCAGAAGCCCAAGGTATCGACACGCAATCAAGTCCGAAGTTGAGTACTTCCAGCGGCGCATGGGCTGGACGCAACCGTCAGCACCCGATGACCTCATTTCCGCAAACGTCAATCAGTATTACGGCAGCCTAGTCATGGCTCTCCGTCGGACGGGCAGGTGGATCTTGCTTTATCCGGAGTTGAGTTCGTTGTCGGAGACGGCTTTTTTGGCCGCGTCCCAACATCTGCCCAGAATTCGGAGTGCCATTTCTTCTTTCCAATGCTGCCATCTATCGGCGTGGCGACTCGAACGTCGCCCCACCGTCGGACCGCCTGTCCGAGCGGCGCGTGGATGACGACGAGGTGGCACGCTTGAACCAACTAACAATGGCATCATGTTCCTCGATCGTGTTCTTTCGCACAAAGCGGCCTGACTGGAAGACAGAACGACAGCCCTCCACGTTCCCGAAGACGTGGCAAAGCCAAGACCCGTGGCTCGAATCTGTGTTCGCGCGCCTTTAGGCGCCGCGCTGTAATGCCCGCACCAAGAGGAAGCAAATGACCGACTCGATCTACGCCTTTTCGATGAACCGGCTCGACGGCACGCCGCAGACGCTCGGCGACTACGCCGGCAAGGTGATGCTGGTCGTCAACGTCGCCTCCAAGTGCGGGCTGACGCCGCAGTACGAGGGGCTGGAGAGGCTCTACGCGACCTATCGCGACCGCGGGCTGGTGGTGCTGGGCTTCCCTTGCAACGATTTCGCCGGACAGGAGCCGGGCAGCGAAGGCGAGATCGCCGAATTCTGCCAAACGGTCTATGGCGTCGACTTCCCGATGTTCGCCAAGCTGCACGTCAAGGGCGACGAACAGAGCCCGCTCTACCGGACGCTGACCGCGGCGCAGCCGCGGCGCACGCTCGCCGCCCAGCCGAAGCCGGGCGCGGCCGCCAAACAGGGCGAGGTGGACGTGCGCTGGAACTTCGAAAAGTTCCTGGTCAGCCGCGACGGCGAAGTGGTGGCGCGCTTCGATCCGGACGTGGTGCCGCTCGACCCGATGCTCGTCGGCGCGGTCGAGAAGGAACTGGCGGCTTAGCCGGGCGGGACAAGCGATCCCCACCCGATCCGCCGTCGCCCGTGCTTCGGCGATCACCCTCCCCTTTTCAAGGGGAGGTGAAGCAGCGCTTCCCCATGCAGCGACCGCTACTGACGCGAGGCGTCGAGAAGGGCCATCGCGCCATTGACCAGATAGTCGTGGTCGGACGCGAGCGCGATGAAGCGGTAGCCGTAGCCCTGAAACTGTTTCGCCCGCGCCGCGGTGGCGCAGAAGACGCCGGCGAACTTGCCGGCCGCGGCGGCGCGCTCGGCGATTTCCGCGATGGTCCGGTCGAGGCCGGAATCGAGCGGCGCGATGCGCGCGCCCTTCGACAGCGTGACCGACAGGTCGGACGGGCCGACAAACACGCCGTCGAGACCGGGAACGGCGAGGATCTCGTCGAGGGCGGCGAGCGCCGCGGGGGTCTCGATCATGGCGATGGCCAGCGTCTGGGCGTTGGCCGCCTCGAGGTGGCCTTGCGGGCCCAGACCGGTGAGGCCCATGGCGCGGCGCGGCCCCCAGCTCCTCTCGCCAACCGGCGGATATTTCAGGGCGGCGACCAGGGCGCGGGCGTCGGCAGCGCTGTTGATCATCGGCGCGATGACCGCCTCGCCGCCCATGTCAACGACACGGCTGGCGAGGGCGTTGTCAGCGACCGGGATGCGGACAACCGACGGCTTGGCGGACAGGGCGACGGCGCCGATGCCGACGGTCAGCGAGGCGACGCTGTGCAGGCCGTGCTGGACGTCGAAGGTGACGCAGTCGAAGCTGAGGCGGGCCAGGGCCTCGACGACCGCGGGGTCCGGCAGGACGGACCAGGCGCTGAGAAGGGTTTCGCCCGCCCTGAGGCGCCCGGCGAGCCCGCTCACGTCTCGTTCTGGACCTGCTCCATCGCCTGCAGCATGAGATCGCTCATGGTGCGGCGAATCTGGTGGTCGGACTGTTCGACGCCGCCGGCATCGAGATCGCGGCGGATCTTGGCGAACACGTCCTCCTCGCCCAGCTTCTCGAAATCGGCGGCGATGACCTCCTTGGCGTAGGCATCGGCATCCGCCCCGGTCTTGCCAAGCAACCCGGCTGCCCAAAGACCGAGCAGCTTGTTGCGTCGCGCCTCGGCCTTGAAGCGAAGCTCCGCGTCGTGCGCGAACTTGCTCTCGAAGGCGTCCTTGCGCTTGTCGAAGGTCGTCATTTCGCAATCGCTCCCGTCACCTCGCCGCAGCCTCTCGGAACGGCCGCCTTGCATATCTTCTGGGCGCCCCTAAATCAACGCTTGCCCGGCGCCGCGCCAACGCCTTATTCGTCAGGTTTTCCGGCATTCCCGAGGCGGCCCTGGTCGCATTGTACTGACATGATCGATCGAATATGGTCCGCCGCGAGGCGGAGGCCGCTCACGTCGAGTCGGCGAATGGCTGAGCTGCCCCGTTTCCTCTCGACTGGAACTCCCACGAAATGGACTTTCTCAAACCACGGTACGTGCCCATGAAGAACCGGCGGCGCATCTATGAGGGCAAAGCCAAGATTCTGTTCGAGGGGCCGGAGCCGGGTACGCTCGTCCAGTTCTTCAAGGACGACGCCACCGCCTTCAACAAGAAGAAGCACGACGTTGTCGACGGCAAGGGCGTGCTCAACAACCGCATCAGCGAGCACATCTTCAACCAGCTGAACAAGATGGGCATTCCGACCCATTTCATCCGCCGGCTGAACATGCGCGAACAGCTGATCCGCGAAGTCGAGATCATTCCGCTGGAAGTGGTGGTGCGCAACGTCGCCGCGGGCTCGTTGTCGAAGCGGCTTGGCCTCGAGGAAGGCACCGTGCTGCCGCGCTCGATCATCGAGTTCTATTACAAGAACGACGAGCTCGACGACCCGATGGTGTCGGAAGAGCACATCACCGCCTTCGGCTGGGCGACGCCGCAGGAGATCGACGACGTGATGGCGCTCGCCATCCGCGTCAACGACTTCCTGTCGGGCCTGTTCCTCGGCGCCGGCATCCAACTGGTCGATTTCAAGATCGAGTGCGGGCGCCTGTGGGAAGGCGACATGATGCGCGTCGTGGTCGCCGACGAGATTTCGCCGGACTCCTGCCGGCTGTGGGACATCGCCACCAAGGACAAGCTCGACAAGGACCGCTTCCGCCGCGACATGGGCGGGCTGGTGGAGGCCTATCAGGAAGTGGCGCGCCGGCTCGGCATCCTCATCGAGCAGGAGCGCCCGAAGGGCACCGGCCCGGTTCTGGTGCAGTGAAGGCGCGGATCACCGTCACGCTGAAATCGGGGGTCCTCGACCCGCAGGGCAAGGCCATCGAGGGGGCGCTGGCCGCGCTCGGGTTCGTCGGCGTCGGCGGTGTGCGCCAGGGCAAGGTCTTCGACATCGAGGTCGGCGAGACCGACAAGGCCAAGGCCGAGGCGGCGCTCAAGGCGATGGCCGAGAAGCTCCTCGCCAATACGGTGATCGAGGACTACCGGGTCGAGCTGATCTGACGCGGTGAACCCTGCGGTGATTCGGTGCCGGCCGGTCCCGAACCATTGCGGCAAATCCGGCTGCCGAATAAGGCTGGAGCCGGCGCGGCCGAGCCGGCCCGCGTTCGGAGCGACCGGACCTCAGCCATGCGACCCCTTCTCTATTCCATCAACGTCACACTGGACGGCTGCTGCGACCATCGCGTGGGGATCGTCGACAGGGAGCTGCACCAGCGCGCCGCCGACCTGCTGGCCGAGGCAGATGCCCTCATCTTCGGCCGCGTCCTCTTTGAAATGATGGAAGAGGCGTGGCGGCCGATAGCGGCCGGCGAGCGGCCGGACTGGGTCGACGACTGGATGGTGCCCTTCGCCCGGACGATTGATGCGGCAAGGAAATATGTCGTGTCGGACACTCTCGAACGGACCGACTGGAACGCCGAGATCGTGCGCGGCGATCAGCTTGAAGCCACCGTCCGGCGCTTGAAGGAGATGCCGGGCAAGGGCCTCTTGACGGGCGGCGTGAAGCTGCCGCTGGCACTCGCCGAACTCGGACTGATCGACGAATACGAGTTCATCGTCCACCCGAGGATCGCCGGCCACGGACCGACCCTCTTCGCCGGGCTGTCGCAGATGGTCGACCTGGAGGCCATCAGCCGGGTGGAGTATGGCTCAGGGGCGGTGGCGACGCGCTACCGGCCCCGACCGTAGGGGAAGACGGGCCCTCAGGCTGTCGAAACAGGCGGATTGCCCAAAGGCTGCGCTTGCGGCGAATCCGCCCCTTCTCTATGGCTGGCGGCCATGAAATCCGCCGTCGTCGTCTTCCCCGGCTCCAATCGTGACCGCGACATGGTGGACTGCCTGACGGCGGTCAGCGGGCGGGCACCGGACCGCGTCTGGTTCACCGATACCGACCTCCCCAAGGCCGACCTCTTCGTCATTCCGGGCGGCTTCTCCTACGGCGACTATCTGCGCTCCGGCGCCATCGCGGCACGGGCGCCGGTGATGAGCGCGATCGCGGAGAAGGCGGCGGCGGGCGTGCCGATCCTCGGCATCTGCAACGGCTTCCAGATCCTGTGCGAGGCGGGGCTGCTGCCGGGCGTTCTGATGCGGAACGCCAGCCTCCGGTTCGTCTGCCGCGAAGTGAAGCTTCGCGTCGAGACGACCGGCAGCCTGTTCACGCGGCGCTATGCCCCGGGTCAGGTGATCCGCACGCCGGTCGCCCACGGCGACGGCAACTATCGCTGCGACGACGAGACTCTGGCCCGCCTCACGGGCGAGGATCGCGTCGCCTTCCGCTACGCCGACGGCACCAACCCGAACGGGTCGGTCGACGACATCGCCGGCATCCTCAACGAGAAACGCAACGTGCTCGGCATGATGCCCCACCCGGAGGACCTGATCGAACCGCTGCAGGGCGGGATCGACGGGCGGGCGCTCTTCGAGGCGGCGCTGGAGGTTGCGGCGTGAACGTGAAAGAGCGCGCCCTCGGAGTCGACTTTGGAGGCTATACGACCGGCACGAGTGCCACTGCAGTCGCTGAGACGGATGGGACGACGATCGCCGTCACGGTCCTGTCGGATTGCGGGTTCTCTGCTACGCGAGAGACATCCGACAGTCTCGCGGAAGCGGTAGCAAGTGACGTGGCGTTCTTCAGAAAGCTCCTTGCGCTCGGTCCAGTCGCTGTCGACATCCCCATCGACCTTCAGGGCTTGCCCTTCGTCGATGGAAAGGCGATCTGGCAGATGACATTGCGGCCGATCGATCGAGCCCTTAGAGCTATGCCACCCTTCGCCGAGCGTATCGGCAGTCCAACCATCCGCTTCAACCATATGCTGAAGGCGGGAAAGTTCAGCTCAAGAGTAGGGCGGCGGATATTCGAAACATATCCTGCGGGCAGTGTGCATAGGCTGCAGGTATCAAAGCTCGACATAGTGCCGGAGGCGGAGATCAAACGCTTGCGTTTGACTCGCGATCAGATAGACGCGGCCATCTGCGCGATAACCGCCCTTGCCAATCACCGGCTCGGGGGAAGAGCGCTGATTGCCCGCTTAGGGGGAGACTTTGCAAGGAAGGGAATTTCCGAGCCTTCGTTACCTCAAGGCTATGTCCTTCTGAAAGCAGTGCCTCGTTCGGTGTGCTTTGGCACGAAAGATGCCAACGATTGGCTGGAGGAGGCGGCGTGAACGCCCCTGCCCGCATCACACCCGCCGTCGTCGCCGCGCACGGCCTCAAGGCCGACGAGTACGAGCTGATCCTGAAGCTGATCGGGCGCGAGCCGACGCTGACCGAGTTGGGCATCTTCTCGGCCATGTGGAACGAGCACTGCTCGTACAAATCCTCCAAGAAATGGCTGCGGACGCTGCCGACGACCGGGGAGCGCGTCATCTGCGGGCCCGGCGAGAACGCCGGCGTGGTCGACATCGGCGACGGGATGGCGGTCATCTTCAAGATGGAGAGCCACAACCACCCCTCCTACATCGAGCCCTATCAGGGCGCCGCGACCGGGGTCGGCGGGATTTTGCGCGACGTCTTCACCATGGGGGCGCGGCCGATCGCGTCGATGAATTCGCTGCGCTTCGGCGCGCCGGACCACCCCAAGACGCGGCATCTGGTGGCGGGGGTGGTCTCCGGCATCGGCGGCTACGGCAACTCGTTCGGCGTGCCGACGGTGGGCGGCGAGGTCAATTTCCACCGCGGCTACAACGGCAACATTCTGGTCAACGCGTTTGCCGCGGGAATCGCGCAGACCGACGCGATCTTCTATTCCAAGGCCTCCGGGGTCGGACTGCCGGTGGTCTATCTCGGCTCCAAGACCGGACGCGACGGGATCCATGGCGCGTCGATGGCGTCGGCGGAATTCGCCTCCGACTCCGACGCCAAGCGGCCGACCGTGCAGGTCGGCGATCCGTTTTCCGAGAAGCTGCTGCTGGAAGCCTGCCTCGAGCTGATGCAATCCGGCGCGGTCGTGGCGATCCAGGACATGGGCGCGGCGGGCCTCACTTCGTCGGCCGTGGAGATGGGCGCCAAGGGCGACCTCGGCATCGAACTCGATCTCGACAAGGTGCCCTGCCGCGAAGAGGCGATGACCGCATACGAGATGATTCTGTCGGAGAGCCAGGAGCGCATGCTGATGGTGCTCCGCCCCGAGAAGGAAGCTGAAGCCGAGGCGATCTTCACCAAGTGGGGGCTCGACTTCGCCATCGTCGGCAAGACCACCGACGACCTGCGCTTCCGTGTGCTCCACAAGGGCAAGGTCGAGGCGGACCTGCCGATCAAGGAGCTTGGTAACCAGGCGCCGGAATACGACCGGCCGCATGTCGTGAAGGCGCGACCGGCCGCGCTCGCTGGCGCGTTCCGCTCCGACGACGTCGGTGCGGACCTGTTGCGCATCCTCGCCTCGCCCGACATGAGCTCGCGGCGCTGGGTGTGGGAGCAGTATGACACGCTGATCCTCGCCAACACGATCCAGCGGCCGGGCGGCGACGCCGGGGTGGTGCGGGTTGAGGGAAAGATGGGCCTCGCCTTCTCGGTCGACGTGACGCCGCGCTATTGCGCCGCCGACGCTTACGAGGGCGGCAAGCAGGCGGTGGCGGAATGCTGGCGGAACCTGACCGCGGTCGGCGCCGAGCCGCTGGCGGTTACCGACAACCTCAACTTCGGCAATCCGGAGAAGCCCGAGATCATGGGCGAACTGGTCGACGCGATCCGCGGGATCGGCGAGGCGTGTACCGCCCTCGCCTTCCCGATCGTGTCGGGCAACGTGTCGCTCTACAACGAGACCGAGGGCGCCGCGATCCCGCCGACACCGGCGATCGGCGGCGTCGGGCTGGTGGCGGATGTCAGCAACGTCGCGACGATCGCCTTCAAGGCGGCGGACGAGGCGATCCTGCTGATCGGGGCGCCGCCCGCATGGGGGACGCACCTCGGCCAGTCGGTCTGGCTCCGCGAAATCACCGGCCGCGAAGACGGCCTGCCGCCGCCCGTCGACCTCGAACACGAGAAACGGGTCGGCGATCTGGTGCGCAATCTGATCCGCGAGGGAACCGCGACCGCCTGCCACGACCTGTCCGACGGCGGGCTGGCGGTGGCGCTCGCCGAGATGGCGATGGCGTCCGGAATCGGCGCGACGACCACCGAGTTGAACGACGGCAACCCGGTCGAGCAGTTCTTCGGCGAGGACCAGGGGCGCTATCTGGTGACGATCCCGCAGGACATCTTCATGGCCGTCCATCAGCTCTGCCACGAGGCCCAGATCTTCGCGGCGCGGATCGGCACAACCGGAGGGAGCGAGCTGAAACTCGGCGCGGCGGCCGCCATTCCTGTTGCAAAGCTCCGCGAAGCCCACGAAACTTGGTTTCCGGCCTATATGGCCGGCCCGACCTGAAGGATGCGCGCGCCATGGCCATGAACGCGGGCGAGATCGAGGCCCTGATCAAGGCAGCCCTGCCCGACGCGAAAGTCACAATCCGCGACCTCGCCGGAGACGGCGACCACTACGCGGCAGAGGTTGTCTCCGAATCGTTCCGCGGAAAAAGCCGCGTCCAGCAGCACAAGCTCGTCTACGACGCGCTTTCCGGCAACATGGGCGGCGCGCTGCACGCCCTGGCGCTGCAGACCAGCGTGCCGCCGGAATAAGGCCGGGTTCGCCCCCGCGGGCCATGGACTTCGGCGCCGGGCGATCTATCTGCCCCGGAGCTGTGGCGCACTGCATTGCGGAAGCGGGCGGCGCTTTCTATTGTGGCGCGAAGTGACCCATTCCGGCGGCCCCTCCCCGGCCGCACCCCGATTTCGGAGGACCCGAGCATGAGTGACATCAAGGCCTGGATCGACAGTGAGGTGAAGGGCAGCGACGTGGTGCTCTTCATGAAGGGCACGCCGACCTTCCCGCAGTGCGGCTTCTCGAGCCAGGTCGTGCAGATCCTCGACTACCTCGGCCTCGACTACAAAGGCATCAACGTTCTCGAGAACGACGAGATCCGCCAGGGCATCAAGGAATATTCCAACTGGCCGACGATCCCGCAGCTCTACGTGAAGGGCGAGTTCGTGGGCGGCTGCGATATCGTGCGCGAGATGTTCCAGGAAGGCGAGCTGGCGCCGCTTCTGACCGGCAAGGGCATCGCGGTCGCCGCCCCGGACACGACACCGGCGGAATAGGCGCCTGACCGTCAGGCCTGCTCAAGCAGCGTCTTGAGCCGCGCGAGGTTCGCGACCTCGCTCTCCATGGTCTTCTGGATCATGCCGTTCATCATGCGCATGAGCCCCTTCGGCTCAAGACTTAGCGAGAAGGTCACCCGCGATCCGCCGGCGGTCGGCGCGATCTCGAAGACGCCGGTCGGGTGGGCCGGGCCGGCAATGACCTCGAAGCGAATGCGTGTGTCGGGCTCAGCCTCCACGAGGCGATAGTCGCCGGGTACGACGCCCATCGGGCCTTTGAGCTTCTGGCTATAGACGGCGCCAACCGCGCCCGGCGACCCGGACGCCAGGGCGATCTCGACGATGCCTGAGCGCCATTTCGGATTGTTCAGCCCGTCGGCGAGGAACGCGTAGACCGCCGCCGGGGGCCGGGCGATCTCGACGGTGTTGCTTGCACTGGCCATGACATCACCTCTGAGCGAAGAACCGCCGCGTCTGCCGGAATGACGACCGGGACCGGACCATTTCTACATCGGAGGCGGAAGAATTTCGCGCCGGATCAGAAGCGCACCTTCAGACCGGCCTTGACGCCCTGGTCGCTGCCGCCTGAGCCGATCGCGCCGGTATAGGCAAGGTTCAGGGTCGTCTGCTTCGTGACCGCCCACTCGACGCCGAGGTCGAGCCGCACCGAATCGCCCGCCAGCGGCGTGCTGGCGATGGTGAACGGTGTCCCGCCGGCGAAGGCCAACTGCGACTTTGCCACGACGCCACCCAGCGCGTGCTGCCAGGCAAGAAGGCCGGTCATCTTCACGACCCCGTCGCCGAACGGCAGCGTGTAGCCAAAGCGGCTGCCAAGCATCAGGAAGGCGAGGTTGTCGCTCTCCGCCCGTCCGGAAAGCGCCGCCAACCCGCCGCTCTCCGTGAAGCCGTCGGTCTGGATGGCAGTATCGGCGAGCGACAGGAACGGCTCCACGGTTCACGGCGCCAAGCTTCGTCGGGTAGGCCACCTCGCCGAAGACCTGTTCGCTGAGGGCGCCGTAGCGGGCGGTCAGGGTTTCGCTGAAGCCGGGGAACTGATCGTGGCGAACCGTGCTGATGTCGTGGGCCGCAATGGCGCCGCCGGCGCGGAGCGCGAACGGTCCCCACGCCGTCGCGCCGTAGGCCGCGAAGCTGTAGCTGCTGGCGCTGGCGGTGGAGAGACGATCGGGCACGGACAGACTGGCGTTCTGGTAGGCGAAGGCCAGACCGCCGCTCCACATGCCCCACCCCGTATCGAGGCCGGTGGCGAAGCCCCCGAGGGCGCGGCTGAAGCGCGCCGCGTTGCCGTCGCCGGGCGCGTCCTGCCAACTGCCGAGCGCCAGCCCCCACCCGGCCCACCGGGGCGCGAGGTCCGGCGGTCCGCCGGCCCCGTCGGCATAGGCCAGCGGCGGCGCCGACTGGGCGAAATCGTCGGCGAAGCGCTGGCTGAGACGCGCCAGGATCGCGTCGCGCAGGAAGCGCGTATCGGCGACGAGGACACCACGCACGGTCGGGTGGACTTCGCCTGACGAGAGATCGAAGGCGAGGCGCGCGGTCTCGGCATCCAGTGGAAGGATCGCCTGGAACAGCGGGTTGGTCGGGTCGAGCTCCTGAAGCCCGGTCGCCGCCGCCCGCTGGTTTGGCGTGAGCGCGACGTCGGTGAACTTGCCGACGCGCGAAATCTGGAGCCAGACCCGTTTCGGATCGGACTGGTCGAGGGTGAAATCGAGGAACGCCGAGGTGTCGCTGACGCCGCCGAAATCGCCGACGCGGCTCCCGGCGTCGAGGATGAGATAGCGCTGGCCGAGCGTGTAGGTGCCGGCGGCGGCCGCGACCAGGACAGTGGCGCCGGGATCGATAGTGACCGTGCCATCGACGATCAGCTTGTCGGCGTTGGTCGGATCGACCTCGACGGAGAGCAGCGAGCCGGCGTTGAAGGCGGCGGTCGTCGCCTCGAGGATGCCGATCGAGTTGCCGGGCCCGACCGCGCCGTTGACCACGAGAACACCGGCGATCATGCCGGTGCCCGACACGGTGCCGCCGCGGTCGACGGTAATCGTCGGTGCGGTGAGCGTGCCGTTCACATGCAGGACGCCGCCGCTTTTGATCTCGGCGCCACCCGAGAATGTGCCGGCGCCGGTCACCGTCCAGTCGCCGGCGTTCATCGCCAGCGTTTCGAAGTTGATGAACTTGGAAAGCAACTCCGAGCCGGTCCCCTCAAGGACCAGGTTGTCAGTGCCGGAACCGCCCGCCACGTTGCCGCCGAGGACCGAGCCGGTCCCCAGGATCAGCGTGTGATCGGCACTGCCGTTGAACTTGATGGCGAGGCCGCCGGTGGTGCTTTCGATCGTGCCGGTGTTGGTGATCGAGCCGGCGCCCCTGAAGCTGATGCCGGCGTCGTCGGTGGCGCCGTTCGAGGTCGAGGAGCGGACGATGCCCGAGTTGACCAGCGAGCCGCCGGCGTCGAACTCGATGGCCGAGCCGAAGCCCTGCGCCTGCGACGCCTCGATGTAGCCGGCGTTGACGATCGACGTGGCGCCCGAGCCGTTTGCCCAGATTCCGTTGTAGGCGCCCAGTATCCTGCCGCCCGCGTTGTTGGTGACAGTGCCGTTGTCGAGCGCGACGCCGGTCGCATACCCTGAATCGTTGTCCTTGATGGTCCCGCTGTTGATGAGCGTGTGGTTGGTGCCGAGGATGAACGAGACGCCGTTGACCTCGCCGTGCGCCTCGATCAACGCACCCGCCTTGTTGATAACGGTGCCATTGCCCGAAATGGTGATGCCCTGGATCGCACCGGTTATGGTGCCGGCGTTGATCACCGTGCCACCGCTCGGATCGGAGGGTGTGCCGAGGGAAACCCCGGTGCTGAAGAGGCCCGAGCCGGCGATCGTGGCGCCTGCCCGGTTGTCGACGGTGCCGACGCCGCCCTCAACCCAGATGGCGGTACCGCCGCCGCCGATTTCGCCCAGATTGACGACGTCGCCGCCGGCGCTGAAATGGACGCCGTCGCCGAAATCCGCCGGACCGATGGTGCCGTTGTTGGTGACCGTCCAGGCCTTGGTCGAGGCGCAGAGCGCGGCGGCGCTCAGCCCGGGGGGAGAGACGTTGGGGCAATAGAAGGTGAACGTGTTCGAGATGGCGACGCCGGATTCGACCGTCGCGGTGGTTCCCGCGGAGCCGTCGAGGAGAAACCCGGTGGTGGAATCGCCGGTGATGTCGACGTCGGCGGCCGACGCCAAGGTGCCGGTCGCAACGGCAACCAGCGCGGCCACACCCGCAGCAAAGCCAGCGATCGGCCCCACCCGTCCCCCCACGCCACACAGACAGCCGCACGGGGAAGCCTAGGGAGGGAGGCGCGAGGAGGCACCTAGCTGATCAGCTAGGTGGCCGATCCTGTTCACTATTCCGGTGGTCTGGCCGGCTAGAGAACGCCGTGGAGGAGCAGCAACGACACCGCCTGGACGCGCGAATTGACTCCGAGCTTGCGTTTCGCCTGCTCGATATGGAAATGCGCCGTCGCCTTGCTGATGCCGATGAGCTCGCCGATCTCCCAGTCGGTCTTGCCGAGCGAGGCCCACCGCAGGCACTCGATCTCGCGCCGGGTGAGATCGGGCAAGGGGACGGGCGCCTCGCCGAGACCGACCGTGGCGCGGCACCGTTCGTTCAGCGCGCGCGACGCCGTCTCGAGCAGCCCGCGCTCGAGGGAGTCGAGCACCACCGGCTGCTTGCTGGCGAGGCTGACGATGCCCTCGTAGCCCTCGGCGCCGCGGATCGGCACGACGAATCCGTCGATCCATCCGTGGGCACGGCTTGCGGCGAAGAATTCCTGCGCCGCCGCCCCCAAGAACAACGCCCGGTCGATCTCGGTCCAGATGAACGGTGCCATGCGGCGCCGCAACTCGGCGACGATGAAATCGCGCTGGAAGAAGCCGTGCTCGTCGTAGTAGGCGCGCCAGTCCGCCGGCCAGCTGTTGAAGAAGAAGCGGTACTGCCGTTCGTCGCCGACGCCGACCCAATTGCCGCCGGCCGCCACGTCGAAGCCGAACAAGGCAATGACGCGCATGAAGTCCCGGATCAGCGCGGGGACGTCCGGATCGTCGCCGGCCCGCGCGATGAATGCCAGGATTTCATCGATGCGCCGGGTGGCCATGCCTGGCAACCGCTCCGCAATCCATGAAGGCCGGATGCGGCCTTCGAGACTCCGCGTTTAGCGCGAGTAGAACTCGACCACCAGATGCGGCTCCATGTGGACCGCGTAGGGAACCTCGGAGAGCGACGGCGCCCGCAGGAACGTGGCGCTCATCTTGCCGTGGTCGGCGCTGATGTATTCGGGAACGTCGCGCTCGGAGAGCTGGGTCGCTTCCAGCACCAGGGCGAGCTGCTTCGAGGCATCCTTGACCGACACGACGTCGTTGGGCTTGCAGCGGTAGCTCGGGATGGTGACGCGCTTGCCGTTGACCAGCACGTGGCCGTGATTGACGAACTGGCGGGCGGCAAACACGGTCGGCACGAACTTGGCGCGATAGACGATCGCGTCGAGGCGGCTTTCCAAGAGGCCGACCAGATGCTCCGAGGTGTCGCCCGTCCGGCGGATGGCCTCGTAGTAGATGTTCTTGAACTGCTTCTCCGAGATGTTGCCGTAGTAGCCCTTGAGCTTCTGCTTGGCGCGAAGCTGGGTGCCGAAATCGGAGAGCTTGCCCTTGCGCCGCTGGCCGTGCTGGCCGGGGCCGTATTCGCGCCGGTTCACCGGGCTTTTCGGACGGCCCCAGATGTTCTGGCCGTGGCGGCGGTCGATCTTGTACTTCGCCGAAGCGCGCTTGGTCATCGCACAATCCCTGTCGGGTTGGCGCCCTCCTTTGCGGCCCTGTCTTGAGCCGCCGACAGGAAGCCGGGGAAAGCGTTCCCCGAAGTCTTCCGCGGGTCGCGTTGAAAAAACGCCGCTGGCGGCCAAAGGCCGCCCGTGACGGCCGGGGTCATAGCGCCCCGGCGGGTTTGCGTCAAATCAGGGCCTCAGGCGGTCCGCGTCCGGGGCAGGACGCCGGCCTCCAGCCCCAGCCGGTCGAGCATGGTGGCAATCGGCGCCGGCCACGGGGTCGACGAGGTGCGGTAGGCGTGGCCGCGGACCGGCGGGCCGGCCGCCTCCCCCACCACCGAGGCGACGCGCCGGGCAATCGCCGGGGCCGGGTCGATCCACGTCACCGGCCAGGGCGCCAGGCGGCGGAGATGGGCGGCCAGAAACGGGAAATGGGTGCAGGCGAGGACGATGGTGTCGGTGCGCTGCCCTTCCCGCTCGACGAAGGCCGGCTCGATCTCGGCCCAGACGGCGGCATCCTCGATCGCCTCGCCGCGCATCAGCGCTTCGGCGAGCGGCGCGAGGTTGGCGGAGCCCACCAGACGCACGTGGCAATGGCCGGCGAACTCGGAAATCAGCGCGCGGGTGTATTCGCGCTGCATGGTGCCGAAGGTGCCGAGGACGCTGATCAGGCCGGTCCTGGTCTGTTCGGCGGCGGGCTTGATCGCCGGCACGGTGCCCACAAACGGCACGGAATGAAGCGCGCGCAGCGGCTGGAGGACCAGCGTCGAGGCGGTGTTGCAGGCGACCACCACGGCCGCCGGCTGGGCAACGCGGATGAGGCCGCCAATCAACGTGACGACGTGCTCGGTGAGCGCCGTCTCCTGCCAGTCGCCATAGGGAAACGCGGCATCGTCGGCGACATAGACGATTTCCGCCGCCGGCAAGGCGGCGCGGATCTCGCGGGTGACGGAGAGGCCGCCGATCCCGGAATCGAAGACGAGGAGCCGGCTCACGTTTCCTCCTGCCCGGCGGGCTCGGCGGGTTCGGCCGGCTGGTCGGGGTTGCGCGCCTTGCGCGGACGGGTCGGGCGGCGCTCGAGCGCGGCGATGATGCCACGGAGCGTCCGCACCTCCTGTTCGGTCAAGCCGGCACGCTGGAACAGGGCGCGGAGCGCGCGCACCACGTGCGGCCGCCGCTCGGGCGGGCGGAAGAAGCCGACGTCGTCGAGGGCGCCCTCCAGATGCTCGAACATGCCGACCAGCTCGGCGCGCGGCGCCTGCGGGGCGATGCCGCCATCGAAGGGCAGCGTGGCGTCGGCGGCGATCCGCCACTCGTAGGCGACGATCAGCACGGCCTGCGCGATGTTGAGGGAGGCGAAATTGGGATCGACGGGCAGCGTCAGGATGGCGTCGGCCAGCGACACCTCCTCGTTGGTGAGGCCGGTGCGCTCGCGCCCGAACAGGACGCCGGCCCGGTCGGCGGCAGCACGGGCGCGGATCGCGGTCGCCGCCCCGCGGGGCCCGACGACCTGTTTGGCGACCTCGCGCGAACGGGCGGTGGCGGCATAGACTAGCGACAGGTCGGCGACCGCCTCCTCCAACGTATCGAAGACCTGCACGCGGTCCATGACGTGATCGGCGCCGGAAGCTGCGGCGCGCGCCTTGTCGCTCGGCCAGCCGTCGCGCGGATTGACGAGGCGGAGATCGCCCAACCCGAAGTTCGCCATGGCGCGGGCGGCCGTCCCGATGTTCTCGGACAACTGCGGCGCGACGAGAACGATGGCCGGATCGGACATAAGGTGTGGGCGCTTCCTCAGGTTTGGTGGACCGAGGTAGGGCAAGTGGCGAACCGCGGTCAAGGCGGGAGCTCCCCGGGCGGTATGTGTCGGGCGGCGCCCGATTCAGCTATCTTCCGCCCCGCGGGACGAAACACGAGGAGGCACTCCGATGGCAGAATCGACGATGGCGCTCGGCGCCGCTGGCGAAATCCGCAAGCATACCGGCTGGTTCATCGCGCTCGGCGTCGTGTTCATCATCGCCGGCATCCTGGCGATCGCGGCACCGCTGGTCGCCAGCATCACGGTCGCGCTGGTGGTCGGCTGGATGCTGATCGTCGTCGGCGTGGTGCAGCTCTGGCAGGCATGGAGCATGCGCTCGTGGGGCGGCTTTGCCTGGCAGATGGTCATCGGCGCGATCTTCGTGGTCGGCGGCGTCGCCATGCTCAACAACCCGGTCGTAGCCGCCGTGACGCTGACGCTGCTGCTCGGCGCGATCTTCATCACCAAGGGCGTGATGCAGCTGATCCTCGGCTTCCGCTTCCGGCCGCACACCGGCTGGGGCTGGATCGTGGCGGCGGGGGTGCTGGCGGTGCTGGTCGGCCTGATGATCCTGTCGTCGTGGCCATTCTCGACGGTGTGGGCCCTGGGGACGCTCGCCGGCATCTCGCTGATCTTCTCGGGCTGGAGCTACGTGATGATCGCGATGGCGGCGCGGCGTCTGGCGGGCTGAGGGCCGCCGGACATCGGCTTCCGGGGGGCGGCGCCCTGCGGCGTTGGCCCCGGCTTTGCAGGAGCAAACGTCGATGCTATGAGCACCGGCGCCGTTTTCGGCACGCCCCCGTCCCACTATCCTGAAGGCCCGCCGCGCATGACGAAGATCAAGGTCGCCAATCCCGTTGTCGAACTCGACGGCGACGAGATGACGAGGATCATCTGGCAGATGATCAAGGACAAGCTGATCAAGCCCTACCTCGACATCGACCTTCAGTACTTCGACCTGTCCATCGAGAACCGTGACGCCACCGACGACAAGGTCACGGTCGAGGCGGCCGAGGCGATCAAGAAGGCCGGCGTCGGCGTCAAGTGCGCGACCATCACCCCCGACGAAGCTCGGGTGGAGGAATTCGGCCTCAAGAAGATGTGGAAGTCGCCGAACGGTACGATCCGCAACATCCTCGGCGGGGTGATCTTCCGCGAACCGATCATCTGCCGCAACGTGCCGCGGCTGGTGCCGGGCTGGACGAAGCCGATCGTCGTCGGCCGTCACGCCTACGGCGACCAGTACCGCGCCACCGACTTCCGCTTCCCCGGCAAGGGCAAGATCACCATCAAGTTCACCGGCGCGGACGGCAAGGTGATCGAGCACGAGGTGTTCGATGCGCCCTCCTCCGGCGTCACGATGGCGATGTACAACCTCGACGACTCGATCCGCGATTTCGCGCGGGCATCGCTGAACTACGGGCTGGCGCGCAAGTACCCGGTCTACCTGTCGACCAAGAACACGATCCTGAAAGCCTACGACGGACGCTTCAAGGACCTCTTCCAGGAAGTCTTCGAGGCGGAATTCGCCGACAAGTTCAAGGCGGCGGGCGTCACCTACGAGCACCGGCTGATCGACGACATGGTGGCGGCCTCGCTGAAGTGGTCGGGCGGCTATGTGTGGGCGTGCAAGAACTACGACGGCGACGTGCAGTCGGACACGGTCGCCCAGGGCTTCGGTTCGCTCGGCCTGATGACGTCGGTGCTGCTGTCGCCGGACGGCCGCACCGTAGAGGCGGAGGCCGCGCACGGCACCGTCACGCGCCACTACCGCGAGCACCAGAAGGGCCGCGAGACCTCGACCAACTCGATCGCCTCGATCTTCGCGTGGACGCGGGGCCTCGCCCACCGCGCCAAGCTGGACGACAACGCGGCGCTCGCCACCTTCGCCGATACGCTGGAGAAGGTGTGCGTGGCGACCGTCGAATCCGGCGCCATGACCAAGGACCTGGCGCTGCTGGTCGGCCCGGACCAGAAGTGGCTGACGACCGGCGGCTTCCTCGACGAGGTCGACCAGAACCTCCAGAAGGCGATGGCGACGGTCTGACGCGGGCACCTTGCAGGACGGAGATTGATCGTTAAGTTTTCAGGTGTCAGCTTATTGTCGCCGGGGTGGCGACAGTCAGAGGGTACCTGCCATGCCCAACGCCGATCGGGTCCGATTCTTCACTGTTTTCTCGCGCGTGGCTGCCCTCGCGCTGGCGCTTGGCGCCTTCGCGGCGCCCCCGGCCAGCGCCTCGACACCGGCGCGAACGCACGTCTATCTCTTCAACGGAATTTTCGGCCTCGTCTTCTCGACCGGCGTGACGGAGATCGCCGATAACCTGCGCGCCGACGGCTTTCACGCCAGCGTCTACGGCCCCTCGCTGTGGCCGGAGGTCGCCAGAGCTGCGGCGGCCGACTACCGCAAGGGCCAGATCGATACGATCGTGCTGGTCGGCTATTCGGCCGGAACGGAGGCGGTCAATCACGTGGTCGCGCGCCTCAGCAAGGAAGGCATTCCGGTCAAGCTCGCGATCGGTCTCGACCCGCTGCATCCCGATTTCCTGCTCGGCAAGGTCGACCGCTACATCAACTTCTACAATCCACGGGACGCCGGCAGGCCGATCACCGGTGGCGACCGGTTCACCGGGGTGATCCAGAACGTCAACCTCAGCAACGTCCCGGGCCTCAATCACGTCAACATCGACGACAACGCCACCGTCCAGGCCCGGGTGGTCACCGCCATCCGCGCGGCGCGCTAGCGCAAACGTCGGCGCGCGAAGCTTCGGCGCGCCCTTGAGGCACGCGACGTCCCGCCCTATTTGACTTGAGCAGGCGCCACGCCGCGCGCCTGCCAATCCCCTCTCGAAACGGACGACATCCATGCGCTACAAGCCTCTCGGCGGTACGGGCCTGCTCGTATCGGAAATCTGCCTCGGCACCATGACCTTCGGCGGTCGCGGCCAGATGTGGACCAACATCGGTCAGGTCGAGCAGCAGACCGCGGACCGCATCCTCGCCCGCGCGCTCGACGCCGGGGTCAACTTCATCGATACCGCCAACGTCTATTCCGAGGGCCTGTCGGAAGAGATCACCGGCAAGGCCATGGTCAACTCCGGCCGGCCGCGCAGCGACTTCGTGCTCGCCACCAAGGTGCTCGGCGCCACCGGCAAGGGGGTCAATGACCGCGGCGCCTCGCGCGGCCACATCATGGACGCGGTCAAGGCGAGCCTGAAGCGGCTCGGCACCGACTACATCGACCTCTACCAGATCCACGGCCAGGACAACCTGACGCCGGTCGAGGAGACCGTGCGAGCGCTCGACGACCTCGTACGCCAGGGCTACGTGCGCTACGTCGGCTGTTCGAACTGGGCGGCGTGGAAGATCATGCAGGCGCTGGGCATCGCCGACAGCCACGGCTGGAGCCGGTTCGCCTCGCTGCAGGCCTATTACACGATCGCCGGGCGCGACCTCGAGCGGGACATCGCGCCGCTGCTCGCCGACCAGAAGGTCGGCCTGATGGTGTGGAGCCCGCTGGCCGGCGGGCTGCTCTCCGGCAAGTTCGACCGCGACGGCAAGGGACCGGACGGGGCGCGACGCGTCAGCTTCGACTTTCCGCCGGTCGACAAGACGCGCGCCTTCGACTGCGTCGACGCCATGCGCCCGATCGCGGCCGCACACGGGGTTTCGGTGGCGCGGATCGCGCTCGCCTGGCTGTTGCACCAGCCGTTCGTGACCAGCGTCATCATCGGGGCGCGCGACACCGACCAGCTCGACGACAACGTGGCGGCGGCCGACGTGACGCTGAGCGCCGACGAGCTCGCTACACTTGCCAAGGTGAGCGCGCTGCCGCCGGAATATCCCGGCTGGATGATCGAACGGCAGAGCACGGGCCGCATCCCCGGCTGACGGGCGGCGCCCTCTTTTCGGCGCCTTCGGGCTCCATGTGGTCCCCGGCTTCGACCGGGGACCATCCATGCGCCGCTTCTTCCGCTTCCTGCGTATCGCGGGGCTTGTCGCACTCGCGGCAGCGATCGTCGTTTTCGCGCTCAACACCAGCCTGTTGGCACCGGCGCCGAGCGCCAGGCCGCTCATCATCGCGCACCGCGGACTCGGCCAGACCTTCCATCGCGAAGAGATCACCGCCGCGACCTGCACGGCGAGCCGCATCTTCCCGCCGGAACATCCTTATCTGGAAAACACCATCGCCGGGTTCCAGGCGGCGTTCGCGGCGGGCGCCGACATGGTCGAGTTCGACGTCCATCCGACCACGGACGGGCACTTCGTCGTCTTCCACGACTGGACGCTCGATTGCCGCACGGACGGCACGGGCGTCACCCGCGAGCACACACTCGCGCAACTGAAGGCGCTCGACATCGGCTACGGCTACACGGCAGACGGCGGCAAGACGTTTCCGTTTCGCGGCAAGGGCGTCGGGCTGATGCCGACGCTCGACGAGGTGCTCGCGACGTTTCCCGACCGGCGGTTCCTCATCAACATCAAGAGCGACGACCCGGACGAGGGCAAAGGGCTGGCGGCGGCGCTGGCGGCTTTGCCGGACGCGCAGCGGGCCCTCATCCAGGTCTATGGCGGCGGCAAGGCGATCGACGCGCTCGCAACCGCCCTCCCCGACGTGACGGTGCTGGGCACCGATGCGGCGAAGCGCTGCCTCATCAACTACGAGCTGACCGGCTGGCTCGGGATCGTGCCGGAGGAATGCCGGCGCACGCTCTTCATGGTGCCGGTCGACTACGCGCCCTACGCTTGGGGTTTCCCGAACCGGCTGACGGCGCGCCTCGCCGCCGCTGGCACGACGGTCGTCTTGCTCGGCGCCTACGACGGCAGCGGATTCTCCAGCGGCATCGACACCGTGGCGGAGCTGGCGAAGGTTCCGGCGCGTTTCGACGGGATGGTGTGGACCAATCGGGTCGACCGGATCGGCCCGGCGCTCGCGGTGCGCTAACCGCCGGCGTTGGTGGCGTTGACTTGCGCATTTGCGGCGGATTCGCGACGATGCCTCAAGTTCGGCGTGCACAGGAGATCTGAGGGTGGCCTTCCCGACGCCAGACGTGTGGCATCGCGATACCGCCGATGCTCGCCGCGACGAGAGAAAGAGGGGGGCCAGCCCCACATCTTACTTCTTCACGCAGGGCCAGTCTCTCGTGCTGGCCGCTAGCTACTTCAGTGACGATCGTCTAGCTGTCGCCGCTCGCGGCGGAGTGGCACTGAAGCACCGTCATAGAATCCAATTGGCTTTGTTTGGCCAGCTAATGGCCTCGTTCGAGTACATGTTGAAAGACTTCGTCGCCAAGGAGATCGACGCATCGACGCTCTTGGATGAGCGCATCCTGAAAGAAAAGTGGATCGGCGTTGACACTGCGCGGATACTGGCGGTGCGCAACGCTACCTCAACACCAGGTGCTATGCTGGTGCACGCGTCGCAAGGCTGGCACGCGCCCCGCACAGTCAACGACCGATACGTGGCCCTCTTTGACCGAACGCCGATAAGTAATACCGAAACCAGCACGCTAGACAAGCTGTGGGTGCTACGGCACTCGGTGGCGCACAATGCGGGCTACGTCACCCAATACGACGCCACTCGAATTGGCTCAACCGACCTGCAGGATGACGTCGCAAACGTCGATGCAGAATTCATAAGAGAGACGTTTGAGTTCTTGAGGCCAATTGCACGGCGTGTAGCAGACATTGGCAACGCGCTCTTGATCAGTTGGCTCCACACAGTCGGAGCGACAAAGGATTTCGAGCGGGACAGACCTACCTACCAGGCCCTCAAGCAATTGAGCGCGTACGTCGAAAGTAGAACGCGAGAGCTTCCCGAAATGAGCGAAGCGACCTACGAAGCCGACTTCGATGCAGCGCAAGTTGCAAATTAGCCGTCCACCTTGCCGGCGCGGCGTCTGATCTCCGTCTCGCGCTGGACGGCGAGGCGCGCATCGACCGTCTCGTCGGGCAGGCCGATCCCGGAAAGCACGCGGCCGGCGAGCTGAAGGCTGCCCTCCAGCGCCTCCGGAACGACGTTGCTGGCGCCGACCTCGGTGAGGCGGCGGGCGTGGTCGGCGTCCAGGGCGCGGGCATGGATGGCGGCGTGCGGCCAGGCGGCGCGGATCGCCTTGACCATGCGCTCGGCCGCCGCCGGGGCGTCGGGCGTGACCACGAAGGCGCGCGCCGCCCCGCCGCCGACGCGCTCCAGAATCTCGCGGCGGCTGGCATCGCCATAGAAGACGAGCCGCCCGTCGCGGCGCTTCTCGGCGACGCGGGCGGCGTTCATGTCGACGGCGACATAGGGAATCTGCTCGGCGTCGAGGACGCGGGCGACCATCTCGCCGACGCGGCCGAAGCCGCCGATGACGACGTGATCGTGAAAGGCCGGCGCGTCGCCGACGCCGTGCTCGCGATCGTCCCGACGCGCGGCAAGGCGGGAGGCGAGCCTGCGCCCGCCGGCCGCCAGCAGCGGCGTCGCCAGCATCGACAGGGCGGCGATGGTGACCGCCGCCTCCAGCACCGGAGCGCTGATCAGATCGGCACCGCGGGCGAGCGTGAAGACGACGAAGGCGAACTCGCCGGCGCCGGCCAGCACGAAGGCGGACTCCACCACCACCGGGAACGGCACCCGGAAGAGGCTGCCGGCGGTGCCCATCGCGACGATCTTCAGCACCACCAGGACGACGACCAGCGCCAGCACGACCGGCAGGGTGTGGGCGAGCGCCACCACGTCGATGCTCATGCCGACGGTCATGAAGAAGAGGCCGAGGAGCAGGCCCTTGAACGGTTCGAGGTCGACCTCGAGCTGGTGTCGGTATTCGTTGTCGCCAAGCAGGATGCCGGCGAGGAAGGCGCCGAGCGCCGCCGACAGGCCGAGGGCGGAGGTGGCCAGCGCCGTGCCGATGGCGAGGAACATGGCGATGCCGACCGCGGTCTCGCGGCTGCCGGTGCCCACGGCAAGGCGCATGAGCGGCCCGACCACGAAGCGGCCGACGACCACGATGATCGCGACGCCGGCGACGGCGAAGAGAACGGCGCGGCCGATGGCGCCGGGAAGCGCGGTCTCGGCGCCGGTAAGCAGCCCGACGACGATGACCACCGGAACGACCATCAGGTCCTGAAACAGCAGCACGGCGAGCGACAGGCGGCCGGCGGGGCTGGCGAAGCGGCGCGCCTCGATCAACACCTGCGAGCCGACCGCGGTCGACGACAGGGCGAAGGCCAGCGAGACGACGAGCGCCGCGGCGAAGCTGCGGGTCAACCAGACGACCACCACGAGGATCAGCGCGGTGGCGATCACGAACTGCGCCGAGCCCGCCCCGAACACCAGGCGCCGCATCTGCCACAACCGGTCGAAGGAGAACTCCAGCCCGATCAGGAACAGCAGGAAGAGCACGCCGAGCTCGGCGAACGGGCCGACCTGCTCGACGCCGGAGATTGTGACCACATCGAGCCACGGGAAGACACCGACCAGATGGCCGAGGCCACCGGGACCGAGCAACACGCCGGCGACCAGGAAGGCCGGCACGACGCCCACCCGGAAGCGGCCGAGCAGCGGCACCAGCACGCCCGCGGTGGCGAGCACGATCATCAGGTCCCTGAGCCAGGTGCTGTCGAACATCGATCCCGACGCAAGTCTTTCGATTCGCCCCACAGGTACCACGAAAAAACGGACGATCGGGGGCGGCGCCGGCGGACGGCCCGGGCTACGCCGCGCCGGTGATGTCGGGGCTGTCGGAGTCGTCCGGCCCCAGCTCCTGTTCGAGCATGTCGCCATGGGAGCCCACGACGTTTTCCTTGAGGCGCTTGTCGGCAACGCCGCGCACGCGCTCGGCCAGGCGCGGATTGCGCGCGATCAGATCGTGGAGATCGTTGCCGTCGAGGATGAGCAGGCTGGTGCGAATGACCGCCGTGACGGTCGCCGAGCGGCGGGTGCGGCGCAGCACCGCGATCTCGCCGAAGAACTGGCCGGCGGCGAGACGGACGCGACGCTCGGGCAGCTCGATCTCGACCTCGCCGGAGGCGATGAAATACATCGACTGGCCGGCCTCGCCGCGCCGCACGATGGTGGCGCCCGCCTCGACCGTCTGGGCCGACAGAAGGCGGATGACCTCCGCGATCTCGCCGGCGTCGAGCCCGGCGAAGAGCGGCACGCGCGCCACCATCCCCCAGGTGACCACGAAATCGCGGCGGCGGATTTCATCGGCGAAGGCGGTGGCGATGATACCGACGGGCAGCGCGATCAGGATGATGCCGGTCGGCATGGCGAGCCCGGCGAGGAACTTGCCGAGCGGGGTCACCGGAATGACGTCGCCGTAGCCGGTGGTGGTGAGCGTCGCGATCGCCCACCACATGGCATCGGGGATGGTGCCGAACTTCTCGGGCTGCACGGCGCCCTCGACCAGGTGCATGACCGTGCCCCAGACAAGCGTCGCGCCGAGCGCAATGACGCCGCACCCGAACAGGGCGCGACGCTCCGAATAGAGCGCATTGAGCAGGGAGCGCATGGCGGGCGAATAGCGCGCCAGCTTCAGGAAGCGGACGATGCGGAAGACGAGCAGGACGCGGAGATCGGTCGAGAAGAACAGACCGACCCAGAAGGGCACGACGGCGAGCAGGTCGATCAACCCGGCGCCGCTCAGCACATAGACCAGGCGCACGCGCCACGGGCGGCGGCCGCTGGCCAGCGGATGGTCGGGCGCCACCCAGACCCGCAGCGCATACTCGACCGTGAACGCCACCAGCGACACGTATTCGATAATCAGGAACTCGGTGCCGTAAACGCCTTCGAGCGAGGGCACCAACTCCAGCACGATGTCCAGAAGGTTGAGCGCAATGAGCGCGATCAGGGTGCGATTGACGACGACGCTCAAGCGATCGTCGCGCGGCGCCAGCTCGAGGATCTCATGCAGGCGCCGGCGAAAGCGCGCCACGGCGATGGCGGCGCTGTGCCGCTTGCGGCGCGGCTTGCGGGTCATCCGGGACGTGAGGCGCGCCGCGGCGTCGGTTCGCGTGCCATGGCCGCCCCTCCCCGCCTCACCCGCTATGGAGCGCCGCCTCGATGGCAGCGAGCGCGGCGTCCGCCCTGGCGCCGTCGGGACCGCCGGCCTGGGCCATGTCGGGCCGGCCGCCGCCGCCCTTGCCACCCAGCGCCTCGGCGCCCTTGCGGACCAGATCGACGGCGTTGAAGCGCTTGGTGAGGTCGTCGGTGACGCCGACGACGATCGCCGCCTTGCCATCGTCGGCAACCGCGATCATGGCGACGACGCCGGAGCCGACCGCCTTCTTGCCGTCGTCGGCAAGGCCCTTGAGGTCCTTGGGCGCGATGCCGGAGACGGCGCGGCCGAGAAACTTCGTGTCGCCGACGGTGCGCACGCCGTTGTCGCCGGCACCGTTGCCGCCGCCACCGCCGCCCATGGCGAGCTTGCGGCGCGCATCGGCAAGGTCGCGCTCGAGCTTGCGACGATCGTCGACCAGGGTGGCGACACGCTCGGCCGCCTCCTCGGGGCGCACCTTCAGCGCCATGGCGACGGCGCGCAGGCGCTTCTCCTGTTCGGTGAGGTGCTTCCGCGCGGCGGCGCCGGTGAGCGCCTCGATGCGGCGCACGCCCGCCGCGACGCCGGACTCGCCGACGAGCGTCACCAGGCCGATCTCGCCGGTGCGGGCGACATGGGTGCCGCCGCACAACTCCACCGAATAGGCCTTTCCGGGGACGCCGCCGGGCGCCACGCCCATCTCAACGACGCGCACTTCGTCACCGTACTTCTCGCCGAACAGGGCCATGGCGCCGGAATGCATCGCCTCGTCGCGATCCATGAGGCGGGTGGTGACCGGCGCGTCCTGCAGGACGACGGAATTGGCGAGATCCTCGACCGCCTCGATCTCGTTCGGGTCGATGGGCTTGGGGTGAGAAAAATCGAAGCGCAGGCGATCAGGCGCGACCAGCGAACCCTTCTGGGCGACATGGGTGCCGAGCACGTTGCGGAGCGCCGCATGGAGCAGATGAGTCGCGGAATGATTGGCGCGGATGGCGGTCCGGCGGTTGCCATCGACCGACAGGCGCACGGCATCGCCGACCTTGAGGACGCCATCCTCGACCTTGCCGTAATGGACGAAGAGGCCATCGGCGCGCTTCTGGACGTCGTCGACGATGAGGCTGCCGTTGTCGCCGGCGATCAGGCCCATGTCGGCCTGCTGGCCGCCCAACTCGGCATAAAACGGCGTCTGGTTGACCACGACGCCGACCGCCTCGCCGGCCCTGGCCTGCTCGACGCTGTCGCCCTTGACGACGATGGCCAGCACCTCGCCCTCGGCCAACTCGGTGCTGTAGCCCAGGAACTCGGTGGCGCCGAGGCGCTCGCGCAGCTTGAACCACACCGGCTCGGTCTGCGCCTCGCCGGACCCGGCCCACGAGGCGCGGGCCTCTTCCTTCTGCCTCTCCATCGCCTTTTCGAAGCCGGCGGTATCGACGGCGATGCCGCGCGTCTTCAGCGCGTCCTGGGTGAGGTCGAGCGGGAAGCCATAGGTATCGTAGAGGCGGAAGGCGACATCGCCGGCAAGGGTCGCGCCGGACGAAAGGTCCGCCGACGCCTCGTCGAGGAGCGCGATGCCGCGCGCCAGCGTCCGGCGGAAGCGGGTCTCCTCGAGGTGCAGTGTCTCGGTGATGAGCGATTCGGCGCGGATCAGCTCCGGATAGGCGCGGCCCATCTCGGCGACCAGCGCCGGCACGAGGCGGAACATGACCGGCTCGGTGGCGCCCAGCAGATGAGCGTGGCGCATGGCACGACGCATGATGCGGCGGAGCACATAGCCGCGGCCTTCATTGGACGGCAGGACGCCATCGGCGATCAGGAAGCTGGTGGCGCGCAGATGATCCGAGATGACCCGGTGGCTGGCGCGGTGCTCGCCCTCGGCGGGCACGCCGATCGCCTCGACGGACGCCGCGATCAGCGCCTTGAACAGGTCGGTGTCGTAGATGTTGTGAACGCCCTGGAGGACCGTCGCCATGCGCTCCAGGCCCATGCCGGTGTCGATCGACGGGCGCGGCAGGTCGATGCGCTTGTCGGGGGCAAGCTGCTCGTACTGCATGAAGACGAGATTCCGAGATCTCGACGAAGCGGTCGCCATCCTCGTCGGGGCTGCCGGGCGGCCCGCCGGGGACGCCCTCGCCGTGGTCGTAGAAAATCTCCGAGCACGGGCCGCACGGGCCGGTATCGCCCATCTGCCAGAAATTGGCCGAGCCGGCGATGCGCACGATCTTCCAGTCGGGCAGGCCGGCGATCTTCTTCCACAGGTCGAAGGCCTGATCGTCGTCGACATAGACGGTCGCCATCAGCCGGTCGGCGGGCAGCCCGTAGTCCTTGGTGACCAGGTTCCAGGCCAGCTCGATGGCGCGCTCCTTGAAGTAGTCGCCGAACGAGAAATTGCCGAGCATCTCGAAGAAGGTGAGATGGCGCGCGGTGTAGCCGACGTTGTCGAGGTCGTTGTGCTTGCCGCCGGCGCGCACGCACTTCTGCGCGGTGGTGGCGCGCGGGTACGGCGGCGTGGAGCGGCCGGTGAAATAGTCCTTGAACGGGACCATCCCGGCGTTGGTGAACATCAGCGTCGGGTCGTTGCGCGGCACCAGCGGCCCGGAGGCGACCGGCGTATGGCCGTTCTTCTCGAAGAAGTCGAGGAAGGTGGAACGGATTTCGTTGACGCTGGACATCGCTTCGGCCGCCGGTGACAGGAAAACGGCCGCAATGCCTGCGACCGCGTGGCGGTTTTACCGCCCTGTCAGCGGCGCTGTCCAATTATTGTGACGGAACCGGCGGAAGCGGCCCGCAGAGGACGGCCGCACAGGACGCAAGAATGGTTGCCCGGCAGGCCGCCGCGGCCGGCCACAAAGGCGCGGCGCTGTGACGGGAGCGCCGCGCCGGAGGGAAGAGCGACCCTATGCTTCCGCCGCGTCGCCGGGATCCTCGCCGTCCTCACCGGGTTCGCTGCGATCGAGGAACTTCTCGGCGATCAGCCCGGCGTTGGCGCGGATCGCCTTTTCGATCTCGGCAGCGATCGTCGGGTTGTCCTTGAGGAACTGCTTGGCGTTCTCACGCCCCTGCCCAAGCCGCTGGCTGTCGTAGGAGAACCAGGCGCCAGACTTCTCGACGATGCCGGCCTTGACGCCAAGATCGACCAGTTCGCCGGTCTTGGAGATGCCCTCGCCGTACATGATGTCGAACTCGACCTGCTTGAACGGCGGGGCCAGCTTGTTCTTGACCACCTTGACGCGGGTCTGGTTGCCGACGACCTCGTCGCGCTCCTTGATGGCGCCGATGCGGCGGATATCGAGGCGAATGGAGGCGTAGAACTTCAGCGCATTGCCGCCGGTGGTCGTCTCCGGGCTGCCGAACATGACGCCGATCTTCATGCGAATCTGGTTGATGAAGATGACCATGGTGTTGGAGCGCGAGATCGACCCGGTGAGCTTGCGGAGCGCCTGGCTCATCAGGCGGGCGTGGAGGCCCGGCAACTGGTCGCCCATCTCGCCCTCGATCTCGGCGCGCGGGGTGAGTGCCGCGACCGAATCGACCACCAGAATGTCGACGGCGCCGGAGCGCACGAGGGTATCGGTGATCTCGAGCCCCTGCTCGCCGGTGTCGGGCTGGGAGATGAGCAGGTCGTCGAGGTTGACGCCGAGCTTGCGGGCGTAGGTGGCGTCCAGCGCGTGCTCGGCATCGATGAAGCCGCAGATGCCGCCGGCCTTCTGGGCCTCGGCGATGGCGTGAAGGGCGAGCGTCGTCTTGCCGGAGGATTCCGGCCCGTAAATTTCGATGACCCGGCCGCGCGGCAGGCCGCCGATGCCGAGCGCGATGTCGAGGCCCAGCGAGCCGGTCGGCACGGTGGCGACTTCGACCGGCTGCTCGTTCTTGCCGAGGCGCATGATCGAGCCCTTGCCGAAGCTCCGCTCGATCTGGCCGAGCGCGGCGTCGAGCGCCTTCGACTTGTCCATGGAACGTCCCTCGATGACCCTGAGCGGTGTGGCAGCCATTCGTCCAAGCTCCTTATTCGCCGGGGCGGCCGCGAAAGCCAATGGGGAAACTGCCGCGCCGCGCTGATGAGAACAATGTACACGTTTTGTTCTCATGGTGCAAGGAGAACTTGTTCGCGGTCACTGTGGAGTTTGAAAAATCACGGAGGAGACTTCCAGACATCCGGGAAGTTTGAAACCCGATCTGCATACATCCTTGACGCCGAGCACAATCCACCAAGGAGACCGAGTAACTCGTCGTACCGATCATCAAGAGGCAGATGAAATATAGGCTCATGGTGTGCCACTCGATTTCGCAGGATGCGGATTCTATCGCTCTTCGGCCCCGCTATGGCCCTCGTCAGCCCAGGTTCATCAGGGAATACCCGCGACAAGTTGTACTTCCAGACGAGCGGAAATTCATACTTCGCCGCCAACAATGACACCCAGAATCCAATCGACAGATCGGCTACGATCATGTCTGTCGTAGGATTCTCGATGCCCCGATCTTTGCGTTGGCGCTGAATCGCCTCACGAATTTTGCGCTTGTCCTGCCCTTGAAGCGTGCGCAAGGCCCGCTTCTCATCATACGGCCAGTCATTACCAAACTTCCAACACATGAACCCGTTTAGCTTGTTGCGCAAAGCTATTTCCCAGACTTGAAGCGGGATAAAAAGCGACTGAGCAAGTAAAGAGTTCCAGTGATACAGGTCTATTGCTCGAAATAGATCATTGCCGACAGCCGACATGTACTTGTTAAATCTTGGCGCGCTAATTGTGGCGCGAAATAGATTAACGGCTCGTTCATCTGTTCCAAAAATTGGTTGCATGCTAGCAGCCGATAACCTATATTTGTGGCGTGAGCCTCGGGAAACGGTAACTGCGCTTTGACGCACACCCCCTGGGGACGAGAATCAGAGCCAATTGCAAGTCATTGAAATATCGGGGGTGAGCTGGCAACGGCTCGCCCCCACTCTTTTAGGTTGCCCCCTGTCTTTCGCACAAGTCATTCGACCAGGCGGCACACTCTCAAATTGATCCACTACCCGACGAGCCGCTTCTTGTATGGGCCGGGCTTCCCCGGCTTCGATGCCCGCGCGTCGATCGGAGCAGCGATATCTTCCATCGACCACAGCCGCTCCGCAACGCCAGCGGCCATCGCCGGGCGCGGGCTGGGGCGAGCAGCGGAGAGCGACGCGCCGGCGCCCGACGGCGATCATCGGCGGCGGAACAATACGAAGTAGAACGCCGCAAAGACCAGGACGATGCCGATGTTGACGAAGAGCCGCTCCCAGAAGCGGTCTCTCAAGAACGCAAAGTCGACCCCAACGACGATCGCCACCATGACCGCCGCATAGAGGATGAGAGCGACTTGTCGGTTCATTTCGGTACCCTTCGGCGCCCGTCGTCCCGCCCCGGCTGAAGAGCCCCTCCCTACAGCTCGAAGCTCTCGTGCAGCTTCGGCATGATTGCCCTGGTGTTCTTCAGCATCGGGGCGAACTTCGTCATCACGTCCTCGTCGCCGTGGACGAGGTAGGTGGTGGGCGCCTTGGCGGCGGCGTGCCAGCCAAGCAACTCGCGCTGGCCGGCGTGGGCGGAGAAGCCGTTGATGGTGTAGATCTTCGCCTTCACCGGGATGTCGTCACCGAAGATGTTCACGTGTTTGGCGCCGTCGATGATGATGCGCGCCAGTGTGCCCTTGGCGGCGAACCCGACGAACAGGACACCGGCGCCGCGGCGCCACAGGTTGTGCTTCAGGTGGTGGCGGATGCGCCCGCCGGTCGCCATTCCGGAACCTGCCATGATGACGGCGCCGCCCTTGATGGTGTTGATGCGCATGGAATCGGCGGTCTCCTTGGTCATGTGGAGACCCTGGAGATCGAAGGGATCGTCGCCGGCCGCGAACTCGGCCGCGGCGGCGTCGGACAGGCCGCCGGAATTGTGGCGGTAGATGTTGGTCGCCGAAATCGCCATGGGCGAATCGAGGAAGACCTGGATCGCCGGTGACAGCCGGTTCTTGTCCATCGCCTGGTGCAGGTAGTAGAGCAGCTCCTGGGCGCGCTCGAGGGCGAAGGTCGGAATGAGGACGTTGCCGCCGCGCCCGAAGGTGTCGTCGATGGCCGCGTAGAACTCCTTCACCGATTCGTCGAACGAGCGGTGGTTGCGGTCGCCGTAGGTGGTCTCCATGACCACCACATCGGAAGGTGGCGGCGGGGTCGGATCGTTCAAGAGCGGACGGCCGGCGTTGCCGATGTCGCCGGACATGGTCACGCGGCGCTTCACCCCGTTCTCTTCCAGCTCGAGAAAGATGCTGGCGGAGCCGAGGATATGGCCGGCGTCGAAGTAATTGGCGCGGATGCCGGGGGCGAGATCGATGGGCATGCCGTAGACGGCGGTGCGGCCGAAGAAATCGAGCACGTCGAGGACGTCCTCGGTGGTGTAGAGCGGCTCGACCGGCTCGCGGCCACGGTGGGAGCTGCGGGCGGCGTCTTCCTCCTGCAGGCGGGCCGAATCGAGCATGACGAGCTTGGCGAGCGCGCGGGTGGCGGCGGTGGCGACGATCTCGCCATGGAAGCCGCGTTTGGCCAGCAGCGGCAGGCGGCCGCAATGGTCGAGGTGGGCGTGGGTGAGGAGCAGGACGTCGATGGACCCGGGCTCGAACCCGAACGGCTCGGCGTTGTCCTCGTGGAGTTCGCGGCTGCCCTGGAACATGCCGCAATCGATGAGAATGCGTTTTCCGGCGCATTCGATGAGGTGGCACGAGCCGGTGACCTCGCGGTCGGCGCCATGGAAGGAGATTTTCATGGAAGGAATGCCGGGGTTGTCGTGGGGGGTCGCGCCGGACCGATCATGACAGCCGGCGGGGCCGGTTGAAAGGCCGTGCGCCACGGCCGGGCATCACAAATCCGCCAGATTCGCTCCATTTTCGCGAAAAATCAGCGCCGTTCGGTAGCCGGTCCTTGGGGCGGGCGGGGCATACTCGGGCAGGCCAGCGTTGCGCCCCCGCCATCGCCCGCGGATGATCGGTGGCCGGCAATTCGAAACGAGAATCGGAGAAGCCAATGGACACGCTCGTCCCGCCGTTTGCTTCCGTTACCGTCTTCGGAGGCGCCACCCTCGACAGCATCGGGCGGAGCGCCGCGGCACCGGTGATGGGGGCCTCGAACCCCGGCACGGTCCGCCGGCTGCCGGGCGGGGTCGGCTTCAACGTGGCAAGCGTGCTGGCGCGGCTGGGGCTCAAGACGCGGCTCGTGGGGCGGGTCGGCGCCGACCTCGCCGGGGAAGCCGTCATCGCGGCGGCGCGCGCCGCCGGCATCGACACGACCGGGCTGGTGACCTCTACCGCGGCAGCCACGGCCAGCTATCACGCCACCCTCGACGATGCGGGCAACCTGATCCTCGGCATCGCCGACATGAAGGTGTGCACCGAGATCACGCCGGCGACGATCGGGATGATCGCGACCGAACCGATGAGCGGCGAGATGTGGGTGGTCGACGCCAACCTGCCGGAAGAGACGCTGGTCTTCTTGGCCGAGGAAGCGCGCCACGCCGACCGGCCGCTGGCGGCGCTGACGGTTTCGCCGGCCAAGGCCGTGCGGCTGCTGCCGATCCTCGACAGAGTCGCGTACCTCTTCACCAACCGGCGGGAGGCGGCGGCGCTGCTCGGCCTCGACGCGCGCACCGCGACGGCGCCGGTGGCGTGGCTTGCCTCGGAACTCGCCGGCCCGCGCCAGACGCGGGTGGTGGTGACCAACGGCGGCGATCCGCTGGCGGCGGCGACCAGCCGCGAGCAACGTTCCTTCACGCCGTTGCGCGCCACGGTGCGCGCCGTGAACGGCGCCGGCGACGCCTTCGCCGCGGGAACGCTGCGCGGGCTGGCGGGCGGACTGGCGTTCAGCGATTCGATCCGCTTCGGGCGCGCGGCGGCGGCGATGACGCTTGAAGCGGGCAGCGTCCTTGCCGCAAACTTCAGCGAGGATGCACTCGCCGAGCGCATCGGCTCCGGAACCCGGCGGAGCGTCCAGCAACAGATGGCCTCGTGAACGCATCTCCCTTGTCCGTATCGGCCGACGTCGCGGCCGCGCTCGCCGCCAACCAGCCGGTGGTGGCGCTGGAGACGACGATCGTCAGCCACGGCATGCCGTGGCCGGCGAACTTCGAGACGGCGATCGCGGTGGAAGACGTGATCCGCGCGGCAGGCGCCCTCCCCGCGGCCATCGCCGTGATCGACGGGGCGCTCCGCGTCGGCCTCGACCGCGCGACGCTGGAACAACTGGCGCAGGCGCATGACGTGCTGAAGCTGTCGACCGCCGATCTCGCCTACGGCGTAATCTCGGGGCGGACCGGCGCGACCACGGTCGCCGCGACCATGATCGCCGCGGCGCGGGCCGGCATCCGCGTGTTCGCCACCGGCGGCATCGGCGGCGTCCACCGGGGGGCGGAGACGAGCTTCGACATTTCCGCCGACCTCACCGAACTCGCGCGCACGAACGTGATCGTGGTGGCGGCGGGCGCCAAGGCGCTGCTCGACCTGCCGAAGACGCTGGAAGCGCTGGAAACCGCCGGCGTGCCGGTGGTCTGCTACGGCAGCGACGCGTTCCCGGCGTTCTGGTCGCGGGACAGCGGCCTCAAGGCGCCGATCCGGCTGGACGATGCGGGCGCCATCGCGCGCTTCGCCGACGCCCGCGCCTCCCTTGGCCTCACCGGCGGCATGCTGATCGCCAATCCGATTCCCCCGGCCGACGAAATTCCGGCCGCCGAGATGCGCCCCTTCATCGAGGCGGCGATCGCCGAAGCGGCGTCGGCCGGCGTCACCGGCAAGGCGGTGACGCCGTTCCTGCTCGACGCGATCCTGAAGCAGAGCGGCGGGCGGAGTTTGACGGCCAACATCGCGCTGGTGAAGAACAACGCGCGCCTGGGGGCGGCGATTGCCGTGGCGCTTTCAGCGCAAGCTCAGGCGGCGTAGCCGTAGCGCTCGAAATACGGGCGCCAGCGCCGCGAAATCTCGTCGCGATCGTCGGCGCTCAGCGTGAAGACGTTGCGCTGGTGGCCCTTGCGGGCGCTGAGGTAGGCCTCGGCGTGCGGGCGCGCCTGGTCGAAGGCACCGAGATCGAGGGCGTTGTAAAGGTCGCCGAGGATGCCCAGCGGATCCTTGACCACTTCCTCGTAGCGAATCTCGACCAGCCGGTCGGCGGGCACCGTCGGGCGGTCGCGCTCGTAGGCGCTGTAGATCAGATCGAACATCTCGAAGGCCTGCTCGCGGATCACCTCGTCGGAGGGGCCGGGATTGTGCAGGCCCTGCCACGAACCCATGAGGCGGAAGGTGTGCAGGGTCGAGGGGAAGACCGCGAAGGGATCGCGCGAGATGTGAATGAAGCGCGCCTCGGGGAAGAGCCGGCGCAATACGCCGACGCGGGCGGTGTGGAGCGGCGACTTCAGGATCAACCGCTTGCCGGGATGGGCAAGCTGGAAGCGGCGCACGAGCCGCACGTACTGACGCTCCCAGCGGGCGCGATCCGCATCGGGCAGGCTGGCGATGTCGACGTAGCGGGTGCGCGAGCCGTGATTCGGATAGGCGAGGCTCTCGTACGGCGAGCCGATGCCGAGATTGAGGAGCGCGAACTCGTCCTCCTGCGGCCGGTCGGCGCCGAAGATCATGTTGTCGAAGGGGCGCGTCGGACCCAGCGTCGAATCGAGGATGCGCGCGTACCACGGCAGGAGCAGGAAGAGGCTCGGGCAGATGCCCTGGAAGACGGTCGGCGCGGCGGAGGCCGGATCCTCGGCGAGGAGTTCCTGAAGAAGCGTCGTGCCGGTCCGCCAATGGCCGACGACGAAGACCGGCGGAACCAGTTCAACCGCGTCGATCTCCCGGCCCCGGACGATCTCGGTGACCCAGTTCATGACCGAATTCACGGGCGTGGCGAGGGTCGTGCCGACGGCGCGCGGCAGGTTGTTCAGCGAAATGTCGAAGCCGCCCGAGGCTACCAGGCGCACCCAGTCGCCGAAGCGCATCCCGCTCCACAGGTATGGCTGCGGCCGCCCGTAGCGAACCGTCTGCAATGATGGAAACGTGAGTGACAAGTTTACGCGAGCCCAGACTTGACGAAACCATCCCCGAATGGCGCCGGCGCGCCTTGCTGGGTGCAGTGTTGCACGGGCGCGGTATCGCGATCAAACCCCTTTCGTCAGCGGCCGAGCGTCTCCTTAACGGCCACGGCGAGCTGCTTGAGCGAAAATGGCTTGGGCAGGAAGTGGAAATCCTCGCCTTCGGGCAGATTCTTGCGGAAAGCGTCCTCGGCGTAGCCTGAAATGAAGATGATCTTCAGGTCCGGGTGGGTTTTGCGGAGCTCGCGCATCAGCGAGGGGCCGTCGAGTTCGGGCATGACCACGTCCGAAACGACCAGATCGACGGTGACGTCGGCACCCTTCATCACCTCAAGGGCATCGATTCCCGAGGCGGCCTCGAAGACCTTGTAGCCGCGCGACGTGAGCGCCCGGGCGGCGAAGGCGCGCACCGCCTCCTCGTCCTCGACCAGCAGGATGGTCGCGGTTCCGGTCAGATCGGCGATCTCGGCGCCGGTTTCGCTGCCGATGCCGGGCGCGATCTCGCCATCGGCCGGCACGTAGCGCGGCACGAAAATGCGGAAGGCCGTGCCCTCGCCCTGGACGCTGGTGAAGAAGATGTGGGCGCCGGTCTGCTTGACGATGCCGTAGACCGTGGAGAGACCGAGGCCGGTGCCCTTGCCGACTTCCTTGGTCGAGAAGAACGGCTCGAAGATCCTGGCCTGGACCTCCTCGGGGATGCCGACGCCGGTATCCTCGACCTCGACCAGCACGTAATCGGCCTTGGGCAGCGGCTTGTAGCCGAACTGCTGGCTCTCGGCGGCGGCAAGATTGCGGGTGCGGATCGTCATGGTGCCGCCGCTCGGCATGGCGTCGCGGCCGTTGACGGCGAGGTTCACGATCACCTGCTCGAACTGGTTGAGGTCGAACTTGATCGGCCACAGGTCGCGGTCGTGGACCAGCTCCAGCTTGACGTTTTCGCCGAGCAGCCGCTCGAGCAGGATCGACAAATCGGAGAGCGTGTCGCGCAGCACCAGCACCTGCGGACGCAGGGTCTGGCGGCGCGAGAAGGCAAGCAGCTGTCGCACCAGCCCGGCGGCCCGGTTGGCGTTCTGCTTGATGTTCATGATGTCCTGGAAGGACGGATCGCTCGGCCGGTGATTGGCGAGCAGCAGATCCGAGAAGCCGATGATCGCGGTCAGCACGTTGTTGAAGTCGTGGGCGATGCCGCCAGCCAGCTGGCCGACCGAATCCATCTTCTGCTGCTGGCGGACCTGATTCTCCAGCGCCCGCTGCTCGGTGATGTCGAGGGCGTTGACGATGACGGCCTCGGGGCCGCCGGCGCCTTCGGCGACCGGGTTGATGAAGAAGCGGGCGCTGCGCTCCGGCTCGGCGGCAAGCGCGGCGTCGATTTCGGGCACGGCGGCCTTGCCCTCGACCGCCACCTGCAGGGCCGCGGTGAGCTTCGGCCGGTCCGCCTCGATGACGAGATCGACCAGCCGGCGCGAGCCGCCGCCCATGATCGAGGTTCCGAACAGGCGCAGGAAGGCGGCGTTGGAGCGGCCGATGCGGCCCTGGACGTCGAGGGCGGCGATGGCGATCGGCGTGTTGTTGAAGAAGCGGGAGAAGCGCACCTCGGCGGCGCGCAACGCCTCGGAGCCCTCCTCGCCGGGGCTGCGGTTCAGAACGATGGTGCGGGTCGCACCCGGCGCCCCGTCGGCGGTCACCGGCAGGCGGTGCAGCAGGCGCACCGGCAAGCTCTGGCCGTTCTGCTTGAGCAGATCGAGGTCGATGACGGCGGTGCGGTTGCGCATCTCCTCGTCGGTCGGCTGGGCGAGCAGCGCGATGGCGTCGCCACGGACGATCCCCTGCAGGGTCAGACTGCCGGCCTCGAAGCGCGTCAGGTCGATGCCCAGCCATTCGGCAAGCGTCGCGTTGAGATAGACGATGCGCCCGTCGGGCTCGGCCGACAGGAAGCCGGCGGGGGCGTGATCGAGGTAGTCGATGGCGTGCTGGAGTTCCTGGAAGATGGACTCCTGACGAGCGCGCTCGTGCGAGATATCGGCAACCCGCCAGGCGGTGAGCTGGCGGCGACGGCCGCCGCCCGAATCGATCGGCCGGGCGGAGATGCGGTACCAGCGGGCGCCGCTGTCGGCGGGCTCGAGCGGGCTGACCGGCCCGCGCATGCGAATCTCTTCCTCGCCGGCGACGCCCTCGCGGACCTGCTGGGCGATCCGGTAGATCGCCTCGCCAGCGTCCGGATTGCTGGAGAAGGCGCGATCCACGGAATGGATGTCGCGGTCGGTGGCGGCGCCGATGAGATCGGCATAGGCGCGGTTGGCGTAAACGATGCGCCCGCCGCGATCGGTCAGCAGGACGCCTTCGGGCATCGAGTCGACCAGGATGCGGCTGACGGTTTCGTCCTGACCGCGCCCGGAAAGGCGAATGAGGCCGACGGCGCCGGCCAGCAGCGTGGCGACACCGATCACCGACAGCACGCCGAGCAGCCCGAGCACGAACGGTTCGGCACGACCGGGGTCGATCAACGCCAGACCGAGCGATATGCCGACCAGCCCGAAGGCCAGGATGATCAGCCGGCCGACGCCACTGATCCGTTCCGTCCGGTCGATCGCCGGCTCGATTCGCGCAGTCGGGGTTGCGCGTTCGATCATACGAGGCCGCAGCCTCCTTTGGCAGTCAGGGGTGGGCGCGACGGCGAATCAGTTTGCTGCATCGATTCGGCGACAATGGTCGCGATAGCCGCAGATTTCAACGGTTCCGGACGCGATGATTCGATTCGCCGGTCATGGTTAACCCGGCGATCGCGTCGCGAAGCCTTGCAATCGTGGCGGGTTCACCGGAAAAGTTGTCATTGCCTACGATTCGGCCGCCCAGAGGAGGGCGATTCCCCGGCGGCGGTCGAAGCCAGATTTGCGGGGTTCTTGCGACCGATGTTCGGCGAATGGAGCGGATTGGTTCTGCAATTCGCGGTGACGGTCGTCGTTGTCCTGGCGCTGATCGTCGGCGTGTTCTGGCTGCTGCGCCGCTATTCGGCCGGGGGCCTCGGACGGATTGGCCGGGGCCGGGTGCCGCGGCTGGCGATTATCGATTCGATGTCCGTGGACGGGCGGCGCCGGCTGGTGCTGGTGCGTCGCGACAACGTCGAGCATCTCATTCTGGTGGGCGGGCCGAGCGACCTGGTGGTCGAACAGGCGATCCAGCGGCCGCGTCGCCCGGCGCAGCGCCCGCAACCGACCGATTCCAAGGCCTCCTCAGCGCTCGAAGCCCCGCCGGCCGCGGTCGAGACAGCGGCCGAAGCCGCCCCGGCCTCCGCCGCGACGCCGGAAGCGGTGGCGCCTGAAGTGACCGTGGCGCCGATGGGCGAAGCGGCGCCC
This sequence comes from uncultured Alphaproteobacteria bacterium, assembly GCA_963843565.1. GTDB lineage: Bacteria > Pseudomonadota > Alphaproteobacteria > Rhizobiales > Kaistiaceae > DASZQY01. Next base: position 1,206,180 of record CAWJKY010000003.1, read on the forward strand.
GAGAACCCGCCCATCCCGTTTCCCCGACCCCAGGTCGCCGACGCCAGTCAGGTCGAGGCGCCCCGCTCCGTGACGCAGGCCGCGGGCCGTTCTTTCTTCCCGTTGCGCCGGGTCGCGTCGGGGCAACAGCCGACACGGGTCGAGCCGACCAGCATGCCCATCTCCGTTCCTGGATCCGACGCACCCGAAATGCCGATGCCGGAGGTGCCTTTGGCGCCCGAGGCGCCGCCGCCGACTGGCGAGCCGGAGCACACGTACGCCAGCGAGCCGCAGCCGGCCGGAGCGGGCGCCCACCCGAACAACATCAGCCCGTTTGCCGGGCCTTCCCAGCAACCGGTCAAGCCCGACGAGACGGCGACGCGGGTCAACGATCTGGAGCGCGAGATGGCGCGCCTGCTCGGCGAGATTACCGGCAGGCAGTCCGGCTAGGGTCCGGCCGCCGGCTGGAACCCATTGAATTTCCTGGATTTCCGGCCCAATTCAACCGTAATCAAAACGTCTTCTCGCGGTTGTTGTCCCCCCCGAGTCACGCCGCTATATTCCGCGCCGCCGAGATGCGGGGCGAAAGCGGAACAGGGGTCAGCTTAATGGCGCGCACGCGCGTTCAGGAGTATCACCCGACGGACTCCGAGCCCTTCATGAACGACCGCCAGCGTGAGTACTTCCGGCAGAAGCTGCTCATCTGGCGCGAGGAGATTCTGCGCGAAGCGAAAGAGACGCTTCAGCACCTCCAGGACGACAGCCATAACCATTCCGACTTCGCCGACCGCGCCTCATCGGAGACCGATCGCGCGATCGAGCTTCGGGCGCGGGACCGGCAGCGCAAGCTGATCGCCAAGATCAACGCCGCGCTGCAGCGCATCGAGGACGGGACCTACGGCTATTGCGAGGAAACCGGCGAGCCGATCAGCCTGAAGCGGCTCGATGCCCGGCCGATCGCCACGCTTTCCATCGAGGCGCAGGAGCGCCACGAGCGCCGCGAACGCGTCTACCGGGACGACTGAGCCCCCTCGCCGCCCGCCGCCGTTTTGTGATTGCTGTCACAGCGAGGGCGGAATTCAGGGCTATATGACCCTCAGGAACGGTAGCTTTCATCTGACTTCGTTCATGTTTGGTACAGGTCGGGTGGGCTAAGTCCGCTCCCATGAGCTTTTCGAGGCGAGGAAGGCCCGGGCTCGGTTTCATGGAGGAATTGAGACAATGCACAAGGCGTTAACGAGCGCGATCCTGGCCACGGGCCTGATCGCGGCTGCCGTTGGGTCGGCAGAAGCCGCCTCTTCGGCGTATTGCGCCCGGGTGGCCCAGTCCACCGTCGACAACTACACGCACCCGGTCGGCAACACCTTGCTCGGATGCGCGGCGGGCGGCGTTCTTGGCAACCTTCTGTCCGGCGGCAGGGCCGGCGCGACGGCCGGCGGCTGCGCGGCAGGTGCCGCGACCGGCTTCGTGCTGTCCGACGTCCAGCGCAAGAAGGTCTACGATCAGGCCTACTACAACTGCATGGGCTCGGCTGGTCCGGCTCCGGCTCCGCAGCCGGTCTATGCCGGACCGCCGCCGAGTGGCTTCGCCAGCGTCTACGTGTCGCTCAACGTGCACAGCGGGCCGGGCACGGGCTATCCGACGATCTTCGTCCTGAGCCCCAACACGACGGTCCCCGTCAGCCAGTGCTCCGGCAGCTGGTGTCTGGTGGGCGATGCCAATGCTTCGGGCTGGGCTTCGCGGAAGTACCTGTTCTTCCAGTAGCCGCCGACAGCAGCAAACTGCTATTGATGAACGCTCGCGAGATTCCTCTCGCGGGCGTTCTTTCTTTCAGGGAACGCGCGTGAAGCATCTGCTCCTCCTCCGGCACGCCAAGGCCGTTCCCGGCGAACACGGCATGGCGGACCGCGAGCGGGGGCTGGCGTCGAAGGGACGCGGCGACGCGACGCTGATCGGAACGCGGCTTGCCGAATACCCGCCGGACGCAGTGTTGTGTTCGCCCGCCCGGCGCACGCGCGAGACGCTCGAGGCGGCGCTCGCCGAACTTCCCGAGAAGCCGTCGATCACCTACGTCGAGGCGCTCTACGGCTCCGCCCACGACTACGTCGACATCATCGCGACGAGCGGCGCGACGGCCGACTACCTGCTGGTCGTCGGCCACAACCCGGCGCTCCACGAGACCGCGATCGCGCTTGTCGGATCGGGCCGGCGCAAGCTGCGCGACGACCTCGCCGCCCGCTTCACGACCGGGACGCTCGCCACCATCGTCTTCGACGCCAGCGATTGGAGCGAGATTCGGCCGGGCGCCGGCGAACTCACCGCCCTCGTCCGGCCCAAGGACCTCGGGGCCCACAGCGAGGACGGCTAGCGGCGACCGGCGACTGCCCTTACATGAGGCAAAAGCGGAGCCGCGAGCTTGCAGTTAACGACGATCTCCGACGAGACCCGCCTGGTGCTCGCCAATCTCGGCGACCGGGCGATGGGCGGGGTGACTCCGGCGGTGCGGCTGGGCGTGACCGGGCTCGCCCGCGCCGGCAAGACGGTGTTCATCAGCGCGCTCGTCCATAACCTCATCCACGGCGGCCGCCTGCCGCTGTTCAAGTCGTACGCGGCGGGGCGGATCAGCGACGCGATGCTGCAGCCGCAGCCCGACGACGACGTGCCGCGCTTCGACTACGAGCGCCACGTGGCGGCGCTGGTCGACGAGCGCATCTGGCCGGCCTCGACGCGGCAGGTCAGCGAACTGCGCCTGACGGTCAGCTACGAATCGGCATCGTTCCTGACGCGCACGTTTGGCAGCGGCAAACTGCACGTCGACCTGGTCGACTATCCCGGCGAATGGCTGCTCGACCTGTCGCTGCTGACGCGGAGCTACGCGGACTGGTCGCGCGAGGCGATCGCGCGGGTCGCGGCGCGCGCCGACCACCCCGAAGCCGCCGCTTACATCGCGCGGCTCGCCGAACTCGAGCCCGAGGCGGCCGAGGACGAAGGGACGGCGCGCGAGTTGGCTGCGGCGTTCACCGCCTACCTGCGCGCCATGCGCCGCGCCGACGGCGCGCTTTCCACCGAACCGCCCGGCCGCTTCCTGATGCCGGGCGATCTCGACGCATCGCCGGCGTTGACCTTCGCGCCACTGCGCACGCCCGCCTCCGGCGAGGGCGAACGCGACACCCTCATCCGCATGATGGCGCGGCGCTATGAATCCTATAAGGCGGCGGTGGTGCGGCCGTTCTTCCGCAGCCACTTCGCCCGGCTCGACCGGCAGATCGTTCTGGTCGACGTGCTGGCGGCGATGAACGCCGGCCCGGGCGCGGTCGCCGAACTCGAGACGGCGCTGACCGCGGTGCTCTCCTCGTTTCGCCTCGGGCGCACCAACTGGCTCTCCGGACTGGTAACGCGCCGGATCGACCGCATCCTGTTCGCCGCCACCAAGGCCGACCACCTCCACCACTCCGATCACGACCGGCTGGAGGCGATCCTCGGCAAGCTGGTGGCGCGCGCCGCCGAGCGGGCGAAGTTCGCCGGCGCCCGCGTCGAGGTGCTGGCGCTCGCCTCGGTGCGGGCGACGCGCGAAGCCAGCGTCACCCAGCGCGGCGAGACGCTGCCCTCGATCATCGGCACGCCGCTCCCCGGCGAAACCATCGACGGGCGCACCTTCGACGGCGACACCGAAGTCGCGATCTTCCCAGGCGACCTGCCGGAGAACCCCGAGGCCGGCCCGACCGACGTCAGCTTCGTGCGCTTCCGCCCGCCGCGGCTGGAACGCACGGCGGAAGGGCTGACGTTGTCGCTGCCGCACATCCGGCTCGACCGGGCGCTCGAATTCCTGCTCGGGGACAAGCTCGCATGAGGCGGCCGGCGGCATTCAACCTCAACGAAGTGCGCTTCGAGCCGGAGGACATCTATCCGGAGCTGAAGGACGACGCCGACAGCGAGGCGGACGCGCCGGTGCCGGCGCCCAGGAAACGCGCCAGCCACCGCTGGCTGGGCGCGCTCGCGGCCGCCGCGGGCGGCCTCGTGACGCTCGCCATCGGCATCGCCGTTGATAATCTGGTGCGCGATCTCTTCGCGCGGTACGCGTGGCTCGGCTGGGTGGCGGTGGCGCTGGTGGCGATCGCCGGCGCGGCGCTGCTTGTCCTGGCGGGACGCGAAATCCTGGCGCTTGCTCGCCTCAGGCGCATCACCCGCATCCACGAGCGCGCCAAGGAGGCAGCCGCCAGCGACGACCGCGACACGGCGATCAGCGTGATCGACGAACTCGAGGCGTTCTACAAGGCGCGACCGGAGACGGCACGCGGACGTGCGGCGCTTGCCGCGCACGGACGCGAGATCATCGACGGGCGCGACCTGATCGGGCTCGCCGAGACCGAGCTGCTGCTGCCGTTCGACGAAACGGCGCGGCGCATGGTGCTGTCGTCGGCGAAGCGCGTGGCGCTGGTCACCGCCATTTCGCCGCGGGCGCTGGTCGACCTGCTGTTCGTGGGCAGCGAAATCCTGCGCCTCATCCGGCGGCTGGCGACGCTTTACGGCGGCCGCCCCGGCACGCTCGGCTTCTTCCGCCTCGCCCGCGAGACGCTTGCCCATCTCGCGGTCACCGGCGGCATGGCGGCGGGCAATTCGCTGGTCCAGCAGATTCTCGGACACGGCGTCGCCGCCAAGCTCTCCGCCCGTCTCGGCGAGGGCGTCGTCAACGGGCTGCTGACCGCGCGGGTCGGCATCGCGGCGATCGAGGTGACGCGGCCGCTGCCCTTCATCAACGGCAGCCCGCCGCGCCTCGGCGACGTGATGGCGGCGCTCAGGCCGCTCGGCGGCGCCAAGGACTGACCGTCAGCTCCACAGATCGAAGACGGGACCGTCCTTGCCCGCGATCGGGTCGGTGGGCGGCAACGGCACGGCGGCGACGCGGGCGCGGATCCGCGCCTTGTCTTCGGCTCCCTCGCGCAAGAGGTCGTAGGGCGGGCCCGGCGGATAGGCGCCGACCACCAGCAGACCCTCGGGCGACGACAGGCGCTTGTGGCCGACGCCGGCGGGAATGAGCAGCGCGTCGCCGGCGCGCGCCACGATCGTCTGCCCGCCGAACTCGCCACCCATGCGCAGCGTCACCTCGCCGGCGGCGATGCCGAGCGCCTCATGAGTGTTGGAATGATAGTGGTGGAAGGGGAACACGACGCTGCGCCAGCCCCTGCCCCAGCCGTTCTTCCGGAACAGCGTCTCGAAGGCCACCGCCGTGTCGCCCGCCCCGGGCTCGATCGCACGCTGGTAAACGATCAGTGGCAGGCGGTTGTTGGGAATGTCGCCATCGTCGGCGAAAGCGTACGATTCGGTGTTCATGGTCGGCGGCCCATCGTGCCGGCTGCGCCACAATCCGGCCTTCCGCCGCCTGTTTGACAGGTTGAAGGCGACCGGTCAAAAAGCTGCGGGGCGTGGGGATGATTTTCGTTTTGGACCGTGCATGAAGGCAATAGGCTTCGGCCTCGAACGCGTCCCCTGGACCGCCCTGAAGTGGCCGCGTCTCACTCTCGTCGTTTCGCTGATCCTGGTGGCGCTCGGCCTGTTCGGCCTGACGCGCATCTCCTTTGACGAGGATTTGCGCAACACGCTGGCCAGCAACGACGAGGGCTTCCAGCAGTACGAGCAGGCGACGGCCAATTTCACCGATCCCGAAAACGAGATGCTGGTCCTGGTCGAGGGCGACCACCTCGGCGACCCGGCGACCTTCCAGAAACTTCAGGACTTCCAGTTCGAGCTGCAGCTCGCCGACGGGGTCGACAGCGTCTTCTCGCTGTTCGCGCTGCGCCAGCGGCCCGACTCCGAGGGCAACACGCCGCTGCTGGTCGATAACCCCGCTGCCGGGCTGACGCCCGACCTCATCAAGCGCATCCGCGCCTATCCGATCCTGGGCAGCAAGCTCGTCTCGGCGGATGGATCGGCGATCCTGTTCACCGTTACGCCGTCGGTCGAGAAGGCCCCGATGCCGGTGGCGCGGGCGCTGAAGGACGAGATCGAACGGACGGCCGCCGCCGTCTTCGGTGCGGACGGCCCGCGGGTCACCGTCACCGGCTTCGCCGCGGTGCGGCTTTCGATCGTCGACATCCTGCGGCGCGACCAGATCGTACTCAATCTCGCCGGCGCGCTGGTCGGCTTCGCGATGAGCTTCCTGGTGTTCCGTTCGCTGGTCGCGGCGCTCATCGTGGCGATCCCCTCGATCACCGCCGCGCTGATGGTGGTCGGCTACATGAGCCTCTTCGGATTGCCGGTCACGGTGCTGACGACGGTGGTCCCGGCGCTGGTGATGATCTTCGGCTACACGGACGGCATGCACCTGTGCTTCTCGTGGCGACGACACCGCGACGCCGGCGCGTCGGTCGCGGAAGCGGAGAGCAAGGCCCAATACGAGGTGGCGGGGGCGTGTCTGCTCGCCGCCATCACCACGTCGATCGCCTTCTGCTCGCTGGTCATTTCGCCGGTCAACCTGGTGCGCGGGTTCGGCTGGATCGGCGCGGTCGGCACCACGCTCGGCGCCGTCGCGGTGCTGGTCCTGCACGGCGTCGTCACCAACGCCATCGGCCACCTGTGGCGGACCGACGGCCGGACGTCGCGGAACATGCTGACCTGGCTTGAGGGCCCGTGCGCGGCGGTTGGACGGACGGCCGTCCACGTCGCCAGGCCGATCACCGGACTGGCGCTGGTGCTGTTCGTGGTGCTCGGCTGGATGCACCTGTCGGTGCCGCCGCAGCATTCGATCCGCGAGAACCTGCCGCAGAGCGCCCCCGCCAACGCGGCGCTGACGCGGCTCGACAACGAGCTCGGCGGTTCGCTGCCCGTCCAGATCGTCGTTCCGCTGCACGGCGCGGCACCCGACTCGCCCGAAGGGCTGGCGCGGATCGCGGCGGTCCACAAGGCGGTCGAGGACATCAAGGGGATCGATGCGCCGCTGTCATTGTGGAGCGTCGCCGAGTGGCTGGGCGGCAAGGCAGACGCGGCCACCGCCGACGAGATCAAGACGTTCGAGGGAACGCTCAGCGACGCCGCGGAGAAACGCTTCTTCGACGGCAAGGGCGCGGCGCTGGTCTCGGCCTACCTGCCCAACATGCCGACCTACGAAATCGCCGCAATGATCACCAGGATCGAGACGGCGGTGCACGCCGCCGGCGGCAGCGACGTGGCTGTCACCGGCGTGACGGTGGTCAATTCGCGCGAGGGCGGACGCACGATCGCGACGCTCAACCTCAGCCTCATGCTGTCGGTGGTCGCCAACCTCGGGGTGATCGCGCTCGCCTTCCGCAGTGTCCCGATCGGGCTCTTGTCGTTCCTGCCCAACATCCTGCCGCTGCTCGCCACCGGCTCTTATCTGTTCCTGTCGAAACAGGGCATGCAGTTCACCTCGGTGGTGGCGCTGACGGTGGCGTTCGGCATCGCCGTCGACGGGTCGGTGCATTTCCTCAACCGGTTCCGATTACCTGAAAACGCCGCATTGCCGTTCGATCAACGGCTGGTGGAGACCTGCCGACAAGTCGGGCCGGTGCTGTTCGGGACGACGCTGATCATCATCGCCGGCCTGTCGACGACGCTGACCAGCGGCATGCCGAGCGTATCGCTGTTCGGGTGGATCGCCGCGCTGACGCTGGCGGTTGCGCTGATCGGCGATCTGGTGATCCTGCCGGGACTGATGGCAGTGTTCGCGCGGCGGTGGTTCGAGCCGGCGCCGGTGACGCCAAGAACGGAAGAGAAGACCGCATGAAGCGCCTGCTGATTGTCGCCCTCGCCGCCGCGGGCCTCGTCTCCTTCCAGGCGGCAGCCATGGCCGAGGACGCCTTCCTCGCCCAACTGGTCGGGACGTGGGTCGGTCGCGGCACGGTCAAGCAAAGCGCCGATGCAAAACCGGAACGGGTCTTCTGCAAGATTTCCAATTCGCTGTCGGACGACGGCAACGCGCTGGTGCAGAAGGGACGCTGCTCGCTGGCCAGCAATTCAGGCCCGCTCAGCGGCACCATCACCGCGGTCGGCGGCAACGCCTATTCGGGCGAGCTGTCGAGCCTCGCCTCGCGCGGACCGGCGGCGCTCACCGGCACGCTGCGCGGCAAGAGCCTGGTGCTGACGTCGAAGTTCAACGACAAGCTTTCCGGCGATCCGGTCGAGGCGATCAACACGCTGGCGGTTGTCGCGGGTGGCTACAAGCTGAGCGCCACCCGCGCCGACCCCAAGACCGGAGCGACCTTCACCTCCAGCGACATCATGTTCACCGCCAGATAGGCGGCGCAGCTCAGAAGCCGATGTTCTCCCTGACGAAGATCAGGGTGATACGGTCCTGCGGGTAGCCCTTCTTCATGATCAGCACCTTGGCGAGCACGCTCGGCCGGCCGACCGCGTCGAGCATGCGCTGGTTCTCGAGCGGCAGCGAGTATTGCTCGATGCGGGCGAGCCCGTCGGCGAGGTCGCGCACGACCTTCTGGGTGCCCACCACCCAGATGACCTTGCCGGCTTCGTAGGCGTAGTGGCCGATCTGGCTGCCGCTGCCCGAGGCGACCAGCACCTGCCCGTCTTCGGTGACCGCGTGGACGCTGCCGACGACATAATCGGGGGCGGCTGCGAGCTTGCGGATCTCGCGCCCCTGCGTCGCCCGGTCTAGCCTGGCGATCTTGGGGCGGATGGCATCGTAGCGGCCGCTCTCGTTGAGCTCCGCCGCGATGCCGGTCAGCTCCAGCGTGCGCGACAGACTGGTGAAGACCTCGGCGCCTGGCGGCACCCGTTCGAGCACCTTCGCCCTCGCCTCGGCGGCGGTGTCGACCACCAGCACGTCGAAGGCGTTCGCCTGGAGGGCGGCGACGGCGGTGGCGAGGCGCGCGTCGGAGGCAAGCTCCCCGAAGACGGGGTCGGGTCTCAGCCGTGGTGTGTCGTTCACGATCGCCTCCGGGCCGCTCAGAAGCCGACGTGCTCGTTGACGAGGACGAGGGTGAACCGTCCCGGCATGCCGCCGCGGATCGTGAGGAGCTTCTTGACGGCGCTCTGGATGCCATAGGCGGCCTGGGCGCGGACGGACTCGAGCGGCAGGGAATGCTCGTGGATGCGGCGATTGCCGTGGTCCTCGTCGGCAACGATCTTGTGGCTGCCCGCGACCCAGATGACCTTGCCGGCCGAGTACGGGTACTGGCCGATCTGGCTGCCGCTCATCGAGGCGATCATCACCGCGCCGTCCTCGGTGATCGCGTGGACACTGCCCAGGGAAAAGTCGGGCGCGGCGCCGAGCTTGCGCATCTCGCGCGCCTTCGACTGGTCGCCGTAGGCGGCGTTCAGCGTGTTGCGGATCGAATCGTACTTGCCCGACTCGTTGATCGCCGCCGAAATTCCCGCCTCGTCGAGGGTCCGCGAGGTGTTGGTCAGGACTTCAGACCCTTCCGGGATGAGGGCGAGGACGGCGTCCTTCGCTTCGGCGAGGCTGTCGACCACGACCACCTCGAAACCGTTGGCTTCGAGCGCCTTCTTCGTCCGCGCGACCCGGTCGGGGTCGGCCACAGTGGTGAACTCGGCCGAGGGCGTGTTGGCTACCTGCATGTCCATGGGAGGAACTCCGGTTTGGGAGGGCTAACGAATCTCAAGCGGATAACTATGTATAGCACTACATAATTTCAAGTACTCCCGGAATCGCCCTTGAATTGCTATGTTTGGGACCATGACCGACCACAGCGCGAAGCCGCCGACTGACAAGAGCCAGCGGTGCCCGACCCAGGACTTCAAGGCCGGCATCAACCTGCTTCAGGAGAAGTGGGTGCTGTCGATCGTCTACGTGCTGCTCAGCGGGCCGACCGGTTTCAACGACATGGCGCGCAACGCCGGCGACGTGAACTCGACGACGCTCGCCCAGCGGCTCGCCCGGCTGGAGGCCGCCGGCCTCGTCAAGAAGACGGTCCAATCGGTGATGCCGCCCAAGACCAGCTACGAACTGACGGAGGCCGGGCTGGCGCTGAGACCGGTGGTCAGCTCGATCGAGAAGTGGGCGGCGAAGTACGGCGCGCGCTGCGAAGAACACAAGGACGACGCGGCGTAAGATGCGGCGCCTCGGGGTCGCCCTCGCGCTTTCCCTCGGCCTGTTCGCCGGCCAGCAGGCGGTCGCGGCGGGTGCGATCGGCGCGGTCGATCGGGTCCAGGGCGAATGCACCGGCACCCGCGAGCGCGGCGCGACGGTGACGCTGGCGGCCGGCAGCGACATCTACCTCAAGGAGACGCTGGCGACCGGCGCGGGCGCGCGCCTCGCGGTCTCGTTCAGCGACGGCACGAAACTGACACTCAGCGAGAACGCCAGTCTGATCCTCGACACGTTCGTCTTCCAGCCGGAGGGACAGACCACGATCGCCGCGTCTATCGTGGGCGCGTTCCGCTACGTTTCCGGCAAGCTCGCCGGCGGCGCTACCCGCGAAACCACGATCACGACACCGGTCGCGGTGATTGGCGCGCGCGGCACCGACTTCTGGGGCGGCGAGATCGACAGCGCCTTCGGGGTCGTGGTGCTGGAGGGCTCGGTGACGGTGACGACACCGGCCGGCACGACCGTGCTGAGCGCGCCCGGCCAGGGGACCAGCGTGACGGCGCCGGGCACAGCACCCGGCCCGGTCGTCAACTGGGCACAGGGCAAGATCGACCGCGCGATCGCGACGGTGACGTTCCAGTAGTGCCGTCGTTCTCCGATCCCGACGTTCTACGCCGGGTTCACGATCGGGGATTGGGTCGCCTTCACCTGCGCACCGATTTCCCCGGCTCCCGGCGCCTCCTCTTCCGCAGCCCGCCGGCCAACGACCAGCGCGTGGATGCTGTCGAGGATGAACATGCCGACCGCCAGACCGCGATCGTAGCTCGCCCACAGCCGCGGCAGGATTTCGACCCGGTGGCCCCCGCGGCTGTGCAGGCGGACCAATCCGGCATCCTGCGCCTCGACGAGAATCTTGCGGACATGGGTGCGCGACACGCCGAAGCGCTCGCCGACGTCCGCGTAAGGCACGGCCGCGTGCAGGTCGTCGGCGGCCATCGCCGCCTGAAGCAGCGCGGCCGACACCATGTGGCCGGCGGCATGATTGAAGAACAGCAACAAGTCCGGCGCCATGGCGAGGAGCCTGCCGGAGAACGGCAGGAAGGCGATCGACATTCGCCGCTGCGCGATCTGATAGGCGGGGTCCTGGCGCATGACGGGGGCGTAGTCGGCGAAGCGGCCGATCACGGTCATGGGCGCATAGTGGGCCGCGAGCCAGGCGCGATCGTGGGCCAGCATGGGGCCCGCGGGCTTGAGGATGCGCGTCCGGCGGTCGCCGTCAGCCGGCTCGCTCGTCATGAACCCGACCGCGCACAGGCGGCCGATCAGGTGGTCGACCTGGCGTTCGCTCACCATTCCGAACTTCGCGATTTCCCGCTTCAGGCGTCCAACCGTGAACCACGTCTCGCGGCGGGCCGGGTCGTGGCCGGACGCGAGCACGACCGCTACCGTGAAGACGAGGTAGCGGCCGGTTTCGATCAGCAACCGCGCCATGAACGGGTCGCCGCCGTAGACCGCCAGAAAGCGATCGACGTAGAGCCTCCTCGCCTCCGCCATGTGCGGGTGCGCGACGACTTCGTCGATCATCAGATGCGGGACACCGCCAACCAGTCGCACGAAAGCCGGATCGTCCACGCTGCGCCCTCCCCCAAGCGCATCGCCCGGGGGAAAGCTACGAGCGGGCGCGAATATACGCAATGTGTTCCAGCATCGGTTGAAGCGGCGGGATTAGGTTCCCGCCGGGCGCACATGATCGCAGCGAGGTGCAGATGATCAGGCTGATTACGCGGGGACGGTTCACGCAGAGCGGTGTCACAGGGCTGGTCGAGATGCCGGAGGACCGCGAGATCGCCGTCCGCAAGCTCGTCGAAGCCAGCGGCGCGAAGCTCATCGGCTACTACCTCACCACCGGCGACTCGGACTTCATGGTGATCTCCGAAGGCCCCGACGCAGAGTCGGTCGTCGCCGTGACCATGGCCGCTGCGGCGGCCGGAAGCATCACGGACGTCGCCACGGCGCGGGCATGGACCGGCGCCGAGTTCAAGGCGGTGCAGGAGAAGGCGTCGAAGATCGCCGGCGCCTACCGCGCGCCCGGCCCGGCGCGCGAGACCGAAGTCTTTTCGGGCTGACCAAACCACGCGGGAAACGTCGCGCCCGCGCCTACCCTCATCCTCCATTCCCAAGAAGAGCGTCCATGCCTGACGCAAAGATCCGCTTCGAAGACGGCGCCATCTACGAACAGTCGATGGGCGTCTGGAGCCGGCTCATCGGCGACGACTTCCTCGTCTGGCTCGACATGCCCGGGCAGCAGCGCTGGCTCGACGTCGGCTGCGGCAACGGTGCCTTCACCGAGCTGATCGTCGACCGCTGCGCGCCCGCGGCAGTCAGCGGGATCGACCTGGCGCCGGCGCAGATCGCCTATGCGCAGGCGCGCCCCGCCGGGCGTCTGGCCGAGTTCCGCCAGGGCGACGCGATGGCCCTGCCCTACGCCGACGGCAGCTTCGATGCCGTCGCGATGGCGCTGGTCATCGCCTTCGTTCCCGACCCGGCGAAGGCTGTGGCGGAGATGGCCCGCGTCGTGCGGCCCGGCGGGACGGTGGCGACCTACACATGGGACCGCAGCGAAGGCGGCCTGCCGCACGACCCGTTGCTGGCCGCGTTGAGCGCCGTCGGACGACCGGCGCTCACGCCGCCCAGCGCGGCCTCGGCAAGCGCGGCGATACGCAGATTGTGGGAGGACGCCGGCTTCGAAGCGATCGCGGTGAAGGAGATCGTCGTCGAGAAGAGGTTCGACGATTTCGACGCCTTCTGGCGCAACGTTTCAGCAATCGGCAGCGTCGTGCCGATCCTTGCGGGATTGCCGGAAGCCGATCTGACGCGGGTCAAGGCCGAAACGCGCGCGCGGGTGTCGTCCGACGCCTCCGGTCGGGTCACCCATCAGGCGTGCGCCTACGCAATCAGGGGGCGGAAGCCGAAGTGAGGGGTGGGCCGCAGGGCCTCAGATGACGCCCAGCTTCTTCTGAAGGCTGGACGACGAGGTGGTGTACTGGAACACCACCTTCTTCTCCGGGAAGACGATGTGGACGGCGGCCTGGGCCATCAGGGCCGCCTCGTGGAAGCCGCACAGGATCAGCTTGAGCTTGCCGGGATAGGTGACGATGTCGCCGATGGCAAAGATGCCATGCTCCGACGTCTCGAATTTCGCGGTGTCGACGGGGATCAGGTTCTCGTGGAGGTTCAGGCCCCAGTCGGCGACCGGGCCGACCTTCATGGTGAGGCCGAAGAACGGCAGGATGCGCGTCGTGGCGATCTCGCTCTCCTGTCCGGCCTTGTCCTTGACGACCGCGGAGGCGACCTGACCTCCCTCGCCTTTCAGGCCGCTCACCTGACCGAGCGCCAGCCTAATCTTTCCGGCGTCGACCAGAGCGCGCATCTTGTTGACGCTGTCGGGGGCGGCGCGGAACTCGTCGCGGCGGTGAAGCAGCGTGAGGCTCTTGGCGATCGGCTGAAGGTTGAGCGCCCAGTCGAGGGCGGAATCGCCGCCGCCGACGACCAGCACATCGTGACCGCGGAAATCTTCCATGCGGCGAACGGCGTAGTGAACCGACGCGCCCTCGTAGGCCTCGATGCCGGGAACCGGCGGACGCTTCGGCTGGAACGATCCGCCGCCGGCGGCGATGACCACCACCTTGCAGAGGAAGGTGGTGCCGGTGTCGCTCACCAGGCGGAAGCGGCCGTCCGGCTCGCGCACCAGCGCCTCGATCATCTGGCCGAGATGGAAGGTCGGGTTGAACGGGTGGATCTGCTCCATGAGCTTCTCCACCAGCCCCTCGCCGCTGACGATCGGGTAGCCGGGAATGTCGTAGATGGGCTTCTCGGGATAGAGCTCGGCGCACTGGCCGCCGGGCTTGTCGAGAATGTCGACCAGCGCCGCCTTGATGTCGAGGAGGCCGAGCTCGAAGACCGCGAACAGGCCGACCGGGCCGGCGCCGACGATGACAACATCGGTCTCGACGGTCTGGTTGGCGGCGGGCTCAGCCATGTCGGGCATGGGTCATCCTCTCCAGGTGCGAACGGCGGCGGACACTTATCCGCTGGCGCCCATCAAGCAAAGGAAGATTCTTGCGAGGCGCCCGTGAAGGCGAGCAAATCCGCCCGCCCCGCGACCTCGCTAGCCCTGGCGCTCGGGCACCGTGACGGTCAGCCCGTCGAGTTCGTCGCGGACCCTGATCTGGCAGGACAGACGCGAGGTCGGCCGGACGTCGAAGGCGAAGTCGAGCATGTCTTCTTCCATCGGCTCGGGATCGCCGACGATCTCCTTGAAGGCTTCGTCGACATAGACGTGGCAGGTGGCGCAGGCGCAGGCGCCGCCGCACTCCGCCTCGATGCCGGGGACGCCGTTGCGGATGGCGTTTTCCATGACGGTGGTGCCGTTCTCCGCCTCGACTTCGTGGCGCTCGCCGGCAGTGTCGATGTAGGTGATCTTGGGCATGCCGCTCCGGGCAAACGGAGAGAAAGGAGGCGGAATTGCGCGCGCTCTATAGGCGATTCCGGACGGGGCTGCCAGTGCGATGCGTTCCCGGATGCGTGAGCGGATCCGGGCTCAGGATCGCTATTTCGCGAGGTGGCCGGCAATGAAGCGGCACGCCTCGGCGATTGCCCCGGCGAGCGCCTCGACCTCGCCGGTGCCGCTTTCGACCGCGGCGGCGGCGCGCGCCACCTCGCCCGCCCCGATGGCGCGGGCCGAGCCCAGGATGCGGTGGGCCAGATCGTGGCGCTCGTGTGGCGGCGCCTGCTTCAGCAACTCCAGATCGGCCGGCGCGCGGCTGACAAACAGCCGCAGCACCTCGGCCTCGAGAGCGGCGTCGCCGCCGGTCTGGGCGGCCAGGTGCGAAAGGTCGATGGCGGTCACGGCGATATCGGCTTTCGTTCGGTCAATCACGCGACGGGAACAAGCGGCCCGGATTCCTTCGATAGCGTTAATCGGCGGCCGTGCCCGCCGTCCGCACCCCGCCAGCCCAACAGCCAACAGGTTTTCCACCGGCTTGTCAGGGGGCCCGAAGCGGCGACGAAGCGCGGTTGTCCAAGCGCTTGCAAGCGCCGAACTGGCAGACAGCGCTTGAGGGTTATCGTCGGCAGTTGCGGTCGCCCTCGAAGGCGCCGCGGCATCGTCTTGAACGCGTTTACGGTATTGCGCGTCAGGGCGTGCGGATTTTCGGTTTCTCTGTCACGAATGTGCCACTAGGATGGCCTAGCGGCTTGGGTGCGGAGGCTACCCGGACCGGTTTTCGGACCGGTTTCTTGCGCGGCGATGAGGCCGCGGGAGGGGACATTCGGGCGCGGCCCGCGGATCTCCGTTCCTAGCGCGCACGTCCCGCCGACGCGGGGGTCGATGATTTGCCAGTGTCCGGCGTAAGGCCGAGACGGGTCTTGAGTACGGCGAGGCGGAATGTCATGGCGACTAATCCACGATCCACTAATCCGAACGACGCTGCGTTGTCCGCGGTCGAGGAAGCTTTGAGGCTCGACTACGACGATCAGGTCGAGCCGGCAGACGCGGCGCCGCGCCCCGAACCGCGCCGACGCCAGCAGGCCGCCAACACCGGCGAACCGGTCCCCGCCCGCCGCGGCGAAGTCCAGCGCCGCGTCGAAGCCCCGCGCCCCCCGGCGACACCGCGCCGCGCCGAGCAACCGCGCCGCCCCGCTGAAGAGCCGCGCCGCCAGGCGCTCGCCGCGCGCGCCTACGCCGAACCCGAGCCGGACCCGCAGCCCGAACCCGCCCAGCAGCGCACGCGCCCCGCCGAACAGCGGACCCGCACGCGCGCCCGCTTCGCCGCCAACGACGATCGCCGCGCGATGATGAGCGGCGTCCAGCGCCGGCCGTCGCGCTTCATCTATCCCGCCGCCGCGGTGCTCTCGGTGGCGTGGGGACTGTTCGTGGTGGTCTACGCCATCTCGACCGGCGGCCTGTTCGGCGGCGCAGAGAACGCCTCGCTGCTGACCTCCGGACGCTTCCTCAATCTGGCGCTGTTCATGTTCGTGCCGATCGGCGCGATCTGGGGCGTGGCGCTGACCATGTGGCGCACGCAGGAACTGCGCTACGTCGCCAAATCGATCACCGACATGGCGGCGCGCCTGTCGGAACCCGAGAACGTCGCCACCGACGCGGTGGTCAACGTCAGCCAGGCGGTCCGCCGCGAGGTCGCGGCGGTCGGCGACGGCATCGAGCGGGCGCTGGCGCGGGCCAGCGAGCTCGAGCTTCTGGTCCACAACGAAGTGGCGGCGCTCGAACGCTCCTACTCCGACAACGAAACGCGCATGCGCTCGCTGATCGACGACCTCGCCGGCCAGCGCGAGGCGATCGTCATCAACTCGGAGCGCGTCCGCACGTCGATCGTCTCGGCGCAGGAATCGCTCTCCAAGGATCTGCGCATCGCGTCGGAATCGATCAGCGACAGCGTCACCACCGCCGGCAACCGCATCACCGCCGCCCTCACCGACCGCGGCGAGCAGATCACCATCGCGCTGGGCTCGGCCGGCGACGCCATGGTCGACCAGCTGACCTCGCGCGGCGAGGACCTGGTGGCGCGGCTCGCCGACACCGTCAGCGACGTCGCCGTGTCGCTCGCCCAGACCGGCACCGAGGTCACCGAGGCGCTGCTGGCGCGCTCGTCCGAGATCAACGAGACCCTTTCGACCACCGGCCGGGCGATGGCCGACACCATCGCCGAACGCGGTCAGGAGGTGAACGACACCCTCGCCCAGGTCGGCAGCGAGCTGATCGCCGGCTTCGAGGGCCGCACCGAGGACATCACCCGGTCGATCACCGAGACCGGCAACATGGCCGCCTCGACCATTTCGCAGCACGTCAACGAGGTGAACGAGGCGCTGAAGTCGAACGCCAACTCGCTGCTCGTCGATCTGGCGCTGCGCGGCCAGGAGATCGCCGACAAGCTCGACGAGACCGGCACGCGCATCGCCGAGACGATCACCAGCCGCGGCGGCGAACTCGCCGACCGGCTGTCGCGCACCGGCGACCGCATCTTCGAATCGATCGCGGTCAACGGCACCGAACTCAACGAACGTCTCGCCTCGACCGGCGAGGCGATGGCCAACCTGATCGAGACGCGCACCAACGGGCTGCGCGAGGCGATCAACGCGGCGACGACGTCGGTCTACGATTCCTTCGACGAGCGCAGCGCCGAGCTGACCCAGCGCCTCGCTTCGGTCGGCGGCGAAGTCGCCAAGGCGATCGCCGTGCGCGGCATGAAGATCAACGAGACGATCATCGCGTCGGGCAACGAGATCGCCGAGACGGTCGCCTCGCGGGCCGGCGCGATCCACGAGCGCATCGTCGATTCGGGCACCCGCATCGCCGACCGCATCGTCGACCAGGGCAACCAGATCCACGAGCGCATCGTCGAGTCGGGCAGCCAGATGGCCAACGAGATCGAGTCGCGCGGCGCCTCGATCCACGAGCGCATCCTGTCGTCGTCGCGCGACATTGCCGACACCATCGAAGGGCGCGGCCAGGCGATCTACGATTCCATCGTCGAGGCGACCCAGCACACCGGCGACGCCATCGAGAGCCGCGGTACCTCGATCCACCAGAAGATCCTGGCGTCGGGCCGCGACGTCGCCAACGCCATCGAGAGCCGCGGCGTGACGATCCACGAGAAGATCATCGCGTCGGGCACCGAGATCGTCGATGCCATCGAAAACCGCGGCACGGCGCTCAGCGCGCAGATCGTCGAGGCGGGCTCCAGCTACAACGAATCGATCTCAGAGCGCAGCCGCGAACTGACCGAGACGCTGGAGACGCGCTTCGCCCAGATCGCGGAACTGGTCGGCGAGCGCGGACCGCAGCTGATCTCCTCGCTCAGCGAGCAGGCGCACGCGCTGGAGAGCACGCTGCAAAGCAAGCTCTCGCAGTTCGGCGACGGCATCCGCGTCAAGATCGAGGACGTCTCCGAGGCGCTGGAATCGAACGCCCACCGCATCGCCGAGGCGCTCGACCACCGTTCGCGCCAGATCAACCAGACGCTGATCGAGCGCACCCGCGAGATCGCCGAGACGTTCACCACCGGCCAGACCGAGTTCTCGACGCTGATCGACGACCGGCTGATCGAGGTCGGCGGCCAGTTGACCTCGCGCGTCGAGCAACTGGCGGACTCGCTCTCCGAGCGCGCCAACTCGATCACTGATTCACTGGCCGGCAAGAGCGAGGACGTCGCCCTCACCGTCCGCGAGGCGGTCACCGAGGTCACCCAGCGGCTGGTCGCCGAATTCGAGCGAGGCGACACGGGCCGTGCGGGCTTCCGCGTCGGAGGCCTCGACGGTGCTCGGCCGCGCCATCAACGAGATCGAGGGCATGTTCGGGGCGCGCGCCAACGCCGTCACCGAGGCGCTGGAACAGCGCACCCGCGAGTTCAACGACGTGCTGGGGGCGCGCAGCGGCGAGCTCGCCTCGCTGCTCGACGGGCGCTCCAACGCGCTGCTCAAGGCGCTCGACCAGACCGGCACCGAGGTCGTCGAGATGGTCTCGAGCCGCAGCGCCGAGGCCGCCCGGACCCTCATGGACACCGGACAGCAGGTGGCGTCGGCGTTCTCCAGCACCAACGAGAAGCTGAAGACCGAGGTCAACGAGATCGCCGAGCGGCTCGGCGCCTCGAACGACATGTTCAACCGGCTTCTGGCAACGACCGCCGACAACCTAGCCAAGATCGAGACGCAGCTGGCGACGCAGTCGACCGAGTTCAACGCGGCTGTCGGCCACGCGGTCGAGGCGACGCAGCTTTCGTCGAACGAGCTCAGCGGCCAGATCAACAACCTGCGCGACGTCTCGCGGAACATCATCGAGGGCGTCGGCAACGTCGTGAAGCGCTTCGAGGAGCAGGCGGTTTCGCTGAGCGCGGCGACCCGCAACCTCTCGGACGTCAACAAGCAGATCCAGGCGACCGTCGACGAGCGCCACCCGGCGCTGGAAAGCCTGACCGCCAACCTCAAGTCGCGCAGCGAGGAACTCGACGGGCTGATGCAGTCGTTCACGCGCATCATCGCCGAGACGCTGAAGACCGCCGAGGAGCGGGCGACCGCGGTCAGCCGCATGCTGACCGAGAACACGGCGACCGCCACCAAGGGGGTCATCGAGAACTTCGAGACGATGAACCGGACGGCCGGCTCGGAAAGCCGCAAGGCGGCCGATACGGTGCGCGAGAGCAACAAGGCGATGCTCGCCGAGATGGGTCAGGCGATCACCGAGGCGACGCGTCGCTTCGGCGAGGCGGCGCGCGAGATGCGCACGGCCGCGCAGGACCTTCAGAAGGACCTCAACGTCACCCGCGACGAGGTCCGGCGCGGCGTCCTCGACCTGCCGGAAGAGGCACGCGAGAGCGCCGAGGCCATGCGCCGGGTGGTCGGCGACCAGATCAAGGCGCTGTCGGAGCTCTCCGAGATCATCAACCGCCACGGCAAGACGCTCGATCTGTCGAGCCCACAGCTCGGCGAGCCGCGGCTTGCCGCCCGCCCCGAGGCGACCGCGGTCGCCCTGGAAGCGGCGCCGGAGCCGCAGCGCCAGCCGGAGCCGCGCCGTGGCAGTGGCGGCGGCGGTCCGCAGCCGGTCGCCAAGGCACAGCCGCGCTCGGTGCCCCGTCAGGCGCCGCAGGTGGTGCGGCCGGCCCCGTCGAGCGAGGAAAACGGCGAAGGCTGGGTCTCCGATCTCCTGCGCCGCGCCTCCAGCGACGAAGAAGCGGCGCCCAGCGTCGAGCGCCACCAGCCGGAGCCGCAGGCCCCGGCGGCGGCGGCGGCCCCCGCCGAATCGAGCGGCTCCGGGCTTGGCGCGATCAGCGCCGAGATCGCCCGGGCGATCGACCACGACGCGGCGGTCGAGCTGTGGGAGCGTCAGCGCAAGGGCGAGAAGAACCTGTTCACCCGGCGGCTCTACACCCTGCCCGGCCAGCAGACCTTCGACGAGATCCGCAAGAAGTATAATCGCGACGCCGACTTCCGTGCCGCCGTCGACCGCTACGTGACGGACTTCGAGAAGCTGCTCGGCGAGGTGACCAAGTCGGGCAAGGACCGCTCGGCGGGGACCGCCTACCTCGTCTCCGATACGGGCAAGGTCTACACCATGCTCGCCCACGCCAGCGGCCGCTTCGACTAGCCGCCGCGCGGACATCTGCGATCCCGACAACGGGCGCGCTCGCGGGCGCGCCCGTTTCGCATTTCAGCGGGGAACGAAGCGCCGTCCGGCGATCATGATCGCCAGACCGGCGCCGGCAACCGGCACCATCCACAGGAATCCCCAGACGCCGAGGCTGTCGTAGATGGGCCCCGACAGCGCCGTGGTCACCGCCAGCAACGTGCCGGTGATCATGCCGAAGACGCCCTGCACGGAGGCGGTGGTGCGCTCCGGCACCATGCGCGCGATGAGGCTCTGGGTGCCGGCGTAGGCGGCAGCGAAGGTTATGCCGTGCAGCGCCTGGAGCACGGCGAAGGCGTAGATATTGTCGAGGAAGGGAAACAGCGCCCAGCGCGCCATCGCGGTGATCACGCCCGCGCCAAGCAGGCCGTAAGGGCCGAACCGGTCGATCAGCCGGCGCGACCACATGAACAGCGTCACCTCGGAGACGACGCCGATCGCCCACAGAATGCCAATGCCGAGATCGGGGAAGCCGAGGTGGCGCCAGTAGATGCTGGCGAAGCCGTTCAGCATCCCCTGACTGGCCATCACGAACCCGCAGGCGAACAACACGACGAGCAGCCCGGGGTCGGTGAGGACCGCGAGCGACGGCCGCTCGTCAGGGCGGGCGGCATCGTCGAGGGCGCGGATGGCGGCCGGCGTGCGCGGCAGCGCGACGGCGCCCACGGTCGCCAGCGCCAGCGCGGCTACCATCGACCAGAAGATGATGTCGCCGCTGCCGGCATAGAGGCTGAGCAGCGCGCCGGCGCCGAGGTTGGCGACGACGAAGGCGGCCGAGCCGCTGAGCCGCATGCGCCCGTAGTCGATATTGAAGCGGCGCACGCCGGTGAGCGCCAGGGCGTCGGCCGGTGGCAGGGCGAGCGCGTAGCTGGTGAAGGCGATGCCGGTGATGGCCAGCAGCGACACGAAATCGTGCGCGTTCCACGCAATCGGGAAGACCAGCGCCGCCGGCACGATGAAGGTGAGCGTGGCGAAGCGGCGGCTCGGGGCGCGGTCGGCGTAGATGCCGGCGAGCGGCGTCAGGAACACCCGGACGAAGGCGGGAATGGCGATGACGTCGGCGATCTCGACGGCGCTCAGGCCCCGCGACTTCAGCCAGACGGGAAAGAAGGGCAGCATGACGCCGGTGAACGCGAAGAAGCCGGCGTAGAAGATGCGCATGCGCAGCGCGAAATACGGCGGCGCCGCGGGAACGGCGGTTGCGGACTGCGGCATGAGCGGGGGTCGTCGTGTGAAGGACGGAATCGGAGCCTTTGGTTCGCTCCCGGTGAGCCTACAGGCAGCCGCGCCTAGCGGGCAAACGCGCGGAAGGGATTGTCGCGGATGAGCATGTCAACGGTGGCGTCGTCGATGCCGTGCGCCTTCAGCTTGGGCAGGAAGACGTCGCTCAGGTAGGTGTACGGCTTAGGCGTGCCGCCGCGGGGCTCGGCCGGGTCGTACCAGCCACGATCATGGCTGAGCAGAAGCTGGCCGCCGAAGCCGTCGTCGAGCACGCGGCGAATGTTGTCGATGTAGGATTCGTCGGTTCCGTGCATGCCGATCCAGTCATACTCGATCCACGCGCCGCGCTTGGCGACCGCCAGGTGCATGGCGACATCCGGCTCGGCCTGGGTGTGAATCGAGATGAAGCGCGACGGCGTGTAGCCGGCCTGCTCGATGATATCGAGCTGGTCCATGACGACGCGGCCCTTGATCGTATGGCTGCCGATGGCGGCGCCGGTCGCCTTGCCGGCGCGGGCGGCGGCGCGCAGGATTTTCGCCTCGACCGGCGTGATGTCCTCATCGCCGGCACTGATCTTGATCCACGCCGCCTGGACACCGGAGGATTCGATCTCGCCGGTCAGCTCGCCGGTCATCCATTCGGCGAGCTCGTCTTCCGAGGCGCTGTGCGCGAAAGGCGGCACCCACGGCTCGCGGTAGATGCCGGTGGGCACCACGATCGGGAAGCCGGTCGCCTCCGACACCGCGCGGTCGAAATCGGCGCGGCGGCCGACGCCGACGGTCGAGCACTCGACGAGGGCCGTGAAGCCGCGCGCCTTCAGCGCCTCGATCTGAGGCGCCATCAGGGCGACGACGTCCGCGGCCTCGGCCTCCGCATAGCCCGGCTTGTCCCAGGTGCGCAGGTCCACGAAGACGTGCTCATGGGGGAGGATCGCCCCGAGTTCGTCGGCGCGCCTGGGTCCCAGTGTGGTGATCAGCTCGGCCATGATGCTCCCTCCCCGCCCCGCATCCCAAGGCGGCACCGACAGACAATAAGACGCCCGGCGCTACTCGAACAGCGTCGGGGCGACCGACACGACGAGCAGCACGGCCATGGCGATGTTGAACCACAGCCGATGGCGGTCGTCCTGCAGGAAGCCGGCGATTGCCCGGCCGAACAGCGTCCAGACGATCAGGTTGGGGACGGCAACCGCCGCGAACAATCCCGCCACGGTCAGAACCTCGACCACCCGATCGCCTCCCCCGGTGGTGTAGAGCGCCATCGCCGCCAGCACGAACGCCCAGCCCTTGGGATTGACCCACTGGAAGGCGGCGGCCTGAAGAACGGTCAACGGCTTCGCCTCCTCGATATTCGTGTCCGGCCGTCCCGCCGAGGCGATCTGCCAGGCGAGCCACAACAAGTAGACAAATGCGGCGTACTTCAGGATCTGCGTGACGACCGGGTAGACCTCGAAGACGAAGCCAAGACCGAGACCAACCGCCACCATCATCACGGGAAAACCGATGGTGATGCCAACGATGTGCGGCAGCGTGCGGCCGAGGCCGAAGTTGGCCCCCGACGCGAGCACCATCAGGTTGTTCGGGCCCGGCGTGCAGGTCGCCGCGACCACGAAACCCAGGAGGGGAAGGAGCGTGTTCATCGGCGTAATCCGATTAGGTCAAGCCTACTGACCGACCTTGCGCCTGGCCAGCACAAAAGCGGCGGCGGCGCATTGCGGCGGCCGCCCGGCTCGGGTACGCGAAACGCCGCGAAGGGAGGCGTCTCACATGGATCTTGGAATTTCCGGCCGCAAGGCGATCGTCTGCGCGTCGAGCCGCGGGCTCGGCAAGGGCTGCGCCGAGGCGCTGGCCGAAGCGGGCTGCGACCTCGTCGTCAACGGGCGCGATCCGGAGGCGCTGAACGCCACGGCGGACGCGCTCCGCCAGACGTTCGGGGGGACGGTGGCGGCGGTTGCCGGCGACATCAGCGACGCGAAAGTGCAGGCCGCGATCTTCGCCGCCTGCCCGGAGCCGGACATCCTCGTCAACAATAACGGCGGGCCGCCGTTTCGCGAGTTCGAGGACCTCGACCGGGAGAAGATGGTCGCCGGCGTCATCCAGAACATGGTGACGCCGCTGGAGATGATCCAGAAAGCGCTGCCGGCGATGAAGGCGAAGGGCTTCGGGCGCATCGTCAACATCACGTCGTTCTCGGTGAAGATGCCGATCCCCGGCCTCGACCTCTCGTCCGGGGCGCGCGCCGGGCTGACCGCGTTTCTCAAGGGGGTGAGCAGCAACGCTGCCGCCGACGGCATCACCATCAACAACCTGCTGCCCGGGCGCATGGACACCGAGCGGCTGCGCGCCGGGCTCGGCCGCGCGGCCAGCGCGAGCGGCAAGACGATAGCCGAGGCGGAAGCCGAAGGGGCAAGTGAAATCCCCGCCGGGCGCTTCGGCACGAGCGCGGAGTTCGGGCAGATTTGCGCCTTTCTTTGCTCGGTCCATGCGGGCTATATCACCGGCCAGAACATCCTCGTCGACGGCGGCCTCTTCCCCGGCGCGTTTTGAGCGCCTCCCCTTCCCTTACCTTCCAGACAGGAGAATGACTTCCATGAAGCTGTTGCGTTTTGGGCCGGCGGGCCGCGAGAAGCCCGGCATCGTCGACAAGGACGGCCGCATCCGCGACCTCTCCAGTGTGGTCAGCGACATCTCGTCGGAAACGCTCGCGGCGGGCGCGCTCGCAAGAATCGCGAAGGCCAAGATCGACAAGCTGCCGGTGGTGCGCAACGGCGTGCGCATCGGCCCGTGCGTCGCCGGTGTCGGCAACTTCATCGCCATCGGCCTCAACTACGCCGACCACGCGACGGAGACCGGCGCAGCGATCCCCAAGGAGCCGATCGTCTTCAACAAGGCGCCGAACTGCATCATCGGGCCGAACGACACGGTGATGATCCCCAAGGGCTCGAAGAAGAGCGACTGGGAGGTGGAGCTGGCGGTGATCATCGGCAAGGGCGGCAGCTACATCCCGAAGACCAGGGCGCTCGACCACGTCGCCGGCTACGCGGTCTGCAACGACCTCTCCGAGCGCGAATACCAGCTCGAGCGCGGCGGCCAGTGGACCAAGGGCAAGGGCTGCCCGACGTTCGGGCCGCTGGGGCCGTGGCTGGTGACGCCGGACGAGATCGGCAACGTGCAGCGCCTCGACATGTTCCTCGACATCGACGGCAAGCGCCGGCAGACCGGCTCGACCAGGACGATGATCTTCGGCGTGGCGCACCTGATCAGCTACGTCAGCCAGTTCATGCGGCTGGATGCCGGCGACGTGATCACCACCGGGACGCCGCCGGGCGTCGGCATGGGCATGAAGCCGCCGACCTACCTGAAGGGCGGCGAGACGATCCACCTCGGCATCGCCGGGCTCGGCGAGCAGACCCAGAAGGTCGTCAAGTACAAGGCCTAGAGCGTCAGCTGAGCGGCGTGGTCGGCGTCTGGGCGCGCTTGGAGCGGGTGCGCTCGATGCCGAGGCGCCCTTCCCGCCAGATCACGAAGATGCCGGCGGCGACCACGATCGCGGTGCCGGCGAGCATGATGTGGGTCGGCCAGGCGCCGAAGATCAGCAGGCTGACGGTCAGCGCCCAGATCATCGAGGTGTAGTCGAACGGGGCGATCAGCGAGGCATCGCCGAAGCGGTAGCTCTGGGTGAGGAGCACCTGGCCGAGGCCGCCGAAGATGCCGGCGGCGATGAGCAGGGCGAAGCCGGCAGGATCCGGCATGACCCAGCCGAAGGGCAGCGTGGCGAGCGCGAAGAGCGCGGTCAGCGACGAGAAATAGACCACGATGGTGGGCGCCGGCTCGATGCGGGTGAGGCTGCGCGTCTGGGTGGCGGCGAGCGCGCCCATGACGGCGCCGGCGACGGCGAGGCCCGCGCCGAGCAGGCTCCCCTTCCCCGTCTGGCCGGCCTCCGGACCGACGTAATCCGACAGGATGACGAGCACGCCGCAAAGCCCGACAATCACTGCCGACCAGCGGTAGATGCGCACCTTTTCGCCCAGCAGCAGCACGGCGAAGACGACCGTCATCAGCGGCGAGGCATAGCCGATGGCCGTGGCGTCGGCGATCGGCAGCAACGAGAGCGCCGTGAAGCCCAGGGCCATCGCGGTGGCGCCGGCGACGGAGCGCACCAGATGGCCGCCGATGCGGGTGGTGCGGAAGGTGCCGGGGAAATTGCGCCAGCCGACCCAGGCGGCCACCGGAATCAACGCGAAGAACGAGCGGAAGAAGACCAGCTCGCCGGTCGGGTAGCGCGCGCTGGCGAGCTTGATCAGCGTCGCCATCGCCGTGAACGCAAGCGTCGAGATCACTTTGAGCGCGATGCCGACGAACGGGCGCGCCGCGGGAGCAGGAGGCATGGGGAAGGCCAACCCACCACAGCCGGGGGAGTCGGGCAAGGAGAACGTGGCCCCGTTTCATTCGCGAGCGATGGCGCCGGCGGCCGTTGCGCCTTCAGCGTGCGCACGGCTCTCCGTTCCCGCGAGCGATCGGCGCCCCGGGGCATGAGAGACGGCAAGGCCCCGGGGGAAACCCGAGGGTCGGCGGGCGCCCGGCGAATGCCGTGCGGGCAGTCCGCGTGTTTGGGGCGCTCACCTGGCGCCCGCCGCGGCGACTTCGGACCTCCGACACCCACGCTCCGGGCAGCAGGCGGACGGACCCACCTTAAGAGCGGGCAACCCATCCTGACCGCGCCGCGCGCCGGGAAAGTTCCCCGGGGTTGGCGCTAGCCTGCCGCCCTTAAGGTCAGCGACTGTGACAGCCGGTCGTAATGCCGGCGGGCGGGCCTTGCGGAAGCCTCCCGACGGCCGGGGACCGAACCCCCGACCGGCAGGCGCCGCAGTCCACGCCCCGTGAGCCGGTCGGTACCGAAACACGACCCTCGGACGGGCGCGGATGACGCTCAATATGGGGGGTGGTGGGGGAGCGGGGATAAGTATTTGTTGAGGGGCTATCGGGTGCCGCTTCGACGCATCGCCTCTACAATCTTCATCGTCTCAACGCTCACCCGTGTCACCCGCGCGAGAAGATCGATGACCTTTTCCTTGTGGTCGGCGAAGCGGTAGGTGTTGAATTTCTCGCGGATGGTCGGATCGCGTGGGGTCTTTTCCTTGTACTGGTCGAGAATCCATTCGAGCGCCGAGCGGCTGCCAAGGCGGTAGTTCCAAGCCTCCGGCGGCACGCCCGTCAATTGCGTCTCGGTGTCGAGCCGAATGTTGCCGTTCGATTTGTCGGCGCGAAGCATCGCCTTGGGCGGCACGCCCGCCTCCCGCGCTTTGTCATCCGATGTGTCGATGCGCTCAAGCGGCCACGGCTCGACCGTCTCGTAGCCGAGATGAAGCGCCATCAGCTTCTCGCCCCAGTCCGCCCAGCGCCAGAAGGCGTCGTAGAACGGGATGCGCGGAAATTCTCGCTTGAGGTTCTGCGCGTATTTCTCGCGGTAGAGCGGATCGTTCAGAACGGCATAGACGTAGTGGAAGATTGCATCCTTGGTGATCTCGCGGCCGCGCTGCCCTCCCCCTTCGCCATGCCCGGCCTTGTGCCGGGCATCCACGTCTTTGCCTTCGTAGTGATCATGGAATTGTCCGAGCGCCCAGTCGGTAATGTTGTCGAGACGTTGGCCGCTGTCGGCGTAGCGCCAGCGTGACAGGACTTGGTAAGCATCGACTGCTGCACCGAAGTGTAGGTCGACCATACTGTCAGCGGCAAGGACCGAGAAGTCCGATCGGAATCCAGGATCACTAAAGCTAATACTGACGTTGTTCTTGCCGGGAGGAAACAGCGCGGGCAGCTGAAAAACGCGGCTGTTAAAGTGCCGATCAAAATAGACCCACATTCGTACAAAGGGACGGTAGGTCGCGCGGACAATCGAACTTGAGTCGAAATGCTTTGCAACCTTTGCCTCAAGGTGCCGCGAAAGGTCGGCGTCCCATTTGATGCCCGCTTCGTGGTCAAGCACCTGCCCGCTGCGTGCACCTTCATATTGATCAATCAGCCACTGAAACTTGTGAACCGTACCGGGTTTGCCGGAGGCTCCAACTCCTGAGAAGGTGGAGCCATCATGAGCAAGACAACGAACAAGTTCTCTCCGGAAGTGCGTCAACGTGCGGTGCGGTTGGTACTGGATCATGAGCATGAGCATCCCTCGCGCTGGGCGTCGATCACCTCGATCGCGACCAAGATTGGCTGCACGGGGCAGACGCTGAACGAGTGGGTTAAGAAGGCGGAGGTCGATGCCGGCAAGCGGGCGGGGGTGCCGACGGACATGGCCGCCCGGCTGAAAGCCCTCGAGCGGGAGAACCGTGAACTGCGGCAGGCCAACGAGATCCTGCGCAAGGCATCCGCGTATTTTGCCCAGGCGGAGCTCGACCGCCGGTTCAGGCCATGATCGCCTTCATCGACGATCATCGCGGGGCGTATGGGGTCGAGCCGATCTGCAAGGTGCTGCCGATCGCCCCATCGAGCTACCACGATCATGCCAGCAAGCGGGCCGATCCCGAGAAGCTGCCCGCGCGGGCGAAGCAGGACATGGCGTTGAAGCCGGAGATCGAGCGCGTCTTCGCGGAGAACTTCGAGGTGTACGGCGCGCGCAAGGTCTGGAGGCAGCTCAACCGGGAGAACATCCAGGTCGCACGCTGCACTGTCGAGCGTCTGATGGCCGATCTCGGCCTTCAGGGTGTCATCCGCGGCAAACCGATCCGGACAACGGTGCAGGACAAGGCGGCACCTTGCCCGCTCGACCATGTGAACCGGGTCTTCCATGCTCCGGCGCCGAACATGCTGTGGCTCTCGGACTTCACGTACGTCAGCACCTGGTCGGGCGTCGTCTACGTGGCGTTCGTCATCGACGCCTATGCCCGACGCATCGTCGGCTGGCGGGTGAGCAGGACGGCGCACACAAGCTTCGTGCTCGATGCTCTGGAGCAGGCCCTCCACGAACGGCGGCCCGTTCGTCGCGGAGGCCTGGTGCATCATTCCGATAGGGGTTCTCAATACGTCAGCATTCGCTACACCGAGCGCCTGGCCGCGGCTGGTATCGAGCCCTCTGTCGGCAGCGTCGGCGACTCCTATGACAACGCCCTCGCAGAGACGATCAACGGCCTATACAAGGCCGAGGTCATCCATCGGCGTGGACCCTGGCGGAGCTTCGAAGCGGTCGAGTTCGCCACGCTGACCTGGGTCGACTGGTTCAACAATCGCCGGCTGCTGGAGCCCATCGGCAACATCCCGCCGGCCGAAGCCGAGGAACGCTACTACGCCATGCTGGAGGAGCCAGCATTGGCCGCGTGACTCAAACGAAATGGCCTCCGGAAAACACGGGGCGGTTCACTTGCGCTCAAGAAATCGTCTATCAAAGTCGTAGGCCCATGCGTCGCGTTTCGTTTGGAGCCCGTTTGAGACGACGCGAAACACGGCGCGATCTTGGCTGGTCGTGGTCCACGACTTACTCCGTTTGTCAGCGATCGGAACGAGGCTATCCCAATCGTTGCTGGTCTGATTGATCCAATTGTGTTTCCGGTCGGGCTGAACCGCATCGAACACGACGCTTGAGAGCCTGTTAGCCGACAGGAAGGCGAGCTTCTCTTCGGCCGTTTCCATTTCTGGCCGCCGGGCATAGTGGATCGTCGCCAGCGACGTGCCCTTCCGCTTGACGAAGAAGGCGATCGCGACGCCGGTCTGAATTCCGAAGACGTTGTGCTTGGTTCCCGAGATCTTCGGGTTGGCGCGCACGTCGCCGCCGAGGTCCATGATCCAGATATCGGCAAAGTCCTCAGCGACGACCTTGCGGAACCCGTCAAAAGCCGCCTTCTCGATGTAGTTGCGGTTGGTGATGAGGGCGAGAATGCCGTCTCCCTTCAGCCGGTCCGCCGACCAGCGAAAGAAGCGTGTGTACATATCGTAAAGCGAATTCTGGTTCTGCGCGGTGCCCTGCGCGCCGTAGGTCGTGCGGATACGCTCGTCCACCCGCCGGTACGGCCGGTTGGGATTTTGCGAGTTGAAGTTCTCCTGCCAGGCGTTGTAGGGCGGATTGCCGATGATGACGCTGATCTTGCGCTTGTTCTGCCGCTTGATGCGCTCGACGTTTTCCTCGCTGAGGCTGCCGAACAGATCGTGCTGATGGCCGGCATAGATGCCGAGACCAGCGGTATTGTCCAGCGTGTCGACGAAGCAGAGATTCGGGTATTCTTCATAGGCTCCCGTGATGGCAGCGTAGGTCGCTTCAATGTTCAGGTTAGCGACGTAGTAGGGCAGGATCGCCACCTCGTTGGCGTGCAACTCTTCGCGGTATTTGTGGCGAAGCTTCTCCTTTTGCCCGCGGAAGTGCTCGATCAGTTCGGCGATGAAGGTGCCGGTGCCGCAGGCCGGATCGAGGATTTCGACGTTCTTGTCGATCAACGCCTTGCCAAAATGCTTCTGGCACAACCAGTCGGCGCTCTCGACCATGAAGCGGACGATCTCGTTCGGGGTGTAGACCACGCCCAGCCGGTCGGCAGCCTTCCTGTTGTATACCTTGTAGAAGCCCTCATAGATCGTCTTGAGAAACGCCTGCTTCTCGTGGTGGCTGGAAACCAGCGCGGCGGTGCTCCTGATCGCCGCGTAGTATGAGCGAAGGGCATTGAGCGTGTTGTGCTTGACCGCGCCGGTGAAGAACGTCCCCTCCAGCGCGTAAAGCTCCTTGGCAACGTTGTTCTCGCGGTGGAAGCCGCTGTCGCTGAAGACCTGGCTGAAAATCTCCTCGGTCAGGATGTGCTGGATCAGCATCTCGCGCACATCGGCCGCGGTGACGCTCGGATTGATCGTCTCCTGCGCGTGCTTGAGAAACTTTACCGCCGCTTCGCGAAAGGCCGGGTTCTCCTTCTCGGCCTTGTCTATCATGTCGCGGAGCGCGCCGAGCACAGCCGGCAGGTCTGCCTTGAACTGCGCGACCGCGGCGCGGAACTCCGCAATTTCCGGACGTTCCCACTGGAAGAACAGCGAGACCAGGCGCGCGAGCGCATCCGTCTCCTGCATCGAACAGCGGGTAACCTCCTGCCGGTTCTGGATCAGAACAGCGGTGTCGGAGTTTTCAAAGATGATGTTATCTTGCGGGTAGCCGAGCCGGAACTTCTTGGCGATCTCTGTGTCTAGATCGTCGTTTGTGTCCTTGGCCTCCCAGAAGCCATGCGGGACGCGGAGGTCATACAGGATCGTGCCGTCGGGATAGACCTTCGTCTTCAGCGGCGTGTTGTATTCGAGCTCCTCGACGAAGGTGAGGTTTTGCGATCGCGCCCAGTTGCGGAGCAACTGACGGAAGGCGGCCCGGATCACCTGCTCGGTATTCGTGCCCGACACGCGCTTCAGCGTTTGAAGCTCGTTCAGATACTCGTTTATGAGAAGCTGGCTCATGCGCCCCAGGAATCAGCGGGTTGTATCCGAGTGTTGCCTCAATTTTGGCAATAGACCAAGCGCCTGTGACCCAGGACGCCTTCTCGGGTGACACAGGCGGTGACGCCGCGCCGTCATGGCATGGATGGCCGGCTCAGGGGCCGGCCATGACGGTGGTGGGTGGGAGCCGACGCGGCCCCCTCACCCGGTTCGTCGGCGGAGCCGGCGAACCACCCTCCCCCACAAGGAGGGGTTTAGGACCGCAGCGGGCTAAGCCGCCAGCGCCCGCTTCACCGCCTCGGGCTCGCGCTGGATCACCAAGAGATAAGCGCGGACGGCGCCATCCGGTTTCGACCGCCCCTGCTCCCAATCGCGGATGCGGGCCGCGCTGAAACCATAGCGCTTGGCGAAGGCCGCCTGCGAAAGCTTGAGCTTGCGGCGCAGCGCCTTGACGTCGATCTCGTCGGGAACGTGGATCACGTAGGTGGCGGGATCGAGCTCACCACGGGCAATGGCGAGCGCCTGCCTGGCGCCTTCGATGATCCGGTTCTTGCGCTTCGTCGTCACCGGCGGGTTCCTTTCCTTGTGCGCCTGAGGGCCGCTGCGCGCCAAGCTTCGGGGAGCGCCGTCAGCACCTTCCGCAGTTCGTTCCGTTCGGCCTTCGACAGGTTCGCCTGCGTTCCCTTGCCGTAGACGTCGAGCAGGAACACGGGAATGTCGACGCCGGCGCAAAACGTTACGACACGATAGCCGCCGCTCTTGCCCTTGCCGCGCCCGGCGAAGCGGACTTTCCGCGCGCCACCGGTTCCCGGCATGAGATCGCCGGCATCCGGGTTGCGGGCGATCCAGTCGACGATGCGACGGCGGTCACCCTCGTCAAGGCCCTCGTCCTTCGCGGACGCCAGAAATGCAGGCGTTTCGATGACCGTTTGCACCGGCGCGGACTATACGGAGTTTCCGTATATGGGTCAAGGGTGAGATGGATTCCCGCGTTCGCGGGAATGAGCGGTGGGGCTGGCGCGGGGCTAACGTGGGCACAGGCGCGCGTTGCGCGCCCTTTGCCCACCCTACGAGGCCCGCGGATGTTCGGCGGTTCAAGGGGGAGGTTGGGGACCCGCCCTTCCCCCTCACACCCACCCCGTCCACCAGGCCCAGAGCATCCAGGCGCCGAGCGCCAGGAGGATGAGGCCGGCGATCAGGTGCAGGGTGCGCAGGTTCCCGGTGCGCCATTTCTCGACCCGCGCCGCGGTGGTGTAGCCGGCGTAGATCGCGCCGGTGATGACCAGCATCGGCAGGATGAAGATGGCGTTGTAGAGGACCAGCCAGAGGAGCGCCTCGGGGCGCGTGGCGGTCCGCGCCAGGAGGCCGAGGATGACGATGTACGGCCCCGACGTGCAGGGCAGCAGGAACAGGCTGACCAGGAAGCCGATGGCGAAGGCGCCGGGGACGGAGGTGACGCCGCCCATGAGGCGCTTCAGCGCCGGGCGCCAGGCAAGCGGCACCTCCATGACGAACCAGCGGCCGTACCAGAGGAAGTCCTTGAGGTTGAAGAGGCCGATGAGGACGGCGAGGACGCCGACCGCGACGTAGAGCGCCTGCGTGACGCCGGCGGCGGCGACGGCGGAATAAAGCCCGACGCCCATCAGGTAATACGAGATGAAGATCGACGCCGAGAAGGCGAGGCCGGCGTAAAGCGCGCGGCGGCGATTGCCCGCGACCAGCACGGCGCCGATCAACAGCACGAGCACGGCGAAGGCGCACGGGTTGATGGCGTCGACGACCGCGGCCACCACGACGGCGCCCAACGTGAGCGTCGGCGGTGGCGAGTCGGGCAGCGCGCCGGGCGCGGGCGCGGCGCCGGCGGAGAAGTGGGTGAGCGGCGAGGCGCAGCCGTCGGTTTCGCAGGCGGCGATCATGGCGGCGAGGCCGGGCTGCATCGATTCGGAATAGCCGACCACGACGCGCTCGCCCAGGAAGACGGTCGGCACCCCCTCGACCTCCCTGTGGTAGGCGGCGGCGAGCTGCTGGAACAGACGGGCGTTGTCGTCGTTGAAGTAGACCTCGAACTCATGGATCTGGAGGCGCGGGTGGGCCTCCTGAATGGTCGCGAGGTAGGCGCGGAGCGCCGCGCAGTGCGGGCAGCCCTGACCGTAGAAGAGGACGAGATCGACGGGAGGCGCCGCTGGTTTCGGCGCGCACCGCTCCCGGCGGCGCGGCGGAGAGGCCAAACGCAGAGGCGAGCAACAGAAGGAGGAAAACGACCCTGCGCATTGACCAACCCCCGCGCGCCGTCAAGAGCAGCCCAGCGGAGTGATGCGAGCTTGCACGGGACGGGCGGTCGGCGCCTTGAGGGAGGTCAAGGCGGGGGATTTCGGAAAGGGGGCGGGGCGGCCCCCTCACCCGGCCGCTTCGCGGCCCTCCGGCCGTCGCTTACGCTCCGGCGTTCGTCGCTCGAAACAGTCCACCGGACTGTTTCGCTCGCTGCGCTCACCGTTCCTCACCCCCTCAAGGGGGAGGTTCATCCCTGCCTCTTTCGGGCAAGGGATACGTGGCGTGTTCTGCTAGTGTTCTCGCCTCTGGATTCGTATATGTCGGGCAGCAATGACCGAACCCCTGAAGCGCGCGGGCAGCACGCCGCCTGTGGCGGACGATGACCCCACCCACCAGCCTGGCTCCCCCTCCCCGGACCGGGGCGGGATAAGCGCCCCTGCCCCCAAAGCCGGCGGCATCGCCGAGCGGGCGATGGGCGGGCCGGCGAAGGCCTATCTCGACCGGCTGAACCCGGAACAGCGCGCGGCGGTGGAGGCGACCGAGGGGCCGGTGCTGGTGCTGGCCGGTGCGGGCACCGGCAAGACGCGGGTGCTGACCACGCGGGTGGCGCATCTGCTCGCCACCGGCCTCGCCAAGCCATGGCAGATCCTCTGCGTGACCTTCACCAACAAGGCAGCGCGCGAGATGAAGCTGCGCGTCGGCGACCTGATCGGCGGCACGGTCGAGGGCATGCAGTGGCTGGGCACGTTCCACTCGATCGGCGCGAAGATCCTGCGCCGCCACGCGGAGCTCGCCGGGCTGAAATCGGACTTCACCATTCTCGACACCGACGACCAGATCCGCCTGATGAAGCAGATCATCCAGGCGGAAGGGATCGACGAGAAGCGCTGGCCGGCGCGGCAGCTCGCCGGGCTGATCGACCACTGGAAGAATCGCGGGCTGGCGCCGTCGGAAGTCTCCGAAGGCGACGGGCGGGTGTTCGCCGACGGGCGCGGCAAGAAGCTCTACACCGCCTATCAGGCGCGGCTCAGGACCCTCAACGCCGCCGACTTCGGCGACCTGCTGCTCGAGCCGCTGCGCATCCTCAAGGCCAATCCGGACATCCTCGCCGACTATCACAACCGCTTCCGCTACATCCTGGTCGACGAGTATCAGGACACCAACGTCTGCCAGTACCTGTGGCTGCGGCTGCTGGCGCAGGGCAAGCGCAACATCTGCTGCGTCGGCGACGACGACCAGTCGATCTACGGCTGGCGCGGCGCCGAGGTCGACAACATCCTGCGCTTCGAGAAGGATTTTCCGGGCGCCAAGGTGATCCGCCTGGAGCGCAACTACCGCTCGACCTCGCACATCCTCGGCGCCGCCTCGCACCTCATCGCCCACAACGAGGGGCGGCTCGGCAAGACGCTGTTCACCGACGAGAAGGACCCGGACGCAGTGCGCGTCACGGTCGCCTCGTCGTGGGACAGTGAGCAGGAGGCGCGCGCTGTCGGCGAGGAGATCGAGGCGCTGCAGGCCAAGGGCCATACGCTGAACGAGATCGCGATCCTGGTGCGGGCGTCGTTCCAGATGCGCGCCTTCGAGGACCGCTTCGTCACCCTCGGCCTCAACTATCGCGTCATCGGCGGCCCGCGCTTCTACGAGCGCGCCGAGATCCGCGATGCGCTCGCCTATTTCCGCGCAACGGTGTCTCCGGCCGACGACCTCGCCTTCGAGCGGATCGTCAACACGCCCAGGCGCGGCATCGGCGAGACGAGCATCAAGGCGCTCCACGACCGGGCGCGGCAGATGAAGGCGCCGCTGATGGCGGCGGCCGCCGAGATCGTCGAGACCGACGAGATCGCGGCGCGCACGCGCGCCTCGCTTCGCGACCTGCTCGCCTCGTTCGCGCGCTGGCGCCTGAAGCTCGACGCGATCCCGCACACCGAACTCGCCGAGCTGATCCTGGAGGAAAGCGGCTACACGGAGATGTGGCAGGCGGACCGCAGCGCCGACGCGCCGGGGCGGCTGGAAAACCTGAAAGAAATGATCCGCTCAATGGAAGATTTCGACACCATGGTCGGCTTCCTCGAACACGTCTCGCTGGTCATGGACGCGGACGCGGAAGGCGGCAACGACGCGGTCAACATCATGACGCTCCATTCGGCCAAGGGGCTGGAGTTCGACACGGTGTTCCTGCCCGGCTGGGAGGAAGGGCTGTTTCCCTCGCAGCGCACCCTGGACGAGAACGGTCGCGCCGGGCTCGAGGAAGAGCGCCGCCTTGCCTACGTCGGCATCACGCGGGCGCGGCACCGGGCGCACATCCGCTTCGCCGCCAACCGGCGCATGCACGGGCTCTGGCAGACGGGCATCCCGTCGCGCTTCCTCGACGAACTGCCCGAGGCGCACGTCGAGGTCATCGAGGAGGCCACCAACTACGGCGGCTACGGCTCGGCCGCCTACGGCGGCTCGCGCTTCGACACCCGCGACCCCTTCGCCAACACCACCTACGGGACGCCCGGCTGGCAGCGCGCCCAGCGCAACAAGGGCATGGCGGAGGACGCCGCCGCGGCCACCGGCGGGGGCGGCGGCAAGAAGCGGCGCGGCTTCGACCACCCGCTGAACTCCGGGCCGCGGCTGATCGAGGGAGAGCTGGTGGCGAAGAGCGTCATCGGCGGGACCAGCGATTATTCGGTCGGCGAGCGCGTCTTCCACCAGAAGTTCGGCTACGGGCGGATCGGCGCTATCGACGGCAACAAGCTCACCATCGACTTCGAGAAGGCGGGCGAGAAGCGCGTGCTCAATTCATTTGTAGAGAGGCACTAGGGGCACCGTGAAGCGATCTGATCAACAGAGACTTCGCGCGATTCTAGAGAAGGTAAAGCCGCTCGCTGGCGAGTTCTACGAACTAACAGGTCGCCCGCTTGGCGTGACCGGCGAAGTAGCTGAGTTGTCAGCGGCCCAGCTTCTTAAGCTCAACATCGTGGAAGCTCGGACTGAAGGCTACGACGCTCTACGCGGCACCGAGAAAATTCAAATCAAAGGGCGGGCTCTCCCCCAGAACCCCAAGCCCGGCCAGCGTATCGGTACCATAAAGCGCAACGCTGACTGCGACACCGTTATGGTGGTGATACTAGATAATCGAACGCTGGCGACCCGCGAGATTTGGGAAGCGCCGTATCGACGAGTCATTGAGGCGCTCGATGCGACCCCTTCAAAAGCGCGAGCAAGGGGCGCACTCGGGCTGACGACTTTCAAGAGCGTCGCGAGAAAGCACGGACGGCAGTCCTACCCATGAGACGTGGGTGAGCTTCGTCGCCGCCGCTGTGGCGCCGGACCTCATTCGCGCTGGTGACCGCGCCGGTTGTCGCGGCAGCGGCGGAGTAGGAGCCGGCGGCCCGCGACACTTGTGCCCCTGATGCGGGGGATCGCGCCACACTTATGGCGCTAAGTGGGAATCCCCTCGCTTGGCGCGAACAGGGACTTCCCCCTCTTCCGCGCGCCGACCATGAACGACAAGCCCGCCCCCACACCTGAAACATCCGCCGCGCCCGCCGCGGACGCCACCGGCCTGACCGAAGCCGAAGCCACCAAGCGCCTTGCGCAATACGGCGAGAACGCGCTGGCCGAGCACAAGGTCGGCGTGGCGGAGCGGCTGGCGCGCTTCTTCTGGGGGCCGATCCCGTGGATGATCGAGGTGGCGGCCGCCCTGTCGGCGGCGCTCGGCCACTGGGCCGATCTCGCCGTCATCCTGGCGATGCTGTTCGTCAACGCCGGCGTCGGCTTCTGGCAGGAGTTCAAGGCAGACAACGCCATTGCGCTTCTCAAGCAGCGCCTCGCGCTCAAGGCGCAGGTCAAGCGCGACGGCCGATGGCAGGACATCGCGGCGCGGCTGCTGGTGCCCGGCGACGTGGTGATGGTCAAGCTCGGCAATGTCGTGCCGGCGGACCTGAAACTGGTGGCGGGCGACTATCTGAGCGTCGACCAATCGGCGCTCACCGGCGAATCGCTGCCGGTCGACAAGAAGGCCGGCGACGTCGCCTACTCCGGCTCGATCGCCAAGCAGGGCGAGATGACCGGCGTCGTCACGGCGACCGGCATGAAGACCTATTTCGGCAAGACGGCGCGCCTCGTCGAGCAGGCGAAGTCGGTCTCGCATTTCCAGCGCGCGGTGCTGCGCATCGGCAACTTCCTCATCCTGATGACGATCGGGCTGGTCCTGGTGATCGGGCTCGCCTCGCTCTTCCGGCAGGACCCGATCCTCGAGACGATCCAGTTCGCGCTGATCCTGACGGTTGCCTCGATTCCCGTGGCGCTGCCGGCGGTTCTGTCGGTGACCATGGCGGTCGGCGCCGAGAAGCTCGCGGCGCTGAAGGCGATCGTCTCGCGCCTCGTCTCGATCGAGGAAATGGCCGGCATGGACGTGCTGTGCACGGACAAGACGGGGACGCTGACCAAGAACGAATTGACGCTCGGGACGCTGGAGCCGTCAGCCGGCGTGACGGACGACGATCTCCTGCTGGCGGCAGCGCTCGCCTCGCGCCGCGACGCGCCCGACGCGATTGACGCGGCGATCATCGCCGGCGCGGCACGCCTCGGAAACCTCGCCGAATACAAGGTGCAGTCGTTCAAGCCGTTCGACCCGGTGGCGAAACGGGCGGAGGCCGAGATCGACCACGGCGGCGCCCGTTTCAGGGTCGCCAAGGGCGCGCCGCAGGTGATCGCCGACCTCTGCGCGCCGACCGACGAGGCCCGCAAGGCGATTTCCGGCGCGGTCGACAAGGACGCGGCCAAGGGGTTTCGCACGCTGGGCGTGGCGCGCTCGAACGACGGCAAGACGTGGCCGTTCATGGGGATCCTGCCGCTGTTCGACCCGCCGCGCGACGACTGCGCCGCGACCATCGCCACGACCATTTCGATGGGCGTCGACATCAAGATGGTGACCGGCGACCACGAGGCCATCGCGCGCCAGATCGCCGGCCAGGTCGGCCTCGGACAGAACATCGTGGTCGCCGACGCGACTTTCGACACCGCGGGCGGCATGCCGGACATCGCGCGCATCGACGCCGCCGACGGCTTCGCGCGGGTGTTTCCCGAGCACAAGTTCAAGATCGTCGAGGTGCTGCAGAGGGCCGGCCACATCGTCGGCATGACCGGCGACGGGGTGAACGACGCCCCTGCCCTCAAGCAGGCCGACATCGGCATCGCGGTGAGCGGCGCCACCGACGCGGCGCGGGCGGCGGCCGACCTGGTGCTGACGGCGCCCGGCCTGTCGGTGATCACCACGGCCATCGAGGAAGCGCGGCGCATCTTCGAACGGATGACCAGCTACGCCATCTACCGCATCTCGGAGACGGTGCGGGTGCTGCTGTTCATGACGGCGAGCATCCTGATCTTCAACTTCTATCCCGTCACGGCGATCATGGTCGTGCTGCTGGCGCTCCTCAACGACGTGCCGATCATGATGATCGCCTACGACAACGCGCCGGTGGCGCCGGCGCCGGTGCGCTGGGACATGACGCGGGTGCTCACCATCGCCAGCGCGCTCGGCGGCTTCGGGGTGTTTTCGAGCTTCGGCGCCTTCTGGCTGGCCCGCGACTATCTGCACCTGGCGCCCGACGTCGTGCAGTCGGTGGTCTTCCTGAAGCTGCTGGTCGCCGGGCACATGACGATCTACCTGACCCGCAACACCGGGCCGATCTGGCAGCGTCCGTGGCCGAGCTGGAAGCTGGTGGTGCCGGCGGAGGCGACCCAGGTGGTCGGCACGATCGCGGTGGTCTACGGCTGGTTCATGGCGCCGACCGGCTGGGGTCTGGCGTTGCTGGTCTGGGCGTACGCGCTGGCCGCGTTCCTGATCGCCAGCGCCGTCAAGATCGCCACCTACCGGATGATCAACCGCCACCCGCAGGAGATGGCGGAGCTGGCGCGGATCGAGACGCGCCTCCACCTCTAGGGCGAGGCGCAAGGGGCGACCCATGAACCACGTGACCACCAAGGCGCCGGCGAAGCACGCCGAATTCGCGCTCACCAGCATCCCGGCGTTCTGGCCGATTGCGCTGGCGGCCGAGCTCGCGGAAAGCGGCGCCGAACTCTACGCGCGGAACCTCAGCTTCGTCGACGAGGAGATCAGGATCCACGGCGAGCTGAGGCCGAAGCTCGCCACGCCCAACCGGGCGCGGCTGGAGCTTCGCACGATGACGCTGCGTGAATATGGCAAGGCGGGCGATGGCGTGCCGACGCTGGTCGACGCGCCGCACGCCGGGCACACGGCGATGATCGCCGACTATCACAAGGGCCAGAGCCTGATCGAAACGCTGATGGCGAACGGCGTCGGCCACGTCGCCCTCACCGACTGGAAGCCGGCGACGGCGGACATGAAGGACCTCGAGATCGACAACTATCTGGCCGACGTGGTCATCGCCATCGACGACCTCGGCGGACGGGTGAACCTGGTCGGCCTCTGCCAGGGCGGCTGGGTGGCGGCGATGATCGCGGCGCGTTTTCCCGACAAGGTCAACGCGCTGGTGCTGGCCGGCGCGCCGATCGATACGGACGGCGGCAACGGGCCGATCAAGCGCATGGTGCATCACACGCCGATGTCGTTCTACGAGGAGCTGGTCGAGCTCGGCGACGGGCTGATGCTCGGCAAGTTCATGCTGCAGGGGTGGAAGAACATGCACCCCGGCGAGCACTACATCAAAGAGCACGTCGACCTCTACGAGCACATGGACGACCCGATCTACCTCGCCAAGAAGGAGACGTTCGAGAGCTGGTACGAGAACCCGATCGACCTGCCCGGCCGCTGGTACCTGCAGGTGATCCAACAGCTCTTCAAGGAGAACCGGCTCGCCAAGGGGACGTTCGTGGGCCTCGGCCGCAGGCTCGACCTGAAGGCCATCACCTGCCCGACGTATCTGCTGGCCGGCGCCGCCGACGACATCACCACGCCGGAACAGGTGCTCGACGCGGCCAAGCTGATCGGCACGGCGAAGCACAAGATCCGCGCGCAGACCGTCCCCGGCGGCCACATCGGCCTGTTCATGGGCGCACGGACGCTCGATGAGCACTGGCCGGGAATCGCCCGCTGGATCGCGGCGCAATAATCGGGCGTCCCCTCGGCCCGGCCGGCGCCCTATAATCAGGCTTGGCGACGCGGCCACGGCCGGCCGATCCCCCGCGGAGGCGGAGGGAGGAAAACGGCCGAAACGCGAGCGCCCGGGCGTTCGACCGGCCTCGCCTCCCATGGAGGGACCTCGCCATGAAGACGTCCTCGTTCGCCATCGCGATCTTCATCGTGATTGCTGCCGTCGGCCTGCTCATCAACGCCGTCGTCCTCGGCACCTCGGGACAGTGGATCACCGTCCTCGGCATTGTCGTCGCCGCGATCGTCGCCTTCTCGGCGAAGATCGCCTCGCAATGGGAGCGGGTCGTCGTGCTGCGGCTGGGCAGCTTCAGCGCGCTGCCCGGCCCCGGGCTGTTCTTCATCGTGCCGATCGTCGACACCATCGCCTACTGGATCGACACACGCGTGATCACCTCGTCCTTCAAGGCGGAAAAGACGCTGACCAAGGACACCGTGCCGGTCGACGTCGATGCGATCCTGTTCTGGAAGGTGGTCGATCCGAAGAAGGCGGCGCTGGAGGTCGCCGACTATGAAAGCGCGATCAGCTGGGCGGCACAGACGGCGCTCCGCGACGTGATCGGCAAGACGATGCTGGCCGACATGCTGGAAGGCCGCGAGAAGATCAGCGGCGTGCTCCAGAAGATCATCGACGAGCGCACCGAGCCATGGGGCGTCAACGTCATCTCTGTCGAGGTCAAGGACGTGCTCATCCCGCCGGGGCTCGAGGACGCCATGTCGATGCAGGCGCAGGCCGAGCGCGAGCGGCAGGCGCGCGTCATCCTCGGCGATTCGGAACGCCAGGTCGCCGAGAAGTTCGGCGAGGCGGCGAAGACCTACGCCGACAACCCGACCGCGTTC
The DNA here is from genome assembly GCA_963843565.1 of uncultured Alphaproteobacteria bacterium. Taxonomy (GTDB): domain Bacteria; phylum Pseudomonadota; class Alphaproteobacteria; order Rhizobiales; family Kaistiaceae; genus DASZQY01. The sequence goes on from CAWJKY010000003.1 coordinate 1,247,226, forward strand.
CATCTGCGCGCCATGAACATGCTCTACGAGGGCCTCAAGCAGAACGCGACCATCGTGATCGTGCCGAGCACGGCCGCCGACAGCATGCAGCTCGGCGGCATGGCCGGACTGACGGCGCTGACCATGGGACTCCAGCAGCGCCAGGCGGACGCCGCCCGGGAACAGGGCGGCGGGGGCGGCTGAGGGGACGATCCCTTCCAAAGTTTCATCTTCCGGTCAGGAGCCGGCAACGCGGGCGCCCCAAATCTCCAAGCGAAGGCATTCGCGGGGCACGACATGAACTGGAGATACCCATGACCCCTGAGACCACCTCCCCCCGGAACACCACCACGGCCGCCGGTGACGGCCGCACGCCGCCGCCCGGCGATCGCGAACGCACGCTGCGGCGCCGCCGCACGCTGTTCACGTCGGCGGCGGTCGCCGTGCTCGCCGTCGGCGTCGGCCTCGGCGTGGCGGCGACCGGCTGGAACGCCGGCGCGCTTGCCGAAGCCGCGACACCGACCGCGACCCAGCCCGCCGCGACGGCGGCGCAGCCGCTGAGCTTCGCCGACCTCATCCAGCGGGTGAAGCCGGCGGTGATCTCGGTCAAGGTGACGCTCGCCAACCAGCAGGTCGCCGACACCAGCGGCGGGCCGGACGGGATGCCGGTCGATCCGTTCCAGCAGTTCTTCGGGCAGCAGTTCGGACAGCAGTTCTTCGGCCGGCAGTTCCAGTTCGGCCCGAACGCGCCGTCGCGCCCGCAGGGCGTGATGGTCGGCGAAGGTTCTGGCTTCTTCATTTCGGCCGACGGCACCGCGGTCACCGCCAACCACGTGGTGGAGAACGCCAAGACGATCGAGGTCACCACCAGCGACGGCAAGACCTACAAGGCGCACGTGGTCGGCACCGATCCGGGCACCGACGTGGCGGTGATCAAGGTCGACGGCGGCGGCAGCTTCGCCTCGGTCCAGTTCGCCGGCCAGGCGCCGCGGGTCGGCGACTGGGTGATCGCCATCGGCAACCCCTACGGCCTTGGCGATACGGCCACCGCCGGCATCGTCTCGGCGCTCGCCCGCAACATCGGGACCAGCACCTACGACAACTTCATGCAGATCGACGCGCCCATCAATCGCGGCAACTCAGGCGGGCCGACCTTCGACGTCAACGGCAACGTGGTCGGCATCAACGACGCCATCTACACGCCGTCCGGCGGCTCGGTCGGCATCGGCTTCGACATCCCGGCCAACACCGCCAAGACGGTGACCGCCGAACTCCAGAAGAGCGGCCACGTCACCCGCGGCTATCTCGGGGTGTCGGTCCAGAACATCACGCCGACCATCGCCGAGGGCCTCGGCGTCAAGGACACCGGCGGCGCGCTGGTGGCCTCCGCCGAAACCGGCAGCCCGGCCGCCAAGGCGGGCATCGCGCCCGGCGACGTGATCACCGCCGTCAACGGCACCGCGATCAAGGATGCGCGCGGCCTCGCGCAGGAGATCGCGGGGCTGGCGCCCGGCACCTCGGTCAAGCTCGACGTCATGCACGCCGGCAAGAGCCGCACGGTGACGCTGGCGATCGGCGAGATGCCCAACCAGATGCAGCAGCCGCCGGCGTAGCTCCCCCCTGTACGCCGGCCGGTTTCAGCAAAGAGGCGCCGCGGCCCTTGAAGCCGCGGGGCTTCTCTTTTTGCGCTGGCCGCGACGCCGTCTACGGGCCCTCGGGCCCCTCCTCCGTCGCGACCCGATCGTGAAGCGCGGCCACCGTCGCTTCGGTGAACAGCCAATGGCCGCCGCCGTTGGCTCTCGCCCGGTAGAGCGCGACATCGGCGCGCGAGAGCTGACGGGCCGCGGTCGAAACGCAGCGATTGCAGAACGCCACGCCGATACTGACGGTGCGGCACCTCCCCGCGCGCTTCAGGACGTCGACCAGCCGGGCCGCAAGACCGGTGGCGTCCTCGGCCGTGGCGACATCGCCGCCCAGGATGGCGAATACGGTGCCGCCGAGGCCGGCGACGAGATCGGTGGCGCGCACGTGGGCGCGGAGGTACTCGGCGACAGCGCGAATCAACGCGTCGTCGGTCTGCTCGCCGGGCGCACCGCAATCGAGTAGGAGGAGAGCAAAGCCACGGGCGGACCGGGCGCGCTCGATCGCCCCTTCGACCGCGTTGGCGAACGCCTGCCGACCGGCGAGGCCGGTCAGCGGATCACGCTCTCCGGCAGCGGGTTTCGCCTTCGATGCGGGCAATTCGGTCACGGTCTCTGGCTCCCGGGCCGGGAGACACGATTCGACGCTCCCGATGGAACCATCACGTCCGGAGGAGCCGGGGCCGCCGCTCACGAACGCCGACGCGGTTAATCCGTCCCTAATCGGAGGGAAGACCTAGCGCTGCACCGCCTGACGGGCGGAGCGGTACTCGTTGACGACCATGTCGGTGAGCTCGGCGACGGAGGTCTCGGACGTCTTCTTGTCGAAGGTGATGACGCCGTTCTCGATGAGGTTGATGCGGTCGCAGACATCGAAGATCTGGGCGTAGTTGTGGGCGATGATGACGATCGCCATGTCGCCCGATTCCTTCAGGCGCTGGATGAGATCCAGGATCAGGGCGGACTCGCGCGCGCCCATGGCGGCGGTCGGCTCGTCGAGCAGCAGGACGCGGGCCTTCTCGTAAACCGAGCGGGCGACGGCGATCGCCTGGCGCTGGCCGCCGGAGAGCTTGGAGACCTCGATGTCGACGGACGGAATGTGGACGCCGATACGCTCGAGCAGCTCCTCGGCGCGGCGGCGCATGGTACGCCGGTCGAGGATGCCGAGCGGGCCGCCGCGGGTCAGCTCGCGCTCGAGGAACATGTTCTCGAAGACGTTGAGCTGATTGACGAGGGCAAGGTCCTGATAGACCGCTTCGACGCCAAGCGAACGGGCGTGGCTGACCGAGCGCAGATGCACGGGGTCGCCGGAGAAGTAGAGCTGGCCGGCGCTCGGCTGATGGTAGCCGGTGAAGATCTTCATCAGCGTCGACTTGCCGGCACCGTTGTCGCCGAGGAGACCGAGCACCTCTCCCTGTTCGAGGTGGAGGTCGATCTCGCGGAGCGCGGTGACCTGGCCGAAGGTCTTCGCGACGCGCTCGGCCTCGAGGACGGTGCTCACTATGCCCTCCCCTGATCGCGGAGCCGCATGAGCCGTACGTTGACGGCCATGGTGATGAGGATGGCGGCGCCGAGGATCATGTCGAAGGTGAAGGCGCTGACGCCGGAGAGTGAGAAGCCGTCCTTGAGGATGCCCAGGACCAGCGCCCCGAGAAGCGCGCCGATGACCGTGCCCGACCCGCCGGTCAGGAGCGTGCCACCGATGACGGCGGAGGCGATCGCGGCGAACATGATCTGGGAACCGCCGGCGAGCGGGTCGATGGAGCCGATGCGGAAGGCATCGATGACGCCGGCGAAACCGCCGAGGACGGCGCAGAGGATGAAGTTGCGTGCCTTGATCGAGCGGACCTTCACGCCGATTTCGGAGGCGCCGACGAGATTGCCGCCGGTGGCGATGGTGTGGAGGCCGAAGCGGGTCTGGCGCAGCACCCACTGGAGCGCGACGGCAATGACGACGGCCCAGGCGAAGCGCGCCCAGACGCTGCCGCCGAGGACGGCGGTGAAGAACGGACCGGCCTCAGGCTGGACGGGGAAGCCGCCGGAGAGGGTCAGCGTGAGGCCGTTGATCGCGAACAGTGTGCCCAGCGTCGTCACGAAGGCGGGCACGTCGAGAAGGATGGTGATGGCGGCGTTCACGGCGCCAACCAGCGCCGCGGCGGCGAGCGCGACGAGAACGGCGAGCCATATGGGCAGGCCCGCGGCGGCGGCGAAAAACATGACGAACGGCGCGAACGCGTAGACCATGCCGACCGACAGGTCGAGCTCGCCGGCGACCAGCACCATCACTTCGCCGGCCGCGATGATCGCGGTCGTGGAGGTGTAGTCGACGAGGTTGCCGACGTTGTCGCCCGACAGAAAGGCGGCGTTGGAGAACTGGAAATAGATGGCGAGCAGCACGGCGGCGGCGAAGATGCCGGCCTCGCGCCACTGCAGTGCCAGGCGCCCGATCGACGAGGCTCGCGAGCGCCTGGCGACCGGCTCGCGGACGGGCCGCGAGCCGGTGTCTTCGCTGGATGCGGCAGGGTCAGCGCGCACGGCGAACCTGCCTCAGGCCGCGATCGGGCCCATGTGGGGGAGCACTTCCGGCTTGTCGGAGTTGCCCTCGTAGCGGCTCTTGGTCGCGCGGTACGGGTCGACGTTCTCCTTGGTGACGAACTTCAGGCCGGTGTTGATCTCGGCCGGACCGGTGAGCCCGCCGGAGAGCTTGAACATCGCCATCTCCATGACCGTGTAGAAGCCCTGCAGGTACGGCTGCTGATCGATGGTGAAGTCGAGATCGCCGTTGGCGATGCCGTCGAGCGTGTTGGGCAGGAGGTCGAAGCCGCCGGCGTGGATGCCCTTGGCGGCGAGACCGTACTTCTGCATGGTCTTGGCGACGGACATGGTGCTGCCCGCGTCGACGGCGAACATGCCCTTGATGTCCTTGTGGCCGACGTAATAGGCGTCGACGCGCGATACCTCCTCGTTGACGGTCGGGCCGGTGGCGATCTCGTCGATGGTGATCTGCTTGCCCGACGCCTTGATGGCCGCCTTGGCGCCGTCGAGACGCGGCTGGATGTTGAGCTGGCCGGGCGTGGCGATGAAGCCGGCCACAGTGCCCGAATCCACCAGGCCGGCGATGCGTTTGCCGAGCGCCTGGCCGGAGGCGAAGAGGTCCTGCCCGATGTAGGCGAGACGGTCGTTGCCGGTCGTATCGGCGTTGTACGAGAAGACCGGGATGCCCGCCTGCATCGCCTTCATCACCGGCTGGTTGAAGGCATGCTGATCGACCAGCGACACGGCGATGGCGTCGGCCTTGGCGGCGACGGCGGCGTTGAGGCTGTTGACCATCTCGGACGCCACCGACGTCTGCGATCCGGTCCACTGCCACGTGCACCCGAGCAGCGCGCAGGCATCGGCGATGCCGTACTGGGTCGGCACGAAGAACGGATTCGTCGTGACGTGATTGACGAAGACGAACTTCCACTCCGCGTGACTCGGCAGACCGCCGGGACCGGCGGCGCGGGCGGCGGCTATGCCGAACGTGCTGGCGGCGAGCGCCGCGGCGCCCGAGCCGACTGCGGTGCGAAACAGGGCGCGGCGCGACATGGCGAGCGCGCCGGCGAGGCCACGCGGATGGGTAAGCAGATCTTTTTGCATGGGACAGTCCTCCTGTGTGCGCGGAACGCACACGAAGCGCGCCGCGCGGGGTCGTTTCATTCGAATCGCCCAGACGGCGCGCAGGACCGAAACGGCCCTGGCGGAGGTTGCCTGCAGTGTGACCTAGAGCGGTGCGCGCGCGCCAACAGCGGCTTCACGCGCGACGGATCGCCACATTTTCGTGAGTGGGTTTCGCCCGTCCCCGGCGAACCAGGTTTTCGCTTCTCTTACGGATCCGTCGCGGGGGATGCGACCGACGCGGTGGCGGTTCCGGCGGCGTCCGGCGTGAGCGATGGCGGCAGGGATTTGGCGGAGAGGCGCGCGATCTCGGACATGATGGTGAGGTGCCAGGCGCGGACATCGGCGGCGGGTGGCGCCGGCGTCGCCGCCGGCGGGCGAAGCGGCGGCCCGATGTGGACCTCCATCGCCTGGTTCTCGCCGATCGGCTTGTCGGGATCGGCGTTCGGAAACCGGATGCCGGCGGGCACGACCGGGGCGCCGGTTTCAAGCGACAGACGGGCGGCCCCGGTGCGGCCCGGAAGCAGCACCTTCGGATCGCGGTTGACGTTGCCCTCGGGGAAGATGCCGATCGAGGCACCACGGGCGAGATAGTCCGCGGCCTGCTGGCGGGCGGAGCGCCCATCGCCGTAGAACCGCTTCAGGCGGTTCAGGAACTTCGGCCAGGAATCCTTGTGGGTGACGGTGATGACGCGGCCGCGGCGCATGATGAAGCCGATGCCGGGGACGACCTGAAAATTCCAGTCGGCGATGAAATGGATGAAGCGGCCGCCGCGCAGCCCGATGAGGAGCACCGGGACCAGCGCCCACTCGCGCATGGTGGTGTGGTTGAAGGCGAGGATGAAGGGATCGCGGTCCGGCCCGACATGCTCCAGCCCGTGGACGGCCTTGACCTGCCAGCCGGCGATCGCCGACAGCAGGTGACAGACGAAGCGGTCGCTGGGGCGGTCGAGGGCCGACACGTCGGCACGCATCATTGCGGCGAAGCCCGGCGGATGCCACACATCGGGCATCGTCGCGCCAGCGTCGCCGCCGCCGGAGAAACTTCCCTGATCCATCGTACTCCCTGGGGCGCGCCGCCTTGCTCCCGCCTTAACCCATCGCTCGCCGAGGGGAAAGCGCCGCGATGACCGCGACCGCCACCCTCGCCGGCCTGTCGGAAGACGCGGCGCGGACGCTCGCGGCGCAGGTGGCGGAGCATCCGCTGCTCAATTCGCTGGCCGTCGACGTCAACGAGACGGGCCCGCAGCGGTGGGCGGTCGCCGTCTACTTCGAGGGCGCCCCGAAGGATACGGCCATCGCGGCGCTGGCGGCGCTTGCCGGCCAGGCCCCGGTGGTCGCCGTGCTGCCCGAAACCGACTGGGTGGCGAAGAGCCTCGCGGGCCTCGGGCCGGTGCCCGCCGGGCCGTTCGTGGTGCACGGCGGCCATGATCGCGGGCGAGCGAACCCCAACGAGATCGCCATCGAGATCGAGGCCAACGAGGCCTTCGGCAGCGGCCATCACGCCACCACCGCGGGCTGCCTGATCGCCATCGAGCGGACGCTCAAGCGGCGGCGGATCGGCAACGCGCTCGACCTCGGCACCGGCTCGGGGGTGCTCGCCATCGCGCTCGCCAAGCGGGCGCGGTGCCCGGTGGTCGCCTCGGACATCGACCCGAAGGCGGCGCGGATCGCCGGCGAGAACGCCCAGCTCAACGGGGTGGCGGCGAAGGTGCGGGCGGTCGCGGCGGCAGGCTTCACGCACGCGGCGATCCGGGGTGGCGCGCCCTACGACCTGATCGTGGCGAACATTCTCGCCGGACCGCTGGTCGACCTCGCCCCGGCGCTCCGCCGTCACGTGGCGCCGGGCGGCAGCGTCATCCTCTCCGGGCTTCTGACCAACCAGCAGCGCGAGGTGAGTGCCACCTATCGCGCCACCGGCCTGAGGCGCGCGGGCGGACTGGTCATCGACGGCTGGGCGACGCTGATGTTCGCGGCCCCGGGCGCGCCGCGATGAGCGCGGGCTTCGTGCCGGTCGCGGGCGGACAACTGCACTATGAAGACGATGGCGACGGGACGCCGGTGGTGTTCGTCCCCGGCTTCACGCTCGACACGCGCATGTGGGAGCCGCAGGTGGCGGCGTTCGGGGCGGTGCACCGTGTGATCCGGTATGACTTGCGCGGCGCGGGGCGCTCCGACCCGCCCGCCGGACCTTATGCGCAGCATGACGATTTCACGGCACTGCTCGGCCATCTCGGCATCGCGCGGGCCCACGTCGTCGGCCTGTCGCTCGGCGCTGCGATCGCCGTCGATTTCGCGCTCACCCATCCGAGCGCGGTGCGTTCGCTGACGCTGGTCGATACGTCGGTGCTCGGCGGCTACCCCTACCCCGACCAGCTCGCCGCCGCCTTCGACGCGATCACCGGCGCGGCGGAGGCCGGCGACATTGCGCGCGCCAAGGCGCTGTGGCTGGCGATGGAATGGTTCACGCCGGCGCTGGAGAAACCGGCCGTGGCGGCGGCGCTGCAAGCGATGGTCGCGGACTACTCTGGCTGGCACCTGGCCAACCCCAATCCGGTCAAACGGCTGACGCCGCGCGCCGTGACGCGGCTGGAGGAGATTGCCGCGCCGACGCTTGTGATCGTCGGGGAGCGGGATCTCGCCGCCTACAATATCCCGATCGCCGAGACGCTGGCGGCGCGGATTGCCGGCGCGCGGCTGCTGACCATGCGCGGCGTCGGGCACTTCGCCAACATGGAAGACCCGGCGACCTTCGCGGCGGTGCTGGCGTTTCTGGCGGAGGTGGACGGCACCGCATAAGTGACCCCCACCCGACCGCTGGCGCGGTCGACCTCCCCTTTTCAGGGGGAGGAGGAAGGCGGCCAAGCGCTGCGCGCGCGGCAGTGCTGGGGTTTGTGGCGGAGGTGAAAGCCACGGCATAAGTGACCCCTACCCGACCGCTGACGCGGTCGACCTCCCCCTTTCAGGGGGGAGGAGGAAGGCGGCCAAGCGCTTCGCGCGCGGCGGTGCTGGCGTTCCTGGCGGAGGTGGACGGCACCCCCCTCAAGCTTCGCTAGCGACCGCGATGCGGTCGAAGCTCCGCTTTCTCCCCCACAAGGGGGAGAGTCGCATGAGCGCTGCGCGCGCATCCTAGAACGGGAAGCCGCGCTCCATGTCGAGGTGGTCGCGGTCGACGCCATAGGTCGCCAGCGTCGCGTCGTCGAGACCGAGCAGGTAGGCGCGCACCTGCCGGCGGGCCTCATGCTCGCGCGCCGCGACCAGCCGCGCCACGGTGCGGCGCAGCACGCCACGCGCCGGCGCTTGCCGCACGCCCGCGTCGCCGAGAACCATGGTCGCCATAGCCGTCTCCGTGCCAATCTGTCGGAAGCCCCGCCGACTCGGAGCATGGGCGTCATGGCAGGCAGCCGGTACCGGTCAAACCGCATGTCTGACCTGCGTTTGTTGCATCGCGTCATGGTAATGCAATGCCGCAATCCCGCCGCACTTGATCGTTGCAAACCGCCGACCAAAGGTTACCGATGACCGACCCGACACGATTGATGCGGCTTCGCGCCGCACTCGCGGAAGCCAAGCTCGCCGGCTTCGTGGTGCCGCACGCCGACGACCACCAGAGCGAATACCTGCCGGCGGCGGCGGAGCGGCTGGCGTGGCTGACCGGGTTCACCGGTTCGGCGGGCATGGCGATCGTGCTTGCCGAGGAAGCCGCGATCTTCGTCGACGGACGCTACACCACGCAGGCCCGCAACCAGGTCGACACGGCGCTCTTCACGCCCGAGCATCTGATCGAGACGCCGCCGGCGCGGTGGCTCGCCGCCCACGCCAAGGCGGGCGAGCGCATAGGCTATGACCCGAACCTGATGACCATCGGCCAGGTCAAGAGCTTCGCCAAGGCGTGCGCGGGATCGGGCGCGACGTTCGTGGCGGTCGCGGCCAACCCGATCGACGCGCTTTGGGAGGACCGGCCGGCGCCGCCGCAGGCGCAGGTGATGCTGCACCCGGTCAGGTTTGCCGGCGAGGCCGCCACCGACAAGATCGCGCGGCTCCAGAAGACGCTCGGCGAGCGCAACGTCGACGCGACCGTGCTCAGCCAGGCGGATTCGATCGCCTGGCTTCTCAACATCCGCGGCGGCGACGTGGCCCACAACCCGGTGGCGCTCGCCTTCGCCGTGCTGCCGGCGACCGGCAAGCCGCAGCTCTTCATCGACGGGCGCAAGCTTTCCAACAGCGTGCGGACGGAACTTTCCGAGATCGCCGAGGTGGAGGGCGAAGGCAATTTCGCGGCCGCGCTCGACCGGCTGGGCGGGCGCAAGGTGCTGCTCGACCCGACCACCACCAGCGAGGCGGTGGCGGGGACGATCCGCGCTGCCGGCGGCACGATCGTCGAAGGCGGCGATCTGGTCGTGTTGCCGCGGGCGATCAAGAACGCCACCGAGATCGCCGGGGCGCATGCGGCGCACCTGCGCGACGGGGCGGCGATGGTGCGCTTCCTCGCCTGGCTCGACACGGAAGGGCCGACCGGCACCCACGACGAGATCGCCGCGGAAGAGAAGCTCCGTGCGCTCCGCGCCGAGACGGCGGAACGCGACGGTTCGGAACTCGTCGACCTGTCGTTCGATTCGATCTCCGGCGCGGGGCCGAACGGCGCCATCATCCACTACCGGGCGACGCCGGCGACGACGCGAAAGCTCGCCCCCGACACGCTCTACCTGATCGATTCGGGCGGCCAGTACCGCGACGGCACCACCGATATCACCCGCACCGTGCCGATCGGTACGCCGACGGCGGAGATGCGCGATCGCTACACGCGCGTCCTCAAGGGACACATCGCGCTCGCCACCGCCATGCTGCCGCTCGGCGGCACAGACGCCCAGCTCGACAGCCTGGCGCGGGTGGCGCTGTGGCGCGCCGGCCTCGACTACGACCACGGCACCGGCCACGGCATCGGCTCGTTCCTCGCCGTGCACGAGGGCCCGACGCGCGTCTCGCGGCTGGGGCACTCGGTGCTGGAGCCGGGGATGATCTTTTCCAACGAACCGGGCTACTACAAGGTCGGCGAATACGGCATCCGCATCGAGAACCTGCTGCTGGTGCGGCCGCCGGTCACGGTGCCGGGGGGCGAGCGCGAGATGCTGACCTTCGAGACGCTGACGCTGGCGCCCATCGACACGCGGCTGATCGCGCCGGAGCTGATGACCGCCGACGAGATCGCCTGGCTCGACGGCTATCATGCGAGCTTGCCGGGCAAGCTCGACCACCTGCTCGACGACGACGAGCGGGCGTGGCTGGCGGCAGCCTGCCGGCCGCTGGCGGCGGCTGGCTAGCGGTCGCGACGACGAAAAACACCAGAGACGGGGGACAACCATGCCAGACCAGAACGAACGGGTGACGCTCGGCCGCACCGGCCTCAAGGTGTCGAAGCTCTGCTTCGGGACTTCGGCGCTCGGCAGCATGCCGGGCACCTATGGCTACGCCGTCGAGGCCGATGAGGCGGTGGCGACGCTGAAGGCGATCTTCGCCGGCCCGGTCAACTTCCTCGACACCGCGCGCATCTACGGCCACGGGCGCAGCGAGGAGCGCATCGGGGCGGCAATCAGGGAGATCGGCGGCCTGCCGGATGGGTTCGTCGTCGCGTCGAAGGTCGACCGCGACTTCGAAAGCAACGTCTTCGACGGGCCGCGGGTGCGGCGTTCGCTGGAAGAGAGCTTCACGGCGCTGGGGCTCGACCACATCCACCTGATGAACCTGCACGACCCGGAATACGCCACCGACCTGAAGGACGTGACCAAGCCGGGCGGCGCGCTCGCCGAGCTCTTCAAGCTGAAGGAGGAAGGGCTGGTCGACGCGGTCGGCCTCGCCGCCGGGCGCGCCGAGGTGATGATGCCGCTCATCCGGGACTGGGACTTCGACGCGATCATCACCCACAACCGCTTCACGCTGGTCAACCGCAACGCCGAGGAGATGATGGATCTCTGCATCAGCAAGGGGATCGCGGTTCTGAACGCGGCGCCCTACGCCAGCGGCGTGCTCGCCCAGGGGTCGGCCAACACCAAGCGCTACGCCTATCAGGAGGCCTCGGAAGAGGTGCTGACGCCGGTCCGCCGGATCGAAGCGATCTGCGCCCGCCACAACGTGCCGACCGGCGCGGCGGCCCTGCAGTTTTCGCTGCGCGACAAGCGGGTGACCTCGACCATCGTCGGGGTGAGCAAGCCGAAGCGCATCGCCCAGACGTTCGAGTGGGCGAACTGGCCGATCCCCGATGCGGCGTGGGAAGAGCTGATGGCGCTCCCCTACGCCACCGAGGACCCGGAAGCGTCGCGCAAGTACACGTCCGGCTGAGCAGCGAGCGAGGGTTCGGACTCAATCTCGCCACGAGGCGGGCGCGGGATGTCGACACGTGATTCGAAACACCGCTGAAGAAGCGGCTGTGCGCGTGACCCCCGTGTACGCCCGCCGGGCCTGATTTCCGGCGGGCGGTGGGACGCGCGGGCGCCGGGGCAAGCCCCCGTGGTGCGTCGCACAACGCTTTTCCCCTCGCCCCGAACTTTCACAGAAATCGCCCCATTCTCGTCACGCAAGCGGCAACCCGCGCGGCTACGTCATTGGACGTGGAGGGCAGGACTGACTCGAAGGAGAAAGTCATGCGCAAGACACTTCTGACGGCGACCGCCATTGCGGCACTCGCCTTTGCAGTTCCAGCGCTCGGCGACGATGCAACCGCTCCCGCTGGTGCGGCCACCCCGCCAGCCAACGCCGATAACGCCGCCACCGCGCCAAGCGTCAACACGCAGATCGCTTCGGCGCCGGCCTTCATCGACAAGCAGTCGGATGACCAGGTCCTGGTCTCGAACATCGTCGGTTCGACGGTCTTCGACACCAGCGACAACGACCTTGGCAAGGTCAACGACGTCGTCCTCGACAAGGACGGCAAGATGACCGCCGTCGTCATCGGCGTCGGCGGGTTCCTCGGCATCGGCGAGAAGAACGTCGCTGTCCCGTACGATGCGATCACCAAGACCGCCGACAAGGACGGCAATCCGAAGCTCATTCTCAACGCGAGCGCGGACGCCCTGAACGGCGCACCGGAATACATGACGGTGGCGATGCTGAAGCAGCAGGAAGAGGCGAAGCTGCGCGAGCAGCAGATGCTCGACCAGACGGCGCCGTCGGTTCCGACAAACTGAACCGTGCCGGCACGGCTGCTGAAGAAGCGGCTGTGTGCGTGACCCCCGTGTACGCCCGCCGGGCCTGATTTCCGGCGGGCGGTGGGACGCGCTGGGCGCGCCGGGGCGCCCTCTCCTAGTTGAACCAGATGGCGTAGCTGCCGAACTCGCCCGAGAAGGCCGAGGTCAGGTTCCGCCACTCCTGCGACGTCAGCACGTCGCCCTGTTCGAGATAGGGCATGGTCGCCGGGCCGGTGATCCACAACACCAGATCGAACGGGGTCGGCTCGTCGAAGACCTTGCGCATGTTGATGCCGCCTTTCATGCGCCAGTGCGGCACCAGCTTCTTGCCGTCGAGGATGGCATCGAAGGTGTCGAGGACACCATTCCAGGCGGCGATCTGCTCGGCGGTCACCGGGATCTGGGTGATGCTGGTCTGGTTGGGGTTGGGGATCCACTCGTTGTCGTTGTCGGTCTCGGCGTTGACCGCGTCGAAGGTCTGGCGGCTCAGCACGATCATCTGCTTGAGGTGGAGCCGGGCCGAGCGCATGCGGTCGGCATCGCCGACCGGCCAGCGGATATGCAGGAACGAGATCAGATCGGCGATCGAACCGACCTGGAACTGGTCGCCCTCGCCGCGCGCCACCAGCGCGTCCTGGAACGCCGAGTGGGCGAGCGGGAAGAAGACGTGGAAGGAATCGTCGAAGCTCTCGTGCCAGTCGTAGGCGAGCAGGAAATCGGTGAACGCCATCAGCACGTGGGCGTAGCCGCGCAGCCAGAAGGAATCGGCGCGGTCGAAGGCGATGATCACCGGCTCGTGCGACAGCTGGCTCACGTCCATGTCCATGATGCGCGCCAGCACCGCCGTCATGGTTTCGTCCTCGGCGACGGTGCCGTCGCCGTTGACGTCGTAGCGGATGGTCGTCATGTCGACGGGAATCTTGGCCTCGCCCGGGCCGACCTCGGCCAGCGCCTTCTCGGCGACGGCGAGATCGTCATCGAAGCGCATCAGCAGGTCGTGGAACTTGGCGTAGTCGACCGGCTCGGGCGCGGCGTTTTCCGGCACCGGCAGGCGGACGATCGGCATCAGCCACGAATGCGGCGGCTGGAGGCCGTATTTGTAAAGGCCCTGGGAGAGGTGCTCGACCGCCTGGACGAAGCGGATCATGCCGAGGCCCATCTTGGCGTCGTCGTCGGAGGGGTCGGCGGCGATCATGCCGGCGAGCGTATTGGCGCCGTCGGCAAGGGCGCCGGTCTGGAGCGCGTCAACGGCGGCGTCGCGCGACGCCTCGGTGGCGGAAACCGCGGAGACCGACAAACCGAACGCCGCGGCAAGTGCCGCACATGCGACCACGAACCGTGTACTCATCGTCACCCTCCCTGGGGATTGCCTATGACTTCTGAACGAGGGCGAGCCATCCCGCCTCGTCGATCACTTCAACTCCGAATTTCTGCGCGTCCTTGAGCTTCGAGCCGGCGCCGGGACCGGCGACGACGAGATCGGTCTTCTTCGACACCGAGCCGGAGACGCGGGCGCCGAGACGCTCGGCCATGGCCTTGGCCTCGTCGCGGGTCATCTTTTCAAGCGAGCCGGTGAAGACGACGGTCTTGCCGGCGACGGGGAAGTCGCTCCGCGCCTGTTCGGCGTCGGCGATCGCGCTCATCTGGGCGACCAGCGTTTCGACGACATCCCGGTTGTGGCTCTCGCCGAAATAGCGGGCGACGGCTTCCACGACGGTCTCGCCGATCTGGTCGATGTCGTCCATCTCCTGCGCCGCCGCCTCGTCACCGGCCGCGACCCTGAGCGCGGCGGCATGGAAGGCGTCCCACGACCCGTAGGCGCGGGCAAGCACCCGGGCGGTGGTTTCGCCGACATGGCGAATGCCGAGTGAATTCAGGAAGCGCTCCAGCGAAATGGTGCGGCGCGCCTCGATGGCCGAGAACAGATTGCCCACCGAGACCGCGCCGAAGCCGTCGCGCGCGGCGAGTTGGCGATCTTCAGGGAGCCGCGCGTTCCGCGCGGCGAGCGTGAAGATGTCGGCGGGGGTTTTCACCGGCAGATCGGGGTCGTCGTAGAACATCTCGATCTGCTTGGTGCCGAGGCCCTCGATGTCGAAGGCGGAGCGGCCGACGAAATGGAACAGGTGCTCCTTGCGCTGGAAGGGACAGGCGAATTCGCCCGAGCAGCGGCGCACGATCCCCTCCCCGCCGGTCGCGGTTTCCTCGCGCACGATCGCCGTCTTCAGGTAGCAGGGGCACACCGTCGGGAAGGCGAACGGCTTCGTGCCCTTCGGCCGCTTCGACAGATCGACGTCGAGCACCTGCGGAATGACGTCGCCGGCGCGCTGGATGGTGACGGTGTCGCCGATGCGGAAATCGACGGCGTTACCCTTGTCGTCGGTGCGCAGCGGCTGTCCGTCGCGGCCGAAACCGCGGATGTAGTCCTCGTTGTGAAGGGTGGCGTTCTCGACCACGACGCCGCCGACGGTGACCGGCTCGAGCCGCGCAACGGGGGTGAGCGCGCCGGTGCGGCCGACCTGCACGTCGATGGCGGTGAGCTTGGTGGTCGCCTTCTCGGCGGGGAACTTGTGGGCGATCGCCCAGCGCGGGCTGCGGGTGCGCAAGCCGAGGCGGGTCTGCAATGCGAGGTCGTTGACCTTATAGACGACGCCGTCGATGTCGTAGTCGAGGCTGGCGCGCTGTTCCTCGATGGCGCGGTAGGTGGCAAGCGCCTCATCGACATTGGCGCAGACCTTCATCAGCGGGTTGACCGGGAACTTCCAGCGCCTGAAGCGCTCGACCATCTTCCACTGGGTGGGCTCGGGCGGGCCGCCGGCAATCTCGCCCCAGGCGTAGGCGAAGAAGCGCAGCGGCCGCGCGGCGGTGACGCCTGGGTCCTTCTGGCGGACGGACCCGGCGGCGGTGTTGCGCGGGTTGACGTAAGGCTCCTCCCCGGCCGCGACCTGGCGCGCGTTGAGGGCGGCGAAATCCTTCTTGCCCATGTAGATCTCGCCGCGCACCTCGACGACGTCGGGGGCATCCTTCGGCAGCGCCTCGGGAATATCGGCGATGGTGCGCACGTTGGCGGTGACGTCCTCGCCGGTGACGCCATCGCCGCGGGTGGCGCCGAGAACCAGCTTGCGATCCTCGTAGCGGAGCGACATGGACAAGCCGTCGATCTTGGGCTCGGCGGTGATCGCGATGGGCTCGTCGGGGGAGCGGCCGAGGAAGCGATAGATCTGGTCGACGAAATCGCGCACGTCGTCGTCGGCGAAGGCGTTTTCCAGCGACAGCATGGGGACGGCGTGGCGCGCCTCGGCGAACTTCGCGGAGGGACGCGCGCCGACCGATGCGCTGACGGCGCTTTTCAGATCGGGGAAGCGCGCCTCGATCTCGTTCAATTCGCGACGGAGCGCGTCGTACGCGGCGTCGGTGATGGTGGGCGCGTCTTCGCCGTGGTAGCGGCGGTCGGCCTCGGCGATCTGGCGCGACAGGGCCTTGTGCCGGCGGACGGCTTCCGCCGCCGTCAGGTCGTCAACCGCCTTTGCCGATTTCCCGGCCATCGCCACGTTCCGCCTCCGCCGGCATGGAGGCAGACATTTGCCCGAGCAAGGCATTGGCCGCAAGGCCCGCCTCGGCTGCGTCAGCCCCGTCGGGGGCCGTGGGCGGGGTGGCGCCGTTGGTCCTGGCGGCGTTCGCGGCCTGGGCTTCCTCCTCGGCCTTCTTCTTCGCTTCGGCGGCGAGTTCGGCGGTCTTTTCCGGCGAGGGGCGGAGCGTGAAGAACAGGCCGGCGACGAACAGCAGGCTGCCGACCAGCAGGGGCGCGCCCGGCAACTGGAACGGCGCGGCGGGGCTGACGAAATAGCCGAACAGGGCGCCGGCGATCGGCGGACCGATGACGCCGGTGAAGGTGCCGACGCTCGACATCGCGCCCTGGAGGATGCCCTGCTCGGTCTTGGGCACGGCGCGGGTGACGATCGCCTGGATCGCCGGGCCGGTGAGGCCCCAGCCGAAGACGTAGGGGACCGTGATGACGTACATCATCCAGCCCTGGTTCGAGAGGCCGAGCGCCGCCATGCACACCACGGAAACGGCGAGACCGGCGGTGAGCGTGCGCCACTCGCCGAGGCGCGGCACGACGTAACGCACCAGGCCCCCTTGCGTGATGACGAACAGCACGCCGACCCAGGCGAGCGAGATGCCGACCGCGGCGGCGCCCCAGTGGAACTGATGGGCGCTGAACAGCACCCAGGTCGATTCCAGCATGCGCTCGGCAAGCTGGGCGAGGACGAAGACCACCATCAGCGCCACGACCGCCGGATAGCGCGCCACCACCAGGAAGGCGCCGACCGGATTTGCCTCGCGCAGGCGGAAGCGGCGGCGGTTCTCCTTGTCCAGCAACTCGGGCAACATGAAGAAGGTGAACAGGAACGCCACGAGGCTGACGGCGGCGGCGCCGTAAAACGGGACGCGCGAGCCGAACTCGCCGAGGAAACCGCCGGTCAGCGGCCCGACGATGAAGCCGATGCCGAAGGCGACGCCGATCAGGCCGAAATTCTGGGCGCGGCGCTCGGGCGGGGTGATGTCGGAGATGTAGGCGGAGGCGGTGGCCACCGAGGCGCCCATGATGCCGCCGAGGATGCGCGCGATGGCGACGACCGTGATCGACGGCGCCACCGACAGGAGGCCGTAGTCGAGGGCGAGCCCGAGCATCGACAGAAGCAGGATCGGGCGGCGGCCGAAGCGGTCCGACAGAGCGCCCATGAGCGGGCCGCACAGGAACTGCATCAGCGAATACAGCGCGATCAGCAGGCCGTAGATCGCCGCCGCCGAGGACAGTTCGCCGCCTGACAGCTCGCGCACCAGCATCGGCACGACTGGCAGCATGATGCCGATGCCGAGCACATCGATAATGAGCGAAAAGAAGAGGACGGCGAGTTTAGCCTGCTGGGTCACTCGTCTCCTTTCTCTTCTTCTTCCGGCTTAACGCCGCCGCGAATCACGCAGCGCCGCGAATCAGGCGGTCAGCGGCAGCACGAGCCTCGTCGGTGACGACGGCCCCGGCAAGCATGCGGGCTATTTCCTCGCGCCGCCTCTCCGCGTCAAGGGGAACAAGCCCAGCCGCGACGCTTTTCCCGCCCCGGGCGGCGTTCTTGGCGACGAGCAGGTGGCCGGAGGCGCGGGCGGCAACCTGGGGGGCGTGGGTGACGGCGAGCACCTGCACGCGCTCGGCGAGGCGGGCGAGGCGCGCACCAATGGCGTCAGCCACCGCCCCGCCGACCGCCGTATCGACTTCGTCGAAGACGAGGGTGGCGGCGGAACCGCGATCGGCGAGCGCGACCTTGAGGGCGAGCAGGAAGCGCGCCAGTTCGCCGCCCGAGGCGATCTTCATGAGCGGGCCCGGGGCGGTGCCGGGATTGGTGCGCACGAGAAAGGCGATGTCGTCGATGCCCGCCTCGGCGGTGCGGGCGGGATCCGACTCGATGGCGACGGAGAAGGCGGCGCGTTCGAGCTTGAGAGCGGGAAGCTCGGCGGCAACCGCCTTTTCGAGACGCTTCGCCGCGGTGCGGCGCTGCTTCGACAGAAGCGCGGCCCTGGTGTCGTACGTGGCGCGGGCGGCGGCGGCTTCCTTTTCCAGCGCGGCGAGGCGCTCGGCGCCCGATTCCAGCGCGGCGAGATCGGCGGCCATGCGCCCGGCCAACTCGGGCAGATCGGCGACGGGCACGTTGTATTTGCGCGAGGCGGCGCGGAGGGCAAACAGGCGCTCCTCGGTGCGCTCCAGTTCGTTCGCGTCGAAATCGACCGCCTGGACGGCAGCGGCCAGCGCGGTTTCGGCATCGCCCAGCGCTTCCAGGGCGCGGTCGATGGCCGCGACCGTCTCGTCGAGCAGACCGCCGGCTTCGACGCGCTTGCGCTCCAGCCGGCGGACCAGCGAGGCAAGCGCGGGGATCGGCGAGGCGCCGCCGGCGATCGCCTCGTTGGCCTCGGCAACGTCGCCGGCGATCTTTTCGGCGCGCATCATGGCGGCGCGCCGGTCGGCGAGCGTCTCCTCCTCGTTGTCGGCGGGGGCAAGCGCCGACAATTCATCGACGGCGGCGCGGAGGTACGCGCCCTCGGCTTCTGCCTTGGCGATCGCTTCGCGCAATTCAGAAACGGCGGCGGTGATCCGGCGCCAGGCGGCATGCGCCGCGCCCACATCGGCGAGCGTGCCGTCGAGCTGACCGTAGGCATCGAGAAGCGCGCGGTGGGCGCCGGGCTCGATCAGGGCGCGGTCGGCGTGCTGGCCGTGGATCTCGACCAGCGCGGCGCCGACCTGACGCAGCAGCGCGGCGGAAACCGGCTGATCGTTGACGAAGGCGCGGCTCCGCCCATCCGCGCCCTGGATGCGGCGCAGGATCAGGTCGCCGTCGGCCGCGATGCCGGCAGCGGAAAGCGTGGCGCGGGCGGGATGATCGGCGGCGACGGCAAAGACGGCGGTGACGACGCCCTCGCCCGCCCCCTGGCGGACCAGCGCGGCGTCGCCGCGGGCGCCCAGCGCCAGCGACAGGGCATCGAGCAGGATCGACTTGCCGGCGCCGGTTTCGCCGGTCAGCACGGTCAGCGCCGGCGCCAGCTCGACGGCGAGCTTGTCGATGATGACGATGTCGCGGATATCCAGGGCGGCGAGCATCACGCGGCCCGCGCCGTCAGGCCTTGCTGCCGCCGAACGCCTTGCTGATCCAGGAGCCCTTGTTCTCCGACGGCGACAGGCCGCCCTTCTGGAGGAGATCGTAGGCGTCCTTGTACCACTGCGAATCCGGGAAGTTGTGGCCGAGGACGGCGGCGGCGGTCTGCGCCTCCGAGGCGAGGCCCATGGACAGGTTCGCCTCGACCAGCCGCTCCAGCGCCTCCTCGACCTCACGCGTGTCCTGGTAGTCGGTGACGATGGTGCGGAAGCGGTTGATGGCGGCGATGTATTCCTTGCGCTCCAGGTAGTAGCGGCCGACCTGGAGTTCCTTGCCGGCGAGCTGGTCGCGCGCCACGATGATCTTGGCCTTGGCGTCGGGCACGTATTCGGAATCGGGATAGCGGTCGACGATCTCCTGCATCGCGGCGAGCGTGCGGCGGGTCATCTCCTGGTCGCGGGTGACGTCGGGGATCTGACGGAAGTAGGCAAGACCGATCAGGTATTGCGCGTAGGCCGCGTCGGGGCTGCCAGGATAAAGGGTCAGGTAGCGCTGGGCGCTGGAGACGGTGTCCTCGTTGCGACCGCGCTTGTAGCTGGCGAAGGCCGACATGACGAGGGCCTTGCGCGCCCACTCCGAATAGGGGTGCTGGCGATCGACTTCGTCGAAACTCGAGACGGCGTCCTTGAGGCGGCCGGCGTTCAGATAGGCCAGGCCCTCGTTATAGAGGTCGCCGGCCGGCTGGTCGTTGGCGAAGGCATCCTTGGTTCCGGCCGTCGAAGTGCAGCCGGAGAGAACGCCGACGACGAGGATGAGCGCCAGATAGCGCGCGACCGTCAGGATCGTACCGAAAAGCGGCCTAGCCGTTGATGCCTTGTCCATGCCCCTTCCGAGCGTTTCCCGAACCCGGTGCGGACCCATTTCCGGCCGCCCGACGATTGAACCGTCTGTGTAGCCGACGGCGCCCGATTCCAGCAACTCGGGTGGCAGGGCAATGGCGCGAATTTGTGGCGAAACAACGGGCGGCCTCGCCGCACCGCGGGCGTCAGCGAACGGTCAGGTGGCGTCGGGGCCGTAAGCGGCGGCGCCCATGCCGGCAGACAGGCCGGCGTGGGCCGACTCGCGGGTCACGGCGCCCTCGACAATCGTCCAGGCGGCCTCGTCGGCGACCAGCGCCCGGACAGCCTGAACGTTGAGCCGGTGACCGCCGCGATAGGAGCGGTAGCAGCCCAGGATCGGCATGCCGGCCAACGCCAGATCGCCGACCGCGTCGAGCACCTTGTGGCGCACGAACTCGTCGGCGAAGCGCAGACCCTCGGGGTTCATGACGCGGTCCTCGCCGATAACGACGGCGTTTTCGAGCGAGGCGCCGCGGGCGAAGCCCTTCTGCCAGAGTTCCTGCACTTCGGCGAGGAAGCCGAAGGTGCGGGCGCGGGCGATATCGCTGCGGAAGCTGGTCGAATCGATGTCGACGGCGAAATGCTGGCGGCCGACGAGCGGGTTGGCGAAGTCGATCTCGACCTCGACGCGGCGGCCGCTGTAGGGCGTGAACTCGGCGAACGACTGGCCGTTTTCGACGCGCACCGGCTGGAGCACCTTGAGATAGCGCACCGGCGCGTCGAGACTGGCGAACCCGGCCTCGTCGAGCGCGTCGATGAAGGCGCCGGCGCTGCCGTCCATGACCGGGACTTCCGCTCCGTCGATCTCGACGATGGCGTTGTCGATCTCAAGGGCGCTGAGCGCCGCCATGAGGTGTTCGATGGTGGCAACCGAGGCGCCGGGCACGCCGATGGCGGTGCACAGATCCGTCGCGCTGACGTTGCGGAAATTGGCGGGGATAGTCCATTCGCCGCCGCCGTTGCCCTTGGCGCGGCAGAACACGACACCGGTGTTGGCTTCGGCTGGATTGAGGGTCAGGGAAACTTCACGCCCCGAATGGACGCCGATTCCCGACACGGTCGCCTGACGGCGCAGCGTCGACTGCTTGCCCCTGTGCCCAGCCATTCCGATCGCTACCCTGTGCGCATACACACGTCGCCCGGCTGCAACACCGGGCGAGCGCCTTGCGGTACCTTTGGCGAACGCTGTCATGCGACCAACGAATCCGGCTATCCGAAACGTCAGCCCCCGCGCCATTCGCCCCGGCGCCGTCCTTGCATTGCACAATAGGCGGGCAGTCAGCCGTTCACCAATCACGCTTCGAGTCCGCGTGTAACCGACTTGTCCACGGAATTATCCACAGGCGCCGCTCCGGCAATTCGGTATCGTCAACAATAGATTACGGGCCGGAGTTCGATCAGGAACTCCGGCCCGCGCGATTCTGGCGGCAGTCGCGATCAGTTCGCCTGGCGGCGCAGGAACGCCGGAATCTCCAGCTCGTCGTCCTGAGCGCGAGTCGGCTGCACGTTGGGCACCGCCCGTCCGTGCGGGTCGAGATTGCCCTCGGAGGCGCGGTAGGGCGCCTCGCCGGCGGTGGCCGGACGGACCTGGCGCGGCTGGGCGGGGCGCTGCGGATTGGCCCGCGCCTGCGGGCGCGCGGCAGGCGCCTCGTCGCGCCGGCCGAGGCTGGCATTGGCGAGGCGGCGGAGCAGGCCCATCGGACCACGGTCGGAGGTTTCGGGGCGATGCTCGCGGTGCGCCTCGATCTGGCGGCGGGCGACCGGCGGGAAATCCTCGACGCGCGGAATCCGCGTCGGGGGGACTTCGGGGGCCGGCGCGATGAACGGCGCATCGGCCGGCGTGTCGTCCCCGGCGGCCTCGCCCGCGGGGGCGGCGAAGTCGTCGAAGCCGAGATCGAAGCCGGACGCCTCGCTGGGGGCCGGCGGGGCCATTTCGGGCGCCGTCATCTGGGCCGGTGCCATCTGGGCCGGGGCGACCTGCGGCGCAACCGGGCGGGCCTGCGGCTGGATGCGCGGCGGCTGGGCCGGCGCGGTGGCCTGGGCCTGCGACGCGGCGGGCGCGGCCTGAACCGCCGGGGCGGCGGCGGGGGCCGGCTTCAACGTGGCGGCAGCGCGGAGGCGCTGGGCGGCGTCGAAGGCGGGGGCCGGCTGCGGCTGGGCAGCGGCGGCAGCGTTGTCGATGCCGGTCGCCACGACCGAGACCCGAATGATGCCCTCGAGCTCTTCCTCGAAGGTGGCGCCGAGGATGATGTTGGCGTCCGGGTCGATCTCCTCGCGGATGCGGCTGGCGGCCTCGTCGACCTCGAACAGCGTCAGGTCCTTGCCGCCGGTGATCGAGATGAGCAGGCCTTGCGCCCCGCGCATGGAGGTCTCGTCGAGGAGCGGGTTGGCGATCGCCGCCTCGGCGGCTTCGGTGGCGCGGCGCTCGCCGGAGGCTTCGCCGGTGCCCATCATGGCCTTGCCCATCTCGCGCATCACCGAACGCACGTCGGCGAAGTCGAGATTGATGAGGCCTTCCTTGACCATCAGGTCGGTGATGCAGGCGACGCCCGAATAGAGCACCTGATCGGCCATGGCGAAGGCGTCGGCGAAGGTGGTCTTGTCGTTGGCGATGCGGAACAGGTTCTGGTTGGGGATGACGATGAGCGTGTCGACGCACTGCTCCAGTTCCTTGATGCCCGACTCGGCGACGCGCATGCGGCGCACGCCCTCGAACTGGAACGGCTTGGTGACGACGCCGACGGTGAGGATGCCGGCATCGCGGGCGAGACGCGCCACGATCGGCGCGGCGCCGGTGCCGGTGCCGCCGCCCATGCCGGCGGTGACGAAGACCATGTGCGAGCCGGTGAGGTGCGCCTTGATCTCGTCGATGGCTTCCTCGGCGGCGGCGCGCCCGACCTCCGGCTGAGAGCCGGCGCCGAGCCCCTCGGTAACGGCGACCCCCATCTGGATCAGCCGTTCGGCGCTCGACGACATGAGGGCCTGCGAATCCGTGTTGGCGACCACGAACTCGCAGCCCTGAAGGCCCGAGCGGATCATGTTGTTGACGGCGTTGCCGCCGGCGCCGCCGACGCCAAACACGGTGATCCGCGGCTTCAGTTCCTTGATTTCCGGCAGTTTCGCTTCATTCGACATGGCAACCTCGTCAATCTTGACCCTCGGCCGTCCGCGCGTCCCGCCGGCCCCTCGTTTCGTTTCTCAAAGACGCCGCCGCCGCGACGTCTAGAAGCTCTCCCTGATCCACTGGCCGATGCGGCCGAAATAGCCGTCGGTGCCGGTCATGGGCAGGGCATGGCCGCGGTCGTCGGCGTGTTCGGCTTCGGCGACCTGCGGGTAGATGAGAAGGCCCATGGCGGCCGCGAAAGCCGGCCCGCGGGCGACCTCGGGCGTGCCGGCGATGCCGAGCGGACGACCGAGGCGAACGTTGCGCGCCAGGATGCGGCGCGCCGCTTCGCCGAGGCCGGCCAACTGGCTGGCGCCACCGGTCAGGACCAGACGGCGGCCGAAGAGGCCGGCGTAGCCGGAGGCATTGAGGCGGTCGCGGACCAGCTCGAGGATTTCCTCGACGCGCGGGCGAATGATGCGGGTGAGCGCGGCGCGCGGCACCTGGCTCGGCTCATCGGGCTCGTCGTCGTCGAGCGTGGGCACCGGCAGCACGTCGCTGGCGCCGCCGAAATCGGGCAGTGCCGCGCCGTGCATGACCTTCAGCCGCTCGGCGTCCTCGATGCGGGTCGACAGGCCGCGGGCGATGTCGGTGGTGATGTGCTGGCCGCCGATGGCGATGGCATCGACATGAATGAAGGCGCCGCGATTGAAGACGGCGATGGTGGTGGTGCCGCCGCCGAAATCGACGACGGCGCCGCCGAGTTCCGCCTCGTCGTTGACGAGCACCGACAGACCGCTGGCGTAAGGGGCGGCGACCAGCGCCTCGACCGACAGGTGGCTGCGGTTCAGGCAAAGCTCGAGGTTGCGGATCTGCGGCGCATCGGCGGTGACGACGTGCATGTCGACGCCGAGTTCGCGGGCGATCATGCCGTGGGGATCGGCGATGCCGCCCTCGCCATCGAGGCGGTAGCCGATGGGCAGGGAATGGACGACGGTGCGGCCGGCGGCGACGGCCTGACGGCGGCCGGCGGTCACGACACGGGCGACATCGGATTCGGTGATTGGGCGATCGGCGACGCCGACGGTAGCTGAACCGCCGCCGCTCGCCAGCCGCCCGCCGGTGACCGACACGATCAGCGATTCGACCGTGACGCCGGCCATGCGCTCGGCGGCATCGACGGCGTGACGGATGGCGGCTTCGGCGGCATCGAGGTTGGTGACGACGCCCGACTTGATGCCCTGCGAGCGCTGCTGCCAGAAGCCCAGAATCTCGATGGCGTGGGTGCGGCCGGGGAGCGCGCTGCCGGGGGCGGCGGGGGTGAGGCGCCCGACCAGGCAGCAGATCTTGGAGGAGCCGACGTCGAGAACCGAAACGACGGTCGGCCGCTGCGGCAATCCGTGACCCTTGTGGGCGCCGAGACCGAGCATCAGATGGCCCTCCCCGCGCGCAGCGCGCGGGCGCGCTCCTTGAGGGTCGCCAGATGCGCGGCGACGCCCTCGTCGGTCAGCCGCACGATCAGCTTGCCGTCGTCGCGCAAATCCACCGCGGCGATCTGGCGCGACAGCAGCGACTTGGCGCGGTCGAGTTTCTCGACGGTGGCGAGCGCGCCTTCCGGGTCGCCGGCGGGCAGCATCAGCGTGATGCCGTCGTCGAGGATCACGTTCCAGCGGCGCTCGGAGACCAGGACGCCGGCGCGCGTGCGGCTGGCGATATCGGGGAAGCGGGCGATGAGGGCCTCGAAGGCGGCGGCCCTGTCTCCGGCGCCCTCGCCCACCACGCGCGGCAAACCGGCGTAACGCTCGTCGACGGTGTGGCTGATGACGCGGCCGGAGTTGTCGATGAGCACCAGTTCGCCATGAAGCTGCCAGATGGCGTAGGGGCTGCGCTCGGCGATGGCGATCTCAAGCGTGTCGGGGAAGAGCTTCTTCAGCGTCGCGCTCTTGACCCACGGCAGGTCTTCGACGCGCGCCCGGGCGGCATCGACATCGAGGGTGAGCAGCGAGGGATAGGTGTCGAGGTCGAGGGCGTCGAGGACGTTGACCTCGGAGGTTTCGCTCTGGCCGGTGATCTCGACCTTCTGGATGCCGAAGCCGGCCCAGGCGGTGACCGCCGAGGCGACCGACCGGCCGTGGCCGCCGGCGACGATGCCGGCAATGGCGGTGGCGCCGAACAGAAGGACGAGCGCCTTCAGGCCGGCCCCGCGCGGCAGCTTCCAGTCGAGCCGGGAGAGAAACCGCATGGGCCGACGCAGGATCCGCGGCAGCACCAACGCCGGCGAGGCATGGCGCCGAACCGCTTCCGCGGCCGCAGCGACTTCCCGAAAGCCCGCCTCAGTTGCCCCTATCGATTGCACGTGGCGTCCCCGACCATCCAGCGCACCAGCTCCACGAAACTCATGCCCGCGTATGCGGCCATGTCCGGAACCAGTGACGTCGCCGTCATGCCGGGCTGCGTGTTGACCTCGAGACAGACGACGCCGTCCGTCCCGTCCTGCCGATCGTCGTATCTGAAGTCGGCGCGGCTGACCCCACGGCAGCCCAAAGCCTGATGGGCGCGTAGGGCAAGCATTTGTATATATTGGTAAACAATTGGTGAAAGCGGCGCCGGCAGGACGTGCTTGGAGCCGCCCTCCACGTACTTGGCGTCGTAATCGTAGAAGCGCCCGTCGGTGACGATGTCGATGACGTCGAGGGCCTTGTCGCCGAGCACCGCGCAGGTCAGTTCGTGGCCGCCGATGTAGCGCTCGACCATGACCATATCGCCGAACTTCCAGTCGTCGGCATAGAGCTGCTGGGGCGGGTGGCGCTGGTCTTCCTTGACGATGAGAACGCCGAAGCTCGACCCTTCGGCGGGCGGCTTGACGACGTAGGGCGGGTCCATGACGTGGGCCTCGGCCGCCTCGAAACGGCTGACCAGCAGGGCTTCCGCGACCGGAACGCCGGCCGCCTTCATGACGGCCTTGGCCAGCGGCTTGTCCATGGCGAGCGCCGAGGCGAGCACGCCGGAGTGGGTGTAGGGGATGCCGAGGATCTCGAGCACACCCTGGATACGGCCGTCCTCGCCGAAGGGACCGTGGAGCGCGTTGAAGGCGACGTCGGGCTTGAGCTTCGCCAGCACCTCGGCGATGTCGCGCTGGACGTCGACGCGGGTGACGCGGAAGCCGCCGGCTTCCAGCGCATCGGCGCAAGCCTTGCCCGACGACAGGGACACCGGCCGCTCGCTCGACCAGCCGCCCATCAGGACCGCGACGTGTTGTGCCACCCTCGCCCCCATTTTTGCCCGCGTTTCGGCGCGCTTCACGGCACTACACGGCGAAAATGGTTAACAATCGTTAACCAAATGGTGCTTTCGCGGCATCACTGCGACGAATTCTTGCGGAGGGCGCCGGTTCACCCGGCGGAACGGACGTCGGTCGCGGCGAAGTCGGTGCCCTTGAAGAGCAGCGGCTCGCCGAGGTCGCGGGCCAGCGCATAGGCGAAGCAGTCGCCGAAGTTGAGCCCCGCCGGATGGCCGGACCCTTTGCCGTAATCCCGATACGCCTCGCGCGCGATACGAGCCTGCTGCTCGGTGACCGGCTCTACGGTCAGTCCTGCGGCGCGGATGAAGTCATCCACGCCGCGGCTCAATGCCGGGTCCCGCCAGCGATCAACGGCAATGCCAATCTCAAGGTAGGAGGCCGCAGAAAGGGACGGGCGCACCGCACGCCCGATCAGCGCCTTGAATAGCTCGGCCTCCGGCTCGGCCTGGATGATCGCGACGATGGCGGAGCTGTCGACGATCACTTGGGAAGGCCCGTTTGTCGATCGTAGAGGCCATTCTCTCCGTAGAGGACCTCATCCCAATCCAGCCCGCGCATCACCGGAGCCATCTTGTCGGCGACTTGCGTCATAGCTTCGATCCGCTTGGCGGCATCAGTATCCGCCCGCAGGCGTCCGATCCGCTCACGGACCGCCACGGTCACGGCCTCAGTCTGCCCCTCGCCGGCCAGCTCCGCGAGTTCCCGGATCAGGCGTTCGGCCTCAGAGTTCTTGATGCTCACGCCCATGTTCTACCTTTCTTCCAGATGACGGTAGAAATATACCCTGCCGGCGCTGTTTTCAACCCGCGCCCAGAAACGGCGCGACTGCCTCGCCTGCTTGGAAGCGGCCGACGCGCTTGATCTCCCACTCCAGGCGCACGCCGCTCGACTCCAGCACGCGGCGGCGGACGGTCTCGCCGAGGCGTTCCAGATCGAGCGCGGTGGCGGCGCCGGTGTTGATCAGGAAGTTGCAGTGCATCTCCGACACCATGGCGCCGCCGACATGGAGGCCGCGGCAGCCGGCGGCGTCGATCAGCTGCCACGCCTTGTTGCCGGGGGGATTGGTGAAGGTCGAGCCGCCGGTCTTCTCGCGGATCGGCTGGGCGGTCTCGCGGTGGGTCTGGACCGCATCCATCTCGGCGCGGATCGTGGCGGCGTCGGACGGCAGCCCCAGAAACAGCGCGTCGGTGAAGATGAGATCGTCGGGCGCGGCGCTGTGGCGATAGGTGAAGCCCATGTCGGCGTTGGCGAGCGTCACGCGATGGCCGGCGCGATCGACGGCGTTTGCCTCGACGAGCCGCTCGCGGGTTTCGACGCCGTTGGCGCCGGCGTTCATGCGCAGCGCCCCGCCGACGGTTCCCGGGACACCATGGTAGAACGCGAAGCCGCCGAGGCTTTGCTCGAGCGCGAACGCGGCGAGGCGCTTGTCGGGCAGCGCGGCGCCGACGCGGATGCGGTCGCCCGCCTCGCGCACGGTCTGGCCGAAGCCCTTCGCCGACAGGCGGATGGTGACGCCGGCGATGCCACCGTCGCGGACCAGAAGATTCGAACCGACACCGATGACGGTGACCGGCACGGCCGGGTCGAGCCTGGTCAGGAAGAGCGTGAGGTCGTCGGCATCGGCCGGCTGGAAGAGCAGTTCGGCCGGCCCGCCAACGCGGAACCAGGTGAACGGCGCGATCTCCGCGTTCGGGGTCAGCCGGCCGCGCACATCGGCAAAATCGCCGAAGCGGGCGGTGGCGGTCGTGTCGTTCATGACGGGCGTCCCGGACAGGCTTGAGCCGAGGGCGCGTGATGGCATGGGGCCGCGATGTGGGCAACCGTGTGACACGGCTCACGGCCCGGCCTCTTGCAGCGCGCGGCGGGATGAACCAACCTCGCCTCCCCCGATCCAACACGAGGCGACCGATGTTGAACCGTCCGGGACTGATTTCCCTTGCCATTTTCGGGCTCGCGCTGACTGCGGCGCCTGCCTTCGCCGATACGGCCGAGGTCACCGACTGCGACCGGCTGGCGGCGGCGACCCGCGACCTCAACGCCATCGTCGCGGGCGTGCCCCAGGACAAGATCGATACGGCGGCGGCGATTCCCGCCTGTCTGGCCGCCGTCGCGGCGGCGCCGGACAGCGCGCGGCTCGTCTTCCAGCTCGGGCGGGCCTACGACGCCGCCGGCGAGGAACCGAAGGCGATCGAGGCCTACCGCAAGGCGGCCGACATGAACTACCCGGCCGCCTTCACCAACATCGGCTACCAGTACGAGCACGGCTATGGCGTCGATGCCGACCCCGCGGAAGCCGCGAAGTGGTACCGCAAGGCGAGCGACCTCGGCGACCCAACGGGCGCGCGCAACCTCGGCACCTATTACGAGTTCGGCTTGGGCGGCTTCGCGGTCGACAACGCGGAAGCCGCGCGCCTCTTCAAGCTCGCGGTCGCCGGCGGCGATGCCGACGCGATGCAGAGCCTCGGGCTCTTCTATGTCAACGGGACGGGCGTCGATCAGGACTACGCGGAGGCGCTGCGCCTCTTCCAGATGGCGGCCGACCGCGGGCTCAGCGATTCGATCAACAATCTCGGCGTCATGTACGACAACGGCTACGGCGTCGACGAGGACAACGAAAAGGCGGTCGCCTACTACCGCGAGGCCGCCGAAAAGGGCCTCGGGCTGGCGATGTACAATCTCGCCTACGCCTACGAGGACGGCGAAGGGGTCGAGAAGGATCTCGCCGAGGCGCTCACCTGGTATCGCAAGGCGGCCGACGCCGGCTATCGCGACGCCTACAACGCGGTCGGCACCTACTACGACAACGGCGACGTGGTGGACGAGGACGATGCCGAGGCGGCGCGCTGGTATCTGAAGGGCGCGGAAGCCGGCGACCCGTGGGCGATGAAGAACCTCGGCGACGCCATGACCAGCGGCTGGGGCGTGCCGGTCGACGCCGAAGGCGGCTTCGCGTGGACCAAGAAGAGCGCCGAGGCCGACCTCACCGAAGCCAAGACGCGGCTCGGCTATCTCTATCTCGAGGGCATTGGCACGCAGAAGGACGAAGCGGAGGCGCTGCGCCTGTTCAACGAGGCGGCGGTGGAAGGCGACCCTACGGCGATGAACAACTACGGCATGATGCTGCAGGCGGGCCGCGAGGTACCGATGGACATGGCCGAGGCCTTTCGCTGGCTGATGAAGGCGGCGGAAGGCGGCGACGCGGACGGCATGGGCAATCTCGCGATTGCCTACGCGGAGGGGCGCGGCGCCGCCGTCGACATGGCGGCGGCGCGGGCGTGGATGAAGAAATCCGCCGACGCGGGGGACGAGGATTCGGTGAAGTGGCTGGCGGAGCACCCGGAGTAAGCGGGGCGAGGGAAAGGAAGACGATGCGGAACACCAGGGACTTCTTCGCGAGTGCTGCGGTCGCGGTCCTGCTGACTGCGCCCCTGCCGGGGCTGGCGCAGGCCGCCGACACCAACGACTGCGACCGGCTGGCGGCCTCGGCGCTCGACATGAACGCGGTGACGCCGGGCGTCAGCCAGAACGACATGGACACCGGCGCGGCGATCGCGGCGTGTACGGCGGCGGTCGCGGCGGAGCCCGACAACGCGCGGCTCCAGTTCGAACTTGGGCGGGCCTACACAGCGGCTGGCCAGCACGACAAAGCCATCGCGTGGTACCGGCGCGCCGCGGACAAGAACTACGCGGCCGCCCTCAACAACCTCGCGAGCGCCTACGACGACGGCCTCGGCGTCGAACAGGACCACGACAAGGCCGCCGCCTACTACCGCGCCGCCGCCGACCTGGGCCTCGGGGTCGCCATGTTCAACCTCGGCATCATCTACGAGTTCGGCCGCGGCAACATCGATCGGGACTTCGCGGAGGCGCTTGCCTGGTATCGCAAATCGACCGAGGCCGGGATGCGCGAGGGCTACGGCAAGGTCGGCGACTTCTACGCCGCCGGCCGCAGCGTCCATGCGGACATGGCCGAGGCGGCGAAATGGTTCCGCAAGGGCGCCGAGGCCGGCGACCCATGGGCGATGAAGGTGACCGGCGACCTGATGATCACCGGGCAAGGCGTCCCCACCGATGCCGCGGGCGGTTTCGCGTGGGTGAAGAAGAGCGCCGACGCGGGCCTGGCGCAGGGCAAGGGCCGGCTTGGCTATCTCTACCTCAACGGCATCGGCACCGAGAAGGACGAGGCGACCGCGGTTCGTTTGTTCAACGAGGCAGCCATCGCCGGCGAACCCGCTTCGATGACCAACTACGGCGTGATGCTCTATCAGGGGATCGGCGTCCCCATGGACTTCACCGAGGCGTTCAACTGGTTTCTGAAAGCGGCCGAGGCGGGCGACCCGGGCGGCATGTCCGCCGTTGCCTTCTCCTATGTCGACGGAGATGGCGTCATCGCGGACATGGCCAAGGCGCGCGAGTGGATGAACAAGGCAGCGGCGGCCGGAGACCGGAACGCGCGCAAGTGGCTCGCCGCGAACCCGGAGTAGCGAACGGCTACTCGTCCGGGTGCGCAGCAAGCATCGCGTCGATCGCAGCTTCAAGCGGGTCGAGGTCGTCCGCGTAGATCGCCCACAAGAGCTTCAGGTCGACCTTCTGGTAAGCGTGCCGAAGGTGGTTGCCGAAATCCCTGACGTTTCGCCACGGAACGTCCGGATTCGCGGCCTTCCATTCTTGCGGGATGAAGCGGCTCGCCTCGCTCACGATCTCAAGGAGCCGTTCAAACGCAAGTTGCGTCTTCCGATCCGACCGCAGCTCGTCAAACGTCGTGCCGGCAAGGAACAGCCTGATCTCGACAATGCCCTGCTTGATATCGCTCAGCGCCTGAACGGCGCGTTCCACCGTCAAAAGACGTCGATCCCGTCGCTGCGCAGTGCATCAACGAATCGAGGTTCAAGGCTTCGCCGCATGAGGAGGCTGCTTCGCAGACCCAAGCGGTCCTCGATGAGGTGGCTCACACCGACGAGATCCAGAAGGGAAAACTTGCGTCCCTCATCGACCTCAATCGCAAGGTCGACGTCGCTGTCGGCCCGGTTGTCTTGCCGGGCGCGCGAACCGAACAGCGTCATGTGCGTAACCCCCATCCGCTCGAAGGCAGGACGCAGGGCGCGAAGCTCAGCGACAAGCTGATCGCGGCTGATATCCCGGGCGAGGACGGTTTCGGTATCGCTCATGTCGGCGAATCTAGGCCTTCACGCCCGCGCGCGCCAGTTCCCGCGCGATGCCGCCTATTTCTTCTTGAGGTCCGCCAGTTGGTCAGGGAGCGCGTAGGCCCACTGGCTGATCGAGCCGGCGCCGAGGCAGACGACGAAATCCCCCGGCCGGGCAATGTCGGCGACGAGGCGGGCGAGATCGCCGGGGCCGTCGAGGGCGCGCGCGTCGCGATGGCCGCGCAGGCGCAAGCCATTGACGAGGGCATCGCGGTCGATGCCGGGGATCGGCGCCTCGCCGGCCGGATAGACCGGTGCGACGAGGACCGTATCGGCATCGTTGAAGCAGGTGCAGAACTTGTCGAAGAGATCGCGGAGCCGCGTATAGCGGTGCGGCTGCATGACCGCGATGACGTGGCCGGAGGCGATCGAGCGGGCAGCCTTCAGAACGGCGGCGATCTCGATCGGATGGTGGGCGTAGTCGTCGAAGACGTCGACGTCGTTCCACGTGCCGGTGTGGGTGAAGCGGCGGCGCACGCCGCCGAAGCTCGCGAGCCCCGCCGCGATCGCCGAAACCGGCACGCCGAGATGATAGGCGAGCGCCAGCGCGCCGGTGGCGTTTTGCACGTTGTGCTCGCCGGGCATGGAGATCGACAGGTTCTCGAGCACCTTGGTCTCGCCGCCGGCACGGTCGCGCACCACCGCGGTGAAAACCTGGCGGCGGCCGTCGATCTTCAGGCCGGTGTAGCGCACGTCGGCCTGCGGGTTGGCGCCGTAGGTGATGACGCGGCGGTCCTCGATGCGGCCGATGAGCGCCTGGACCTCCGGGTGGTCGGCGCACATGACGGCGAAGCCGTAGAAGGGCACGTTCTCGACGAACTCGAGAAAGGCCTCGCGGACGCGATCGAAGGAGCCGTAGTGGTCGAGGTGCTCGGGATCGATGTTGGTGACCAGCACCACGTCGGCGGGCAGCTTGACGAAGGTGCCGTCCGACTCGTCGGCCTCGACCACCATCCAGTCCGAGGCGCCCATGCGCGCGTTGGTGCCGTAGGCGTTGATGATGCCGCCGTTGATGACGGTCGGATCGAAGTTGCCGGCGTCGAGGAGCGCGGCGACCATCGAGGTGGTGGTGGTCTTGCCGTGGGTGCCGGCGATGGCGACGGCCTGCTTGAAGCGCATCAGCTCGGCAAGCATCTCGGCGCGGCGCACGATCGGCAGGTGGCGGGCGCGGGCGGCGGCGAGCTCCGGGTTGTCGCGCTTGATGGCCGACGAGACGACGACGACCTTGGCCGCGCCGAGGTTGGCGGGGTCGTGGCCGACCGTGACCGGGATGCCGAGGCCGCGCAGGCGCTGGACGTTGGCGCCGTCATTGGCGTCGGAACCCTGGACGCGGTGGCCGAGGTTGGCGAGCACCTCGGCGATGCCGCTCATGCCGATGCCGCCGATGCCGATGAAGTGAACCGGGCCGATGTCTTCGCGAAGCTGTTTCATGCGGCAACCTCCTCCACGAGATCGGCGAGGCGGTCAACTGCATCGGGACGGCCGACGGTGCGGGCGGCGGCGGCGGCGGCGGCAAGACGCTCCGGGGCGGCGATGAGCGGGGCGATCTCGTCGGCAAGGCGGGTCGGGTCGAGCGCCGCCTGCTCGATCAACCACGCGCCGCCGACATCGGCGAGAACGGCGGCGTTGGCCTTCTGGTCCTGATCGAGGGCGTGGGGCAGCGGCACGAGGATCGCCGGCCGGCCGATCACGGCCAACTCGGTGCAGGTCGAGGCGCCGGAGCGGGCGACGACCAGATGGGCGTTGGCGATGCGGCGCGGCATGTCGGAGAAGAACGGCGCAAGGTCGCAGGCGACGCCGAGGAGATCGTAGGCCTGGCGGACGCGGTCGATGTCTTCCGGGCGGCACTGCTGGACGATGTGGAGGCGGGCCTGCACGTCTTTCGGCAGGCGGGCGAGCGCCGTCGGCACCACGTCGGAGAGAAATCGCGCGCCCTGGCTGCCGCCGAAGACCAGCAAGCAGAAGGGATCGGTCGCGGCACGCGTCGGATAGGGCTTGGCCGCCGCGTCGATGACGGCGGGGCGGACCGGGTTGCCGGTCTCGACGATCTTCGCGGCAAATGCCCCGGCGCCGGACAGTGCGACGCTGGTGGCGATCCGGCTGACGCGGGAGGCGAGAAACTTGTTGGCGCGGCCAAGCACGGCGTTCTGTTCGTGGAGCACGGTCGGTACGCGGGCAAAGGCGGCGGCGAGCATGGGCGGCACGGTCGGATAACCGCCGAAGCCGACGGCGACGGCGGGCTTGACGCGCGCCATCAGGAGGCGCGCCTGCAGAAGGCCGCCGGCCAGCTTCAACACTGCGGCGGCGGCTTTCAGCGGCTGTCGCGACATCGTCGCCGACATGACCTCATGCACGGCCTCGGCGGGAAACTCGCCGTAGCCGGAAACGCGGCTGTCGGTCACCAGGTGGATGACCCGGCCGCGACCGGCAAGGGCGCGCGCCAACGCCGCGGCCGGATAGAGATGGCCGGCCGTGCCGCCGGCGGCGAGAAGGACGGGACCCGGCAAATGCTTTCGCCCCGTCAGAGGGACCCGGGGACGGCCGGGAGCGCGCGCCCGAGCCGCTCGATCTGGCGGCGCTCCTCCGGCCGGCGGCGGGTGAAGGCGAGCAGCAGGCCCATGCCGAAGGCGATCGCCAGCATCGACGAGCCGCCGTAGGAGATGAACGGCAGCGTCATGCCCTTGGCGGGCATCAGGTTGAGATTGACCGCGATGTTGATGACCGACTGGACGCCGAACAGGACGACCAGACCGGCGGTCGCCAGGCGGATGAACGGGTCGCGGCTGGTGGCGCTCTTCGACAGGCCGCGGAAGACGATGAGCGCGAAGACCGCGACCAGCGCGATGCAGGCGATGATGCCGAACTCCTCCGCCGCCACGGCGAAGATGAAATCGGTGTGGGCGTCGGGCAGGACGCGCTTGACGATTCCCTCGCCCGGCCCCTGACCGAACCAGCCGCCATGCAGGATCGAGCCGAGGGCGCGGTCGATCTGGAAGGTGTCGCCGGATTGCGGCGAGATGAAGCGGTCGATACGGGCGGCGACGTGCGGGAACGTGGCATAGGCGGCGACGATACCGCCGGCGGTGAGCGCGCCGAGCGCGGCGATCCACACCCACGACATCCCGGCCAGGAAGAACAGCGCCCCCCACGAGATGACGATCAGCATGGTCTGGCCGAAATCGGGCTCGGCGACCAGCAGCGCCACGGCGATCGCCAGCAGGATCATGGCGAAGGCATTGCCGGGGATGTCGGTGCGGGTGCGGTTCTCGGCGAACAGCCACGCGACGATGACGACGAAGGCGGGCTTCATGAACTCGGACGGCTGAACGGTCAGCCCGGCAACGTCGAACCAGCGGCGGGCGCCCTTCACCTCGATGCCGACGAACAGCGTGACCAGCATCAGCGCGAGCGCGCCGAGCAGGACGACGAGGGCGGCGCGGCGGGCATCGCGCGGCGACAGGAACGAGGTCGCGATCATGATCGCCAGCGCCGGCAGGATGAAGGCGATGTGGCGCTTGACGAAATGGAAGCTGTCGTAGCCGAGGCGCTCGGCGACGGCGGGGGAGCCGGCGAAGGACAGGACGACACCGGCGAGCATGAGAACGACGGCGGCGCCGAGGATGTATTTGTCGATCGTCCACCACCACTCGGCAAACGGCGTCTGGCGTGCGCGGCTCACCATCAGGCGGCCCTCCCCTCGATCTGGATTCCACTGAGCTGATGAACGAGCGCGCGGAAGGTATCGCCGCGGCGCTCGAAATTCTGAAACTGGTCGTAGGATGCGGCGGCCGGCGAGAGCAGCACGACCGGATCGCCCGGGCGGTTGTCGTCGGCGGCGTCGGCTGCGGCGGTGGCGACGGCGGCGTGCAGCGTGCCGCACTTCTGCCAGGGCACGTCGTCACCGAAGCTCTTGGCGAACATGTCGGAGCCCTCGCCGATCAGGTAGGCCTTGGCGATGCGCGGGAAATAGGGACGCAGGCTCTCGATGCCGCCCTCCTTGGGGCGGCCGCCGAGGATCCAGTAGATGCGGTTGAGGGTGCCCAGTGCCGTCGCGGCAGCATCGGCATTGGTCGCCTTGGAATCGTTGACGAAGGTGACGCGCCCGCGCCGGCCGACCTCCTCCAGGCGATGGGGCAGACCGGGGAACGTCTTCAGGCCGCGGTCGATCTCGGCATCGCTGAGGCCGAGGGCGCGCACGGCGGCGGTGGCGGCGACGGCGTTCTGGGCGTTGTGGGTGCCGCGTAGCGTCAGCGCACCGGCAAGGCTGGCAACCCGGGTGGCGGCGCCGCTGGCGACCGCGACAATCTCGGCGCCGTCGACGCAGACACCGTCGGCCAGCGGGCGGCGGGTCGAGACGCGGACCACCGGGCGGCCGGCGCGCGCGACGCGATCGGCGATCGACTGGCACCAGCCGTCGTCGACGGCGATGACGGCGAGGTCCGCCTCGGCAACCAGGCGCTCCTTGATGCGCGCATAGGCGGGCATGGTGCCGTGGCGATCGAGGTGATCCGGGGTGACGTTGAGGAGCACGCCGATCGAGGGGTGCAGCGAGGGCGTCAGGTCGATCTGGAACGAGGAACACTCGATGACGTGGTAGCGGCCGGTGCGCGGCGGATCGAGCGCCAGGATGGCGGTGCCGATGTTGCCGCCGAGCGCCACGTCGCGACCGGTGGCGGCGAGCATGTGGGCGATGAGCGCGGTGGTGGTCGACTTGCCGTTGGTGCCGGTGATGGCGATGAACGGCGCGGCAGGCACCTTGCGGGCGCGCTCGCGGCAGAACAGCTCGATGTCGCCGATGATCTCGATGCCGGCGGCGCGGGCGTTGACCACCGGCCAGGCGGGCCGGGGATGGGTGAGCGGGACGCCGGGGGCGAGGACCAGCGCGGCGAAACCCTGCCAGTCGGCGATGCGCAGATCTTCCACGGCGATGCCGGCGGCCTCGGCTGCCGCAACCGCCTCGCCATTATCGTCCCACGCCGCCACCCGGGCGCCGCCGGCGGCCAGCGACAACGCCGCCGCGCGGCCGCTGGCGCCGAGGCCGAACACGGCAACGCTTTCGCCGGCAAAGGAGGTGACGGGGGTCATTTGAGCCGCATCACCTGATCTTGAGGCTCGACAGGCCGATGAGGGCGAGGAGCACGGCGATGATCCAGAAGCGGATCACGATCTGCGCCTCCGTCCAGCCGAGCGCCTCGAAGTGATGGTGGATGGGCGCCATCCGGAAGACGCGCTTGCCGGTCAGCTTGAACGAGGCGACCTGGATGATGACCGACACCGCCTCCAGCACGAACAGGCCGCCGACGATGGCGAGCACGATCTCGTGCTTGGTGGCGACGGCGACGGTGCCGAGCAACCCGCCCATGGCGAGCGAGCCGGTGTCGCCCATGAAGATGGCGGCGGGCGGCGCGTTGAACCACAGGAAGCCGAGACCGGCGCCGACCAGCGCGCCGCACACCACGGCGAGTTCGCCGGTGCCGGGCACCAGGTGGATCTGCAGGTAGTCGGCGAACACGGCGTTGCCCGACAGATACGCGATCAGCGAGAAGCTCGCCGCGGCGATCATCACCGGCACGATGGCGAGGCCGTCGAGGCCGTCGGTGAGGTTCACCGCGTTGCCGGCGCCGACCATGATGAAGGCGGCAAGCGGCACGAACAGCCAGCCGAGATTGACGACGAGCTCCTTCAGGAACGGAAAGGTCAGCGCGGTGGCGAGGTCGGGGGTGGTGACCAGCGTCAGCATGAAGGCGCCGACGAGCGCGATGAGCGCCTCGATGAACAGGCGGGCGCGGCCCGAGAAGCCGTTTTCGGCCTTGGCGCGGGTGACCTTCAGGTAGTCGTCGTAGAAGCCGACCGCGCCGAAGCCGATGGTGACGAACAGCACGATCCACACGTAGGGGCTGGAGAGGTTCGCCCACACCAGCGTGGTGACCACCAGACCGGAAAGGATCATCAGGCCGCCCATGGTGGGCGTTCCGATCTTGGTGATGAGGTGGCCCTGGGGACCGTCTTCGCGGATCGGCTGGCCCTTGCCCTGGCGCACGCGCAGCGCCGCGATGATCGCCGGCCCGAACAGGAACACGAAGACGATCGCCGTCATGGTCGCGCCGGCGGCGCGGAAGGTGATGTAGCGGAAGACATTGAGGACGGAGATGTCGTCGCCGAACTGGGAGAGAAGGTAGAGCATCCTCAGGCGGTTTCCTGTTGCGACCGGGGTTCGCCGGCGACCCCGGCAGCGGAGAAACGCGCCTTGAGCGCCGCGACCAGCGGGCCCATGCGGCTGGCGTTCGATCCCTTGACCATGACGACGTCGCCGGGCGCGAGCGCGCTGGCGATGAGCGGCTCCAGTTCGGCGGCGCTCGGCGCATAGCCGCCCTGACGGTGACGGGGCAGCGCGTCCCACAGGGCCTGCATGTGGCGGCCGGCCAGGAACACCTGATCGATGTCGGCCTCGGCGAGCGCGTCGGCGAGATCGGCGTGGTGGGCGGCGCTCTCCTTGCCCAGCTCGAGCATGTCGCCGAGCACGGCGACGCGGTGGCCGCCGCCGTCGGGTTTGCTCTGGCCGAGAACGGCGATTGCGGCGCGCATGGAGGCCGGGTTGGCGTTGTAGCTTTCGTCGATGAGGGTGGCGGTGCCGCGCCCGTGGCAAAGCGCAAGCGGCACCTGCTGGCCGCGACCGGCGCCGGCGTCGTAGGCGGCAAGCGCCAGCATGGCCTTGGCGAGGTCGGCGCCCATCACCGAAACGGCGGCGAGCACGGCGAGGCTGTTCTGGATGAGATGGCGGCCGGGGGCGCCGAGCTTGTAGGACACCGGCTCGCCGAAAACGCTCGCCGAGATGTACGAGCAGGCTTCGTTGGGCCTCGCGGTTTCGAGGCGGACGTCGGCGCGCTCATGCTCGCCGAAGCCGAAGACGTGGCGGATGCCGGCGGCGCGGGCGGCGCGGGCGAGCTGCGCGTAGTGCTCGTTGTCGCGGTTGAGAATGGCGGCGCCATCCTTGACGACGCCCTTGAAGATCTCCGCCTTGGCGCGGGCGACGCCCTTGATGTCCTTGAAATACTCCAGATGCACCGGCGCGATGGTGGTGACGATGGCGACGTGGGGGCGCACCATCCTGGTGAGCGGCGTGATCTCGCCGGCATGGTTCATGCCGATCTCGAAGACGCCGTAGGCGGCCTCGGCGGGCATGCGCGCGAGGGTCAGGGGCACGCCCCAGTGATTGTTGAAGGAGGCGGGCGAGAAGTGGACGGCGCCGTCGGGGGCGAGCGCCGCGGCGAGCATCTCCTTGGTGGTGGTCTTGCCGACGCTGCCGGTGATGGCGGCGATCCGGGCGCCGGCGCGGGCGCGGCCCGCGGCGGCGAGACCGCGGAGCGCATCCATGACGTCGGGAACCACGGTCAGCGAGCCCTTGGTGCGGCCGAGGGCGGCGAGATGGCCCTCGTCGACGACGGCGGTCGCGGCCCCGCGAGCGAGCGAACGCGAGGCGAAGTCGTGGCCGTCGAAACGATCACCGGCGATGGCGAAGAACGCCTCGCCGGCTTCCAGCGTGCGGCTGTCGATGGAGATGCCGGCGAGCGTCTCGGGCCGGGCGCCGAGCGGCCGCCCGCCGGTGGCGGCGAGGAAGGCGTCGTAGGTCCACAGCGCCGGCGCCTCGTTCATGCGGCGTCCTCCGAGACAAGCGCGGCGCGGATCGCCTCGTGATCGGAGAAGGGAATGACCTTGTCGCCGACGATCTGGCCGCGCTCGTGGCCCTTGCCGGCAACGCAGAGGACGTCGCCGGCGCCGAGCAGCGCCACCGCGCGGCGGATCGCTTCGGTGCGGTCGCCGACCTCGATGGCGTCCGGGGCGGCGGTGAGGATCTGCTTGCGGATGGCCGCGGCGTCCTCGGAGCGCGGGTTGTCGTCGGTGACGATGACGACGTCGGCGTTGTCGGCGGCGGCCTTGCCCATCAGCGGGCGCTTGCCGGCGTCGCGGTCGCCGCCGGCGCCGAAGACCACGTAGAGGAGCCCGCGGGTCATGGGGCGGAGCGAACGCAGCACGGCGCCGAGGGCATCGGGCTTGTGGGCGTAATCGACGAACACGAGCGCGCCGTTCGACTTGGCGCCGACGAGATCGAGACGGCCGGGGGCGCCGGCGAGCTTGGCAAGCGCGCCCAGCGCATCCTCGGGCGAGATGCCGGCGCCGATCGCGAGGGCCGCCGCGACCAGGCCGTTGGCGACCTGGAAAGCACCGGGGAGCGGAAACAGGATGTCGTGTTCCTTGCCGAAGGCGCGCACCTTCATGCGCTGGCGGAAGTCCTGCGCCTTCAGATCGAGCAACTGGATCTCGCGGCCAAGCTTGCCGACGCGGATGAGCGTCTGGCCGCGCGCCTTGGCGACGTTTTCCGCCGCCACGGCGCGCACGCCGTCCATGCCGATGACGGCGGTGCCGTCGGCGGGCAGCACGACGGAGAACAGGCGCAGCTTGGCGTTGAGGTAGGACTCGACCGAGGGGTGGTAGTCCATGTGGTCGCGGCCAAGGTTGGTGAAGGCGGCGGCGTCGAGGCGCAGGCCATCGACGCGGCGCTGGTCGAGGCCCTGGCTCGACGCTTCGACGGCGGCGTGGGTGATGCCCTCGCGGGCCAGCCGGTCGAGGGCGGCGTGAAAGGCGATCGGGTCGGGGGTGGTGAGGGTGCCGTATTCGGTGCCGGCGCCGGTAACGACGCCGAGCGTGCCGATGCTCGCCGCCGGGTGGCCGAGGGTGGTGAAAATCTGACGGCAGAAGTCGGCGACCGAAGTCTTGCCGCTGGTGCCGGTGACGGCGACCATGTGGTTGGGCTGGCGGGGGTGAAACCTGGCCGCGATCAGCGCCAGTGCCCGGCGCGGATCGGCGGCGCGTACGACCGGCACGTCGCTGTCGACCAGCGCGTCCTCGCCGGCAAGCACGGCGACGGCGCCGTTGCCGACCGCCTCAAGGGCGTATCTGGCGCCGTCGGTGCGCGTGCCGGACAGGGCGGCGAACAGATCGCCGGGCCGAACGGCCCGGCTGTCCGCCGAGATGCCCTCGATGTCGATCGCGCGCGCGTCCGGCGGAGCGCTTACATCCGCCGGAAGGAGGTCCCCAAGTTGCATTGACTGCGCCCAAGTCCGGTTATGCGGTTCATGCCCGACGCCCTGCCCTGCCGGCTCAATTGGACACCAACAAGGCGCCGAGGTCGTGGTCGATACGCGGCTCGACGCCGAGCAGCGCCGCCGCCCGACGGATAACGGCACCCACGACCGGCGCCGCATTCGATCCGGCCGTGGTGCCCCCGCCCGGCTTTTCGGCCTGGGGGTCGTCAATGACCACAAGTACCACATACTGCGGGTCGTCGATGGGGAATGCGGCGAGGAACGAATTCAGCCGGTGGTTGTCGGAATAGCGGCCGTTGACGACCTTCTGGGCGGTGCCGGTCTTGCCGCCGACCATGTAGCCGGGGACGTCGGCGTTGCGCCCGGACCCCTTCTCGACGTTGAGGCGGTAGAGGTAGCGCAATTCGTCGCTGACCTCCGGCTTGATGACGCGGACGGCGAGCTTCGCCGCCTCCTCCGCCGTGCGCGGCTGGAAGGTCGGTGGGATCAGGAAGCCGCCGTTGAGGAGCGCCGCGTCGGCGACCGCCGTCTGCATGGGCGTCACCGCCAGACCCTGGCCGAAGGCGACGTTCATGGTGGTGAGTTCGGTCCAGCGCCGCGGCACGATCGGGCTCGCCACCTCCGGCAGGTCGGTCTGCATGCGGGTGAGCAGGCCGAACTTCCTAAGGTAGTCCTGCTGGCCCTGGACGCCGACCTTCATGGCCATGTGGGCGGCGCCGATGTTGGAGGAATAGATGAACACCTCCGGCACGGTCAGCGGCCGGTATTTGCCGTGGAAGTCGTGGATGGTGTAGCGGCCGTAGTGGATGGGCTTGGAGGCGTCGATCATGTCGCCCATGGACACCGCGCCGGAATCGAGCGCCATCGCGAAGGTGAAGCTCTTGAACACCGAGCCCAGTTCGTAGGCCCCGGCGGTCATGCGGTTGAGCCGATCGGGCTGCAGCGCATTGACCGGATTGTTGGGGTCGAAGTCGGGCAGCGAGGCCATGGCGAGGACTTCGCCGGTGTGGACGTTGAGGACGACGCCGGTGGCGGCGAGCGCGGAATAGCGCGTCATGGCGTCGGCCAGTTCGTCGCGCAGGATGTGCTGGACGCGGAGGTCGATCGACAGGGGTACCGGGTCGACGTCCTCGTCGCGGGCGAAGCCGGCGGCGTGCAGGTCGGCGAGGCCGTGATCGTCGAGGAACTTCTCGAAGCCGGAGATGCCCTGGTTGTCGACGTTGACGAGGCCGAGAATATGGGAGGCGGTCGGCCCGCCCGGATAGAAACGGCGGCTCTCCTCGAGGAAGCCGATGCCAGGGATGCCGAGGGCGTGGATCTGCTTCTGCTGCTCGGGCGTGATCTCGCGCTCGATCCAGACGAAACCCGCGTCGCTGGCGAGCTTCTTGCGCAGGTCGCGGGCGTCGAGACCGGGCAGCACGCTGGTGATCAGCTCGGTCGCCTCGTCGGGGTCGAGAATGTTGCGGGGCTCCGCATAGAGCGAGGCCATCTTGATGTCGGTGGCGAGGATGAGGCCGTTGCGGTCGACAATGTCGGGGCGGCTGGCGGAAAGCGCCGCGTTCGGATCGAAGCCGGCGCCGGCGCCATCGCGGGGCGACATTCCGAACATCACCAGGCGGCCGAAGAGCGCGGAAAAGGCGAGAAGGAAGACCGCCGCGGCGACGCGGATGCGGGTGCGCATCTCGTCGCGCGACTTCAGCTTCGCCGTCTCGTCGGCGAGATCGGGGGCGACCGGGGAGAAGGTGGCGCTCATTTCACGGACGCCGTTTCATCGTCCGATGTGCCGGGGGGCAGCGGGCGCATGGGGATTTCGTCGATGGTGGCGATCTGGTCGGGGCTGAAGGGGGCGAGTTTGAAATAGTCGGCGTACTTCTCGACGACCGCCTGGAGGCGGCCGGGCTGGGTGAGCACGCTCTTCTCGGCCTTCAGGGTGGCGACGGCGTCGCGCTCCCTGGCGATCTCCGCCTCGAGGCGGGCGTTGGTGTCGGCGGCAACCTCGGCCTTGTGCTTCAGGTCGTAGGTGACGCCGACGGCGGCAAGCATGAGCAAGACGAACAGAACGTTGAAGACGCGGCGGATCATGGCGCCCTCCCCGGCATGAAGGCCGGCACGGCCGGCACGCCGACGGCGGCGGCATCGAGCGGGCGGGCGGGCGCGGCGGTGCGGCGGGCGGCGCGTAGCCGCGCCGAACGGGCGCGCGGGTTCCGCGTCACCTCGGCATCGGACGGGGCGACGGCGCTGCGGGTGATGAGCTCGAAGGTCGGCGGGGCGAGTTCGGCTTCCGGACGGTGGCGGGAGCCGCCGGCGCGGACCGCGGAGCGCTCGGCGAGGAAGCGCTTGACGATGCGATCCTCCAGCGAATGGAAGGAGACGACGACCAGACGGCCGCCTTCGGCGATGAGGCGCTCGGCGGCGACGAGGCCGGCCGCGAGTTCATCGAGCTCGCGGTTCACGTAGATGCGGAGCGCCTGAAAGGTGCGGGTCGCCGGATGGATGCGGTCGGCGCCGCCCCGCCCGATGGCGCCGGCAACGATCTCGGCGAGCTGGCCGGTGGTTTCGATCGGCGCGTTCGTACGGGCCCGTGCGATCGCACCTGCGACGATCTTGGCCTTTTTCTCCTCGCCCAGAACCTTGAGAATCCGGGCGAGATCGGCGACCGGCATGGCGTTGACGACGTCGGCGGCCGTATGTCCGGCGCCCTCCATTCGCATGTCCAAGGGGCCATTTCCGCGGAACGAGAAGCCGCGTTCGGCTTCGTCCAGCTGCATCGAGGAAACCCCGACGTCGAGGACGACGCCGTCGACCGGCGCGGTCAGGCGGGCGCGGGCGATCTCGTCGAGCTCGGAAAAGCGGCCTTCGACAAGGGTCAGATGCGGGTCAGGCGCGGCGGCGGCGATCGCCGCCGGGTCGCGGTCGATGGCGAGCACCGAGGCGCCGGCTGCCAGGATCGCGGCCGTATAGCCCCCCGCTCCGTACGTGCCGTCCACGTAAATGCCACCGGCGACAGGCGCGAGGAACGCAATGGCCTCCTCGATGAGCACGGGGACGTGACGAGCCGGTCCGCCAGCGGCACGGCCAGGTGCCGTACCGCTGCCCGTCATTCTCCCGCCCTCGAAGTCACGCCTGCCGCGCGGTGGCCGGGAGCCAGCCGCTTGCGGATCTCGCGTAGCCGGTTCTTGGCCTCTTCCCGGTAAGCGATGAAGCGATCCGGCTCCCAAAGCTGAAACTTGTGGCCCTGCCCGACGAAGGTGACGCGATCGGTGATCCCGGCGTGGGCCCTCAGCGTCTCGGTGAGTACGACGCGGCCATCTGAATCGATCTTGAGGATCTCGCTCTCGCCGACCAGCGTCGTCGACAGATACTCGTGGTCCTCCGAGAACACCTCGAAGTTCTCC
Source organism: uncultured Alphaproteobacteria bacterium (assembly GCA_963843565.1). GTDB lineage: Bacteria > Pseudomonadota > Alphaproteobacteria > Rhizobiales > Kaistiaceae > DASZQY01. The sequence goes on from CAWJKY010000003.1 coordinate 1,291,333, forward strand.
AGCACCGAGCGGATGGCGGTGCGCAGGCGATTGCCGCCCGCGTCGATCGCCTGACGGTCGAGCGTCGGGCAGCAGTAGAGACCGTCGAAGCCATCCACCGCCAAAACCGCGCGAAACGACGCCGGAATCGAGACGCGACCCTTGGCGTCGAGCCGGTTGGTGAAGGTGGATACGAACTCGTCCATGGCCCTCGCCCGCGTGCGCCAGCGGTCCAACGTCGACCGCACCCTTGGCCCGGGCTAGCCGCGCGGCGCGCGGCGACAGTGAAAAAGTCAGCGGAGTCAATGACATATGCATCGCCGCCGCCACGGTGGCCGGCCCGTCTTCTTCCGGGACTTCATGGGATATCATGGGATTTTCAGGGTCGTCAATCCACGCGGCACGGCGCCGCGATGCACGGCGGCACGCGACGAGCGGCCATTAAGGCGCGGTTAGGCTTAAGATTCCGTTTGGGTTTTGGCGCCGGCCAGGGGCCGGATCAGGCGACTGCCGGCCCGGCGCTCCGCGGCCTCACCGTCTTGCGATGCTCGCGCACCGCCATCTCGGCGCCGGCGCAGATGGCAAGCGGCAGCCAGAAGATCAGCCACTGGTAAGAGAGCGGCGAGGCAAGGATCGAAAAGTCGACGCTGCCCGCGACCAGAACCGGCACCAACAGGGCCAGCGGCCGCGTGTCGCCGAGCTCGCGTCCGGCCCGCCATGCAAACCACAGCGCCGTCGCCAGCATGGCGACGAAGGGGGCGGTTGCGACGAGGCCGCCGCGAATCCAAGCGTTCAGGATCATGTCATGGGCCTGACGGAAGACCTCTCCGTTCGACATGATGACGTTGTCGATCGGCGCCAGACCCCAGCCGGTCCATGGCCGGGCGGCCGCCATCCCCAGAAACTCGCGCCACACGAACAGCCGATCACCGTACGCGGCGTCCGAGAAACGGTCCAGGATCGGCGTGGCGACCACAAGGACGGCGATGCCCGCCAGCAGGGCGGCCACCGCAGCGATCTTGACCCGACGGCTGCGCCCCTGCAGCGCGGCGACGGCAACGCCGCAGACCATCGCCGCAGCCGCTCCGCGGCTCTGGGTCAGCAGTGCGGCGGCGGCCAGCACGAGCCCGCCGCCCCACAACAGGGCGCGCCGGCGCGGGCTCGCCGGTCCACTCGCAATCAGGGCCGCGGCCGCGACGCACATGGTGCGGTAGATCGCGCCGAGTTCGTTGACGCCCAGCACGGACGTGAGGTTGGCAATGCCGCCCAAGCGCTGCAGCGGCCGGCCGATCCCTGCCTGCCACCCATAAAAGACGACCACGTTGACCAGCGCCACGGCGGCGCCGGCGACGACCAGGGCAAACAGCAGGCGATCCAGGTAGGCGGGCTGACGGGCGAGGAACCAGGTGAGCGGCACGAAGAAGAAGGCCATATCGAGCGCAAAGCGCGCCTGCTTGCCGATCAGGGGCAGATCGACCATCGGCGCCACCAGGGCGGTCACGATGATCGCCAGCAGGTAGGCAATCATCCAGCGAAGGACCGCGGAATGACGGAGCGGATCGAGAAGCAGATCGCGACCCATGACGACCGCGGTCGGGACGACGAGGATGTAGAAGAGATCGCGGGAGAGAGCTTCGCCGCGCGCCAGATACTCAAGCAGAAGACACGCGATCAGCAGGTTCGAGATCAGGCGACGCCACTGTGCCCCCGTGGGGATGGCGAGGTATCGCCGGAACCCGCGTCCGGTGCTGTCCGGCACTGACACCGCCATGGCACACGGTCCGATTGCATCGAAAGGCGCAGACCGCGCCGCTCTCTGGCGCGTAGCACAGAATGAAGCCGTACCTCCAGATGCAAACGGCGAGCGCGGTCGCCAGTGGCCGCCCCAAAACGGGCGGGGCCGCCGCCCTTTCGGACGACGGCCCCTCAATAATCGCCAGTTGGCCTGTAAGCCGGGTTCTGTACGGGGCGGCGGTTGCCCGCCGTCCGTGACGGCCATTCGTCTTGGGCGCCCGTTGCCGGACGCCTCGCGCTACCTACCCGGACGGCCAGGCCCGGAAACAAGCCCGCGGGTTTGAGCCGCCGCCGTCCCTATTCGGTATTGCTCCCGGTGGGGTTTGCCATGCCGGGCCTGTTACCAGGCCCGCGGTGGGCTCTTACCCCACCCTTTCACCCTTACCTCGCGGCCGAAGCCTTAAAGGCGGTCTGCTCTCTGTGGCACTTTCCCTGAGGTCGCCCTCGCCGGACGTTATCCGGCACCGCGCTTCCATGGAGCCCGGACTTTCCTCTCCGTGCGTCCTTTCGGAACTTGCCGGAGCGGCCGTCCGGCCGACTGACGAACCGTGAGATGGCACCCGCCGGGCCGCCGGTCAACCGGCGGCGGCCAGGAGGCGGTCGAGGGTTGCGCGGCTCGAGGGGTCGGCGACCCCGTCGACGCGCTCTGGTCGGAAGTGGCGCTGGAAGGCGGTGACGACGGCTTCCGTCAGGGCGTCGTAGGCTTCGCCCGCCCCCGCGCCATAGCCGAAACGAGCGAGTTTGGCGCGCAACGCAGCGACCTCCGGCCCGCGATCGCCCGGCTTCAGCGCGGCCCCCTCGGTGAGCGGCGCCGGCGGCACCCAGAGGCCGACGCCGGCCTCGGCCAGTTGCCGCCACGGGAACAGCTCGCCCGGATCCTGCTTGCGCTCGGGCGCCACGTCGGAATGGGCAAGAACGCGGCGCGGCGGGATCGGGTGGCGGGCAAGGATGGCGCGGCAGAGCGCGATCAGCGCATCGACCTGCGCCTCGGGAAACGGCCGGTAGCCAAATTCGTGGCCGGGGTTGGCGATCTCGATGCCGATGGAGCGCGAGTTGATGTCGGTGTCCCCCACCCACGACGACGCGCCGGCGTGCCAGGCGCGGCGGGATTCATCGACCATCTGGACGACATCGCCATCCTCGGCGACGAAGTAGTGCGACGAAACCTCCGACCTGGGATCGGAGAGCCAGGCGAGCGCGCGCGCCCCGGAGACCATGCCGGTGTAGTGCAGCAGGAGAATATCGATGGGGGCGCCGGCGGCACGCGCGCCGTGGTTCGGCGAGGGATGCTGTTCGATCCTGACCGGCGATGTCATCATGCTGGCCGCGGAGCGCGCAGCTCCAGCTCGATGCGCTCCCACGCCTGGTTGATGGCGGCGAGGCGGTCGTTGGCGATCACGATCAGGTCGGGCGGCAGGCCACGGGCGATGAAGCGGTCCGGGTGGTTCTCGGCGGCAAGGCGGCGGTACTGGGCGCGGATTTCGTCGAACGGCCAGTGACGATCGACGCCGAGCACCGCATAAGGATCGCCCTCGGGGCCGACGACATGGCGGGCGGCGATCTGCTCGAAGTCGCGGCCCGTGATCCCGAAGATCAGGGCGACGTCCTCGACGTAGGCGAGCTCCGCCTCATGCACGGCGCCGTCGGCCTTGGCGATCGCAAACAGGCCGTCGAGGACGTCGATGAGCACTTCGCGGTTGTCGGCATAGAGGTTGGCGATGCGGGCGGCATACGCGTCGTAACCGGCGACGTCCTTGCGGGCGAGATCGAACAGGCGGGTGACGTTCTTCTGCTCGCGCGGCGGCACGGAGAAGATCGTGCGGAAGGCGGCGACCTCCGACTCGGTCACAACGCCATCGGCCTTGGCCATCTTGGCGGCGAGCGCGATGAGCGCGACGGAGAAGGCGACCTGACGGCGGGTCTCGGGATCGGCGATGCCGAGGTAGCCACCGGCGCGCTCCAGCAGGGCGCCGACGGCGCCGGCTCCCGAGCTTGCCGCGGAGCCGATCCACCGCCACATACCCATACCTCGACCTTAGGCGAATCGCGCGGCAGGCGCGAGGCGGGTATAGGGTCGCGGCGCCCGCCCTCCTCTCGCCCCGACGCCCGATGCACCGCGCCAATCCGTCCCTCGGTCTCGCCCTTGGCCTCTTCGCAGTCGTCCTGTTCGGCGGTTCGCTGCCGGCGACGCGCGAGTCGGTGCTCTATCTCGACCCCTGGTTCGTGACGGCGGCGCGGGCGGCGATCGCCGGAGTGGTGGCGCTGGGGCTGTTTGCAGTTCGCCGACCGCCGCGGGCGCACGCCGGGCGGCTGGTGCTGATCGCGCTCTGTCTGGTCGCCGGGTTCCCGGCGGCAATTTCCATCGCGTCGGTGACCGTGCCCTCGGCGCACGCCGGCGTCATCCTCGGGCTGATGCCGCTGACCACGGCGATCGCGGCGGTGCCGCTCGCCGGCGAACGGCCCTCTCCGGCCTTCTGGCTGCTCTCGATCATCGGGGCGGCGCTGGTCGCCGCCTTCGCGCTTCGCGACGGCAGCGTGTCGGTGGTGACCGGCGATATCTTCCTGGCGCTGGCGGTGACGCTGACCGGCATCGGCTACACGCTCTCCGCCATGATGAGCCGGGCAATGCCGGGCTGGCAGGTGATCGGCTGGGCGACGGTGATCTCGCTGCCGGTGTCGGGACTCGCGACGGTTCTGCTGTGGCCGGCAAACGCGGCATCCGTTCCGGCGGCGGCGTGGATTGCGCTTCTCTATTCCGGCGTCGTCACCCAGTTCCTCGCCTACGCGGTGTGGAACGTGGCGCTCGCCACCGGCGGCGTGTCGCGCGTCGGGCAGCTGCAACTAGTGCAGCCGTTCGTGACCATGGCGATCGCGGCGCTGTTCCTGCGCGAAACGATCGACGGCGAAATGATCGGCTTCGCCGTCGCCGTGGTGATCGTGGTGGCGCTCGGCCGGCGCGCGGCGATCCACACCGGCTAGGGCGGGTTGGTCGCCTTCAGGTCGTCGAAGGAAAAGACCGCCGCGTCGCTGTCGGGCGAGCCGGCGAAGAGGCCGATCTGCTGGCCCTTGTCGGGGGGCGAGCCGGAGACTTTCCGGAACTCGGTGCCGTTGACGTAGAAAGTAGCGTCGCTGCCGACGGTGGTGACGCGCAGCTCGTTGATGGCGCCGTCGCCCTTGTTGGCGCTTTCCGCATCGCGCCAGTCGACCTGGGCCAGCCACTTGCCGCGCTGGCGCCGCCACACCGAGGCCTTGCCGTTCGGCGCGATCTCGAAGACGTAGAAATTGTTGACGTCGTCGTACCAGAAGATCGGACCGGCCTTCGCCTGGGTGGGGTCGCCGCCGGTCACCGTGGTCACGGTGACGCACATGTCGATGTCGTCGTAGAGGCCGGCGTTGTTGACGGCCCAGACGTAGGTGCCGGACGGCGGGCTGATCACCAGCTGGCCATTGTCGATCCTGATGGCGTCGGTGGCCTCGCCCCAGGTCGGCTTGAGGGCGTCGAAATGATCCTCGAAGACGACGTTCAGCCCCGGACAGACGGCGGCGGCCGGGCCAGCGGCGGCGACCAGGAGGAACACGGCGAAGGCAGCGACGCGGCAGATGCTTGCCATGACTCCGGCTGGGTGGCGCGATGTTATAAGCTCGCCGGGACCTTTCCTAGCGGCGAGGAAGCACCTTGAGCAACCGCGCGCCGCCATGCACTGATGACGATGCGGCAGGAGAGCAAAATGACACGCGGCCGATCGGCGCAGTGGGACTTCTGGATCGACCGGGGCGGCACGTTCACCGACGTGGTGGCGCGGACGCCGGACGGCGAGATGAAGGTCGCCAAGCTCCTTTCGGAGAACCGCGGCGCCTACCGGGACGCGGCGGTCGCCGGAATCCGCGCGCTGATGGGGGTGGCGCCGGGCGCGCCGATCCCCGCCGGCGAGATCGCCGCGGTCAAGATGGGCACGACGGTCGCCACCAATGCGCTGCTGGAACGCAAGGGCGACCGGACATTCCTGCTGATCACGCGCGGTTTCCGCGACGCGCTGAAGCTCGGCTATCAGGCGCGACCTGAGATTTTTGCCAAGAAGATCGTCAAGCCGGAGATGCTCTACGAACGCGTCGCCGAGGTGGCGGAGCGGGTGCGGGCCGACGGCACGGTCGAGGTGGCGCCCGATCTGGCAGCCGTTCGCGGCCAGTTGCAGGCGGCCTGGGACGAGGGCTTTCGCGCCGTCGCCATCGTCTTCATGCACGCGTGGCGCTTTCCCGACCACGAGAAAGAGGTGGCGGCGCTGGCGCGGGAGATGGGCTTCCCGCAGGTCTCGGTCAGCCACGAAGTGTCGCCGCTGATCAAGCTGGTCGGGCGGGGCGACACGACGGTGGTCGATGCGTACCTGTCGCCGATCCTGCGCCGCTACGTGGACGAGGTGGCGGGGGACCTTTCCGCGACCCCCGTCCCCAACCCTCCCCCACAAGGGGGGAGGGAGAGCGACGCGTCGTCGCCGCGGCTGATGTTCATGCAGTCGTCGGGCGGGCTGACGGCGGCGAACCTTTTTCAGGGCAAGGACGCGATCCTCTCCGGGCCGGCCGGCGGCGTGGTGGCGGCGGTGGAGACGGCGAAGCGGGCCGGCTTCGATCAGGTGATCGGCTTCGACATGGGCGGCACGTCGACGGACGTCTGCCACTTCGACGGCGAGTACGAGCGGGCCTTCGAGACGGAAGTCGCCGGTGTGCGCATGCGCGCGCCGATGATGCGCATTCACACGGTGGCGGCGGGCGGCGGATCGATCCTGAAGTACGCGCAAGGGCGCTATCAGGTCGGGCCCGACTCGGCCGGCGCCGATCCGGGACCGGCCTGCTATCGCAAGGGCGGGCCGCTGGCGGTGACCGACGCCAACGTCATGGTCGGCAAACTGATGCCGCGATATTTCCCGGCGATCTTCGGGGAGAGCGGCGCGGAGAGGCTCGACGCCGACGGCGTCAGGGCGAAGTTCGCGGCGCTTGCCGGCGAGATCGGCGACGGGCGGACGAGCGAGGAGATCGCCGATGGCTTCATCCGCATCGCCGTCGAGAACATGGCGAACGCCATCAAGAAGATTTCGGTGGCGCGCGGCTACGACGTGACCGAATACGCGCTGAACTGCTTCGGCGGCGCCGGCGGGCAGCACGCCTGCCTGGTCGCCGACACGCTCGGCATCACGACGATCCTGATCCATCCGCTGTCGGGGGTGCTGTCGGCCTACGGCATGGGGCTCGCCGACATCCGCGCGACACGCAACCGGGCGGTGATGACGCCGCTTGCCGACGGAGCGTCGGTGACGATCGCGGCGGTGGCGGCGGAGCTTGCCGGCGAGACGCTCGCCGAGCTTGCCGACCAAGGGGTGGGCGCGGCGACCACGTTCGTGCGGGCGCACCTGCGCTACGAGGGCACGGATACGCCGATCCCGATATTGGTGGGGGAACGCACCCCCCTCCCCGACCCTCCCCCGCAAGGGGGGAGGGACAGCGTTGCGCTTGCCCCGGTCAATCAGATGATCGCCGACTTCGAGGCGGCGCACCGCAGGCAGTTCGGTTTCGTCTTCGAGGGCAAAGAGATCGTTGTCGAGAGCGTCGAGGTGGAGGCGGTCGGCGGCGGCGCCGATGTCGACGAACCGGAAGCGGCGCTCAACGAAAGGCCGGCGCGGGCGGACGAGACGACGCGGTTCTATTCCGGCGGCTGGCACGAAGCGGGCGTGCATCTTCGGGACGGTCTGCGGCCCGGCAAAACGGTGATGGGCCCTGCCCTGATCATCGAGCCGCACCAGACGATCGTGGTGGAGGACGGCTGGCAGGCGGCGGTGACGGCGGTGAACCACATCGTGATGACGCGTGCGACGCCAGCCCCGAAGCGCGCCGCGCTCGGCACGCAAGCCGATCCGGTGATGCTCGAGGTGTTCAACAACCTGTTCATGTCGATCGCCGAGCAGATGGGGGTGACGCTCCAGAACACCGCCTATTCGGTGAACATCAAGGAGCGGCTGGACTTCTCCTGCGCGGTGTTCGACGGCGAAGGGCATCTGGTCGCCAACGCGCCGCACATGCCGGTGCACCTCGGCTCCATGGACCGGTCGGTTGAGACGATCATCCGGCTCAACGCCGGCGACATTCATCCCGGCGACGTGTTCGCGCTCAATGCGCCCTACAATGGCGGCACCCACCTGCCGGACATCACGGTGTGCACGCCGGTGTTTCAAGAGGCGGGGAGCGCCGCAGGCGCGACAGGGAAACAAAATGACCCCTCCCCGGACCTTCGGTCCGACCCTCCCCTTTCAGGGGAGGGGAAGAGAACCGGCGCCGAGCCCGAGATGACCCCCACCCGGCAGGCTGCGCCCGCCGACCTCCGCCTTTCAGGGGGAGGACAGCTGAATGACCCCTCCCCGGACCTTTGGTCCGACCCTCCCCTTTCAGGGGAGGGGGAAGAGGTGAAGGACGGCCCAGCGCCGGAGATTCTGTTCTGGGTGGCGTCGCGGGGGCATCACGCCGACGTCGGCGGGACGGCGCCGGGCTCGATGACACCACGCGCCACGACCGTCGACGAGGAAGGCGTACTGATCGACAACCTGCGGCTCGTCTCGGCCGGGCGCTTCGACGAAGGCGCGCTGATGAGGGCGCTCACCGACCACCCCTACCCTGCCCGCAATCCGGTCCAGAACGTCGCGGACCTCCGCGCGCAGATCGCCGCCAACGAGCGCGGCGTGCACGAACTGCGCAAGATGGTGACGCACTTCGGCCTCGACGTGGTGCGGGCCTACATGGGTCACGTGCAGGACAACGCGGCGGAAAGCGTGCGCCGGGTGATCGACGCGCTGCACGATTCAAGCTTCGCGGTGCCGACCGACCAGGGCGCCGTCATCAAGGTGAAGATTACCGTCGACCGCACAAAGCGCGAGGCGACGGTCGACTTCACCGGGACGAGCGCGGAGCAGAAGACCAACTTCAACGCGCCCGAGCCGGTGACACGGGCGGCGACGCTCTATGCGTTCCGGGTGATGGTGGAAGGCGACATCCCCATGAACGCCGGGTGCCTGCGGCCGATCAACATCGTGATTCCCGAGGGTTCGATGCTGTCGCCGCGCTATCCGGCGGCGGTGGTCGCCGGCAACGTCGAGACCAGCCAGCACGTCACCGACTGCCTGTTCGGTGCGTTGGGCGCGCTCGCCTCGGCGCAGGGCACGATGAACAACCTCACCTTCGGCAACGCGACCTATCAGTATTACGAGACGATCTGCTCGGGCGCGCCGGCCGGCGTCTTCAACGACGGCACCGGCTTCGACGGCGCCGATGGCGTCCACACCCACATGACCAACTCGCGGCTCACCGACCCGGAGATTCTGGAGTTCCGCTATCCGGTGCTGCTCGAGGATTTCCACATCCGCGAAGGCTCCGGCGGCAAGGGCAAGTGGCACGCCGGCGGCGGGACGGAGCGCACGATCCGGTTCCTTGAAGAGATGGACTGCGCCATCCTGTCGTCGCACCGCACCGTCGCGCCGCACGGGCTGTTCGAGGGCGAAGCCGGTCAACTCGGCATGACGCGGGCCAGGCGCGCGGACGGCACGATCGAGGTGCTCGCCGGCGCCGACCAGACGGTGCTGAAACCCGGCGACGCGGTGATCGTGACGACGCCGACCGGCGGGGGATATGGCGAGGCCTAGGTGTGGAATCTGATCAGGTTGTTCCGGCGAGGGCGTGAGCCGGTGGTCTGCGGCCGAGGCTAACATGGGGCCGCCGCTGGTTGTACCAGTCGATCCATCTGGTCAGATCGGCGGCGCGGGCCTGTGATGAGGCGAAGGTGGTGGCGTAGGCCCATTCGCGCATGAGGGTCTGGATGAAGCGCTCGGCCTTGCCGTTGGTTTTGGGGGTGTAGGGCCGGGTCCGGATGTGGCGGATGCGAAGTAGCCGCAGCACCTTGCCGAACAGTTTGGCGACGTAGCCCGAGCCGTTGTCGGTCATCACCCGCTCGACCCGGATGCCCTGTTCTTTGAACCAGCGCAGCGCCCGGATCAGGAAGCCGGTGGTTGAGGATCGCCGCTCGTCAGGAAGAACCTCGACGTAGGCGAGCCGTGTGGCATCGTCGATGGCAACGTGGAAGAAGTCGTAGCCCGGGGAGCGGTTGCGACCACGACGGTCACCGGTGATGCGATGGCCGACATGGGTGAAGCGGGCGAGCTTCTTGATGTCGAGATGGATGAGTTCGCCGGCGCGCTGGCGCTGATAGCGGCGCACCGGCTCGCGTGGAGCCAGGCTCTGCAGGCGACCGACGCCGAGCCTCTTAAGCCAGCTGGCGACAGTGGAACGGGCCAGCGCTAGCTTGTCCGCGATGACCTCGGCGCTCAGGCGATACGCCCGGCGCAACCGTTCGATCAGGGCGATCGCAGCATCGGCCAGCCGGTTGGCGACTGTCCGGGGTCGCGAGGAGCGGTTCTGAAGTCCAGCTGATCCCTCGGCTCTCCAGCGGCCGAGCCACTTGCGTGCCGTACGTTCGCTCACCCCGAAGCCGGCCGCGACCTCTGCGACCGGCAGCCGGTCTTCAACGATCCGCCGGATCATCTCCTCTCGACCAAGCGGCGTTGTCCGGGCATTCTTGTGCGGGTTGTTCATCCCTGAAGTCCTCCGGTAGCTGTGTTGCAACAACCACCTTCAGGCCTTCACTGCGGATGAACAACCTCCTCAGACTTCACACCTAGGCGGGCCAGCCTTCGACCACGACCTTGCCGATCATGCGGCCGCTCTCGACCAGGGTGTGGGCCTCGCGAAGCGTGGCGGCACTGATCGGGGCGAGGCGCTTCGTCATGGTGGTGCGCAGGGTCCCGTCGTCGACCAGCTGCGCGACCCGATCGAGGATTTCGTGCTGGCGCAACATGGCGTCGGTGCCGAGGCCCGGGCGGGTGAACATCAGCTCGAAGTGCAAACCAATGCTCTTCTGGAACAGCTGACCGAAATCGGCTTCGGTGAAGCCTGAGACGCCCTCGATGACGCCAATGTGCCCCTGCGGCGCCACGACCCCGGCAATCTCGGAGGCGTGCGCGCTGGTGCCCGCGAAGGCGGTGACGAGGTCGACCGCCGGGAACCCGATTGCCGCGAGCTGGGGCGCAAGCGGCTTCATGTGATCGACAACGTGATGGGCACCCATGGTCTGCGCCCACTCGGCGCTCTCGGGCCGCGACGCGGTGGCGATGACAGTCAGAGCGGTGAGCTGGCGGGCGATCTGGATGGCGATCGAGCCGACGCCACCGGCGCCGCCGAGCACGAGCAGCGAGCGGCGGTCGGCATCGCCCTGCCCCACGCCGATGCGGTCGAAAAGCAGTTCCCAGGCGGTGAGCGCGGTCAGCGGCAGCGCCGCCGCCTCGCCGAAGCCGAGGGAGGCCGGCTTGCGGCCGACGATGCGCTCGTCGACCAGGTGAAATTCGGCGTCGGTGCCCGACCGTGAATTCGACCCGGCGTACCAGACCGCATCGCCCGGCTTGAAGAGGGTCGCCGCGGGGCCAACCTCGGCCACCGTGCCGGCGGCATCGAAGCCCAGAACCTTCGCCGCACCGCCGGGATCGGCATTGCGGCGGATCTTGGTGTCGACCGGATTGACGGAGACCGCCTCGACCTTGACGAGGAGATCGCGGCCGGCGGGCACCGACCGCGCGATCTCGACGTCGATGAGGGCGTCTGGCGCCGTCAAAGGCAGGTTCTTGCGATAGGCGACGGCGCGCATGTTCGTGCTCCCCTTTTTGTCCAGCGGCACGGACATAGGGCAGAGACGCGCGCGGCGGAAGCTAGTTGCCGGCGACGCGGCCTTCCGGCCGGTACTTGTCCATGACCGCGTCGAGCGACGAATTCGTGATCGACGGATTGGCCTTCTGGAGGCACGGCAGGAGGATCGCCTTGTTGGCGTGTTCGCGCACGCTGCCGGCGACCGTGCCGCGCGGGGCCGGATTGACGTTCCAGAAACAGGCAACGAACTCAGCGGGGGTGACGCCGAGGTCATGACCGATGGCGGCAACCGGGCGGTTGGGATCGTTCCTCATCACCCCCTGGGCATCGGCGTTGGCACCCGAAACGACCAGCGCGGTGACGGCGCCGCCCCCGACGAGGACGGCCGTGGCAAGGGCGAGGCGAACGGGTCTGGCGGGAAACTTCATCTCAAGGGCTCCTGTCTTGGCGTGTGGTAGGGTCACGCGACCAAAGGCGGGGCCTTGCGTTTCTTCATGGATTCTTTTTCGCTGCGCGCCGCGACGCGCTCCGACGGACCAGCCATCGCCCTGCTCTATCGGCGGACGGTGACGGCGCGCCTGCCCTTCCTTCCGACGCTGCACACGCCGGACGAGGACCGCGCCTTCTTCTCCGGGCCGGTGTTCGACGTCTGCACCGTGTGGGTGGCGGAGACGGACACGCTCGCCGGCTTCATCGCCTGGCGGGAAGGATGGATCGACCATCTCTACGTGGCGGCCGGGAAGATCGGCCAGGGGATCGGTACGGCGCTGCTCGCCAAGGCGATGGACGGCCAGACGCGCCTCGACCTGTGGGCGTTTCAGAAGAACGCCGACGCCCTCGCCTTCTACGCGGCCAGGGGATTTCGCAAGGTCGCGGAGACCGACGGCAGCCGCAACGAGGAGCGCGAGCCGGACGTGCTGATGCGCTGGGAACGCGGCGCCTAGTTCGCCGGAGGTGGCGTCACGGCCGCGGCCGCCCCACCGTTGAAGTCGGTCACGCCGAAGGGATCGCTCATCTCGGTCGCCCGCGTGTCGTCCGGCATCTCGTCGAGGAGCGGGCCTGGCTGCAGCGACATCGGCGCGCCGGAGGCGTCGGCGGCATCGGCCGCCGGGGCGATGGAACCGGTGGTGGTGCGGTCGAGGATACCGCCACCACGGGCGATGTAGCCGGGGTTGTAGGGCGGGCGCTGAGGCGCCGGTCCATCCGGCCGCGGGCTGCAATAGCGCGACGTCCCGTCCTCGTTGTGGTGGGCGAGATCGAGATGGAAATGGTTGTCGTGGAGCTTGACGCCCGGACCGAGCACGGTCTTGAAGCGCTCGCAGGCGGCGGCGAAGATTTCGCGCAGGAAGCCGCGCGCGTTGGGATCGCCGAACCAGTCGCCCTTGACGGTTATCGTGCGGCCGTCAGCGAGGACGAAGCCGGCGACGTCGAGGGCGTTGCCGTAGGCATGCTCGGAGATCTTGGCGCCACGCACGTTGTTCTGCGGGCGGCAGGCGTAGGACGAAATCTGCTTGATCTCGACGACCGGGGCGCCGAGCCAGGCGAGCGCCGCTGGCTGCACGGCCTCGCTCAGCCAGTGGTCTACCGTATAGGTCATGGGGCAGTTGAGCGTCGCGGTCGGCCCCACGGTGACGGTGCCGTCTTCGAGGGCAGAGACCTTGAGCGGCGCCGAGATGCCGCAAACGTTGTACTGGCGGAAGCCCTTGGACGGCGTCAGGTAGTCGCTGACCTTGATGACGTTGGCGCGCACGCACGCCTGTTCTTCGCCGTCGTGCCAGGCGGCCCGCCTCTGGTAGCCGACATAGGAGCCGACGCACCCGGCCAGCACCAGGACGAAGGCAACGGTTCCTGCCAGATACGCAACGCGGCGGGGCGACATGACGGGTCAAATTCGACCCATTCGATTAAGGAACGGTTGAGGATGAGAACGGCCCCCGCCCGGGAAAGGCGGAGGCCGCGACTGCTGCCTACCGAGGCGGCTACATCTTGGGCAGAAGCACCGTATCGATCACGTGGATGACGCCGTTCGACTGAATGACGTCCGGGATCGTGACGTTGGCGACATCGCCGTTCTCGTCGGTGACGGTCAGCTTCTTGCCGTCCATCTTCAGCCACAGCTTGCAGCCGCCGACGGTGGTCACTTCGTGGGTGCCGCCGTCATCGGCAATCATCTTCATGGCGACGTCGGACGTGGCGTCGGCCGCGAGCACATGACAGGTCAGGATCTTGACGAGCTTGTCCTTGTTCTCGGGCTTGAGGAGCATGGCGACCGTGCCGGCCGGCAGCTTGGCGAACGCCTCGTTAGTCGGCGCGAAAACCGTGAACGGCCCCTTGCCTTCCAGCGTATCGACCAGGCCGGCGGCCTTCACGGCGGCGACGAGCGTGGTGTGATCCTTCGAGTTCACCGCGTTCTCGATGATGTTCTTCGAGGGATACATCGCCGCACCGCCAACCATGACGGTGTCCTCGGCCGACGCCGGCATGGCGAAGACGGACACTGCGGAGAGCGCGACGGCAACGGCGGCGGCGCGGGTGAAAGTGGCGAAATTCATGGGGACTTACCTCCTGTTCGGGTTGCCCACGGGTGGGTGGAACAGAGGCAGCTACGCAGGACCGGCGGAATCGGTTTCACCGGCACCGATCTTTTTCTCAGTTGGTGCGGACGAGCGGGCCGGAGAAGACGACCTTGGTGGGCACACCGGTGGGGGAACCGCCCTTCGGCTCCAGGCTCACCGCCAGCACGAGATCGTTCGGGGAATAGGGAAGCGTGCGGGTCGCGCTTGCCTGCTCGACAAGGCCGAGCGACTTCGGCTTCGCCCCCGGTTCGACGGCCCACAGCTCATAGCTGTTGTCGGGCGGTGCGGCCTCGCCGACGCGGCGGATCGTCAGTGTGTTGCTTTTTGTGTCGACGGTGAGCACGAACGCTGGCGACTCTCCGTCGCTCGTCAGGGTCGCGACGTAGCGCGTGGTCGCGACCGGCAAGACGGTGCGATCGACCACGACGACGGCAAGGAGGACGGCGGCGATGGCCGCGGCGGCGTAAGTCGCGGCGCGCCAACGGCGCATCGCGCGGCGCAGGGCGACGACGTTCGGCGTCGCGCCGTCGCCGAGCGACGCCATAACGCGACCGAAGAGGCCGGGCGGCGGCGCCCGTTCCCCGGCGGAATCGGACAAGGGCTGAAGGCGCGCCTCCCACGCGGCGACGGCGGCCCGGAAAGTGGCGTCGCCCGCCAGGCGCCGTTCAGCAACCAGACGCTCTTCGGCCGAGAGCGTGCCCAGCACGTATTCGCCGGCCAGCCCGTCGAGGTCGTCGGGTTCAGTCTGCGCCACCGAGACACTCCTTCAGCGCAATCAGATTCCGCCGCAGCACCGTTTTCACCGTAGCGACCGGCCGGCGGAAACGCTCAGCAAGTTCCTGCCGGCTCCACCCGTGAACGTACGCCAAAACCACCATGGCGCGTGGGTCGGTCCCGAGACGCTCCAGGCACGCGGAAAGGCGCTGGGCGGCGAGCACGTCGGAGTTCGCAGCCGGGGTCGCCAGCCGCTGCTCCATCTCCGTGTCGATGGTTTCGGCGGCCGACGACACACGCTCCGCCCCGCGGCGCGCCGCGTCGATCGCGGCGTGGCGGGCAATGGTGGTCATCCAGGCAACCGGCGAGGCGATGTTCGCATCGAACTGGCCGGCCTTGCGCCATATGTTCACATACGCCTCCTGAAGGGCGTCCTCTGCGGCGCCCTGACGGGGCAAGATACGGGCGACGGCGGCCATGAGTTTCGGCGCGGTGCGCTCATACAGCAGCCGGAAGGCTTCGCGGTCGCCGCCGGCAACACGGGAAAGTGCCTCGATCAGTTCGCCTTGAGCACCGGATTGGGCCACGTCCGCTCTCGATCAACCCTGTGTGCGATGCCTTGGCATAAGCCAGAGGTGCAGACAAATAGGGCGCCGCCCCAAACGCGCCCGCCGCGGATGTGTCGGACACGCCGAAAGCACCGTCTTTCCGCGGGTTTGCGGGCATGGAACAGACCGTTGCGTTCGGCGCGCGATGCAGATATTGCAGTGCGGTACGCGACTCCCCCTTTCCCGGCGCGGCGCGGGACGAGGGAACCGGCAGTCAACGTATTGACGAAACTTAAGGATTGCCCGGCGTTAGCGTTTTGCTCACGCCGGCAGTTCAAATAGCGCAGCGTACTCCCTATATGTGCGCGGCAGTTGTGCCGGTGGTCGGGTAATCCTTCCAACGTCTGCGGGCGGAGACGACATGGCTTCCAAGCTTTTCAGGCCAAGCCGGCTGATTGCCGCTGCGCTGGTGATCGGGGCGATCGGATGGGTGCTGTCAGGCGCGCTGGCTCCCAAAGCCGACGAAGGCGCGACCGGGTCGGGTGAGACCACGGCTGCACCGGTCATTCCCATCCAGAAGGTCGCGATCGCCACGGCGACGCCGGAAGAGCACGCTCGCCAGGTGGTGCTGTCGTGTGTCACCAAGGCCGACCATAGCGCCCAGGCGGTTGCCCAGGCGTCCGGCACCCTGGTGTCGCTGGCGGTCGACCGCGGAACGCGCGTCGCGGCCGGCCAGGTCATCGCCAACATCTCGGACGAGGGCCGCACGGCCGCCGTCGCCCAGGCCAAGGCGCTGCTCGACCAGCGCCAGTCGGAATACGACTCCAACAAGAAGCTGATCGAAACCGGCGATGCGCCGCGCAACAACCTCGCGGCACTCGAATCGGCGGTTGCCGCGGCGCGCGCCGCGCTCGCCGCCGCCCAGGCCGAGGCCGACCGCGCCATCGTCAAGGCGCCGATCGACGGCGTCGTCGACACCGTGCCGGTGCAGCTCGGCCAGGCGATTTCGGCAGGCACGGAAATCGCCGCCATCATCGACCCGGATCCGATGCTCGGCGTGGGCGCGGTCTCGGAAGCACAGCGCGGGCTGCTGGCCGCCGGGCAGAAGGCGGAGGTGCGCTTCATCGACAACACGACGGTGCCGGCGGTGGTCGATTTCGTCGGTCTGAGCGCCGACAAGGCAACGCGCACCTATCCGGTCGAAGCCAAGATGGACAACGGCGCCGGCAAGATCGCCGACGGCGTCACCTGCGAGATGTCGATCACACTCAACCCCAAGACCGCGGCGTCGGTGCCGCGCTCGGCGCTGGTCTTTTCCGACGGCGGGCAGCTCGGCATCCGCGCGGTCGATGCCGACAACAAGGTCGAATTCATCCCGATTACACTGGTCGATGACACCGGCACCAACGTCTGGGTAACCGGCATCGACCAGCCGACGCGGGTCATCGTCGTCGGGCAGGACTTCGTCAAGGAAGGCGACACGGTCGAGGCGGTGAGCGAGGCCCAGTACTCCGGCACCAAGACGACGGCTCCGCCCGCATGAGGCGCATCGTCGACTTCGCGATCGCGCATGCGCGGCTGACGCTGGCGCTGCTGGTATTCCTGCTGGCGGCGGGCGCGCTTTCGTACATCACGATCCCGAAGGAAGCGAACCCGGACGTCAAGATCCCGTACATCTACGTCCAGCTCTCCGAGCGCGGCATCTCGCCGGAGGATTCCGAGCGGCTGCTGGTCAAGCCGATGGAAACCGCGCTGAAGTCGGTCACCAACGTCAAGACGACGAGGGCGGCGGCTTTCGAGGGCGGCGGCTACGTGCTGCTCGAGTTCGAGGCGGGCTTCAACGCCGACACGGCGCTTGCCGATGTACGGTCCAAGGTCGACGGCGCAAAGAGCTCGCTGCCGGCCGACGCCAACGAACCGAGCGTTCATCAGGTCGACATCAGCCTGTTCCCGGTGGTCGTGGTGACGCTGTCCGGCAACCTGTCGGACCGGACACTCAACACGATCGCCCACGACGCCCAGGACGCCATCGAGCAGGTGCCCGGCGTGCTTTCGGCGACGCTCAAGGGGACGCGCGACGAGGTCGTCGAGATCATCGCCGAGCCGATGCTGCTGAAGAGCTACGGCATCTCTCTCGACCAGTTCGTGGGCGCCGCCGCGGCCGGCAACAGCCTGGTCGCCGCCGGCGCCATCGAAGGGCCGCAGGGACGCTTCTCGGTCAAGGTCCCTGCCCTCATCGAGACGCCCGAGGACGTGCTCAACATTCCGGTCGCCGCCTCCAACGCGGCGGCGGTGACGCTCGGCGACGTCGCCACGATCAAGCCGACCTTCCGCGACGCGACCACCGTGACGCGCGTCGACGGCCGGCCGGCCATCGCCATCGAGGTGGCAAAGCGCGCCGGCGCCAACCTCATCGAGACGGTTGACGGGGTGAAGAAGGCGATCGCCGCCGCCCAGAAGAACTGGCCGGGGTCGGTCCACGTCCAGTTCCTCCAGGACCAGTCGAAATTCATCAAGGACATGCTGTCCGATCTGCAGAACAGCGTCGTCACCGCCATCCTGCTGGTGACGGTGATCATCCTGTTCTTCCTCGGCGGGCGCGCCTCGATCTTCATCGGCATCGCCATCCCGTTCGCCTTCCTGACAGGTATCCTCGGCCTCGCGACGGCGGGGCTGACCGTCAATATCGTCGTTCTGTTCGCCCTGATCCTGGCGGTCGGCATGCTCGTCGACGACGCCATCATCGTGTCCGAATTCGCCGAACGACGAATGTCGGAAGGCATGAAGCCGAAGGAGGCATATGCCTACGCGGCGAGCCGCATGTCGGGACCGGTGGTCGCGGCGACGCTGACCCGCGTCGCGGCGTTCTCGCCGCTTCTGTTCTGGCCCGGAATCGTCGGCCAGTTCATGGGCTACCTGCCGCTGACATTGATCGCGACGCTGTCGGCTTCGCTGGTCGCAGCACTGATCTTCACCCCGACGCTCGGCGCGCTGGTCGGCAAGCCCGCGGTCGTCCACCACGACGCGGCGCCGCACGACGGGCCCTACATCAAGACGGTACGCCTCGCGATCCGTCACCCCGGCGTCACAATGCTGCTCGCCTTCGCGCTGCTGATCATCGTGCCGATCGTCTACGGCCAGTTCGGCAAGGGGGTGGAGTTCTTCCCGAACGTCGAGCCCGACCAGGGCATCGTGCTGGTGCATGCACGCGGCAACCTGTCCCTTCAGGAAAAGGACCGGCTGGTGCGCCAGGTGGAGGCGGTCGTCCTCAACGAGAAGGGCCTGAAGTCGGTCTACACCAGCACCGGCAGCGCCGGCGCGAGCACCTCCAGCGACGTTACCGAGGACGTCATCGGGCAGATCCAGTTCGAGTTCATCGACTGGCAGAAGCGCGACCGCGCCGACGTCATCATGAACAAAATCCGCGCCGACACCGCCGACATCCCCGGCATCAAGGTCGAAGTGACGGCCCCGCAGGGCGGCCCGCCGACCGGCAAGGCGATCCAGGTGCAGCTGACCAGCGACTATCCGGACGCGCTCAGGGCAGCGGCGCTCGAAGTCAGCGGCCAGCTTGCCAAGAATCCGGTGATCCAGGACCTCGACAACGGCCTGCCGATGCCCGGCATCGACTGGAAGCTCGAGATCGACAAGGCGGAAGCCGCCAAGTACGGGATCAGCGTTGCCTCGGTCGGCGCGGTCGTGCAGCTGGTCACCAACGGGCTGAAGATCACCGATTACCGGCCGAACTCGAGCGACAAGCCGGTCGACATCATCCTGCGCGTGCCCGAGAACCGGCGCACGCTCAACCAGATCGACGACCTTCATATCCAGACGCAGGCGGGCTCCGTCCCGATCGGGAACTTCATCAAGCGGGTGGCTTCCGAACGGACCGGCATCATCAACCGGCTCGACGGCAAGCGCGTCGTCACGGTGAGCGCCAACGTCGCGAAGGGCGTGCAGGTGGCGGCCGTGCAGGCCGAGGTGACCAAGGCACTCGAGGCCAACGACTTCAAGGGCCTGGTGAACTGGAAGCTGGCCGGCTCAAGCGAGGAGAGCGACAACGCCTCGGCCTTCCTCGGCAAGGCGTTCGGCGCGGCGATCTTCCTGATCTTCGCGGTGCTGCTGGCGCAGTTCAACAAGCTGTCGAGCGTGATGCTGGTGCTGTTCGCGATCATCCTGTCGACGATCGGCGTCTTCCTCGGGGCGATGATCATGCAGCAGCCCTTCGGCATCGTGATGACGGGGGTAGGCATCATCGCCCTCGCCGGCATTGTCACCAACAACAACATCGTGCTGATCGACACCTACGACCGGCTCCGACGCGAAGGCGTGCCGGTCGAGGAAGCGATCATCCGCACGTGCCGCGAGCGTGCGCGACCGGTGCTGCTGACGGCCGGCGCGGCGGTGCTTGGCGTGTTGCCGATCGCGTTCGGGATCAACCTCGACTTCGTCAACCGGGCGATCACCTATGGCGCCCCGTCCACCCAGTGGTGGGTGCAGCTGTCGACGGCGATCGTCTTCGGACTGAGCTTCGCCACGGTCCTGACGCTGGTGGTGACCCCGGCGCAGCTCGCCTTCCTGGCGAAGATGCGCCATTGGTGGGACCGGCTGCGCCACCGTGGCCAGAAGCACGTCGCGGCCGGCGGCGGCGCTCCGGCGCACGCCCGCGGACCGGACGGCGGCCTCCAGCACTAGGGTACGCACCCGCCGGCGGCGCCCGGCGGGCCGATCCGCCCCTCCCCGAACGATCAAGAGCCCGGCGCGACCGGACGGTTTCGCCCGGGCGCGGCCGCTGCTAAGACTCCACGATCCACGCGAAAGTTCCCACCGATGAAAACCATCTCGCGCGCCGAGTTCGTGGCGCTCGTCGCGGCGCTGACGACGATCAACGCCGCGTCCATAGACGTGATGCTGCCGGCGCTGCCCAACCTCGGTGCCGCGTTCGCGGTCGCCAACCCCAACGACCGGTCGCTGGTGCTGACGGCGTTCCTGCTCGGCATGGGGTTGCCGCAGCTCGTCTTCGGCCCGATCAGCGACCGTTTCGGGCGTCGCGGACCGCTGCTCGGCGGGCTCGCGGTGTTCACTGTCGCGGCGCTGGCGGCGCTGGTCGCGCCGAGCTTCGCCATCCTGCTGGCGCTGCGCTTCCTGCAAGGCGCGGGCTCGGCGGCGGTCATGGTGTCGATCCAGTCGGCGGTCCGCGACCGCTACAGCGGCGAGGCCATGGCCGAGGTGATCTCGGTTTCGCTGTCGCTACTGATGATCGTGCCGATCGTGGCGCCGAGCGTCGGGCAACTGCTGCTGTTCAGCGGCCATTGGCAGCTCATCTTCGTCTTCATGGGGGCGCTCGGGGTGATCTTCGCGGGGTGGGCGTTCGTCCGACTGCCCGAGTCGCTCATGGCGGAACGTCGCCGGGCGATCAGCCCGCGCGTGGTGGCGACGGGCTTCCTGACGGTGGTGCGCAACCGCTCTTCATTCTTCTACGCGCTCTCTGGGGCGTTCATGTTCGGCAGCATCCTGAGCTTCGTGAACATGGCGCAGCAGATCTACGTCGACATCTATCATCTCGGGGCCCTCTTCCCGATCGCCTTCGCGGCGACGCCGCTGACCTTCGCCCTCGCCTTTCTGCTCAACTCGCGGTTCGTCAGATTGATCGGCATGCGGCGGCTGGCGCACGGGGCGATGGTCGTGCTGGTGACGGCAACGACCGTGTGGCTCGTCCTGGCGCTGACGGTGGGCCTGCCGCTGTGGCTGTTCGTGACGATGCTGATGCTGTCGGGACTGGCGCAGGGCTTCACCTGGGGCAACATCGGCGCGCTGGCGATGGAGCCGGTCGGCCAGATCGCGGGGACGGCGGCGGCCGTGTTCGGCTCGCTGCAGACGGTGGGGGCGGCGCTGCTCGGCTATCTGGTGGCGCAGCGCTTCGACGGCACGACGATGCCGCTGGTGACGGCCTTCTTCGTATTCAGCTTGTCGAGCGGGACCTGCTTCCTGGCGGCGGAGCGCGGCAAGCTGTTCGGCGCCCGCGACCCGGCGCCGATCCCCTAGCCGCTACTCGGCCGGCTCGGCGACCGGGTGGGCGCCGGCCTGCAGGCGGCCCTTCTGAATCTCGCGCCGGCGGCGGAAATCCGCGAACTGCTGGTCGGCGACGACGCCGAGCAGGATCACCGAGCCCATCACGGCGAAGTTCAGCGAAGACGGGATGCCGAGCAGGTTGACCAGATTCTGCAGAACCTGGAGCAGGATCGTGCCGAGCACGACGCCGACGATGGACCCCTCGCCGCCCCTGAGCGAGAAGCCGCCGAGCACAGCCGCGGCGATCGCGTAGAGCTCATAGAAATTGCCGTGGCCCGACGGCAGGATCGAGCGGGTGTACATGGCGAAGAAGATCGCCGCCAGCGCGGCAAGGGTTGTGCAGATCACATAGGCGGCGACGATCACCCGGGTCGTGCGGATGCCGGAGTAGCGAGCCGCCTCCTCGTTCTTGCCGACGGCGAAGAGATAACGACCGAAGACCGAGCGATGCAGCACCACCCACATGATCACCGCGAGCACCAGCATGATGAAGAAGGCGTGCGGAATGAGGATCGTGTGTACCGAGCCGCCGGTGAGAAGCGCGACGACGTCGGTGCGCCCGGTGGTGATCCACTCAAGGTCCGGGAAGTTTACCCCGAACGGAAATCCCGCGGTTGCGTCCCTCGTGTAGAACCGCGCGACGCCGCGATAGATGAGCAGACCGCACAGCGTCACGACGAACGGCTGCAGGCGCAGCTTGGTGATGAGCAGCCCGTGCACGAGGCCCATCACAACGCCGATGCCCAGCACGAACAGGGTCGCCAGCGGCCACCACACACCCTTGTTTGCGATGAAATCGACAAAGACGACACCAAGCAGCGCGATGATCGAGCCGACCGACAGCTCGATGCCGCCGGTGATGATGACGAAGCCCTGCCCGATGGCGAAGATCCCGAACAGGCCGACCAGATTGGCGGTGTTGGCGATGTTGATCGGCGACAGGAACCGCGGGTTGATGATCGCGACCACCGCCCCCACGACGATGATCAGAACCAGCAGTCCCAGGTCTTTCTTCAGCATCCCCCGCCCCGTTCCTAGATCGGCCTGCCGACAGCCAGCCGCAGTATGTTCTCTTCGCTGCACTGGGCGCGATCAAGCGTACCCTGGATGCCCCCCTCGTGCATGACCGCGACGCGATCCGAAACGCCGATCACCTCTTCCATGTCCGACGAGATCATCAGCACGGCGACCCCGGAATCCGACAGCCCGCGCATCAGGTGATAAATCTCGGCCTTGGCGCCAACGTCGATGCCGCGGGTCGGCTCGTCGAAGATGATGGCCTTGGGTTTCATGGCCAGCCACTTGGCGAGCACGACCTTCTGCTGGTTGCCGCCCGAAAGCGAGGAGGTCGGCTGCGAAACGTCGGATGTGCGGATATCGAGGTCGGTGCGACTGCGCTGGGCCTGGGCCAGTTCGGCGTCCTGGGAAACGACGATGCGGGGCGCATAAGCGCGCAAATTGGGGAGCGTGATGTTCTGGGCGATCGAGAGATCGAGCAGCAGTCCGGCGCCCTTGCGGTCTTCCGGCACGAGAAAGACGCCGGCGCGCACCGCGTCGGCCGAGGTCGCAAAGCGCACCGGCTGGCCGTTGAGCGACAGGCTTCCGCCGTGCGGCTGGTCGATGCCGAACAGGACCCGTGCGAGCTCGGTTCGCCCGGCGCCGACCAGGCCCGCCAGCCCGAGGATCTCGCCAGCGTGGAGGTCGAGGGTGATCTCGCGGCGCGGATAGGTGGATGTCCGCACGCCCTTGACGGAGAGGACGGCATCGCCCCCCTTCGCCGAGGGGGGGACATAGTTGACCTTGAGGTCGCGGCCGACCATCAGCCGGACCATGGTGTCGTGGTTGATGGCGTCGCGTTCAAGGGCGCCCACCAGTTGGCCGTCGCGCAGCACGAGGACGCGGTCGGACGCCTGCACCACCTCGTTCAGGCGATGCGAGATGAAGATGACGGCGATGCCGTGCGCCTTCAGGCTGGCGATCACTTCAAGCAGCTTCTCCGTCTCCGCGATCGGCAGGCTCGAGGTCGGTTCGTCGAGAATCACGAGGCGCGACCGGAGGCTGAGCGCCTTGGCGATTTCGACGATCTGTTGCTGGGCAAGCGAGAGACGCGCCACGGGCGCCGTCGGCGAGAAGGTGGCACCGAGATGGTCGAGAAACGGCTGAACATCCTTGCGCAGCTTTTCGTCGTCGACCAGCCGCAGGAAACCGTATTTCCTCGGCTCACGGCCGATGTAGACGTTGGCCGCCACGTTCAGGTTGTCGAACAGATTGAGTTCCTGGTGGACGAAGGCGAAGCCGGACGCCATCGACTGCGCGACAGAAAGCGATGAATGGGCGACGCCGTCGATCTCGATGGTTCCCCGATCGGGCTCGATCACCCCGCCGAGAATCTTCATGAGGGTCGACTTGCCGGCGCCGTTCTCCCCGACCAGGCCGATCACCTCGCCGGGCCGCACTTCCATGCTGAAGTCGGTCAACGCGACGACGCCAGGATACGTCTTGCGCAAACCCGCCAGCTTGAGGAAGGGCTCGAGAGGCGCCGACGAGACGGCAGCAGCGGTTGAAGACGCTGTCATTGCGCCAAGGATATCAGGGGCCGCATGGGAAAAATACCCGCAGCCGGCGAACCGGCTGCGGGTATCCGATGGCTCTTCTAGCCGCCGTTGAGCTTCTTCTGGAAGTCAGCCTGGAACTGCGCGACGTTGTCCTTGGTCAGCGTCAGGCCCGGGATGATGATGACCCCGTCCGGCGGGATCTTCGACTTGTCGCCGTTGAGATAGTCGGCGATGAGGTGGGCGCTCTGGATGCCCCACTCATAGGGGTTCTGCACAACCGTGCCGGAGATCGAGCCTTCAGCGACGCCACCGAGCGTGATCGGATCCTCGTCGAAGCCGACGACGGTGATCTGGCCGAGCTTGCCTGCATCGCGCAGCGCCTCGTAAATGCGCGGCGTGTTGTACGAGTAGAAGCCAACCATGCAGTTGACGTCGGGGTTGGCGACGAGCACGTCGTCAACGTTGGCGCGGGCGCGGGTCTGGTCGATGTCGTCACCGCGCACGTCGACCAGCTCAAGGCCGGTGCCCTTGACGGCGTCGTTGTAGCCGTTGATGCGCTCCTTGGCATTGTCGGCGCCGGGCAGACCGACGAACCCGATGCACTTGCCCTTCTTGCCGGCCATCGCCTTCTTCATCAGCTCACCGGCCATGTTGCCGAGCTGGGTGTTGGACGAGCCGATGTAAGCGACGCGCTTGGACTGCGGCGCATCAGAGTCGAAGGTGAAGAACGGAATCTTCGCCGAAACGCTGTTGATCTCATCGATCGAGGTGGGCGGATCGACCACCGAGACCGACACCGCATCGACGCCGGCCGCGACGAGATCGTCCAGCATGCGCTTCTGCACGGCAGCGTCCGCGCGCTCCGGGTATTTGAACTGCAGGTCAAAGTCCGGCAGGTCCTTCTGGGCATGGGCGACGGCCGCTTCCATGATCTTCCAGAAGTCCGACGGGCCATTGACGACGAACGCAATGGTCTTCTTGTCGGCGGCAATCGCCGAGCCAGCCACGGCCACCACCAGTGCGGCGGCCGAAAGGCCCGCTACGAGAATGCGTCTCATGAGATTCTTTCCTCCCGGTTTCAGTTCACGTTCGTTGCGCTTCGTTTGTCTAATGAAAGCGCAATCAGACACCCTATCTACTGGCAACTTCGCCGGATTTACAAGAGGGCCGCGAAACATTGGAGGTGCGCCCCTCAGCCCGCCGTTGTTGGGGCGACCGCTGCGGATGTCGTCGCGAGGGTGAACGTCCGGTCAAGCGGTGGCACGCAGACGGCAACGCGGCGAAGCCGACGCCCGCCCCTCACTCGGCGGCGGCGGGCAAACCCTCTCCCGGCTCCTCGCCGGTCTCGGCCGGGGTCGGCTCATAGGTGCCGGGCGCGGCCTCGGCGAGTTCGCGCTCGAGGCGCTCGGCCTCGTGACCGCGGGGCTTCGAGAAGCGGGCGAGCAGCAGATAGACCGACGGGGTCAGGAACAGGGTCGACAGCGTCGCGATGCCGAGGCCGCCGACGATGACCCAGCCGAGCGCGTGGCGGGCCTCCGAGCCGGCGCCACCACGCAGGATCAGCGGCAGGCCGCCGAGCACGGTGGCGAGCATCGTCATGACCACCGGTCGGAGGCGGATGAGCGCGGCGTTGTAGATGGCATCGCGGACCGACTGGCCGGTCTCGCGGAGCTGATTGGCGAATTCGACGATCAGGATGCCGTTCTTCGACATGAGGCCGACGAGCATGACCAGCCCGATCTCCGAGTAAATGTTGATCGAGGTGCCCGTGACGATCATGGCAAAGACCGCGGCCGCCAGACCGAAGGGCACGGTGGCGACCAGGATGAAGGCGCTGGTGAAGCTCTCGAACTGGGCGGCGAGCACGAGCAGCACGACCACCAGCGCGAAGACGAAGGTCTGGATGACGCCGCTGGTGGCGCTGTTCAGCTCCTTGGCGTCGCCGGTGTAGGTGATGCCGACGTTGGCAGGCAGCGTGGTGGCGGCGATCGTCTGCAGCTCGGTCATCGCCTTGCGCAGATCGACGCCGTCGGCGAGCGTGGCGCCCATGGGCACGGCGCGGCGCTGATCCTGACGCGGCAGGCTCGGCGCCACCGCCGACTCGGAGAACGACACCAGGGTCGACAGCGGCACCATCTTTCCGTCCTTGGTGCGCAGCTGCATGTTGTCGAGGGCGCTGGCGTCCTGGATCATGCCGTCGGGCAGGGTCGCCAGAATCTCGATGGCGTTGTCGCCGATGTAGTAGTTGCCGAGGTTCTTGCCGCTCAGCAGGATGTTGAGGGCGGAGGAAATCTGGTCGACCGGGATGCCGAGATCGGTGGCGCGCTGGCGATCGATCTTGATGGAAAGCTGCGGCTGGGTGGTGTCGTAGTTGACCTGGATACGACCGAAGACCGGATCCTTCTCCATGGCGGCGGAGAGCTTGGTCGCGGCGCCCGACAGCACGTCGTAGTCGTTGCCGGTCAACGCGAACTGAAGGCCCTGGCCGCCGCCGCGAATGCCGAGGCTGTTGGAGGTGCGCGCGAACACCTGGACGCCCGGCAGACCCTGTAGCTTGCGGTTGAGGTCGGAGGTGATCTCGGCCTGGGTCTGGCTGCGTTGATCCCACGGCGCCAGCGTCAGGAACATGAAGCCGCCGCTGCCGCCGTTGAAGGCGATCGAGAAGATGTTGGTGGCGACGCCACTCTTGAGCAGTGGGGCAGCGATCGCCTCGACCTGACGCATCTGCGAGGTGGTGTAGTCGACCGTCGAGCCCTGCGGCACGGAAATGACGATCGGGATGAAGCCACGGTCCTCCGGCGGCGTCAGCTCCTGCGGAAGAACAGTGAAGCCGACAGCGGCGGCGCCGGCGAAGAGCAGCGCGATCAGGACCACGACCAGCGGCGCCTTCAGCGCCCAGTTGAGCAGGCGCGAATAGAGGCGAACGGCAGCCTCGCCGATGGCGATGACGGCGCGCCCGAAGACGGTGTGATGATGATGGGACTCATCGGCGTCGACTAGCCGCGAGGCCAGCATCGGCGACAGCGTCAGCGCCACGAAGCACGAGATCGCCACCGCGTAGGCAAGCACGAAGCCGAACTCGGCAAACAGCGAGCCGGTGACGCCGGGGAAGAACGAGATCGGGATGAACACGGCGGCAAGCGTCGCGGTGGTGGCGAGCACGGCCAGGAACACCTGCCGGGTGCCGACGACGGCGGCGGCGCGCGCCTGGAGCCCCAGCGAACGCTGGCGGATGATGTTCTCGATGACGACGATGGCATCATCGACCACGAGGCCGGTGGCGAGCACCAGCGCGAGCAGCGTCAGGATGTTGATGGAGAAGCCCGACAGCCACATGGCCGACAACGTGCCGATGAGCGCGATCGGCACGGTGACGGCGGGGATGAAGGTGACGCGGAGCGAGCGCAGGAAGACGTAGATGATGATCACGACGATGAGCGTCGCGATGAGCAGCGTGATCAGCACCTCGTGGATGGCGCTGCCGATGTAGTCGGCGTCGTCGGAGGTGACGGTGAGACTGACGCCCGGCGGCAGGTCGGCCTTCAGGCCGTCGATGGCGGCGTGGATGCCGCGCGAGATGTCGAGCGTGTTGGCGCGCGCCTGGCGCACGATGCCGAGCCCGACGCCGACCTGGCCGTTGATGCGCAGCGACGTGGTGGCGTCGGCCGGACCGAAGACGACGTCGGCGACGTCACCGACAGTGGTCTGCTGGTTGATACGGATTTTGGAGATCTCGTCGGCGCTCTTGGCGCTGGCGTCGGCGCGCACGAGGAGCGTGCGATTGGCGTCGGAGATCGAACCGGCCGGTGCGTCGAGGGCGACGGAACTCAGCGCCGAGTTGAGATCCGAGATGGTCAGGCCATGGGCGGCGAGCTTGTTCGGGTCGATGATGATCTGGACGAGCGGATTGCGGTCGCCGAAGACCTGGACGTCGGCGACGCCGTCGACCGCTGCCAGACGCGTGACGACCACGTCGTTGACGACCTGGGTGAGGTCCTGGATCGACATGGTCGAGGAGGTCGCCGCAAGACGCATGATGGCGTCGGCGTTGGCGTCGGCCTTGACGATGGTAGGCGAAGAGAAATTCGAATCGGTCGGCAGCGTGCGCAGGTTGCCGATGGCGTCGCGCAGATCGTTGGCGGCGACGTTGATGTCGGTCTTCTGGTCGAACTCGACGGTGACCGAGCTTCGCCCGGCGCTCGACGACGACGAAATCGAAACGACGCCCGGCGTGCGGGCGACCGCGCCCTCGATGACGCTGGTTACCTCCTTATCGATCGTGTCGGGGGTGGCGTTGGTGTAGTTGGTGCGGATGGTGATGACCGGCCGGTCGATGTTGGGCAGCTCGCGAATCTCGATGCCGCCGAGCGCCGCGACGCCGGCGATGACGATCAGCACGTTGAGCACGACGGTGAGCACCGGGCGGCGGACGAACAGCGACGCGAAGCCGCCACCGCGATTTGTGCCGGTCGGTTCCTTCACGTGCGCCGCGCCTCCGCCTAGCTGGAGCCGGTCGGCGGGGCGCCGGCGATGGTCACCGTCGAGCCTTCGCGCAGGCGCTGCAGCCCTTCGACGACGACTTCGTCAGCCGTCTTCAGGTTGTCGCTGACGACGAGCACCTCGCCGCTGCGCCGCCCGACAATGGAGACGCTCGCCCGGTGGGCGGTCTTGTCGGCGATCTTCCACACATAGGGCCCCTGCTTGTCCCACTGGACGGCGAGCGAGGGGACGACTGTGCGCTCGACACCGGGGAAGGTCATCGAGACGTTCATCGCCATGCCCGGCTTCAGAACGTTGGCGTCGTTGGGGAGCGTCGCCTCGACGTTGAGGGTACGGGCCACCGGATCGGCGCGGCTGTCGACGGCAGTGATCTTGCCGGCAAAGGTCTTGCCGGCGAGCGCCGGAGTGGTGGCGGCGACGGCCTGGCCGTCGGCGACCAGGCCGGAGGCGCGCTCGGGCACCGCGAACGCGACGGTGACGGTCGCCATGTCGTCGAGGGTGGTGATCGGCTTCTGGGTCGTGACCAGATCGCCGACGGAGATGTCGGTCAGGCCGGCGATGCCCGCGAAGGGCGCGGTGATGGTGTATTTGGCGAGCTCGATCCGGGCCGCCTTGAGGTCGATTTCGGCCTTGCGGACGGCGGTCTGGGCATCGCTGACGGCGACGGTGGTGGCGTTGTTCGACTTGGCCAGCTGCTGGA
Organism: uncultured Alphaproteobacteria bacterium; assembly: GCA_963843565.1. Classification (GTDB taxonomy): domain Bacteria; phylum Pseudomonadota; class Alphaproteobacteria; order Rhizobiales; family Kaistiaceae; genus DASZQY01. Next base: position 1,320,500 of record CAWJKY010000003.1, read on the forward strand.
CGCGGGCGAGCGCCTGGTTGGCGCTGTCGAGGGCGACTTGGGCCTGCTCGACAGCAACCTTCTTGTCGTCGTCGATGAGGTGGACCAGCGTCTGGCCGGCGGTGACGGCGGCGCCGGGCTTGAACGAAAGCTCGGCCACGATGCCGGTGACCTGCGGGTAGATGGTGACCGAGCGGGCGGAATTGACGGTGCCGACCGCCTCCACGTCGATGCCGTCGTTGGCGGTGGTGACTTTGGCGGTGACGACGAGTACGGCGCGGTTGAACCCGCCTCCGCCCGGAGCGCCCGGGGCGCCGCCGGGCCGGCCAGGCGGGGCGCCGCCGTTCTGGGCTGAGGCCGCGGGCGGCCCGCCGGAGGTGGTGGCAGCGCTGCCGCCGCCGAACCCGCCGCGCCCGAAGGCAAACCAGCCCCCGGCAGCCACCAGCAGCACAAGCACCACCAGCAGGACTTGCCGGGATATCTTCATCGCCGAATTCGCCTTACCGCAGCGCAACCTAACCGAGTTCCAGCACGCTGCCGACTAAACATTCGGTAATGCAACATAGGGCTCCAGACGTGTCAGACTGCTGACTGTGCCCGAAAGCACAGCGCCGGACACGGTTATTTTACTGGCAAAGGCCACTTTATTTGCGCGCTGTCATTTGCAACGATGCGCCCCGGAAACGCCTTGAATGCCCGTAAGAGGCACAGTGTGACATCGACGACGGAAGTGTCCGGCGGGTCGACCAGCCCCGGCGGGCAGCGCGGTGCCGGCGACGCCGTGGAGCGCATGGGGGGATTGGACGGGCCCGGAATGGCCCCGACCGATACGTCCGATCCGCGATATTTTCACAAGGTCGTCGACTGCCAGTGGGCCTGCCCGGCGCACACGCCGGTGCCCGAGTACATCCGCCTGATCGCGGCGGGGCGCTACTCCGACGCCTACATGATCAACTGGTACTCCAACGTCTTTCCGGGGGTTCTCGGCCGCACCTGCGATCGCCCCTGCGAGCCGGCCTGCCGGCGTGGACGCGTCGAGGAGCAGCCGGTGGCGATCTGCCGCCTGAAGCGGGTGGCGGCCGACAACAAGGACGACATCACGGGTCGGCTGCCGAAGGCGGCGAAGTCCAACGGCAAGCGAATCGCGCTGATCGGCGCGGGCCCCGCCTCGCTGACGGTGGCGCGCGATCTGGCGCCGCTCGGCTACCAGATGACGCTGTTCGATTCGGACAGCCGCGGCGGCGGCATGATTCGCAGCCAGATCCCCCGCTTCCGCCTGCCGGAGCGGGTGATCGACGAAGAGGTCGGCTACATCCTCGGCATGGGCGGCATCGAGACGCGCTTCGGAACGCGCATCGACAGCCTCAAGCAGATCATCGACGAACGCTTCGACGCCATCTTCGTGGGCACAGGCGCGCCGCGCGGGCGCGACCTCGACATCCCCGGCCGGGCGGAAGCCGCCGAACACATCCACATCGGCATCGACTGGCTGTCCAGTGTCTCGTTCGGCCACATCGACAAGATCGGCAAGCGGGTGATCGTGCTCGGCGGCGGCAATACGGCCATGGACTGCTGCCGCACCTCGCGGCGCCTCGGCGGGGCGGACGTCAGGGTGGTGGTGCGCTCGGGCTTCGAGGAAATGAAGGCGAGCCCGTGGGAGAAAGAGGACGCGATGCACGAGGGCATCCCGATCCTCAACTTCCTGGTTCCCAAGGAATTCGTCCACACCAACGGCAAGCTCACCGGCATGACCTTCGAGAAGGTCGCCGCGCACTACGACGACAAGGGCCGGCGCCATCTCGACCCGACCGGCGAGCCGGACGTGACCTTCGAGTGCGATGACGTGCTGGTGGCGATCGGCCAGGAAAACGCCTTCCCGTGGATCGAACGCGACATCGGCCTCGCCTTCGACAAGTGGGGGATGCCGGAGGTCGATCCGGAAACCTGCCAGTCGACGCTGCACAACGTCTTCTTTGGGGGCGACGCCGCGTTCGGGCCCAAGAACATCATCTGGGCAGTCGCCCACGGCCACACGGCTGCGATCTCGATCGACAAATTCTGCAGCGGCAAGGACGTCGCCGAGCGGCCGCCGCCACACGTCACACTGGTCAGCCAGAAGATGGGCATCCACGAGTGGAGCTACGACAGCGACATTTCGCTGGAGGTCCGCAAGCGGGTGCCGCTGCGCGACCAGAAGATCGCGCTCGCCGACGTGACGGCCGAGGTGGAACTCGGCTTCGACAAGCTGGTCGGCTACGAGGAGACCCAGCGTTGCCTCAATTGCGACGTGGAGACGGTGTTTTCGGAGCCGCTGTGCATCGAGTGCGACGCCTGCGTCGACATCTGCCCAATGGATTGCATCACGTTCACCGCCAACCGACCGGAGGGGGAGCTGCGCCCGCGCCTGACGGCGCCGGCTGGAAACCTGACACAGGACCTCTACATCTCCGCTCCTCTGAAGACGGGCCGGATCATGGCGAAGGACGAGGACGTCTGCCTGCACTGCGGGTTGTGCGCCGAGCGTTGCCCGACGGGAGCGTGGGACATGCAGAAGTTCCTGCTCGACATGGCGCATGCCCCCGGCGCGAGCGGGGCGTACTGAGATGAACGCGCCGATGCCCAACCCGGCGGTGAGCGCCGATCCCCTGCCCGGCCAGCGCGTCAACGACTTCGTGGTGAAGTTCGCCAACGTCAACGGCTCGGGCTCGGCCTCGGCCAACCGGCTGTTCGCGCGCTCGATCCTGCGCATGGGCGTGCCGGTCGCCTCGCGCAACATCTTCCCGTCCAACATCCAGGGGCTGCCGACCTGGTACGAGGTGCGCGTGTCGGAAGCCGGGCACGTCGGGCGGCGCGGCGGCGTCGACATGATGGTCGCCATGAACCCGCAGACCTGGGACAAGGATGTCGCAGAGGTCGATCCGGGCGGCTACCTCTTCTACAATTCCACCCGGGCGATCCCGCTTACGAAGTTCCGCGACGACGTGACGGCGATCGGCCTGCCGCTCACCGCCATCTGCAACGCCCGCTACAAGGACGCCCGCCAGCGGCAGCTGTTCAAGAACATCATCTACCTCGGCGCGCTGACCGAACTGCTCGGCATCGACGCGGAGGTGGTGGAGACGCTGATCGGCGAGCAGTTCAAGGGCAAGGACAAGCTCATCCCGCCAAACATCGAGGCTCTGGCGCTCGGCCGCGAGCATGCCCGCAACGAGATCGGCGCGATCAACCTCAAGGTCCGGCGCGCCGACGCGGTGGGCGACCGCATCTTCCTGGAAGGCAACAACGCGGCGGGGCTCGGCGCCGTCTACGGCGGCGCCACGGTGGCGGCGTGGTATCCGATCACACCCTCGACCTCGCTCGCCGAGGCCTTCGGGCGGCACTGCCGCAAGTACCGGGTCGATCCGCAAACCGGCAAGAACCGCTACGCGATCGTGCAGGCCGAGGACGAGATCGCCGCCATCGGCATGGTGATCGGGGCGACCTGGAACGGCGCCCGCGCCTTCACCGCGACGGCGGGACCGGGCATTTCGCTGATGCAGGAGTTCATCGGGCTTGCCTACTTCGCCGAGATTCCGGCGGTGATCTTCGACGTGCAGCGCGGCGGCCCGTCGACCGGCATGCCGACGCGCACCCAGCAGGCCGACATCCTCTTCGCGGCGTACGCCTCGCACGGCGACACCAAGCATGTTCTCCTGCTACCCGAGGACCCGGCCGAGTGCTTCGAGTTCTCGGCGACCTCGTTCGACCTGGCCGATCGGCTGCAGACGCCGGTGTTCGTGATGCTCGACCTCGACATCGGCATGAACGAATGGCTGTGCAAGCCGCTCGCCTGGGACCCCAAGCGGCGCTTCGACCGCGGCAAGGTGCTGACGGCGGAAGAGCTGGAGGCCGGCCGTGAGTTCGGCCGCTACCTCGACGTCGACGGCGACGGCATCACCTATCGCACGCTGCCCGGCACCCACCCGAACAAGGGCGCCTTCTTCCTGCGCGGAACCTCGCGCAACCGCTACGCGCGCTACAGCGAGGAAGGCTCGGACTACGTCGACAACATGGAACGGCTGCTGGCGAAGTTCGAGACCGCCAAGACGTTGGTGCCGGCGCCGGTCGTGACCAAGGCGGCGCAGCCGACGCGCTACGGCGCCATCTATTACGGCTCGACCACGCCGGCGATGCACGAGGCGCTGGAGGGGTTGGCGCTCCGCGGTATCCATCTCGACACGCTGCGGCTGCGCGCCTTCCCGTTCTCCGACGCGGTCAGCGAGTTCATCCTCGCCCACGACGCGGTTTTCGTGGTCGAGCAGAACCGCGACGCCCAGATGCGAACGGTCCTCGTCAACGAGTGCGGCATCGACCCGGCCCGGCTGCCGGCCGTGCTCCACTACGACGGCACCCCGATCACCGCGCGCTTCATCGAGCGCGCCATCCGCGAGCGCTGGCATGCGCTTTCCGGCAGACAAGAGGCCGCGGAATGACCTTCATCGCGAAGCCCAAGTTCCACCACCCCGCGCTGCCGAAGAACAAACTCGGCTTCACCCATCGCGACTACGAGGGGTCGGTGTCGACGCTGTGCGCCGGGTGCGGGCACGATTCGATCTCGGCGGCGATCATCCAGGCGTGCTTCGAACTGGACCTGCCGCCGCACAAGGTCGCCAAGATGTCGGGCATCGGCTGCTCGTCGAAGACGCCGACCTATTTCCTGGGCACCAGCCACGGCTTCAACAGCGTGCACGGACGCATGCCGACGGTCGCGACCGGCGCCAACCTCGCCAACCGCGACCTCGTCTATCTCGGCGTGTCGGGCGACGGCAATTCGGCCTCGATTGGCTTCGGGCACTTCGCCCATTGCCTGAGGCGCGGCGTCAACATGGTCTACATCGTCGAGAACAACGGCGTGTACGGGCTGACCAAGGGCCAGTTCTCGGCGACCGCCGACGCCGGCTCGACCTCCAAGAAGGGCGCGCTCAACACCGAGGAGCCGCTCGACCTGGTGTCGCTGGCGATCCTGCTCGGCGCCACCTTCGTGGCGCGCAGCTTCTCCGGCGACAAACGCCAGCTGGTGCCGCTCATCAAGGCGGCGATCCAGCACCGCGGCATCGCCTTCCTCGACGTGATCAGCCCGTGCGTCGCCTTCAACAACCACACCGGCTCGACCAAGAGCTTCGACTACGTGCGCGAGCACAACGACGCGGTGAACTCGCTCGACGTGATCCTGCCGCGCGACCCGATCACGGTCGACTACGGGCCGGGGCTGACGATCGCCGTGCCCCAGCACGACGGCTCGACACTGATGCTGCACAAGCTCGACGACGACTACGACCCCACCGACCGGCTGGGCGCCATGGCGCACATCAACGAACGCCACGCGGCCGGCGAGATCGCCACCGGCCTGCTCTACATCAAGCACGGCAACACCGACCTCAACGAGCGCATGAACACGGTCGACGTGCCGCTCGGCAAGCTCGCCGAAGCGGAACTCTGCCCGGGGGCCGGCGCCATTGACGCGATCAACGCGGCGCTGAGGTAAACGGGGCGCAGGTCCTTCAGGAATCCGGGGTTTTCGACCGCTTCCCGGGTCTGAAAGCGCGCGCCGCTGCTTGCCGCGCGGGGCCGCCGCCGATATAGCCCACGCCATGGACATCAGCCTTATCGAGCGGCTTGCCGGGGCCAGCATCCTGGTGGTCGGCGACGTGCTTCTCGACCGCTTCATCGAGGGGCGGGTGACGCGCATCTCGCGCGAGGCGCCGGTGCCGGTGCTGAAGTACACGGCGGGGCGCGGCCTGATGGGCGGCGCCTGCAACGTCGCCGCCAACGTCATGGCCTTCGGCGGCTCGGCGACGCTGGTCGGGCTGATCGGCGACGACGCCGACGGTCGCGAGCTTGGCGCCCAGTGCGCGGGATACCCGCGGTTGACGAAACATCTGATCGTCGATCCCAAGCGGCACACCAACGTCAAGACCCGCTACCTTTCCGGATGGCAGCAGCTGCTGTGCATCGATTCGCCGGATTCCGGCCTGCCCGGCCCCGAGATCGAGGCGCAACTGATCGCAACTGCGCGGGCGGCGCTTTCCCGCGTCGCGGCGGTGGTGATTTCCGACTATGGGCGCGGGGCGCTCAGCGATGCAGCCGTGCGCACCGTCATCGGGGCGGCGCGGCAGGCGGGCAAGCCGGTGATCGTCGATCCGCGCCGCGCCGACGCCGCGGTGTTTTCCGGCGCTACGGTGGTGACCCCCAACACCGGCGAGATGGAAGCGTTTTCCGGCATCCGCGTGAAGAGCGACGCCGACGCGATCGCCGCCTGCCGCAAGGTGCTCGACGGGGCGGCGATCGACGCGATCCTGCTGACGCGCGGCGCCGACGGCATGACGCTGGTGGAGCGCGAGGGCGCGGTCATCCACGTCCCGGCGGTGGCGCAGTCGGTGTTCGACGTGACCGGGGCCGGCGACACGGTGGTGGCGGCGCTCGCCGCAGCACTTGCCGTTGGGGCGCGCCTTGCCGACGCGGTGCGGCTCGCCAACGTCGCGGCGGGCGTCGTGGTCGCCAAGCCGGGGACCGCCACCGCCGATCCGCACGAGTTGCTGCAGGCAGTCGGCGTCGAGGCGGCGGCCGGCGTGGCCGATCGCGCGGGCGCCGCCGAACAGGCCCGCGTGTGGCGCGAACAGAACCTCAGGGTCGGCTTCACCAACGGCGTGTTCGACCTCCTCCATCAGGGCCACATCCACTCGCTGGAGCGCGCCAAGCGGCGGGTCGACCGGCTGGTGGTCGGGATCAACTCGGACGCCTCGGTCAGGCGGCTGAAAGGGCCCGGGCGGCCCGTCCAGGACGAGGCGGCGCGGGCGGCGGTGGTGGCGGCGCTGCGCTTCGTGGATCTGGTGGTGATCTTCGACGAAGACACGCCGGAGGAGCTGATCCGCGCGATCAAGCCGAACCGGCTGTTCAAGGGGGCCGACTACACCGAGCAGACCGTGGTCGGCGCCGAATTCGTGCGCGCCAGCGGCGGCGAGGTGGAGCTGTTGCCGCTGCTGCCAGGATTCTCGACGACCAGCACGGTCGCAAAAGTGCGGGGCCAGACATGATCATCGTGACCGGCGGGGCGGGCTTCATCGGCTCCAACCTCGTCAAGGCGCTGAACCAGAACGGCGAGGACGACATCCTGGTCGTGGACGACCTCACCGTCGGGAAGAAGTTCGCCAACCTCGCCTCGGCGCATATCGCCGACTACGTCCAGCAGGACGATTTCCGCCGCCGCCTGACCGCCGGCGAGAGCTTCGGACCGGTCAAGGCGGTGTTTCATCAGGGCGCCTGCTCCGACACGACGGAGTGGAACGGCGAGCTGATGCTCGACCTCAACTTCGCGGCCTCGAAGGAGGTCTTCACCTGGTGCCAGTCGCACGCCGTGCCGCTCATCTACGCATCGTCGGCGGCGGTGTATGGCGCCGGCCAGCACTTCAGCGAGGACGAGGAGAACCTCGCGCCGCTCAACATCTACGGCTGGTCGAAGCTGCTGTTCGACCGCTGGGTGGCGCGCCAGCGCGGCGACCTGGCGGCGCGGGTGGTGGGGTTCCGCTACTTCAACGTCTACGGGCCAGGCGAAGGCCACAAGGGGCGGATGGCGAGCGTCATCCACCATTTCCGCAAGCAGGTGGCGGACAGCGGCACGGTGCACCTGTTCGGCGCCTCGCACGGGTGCGGCGACGGCGAGCACCGGCGCGATTTCATCTACGTTGGCGACGTGGTGAAGGCGAACCTGTGGGCGCTCGACAGCGACGCGGCGAGCGGCCTCTACAACGTCGGCACCGGCACGGCGCGGACCTTCAACGACGTGGCGCGGGCGGTGATCGCGTGGCACGGCAGCGGGACGATCGAATACATCCCCATGCCGGACGATCTCACCGCCGCCTATCAGGCGTTCACGCAGGCCGAGGTCGACCATCTGCGGGCGGCGGGCTTCGCCGACGCCTTCACGCCGGTGGAGGACGGCGTCAAGCGCGCGCTCGACGCCGAAGCGCAGGCCGTCAGCTGACGGTGGCGGGGGACGCGCCGGCCAGTTCGGCGATTGCCGCCGAGACGCGCTCCACCGATATGGCGCGCATGCAGCACAAGCCCCCCACCTCACGGTCGCAGACGCGGCGCATGCACGGCGCCTCCGGGTGGGTCGTGCGCACGACGATCTGGTTGGCGCCATACGGGCCGATGCGGCCGGGATCGGTGGGCCCGAACAGCCAGACGCCCGGCACGCCGAGGGCGCTGGCGAAATGCATGATGCCGGAATCGACACCGACGGCGAATTCGGCATGGCCGATGACGCCGGCGAGATCGGCGCCGGCTAGCCGCGTCGGCAGGACGAAGGCGCCGGCGCTGCCCTCGGCAAGGCGGTTCGCCCGGGCGCGCTCGGCCTCGTTGCCCCAAGCGAGCACCAACCCCCTGCCCCCGGCGGTCAGCGTCGGCAGAAGCGCGCGCCAATGCTCCTCCGGCCACTGCTTCGACGGCCAGCTAGAGGAATGGGCGACGAGCCCGTAGCGCGCCGGCAGGCCGGCGATGGTGGGCCGGGGCGGCACAGTGAGATTGAACGCGCCGGGCATTTCCGGGCGCGGGTAGCCGACCGCGGCGGCGACCAGACGGCGGGTGCGCTCGATGGCATGGAGGCCCGTCCATGGCACGGCGAAGCGGTGGCGATAGAGGCGCGACGCAGCGGGCTCGCGGGCGCTGGCGCGATCGAAGCCGGAGACCGGGCGCCCGGTTAGCCGGCTTACCAACGCGCTCTTCATCAGCCCCTGCGCATCGATCACCACATCGTAGGCGCCGGCGCGCAGTTCACGGCGGAGCTTGGCGAGCTCGCCAGCCAGCGCCGGCCAGCGCCCCGGCGGCCAGCGCAAACGACGGTATGCGAAGGAAAACGTCCGCGAGACCGCCGGGTGAAGCGCCGCGAACGGGGCTAGCGTGTCCTCGGTCAGCCAGTCGATCTCGACATCCGGCTTCGCCGCGGCGAGATCGCTCACCGCCGGGAACGTGTGGATGACGTCGCCGAAGGAGGAGAGCTTGACGATCAGGACCCTCATGGCGCGAGACTGGCGAGATCCTCAAGGAGGTCAAGGGCAAGCGGCGCCGGCCACGCTTCGACCGCCGGCCGCTCGGCGCGGCCGTGACCGGTGGCGAGGTGGGCAACGCGGGCGACCCCGGCGGCGGCGCCCGATTCGATGTCGCTGAGCTTGTCGCCGGCGACCACCGAACGCGAAAGGTCGAGATCGAGAACGCGGGCGGCCTCCAGGATCATGCCCGGCGCGGGCTTCCGCCAGCCGCAACGGTCGCCCTCCTCCGGCGGATGGCCGCAGGCCAGTTCGGCGTCGAACACCACCCCCTCGGCGGCGAGCAGTTCGCGGACGCGGGCCGAAACGGCGTTGTAGTCCGCCCAGGAATAGTAGCCGCGCCCGATGCCCGACTGGTTGGTGACCAGGACGAGCGCGTAGCCGGCGTCGCGAAAGCGGCGCAGCGCCGCGGCAGCGCCGGGGATCAGGCGAACCCGGTTCGGGTCGGCGATGTAGCCGGGATCGTCGACGACCGTGCCGTCGCGATCGACGAACAGCGCCGGGACCCCGCGCGCCGGCGACGCCGACAGGTCGCAACGGTGTTCCGGGTCGAGGCTCATTCAGCCGCGAAGGCCAGGTCGACCGCCGTGCAGATCAGGTGGCCGATGAAGATGTGGGTTTCCTGAATGCGGGCGGTATTGTCGGAGGGCACGACCAGGCAGTGGTCGGCAAGGCGGTCGCGAACGATGGTGCCGCCGTCGCGGCCGGTGAGGCAGGCGGTGACGAGGCCGAGGTCGCGGGCGGTGCGGAGCGCCGCCACCACGTTCGGCGAGGTGCCCGACGTCGTCAGCCCGATGAGCAGGTCGCCGGGGCGGCCGAGGGCCTCGACCTGACGGGCGAAGACCCGCTCGAAGCCGAAGTCGTTGGCGGCGGCGGTGAGCACGGACGTATCGGTGGTCAGCGCGATCGCCGGCAGCCCGACGCGCGTGGTCTCGAAGCGGACCGTGAATTCGGTCGCCAGGTGCTGGCTATCGCCCGCGCTGCCGCCGTTTCCGCAGAGAAGCAGCTTGCCCCCGGCGGCCAGCGCGGATATAGCCGCTGCGGCCAAGGCCGCGGCCGGGGCAAGCAATTCCCGGCTTTGCTCAATGACCGCGATATGGTCGCCGAGCAATCGGGCGAACAGCGCGGAAAAGTCCTGGGGCCGGGCGTTCACCGCCGGCGCGCCTTCAAGGGCAGGGTGAGGAAAGCCATCCAGATTCCCATGGACGAGAGCGTTATCGACCGCCTGTCAGAAGCGAACGTGCTCGTGGTGGGCGATGTTCTGCTTGATCGGTTCGTGGATGGCAAGGTTTCGCGGGTCTCGCCCGAAGCGCCGGTGCCGATCCTGAAATACGGCTCGCAGCGCACGCTGCTGGGCGGCGCCGGCAACGTCGCGGCCAATCTGGTCTCCTACGGGGCGACGGTATCGCTGGTCGGCGCCACGGGCGTCGACGACGCGGCGCGCGAGATGCGGGAGCTCTGCGCCGGCTTCCGCAAGCTGCACCCGCTGTTCGTATCGGATCCGGCCCGGCCGACGACCGTCAAGGCGCGGTATCTGTCGGGCTGGCACCAGCTGTTCCGGGTCGATGCGGAGGACGCCCGCCCGCTTCCCCCCGCCGTCGCCGAGGCGCTCGTCATCGCGGCGCGCGAGGCGCTCGCCGATGCCCGCGTCCTGATCCTCTCCGACTACGCCAAGGGGGTGCTCGAAGCCGACACCATCGCGGCGCTGATCGCGGCGGCGCGCGAGGCCGGCGTGCCGGTGATCGTCGACCCCAAGAAGGCCGACGCCGCGGTCTTCGCGGGCGCCACGCTTCTGACGCCGAACGCCGAGGAGATGCGCGTCTTCACCGGCGTCGCCATCGACAGCAACGAGGCGGCCGAGACGGCCGGCAAGCGGCTTCTCGAGGCGGTCGCGGTCGAGGCGGTACTGGTGACGCGCGGCGAAGCCGGCATGACGCTGATCCGCCGCGACGCCCCGCCGCTCCATGTCGGCGCCGAGACCCACCGGGTCTTCGACGTGACCGGCGCCGGCGACACGGTGGTAGCGACACTGGCCACCGCGCTGGCGATTGGCGTGGCGCTCCCCGACGCGGTGCGCCTTGCCAACATCGCCGCCGGCATCGTGGTCGCAAAACCCGGCACCGCCGTCGCCCACCCGAACGAGATTCGCCGGGCGCTCGGCGTGCTCAGCCCGGCCGGCGTGGCAAACCGGGAGGCGGCCGCTGAACAGGTGGCGCTGTGGCGCGAACAGGGCCTCAGGGTCGGCTTCACCAACGGGGTGTTCGATCTTCTCCACCGCGGCCACCTGCACTCGCTGGAGCAGGCCAAGCAGCGCGTCGACCGGCTGGTGGTGGGGGTGAACTCGGACGATTCGGTGCGCCGCCTGAAGGGGCCTTCTCGCCCCGTCCAGAACGAAAGCGCCCGCGCGGCGGTTCTGGCGGCGCTCCGCCCGGTCGACCTGGTGGTGATCTTCCCGGAGGACACGCCGGAGGAACTCGTGCAGGCGGTGGTCCCGGAATACCTGTTCAAGGGCGCCGACTACGCCGACAAGGACATGCCGGGCGCGGCGTTCGTGAAAGCCAAGGGCGGCCACGTCGAGCTGCTGCCGCTGCTCGACGGCTACAGCACCAGCGAAACGGTCGCCCGGGTGCGGAGCGAACCCGACCGATGAAGGTCTCGCTCGTCATCCCGGCGCACAACGAGGCCGCCTTCATTGGCGGCTGTCTCGACTCGGTGCTGATGAATGCCGCCGGCAAGTTCCACGAGATCATCGTCGTCGACAACGCCAGCGACGACCGCACGGCGGAGGTCGCCGCCGGCCGGCCGGGAGTGCGCGTCGTCTACGAACCGGACAAGGGACTGACCAGGGCGCGCCAGCGCGGCTACAAGGAATCGACCGGCGAATACGTCGCCTACATCGACGCCGACACGCGCATGCCGCCCGGCTGGTTCGACTACGCGGAGCGCACGCTGACCGCCCACCCGGAGGCGATCTCGCTCAGCGGGCCGCCGAGCTACTGGGACGCCAACCCCTGGCAGCGGGCGACGCTGGCCGCGATCTGGTGGTCGACGGCGCCGATCGCCTATCGCATGGTCGGCTACATGCTCTACGGCGCCCATTTCATCGTGAAGCGCAGCGCGCTCGACAAGATCGGCGGGTTCGACCGCGACGTCGAGTTCTACGGCGAGGACACGGACCTTGCCCGCCGGCTCAGCCCGCACGGCAAGGTGCTGTTCCGCATGCACTTCGTCATCCTGTCGTCGGCGCGCCGCTTCAAGGAAGAAGGCATGGTGAAGACCAACGTCACCTACCTGATGAACTTCGTGTGGCCGGTGCTGTTCGGCCGGCCGTTCACCAAGACGCACGAGGACGTGCGCCCGACGCTTCCCTGACATGGCGACGCGGCTGCCGATCCCGATCGAGTGGGCGGCGACGCTGCTGTTCGTCGTCGCGGGGATCGCCGGCCTCTGGCTGGCGCCCGGTCCGCTGACCGTGACGGCGGCAACGGCGCTTTTCTACGCGGTGCTGCTGGTCAACACCTACTTCTCTATCCGCTTCTTCAACGGGCTGCCGCCGGAAGGCCGCGACGAGCGCGTCGTCGACGGGGCACTGGTGGCGATCTACGTCGCGCTCGGCCTGACGATCGGACGCGCCCTGCCCTTCGCGTTCCTCACACTGATGCTGTTCGCGGTCGCCATCGCGAAATACCAGCTGATGAAGCCGATGGGCGTCAGGCGGGACATCCTCGACGGCAAGATCGCGATCGATGCGTGCGGGCTTCTGCTGTGCACGCTGGCCACCGCCGGCGTGTGGTTGGGCTACCCCGAGCCTAGCGTCTGGGCGCAGGCGATCGTCTTTGCGCTCGCCAACGTCTACCTGCTCGCCATCAAGCCGATGTACGCCGCCTAGCGCGGCCTGACCTTGATGCCGCTGGCGCGCGTCAGGTCGGCGGTCGAACTCGGAGAGGACCTGCTGCATGGCCCTGCGGGCGCGCGCCGACGCGTGGGCGGCAATCGCGTCATAGACGGGTACGTGATAGCGCGCCGCGGCGAGCTGGCCGCGGCGATCGGTCAGGTGCAGCGGAAACGCCGCCTCGAGCAGCGGCCGGATCAAGGTTCCCAGCCGCTCGATCAGGTCGTTGCCGCTGGCTGCGAAGATGGCGAGGTGGAAGTCGGTATCGGCGCGCACGAACGCCTCGTTGTTGCCAGCCGTCTCATGCATCAGCTCCAGCGCGGCGCCGATGCTGGCGACGGCTTCCGCATCGCCCTGCTTGGCGGCAAGTCCGGCGGCGGCGGGCTCGACGATCGAGCGCAGCTCGATCAGGTCGCGCAGGAATTTCGGGGTGAGCTGCGACGGCTGATGCCAGGCGAGCACATCGGGATCGAGCAGGTTCCACTCGGCGCGCGGCAGGACGTAGGTGCCGGTCCGGCGGCGGGTGGCGATGAGGCCCTTGGCGGCGAGCACCTTGAGCGCTTCGCGGATCGCCTGGCGGCTGACGGAGAATTGGCTGGAGAGCTCGGACTCACGCGGCAGGAACGTCCCCTCCGCGATAGTGCCCGACACGATCTGGCGGCCGATCTTATGCGCCACCTGCCCATGAAGGGCCCGCGACGGGTAAAGGCGTCTCTCGGTCAAGGGAATACGAATGCTGAATCGATGCAACAATTCTTGGGCGCAACCTAGCAGCGATTGGCCCGCGGGTCCACGCACGTGGTGCGCGCAAGCGTGGCCCCGCGGTTGTGAGCTGGCTGGGGCGCCAGGATTCGAACCTGGGATCACGGGACCAAAACCCGTTGCCTTACCACTTGGCCACGCCCCAACACGCGCGCCGGCGAGCGCCCCTCATATCCGCTCGCCAGGAGACCCGCAACGCGGGCGAAACCCGGCTGAGGCCCGAACCACCCTCGCCTTGCTGCCCCCAGACGCCGAGGCTATAAGACCGGCGCCAACGGCCGGAGTGTAGCGCAGCCTGGTAGCGCACCTGCTTCGGGAGCAGGGGGTCGCAGGTTCGAATCCTGCCACTCCGACCATTTCCCGACCCTTGTCACCCTGACCCCGCGGGCGGATTCGCGCCACAGCGGCCACGACCGATCGCTGCCGGGCCTGATCGGCCACGGGCGGGCCTCGCAAATCTGACAAGCCCCCTTCTACCGCCGGGCACCGCACCGGGTTAGGCTTCCGGGAACCGTGATCGACGACCGAACCGGGGCGCTTCTGCGATGAGTCGAAACACCCGCATCCTGGTGGCTGGCGGTGGCCCGGCCGGCGCGATGACCGCGACCCTGATGGCGCGCGAGGGCTTCGACGTGGTGCTGTGCGAGCGGGAGAGGTTCCCGCGCTACCACATCGGCGAATCGCTGCTGACCTCCGCGATGCCGATCCTGGAATTTGCCGGGGTGCGCGACAGGATCGAGCGGCACGGCTTCGTCAAGAAGTATGGCGGCTTCTTCCGGGTCAAGCATGGCGAACCGGCCGGTCACGTGGATTTCACCAAACTCAGCCGCTACCGCCACGCCTTTCAGGTGATCCGCTCCGAGTTCGACGCGATCCTGCTCGATCACGCCGGGAAGTCGGGCGCCGAGGTGCGCGAGGGGACGACGGTGGCGTCGGTGGCGGTCGAGAGCGGGCGGCCGGTCGCTGCGACCGTCGAAAGCGGGGACGGCGGCAGCGAAACGATCTGTTTCGACTACATGGTCGACGCGACGGGACAGAACGGGCTGCTGTCCACGAAGTATTTCGGCGCGCGCCAGGAGGAGCCGGCCTTCGCCAACGTCGCCGTCGGCGGCTATTTCCGCGGCGCCCGGCCCTACCGCGACGAAAGCGGCAACGAGCATCCGGGCGCCTTCTCCATGGAGGCGCTGACCGACGGCTTGGGCTGGACATGGGCGATCCCGCTGCATGACGGGACGCTCAGCGTTGGCGTCGTTATCCATCGCGACGTCTACAAGGATCGGCGGAAGCTGGCGGGCTCTCTCGAAGAGCTGTTCGCGCGATCGCTGGAGATATCGCCGGACACGACGCGGCTGATCGACGGCGCCCGGCGCGAGGGAGAAGTACGGGCGTGGCGCGACTATTCCTACTTCGCCACCGCCTTCGCCGGGCGCAACTACCGGCTGGCCGGCGACGCCGCCGGGTTCATCGACCCGCTGTTCTCGACCGGCGTGCACATGGCGTTTGTGGGCGCGCTCAGCGCCGCGGCGACGATCGGCGCGGAGGTGCGCGGCGAAGTGAGCCGGGACGCGGCGGAGGACTTCCACGAACGGTGCCTGCGTCAGGCCTATACGCGGTTCATGATGACGGTTGCGGGTTTCTATGCGCAGATCAGGAACCAGCAGGAGGTCGTCCTGCCCACGGTGACGAAGGACAACTTCCAGCTCGCCTTCGACCTGATCCAGCCGGTCGTCTCGGGCAGTGCCGACCTGAATTCCGACGAAATTCCGCCCGACCTCCTCAACCGGGCGCTGAACTATACGACGTCGACGATGCTCGAGATCCACGACATGCGTGGCAACAGCCCGGTCGCGCGGTTGCTGAAGTCGCGTATCCTGGACCAAGCCATTACCGACAAGCTGGCGGCAGTCGACGGCATGTACATCCGGCTGGAGCGCGGCCGGCTCGGGCTGGAACGCCTCGGGGCGGTGAGTGCCGGGCTGGTCGGCGCGCAGAAGTGGATCATCCGCGGGATGATGGCGGTGACCGGATAGCCGCGGCGCGGTTCTCCCTGAAGGGTCGAGGTGTGGACAGTACCGTCAGCCTGCCGACACGCATGTTGGTCGCGCTCCCCGAGCGGGGCATCGGGCGCTGGCTGGGCGTGGTGGCGTCGCTGCTTATCCACGCTGCGCTGATCGGGGTCATCGTGTTCGGCTGGCCGGAGGTGTTCACAGTGGAGCCGCCGACCATCCCAGTGACCGTGGTGCCCGACCCTAGCCCGGAGCCGCCGCCTCAGGTGAAGCCCCCGGCGCAGACGCAGACACCGCCTGCCCCGGCACCGGCACCGGCGCTGCCGCCCGGGGCACCGTCGTCGCAGCCGGGGGCGCCGCCGGCGGCCGATTCGGCCCAGGTCGCCGGGGTCACCGCGCAGGTCGCGAAATGCTGGACGGCGCCATCCGGGTGGACGAAGCCGGACGAAGTCGCGGTCACGGTCGCCTTCCCGATCGGCGCGGACGGCGCGGTCGCCGCGCCCCCGACGGTGATTGCGTTCCGGCCGACGCCGCTCGGCATCGCCGCGGCCAAAGCAGCGCTCGACGCGGTGGTCGCCTGCGGGCCCTACCCCGGCGCCGCCAAGCACACGGTCGAGGTGAGGCTCGCGCCCGGCGGATGAGGCTACTGGCCGGCGACGCCGGCGAGCGCCCCATCGAGATCGGCGAACAGGCGGCGGATGCGCTCGGCATCGGCGCCGAGGTCGTGGGCGCCGTTGCGGGCGGCGGAGCGCATGTCGACCCGCGAGCCGTCACCGTCCGGCTCGACGCGGATGGCGACGTCCTGCCGGAAGCCGAAGATGAGGGTGGTCGCCACTGCCTCGAGCGAGCCGCCGGGATCGAGCTCGGAGGGCGGGCGGCTGTCGAGGACCTGCCAGCCGCGCTTGGCGACCAGGGCCTTGATCTCGTCAAAGACCCGGGCGGTCGAAACCGGGTAGTGACGGGGAACGATGTCCGGGTAGGCCTGCTGCTGGAGGGCGGCCTGATCGGCGCCTGGGCCGGTGGGCGGGACATCGCCCGGGCGACGGTCGGCGGTGGCGTGGGTGAAGCGCGGCGGGTTAACCAAGTCGGTGGAAACGTCGGTGAGGCGCGGATACTGGACGAGGTCCCAGGCGGCGACCGCCGGGATCGACAGCACCACCAGCCCCAAGGCGAGGCCGCGCAGCGCCGCGCCGAGCCCCTTGCGGCCGTCGCGCCAGACAGTGACCAGGGCGGCGAGCGCGGCGATGACGGCCAGCGCCGCCAGGCAGAAGCCGAGCGCCATGACCGCGTACGTCGGGACGGCCTCGATGAGCCGCTGGCGATGGCCGACCGCGGCAATGATGAGGACGGGGACCGAGAGGGCCGCCAGGTAGGCGCTCCAGCCGGCCAGCCGCGAGCGTTCGGCAAGCGGAGCCGGGGTCATGGCGCGCCTTTCCCGGTCTCAGCCAGCGGCAGGCCCCCCTCCCCGTGATGAACTCCCGATGTCATGTCTTTGCCCGGCGTGACCAGAACGCAACAACCTGGAAAGGAGATCGGCGTATCATGCTTCCGCCGTATTCGCTGGTCACACGCACCGGCGTCCGCAGATTTGAAAACAGAGACTGATTACCGTGACCGATCACAGAAGTCCCGCCGATCGCCGCCCCTTCCAAGCGAAGGCGCAGCTCGAAACCGAGCAGGCGCTCGAAGAGCGCTATACCGCCGTCGCGATTCCGGAAGTGGTCGAGGCCCTTCGGCATGTAAACACCGCGCGCAAGCGCGACGAGCGTAACGACCGCTAGCCCGACAGGGCGCCGACGGCCAGGCGGACCGCCAGCCCCCCCATAACCGCTGCGATCAACCCGTCGAGAACGCGCCAGGCCATGGGCCGCGCGAAGAGCGGCGCCATGACCCGCGCGCCGTAGGCCAAGCCGAAGAACCAGACGAGCGAAGCGGTGGCGGCCCCGGCGCCGAAGGCCAGCGCGCCTTCAGGCGGGTGGCGGGCGGAGAGCCCGCCGATCAGCACCACCGTATCGAGATAGACGTGCGGGTTCAGCCAGGTGAGCGCCAGGCAGGTGGCGAGCGTCGCGGCAAGGCCGGGCGCCTCTTCCGCCGCGGGGCGAAGCGCGCCCGGGCGAATCGCACGGCGAAGCGCCAGCAGGCCGTAGACGGCGAGAAACGCCGCGCCGGCAACCGCGACCACGCGGAGCGCCACCGGCGCTTGACGAACAAGGCTGCCGAGGCCGGCGACCCCGGCGCCAATCAGAATCGCGTCGGAGAGAAAGCAGACGAGCGCCACGGCGAACACGTGGTGGCGCGCCAGCCCCTGACGCAGCACGAACGCGTTCTGCGCGCCGATGGCGACGATCAGGCTGGCGCCGAGGGCGAAACCTTCGAGGGCGGGACCGAGGAAGGCGCCGTCATCCACCGAACAGGTCGGCCTTGATCGGGGTCACCGGCTCGATCAGGCCGGGGTCGTCGTTGTCGGCCTTGTTGACCCGGGTCGAGACCTGAACGGTGGCGAAGAGGTCGTCCGGGGCGGGCTTGAGGAGCGCTGCGGCTTCCTCCGGCTCTCCAGTCAGCCAGGTCTCGAAATCGGCCGGGGCGATCACCGCCGGCATGCGGTCGTGGATGGGCGCGACGACATCGTTGGCCGGCGTGGTGACGATGCAGCCCGAATCGACCTCGCCGCCGGCCGTGCGGTCCGACCAGGTCTCCCAGAGGCCGGCGAAGGCGACGACGGTGTTGTCGGGCGGGGCGATCCACCAGGGCTGCTTGGTCTTGCCCTGGGTGCGCTGCCATTCATAGAAGCCCGAGGCCGGCACGAGGCAGCGGCGATACTTCATGGCGTCGCGGAAAGCGGGCTTTTCGAGGATGCCCTCGCGGCGCGCGTTGATGAGCAGCGAGAACGCCCGCGGATCCTTGACCCACCAGGGCACCAGCCCCCAGCGCACCAGCGCCAGATGGCGGGCTCCGTGTTCATGGCGCACGACCGCGATCGGCTGGGTCGGGGCGATGTTGTAGCGCGGCGGCATCGGTTCTTCGCCGAGATCGCCGTCGGTGAAACCGAAGAGCTGCAGCAGCTTCTTCTCGCTCGCCGTCAGAACGTAGCGTCCGCACATCGCAATGCGTTCCCAAATCTGTTCGTCGGAAAGGTTAGCCGAGTTGCCCTAGCCGGCAAGTACGGCGGTCGCCTCGATCTCGACGAGGTAGTCCGGGTGCGCGAGGCCGGCCACGAAGATGCCGGTCACCGCCGGCGGGTTGGCGCGCGTCCCCCACACGTTCACCCAGGCGCCGAAGCCGGCGCGAAGATCCTGGCCGGCGAGGATGTAGATCTTCACCTGAACGAGGTCCTCGACCGTGGCGTTCACCGCCGCGAGGCAGGCGACCAGGTTCTTCAGCGCCTGCGCGGTCTGCGCCGCGAGGTCGCCCTTGCCGACGATCTTGCCGTCCCTGTCGACGGCGTTCTGCCCGCCGATGATGGCGGTTCGCGCACCGGCGGGAATCACCACCATCTGGGTGAAGGCGGGGTTGTTGTGCAGCGCGTCGGGATTGATGCGTTCGACCGGCATCGTCGGCTCCTGTGGCTGGGCTGTCTGCAGGCGCGCGATTTTTCGCTTCGCGATGCGTCGGCAAGGTCCCTTCAGTCGGGGAAGGTTAGCAGATACGGTCGCGACCCATGAGTTTCAACGAGATCGGGGCCCGGCCGACGCTCGGCGTCAGCACGCTGGTGCGGCGCGGCGGCGCGGTGCTTCTGGTGAAGCGCGGGCAGCCGCCGCTCGCCGGCCAGTGGGCGCTGCCCGGCGGCCATGTCGAGCGCGGCGAGCGACTCGCCGACGCGGCGCGGCGCGAGGTGCGCGAGGAAACCGGGGTTACGGTCGGCGACCTCACCCAGATCGCCGTCAGCGAGATCATCGTGCCGGGGGAGACCAACGCGATCGCCAGCCACTACGTGCTGGTCGTCTTCCGGGGGGAATACGCCGCCGGGGAGCCGGTGGCCGGCGACGATGCCGAGGTCGCGCAATTCGTGCCGGACGCCGAGATCGCCAGTTTGCCGCTTGCCGGCGATGTCGGGCGGATCATCGCCGATCATGGCTAGGGGCGCCGCGATCATCGCCCTGGTTTGGCTGGCCGCGTCGGGCGCGTTTGCGCAGACGGCGGCGCCCGGCCTCGCGCCCCCGCCGCCGCCGCCCTATGAGGACCAGCTGCTGCGGCTTTCGGAGATTCTGGGCGCCCTCTCCTACCTCCGCCCGCTCTGCGCCCACGAGGACGGCAGCGTGTGGCGCGACCAGATGCACGAGCTGCTGGTCAGCGAGGATCCGGACGCGCCGCGCCGCGAGCGGCTGGTCGACCGCTTCAACCGCGGCTACGAGGGCTTCAAGTCGGTCTACGTCGCTTGCACCCCCGCCGCGAAGCTCGTCACCGAGCGCTACCTCAACGAAGGCGTGAAGCTCACCGCCGACATCACGGCGCGCTACGGAAAATGACGGTTAACAAAGGGTTAACCGATTCGTTCAAATTCTTAGGATTTGGTTAACCTCTCCTTCACGATACGGGTGCGGGGGATGGCCGCGCGTGTTAGCCTTCCCCGGTTAACCTTGACGAAGCGCCGCACCCTTTGAAGGGAATTGCCATCATGAAGACGACCACCGAGCAGCCGGCGCTCGCTCCCGAAGACGCGGCCTCGATCGAGCGCAAGAAGCGTCTCGCCCTCACCTACCTCGCCGATGCCTGGGACGAGGCAATGGCAGAGGGGGTCGAACCGGAGATCGTCGCCCACGCGGCCCTGTTCACGGCGCTCTGCGACCTGATCGCCACCTACGGCGAGGAAGCCGTGGCGGAACTCGCCGGCACGCTCCCCCGGCGGATCAAGGCGCGCGAATTCACGGTCGACGAGCGCACGCTCCAGTAGGGCTGAAAACCGCCCTTTCCGGCTTATCCACGGATGTGACGCCGCGGTCGTTCCGGCCGCAGCCGCAATCGCCTACACTCCCTCTCGGGACGCGCCAGCCGGTGAACGGGCGGCGCGCGGCGTCATGCCCTGAGGGCCGTCATGAGGCGTTTGCTTCCGACGATGGTTGCCGGCCTCGCGGTCGCCTTTGGAATCGCGTGGCTGACGGGAATCGGGCTGGCCGCGCCGGCCCCCGACGCTATCGACAACACCACCACCGGGCCGAGCGGCGACAGCACCATCCCCGCCGACGACACCATGCCGCCGGTGCCCGACACGAAGCCCGACGACAACGGCATCGCGCCAAGCGTCGATTCGGGCATCACGGCGCCCGAGGTCCTCTACGACGTCTCGGCCCTGCCCAAGCCGGTGGCGCGCATCCGCCAGCAGATCATCGACGCGGCGGCGACCGGCGACCCGGAGAAGCTTCGCCCGATCATCGACGCCCAGACCCCGCCGCCGCTGTTCGGCCCCAACGATATCGGCGACCCGATCGGCTACCTGAAGCTCGAATCGGGCGACGAGGGCGGCCGCGAGATCCTTGCGATCCTAACCGAGGTGCTGGAAGCCGGCTTCGTCCACGTCGATGTCGGCACCCCGAACGAGGTGTACCTGTGGCCCTATTTCGCGCGGGTGCCGATCGATTCGCTGACCCCGCGTCAGCTGGTCGAGCTGTTCAAGCTGGTCTATGCGGGCGACTACGAGGACATGCTGTCGGCCGGCCAATACACCTACTTCCGGGTCGGAATCGCACCCGACGGGACCTGGCAGTACTTCGTGACCGATGAATAGGCCGCGGCACGCCCACAGGACAGGGGCCGGGGTCCCTTGACTCAGGGGCCGCCCGCCCGCATGTCCTCGTCGGATACAGCGTACACTTTGAGTCTCCGCCGGGCGCGCGTGGCGCCGGACGGCTCATAACCGGGGAAACCATGGCAGCGACGGCGATTTCGCCCGTGCCTCATCCCTGCCAACCAATGCTCCGGCGACGGTTGGCCCAATCTCCGATTTCCAGAATTTCCACCGTCGAGGGGTCGATCCGATGAGCTCCATCCCGCTGGAACTGCTCGCCTTCAATCTGAAGATGATCGGCCGGCGCAGCCGCAAGCGCGTACTGCTCTCCGCCGGGCGGCTTGCCGACAAGGAACGCACCCTGCCGGCGATCAAACGGTTTCTGGCGCAAGGCGTCGACCTATTCGCGACGCCCGGCACCCACCGCTTCCTGACCAAGAACGGCATCGAAAGCACCGAGGTGCAGAAGATCGCCGAGGAGCGCGCCCCGAACATCCTGACGCTGCTCCGCGAGGACAAGTTCGACCTGGTCATCAACGTTCTGACCGGCGACAACGACTACGACGAGCTCTCCGACGCCGGGCTGATCCGCCGCCTGTCGATCGAGAACGGCATCCCGCTGATCACCGACCCGGACGTGGCGATCGCGACCCTCGACCAGATCACCGCCAACTCCGAGAAGGGCACCTACCGCTACAAGCTCTCCGACCGCTCGGAGCCGTGGAATCTGAAGCTCCATTTCCTCGAGGCGGTCGAGAAGTTGGGCGGTTTCGCCAACCACCACGCCCATTTCGACAAGGCCTACCTAATCACCCGCGAGAACCTGCAGCTCGGCCAGATCGACATGCAGAAGAAGTGGGAGCTCTACCGCTACCTCAAGGAGAACTACACGCACGACGATCTTGTCGAGCGCATCAGCCGCGGCGTCGAGACCATGGTCCAGCAGGGCGCCACCTACTGCCGCACCATGGTCGACGCGGACCGCACGGTCGGGCTGCTGCCGGTCAAGGCGGCGCTCGAAGTCAAGGCACGCTACGCCGACCGCATCCGCTTCGAGATTGGCGTGCAGCCGCTGGAAGGGGTGCTCGACCGCGACTCCTTCAAGCAGTACGCGGCGGCCTGCGAACTCGCCGACTACTGTGGCGGCCTGCCCTCGCGCGATCGGCCGCACCCGGAAAAGCACCTCGACGTGATCCTCGAACTCGCCAAGGACCTCGGCAAGCCGGTCGACGTCCATGTCGATCAGGAGAACAACCCGTTCGAGAACGAGACCGAACTGCTCGCCGACAAGACCATCGAGCACGGCATGCAGGGGCGCGTCTTCGGCGTCCACGCCATCTCGCTCGCCGCCAAGGACGAGCGCGAGCAGGACCGCATCATCGCCAAGGTGGCGGAGGCCGACATGGGCATCATCATCTGCCCGTCGGCGGCGATTTCGATGAAGCAGCTGCAGATGACGGCGCCGCTGCACAACTCGATCGCGCCTTACGTGAAGCTGCGCGACGCCGGCGTGCGCTGCTACCTCGGCGTCGACAACGTCCACGACCTGTTCATGCCGATGGTCGACGGAGACATCTGGACCGAGTGCCGGGTGCTGATGGAGGCGACGCGCTGCTACGAGATCGACGCGATCGCCGAATGGGCCTGCGCCCGGCCGATCGAGGACGCCGGCGCGAAGGTCGTGGATTTGCGGCTAAGGGCGTGAGGCCCGCCGCCCGGCACCGCTCGGCTCTTGCCCGACCTCGCGCCGCCGCCTAGGTAGACCGGACGAAGCGTTTCCTCCGGACGGTCGCATTCCCATGAGCGCAAAGGTCGCCGAACTTGCTCGCCGTGGCGTGGTCGCCGTCAGCGGCGCGGACGCCCAGGCCTGGCTCGACGACCTGATGACCTCGGACATGCCCAGACACGAGGGCGGAGCGGCCTATGGCGCGCTGCTGTCGCCACAGGGCAAGGTGCTCTTCGACTTTCTGGTGATGGCCGAAGGCGAGCGCTTTCTGTTCGACCTGGCGCGCGACCGCGTCGACGACTTCGTCAAGCGGCTGATGCTCTACCGCCTGCGCGCCAAGGTCGAGATCGCCGCGGCGGGCGACCGGCAGGTGATCGCGGCCTGGGACGGCGAGATGTCGGGCTACCCCGACCCGCGCCTCTCGACGCTCGGCACGCGCGAGTTCTTCGCCGGCCCGGTGCAGGCGAACGCCAGCGAAGCCGACTATGACGCGCATCGCATTTCGCTCGGCATTCCCGAGGGCGGCATCGACTTCGCCTTCGGCGACGTCTTTCCGCACGACGTCGACATGGACCAGATCGGCGGCGTCGACTTCAAGAAGGGCTGCTACATCGGGCAGGAAGTCGTGTCGCGCATGGAGCATCGCGGCACGGCGCGGCGGCGCTTCGTGATCGCGGACGGCGCAACTCCCCTCCCCGCGCCGGGCACGCCGGTCCTGGCCGGCGAGAAGTCGATCGGCACGTTGGGCTCGTCGGCGGGCACACAGGGCCTTGCGCTGGTGCGTCTCGACCGGGCGAAGGAGGCGATGGATGCCGGTGTGCAGATCACCGCAGGCGGCGTGGCGCTGACGCTGCGTCTGCCGCCATGGGCGCGCTTCGGCTGGCCCGAAACCGTGGCGACGGACGACTGATGGCGCGCGCCGTCGGCAGCCGCGCCTGGCAGCGGATGCTGTCCGGCCGGCGGCTCGATCTCCTCGACCCCTCGCCGCTCGACATCGAGATCGGCGACATCGCCCACGGGCTCGCCCGGGTGGCGCGCTGGAACGGCCAGACGATCGGATCGCACGCCTATTCGGTCGCCCAGCACACCCTGCTGGTCGACGACATCGCTCAAGCGACGGACCCCGAAATCGGCGCCGCGGGCCGGCTTGCGGTGATGCTCCATGACGCGCCGGAATACGTGATCGGCGACCTCATCTCGCCATTCAAGGCGCTGCTCGGCGGCGACTACACCGTTGTCGAGGCGCGGCTGCTCAGCGCCATCCACCTCCGCTTCGGGATCGTCGCACCGCTTTCGGAACGGCTGAAGGCGAAGGTCAAGGCGGCCGACCGCATCGCCGCCTTCCACGAGGCGGTCAACCTCGCCGGGTTCGCCGAAGCCGAGGCGCGCAAGTTCTTCGGGCGGCCGGCGGGCCTCGACCTCAGCCGCTTCGACGTGGCGCCGTGGCCGGCGCCGACCGCCGAGCGGCGCTTCCTGAAACGCTTCCGCGAGATCGAAAAGCTTGTCGCCAAGGGTGACCGCGCGGGCCGGTCACATTAGGGTCAGCTCTACCCAGTACAGGAACCCCCATGCCCGCCGTCCACGTCTGCCCCCTCTCCCAGATCGCCGTCACCGTCGCCAGCGCCGACGCCAGCCATCTGGTCACCCTGATCAACACCGGGACGCCGGTCGAGCGCCCCCGCTCGATTCCTGCCGAGCGGCACCTGTTCCTGGCCATGAACGACATTACCGAGGCAGAGGACGGCATGGTGCTGCCCAACGAGGCGCACGTGCGCGAGCTCATCGGGTTTGCCGGCGCCTGGGACCAGGAGCGGCCGATGGTGATCCACTGCTTCGCCGGCATCAGCCGCTCGACCGCCGCCGCCTTCATCACGGTGTGCATGGCGCGGCCCGATCGCGACGAGGCGGAGATCGCGGCGCAACTCAGGGCGGCATCGCGCTTCGCCACGCCGAACGCTCGGCTGGTGGCGATCGCCGACGACGTTCTTAGCCGCAACGGACGCATGGTCGACGCGATCGCGGCGATCGGGCGCGGCGACATGGCCATCGAGGGGGTGCCGTTCGGCCTGCCGCTCGGGGACGATTCGTGACGGCCGCCAAGCGGCCGATCGAGATTGGACTGAACGCGGCGATCGTTGCCGTCGCCGAGCGCCAGCCGCTGATCCTCGTGGTCAACGACGACACGCTGCCGTTCGGGCCGTTCGACCCGCTGAAGCACCGCACGTTCGAGGCGGGGCTGCGCGCCTGGGTGGCGGAGCAGACGGCGCTGAAGCTCGGCTACGCCGAACAGCTCTACACCTTCGGCGATCGCGGACGGCATGCGGTCAGCGGCGACGTCGGCCCGCACCTCGTCTCGGTCGGCTATCTGGCGCTGACCCGCAGCGACCGCGAGCCGTCCGAGGCGCTTGCGCGGGCGGGCGCCCGGTGGCGGGCCTGGTATGAATTCTTTCCCTGGGAGGACTGGCGCGCGGGACGGCCGGCGATCCTCGACGAGGCGCTGCTGCCTGCCCTGAAGCGCTGGGCGCGGCAAGGCCCGCGCCAGCCCGACCCGGCCAAGCCGCTCGGCCGCACGCAGCGCATCGCGCTGGCCTTCGGCGGCCGCGATACGGCCTTCGACGAGGAACGCGCCCTCGACCGCTACGAACTGCTCTACGAGGCGGGGATCGTCGCCGAGGCGGCGCGCGACGGGCGGCCGGCACTCGACCCGCCGGTGGCGGCCGGCACCGCCATGGCCTTCGACCACCGACGTATTCTGGCGACCGCGATTTCGCGGCTGCGCGCCAAGCTCAAGTACCGGCCGGTGGTGTTCGAGCTGATGCCCGGCGCGTTCACCCTGACCGAGCTCCAGCAGACCGTCGAAGCGATCTCGGGCCACCACCTCCACAAGCAGAACTTCCGCCGGCTGGTGGAGGCGGCGGCGCTGGTCGAGCCGACGGGCGCCATGAGCCACCAGGGCCGCGGGCGCCCGGCGGCGCTCTTCCGGTTCCGCCGGGAAATCCTGAAGGAACGCCCCGCGCCCGGCTTCCGGTTCGGAACGCGGGGCTGAGGCCCTACTCGACCGGGTGCAGCATCGAAATGCCCAGCCTGCCGTCCTGCTCGCCGACGAAGAACTCGGCGGACGACACGGACGTGGCGGTGCTGCTCTTCTCCTCGATCTTCAGGACGAGCTTCCGGTAAGGCCTCGGCATCAGCGTCGCCTTGCTGCCGTCGGGCATCTTCTGCACCAGGTCCGCGAGGGCCCGGTCGTCGTCGGTCAGCTCCTCCAAGCCGATCTCGACGGGCCGCTTCATGTGGCTGAAGAGCCCGGCTTCGAACGACTTGACGGCCAAAGGAACCGCACCGTCGGCGAACGACAGCGTGTGGAGTGCTTCGGCATCGCCGGCCTCGAAGGCCTGCTTGTAGGCATCGACGAACGCCTGCTCGTCCTGTGGCGAGGCGGCAAATGCTCCCGCCACGGCGAAGAGCGCGAAGACCAGTGATGCTACGACGCTCCGCATGGCTACGGCGCCGGATGCGGCATGGAAATGCCGAGCTTGCCGTCCTGCTCGCCGACGAAGACCGTGCTCGTCGACGACGAGGTGCCGTTGGCGTCCGAGGTGTCAATCTTGACGATCAGTTTCTTGACGGGCTTGGGCAGAAGCACGGCCATGCCGCCATCGGGCGTCGGGATCTGCTGGGCGACCTGCGCCTGGTCTTCAGCGGTCAGGTCCTCCAGCGTGATCTCCGCCTTTTGGCCGAAATCGGCCGTCATGGTCATCTTGTAGAAATCGACCGCCATGGGAATGGCGCCGTCGGTGAACAGGAGCGCGTAAAGGGCATCCGCGTCGCCGGCCGCAAACGCGGACTTGTACGTATCGAGGAAGGTCTTCTCCTGTTCGGGAGAGGCCGCCAGAGTTCCGGTCGCGGCGAGAATCGTGAAGGCAAGTGACAACACCAGCTTGCGCATAGTCCGCTCATTTGTTGGAGGCATTCGGACGCATAAGGTACTCCGGCCGCGGGCGGCGCGCGTGTGACGGCCGACACAGGCGGAGGTAGCACGCCGGCCTGGCAAATGAGGGGCGCTCCGCGGGGGGGCGTTCCGGGCGCCCGCAGGCGATGGCGGGCAGGAACGCGATGTTGCGGCCGTGCGAGACGATTGACGCATCGCAATGCGACACCAACGGGCCTGAGCCAGAAGGGCCCATCATCATCATCAACGTGCAGCCAGCAGGGGCTTTCGATGAGCAAGTGGGTCTATGGGTTCGGCGATGGGCGGGCTGAAGGGCGCGCCGACATGCGCAATCTTCTTGGCGGCAAGGGTGCGAACCTGGCCGAAATGTCCAATCTCGGGTTGCCGGTGCCTCCGGGCTTCACGATCACCACCGAGGTCTGCACGCACTTCTATGCCAACAAGCAGACCTACCCAGCCGATCTGAAGGAGCAGGTGAACGCGGCGGTCGCCGAGGTGGCGCGCATCACCGGGCGCAAGTTCGGCGACACGAATGCCCCGCTGCTGGTTTCGGTACGTTCCGGCGCCCGCGCCTCGATGCCCGGCATGATGGACACCGTCCTCAACCTCGGCCTCAACGACGAGACCGTCGCGGTGATGGAAAAGGCCGCCGACAAGCGCTTCGCCTACAATTCCTACCGGCGCTTCATCCAGATGTACGGCAGCGTCGTGCTCGGCATCGAGCACAGCGCCTTCGAGGAGAAGATCGAGGCGGCCAAGGAGCGGCGCGGCGTCGCCCTCGATTCCGAACTCAACGGCGACGATTGGTCGGAGCTGTCGGAAACCTTCAAGGCAGTATTCAAGGAAGAAACCGGCAAGCCCTTCCCGCAGGACCCACAGGAGCAGCTGTGGGGCGCGGTCGGCGCGGTGTTCGAATCGTGGATGAGCCCGCGGGCGATCACTTACCGCAAGCTCAACGAGCTTCCCGAAAGCTGGGGCACAGCGGTCAACGTCCAGGCGATGGTGTTCGGCAACATGGGCGACACGTCGGCAACCGGCGTGGCGTTCACGCGCAACCCGTCGACCGGCGAGAAGGCGCTCTACGGCGAATTCCTCGTCAACGCGCAGGGCGAGGACGTGGTCGCCGGCATCCGCACGCCGCAGGACATCACCGAAGCGGCCCGGAAGCTCGCCCACTCCGAAAATCCGTCGCTCGAGGCGGCGATGCCGAAGGCCTACACCGAGTTCGCCAACATTTGCGGCACGCTCGAGCGCCACTACCGCGACATGCAGGACATGGAATTCACCATCGAGCGCGGCAAGCTGTGGATGCTGCAGACCCGCAACGGAAAGCGCACCGCCAAGGCGGCCCTCAAGATCGCGGTCGACATGGCCGACGAAGGCCTGATCGACAAGGAAGAGGCGGTCGGGCGCATCGACCCGAAGTCGCTCGCCCAGCTGCTCCATCCGACCATCGACCCCGACGCCAAGCGCGACCGCATCGCCACCGGCCTGCCGGCCTCGCCGGGCGCCGCTTCGGGCGAGATCGTCTTCTCGCCTGACGAGGCCGAAAAGCTGAACGGCGAGGGCCACAAGGTGATCCTGGTGCGCGTCGAGACGAGCCCGGAAGACATCCACGGCATGCACGCCGCGCAAGGCATCCTGACGGTTCGTGGCGGCATGACCAGCCACGCCGCCGTGGTGGCGCGCGGCATGGGCAAGGCGTGCGTTTCGGGCGCCGGCACGCTGCGCATCGACGCGGACGCGGGAACCATGACGGCCGGCAAACGCGTCTTCCACGCCGGCGACATCATCACCATCGACGGAACGGCCGGCGAGGTGCTGGCCGGGGCGATCGAAATGCGCCAGCCGGAGTTCAGCGAAGACTTCAAGCGGCTGATGGGCTGGGCCGACGAGGCGCGTCGCCTCAAGGTCCGTGCCAACGCGGACACGCCCGCCGACGCCACCGCGGCCCGCAACTTCGGGGCGCAAGGCATCGGCCTCTGCCGCACCGAGCACATGTTCTTCAACGAGGACCGCATCCTGGCGGTCCGCGAGATGATCCTCGCCGACGACGAAGCCGGGCGGCGCAAGGCGCTCGCCAAGCTGCTGCCGATGCAGAGGGGCGACTTCATCGAGCTGTTCAAGATCATGGAGGGCCTGCCGGTCACCATCCGGCTTCTCGACCCGCCGCTGCACGAGTTCCTGCCGAAGACCGACGAGGAGATCGCGGACGTCGCGAATTCGGTCGGGGTTTCGCCGGAGGCAGTGCGCCAGCGCACGATGGAGCTTCACGAGTTCAACCCGATGCTCGGCCACCGCGGTTGCCGTCTCGCCGTCACTTTCCCGGAAATCGCCGAGATTCAGGCGCGGGCAATTTTCGAAGCGGCGACCGAAACCAACGTCGAGCCGGAGATCATGGTGCCGCTGGTGGCGCTCAAGGCCGAACTCGACATGGTCAAGGACGTGATCGACAGGACCGCAAAGGAAGTCGCCAAGGAGCGCGGCAAGGCGGTCAAGTACACGGTCGGCACCATGATCGAGCTGCCGCGGGCCTGTCTGCGGGCCGGCGAGATCGCCGAGAGCGCGCAGTTCTTCTCGTTCGGGACCAACGACCTGACCCAGACGACCCTCGGCATTTCGCGCGACGACGCCGCCTCGTTCATCGAGATCTACGTCGCCAAGGGCATCATGGAGTCCGACCCCTTCGTGACCCTCGACCAGGAAGGCGTCGGCGAGATGATCAGAATCGCCAAGGAGCGTGGCCGCGCCACCCGCCCCGACCTGAAGGTCGGAATCTGCGGCGAGCACGGCGGCGACCCGGCATCGGTGGCGTTCTGCGACAGGGTCGGACTCGACTACGTCTCCTGCTCGCCGTTCCGCGTGCCGATCGCGCGGCTGGCGGCAGCACAGGCAGCTCTTGCCGCCAAGGGCAAGGCCAGCGGTTCAGGCACCGCCTGAGCCGTTTTCCCCGGGGAAATCCGCGCCGCCCCCTATCCTCGCCTCAAACGGGATGGTTCATCCATCCCTAACGGGGCGGCGCGGATCTCGGGCATTAACCGGACTTCAAGGTTAATCCCGCACCTTCAAGCGCATGGGGCCATGCCGCCCGTCCAGTGGGCGAACGGCATGCTGTGTGTGCCGTTGAGTGCGTGGAGTAACGGGTGATCGTACGGGGGAGGCAGCGTCGACGGGTGCGCCGCGGGCGGGGGCTCGCTAGCGCCGCGCTGGCAGCGCTTGGACTGGCGCTGTCCGCTTCGACCATCGCCAACCAGGACGCGCTGGCCCGCTATCCCCAATTCGCCGACGCCGCGGTGCGCTGGCAGCTTCAGCTGATCGTCGACCAGACGGACGGGACGGCGCGGGTCGTGCGGCTCTTCCCCGACGTGGAGCGCAGCCTGGCGCGGGCAAACCTCGACACGACCACGACCAGTTCGATCCCGACGCCGGCCCAAACGCCCTCGATGGCCGTCGCCGAAGCCTCGGCGCAGGCCGTCAACCGCGCCGCCAAGACCGACAGACTGGGCAAGACGGGCGCGATGTTCGCCGGCGAGATCGCCGCGGCCGGGCTGCTGGCGCCGCCGACCGCCGCCGACGCCACGCTGCAGACCGCGTTCGTGGTGCCCGACGCAGCCAAGGCTGGCGCGACCGCCGCGACGCTGCCGCCGGCCAAGAAACCGCCATCCGCCGCAGCTGTCGCGGCAGCGCCGCCGCCCGCCGCCAAGGCGCCGGACGACGCGGCGCCGGTGAAGCTGCTCGCCTACGCACCCAGCGACGACGCGCCTTCGAACGCCACCAACGTTCCGTTTGACGCGGTGATGGGCGCCAAGAGCCTGGTGCTCGACCCGAACATCGATGTCGACCACGCGTGGCTGAACACAGCGATCCCCGCGAGCGCGCGTTCGGCGTCGGAGGTGAAGTGCCTGGCGACCGCCATCTACTTCGAGGCGCGCGGCGAGCCAGAGAAGGGGCAGATCGCAGTTGCCCAGGTGGTGCTCAACCGGCTCAAGAACCCGGCTTATCCAAAGACGATCTGCAGCGTCGTCTATCAGAACAAGAACATGCGCTATCGCTGCCAGTTCTCGTTCGCCTGCGACGGCATCCCCGACCGCATCACCGACAAGTCGGCGTGGGACAAGAGCCTGGCGCTGGCACGGCGCGTCATCAACGACGACAAGAACCTCTACATGTCGTCGGTCGGCGCAGCGACCCACTATCACGCAACCTACGTCAAGCCGCGCTGGGCGCGCTCGATGAAGAAGGTCGAAAAGATCGGCCGGCACGTCTTCTACAAGACGAAATTCGGCGGCTGGAGCTGAGGCTTACCGGCCGCTTCGGCGCGCACGACGGGCGCTCCCCTCCCCCGCCAATGACGGAACGCGACCGCTCGTCACGTTAAGTGATTGGAATCGCCCCAGTTTGGGCGAAGCCAAGGCGCATACGTGTCCCCAGTGCAGCAGATTGGGGATTCGTGGACATGACCAGATCGCCCAACATCATCGTTTCACGCGGCGCTTTCGGCGCTGCGGACCTGTGGCAGCCACGGCAGGAGGTGGCGCGGCCGGAAGAGACCCGGCGCTGCGCCGCAAACGAGCATCTTCGCTACCTGCTGGCGGTTTTCCTCGCCGGGGCCGCCGCCGTGATCCTGCTTGCCGGCGTTTCGTCGCTCGGACTCGCGGGCGGCTGAAGCCCGGAGGTTCCACTCCGCGTTGGGGGCTGCTTTTGCTTTGCGACCCCTTCCCCGCCATGCATTCTGCGATAGCTCGCGTGAGGCGAGTTGGGCTATCTTCGCCCTGTGATAGGCTCAAGCGGCCTTTGAGGGGTGGCGCTTGGTTCTGACCGAGCATCAGTCGGGTGGAACAGCGGGTTCCAACGGGCGACGCCAAAGGCGTGACGCGCCGATTTCCCATGCTCGGCTCTCCGAGATCATCGGCAGCATCTACGAATGTGTGCTGACGCCGGGCAACTGGTCTGGCGTGCTCGAGACGATCTGCGCGGAGCTGTCCTTCGCCGGGTCGATGCTCTCGGTGCTGCGCATGGACGGCTCCCTGAACCGGATCGAGGCGGCATGCGGGTTCCCGCCCGAAGCCGTCGCGCAAAGCGCCCAGTATGCCACCGAGGTAACCGACCTTTGGGGGGGCCCGGAGCGCATCATGGGGTTTGCAGTTGGCGAACCGGTGGTCTTTTCGCAGGCGGTCCCCGCAGCCGTCGCTGAAGCCAACGCCTACGTGCGGGAGTGGGGCAACCCCTTGGGCCTCAAGGACCAGGCGGTGATCATTCTGGCCAGAGACCCCACGCTGGTCGGCAACATTGCCTTCGGCAGGCGCGAGCTGATCGATCCGATGGCTCCCGAAATTGATACGCTGCGCTTGCTGGCGCCACATATGCGACGGGCAGTGGCGATCAGCGATCTGTTCGAGATGAAGTCGGTCGAGGCGGCCACCTATGCCAGCGCCTTCGATGCCTTCAGCATCGCCGCCATCCTGGTCGACGAAAACCTCCAACTCGTCCACGCAAACCCGCGCGGCAAGGCGATCCTCGACGAAGGCAGCCCGTTTCGTTTCGAGACGGGCCGGCTGACGCTGCGCCACAAGGCGGGTCAGGCCATGCTTGCGGCGGCGGTCGCCGACGCCGCGCGGGATGTGACCGCGCTCGGACAGAAAGGCATCGCCATACCGGCACGGCGGCACGACGGCGACGCCTGCGTGATCCACGTTCTGCCGCTGCGGCCAACCGAGACTTTGACCGGGCGGCAGCGCGCGGTCGCTGCCCTGTTCGTGACCCCGGCCGCGCAGGCGCCACGCATGCCAACCGACGCGCTGACGCTGCTCTACGATCTCACCCCGGCCGAGGCGCGCGTCTTCGAGCTGATCTGCGATGGCGAGACCCAAGGGGAAATCGCCACGAAGCTGGGCATCTCCCGGGGAACCGTGAAGACCCACCTTCTCCACGTCTTTGAGAAGACCGGCTGCAAGCGGCAGACCGATCTCGTCAAGCTCGCGGCCGGCCTCACCCTGCCGGTGTGACGGCGACGCACTCCTCTCAAGAAGCGCGGTTTGCCGCCAATTTTCCCTCTGCCGTTTGGTAGAGGCGCACCCCGCCGCCAGATGCCAGTGTGCGGTTCGCGTCCGGCCTGGACGCCGAGAGCGCAAATGAGGGGCGACATGCGACGCATCAAGCGGCTATTGGCCCGAGGGACGACTCGCCCGAGCGGGCGGACGGCGTTGCGGGTCATTTTCGCGGCAGCATTCGGCCTGACCCTGCGGGTGGGCAAATGGCGCCACGCGCCGACGGCGATTGTCGCCGGGATCATTCTAGCCGCGTCGGCCGCAACTGCCCTCGCGCAGTCGACGGAACGGGTGAGCGTCGCGACGGGCGGCGGACAGGCGATCGGCAGCGTCAGCCTGACAGCGGCGACCAGCGCCGACGGGCGCTTCGTGGCGTTCGAATCCGCCGCCACCGACCTCGTCGGCGGCGACACCAACGGCAAGACCAGACGTCTTCGTCCATGACCGGCAGACCGGCGCGACGGAACGAGTGAGCGTCGCGACCGGCGGTACCGAAGCGACCGGCGGCGACAGCTACGTCCCGGTGATCAGCGCCGACGGGCGGTTCGTGGCGTTCTATTCCACCGCCACCAACCTCGTCAGCGGCGACACCAACGGTGTCGCGGACGTCTTCGTCCATGACCGGCAGACCGGCACAACGGAACGGGTGAGCGTCGCGACCGGCGGTGCCCAGGGGAACGACCAGAGCTACTTACCGGCGATCAGCGCCGACGGGCGCTTCGTGGCGTTCGAATCCCATGCCAACGTGCTCGTTGGCGGCGACACCAACGGTGCCTATGACATCTTCGTCCGTGACCGGCAGACCGGCACGACGGAACGGGTGAGCGTCGCGACCGGCGGCACCGAAGCGACCGGCGGTAACAGCGTCGCCCCGGCGATCAGCGCCGATGGGCGCTTCGTGGCGTTCGAATCCGACGCCGCCAATCTGGTTGGTGGCGACACCAACGGTAGTCGGGACGTTTTCGTCCATGACCGGCAGACCGGCACGACCGAACGGGTGAGCATCGCGACCGGCGGCGGTCAGGCGACCGGCGGCAACAGCGCCGCCGCGGCGGTCAGCGCCGACGGGCGCTTCGTGGCGTTCGAATCCGCCGCCGCCAACCTCGTCGGCAGCGACACCAACGGTACCTCCGACATCTTCGTCCACGACCGTCAGACCGGCACGACGGAGCGGGTGAGCGTCGCGACCGGCGGCGGTCAGGCGACCGGCGGCAACTTCAACGCGGCGATCAGCGCCGACGGGCGCTTCGTGGCGTTCAATTCCAACGCCAGCGACCTCGTCGGCGGCGACACCAACGCTGCCAGCGACGTCTTCGTCCGCGACCGGCAGACCGGCACGACGGAACGGATGAGCGTCGCGACCGACGGAAGCCAGGCAACCGGCGGCGACAGCACCGCCCCGGCGATCAGCGCCGACGGGCGTTTCGTGGCGTTCGATTCCGCCGCCACCAACCTCGTGGCTGGCGACACCAACGCTGTCGACGACGTCTTCGTCCGCGATCGCGGCACCAGCGGGGCCGCGCCGCTGGCGCCGCTGGCCCTGAACGCGACCGACATCGGCGCCGACGCCTTCACCGCCAACTGGACCGGCCAGGACGCCAGTGCCACCGGCTACCGCATCGACGTGGCGACGTCCTCGTCCTTCAGCAGCGTCGCTGCCGGCGGGCGGCCCGCCGACTTTGTGCCGGGGTATCAAAGCAAGCTGATCCTGTGCATCCCCAACCCGTGCGTGCCTGGCACGGTCAGCCAGGTGGTGAGCGACGTACAGCCAGCCGGCCAGGAGTATTACTACCGGGTCCAGGCCTGGGGCCGCGGCGGCGACAGCGCCTTCTCAGACACGGTCGCGGCGAACCCGCCGCCCGAGTCCAAGACCGCGCTCGACCCGCTGACGCTGTTCGGCCTGGGATCGCTGGCCGCGGTTGGCTGGCGGTTCCGGCGGCGGGCGGCCTAAGCGACCACCACGTCCAGCCCGATATCGAGGGCGGGGGCGGAGTGGGTGATCCAGCCTGACGAGATGCGGTCGACGCCGGTTTCGGCGACGGAGGCAACGGTGTCCAGCGTGACGTTGCCGGACGCTTCGGTGAGCGCGCGGCCGGCGACGCGCCTCACCGCATCGCGCATGTCGGCAAGCGACATGTTGTCGAGCAGGACGATGTCCGGCCCCTCGCCCATCGCCGCGTCGAGTTCGGCGAGGCTGCCGACCTCCACTTCGAGGCTGACACCGGGCGCGGCTTTGCGGGCGGCGCGGATCGCGGCGGCGACACCGCCGGCGACGGCGATGTGGTTATCCTTGATGAGGATGGCGTCGTAGAGGCCGATGCGGTGATTGACGCCGCCGCCACAGGCCACCGCGTATTTCTCGAAGAGGCGCAATCCCGGCGTCGTCTTGCGGGTATCGAGGATCTTCGCGCTCGAGTGGGCGACGCGATCGACCAGCGCGGCGGTGGCCGTGGCGATCCCCGACAGGTGACAGAGATAGTTCAGCGCGACGCGCTCGGCGGCGAGGATGGCGCGGGCGTTTCCTTGCACACGCGCGATGACCGCGCCGGCGGCGAGACGGTCGCCATCGTGGATCAGCGCTTCGAACCGGACGGCCGGATCGACGGCGGCGAAGGCCGCTTCGGCGAGCGGCAGGCCGGAAAGGACGCCGGCCTTGCGGGCGCCAAAGGCGGCGGTGGCGGTGGCGCCCGCGGGGATCGTCGCGGCCGACGTGATGTCGCCGGCGGCGCCGAGGTCTTCGTCCAGCGCCGCCTTGACCGCCGCGCCGACGAGGTCCGGTGGCAGGACCGGCAAATCGGACGCCATCAGGAAACCGGAACCGGGGCGAGAACCGCGTGGGCTTCCGCCAGCGTCATGAACGTGCGGTGGCGCCAGGCGGGATCGTGGTCGGGGTAATCGGCGCGGAAGTGGCCGCCGCGGCTTTCGGTGCGGGCAAGCGCGCCGGTGGCGATCATGCGGGCGGCGGCCAGCATGTTGGCGAAGCGCGGCACGGCGTTGTCGCGTTCCATGGCCGCGATCACCTCCAGGGCGCGGACCAGGCCGGCGCGCTCGCGGACCACGCCGACATGGGCGCTCATGGTGCGGCGAAGCTCGGCGACCGCCTCCGCGTCCGGCTCGTGCGGGGTGTCGTCGGCGGGCAGGACCTCCGCAAACACCGGGCGCTCCTCCTGGCCGGCGCGGCCGATGTCGGCGGCGACGCGGGTGGCGAAGCACACCGCCTCGAGGAGCGAATTGGAGGCCAGGCGATTGGCGCCGTGAGCGCCGGTCGAGGTGACCTCGCCGCACGCCCACAGACCGTCGAGCGTGGTGCGGCCGTCGGCGTCGGTGAGGATGCCGCCCATGTGATAGTGCTCGGCAGGCGCGATCGGGATCGGCTCGATCGCCGGATCGATGCCGGCCTCCCGGCAATAGCTGGTGACGGTCGGGAACTTCTCGGCGATCTCGGCGCCGATCGCCGCGCGGCAATCGAGGAAGGCGCCACGGCCGGCGGCGATCTCGGTTTGCACGGCGCGGGCGACGATGTCGCGGGGGGCCAGCTCGGCCTTCGGATCGACGGCGAGCATGAAGCGGACACCGTCGCGATTGATGAGGGTGGCGCCCTCGCCGCGCAGCGCCTCGGTGGCGAGCGGCGCCGGATCGCGGCCGACATCGAGCACGGTCGGGTGGAACTGGACGAACTCGGCGTCAGCGATGACGGCGCCGGCGCGAGCGGCCATGCCCATGCCGCCGCCTTCCGACTCGGCCGGGTTGCTGGTGACGGCGTAGAGATGACCGATGCCGCCCGAGGCGATGACCACGGCGCGGGCGGGAAAGCGCACCGCCGGGCCGCCGGCGCGGGGGCGTGCGACGACACCGCCGACGCGGCTGCCGCGCATGACAAGGTCTTCCGCGATATAGCCTTCATAGAGGCGGATCGACGGGGTGGCGCGAAGGGCGGCGACCAGCGCCGCCATGATGGCGCCGCCGGCCATGTCGCCGCGCACGTGGACGACGCGGCGCTCGGAATGGGCGGCCTCGCGCGACACGGCGAGGTGGCCCTCGAGGTCGCGGTCGAAGGGAACGCCGTATTCGAGGAGATCGTGGACGCGGGCGGGCGCGTCGCCGACCATGAGGCGGGCGATCTTCTCGTCGACGATGCCGTCGCCGGCGGCGATCGTGTCGGCAAGGTGCTTCTCGACGGAATCGCCGGTTGCCATGGCGGCGGCAATGCCGCCCTGGGCCATGACGGACGAGGCCCCCTCGCCGACCGGCGCCGACGTCAACACGGTGACCGGGCGGGGCGCCAGCCGCAGCGCGG
Organism: uncultured Alphaproteobacteria bacterium; assembly: GCA_963843565.1. Lineage (GTDB taxonomy): Bacteria > Pseudomonadota > Alphaproteobacteria > Rhizobiales > Kaistiaceae > DASZQY01. The sequence goes on from CAWJKY010000003.1 coordinate 1,357,963, forward strand.
TGAACAGCCCGGCAAGCCCGCCGCCGACGATGACGATGTCGTCGGAGGGCAGCGTCAGCGGAGACGGCGCGCGGTCAAGCATCGGGATCTTCCTTCGAGGGCGCACCGAGGGTCTTCGCCATCGACAGGCAGGAGACCCCGAAGCAGGTGCCGCTGGTGCCACGATCGCGCCAGCCGGCGGCGAGATAGAAGTCGTGGGCGGTGCGCGTGCTTTCGAGGCGCGCCTCGGCGAGACCCAAGCGACGCATCTCGTTTTCCATGTGGGCGAGCAGCGCCTTGCTGACGCCCGAGAAGCGCGCCTCCGGCGCGACGTAGTTGAGGAGCACCTCGCCCGCGTCGGTGAAGCTGCCGACGGCAACCACCGCACGGTGGCGCTCGACCACGCAAAGGTGGGCCGACGGATTGTCGAACCAGGTCCGGACGGTGTCCGGCGTCTTGTTGGCGGTCCACCCGGCGATCTTCTCAGGATCGCCGCCGTGGTCGCGCTGGCAGAGCTCGGTGATCGAGGCGACCAGCACGCGGCTCATCGCTTCCGCGTCGGCCGGGGTGGCGGCGCGGACGGTCAGCGACGAGTTGGCACGGTCGAGCATCCACTTCCCCCGTCAGCCGCCCAAGCCAATCAGCTTCTTCAGGGGCAACTTCCTGCCGCCTATCAACATCGAGGCGGCGATAATGTACGCCCACGCGAATACGTGCAGGAGGACAGCAATTGAACGCAACAGCCCGAAGCTCGCCCAGTCACCAAATTCCGCGGTGTTCACCCAGACGAAGGCGAACATAAAGATGAACCCCCCAAACATCGGAATAATAAGGGGCGACATCGGAATTACCGCGTAGAACAAAGGGTATTGACCCCCCGGAGATTTGTTGGCAACCTTTCGATGCCAGTGAAGAAGCCCGCCCCAAACCCATTCAAGATCATCTGTTCGGTCCTTTCTCAGCAGCCGCCAGATCGACGGAGCCAAGATTCTTTCGATATATGAAGTTATTTGTATATGTAGTATCATGTACCTAAGGAATACGAGTGACAATAAGTAGAATATTCCTGGAGAAAAGAATATTATAAGATTTGCCGTTTGAGGGTCTATTTGAAGCTTTTCTCCGAATCGCAACAGCGCTCCCAACAAGCCTAGGAACGAGCCCACAGCGACGAGATTTAGGTTCACAACATTTCGCGTGCTGTTTTCGGTTGCAACGAGCTCATCCCGAAGGCCTTTGAACTCGGCCAACAATACTTCGAGAATCGCGCGTTCGACTGGTGGGTCGGTCGCCAATGTTTAGTTCTTCAGGTTGATCATGCGCTCGACGGCACGGCGGGCTTTCGCCGCGACCGCCGGATCGATGACGACTTCGTCCTTCAGGTTGACGAGGCTGTCGAGAATCTTGGGCAGCGTGATCCGCTTCATGTGCGGGCAGAGGTTGCACGGCCGGATGAACTCGATGCCGGGCGCTTCCGCCGCGATGTTGGAGGCCATCGAGCATTCGGTGACGAGCAGCACTTTCGCCGGCCGGTTGTCCATCACCCACTTGGTCATCTTGGCGGTGGAGCCGGTGAAATCGGCCTCGGCGATGACGTCGGGCGGGCACTCAGGGTGGGCGAGCACCTTCACGCCGGGGTTGGCGTCGCGGTAATCGCGAATCTCGGCGCCGGTGAAGCGTTCGTGGACCTCGCAGGCGCCCTGCCAGTCGATGATCTTCACCCTGGTCTGCGAGGCGACCCACTTGGCGAGATACTGGTCGGGCAGGAAGATCACGCGGTCGGTGCCGAGGCTCTCCACCACCTCGACGGCGTTCGACGAGGTGCAGCAGATGTCGCTCTCGGCTTTCACGTCGGCCGACGTGTTGACGTAGGTGACGACCGGCACGCCGGGATAGCGCGCGCGCAGGCTGCGGACATCGGCGCCGGTGATCGAGGCGGCCAGCGAACAGCCGGCGCGCACGTCGGGGATCAGCACGGTCTTGTCCGGGTTCAGGATCTTCGACGTCTCGGCCATGAAGTGGACGCCGCACTGGACGATGACGTCGGCGTCGGACTTGGCGGCGGCGACGGCCAACTGAAGCGAGTCGCCCCTGATGTCGGCAACGCAGTGGAAGATTTCCGGCGTCTGGTAGTTGTGGGCGAGGATGACCGCGTTGCGAGTCTTCTTGAGCTCGTTGATCGCCTTGATGTAGGGCGCCATCACCGGCCACTCGATCGCCGGGATGACGTCCTTGACGCGCTCGTAGAGGTGCGCGGTCGCGGCGGCGACCTCGTCGGTGTACTCCAGCGACGGCATGGGAAGCGGCTTGAGGTGCGGCGCGCGCTGCGCCGGGCGCGGCGTGGCGTCCGTCCGCTGTTCGAGAGTTGCCGTCATTCGCCCGCTCCGTCTGCTCCCTGCGATATATGCTCAAGTTGAGCATATATCTGTCCTGAAAATACCGGCCACAGCCGGTCGCCACAGATATAAGCATGGCGGGAGCAAAATTCAAAACCGGAAACCGATGAATCCGGGCGATGGCGGCGATCACCAGATTTCATGAATTCAGCGGGCGGGAGCCGGGCTAAGGTTGCATCATGGCCGAACCTCACCGCCCTCCCCGCGTCACTTCCGCTTCGCTGGTGCTCCTCGCCGGCAGCCTGATCGCGGTCATCTCGTTCGGTCCGCGCTCGACCATGGGCTTCTTCCTGACGCCCATGACCACCGAGTTCGGCTGGGGGCGCGAGGTGTTCGCGCTCGCCATCGCCATCCAGAACCTTGCCTGGGGGGTGGCGCAGCCTTTCGTCGGCATGCTCGCCGACCGCTACGGCACGGCGCGGGTGCTGTCCGGCGGCGCGGTGCTCTATGCGCTCGGCCTCGCGCTGATGGCGCAGACGAGCGACCCGCTGATCCTGCAACTCACGGGCGGTGTCCTGGTCGGCCTCGGCATCGCGGGATCGGCGTTCCTGCTGGTGACCTCGGCGTTCGCGCGGCTCCTGCCGGACAACATGCGCACCATCGGCTTCGGCATCGGCACGGCGGCAGGCTCGGTCGGCCAGTTCATCTTCGCGCCGCTCGGCCAGGCCTTCATCAGCGCTTACGGGTGGCAGACCGCCCTGCTGCTGATGGCGGTGTTCCTGGTGGCGGTGCCGGCGCTCTCGTTCGCGATCCGCGGCAAGCCGCAGGCGGCGCCGGCGCGGCTGGGCCAGGCCGACCAGGGCGTGCTGGAGGCGCTCCGCGAAGCCTTTGGCCACCCCTCCTACCGGCTGCTGGTCGCGGGCTTCTTCGTGTGCGGCTTCCAGATCGCGTTCATCACGGTGCATCTGCCGCCCTATCTTTCCGACATCGGCATTCCGGCACAGTGGGGCGGGATCGCGATCGCGCTGATCGGCCTTTTCAACATCTTCGGGTCGCTGACCTCGGGGGTGCTGACCGGGAGGCTGCCGAAGCGCTGGATCCTGTCGGCGATCTATCTGTCGCGGGCGGCGCTCACTGCCGTCTACATCCTGCTGCCGCCGAGCATCCTGACCACGGTCGCCTTCGCCGTCATCATCGGGTTCCTGTGGCTGTCGACGGTGCCGCCGACGCAGCAGCTGGTGGCGGTGATGTTCGGCACGCGCTATCTCGCCACGCTCTTCGGCTTCGTGTTCTTCTCCCACCAGGTGGGATCGTTCTTCGGCGTCTGGCTCGGCGGATACCTATACGACCTCACCGGCTCGTACATCATCGTGTGGTGGCTGACGGTGGCGCTCGGTATCTTCGCGGCGATCGTCCACATGCCGATCAAGGAAACGGGCGTGGCGCGGCTGACCAAGGCGGCGGAAGCGGCCGCGGCAAAACCGTAGAGCGCGCATGAAGCAGAACAAATACGACGACGCGGCCTTCTTCGCCGCCTACAGCGCCATGGCGCGCTCCAAGGAGGGGCTGGAGGCGGCCGGCGAATGGCCGGCGCTTCGCGCGCTGCTGCCCGACTTCACGGGCAAGCGCGTGCTCGACCTCGGCTGCGGCTTCGGCTGGCACTGCCGCTACGCCCGCGCCATGGGCGCGGCGTCGGTCGTCGGCGTCGATCTATCCGAAAAGATGCTGGAGCGCGCCCGGGCGGAAACCGACGACGAGGCGATCGTCTACGAGCGCGGCGCGATCGAGGATGTCGCCTATGCGGACGGCGCCTTCGACGTGGTGCTCAGTTCGCTCGCGTTTCACTACGTCGCGGAGCTCGCGGCGGCATTCGCCAACGTGCACCGCATGCTGGCACCGGGCGGCGCCTTCGTCTTCTCGATGGAGCATCCCGTCTTTACCGCACGCGACGAGCAGGACTGGTATCGCGGGCCGGACGGCGAACTCCTGCACTGGCCGCTCGACCGATATCAGGACCAGGGCATCCGCCACGCCCGCTGGCTCGCCGACGACGTGGTCAAGTACCACCGCACCTTCGCCGCGATCATCAACGGGCTCATCGGCGCCGGGTTTCGCGTCGACCGGGTGGTCGAGCCGGAACCACCGGCGGAGATGATCGCAGAGCGGCCCGGTCTTGCGGACGAGTTGCGCCGGCCGATGTTCCTGCTCATCGCGGCGTCTCGCTGAGGGCAGAGAATGTCCGCACGGATGACACCTGCGTCGCTCTACGACCGTCCCGATCTCTACGACCTGGTCTCGCCGGAAGACCCGGCGATGGAGCGCTTCTACGTGGAGACGGCCGGCGGGCCCGGTACGAAAGTGCTCGACCTCGCCTGCGGCACGGGCCGCTTCACCCTTCCGATCGCGCGGAGCGGTGCGACGGTCACCGGAGGCGACCTTACGCCCGGGATGCTCGACCGCGCCCGGCAAGCAGCCGAACTGCAGGGCATCGCCGTCGCTTTCGTCACCCTCGACATGCGCGATTTCGACCTTCCCGGCCAATCGTTCGATCGCATCCTCGTCACCGCCAATTCGCTTCTGCATCTTGAAACGCAGGACGATTTCGCCAGCTTTTTCAGCTCCGCCCGGCGCCACCTGTCGCCCGGCGGGCAGCTTGTCTTCGACGTCTTCGTGCCGAGCATGGTCCTCTTGTGCAGCGACCCCGCCCAGCGGCAGATTTTGGGCGAATTCGCGCATCCGTCGCTGGGCACGATCACGGTTGAGGAAACCTACCGCTACGACCCGCTGACGCAGGTCAGTCACATCGACTGGTACTGGTCGCGGAAAGGCGAGACGGATTTCTGGCACAACACGCTGCGCATGCGGCAGATATTCCCCCAGGAACTGCCGGTGCTTCTGGCCGCGAACGGCTTCCGGCTGATCGAACGCTTCGGTGATTTCGACCGCGCTCCGCTGACCGCGTCAAGCCGCCGCCAGATCTGCATCTGCGCGCCAGCGGCGGGAGACTAGGGGAGCGGGCCGCGTACGTGTCGCGCTGCACCCGGAACGACAATGTGCTTATTATCCGCGCCATGGACACCTTCCGCGCCCTGATCATCGACCGCGACGAGACGACCAAACAACAGAGCGTTGCCGTCAAGCAACTGACGCCCGCCGACCTGATGGACGGCGACGTGACCGTGCGCGTGTCGCACTCGACCGTGAACTACAAGGACGGCCTGGCGATCACCGGCAAGCTGCCGGTGGTGCGGCGCTTTCCCATGATCCCCGGCGTCGACCTCGCCGGATCCGTGATCTCCTCGCAGAGCGACGCCTTCGCGCCGGGCGACGCGGTGATCCTCAACGGCTGGGGGCTCGGCGAGACCCATATGGGCGCCTACAGCCAGGTGGCGCGGGTCAAGAGCGAATGGCTGACGCCGGCGCCGGCCGGCCTTTCGCCGGCGGAGACGATGGCGGTCGGCACGGCGGGCTACACCGCGATGCTGGCGATCCTGGCGCTGGAACGCCACGGCATCACGCCCGAACGGGGGCCGATCGTGGTGACCGGGGCGGCCGGCGGCGTGGGCTCCATGGCGGTCGCGCTGCTCGCCGACCTCGGCTACACGGTCCACGCGGTCACCGGCCGCGCGAACGAGCACGACTACCTGCGCCAGCTCGGCGCCGCCGAAATTGTCGACCGAGCGGAGCTATCCGCCCCGCCGAAGATGCTGGCCAAGGAACGCTGGGCGGGGGGGATCGATGCGGTCGGGGGAACGCCGCTCGCCAACGTCATTGCCGCCACCATGAGCGAGGGCGCGGTCGCCGCCTGCGGCAACGCGGCCGGCATGGAGCTCGCCACGTCGGTGGCGCCGTTCATCCTGCGCGGCGTGGCACTTCTCGGCATCAACTCGGTGTACGTGCCGCAGGTGCAGCGCCAGGAGGCGTGGATGCGGATCGCTCGCGACCTCGACCGCCCGAAGCTCGCGGCGATGACCACGACCATCCCCTTCGCGGGACTGGAGGCTGCCGCGCGCGACATCGTCGCCGGCAAGGTGCGCGGCCGGCTGGTGGTCGAGATCGGCTAGCGGGGGCCGTTCAGCGCCATCGCGGCGAGGCGCTCGTTGGTTGCCCGCGACGCTGCGAGTATTCCACGCAGCAAGTAGATTGTGCTGCCAAACGCGACAAAGAGAATTCCGACAACGATCACACCAATTGCGCTTCCCAAAACACTCATCAGCAGCGGGAACGCCAAGGAATAGCCGCTACGAGAAAGCTGGTTGGCCGCCTCAACGCCCATGTAGGCACCAATCGCAATTGTGATGGCGCCAATCGTATTCAACACATATTCCATCGCTCCCTCCTGTCGCTTCACCATCCAACCTAAGGTTGATCGCGATAGGGCGCCAGCGGGAGTCGGCGAGATCCTCAGCCGCCGGCGTCACCCCAGGAGATGCGGCCACAGGCCGAGAACGCCGATGAGGATCAGGTAGATCGCCACGACGTAGTTCAGAAGCCGCGGCACGATCAGGATCAGGACGCCGGCGACGAGTGCGACGAGCGGCTGGATGGTCAGGACGGGCATGGCTTTTCTCCTCGTTGGGGGCAGGCACTGAAGGCCGCGAAAGCGGCCGTGTGTGGGCGGCGCCACCGCCGTTTGCGTTCCCATATTTTCATCGCGGCGCGCAGAGCATATCCTTTGGGGTGCACGGCGCGTTCACCGTGATTGCGCACAGGGGACCTGCGGGGCCGACATGAGCGAAACGGAAACACCGCACGAACTGATCGGCAGCGACCGCGTCGAGGGCACGCGCGTCTTCCGGCCCGGCGGCCAGCACATCGGCCACATCGAGCGCATCATGATCGACAAGCGCAGCGGCCAAGCGGCTTATGCGGTGATGAATTTCGGCGGCTTTCTCGGGCTGGCACAGGACGCCTACCCGCTGCCCTGGTCGCTGCTGAAATACGACCCGAAGCTCGGCGGCTACGTGGTCAACGTCACCGACGAGCAGCTCAAGGACGCGCCGAAGCTGATGCGCGACCAGAACGTCGATCTCGGCGACCGGGTCGATCCGCGCATCTATTCGTATTACGGCGTGACGCCGTACTGGTTCTGAGGGCACCCCCTCCCGAAATCGCTTCGCGATTTCGACCTCCCCTCAAGGGGGAGGTTGGTGACAGCCACTCCCAATCCGAATGGCCTGGATCACCGGCTCAAGGCCGGTAATGACGGGAGAGATTGAACGTGCCGGGAAGATTGCGCGGCGTCAGCCGGCCACCCGGGAGAAGTCGGCGACGGTGAGCGTCGCTTCGCGGATGCGGTTCAAGAGCTTGAGCCGGTTGGCGCGGACGGCCGGGTCGTCGTCGTTGACGCGGACCTTCTCGAAGAACGCATCGACGGGCGCGCGGAGCCTGGCGAGCGCCGACATCGCCTCGGCGAAATCCTCGATCTGGACGGCGGCGGCCGCCTCTCCCTCCGCAGCGCCGATCGCCTCGTAGAGCGCCTTCTCCTCCGGCGCGGTCAGCAGCTTCGGGTCAACGTCGCCGGCGTAGGTCTCGCTGGCCTTCTTCTCCTCGTCGCGCAGGATGTTGGTGGCGCGCTTGGTGCCGGCAAGCAGGGTCTTGCCGTCGTCGGTGTCGAGGAATTTGCCAAGCGCCTCGACGCGGCGGACGATGAGCAGGAGATCGCGCTGTTGCGACAGCGCGAAGACCGCGTCGACAAGGTCGTGGCGCGCGCCTTGTTCGCGCAACTGGACCTTCAGACGGTCGGCAAAGAAGTCCTGAAGCCCGGAAACGCTGAATGCCGCGCCTTCGTGAAGCGTCAAGCCGGCCTGAGCATCTTCAATCCACGTGTCGAGCCCACTGATGACGATTTCATTTCCCTGGTCGAGATACCCGTCAATCGCGGCAGCCAACGGCGCCCAGAGATCGACCCGAAGTTCGTTCGACAGGAGAATCCTGATCACGCCGAGCGCCGCCCTGCGCAGCGCGTAAGGGTCCTTGCTCCCCGTCGGCTTCTCGTCGATCGCCCAAAAGCCGACGAGCGTGTCGAGCTTGTCGGCGAGCGCAACAGCGATTGCCGTCGGATCGGTCGGCACGCGGTCATCGGGGCCGAGCGGCTTATAGTGATCCTCGATCGCCGCGGCGACGGAGGCGTCCTCGCCCTGCGCCAGCGCGTAATACTTGCCCATCAGGCCCTGCAGCTCGGGGAACTCGCCGACCATCTCGGTGGTGAGATCGGCTTTGGCGAGGTTCGCCGCCCTCTCCGCTTTCTCAGGATCGGCGCCGACCAGCGGCGCGATCTCCCTGGCCAGCCGCGCGATGCGTTCGACGCGCTCGCCCTGGGTGCCGAGCTTCTCGTGGAAGACCACGTTCAGCGCCTTCAGCTTGGCGAGGCGCTGGTCGAGCGGCTTGCCTGCGCTCTCGTAACCGGGGAGCGGCTTCAGGTCCGTCTCCCAGAAGTAGCGCGCGTCGGAAAGGCGCGAGCGGATGACGCGGCCGTTGCCGGCGACGATCTGTTTGCCGTGGTCGGTCGCTTCGAGATTGGCGACGAGGATGAACTTGTTGGCGAGACGCTTTTGCTTCCCGGTCGCGTCTGCGCTGGTCGCCTCTTGCAGCACAAAGCATTTCTGGTTGTTGCGGATGGTGGTGCGGATGACCTCGGGGGGAATTTCGAGGAACTCTTTCTCGAACTCACCCATCAGCACCACCGGCCACTCGACCAGACCGGCGACCTCTTCCAGCAGCGCCTCGTCCTCGACCAGATCGAGGTGGGCGATAAGCGCCTTCTCGCGGGCGTCGGCGCGGATGATCTCCTTGCGCCGGTCGGCGTCGAGCACGACCTTCGCCTTTTCCAGCTTCTCGACGTAATCCGCGAAGCGGCGGACCTCGATCTCGCCCGGCGCCATGAAGCGGTGGCCGCGGGTGACGCGGCCCGAGCGGATGCCGTCGATCTCGAAGTCGACGACCTCGGTGTCGGAGGATTCCGGACCGAAGACGCAGAGGATCGAATGAAGCGGGCGGACCCAGGTCAGCGCACCCGGTTCAGCCGACCGCGCACCCCAGCGCATCTGCTTCGGCCACGGGAAGGAGCGCACCACCTTCGGCACGATCTCGGCGATGACCTCCGGCGCCGGGCGGCCGGGCTTGTCGATGACGGCGACGTAGAAATCGCCCTTCTTGTCGGCTTGCACCTTGGCCTCACCGATCGAAGCGAGGCCGGCGGCCTTGAGGAAGCCGTCGATCGCCTTGTCGGGCGCGCCGACGCGGGGCCCTTTGCGCTCCTCGCGGCGGTCGGGCGAGCGGGCGGGAAGGCCGTGGACGGTGAGCGCCAGCCGGCGCGGCGTCGCGAACGCCTTGGCGCCCTCGTAGACCAGCCCGGCCTCAACCAGTTGATCGGTGACGAGCTTGCGCAAATCCTCCGCCGCCTGCCTTTGCATTCTTGCGGGGATTTCCTCGGACAGAAGTTCGAGCAGGAGATCAGGCATGGGATGCCCTCCTGCGCCCGCATGCACCAACCAGTCTGTTCGTCCTCGCGCCTGCGGCCCTGCGGGCGAACGGGCGGGCGGGGATTTCCTCGGACAGAAGTTCGAGCAGGAGATCAGGCATGGGATGCCCTCCTGCGCTCGCATGCACCAACCAGTTTGTTCGTCCTCGCGCCTGCGGCGCTGCGGGCGAACGGGCGGGCGGGGATTTCCTCGGACAGAAGTTCGAGCAGGAGATCAGGCATCAGCGCAGCGCCGTCGGCTCGGGGGCGAAATCGAGATGGTAGCCGAACGCCGTCACCGGCACGGTGTCGGAAGCGTCGGGGCGCACGGCGCGGGCGGTCGTCGCCCAGATGACGAGCGCCGGGTCGCCGGCCTCGCTGCCGGTGCCGGTCACGAAGATGTCGCGGAAGAGCGCCAGATCGTCGGCGCTGACGGTGAGGGTCAGCGTCAGGTTGCGATTGAGCGAAGCCGGATCGTAGGCGAGCGCGTTCTTGCCGCCCTTCCCCGCGGTGAGCACCGCGAGACCGGTGGTGCGCACCATCGCCGCCGGGGCGCTGGTGTTGAGCATGGCGGTGCCGCGCAGCTCGAAGCGCTCGCTGCGGGTCTTGGCGTAGGCGACCGACAGCGCGACGCCCACGATGGCGATGCGGTGCTCGGCGGGCTCGGCCCTGGTCGCCGGCGCTTTCTTCTTCCGTGGCGCTTTTGCCTTGGGTTTGGGTCTCGCCGCCATGGCTAGCTCCGTCCCCCGGCTTCGGTTTCGAGCCAGGCGGCGCCGCACGCCTTGGCGAGCTCGCGGATGCGCAGGATGTAGCTCTGCCGTTCGGTGACCGCGATGACGCCGCGCGCGTCGAGGAGATTGAAGGCGTGACCGGCCTTCAGGCACTGGTCGTACGCGGGAAGCACGAGGCGCGGACGATTCGCGCCCGCCGCATCGACGGCGAGGAGCTGCTTGCACTCCTTCTCGGCATCGCGGAAGCGCGCGAACAGGATCTCCGTGTCGGCGAATTCGAAATTGTGGCGCGAGTATTCCTGCTCGGCCTGCAGGAAGACGTCGCCGTAGGTGACCTTCTCGGCGCCTTCGCGGCCGTTGAAATTCAGGTCGTAGACGTTGTCGACGCCCTGCACGTACATGGCGAGGCGCTCCAGCCCGTAGGTCAGTTCGCCCGAAACCGGCGCGCACTCGACACCGGCGACCTGCTGGAAATAGGTGAACTGCGACACCTCCATGCCGTCGCACCAGCACTCCCAGCCGAGCCCCCAGGCGCCGAGCGTCGGGTTCTCCCAGTCGTCCTCGACGAAGCGGATGTCGTGGAGCGCCATGTCGACGCCGATGGCGCGGAGCGAATCGAGATAGAGGTCCTGAAGGTTGGGCGGGTTGGGCTTCAGGATCACCTGATACTGATAGTAGTGCTGGAGGCGGTTGGGGTTTTCGCCATAGCGGCCGTCCTTAGGGCGGCGCGAGGGCTGGACGTAGGCGGCCTTCCACGGCTTCGGGCCCAGCGAGCGGAGCGTCGTGGCCGGGTGCGAGGTGCCGGCGCCGACCTCCATGTCGTACGGCTGGAGGATCAGACAGCCCCTGTCGGCCCAGAACTGCTGGAGCGTCAGGATGAGCGCCTGAAACGAGCGCTCGGGGCGCATATGGTCGGGAAGGCTGTCGGGCACCGCTGAATTCCTAGCGCCCGGGCTCTTGAAACCGCGCGGGCGGCGCAACCTATAAAGGGCGCCGAACAGGGGTCAAGGCGGCCGGTACCGACTTGCCGGCCCGCAGCCTAGCGCGGCTTGTTGTCGGGGCCGAGGTGGCGGCCGTAGTCGCGCTCACGCGCGTGACGCTCGTTCACCGCCTTTTCATAGGCGCGTCTGGTTTCTTCCGAGACGACGATGCGCTTGCCTGGCGCCGCCTTCTTCTTGCGGCTCGGGGCCTTCTTGTATCGCTCCGTCTCGTCGGTCATGCGCGCCTCTCACGGTCCCTGGTGGCGGGACCATACAGGAACCGGCGCCGGCGGGTTATCCCCCGCGGTTGCGGCACAGCGTCTGCAAGGTCTCAGAGGCCGAAGCGGCTCCAGATGAGCCGCTCCTCGATCGCAGCGATGACGCCGTCGACCAGACCGCCGACCGCAACCTCGCCGCTGAACAGACCGAGACGGCGGCGCAGCGTATTGCGCTCGGTCGACACGGGCAGCACGCGCACCTTTTCGCCGTAGCGCTCGCGCAGCACCTCGCGAAGGTCGCCGACGCGATCGGCAAGGCCGAGTTCGACGGCGCGGGTGCCCGACCAGAAGGCGCCGGAGAAAAGATCGGGGTCGTCGACCAGCGCCGGGCGGCGGCTCTTCACCAGGCCGATGAAATCGGCATGGACGGCATCCTGAAGCGAACGCAGGCGGGCGACGTCCTCGTCCTTTTCCGGACGGAAGGGATCGAGCATCGCCTTGGCGGTGCCGGCGGTGTGGACGCGACGCTCAACGCCGATGCGCTCGATGAGGCCGGTGAAGCCGAAGCCGGCCGAGACGACACCGATCGAGCCGACGATCGAGGAGCCGTCAACGACGATCTCGTCGCCGGCGGCCGCGATCATGTAGCCGCCGGAGGCGGCGAGGTCTTCAACGGCGACGATGACGCGCTTGTTCTTCTCGGTGGCGAGGGCGCGGATACGCTTGAAGATGAGGTGCGACTGGGCGGCGGCGCCGCCCGGCGAATTGACGATAATGGCGACGGCCGGCGCTTGTTGGACGGAAAACGCCTTGGCGAGCGCCCGCTCGACACCGGCAAGGGTCAGGCCGCTGCGCACGCCGCCCATGCCGCCAATCATGCCGCTGAGGCGCACGATCGGGACGATGGGGCCGCCGCGGCGCCACCGTTCGGGCACCAGCGAGTTCAGTGAAAACGCCATTCGGCAGCTCCTTCCCTTGTCGCCTAGGGGCCCCAGGCGGGACAGGCTTCGGCGAGGCTGGCACCATCGCGCAGGATCCTGTCCACCGCGGGCAGATAGGCATTTCCCGCCGGGCTGTGAAGGGCAAGCGGGGGCAGGAGGCGCGTCGGGGCACGGCCGCCGAGGCTGCCGGCGACCAGCACACGATGGGCCGGTTCGGCGGCGCGCGGGTGGATGGGCAGGATGACGAGGGTGCCGAAGCGCACCCGCATGGCGGCAAGCAGGCCGTCGAGGCGATCGGCACGGAAGACGACGATGAGGCGGCCGGCGGGCTTCAAGGCGGACGCCGCCGCGCGGAACCACGGTTCGAGGCCACCTTCGGCGAGCACGTGGGCATCGGCACGGGAGGTGTTGGGGGAGCGGGTGCCCTCGCCTTGCTCGAGAAACGGCGGGTTCATCAGAACGACTTCGGCGATGGCACGGCCAAGGCCGGCGGCGACGCGCTCGGCTTCCGGCGCTCCGATATCGGCACGAAGCAGCGATACGCGCGCCGCGAAGCCGCGGTTGGCGGGCCGAGCAAGCGCTTCACCGGCACAGGCGGCGGCCTGCGGGTCGCGCTCGACCAGCACGACGTGGGCATTTGCGGCGCGGGCGGCGAGCGCCATACCGGCGACGCCCACGCCGGAGCCGAGATCGACTGCGGTTCCGGCGAAATCACCCGCGACCGCCGCCGAGAGAAGCACGGCCTCGAGGCCAGCGCGGTGATGGCCGGTCCGCATCTGAACGGCCTCGACGCGGCCGCCGAGGAAGGCGTCGACGGTGGTTTCGGGCGCCGCGATCGCGGAGGCGCTCATCCGGCCGGCTTGGGCCGGGCGAGCTCGTCGGCGATGCCGGCGTCGGCCATCAGGCGGCGGGCGGCGGAAAGGTCGTCGGCGCTGACGAGGACACGGCGCTGAAGGACGCCGAGCGATCCTTCGACGATGCTCATGTTCTGGTCGGCGACGAAGGCGCCGATGCCGGCGTCGCGAAGCAGCGCTTCGACGTAGGAGATCAGGACCAAGTCATTGGTCCGCAACAGCTCTTCCAAACGACCGGCTCCCGGCTGGCGCGACAGGTGGCTCAACCTACGTCCTGCCAGCGTGGCGCACAATCGCGCCGGCCTCCCTTGTGCGGCGGCCGGCCTGTCCTTATCAGTTCCAGCCGTGGCTACTCGTGGAGCAACTGCCTTGGGCGTCGTCGTCCCGCTCGAAGAGCGCAAGAACCAGCCGGGCGCCAGCATCGAGCCGCTGATCCGGCTGACCGCCGAGCCCATGGGGCAGGTCAACGAGATCATCCTGGCGCGGGCCGGCTCCAACGTGACGCTGATCCCCCAGATCGCGCGCCACCTGATCGATTCGGGCGGCAAACGGCTGCGGCCGATGCTGACCATCGCCGCGGCCGGCATGTTCGGCTACGAGGGCGAAGGGCGGGTGAAGCTCGCGGCAAGCGTCGAGTTCATGCACACCGCGACGCTGCTGCACGACGACGTGGTCGACGAAAGCGACCTCAGGCGCGGCAAGGCGGCGGCGCGCATGGTGTGGGGCAATCAGGCGAGCGTGCTGGTCGGCGACTTCCTGCTCGGCCAGGCCTTCAAGATGATGGTCGAGGTGCGTTCGCTGGTGGCGCTCGAGATCTTGTCGGGGGCGGCCGCGATCATCGCCGAGGGCGAGGTGATGCAGCTCGGCGCCGCCAAGAACACCGCGACCACCGAAGACGAATACCTGGCCGTGATCGGCGCCAAGACCGCGGCGCTGTTTTCCGCGGCAGCCGAGGTCGGGCCGGTGCTCGCCGGGCGCGGACGGGCGGAACGCGCAGCCTTCCGCTCGTTCGGGACCAATCTCGGCCTCGCCTTCCAGCTGGTCGACGACGCGCTCGACTACGGCGGCTCCTCTGCCGACCTCGGCAAACGGGTCGGTGACGACTTCCGCGAGGGCAAGGTGACGCTGCCGGTGGTGCTGTCATACCGGCGCGGCTCCGAGGCCGACCGGGCGTTCTGGAAGCGGACGCTGGAGCACGGCGCGACCGAGCCCCGCGACCTCGAAAGGGCGATCGCGCTGATGCACGAGCACAAGGCCATCGCCGACACCGTGGATCGCGCCCGCCATTTCGGCGCGGTTGCCCGCGACGCCCTCGCCCCGTTTCCGAATTCCCCGCACAAGGCCGCGCTTCTCGAGGCGGTCGACTTCTCCATCGCGCGGGTTAGTTGAACCTTGCAGGCATGGCGTAAAGCCGCCATCCTGTTGCCACTTCCCCATGATCCGGTCGTTGACGCATGAACTCACCCGTCCTGCATCGAATCGCTTCCGCCCTCGCCGCCGTGGCCCTCATCGGGATCGCGACCGGCGGTGCAACCGCCAAATCGTCCAGCGCCGACCTGCCCGGCCGCCACTCGACGCTCGCCGGCAGCTATCTGGCGGCGCGCAGCGCCGACCTCGCCCGTGACGTCAACGCCGCGGCCGGCTTCTACGGCAACGCGCTGAACAGCGACCCGGGCAACCCGGCGCTGATCGAGCGGCTGCTCCTGCTCGACCTCACCACCGACCGCATGGACGACGCCTTCCAGCTGGCGCCGCGCATGATCGCCATCGACAACACCAACCCCTCGGCGCGCATCGCGCTGGCCCTGCAAGCGATCAAGGCGCACCGGCTCAAGGACGCCCACGACGTGCTCGGTCCGGTCAATGCCGGCGGGCTGGCGGTGCTGACGGCGGGGCTGCTTGACGCGTGGATCGACTTCGGCGACGGCCAGACCGACAAGGCGCTGGCGCGCATCGACGCGCTCAAGGGGCCGGACTGGTACACGATCTTCAAGTACTACCATACCGCCCTCATCCTCGACGCGGCCGGGCGCACGGACGCGGCGGTGGCGGCGGCGACCTCGGCCTACAAGATCGACCCGACGGCATTGCGCGTGGTCGACGGTTACGCCCGCATCCTGGCGCGCGCCGGCAAAAGCGACGAAGCCATTCGTGCGCTCACCGATTTCGCCGGCAAGGATCCGCTCCACCCGGTGGTGCGCGACCTGTTCGATGAAATCCGCAGCGGCAAGCCGCTGAAGCCGGCGGTCTCGACCATGGAACAGGGCGCGGCGGAAGCGCTCTACGGCCTCGGTTCGGCGATCGGGACGGACGAAGGGCCCGAACTGCCGGCCTCGTATCTGCGCCTGGCGCTCTACCTCGACCGGCTCGACTATCTGCCGACCATGGCGCTCGGCGACGTTTTCCAGATCGTGCACCGCTGCGACGAGGCGATCGCGATCTACCAGACGGTGCCGCACTCGATCACGCTGCGCCGCAACGCCGACCTCCAGATCGGCAACTGCCTGGCGGCGACCGACAAGCCCGACGAGGCGGCGACCTACGTCAAGCGCGTGCTCGACGCCAACCCCAAGGACATCGAGGCGGCCAACGAGCTCGGCAACATCTACCGCAACAGCGACCGCTTCGCGCTCGCCGCGTCCGCCTATTCGGCCGGGATTGCCGCCATCGGCACCCCGATCCAGGCTGACTGGCGCAGCTTCTACTATCGTGGCGTCGCCTTCGAGCGCGCCAAGGAATGGCCGAAGGCGGAAGCCGACTTCAACAAGGCGCTGACGCTCAACCCGGACCAGCCGCAGGTCCTCAACTATCTCGGCTACTCCTGGGTCGATCGCGGCGAGCACCTCGACAAGGCGCTCGCCATGATCAAGAAGGCGGTCGATCTCAGCCCCAACGACGGCTACATCGTCGACAGCCTCGGCTGGGCCTATCACAAGCTCGGCCGCGACGAGGAGGCGGTGAAGGCGCTGGAAGCGGCAACGCTGCTGAAGCCCGAGGACGCGACCATCAACGACCACCTCGGCGATGCCTACTGGAAGGTCGGGCGCAAGCTGGAGGCGCTGTTCCAGTGGGCGCACGCCCGCGATCTCGGGCCCGAGAAGGGCGAGATGCCGAAGATTATCGCCAAGCTTGCCGGCGGGCTCAACGCGGTGCCGGGCGGCAAGCGCACGATCGAGGTTGGCGAGGGCGACACCCTCTCCTCAATCGCTCAGCGCATCTATGGCGACCCCGGCGCCGCCGTCCGCATTCTGAACGCCAACAAGGACCGCATCAGCGATCCGAACGCGATCCACCCGGGCATGACCCTCGACCTGCCGCCGGAGACGACGGACTGACGGCGGTTCGCGACAGGCGGCGGTGAGCGACCTCAGGTCAGGCGACGGTGCGGCGGCGGCGCGCGAAGCGGCGCCGGCCAAGATCAACCTCGCCCTCCACGTCACCGGCCGCCGCGCCGACGGCTATCACACGATCGAGACGCTCGCCGTGTTCACCGCGTTCGGCGACACGGTGACGGTTGCCGCCGGCGATGGCGCCGCGCTCGAGGTTGAGGGACCGTTCGCGGGCGCGCTGGCGGGAACGCCATCGGCGGACAATCTCGCGCTCCGCGCCCTGGCAGCGTTCATGGCGGCAAGCGGACGCGCGACGACCGCACGGCTTCAACTCACCAAGCGCATCCCGGTGGCGGCTGGCCTCGGCGGCGGCTCGGCCGACGCGGCGGCGGCTCTGCGGCTCATGGAGCGCACCGAAGCGCCCGGCGTCGGTGCGGCGGGGCTTGCCGCGATCGCGGGCGCGCTCGGCGCCGATGTCCCCATGTGCCTCATGTCGAGGCCGCTCGTGGCGCGCGGCGCCGGCGAGACGATCGCGCCGGTCGCGGCCATGCCGGCGCTTGCCGTGGTGCTCGTCCATCCGGGCGTCCCGGTTTCGACCCGGGACGTGTTCGCGGCGCGCCAGGGGCCGTTCGGCGGCCCCCTCCCCGCGCTGCCGGCGCGATTTGGCGACGCGGCGGACGTGGCGGCGTGGCTGAAATCGACCCGCAACGACCTTTCCGGACCTGCCGCCCGGGTGGCGCCCCAGGCGGCGGAGGCGGCCGATCTCCTGGCGACCCTCGACACCTGCCGGTTCGCGCGGATGTCGGGTTCCGGCGCCGCCGCGTTCGGCATTTTCGCGACGGCGGCGGACGCGGAACTCGCCGCCGCGCGCATCGGCAAGGCACGGCCCGGCTGGTGGACCACGGCGACGGTGACCGGCGCCGGCTAGCGATGTAGTCTCGCCACCACCATGGCCAAGACCAACGCAAAACCCTTCGTGCCGGTGCGCTTCGCGGTGCTCTCGGTTTCCGATACCCGCACGCTTGCCGACGACCGCTCCGGCGCGACGCTTGCCGAGCGCATCGAAGGCGCCGGGCATATCCTCGCCGACCGGGCCCTCACCACCGACGACACGCGCAAGATTCGGGCGGTGGTCAAGAAATGGCTCGCCGACGAGGCCATCGACGTGATCCTCACCACCGGCGGCACCGGCTTCACCGGCCGTGACGTCACCCCGGAGGCGGTCGAGCCGCTGTTCGAGAAGCGCATGGACGGCTTCGCGGCGATCTTCCATCGGATCAGCTACGAGAAGATCGGCACCTCGACGATCCAGTCGCGGGCCACGGCGGGGCTCGCCAACAACACCTTCATCTTCTGCCTGCCGGGCTCGACCGGCGCCTGCAAGGACGCCTGGGACGGCATCCTGGTGAAGCAGTTCGACTACCGGCAGGACCCGTGCAACTTCGTCGAGATCATGCCGCGCCTCGACGAGCACTTGCGACGGACGAAGCTGCGGAAGGCACCACAGCCGTAGCGGCAAGGTAAGCGCCCTTCGACATCAGGCGACCCTCGGGGGCGCGCAACAACCCCCGCAGCCAGGCGAGCCAGCCGTTGACGATGCGGCCATCGCGGAGCGTCGCGCTCGCCGACAGCGCCTTCCCGGTGACCAGCGCGCGGTCGATGAAGGCGAGCGCCCCGTCGTGCCAGTCCGGCGCGACGCGCACCGACGGCGCCAGAAAGAGAAGCCAGTCGCCGCGCGCCGCTTCTGCTGCGTCATGCACGGCGCTGTCGCTCGCCGCGCAGACCGTGCAGCCGGCAGCCTCGGCGACTTCGAGCGTGCCGTCGGACGAGCCGTAGTCGACGATCACGACCTCGCGGACGACCCCCTCCAGGGCGGCCGGCACCAGCGCCGTCAGCGCGTGGGCGAGGTCCATTTCGTCGTTACGGGTCTCGAAGATGGCCGTGATCATGGCTTCCTTCATACGCACAACTCACTTGCCTGTGGAGGGGCGTGTGATATGTTCTTGATATGTTCTAACCGCGATGGTAGGAATTTTTTCATGGAACGGACCATCGAACAATTCGCGGACGACCACTTGGTGCACCCCGGCGAGGATTTCGTCGGCGTGCGCATCGATCCCGACCGGCGGCGCGGACGCGGCGCGGAGAGCAACCGCTCGGGCCGCTTCGAGCCGCTGGCACGGATCGCGACTGACGACGGCTGGAACTCGCTCGACCGGCTGCCGCCTCTGAAGACGGAGGTGCAGGAGGAAAACGCCCGCAAGATCATCACGCGGAACGAT
Source organism: uncultured Alphaproteobacteria bacterium (assembly GCA_963843565.1). GTDB lineage: Bacteria > Pseudomonadota > Alphaproteobacteria > Rhizobiales > Kaistiaceae > DASZQY01. The sequence goes on from CAWJKY010000003.1 coordinate 1,377,075, forward strand.
TCGCCTGACATCTCGTTCGACCGGTCGATCAACCCGTATCGCGGCTGCGAGCACGGCTGCGCCTACTGCTTCGCGCGCCCGACCCACGCCTACATGGGCCTGTCGCCGGCGCTCGACTTCGAGACCAAGCTGTTCGCCAAGCCGAACGCGGCGCGGCTCTTGGAAAAGGAGCTGGCGCGTCCCGGCTACGAAGTGAAAACGATCGCCATCGGCACCAACACCGACCCCTATCAGCCGATCGAGCGGCGCTACCGCATCATGCGCGAGATTCTGGAAGTGCTCGAAGCGACCAGCCACCCGGTCGGCATCGTCACCAAGTCGGCGCTGGTCGTCCGCGACCTCGACATCCTCTCGGCGATGGCCAGGCGCGGCCTCGTCAAGGTAGCGCTGTCGGTCACCACGCTCGACCGCAAACTGGCGCGGGCGATGGAGCCGCGCGCGGCGACGCCGGAGCGGCGGCTGGAGACGCTGCGGCTGCTGTCGGAGGCCGGCGTGCCGACGACGGTGATGGTGGCGCCCGTGATCCCGGCGCTGAACGAGGCGGAGATCGAGCGGATCCTTGAAGCGGCGGCGGCGGCCGGCGTGCGCGAGGCCGGCTACGTGCTCCTGCGCCTGCCGCTGGAGGTCAGGGACGTCTTCAAGGAGTTCCTCGAGCGCGAGTATCCCGACCGGGCCAAGCACGTCATCTCGGTCATCAGGTCGATGCGCGGCGGCAAGGAATACGACGCCAAGTGGGGAGAGCGCATGCGCGGCAACGGGCCCTACGCCTGGCAGATCGGGCGGCGTTTCGAACTGGCCGCGAAGAAGCTCGGCCTGAACCAGAACAAGCTCAAGCTGCGCACGGACCTTTTCACGCCGCCCGTGGCGGAAGGCGACCAGCTGGACCTGTTCGGCGGACGCGTGGCCGCTTAGGCGGCGCGATTGCCAAGCGCCGCGGCCGGTAGCATCCTCGGTGGCGTATCGTCTCTCCGTCGAGTTTCTTCCCGTGACGCCCACCATCCTGCTTGCCGCCGCGATCGCCGGCGCGACCTACACGCTGATCCCCGGCCCGGCGTTCCTGATGCTGCTCGGCATCGGCGCGGCGGCCGGCCGCAGGGCCGGCGCCGGTTTCGTCATCGGGCACCTGGCCGGCGACGTGGTGTGGTCGTCGCTGTCGCTGGTCGCCATCATCGGCGCCCGCTCGATCGGCCACGGTTTCTTCGACGGTCTGGGGCTCGTCTGCGGCCTCTACCTCTGCTGGCTCGGCGCCAGCGCCATGCGCGCCAAGCGTGACGAAACCGGGCGGCTGACGGCAGTGCCGAAGCGGCCGCTGATCCGCGGGCTGACCTTCGGCCTCACCAACCCGAAGGGCTATCCGGTAGCGATCGCCATGTTCACGGCGCTGCTGTCGAGCTCGGCCGACAAGCTGTCGTGGGGGGCCTTCCCGGAACTGCTCGGCGCGGCGTTCATCGGCTTCCTGGTCGCCGACGTCATCCTGATCACGTTCGTCGGGGCCAAGTGGGTGCGGGCGCTTTATCGCCGCTACGACGTGTGGATCACGCGCGCCTCGGGGCTGATCTTCATCGGCTTCGGCTTGCACGCCATCTACGAGGCCGGGCCGGGCCTGCTCGGCCGGCGGAGCTGAAGAGGTGCTACGATAGCCTTTTGCAGTACATCAAGGGCAAATACGGCATCATGTTTGTGATTGGTACTGCCGTGCCGCCGGTGTTGGCGGAATAAACACCGCCGCCATCTGCGCCAGTCTGGCCAAAGCTCCTAACCAAGGGAAATCCGCCGTTGCTCGCACTGACGTTCGACCACCTGTAGTAAATATCAACGTTCAGTGGAGGCAGGTTGGCGGCGGCCAATGTGTTATTGAGCCTTCCACCGGGCGTGCCAAATTCTGGTGGCGGAATTTCTAGGTTTGACTCATCGCGATTTTGAATTGATCGACCTGGGATGGCCGATCCGACAATGGTTCTCCCAACTGCTTGGTCGAAAGGCTCCCATCCGTCCGGGCAGCCCTCCCGTATATCAAAGGCAACGACGGCGCCGGCGGGCACTCCGAAAATAATCTGAAGTTTCGGCTTCAAATAAAGCCACCAACCGGTAGCAGCAATGAGCAAGAGGGCGACGATGCCCCCCACAACCCATTTTGCGGCGAGTTGGCTGGCTTCCTTGCGGATCTCGTTCCTTACGTTTTCGGTCAGTCCGTTTGGGCCTATCTCCGTCATTTCTACCTCCCTCTTTAGAACGATTGTACAACAACGAGCGCCACCACAACCAGAAGTAATATTTTGGCCCAAGACGCCAGATCGTGGCCAAAAGCGGTCAATCGCTTGATGACAAAGCTAACCAGGGGAAGAATTGGCAATGAGCATTGTCATCGATTCGCCCGCCACGCTGACCGACCGCTACGAGCGGCGAGCGCGACGGCGCGGGGCGATCCTGGTCGCCGGGGTCGACGAGGCCGGACGGGGCCCGCTCGCCGGGCCGGTGGTGACGGCGGCGGTTATCTTCGACGGACGGCACTTCCCCAAGGGCCTCGACGACTCCAAGCGGCTCTCGGCAAGCGAGCGCGCCCGCCTCTACGACGAGATCATCGCCCGGGGCACGGTGTCGGTGGCGGTCGCGAGCCGCGCCCGCATCGACCGCATGAATATCCTCAGGGCGTCGCTGTGGGCGATGAGCCGGGCGGTTGCCGGGCTGTCGCGAGCGCCGGACCACGTGCTGGTCGACGGCAACATGCTGCCGCCGGACCTTGCCTGCACCGCCGAGGCGCTGATCGGCGGCGACGGCCTCTCCGTCTCGATCGCGGCCGCCTCGATCGTCGCCAAGGTGACCCGCGACCGGCTGATGGCGAACGTCGGGCGGGCCTTCCCCGACTACGGTTTCGAGGACCACAAGGGCTATTCGACGCCCGGCCACTTCGCGGCGCTGCGCACCCATGGCCCCTGCCCGCAGCACCGGCAGAGCTTCGCGCCGGTGCGCGAGCAGCAACTGCTGCTCGATATCTGACCGCGAACGGGGCGCGGCGACGCGCTACTTCCAGATGCGGGTGATGGGAGCCGCGGTCGCGTCGCCCGCGTGCAGCGACCCGAGGCCAAGCACATCCTCGGCCAGCTTCAGGATGCTGTAGTGCGACAACGCCACGGAAACGGTCACGCCCGGCTCAATCGTGGTGCTGACCAGGATCGTCGCGACGACATTGCCGGCCGGACTGCCAGCTTCGGCCTCGTCGAAGGTGACGATCAGCAGCATCCCGTCAGTGAAGCGTTTGTCGTTCAGCAGCGGCTCGAAGGTCGTGCGAAGCCAGTCGTCGGCATAGGCGGCGCCGGTGTCGTGGCCATCGTTGAGAAGATTGGGGACGTAGAGCGAATACGTCGGCAGCGTGCCGTTGTTGACGTCCGTGGCAAGCTCGGCGGCATCGACGATGCGCGCGCAGCGAACCGGATCGCCGGTCACGTTGGCGAAGCTCAGGAAGGGGACATGCTTGCGGGCATAGTAGCCGGACGTGGCGCCCAGGAAGCAGTCGCCGGGGTAGTCCTCGGCATAGACCTTCCAGCTCTTGCCGACACCTTCCAGAAGATCGCCGATATGGCGGACGTCGATCGTGACGTTGGAGTCGTCCGTCACGCCGTAGGTCGAACCGGCGACCATGGCGATGTAGTTCGGCTGGGAGGGGTGTGCCTCGGCGGCGACGTTGGTCAGAAGCACGCCGCGGGCGGCGAGCGCCTGGAAATAGGCCTGCTGGACCGCGTCCGCCTCGTCCGTGTTCTCCAGGACGACGACCATCACGTGCGTGATCGGGAGAACGCTGTTGCTCGGCGTGCAGCCGGCGAGCGCCAGCGCAGCGGCCAGGATGGCGATGAAGGCCAAGGCCCGCTTCATGTGACCACCGCCGTCACTTCCAGATCCCCGTGATGGGTGTCGCCGTCGCGTCGCCCTCGCCGAGGCTTCCAAGACCGAGACGCTCCTCGATCAGACGAAGCAGGCTGTAGTGGCTCGTGCGGGCATCGAAGGTCGCGCCCGGCCTCACCGCGTCGCCGACGAGAACGGTCGCCACGCGGTTGTTGGGGAGGAAGCCGCCTCGCCCCTCGTCGAACGTGACGATCAGAAGCAAGCCGTCAGTGAACCGCGCGTCGGAAAGGAGCGGCGCGAACGTACGCGAAAGCCACCGGTCGGCGTTGGCCACGCCAGTATCGTGGCCGTCGCTCTTGAGGTCGGGAACGTAGAGGCTGAAGGCCGGCAGCGTCCCGGCGCGCACGTCGGCCCCAAGCTGCCCGGCGTCAACGATGCGGCCGCAGCGGCCCGGATCGTCCTGAACGTTCCTGAAACTCAGGAATGGGACGTGCTTGCGCACGTAGTTGCCGGATCGGTCACCGAGGAAGCAGTTGCCCGGATAGCCCTCGGCATAGACCTTCCAGCTCTTGCCGGCCGCTTCGAGCAGGTCGCCGATGTGCTTGCCTTCCAGGGTGACGCTGGCGTCGCTCGTCACCCCGTAGGTCGAGCCGGCGATCATGGCGATGTAGTTCGGTTGGGACGGACGGCCGACCGCGTAATCTTCGGTCAGGGTCGCGCCGCGACGGGCAAGCGTGGCGAGGTACGGCTGGCGCATCGCGATCTGCTGGCTGGCGTTCTCCAGAACGACGACCATGATCTTCTTGACGGCAGGAACGGCGGCACCCGTCTTGCCCGCCAGCGCCGGCGCCGCAACAATCGCCAGCCACCAGACGAGCAGGGCGAGGCGAGAAACAGTCCGTCGGCGTGGCAAGAACCTGGCCGCCTAGTTCAGCTTGGACTTCACGTCCTCGATCGAGCGCGCGATGAGCGCTTCGCCGGCGCCGCCCTTGACCCGGTCGGCGAGGATCTTCTCCGCTGCCGCGATCGCGACGTCGGCGGAGAGCGCGCGCACTTCCTGGAGGGCCTGGGCTTCGGCCTGGGCGATCTTCTGCTCGGCAAGCCGGGTGCGGCTGGCGACGTATTCTTCCATGCGCTGCTTCGCTTCGACGGAAAGCGCATCGGCCTCGCGGCGCGCCTGATCGATGATCGCCGAGGCCTCGGCTTCGGCCTCCTCCGCCTTCTTGCGGTACTCGGCGAGCAACGCCTCGGCCTCGCCGCGCAGGCGTCTGGCGTCGTCGAGGTCCTTGCGGATGCCCTCGCCGCGCTTGTCGAGGGCGCCGGTGATGACGCCCGGAACCTTGAGGTAAACGAGGATGCCGAGGAAGATGATCAGCGACAGCAGCGCCCAGAACGGGGCGTCGAACCACTCGGCCATACTATTTCCCCATCGCCTTGCCGACCGCCGCGTCAACGTCGGCCCTGGCGACGTCGGTGTAGATCAGGCGCTTGACGATCGCCTCGGCCGCCTCGCCGGCGATGCCGCCGACTTCCGACAGCGCCGACGCCTTGATTTCGGCGATGCGTTTCTCCGCCGCGGCGAGTTTCTCGGCGAGATCCGCCTCGATGCCGGCACGTTCGGTGTCGGAAGCCGCCTTGGCCGCCTCGCGGGCGCCCTCGGCGATCGTGAAGGCATTGGCGCGAGCGTCAGCCAGCGCCTTCTCGTAAGCGTCGAGTGCCTTCTCGGAGTCTTCCTTGGCCTTCTCGGCGGCCTCGAAATCACCCGCGATGCGCGCCTTGCGGGCGGCGAGGATGCCGCCCACGTGGGGAACCACCCACCACGCCATGAGGGCGTAGAGCACGACAAAAACGATCGCCAGCCACAGGAGCTGCGAGCCAAAGTAGGTCGCGTCGAACGGCGGAAACGGATACTTGCCTTCCGGCTCCATTCCTATCGCCCTCCGCGCGTGTCAGCCGCGATCACGTGCGCCACCGGAAACAGCTTCGTCGCCGTTCAGGTGAACAGCAGGATGAGCGCGATCAGCAGCGAGAAGATGCCGAGCGCCTCGGTGATGGCGAAGCCGAAGATCAGGCGGCCGAACTGGCCATCGGCGGCGGCCGGGTTGCGAATGGCGCCGGCGAGGTAGTTGCCGAAGATGTGGCCGAGACCGATGCCGGCGCAGCCCATGCCAATGCAGGCGATGCCAGCGCCGAGAGCCTTGGCGGCGGCAACTGTGGCGATTGGATCCATGTCGGTGACGTCTCCTGTTGGAAGTTGGTTGGTGGTGTTGCGGTTGTCAGTGACCGGGGTGAAGGGCGTCGTTGAGGTAAAGGCTGGTCAGAATGGCGAACACGTAGGCCTGCAGCGCGGCGACCAGGAACTCGAGCGCGGTCAGGGCGACGGTGGCGGCGAGCGGCAGGATGGCACCGAGGATGCCAACGAAGCCGGCCGAACCCAGCGCCACCACGAAGCCGGCGAACACCTTCAGCGTGATGTGGCCGGCCAGCATGTTGGCGAACAGACGGATCGACAGGCTGATCGGGCGCGACAGGAACGACAGCACCTCGATCGCCACGATGAACGGCAGGATCGCCTTGGGCACGCCGCTCGGCACGAACAGCTTGAGGAAGTGCAGCTTGTGGCGGGCGAAGCCGTAGATGACCACCGTCAGGATGACGAGCAGCGCCATGGCGGCGGTGATGACGATGTGGGCGGTGACGGTGAAGAAATAGGGGAACATGCCCCACAGATTGGCGACCAGCACGAACATGAAGATCGTGAAGACCAGCGGGAAGAACTTCATGCCCTCCTCGCCGGCGCTCTCGCGCAGCGTCTGGGCCATGTACTCGTAGGTCATCTCCGCCGCCGACTGCCAGCGGCCGGGAACGACGGACTTGCGCCAGGTCGACAGCATCAGGAAGCCGACCACCGCGACGCCGGTCAGGACCATGAACAGGGAGGAGTTGGTGAACGAGAAATCGTGCCCGCCGATCTCGATCGGGATCAGGTCTTCGATGCGGAATTGATGGATCGGATCGTAGGCCAACGCGATTCCCCAGCAATCAGCGCCCGGCAGGATCGTCAGGGCCGGCCGGACCCGGCTTCACCAAACCCGCCGACCGCAGCACGCTCAGGATTCCGGCACCGAAACCCAGAAGCAGAAACACGATCAAGCCCCAAGGCGAGGTCCCGAACAACCGGTCGATCCCCCACCCAATCGCGGCGCCGACGACGACGCCGGCGACAAAATCAGCGCCAAGGCGCATGGCCATGGCGTACCCTTGGCGGGGTGGCTCGACAACCCGTTTCGCCGCCGCCTTCTCGTCGGCGGCGCGGGTCTGTTTGAGCCGGCGGCCGAGATCGTCCAGTCGTGCCGAAAGCGCGCGCTCCTCGGCAACCTCCTGCGCTTCAGTCGGGGTCGGCTCGCCGTCCCTTTCGCTCAAAGCGCACGCTCCGTCAGTGTGAGCAACAAGCCCCCGGAAATTCCGCCCCCGGCCAACGAAAGCGCGCGCACAATAGTTGCGGCCCCAGTGGGTGTCAAGGCGACGCAATTACACCTAAGCGATTGAAACAACGAGCTTTTCCATCCGCCGCACAACCCGCGACGTGGCGGCGCAGCATAACGCGACGGTCAACCTTTCGCTGGCGTGGCCGGCGTGCGAGAAAGGCACCATGGCCAACACCCCTCACCCGCCGCGTGCCCGTCGCGCAATGGCGCTTTCCGAACTGGTCGGCAAGGTGCTGGCGCCGGTTACGGCCAAGCGGGGGTTCGCAGCCGCGGACCTGGTCGCGGCGTGGCCGGAGATCGTCGGCCAGCGCTTCGCCGACTGCTCGCGGCCAGAACGAATCGTCTGGCCGCGCGGGGCGGCGCGGGAAGGCGACGCGGGCATCCTTGAACTGACGGTCGAGGGTCCGCGCGCCATCTACGTGCAGCACGAGGCCGACCAGATCATCGAACGGGTCAATGCATTCCTGGGCTACGCGGCGATCGGCGCGCTGAGGATCGTGCAGCGCCCGGTTGCGCCCGCCCGAAAGGCGCGCCCCGCCCCGCCGCGCCGGCTCGATGCCGGGGCGGAAGCACAGTTGGCCGAGACCGTTGCCGGGGTGGCGGACGACGAGCTGAGAGCCGCGCTTGAAAGGCTCGGCCGTGGCGTTCTGACAGGCGCGGCAAGCTCTGGACGAGGCCGACAATCACCATAACTTACCGCTCACGCTGGCCAATTCGGCGATAGCCTTGCCCTTCGGTGGCGACCAATTCTGAAAAGGACTCGATCCACGTGAAGCTCAACCTCAGAGCCATGTTCTACATCGGCGCCGCCATCCTCGTGGTGATCGTGGGCGCCTTCTACTATTTCGCCACCCGGCCGCACGAGGTGATCACCGGCGGCGGTTCGGCGCCGGCGGCCATCGACACGGCCGCCCTGATGGAAGCCGGCCCGCTCGGCGACATGACGCTGGGCGACCCGAAGGCCCCGAACACGGTCATCGAATACGCCTCGATGACCTGTTCGCACTGCCAGAACTTCCATCAGACCGTCTATCCGGAGTTCAAGAGCAAGTACGTCGATACCGGCAAGGCCTACTTCATCTTCCGCGACTACCCGCTCGACCCGCTGGCGGCGGCGGCGATCGTGACGGCGCATTGCGTGCCCAAGGAGCGCTTCTTCCCGATCGTCGACCTGCTCTTCGACCACCAGAGCGAGTGGGCGTTCGTCAAGGACCCGGTGACGGCACTTCAGAACCAGCTCAAACAGGCCGGGTTCACGGAAAAGTCATTCAAAGCGTGCTTGACGAATCAGTCGCTTCTGGACGGAGTGAACTGGGTGAAGGAGCGCGCCACGAAGCAGTTCGGGGTAGACGCGACGCCGACGTTCTTCATTAACGGTAAGCGGTACGCGGGGGAACTGACGCTTGACGAACTGGACAAGGCTTTGGGCGGCTGACGTCGGCCCGACGCGGGGGAGCGCGCGGTGAATTTCACGCGGCTGCGGCTGCTCGGATTCAAGTCGTTCGTCGAGCCGACCGAGCTTCACATCGAGCCCGGGCTGACCGGCGTCGTCGGCCCCAACGGGTGCGGCAAATCGAACCTGGTGGAGGCGCTGCGCTGGGTGATGGGCGAAAGCTCATACAAGGCCATGCGCGCCTCCGGCATGGACGACGTCATCTTCCAGGGCAGCGGCAACCGCCCGGCCCGCAACACCGCCGAGGTGTCGCTGGCGGTCGATAACGCCGACCGCAGCGCGCCCAACGCCTTCAACGATTCCGACCTCATCGAGATCACGCGGCGCATCGAGCGCGAGGCGGGCTCGGTCTACCGCATCAACGGGCGCGATGTGCGGGCGCGCGACGTGCAGTTGCTCTTCGCCGACGCCTCGACCGGGGCGCACTCCCCGGCCATCGTCGGACAGGGCAAGGTCGGCGAGCTGATCGCCGCCAAGCCGGTCGATCGCCGCTCGCTGCTGGAAGAAGCCGCCGGCATTTCCGGGCTGCACAACCGCCGCCACGAGGCGGAGCTGAGGCTGCGCGCCGCCGAACAGAACCTGGCGCGCCTCGAAGACGTGATCCGCGAGATCGAGCAGCAGTTCGACGCGCTGAAACGCCAGGCGCGGCAGGCAACGCGCTATCGCAACCTGTCGGGCGAAATCCGCAAGGCGGAAGCGACGGTGCTGCATCTGCGCTGGCAGCACGCCGCGGCAGCGCTTGCGGAAGCCGAAGGTCACCTCAAGGAAGCGGCCGACGCGGCCAGCGCGCGGGCCGCCGAACAGGCCAGCGCGGCGCGCGCCGAGGCCGAGGCGGCGGCGGCGCTGCCGGAGCTTCGCGACGCGGCGGCACGGACCGGCGCGGCGCTCCAGCGCATCCGCCTTGCCGCCGAACAGCTCGACCAGCAGGAAGCGCGGGTCAACGATCGCATCGCCGAACTCGACCGCCGCCTCGCCCAGCTCGCCGACGACATCCAGCGTGAGCAGGGTCTGGTCGTCGACAATGCCGAGGTGATCGCGCGCCTCGACGAAGAAGAGACGGGGCTGGAAGCCGCCGAAGCGGCGATGGCCGAACGCCAGGCCAAGGCGGCGGCGCGGCGCAAGAGCGCCGAGACGGCGCTCGCTGCAAGCGAGGAAGAACTCGCCCGGCTGACCGAGCAGCACGCCATGCTGGTAGCGCGGCGTGGCCAGCACGAGCGCACCATCGGCGACGCCGAGGCGCGCGTCGGCCGCCTGTCCGGTGAGATCGAAACGGTCACGGCGGAACTCGCGACGCTTGCCGACGCCGAGACGGTGGCCGCGGCGACCGCCGCGGCGCGTCAGGCAGCGAGCGCGGCCGAGGCCGAACGGGACGCCGCCGACAAGGCGACGGCCGATGCCGACGAGGCGCTGACCGCCGCGCGCGAACAAGCCAGCAAGGCGCGCGACGCGGTCGCGGAGACCGAACGGGCCGTGGAACGGCTGGAGACGGAGAAGGCAACGCTGGCCGCGATGCTCGCCGTCGACACCGACGGCGGCGCGCCGGTGATCGACGGGGTGTCGGTCGAGGCCGGCTACGAGGCGGCGCTCGCCGCAGCCTTCGGCGACGATCTCGAAGCCACCGCCGATAGTGCTGCCTCCGAGCACTGGCGCGAGATGCACTACGGCAAGGACGACGTGGCGCTCCCCTACGGCGTCGAGCCGCTGGCGCGCTACGTGCGCACGCCCGAGGTGCTGCTCCGCCGGCTCGCCCAGACGGGGCTGGTGACGCGCGCGGAAGGCCCCGAGTTGCAGGTGCTGCTCCGCCCGGGACAGCGGCTGGTGAGCGTCGAAGGCGACATCTGGCGCTGGGACGGGTTCGTGGCGGCGGCGGACGCGCCGCGCTCGGCCGCCAAGCGGCTGGAACGGCGCAACCGGCTCGCCGTGCTCGCCGAGGAAATCCCCACCGCCCACGCGCTCCACGCCGAGCGCTGCGAGGCCCACGAGATCGCCGATGTGGCGGTGCGCGAGGCGACCAACGTCAACACCGCGGCGCGCGAGCGCCTGCGCAAGGCACGCATCGCGCTCGACGCGGCCCGCAACACGCTCGCCACCGCCGAACGCGAAGAACAGGGGATCGCGGCGCGGCGTTCGGCACTTGAGGAAACCGCGGCGCGGCTTGGCGCCGATGTCTCGGAGACCCGCACCGCGGCGGAAGGGGCGCGCTCGGCGCTTGCCGCGACGAGCGAAGCGGACGACCTGACCGCCCGGCTCACCGCCCAGCGGGGGCGCGTCGAGGACGAGCGGGCGGCCGCGGCGGAAGCCCGGGCGGCCTTCGAGGGGCTGGCGCGGGAGGCGGAAATCCGCTCCAGCCGGCGCGCCGCGATCGCAGTGGAGCGCCAGACCTGGCGCGACCGCGCGGCAAGCGCCGAAGGGCAGATCGCTACGCTGACCACGCGCCAGACGGAGGCGACCGCCGAAAAGGGGCGGCTTGCCGAGGAGCCCCAGAAGATCGCCGGCAAGCGCCAGGCGCTGCTCTCCGAAATCGCCACGGCCGAAGCCGCCCAGGCGACCGCCGCCGACGCGCTCGCGGTCGGCGAAGCGGCGCTGGCGGAGGCCGACAAGGCAGCCAAGGACGCGCTCGAGCGCCTGTCGGAATCGCGCGAACTGCGCGGCCGCGAGGAAGAGCGCGTGGTCGCCGCCAGGGAACGCCTCGCCGACACCGAGGAGCGCATCCGCGACACGCTCGACTGCGCCCCCGAGGAAGCGGCGGCGATCGCCGAATTGAAGGACGGCGCGGCGCCGCCCGACCTCGACGAGATCGAGGCGCGGCTGGAACGCTATCGTCAGGAACGCGAGCGGCTGGGCGGCGTGAATCTGCGTGCCGACGAGGAGGCCCGCGAGATCGGTACGCGGCGCGACACGATGATCCGGGAGCGCGACGATCTCGTCGCCGCGATCCAGCGCCTGCGTCAGGGCATCGCCAGCCTCAACCGCGAGGGACGCGAGCGGCTGACCGCCGCCTTCGAGACGGTCAACGGCCACTTCCAGCGCCTGTTCACCCACCTGTTCGGCGGCGGCACGGCGGAACTGCAACTGACCGATTCTGAGGATCCGCTCGAGGCCGGGCTCGAGATGCTGGTGCGGCCGCCGGGCAAGAAACCGCAGATCATGACGCTGCTGTCGGGCGGCGAGCAGGCGCTGACGGCGCTGTCGCTGATCTTCGCGGTGTTCCTGACCAACCCGGCGCCGGTGTGCGTGCTCGACGAGGTCGACGCGCCGCTCGACGACGCCAACGTCGAGCGCTTCTGCAACCTGCTCGACGAGATGTCGCGCACCACCGACACGCGTTTCATCACCATCACCCACAATCCCATCACCATGGCGCGCATGAACCGCCTGTTCGGCGTCACGATGGCCGAGCGCGGCGTCTCACAGCTGGTGTCGGTGGATCTGGAAACCGCCGAGCGCTACCGCGAAGCCGGCTAGGCTTGAAATTCCGCGCTCGTTGCTGCAAATGCAGGGGCGCCTGCAGCCACCCTACGACACAGGAGAGACCGATGGATCGGACCGCGACGAACGCTTTCGCCCGCCTCCCGATCCTCGTCACGGTCTCTTCCCATGCCTTCCGTCGTCACGCTGCACGCCGTCGCCCTCGCCTCGCCTGACGGCAAACCGCTTCTCGATAACATCGATCTCGCTTTCGGCTCCGACCGCGTCGGCCTCGTCGGCCGCAATGGCATCGGCAAATCGACGCTGCTCCGCCTGATCGCTGGCGAGGCCGAGCCGGCCGCCGGTTCGGTCGAACGGTCGGGGCGCGTCGCGATGCTGCGCCAGTCGGTCCAGGTCGCGGATGGCGCCACGCTCGCCGATCTTGTCGGCGTGCGTCCGGCGCTGGCGCGGCTCAAACGGCTGGCGGAGGGGCGCGGTTCGATGGAGGACGCGGCGGCGGCCGACTGGACGCTGGAAGCGCGCCTGGAGGCGGCCCTCGCGGACGTCGGCATCGCGGACATCGCGATGGAGCGGCCCGCCGCGACGCTGAGCGGCGGGGAGCGCACGCGGGCGGCACTTGCCGCGCTGCTGTTGCAGGAGCCCGACCTGATCCTGCTTGACGAACCGACCAATAATCTCGACCAGGACGGGCGAACGATCATTCGCGAGGTGCTCGCCGGCTGGAAGAAGGGCGCGGTGGTCGTCAGTCACGACCGGGCGCTGCTTCGCCGGGTGGACCGCATCGTGGAACTCACCACCCTCGGAGTGCGCAGCTACGGCGGCAACTACGATCTCTACGCCGCCCGCAAGGCTGAGGAAGAGGCCGCCGCCGAGCGCAATCTCGACGTGGCCGGGCGCCAGGCAAAACGTATCGAGCGGCGCATCCAGACGGCGCGCGAACGGCAAACCAAACGCGCGTCGCGCGGCGAACGTAGCCGCGCCAGGGGCGACCAGCCCAAGATGTTTCTCGATGGCGAGCGCGAACGCAGCCAGCGGACGGCGGCGGGCGCCAGCCAGCTTGCCGAGCGCCAGCGCGCCGCGGCGGCCGAAGCGCTGGCCGAAGCCGAGGCGGCGGTTGAACGGATCCGGCGTCTGGCGGTCGCCCTGCCCGCGACCGGCCTTCCCGCCGGGCGAACGGTGCTGGCATTCCAGTCGGCAAGCTTCGCGCACCCCGGCGGCGCACCGGTGTTCTCAGACGTCGACTTCAGCATGACCGGGCCGGAGCGGGTCGCGCTGACCGGGCCGAACGGCGCCGGCAAGTCGACGTTCCTGAGGCTGGCAAGCGGCGCGGCGGAGCCCACGTCGGGACGGGTCTTGCGGCCGGTCGCCTCGGCGATCCTCGACCAGAGCGTGACGATGCTCGATCCGGCGCAGACAATCCTGGAGAACTTCCTGCAGCTCGATCCGGCCGCGACCGTCAACGACGCCCACGCGATCCTGGCGCGCTTTCTGTTCCGCAATGTCGACGCGACCAAGACGGTCGGCACCCTCTCCGGCGGCGAGATGTTGCGCGCCGGCCTCGCCTGCACGCTCGGCAATCACCCGCCGCCCCAGCTTCTCATGCTGGACGAGCCGACGAACCACCTCGATCTCGACTCGATTGCCGCGATCGAGGCAGCCCTGAAGGACTTCGACGGCGCCGTGCTGGTTGCCAGCCACGACGAGGATTTCCTCGCCGCGATCGGCTGCCAGCGGCGCGTCGTCTTTCCGCTGAAGGACTAGAGACCGCCGAGAAGCTCGGCGAACTTCGACTTGGCCTTGCCGATCTGCTTGATCTGCTTGACCGCGTCGAGATTGACCGGGTCGCCGACCACGACGACACCGACCATACCGAGCGCGTAGTGGGGCTTGCACTTGTAGCCATAGACGCCGGGCACCGTGAAGGTGACCGTCAGGTCCTGGCTGATCTTGCCCTCGAAGGGCTCGGCGCCATCGGGGATCATGCCCTTGATCGACGCCACGTCGTGGCCTTTGTCGGCGGCGATAAAGTGGACGGTGTCGCCCGGCGCAATCGTCACGACCGGCGGATCGAACGCCATCGGGGTCCCGTCGGGGCCCTTGTTGAGCATCTTCACGTCGAACTCGGCGGCGCCCGCCGCGCCGGCGAGCAGGGCGAGGCCGACAACGGCGGCGGACAAGGCGATGGCAATTCTGGGCATGACATTTCTCCGATAGCGAGGTTCGATTGTTGGTCGGGTGAAGATTTAGCGGAACGGTCGGGACGCTCTTTGTCTCGGCGCAAGCTCACGGCATCTTTGCCGGGCCCCGGTCAGACGCCGGCGCCGGTGAACCGGCGAAGCAGCGCCGAGAGACGCTCGGCGATGGACACATCGCCGTCGCGCACCAGACGGATGCCGAGGTTGCTGGGTGGCGTGCCAACCGAACAGGCGCCGCCGCTCGGATCGCGGACGAAGTCGGTGATGTAGGTGCGGTGGGCGCCCTCGACGACGCGCACGCCGCAGCTCTCGTTCGCCCGCATCGCGCCGGAGCCGGTCAGCGTGTGGCGCGCGAAGCAGGTCGAGGTCCAGTCCCAGATGTTTCCGGCGACATCGATCAGACCGCGTTCGTTGACCCCGTAGGTGCCGAACGGCTGCGGTTGCCCCGCGACGGCCCTTTCGGAGGCCGCCTGGCTCTCGTAGGTGGCGATCCAGCGCTTTGACGGATTGGACGGATCGCCGTCCTCGACCACGGTGTTGTCGTGAAACAGCGATGCCGCCGCGTAGGCCCACTCCTGATCCGTGGGCAGGCGGTAGCGATGGCCGGTCCGGGCGCTGAGCCACGCGGCATAGGCGGCCGCATCGTACCAGCTGACGCCAACCGCCGGGACGGAGGCGGCGTCGGGCCCCATCGGCGCGGCGGTCGGCTTGCAGGCCCCGGCGTCCACGCAGCGCTGATATTCGGCGCGGCTGACGTGGTTCTTCATGATGGCGACCGGCGCCTCGAAGGACACGGTGACGAGCGGCGGATTGACGGGAACGCCGCCGTTCAGGAATTCACCCGCGACCCGATAATCGAACGACCTCGCCGGCAGGGTGACGAGTTCGGTGGGATCGTCGCCGGCCTGCGGCAGCAGCGCGCCGGCGACGGCAATGGTGGCGCCGGCAACGGCCGTGGCAGCGATGGTCTTCAGGGGAAATGACATGGGTGCGGTCGGTCGCGGCGGCCCGAGAGGGCCGCCGCGACAGCTCCAGATCAGCCGGAGATCGCAGCCGGCGCGCTCACCTGAGTCATGAGGTCGTCGTTCCAGTCGCCTTCGACCTTGAAGTGGGCGGTGGCGCCGAGTTCGGCGGCTTCGATCAGGTTGTGGTTGACGTAAGCGTAGATGCCCGGCTGGCGGAACGTGTAGAGCGCCGCGGCGGCGGAACCGCCGGGAATGAACCAGGTTTCCAGTCCTTCCAGCGGCGGGTTGCCGAACTTGCCCATGTTCCAGACGTAATCGCCGTGCCCGCCGATCAGGTGCGGGCGGGTGTCGCGGTTGGCCTGGGAATGGACGATGAGGACGGTCTCGCCGACCTTGGCGGTCATGGCGTTGTCGCCGGTGAGCGAATTGACCTTGCCCTCGAAGACGACGTGCGAGGGGATGAGCTTGCGCATGACGTCGACGGTATCGGCGTAGGAGTCGCCGAGGCTGTCGAAGGTCCGGAACTTGCCCTTGTCGTCGCGCGGCACATAGAAGTCGCTCTCGCCGACGTAGAAGATCTTGTCGTAGGTGAGCGATTTGCCGTTGCGGTCCTTGAGGCCGTCGCGCGGCAGCACCATGATGGCGCCGTTCATGCCCGACACCACGTGCCACGGGATCATGCCGGGAGGCGCGCAGTGGTAGACGAACGTGCCGGGCCGGGTCGCCTTGAAGCGCAGCGTGGTCTGCTCGCCGGGGTAGATCAGCGTCAGCGCGCCGCCGCCGAGCCCGCCGGTGGAGGCGTGGAAGTCGATGTTGTGGGGCATCTCGTTGGTGTCGGGATTGACCAGGGTCAGCTCGACGTAGTCGCCCTCGTGGACGACCATGAGCGGGCCCGGCAGCCAGCCGTTGTAGGCCATCGACCACATCTTGGTGCCGTCGTCATCGATGACGATCTCCTGCTCGACGACGTGCATGGTGTACTGGATCACCCTCGGGACGGCGCTGGTGGCCTGTTCGTGGGCGTGGACGAGCGGCGGCTTGACGAGGTCGATCTTGACGCGCTCGAGGCCGGCGACGTCAGCCGGAGCGGCGGCGGCAAGCACCGGCGCTCGGCTGGCGGCGGCAACGGCGGCGGTGAAAGTGGCGCCGATCAGCGCTTCGCGACGGGTTAGCATGAATCTCGTCCTTTTCTCGGGGTCATTGGATGGGGCGGAATTGACCCGATCGGGCCGATTCCTTCTTTGCTGGCGAGCAAACTCAGGGCACAAAGTCCCCCCGCCGGACCGGACTTCCAGCCGGCGGCGCCCGCCGGGCCACGAAAACGACGGTGACGATGCCTTCTTCCCTCGACCGCTCGCTGATTGCCGAATTCGAAGCCTTCCGCTCCATGTCGGCGGATGAGCTCGACGCGGTGATCGCGGTGGCGCAGCCGCGCCGCTTGCCGGAGGGAACGGCAGCGTTCGAACAGGGCCAGGCAGCGACCGAGTTCTTCGCCCTCCTCAACGGGCGCCTGAGGGTCGTGCAGACGACCCCCGAGGGCCAGCAGGTAGTGATCCGCCACATCAACGCCGGCCAGCTGTTCGGCCTCGGCAAGGCGATGAAGCGCCCGGACTACCCGGCCACCGCCGTGGCGGTGGTCGAGAGCCTGGCGCTAGCCTGGAACGACGTCCACTGGGAGGAGTTCATCTCTCTCAACGCCGGCTTCGCGATTACCGCGCTGCAGACCGTGGGCCAGCGCCTCCAGGACGCGCAGGAACGCATCCGGGAACTGGCGACCGAGGAGGTCGAGCGGCGGATCGCGCGGGGCGTGCTGCGGCTGGTCAATCAGGCGGGGCGCAAGACCGACGCCGGCATCGAGATCGACTTCCCGGTGACCCGCGAGGACATCGCCAACATGAGCGCATCGACGCTCCACACGGTGAGCCGGACAATCGCCCGCTGGCAGCAGCTCGGGATCGTCGCGTCGACGCGCAAGCACATCACGGTGCGGGACGCCCACCGCCTGGCGCTTCTGGCGGAAGGGCTCGATCCGGGGACGGGCTGACCGCCGCGCCGAGGGCGGCGAGCAGCGGCTCGACCGCGATGCCGTGGGCGAGGCAGGCGTCGTCAAGGTCGTGAATGCGCGCCACCGGGCAGCCGACGCAGATCATCCGAAAATCGAGGAAGACGCGAATCGTTTCCGGCCAGCGCCGCATGATGACATCCGGCGACATGGAACGATCGGGGGCGGAAAGAGCCTCTGGCATTGGAGCAGGATGGCAAGCGCGGCCGGGGCAGTCTTTGCGCCCGGACAATGAACGGGCACGTGCCATCGCGGCATTGGCACGGGCCGTCGCGCATTGAAATTGGCATCAATCGATGCTATTTTTGATGCTCACGGGAGGCTTCGACATGCGCACGACAATCGCCCTCGACGACGAACTCGTCGCCAAGGCCCAGAAGTTCACCGGCATCACGGAAAAGGCCGCCCTCGTGCGCCTCGCGCTGGAGCAACTGGTTCAGCGGGAAGCCGGCCGGCGTCTGGCGGCGCTGGGCGGCACGCAGCCCGATCTCAAGGACATCCCCCGCCGGCGCCCGGCGTCTCGATGATTCTGGTCGACACGTCGATCTGGGTCGATCACTTTCGGGCGACGTTGCCTTCGCTGGTCGACTTGATCGAGAACGAGCAGGTGCTGGTGCATCCTTTCGTCGTCGGCGAGCTTGCGCTTGGAAACCTGTCGCGGCGCGACGAGGTGCTGGCGCGGCTGCATGACATGCCCTCGGCGCCGGTCGCCGAAGACGACGAGGTGCTGGCCGCGATCGACGCGCACCGCCTCTTCGGCGCGGGCATCGGCTACGTGGACGCCCACCTGCTGGCGGCGGTGCGCCTGCGGCCCGGGACGACCCTTTGGACCCGCGACAAGAGCCTCAACGCCGTTGCCGAACGCCTCGCGCTCAACGCGGCGGTCCGATGACTGACACCGCCCATCGCCTGCTTGCCTGGTACGACCGCCACGCGCGGACGCTGCCGTGGCGGGTGTCGCCCAAGGCACGGGCGCGCGGCGTGAAACCCGACCCCTACCGGGTGTGGCTCTCCGAAATCATGCTTCAGCAAACCACGGTCGCGGCGGTGAAGGGGTATTTCGAGGCGTTCGTCGCGCGCTGGCCAACGGTTGCCGACCTCGCCGCGGCACCGCGCGACGAGGTGATGAAGGCGTGGGCGGGGCTCGGCTACTACGCGCGGGCCCGAAATCTCAAGGCGTGCGCCGAAGCGGTGGCGCGCGATCACGACGGACGGTTTCCGGAAACGGCGGAAGGGCTCCGGGCCCTGCCGGGCATCGGCCCTTACACGGCGGCGGCGATCGCGGCGATCGCCTTCGACGCGCCGGCGCCGGTGGTCGACGGCAACATCGAGCGGGTGATCGCGCGGCTGTTCGCCATCGCCGATCCCCTGCCCGGCGCGAAGAAGGCAATCCGGGCAAGACAAGCGGAGCTGACACCGCAAACCCGCGCCGGCGACTACGCGCAAGGCATGATGGACCTCGGGGCGGCCATCTGTACGCCGAAGAAGCCGGCGTGCGTGCTCTGCCCCCTCTCCCCGACGTGCGCGGCGCGCGCGGCCGGACGCATGGAGGACTTCCCGGTGAAAACGGCCAAGATCGAGCGGCCGACGCGCCGTGGCGTGGCGTTCGTGGCGGTGCGCGCCGACGGGGCGGTTCTCCTTGGCCGGCGACCCGAGCGCGGGTTGCTCGGCGGCATGAGCGAGGTGCCGGGGAGCGACTGGTCGAGTCGCGCCAGAAGCTTGCAGCCATCAGCTCATGCGCCGATTCAGGCAAGCTGGACACGGGTGCCCGGGACGGTCGTCCATGTCTTCACCCACTTCCGGCTCGAGCTGACGGTCTACCGCGCCGACCTGCCGCGCGGCCGCCGGGCGCCGGCCGGTTTATGGTGGGCGGAAGCGGCGGCGCTTCCCGGCGAGGCGCTGCCCAGCGTCATGAAGAAAGCGATCGAGGCGGCGCTCCCGGGCGCCACGCGGAGGCAGGCAGCGTGAGTGATATTCGCCATATCGTGTTCGATCTCGGGCAGGTGCTGATCCGCTGGGAACCGGAGACGCCGTATCTGGCGCTGATTCCCGACGCGGCGGAGCGGGCGCGCTTCTTCGCGGACATCTGCAATCAGGAATGGAACGCGGAGCAGGACCGCGGACGGCCATGGCGCGAGGCCGAGGACGCGCTGATCGCCGCCCACCCCGCCGAGGCCGACCTGATCCGCGCCTACCGGGCCCGCTGGCACGCCATGGTCCCCGGCCAGCTCGACGCCAACGTCGCCATCGTCGAGGACCTGATCGACGCGCAGCACGACGTCACGGCACTCACCAACTGGGCGCCGGACACCTATCGCGAAACCGTCGAGCGTTTCCCGATCCTGTCGCGGTTTCGCGGGGTGACGGTCTCCGGCGATGTGCACCTGATCAAGCCGGACCCGGCGATTTTTCACCATCACGCGGAGACTTTCGGCCTCGAGCCGTCCGGCATCCTGTTCTTCGACGACAATCGCGCCAACGTGGAGGCGGCGCGGGCGCTCGGCTGGACGGCGGAGCAATACGTGTCGACCGATGCGCTGCGCTCGGACCTGCGCCGCTATGGCCTGATGGCCTGACTCAGGGAGGAAGCGACATGGCGGAGACCTACGACGGGCGGTGCGCCTGCGGCGCGGTCACCTACCGGCTGACCAGCGGCCCGATGTTCGTGCACTGCTGCAGCTGCCTCGACTGCCAGCGCCAGACGGGCAGCGCCTTCGTGCTGAACGCGCTCATCGAAACGGACCGGATCGAGGTGCTGTCCGGCGAACTGGTGCCGGTCAGCGTGCCGACGGACAGCGGCCGCCCGCACGACATCTACCGCTGCACCGAATGCCAGACCGCCATGTGGAGCGACTACGGACGGCGCCCGAAGCTTCGTTTCGTCCGGGTCGGCACGCTGGAGATGCCCGCGGCGCTGCCGCCGGACGTCTACATCTACACGCGCACCAAGCAGCCGTGGGTTCGGTTCCCGGAGGGGGCGCGGGTATTCACGGAATACTACGACCTCAAGAAAGAGTGGCCGGCGGAGAGCCTGAAGCGCCGAGAAGCGATCCGCGCGGATCGCTGAAGCGCGCTTACGCCTCCGGGTCGATCAGGACGCTGCGTACGGCGTCGGCGAATGCTTGTAGCCGCTGGATATCCTGACGCAGGTCGTCGCGAAGGGCCGTCGGGATTTCCAACTGGACGCCGGCGCCGCTCCGTCCCCGGTTGCAGATGTTCGTGGGCTGGTCGCCGGCCAGCGTGTGGCCGTCGGTGATGGCGACAAAGCCGGCCTTACCGAGCGCGACGGCGATCCGGTCGCGGCGATCGACATCGGCGCCGCCCATCCAGACCGACTGCAGATCGTCGCGGTCGCGGCGCCCGTGCACACCGACAACCCGCTCGCACGACGCGACAAGCGCGAGGCACCGCGGTTCATCGAAGCGCGGTGATGTGATGTGCAGGTCACCGTGGGGGCGGCCCATCTTCAGGCCTTCGAAGCAATAGAGCGAAAGGTCGTCGCCGGCGATCGCCACGGCAATCTCCGAGGTGCCCGGCTCGATCTCGCCGCCGTGCGGCGCAACGACGGCGACCGGCGCGTCCCGGTCGATCGCGCGGATGCGGTAGTCGACCCCTTCCCGCTCGCGGGCGACAAGGTCGGCGAAGCTCAGGTAACGATCCGCCAACGGCCCGCTATTCTTCCGGCTCGGTGGTGAACATCAGCGGGAAGCCGGCGGCCTTGCCCATGTCGGTCGCCTCGGTCGCCTTGGTGTCGGCAATATCCTTGGTATAGACGGCGACCACGCAAACGCCCTTGCGGTGGGCGGTGATCATGATCTTGTAGGCTTGGTCCTCGCTGGTGCGGAAGACGGCCTTCAGCACCATCACCACGAACTCGCGCGGCGTGTAGTCGTCGTTGACCAGGATGACCTTGTGAAGCTTGGGCCGCTCGGTCTTCGGCTTGACCCGGGTGCGCGGCTTGGTAACGGTGACGGTATCGCTGTCGTTGTCGCTCATCGCCTGCCGTCCGGCGCCCGTCAAAAGAGTGCGTGCGAGCAAATAATCTGGGGCAGTTGCGACAGTTCGTCCAGAGTCCCCTGCACAAACCGCGTCAGCGCCCCACATATTTCCATATCGCGCCTTCGGCGCGTCACACCGGCGACAAATCCAAGAGAACCCCAGCGATGCCCACGCCCGATGCAGCGAAATCCGGAACGTTCAAGATCGGCGGCGACCTAGAGGTCAACCGCCTCGGCTTCGGCGCCATGCGCGTCACCGGCCCCGGCATCTGGGGCCAGCCCAAGGACAGGCCGGAAGCGATCCGCACGCTGAAGCGCGTCCGCGACCTCCAAATCAACTTCGTCGATACGGCCGACGCTTACGGGCCGAACATTTCGGAGGAGCTGATCCACGAGGCGCTGCACCCCTACGGCGACATCGTCATCGCCACCAAGGGCGCCAACACGCGCACGGGGCCCAACCGCTGGGTCGCGGTCGGCCGGCCTGAATATCTGATCCAGCAAGCGCATACGAGCTGCTGGCGGCTCGGCGTCGACAGGATCGACCTGTGGCAATTGCACCGCATCGACCCGAAGGTGCCGCGCGACGAGCAGTTCGGGGCGATCAAGACGCTGATCGACGAAGGCGTGATCCGCTACGGGGGCTTGAGCGAAGTCTCGGTCGAGGAGATCGAGGCCGCCTCGAAGTTCTTCAAGGTCGTCAGCGTCCAGAACCAGTACAACATCTTCGACCGCAAGAGCGAGGACGTCCTCGACTACTGCGAGAAGCACGGCATCGGCTTCATCCCGTGGGCGCCGCTCGGCTCCGGCCATCTTGCCGGCGCCCAGTCGCGGATCGACGAGGTCGCCCGGCGGCTCAAGGTGACGCCCGGCCAGCTCGCGCTCGCGTGGCTCCTGAAGCGCAGCCCGGTGATGCTGCCGATCCCCGGCACGTCGCAGGTCGCCCATCTGGAAGAGAACACGGCGGCCGCCGAAATCCACCTCGGCGACACCGATTTCGCGGCGCTCGACGAGGCCGGCAAGGCGGCGGCCTAGCGGTCAGCTCAGCCAGACCGGGTTCGACCAGGCACGCTTTCCGACCGCGTCCACGACGACCAGCCGGAACCAGTCGCCGGCGAACTTTGCCGTCGGCAGACGCGCCTCGGTGAGTTCGTCGCCGACCTTGAACTCGGCGCGGGTGCCGCGCCCGACGAGCGCGATGGTGTGGACGGGCGAACACGCAACGCGCGCCGCGCCGTCCTCAATCGCGAAGGCAGCGATCTCCGGGCCCTGGCTGGAATAGAACCGGCCGGCCTTCATAGCGTCGAGCAGCGCGGCCGGCTCGTTGGCCTCCGCCTTGACCATCATCCAGCCGCCGAAGGCGTCGTCGACCTTCAGGTGGGCGTCATCGGCGGCGTACGCCGTCAGGCGGTGGCCCTCGTTCAGCAACCCGTCGAGCAGATAGGCGCCATTCGAGCGGGCGCACTCCACCTCGCAGGTGTGGTTGTAGATCTCGACCGCGTGGGCGTGCGGCGCCAGGGCGCGCCCGTCGGCGATGGTGAGGCCGGACCACTCCGGATGGGCGATGCCGACGAAGGCCCCGGCGGCGCGAGCCCGGGCGGCGAGCGCGACACCGCTCTCGCCCTCCCCGGTCGGCGCGAAATCCGCCGGCAGGCCGGCCGCCAGAACGTGCCAGATTTCGCCGTGGCTGTTGGCCGGGGCGTGGACCTCGGCGCCGAGGATGGTCGTGAAACGGTTGGTGCGGAGCGGCACGGTATCGGTGATCGGGAAGCCGAACCGCGGCAGGAAATGATCCGACAGGCAGAGGAAGTCGTATCCCGCCTCGCGATAGCGCCCGACGATCTCCTCCGGCTTCAGCGCGCCGTCGGAGCGGGTCGAGTGCATGTGGATATTGCCCCGCCAGAACTGGCCGGGGGCGGCGAAGGCTGTCGTTCCCATGGGCTCAACTCGTGGCCGAACTTCATTGCGGCCCGATGACAGCCCGCCGGTCCGCCAGCGTCAAGCGCCGGCGGCGGCCAGGTCGCGGCGGGCGACGGCGCGCAGTTCGTCGATCGGCGCCAGCGCGCCTTGGCGCTCGAAGTGCCAGAACGTCCAGCCGTTGCAGGCATCGAGCCCCTGAACCAGCGCGCCCACCCGATGGATCGAGCCGACGTGGGCGCCGGCGCGGAGCGTTCCGTCGGCGCGCACTTCCGCCTCGTGACGGGCGCGGGCGTCGGTGAGGATCGCGCCGGGCGAAATCAGCCCCGACTCGACCAGCGACCCGAAGGGCACGCGCGGCTCGGCGCGCTTGCCGGCGGACGTTTCGAGGGCCGCACCGGACGCCATCTCGACAGCGGTGATGCGCGCCTCGGCGGCGGCGATGTAGTCGTCCTGGCGCTCGACGCCGACGAAGTGGCGGCCGAGGCGCTTGGCCACAGCGCCGGTGGTGCCAGTGCCGAAGAACGGGTCGAGGATGACGTCGCCCGGTTTCGAGGACGCCAGCAGGATGCGGTGGAGCAGCGCCTCGGGCTTCTGGGTCGGGTGGACCTTCTTGCCCTCCGCGCCCTTCAGCCGCTCGTTGCCAGTACAGATCGGGAAGAGCCAGTCGGAGCGCATCTGCAACTCGTCGTTGGCAGCCTTCAGCGCATCGTAGTTGAAGGTGTAGCCCTTGCCGTTCTGGTCGCGGCTCGCCCAGATCAGCGTCTCGTGGGCGTTGGTGAAGCGACGGCCGCGAAAGTTCGGCATCGGGTTGGTCTTGCGCCAGACGATGTCGTTGAGGATCCAGAAGCCGAGATCCTGCAGGCTCGCGCCGACGCGGAAGATGTTGTGATAGGAGCCGATGACCCACAGCGTGCCCGTCGGCTTCAGCACGCGGCGGCAGGCGAGCAGCCAGGCGCGGGTGAAATCGTCATAGGCCGAGAACGAGGCGAACTTGTCCCAGGCGTCGTCGACGGCGTCGACCTCGGACTGGTCGGGGCGGGTCAGCCGGCCCTCGAGCTGAAGGTTGTAAGGCGGATCGGCGAAGACCAGATCGACAGAATTCGCGGGCAGCTTCTCCAGTTCGGTGACGCAATCGCCCTTCAGGATCGAATCCAGCCAGGCGGGCGCGCCCGCCTTTCTCGCCAACTGAACCATGAACGCCACCCCACGCGGAACCCGACAAAGACGGCGCGATGGTGGGCGAACAGGGTGAATCTTCCCTTGAAGGACATGGTTAAGCAGCGCCTAACGCCGGGCGGCCATGCACGATGCGGGCTTCCCCGGCGGCGCCGAGGCCGCTAGAAAGCGGCGCGAAAACCTCCCCTCCAATGCCGCTCCGGCTGCGAGACCCTCATGCTCTTTGCCTTCGATTGCGACGGCGTCCTGGTCGATTCTGAAATCATCGCTTCGGAAGTCGACGCCGAGTTCCTGGCCAAGGCCGGCTACGAGATCACCGCCGAAGAGGTGACGCGGCGCTTCGCCGGGCTCACCGGTCTGGCGATCTACGAGCAGATCGAGGCGGAGACCGGGCGGAAGCTGCCGGCCGGCATCGACGAGGAGATCAAGGAGGAGATCGACCGGCGCCTGGACCGCGATCTGAAGCCGACCATCGGCGCGCTCGACGTCTTCGACCGGATCGATGGGCCGCGCTGCGTTTGCTCCAACTCGTCGGGCAGGCGGCTGACGCTGTCGCTCGAAAAGGTCGGGCTCTACGACCGGGTGCGCCCCTACGTCTATTCCGCCGTCGAGGTGGGCACGAAGGAGCCGAAACCTGCCCCCAACGTTTACAGCTACGCGGCGGAGCAGTTCGAGGTGAGCCCCCGCGACATGCTGGTGATCGAGGATTCGGTCTTCGGGGTGCGCGCCGCCAAGGCGGCCGGCGCCCGCGTCATCGGCTTCACCGGCGGGCGGCACACCTGGCTCGGCCACGCCGACATCCTCATCGAGGCGGGCGCGGAAACCGTCATTCACCGCTTCGACGACCTTGCCCAGATCGCGGAAGCGCTGATGGCCTGGGAAGGGATGGAGGGGTAGGCTCGCGGCCGCTGACGGCGAGGCCTGCGGCTGCGGCAAGTGCGCGCATTTCGCCGGTCGCCGCGAACATCACATTTCATTCACTCGCCGAGCGTACTACCGAAGCATAACGGCCTGAGATTGCGGCCGTTTGCCCCTCGTCCAATTCCTTGATCCGGCGCGCTGGCGCCGCTGCGTCATGTCCTTCATTCGACTGCCCGCGCTTGCCCGCGCCCGAATCCCGCCGCTCCCTGCCCTCACAGTTCCGGAGCGCCTGAGGGCGCTCGTTCGCGGCAGCGAACTGTCGCTCGTCGTGCTCTCGGCGGTGGCCGGGGTCCTGGCCGGCGTCATGGTCGCCGGCATCACCGCGACCGCCCAGTTCATGCATTTCGTGTTGTTCCAGCTTGGCCCCGGTGTGCGGTTAAGCGAGATCGAGGCGCTGCCCAGCCTGTCGGGCGCCCTGGTGCCGGTGCTTGGCGGGCTTATCCTGGCGCTCATCGGGGTCGGGCTTGCGCGACTGCACGTGAAACGCGCCACCGACCCGATCGAGGCGAACGCCCTGCACGGCGGCCGGATGTCGATGCGCGACAGTCTGCTGGTGACGGCGCAGATTCTGGTTTCCAACGGCTTCGGCGGATCGGTCGGCCTCGAAGCCGGCTACACCCAGATCGCCTCGGGGCTCGCTTCGCGCCTCGGCACCGCCTTCCGCCTGCGGCGGGCGGACCTGCGCGTGTTGCTGGGAGCCGGCGCGGCCGGCGCCATCGCCGCCGCTTTCGGGGCGCCGCTCACCGGATCGTTCTACGCTTTCGAGCTGATCATAGGCACCTACACGACGGCCGGACTGGCGCCGGTGCTGACCGCGGCGATCGCGGCGGTCCTGACGTCGCACGCGCTTGGCGTCCAACCGTACGCGGTCACGGTCGGCGCCATCGCCCACATGACCCCCACCAACCTGCCGGTCTTGCTCGTCCTGGCGCTGATCTGTGCCCTGGTCGGAATCGCCGTCATGCGCGGCGTGACGCTGGCCGAAGTCGCCTTCCGCAAATCTCGCCTGCCCCTGCCGCTGCATCCGGTTGTCGGCGGCCTGCTGGTCGGGCTGCTCGCGCTGGCGACGCCGCATGTCCTGTCGTCGGGGCACGAGGCTCTGAAGCTTTCTCTGGGGATGGCGGCGCCGGCGATCGGCACTCTTCTCATGCTGATCGTTCTGAAGGCCGCCGCCTCGGCGATCTCGCTGGGCAGTGGTTTCCGCGGCGGCCTCTTCTTCGCTTCGCTCTTCCTTGGCGCGCTGACCGGCCGGCTGTTCGCCGCCGTGATGGCGGTCGTCCTGCCGGCCTTCGCTCTCGACCCGCTACAGGCGGCGGTGATCGGGATGAGCGCCATGGCGGTGGGCATCGTCGGCGGACCGCTGACCATGTCGTTCCTGGCGCTGGAGACGACCAGCGACCTGCCGATTGCATTGGCGGTGCTGGCGGCAGCCGTGGTCTCGGCGATGACGGTTCGCGAACTCTTCGGCTATTCGTTCGCCACCTGGCGCCTGCATCTGCGTGGCGAAACGATCCGCAGCGCCCATGACGTCGGCCGGATCAGGGCACTCACCGTCGGACGTCTGATGCGTCGTGACGTGCGCACGGTGATGGCCGACACGCGCATTTCGGCGTTCCGGCGCGATTTCCCGCTGGGCTCGACGCAGCGCGTGATCGTCACCGACAGTGCCGGCCGGTACGCGGGGATCGCGTTGGTGCCCGAGATTCACGCACCCGAGCTCAACGGCGACATCGACCAGCACGCGGTCGGCGAGTACCTGCATTACCGCCAGTTCGCCCTCGGGCCGCAGATGAACATCAAGGACGCCATGCGGGTTTTCGATGAGGCCGAAAGCGAGGCGCTGGCGGTCGTCGAGGATCCCGAAAAGGGCAACGTCATCGGCCTGCTCACGGAGGCGCACGCGCTCAGGCGCTACTCCGAGGAGCTCGACCGGGCGCGGCGCGATCTTGTCGGCGAAGGCGCCTAGGTGTGGAATCTGATCAGGTTGTTCCGGCGAGGGCGTGAGCCGGTGGTCTGCGGCCGAGGCTAACATGGGGCCGCCGCTGGTTGTACCAGTCGATCCATCTGGTCAGATCGGCGGCGCGGGCCTGTGATGAGGCGAAGGTGGTGGCGTAGGCCCATTCGCGCATGAGGGTCTGGATGAAGCGCTCGGCCTTGCCGTTGGTTTTGGGGGTGTAGGGCCGGGTCCGGATGTGGCGGATGCGAAGTAGCCGCAGCACCTTGCCGAACAGTTTGGCGACGTAGCCCGAGCCGTTGTCGGTCATCACCCGCTCGACCCGGATGCCCTGTTCTTTGAACCAGCGCAGCGCCCGGATCAGGAAGCCGGTGGTCGAGGATCGCCGCTCGTCAGGAAGAACCTCGACGTAGGCGAGCCGTGTGGCATCGTCGATGGCAACGTGGAAGAAGTCGTAGCCCGGGGAGCGGTTGCGACCACGACGGTCACCGGTGATGCGATGGCCGACATGGGTGAAGCGGGCGAGCTTCTTGATGTCGAGATGGATGAGTTCGCCGGCGCGCTGGCGCTGATAGCGGCGCACCGGCTCGCGTGGAGCCAGGCTCTGCAGGCGACCGACGCCGAGCCTCTTAAGCCAGCTGGCGACAGTGGAACGGGCCAGCGCTAGCTTGTCCGCGATGACCTCGGCGCTCAGGCGATACGCCCGGCGCAACCGTTCGATCAGGGCGATCGCAGCATCGGCCAGCCGGTTGGCGACTGTCCGGGGTCGCGAGGAGCGGTTCTGAAGTCCAGCTGATCCCTCGGCTCTCCAGCGGCCGAGCCACTTGCGTGCCGTACGTTCGCTCACCCCGAAGCCGGCCGCGACCTCTGCGACCGGCAGCCGGTCTTCAACGATCCGCCGGATCATCTCCTCTCGACCAAGCGGCGTTGTCCGGGCATTCTTGTGCGGGTTGTTCATCCCTGAAGTCCTCCGGTAGCTGTGTTGCAACAACCACCTTCAGGCCTTCACTGCGGATGAACAACCTCCTCAGACTTCACACCTAGGTTCGCAAAAGGCGATGCCGGCGCCGCCTGCGCCGGCGGCAATTGACCGGCACTCGCGGACGTAGCAGATTTCCCGCCGGCGCCCGGGCGCTCAGGGTCTCCGCGACAATGACGTTCCGCTTTCGATCCTCTGTCTGTCGGTGGGCGCCGCTACGGGCCGCGCCGCTCGTCATCCTGGCAGGCTTTGCCTGGCCGGCTGAAGCCAGGCCGCTTATCCCGATGTGCCCCGGCGTCACGATCGTGACCGCGATCAGCAACAGCAACGGCGACTACGAGTCGATCAAGACGGTCGAGGCGATGGACGCCGACAAGATGCGCATCCGCTATTCGGCGGAGTACGTCGCGGTCGACATGTTCAGCGACACGCCGGCGCAATTGAAGCGGACGGTCACCTTCCGGAATATCCTGAACGCTGACCTCGACAGTGCAACGCTGTATCTCCAGCACTTCGAGGAAGTGATTCCGGAAACCGTCCCTGAGACGACATCGATCGGCATCTCCAGAGCTGTCTTCGACGCGCTGAAGAAGGACGGCTCGACCGACTTCGGCATCTTCATCGGATTCAGCCAGGACACGGAGTCGGTCGACCGCGACGTGACTCCGAACGTCTACGACAACCAGATGATCGCGAGGGTGACTCGCGGCGGCGACGAGACCCCGCTGAAGGTCACGGTCAACAACGTCGAAACGGAACTGCCGGTCATCCGTTTCGGCGGCGATTTCTACGGCGACCAATCGGAATTCTGGGTGCTCGACGATCCCGAGAATCCCCTGATGCTCAAGTTCCGCATCGGCATCGACGCGAACCAGCTGCCGTCGCCGGAAGAAGCGGAGATGAACAAGAGCATGGGCATTCCCGTCCCGACCAGCCGGGACAAGGAATCGCTCCAGGTCGTCAAGATCATCACCCCTTGCGCGACACCAGTCGAGGAAGTGGCCGGTGGCGGCGCATCAGGCGGCGGCGCGGGCGAATTGCCGAACATCGAGATCGCGGGCAGCGGCGGCGACACCCCGGTGACACCTCCACCTCCACCTCCGCCACCGCCGCCTCCACCACCTCCGCCGCCACCTCCGCCGCCGTCACCTCCGGCCCTGCCGCCAAATTCGCCGGCGGCCGTCGAAAGCGCCGCCATCGAGAAGCAGATCCAGGATGACGGTCGTGCCGAGATCCAGGACATCTTCTTCTCCTTCAACAGCGACGAGATTCGCGATGAGTCCGAACCGACGCTGACCGCGATCGCCGACCTGATGACGCGCCACCCGGACTGGAAGTTCAGCATCGAGGGGCACACCGACAGCGTCGGCGGTGACGACTACAACCTCGATCTTTCCAAACGGCGCGCGGCGGCCGTGCTTGCGGCGCTGGTGAAGGGCCATTCGATCGCCGCCGACCGGCTGACGAGCACGGGCTTCGGTGAATCGCGGCCGATTGCAGACAATGCAACGCTGGAAGGACGCGCGCAGAACCGCCGCGTCGAACTGGTCAAGCAATGAGAGGCGTCATGCGTCCGATCCTGCCGACCCGGCGCCGTATCGTGCAGGCGATGGTCGCTCTGCCCGCCGTCCTCGCTCTGCGGCAGGCACGCGCCGAAGGCGAGCCGGAGGAGCTTCCTCCCGACGCGATGACGCCCGTGCACGAGCGCTACGGGACCCTGACCTCCTATGCAGATACCGGCAAGGTGACGGTCACCTACCAATGGCCCGACACGCCCGAAACGGTCGATCACTACCGCTTCGAGACGGCGTTCCGCGCGCCGCGTAATTTCTTCTTCCGGTTCGATGCCGAACCGGAGAGCGGCGGCGATACGTTTGTCGTCTGGGCCGAAGTCAGCAAACCCTTCCAGAGCTGGTGGAAGGCGACGGGTGTCCACGAAATCTACGACGGCGGCCGGGGTGTCGACGCCTTCTTTGCCGGCGGCTCGCCGACCAAGGAATCGGTCAACCTGCTCGGCCCGCACGTCTTCTCGCAGGCGCTGCTCTACGGCCCGACGTCGCGCCTGATCAACCTGCAAGACGCCGGCGAAGAGGCGATCGCGGGACATGCATGCAGCAAGTACGTGGCGGACGGGCGTCAGACCGGCGTCGTTACCAACGACATCCGCCCGATCACCGTCTGGGTCGACAAGGACCTGATGCTCGTCCGGAAGGTGCAGCAGGAAGCCCAGACGGACGCCCCCAAGGGCCTCGTCGACAGAATGGTCTACGAGATCGAGCCGATCGCCAATCCCGAGCTCGGCGACGACCGCTTCGTCTTCACGCCGCCCGGCTGAGAGCGCCCACGGTCAGTGGAAGCCCTCCATGCCGGTCAGGCCACGGCCAAGGCACTTCTCCTTGTCTTTGTAGTTGACGCAGACGATGCCGCCGACGGACGGATCGGCGCGTGCCTCCAGCACGTCATTGCCGCCGCCGTTGGAGATGACCATCGATCCACCAACGCCATTGTCAACCAAGCGGACAAGATCGGCGTGGCCGTTGCTGATGGCGATCGCGCCGGATGCCCCCAAAGCCTTCATGACGGCAAGCTCGCTTCCGCCCTTGGCGACGTAGACCGCGCCGCCCTCCGGGTCGCCTTCCACCCCCGCGACGACGGCCGCGTCCTTGAGGATGCGCAGCGAGCCGGCGCCATCCGAGTTCGCGCCAAGGGTCGCCGCCGGATTGCCGCCTGAGTTGTAGATGCGCACACCCGCCGTGCCGCCGGCTGCAACGCCGATGCTGATCGCCGACCGGCCGCCGTTGGGCCCGTAAAGATCGAGTTGGCCAGCGGAGGTCTCCGACTGCTCCAGAACCGCCATCGGCTTGCCCGCCTCGCCGATCCGGAACGCGAGGCGGCCATTCTCGCCATAGCCGGCGACAAGCACGGGCGTCGAGCCGCCGCCAAAGATCCTCATGAATGCCTTGCCGTCGCCGTTGTCGCCGAGCGACGCGAGCGGCCGGTTCTGACTACTGACCACGAAGCCGGTTGCCTTCGGAGTCGCGCCCATCAGGGTCGACTTGCCGCCGATCTTCGCGGTGACAGTCGCCGTGCTCGCGTCAGCCGTGGCGATCAGGCCGTCCTCGCCGGAGCCGAGCTTGAGGGTGGCGCCATCGCCGCCCTCGGCGGGACCAAGGGTCACGACAGCCTCGCCGCCGGGCGGCGACAGCTTCAACTCGCCGCCGCCGCTTCCCTCGCCCGCAGTGATGGTCGCGATGGTCTGGCCGCTGTCGTCGCCCACGAACACACCCGCCTTGCCGGTGGCGCGATCGAAACCGCCGGTGAAGACAGGCTTGTCCGAGCCGTTGAAGATAACGACCCGATACTTGTCGTCGCCGAACGAGCCAAGGCCGGCGAACGGCAGGTCGCCACGGCTTGCGACGAAGCCACGGATGTTCTCGATGTCGCCCATCTGGAAATGGGTGCCGTTGGCGTCGACCATCATTCCGGTCTTTTCGGGCATTGCGACGATGCGTGCCGTGTGCCCGCCCTTGTTCAGCACGAGTTGCGGCCCGCCCGAAGCCGTATCGAATGTCAAGACCTGCTCGGCGCCCTGGCTGACCGAGATCGCCGGCGAGGTGCCGCCGCCGGGCGCCAGGAAGAGCGAGCCGCCCGCACCCGAGAGGTTGAGCCTGGGACCGGCACCGGCGACCTTGACGCTGGCGGTGTTGTTGCCACTGAAGAGCACGAGCTCCGGCTGGCCTCCATTGGCCGACAATCGGGCGGTGCCGTTTCCACCGCTGATGTCGAGTTCGCCGCCGCCGCCTTGCTCGGTGACCGAAAAGATCGTCTGGCCGTTCGCACCGACGACCTCGAACGGCGCCTTGATCGGTTCGTCGGCCTTCTTCTCAAGCGCGTCGACGCGAGCGGTGAGCGCGGCGATGGCGGCAGCGGAGCCGTCCTGCGCCTGAGCGCCAAGATGCGTCGTCAGCGCCGCACCGCCGGCCGCTCCCGCGCCGAGTACCAGGAGCACACGCGCCACCGAGCCCAGTCCACCTGCAATGCGAACCATGACCATGTCTCCGAACCAAGAAATGAGATGGGCGGAGACTATTCCCGAACCTGGTGGTCCGGAAGCGGTCCGCATCACGCCCGGCATCGGAGCGTCGCGCCGACATCCTCATCGAGGCGGGTGCGGAAACCGTCATCCACCGCTTCGACCACCTGGCCCAGATCGCCGAAGCGCTGGGCCTCGGAAGGGATCGAGGGGCAGGCCCTCCCCGCCGGTCACATCTCCCGAAGATCCACGGTCCACCCCGGGTTGACCCGTACACCCGTACCTAGTAAGTAAGTGATTGATTGCTTACTAAAGGTACCCCATGGGCCGCCCCAAAATCATCGCAGACAAGGATCTGCTGGCCTGCGCCCGCGCGGTGTTCATGCGCCAGGGACCCGCGGCGCCGACGCGCGCGATCGCAGCCGCCGCCGGCATCTCCGAGGCCGCGGTCTTCAAACGCTTCGCGAGCAAGTCGGCGCTCTATCTCGCCGCCATGACGCCGCCGCCGGTCGCGCCGGGCGATCTCATCGCCGACGAGATCGACGACGTACGTGCCGCGCTGATCGAAACCGCCAACCGTTTGCTCGCCTACTTCCGCGACGTCATTCCGCCGGTGATGCAGTTGGCCACCCACCGGGGCGGCGGGCTCGCCGGAATCGCCAGCCAGTTCGCGCCGGAGCGCAGCGAGGCAGTCGCAACCGCCCTCCTCGGCTTTCTGGAGCGGCGGCGGGCGACCGGCGACATCGATCCCCCCGACGTCACCGCGACCGCTCAGCTGCTCATCGCCGCCATCCACTCGCTGGCGAGCTTCGAAATCCTCGGGTTGCATGGCGGCGCGGACCTTTCGCCGGCGATCCCGGGCTTCATCGATCAGCTCTGGGCCGGTATTGCGCCACGCGGCCGTCGCCGTCCCCGACAGAAGGGAGCACACCCATGACCCGTCAGACTGCTGCCAAGGCCGCTTTCGCGGCGTTCGTCGGCGCCACCGCCATGTGGATTCTCGCCGGCGTCTGGCACGAGATCGTGGCGCGACAACTCTACGAGGCCGCCGAGCGCGGACCGCATCAGGGCGTCCTCCTGTTCTTCGTTGCCTACCTGCTGCTTGCCGTGATCATGACCTTTTTCCTGCGCCATACCCGGGTGTCGGACAACGCGCTGATCCACGGCACGGTCATCGGCGCGGTCATAGGCCTTCTGTGGGTCTTTCCCCACGAGTTCACTGACGCGGTCGCCCACGGCGAGCCGCTCGGCTATGTCTTCGTCAACGGGCTGTGGCACGTGGTCGAGCAAGGCGCCGGCGGCGCCATCATCGCCTCGGTGATGCGCGCGCTGGAACGCGGCCGCCCGCTCGCCGCCTGAACGGGCCGGCGGCGCGACTCGTTCAGCGAACCGAGAGACGGATGTCCTTGACCCCGAAGGACCTGCTCGCCAAATACGAACGGCGCATCAACCGGCACGATTTCGGCGAGATGGTGCCGCTGATCGCGCCCGACGCGGTCTTCTGGTTCTCCGACGGCAGCCATGTCGGCATCGACGCGATCCGCGCCGCGTTCGAGAGAACCTGGGAGGCGCTCCAAAACGACACCTATTGGCTCGACGAGGTGCGCTGGATCGCGGAAGACGACGAGGTCGCCGCCTGCATCTACCGTTTCAACTGGCGCACCACGATCAAGGGCCAGCCGGCGTCAGGCTCCGGCCGGGGTACCACCGTCATGCGCAAGATCGACGGACGCTGGCAGATCGTCCACGAGCACCTGAGCGCGGACGGATAGCGCGCCTTCGCCTCGTCGCCCCTACTCCGCCGCTTGGCTGTAGGGCTCCGGCTTCTCCCACTTCAGCTTGGGGGAGCGCGCGGCGCGGGTTTCGTCGAGCCGGCGGCGCGGGGCGAACAGCGGCGCCTGATGGAAGCGCTCGGCCTCGCCGCGCCTGGCCCGCAGCACGAGATCGCGGAGCGCGCCGACGAACAGATCGAGCGAGGCCTTCGATTCCGACTCGGTCGGCTCGATCAGCAGCGCACCGTGGACGACCAGCGGGAAATACATGGTCATCGGGTGGAAGCCCTCGTCGATCATCGCCTTGGCGAAATCGAGGGTGGTGACGCCGGTGCCGTCGAGGAAGGTGTCGTCGAACAGCGCCTCGTGCATGCAGACGCGGTCGCCGAAGGGCTGGCTCATGACGTCGCGGAGGCTGGCGCGCAGGTAGTTGGCGTTGAGCACGGCGTCCTCGGAGGCCTGCTTCATGCCGTCGACGCCGTGACAGAGCATGTAGGAGAGCGCCCGCACGAACATGCCCATCTGGCCGTGGAAGGCCGCCATGCGGCCGAAGGGCGTGGCGCCCTCGCCGGCGTCGCGGCGGGTTTCGACGAACTCGGCGCCGTCTGCTGCAAGGCGCACGAAGGGCACCGGCGCGAAACCCGCGAGCTTGTCCGAGAAGACCACCGGCCCCGAGCCCGGGCCGCCACCGCCGTGAGGCGTCGAGAAGGTCTTGTGGAGGTTGATGTGCATGGCGTCGACGCCGAGATCGCCGGGGCGGACCTTGCCGACGATGGCGTTGAAGTTGGCGCCGTCGGCATAGAAGAAGGCGCCCGCGGCATGAACGCCATCGGCGATCGCCACCACGTCGCGCTCGAACAGACCGCAGGTGTTGGGGTTGGTGAGCATGATCGCGGCGACGTCCGGCGACAGGCGCTTCTTCACCTCGTCCGGGTCGACGGTGCCGTCGTCGCGGGCCGGCACATCCACCACCTTGAAGCCAAGCAGCGCGGCGGTCGCCGGATTGGTCCCGTGGGCCGATTCCGGCACGAGCACGGTCGTGCGCCTGTCGCCGCGCGCGTCCAGCGCCGCCTTGATCGCCATCATGCCGCACAACTCGCCGTGGGCGCCGGCCTTGGGGCCGACAGCGACGCTCGCCATGCCGGTCAGCTCGAGCAGCCAGCGGCCGAGCTCGGCGATGAGATCGAAGGCGCCGGGCACGGTGGAGGCCGGCTGGAGCGGGTGGATATCGCCGAAGCCCGGCAGCCGCGCCATCTTCTCGTTGATGCGCGGGTTGTGCTTCATGGTGCACGAGCCCAGCGGATAGATGCCGGCATCGATGGCGTAGTTCTTCTGGCTGAGGCGCACGTAGTGGCGCATCGCCTCCGGCTCGGTGAGGCCGGGGAGATCGAGCGGCGCGCGGCGGGCATGATTGCCCAATTTTCCCTTCCCTGTCGCGCCTCCGGCGCTCCTCGCCTCTTGTGGCGGCAGGTCGACTCCGGTGACCTCGGGGCGGCCGACCTCGAAGATCAGCGGCTCCTCGATCTGAAGTCCGCGGTTGGCGGTGAAGGTGGCGTCGCCAGCGAGGTCGTTGGCGTTGGCGGGCACGGTCGCGCGGCCCTGATCGTTCAGCATCTGGTTTATTGCCCCTCGTGCGCCGGTCGACGAGTTGGCTTTCGCGCAGGTCGACTTGGAGGGCTGACGTTTGCTCCCTTGGCGTATGCGCTTTCAAGCTCACCTTCAGTGGGTGGGTAGATGTCACACCAATCAAACGTGAATACGGCTTCCCTCTCCACATTCAGATCTCCGATCCAATCGAGGCCGTCGCCCGGAAGGCCGGTGTCCTGATTTACAACCAATGCAGTCAGGGCGGGCAGATCGTTGTGCTCACACCAGAACATCAAGTGCCCCAGCATCTCCGACAGCACTCCTGCACCGCCAAACTTGATGGCCTCGGCAACGTGGCCGTAGGTCAGAATTCTTCTGGCACGGGCCGCTGCGGTTAGCAGGGAGTAGATTTGTAGTGCGCGGCTTGGGCGCGTCCTCACTTCGCTGAATCGCCTAATCACTAGAGTCCCTCCTTCAGGGCCGCGACAAACGCGGCGCGGTCTTCATCCGTATTGATCTCGGTCGAGGCGACCAGAAGCAAGTCTGCCAATTCCGGCCGGTCCGGCTCGAGCCGCGACACTGGCACGCCGGCCAGCACGCCCTTCGCGGCGAGCTTCTCGACGATCGCAGCCGCATCGCCGGGCACACGCACGGTGAACTCGTTGAAGAACGAGTCGTTCAAGACGCTTACGCCGGGAACTTCAGAAAGCAATTCAGCCAGCGCCACGGCGTTGGCGTGGTTGAGCGCGGCGAGATTGCGCAGGCCCGTCTCGCCGAGCAGAGTCATGTGGATGGTGAACGCCAGCGAGCAAAGTCCTGAGTTGGTGCAGATGTTGGATGTCGCCTTGTCGCGGCGGATGTGCTGCTCGCGGGTCGAGAGCGTCAGCACGAAACCGCGCCGGCCTTCCGCGTCGACGGTCTCGCCGCAGAGGCGCCCGGGCATCTGGCGGATGAACTTCTGGCGCGTGGCGAAGAGGCCGACGTAAGGCCCGCCGAAGGTGAGCGGGTTGCCGATCGACTGGCCCTCGCCCACCGCGATGTCGGCGCCCTGCGCGCCGGGCGGCTCGATGGCGCCCAGCGCCACGACTTCGGTGAAGACGGCGACCAGGAGCGCACCGACGGCGTGGGCCTTTTCTGCGATAGGAGCGAGGTCGGTCAGGTGGCCGTAGAACGACGGGGACTGGACCACGACGCAAGCCGTCTCCTCGTCGATCGCGGCGAGGATGTCCTCGGCGCCCGTCGGGTCGGGGGGAAGCGCCGTCACGGTGTCGCCGGCCATGCGCGTAACGGTCTCGACGGTGCCGCGGTATTGCGGGTGCAGACCGCCGGACAGCACGGCTTTGCGCCGCTTCGTCACCCGCTCGGCCATCAGCACGGCCTCCGCCGTGGCGGTCGAGCCGTCGTACATGGAGGCGTTGGCGACCTCCATGGCGGTGAGGTTGGCGACCTGGGTCTGGAACTCGAACAGGTACTGGAGCGTCCCCTGGGAGACCTCCGGCTGATAGGGCGTGTAGGAGGTCAGGAACTCGGAGCGCTGGATGAGGTGATCGACGCTCGCCGGGACATGATGGCGGTAGGCGCCGGCGCCGACGAAGAACGGCACCGAGCCGGCGGCGACGTTGCGGGCGGCCATGGCGCCCAGCGCGCGCTCCACCTCGATCTCGCTCTTCGTGGTCGGCAGGTCGGGCGGCGCCGCCAGCCGCTTGTCCTTCGGGACATCGGCGAACAGGTCGTCGACGGAGGCGACGCCGATGCGGGCGAGCATGTCGGCGCGGTCTTCGGGGGTGAGCGGCAGGTAGCGCATGGCGGGTGTCCGGTCGGGATGTCAGATCGTCTGGAGGAAAGCCTGGTAGGCGTCGATATCCATGAGCGCCTCGACGTCCTTCGGGTCGGCGACCTTGATCTTCACGAACCAGCCGCCGCCTTCCGGGTCGGAGTTGACGACGCCCGGCCCGTCGGCCAGCGCCTCGTTGACGGCGACGACTTCGCCGGCGACCGGCGCATAGACCTCGCTTGCCGCCTTCACCGACTCCACGACCGCGGCCTCGGCGCCTTTGGCGAGTTGCTTGCCGACCTCGGGGAGTTCGACAAAGACGATGTCGCCGAGCTGCTCCTGGGCGTGGTCGCTGATGCCGACGGTGGCGGTGTCGCCCTCGAGGGTGATCCACTCATGGTCTTTGGTGTAACGCGTGCTCATCGCCGATTTGCTCCTGGTCAGGGGGTCCTGCGGACGTAGCGGTGGGGAACGAACGGAAGCGGCGCGACCGTGGCGCCTTGCGCGCGGCCGCGGACGGATACGGTGAGTTCGGTGCCGGCGGCGGCGTGGGCCGGGTCGACGTAGCCAAGCGCGATCGGGCGGCCCAGCGTCGGAGCGAAGCCGCCGCTGGTGACGCGGCCGACGACCCGATCGCCGGCGCGGATCTCGGCGCCCTCGCGGGCGGGCGCGCCCTCGACCAGCAGGCCGACCCGTAGGCGCGACGGACCGTCAGCGAATTCCTTGAGGATGCGTGCGGCACCAGGGAAATCGGCCGCCTCGCGGCGCCGCTTGGCGACGGCGAAACGCAGGTCCGCCTCGACCGGCGAGGTGGTCTCATCGAGGTCGTGACCGTTGAGCGGCAGCCCCGCCTCGAGCCGAAGGGAGTCGCGCGCGCCGAGGCCGATGGGCTTCACCCGCTGGTCGGCAACCAGCCGCTGCCAGAAGGCATTTGCCGCGTCGGCGGCGATGAGGATTTCAAACCCGTCCTCGCCGGTATAGCCGGTCCGCGAGATGATGAGATCGGTGTCCTCGTAGTCGAAGGCGCCGCAGGTCATGAACGTCAATTCGGTGGCCGCCGGCACGAGATCGGCCATGACGGCGGCGGCTTCGGGGCCCTGCAAGGCGAGCAGACCGCCGTCGTCGGCACGCATGAGCTTCGCCTTGCCGGCGGCGGCCTTTTCGATGCGGGCGAAATCGCCGTCCTTGGTGCCGGCGTTGACGATGATGTAGAGCGTGCCCGACCACGCGGGATCGCGCGGGCGCACCACCATCAGGTCGTCGACGATGCCGCCCTCCTCGTTGAGGAGCAGCGTGTAGCGGACCTGGCCGAGCTT
Organism: uncultured Alphaproteobacteria bacterium; assembly: GCA_963843565.1. Lineage (GTDB taxonomy): Bacteria > Pseudomonadota > Alphaproteobacteria > Rhizobiales > Kaistiaceae > DASZQY01. The sequence continues at coordinate 1,415,937 of CAWJKY010000003.1, forward strand.
CAGGTTGCGGATGTCGCCGCAGATCAGCGGCTCGATGAGCGCGGCGATCGCCGCGTGGTCGGCGTCGGCATCGCCCGTCTTGTCGGCAAGCATGAGGAGCGCCGGCCCCATGTGGGAAACGTCGAAGAGGCCGGCGTGCTCGCGCGTCCACTTGTGCTCGGCGAGGATGCCGGTCGGGTACTGGACCGGCATGGCGTAGCCGCCGAAGGGCACCATGCGGGCGCCAAGCGCGCGATGGGCGGCGGCAAACACCGTTTCGAGCAGGGGAAGTCTGGATGCCGTCTCGCTCAACCGTCACCTGTTCTCGTCAGAGTCGGGCTCGCGGCGACGAACGACCGGTCCGTCCCGCGCCCCCTCTGTCTGAGAACCTGAGAGATTTCCCACCGATCTCGTCTGGATCGCTCTTCCGGACGGAAAAGTGCTTCACACTCTTCCTGGAAACGCTCCCTGATCGAAACCTGTGGCTACTCCTTCGGTGAGCGGGCGAACCCGCCGCTTTCCAGATCGTCGCCGACCGTCCGGTCCTTTTGCCTGAGAGTTTCCGGGGCGGTTGCTCCTTCGGCGCCGGGCCAACTTGGCCCGGTCTCTCCCGGCGGTCGTGGCAGCTTGCGAGGAAACCCCCGCAAAACCGGCGGGCCGCGACGTCAACCCGCGCGTTCAACAATAGGTTGGGCGGGCCCTGAGTCAATCAGCGGCGTGCGGTCTTCCCCCAGCCCTGAGGCTCAGGTGGCGGGCTTCTTCGGCCGGCCCTCGTCAAAGCCGACATAGACGATGAGATCGCGGTCGGCGCCGGTCAGCTTCAGGGAGATGTCGTCCACGACCTGCGCGAACGGAGCGGCGTAGTCGGGCGCCTCGACGTCGCCGATGACGCGGAAGGCCTTGGAATAGAGCACGCTGTTGTCGCTCTGCTTGACGACCACCACGCGCAGCGTCGCGGCGACCTTGCCGGTGGTCCCCTTGGGGCCGGCGGCGATGCGGCCGGCGATGCCCGCCTTGATCGCCAGGGTATCCGGGCCGAGGGCGTGACATTCGCGGGCGATATCGGTGATCGAGCCCTGGAAGCGGATGTAGGCGCCGTCGTCCTCGTGGCCCTTGACGTAGAGGACCAGCGATTCGGTGTCCGGCCTGATCTGGATCGGCGGGCAATAGCCCTGCTTGATGAAGAGGTCCGCGGAATAGGTCCCGTCGTTCGGCACGGTCGTGACAGCGCTGTCCGGGCCCTTGAAGAGGCCGCCGCCCTTCGTGCAGGACGCCAGCGTGAGCGCGGACAACGCGACGGCGCACAGCGCCACGACAGATCGACTCGAAAGCCCCATGATTCCCATTCCGCGCAATATTGCGGCGTTTCTATAGCAGCGTCGCGCCGCGCTGGCGACGATGCCGCCGCGCTTGCCGGGGCGGGCCGGCGCCGCTAGGTTCTTCCTGGGGATAACGACCACCCAGACCACCTTTCTTGTCGGGCCGGGAGGGGCAGGCCGCAGCGGGAGGCGCTTTGCTCGCCTGATGCAATACGTCAGTACGCGCGGGCAGGCGCCGGCGCTTCGCTTCGCCGACGTGCTGCTGGCGGGTCTTGCCCGCGACGGTGGACTGTATCTGCCCGAAACCTGGCCGCAGCTCTCCGCCGACCGCATCCGGGCGTTTGCCGGGCGCCCCTACGCCGAGGTCGCCGTCGAGGTGATCCGGCCGTTCGTGGGCGGTGAAATCTCCGACGACGCACTCGCCGAGATGTGCCGGGCGGCCTACGCCACCTTCGATACCCCCGACGTCGCCCCCCTCACCCGGCTCGCCGACGACCGCTATGTGCTGGAGCTCTTCCACGGGCCGACGCTCGCCTTCAAGGACGTCGCCATGCAGTTGCTGGCGCAGCTCATGGACCACGTGCTCGCCAAGCGCGGCGCGCGAGTCACCATCGTCGGCGCGACTTCGGGCGATACCGGCGCAGCGGCGATCGAGGCGTTTCAGGGGCGCGACAACGTCGACGTGTTCATCCTGTTTCCGGAAGGCCGGGTGACGCCGTTCCAGCGCCGACAGATGACCACGGCGCCGGCTGCCAACGTCCACGCCATCGCCATCAAGGGCACCTTCGACGACTGCCAGGCGCTGGTGAAGGCGATGTTCGCCAACGCTTCCTTCCGCGAGCGGGTGGCGCTCGCCGGCGTCAACTCGATCAACTTCGCCCGTGTGCTCGGGCAGATCGTCTACTACTTCACCGCTGCGGTCGCGCTTGGCGCGCCCGGGCGGCCGGTTTCGTTCACGGTGCCGACCGGCAACTTCGGCGACGTCTTCGCCGGTTACGCCGCCAAGCGCATGGGGCTGCCGCTCGGCAAGCTGGTGATCGCCACCAACGTCAACGACATCCTGGCGCGGGCGCTCAAGACCGGCACCTACGACGTGCGCGAGGTGACGGCGACCACCTCGCCGTCAATGGACATCCAGGTGTCGTCCAACTTCGAGCGGCTGCTGTTCGAGGCGACCGGCCGCGACGCCGCGGCGGTTGGCGCCATGATGGCGAGCCTCGCCGAGAAGCGCACCTTCACCATTCCCGCCGCCGCGCTTGCCGCGATCCGCGCCGATTTCGCCGCCGGCAGCGCCGACGAGGCCGAGGTCGCCCGCACCATCGCGGCAACCGTCGCAGCGACCGGCTTCCTGCCCGACCCGCACACGGCGGTCGGCCTCGCGGTCGCCGAGCGCTTCACGGAGCCGGGTATCCCCATGGTTGCGCTGGCGACCGCCCACCCGGCGAAATTCGCCGACGCGGTGAAGGCCGCGACCGGCGCCGAACCCGAGCTGCCGCCGGGATTTGCCGGCATCCTGTCGAAGCCGGAACGGATCGTCACGCTTGCCAACGAGCGCAAGGCCGTCGAAGAACATATCCTCACCCGCGCCCGCAGCGCCCGAGAAAGCGTAGCTCCATGACCGTTCGCCAGTCGCGTCTCCCCTCCGGCCTTACGGTCATCAGCCATGCGATGGACCATCTGGAGAGCGCAGCGCTGGGTGTGTGGGTCGCCGCCGGTTCGCGCTCGGAACGCGACGACGAGCACGGCCTGTCGCACCTGCTCGAGCACATGGCCTTCAAGGGCACCAAGACGCGCTCGGCAATCGAGATTGCTGAGGAGATCGAGGCGGTCGGCGGCGAGGTCAACGCCGCCACCAGCGTCGAGATGACCCAGTATTACGCGCGCATCCTCAAGGACGACGTGCCGCTGGCGGTCGACATCCTCTCCGACATCCTGAGCAACTCGGTCTTCGACCCGAAGGAACTGGAGCGCGAACAGCACGTCATCGTGCAGGAGATCGGCGCCGCCCTCGATACGCCGGACGATCGTGTCTACGACCTGTTTACCGAGGCCGCCTACCCGGGCCAGCCGATCGGCCGCACGATCCTCGGCACGCCCGAGACGGTCGGATCGGTCGCCTCGCCGAAGCTCGCCCAGTATCTCGAACGGCACTATCGCGGCCCTTCGCTGGTGCTGGCGGCGGCGGGCAACGTCGACCACGATGCCCTCGTCGCCATGGCGGAAGAAAAGTTCGGGGGTATCGCCCCGACGGCCGGGCCGTCGGCGGTGGCGGCAACCTATCGCGGCGGCGAGCGCCTCGAACCGCGCGACCACCTTCAGGAGACCCAGGTCCTGATCGGCTTCGAGGGCCGGCCGTACGGCAAGGAAGGCTTCTACAAGGCGCAGCTGCTCGCCGCGATCCTCGGCGGCGGCATGTCATCGCGCCTCTTCCAGGAGATCCGCGAAAAGCGCGGCCTGTGCTACTCGATCTATGCCTTCCACTGGAGCTTCTCCGATTCCGGCCTCTTCGGAATCCACGCCGCCACCGGCCCCTCGGACGTCGCCGAGCTGATGCCGGTGCTGCTCGGCGAACTGGAGCGCGCCACCCACGACATCACCACCAAGGAGCTCGACCGGGCGCGCGCGCAGCTTCGCGCCGGCCTGCTGATGACGCTGGAGAGCCCGACCGGTCGCGCCGGCCAGATCGCCCGCCAGCTTCTCCTGTTCGGGCGTATCATCCCGGTCGACGAACTGGTCCAGCGTGTCAACGCGATCACCGTCGAGGACGTGCGCACGCTCGCCAGCGACATCTTCACCGGCAGCCGGCCGACCGTGGCGGCTGTCGGCGGGCTCGACAAGATGATGGATTTCGACAAGGTCGCCGAACGTTTCGGTGCATCCGTCGAGGCTTGAGGCGGCGATGGCGTTTCTGCGCTCCATCTCCAACAACAACGTCAACCCGACGCTGCGCGGCAGCCGGGTGCTGCTGCGCACGCCGACGCTCGCCGACTTCGCGCAGTGGGCGCGGCTGCGCGAGGACAGCCGCGCGTTCCTGGCGCCGTGGGAACCGATCTGGCCGGCGGACGACCTGACCCGCCTCGCCTTTCGCCGGCGGCTTCGCCGCTATCAGCGCGAGGTGCGCAACGGCACCGGCTTTCCGTTCTTCGTCTTCTCGGCCGACGGCGAGACGCTGCTCGGCGGGCTGACCATCGCCCACATCCAGCGCGGCGTCACCCAGTCGGCGGTACTCGGCTACTGGATGGGCCGCCCGCACGCCCGCAAGGGACTGATGACCGACGCGGTCAAGGCGGTGGTCGGCTTCTGCTTCGAAACGCTCCATCTCAACCGGGTGGAGGCGGCCTGCCTGCCCCACAACGCGGCCTCGATCCGCCTTCTTGAAAAGGTCGGATTCTCCCGCGAGGGATACGCCCGCAAGTATCTGTGTATCGACGGGCGGTGGCAGGACCACATTCTGTATGGGCTGGTTCGCGACGACCCCCGTCCATGAGCGGCGGCGCCCCGGCCGGCGCGTTAAGCCTGCGCCGGGCAAAGCCTTGTCGCCTCTGACCGATCTCCATAGTAGATTGACGAATCGCTCCGCACACTTGGAGGAAGTGTTGCAGTTCGCGCGTCGGGTCGCGGTGCTCGTTCTCTTGTTGCTGACGTTCTCGGTTGCGTGGGTGCCCGCCCACGCACTCGAAGCCTCGGCGATCCCGCCTGACGGCAAGACGCTCGATCTCACCAACGCCATCCAGCTCTTCGCCCAGCCCGACAACCGCATCCAGGTGTCCACCGCACCGGGCTCCGACGGCATCGTGCGGCGCATCGAAATTCGCGCCCGCGAGGGCAACGGCCAATCCAACTGGGCGGTGTTCGCGCTGGTCAACAACTCCGACCAGCAGATCGACCGACTGCTCGTGGCGCCGCACTTCCGCCTCGCCGGCTCCGGCCTCTTCTTCCCCGACCTTGGCGCGTCGCGCATCGCCAACATCACGCCGAGCCAAGGCTTCGCGCCGGAGCGCCAGCCGAGCCAGGAAGCCGACGTCTTCAAGATCACGCTCGACCCCGGCGCGGTCATCACGTTCGTCGCCGAGCTGCGCACCAACGACCTGCCGCAGCTCTATCTGTGGGACGCCGACGCCTACAAGGATTCGGTCAACAGCTACTCGCTTTACCGCGGCATCGTGCTCGGCATCTCGGGGCTGCTGGCGCTGTTCCTGACGATCGTGTTCGTGGTGCGCGGCACGGCGATGTTTCCGGCGACGGCGGCACTCGCCTGGGCGGTGCTCGCCTATCTCTGCGTCGATTTCGGATTCTGGAACCGGGTGATCAACATCGCGCCGGGCGCCGACCAGACCTGGCGCGCCGCGGCGGAAGTGTTCCTCGCCGCGACGCTGGTCATCTTCACCTACGCCTACCTCAACCTCAACCGATGGCACGTGCGCTACAGCCACGTCACCGTCGGCTGGCTGATCGGTCTGGCGATCCTGTTCGGCGTGGCGATCATCGAGCCGTCGGTGGCGGCCGGCATCGCGCGCCTGTCGATCGGCCTCACCGCGATCGGCGGCTTCGGCATCGTGGTCTATCTCGCCACCCACGCCTACGACCGCGCGATCATGCTGATCCCGACGTGGATCCTGCTGCTGGTTTGGGTGTTCGCGGCGTGGCTGACGGTGACCGGCAATCTGGTCAACGACGTGGTCCAGCCAGCGCTGGCCGGCGGGCTGGTGCTGATCGTGCTGCTGATCGGCTTCACGGTGATGCAGCACGCCTTCGCTGGCGGCGTCATCCAGCAAGGGCCGATCGGCGACACCGAGCGCAAGGCGCTGGCGCTGACCGGCGCTGGCGACATCGTGTGGGACTGGGACGTGGCGCGCGACCGCATCTACACCGGGCCGGAGGCGGAAGTGCTGCTCGGCCGCAAGCGCGGGACGCTCGAGGGCCCGGCCCGCGACTGGCTGGAAATCCTCCACCCCGGCGACCGCGACCGCTTCAAGACGACGCTCGACACGGCGGTGGAGTTGCGCCGCGGGCGCATCGCCCAGGATTTCCGCCTGCGCAGCGAGGACGGCCACTATCTCTGGTTCCTGCTGCGGGCGCGGCCGGTGCTCGGCAACGACGGCGAGGTCATGCGCTGCGTCGGCACGCTGCTCGACGTGACCGAAGAGCGCAACGCCGAGGAGCGGCTGCTCCACGACGCCGTCCACGACAACCTGACGGGGCTGCCCAACCGCGAATTGTTCCTCGACCGGCTGGGCGCCGTCATCAACCGCGCCAACGCCGAGAACTCGACGCGCCCGTCGGTCTTCATCCTCGACATCGACCGCTTCAAGCAGGTCAACGACGGCTTCGGCGTCGCGGTCGGCGATTCGATCCTGCTAACCGTGGCGCGGCGGCTGGCGCGTCTGCTCAAGCAGCAGGACACGCTGGCGCGGCTGGCCGGCGACCAGTTCGCGTTCCTGCTGATCTCGGAGAGCCAGCCGGAGCGCATCGCGGCCTTCGCAGAATCGGTGCGGAGGACGCTGCGCGCCCCGATCACGCTCGGCGAAAAGGAAATCTTCCTGACCGCCTCGATCGGCATTGCCATGCACGACGGCAAGCAGAACGAGGCGGAAGAGCTGATCCGCGACGCGGAGATGGGCACCTTCCACGCCAAGCGCCTCGGCGGCGACCGGATCGAGGCGTTCCGCCCGGCGCTCCGCCAGCACGGCACCGACCTCGCCACGCTCGAATCGGACCTGCGCCGGGCACTCGGCCGCGAGGAAATCAAGGTGCTCTACCAGCCGATCGTGCGGCTGGAGGACAAGACCATCGCCGGCTTCGAGGCGCTGGTGCGCTGGGACCATCCCAAGCTCGGGCGCATTCCGCCGAGCGACTTCGTGCCGCTCGCCGAGCGCACCGGGCTGATCATCCCGCTCGGCCTGTTCGTGCTCGACCGCACCGCGCGCCAGCTCGCCGAATGGCAGGAGGGGCTCGGCCGCGGCACGTCGCTGTTCGCCAGCGTCAACGTGTCGAGCCGCCAGCTGCTGCGCCACGACCTCATCAACGACGTCAAGGCGGTGCTGGTGCGCTCGAACCTCAAGCGCGGCTCGCTCAAGCTGGAAGTCACCGAGAGCCTGGTGATGGAGAACCCGGAATACGCCGCGCAGGTGCTGTCGCGGGTGCGCGAACTCGGCGCCGGCCTGTCGCTCGACGATTTCGGCACGGGCTACTCGTCGCTGTCCTATCTGCAGCGCTTCCCCTTTGACACCATCAAGATCGACCAGACGTTCGTGCGCGGCCACGGCCACGGCGACCGCAAGGTGATCCTGCGCTCGATCATCACGCTCGCCCACGACCTCGGCATGGACGTGGTGGCGGAGGGCGCCGAAACGGAAGCGGATGCGGAGGAGCTGCACGAGCTCGGCTGCGAATACGTGCAGGGCTTCGTCTACGGCCAGCCGATGATGCCCTCGGAGGTCGCCAAGCTCATCTTCCGCCGCCCGGAGATCGAGGGGCCGGCGCGCCAGTCCGAGGCCGACGAGGACGCCGAACGGGTCGATGCGTGATCCGCTAACGCATTGAACCATAAAGACTACGGCAACCCTTGGAGGGTACGCCTTGGCCGTCGGGTCATTGATTCGCCGGGATCGCCCTAGATATCCTTTTCGACAAATCTCAACGCTTCCCCCGCGATGGCCCCCTCTCAGCTCCCCGGCACCGCCGCAATGATCAAGCCGCCCCTCGACATCCTCCTGTGCAGCCCGCGCGGCTTCTGCGCCGGCGTCGACCGGGCGATCCACATCGTCGAGCTGGCGCTGAGGAAGTTCGGGCCGCCGGTCTATGTGCGCCACGAGATCGTCCACAACCGCTACGTGGTCGACAGCCTGAAGGCCAAGGGCGCGATCTTCGTCGAGGACCTCGACGAAATCCCGAGCACCGCCCAGCCGGTGATCTTCTCCGCCCACGGCGTCGCCAAGGCGGTGCCCGAGGCGGCACAGAAGCGCCACCTCTTCCACCTCGACGCCACCTGCCCGCTGGTCACCAAGGTCCATCGCGAGGCGGAGATTCACTACCGCAAGGGCCGCGAGGTCGTGTTGATCGGCCACGCCGGCCACCCCGAGGTGGCCGGCACCATGGGGCAGCTTCCCGAGGGCGTCATCAGCCTGGTCGAGACGGAGGACGAAGCGCGCGACTTCGAGCCGTGGTCGGCGAAGGAACTCGCCTACATCACCCAGACGACGCTGTCAGTCGACGACACTGCGGCGATCGTGGCGATCCTCACCGAGCGCTTCCCCGACATCGTCGCGCCGCACAAGGAAGACATCTGCTACGCCACCACCAACCGGCAGGACGCAGTCAAGCTGGTCGCGCCCGAGGTCGACGCCATGATCGTCATCGGGGCGCCCAATTCGTCCAACTCGCAGCGCCTGCGCGAAGTTGCGGAGCGGGCGGGTTGCCCGGTGGCGCTGCTCGTCCAGCGCGCCGCAGAAATCGACTGGAGCCAGATCGACGATGCCCGCGCGGTCGGCATCACGGCCGGCGCCTCGGCGCCGGAGGTACTGGTCGAGGAAGTCATCGATGCCTTCGCGGCGCGCTTCGAGGTGCGGGTCGAGCTGGTGACGGCCGCCGACGAGGCGGTGACCTTCAACCTGCCGCGGGCGCTTCGCGAGGCGGCGGAGTAGTCAGGTCCCGGCTACCAGCAGCACCACGCCGCCGATCACCAGCGCCATCCCGAACACGTCGCGAAGGGTCGGCGTCTGGGCGAACAAGCGCCGCGAAATCATCCCGGCGATGAGAATCTCGACGAGCCCCAGGGTGCGCACGCTCGCCGGTTCGCGGATGGCGAAGGCCAGGAACCACATCTCGGAAGCGAAGGCACCGAGGAAGCCGGCGGCGAGCGACGGACGCCAGGCCGCGACGATGGCGCCAAGGGTTCCCGGATCACGCAGCGCAAGCCAGACGCTCAGGGCCACCGTTTGCACAGCCAGGGTCATCGCCAGCACGAGCGTGGCGGCGGGGATGAAATCGGCATCGCCGAGCGCGACGATGGCGCCGCGAAAGGCGACGGCGGCGATCGCGAAGAGGGCGCCCGAGGCGATGCCAAGCGCCGCCGGCCGCCATGAGAACACCTCGCCGCCGGCCCGCGACGGCCACGACAGAACCAGTACGCCGGCGGTCGCGATCACGATCGCCGCGGCGACGGCGGGGCCGATCGCCTCGCCCAGAAAGACCACCGCGAACACGGCGACCTGCACCGGCTCGGTCTTGGTGTAGGCGGTGGTGACCACGAAGGAGCGCTCGCGCATGGCCGCGAGCATCAGCGCGGTCGCGCCGATCTGGCTGATCGCGCCCAGCGCCACCCAACCGAGGGCGGCGGCGTTGAGCACCGGCAGCGGCCACCACACGACCGCGACGAGCGCCAGCGCCACCAGCGCGAACGGCAGGCCGAACAGGAAGCGCACGTGGGTCGCGCCGACGGCGCCGAGCGGCCCGGTCAACGAACGCTGGGCGGCATTGCGAAAGGTCTGAGCGGTGGCGGCGACGAGGGTCAGCACCACCCACAGCCACGGGGGGACGGTCACGGCGGTTGGCTTTCGAAGAAAAGGGCGAGGCGCGGCCGGTTTGACCGCGCCGGGGGCGATCGATAACAAGGGCGGCTTCAGCGATCAACCGCAGCGACCCGCCGTCGGCCATGGCCGTCTACACCGAAATCCCGGACGAGCAGCTCGAGCAGTTCATGGCCGGGTATGACCTCGGCACGGTCCAGTCGCTGAAAGGGATCGCCGAGGGCGTCGAGAACTCGAACTTCCTGCTCTCCACCGACCAGGGCCGGTACATCCTCACGCTCTACGAGCGGCGGGTTGATCCGGCCGACCTGCCCTTCTTCCTCGGGCTGATGGAGCATCTGGCGAGCCGCGGCCTGCGGTGCCCGCTGCCGGTTCACGACCGCGCGGGCTGCTCGCTCAACACGCTTGCCGGGCGGCCGGCGGCGATCGTCACGTTTCTGCCGGGCATGTGGGTCCGCCGGCCTCGGACCGAACACTGCGGCGAGGTCGGCGGGGCGCTGGCGCGCCTCCATACCGACGGCGCCGGCTTCAGTCTGAAGCGCTCCAACGCGCTGTCCGTCGACGCGTGGCGGCCGCTCTTCGAGCAATGCCGCGACCGCGCCGAGGAGGTCCAGGCCGGGCTCGGCGCCGACATCGAGGCAGAACTCGACTTCGTCGAGGCGCACTGGCCGCGCGACCTGCCGGACGGCGTCATCCACGCCGACCTGTTCCAGGACAACGTGTTCTTCCTGGGTGGCAAGCTCTCCGGGCTGATCGACTTCTACTTCGCCTGCAACGACATGCTCGCCTACGACGTGGCGATCTCGCTGAACGCGTGGTGCTTCGAGCAGGACGGTTCGCTGAACGTGACCAAGGCACGCGCGTTCCTTTCCGGCTACCGGGCGGTGCGCCCCTTCGAGCCGGAGGAGATCGCGGCACTGCCGGTGCTGGCGCGCGGCTCGGCGCTGCGCTTCCTGCTGACGCGCCTCTACGACTGGCTGACGGTGCCGAACGGCGCGCTGGTGGTGCCGAAAGACCCGCTCGAGTTCTATCGCAAGCTCCGCTTCCACCGCATGGTCAAGTCGGCGAGCGAATACGGGCTGACCGCTTGACCGCCGCGACGCGCGTCTCGATCTGGAGCGACGGCGCCTGCTCCGGCAACCCCGGCCCGGGCGGCTGGGGGGTGGTGATGGAGTGGAACGGCCAGCGCAAGGAGCTGAAAGGCGGCGCGGCCGACACCACCAACAACCGCATGGAACTCGCCGCGGCGATCGCGGCGCTGAAGGCGCTGAAGGGGCCGGTCGCGGTCGATTTCTACACCGACTCGCAATACGTGCGCGGCGGCGTCACCTCCTGGATCGCCGGGTGGAAGCGGAACGGCTGGCGGACGGCCGACCGCAAGCCGGTCAAGAACATCGACCTGTGGCAGGAGCTGGACGCGCTGCGCGCGACCCACGAGATCAAGTGGCACTGGGTCAAAGGGCACGCCGGCACCGCCGGCAACGAGCGCGCCGACGAACTCGCCAACGAAGGCATGGCGCCGTTCAAGACGAAGCGCGGTGGAAGGGCCGCAAGCGACGTTGGCTGACCGGGGACCGCTCTTCCGCAAGATCGATTGCCACACACTGCGCGCGGAAGATCTCGACGCCGCGGTACGCTTCTACTCCGACATGCTTGGGCATCAGCCGATCTGGCGAAGCGAAGATGCGGTCGCGTTTCGCCTCCCCGACACCGATGCCGAACTCGTTGTGAACAAGACTCGTGGCCCGGAGACCGACCTACTCGTCGACGACGCGGACGCGGCCTTTCGCCGTCTCATGGACAGCGGCGCAGAACCGGTGGCCGCCCCCTTCGATATCGCCATCGGCCGCTGCGCAGTCGTGCGCGACCCGTTCGGCAACACGCTGGTCGTGCTCGATCAAAGCAAAGGCGCGCTCGTCACCGATGACAGAGGCATGGTCACCGGCGTGAGGAAGAAGCCGGACTGACGTCCACCGACCCCTAAAGTTGCCCGAGGATCGTGGCGGCGCCGGTCATCTGGATCCCCTTGCCGCCGTCCGGCTCGAAGTTCAGCGTCTGCACAACGCCGTCATCGACCAGCATCGAGAAGCGCTTGACCCGCGTGCCCATTCCCGGAATGGCAATCGCAAGGCCGAGGGCCTGCGCGTAATCGCCGTCGCCATCCGAAACGAAATCGATCTTGCCGGCGCCGCCGAGCGCGGCGCCCCACTCGCGCATGACGTGATGATCGTTCACCGCCATTACCACGATGCGGTCGACGCCCTTCGCCTTGATCTCGGCGGCGTGGGTGACGAATTGGGGGATGTGGGCGTTGTGGCAGGTGGTGGTGAAGGCGCCGGGAACGCCCACGAACACGACCTTCTGGTCCTTGAAGAGCTCGTCGGTCGTTACCTCTTTCATGGAATCGTCCGGCTGCTTGACCCGGAACTTGCCGGCCGGAAGGCGTTCACCCGTCGCGATCATGTCTTGTCCCCGTTCGCTGGAAAGCGCTGCCGGAAGGGCAGCACCCGCCGACATAGGGCGCAAGCGGCGCCTTGGCTACGGGAGCGCGACGGTCTGGTCGATGGCCTGCGCGCCCGACACGACCGTCAGGCGGAAGCTCGCCCCGGCAATCGGCGTCCTGGCGCCGAGCCGGGAGAACTTCACCGTCCACGCGGCCGCGCCCCCCGTCTCACCGGCGTATTCCGGCGTGTAGGGCGCCCAGTCGTCCGGCCCCTCGACGAAGACGATCGCCTTTTCGGGCTGCGGCACGATGCCGACGAAGCGGAAGACCGGGTCGCGGTCGGTGCCGCCGTCGCGCGCCGCGGCGGTGAAGGCGAAGGCGCCGGGCACTGGTGGCCCCGGCAGGTTCTTCCGCGCGGCGGCGAGCGCGTCAGCGACGTCGGCATCCTGTGCACCCGGCGGCACGGTGAGGCTGACGGCGATGTCCTCCGGAATGCAGACCTCCTGACAGGCGCCGATCTGGGCATGCATCGCGATCTCGACGGGCGCCGACGGGTCGGCGACGCGGGCGCTGAAGGGCAGCAGGACCCGGTCGTGATAGACGTTGGTCACCGCGAAGCCATCGTCCTGGCGGGTCGGCACCGGGAAGGCGACGGCGGCATCGGCGAAGTTCGTCGACCCGGCGAAATCGAACTTCGGCGGAACGCCGGCATCGCCCGGCGAGCGCCAGTAGGTTTTCCAGCCGGCAGGCAGCGCGATCTCGATGCCGCCGGTGAGCGTGCCGTCCGCGTCGAGCCCGGCGGCGAGCAGGCAAATCCGGGCCTGGCTCCCCTGCCCCCAGTCGCCGACCGCGGCGAGCGCAGGCGCGGCGACGAGCGCGGCAGCAAGGGCGAACAGGGCAACGGCTAACGGCGATCTCATCGCGGCGACCATAGTGAGGCGATGGTGAACGGGCGAGGAACGAAGCGGTGCCGCGGCTTCATTTGTTCGTGAGGCAAAACGGCGCCACCCGGAGCGCCGGCCAAGTCTTTTCTTTTGGCGCCTTCGTGTTACGCTTTTCTTCGCCATGACCATGCGCGTCGTCCGCCGGTCGGCCGATCGAAGCTATCTCGACGGCCAGTTTCTCATCGCCATGCCATCGCTTGGCGACGGGCCGTTCGCGCGCACCATCGTGTACGTCTGCGCCCATTCGCAGGACGGCGCCATGGGCATCATGATCAACCAGCCGGCGCGCCAGATCACCTTTCTCGACCTGCTGGTGCAGCTCAACATCGTGCCCGAGGGCGCGGAGATCAGGCTGCCGGGTCCGGCGCGCGACCTTCAGGTCCATCGTGGCGGGCCGGTGGAGACCAGCCGCGGCTTCGTGCTGCACTCCTCCGACTATTTCATCGAGAACTCGACGCTGCCGATCGACGAAAACGTCTCGCTGACGGCGACGCTCGAAATCCTGAAGGCGATCGCCGCCGGCAAGGGACCGGAGAGCGCCCTGCTGGCGCTCGGCTATGCCGGCTGGTCGCCGGGCCAGCTCGACAACGAAATCCTCGAGAACGGCTGGCTGCACTGCCCGGCGATTCCCGACCTGATCTTCGACAGCGACCTCGATACCAAATACGCGCGCGTGCTCCAGACGATGGGCATCGACCCCGGCCGCCTGTCGAGCGAGGCCGGGCACGCCTGATCAGCCGCCGGACGGCTCTTCCCCGCCGCCTGCCCTGGTGCCGCCGAGCCGCCTCACGGCGAACACGACGAACACCCCCATGGACGCAATCGCCAGACCGAACCAGGTGATGGCGTAGCCGAGGTGGCTGTTGGGGAAGCTGACGATGGTCTCACCCCCTTGGGGCAGGCCGTCGGGAAGCGCGGGATCGAAATTGGCGTCGATGATGTAGGGCGCGACCGCGTCGGTCGGAGCACCGTAGGCGGCGGCGTAGAGCGCCGGGTCGCGCGAGAACCAGGCGTTGTTCCTGGCGTCGTCGCCGGGCGCGAACCAGGCGCGCTGGTAGGGGGTGCGCAGGAGGCCGATCACGGTGGTGACGCCGGGAATGGTACTTCCCGGCCGCGTCGCGGGATTGCGCCTGTTGCCCGGGACGAAGCCGCGGTTGACGTAGACGGTCCAGCCGCCGGTGGTCTGAAGCGGCGTCATGACCAGATACCCGCCGCCGCCGTATTTGCCTTTCGGTTCGGTCAGCGCATAGACGACGTAGGCCGACTGGTCGTCGAAGAAGGTGCCGCTCACCTCGACCCGCTCGTATTCGTGATCGGACACAGCAAGGGTCGGCCAGTCTTCCGGCCCCGGTGCGGGGACGGGCTGCGCCGACAGGCCGGCGGTGACCTGGGCGATCAGCGCTTCCTTCCAGGCCAGGCGATGGACCTGCCAGACGCCGAGGCTGACGAGGATGGCGGTGACGACCACAGTGGCGAGCGCCGGCAGGACCAGGCTCCGCCAGCTCGCTCTCGATGCCCCCGCGCGCCCCGCACCTGGCGTGCCGGACATCAGTTGTCGTCCAGTTTCCCGAGTTCGGCCCTATGCTTGTACTGCTGGGCGATCATCAGCCCCTTGAGCGGCCGGAGCAGGCCGATCGACAGGCCCAGCACCAGCGGAATCCACAGGACCGCGTGCAGCCAGTAAGGCGGGTGGAAGGTGAACTCCACCCACAGCGCCAGGCCGACGACGACGAAGCCGACGATCATCATGATGAAGACCGCCGGGCCGTCACCGGAATCGGCGAAGGTGAAATCGAGGCCGCAGTTCTCGCACTGCGGCTTGACCGTCAGGAACCCGTCGAACAGCTTGCCCTCGCCGCAGCGCGGGCAACGCCCGGACCACCCCACCGAGATGGGTTGCGGCGGATAGATGGCCTTGTCTTCGGGTCTCATTCAGCCCTTGGCGATCACGGCGCCCCAGCCGCCCCAGACGTAGATGCAGCAGAACAGGAACAGCCACACCACGTCGACGAAGTGCCAATACCACGCGGCCGCCTCGAAGCCGAAGTGCTGCTCGGGCGTGAAATCGCCGCGGTTGGCGCGGAACAGGCAGACCATCAGGAAGATGGTGCCGACGATAACGTGGAAGCCGTGGAAGCCGGTCGCCATGAAGAATGTGGCGCCGTAGATGTTGCCGCCGAAGGAGAAGGCGGCGTGGGAATACTCGAAGGCCTGGACCGAGGTGAAGGTCAGGCCGAGGAGGACGGTCAGCGTCAGTCCCCACAACATCCCGCGGCGGTCGTTGTGGATGAGCGAATGGTGCGCCCAGGTGACCGTGGTGCCCGAAGTGAGCAGGATCAGCGTGTTGAGCAGCGGCAGGTGCCAAGGATCGAACACCTCGATGCCGGTCGGCGGCCAGTGGCCGCCGGTAAAGGTCGACTTGGCGATCTGCTGGGCGCTGCCGGCGGTGAGGCTGGCGTCGAAGAAGGCCCAGAACCATGCGACGAAGAACATCACCTCAGAGGCGATGAACAGGATCATGCCGTAGCGCAGGCCGATCTGGACGATGGCGGTGTGATAGCCCTCGTTCGATTCCTTGATGACGTCGCTCCACCACACGAACATGGTGTAGAGGACGCCGAGGGCTCCGGGCGCGATCAGCCAGATGCTGCCGCCGTGCATGTAGGTGATGGCGCCGACTGCCAGCACGAACGCCGAGACGGCGCCGACGACCGGCCACGGGCTCGGATCGACCAGGTGATACGGGTGTTGCTTGGCGTGGGCGTCAGCCATTTCCGCGTGCTCCAGCAGTCATGCTCTCTAGCCGCCCTTGTTGGCGCCGTCCACCGCCGCGGCAACCGGCTTGGGCTGATTGACCGCGGGGTAGAAGGTGTAGGAGAGCGTGAGGGTGTCGGTGGTGGAAAGGTTGTTGTCGTCGACCATCTTCGGATCGACGAAGAACGAAACGGGCAGCTCGGCCCGCTCGCCGGGCGCGAGGGTGTGATCGGTGAAGCAGAAGCAGGCGATCTTGTTGAAATAGGCGCCGGCATCGAGCGGCGAGACATTGAACGCGGCCGAGCCGGTGATGGCGGCGGAGCCGCGGTTGACCGCGACGAAACTGATGTGGCCGACCTCGCCGAGCTTGACCTTGACCTCGCGCACCTCGGGCCGGAACGTCCAGCCCAGGCCGTTGGCGACGTTGGCGTCGAAACGCACGGTGATCATGCGGTCGATGGGCGTCGGCGCCACCGTGGCGCGCCGGGTGGTGCCGGCGGTGCCGGTCACCTGACAGAAGATCTTGTAGAGCGGAACGGCGGCGAACGACATGCCGACCATGCTGGCGACGAACACCACGGAGGCCGCCACCGTCAGGCGCATGTTGCGGGTCGACGGCTTCGCCATCAGAGCCCCCGGCTCGCGATGTTGCCGCCGATCTTGGCGATGGTGACGACGTAGAAGAGCGCCACGAACGCGGCCAGCGCCAGCGCGATGGCGATCGAGCGGGCGCGGCGGCGGCGAAGCTGCGCGGCCGTCAGGCGAACCCCCTCTTCCGGCGGATCGGCGGTCATGGTCATGCCATCAGCCCCGCGACACCGCCCTCGACGAGCAGGATCGCGAAGAGCAGGAACAGATAGAGCATCGAATAGGTGAAGAGGCGCCGCGCCGGACGCATGGCGGTGTCGCTCGCATGCATCCGCGCGACGTCGATGGCAAGCCACACGAACACCGCGCCAAGGGCGGCGGCGATCACGCCGTAGGCGACGGTCGCCATGCCGATCGCCGGCGGCACCACCGCGGCCATGACCGTGAGCACGACGGAATAGGCAACGATCTGGCGCTTGGTCGACGCCACGCCCTTGACCACCGGCAACATGGGGACGCCGGCGCGGGCGTAGTCGTCGGACTTGTAAAGCGACAGCGCCCAGAAGTGGGGCGGCGTCCACAGGAAGACGATCAGGAAGAGGACGAGGCTCTCGACGCTGACGCCGCCGGTGACCACCGCCCAGCCGATCATCGGGGGAAGCGCGCCGGCGGCGCCGCCGATGACGATGTTCTGCGGCGTGCGGCGCTTCAGCCACATGGTGTAGACGACGACGTAGAAGGCGATGGTGAGAGCGAGCAGCCCGCCAGCCACGAGGTTGGTGGCAAGGGCGAGGAAGGTGACCGAGGCAACCGCCAACACCAGCCCCAACGCCAGCGCGTCGCCGCGCGGCACGCGGCCGGCGGGAATCGGCCGCGGCGCCGTGCGCCGCATGATCCGGTCGATGTCGGCGTCGTACCACATGTTGAGGGCGCCGGCGGCGCCGGCCCCGACGGCGATGGCGAGCAGCGCGGCGGCGGCGATGACCGGGCTGATGTGGCCCGGCGCGATGACCAGCCCGACGAACGCCGTGAAGACGACCAGCGACATGACGCGCGGCTTGAGCAGCGCGACATAGTCGCCGACGCCTCCCGCGAGGGAGGCGTCGAAGGTGCGGTCGAGCTGTTCGACGTCGGAAATTGCCATCAGGTTCCTTGCCTTGCGGTCGCGCCGGGAGCGTTGCCTAGCGAATGCGCGGCAGCGTCTCCCACTGGTGGAACGGCGGCGGCGACGACAGCATCCACTCGAGCGTGTTGGCGCCCTCGCCCCACGGGTTGTCTCCGGCGACGCGCTTCTTCGAGAAGGCGTCCCACATCACGTAGAGGAAGATGAGGACGCCGACGCCGGAGATGTACGAGCCGATCGACGACACGAAGTTCCAGCCCGCGAAAGCGTCCGGATAGTCGACGTAGCGGCGCGGCATGCCGGCCATGCCGAGGAAATGCTGCGGGAAGAAGATCAGGTTGACGCCGATGAACGTCACCCAGAAATGCGCCTTGGCGAGCGGCTCGCTGTACATGTAGCCGGTCATCTTCGGGAACCAGTAGTAGAGCCCGCCGAAGATGGTGAAGACGGCGCCCAGCGACAGCACGTAGTGGAAGTGGGCGACGACAAAGTAGGTGTCCTGCAGCACGTAGTCGAGGCCGGCGTTGGCGAGCATGACGCCGGTGACGCCGCCGACGGTGAACAGGAAGATGAAGCCGATCGCCCACAGCATGGGCGTGCGGAACTCGATCGAGCCGCCCCACATGGTAGCGATCCACGAGAAGATCTTCACCCCGGTCGGCACCGCAATGACCATGGTGGCGGCGACGAAGTAGGCCTGCACGTCGAGCGACAGGCCGACGGTGTACATGTGGTGCGCCCACAC
This sequence comes from uncultured Alphaproteobacteria bacterium, assembly GCA_963843565.1. Lineage (GTDB taxonomy): Bacteria > Pseudomonadota > Alphaproteobacteria > Rhizobiales > Kaistiaceae > DASZQY01. The sequence continues at coordinate 1,434,360 of CAWJKY010000003.1, forward strand.
GACGAAGCCGATGAAGCCGATGGCGACCATGGCGTAGGCCATGCCCATGTAGCCGAACACCGGCTTCTTGGAGAAGGTCGAGACGATCTGGCTGATCATGCCGAAGCCCGGCAGGATGAGGATGTAGACCTCGGGGTGACCGAAGAACCAGAAGAGGTGCTGGAAGAGCACCGGATCGCCGCCCTGGTCGGGCTTGAAGAAGGCGGTGCCGAAGTTGCGGTCGGTGAGCAGCATGGTGATGGCCCCGGCCAGCACCGGCAGCGCCAGCAGCAGCAGGAACGTCGTCACCAGGATCGACCACACGAACAGCGGCATCTTGTGGAGCGTCATGCCCGGCGCGCGCATGTTGAAGATGGTGGTGATGAAGTTGATGGCGCCGAGGATCGATGAAGCGCCGGCCAGATGCAGCGCAAGAATCGCGAAGTCCATCGCCGGTCCGGGCTGGCCGACGGTCGACAGCGGCGGATAGATCGTCCAGCCGCCGCCCACCCCGTAGGAACCTGGCGCGCTCGGCATGAACATCGAGATGATGAGCAGCAGGATCGCCGGCGGCAGCAGCCAGAACGAGATGTTGTTCATGCGCGGGAAGGCCATGTCCGGCGCGCCGATCATGATCGGCACGAACCAGTTGCCGAAGCCGCCAATCATGGCGGGCATGACCATGAAGAAGATCATGATCAGGCCGTGCGCGGTCACGAAGACGTTGAACAGATCCGGATCGGAGAAGATCTGGAGGCCGGGCTCCTGCAACTCGGCGCGCATGGCGATCGACAGGACGCCGCCGATGATCCCCGAGACGACCGCGAAGACAAGGTACATCGTGCCGATGTCCTTGTGGTTGGTCGAATAGAGCCAGCGACGCCAGCCGGTCGGGTGGCCGTGCGCGGCGTGCCCTTCGTGACTCTCGGTGTGGGCGCTGTATCCTGCGCTGCTCGACATCAATGTCTCCTTAGGTCGGTCACGAAATCGGCCGCGAAATCGTGAACCTCAGTTCCCATTGGCTGCTACGTCGACGCCCGATGGCGCCTTGTCCATCGAAGCGAGCAGCTTGTAGGCCCCCGGCAGGTCGTTGGCGGCCATGGCCGCCCACGCCTTGAACTTCTCGGGGCTGACCGCGTGAACCGCGATCGGCATGAAGGCGTGACCGTGCAGGTCGTTGGGCCCCGACGGGCGGGCCTGACCGCACAGCTCTGAACACTGGCCGTAGTACATGCCCTCGTGGTCGACCTGGAACCAGGTCTCGTTGAGGCGGCCGGGAACGGCGTCGATCTTGATGCCGAATGAGGGCACCGCGAACGAATGAATGACGTCGGCGCCGATGACCTGCATACGCACCACCGTTCCGGTCGGCACGACGAGGTCGTTGTCGACCGACAGCAGGCGCGGTTGGGTCGCCGGATCGGTGATCTGGTCGTCCTGGAGCATGTACGAATCGAACGAGATGTCACCGTTGTCCGGGTACTCGTAACTCCAGTACCACTGGTTGCCGGTCGCCTTGATGGTGATGGTTTTCGCCGGGTCGTAGTTCTCGATGGCGCGCGCCGGATCGTGCTCGGCGAAGAGCAGCGCGAACGACGGCACTGCGATCCCCACCAGAATGAGGATCGGCACCACCGTCCAGACCACCTCGATGAGCGTGTTGTGGCTGACGCGCGAGGGGACGGGGTTGGCGCGCGAGTTGAAGCGCAGCATTGTGAAGATGAGCAGCGCCAGCACGAACAATGTGATCACCACCGCGACGGCCACCACGCCGTCGTTGAAGCGGTGGATCATGGCCATGATCGGCGTCGCGGCCGGCTGGAGATTGATCTCCCACGGCTCCGGCTGGGTGGCGGCGGCCGGGCCGGCAAGGCCGGCAACGGCAGCGGCGGCAAACAGCCCGCGCATCAACAGCGTCGATCTCGTCGTACCCATTCAATCCCTCTCGCCCGGCGGCTCGTCCCGCTCTCCGGCTCCCCATACACCCCGGGGACGCCAGAAACGACCCGACTGTTCGGCGGGCCGCACCAAGGTCTTGCCGCTTTTCGTTCCCAGTATTGGCCGGTCTTCCGGACCCGTACCTTAGAGTGAAACCATATGCGGTTTTGACCCGCAACGCCCGAACTGGGGACTCTATGCGGCAAATCGCGCCTCAGTGGCGGTTTTCCGCACCCTTCAGACAGCGCTCCGGACCGTCCACAGCCTCCCCGGCTCGTGCGCAATTGTGCAGGATGGGGTATTGGGGGTCCAGCGATTCGGGTGCAAAAAGGCCGCCGCGAGAGGGAGCGCGAAGTCCACTTGGCTGACATGATGTACGACGACGACGATGGCGGCGACGACCTTCCGCCCCCTCGCAGATCCCTCGTTCCGATTCTGACGATCGTTGCCGTGGTCCTGGCGCTGGCCCTCGGCATCGCCGTGGCCCTCTACCTGACCGGCTTCTTCGATCGCGGCGCAACGACCACCACCGCGACCACCACGACGCCCCCGGCGACAACCACCACGACGCCCGGCGCGACGCCCACCACCGGCGACGGCTCGACGCTGCCGACCGCGACAGACGTTCCCAAGGCGATCGTCTCGGTGGCGCCGACCGCGCAGGGACAGCCGCCCATCCGCTCCACCCACGGCGACTGGCAGGTGCGCTGCGATACGCCCGCCGGCGCGCAGAACGAACAGTGCGTGCTGATGCAGTTCGTCACCGCCGAGGACCGCGAGAACGTCGGCTTGACGGTGATCGTGCTGAAGACCGCCGACGGCAAGGCGCGCATCATGCGCGTGCTGGCGCCGCTCGGCGTGCTGCTGCCCTCGGGCCTCGGCCTCAAGATCGACACGACCGACCTCGGGCGTGCCGGCTTCGTGCGCTGCCTGCCCAACGGCTGCGTCGCCGAGGTGATCCTCGATGACAAGCTGCTCGGCCAGTTGCGCACCGGCAAGACGGCGACCTTCATCATCTTCCAGACGCCGGAAGAAGGAATCGGCATCCCGATCTCGCTGAACGGCTTCGGCGACGGCTACGACGCCCTGCCCTAAGGCCCAAGGTTTGCTGAAGGGGCCGCAACACCCTATGTGAGCGGCCAACCGCTCCGCTCACCGGGGATCCCCAGATGGCAGACCATTCCCTTCTCGACCGCGCCGGAATCACCGCCGAAACCGCCGAGCGCCTGGTTTCCGACGCGCTCACCGGCGCCGACGACGGCGAGCTCTACCTGCAATTCACCCAGTCGGAGGGCCTTGTCTTCGACAACGGCCGGCTGAAGGCGGCGAGCTTCGATTCCAACCAGGGCTTCGGTTTGCGCGCCGTCGCCGGAGAAGCGGCCGGCTACGCCCATTCCGGCGAGATTTCCGAGGGCGCCATCAAGCGCGCCGCGGACGCGGTGCAGGCGGTGAAATCCGGCCACAAGGGCACCTACTCCGAGGCGCCGCGGGGCACCAACGCCTCGCTCTACGGCGACGAGAACCCGCTCGGCAGTCCGAGCTTCGCCGACAAGGTGAAGCTTCTGGAGACCATCGACGGCTACGCCCGCCAGAAGGACGAGCGCGTGCGCCAGGTGACGGCGTCGATCGCCGGCTCGTTCGAGGAGATCGAGATCGTGCGCGCCGACGGCACGCGGGTGCGCGACGTGCGCCCGCTGGTGCGCCTCAACGTTTCGGTGGTCGCCGGCAGCGGCGAGCGGCAGGAATCCGGCTCTTACGGCACCGGCGGGCGCGAAGGCTTCGCCCGCTTCATCACCGAGGACATGTGGCAGTTCGCGGTCGATGAGGCGCTGCGGCAGGCGCTGGTCAACCTCGACGCGGTCCCCGCCCCCGCCGGCACCTTCGACGTGGTGCTGGGGCCCGGCTGGCCGGGCATCCTGCTGCACGAGGCGGTCGGCCACGGCCTCGAAGGCGACTTCAACCGCAAGAAGGAGAGCGCCTTCGCCGGGCTCATGGGCCAGCGCGTCGCCTCCCCCGGGGTCACCGTGGTCGACGACGGGACGCTCCATGGCCGGCGCGGCTCGCTGACCGTTGACGACGAAGGCACGCCGACCCAGTCAACCACGCTGATCGAGGACGGCATCCTGGTCGGCTACATGCAGGACCGGCAGAACGCCCGCCTCATGGGCATGCAGCCGACCGGCAACGGGCGGCGCCAGTCCTACGCCCACATCCCCATGCCGCGCATGACCAACACCATCATGCTGGCCGGCAACGACGAGCCCAAGGAAATCCTCGCCTCGGTCAAGAACGGCATCTACGCCGTCTCCTTCGGCGGCGGGCAGGTCGACATCACGAGCGGCAAGTTCGTGTTCTCGTGCACCGAGGCCTACCGCATCGAGAACGGCAAGGTCGGCCCGGCCATCAAGGGCGCCATGCTGATCGGCAACGGGCCGGACGCGCTGACCCGGGTCAAGATGATCGGCAACGACATGGCGCTCGACCCCGGCGTCGGCACCTGTGGCAAGAACGGCCAGGGCGTGCCGGTCGGCGTCGGCCAGCCGACGCTCCGTATCGACAAGCTCACCGTCGGCGGCACGGCGACCGCCTGAGGCCTCCCCTTCCGGCGCGCTGAAAGGTCCGCGTGCCCTTGAAAAGGCGCGCGGCGGAACGACACTTGCACCATATTCGGCTGGCGTCCCCGACGGGGGCGGCGCATCCGGCGGCGGCGACGACGGTGGAATCGAACAGCAACGAACTCATCGCGGCGGTGGCGCTCCTCGGCTCGGCGGTCATCGCCGTGCCGATCTTCAAGCGCATCGGTCTCGGCTCGGTGATCGGCTATCTGGTCGCCGGCATCGCCATCGGGCCGTTCGGCTTCAAGCTCTTCCCCGACCCCCAGTCGGTGCTGAGCGTCGCCGAACTCGGCGTGGTGCTGCTGCTCTTCGTGATCGGGCTGGAACTGAAGCCGTCGCGGCTGTGGGGCCTGCGCCGCGATATCTTCGGCCTCGGCTTCGCCCAGGTGGTCCTGTGCGGCGGCTTCATCATGGCGGCGGCGATGTTCGCGGGGCTGTCTGCGCCGGTGGCGTTCGTGGCGGCGGCCGGGCTCGCCATGTCGTCGACCGCGATCGTGCTCCAGATTCTGGAGGAACGCGGCGAAAGCACCGAGGTGCACGGCCAGAAGGCCTTCGCGATCCTGCTCTTCCAGGACCTCGCCATCGTGCCGCTGCTCGCCATCGTGGCGCTGCTGGCGCCGGTTCGCGAACAAGGCGGCTCGAACCTCCTCAGGGTCGGCATCGCCATCGCCGCAATCGTCGGCGTAGTCGCCGTCGGGCGCTATCTGCTCAACCCGATCTTCCGCCTGATCGCCGAGGCGCGGGCTCGCGAAATCCTGACCGCCGCCGCGCTTCTGGTGGTGCTCGGCGCCGCGCTCGCCATGAAGCTCGGCGGCCTGTCGATGGCCATGGGCGCCTTCATCGCCGGCGTGGTGCTGTCCGAATCGAGCTTCCGACACCAGCTCGAGGCCGACATCGAGCCGTTCCGCGGCCTGCTCCTCGGCCTGTTCTTCCTCGGCGTCGGCATGGCGATCGACCTGACGGTGATCGCCCACGAATGGGTGCTGATCCTCGGGGTGGTGGCGGTGTTCATGGCGCTGAAGGTCGCCGGCATCTATGCGGTCGCCCGCCTCTTCCGGGTCGACCAGGCGAACGCGCTCCGCGTGGCGCTGTTTCTCGCGCAAGGCGGCGAATTCGCCTTCGTGCTGTTTTCGACGGCGGCCGGGGTGGCGCTGCTTCCCGCCCACACAGCGACGTTCCTGACCGCGGCGGTGATCCTGTCGATGGCGCTGACGCCGCTGGCGCCGCTCCTCATCAAGCAGATCCTGAAGCCCGCCGACCCGTCCATGGAGGGCATCGATGTCGCCGACGGGCTGACCGGCACGGCGTTGGTCATCGGCTTCGGGCGCTTCGGGCAGGTGGTGAGCCAGGCGCTGCTGTCGCGTGGCATCGACGTGTCGATCATCGACTCCGACACGGAGATGATCCGGGCGGCCGGCCGTTTCGGCTTCAAGATCTACTACGGCGACGGGACCCGCCTCGACGTGCTGCGCGCGGCCGGCGCCGGCGGGGCGAAGATCGTCGCGGTGTGCGTCGACGGGCGCGACACCGGAAACCGCATCGTGGCGTTGCTCAAGGCGGAGTTCCCGCTCGCCAAGGTGCTGGCGCGCGCCTACGACCGCGGCCACACCCTCGACCTGATCGGCGCCGGGGTCGACTACGAGATTCGCGAGACCTTCGAATCGGCGATGAAGTTCGGCGAGGCGGCGCTGGTGGCGCTCGGCGTGGCGGCGGAAGACGCCGCCGAAACGATCGCCGACGTACGCCGCCGCGATATCGAGCGGCTCCAGTTGCAGGTCGGCGGCGGCATCACGGCGGGGCGCCACCTCACCTTCAAGAACGAGCCGCAGCCGACACCGCTGGTCAAGCCGAAGCGCGAGGCTCAGCCGCTCAACGAAGAAACGGCGGTGGTCGCCGACAGCCCCGAGGAAATCGAGGAAGAGGCCGCGCCGACCTAGGCTCCCGCCCCTCCCCGGTTCAGGGATAGAGCCGGGTCTTTTCCCAGCCGTCGCCCGATTTGCGGAAGACGACGCGGTTGTGCAGGCGGAAGGGCATGTCCTTCCAGAACTCCCACTCCACCGGCGTCAGCCGGTAGCCCGACCAGTAGGGCGGCCGCGGCACCTCGCCGATCGGGTATTTGGCGGTGTAGACGGCGACCGCCTTCTCCAGCGCGAAGCGCGATTCCAGCGGGCGCGACTGCTGGCTTGCCCAGGCGCCGAGCCGGCTGGTGCGCGGCCGGCTGGCGAAATAGGCGTCGGCCTCGGCGTCGCTGACCGGGACGATGGTGCCGCGCACGCGCACCTGGCGCTTGAGGCTCTTCCAGTGGAAGAGCAGCGCTGCCTTGGGGTTGGCGGCAAGTTCCCGCCCCTTGGCGCTTTCGAAGTTCGTGTAGAAGACGAAGCCGTCGGCGTCGTGCCCCTTGAGCAGCACCATGCGCACGTTGGGCATGCCCTCGCTGTCGACGGTAGCGAGCGCCAGGGCGTTCGGATCGTTGGGCTCGGACGCCTCGGCCTCGTGAAGCCATTCGACGAAGAGCGAATCAGGGTCGGTCGTTGCCGTGAAGTCACTACTCATTAACGTTTCTTTTCGATGATCGGAGCCAGTTGGTTTTCTGAATTTCCGAGAGTTTGGGTCACATGTTGCGTCCGGGATTTACATACATCCGCGGCGGCTCCCGCCGCCAGTTCGCTCGCCTGGCAAGTATCGCCGCAGCCGGTGTCATGAGCATGGCGCTCGGCGGGTGCGCCGGCCTCGGCCTGCCCTTCGATCCCGCCTCGAACTACATGGAGAGCGACGCCAGCGCCACGCCGGTCGCGGCGAGCGCGGTGGTCGTCAACGACCGGGTCGACCCGTCCGACTGGGAAACCGTGCGCACCACCCTCGCCGACGCGCCGAGCGGGGCGGTCGACGGCCTGGACTGGCTGAATTCCGAGACCGGCTCGACCGGAACGGTGGCGGTCGCCGCCGCGGTCGACAAGGACGGAGCGAGCTGCCGGGCGTTTTCGATGACCATTAACGACGTGCGCGGCGTGAGGCGCTACCGGGGCGAGACCTGCACCGGCCCCGACGGAAACTGGCAGCTGAAGAGCGTGACGGCCGACGACGCGGCGATTTCCTGACGCCGGACCGCGCGCAGACTGGCGCCCGCCGCCGAGGTTTCCCATATTTCCGGTGCCCCGCTCCGATACCGGCGCGGGAGATGACCTGATATTGTTCTGACCATGCGCGATCCCTACCAGGTGCTTGGCGTCTCCAAGACGGCTAGCGAGGCCGAGATCAAATCGGCCTTTCGCAAGCTCGCCAAGAAGCACCATCCCGACCAGAATCAGGCCAATCCGAAGGCCAAGGAGCAGTTCGCCGAGATCAACTCGGCCTACGAGATCGTCGGCGACAAGACCAAGCGCAAGCAGTTCGACCGCGGCGAGATCGACGCGGAGGGCAAGCCGCGCTTCCAGAACTTCGGCCAGGGCTTCCAGGGATTCGGCCAGCGCGGGCCCCGGCCGGGCGGCGCCGGCGGCGCCGGCGCGCGCAGCTTCCGCTGGTCGACCGGCGGCGGCGATGGCGAGCCGTTCGCGGCCGACGACATCCTCTCCGACATCCTCGGCGGGTTCACGCGCGGTCCGCGCGGCTCAGCTCGGGCTCACCCGCAGCCGGCGCGCGGCGCCGACGTCAACGCCACCGTGGCGATGACGCTGGAGCAGCTCGTAGCGGGGGAAAAGGCGCGGGTCGACCTGCCGACCGGACGCACGCTGGAAGTGACGATCCCGCCTGGGACACGCTCCGGCCAGACCATCCGCCTCAAGGGGCAAGGTCGTCCGGGCGCGGCGGGCGGACCGGCCGGCGACGCGCTGGTGGCGGTCGAGTTCGTGCCCCATCCCCTCTTCCGCGCCGACGGCGATACGCTGCGCCGCGATATCGCGATCACTCTCGACGAGGCGGTGCTCGGCGCCAAGGTCCGCGTACCGACGCTGGATGGGCCGGTGACGCTGACGGTGCCGCCGAAGTCGAGCGGCGGGCGGGCGCTCAGGCTGCGCGGCAAGGGCCTGCCGCGCGCCGGCGGCGACCGCGGCGATCTTCTTGTGACGCTGCGCGTCGTGCTGCCGGAAGGCGGCGACGAGGACCTCGAGGCACTGATGAAGAAGTGGCGTGCCCAGCACCGCTATCAGGCGCGCGCCGAGGATACCGAAGCCTAGCGCGGCGCCGCCGCCCGGCGGAGTCGATCGTTGATCGCTTCGCCAAGCCCCTCGTCGGGAATCGACATCACCGCGATCGCCGCCGCCTTGCCGTCCAGCTCGCGCAGGGCGGCGAAGAACCCGGCTGCCGCCTCGCCGAGATCGCCCGACCGGCTGAGGTTGATGATAGCCACCGCCTTGTCGCAGCCGGGCAGATGCGCCTCGCCGAAAGCGAGGACCGCCTCGCCTTCGCGAATCTCGGTGGCGTTGAGACGAAGGCGGGCGCGCGGCGCGTAATGGGAGGTGAGCATCCCGGGCGCCACGGGCGCGTTCGGGTCGTTCTCAGGCGCCGCCAGCGTGTGGCCGAGGACCATTTCGATCGCCGCGCGCGGCACGCCGCCGGCGCGCAGCAGCGTCGGTTCGGTGCCATGCAAGCCGACGATGGTCGATTCGACGCCGATCCCGGTCGGGCCGCCGTCGAGGATGAGCGCCGCGCTGTCGCCGAGGTCGGCGGCGACGTGGGCGGCGGTGGTGGCGCTGACGTGGCCGGACCGGTTGGCGCTCGGCGCCGCGATCGGCCCGCCGAACGACGCCAGCAGTGCGTGGGCGACCTGATCGACCGGCACACGCAAAGCGACCGTCGCCAGGCCGGCGGTTGCAAGATCGGCGACCGGGCTGTCGGTGCGGCTGGGCAGCACCATCGTCAGCGGCCCCGGCCAGAACGCATCGGCCAGCTTGTCCGCCCAGTCGTTGAACAGGGCGATGGCGCGCGCGGCTTCCGCGGAGACGACATGAATGATGAGCGGGTTGAACTGGGGCCGCCCCTTGGCAAGAAAGATGGCGCCGACCGCGGCCGGGTTGGTGGCGTCCGCCGCCAGGCCGTAGACGGTTTCGGTGGGCATGGCGACCAGCTTGCCGGCGCGCAAGGCTTCGGCCGCCGTTTCAATAGCGCGAGGAGTCGTCGCCTTGACGATCGGAGCCCGTGGAATTGCGCTCTCGTCGGCCATGGGGTCTGATTGCGCGCCGGCCGGTCATAGTCAAGCTGCACCCGGAGACGAGGTGAATGGTCTATCGCGCACCGCTCGACGACATGACGTTCACATTCCGCGCCGTCGGCGGCGCCTTTGGCGAGATTGGGGCGGACACGGCGGCTGCGATCCTTGCGGAAGCGGCACGCTTCGCGAGCGAGGAACTGGCGCCGCTTAACCGTGCCGGCGACCGGGTCGGCGCGACCTTCGCGGCCGGCGTGGTGACGACGGCGCCCGGGTGGAGGGCGGCCTACGAGAAATGGGCGGCGGCGGGCTGGAACGGCCTCGGCGCGCCGGAAGCGTGGGGCGGCCAGGCGCTGCCGGTGCTGCTCCAGATGGCCGCACACGAAATCTGGAACGGCGCCAACGCCGCCTTCGCCACCGGACCGATGCTGACGGCCGGCGCCATCGACGCGCTCGCCGCCCATGGCGATCCGGCGCTCTCGGCGCGCTACCTGCCGAAGCTGGTCAGTGGCGAATGGATGGCGACCATGAACCTGACCGAGCCGCAGGCCGGCTCCGATCTCGGCCTGATCGCGACGCGAGCCGAGCGCGCCGACGACGGCAACTTCCGCATCTTCGGCCAGAAGACGTTCATCACCTGCGGCGAGCACGACGTCACCGACAACATCGTCCATCTGGTGCTGGCGCGCATTTCCGGCGCGCCGGCCGGCAGCCGCGGCATCTCGCTGTTCGTGGTGCCGAAGGTGCTGGAGGACGGGACGCGCAACGACCTCGCCGCCGCGGGCATCGAGGAAAAGCTCGGCCTGCACGGTTCGCCGACCTGCACGATGGTGTATGGCGGGGGCGGCGCGGGCGCCACCGGCTATCTGGTCGGCGACGAGAACCGCGGCCTCCACGCCATGTTCACGATGATGAACATGGCCCGCATGACCGTCGCGGCGCAGGGCGTCGGGGTCGCCGAGGCGGCGACCCAGCAGGCCCGCGCCTTCGCCGCCGAGCGCATGCAGGGGCGCGCGCCGGGCGCCGCCCGGACGAGCCCGATCGTCGCCCATCCGGACGTCCAGCGCATGCTCCTCGACATGCGCGCCCTCACCGCCGCCGCCCGCGCCATCCTCTACGCCTGCGCCGTCGCCATCGACCGCAATGAGGGGGCCCGCGCCGCGCTTCTCACCCCCATCGCCAAGGCGTTTGCCACCGACGTCGGCGCCGAAGTGGCCTCGCTCGGCATTCAGGTGCACGGCGGCGCCGGCTACATCGAGGAAAGCGGCGCCGCGCAATACCTTCGCGACGCCCGCGTCTTCCAGATCTACGAAGGCACCAACGGCATCCAGGCAATCGACCTGGTGACGCGCAAGATCGGTGCCGAGGACGGCGCGCCGATCGCCGCGGTGATCGACGAGGTGCGCGCCGCGGCTTCCGAAATCGCGGCGCTCAACCGGCCGGATTTCGGGCGCACCTCCGAACGCCTGGCGGCGGCCTCGGACGCGCTTGCCGGCGCCACCGATTGCCTCGCCACCGCGCTGAAAGACGGCCGCCCGGAAGACGCGCTTGCCGGCGCGACGCCCTACCTCAGGCTCGCCGCCCTCGCCTTCGGCGGCGCCCTCCTGGCGCGCGGCGCGCTTGCCAGCGACGGCGAAAACGGCGACGCACGGGCGGCGCTGGCGCAATTCTTTGCCGAAACTCACGTGATCGCGGCGCCCGGCCTCGCGGAGGTTGTCATCGCGGGGTCGGAGGGCTTACGAAGGGCCGCAACGACAAACCTTCGGACGCAACCGGAGTAAGACGCGGCTGAGATGGCCGCGGGGGGAAACGGGTGATCGACCACGTCACGCACGATGTCGGAGACGGCATCCAGACCATCCGACTCGACCGCATCGAGGCCGAGAACGCGCTGACCGCGGCGATGTGCGAATCGCTCGCCAACTCGGTGTCGTTCGGCGAGGGCTCCTCGCAAGTCCGCGCCATTCTCCTGACCGGCGGCCCCGGCATCTTTACCACCGGGATCGACCCGAGCTGGCTGCAGGAGTTCGTCAACACCGGCTCGATCAGCCACAGCGTCATCCGCCTGCTGAAGACGATCGCCACGGTCGACAAGCCGATCGTGGCGGCGGTCGACGGCCCGGTGCAGGGCATCGGCACGACGCTGCTTTTCCTGTGTGACTACGTGGTGGCGAGCGAGTGGGCGAGCTTCTCGTCGGCCAACGTCGATTCGGGCCTGCCGCCGCACGCCGCCGCAAGCTTGCTCGCGCCGCGTATCATCGGCTACCAGCGCACCTTCGCGTTGCTCGTCATGGGCGACCAGTTCGACGCACTGCAGGCGCGCGAGGCGGGCTTCGTCAACCGCGTCGTGCCGCCCGAGGAGGTCGAGACGGTCGGCCGCGAGGCGGCCATGGCACTTGCCGCCAAGCCGCCGGAGGCGGTACGGCTGACGCGGACGATGCTGCGTGGCGACCGCCGCGAGGTGTTGACCCGCATCGATCAGGAGACGGCGAGCTTCCCGGAATTGCTGAAGTCGCCGGCGGCGCGGGACGCCTTGCAGGCCTATATCGACCGCCGGCGCGGCGGCTAATATCAGGGGCGAGGCCCCTTCTTCGTCCTTGGAGACATCTTGGCCACTCTGCTGATCGAGGATCCCGTTTTCGTCCGCCATCAGGTGCCGCCCGGACACCCGGAGCGGCCGGAGCGCGTGGCGGCGATCGGCAAGGCGCTCGCCGGCGACCGCTTCGCGGCACTCGAGCGCATGCCGGCGCCGCACGCCGAGCCGGAAACGGCGATGCTGGCGCACGCCCCGGAGTACGTGCGCGAGATGGCGCTGATGGCGCCCGCCGAGGGCGTCGCCCAGGTCGAGGCCGACACCTACATGTGCGCCGAAAGCTACAAGGTGGCGCTGCGCGCGGTGGGTGCCGCGTGTCTCGCCGTCGACATGGTCATGTCCGGACGGGCCGCCAATGCCTTCGTCGCGGCGCGGCCGCCCGGCCACCACGCCGAGGCGGACTGCATGATGGGCTTCTGCCTCTTCAACAACGCGGCAATCGCCGCCCGCCACGCCCAGACCGCCCATCGCGCCAGGCGCGTCGCGATCGTCGACTGGGACGTCCACCACGGCAACGGAACCCAGGCGATCTTCTGGTCGGACCCGAGCGTGCTCTACTGCTCGACCCACCAGATGCCGCTCTATCCGGGAACCGGCGCCGCTTCCGAGACCGGCGCGGGCAACATCGTCAACGCGCCGCTCGCCGCCGGCGCCGGCGCCGCGGAGTTCGCCGAGGCGTTCAACGGGCGGGTGCTGCCGGCCATCGACGCGTTCGCGCCCGACCTCGTCATCATCTCGGCCGGGTTCGATGCGCACTGGCGCGACCCACTCGCCGGGCTCGAGTTCAACGAGGACGACTATGCCTGGGCGACTCGCGCGCTGATGGACGCCGCCGACAAGCACTGCAAGGGGCGCGTCGTCAGCCTGCTCGAAGGCGGCTATGATCTGACGGCGCTCGCCAACTCGACCGCCGCCCACGTCGCGGCGCTGATGCGCGCCTGATCCGAGAAAGAGGGCATCCCGATATGGCCGAAGCCAAGCTCCCCGCCGTCGAGGCGATGACCTTCGAGAAAGCGCTGGAGGAGCTCGAGCAGATCGTCGGCAAGCTCGAGCGGGGCGACGTGCCGCTGGCCGAATCGATCGCGAACTACGAGCGCGGCGAGGAATTGAAGAACCGCTGCGCCGCGCTCCTCAAGGAGGCCGAGGCCCGGGTCGAGAAGATCCGCCTGTCGCCGGGCGGCAAGCCGACCGGCAGCGACCCTCTCGACGCGGAATAGGCGGTTTGGGCCCCTACTCCGCCCACGGCGGCGTGAACGGCGGCGCGTCCCCCATGCCTGCCTGTCCTCCGACCGGCAGGACGGCGACCGCCTCGAACACGTCGGCGTTCGGATTGGACAGGGCGAACTCGGCGTTGGCCGGGATGATCGCCGCCCCGCCTGCATCCAGCGCGTGCGTCTCGCCGCCAAAGTGGACGAGCGCCCTACCAGAGATGGCGATGAAGATTTCCTCGCGCGTCACCCAGTGCATCGTGGGCGGCGTGCCCGGCGCCACCTCGATCCGCCAGGCCGCGCAGTCGACGGCACCGCGTCTTGGCGAGGCGAGACCTGTGACACGCAGGCCATCCATGTTGAAGACCGGGGCAGCCTCGGGAGCGATGATGCGCATTGTGTCCTCGTCGTTTGAGATATAGTCAAGTATCTTGACTAACTGGATCGCGGACTTTGGTCAAGCCACTTGACGATAAATTCCCCGAGTTGCTCGAGCACGTCGGCTGGCGCTTGTGGCGGGCGGCGCGGCGCTGGCAGGCCGCGTTCGAGGCGGGCATGGTGGCCATGGGCCATCCGTGGTTCGGAGAGGCGCGCGCGGCGGTGATCGCCAACATGGACCGGACCGGGACGCGACAGGCGGAGCTTGCCGGCCGGCTCGGGGTGAGCAAGCAAGCCATCCAGCAATTCGTCGACGATCTCGTCGCCGACGGCGTCGTCGAGCGGCGACCCGACCCCGACGACCGGCGTGGCCGCATCGTGGTGTTCACCGCCGCCGGCCGGAAGCTGCTCGCCGACGCGAACGCCGTGAAACGGCGGGTGGAAGCGGACTTCCGCTGGGAACTCGGGGAATCCGCCTTCAAGAACCTGACGGCGGCCCTGAAGCGGCTCGACGAGCGCCGGTAACCGCTCCCGTCGGACCCGGGTACCGGCCGCCCTCCAAAGGTCGCAAACGCCACCTACCTCGGCCATCTGCGCAGCGGTTCGTTGCCGACCGACGGGCCGGCGTGTAATTGTTTCGGTCAGCGTTTCCCGGACCCCCCACCCTTGGCAGACACCGACAAGCCGATTCTCGACCGCATCAAGACGCCGGACGACCTGCGCCGGCTGCCGGAATCGGACCTGGAGCAGGTCGCCGACGAACTCCGCCGGGAAACCATCGCGGCGGTTTCGGTCACCGGCGGCCACCTCGGCGCCGGTCTGGGCGTGGTCGAACTGACCGTCGCTCTCCATTACGTCTTCGACACGCCCCGCGACCGGCTCATCTGGGACGTCGGCCACCAGGCTTATCCGCACAAGATCCTGACCGGGCGGCGCGACCGTATCCGCACGCTGCGCGCGCCCGGCGGCCTGTCGGGCTTCACCCGCCGCGCCGAGAGCGAATACGACCCGTTTGGCGCCGCCCATTCGTCGACCTCGATCTCTGCGGCGCTCGGCATGGCGGTCGCTCGCGATCTCGAGGGCGAGGAGCGCGCCGTGATCGCCGTCATCGGCGACGGCGCCATGTCGGCGGGCATGGCCTACGAGGCGATGAACAACGCCGGCCACCTGAAGTCGCGCCTGATCGTCGTCCTCAACGACAACGACATGTCGATCGCGCGGCCGGTCGGCGCCATGTCGGCGCATCTAGCCAAGCTGGTCTCGGGGCGCACCTATCGCTGGGTGCGGCGGCTGGGCAAACGGATCGTCGAGATGCTGCCCCGCCGCGTCGCGGAACGGGTGCGCACCACCGAGGAACTCGCCCGCTCGTTCTGGACGGGCGGCACGCTGTTCGAGGAGCTGGGCTTCTATTACGTCGGGCCGATCGACGGGCATAACTTCCGCCATCTGCTGCCGGTTCTGAAGAACGTGCGGGAGATGCGCAACGGCCCGATCCTGGTCCACGTCAAGACGCGCAAGGGCAAGGGCTACGAGCCGGCGGAGAAGGCGAGCGACAAGTACCACGGCGTTTCCCGCTTCGACGTGGTGACCGGCCAGCAGGCCAAAGCCGCCACCAACGCGCCCGCCTACACGCGGGTCTTCGCGCAGAGCCTCATCCGCGCGGCCGAGGCCGACGACAAGATCGTGGCGATCACCGCCGCCATGCCGGCCGGCACCGGCCTCGACCTGTTCGGCGAGCGCTTCCCGGCGCGCACCTTCGACGTCGGCATCGCCGAGCAGCACGCGGTGACCTTCGCCGCCGGCCTCGCCTCGGAAGGCTTCAAGCCGTTCGCCGCGATCTACTCGACCTTCCTGCAGCGCGCCTACGACCAGATCGTCCACGACGTGGCGATCCAGCGCCTGCCGGTGCGCTTCGCGATCGACCGGGCCGGGTTCGTCGGCGCCGACGGGCCGACCCATGCCGGCTCGTTCGACACGACCTTCCTCGCCTGCCTGCCCGGCTTCGTGGTGATGGCGCCTTCCGACGAAGCGGAACTGGTCCACATGGTGGCAACCGCGGTCGCCCTCGATGACCGGCCGTCGTCGTTCCGCTATCCGCGCGGCGACGGCGTCGGCGTCGATCTTCCCGAGATCGGCGTGCCGCTCGAGATCGGCAAGGGCCGCATCGTCAGAGAAGGCAGCAAGGTCGCGATCCTGTCGTTCGGGACGCGGCTCGCCGACGCGCTCGCCGCCGCGGAAGAACTCGACTCCTTCGGCCTCACCACCACCGTCGCCGACGCGCGCTTCGCCAAGCCGCTCGATACCGATCTGATCGACCGGCTGGCGAAGAACCATGAGGCGCTGATCACGGTCGAGGAAGGCGCCGTCGGCGGCTTCGGATCGCATGTGCTCGCCCATCTTGCCGCCACCGGCGCGCTCGACCGCGGCCTGCACGTGCGCACGCTCGCCATGCCCGACCGGTTCGTGGAGCAGAACAAGCCCGAGGCGATGATCGCGACGGCCGGGCTCGATACGGCGGAACTCGTCGCGGCCGCGTTTGCCGCGCTCAAGCTGCCCCTCAAGGCGCCGACGTCGCGCCTCGCCTGACCCCCGACAAAACGGCACCGGCCGATGCCCTCGCCGATCCGCCAGATTTTCTCGCTGCTGCTCGGCCTGTTCCTGCTGATCGTCGGCCACGGGCTGCAGATCAGCCTGATCCCGCTGCGCGCGGCGGCGGAACACTGGAGCCAGGTCGAAATCGGCGCGATCGGCTCGGCCTACTACGTCGGCTTCCTGATCGGCTGCATCGGCGCGCCCTACCTGATCCGCCGCTCCGGCCACATCCGCGGCTTTGCGGCGCTGGTGGCGCTGGTCTCCTCGGCGATGGTGCTGCACCCGCTGATCGTGACCTTTCCGGTGTGGTTCGCGCTCCGCCTGGTGCTCGGCTTCTCGCTCGCCGGCGTCTACATGATCATGGAAAGCTGGGTGAACGAGCGCGCCTCGAACACCAACCGCGGCCTGCTGATGGCCGTCTACATCATGGTCAACTACGGCGCGCTCGCCATCGGCCAGTTCATGGTCACCCTCTACTCGCCTCTGCAATTCTCGCTGTTCGCGATCGCAACCGTCTTCATGTCGCTGTCGGCGATCCCGCTGGCGCTGACCAGGCTGCCGCAACCGGCGCCGATCGCCATCGTGCGCTTTCGCCCGCTCGCCCTCTACCGCCTGTCGCCGGTCGGTTTCGTCGGGGTGACGATCTCCGGCATCGCCAACGGCGCGTTCTGGTCGCTGGGCGTGGTGGCCGCGGTCGGGGCCGGGATGCCGGTGCCCGAGGCGGCAGTGTTCATGGGCATAGCGACCGCCGCCGGCGCCTTCGCGCAGTGGCCGGCGGGGCGCATTTCGGACCGCATCGACCGGCGCCTGGTGCTGATCGGGCTGCTGGTGGCGGCGGCGGTGTTCGGGCTCGCCCTGGCATTCCTGCCGATCGCCGGGGTCGGGTGGTTCGTGCTCGCCGCCCTGTTCGGCATGGCGATCGCGCCGACCTATTCGGTGGCGGCGGCGCACGCCTATGACTTCTCGCCCAACGACGCCATGGTCGAGACGGCGGCGGGGCTGTTCCTGGTCAATTCGGTGGGCGCCATCGTCGGGCCGCTGGTCGCGGCGGCCGCCATGCAGACGCTCGGCGCGCCGCGGCTCTTCCTGTTCACGGCGCTCCTCCATACCGGGCTTGCCGCCTACATCTACACGCGGGTGCGGGTGCGCAAGCCGCTGCCGGAGGCGCTGAAGACCGACTTCGAGCTGGGCGCGACGGGCCCCGCCGGCACCGGTATCGCGCCGGAACCGCCCGAGACCGGCACCGAGACGCCGCCCGAGGCCGTGGAAGCCGCGGCTGCACCTGCGGAAAGCGCTGCCGATGCAGATGGCGCCGCCCCCAGCGAAACCACAGCGGCGCCATGACGCCTTGGCGCGGCGCGTTCGCCGCTGCTAGACCTCTGGCGATGGCGCACCGGTCCCTGTTCGCGAAGCTGCGCGGGTCCGACGGCCGGTCGATCGGCCGGGCGCTGCTGCTGCTCGTGCTGGTCAACGCGCTGCTCGCCGGCCTCCACACGGGGGCGCTGGCGAGCCAGGGACCGGGCGCGATCTGCACGCTCGCCCAGCCGGCGGGCGGCGGGGGTGGCCCGGCGCCCCACCCAGACATCCCCCTGCCCTGTTGCTTCGCCGGCTGCCTCGTGGCCGCCCCGGCGCTGCCGCCGGTCGCCGCGGTCCTCGCGCCGCTGGTTCTGGTGTTCATCGGACGGGCCGACCCGGCGGTCTCCGCCGAGCCGGCGCCGGTTCCCGTCCCGCAAGCCAGCGCCCGCGGCCCGCCGCCTCTCGCCTGAACTTTTCGCATTCGCCACGTTCAGGTTCATCTGTCTCAAGAGAGGACGCACGTTCCATGTCATTCCGCACCCTTGCCGCGGCCCTCGTCGCAGCGGCACTTTTCACCGCACCCGCCTTTGCCCATGAGGTCACCGTCGGGTCGCTGACCATCACCGACCTGTGGAGCCGGGCGACGCCACCCAAGGCGCCGACCGCTGGCGGCTATCTGACCATCACCAACGCGTCCGACACGCCCGACAAGCTCATCGCCGCGTCGTCGCCGCTCGCCGATCACGCCGAGTTGCACATGATGGCGATGAAGGACGGCGTGATGACCATGCGGCCGGTGGACGGCGGCATCGAAATCCCCGCCAACGGCACCGTCACCCTTGCCCCGAACGGCCTGCACATCATGTTCATCACCCTGAAGGAAACGCTCAAGGAAGGCGGCCAGTTGCCGGTGACGCTGACTTTCGAGAAGGCCGGCAAGGTCGATACCTTCCTGCACATCATGGCGATCGGCGCCAAGGGGCCGTCCGCCTCCAGCGACACGGGCGGCATGGACATGGGCGGTGCCGACAAGGGCAGCGACATGGGCGCCGGTGCCGACAAGCCAGCGAGCCAGTGACATGCAGACCTTGAAAATCGTCCGATACGTCGTCTGGGCCGCCGTCGTCGTTGTGGCGGCGGCGGTCCTGTGGTTCGGCGTCATCGCCAAGGACAACGGCACCGGCGGCGGCGGGCTGGGCGGCCTCGCCTCCGCCACCGTCGGCGGGCCGTTCTCGCTCACCGACCAGAACGGCAACACGGTCACCGAGGCGGCGCTCAAGGGGCACCCCTCGGCGTTGTTCTTCGGCTACACCTACTGCCCCGACGTGTGCCCGACGACGCTCTCCGATCTGACGGTGTGGATGGGCAAGCTCGGCGCCGACGCCGACAAGCTCAAGGTCTACTTCGTCACCGTCGACCCGGAGCGCGACACGCAGGACGAAATGGCCTCGTACCTCCAGGCCTTCGACCCGCGCATCATCGGGCTCACCGGCCCACGACCGGCGATCGACAAGATCCTGAAGGAATACCGCGTCTATTCGCGCAAGGTGGGCGACGGGCCGAACTACACCATGGACCATACGGCGACCGTCTATCTCCTTGACAAAAATGCGAGTTTCGTCGGCACCCTCGACTATCAGGAGTCCGACGAAACCGCCTTCAAGAAGCTCAAGAACCTCGTCGCGTCTTGAGAGCCTGTGCTATAGGCGGGCGCATGACCGCGCCCGCCCGCAAATCGACCGGCACCAGCCCCTACACCGGCGTCGCCATCGGCGGCGTCGTGCTGGTCGTTCTCGGAGCCGCGCTGTGGATGAAGTTCGGCTCGCTGGTCTGGTTCGACACGATCGCCGCGGCGTTCGTCGGCTGTTTCATCTAGCGCCCGCGCCGGACCCGATGACGCGCCTCGACATCGCGTTGGTCGAACGCGGGCTCGCCACGACACGGGCCCGGGCCCGTGACGCGATCCTGCGCGGTCACGTGACCATCGGCGGCGCGCTTGCCTCGCGCCCATCGCAATCGGTGGAGGCCGACGACGCCATCCTCATCGACGATCCCGCCGCCCACTACGTCTCGCGGGCGGCGCTGAAGCTGGTGGCCGGGCTCGACCGCTTCGGCTACGCGGCGAGCGGCCGCATCTGCCTCGATCTCGGCGCGGCGACCGGCGGCTTCACCCAGGTGCTGCTCGAGCGCGGCGCGGCCAGGGTTCACGCGGTCGACGTCGGCCATGGCCAGCTCGATCCCGCGCTCGCCGCCGACCCGCGCGTCGTGTCGCGCGAGGGCCTCAACGCGCGCGAGCTCGCCGCCGCCGACATCGGCGAACCGGTGACCGCGATCGTCGCCGACGTCAGCTTCATCTCGCTGAAGCTGGTGCTGCCGCCGGCGATGGCGCTCGCCGCGCCAGGCGCCTGGGGCGTGTTTCTGGTCAAGCCGCAGTTCGAGGTCGGGCGCGGCAACATCGGCAGCGGCGGCATCGTGCGCGACGCGCAGCTTGGCGAGCGGACGGCGGCCGACATCGCGGCGTGGATCGAAAGCGACATGCACTGGAAGATCGGTGGCGTCATCCTCTCGCCGATCGAAGGTGGCGACGGCAACCGGGAGTTCCTGGTGGGCGCGGTTCGTGACTGAGGCGGTGACCGTCCGCGAGCTTGGCCACGGCGGCGACGGCATCGCCGAGACCGGCGGCGCGCGCATCTTCGTTCCCTTCACGCTCGCTGGCGAGACGGTCGAGATCGAACGGACCGGCAACCGGGCCGCGGCACTCAACATCCTCGCCCCCTCGCCCATGCGCATCGCGCCGATCTGCCGCCACTTCGGCACCTGCGGGGGCTGCGCGCTCCAGCACATGGAGCGCGGCGCCTATCTCGACTGGAAACGCGAGATCGTGCGCGCCTCCTTCGCGCTGCACGGCATCGATGCGCCGGTCGAAGCGGTGGTCGCCGCGGCCCAGCCGGGCGGGCGGCGGCGCGCCGTATTCTCGGCAGTCCGCACCAACACCGGTGTCCTCCTCGGCTTCCATCGCCGCCACGCCAGCGAGATCGTGGCGCTGGAAGAGTGCCCGGTGCTGGCGCCGCCGATCGCCACCCGTCTCAAGCTTCTCGGCGACATGGTTGCGATTGTCCTGAAGCCGCGCCGGCAGGCACGGGTCACGGTTCTGGCGGCGGACAACGGCCTCGACATCGCCATCACGGGCGCCGGCAAGGCGAATCCCCACGCGGTGGAGCGGCTGGCGGCCCTGGCTGCCGACCCGGCGATCGCGCGGCTCTCAGTGGACGATACCGAGGTGATCCATAACCGACGCCCGGAAATCGCCGCCGACGGCGTCGCGATCCTGCCGCCGCCGGGCGGCTTCGTGCAGGCGTCGGCGGCGGCCGAGAAGGCGCTCGCCACGGCGGTCGGCGCTCACGTCGGCGACGCGGCGCCGGTCGCCGATCTCTTCGCCGGCGTCGGTACGTTTTCCCTGCGTCTGGCGCGTCGCGCCGCGGTCACCGCCGTGGAAAGCGACCCCGCCCTCATCGATGCGCTCACCGCTTCCGTCCACGGCGCGACCGGCCTCAAGCGGGTCACGGCGGTGCGGCGCGATCTCTTCGCCAACCCGCTCGCGGAAGCCGAACTCGACCAGTTCGGCGCGGTGGTGTTCGATCCCCCGGCGGTCGGCGCGCGCAGGCAGGCCGAGGCGATCGCCAGGTCGCAGGTGCCGAAAGTCGCGGCGGTGTCGTGCAATCCGGCGACACTGGCCCGCGACGCCCGTATCCTCATCGACGGCGGCTACCGTATGGTTCGCGTCGTGCCCGTCGACCAGTTCCTGTTCTCGGCCGAAATCGAAGCGGTGGCGACTTTTGAACGATAATCCCGAAAAGCAGCCGCCGGCCGGCGCGCCGGAAGCGCCCCCCAGCGAAAGTGAGCAGACCACCTGGCAGAGGATCAGCCACTACGTCTGGCCGATCGTCGGGCTCGTGGTGGCCGGGTTCGCCGTCTACCTGCTCATCCGCGAGCTTCGCCACATCTCGCTCCACGACATCATGATGAGCATCCGCCACGTGCCGCCGCTGCGCTGGTTCGGGGCGTTCGTCGCGGCCGGTTTCGCCTACACGGCGCTCGCCTGGTACGACCGCATCGCGCTCCAGTACCTCCACAAGCACCTGTCGTGGCCGTTCATCGCGGTGGCGTCGTTCACCTCCTACGCGCTCTCCCACAACATCGGCGCCTCGGTGTTCTCGGGCGCGGTGGTGCGCTACCGGGCCTACAGCGTGAAGGGGCTGACCGCCGCCGAGGTCGGCGTGCTGGTCGCCATGACCGCCTTCACCTTCGGACTTGGCGTTATCATCATCAGCGGCATCGAACTGGTCATCGATCCCGCGCTCGCCGAACGATTCATCACGGTGCCGATGTGGACGGCACGACTGGCGGGCGTCGGGATGCTCGCCTTCGTCGTCTTCTACGTGACCGGATCGCTGCTTGGGTTGAAACCGCTAAAGCTCGGGCGCTTCACGCTGCGCTATCCGCAGCCGCGCATCGTGCTGCGCCAGCTGATCGCCGGCCCGATGGAGCTGATCGGCGCGGCGGGGATCGTCTTCTTCTGCCTGCCCGACGCCGGCAATCCCGGCTTCTTCGTGATCCTCGGCCTGTTCGTCGGCTCGTTCGCGCTGGCCGTCGCCTCGCACGCGCCGGGCGGCATCGGCATCCTGGAATACCTGTTCGTGACCAGCCTGCCCGACATCCCGCCAGCCCACGTGCTGGCGGCGCTGCTCATCTTCCGCTTCTTCTATCTGGTGCTGCCGCTGTCGATCTCGCTGATCGTCGTGCTGGTCTTCGAGCGCCAGCAGTTCTTCGCCCGGCGCGACGGGCAGCCGCCGCCCGACACCCCGCCCTAGCCGATCTCGGTCGCCTCGATCTCGATGTCGAAGCCGCCGACGCCGACGTAGCGGCGCTCGCGCCCGGCGATCAGGCGGATCGAGCGCACGCCGAGGTCCTTGAGGATCTGCGCGCCGACGCCGACCTCGCGCCACTCGCTCTCGCGCGCGGCGGCGGAGTCCGTGTCGGGGCGCGTGGCATCGCGGGTGCGTTCGCTGGTCTCGGCGACACCGACCGCCCCCTCGCGGAGATACACGATCACTCCCCGCCCCGCCCTGGCCATGCGCGCGACGTGCGCATCGAGCGAGCTGTCGGCGCCGAACACGTCGTCGGTGACCGATTCGCGGTGCAGGCGCACGAGCAGGCTGCGTCCGTCGCCGATCTCGCCGAAGACGACGGCCAGGTGCTCGGTCGCGTCGAAGGGCGTGCGGTAGGCGTGGGCGGTCGCCGGACCGGCGTGGGTTACCACCGGAAAGGTGGCGACGCGCTCGACCAGGCGCTCGCTGCGCTGGCGATAGGCGATCAGTTCGGCGACCGAAATGATCTTCAGCTTGTTGGCGGCGGCGAAGGCGGCGACGTCGGCGCCGCGCTTGACGGTGCCGTCGTCGTTGGTGAGTTCGGCGAGCACGCCGACCGGCTCGAGGTCGGCGAGACGGCAGAGGTCGACGGCCGCTTCGGTGTGGCCGGAGCGGATCAGCACGCCTCCGTCGCGGGCGATCAGCGGAAACACATGGCCGGGGCGCACGAACTCGCCGGGCCCGGCGTTGGGGTTGGCGAGCGCGCGCACGGCGTTGCAGCGCTCCTCGGCCGAGATGCCGGTGGTGAGGCCTGGGCGAAAGTCGACCGAAACGGTGAAGGCGGTGCCCAGCGGCGCGTCGTTGTCGGCGACCATCGGCTGAAGCTGCAAGCGCCGGGCGACCTCCTTGGGCAGCGGCGCGCACACGATGCCGCTGGTGTTGCGGATGATGAAGGCGATCTTCTCGGGCGTCGCATGAACGGCGGCGACGATCAGGTCGCCCTCGTTCTCGCGGGTGTCGTCGTCGGTTACCACGACGATCTCGCCACGCTTGAAGGCGGCGATGGCGTCGGCGACGCGTTCAGCTTCGTTCATCGGAAAGCCCTGTCAGCCGTTCTGGCCGCGATGACGCAGATAGGCATCGGCGAGCACGATCGCCAGCATCGCCTCGCCGATCGGCACGGCGCGAATGCCGACGCAGGGGTCGTGACGCCCCTTGGTCGAGACGTCCACCTCGGCGCCGCTCATGTCGACGGTGCGGCGCGGGGTCAGGATCGACGAGGTCGGCTTGACGGCGAAGCGCACGACGATCTGCTGGCCCGTCGAAATGCCGCCGAGCACGCCGCCGGCGTTGTTGGAGAGAAACGTCGGCCGCCCGTCGGACCCGGCGCGCATCTCGTCGGCGTTCTCGACGCCGGTGAGGCCGGCCGCGGCGAAGCCGGCGCCGATCTCGACGCCCTTGACCGCGTTGATCGACATCATCGCCGCGGCGATCTCCGAATCGAGCTTGCCGTAGACCGGCGCGCCCCAGCCGGCCGGAACGCCATCGGCGACCACCTCGACGACGGCGCCGACCGAGGAACCCGCCTTGCGCACCTCGTCGAGGTACTCCGCCCAGCGCGGTACCACCTCGGCGTCCGGCGAGAAGAACGGGTTGTCGTTGACCTCGTCCCAGTTCCAGTTGTCGCGGTTGACCTTGTGGACGCCGATCTGGACGAGCGCGCCGCGCACGATGACGTCGGGGATGACCTTGCGGGCGACGGCGCCGGCGGCAACCCGGGTGGCGGTCTCGCGCGCCGAGGCGCGGCCGCTACCCTGCCAGTCGCGAATTCCGTACTTCGCCTGGTAGGTGAAGTCGGCGTGGCCAGGCCGGTACTTGGCGGCGATCTCGGCGTAGTCCTTGGAGCGCGCGTCCTCGTTGGCGATCTCGAGCGCGATCGGCGTGCCGGTGGTGAGCAGCGTGCCGCCCTCGTCGGGGAAGACGCCGGAGAGGATCTTCACGGTGTCCGGTTCGCGGCGCTGGGTGGTGAAGCGCGACTGGCCGGGGCGGCGGCGATCCATGTGGAACTGGATGTCGACCTCGGAAAGGGCGATGCGCGGCGGGCAGCCGTCGACCACGCAGCCGATCGCCGCGCCGTGGCTTTCGCCCCAGGTGGTGACGCGGAAGAGATGGCCGAACGTGTTGTGCGACATCGGGAAAATCCGGAAAATCCGGGGCCTCGGCGGCTCCTTCTAGGCGGCGCTCCCGGCCGCGTCAAACCGACCGCAGCGACTTGAGGGCCGCTGGCCTTTACAGCCAGTTACCGGCGCCATCACGCCACAGAAAGACACGGTCCTGAGGGAAGTCCTCGACGACGGTGGCGGCCGGATCGAGGTGGAGCAGGTGGGCGCGGAGCACCCGCCCGACGCCGCCGTGGGCGACCACCACGGCCGGACGAGTGAGCGTCGCCAGCCACGCTACGATGCGCTTCGACAGCATCTCGTAGCTCTCGCCACCGGGCGGCACGAACCCCCACTTGTCGGCCTGGCGCTCGACCAGCGCCCCCGGCCGCTCGCGGTCGAGGTCGCCGTAGGTGAAGCCCTCCCATTCGCCGAAGGTGAGCTCGATCAGCCGGGGGTCGATGGCGTATGCCTTCGGATCGAGGCCCATGGCGGCGCGGGCGATCTCCATGGTCTCGCAGGCGCGCGACAGCGGGCTTGCGACGAAATCGTAGCCAGCCGCCTCGGGAATCTCGCGGGCGATGACCAGACCGTTCCGCCGCGCCTGGGCGCGACCGGTGTCGTTCAGGGGGATGTCACGCTGGCCCTGCAGGCGCCCCTCGACGTTCCAGTCGGTTTCGCCGTGGCGCACGAACACAAAGGTGGGAACGTCGGGCATGGCATGGCCGGAAGTGCGGCTAGTCTTCCTTGGCGCCTACCGCGCCGATGTCCGGCGCATCGACCGCCTTCATGCCGATGGCATGATAGCCGGCGTCGACGTGCAGGACCTCGCCGGTGATCGAGCGGGAGAGATCGGAGACGAGGAAGAGCGCCGTGTCGCCGACCTCATCCGTGGTGACCGTGCGGCGGAGCGGCGCGTTGTACTCGTTCCACTTCAGGATGTAGCGGAAGTCGCCGATGCCGCCGGCGGCGGCGAGCGTCTTGATCGGACCGGACGAGATGGCGTTGACGCGGATGCCCTGCTTGCCGAGGTCCTCCGCCAGATAGCGCACGCTCGCCTCCAGTCCCGCCTTGGCGACGCCCATGACGTTGTAGTGCGGCATCACCTTCTCGGACCCGTAATAGGTGAGCGTCACCAGCGAGCCGCCGCCGGCCATCATCTTTTCGGCGCGCTGGGCGATCGCGGTCAGCGAATAGACCGAGATCATCATGGTCATGGCGAAGTTGTCGGCGGTGGTGTCGACGTAGCGACCGGTCAACTGGGTGCGGTCGGAGAAGGCGACGGCGTGGATGACGAAATCGAGCTTGTCCCAGTGCTTGCCGATCTCGGCGAACACGGCGTCGATGGTTTCCGGCTCGGTGACGTCGCAATGGCCGGCAAGACGGGCACCGAGCTGGGCGGCAAGCGGCTCGACGCGCTTCTTGAGCTGGTCGCCCTGGTAGGTCAGCGCCAGTTCAGCGCCGGCGTCGGCGCACGCCTTGGCGATCCCCCAGGCGATCGACCGGTTGTTGGCGACGCCAAAGATCAGGCCGCGCTTGCCCGCCAGCAGTCCGCCGTGTTCCGCCATTTCGATAAACCTCCGCCCGGCGGCGCTCCTATCGCATGCGCCGGAGGCCTCTTCAAGCAATCGTGACCGGTATCGTGAGGGATCGCAGAATAAACCCGGTTCCGGGGTGTTTTCCGGGCTGTGAGAGTCGGCGTGCCGCCGGCGAACCTCGCTTATTGGAGCAACAGGAGCGAATTTTCATGAAGCGTATTCTTCTCGGCCTTGCGGCCGCCGCGATGATGATCGGTTCCGCCTACGCCATGGACCCGGCCATGTACTCCAACTCGTCGATGGGCAAGATCCTGACCGACGACAAGGGCATGACCCTCTACACCTACGACAAGGACACCAAGGGAGCCTCGATGTCGACATGCGTCGACAAGTGCATCGCCGCCTGGCCGCCGTTCCTGGCGGCGGACGGTGCGATGGCCTCGGGTGACTGGACCATCGTCAACGTCAAGGACAAG
Source organism: uncultured Alphaproteobacteria bacterium (assembly GCA_963843565.1). Taxonomy (GTDB): domain Bacteria; phylum Pseudomonadota; class Alphaproteobacteria; order Rhizobiales; family Kaistiaceae; genus DASZQY01. The sequence continues at coordinate 1,461,143 of CAWJKY010000003.1, forward strand.
GACGGCATGATGAAGAAGATGTGGGCCTACGACGGCTGGCCCCTCTACTACTTCGTCAAGGACAAGGCGGCAGGCGACACCACCGGCGATGGCGTCGGCGGCGTCTGGCACGTCGTCAAGGAAGGCATGTAGGCCCACCCCGAAACCTGGAGCGCCGCTGGCTGCCACCGGCGGCGTTCCTGGTCCGGACGGCGCGCCTGCATATTGGGCCGCCGTCCGGCATGCTTCCTTTGGCGGGAATGGGCTCCTAGTATCCGCCCGCCATGGACGGCCCCGAAACTTCCCTCCTCGAGCGGTTCGCCGCGATCGTCGGCGCGACCAACGCGCTCCGCGACCCGCAGGCGATCGCGCCCTATCTCATCGAGCCGCGCGACAAGTTTCACGGCAAGACGCGGCTGGTGCTGAGGCCCGGATCGGTCGACGAGGTGGCGGCGATCGCCAGGCTCGCCAACGAGACCCGCACGCCGATCGTTCCCCAAGGCGGCAACACCGGCGTGGTCGGCGGACAGGTGCCGCACGCCACCGGCAACGAGATCGTCGTGTCGCTGTCGCGGCTGAACCGGGTGCGCGCCGTCGATCCGTCCGGCAACACCATGACGCTCGATGCCGGGGTCATCCTCGCCGATGCACAGGCCGCCGCCGACGCGGCCGGCCGCCTCTTCCCGCTGTCGCTCGCCTCGCAAGGCTCCTGTCAGATCGGCGGCAATCTTTCCACCAACGCCGGGGGGACGGCGGTGCTCGCCTACGGCAACATGCGCGAACTTACGCTGGGTCTCGAAGCGGTGCTGCCGTCCGGCGAAATCTGGGACGGGCTGAGGACGCTCCGCAAGGACAACACCGGCTACGACCTCCGCGATCTGTTCATCGGCGCGGAAGGCACGCTCGGCATCGTGACCGGCGCGGTGCTCAAGCTGTTCCCGAAGCCGAAGGGCGTGGCGGCCGCCTTCGTCGGGGTTCCCGACCCGGACGCGGCGCTGGCGCTCTTCTCGATCGCGCGCAGCCTCGCCGGCGCGTCGCTGACGGCAGCGGAACTCATGCCGCGGTTGGCGCTCGAAACGGTGCTTCGGTTCGTTCCCGGCACCCGCGACCCGCTCGCCGGCCCGCACGCCTGGTACGTGCTCGTCGAGGTTTCCTCGGCGCGCGCGCAAAACGACGCCGATGCGACCATGGAGGCGATCTTCGCCGAAGCCTTCGATCAGGGCATCGCCGAGGACGGCACGCTGGCGCAATCGCTGGAGCAGGCGGCCGCCTTCTGGCACCTCCGCGAGACGCTGTCGGAAGTCCAGAAGAAGATCGGCGGGTCGATCAAGCACGACGTCGCCGTGCCGGTGGCCGCCGTGTCGGAACTTCTCGTCCGCGCCGCGGCGGCGGTGGAGAAGGTGGTGCCCGGCGCCCGCCCCTTCATGTTCGGGCACATGGGCGACGGCAACATCCATCTCAACATCAGCGAGCCGCCGGAGATGGACAAGCAGGCGTTTCTCGACCGCTGGGACGACGTAAACACCGCCGTCCATGGGGTCGTGCTCGACCTCGGCGGGACGATTTCAGCGGAGCACGGCATTGGCCAGTTGAAGCGCCACCTGCTGCCCGCCGTGAAGAGCCCGGTGGAGATCGCGCTCATGCGGCGGATCAAGGCCGAGCTTGACCCGAACGGGATCATGAACCCCGGCAAGGTTCTCTAGGCCGGGCCCTCCGCAAACCACTCCATCGGATCGACGCCACGGGTCCAGGTGAGACCGGCGTTCTTGAGCGTTGCCTCGAGATTTACCGGACAGAGACACAAGTCCATCCGGTGCCAGTCCTGATCCGCCGGCCAAGACACGAAGGGATTGGTGTCCTGCCACACGATCCTGTCGGCGCCGCCGACAAGCTGCGCAAGTTCCGCCGGCGTATTGTACCAGCGCCCGGAATGGCGAACGGCGTTGCACATGATTCACCCGGCTGTGGCGTGGTTGCGGGCGTGATGTAGCGCCGATGCGGCCTGCCGGCCACTCCTGGATCGCGGCAAGGTTCTCTAAACCCAGTTCGGTGAGGGCCTGCTAACCCTCTCTAGGATCACTCAAATTTAACCCAACGCCTTAAGCCGGTCCTGACCCTTCAGTGGCATAGTCGGCCACATCAGCGAGGTCCCCGACAGAGGGATCCGCAGGGAAAGCGTTAGAAGGCGTCAAACAGTGGCCGGCGGAGCAACCGTCGGGTCGAGCCGGGCTTACCGGCTCGACCCGCACACGTTGCCGGCCCGCGGTTCCTCCCTGGCGGAGGAAGCCGCGGTGGCAACGTTCATCATCGAGCACGATCGCGCGATCGTGCGGCGTCCGTCGAGCGACGGGGCCGCCGCGACCTACTGCGTCCCGCTCACCGCGTATCGCGGCGTATCGGTGCGCATGGAACCGGTCGGCACCAACGGCGGCGTGCGGGGCTACGTCGAGCTGCTCCACGCCGATCCGGCGCTGACGCTCGGCCTGTCGATCACGGAAGATCCCGAAGAGGTCGCCGAGGATTGGCAGGCGTGGGCGCGCGCGCTCGACCTGCCGCTGCTGGTCATCGGCCAGGACGGTTCGGTCGGCGAGCCGCTCGCCCAGATCGGCGGGGTGCTCATGGGCCCGCCGAAGCCGCGCCGGCGCCACTCCTATTTCGCCGGGCGGCGTCCGCGCTTTCTCACCCGCCGCAAGATCGGCAATCGCGACCGCATGGTCCGCGTCGAGGGCTGCGAGATCATCGCGCGGAACTGATCAGGCCAGCATCCTCAGAGCCGCGTCGGCCCACAGGCCAGCGAAGACGATCCAGCCGTAGATGCGGTTGGAGCGGAACAGCATCAAACAAACGTCGGGGTCGTCGATGTCGAGGGTGCGCGTCTGCCACACGAGGTGGAGCGCCGCCGCCGTCAGCCCCGCGTAGGCCGGAATGCCGGCGCCCGCCAAAAAGAACGCCGCGGTGAACAGCACCGTCGCACCGGCGTAGAACAGCGCCAGCAGCCGCCTGGTGTTGGCGCCGAAGAGCCGCGCGGTCGATCGCACGCCGATGAGCGCGTCGTCTTCCTTGTCCTGGTGGGCGTAGATGGTGTCGTAGCCGATGGTCCACAAAATGCCGCCGACGTAGAGCGCCGCCGGCGCCCAGTCGAGGCGCGCGAAGACCGCCGCCCAGCCCATCAACGCGCCCCATGAGAACGAGATGCCGAGCGCAAGCTGCGGCCACCAGGTGATGCGCTTCATGAAGGGATAGACGGCGATGGTGACCAGCGAGAGCACGCCCAGCGCCACCGTGAACCAGTTGAACTGCAAGAGCACGACGAGACCGACGAGAGCCTGGGCGACCAGAAAGATCGCGGCGTTGCGGACGCTCACCTGCCCGCTCGGGATCGGCCGCGAGCGGGTGCGGGCGACCTCGGCGTCGAGATCGCGGTCGATGATGTCGTTGTAGGTGCAGCCGGCGCCGCGCATGGCGACGGCCCCCACCAGAAGCAGCCCCAGGTGCCAGAGATTCGGCCAGGTGCCGGCGGCATCGGTGGCGAGCACCGACGACCACCAGGCCGGCCATAGCAGCAGCCACCAGCCGATCGGCCGCTCCAGCCGGGCCATGCGCGCATAGGGGCGCCAAGCCGGCGGGATGTAGCGGTCGGCCCAATGGCCGCGCACCGCGTCGGCGACGATGGTGGGGTCGGGCTCGGTCATGGAGCGGGTTATAGCGCCGCGCCGGCCGATTCCGCATTCGCGCCGTGCAATTCCGTCCCGAAACCCGCCCGCATCCAGTGGACTCGCGCCGCGCCCCCTGCTACCCGCCAGCCCCATGAATGTCCTCCTGATCGGCGGCGGCGGGCGCGAACACGCGCTGGCGTGGAAAATCGCGCAGTCGCCCCGCCTGACCCGCCTCTACGCGGCCCCCGGCAACCCGGGCATCGCCGAGCACGCCGAACTGGCGGCCCTCGACGTCGCCGATCACGCCGCGGTGGTCGCCTTCTGTGGCGAAAAGGCCATCGATCTGGTGGTGGTCGGCCCGGAGGGCCCGCTGGTCGCCGGTCTTGCCGACGACCTCGCCACGGCCGGCATCGCCGTCTTCGGTCCGGGCCGGACGGCGGCGCGGCTGGAAGGCTCTAAGGGCTACACCAAGGACCTGTGCGCCGAGGCCGGCATTCCGACGGCGCGCTATCGCCGCTTCGCCGACGCGCTCTCCGCGATCGCGCACGTACGCGCCGAGGGGGCGCCGATCGTGGTCAAGGCCGACGGCCTCGCCGCCGGCAAGGGCGTCACCGTCGCGGCAAGCGTCGAGGAAGCGATCAGCGCGATCTCCTCCTGCTTCGCGGCCGGACCGGAGGGAACCGAGGTCGTCATCGAGGAATGCCTGACCGGCGAGGAGGCGAGCTTCTTCGCGCTCACCGACGGCGAGACCGTGGTGCCGCTCGCCACCGCGCAGGATCACAAGCGCGCCCGCGACGGCGACAAGGGACCCAACACCGGCGGCATGGGGGCCTACTCCCCCGCCCCGGCGATGACCACCGTGATGATCGCGCGGACGCTCGCCGACATCGTGCGGCCGACCGTCGCGCTGATGGCGAAGCGCGGTGCGCCCTATCGCGGCGTCCTCTATGCCGGGCTGATGCTCACCGACGACGGCCCCAAGCTCATCGAATATAACGTGCGCTTCGGCGACCCCGAGACCCAAGCGCTGATGCTGCGCCTCGATTCCGACCTCCTGCCGCTGCTCTACGCGACCGCGACCGGACAGCTGGCCGACGTGCCCCCGCCGGTTTGGTCGAACGACGCCGCGCTGACCGTGGTGATGGCGGCCAAAGGGTATCCCGGCCACTACAGCCAGGGTGGCTCCATCCGCGGCATTGCGGACTCCGATGCGCTTGGCGGCGTCAAAGTCTTCCACGCCGGCACGGCGCTCAGGAACGGCCGGCCGGTCGCCGCCGGCGGGCGCGTCCTCAACGTCACCGCGCGTGGCGCAACAATTGCAGCCGCCAAGGCGCGCGCCTACGAGGCGGTCGCGGCCATCGACTGGCCGGGCGGCTTCTGGCGCACCGACATCGGTGCAAGGGCAGTCAGTAAATAGGACTCACATGACACCTTCGATCGCTCCGTTCCTTCCCAAGACCCGCGTCGCCTACTTCACCATGGAGTTGGCGATCCGCTACGAAATCCACACCTATTCGGGGGGGCTCGGCGTGCTGGCGGGCGATATCGCGCGCACCGCCGCGGACCTCGGCATGCCGATGGTCTTCGTGCTGCTGGTCAGCCGCGCCGGCTATTTCCGCCAGATCATCAACCACGACCGGTGGCAGGTCGAGCAGCCCAACTGGTGGGAGCCGGGCGACTGGTGCACGCCGCTGGAGGCAACTGCCTCCGTCGAGATCGAGGGCCGGTCGGTGGCGATCCGCCCGTGGCTCTACGTGCAGACCGGCGTGACCGGCCATCAGGTCCCGATCCTGCTGCTCGACACCGACCTCGAACAGAACAGCGCGATCGACCGGACCCTCACCCATCATCTTTACGGCGGCGACGCCGCCTATCGCCTCAAGCAGGAGATCATCCTGGGCATCGGCGGCGCCCGGGTGCTGAAGTCGCTGGGCTTCGACATCAAGACCTGGCACATGAACGAGGGGCACGCGGCGCTGCTCACCCTCGACCGGCTCGCCGAGGCGCGGGCGACCAGCGGCACCGACGGCCTCACCCGGACGCGCAAGCAGTGCGTGTTCACCACGCACACGCCGGTGCCGGCCGGACAGGACCGCTTCCACTACGATCTCTACGCCAAGACTGCGCCCGACCTGGTTCCGCTCGACGTGGTCAAGGACCTCGCCGGGCACGAAGAACTCAACATGACGCGGCTGGCGCTGAACCTTTCCGGCTATTCCAACGCGGTGGCCAAGCGGCACGCCGAAACGTCGCGCAACATGTTTCCCGGCCATGAGATTCATGCCGTCACCAACGGCGTCCACACGCTGACCTGGGCGCACGAGGCGATGGCGGCGCTCTTCGACGAATACGTGCCGGACTGGCGGCTGAATCCGAAGGCGCTCACCGGGGTCGCGTCGGTGCCGCCGGAAGCCGTCTGGGCAGCCCATCGCAAGGCGAAGGCGCAGATGGGCGAGATGGTGTTCGCGCGCACCGGAATCGCGCTCGACCTCAACAAGCCGATCCTCGGCTATGCAAGGCGCATGACGCCCTACAAGCGGCCGCTCCTGATGTTCAGCGACATCGAACGGCTGGCGGCGATCGCCCAGTACCAGCCCTTCCAGATCGTGATTGCCGGCAAGGCGCACCCCCGCGACCACGGCGGCCACGAGGCGATCCAGCGCATCCTCGAAAACGCCGGACACCTCGGCGACCGGCTGCGCGTTGCCTTCGTGCCGGCCTACAACATGATGGCTGCCGGGACGATCGTCGCCGGCGTCGACGTCTGGATGAACACGCCGACGCCGCCGCTGGAAGCCTCGGGCACCAGCGGCATGAAGGCGGCGCTCAACGGCGTCCCCAACTTCAGCGTGCTCGACGGCTGGTGGGTGGAAGGCTGCCAGGAAGGCATCAACGGCTGGGCCATCGGCGAAGACGGCGGAGACGGCTCCGACGGGGCCCACGCGGCGGCCTTCTACGAGAAGCTGGAGCGGACCGTGCTGCCGCTTTTCCACACCGACCGCAGCGGCTGGTGCGAGGTGATGAAGCAGGCGATCGCCACCACCGGATGGCAGTTCAGCGGCAACCGGCTGCTCGGCCAGTATGCCCGGGAAGCCTACGGCTTCGAGGCAAGCGAGGTCGCGGCGCCGCCGGTGGCAGCGGGCTGAGCCTTACGCGGACGCAACCCGCGCCGGGCTTTCCCCCGACGGGAGAATCCGACAAACTCCGGCCCATGCCGATCCGTCGTCTCTCCGAGGAAACCGTCAACCGCATCGCCGCCGGCGAGGTGGTCGAGCGGCCGGCGAGCGCCGTCAAGGAACTCGCCGAGAACGCCCTCGACGCCGGCGCGGGGCGCATCGAGATCGTGGTGGCGGCGGGCGGCGCGGCGCTGGTGCGGGTCAGCGACGACGGCGCCGGCATCGCAAAAGACGAGCTGGCGCTGGCGGTCGAGCGCCACTGCACCTCCAAGCTCGAAGAGACGGCCGGCGGCCTCGCCGCCATCCGCTCGCTGGGCTTCCGCGGCGAGGCGCTTGCCGCGATCGGCGCGGCGGCTAAGCTCACCGTCGCGTCGCGCCGCGCCGGCGCCGACAGCGGCTGGGAGATCGCCGTCGAAGGCGGGCGCACCTCGCCCGTGAAGCCGACCGCGCTCTCCGCCGGCACGCGCGTCGAGGTCCGCGACCTTTTCTTCGCGACGCCGGCGCGGCTGAAGTTCCTGAAGTCGGAGCGCGCCGAGGCGAGCGCCATCCTCGACGTGGTGAAGCGCCTGGCGCTGGCGCACCCGGCGGTGCGTTTCTCGCTGTCGACCGGCGAGCGCACCATCGACTATCCGGCGGTCACTGGCGACGGGGCACGGCTGGCGCGCATCTCGCAGGTGATCGGCGAGGACTTCGCCCGCAATTCGCTCGCCATAGACGCCATCCGCGAAGGCGTCCGGCTTTCCGGCTTTGTCGGCCTGCCGACCTACAGCCGCGGCAATTCGCTGGCGCAGTTCTTCTTCGTCAACGACCGGCCGGTGCGCGACAAGCAGCTGATCGGCGCGCTCCGCGCCGCCTATGCCGACGTCATGAAGCGCGACCGCTATCCGGTGGCAGCGCTGTTCATCACGCTCGATCCCTCGGAGGTCGACGTCAACGTCCACCCGACCAAGGCGGAGGTGCGCTTCCGCGATCCCGGTCTGGTGCGCGGGCTGGTGGTCGGATCGGTCCGCGAGGCGCTCGGCCTGTCGCTGCCGCGCGCATCGACCACCGCGGCGAGCGCCACCATCGCCGCCTTCCGCCCGGGCCCTACCCGCCCGCAGCGGCCGCAGAGCTACGCCTGGCGTTCGGCGGGCAACGCGGCGCTGGCGCCGGGCTTCGCCGAGGCCGCGCAGGCGGCCTTCGATACGTTCGCCCCTTCGGGCGCCGTGCCGGACGCGGCCCCCGACCCGGCGACCGTCGCCCACCCGCTGGGCGCGGCGCGGGCCCAGATCCACGAGACCTACATCGTCGCTCAGACCGAGGACGGCATCGTCATCGTCGACCAGCACGCGGCGCACGAGCGTCTGGTCTACGAAAAGCTCAAGCGCTCGCTGACCGGCAACGGCGTCGCCCGCCAGATCCTGCTCATCCCCGAAGTGGTCGACCTCGACCCGGCGGACGCCGACCGGCTCGCCGAGCGCGCCGACGAACTCGCCGCCGTCGGGCTGGTGCTGGACCGCTTCGGGCCGGGCGCCATCGCGGTCCGCGAGACGCCGTCGATGCTCGGCGCCCTCGATACGGCGGCGCTCGTCCACGACCTTGCCGACGAGATCGCCGAGTGGGAACGAACCGCGACCGTCAAGGAACAGCTCGACCGGGTCGCCTCGACCATGGCCTGCCACGGCTCGGTGCGCGCCGGCCGCGTCCTGAAGGTCGCGGAAATGGATGCGCTGCTGCGCGAAATGGAAGCGACCCCCAATTCCAACGTATGCAATCACGGCCGGCCGACCTATATCGAACTGAAGCGGGCCGACATCGAGAAGCTGTTCGGCCGGCGCTAGAGGCGGGTGATCCGATGATGAACCGGATGGACAGACACGGACGGGGCGGGGAAGCGCGGCTGCGCTATCTCGACGGGGACTTCCAGGTCGTCGTACCGGGAAGCTTCGTGCGCTGCTCGGTCACCGGCATCGAAATCCCACTCGACGATCTGCGCTACTGGAGCGTCAAGCGGCAGGAGCCTTATGCTGACGCCGCCGTGGCGCTGAAGCGCTATCAGGAAGAAGGCTCGATCTAGCCACGCTCACCTGGCGTGGGCGAGCGTCGCCTCGCGGATCGTCTCGTCGAGCATGTCGCTGACGATCCTCGGATTCTCGAATTCAAGCAGAACGTGAAACGGCTCGGCGCGCTCGCGCAGGCGACCGAGCGCACCGTCTTTTCCCGCCAGCCGCACGATGTCCTTCTCGGTGGTGACGATCCTGAGGTTATCCGCGTCGGCGAGCTGCAGAAGCTTCTCCGCGTCGACCTCGGAATAGGCGTAGTGGTCGGGGAAGCTCAGGGTCTTCGCGACCGGCGCGTTGGTCGCGTCGAGGGTGGCGAAAAACTTCTCCGGGTGGCCGATGCCGGCGAAGGCGAGAATCGGGTCCTTGCGCCAGTCCTTGACGTGGGTCGGCTTCAGCCGGGCGCGCAGCACCTTGCGGCCGGCGCGGGCGGCAGCTCGGATGACCGGGTCGGCGGCCACCCCCTCCCCGATCACCAGCAGCGCGTCGGCGCGTTGCATCTGTGGCTTCAGCGGCGCGCGCAGCGGCCCGGCGGGAACCGCCAGGCCATTGCCAAGGCCAATCGCGGCATCGACCACGACGATCGACAGGTCGCGCGCGATCGCCGGGTTCTGGAAGCCGTCGTCCATGATCATCACGTCGATCGGTTCCTCGCAGAGGCGCCGGGCGCCGGCGGCGCGGTCGGAACAGACCACCGTCGGTCCGGCGGCGGCGAGCAGCAGCCCCTCGTCGCCGACCGTATCGGCGCCGTGGGTGGCCGGATCGACCAGAACGGGCTTCCGCGCCGGCGCGCCGTAGCCGTAGGCGAGCAGCCCCGGCCGCAGGCCCTTGCCGCGCACCATGCGGGCGAGCGCGATCGCCGTCGGCGTCTTGCCGGCGCCGCCAACGACGAAATTCCCGACGCAGACGACAGGCACCGGGGGGCGGAACGACGCCGGCTGCTTCATCCGCCACAGCGCCGCCGCGCTCCAGACGCGCGAAACCGGCCACAGGGCGCGCGCCGACACGCTCGGCCGGGCGCGCCACCAGAAGGCCGGCGCGCGGCGGGTCACGACGAAGCTCCGGCGCTGGCAGCGAAGGGAGCGAGCGCCGCCACGGTGCGCTCGAGGGCGCCGGAGAGCGGCGCCAGCGCGGCAAGCGTCGCGGCGGAGCGGGCGGCCACCTGCTGGCGGTCGGAGATCAGGTCGGCGACCGCGTCGGCAAGGCTGGCCGCATCGGCGATCGGCCGCCCCGGGCAGGCGCGGTCGATGCGGGCGTAGAGGTCGGCGAAATTGTGCACGTCGGGTCCGTGCAGCACGGTCGCGCCGAGGCGCGTGGCTTCGATCGGGTTGTGGCCACCGTTGCCGGTCAGCGAGCCGCCGATGAAAGCCACCGGCGCGAGACGATAGAACAGCCCGAGCTCGTTCAGCGTATCGGCGAGATAAACGTCGGTGGCGGCGGCGACAGGCTCACTGCGGCTGCGTTGCGCGACGATCAGGTCGGAACCGCCGATCGCCTCGCGAATTGCGGTGCCGCGCTCGGGATGGCGGGGGGCCAGGATGGTGAGCACGCCTGGGTGGCGCGTCCGCAGGAGACGATGGGCCTCGGCGACGATCTTCTCTTCGCCCTCGTGGGTGCTGGCGGCGACCCACACGGGGCGTCCGGCGATTGACGCCTCCAATTTCGCGAGCTCGCCCGCGTCCGCCTGCAAAGGGGGCGTGTCGAACTTGAGGTTGCCGGAAACGGCGACGTTCGGCGCGCCAAGCGCTGCGAACCGGCGGGCGTCCTCTTCCGACTGGGCAAGACACAAACTGATCGCCGCGAACAACCCGTCGGCGCCGGCGCCCAACCGCCGCCAGCCGTGGAACGAGCGCTCCGACAGGTGCGCGTTCACGAGCACGAGCGGGATGGAACGGCGGCGGAGGGCGTCGATCCGCGCCGGCCACATCTCCAACTCGGCGAACACGGCGAGGTCGGGCCGCCAATGGTCGAGGAAGCGGTCGGCGTAGGCGGCGATGTCGACGGGCGCGTACTGGTGGAGGGCGCCGTCCGGCAGGCGCTGGGCCGCGATTGCCGCGGAGGTGCGCGTGGTGGAGGTGAACAGCACCGGCCGCCCCTCGCCCGTCAGCCGGCGGATCAGCGGCAGCACGGCGTTGGTCTCGCCGACGCTGACCGCATGGACCCAGACCAGCGATCCCGGCGGACGCGGCAACGCCGACCGTCCATAGCGCTCGGCGCGGCGGGCGGCATCTTCCTTGCCGTTGGCGGTGCGCCACGCGAGCGCCAGCGGCACGAACGGCCGCAGCAGGACCCCGCCGGCGCGGTAGCCGGCAAACAGAACCTCGGCGACGCCGTTCATCACCCGACCCGCCGCGTGTCGCTCACCGTGCCGCGGCCCCTGGCTGCGAGTCGGGCTCGAGCAGGCGGTGCAGGTGGACGATGAAGTAGCGCACGCGCGCGTTGTCGACGGTCGCCTGCGCCTTGGCCTTCCAGGCGTCGTAGGCGGTGCGGTAGTTCGGGTAGATGCCGACGATGTCGAGGGCGGCAAGATCGGTGAAGTGGATGCCCTCGGGACTTTCCAGCTCGCCGCCAAAAACCAGATGGAGAAGCTGGTCGCGCCCGTCGGCGGGGGTTCGTCCGGGCTTCATCATCTGACGCCACCTGTCGCCTGTTTCCCGGCTTTTTGGCCCGTCCGAGCGGCGGGCGCCGGCCGCCGCTTTGGTGCCTCAAATGGCGGCAGGTCGCAAGGCGAAAACCGGACCGTCAGCTGCCCGCAAGGGTCATTCCGGCGACCGCCACGGTCGGCGCGTTGACCGAGTAGCGGTAGGTGAGATCGTTGGCGACGGTGAGTTCGCGGAACATGTCGGCGAGGCTGCCGGCGATGGTGATTTCGCTGACCGGATGGCCAAGCTCGCCATTCTCGATGACGAAGCCGGCGGCGCCGCGGCTGTAGTCGCCGGTGACCAGATTGGCGCCGTGGCCGATCAGCTCGGTCACATAGAGGCCGCTGCCGATCTCGCGGATCATTTCCTCCGGCGTCTTGTCGCCGGGCAGCAGCGTCAGGTTGGTGGAGCCCGGCGAGGTGCCGGCGCCGCCGCGCGAAGCGCGCCCGTTGGTCTCAAGGCCGAGTTCGCGGGCGGTGGCCGAATCGAGGAACCAGGTCTGCAGCACGCCGTCCTTGACGATGTCGAGGGGGGCGCTCGCCACCCCCTCGCCGTCGAAGGTGCGCGAGCCGAGACCGCGCCGCCGGCCGGGGTCGTCGGTGATCTGGATTGCCGGCGAGAACACCGGCTGGCCGAGCTTGTCGCGCAGGAAACTGGTCTTGCGGGCGATCGCGGCGCCGTTGACGGCACCGGAGAGGTGGCCGACGAGGCCGCCGGAAATGCGCGAATCGTAGACCACCGTGACGCGGCCAGAGGGAAGCTGGCGCGGGTTCTGGCGGCGAACGGCGCGCTCGCCCGCGGTGCGGCCGATCTCCTCGGCCGCCCGTAGGTCGGTGAGATAGATCTTGGTGTCGCTGTCGTAGTCGCGCTCCATGGCGGTGCCGGTGCCAGCAATGGCGGCGGCTGCGACCGAGAAGCGCGAGCGCAGCAGCGAGCCGGAAAAGCCGTCCGAGGTCGCCAGCACGAAGCCGCCGAGCCCCCAGCTCGCCGAGGCGCCGCCGGGCTGGGTGACGCCGGGAACCGCAAGCGCCGCCTCCTCGGTCGCCAACGCCGTCGCGGTCAGTTCGGCCGCGGTCGGCATGGTGGTGTCGAGGAGTTCGAGATCGGGAAACGAGGTCGCCAGACGGTCGCGGTCGGCGAGACCGGCGAACTTGTCCTCCGGGGCGACCCTGGCCATGGCGACGGCGCGTTCGGCGAGTTCCGCAGGATCGGCGAAGACGTTGGCGGAAACGTTGGCGGTGCGCTTGCCGACGAAGACGCGCAGCGTGAAATCGTTGCCCTCGGAGCGCCCGGTCTCCTCGACCTTGCCGAGCCGCACGTCGACGGACAACGAGATGCCGCGCACGCACACGGTGTCGGCGGCGTCGGCGCCGGCCTTCCTGGCGGCGGCGACGAGTCTCTCGGCTTTCTCGGTGAGGTCGCTCTGGTCGAGGATTTCGGTCATTGAGGGGGCTCCGGCGGGGGTGGCCTTCATCTATGGCCCGCGACCCCCGACGGCAAGGAAAACGACCTCCGAATCACCGACGCGGCGGGTCTCCAGCACGGAGAAGCCGGGAAGCGGGGCGATCGCGACGCCGGCCGCCTCCTCCAGAACGACCATCGCGCCATCAACCAGCCAGTTGCCGGCAAGGGCGGCGGCAAGCGCCTTTTCGCCGAGGCCCTGGCGGTAGGGCGGGTCGGCGAAGGCCAGGGTGAACGGGGCCACCGTGCCGGCCGCCCCGAGGCGGGTGGCGTCGCGGCGGAAGACGCGGGTGCGGCCGGTCAGGCCGAGCGCCTCGACGTTGCGGCGGATGAGCCCCCTGCCCTCGACACCGTCCTCCACGAACAACGCCGAGGCGGCGCCGCGCGACAGCGCCTCGATGGCAAGGGCGCCGGTGCCGGCGAAGAGATCGAGGACACGGGCGCCGGTGACCGGATCGCCGTAGCGGTGGATGAGGACGTCGAAGATCGTCTCGCGGAGGCGATCCGAGGTTGGGCGGATGGCGCTGCCGCCGGGCGCGGCAAGCGCGCGGCCGCGAAACTCACCGGCGACGACCCGCATTGGGCGCCCTCCCGAGGGGCTTGCGGCGGGGCCCTTTTCGCGACCGCTCCGGCGAGGCGACCTCGGCCGTGGGGCGCGGCGCCGGACGGACGGGGCGGACCGGCCCGGTGAAGTCGGCGTGGGCGACCTTGGCGAGCTTGGCGCCGAGCTGGTCGCGCAGCACGCGGCCGCGAATCTCGCGAACGGCGCCCGGCTGAAGGTCGCCGATCTGGAAGGGCCCATAGGAAATGCGGATCAGCCGGTTGGTCGCCAGACCCAGGTGGGTGAGCAGCCGCTTCACCTCGCGGTTCTTGCCCTCGCGCAGACCCAGCGTCAGCCAGACGTTCGAGCCTTGCACCTTGTCGAGGGTGGCTTCCACCGCGCCATAGAGAATGCCGTCGATGGCAACGCCTTCGCCGAGCGAGGCCAGCGCCTTCTCGTCGACCGTGCCGTGCGCGCGCACCCGGTAGCGGCGCAGCCACCCGGTCGCCGGCAGTTCGAGGATGCGCGCCAGCCCACCATCGTTGGTGAGGAGCAGCAGGCCCTCCGTGTTGATGTCGAGGCGGCCGACCGCCACCACGCGCGGTAGATCGTCGGGCAGCGCATCGAAAACCGTCGGGCGCCCCTCGGGGTCGCGGGCCGTGGTGACCAGCCCTTTAGGCTTGTGATAGAGCCACAGGCGGGTGCGCTCCTTGTCGGGGAGCGGCGCGCCGTCGACGGTAACCCGGTCGCCGTCGGACACGTTCAAGGCGGGCGAATCGAGGATGCGACCGTTGACGGCGACCCGGCCGGCGGCGATCCAGCGTTCCGCGTCGCGGCGCGAGCAGAGCCCGGCGCGGGCCAGAACCTTGGCGATGCGCTCGCCGTGGGGCGGTTCGGCGTCCTTCATCGGCCGCTGAGTAGCAGAGGCACGGGAGAGAGGCGAGTGGGCGACATCGACCCGATGGCAATCGCGCTGGAGGAAGCAGAGGCGGCAGCCGCGCGCGGCGAGGTTCCGGTCGGCGCGGTCGTCGTGCGAGACGGCGAAATCGTGGCGCAGGCCGGCAACCGGACGCTTGCCGACGACGACCCGACCGCCCACGCCGAAATGGTCGTCATCCGCGCGGCGGCGCGGGCCAGCGGCTCACAGCGGCTGATCGACGCCGACCTCTACGTGACGCTGGAGCCCTGCGCGATGTGCGCGGCGGCGATTTCGTTCGCGCGCATCCGGCGGGTCTATTTCGGCGCGTCCGATCCGAAGAGCGGCGCGGTCGAGCACGGGCCGCGCTTCTTCACGCAGCCGACCTGTCATCACCGGCCGGAGGTCTATGGCGGGATAGCGGAAAGCCAGTCGGCGGCGCTTCTGAAGGCGTTCTTCGCGGAACGGCGCTAGCTCTTGCCGCCGAAGGGCCACCAGCCCGTCTTCTTGGTCTTTTTCTTGTCGGGAAGGGTGTTGACGTCGACGGTCGACTCCGGATCGGGAAGGCGATAGTCGACCGGCGGATCGGTCAGGTAGCGGCGCACGGGATTGCCGTTCTCGTCGACCGCAACCAGGCTCTTGGCGTCGGCCATCGCCTTGCGCACCTTGTCCTGCTCTTCCTTGGTGAGCGGGCGGCCGGTCGGGTTCTCGACGACGGCGCCGGGCGGCGGCTTGCCGGGCACGACGGTGATCTTGGGCAGCGGCTTGCCGGCGGCCTCGCGCGCGGCGACGTCCGCCTTGAACTTTGCGTATTCCTGGTCCGGGTCTTTCGGCCAGTTCGCCGGCAGCGGCGCACCGGCGCCGTTGCCGCCATCGGTGACCGGCGGCGGCAGCGTGGCAGCCGCCTGGGCCGGCGGCGCCACGATCTTGGCGCGCGGCACGTAGCTGATCTTCGGCTTGTCCTGGTTGTTGATATCGACGATGCCGGTGACGTCCTTCAGGGTCTGGATGCCGGGCGGCGTTCCAGTCCCGTAGGTCATCGAGTTGCAACCGGCGAGCGCCAAAGCGGCGGCTGCCGAAAGGCCGGCGGCGCCAAGGCGCGAAACACGGAATGCGGTCATGCTGTCGCTTTGTCCAAGCCTGTCGCCCGCGGCGCGTGGGTGTTAGCCGTCTGGCACCAAAAGCGGGCGAAATTCCGGCCGAATCCGACGCCAGTGGTAGCCGAATCGCCGCCGTCCGACAACCCGGCGCCCGCTTCAGGCCGCCCCGGCGAGGGCCCGGTCGAGGGCCGTTCCTGGGCCGGCATCGGCCAGAATCCGGCGGGCCTTGGCGGCGTCCTCGTTCATGGCGGCGATCAGAGCTTCGGCCGAATCGAAGCGCGCCTCGGGCCTGATCCACTCGACGAAGGACACCGAGACCTCCTCGCCGTAAAGATCCCCGGAAAAATCGAAGACGAACACCTCCAGCAGCGGCGGCCCGTCGCCGAAGGTCGGCCGGCGGCCATAGTTCGCGACGCCGTCGTGGATCTCGCCGTCGGCGCGTTCGAGGCGCACGGCGTAGATGCCGTGGCGGAGCGCGCAGTCGGCGCCAAGCGCCAGATTGGCCGTCGGGAAGCCGAGCGTGCGGCCGCGGCGATCCCCGGTGACGATGCGGCCCACCACGAACCAGCGATAGCCAAGCAGGCGGTTGGCGGTGGCGATGTCGCCTTCGGTGAGCGCGGCGCGGATGGCGGTCGAGGACACCGCCGCGCCGCCGTCATCGGCGACCTTGTCGAGAACGGTGACCGCGAAACCCAGCCTGTCGCCTTCGGCGGCGAGCAGCGCCGGCGTCCCCACCCGGCCCTTGCCGAACTGAAAGTTGAAGCCGACCACGACCGCCTTCAGCTTCAGTTGCCCGACGAGAATGTCGTTGACGAAGGCGTCGGCCGAATTCACCGCGAACTGCCGGTCGAAGGTGGCGACCACCAGGCCGTCGAAGCCGAGGGCGGCGAAGAGGTGCGCCTTGGCGGCGAGCGGGGTCAGGCGGAAGACCGGCGCGTCGGGCTTGAAGACGGTGCGCGGGTGCGGTTCGAAGGTCAGAACCACCGCCGGCACGCCAAGCCGGCGCGCCTCGTCGAGCGCGCGGTCGAGGAGCACGCGGTGACCGTGGTGGATGCCGTCGAAATTGCCGATCGCGACGACGCCGCCGGTGAGTTCGGCCGGGACGTCGTCGAGCGCATGCGGCGTGAGCGCCGGGGGGCGGGCGCCAGTGGTCATGGTGCGGTCCGGGGCGGGGTCCAGTCGGACGGTCGGCGGGCGCGAAGCTCGCGCGGCACCCCTCGCCCGGTCAAGCCCCTTCCCAGACGAGGCGGGTCATCAAGGCGCGGGCGCCGAGCCCGGCGGTCTCCAGAAAGGCGTGAACGGCGTGCAGATCGGGGTGGGCGCGGTCGCCGAAGACCTCGCCATGGATGCCGTCGGTGATGAAGAGCGCGGCGACCCCCTGCCCGGCGGCACCGCGGATATCGGTATCGACGCCGTCGCCGATGGCGAGCACTTGGGTGTGGTCGAAGTCGTGGCCGGCGATTTCCCTGAGGCGGGCGAAGGCGGCGTCGTAGATCGGCGCGAAGGGCTTGCCGACGACGATGGTCTCGCCGCCCAGCTCGCGGTAGCGCTGGGCCAGAGCGCCGGCGCACCACACCATGCGGGCGCCGCGTTCGACGACGATGTCCGGATTGACGCACAGCATCGGCACGCCGCGCGCGTGCCAGCGGTGGAAGCTCGCCAGATAGTCGTCGGGGGTCTCGTTCTCGTCGTCGTAGAGGCCGGTGCACGAGATCAGCTCGCAGCTGTCCTCCTCCGAGAAGACCACCTTGAGGCCCATGTAGATGGGCAGGTCGCGCTGCGGACCGACGTGGAAGAGACGCACGCCCGGCCGCGCGGCGAGAAGCGCGCGGGCGGTGTCGCCGGAGGTGATCAGGTCGTCGTAGCAGCCGCGCGGCACACCCAGGCCGTCGAGCATTTCGACGACCGCATCCTTGGGGCGGGGCGCGTTGGTGATCAGGACCACGCGGCCGCCCCCGTCGCGGAACTGGGTGAGTGCGTCAGTGGCCTCGCGGTACGCGTGGGCGCCGTTGTGGACAACGCCCCACACGTCGCACAGCAACGCGCGGTAGAGCGGCGCCACGTCGGCAAGTCCGCCGATCAGCGGCGGATTCGCGGAGTTGGTCATGGGTCCGCGTATGGGTTCGGCCCGCGCCGGTCAAGGGGCGCCGGTCACAACCATGCCAAAACGGGACGCCCGGCGGGGTTGCCGCAACACCGTTTGTTTACCGTGCGGCGTCCACAATCCCCGGCAATCGTCCACCGTGCAGCCGGAAGAGCGGGGTCGCTCGCGACATGGCATTCGTCCGCCCCCTACAGGGGCGTTCCGTCTCCAGTCCGGTTGGCGTTGTGATCGTCGATGCCGACCCGGGACAGCGCCGCAGCCTTGCCGGCATGATTGCCGCAGGCGCCGGCGAGCGCTTCAGGACGCGCGCCGTCGCCAGCGCCGCGGAAGCCCGCGCCGCCGCCGACGCGGAGCCCGGCACCATCGTCATCGCCGACCTTGAAACGATCGGCGGCCCGGGCGGCCTGCCAGCCTTCGCGCCCGGCGCCCGCACCGTCATCGCGACCTCGGCGGATGTCTCGCTCAGCACCGCGATTGCCGCGGTGCGCGGCGGCGCCGCCGACTTTCTGCCGAAGCCAATCGGCGCGCGGGTGCTGATCGAACGGCTGGAGGCGACCCTCGCCGGCTGGCCCACGTCCGCCCCTGCCGCCGCCCCGCCCAGGCCCGCCATCGGCGACACGGCGACCGACTTCGCCGGGTTCATCGGGCGCTCGCCGGCGATGCGCGCCGTCTACGACCAGATCAGGCGGGTGGCGCCGTCGAAGGCGCCGGTGTTCATCACCGGCGAGAGCGGCACCGGCAAGGAGCTGGTCGCCGAGGCGCTGCACCAGCACGCGGGCGCAAACGGACGGCCGTTCGTGGCGATCAATTGCAGCGCCATTCCGAGAGACCTGATGGAGAGCGAAATCTTCGGCCACGTGCGCGGCGCCTTCACCGGCGCGGTCGAGGACCGGCCGGGCGCGGCGGAGCTGGCCAACGGCGGCACGCTCTTCCTCGACGAGATCGCCGAGATGGATCTCGGGCTTCAGGCGAAGCTCCTGCGCTTCCTGCAGACCGGTGCCGTCCGGCGCATCGGCGGCAGCACGGTGAAACAGGTCGACGTGCGCATCCTGTCGGCGACCAATCGCGACCCGTTCGTCGAGGTCGAAAGCGGCCGCTTCCGCGCCGACCTCTTCTACCGGCTGCATGTGCTGCCCATCCATCTGGTGCCGCTGCGCCAAAGGCCTGACGACATCGCCCCGCTGGCCGACGCCTTCCTCGCCCGCTTCGCCGCCGAGGAGGGCCGCGCCTTCACCGGCTTCGAGCCGGCCGCAATGGCGGTGCTCAACGCCTACGCCTGGCCGGGCAACGTGCGCCAGCTCGCCAACGCGGTGCGCCGGGCCGTCGTCCTCGACGAGGGCCCGCAGGTGAGTCTGGCCGCCCTGCCCGAGCCGATTCGGCCGGCGGCGGCGCCGTTTGCCAGCGACACCGGGTCGCAAGGGCCGGCGCGCGGCCGGGTCGCCGCCTGGCGCGACCAGGAGCGGGCGATCATCGAGACGGCGGTGGCCGCCTGCGGCGGCAACGTCGCCCAGGCCGCCGCGGCGCTCGAAATCAGCCCGTCGACCATCTATCGCAAGCGCCTCGCCTGGGCCCCCGGACAGCCGGCTTCGGCCTAAGGCGCCCTACCAGATCGGGAAATTCCGCAGCGCAGCACTTGCGCCCCTCCCCGGAATAATCGGATCATGCCAACCCGAGGCCGATGCTCGGCTCTGGGGGTTGTGAGAATGTTCAAAGGCTTGTGCCGCGGTATCGCGGCGGGGGTGCTGACCGCCGGCTTCGCCGGGGGGGCGTTTGCCGGCGAAATCGCCGACCAGGCGGCAGCCGCCGAGACGCGGCTCGATTCGGGCGCGACGGCCGGCGCGCTCGCCGCGTTCGACGCGGCCACCGAGGCGTTCTGGGAAAAGACGCCGCTCATATTCCGCACGGCGCTGTTCGCCGAGGACGTATCCGGCTTCGGCGTCTACACGCCGCGCGCCGACAGCGCGTTCAAGTCGGGCGATACGGCGACGATCTACATCGAGCCGGTCGGCTATGCGTTCAAGGAGACCGACGAGGGCGACGCGGTCGAGTTCCACACCGGTCTCGAAATTCGCCAGGGCGACATTATTCTCGGCAAGACCGACAACTTCGGCTCGCTCACCTGGGAAGGCCGCTCCCGAAACTATGCGGTCTACGCCAAGCTCGCGGTCAAGCTGCCGAGCCTGAAGCCCGGCGACTATCAGCTTCTGGTGACGCTCACCGACACGGAGAACAACAAGTCGCGCACCACCACCCTGCCCTTCTCGATCACCGAGTAGGCGGCGGGCGCAGCAGCCTTCGGCGCACCGGCTATTCGGCGATGCGCAGCAGGCTGATGTCGTTGCCGATGGCGGAGAAGGCCGAGACGAGCGCGGATTCGTTCTGGGCGTCGAAGTACTTCGAAGAGTCGCTCGCACAGTTCTGCAAGAGCGCCAGCGCTGTCTCCGGATCGGACGACGTCGCGCTGTTGATCTCGAAACCGACCGTATAGATCCTGATGCCGGCAGCCTTGGCGTTGGTGCAGGCGGTGAGCGTGCGGTCGTTCATCTTGCCGGTGAGCGTGCTCTGGGTCGTGGACGTCGTGCCGAGACGGCCTTCCTCGACATAGCCGAAGGCGGCGTACCACGACTTCAGGAACGAGTTGTTCGGGTAGTAGGTGTTCTCTCCGTCGGTCATCAGGATCAGGATCTTCTGGTTCGCGTTGTCCGAGTAAGAGCGCCCCTCGCTGAACGGCGCGCCGGGGGAGAGCAATCGCCAGCCCCAGGTGACGCCGGCCAGGATGTTGGTGGCGCCGGTCGAAACCAGGCCGTTGATCGCGTTGGTCACGGTCGTCGACGAGGTCGAAAGCGGCGTCAGGGCCGGCGTGGTGCACATGAAGTTCGGCCCGCCGGCGATGCCGCCGACGGTGATCGACGCCGGCGTGACCTTGGAAGCCGACGAGCCGTACTTGCAGACCTTGGCGAAGTTGCTCTCGTCGGCCTGGCCGTTGCTGGTGCCGGCGCAACTGGCGCTGCCGTTCGAGCACGTCCACAAGGCGGAACTCGTCATGGTCTGGGTGCCGGACTGGCTCTTGCCGCTGGTCGAGATCGCCGTGCCGCCGCTGGTCGAGGAGATGGTGAAGGTCGTCGAACTGGGAACGGTCTTCACGTAGTAGGTGGAACCCGGGGTGATGGTCGAAGGCAGCGAACCGGTCGTGTTGAAGACCACCGTGTCGCCGACCGCGAGATGGTGCGCGGTTCCGGTCGTGAAGACCGCGGTATAGGCGAGCGAGATGGTGACCGTGTTGCCGCACACCTTGGGGGCGGCAATGTCGGGCAGGTAGTTGTTGTAGCTCTGGCTGCCGCCCAGCGCGCAATTGTAGCGGAGCGAACTGTAGGATCCGAGCTTCTGTGACCCGGAGGTGCACGAACTGGTCGACGTCAGGTTGTCGGGCTCGTCGGGCGCGAACATCGGTTCGAACAAGGTGTCGGGAGTCGACGCCGACGGCGCGTCGTCGGTCACATCGTACGGTTCCGGCCGCTCCTCGACGCAGCCGCCCCACGACGTGTTGTTGAAGTTGGAAAACATGGACAGGTTGGAAACGTTGGTCGCGCCGAAGTCCTCGAGGGCGGCGCCGCTCATCGAACTGGCGCCGGTCTTGTCGAGCCAGGTCGCGCTGGAATCGGTGGCGTAGTTCGCGCCGACGTTGACCGCGGCGGCGAACGGCACGATCCCGATCTTGACCGGGTCGGTCTTGGTGCTGGTGGCGCCGAGCCCCCAAAGGGTGGTCGCAAGGCTGCTCGCCGCCGTCTTCAGCGTCGAGATTTTCGAGCCCGACATCGAGCCGGAATTGTCGAGCGCCATGACGATTTCGAGCGTCCCCATGGCGAGCGTCGTCTTGGAGACCAGCGGAAACACGAACTCGTTCAGCCCGATCATGCCGAGGAAGTAGGTCGGCACGTGCAGCGTGGTGTTGAGCGTGAGGGTCGAAGCGGCGATGGTGCCGGTGAGCGCCGGGGTCTTGTCGAGCTTGGTGCCGACGTTGACCGCGAACAGGTTGTCCGCTTCGGTCATGACGGCAGCGTTGGTGATCAGGCCGATCTTCTTGCCGGCGGCGAGCGCGGCAGAGTCCATGGCATCCTGGGCGATGGTCTTCTGATCGTAGGCGCGCCCGTAGTCGATCACCCCTCCGGTTGCCACGATCAAAGGCACAGCTGCGACCGCAAACGTCGGCAAAACATTGCCGCCGCACGCCCGAATAAACCGCGCAAACATGACTTGGGGCCCTAAGAACAAAACCTGCCAAGACTCTGTTCTTGGCGTATTGAAACGTAGGGCCGCCGTATTTCAGGATCGTTAACTTGGTTCGCCCAAGAAAACATACAAATAGAAACAATCCTTAAGGAGGTGGGAGCGGCCTCCGCGCGGCGGCCAGGGCGGTCGGCGGGGCGCTTCCAGCCCAAGACGAGCCCTTGACACTCCGCGGCGCTATTCCTAAATGCCCGCAGCCGCTAGCACTCGCCTTGGGTGAGTGCTAGCAGAGCGCCCTTTCGGCCGGTCCCGGTGACCGGCGCCACTCAAGAGGAAACAAAACCCATGAAATTCCGTCCGCTACACGACCGCGTCGTCGTTCGCCGGGTCGAGTCCGAGGCCAAGACCGCCGGCGGCATCATCATTCCGGACACCGCCAAGGAGAAGCCCCAGGAAGGCGAGATCATCGCCGTTGGCCCGGGCGCCCGTGACGAAGCCGGCAAGCTCGTGCCGCTCGACGTCAAGGCCGGCGACCGCATCCTGTTCGGCAAGTGGTCCGGCACGGAAGTCAAGATCGACGGCGAAGACCTTCTGATCATGAAGGAGTCCGACGTCATGGGGATCATCGAAGGCAAGTCCGCCCACAGCCGCAAGGCCGCGTAAGCCTCCGCCCCGTCCCGACTCCAGACACAGACATTCCAAGAGGAACGAAACAGCCATGGCTGCCAAAGACGTAAGGTTCTCCACCGACGCGCGCGACAAGATGCTGCGCGGCGTGGACATTCTCGCCAACGCAGTGAAGGTGACGCTCGGCCCGAAGGGCCGCAACGTCGTGCTCGACAAGTCGTTCGGCGCGCCGCGCATCACCAAGGACGGCGTCACCGTCGCCAAGGAAATCGAGCTTGAGGACAAGTTCGAGAACATGGGCGCCCAGATGGTGCGTGAGGTCGCGTCCAAGACCAACGACATCTCCGGCGATGGCACCACCACCGCCACCGTTCTCGCCCAGTCGATCGTGAAGGAAGGCGCCAAGTCGGTCGCCGCCGGCATGAACCCGATGGACCTGAAGCGCGGCATCGACATGGCCGTCCACGAGGCGGTCAGGGAGCTCGAGAAGCGCTCCAAGAAGATCAAGACCTCCGAGGAGATCGCCCAGGTCGGCACGATCTCGGCCAACGGCGAGCGCGAGATCGGCGACATGATCGCCAGCGCCATGCAGAAGGTCGGGAACGAGGGCGTCATCACGGTCGAAGAGGCCAAGGCGCTCGAGACCGAGCTCGAAGTCGTCGAAGGCATGCAGTTCGACCGCGGCTATCTCTCGCCGTACTTCATCACCAACGCCGAGAAGATGGTGACCGAGCTCGAGGATCCCTACATCCTCCTCCACGAGAAGAAGCTCTCCAACCTGCAGGCGATGCTGCCGGTTCTGGAAGCGATCGTGCAGACCGGCAAGCCGCTGCTGATCGTGGCGGAAGACGTCGAGGGCGAGGCGCTTGCCACGCTCGTCGTCAACAAGCTGCGCGGCGGCCTCAAGGTCGCGGCCGTCAAGGCGCCGGGCTTCGGCGATCGCCGCAAGGCGATGCTCGAGGACATCGCCGTCCTCACCGCCGGCCAGGTCATCTCCGAGGATCTCGGCATCAAGCTTGAGAACGTGACCCTCCAGATGCTCGGCCGCGCCAAGAAGGTGTCGATCTCCAAGGAGAACACGACGATCGTCGACGGCTCCGGCAAGAAGAAGGAGATCGAAGGCCGCATCAACCAGATCAAGGCCCAGATCGAAGAGACCACGTCGGACTACGACAAGGAGAAGCTGCAGGAGCGGCTGGCGAAGCTCGCCGGCGGCGTCGCGGTGATCCGCGTCGGCGGTGCGACCGAAGTCGAGGTGAAGGAGAAGAAGGACCGCGTCGACGACGCCCTCAACGCCACCCGTGCGGCGGTCGAGGAAGGCATCGTGCCCGGCGGCGGCGTCGCTCTTCTGCGCACCAAGAAGGCAGTCGAGAAGCTGAAGTCGGACAACGCCGACGTCCAGGCCGGCATCAACATCGTGCTGCGCGCCCTTGAAGCGCCGATCCGCCAGATCGTCGAGAACGCCGGCGTCGAAGGCTCGATCGTTGTCGGCAGGGTGCTGGATTCGAAGTCCGACTCCTACGGCTTCGACGCCCAGTCGGAGACCTACGGCGACATGGTCACGGCCGGCATCATCGATCCGACCAAGGTCATGCGGACGGCCTTGCAGCACGCGGCTTCGGTCGCGGGCCTGCTGGTCACCACCGAGGCGATGGTCGCGGAGCATCCCAAGAAGGAAGCTCCGATGCCGATGCCCGGCGGCGGCGGCATGGGCGGCATGGATTTCTAGTCCACGCTTCTCTCACAGGAATTGGAAAGGCCGCCTCCGGGCGGCCTTTCTTTTTTGGGGGCCCTGCCCGATCAGCCGGGCTGGGTCACCGGCTCGCCTTCGATCGGGTTGAGTGGCTGGTCGCGAAGCGTCGCTTCGAATGCCTTCAGGCGCTTGTAGATCGACAACAGCTCGACGATCGTCGTCCACGAGGAGACCAGGTACTGGAAGGACGACTGCACGCGGTCGAAGGCGCGCAGAATCTGCTGCATGACGCCGAGGGTGAAGCCGGCGGCGACGATGGTCGGCGCCAGCGCCACGTACGGCACCAGAACGCCGGCCTGGAGATAGCCGTAGCGGGCGATGTTGAAGTAGAGGAAGTTCAGATAGAGGCGGAAGTAGTTCTTGCGCACCGCCCCGAAGAGGTCGGTGAGCGCCGGCGGCTGAGCGCGCTCGGCGCTGTCTTCGCCCAGCACCAGCTCCTTGCGGTAGGCGGCCTCGACGCGCTGGTTGCGGAATTCCAGGCCCGGCAGGCGAATACCCGCGAGTGCCAGCAGCCCGGTGCCCAAGACGGCCCAGATCAGCGCCACCAGCACCAGCGCCTGTGGCACGTAGCCGATCACCGGCAATTCCTTCACGTAGGCCGACAGGCCCCACAGGATCGGCAGGAAGGCGATCAGGGTCATCACTGAATCGACCAGACTGGTGCCGAGGCCCTCCATGGTCGAGGCGAAGCGCATGGTGTCTTCCTGGATGCGCTGCGAGGCCCCCTCGATCTGGCGCAGCCGCCCCCAGTTGGCGACGTAGTAGTCGTTCATCGCGGTGCGCCAGCGGAAGATGAAGTGGCTGACCATGAAGGCGTTCAGCACGGCGACGGTGATCGCGATCATGGCGATGATCAGGAAGGTGACGAGCTGGGCGAAATAGTCGGGCAGCGTGACGCTGTTCGGTGTCGCCAGGGCCTGCTGGATCGAATCGTAGAAGGTGCCGAACCAGTTGTTGATGAGCACGTCGAGCTGGACCTGGAACCAGACGACGAACAGGATGATCGACGCGACGACCACCGACCACCAGTACCAGCGGTGCGGCGAGAACCAGCGCCAGAAGACCGCGAAGATCGCGCCGGCGACGATCATGTACTGGTAGAGCCAGATGTCGATGGCCGTGTCGCGGGCGATGGTCATCGCCTTGAGGGCGGCCTGATCGCTGGTGCCCGCGGGAAGCGGCGCCGGAAAGGGGTAGCCGATCAGCCAGCCAAGGCTGAGCTGCTCGCCGAGTTCGCGGGCGAACAGGTACCAGAGCGCCATGCAAACCAGCGTCCAGACGACGGCGGAGGCAAACAGCAGTCTCGGCTTCGGGAAGAAGGAAGCGAACATCGCGTTGGTTTCCTCGGATGGATGGGGCGGGCGGTCGAGCGCCCCGGCTGAGTGGCGACCGGGTGGGCGCCACAATGGGGTAAGGTGTTTTGCCGTGCAATCGGGGCGAAACCGAATG
The DNA here is from genome assembly GCA_963843565.1 of uncultured Alphaproteobacteria bacterium. Taxonomy (GTDB): domain Bacteria; phylum Pseudomonadota; class Alphaproteobacteria; order Rhizobiales; family Kaistiaceae; genus DASZQY01. The sequence goes on from CAWJKY010000003.1 coordinate 1,486,813, forward strand.
AATTTCCGGTAAGGCGGTGCGCCTTGCTGGCCCGGCGGCGATACGGTAGGAAGCGCCGCAATCCACGACCGACGGGCGGCAGCGACCTGACGACAGCACTGATTTCCGTCGTCCGCGCGCCGTTGTCCGCCATTTGAGCTCCGGAACCAGTTCGATGGCCCCCAAGGACCAGACCATCAAGGCCCGCCTGCCGCGGGGCTTCGGCGACCGCACAGCCGCCGAGATTCGCGCCAGCGAGAAGATGGTGGCGACCATCCGGCGTATCTACGAGCGCTACGGCTTCGAGCCGGTCGAGACGCCGCTGATCGAATTCACCGAGACGCTCGGCAAGTTCCTGCCCGACCAGGACCGGCCCAACGAGGGCGTGTTCTCATGGCGGGAGGATGAAGGACAAGAGGCGGGGAGCGCCGGAGGCGCGACAGGGAAGCAACAAAAGGCGGACGGGGAGCAACAAGAGGCGGGGAGGACCGGAGGTCCGACAGGGAAGCAAAATGCCGACTGGCTGTCGCTCCGCTACGACCTGACGGCACCGCTGGCCCGCTACGTCGCGGAGAACTGGGAGCGGCTGCCGAAGCCCTATCGCAGCTATCGCGCCGGCTGGGTGTTCCGCAACGAGAAGCCGGGACCAGGGCGCTTCCGCCAGTTCATGCAGATCGACGCCGACACGGTCGGCTCCGCCTCGCCCGCCGCCGATGCCGAGATGTGCATGATGATGGCCGACACGATGGAGGCGCTCGGCATCAAGCGGGGCGACTACGTCATCAAGGTCAATTCGCGGAAGGTGCTCGACGGCGTCATGGAGGCGATCGGCGTCGCCGACGCGCACCAGAAGCTGGTCGTGCTGCGCGCCATCGACAAGCTGGACCGGCTGGGCATCGATGGTGTCCGCGATCTTCTCGGCGCGGGGCGCAAGGACGAGAGCGGCGACTTCACGAAGGGCGCGGGGCTCAACGCCGAACAGATCGAGAGAATTGAGAAGCTCTACGGTCACCGCAAGGACCGGCCTCAAGACTTCTTTTTGGCCATGCGCGACGACGAGGTATTGGAAGACGACTCATTGATGCAGTCGCTAAGCAACGTGCCGCTCGTCCTCGGGAATCCGAGATTTATCGACACATACAAAACCCTGTTCGCGGACAGCGGCACCGCCCTCGAAGGCTTCGACGACCTCTTGGCGATCAGCCACCTTGTGAGAGCGGCCGGATACGGCACAAAGCGCATTCGCCTGGACGTTTCCGTCGTCCGCGGGCTCGAGTATTACACCGGCCCGGTCTTCGAGGCCGAACTCACCGCCGAAATCCCGAACGACAAAGGCCAGAAGGTCGTCTTCGGCGCGGTCGGTGGCGGCGGGCGCTACGACGGTCTCGTCGGGCGCTTCATGATCGAGAACGTGCCGGCGACCGGCTTCTCGATCGGCGTGTCGCGGCTGCAGGCGGCGCTGACCGCGCTCGGCAAGCTCGAGGACAAGGCCGCCACCGGCCCGGTCGTCGTGCTGGTGATGGATAAGGAGCGCATCGCCGACTACCAGAAGATGGTCGCCGAGCTGCGCAAGTATCAAATCCCCGCCGAGCTCTACCTCGGCTCTTCCGGCATGAAGGCGCAGATGAAATACGCCGACCGCCGCGACGCGCCGCTGGTCATCATTCAGGGCGGCGACGAGAAGGCCAAGGGCATCGTCCAGATCAAGGACATGCGCGCCGGCAAGGAAGCCGCTGCGAACATCGCCGACAACGCCGAGTGGCGCGAGGAGCGCCCCGGCCAGGAAGAGGTGGCGGAGGCCGACATGGTCGAGGCGGTCAACCGGCTGCTCGGCCGCGGCGAACGGCGCGACCCGTGACAAGGTTCCCGCAATACCCCCCTCAAGCGTCGCTAGCGTCCGCTTCGCGGCCGAAGCGACGCTGTCTCCCCCACAAGGGGGGAGAGGGTGAAGCGGCACCGCCTCCCCCCTTGTGGGGAGGCCGGATTTCCCCGACTTGCGGGAGCAAGTCGGCATCGGAAATCCGGGAGGGGGGTCCGCGGTCGCCCGCCAATGACCGAGTCATACGAATCGCTTCGCCGGCTTCTTTCAGACGCCGGTTACGCTTTCGTCGAGCCGCCGATCGTCCATCCGGCGAGCGTCTTCGTCGAACTCCTCGGCGAGGACCTGCGCCGCCGCCTCTATCTGACGTCGGCGGACGACGGCACCGAACTGGCGCTCCGCCCCGACTACACGATCCCCGTGACGCTCCACCACCTCGCCACCGGCGAGGTGCAGCGCAAGGCGAACTACGCTTATCTCGGCCCGGTCTTCCGGGTGCGGACCGGCGAGAGCGGCGAGTTCCGCCAGGCGGGCGTGGAATTGTTCGGGCGTACCGACCGGGTCGCCGCCGACGCCGACATGCTGCAGCTCGCCTTCGCGGCGGCGCGCCTGTTCGGCGTGCGCCAGCCGCTGGTGCGGATCGGCGATTCGGCCCTGTTCGCCGCGCTCCTCGACGCCCTTGGCCTCAACGCGCCGTGGCAGCGGCGGCTGGAGCGCGCCTTCGGCGACACCCAGCGCCTCAGGAGCTTCATCGGCAAGGCCAACGGCAAGGCGAAGACCGCCCCCTCCCCGCTGGCCGGCGCCAGCCGCGCCAAGGTGCGCGCCGCCGTCGCCGCCCAGTTCGCCGAAACCGGCCTCGGCGAAGCCAGCGGCCGCAGCGCCGACGAGATCGCCGAGCGCGTCATGGAAAAAGCCGCGTTGGCCGAAGGCATCCCGGCGCCGGCCGCCGCGGCGCTCACTGATTTTCTCGCCATCTCCGGGACGCCGGCCGAGTTCGATCGCGGCGCTCCGGGCGCTCTCAAAACGCGCGCGTATCGACATCGGCAAGGCCATCGACCGCTTCGCCGAGCGCACCGACGCCTTCGCCGCCCACGGCATCGATGTCGACCGGCTGACCTTCGCCGCGGATTTCGGCCGTCGCCTCGATTACTACACCGGCTTCGTGTTCGAGTTTCGCAAGCGCGGCCAAAGCGCCCCGATCGTCGGCGGCGGACGCTACGACCGCATGACCGCGCACGTCGGCGCGGGCGGGCGGGCCGTGCCGGCGGTGGGCTTCGCCGTCTGGCTCGACCGCATCGCCGGGGACCGCGTGCAATGAGCGACCCGCTGATCATCGCCGTGCCCTCCAAGGGGCGGCTGCAGCAGGCGACGCAGGAGTTCTTCGCCGGCGCCGGCCTGGAGATCGTGCCGTCGGGGAGCGCGCGCAGCTACCGCGGCCGCATCGCCAGCGTTGCCGGCGTCGAGATCGCCTACCTGTCGGCGCCCGAAATCGCGCGCGAGGTTGGCGCCGGCGCCGTCCACGCCGGTGTCACCGGGCGCGACCAGATCGAGGAGAAGGTGCCGGACTTCGCGAGCCGCACGGAGCTTGCCGCGCCTCTGGGCTTCGGCCACGCCGACCTCGTCGTCGCCGTGCCGGAACCGTGGATCGACGTGGAGACCATGGAAGACCTCGACGACGTCGCGGCCGGGTTCCGCCCGCGCCACGGGCGGCGCCTGACGGTCGCCACCAAGTACGTCACCATCACGCGCCGCTTCTTCGCCGGCCATGGCATCGCCGACTACCGGATCGTGGAAAGCCTGGGCGCGACCGAGGGCGCGCCGGCGTCCGGCGCCGCCGACCTCATCGTCGACATCACCTCGACCGGGGCGACGCTCAGCGCCAACGGGCTGAAGGTGCTCGCCGACGGCGTCATCCTGAAGTCCGAGGCCTATCTCGTGGCGAGCCGCGTGGCGGCCTTCGACGCCCGCCAGAAAAAGGCCCTCGCCGCGATCGTGGCGAAGCTCAGAACGGCGGCGCGCGGCTAGCGGCAGACCCCGCCAGACGCCCCGCGAATCGGGCGAATCCGGCCATTCCAAAGGATGGGCGGGCGCCGACCGGCGCCGTCGGGCCGATCCGGCCGGAATCCGGCGCGATTCCCCAGCGAGAACCTCGAAAAATGGGGCTCGCAACTTGTCCGAGGTCAAATCGCGTTTTTTGAATGTGTGATCTTGTCCCCCCGAATTTGAAGCTCTTCGGCCCGGACGGCGCCAGCCGTCGGGCTGCCACCGGCCGCCAGGCACGGATCGGGACTGGACAAGGAGACGGGTTCGATGAGCGAAGCTGGCGCGCCGATCAAGCTTTTCGCGACCCTCCTGCTCTTCTGGCTGCTGCTCAGCGCGTCGCTCGCCCCTGAATCGGTCGTCGTCGGCGTGCTCGTCGCGGCGGCCGTCGCTTTCTTCCTGCGCACCAACCTCACCTACCTCACCGGCTACCGCTTCACCCTCGCCTCGCTGGCGGCGACCGTCGCCTACGTCGCCTATTTCCTGAAGGAACTGGTCAAGGCGAACCTCGCCATGGCGACGCTCGTGCTGACCCCCTCGCTGCCGGTCAAGCCGGCGATCGTCAGGGTACGGACTCACCTGACCAATCCGGTCGCCCGGCTGCTTCTCGCCAATTCCATCACGCTCACCCCGGGCACCCTGTCCGTCGAGATGAAGGGCGAGTGGCTCTACGTCCACTGGGTCGTCGCAGAGGCCACCGAGGCCGAAGCCGCCACGCGCGCCATCGCCGCCGGCTTCGAACGCTATCTGGAGGTCATGTATGGCTGACCTGTTGCTGACGCTCGCCGGGCTCGCCGCCGCGGGCGCCTTCCTGCTGGCGCTCTATCGCTTCGTGGCGGGGCCGCACGCCGTCGACCGGGTGGTCGCCTTCGACGTGCTCACCGTCATCTCGGTGACCGGCATCGTGCTCGCGGCGCTCGCCTCGGGTCGCGAGATCTATCTCGATGTGGCGCTGGTCTACGCGCTCCTGTCCTTCCTCGGCGTGATCGTCGCTGCCCGCTATCTCGAGGGAGGCGAGCAATGAGCGACCTTCTGCCCATCGTCGGCGGCCTGTCGCTGCTCGCCGGAACGCTGTTCCTGGCTCTGGGCGGCCTCGGGCTCTTGCGGATGCCCGATACCTACACGCGCATCCAGGCCGGCACGAAAGCGACGACACTCGGCACGCTGCTGACGCTCGTTGGCGCGGCGCTGCTGGTGCCCGGCTGGTCGCTGAAGCTGCTGTTGATCCTGCTGTTCGTGATGTTCACCAACCCCCTGTCGAGCCAGTTCCTCGCCCGCGCCACGCACCGCGCGCGGATCGCGCCGATGGCGCGCGCCGACCAGCTGGCCGAAGACGGAGAAGACCTCGCATGAGCGCGCTCGTTCTGCCGATGAGCCTCATTCTCGCCGTCGCGATGATCGGCATGGCGGCGGTGGCCCTGTTCGCCGCCGGGCGCGTCACGGCGGTGCTCGCCGCCGGGCTCGTCAGTTTGTTTGCCTCGGTCCTCTTCTTGCTGATGTTCGCGCCGGACGTGGCGATGACCGAAGCCGCGATCGGATCGGGGCTCACCACCTTCCTGTTCTTCTTCGTGCTCGGGCGGATGCGCCGGGAGAACCGGTCATGAGCGCGCGCCACAGCATCGTCATCGTCCTCCTCGCCCTCCTCGGGGGCGCCTTCTTCGTGCTGCTCACCGGCTATCTGCCCGACGCCAGCCTCAACCGGTCGGCGCTCTACTACGCCCAGAACACCGTCGCCGAGACCGGCGCCCAGAACGTCGTCGCCGCGATCATCGTCACCTACCGCGGCCTCGATACGCTGGGCGAGGTCACGGTGCTGTTCCTGACCGCGGCGATCATCGGGGTGTCGCTCAGCCAGCTGCGCGCCCCGCGCCCCGCCGCCGGCGCCGGCGTCCTGCCCTCCGGCGAACTGCTCCACACCGGGGCGCGCCTGCTCCTGCCGCTGATCGTGCTGTTCGGCGCCTACGTCTTCGTCAACGGGCACCTGACCCCCGGTGGCGGCTTCCAGGGCGGCGCGGTGCTCGCCTCCGGCGTGCTGCTCATGCTGCTCGCCGATCCCGACCGGCGCTTTAGCCACGGCACGATCTCCGGCACCGAGGGCGGCTCCGGCCTCCTCTACCTGCTGGTCGGGCTTCTCGGCGTCGCGTTCGCCGGCGGGTTCCTCGACAACCGCATCCTGCCGCTGGGCTCGCTCGGCAGCATCCTGTCGGCCGGCGCCATCCCGCTCATCTACGTGCTGATCGGCCTGAAGGTCGGGGCGGAGTTCTCCTCCATCCTCGAGAGCTTCGAAGAGACGGAGGACGCGGCATGATCCAGATCGCGCTCGCCACCGGCTTCATCCTCGTCCTCTTGGGTCTCTACGCGGCGCTCACCAACCGCGACATCGTCCGCATGATCGTCGGCTTCACCATCGCCGATACCGGCGTCAACGTGGTGCTGGTTGCGGTCGGCGTGCTGCCCGGGCGCACGGCCCCGATCCTCGACACGATCGCGCCAGCCGAAGCTGCCCAGCGGATCATCGACCCGGTGCCGCAGGCCCTCGTACTCACGGCCATCGTCATCGGGCTCGGCATCACCGCGCTGATGCTCGCCTATGCCTACCAGTTGTTCCGTCAGGGCCGCAGCCTCGACATCTCCAACTTCAGAGACCTGAAATGGTAAGCGCCCTCTTCCTGATCGTCGCAGGGCTCGGCGGCGCCTTTGCCCTCGGCTTCTTCCGCGAGAGCCAGGTGCGCTCGGCCTATCTGGTCACGAACGCGATCGTCGCCTTCATGGCGGCGATTGCCCTGTCGTGGACGCTGGCGCTCGCCCTCGGCTGGGTCGGCGCCGTCGATATCACCACCGCCGGCACCGCGCCGCCCTTCGCGATCAACCTGCGCGTCGGGCTGACCGAAGCCGCCCTCCTTTCGATCGTCACGGCAACCGGGCTCTTCTCGGCGCTCGCCATGCGGGACGCGCTCCTCCGCCACGGCCAGCGTTCGATGGCGGTGCTGCTGGTGCTCATCATGGCGCTGTCGGGCCTGGTGATGACCCGCGACGTTTTCAACCTGTTCGTCTTCGTCGAGCTGATCGTTATCGCCTCGGCCGGCCTCGTGCTGCTTTCCGAAGACGCCCGCGCCATCGCCGCCGGTTTCAAATACCTGATCGTGGCGCAGGTGATCTCGGTGCTGCTGCTGATCGGCATCATCTTCACCTATCACGCCAATGGCTCGCTCAATATCGACGACATCGCCGCCCAGCCAATGGCCTTCAGCGGGGCGTCGCTGGCGCTCTTCCTGGTGCTCGTCGCGCTGCTGCTCGAACTGAAGCCGTTCCCGGCCAACGGCTGGGCGCTCGACATCTACGAGGCGGCCCACCCGGGCTTCGCCGCGCTGTTCTCCGCCGCGTCCGGCACCGCCGCGCTGTTCGCCGCCGACAAGCTGTTTGCCGCCGCCGGCCCCGCCTGGCTGCCGCTCGCCACCGGCGTCGGGCTCCTGACCTTCCTCGCCGCCAACGTGCTGGCGCTGTCGCAGACCCACGACCGCCGCCTGCTCGGCTATTCATCCGTGGCGCAGATCGGCCTCGTGCTCGCAGTCATCGGCCAGCGCGACGTGCTCGGCGATGGCTACCTGTTCGTCGCCGGCGGCATCCTGGTTACCCACGCGGTGGCCAAGGCCGGCCTCTTCTGGCTGTCCGATTTCGTGCGCGGTCGCACCCTCGCCGACTGGGCGGCGCTGCGCACCACTCCCGTCCTGATCTTCGCGTTCGCCACCTTCATCGCCATGCTGGTCGGGCTGCCGCCCTTCCCCGGCTTCTACGCCAAGTGGAACCTCGCCCATGCGCTGGTCGCCGCCGACCGGCTGCCGACCCTGGGGCTGATCCTCGCCGGCGCGCTGATCGAGGCGGGCTACATGTTTCGCTGGTTCGGCTATGCCGTGAAACGGGAGGCCGGCGCACCCCTGGTCGTTGCCATGGCGAAGACCGTTCCGGTGCTCGTGGCGCTCGCCGCGGGCTGGGGGCTGGGCTTCGTGTGGGGCGCGCTCAGTGGCAACCTCAACCTGTTGACCGCCGTGCCGGTGCTCTTCGCGCTCGCCTTCCTGCCGCTCGATTTCCTGCCAGCGCGCGTCAAGAACGTCATTGCGATCGCCGGGCTGGTGGCGTGGTTTGCGTTCCGCTACCCGAGCTACGACGCGCTCCAGACGCTGTTCGCGATCATCATGATCCTCGGCGGCGCGGTGATCCTGCTCGCCTCGTTCGTGGAGAGCGGCCGCCGTGTCGGCTTCTACCCGTCGGCGATGCTCATGTATGCGGGCCTTGCCCTCCTGATCGAGGCGCACACCAGCTTCGCCTTCTTCGCCGCGTGGGAAGTGCTCACCGTCGGGTCCTACTTCCTGATCCTGCGCGGCAAGCTCTCGGAGCCGCACGCGCTCTCCTACATCCTCTTCTCGCTGGGCGGCGCCTTCGCACTGCTCGCCGGGTTCGCGCTCGCCGCCGGCGGCGTGCAGCCCTTCGCGCTGAAAGGCCTGAAGACCGTGCCCGCTGACATCGGGCCTCTCGTCTTCGTTCTCCTCGCTGTCGGCTTCATGACCAAGACCGCCTCGATCGGCCTGCATATCTGGCTGCCCGGCGCCCACGCCGAAGCCGAGACCGACGTCTCGCCGATGGTCTCCGGCATCCTGCTCAAGGCCGGGCTCTTCGGCCTCTGGCTGCTCCTCACCCATATGGGCCACCAGACCCTCTACGGCGTCGACCTCACCCATGTGCTGGTGTGGATCGGGGCGCTGTCGGCCTTCATCGGCGCGGTGCTCGCGGTCTTCCAGGAAGACGCCAAGCGCCTGCTCGCCTACTCCTCGATCTCGCAGATGGGCTACGCGCTCTTCGGCCTCGGGCTGATGACCCATCTCGGCTGGCTGCTGGCGCTGATGTTCGTCATCAACCACTACGTCTACAAGTCGATGCTCTTCCTGGCGGTCGGTGGCGTCTACAAGCGCACCCACACCAAGCTCATGTACAAGATGGGCGGGCTGATCACGCTGATGCCCTTCACCTTCGTGTCGGTGCTGGTCGGCATCATCGCCATGTCGGGCGTGCCGCCGCTGTCGGGCTTCGGCGGACGCTGGATATTCTATCAGGCGATCCTCGACGGCGGCCAGAAGCTGCCGCTGATCCTCATCTTCATGGCCGGCCCGGTCGGCTTCCTCTACCTCTTCCGGCTGATCCACACGATCTTCCTCGGCCAGCTCCACGACGAGCACCGCAAGCTAAAGGAAGCCCCCCTTTGGATCGTCGTGCCCCAGATGCTCTACGTCGCCTTCCTGATCGCCTTCGCGATCCTGCCGGGCATGGCCCTGCAGAGGGTCGACGCCTACATCGGCGGCATCTTCGGCGACCAGCCGCTGGTCTGGCAGGGCCGCGAGATCATCTCGCAATACGGCTACTGGAACCCGGTGGCGATCATGATCGTGATCGGGGTCATCTTCGTGACCATCTTCGGCCTCCTCATCTGGATGAACCACAACGCCCAGTGGGTGAAGCAGTTCAACATCGTGTTCGCCGCCGAGCGGCCCTTCAAGCCGCAGACCACTCACTTCGCGTGGAACTTCTTCGCTCCCTACCGCAAGGCCATGGGCCTCATCGAGACGCCGGCCGCCACTTCCTTCTGGTCGGGCGTCACCGACACGCTCGCCGGCACCGCCGAGTTCGGCCGCCGCCTCTACACCGGCAACGGCCAGACCTACGCCGTGCAGGTCCTGTTCTTCGTGGTCGCCGTCTACCTGATCGCCATGGGAGGCGTGTCATGAGCTTCGAATGGATGCAGCTCGTCTATGCCGCCCTGACGCTGTTCATCGTCATCGTCTACGCGCTGGCGATGACGGCGGTGGTGCGCAAGATCGCGGCGCGGGCGAGCGGCCGCTACGGCATCCCGGTCTGGCAGAACTACATCGACCTCCTCAAGAACATCGCGCTGAGGTCGAAGATTTCCCATGGCGTGATGTTCTACCTCGCCCCGGTCTTCCGGCTGACCGGCGGCGTCGGTCTCCTGCTGTTCGTGCCGACCATCTACGGCTCGGCCTGGAACCAGAACTTCTCCTATTCCGGCGACCTGATCCTGGCGCTCTATTTCGTGTTCTTCGGCACCCTGGGCATGGCGCTCGGCGCGGCGGAATCCGGCCATCCCTATTCGGCGATCGGCGTTTCGCGCGGCCTCTCCCAGGTGACCATGGCGGAGCTGCCGCTGGCCCTCGCCGTCTACGCCATGTCGCTGCAATACGGCACCCTCGACATCACCAAGATCGTCGCCGAGCAGCAGGGCTCGATCTTCAACTGGACTCTGTTCACCGACCCACTGGCGACCTTCGCCGCCATGTTCGCCTTCGTCGGCACCATGATGCGCTCGCCCTTCGACGTGGTGATCGCGCCGCAGGAGATTCCGATCGGCCCGCCGACCGAGTACCACTCCTCCTATCTGGCGTTGATGCAGACCAACCGGTCGCTGTTCCCGGTCGCCAAGACCGTCGTCTACATGAACCTGTTCTTCGGCGGCGCGACCAACTGGGGCGAGTTCGCGATCAAGGTGTTCGCCCTCTACATGATCGCGGCGATCATCGGGGTCGTCCACCCGCGTTTCCGCGTCGAGCAGTCCATCCGCTTCTTCCTCAAATGGGGGCTGCCGGTTGGCGTCCTCGCCATTCTCATGGTGTGACCCGATGAAACACGTCGATCCCAAGTTCCTGAAGAACGTCGACAAGGAATTCCCCCTGCGCGAGGAGATGCGCCCGCGCAAGGTCGAGACGCCGGACGGCCAGGTGATCGAGATCGATCCCCTCAAGGACTACTACTGCGAGGCGGCGCCCAAGGTTCACCCCAAGGCCTATTTCAAGATTGTCGAGGACTTCTACAACTGGGCGCGGGCCAACAGCCTGTGGATCCTGGGCTTCGGCACCGGCTGTGGCGCCATCGAGATGCGACCGCTGATGACGCCGCGCTTCGATGCCTACCGCTATGGCATCCAGTGGCGGCCGACACCGCGCCAGGCGAACCTCCTGATGATCTCCGGCTATCTGTCGGTGAAGACGCTGAAGCGCGCCATCCGCTCCTACGAGCAGATGCAGCAGCCCAAGTACGTCGTCGGTCTCGGTTCCTGCACCATCAACGGCGGCATGTACTGGGACAGCTACAACACCATCAAGCGGCTCGACGACTACCTGCCGGTCGACCTCTACATCGCCGGCTGCATGCCGCGGCCCGAATCGCTCCTCGCCGGCTTCATGGAGCTCAAGAAGCTCATCCGCGCCGGCAAGGCCGAAGGCGCCAACCTCTATGCCGAGAATTTCGCCCAGTACAAGGCCAACCAGAAGGCCGTGATCAAGGACTGGGACATGCCGGACTACAGCTGGTGATCGAGATGCAAGCCCTCATCGAACAACTCCAGAAGCGCTATCGCATCGAGATGCCGGAGTTCCGGCGCGCCAACCTCGCCTTCGTGACGGTTCTCCGCGAGGAGCTGCGCGCCATCCTGACGGAGCTCCGCGACGTCGAGGGCTTCACCCATCTCGTCCTGCTGACCGCGGTCGACTGGATCGAGGACGGCAAGTTCCAGCTTACCTACATGCTCAACAACCGCACCGCCGACCGGACGCTGGCGCTGCGCGTCATGCTCGAGCGCCGCAAGGCGACCGCCGACACCATCCACGACCTGTGGCCGACTGCCGAGACCTATCAGCGCGAGTTGCGGGAGATGTTCGGGATCGATTTTCCCGGCTCGCCGCGCGTCAACGACGAATTCATCCTGGAAGGCTGGACCGACCTGCCGCCCTACCGGCGCGACTTCGATACGCTGGCCTATTCGCTGCAGACCTATCGCGAGCGCCCCGGCCGCGCGACCAACGATCCGCGCGCCCACATGAAGGCGCATCTCTATCCGGACGTCCGCCCGGCAGGAGCGAAGTAACATGCTCAACCTCCAGACCGACCGCTCCCAGTATCCGACCGTCGGCCCCGACGGGAAGCTCGAGATCGACCTCGAGACTGGCAAGTATCTGAAGCTCTGGCAGGGACCCCAGCACCCCGGCATCACCGGCAACATGTCCGTGGAGCTGACCGTGTGCGGCGACGAGGTGGTCGAGGGCAGGACTCACGTCGGCTACCTCCACCGCGGTTTCGAGAAGCTGATGGAGCGGCGCTCCTTCATCCAGGTCTTCCCGATCGTGTGCCGGGTGTGCGTGCCGGAGCCCGACTTCAACGAATACTGCTACGCGGCCGCGGTCGAGGAACTCGCCGGCATCGAGGTGCCGGAGATGGCCAAGTGGATCCGCACGCTGATCCTCGAGATGGGCCGCTTCAACTCCTACATGATGTCGATCGGCGGCCAGGCCGGCTCGCTCGGCCTCGGCATCGTCGGGCAGTGGACCTACTACCTGCGCGACATCATGCTCGACCGCTTCGAGGAGCTGTCGGGGGCCCGCATCTATCACATGTTCATCCTGCCCGGTGGGGTGCGCGGCCACCTTCCCGAGGGCTTCGCCGGCCGCATGGAAGAAGTGCTGGCGACGGCCGAGCGCTATCTCGACGACATCGAGAAGGTCATGTTCCGCAACGTGGTCTTCCGGCGGCGCACCAAAGGCGTCGGCTACATCGATCCGAAGCTGTTCGAGCCCTACGGCGTCACCGGCCCCAATGCGCGCGCCGGCGGCGTCGCCAAGGACGTGCGCAAGGACAGCCCGTATCTCGTCTACGACCGGCTCGACTTCGAGGTGCAGACCGGCACCGACAGCGACATCTACACCCGCGCCGATGTCCGGTTCCGCGACACCAAGGAGACCATCAAGCTGATCCGCCAGATCCTCAGGGACATGCCCCGGACCGGCGACGTCATGGCCCGGATTCCGAACGTGCTGCACTGGAAGATTCCGCGCGGCGAGACCTACATCAGGGGCGAGAGCTCGCGCGGCGAATACGGCTACTACCTGGTCACCGACGGCAGCGGCTATCCCCGCCGGGTCAATGTGCGCGGCCCCTCCTATACCCACGCGATGGCGCTGCTCGAGCACCTGATCCCCGGGACCAACATCTCCGACGTGGCCGCACTGATGGTGTCGCTGCACACCTACCCGCCGGAAATCGAGAGGTAACGCGTCATGTCCCTCCGCGACGTGCTCTCCCCCTACACCGCGTGGAAACACGCCTTCGAAGCGCCGGTGACCATCAAGGACCCGCTGTCGCGCGAGGCCGCCGACCGCTATCGCGGCTTCCACCAGAACGATCTCGCCAAGTGCATCGGTTGCGGCTCGTGCGAGGAAATCTGCCAGAACGCGGCGATCGACATGGTGCCGGTTTCCGATCCGCAGCACGGCGACTCGGGCCTCAGGCCGATGATCGACTACGGGCGCTGCTGCTGGTGCGCGCTGTGCGTCGACGTATGCATGACCGGCTCGCTCACCATGTCGAACGCCTACACATGGATAGACACCGACCCGGACGCCTTCCGCTTCATCCCCGGCGTCGACAAGAAGCCGTGGGACGACGAGGAAAAGGGTTACGACCGCGAGGACGTGCGCCGGCTTTCGGGCATCGAGCGCGCGCCGATGGGAACGCTCGAACCGGAAGCGCGGGCCGACAACTTCGAGGAGATCGTCGCCGGCTTCACCCAGGCCGAAGCCTTCGTCGAGGCCGACCGCTGCGTCCAGTGCGGCCTGTGCGTCGCCACCTGCCCGGCCCACATGTCGATTCCCGACTACATCGAGAAGGTGCGCGAGGGCGATTTCGAGGGTGGCCTGCAGCTTCTCTACGAGACCAACCCGTTCAGTCAGGTGTGCGGGCGCATCTGCACCCACAAGTGCGAGACCTCCTGCGCCGCCGTGCACGAAGGCGACGCCATCGCCATCCGCTGGCTGAAGCGCGCCATCACCGACAACGTGCCGCGCGAGCGCTATTTCGACCTCATCAAGAAGCCGGACGTGGAAGACACCGGCCGCAGCGTGGCGATCGTCGGCTCGGGACCGGGCGGGCTCACCGCCGCCTTCGACCTCGCCCGTCAGGGCCACAAGGTCGTCGTTTTCGAGGCGCTGCCCAAGCCCGGCGGCATGATGCGCTACGGCATCCCCGAATACCGCATGCCCTACGACGTGCTCGACCACGAGATTTCGGTGATCGAATCCATGGGCGTCGAGATCCGCTGCAACATGCGGGTCGGCCGCGAGATCAGCCTCGACCAGCTGCACAAGGCCTATGACGCGGTGGTGCTGACCATCGGATTGCATCAGGGCCGCTCGACCCGTGTGCCGGGCAGCGAAAGGGCGGGAGCGGCGATCGAGCTCCTGCGCCGCATCACCCTCGGCGAGGAAGTCCCGGTGCCGGCGGAAATCGCGGTGATCGGCGGCGGCAACGTCGCCATGGACATCGCCCGCTCCCTCGCCCGCCTGCAGAAGAAGAAATACGGCGAGGTCGGCATGACGGTGACGGCGCTCGAAGACTTCGATCACTTCCTCGCCGACCGTGAAGAGGTCGAGGAAGCCCGGGAGGAAGGTTGCGTGATCCTCGACGCGCGGGGCCCGCAGGAGATCATCCTTCAGGACGGCGAAGTTGCCGGCCTCAGAACCTGGAAGTGCAAGGCGATCTTCGACGATCAGGGTCGCTTCGCGCCGAAGTACGACGAAACCGAGGAGCGCGTGCATCCCGCCCAGATGGTCGTCGAGGCGATCGGCCAGGCCGCCGATATCTCGCTGCTTGGCGAAGCGCTGACCGAGAAGCTGGAATGGAACCGCGGGCGCATCAGGATCGACGCGGACGGCCGCACCTCCGAGCCCTGGCTGTGGGCGGCGGGCGACGTGGTCTCCGGACCTGACGTCATCCACGCGGTGGCCGATGGCCACCGTGTCGCGAATTCCGTGAACGCCACGCTCGCCGCAACGAGGGAGACGCTGCAATGACTGGCGAAGTGAAGAAGCACAGGCTGTCCGGCGTGACCACCATCCGGGAGATCATGGAGACCGCCACGCATTTCGAGGTGGTGGCGCGCGATTTCTACAAGGCGCTGATTCCGAAGGTGTCGAAGAATTTGCGCTGGCTCGCCGAGGAACTGGCGGAGGAGGAACAGGGCCACGTCGACCTGTTCTCGAAGCTCGCGGCGGACGCCGACGCCATGGGGCATATGGAGGACAAGATCGCGAGGCCGGTGGCGGACGGGAAGTTTTCCGACTGCATCCACACGCCCGACCTCGGCGAAAACCCCGACGACCAGACGGTGCTGCAATACGCGCTCTATCGCGAGACCGCAGCGATGGAGGAATACACCGAACTGGCCCGCACCGCGCCCGAAGGGGCGCTCAAGACCGCTTTCGTCTTCCTCGCCAACGAGGAAGCCCAGCACAAGGAAGAGCTTGAGAAGCTCTACTACGAGGTGGTGCACTCCGGCGGCGTGTGAGGGTCGCTGCGTGAACGCCCTGAGATCGACTACACCGGCCGCTTGAACGCCTTGCGCTCCCGCTCGACCGCCTTGCGGCAGTGGCAGCCTTCGATGTGGTCGTCGACCATGCCGACCGCCTGCATGAAGGCATAGACCGTCGTCGGGCCGACGAACGACCAGCCGCGTTTCTTCAGATCCTTCGACAGCGCCACCGATTCCGGCGCCGTGGTCTGCGCGCGGATCGTCGCCCAGTCGGCGCTCCTCGGCCGCGATTTCGGATCGGGCTCGAAGCGCCACAGGTACGCCGCCAGCGAACCGAACTCGGCGACCAGCTCCCTCGCCCGCCCGGCGTTGTTGATGGTCGATTCGATCTTGCCGCGGTGGCGCACGATCCCCTCATCCTTCAGGAGCCGCGCCACGTCGCGGGCGCCGAACTTCGCGACCCTGTCGAAGTCGAAGTTGGCGAACGCCTTGCGGAAGTTCTCCCGCTTCCTGAGGATGGTCAGCCACGAGAGGCCCGACTGGAAGCCTTCGAGGCAGAGCTTCTCGAAAAGGCGGAAGTCGTCGGCGACCGGCCGCCCCCACTCTTCGTCGTGATAGGGCACGTAGTCGGGCGTCGAGCCGCCCCACAGGCAGCGCCGCTTGCCGTCCTCGCCAGTGACCAGTCCGTCGCTCGCGTTCATCGCCTGTCTCCGTAACCCTTTGTTATCCATAAGCCGAATCGAGTCACTTCCGATTCACCATTCGGTTGGAATCGCCGGCCTAGGGTCGCACCTGGAACGGCTGAAACGAAAAACCGCGTACCAACGGCGTCAGCATGGGCCTGTTCCAATTAGCCCCGCGGCACGCGCCGCATGTCGACGCTCTTGTATCGAGTACGCCGAATGAAACGAATCGCTTTCGCCGCCACCGCCGCCGTCTTCCTTGCCGCTACCGCCGCGTCCGCCGGCGAGGTGCCCAAGGCCGGGCTCGACGACCCGTGGCTCGTGCAGATCATGCCGGGCAAGCTGTTGCCGCGCGGCATGAGACCGACCGCCTCGCGCCCGGCAGCCTTCGTCGTGCCGCCGCCGGCCGCCACCCGTTCGAGCGCCACGCCGCCGCCGACCCTCATCAAGATCCCCGGCGACCGGCCCGACAACTATCCCCTCGCCCGCGAGTGGCAGCCGCAGATCGTCGCCTACAAGACCGACGAGAAGCCCGGCACCATCGTCATCGATACGCCGGCGCGCCACCTCTATCTGGTGCTCGACGGCGGCAAGGCGCTGCGCTACGGCGTCGGCGTTGCCCGGCCGGGCTTCGAGTGGGCCGGCGTCCACACCATCACGCGCAAGGAAGAGTGGCCCGGCTGGACACCGCCGCCGGAGATGCTCCAGCGCCAGCCCAAGCTGCCGCACCACATGGACGGCGGCCCCGACAACCCGCTCGGGGCGCGTGCCATGTATCTCGGCTCGACCCTTTACCGCATCCACGGGTCCAACGAGCCGTGGACCATCGGTCACAACGTTTCGTCCGGCTGCATCCGCATGCGCAACCAGGACGTCGAGGACCTCTACAACCGCGTCGGCGTGGGCACCAAGGTGGTGGTCATCTGAGGGGCGTTTTGAGACGGGGGCGTGCGGCCGGGGCTGGCCGCACGTGAGGGACGAGGCCGTCCGTAGCGGCGTACGGGCGGCCCCGTACCCTCTTTCTTCTTGAGGATTCCCGGGAAAGACCGCGTCACGGACGCGTGACCTGGACCCCGTTGCCGGCAGGTGCCCGGATTCGCTATCGTCGCGGCAAAACAGGCCGGGCAGACGCCTGGCCGGCAAGACAGGTGGGGCAACAGAATGCGCATTCATCGGTGGCTGATCGCAGCGGCATTTGCGGCGATGACGTTCGGCAGCGGGGTCGCGCACGCCGGCCCGTTCCTCGACGCCCTTTTCGGCGGCGACGATTCGGGGGCCTACCAGGGACGGACCCTCTATCCCGAGCAGATCTCGCGCGATCGCGTGGTACCGTTCAAGTATCACCGGCGCACGGTGACCTTTGACACCAAGGAGTCGCCGGGCACCATCGTCATCGATACCAAGGCGCACTTCCTCTACTTCATCCTCGGCAACGACCGCGCGATTCGCTACGGCGTCGGCGTCGGCCGCCAGGGAATGGGCTGGCACGGGGTCGTCCGTGTGGGCGCCAAGGCGGAGTGGCCGGACTGGACGCCGCCGCCCGCCATGGTCGTGCGCGAGCGCAAGCGCGGCCATCGCCTGCCGTCGCACATGGCCGGCGGCCCCGGCAACCCGCTCGGCGCCCGCGCGCTGTATCTGCACAACGGCGGCGGCGACACCGGCTACCGCATCCACGGCACCAGCGAGCCGTGGACGATCGGGCTCAACGTGTCGTCGGGCTGCATCCGGCTGGTCAACGACGACGTCATCGACCTGTTCAACCGCGTGAAGGTCGGAGCCCGGGTCGTCGTCATGTAGGCGCCGATTGCGCCCACACCCGTTCCCGCAAAGGGGCGCCTTGGGGCGCCCCTTTGTTTTTCCGGCGGTTGGCTCTATTTCCCTGTCGGCGGCGCCCCGCGCCGCCCCTGCCCGTTATTCCCGTCGCCGGCGACACGCCCCATGAACGACAGCCCCCGTCCTCCCGTGGAGGGCGTCACCTACCCCCTCGGTCCGGCCGACGTCCGCCGAATCATCATCGGCATCATCCTGGCAATGCTGCTTGCCGCCATGGACCAGACCATCGTGGCGACGGCGCTGCCGACCATCGGCAACGACCTCCACGATCTTACCCTGCTGCCCTGGGTGGTGACCGCCTACCTGCTCAGCGCGACAGCGGTGACGCCGTTCTACGGCAAGCTCGCCGATATCGTCGGCCGGCGCACCATGCTGCTCATCGCGATCAGCGTGTTCATGTTCGGCTCGGTGCTGTGCGCGCTGTCGCCGACCATGTGGTTCCTGATCCTGTCGCGTTTCCTGCAGGGGCTGGGCGGCGGCGGGCTGATCGCGCTTGCCCAGACGATCATCGCCGACATCGTGCCGCCCCGCGAGCGTATGCGCTATCAGGCCTACTTCGCGTCAGTGTTCGTCACCTCGTCGGTGGCCGGCCCGGTTCTCGGCGGCTTCTTCGCCGAGCGGCTGCACTGGTCGTTCATCTTCTGGATCAACCTGCCGCTCGGCATCCTGGCACTGATCATGACGGCGGGCGTGCTGAAGCGCCTGCCGCGTCACGAGCGGCCGCACAAGCTCGATCTCATCGGCGCGGCGCTGATGGTGACGGGATCGGTCGCGCTGCTCCTGGCGCTGTCGTGGGGCGGCGGGATCTATGCGTGGGGCTCGGCCGAGATCATCGGCCTGCTGGCCCTTTCGGTCGTGGCCTGGGTGCTGTTCGTGGTCCGCCTGCTCAACGCCGCCGAGCCGTTCGTGCCGCTGGCGGTGATGTTCAATCCGGTGGTGGCGGCCGGCACCGCCTCCAACTTCTTCGTGGTCGGCACCATGGTCGGCCTGTCGATCTACGTGCCGATCTATTTCGAGACGGTCCTCGGCCTCACGCCCGACATCTCCGGCCTGGCGCTGATCGCGCTGATGGGCGGCACGGTGACCGGCGCGCAGATCGCCGGCCGGATCGTGGCGTGGACGGTGCACTACAAGCGCGGGCCGATTGTTGGACTGGTGGTGTCGATGGCCGCCATGGCGGTGCTGGCGGTCATGGCCACGTCGCTGTCGCTCGTCTGGGTCGAGGTGCTGCTGGCGATCGCCGGCGTCGGCCTCGGCACGATCTTCCCGACCACCACCGTCGCCGTGCAAAACGCCGTTGTGCCGCACCAGCTCGGCACCGCCACGGCCAGCTTCAACTTCTTCCGCTCGCTGGGCAGCGCCATTCTGGTCGCCGTCTTCGGCGCCATCTTCATCGGCGGCCTCGGCCTCGGCGGGCAGCCGATCGGTTCGCTCGCCCAGCTCGTCCAGATGGCCGCCGCCAACGGCATGGAGATCGCGCCGGTCTTCCACTGGGTCTTCGGCGCGGCAGTGCTGACGCTCGCCATCGGCTTCCTGTGCTTCCTGTCCATGAAGGAGCTGCCGCTCCGCGGGCGGTAGGCGCGGGCTCTTCTTGTGCGTCGGCCTCCTTTGGCAAATCGGCAACACCGGCCGGCGATTTCGAGTCGGGGAGATTGCCGGGCAGGTTCGCGCGGCGTATAGGTCGCGGCCTCGGCAAGAGGAGTTGCCTCGATGAGTGGGACCACTACAGCGCGAGCGGACTGACCGCTCGACCCGTCAGCGGCGGGTCTTCCCCCCTCTCGATTCCTCTTTCGTCGGACTCATTCATGTCCTATCTGCGCAACGACGCGGTCAACCGCGTCAATCTGCACTCGGCCATCCAGGCGCTCGCCCAGGGCGCCGGCGGTGTCTTCTTCTTCGTGTTTCTGCTCCGCGCCGGCGTCTCGGTGCCGGTGACGCTGCTGTTTCAGGCGGCGATCCTGGTGGTCCGTTTCGCGCTGCGACCGCTCGTCCTGCCGCTCGCCGTACGCTTCGGACTGAAGCCGCTGCTGATCACCGGCGCGCTGATCCTCGCGCTGCAATACCCGACGCTCGCGGAAGTGCGCGGCGTCGATGCGGCACTTGTGGCGCTCTGTGCGATCGTCGCGCTCGGCGACATTCTCTACTGGGTTTCTTACAACGCCTACTTCGCCTCGGTCGGCGATGCCGAGCACCGCGGCCACCAGATCGGCGCGCGCGAAGCGGCCGTGGCGCTTGCCGGGATCGCCGGGCCGTTCATCGGCGCTTGGGCGCTCGTGACGGTAGGGCCGCGGGAGACGTTCGCGGCGGTCGGCGTCGTGCATGCGTTGGCCGTCCTGCCGCTCCTCGCCATCCCCAACGTGGCGGTCGTCAAGTCGGCGCCCGGCGTGCTCGCCACGGCGCGGCTCGGGTTCGCGCTCGCCGCCCTCGACGGCTGGTTCGACGCCGGGTTCATCTTTGTCTGGCAGATGGCGCTTTTCCGCGCGCTCGGGGAAAACTTCCCGGCTTACGGCGGCGCCATGGCGCTGGCCGGTCTGGTCGGCGCGGTCTTCTCCCTGATGCTCGGCCGCAACGTCGACCTCGGCCACGGTGGACGGACGGTGGCGATCGCCTATTCGGTGGCCGCGGCGATCGTCGTGGTGCGCGCCGGCAGCCTCAACTCGGCCTGGCTGGCGGTGAGCGCCAACGCACTCGGTGCAGTGGCACTGCCGTTGATCCTGCCGGTCATGGGGACGCCGATCTACAACCGCGCCAAGGCCTCACCCTGCCCGTTCCGCTTCAGCCTCGCCATGGAAGCCGGCTGGGACATCGGCTGCACGGCGGCCTGTCTCATCGCCGCGTGGCTGACGGCGACCGGCGTGCCGCTTTCGGCGAGCGTGCTGCTGGCGCTGCCGGCGCTCGCCGTGGCGGCGTTGCTGCTGCGCGGCTATTATCGCGGGATCGGCCTCGCGGTGCCGGCTCAGACGATGAGCCGGTAGGCCGGGATCGTCAGGAAGGCGGCGAGCTCGTCGGCGGTCGACAGTCTGCGGAACAGGTCGATCGCTTCGGGGAAGCGGCCCTTGGCGTAGGTGTCGGGGCCGATTTCTCCTTTCACCTTTTCCATCTCCTCGCCGAGACACTTCTCGAAGAGGTCCTTGGTCGCCTTCACGCCGCCTTCCAGTTCCGCCTCAAAGTGCAGCTCCTGCCAGATCTGCGAACG
The DNA here is from genome assembly GCA_963843565.1 of uncultured Alphaproteobacteria bacterium. GTDB lineage: Bacteria > Pseudomonadota > Alphaproteobacteria > Rhizobiales > Kaistiaceae > DASZQY01. The sequence goes on from CAWJKY010000003.1 coordinate 1,507,725, forward strand.
GCTGATCTCGGCGGTGGCGGCATCCTCCATCAGATTGTAGAGCGGCACGGCGCCACGGCCGCGCAGCCACGCCTCGATGTACTGGACGCCGACGCGAATGTTGTGGCGCAGTCCCTCCTCCGTGCGCGTGCCGTCGTGGACCTCGAGCAGATCCATGCGTCCGACGGCGACGTCGGCGCGCATCTTGTCGAGCTGGTTCGCCTGCGGCATGAACTTGTCGAAGACCTCCTGCGCCACCGGCACCAGGTCCGGGTGCGCCACCCAGGTGCCGTCGTGGCCGGCCTTCGCCTCGCGCTCCTTGTCGGCGCGCACCTTCTCGAAGGCCGCTTCGTTGATCTCCGGGTTCTTGCGGTCGGGAATCTGCGCCGCCATGCCGCCCATGGCGAAGGCGCCGCGGCGGTGGCAGGTCTTGATGAGCAGTTCCGAGTAGGCCTTCAGGAACGCCTTGCCCATCACCACCTGGCCGCGGTCGGGCAGCAGGAACTTCCTGTTGTTGCGCAGCGTCTTGATGAACGAGAAGATGTAGTCCCAGCGACCGCAGTTGAGCCCCGCCATGTGGTCGCGCAGCTCGTAGATGATCTCGTCCATCTCGAAGGCCGCCGGCAGCGTCTCGATCAGCACCGTCGCCTTGATGGTGCCGACCGGCACGCCAAGCTCGCCCTCGGCGAAGGTGAACACCTCGTTCCACAGGCGCGCCTCGAGGTAGCTCTCGAGCTTCGGCAGGTAGAAATAGGGGCCGGTGCCGGCAGCGAGCACGGTCTTCACGTTGGTGAAGAAATAGAGACCGAAATCGAACAGGCCGCCAGCCATCGGCTGGCCGTCGACGACGAAGTGCTCTTCCGGCAGGTGCCAGCCGCGCGGCCGCACGAGCAGCACGGCGGGCTTCGCCGACAGCTTGTAATCCTTGCCGCTCGCCGGATCGGTGAAGTCGATTGCGTTCGCCCAGCGGTCCTTGAGGTTCAGCTGCCCCTCGATCTGGTTTTCCCAGGTCGGCGAGTTGGCGTCCTCGAAGTCCGCCATGAAGACCTTGGCGCCGGAGTTCAGCGCGTTGATCACCATCTTGCGGTCGGTCGGTCCGGTGATCTCGACGCGCCGGTCCTGGAGGTCGGCGGGGATCGGCGCCACCTTCCAGTCGCCGTCGCGGACGTGCCTGGTCTCAGGCAGGAAATCGGGCAGTTCGCCCTTGTCGAACCGGGCCTGGCGCTCCTCGCGCAGCGTCAGCAGGCGCAGCCGCGACGGATTGAATTTGCGGTGCAGCGCCGCCAGAAACGCCATCGCTGCGTCGCTCAGCACTTCGCCGGCGCGCGGGCCGAGGGCTCCGTGAATCTCGACGCCCTGGATTCTGCCTTTTTCGCTCATTTTCGTGCCTCCACGCCCCCGTTTCGCCCCCTGACTTGTTGGGAGCACTCTATGGCACAGGCCGGGCGCCAACTGAACCAATTCCGGCCGGCAGCGCGCGCCGGGGTGGCGGAAACCGGCCATACCCCCTATATGCCCGGTTCCTCTGGAGGCGGCGCATGGAACCCATCATTTCGGTCGCGGGACTGAGCAAGACCTACGCTTCGGGTCTGCAAGCGCTGAAGCACATCGACCTCGATATCCGCAAGGGCGAGATCTTCGGCCTGCTCGGGCCAAACGGCGCCGGCAAGACCACCCTGATCAGCGTCATCTGCGGCCTGTCGACCCCGACAGCCGGCACGGTCACGGTCGCCGGCCACGACATCATCCGCGACTTCCGCGCGACGCGGTCGATGATCGGCCTGGTGCCGCAAGAGGTCACCATCGACATCTTCGCCACGGTCTGGAACACGGTCACCTTCTCGCGCGGCGTCTTCGGCAAACGCGCCGACCCGGCGTACCTCGAGAAGGTCCTCAAGGACCTGGCGCTGTGGGACAAGAAGGACCAGAAGATCATCACGCTGTCGGGTGGCATGAAGCGGCGCGTCATGATCGCCAAGGCGCTCGCCCACGAGCCGGAGATTCTCTTCCTCGACGAGCCCTCCGCCGGGGTCGACGTCGAGTTGCGCCAGAGCATGTGGGCGACCGTGCGAGCGCTGCGCGACGCCGGCACCACCATCATCCTCACCACCCACTACATCGAGGAAGCCGAGGAGATGGCCGACCGCATCGGCGTCATCAACAAGGGCGAGATCGTCGTCGTCGAGGAGACCGCCGAGCTGACCCGCAAGCTCGGCAAGAAGCAGATGACTCTGCTGCTCTCGCATCCGATCGCCGCGGTGCCCGAGGCGCTGGCCGGTTACAAGCTCGAGCTCGGCCACGGCGGCTGCGACCTTACCTACACCTACGACACGCAGGCCGAGCGCACCGGCATCACGCGCCTGCTCGCCGACCTTTCCGCGGCCGATATCCGTTTCCGGGATATCCAGACGCGGCAAAGCTCGCTGGAAGATATCTTCGTCGACCTGGTCAGGAGCGACAACCTGTGAACGCCATCGCGATCTGGACGATCTACCGCTTCGAAATGGCGCGGACCTTCCGCACCCTGCTTCAGTCGATCGTGGCGCCGGTCATCACGACGTCGCTCTATTTCATCGTGTTCGGTTCGGCGATCGGCTCGCGCATCAGCACGGTCGACGGCATCGGCTACGGCTCGTTCATCGTGCCCGGACTGATCATGCTGACGCTGCTGACGCTGTCGATTTCCAACGCCTCGATCGGCATCTACTTTCCGAAGTTCACCGGCACGGTCTACGAGGTCCTTTCGGCGCCGATCTCCTACCTCGAGATCGTCATCGCCTACGTCGGCGCGGCGGCGACCAAATCGGTGATCCTCGGTCTGGTCATCCTCGCCACCGCCTCGTTCTTCGTGACGATCCACATCGACCACGTGGCGGTCATGGCGCTGTTCATGGTGCTGACGGCGGTCACCTTCTGCCTGTTCGGCTTCATCATCGGCCTGTGGGCGGACGGCTTCGAGAAGCTGTCGCTGGTGCCGCTGCTGTTCGTGACGCCGCTCACCTTCCTCGGCGGCACGTTCTATTCGATCAAGATGCTCCCCGATTTCTGGCAGGGGGTGTCGCTGTTCAACCCGGTCGTCTACCTAGTCTCGGGCTTCCGCTGGAGCTTCTTTTCGACCGCCGACGTCAGCGTCTGGCTGAGCCTCGCCATGGTCTTCGTCTTTCTGGCGGCCTGCCTGGCGATCATCGCCTGGATGTTCCGCACCGGCTACCGGCTGAAGACCTAGCGCAGAGGAGCGCTAGAGGCCGGCGAGGATCGTCTCGATCCGCCCGCCCTTCATCTTCCGCCAGCCCTCGCCGAGACCCTTGAAGGCCATGTCGTCCTCGGGCCGGAAGCCGGCGTGGTCGAGATGGAGGCGTGTGCCGCCGGCGGTCTCCGTCAACGTCCAGGTGACGACGGTCTCGATCGGCCCGCCCACCCAGGAGTAGCGCAGCCACTTCAGCGGCTCGAAGCCGAGCACCTTGCAGCGCACGATCCCGTCGAATCCGGCCGCGGGGACCGGATCGGTGCGGAAGGTGAAACTGTGGCCGACTTCTAGACGGAAGTCGTTCGGCATGAGCCAGCGCGCGATCAACTCCGACTCCGTCAGGAGTCGCCACACCTTCTCCGGCGGGTAAGCGTAGTCGTAGTCGACTTCGATCGTGCGGGTCGCCACTGCCGTGTCGTTCATCGGTCCAGCTCCTTCAGGACATCGTCGAGTTTTTCGAGGTGCTTCAGCCAGAACGCCTCCTGCCGCGCGATCCAGTTGGTCAGCGGCGCGAGGTTTTTCGTGTCCGGGCGATAGTGGGTGTTGCGTCCGGCCTTGCGCTCACTGACGAGGCCGGCGCGGCGGAGCGCCTTCAGGTGCTGCGAGACGGCCGGCTGCGACACCCCGGCCCCGGCCGTCAGTTCGGCGACCGTCGCCTCCCCGTCCCGCGTCAGCCGCTCGAAGACGGCACGCCGGGTCGGGTCGGCAAGCGCCCGAAATACCTCACCAATTGCCGCCTGCTGCATGGCGTAACTCCATAAGTCTTGGCTTATGAATAAGCACCGACTTATGGAATGTCAAGGAGCTGTTTCAGAGCGCTGCGAGCTTCTCCGGCTTCGGCCCGCCATAGGCCCAGTCGAGCAGCTCGACGGTGTGGACGACCGGCTGGGTGACCGCCCCACCGATCTGCGTCAGGCATCCGATGTTGCCGGCGGCGATCACGTCGGCGCCGGTCGCGGCGATGGCGCCGGCCTTGCGCGCTTTCAGCCGCGCCGCGATTTCGGGCTGAAGCATGTTGTAGGTGCCGGCCGACCCGCAGCACAGGTGCGCCTCCGCCGGCTCGCGCACCTCGAAGCCGGCGCGCAGCAGCAGCGCCTTCGGCGCCGTCTTCACCTGCTGGCCGTGCTGGAGCGAGCAGGCGGCGTGATAGGCGACGACCGGGCGCCTCGCTTCGACCGGCGCGCCGAGGTCGAGAGCCTCCAGATATTCGGAGACGTCGCGGGCGATCCGCGATACGCGCGCCGCCTTGTCGGCATAGCCGGGATCGTTGCGGAACAGGAAGCCGTAGTCCTTGATGGTCGTTCCGCACCCCGACGTGGTCACCACGATCGCGTCGAGCTGGCCTTTGTCCATCTCGCGGACCCAGGCGTCGATGTTGGCGCGCGCGAAGGCGTGGGCGTCGTCGGTGCGCCCCATGTGGTGGGGCAGCGCGCCGCAGCACCCCTCCCCCTCGGCCAGCACCACCTCGATGCCCTGCCGGGTCAGCAATCGTACGGCGGCGGCGTTGATACCAGGATCGAGCACCGACTGGGCGCAGCCGCGCAAAAGCACCACGCGGCCCTTGCGCTCCCCGGTCGCCGGGAAGACGCCGGGGCGCGTCGCGGCGCTCGTCTTCGGCAGGCGTTTCGGCGCGAGGTCGAGCATGGCGGCAAGGCGCGCGAAGCCGGGGATGCGCTTCAGGATCGGCGCGAACGGTCGACCGGCGAAGGCGGCGATCACCGCGGCGCGGAACCGCGCCGGATAGGGCAGGACGGCGGCGAGCAGCGCGCGCGTTGCGCGGTCCATGAACGGCCGCCTGTAGGTCTTCTCGATGTGGGCGCGGGCATGATCGACCAGATGCATGTAGTCGACGCCGGACGGACAGGTCGTCATGCAGGCAAGGCACGACAGACAGCGGTCGATGTGGGTAGTCACCTCTTCCGACGCGGCGGCGCCCGCCTCCAGCATGTCCTTGATCAGGTAGATGCGCCCGCGCGGGCTGTCGAGTTCGTCGCCGAGCAGCACATACGTCGGGCAGGTCGCCGTGCAGAACCCGCAATGGACGCACGAGCGCAGGATCTTGTCGGCGGTGGCGATCTCAGGGTCGGCGAGCTGGGCGAGGGTGAAGCTGGTCTGCATGATGCGCTCACACCCCCGCGTACATGCGGCCGGGGTTGAGAATCCCGGCCGGGTCGAAAGTCGCCTTGAGCCGCTTGGTCAGCGCCATGACCGGCGCCGGGAGCGGCTCGAACACGTCGATGGCGTTGCGGACCGAATCCGGCGCCCGCACTAGCGTCGCGTGACCGCCGCCGGCCGCCGCGACCGCGACGCGGATCGTCGCCGCGCCGGCGTCTTCGCCCGATCCGCCGGCGATCCACACCAGTCCGCCGCCCCAGTCGTAGAGCACGCGGCAGGGAAACGCGGCGCGCGCCGCCGCCGCGATCATGGGCCCGTCGGTCGGCTTCACCGACACGCGCCACAGCGGCACGTCGGTGGGCGCCGCTAGGCCGTCGAGGTCTAGGATCGTGGTCCACAAACTCCGCGAGATTTCCGCCTCCTGGATCGCCGCGGCGCCGAAGTCGGCGAGCGCGCGGGCGAGCCGCTTGGCCCGGTCGGAGACCGAATCGGCGAAGCCCTCGATCCTCAGATACGTGCGCGCCGGGTCGCTGTCGGAAGCCGGGCGGTGGGCGGCGCCGGTCACGGAGAAGGGCGAGCCCAGCGCCGCCGCCATGGCCATGACCGCGCGATCGTCGGCGAGGCCGGAAAGCGCCAGCGTCGCCTCGGTCTCCGGGGCGGGCAACACCTTGAAGGTGACCTCGGTGAGCACGGCGAGCGTCCCATATGAGCCGGCCAGCGTCTTCACCAGGTCATAGCCGGTGACGTTCTTCATCACCCGTCCGCCGGAGCGCACCACGGCGCCCGCCCCGGTGACGGCGCGCACGCCGATCAGGCTATCGCGCGCTGCGCCCAGCTGGATGCGACGCGGGCCGGAGAGGTTGGCGGCGGCGATCGCCCCGATGGTCGGCGTGCCGGAGGAGCCGTAGAGGGCGCGATGATCGGGCGGCTCGAAGGCGAGGCGCTGGTTGTGTTCGGCGAGTGCCGCCTCGATCTCGGCGAGCGGCGTGCCGGCGCGCGCCGAAAGCACCAGCTCGGCCGGTTCGTAAAGGGTGATGCCGGTGAGGCTGGCGCTCGAAAGGATCTCGGCGACCTGCATGGGCCGCCCGAGGCCGGTGCGGGTGCCGCCGCCGGCCACGCCCAACGGCGTCGCCTTCGCCGCGGCGTCGGCCACGGCAGCGGCAAGCTCTTTCTCGTCGGCGGGGGTCAGCATCGGCCGGCCCCCGGCGTCATCCTCACACGGCCGGCAGCGCCGGCGCGAAATAGGTGCCGAGGTAGTACGGCCAGATGACCAGCGCGAGGACACCCTCCCAGAAGGAGAGTTTCAGGAAGCCGATGGAAAACAGCCAGCCGACGATCCAGGCGAGGCCGAGGGAGCTGTGTTGCTCGATCTTGATCTTGTCCATGAGAGGCACCGTGGGGTTGGAGAGGCATCGTCACCTTGATCTTGCGCAAGGACTTGCTCAGGCGGCCCTTTGCGGCCGGCCGTCGAGAGGAAAGACCTTGGCCGGATTGAGCAGCCAGTCGGGATCGAAGGCGCTCTTGACGCGCATCTGCAGGTCGAGCTCGACCGGAGAGAACTGCACCGTCATCAGGTCGCGCTTCTCGAAGCCGACGCCGTGCTCGCCGGTCAGGCAGCCGCCGACCTCGACACAGAGCTTCAGGATGTCGGCGCCGGCGGCTTCGGCGCGGGCGAGCTCGTCCGGGTCGTTCATGTTGTAGAGCACCAGCGGGTGCAGGTTGCCGTCGCCGGCGTGGAAGATGTTGGCGACCTTGAGATCGTAGCCGGCGCAGATTTCGCCGACCCGCACCAGCACCTCGGGCAGCCGCCCGGTCGGGATGACCCCGTCCATGCAGAGATAGTCGGCGATGCGGCCCATGGCGCCGAAGGCCGCCTTGCGGCCGCGCCAGATGGCGGCGCTCTCGGCCTCGGAGCGCGAGACGCGAACGGTCGTCGGGTTGTGGGCCTCGGCGAGTTTGGTGATGCGCGCGATCAGGTCGGCGATCTCGGCTTCAGAACCCTCCACCTCGACGATCAGCAGCGCCTCGACGTCGAGCGGGTAGCCGGCGTGGGCGAAGGCCTCGCAAACCGCGATCGCCGGCTTGTCCATGTATTCGATGGCGACCGGGATGATGCCCGAGCCGATGATGGCGGCGACGCAGGCGCCGGCGTCGGCGGCTGCGTTGAAGCCGATCAGCATCGGCCGGGCGCCTTCGGCGGCGCGCAGGATCCTGACCGTCGCCTCGGTAACGACGCCCAGCTGGCCCTCCGAGCCGATCATCAGACCGAGAAGATCGACCCCGGAAGAATCGAGGTGCGCGCCGCCCAGCTCGACGATCGTCCCGTCGATCAGCACCACCTTGAGGCCCAGCACGTTGTTGGTGGTCACCCCGTACTTCAGACAATGTGCGCCACCGGAATTCATCGCCACGTTGCCGGCGATGGTGCAGGCGAGCTGGCTGGAGGGATCGGGGGCGTAGAAGAAGCCGTCCGGCGCCACCGCGTTGGTGATGTTGACGTTGGTGACGCCGGCCTCGACGCGGGCAAAGCGGTTGTACGTGTCGATCTCCAGGATCCGGTTCATGCGCGCCAGACCGACGACGACGCAATCCTCGGATGGCAGCGCACCGCCGGACAGCGACGTGCCGGCGCCGCGGGCGACAACCTTGACGCGGTGTTCGCCGAGATACTTCAGGACCGCGGCGACTTCCCCGGTCGATTTCGGCAACACCACCGCCAGCGGCACCGCCCGATAGGCGGTGAACGCGTCGGTCTCGTAGGCGCGGCGCGCCTCTTCTTTGGCGATCAGACCCTCAGCGTCAACAAGCCGCGCCAGCCCGGCGACGATCTCGTCGCGGGCGGCGAGAACCGCCGCATCTGGCTTCGGCTGGACGATCGCCGTCATGAACGAATGGGTTCCGACGCTTCACCGGTGAATCGTGCGGCGGCGATGATAGTCTCCCTCACCCGCCGCCGCGAGCCCTCCCCGGCAGCGTGCTTGATTGGGGTCGGCGGACGCTGTTATCTCGGGGCCGTTTCTCCCCTTTCCCGTTATTCGGAAGGTGCTTGTCGCGTGGCCGCAGCCGCTGAAGGAGTGTCGATGCCCAGGGTCGGCCTGTTCGTGACCTGCCTGGTCGACCTGTTCCGGCCGAGCGTCGGCTTCGCCGCGGTCAAGCTGATCGAGGCGAGCGGATGCACCGTCGAGGTGCCGGCGGCGCAGACCTGCTGCGGCCAGCCCGCCTACAACTCCGGCGACCGGGCCGACACCGCGGCCATCGCCAGGCAGGTGATCGAAGCGTTCGAGCCCTACGACTACGTGGTGGCGCCGTCGGGCTCGTGCAGCGGCATGCTCAAGCTGCACTACGCCGGCCTCTTCGCAGACGAGCCGACCTGGCAGGCGCGCGCCGAGGCGTTCCAGGCCAAGGTCCACGAACTGATCAGCTTTCTGGTCGATGTGCGCGGCATGACCGAGGTCGATGCAGCCTTCGCCGGCACGGTCACCTATCACGACTCGTGCTCGGGCCTGCGCGAGCTCGGCGTCCGCAACCAGCCGCGTCGTCTGCTCAAGTCGGTCGCCGGCCTGACGCTCACCGAACTTGCGGATGCGGACGTCTGTTGCGGCTTCGGCGGCACGTTCTGCGTCAAGTACGCCGACATCTCCAACGCCATCGTCGAGAAGAAGACCGCGCGCATCGCTGCGGCGGGCGCCGACACGCTGCTCGCCGGCGACATCGGGTGCCTGCTCAACATGGCCGGCAAGCTCAAGCGTCAGGGCAGTGCGGTGAAGGCGCGTCACGTCGCCGAGGTGCTCGCCGGCATGGCCGATGCCCCGGCAATCGGTGAAGTGGACAGCACCTGATGGACATCACCTCGCCCACCTTCAAGGCGAACGCCCGTCAGGCGCTTCACGACCCCGTGCTCCAGCAGGCGCTGGAGCACGTCAAGACGGGCTTCATCTCCAAGCGGCAAGCGGCCGTCGACGCGCTGCCCGAGTTCGAGGCGCTGCGCGACAACGCCCGGGCCATCAAGAACCACACGCTCGCCCACCTCGACCTCTACCTCGAGGCCTACGAGGAGAAGGTGCGCGACGGCGGCGGCGAAGTGCACTACGCCGAAACCGCCGCCGAGGCCCGCGAGCTCATCCTCGCCATCTGCCAGAACGCCGGCGCCCGCACCGTCACCAAGGGCAAGTCGATGATCGCTGAGGAGATCGCGCTCAACGATTTCCTCGAGGAGAAGGGCATCGAGCCGGTCGAGACCGACCTCGGCGAATACATCATCCAGCTTCGCCACGAGCCGCCGAGCCACATCATCGCGCCGGCCGTTCATCTCACGAAGAGTCAGGTCGAGGCAGACTTCCGCCGCGTCCACACCGACCTGCCCGCCGAGCGCGACCTGACCGAGCCGGAGACGCTCCTCAACGAGGCGCGCAGCGTGCTCCGCGAGCGGTTCCTGGCCGCCGACGTCGGCATCACCGGCGCCAACTTCCTGATCGCGGAGACCGGCACCTCGGTCATCGTCACCAACGAGGGCAACGGTGACCTGACGCAGATTCTGCCGCGCGTCCACATCGTGCTCGCCTCGATCGAGAAGCTTACGCCGACGCTGGAAGACGCCAGCCAGATCCTGCGGCTGCTCGCCCGCTCGGCGACCGGGCAGGACTTGTCCTGCTACACGACGTTCTCGACCGGCCCCAGGCGGCCCGGCGATCCGGACGGGCCGGAGGAGTACCACGTCGTCATCCTCGACAACGGCCGCTCGGCGATGCTGGGTTCCGAGTTTCAGGACATGCTGCGCTGCATCCGCTGCGGCGCCTGCATGAACCATTGCCCGGTCTATCAGGAGGTCGGCGGCCACGCTTACGGCTGGGTCTATCCGGGGCCGATGGGCGCGGTGCTGACGCCGACGCTGATCGGCGTCGACAAGGCGGGGAACCTCCCCAACGCCTCGACCTTCTGCGGACGCTGCGAGAGCGTCTGCCCGATGAAGATTCCGCTGCCCAAGATGATGCGCCACTGGCGCGAGCGCGAGTTCGAGCGCCACCTCCAGCCGACCACCTATCGCGCCGGCCTCGGCCTGTGGGCGTTCATGGCCAAGCGGCCGCGCCTCTACCAGTTCGCCACCAGCTTCGCCATGCGCGCGCTCGGCAACCTCGGCGCCCGCAAGGGGCGCTTCCGCTGGCTGCCGCTTGCCGGCGGCTGGACCAAGTACCGCGACCTTCCCGCCCCCGCCGGCCAGACCTTCCAGGAGATGTGGGCGGATCGGCACAAGAAGGCGGCCGCCCCATGAGCGCCCGCGACGCCATCCTCGGCAAGATTCGCCGTTCCCTGGGCGTCACCGCGGAAGACCCGAGGCGCAACGCCACCGTCGACGAGCGGCTGCGCCAGGCGGCGCCCGGCGTCATCCCGGCGCGCGGCCAACTGGGCGAAGCGGCTCGCCTGGCGCTCTTCACGCAGATGGCGGAGAAGGTTGCGGCGACGGTGGCGCGGGTTCCCGACGAGGCGGCAGTGCCGGCGGCGGTCGCCGAATACCTGCGCGCCAACAACCTGCCCGCCGCGGTCCGCTTCGGCGAGGATGCGCTCCTCGCCGGGATGCCGTGGAGCCGCACCGCCGTCACCGTCAGCCACGGCGCCTCCGACGGCAACGACCCGGTCGGGGTCAGCCACGCGGTGGCCGCCGTCGCCGAAAGCGGCACGGTGGTGCTCGCCTCCGGCAAGGACAACCCGACCACCCTCAACTTCCTGCCCGAGACCCACGTCGTCGTCCTGAAGGCCGCCGACGTCGCCGGCGACTACGAGGCGACGTGGGCGAAGCTCCGCGGCCGCTACGGCAAGGGCAACCTGCCGCGCACGGTCAACTGGGTGACCGGCCCGTCGCGGTCCGGCGACATCGAGCAGAAGATCCTGCTCGGCGCGCACGGCCCGAAGCGCCTGCACATCGTCGTGGTGGGGTAGTTGCTCCGGTTCAGCCTTTCGGCAGGCGATACACGGACACATGGGACGACGACTCGGCGGTGAAAGCGGACCCGCTCCAATCGGCGTGCCGACTCTCCAGCGTCATTCCCGCGATCTCCGCCATCAGGTCCAGCTCTGCCGGCCACGCGTAGCGGTGCGGACTGCGGAAGAGACTTGCCTCCCGCCCCTGGCCGAACCGGAAATGGTGCGACACGACCTGCTGGGCCAGGACGTCGTAGGTGTCGAGCCCGATATAGCCGGGCTCGGCGCGAAAGACCGTGGCCTCGTTCCCCGGCGGCAACCTGCGGAGGTCCGGCACCCACAGCTCGATGACGAAACATCCGCCCGGCACCAGGTGACGCGCCGCGTTGCGGAAGCAGGCCACCTGCTCGGCCTGGGTCAGCAGGTTCGAGAGGGTGTTGAAGACCAGATAAACGAGGGTGAATCGTCCCGGAACCTCGGCCCGCGCCATGTCACCGACGACGACGGGAATTGCCGCCTCGTCGACCTTCTTCCGCAGTTGCGCGACCATCGGCTGCGACAGCTCGATACCGGTGACCGGTATCCCCCGTTGGCGCAGCGGAACTGCGACGCGGCCGGTTCCGATCGCCAGCTCCAGCGCCGGCCCTCCGCCGGCTAGCTCGGCCAGGCGGTCGACGGCTGGCCCCAGCACCTCCGGCGCGAACATCCCGGTGCCGGGCGTGTCGTAGCTTTCCGCGGTCTCGGTGTCCCAGATGTCTTCCTGGCGCATGGCGGCCGCCTTTTACGTCGCGACCGGGCCGCTGTCCAACCTGCCCTCGATTTCCGGCCACGTCGCATCCACATTGTCGTGGCGGAGGGAAGACCGGAACGTCAGTCCGATGCGAGCCGACGCGAGCGCGGGACGGGAGGGGACCGATCCCTCAAGGATGGGAGGCCACCGATGACCGACACGCCGACGCGACGCCCGAGGCGCGGGGTCTGGGGGCGGCTGTGGCTGACGTTGTTTTGGGTGTTCAACGTCACCGCCGCGGCCATGATCATCTACGAGCGCTACTTCGACAGCCCGCCCCCCGGCCTCAAACCGATCGAGGTGATCGGCTGGGGCGTGGGCACCGCGATCGTCACCCTCGCCCTGCTGAAGGTCTGGCTGATCGGTGCGGTCGTCCTCGGCATCCTGGCGTTCCTGACACGCGGCAAGCGTCCCTCGCCCCCGCTCCCCGCCGACCAAAACACCGCCGGCGACCGCTAGATCCCGGCCGGCAATTCGGCGAGCAGCTTGGCGAGCAGGTCCATGCCGCCTCGTGTTATCGTTGGCGCTCGCCTCAACCCGCGCGAAAAGTCCGCCGCCTACGTCGAAGTCCCCGTCCAGCCGCGTTGCTTCAGACGTCGCTCGAGCGTGCGCACCATCAGCGACAGGCCGATGGTCATGACCAGATAGAGGAAGGCGACGACGTTGTAGGTCTCGAAGAAGAGGAACGTCGAGGCGGAGTAGACCTTGCCCAGCTGGGTGATGTCCTGGACGCCGAGCGCGGAGACCAGGGCGGAGTCCTTGATCATGGCGACGAAGTCGTTGCCGAGCGGCGGCAGGACGGTGCGGAAGGCCTGCGGCAGCACGACGTAGCGCATGGTGGTGCTGCGCGTCAGACCGAGCGCATAGGCACCCTCCACTTGCGGCTTCGGCACGCTCTCGATGCCGGCGCGGAAGATCTCCGACAGGAACGCCGAGTAGCTGACGGTGAGCGCGAAGATCGCGCGCCAGGTCATGTCGAACCCGCGGATGGTCATGGGCGGCGCGAGGTGATGGGCGATCGGCCAGGCCAGCACCCAGTTCCAGGCCGCCACCATCGCCGGGGCGCCGACGAAGGCGACGTAGAACAACAGCACCAGCACGGGCACGCCGCGCACGATCTCGACGTAGAAGGTCGCCGCCTCGCGCACGATCCGGAAGCGCGCCCGCCGCGCCACGGCGACCACCAGCCCGACGATGCAAGCGAGGAAGAAGGCGACCGCCGACACCCAGACGGTAGTCAGCACGCCCTTCTGCAGCGCCGTGAAGATGATGGTGTAGTCGCCGTCGTTGACGATCAACCAGAGAAACAGGATCGCGAGCAGAACGGCGGCGAGCAGCCAGTAGGGAAACTCGCGGCGGGTCGATGTGCGCGACGGGGCGGGCATGACCTTCTGGCTATCGCCCGCCGGGGCGCGTGTCGAGGGCGGGGTTGCACCCCTCTCAAGCCTTGCCGACGATTTGCTCGCGCAAATCGGGCAAGGCTATCTCCCCCGCAAGGCGCCCTAGACGGGGCGCGCCAGGTTATTGCGCGTTGTTGTAGTCGAAGAACCACTTCTGGTTCAGCGCGTCGATGGTGCCGTCGTCCTTCATCGATTTCAGCGCCGCGTTGACCGGCGCGACCAGATCGGAGCCCGGCTTGAAGATGAAGCCGAACTCTTCCGACTTCACCGGATCGCCGATGATCTTGAACGAATTCGGCGAGGCGCCCATGTAGCCGGCGGCGCTGGTCTTATCCATCAGCACCATGTCGACGTCGCCCGCCTTCAGGGCCTGCACGGAAGCGCCGAAGGTTTCGAACAGCTTGATGCGCGGGTTCAATTCGTCGCCGTCGAGCACGTCGTAGACGGCCGAATAGAAGTTGGTCGTGCCCGGCTGCGCCCCGACCAGAAGATCCTTGTTGGCGGCGAACGATTCCTTGTCCTTGAAGCGGGTCTCGTCGGCGCGCACCAGCATGAACTGCTGCGAGAGCATGTAGGGGTCGGAGAAGTCGACCTGGCCCTTGCGCTCGTCGGTGATGGTGATGCCGTCCATGCCGACGTCGAACTGACCCTGACGGACACCCTCGATCATGGTGTCCCAGGACGACAGCTTCCAGTCGACCTTCATGTTGAGCCGCTTGGCGATCTCGTTGAAGGCGTCGTACTCCCAGCCAACGCCCTGACCGGTCTTCGGATCGACGAAGTTCAACGGCGTGTAGGCATTCTCCGTCACGGCAGTGACGGTGCGCCCGCCGAGATCGGGCAGGTTGGCGGCGTGAGCCACGCCGATCATGGCGAGCGCGGCGGCGGCGAAACTCAGGAAACGCTTCATGGGAAACCCCTTCTCCCTGGCGAGGAACGTAATGGGGATTGTAGCCGGCCTCAGCGAACGAGGGAAACCCAGGCGCGGGCGAGCGCCGCGCCGGTGGCGTCCGCCGGCGGACCGAACGTCGCCGCCTCCTGCGCGTGGCGGCTTGGCCAGTCCGGCGTCTCGCGGGCGATGACCTCGGCGAAGTCGCGGCTCCAGCGCGCGACCAGCGCCCGGTCGGCCTCGAGGTGAAACTGGATGGCGTAGGAGGCGCGGCCCATCCGAAACGCCTGGTTGGGGGTCATGGCGCTCGTCGCCAGATGCAGGGCGCCCTCCGGCAAACTGAATGTGTCTAGGTGCCAGTGAAAGATCGGCCCGCCATCGCCAAGCGCCGCGATCACCGGGTCGGCGCGGCCGGCCGCCGTCGGGGTCACGGGATGCCAGCCGAACTCGACCGGCCGGCCGAGAACGTTCTTCGCCCCGGCCCCCCGCGCCACGATCTGGGCACCCAGGCAGATGCCGAGCACCGCCTTGTCCTCAGCGCCGAAGGCGGCGGTCAGCGCCGCCAGATGCGGCAAATAGGGATGGTCGGCGTCGTCGACGGCGCTCTGCTCGCCACCGAGCACCACCAGGCCGTCGTAGCCGGCCGGGCTTTCAGGAAGCGCCGCCCCCTGCCACACGGCGCGCAAATCGATCTCGGCGCCGGCTTCCGCCAGCGCCGGGCCGACCTGCCCGAGGGGGGTCCCGACATAGTTCTCGACGACGAGGACGCGCATGGACGAGGTGTGTTAGCACGGCGCCGACAACCAGACGAGCGGGACCCATGCGCCTCGGCGAAGCCACCACACCCGACGGACTGCGCCTCTACGCGATCGGCGACATCCACGGCTGCATCGGCATGCTCGCCGAGATGCACGACAAGATCGCCGCCGACCTCGCCGCCCGCCCGCCCGCCGACCACCGCATCATCCACATCGGCGACTATGGCGACCGCGGGCCCGATTCGGCCGGTGTCGTCACCAAGCTGGCGGCGCTGACGGCGACCGACCCGCGGGTGCTGGCGCTGCGCGGCAATCACGACCAGATGCTGATCGACTTCCTTGCCAACCCGGATGCCAGCGCACCGATGCTGCTCGGCAACGGCGGCAAGGAGACGCTGCGCTCCTATGGCGTCAAGATGCGCGGCCAGAACTACGCCAGTCTCTCCAGCCAGCTCGCCGAGAAGCTGCCGGCCGCCGACCGCGCGTTCCTGACCGGCCTGCGGCTGACGGCGCGCTTCGGCGACTACCTGTTCGTCCACGCCGGCATCCGGCCCGGCGTGCCGCTCGCGGCACAGGCCGCCGCCGATCTCATCTGGATTCGCGAGCCGTTCCTGTTCGATCCGCGCGACCACGGCGTCGTGGTCGTCCACGGCCACACGCCGGCCAACCCGGCCGAGGTGATGCCCAACCGCATCAACGTCGACACCGGCGCCGTCTACGGCGGCCCGCTGACGTGCGTGGTGCTGGAAGGCACCGACACTCGCTTCCTCGAAGTGGCGCCGGGCGTGCGATAGGCTGCCCCAGGCAAGAAAAAGGCGCGGGACCTTTTTGGGTCCCGCGCCAGTCGGTTCCACCCGAGGGGTCAGGAGGAAATCAGGTCCGCGGCTGCGGCACGATGCGGATGTACGGCTTCGGCGTCTTCCAGCCGTTCGGGAACTTCTTCTTGGCGTCCTCGTCGGAGACCGAGCCGAGGATGATGACGTCGTCGCCGTCCTTCCAGTTTGCCGGGGTGGCCACCTTGTGGGTCGCGGTGAGCTGCATCGCGTCGATGACGCGCAGGATCTCGTCGAAGTTGCGGCCCGTCGTCATCGGGTAGGAAAGCGACAGGCGAATCTTCTTGTCGGGACCGATGACGTAGACCGTGCGCACCGTCTGGTTGTCGGCAGCGGTACGGCCCTGCGACGAGTCGCCGGCGGCCGCCGGCAGCATGTCGTAGAGCTTCGAAACCTTCAGGTCGGGGTCGCCGATCATCGGGAAATCGACCGTTGCGCCGGTCACCGCGGCGATGTCCGGCTCCCACTTCAGGTGGCTGTCGACGGGATCGACGCTGAGGCCGATCACCTTGACGTTGCGCTTCTTGAAGTCGGGCGACAGCCGGGCGACCGTGCCGAGTTCGGTGGTGCAGACCGGGGTGAAGTCTTTCGGGTGCGAGAACAGGACGCCCCACGAGTCGCCGAGCCACTCGTGGAACTTGATCGGCCCTCGCGTGGTGTCAGCCTCGAAATCGGGGGCGACATCGCCGATACGCAGGGACATGGGGCTACTCCTTCTGATTTTTTCGTTCGGGCTGCATGTAAGGCGCCGCTCCCCACCCCATCAAGGATGGCTATTCGCCGCGCGGCAGCGAGGCAGGAACAGGCGTGCGCCGAAAACTGGCGCGGCGGATTCCTGTTCCGCCGGGCCCGTCAGGCCGCGGCGATGCGGACCGACAGATTGTCGAGGGAGGAGACGATGTGCTCGGCAAGCTTGTCGACGATCGCCGAGGGCAGCCGGTTCTGGGCGCGGATGATGCCGATCTCGCAGGTCGGCAGGCGCGGGAAGCCTTCCGCCTCGCCGAGCACGCGCATGCCGGGGCGGAGCGCCGATTCGGCGACCACGCTGACCGCGAGGCCGGCAAGCACCGCCGCCGAGATCGCCGTCGAGTTGCCGCTGGTATAGAGCACCCGGTACTTGCGTCCGGCGACGGCGAGGCCTTCCAGGCCGGCGGTGCGCCACTGGCATGGCGGCTTGGCAAGCGCCAGAGGCAGCACCTCCTCTTCCTCGACCCGGTGCGACGCGGAAGCCACCCACAGCAGCGGCTCCTCGCGCACCACCTCGGCCGCCATTTCGCCGCACGCGGTGACGATGGCGAGGTCGACCTCGGCGCGGCGCGCCATGTCCATGAGGTTCGCGGAAGGTTCACAGATCACTGTTACTTCGACGCGCGGATTGGAGCGGGCGAATCGCGCCAGCACTTCGGGCAGGAAACGGTCGGCATAGTCGTCCGGCGTGCCGAGGCGGACCTTGCCGGCGAGCCCCTCCTCGTCGAAGGCGGAGAGCGTCTCGTCCGACAGGCGCACCATGCGGCGGGCGTAGCCGAGCAGGCGTTCGCCGTCCTCGGTCAGCTTCGAGGCGCGGCCGTCGCGGGCAAAGATCGGCTTGCCGATCTTTTCCTCGAGGCGCCGCATCTGCATGGAGACCGCCGACTGGGTCTTGTGGACCACATCGGCGGCGCGGGTGAACGAGCCGGAGTCGGCGATCGCCACGAAGGTCCTGAGCTGGTCGAGATCGAGGGTTGGAGCCATTTTCGCGCCCTGGCGAATGATCACTGAAACCAATGCACTGTATCAGAAACATTCGTTGGATCAATCAATCGTTCTCGCGCATGTTTCGGGTGTCTCAGGAGCTCGCCGGCTCTTAAGCCCGTCTTCGAAAGGCAGGCAAGACACCGACCGCGAAGGAACACGACCATGACCACCACTGAAATCGGCACTCGGAGCCACCCCGTCGCAGCGCTGATCGAAGGCGGCGTCCGCCAGGTCGCCGCCCTGTGGACCGCTTTCCGCAACCGCCGCTCCGTCGCCCGGCTGCTCAGCTGGGACGAGCACATGCTGCGCGACATCGGCCTCACCCAGCACGATGTGCGCTCGGCGCTCGCCAGCCGGGTCAATGACGACCCGATGCGCCAGCTGGGCGCTTTCGCCCGCGAACGGCGCGCCGCCCAGCGCCTCACCCAGCGCGAGCGCCGCGCCCGTCTGGACTGAGCCGAATCATTTCGCAATCCGGAGGTGCCTGGTCCCCTGGGCGCGTCCGACAGCCTGGCCTGCCCCTCGGGGCAGGCCATTTTTCGTTGGGTCGGAACTAGCAGCCGCTGTTGTCAACTGAACCGTCGCTCATCGTCGTATTGCAGAAGACTGCCCCACGTCGACGATCTGAGTTCCGAGCAGCGACGCGCCCGTCATGTTGGCATTCGTCAGATCCGCGCTGGTCAGGTTCACGTTGTAGAGCCTGGCGTTCGTCAGATCGTTGAAGTCCCCTTGGGTGAGGCAGATTGGTTCTTGGTCTTCACGCAAATATCGGCAATCGGCGGCGGCGCGAGCGCCGCCGCGTTTCTCCGGCGATGATTTACTGGAGTGAGTTAGCGGCGCGATCGCAGCTGCAGTTCACGCGCCCCGGCGGCTCCAAACGCCGGCTGGTCCGCGGGGACGACCAGGACCGGCATTTCGCGCGCCGCCGTGTCGGCGGACGCCTGGCCCGAAGCGACCGCAACGACCGATTGGTCGCCGGACAATTCCCGCGACACGGTGGCTCCGGAGGCCGGCCGATCCGACGCAACGCCGACGGCCATCAGGTGCCCCGGCAATTCGCGCGCCGTCGTGGCTCCGGATGCCGCCTGATCGGAAGCGACGAGATCGTGCAGCAGTTCGCGCGCCGCGCCCGCCTGCGACTGAACGGCGGCGCTCATTCCAACCGCCGCCTGCTCCATCGAGGTGGACAGGGCGTCCGTCGCGAAGGCCGGCGGGACCAGCAAGGCGGAGGCTGCGAGCCCGAGGGCGAATGAAGAAGAAAGGATGATTCCAGACATTTCAGGTTCTCCTGTGCGTGGCAAAGACCGCGCCTACGAAAGTCGATTGGACGCGTCTCACGCGGATAGAACTGGGGATACAGGATGTTTGGTTCGGGCGAGGCCGAGATATTCTTTCAGCGCAGCGCCCGAGTGCCGCTGGGCATCTTCAGAATATGGAGTCGAACGGCCGCTAAACCTATTCTTTTCTTTCGATCTGGCGGAAAACGGCCGGAATTTCGAGAGAATTACAGGGTCGGGCGGGATTTTGCGGTCCAAAGATCGCGCCCGTGCTCACTAGACGCACATCCGAAAGGTGCCATGGGTTCGGTGGCGCGACGCGCCTTGGGGGCGCGCCGCCTAGTAGGCGTGCTCGACGAAGATCCGGTCGATGTCGCCGTGCCAGGTGGTCTCGTATTCGTCGAGCAGGCGATCGGCGGGCGTCTTGCCGGTGGCGACGATGGCGTCGAGCGAGGTCAGGAAGATGGTCTCGTCCATGCCCTCGCCGTTGAGGTGGCCGCGCCGGGCGAGACCGCCGCGGGCGAGGTCGATGAGTTCGCTGGCGATCTCGCGGACCGTGCGGTTGCGGAAGGGCGTTTCGAGCGCCGTCAGCGGCACCGACTGGCGCAGCGTCTCGCACTCCTCGGTCGTCCAGTCGCGGACGATCTCCCACGCCGCATCGAGCGCGACGGGATCGTAGAGCAACCCGACCCAGAACGCCGGCACCGCGCAGATGCGGTTCGAGGGTCCGCCGTCGGCGCCGCGCATCTCGAGATAGGTCTTCAACCGCACTTCCGGGAACAGCGTCGAAAGATGGTTGTTCCAGTCGGACATGGTCGCCTTCTCGCCGGGAAGCGCGGCGAGCGTGCCGTCGAGCAGATCGCGGAAGGAGGCGCCGGCGACGTCGTGATAGGTGTCACCGCGCTTGACGAAATACATCGGCACGTCGAGCGCCCAGTCGACGTAGCGCTCGAAGCCGAAGCCGTCCTCGAAGGCGAAGGGCAGCATGCCGGTACGATTGGGGTCGGTGTCGAGCCACACCTCGGAGCGATATGACTGGAAGCCGTTGGGCTTGCCCTCGGTGAAGGGCGAATTGGAGAAGAGCGCCGTCGCGATCGGCTGCAGCGCCAGGCCGACGCGCATCTTCATCACCATGTCGGGCTCGTCGGAGAAGTCGAGGTTCGCCTGGATGGTGCAGGTGCGGAACATCATGTCGAGGCCCTTGCCGCCGACCTTGGGCATGTAGTTGGCCATGATCTGGTAGCGCGACTTGGGCATGACCGGCGTCTCTTTCCGCGTCCACTTGGGCGAGAAGCCGGCGCCGAGGAAGCCGATGCCGAGCGGCGTGGCGCACTCCAGCACCTGGGCGAGATGGGCGTTCACCTCGCGGCAGGTCTGGTGGATGGTGACCAGCGGCGCGCCCGACAGCTCGAACTGGCCGCCGGGTTCCAGCGAGATCGCCCCCTGCCCGGTTGGGTCGGTCAGGCCGATGACGCGGCCGCCATCCATGATCGGGTGCCAGCCGAGCAGCCCTTCCATGGCCTCCAGCAGGCGGCGGATGCCGCGCTCGCCCTCGTAGGGCACCGGCCCGTGACCCTGGAGGTAGAAGCCGAATTTCTCGTGCTCGGTGCCGACCTTCCAGTCGGCGCGCGGCTTGGCGCCGCGCGACAGCGTCTCGATGAGATCGGCGCGCGATTCAATCGGCGTCGAATCGGAGACGTCGCGGGCCATTCAGCGGACTTTCCGAGGGAAACGGGGGGCGACCATAACGGGCGGCTTCGGCCGGAGCAATCGGGCGGGACGTCGGCCCTATGTGGGGCGCGCTAGCGGTTCCGCCAGTCCCCGAGCACCGCCTGGACGAGCGCCAGGGCGGCGACCGCGGCGGTATCGGCCCGCAGAATCCGGGGCCCGAGGGGGATGGCGGTGACGAACGGCTTTTCCAGCAACATGGCGCGTTCGGCCTCGGAGAAGCCGCCTTCCGGGCCAACCAGCACGGCCACCGGCGCCCGCGGCAGGGCCGAGAGGATCGCCACCGGGTTGGCGCCCCGTTCACCCTCGTCGCAGAACACGATCCGCCGGCTCTGGTCCCACGCCGCGATCAGGTCGCCAAGCGCGATTGGCTCGTCGATGTCGGGAATGGTGAGGATGCCGCACTGCTCCGCCGCCTCGACGGCGTTGGCGCCCATGCGGTCGCGGTTCACCTTGTGGACCTGGGTGTGCTGGGTGAGCACCGGCGACAGGCGGCCGGCGCCAAGCTCCACCGCCTTCTGGACCATGTAGTCGAGGCGCCCCTGTTTCAGCGGCGCGAACAGGTAGCGCAGGCCCGGGTGCTCGGGCTGCGGGTGGGTCTGGCGCTCGACGATCAGCCGGTGGTCGCGCTCCTCCTCGTCGGAGGACAACTGCGTCTTCCATTCGCCGTCGGTGCCGTTGAAGACCAGCACCGGGTCCTCGTTGCGCAGGCGCAGCACGTTCACCAGGTAGTGCACCTGGCCGCGGTCGAGCTCGACCATGGCGCCTGCCGAAAGCTCGGCGCGCACGAACAGGCGGGGGGCGGCATGGCCGGATGACATGGGGGCACGCGATAGGACGATCGGAAGGCGGGGGCAAGCTACAATGTTGCGCTGCACCCTCACTTTGACTTGGCCCAATTCGAAGTCGCCACCACCCCCGGAAGAAGGCGCATTTCGTGGGCAGCCCGGCCGGCGTTGCATACGTCGACCTTGACCCCAGGCCGGCGCCGGGTCACCTCTCACCCATGCCGGACGCCACCAACGCCAGCGAATACACCGTTTCGGAAATCTCGGCGCACCTCAAGAAGACCGTCGAGGACGCCTATGGCTACGTGCGGGTGCGCGGCGAAATCTCCGGTTTTCGCGGCCCCCATGCCTCCGGCCACAGCTACTTCTCCCTGAAGGACGAGCGCGCCCGGCTGGAAGCGGTGGTGTGGCGCATGACGCTGCCGAAGTTGAAGTTCAGGCCGGAGGAAGGCGTCGAGGTGATCGCCACCGGGCGACTCACCACGTTCGCCGGCCAGTCGAAATATCAGCTGGTCGTCGACGCGCTGGAGCCGGCCGGGGTCGGCGCGCTGATGGCGCTCCTGGAAGCGCGCCGCAAGGCGCTCGCCGCGGAGGGCCTGTTCGCCGAATCGCGCAAGCGGCCCCTGCCCTACCTGCCGCGCGTCATCGGCGTGGTTACCTCGCCGACCGGGGCGGTGATCCGCGACATCCTGCACCGGCTCGGCGACCGCTTCCCGACGCGGGTGATCGTGTGGCCGGTGCGCGTCCAGGGCGAGACGTCCGCCGCAGAAGTCGCCGCGGCGATCGCCGGCTTCAATGCGATCGCCCCGGGCGGCGCGATCCCGCGCCCTGACCTCCTGATCGTGGCGCGCGGCGGCGGCAGCCTCGAGGACCTGTGGGGCTTCAACGAGGAAATCGTGGTGCGTGCCGCGGCTGAATCGAAGATCCCGCTGATCTCCGCGGTCGGCCACGAGACCGATTTCACGCTGATCGACATGGCCGCCGACAAGCGCGCCCCGACGCCGAGCGCGGCGGCCGAGATGGCGGTGCCGGTGCGCTCCGAACTGGTCGCAGCGGTCGACCAACTGGGCGGGCGGATCGGCGCGGCGCTCTTCCGCTTCATCGAGACGCGCAACACCGAGCTGCGCTCGGCCGCGCGAGCGTTGCCGCGACCCGACGATCTCCTCGCCCTGCCGCGGCGCGCCTTCGATGAATCCGCCGGGCGGCTGACGCTGGCGCTGCGCGCCAACGCGGTCGCCCACCATCGCCAGTTCGATGCGGTCGCGGCGCGCCTGTCGATCGCCGGTCTCGAACGCGCCGTGGAGCGCGCCGGCGAGCGCCTCAAGGTCTTCGCCGAGCGCCAGCGCCTGTTCTTCCAGCGCCAGCTGACCCAGCGGCGAACGCGCCTCAATCAGCTCGCCAGCCTGCTCGATGTCGTCTCCTACCGCAGCGTTCTGGCGCGCGGCTTCGCACTGGTTGCCGCCGACGGCGCGCCGGTGCGCTCGGCAGCCGCCGTGCCCCATGGCAAGGCGCTCGACATCGAGTTTCACGATGGCCACGTCACCGCGGTATCGGGCGGCCCCGCCCCGCCGAAGAAACGCAAGCGCGACGACCCGGACGCGCAGGGAAGCTTGCTCTAGGGCGGCCCGCGGGCCTCCGTCAGGCTACGCCGCGTCGGCCGGCGTCACGCGTCGCGCGATCTCCGCACCCTTGTCGCGCTCGACGACGGCAATTTCGTATTGCCCCTGAAGATCGAGCCAGAACTGCCCACCGTTACCGAAGTACCGTCCCAACCGGACAGCCGTGTCGGCGCTGATTGCCCGACGGCTGTTGAGGATGTCGACGATCCGCCCGGAGGGGACTCCCAGCTCCAGGGCGAGCCGGTTCGCACTGAGGTTGCGGGCGGCGAGCTCCCGCTTGAGAAGCCGGCCGGGATGGGAGACGGGAGTCATGGTCTATCCCTTGTGGTAGTCGACGATCTCGACATCAATTGCGTCGCCTTTTCGAAACTCGAAACAGATGCGCCAACGGGCGTTGACCGTCATCGCCCATTGTTGCCGGCGCGCGCCCTTCAATCTGTGCAGCCCGATGCTCTTGAGCGGACTCAGGTCGCTCAGCAACTTGGCCGCGTTCAGCGCCAACAACAGGTCCACCGCAGCGTCGAAATCGAGGCCGCGAAACTGATTCG
Source organism: uncultured Alphaproteobacteria bacterium (assembly GCA_963843565.1). Taxonomy (GTDB): domain Bacteria; phylum Pseudomonadota; class Alphaproteobacteria; order Rhizobiales; family Kaistiaceae; genus DASZQY01. Next base: position 1,531,346 of record CAWJKY010000003.1, read on the forward strand.
GGCGCTGGCCGTCCCAGACTTTGCGGCTCGCTGAATTCCGCCACGAGCGGATCATGGCAAATACGTACAACGTATGGCGTACAAAGACAATGGCGGGCATAGATCGAGCGGTTATCCCCGCCCCATCCCCCCACGCGATAATGCGATCGTCCCTGCTCACCCGAGGGGTCGCATCGCGCGAAGCGAACCGTTGCGGAGCAGGGAGCGGCGCCTGCGGCTGTCTCCGCGTTGGAGACGTTGGTAAGGGGAGACCCAAGCCGGCGGGGTTCCGCACCGGGCCTCGGAGGCTCGGGAGACTTCCCGGCGCGCGGCGCGGTCAGGACGGGTTGCCCGCTCTTAAGGTGGGTCCGTCCGTCTGCTGTCCGGAGCGCGGGTGTCGGAGGACAAAAAACGCCGCGGCGGGCGCTGAGTTGAGCGCCGCACTCGGACTACCCGGACTGGCACTCGATTGAGCGCCCGCCACCCCTCGTGTTTCACGAGGGATCAGGAAACAGGGACGCGCTGGAAGGAGACGATGACTCGGGGCGCAAATCGCTCGCGGGAACGAAGACTCACATCTTGTCGTCCTCGCCCCCGGGGCCGACCTTCGGCCGGCCCGAGGACAGGCTCCGGCGAGGACCCAGTAGCCACCGGAGATGCAAAACGATCCACGACCGCGGCTACCGGATGCCCGCGTGCGCGGGCATGACAGGCTTACTCGACCCTACCCCACCTCCAGCCGCATCACGTGGCGTCGTGTGCCCGCCATGCCGTGGTCGGTGAAGCCGGCCTTCTCGAACACCGGCACACGCCCCATGAAGCGGTAGCTGGGCGCATCCGGCGGGACCGGATAGGCCTCCACCACCGTGGCGCCGTTCTGTTTCGCGTGCGCCACCGCGCCGGCGATCAGCTGATGCACCAGCCCCTGCCCGCGCCGTTTGCGCGGCACGAAGAAGCACGCGATCGACCACACGACCTCGCCCGGCTGCGCCTGAGGCCCGCCGAGGTTGCGATAAGTTTCGCGCGGCGCCACCGACACCCAGCCGACCGCCGTCTCGCCGTCATAGGCAATCAGCCCGATCGGCGTTCCGGCTGCGATGCGCTGCATCATCTGGCGATGGCGGTCGGGGCCGGTGTGGTGCTTCGCCTCTTGCGCCGTGCGCCGCCAGACCATGCACCAGCAATACTTCGGCGCGCCGGGCGCGTTGAAGAACGCCTCGAATTCACCGCGCGTCGCCTGCGAAACTTCGCGGAACGACAGGGCCACGGCTCAGCGCCGCCCGGTGCCGCGGATCGCGGAGAGCGTCGCGGTGGTGGTGATCGCCTCCTTGTCGAGGAGGAGATTGATCAGCGCGACCTTGCCGCTCGCCACCGCACGCTCGAAGGCGGGCGCGAAATCTTCCGTGCGCTCGACGCGCTCGCCGTGGCCGCCAAAAGCGCGGGCGAGCGCCGCGAAATCCGGGTTGACGAGATCGGTGGCGACGACGCGGTCGGGATAGTGACGCTCCTGATGCATGCGGATGGTGCCGTGAACGCCGTTGTTGACGACGATCACGATCACGGCGGCGCCTTCCTGCGCGGCGGTGGCAAGCTCCTGCGAGGTCATCTGGAAATCGCCGTCGCCGGCAAAGCAGACGACCATGCGCTCGGGATATTTCAGCTTGGCGGCGATCGCCGCCGGCAGCCCGTAGCCCATGGAGCCCGAGGTCGGGGCGAGTTGGGTGGCGAAGCGGCGGAAGCGGAAGAAGCGATGCACCCAGGTGGCGTAGTTGCCGGCGCCGTTGGTGAGGATGGCATCGTCGGGAAGACGCTGCCGCAGCCAGGTGACGATCTCGCTCATCTGGACCGGACCGGCGTTTTCGACCGGCGCCGACCAGGCCTCGTAGGCGGCGCGTGCGGCCGCCGTCTCGGCGCGCCAGGCGATCTCCTGGGGCGGCTGCAAGCTCTCCAGCGCCGCCACGAAGGCGGTGGGCGAAGCGTTGATGGCGAGCGTCGGCCGGTAGACGCGGCCGAGTTCCTCGGCGCCCGGATGGACGTGGACCAGCGCCTGGCGCGGCTCGGGCACGTCGATGAGGGTGTAGCCCGAAGACGGCATCTCGCTCATGCGCCCGCCGATGAGCAGCAGCAGATCGGCGTCGCGCACACGGGCGGCCAGCGCCGGATTGATGGCGACGCCGACGTCGCCGGCGTAGTTCGGGTGGTCGTGATCGAAGAGCATCTGGCGGCGGAACGAACAGCCGACCGCCAGATCGAACCGCTCGGCGAAGCGGCGCATGCCGGCGACGGCGCTCTCGTTCCAGCGCCCCCCGCCGAGGATGACGAACGGCCGCTTCGCCGCCCACAGCATCTTCTGGAGGTCGGCCATGCGGGCAAGCCCCGGCCAGGTCTCCACGGTCGGCGTTGGCCTGGGGGTCGGCACGCCCGTCTCCTCGCGGAGGACGTCTTCCGGCAGCACCAGCACCACCGGACCCGGTCGCCCGGCGGTGGCGGTGGCGAAGGCGCGGGCGACCATCTCCGGCGCCCGGCTGGCCATGTCGATCTCCTCGACCGACTTGGCGACCTCGGTGAGCATGCGGCGGAACTCGATCTCCTGAAACGCCTCGCGGCCGCGGAAGGCGCGCGCCACCTGGCCGACGAACAGGATCATCGGCGTGGAATCCTGCCGGCCGACATGGAGCCCGGCCGACGCGTTGGTCGCGCCGGGGCCGCGCGTCACCATGACCACGCCGGGCCGGCCGGTGAGCTTGCCCCAGGCTTCCGCGGCCATGGCGGCAGCGCCTTCGTGGCGGCAGACGGTCAGCGGAATACGCGTGTCGTGGAGCGCGTCGAGAAGCGCCAGATAGCTTTCGCCGGGAACGCAGAAGATCCGCTCGACGCCGTTGGCAACCAACGCCTCGGCGATGGCACGGGCCGCCGTTCGCGTCTCAGGCATCGAGGACCGAGGCCACCCAGAAAGTCTGCTCCTTGCCGTCCTCGTCGCGGATCGAGACGTATTCGCCAATGTCGAAACGATGATTGCCGAGCTTGAAGCCCGCCTCGTCGCCCTCGTCCCCCTCGATGTCGTAGGTGAAGCCCCACGACCCGCCGGGACGATGGATGAGGTGGCCGATGTCTTCTTCCTCTTCGCCCCACACGCGCACCACGCGGCATTTGTCGCGCACCTTCTTCCACGCGTCCGGGTCGAGGTGACCATCGTCGGTGAGTGGCGCGGTGAAGCGGTAGTAGTGCTGATCGCTGCCCTCGGGGTGGCCGGGCGAGCGGGCAAGGTTGAGGCGGATCGTCTTGAGGTGGGTGGTTGTCATCTGGTGCCTCCCGGGAACTCGGATCGTGGCGGCAAGCTATCAGAGCGCGGGGGGCGCTCGCCAGTTCGCCTTTGCCGGGGCCACCGCGAACGCTACACTCCGGCGCGGGGCAAGAGACGCGTGACGGGCATGAAACGAGCAATAGCATGGGGCGCCGCGCTGCTGGCGCTTGCCACGATGGGGCCGGCGGCGGCGCAGGATTTTTCGGAAGCCTCGCCCTTCCCGTCGACGGTCTTTGGTGCCGGCGCGCGTTCGGCCTCGGTCACCTCCGGCGGCGTCACCGCGACGATCGACATGGAGCGGCGGGCCGACGTCAACCCGGACATCGACGTGCCGGTGCTCAAGGTGAGCGTCGGCGGCAAGCAGGTGCTGGAATCGGTCGGCGTCGAGAACGTCGACGGCGACCAGCCGGAAGCGGTCGCCAGCATCGCCGAGATCGATCCGACCAACAGCGAACCGGAAGTCTATTTCTCCAGCTACAACGGCGGCTGTTGCAGCACGGTGATCGTCGCCGAGCAGGTCGGCGACGCCTGGCGGGCGGTGCCGGTCGGCGATTTTGACGGCGACGAGGACTACCTTCAGGACCTCGACCACGACGGGATCGCGGAGATCGTCACGATCGACATCAATTTCCTGAGCCGCTTCGACTGCACCGCCTGCAGCGCCGCGCCACGGGTCATCTACTCGGTCAAGGACGGCCAGGTCGTCGACATCACCCGCGAGCCGCGCTTCCTGCAGGCGCACCGCGACTGGCTGGCGGCGATCGACGAAACGGTCGAGCCGGCCGAGCGCTGGTCGTCGCGCGGCTATCTGGCGGGCTGGCTGGCGGAGAAGACGCTGCTCGGCGAAGGTCTGTCGGCGTGGGACGAACTCAACAAACACTGGGACGCCGCCAACGATCCCGGCGAGGAAGCCTGCCCGAACGGCGACGATCCCTCGACGTGCGACGTGAAAGACCAGAAGGTGATGAAGTTCCCGGAGCGGCTGCGCCTGTTTCTGGCGAGCCGCGGCTACACGTTCTGAGGGTCAGGCGACCAGGAAAGCTTCGCTCTTGGCGAGCCAGCCGGCGAGCTGAGCGCCGGCGACGGGACGCGAGAAGTAGTAGCCCTGCAGGCCGTTGACGCCGGCGTCGCGGAGCAGGCCGACCTGCTCCTCGGTTTCGACGCCTTCGGCGATGGTGGTGAAGCCAAGCTTGCGGGCAAGATCGACGACGGCGTGGACGATGACTTCGGCGCCATCCTCCTTGCCAAGGTCGCGCACGAAGCTGCGGTCGATCTTGAGCGCGGTCAGCGGCAGGTCGCGCAGCAGCGACAGGGAGGAATAGCCGGTGCCGAAGTCGTCGATGTAGATGCCGACGCCGAAGTCGCGGATCAGCTCCAGATTCTTGTGAATGACGTCGAGGTTCTTGAGGATGGTCGCCTCGGTGATCTCGATGTTGATCAGCTCGGCGGGAACCCTGGTCTCCTGCAGCGTCTCGATCAGACGCGCCCCGAACGACGGGTCGCGGCACTGGATGGGCGAGATGTTGAGGGAGATCGGCACCAGGGAACGCTGCATCTCGCTCCAGCTGCGGATCTGGGAACAGGCTTCCCCCAGAAGCAGATTGCCGAGGTTGCCGATCGATCCGGATTCCTCGGCGATGGGGATGAACTCGCCCGGGGCGATCACCCGGTTCTCCGGGTCGCGCCAGCGGGCGAGCCCCTCGGCGCTGATGATCTTGCGGGTGGCGGCGTCGACGATCGGCTGGAAGAGCAGATAGAAGCGGCCGGCGGTGATGTCGTCGGGCATCGAACTCTTGAGCGCGTAGCGCGCCTTGACGACCGCGTCCATGCGCGCGTCGAAGAAGTTGATCGAGCCCTTCTTGCTGTTCTTCGACTTGTACATCGCCAGATCGGCGTGGGAGAGCAGCACCTCGGCGCTGGCGTCATCCATCGGAAAGACCGAGATGCCGATCGAGATCGACACGTCGAGGCTCATGTCGTTGAGCTTGTCGATCGAGTTGACCGCCTTGGAAATCTTCTCGGCGATCTCCATGGCGGCGCTGGCCGAGCGCAGGTTGGTGGCAAGCACGGCGAACTCGTCGCCGCCGATGCGCGCGATCCAGTCGCTCTCGCGCAGCTGGGCGCGCAGATGCTGGGTCACCCCGATAAGGACATCGTCGCCGGTCTTGTGGCCGAAGACGTCGTTGATCTCCTTGAAGCGGTCGATGTCGAAGACCATGACGGCGCAGGCGAGTTCGGAGCGGCGCGCCTGCTCGAGGGCGCGCTCGAGGTGCTCGAAGAAGGAGCGCCGGTTGAGCAGGCCGGTAAGCGGATCGGTGCGCGACAGACGCACCAGCTCGGCCTCGCCGCGCTTGCGCTCGATGGCAGTGCTGATGGTGCGGAACAGGCCGCCGCGAACCAGGTCCGTCGACACGAGGCAATCGGCGGCGCCGGCGCGGATCGCGCCGGTGGCGATCGACACGTCCGAATAGCCGGTCAGGGCGACGATCGCGACGGTGGGGCTGGCGGCCTGCATGGTGGCAAGGCCCTCGTATCCGGCATCGGGACGACCGAGATCGAAGACCACCGCGTCGAGGCTGTCCTCGTTCTGCTGAAGATAGACGGCCGCCTCGTCGGACGATGGCACACAATGGAACAGGCAGCTCTCACCGGCGTCTTCAGCGCCATCCGCCAACACACGCTCGACCGACCGACACTCGGCCGGATCCTGGTTGACGATCAGCACGGAGATGGATCGGGAAGAACTCTCGCCCATTCTGCCTCGCGCGGGGCCGATTCAAATCGGTTGCAGCAGGCGAGAATCTAGGCGGCAACCAGTAAACCAAAGGTTGCCGCAATGCGCGCACTTCCGGGCAATCCTGCCGAATTCACGCATATCGCCATGCGCACGCAAGACAGCGCGCCAGTTCTCACGATCCCGTGAAGTACAACCAGCGCGCGAAGGAATGGTACAGCTGGCTGGGCTTGAACCAGCGACCTACGGATCCACAATCCGCCGCTCTACCAACTGAGCTACAGCTGCACACGCGTTGCGCGGCCGGAAACTATGGGCAAACCAGCGGCCGTTCAAGGGCGCCCTGGGCCCCGAACAAGCTTCGACAAAAGCAAACGGCCCGGACGCTGCTGGCGCCCGGGCCGTTCGATACGACGAAGCCTGAAAAACCGGAGGTCAGGCGACGTTCATGTCCTTGAAGGTCTTCTCGACCTTCGCCGCGACGGGCTTGGTGGTGTCGCTCACCAGCTTCTCGGTCAGCGCCTGGAACTCCTTGAACTGGGAGGTCAGGGCGTCGAACTGCTTGCGAGCGAAGCTCGACTGGAGCTCGATCACATCGGAAACCGTCTTGGCGCCGAACATGTCCTTGGCGAGCGCGAACGAAGCGTCGCTGTTGACCTTGGCGGCGTCGAGGGCCTTGGCGCCGAAGGCGTAGGCACCCTCGCGGGCGGTCTCGAAGGTTTCCTCGACGAGACCGGTCGCCTCATCGGCAGCGGTCTTCATCTTGGAGTAGGCGTCACGCGCCTGGCTCACCGACTTCTCGGCAAACTCGCGAAACGCCACCGGAACCTCGAAGCTCGAGGTCGGCATGGAGAACACCTCAAACGGAGCGGCTTTCGCCGTCTTCGAAGAGGACTTTGCACTTGCTGAGGCAGACATGGCTAAAACCCTGAGTTCATCTACTTGCCGATTGGACCCGCGCCGAAATCTGAGGCACCGGCGCGATCCTGATGAACGCTATATAGGCTCCAATATTGTGCATTGCAACAATTATCTTGCACTGCACAACGGAAGGCTATTTCGACCGCTTGCCTGCCTTCCCGGCCGATTGGCCGGCATCAGCCGCCACCCGGCCGACCATCTCGCCCAGTTGCCGGCTCTGGTCGGCCGCCACCTTGAGCTGCTGCTGGACGAACTCCTGCTGGAGCGCCGTCATCTCCTCGACGGTGCGGGCCTGGACCAGCCGCTGGGCGAGGTCGAACGAGGCGGCGATGTTGTCCTCGATGAAGGCCAGCGACTGGCGGGAAATATCGGCGGCCCCTTCGCCGGCCATCTTGGCCTGGCCTTCAGCTGTGTTCACAGCTTTCTGGGTGGCCTCCAGAAACTGCTCGAAGGCCTTGCGGGCCTCGCCGACGCTGCGGTCGGCGACGTCGCGCATCTGTTCGGGAATTTCGAAGCGAGTCGGTTGCATGGCGAAGACTTCCCTCCCGTCACGTTGTGCAGGCAGGATACTCTCAAACACCGAATCGGCGAAACTCGGGCGGGCAGCCGACACCGCCATTAACCGTGGCCCGAGCAGGAATCGCACGGTCATGGACCGGGGTCGGAATCCCTTGTATCGACAGTCGATCAAGGACGAGGAGCCGCCGCCTTCGGGGCGTCACAAGACGGACGGCGACCGCATATGGACGGCAGCAGACAACACTATCTCAAGCTGACGGCACTGCCGGCAGTCGGTGAGACCGTGCTCGACGCGCGCCCGGCGTTCGTGATCTCCGCCGATGGAACCACGGTGCTCTACGCCAACGCCGCCGGCGCAGGCGTGTTCGGGGCGCGCACGATCAGCGGCGCGCTCGGCAATCACATCTCGGCGCTGAACCCGCTCCGCGCCCAGGTCGCGCGGCTGGCGCGACAGCTGCCCTCCGATCATGCGCGGCTCGAGATCCTGAGGATCGGCCAAGGCGTGGCGCTGACGACGCTCCCGGCCGCCTGTCGTCGCCTCAACCTTGCCGACGGGACGCGGGCGGTGCTGGCGATCGGAGCCGGCGGCGCAACGGCAGAACCGCTGACGACGCGGACCGCGCGGCTGATCGACGGACTTGCCGATCGCGACGGCGCCGCCGCCGTGCTCGCCGCTGACGGTTCGGCGCTGGCGAAATCGACGGGCTACGACGCGGCGATTGCGGACGAGGCGGACCTTGGCGAGCTGATCGCGGCGGCGGTCGAATCCGGCGAGCCCCTGACGGAGCGGCGCGTCGGACGACGGGCGTGTGGCGTGGCGCGCTTCAGCGCCGAGGGGCGTGCGCTGCTGCTGGCGATCATCGGGGCCGACGACAAAGGTGCGGCGATGCCCGCTCCCATCGTGGAGGCGCCCGATGAACCGGCGATTCCTGAAGACGCGAGCCCGCCGGAGCCGGAGGCGACGGAGGCGGCGCCGCCAGACGAGCCGCCGCGACCGCTGATCCAGTTCGTCTACGGCATGGACGCGGACCGGCGCGTCACCTTCGCCTCGCCGGAACTTGCCGCCACGGTCGGCGAAGCCACCGGCGCCATCGCCGGGCATCTGTGGACCGACATCGCCGATGCGTTCGGCTTCGAGCCGGACGCGGCAGCCGGCGGCACGGTCCGCTGGCCAACCGCGAATGGCGACACGGTGGCAGTGACGCTCGCCGTCACGCCGGGCCGCACCGGCTTCCACGGCTTCGGGACCATCGACCCGGCCGATCGGGCCGCCGACACCCGCGTCGACCGGCGCGCGCTCGACGCGCCGGCCACGCCGCAGGCCGCCGGCACACCGCCCGAGACCACGCCAACGTCCACGCCGGACGCTGACGAGCCGCCGGCTCTCTCCGAAAGCGACATGGACATCGCGGCGCGGCACAGCATCGAGGAAGGCCGGCACATCGAGAGGGCGGCAAGCGAGCCGCCGGCGTTGCTGCCGACACCGCCGGCCCCGACCAACGTCGTGCGGCTTCCCGGCGCGCCCGCCGGGGAGGAGCCGGCGGAGGCGCTGTCACCGCCCGAACGCGATGCGTTCAAACGCATCGCCGAGGCGCTGGGTGCGCGTCAGGCGGACGATGCGGCACCCCCGCCCGAGGCACCCTCGTCCGATGCCAAGCCGCCGGCCCGTCGCGCCCGACCTTCGGCGCCTGGCGGCGAGTTCGACTCGCGCCTTCTCGACCGGCTGCCGGTCGGCATCGCCATCTTCCGCGAGGGCAAGACGCTTCTGGCGAACCGCACGCTGCTGGAATTCCTGTTCTACGATTCCTTCGCGACGTTCTTGGGCGCCGGCGGCGTCGATTCGATCTTTCCGGGCAACGGCGTTGCCGACAGCATCGCCGGCACCGGCGGGCGCCTCGCAGCGCTCAGGCGCGACGGCGTACGGGTGCCGGTCAGGGCCTGGCTGCATGCGGTGACCTTCGCCGGCGCGACCGCGCTGATGCTGTCGCTGATCCCGAGCATCGAGCGCAACGGCGAGGCCGAGGACGAACTGACCGAGCAGCTGGTGCAGAGCGAAGCGCGGACCGAGGAGCTGGAGGCAATTCTCGATACGGCCACCGACGGGGTGCTGGTCCTCGACCAGCGCGGCCACATTCTCAGCATGAACCGGGCCGCGGAGGCGCTGTTCGGCGTCGGCGGCAAGGACTACGCCGGGCGCTACTTCACCGACCTGATCGCCGACGAGAGCCAGAAGGCGGCGCTCGACTATCTCGACGGACTGGCCTCGAACGGCGTGGCCAGCGTGCTCAACGACGGGCGCGAGGTCATCGGCCGGGTGCCGGCCGGCGGCCTCATCCCGCTGTTCATGACCATGGGGCGGCTTGGCGAGGCGGACAAGTTCTGCGCGGTGCTGCGCGACATCACGCACTGGAAGAACGTCGAGGCGGAGCTGATCGCGGCACGGCGCGACGCGGAGACAGCCAACACCCAGAAGTCGGAGTTCCTCGCCAAGGTCAGCCACGAAATCCGCACGCCGCTCAACGCCATCATCGGCTTCTCCGAAGTGATGATGAGCGAGCGCTTCGGGCCGATCAGCAACGAGCGCTATCGCGACTACCTGCGCGACATCAACATTTCCGGCGCCCATCTGGTCAGCCTGATCAACGACCTGCTCGACCTTTCCAAGATCGAGGCGGGCAAGTACGAACTGACGTTCTCGTCGGTGGCGATCAACGCGGCGATCCAGGAATGCGTCGCCATCATGCAGCCGCAGGCGAACCGCGAGCGCATCATCATCCGCACCTCGCTGCCTCCGGACGTGCCGAGCGTGGTCGCCGATCCGCGCTCCATGCGCCAGATCCTGCTCAACCTGGTGTCCAACGCGATCAAGTTCACCCGTGCCGGCGGACAGGTGATCGTCTCCTCGGCGCTGGAGACCAACGGCGAGGTGACGGTGCGCATCCGCGACACCGGCATCGGCATGAGCGAGAAGGACATCGAGGTGGCACTGAAGCCGTTCCGGCAGGTGGCGGCCGCCCGCGAGGACCGCGACCAGGGCACCGGCCTCGGGCTGCCGCTGACCAAGGCGATGATCGAGGCGAACCGGGCGACGCTGACCATCGACAGCACGCCGGACCAGGGGACGCTGATCAAGATCACCTTCCCGACGACCCGGGTGCTGGCGGGCTAGGCGAAGCCCGCGCGCCCGCCGTCCATTCCGTCAGTCGGCGAGCACGGCGAGGTCGCGGAAATTATCCAGCGCGTCCGGGTTGGCGAGCGCCTCGACGTTGTTCACCGGGCGGCCGTGGACGACCTCGCGGACGGCGAGCTCGACGATCTTGCCCGACTTGGTGCGCGGAATGTCGGCGACCGCCACGACCTTGGCGGGGACGTGGCGCGGGCTGGCGCCGCTGCGGATGCGCGCCTTGATGCGGGCGGTGAGCGCGTCGTCGAGGGTGACGCCTTCGGCCAGCCGCACGAACAGCACGATGCGCACGTCGCCGGCGAACTCCTGACCAATGGCGAGTGCTTCCAGTACCTCGGGAATCTGCTCGACCTGACGGTAGATCTCGCCGGTGCCGATGCGCACACCGCCAGGATTGAGCGTCGCGTCGGAGCGGCCGTGGATGATGATGCCGCCGTGCGCCGTCCACTCGGCGAAATCGCCGTGGCACCAGATGTTGTCGAAACGCTCGAAATAGGCGGCGCGGTATTTGGCGCCGTCGGGATCGTTCCAGAAGCCGACCGGCATCGAGGGAAACGTCTTCGTGCAGACCAGTTCGCCCTTGCCGGCGGCAAGATGCTGGCCGGCAGCATCGAAGACGTCCACTGCCATGCCGAGGCCGGGCCCTTGGATCTCTCCGCGCCACACCGGCTCGGACGGCACGCCGAGGACGAAACACGAGACGATGTCGGTGCCGCCGGAGATCGAGGCGAGGTGCACGTCGCTCTTGATGGCGTCGTAGACGAAATCGAAGCTCTCCGGGGCGAGCGGCGAGCCGGTCGAGGCGATCGTGCGCACCGCCGACAGGTCGTGATGATCGGCGGGGCGGTAGTCGGCCTTCTTCACGGCGTCGATGAATTTCGCCGAGGTGCCGAAGAACGTGACGCGTTCGGCTTCGGCGTAGGCGAACATCGCCTCGGGCCCGGGATGAAACGGAGAGCCGTCGTAGAGGATCAGCGTGGCGCCGGAGGCGAGCGCCGAGACCAGCCAGTTCCACATCATCCAGCCCAGCGTCGTGAAATAGAAGACACGATCGCCGCCGCCGATGGCGGACTGCAGGCGGTGCTCCTTCAGGTGCTGAAGCAGCGTGCCGCCGGCACCGTGGACGATGCATTTGGGCACGCCGGTGGTGCCGGACGAGAAGAGAATGAAGAGCGGGTGATTGAAGGGAAGCCGCGTGAACGCGACGGGCCTCGCTTCATGGGGCGCGAGTGCTGCCGCGAGCGTGACGCCGTTCGGCAAGGACGCGGCCAGTGCGTCGGCGCGGCCGAGCATCGGCACAACGATGGTGCGGGCGACGCCGGGAAGGCGCGGCACGATGGCGCGAACCTTGTCGCCGATGTCGATCTGCTTGCCGGCGTAATGATAGCCGTCGGCGACGACGAACACCTTGGGCTCGATCTGGCCGAAGCGATCGACGACGCCATCCGGCCCGAAGTCGGGAGACGCCGACGACCACACGGCGCCGAGCGACGCTGTCGCCAGCATCGCGGCAACCGCCTCCGGGATATTGGGCAGGAGCCCGGCGACGCGATCGCCAGCCACGACGCCGGCGGCGGCGAGCGCCTGCTGAAGGCGGGACACGAGGTCGTTGAGCTCGCGCCACGACAGGCGGCGGGTGACGCCGTCCTCACCGCGGAAAACGATGGCCTCGCCGTCGTCGGAGCGGCGGAGGAGGTTCTCGGCAAAGTTCAGCTGCGCATCGGGGAAGAAGGCCGCGCCCGGCATCTTGTCGCCGTCGACGAGCTTGCGGGCGCCCTTGTCGCCGATGACGGCGCCGAAATCCCACACCAGGTCCCAGAACGCGGCACGGTCGGCGATCGACCAGGCATGGAGCGCCCGGTAGTCGGCGAACGGGCGGGCAGCGCGGCGAGCGGCTTCGGCGGAAAACGCTGTCAGCGGCAGGGCGGCGACGCGCGCCGGATCGGGACGCCAGAGCGGCGCTGAGTCTGACATGATTCCAGATGTGTCCCTGTTGTTCGTTCCCCGAGCCCCTTTCCGAATAGCGCCGCCACGGCGGGCTGTCACGGGGCGCTTTGGCCGCGCGGGTATTCGTGCCGCAGGGCGGTTTTGGCGAAAACGGCCGGCAAAAAGCGTAGGGGGCCGGCCGGCGCCGCGTAGTTGCATGTGAAGGACGCCGACAGGCGGCGTTCGCAACCGTCAGGGACACCCCACCCAATGACCCCCAAGCTCAAATCCGCGAAGACTCTCATTTTCGCCACCGCCGCACTGGCGATCAGCGCGACCGCAGTGGCCCCGGCCCTCGCCCAGAGCGCCAACAACGGCACTGCGACGCCCCCGGCGGCGAGCCAGACCCAGCCGACCCGGCCCCTGCCCTTCCGCGCCGAGGTGATGTTCAACATGCTCGACCAGAACGGCGACGGCAGCCTCGATCAGACGGAAGTCGCCAGCCTGGAGAAGGCGATCTTCGACACCGCCGACACCAACAGCGACGGCAAGATCTCCAAGGAAGAGTTCCAGGCGATCGGCCGCGGCTTCGGCGGCGGGCCCGGCATGCGCGGCCCCAACGACGACCGTGGCGGCCCGGGCATGCGTGGCCCCGACGGGCGTGGCTTCCGCATGGGCGACCGTGACGGAAACGGCCCGAACGGCCGGCCGGGCTTCTTCGGCCGCGGCGGCCAGAATGGCCCGCAGGGCGGCCAGTGGGGCCCGGGCAACGGCCCCGGAATGGGCCCGCAGAACGGCCCCGGCCAGCAGGGTAACGCAGGCCCGCAGGGCGGCCCGGGTGCCAACCGGAGCTTCTCGAACCTCGACACCAACGGCGACGGCGTGATCACGCCCGACGAATTCGCCGCCGGTGGTCCCGGTTCCGGCCTCGGCCGCTAAGCGAAAGTCCGCCGGGGCGAGTGGGATGAGCGTCACCGCTTGGCTCATGCCAATTGCCCCGGCGACGTTGCCGGCCGCGTCGCGGCCGGCCAAGATGATCCGCCCGGCGTCAGCCGGCGCTCATGACGGCAGGACGACGGGCGGATCGCGATTGACCGAGGCGGCGAGCCAGCAGACGGACGAGACGCTGGCGCTGGCGTGCGCCGGTGGCGACCGTCAGGCGTTCAGCGAGATCGTCCGGCGCCACGCCGGCCGGCTCAGAGCGCTGGCTCGCGGCTTCGTCGGCGGTGCAGCGGACGCGGACGACATCGTCCAGGAGACCTTCCTGAGCTATTGGCGGACCGCGGGGCGCTGGCAGCCAGGTGGGCCGCCGCTCGGTGCCTACCTGACCCGAATCGCCGTCAACCGCGCCATCGACGGCGACCGGCGGCGGCGCGTCCGGCGCTTCTTCGGGATCGAGGACGCGGCGGAAATCGCCGATCCGGCGGCGGCGCCCGACGAACAACTGGCGGGCCGGCGGGAACTCGCCGCGGTGACGCGCGACATTGCAGCTTTGCCGGCGCGGCAACGCGCCGCGATCCTGCTGGCGGCGGACGGGGAACGAACGAATGCAGAGATCGCCGCGGCGATGGGGCTTTCCACCGGGGCGGTGGAGCAGCTTCTGGTGCGAGCGCGACGGACGCTGAGATCGCGTCTTGCCGAGCGCGCCGGCTAATAAGAAAGTAGGTGGGCGATGAGGATCGAAGAACTGGAACGGACACTCGACCGATACGGCGGCGACATGGATCGCTGGCCGGGCGAGCTGCACGAGGCCGCGAACCTGCTGATCGCGGAGAGCGGCGAAGCGGCACGGCTGGTCGAGGCTGCACAGCGGATCGATGCCATCCTGGCGGAGACAGTGCGGCCGGTGGCCGTCGACGCCGCCCTGATGGGGCGGATCGCCAGCGGCATGCACGCGCATCACGAGATCGCGCTGCGCCCCTCCGGACGGCTTGCGGCTTTCGTCGGCGCCGCCATGGTGGCATTTCTGGTCACCGGCTACGCGGTCGGGCTGGCACTGCCGACCAGCCAGGGCGAAGACACGATCGCCGGACTGATGTTCGGTGACAGCTCGAGCACGTCGTTCAGCGACAGCGGGAGCGCGCTTTGACCATTCGCGGCCCATTTGCCATCGGCCTGATCGTCGTGGTGTTCCTGTCGCTGGCGGCAAACCTGATCGTCGCCGGGTTCGTGGTGTCGCGGTTCGCCGGGCCGCCGCGGCCGGGCGGCGACATCGAGCGGATCGTCGCGATCGGCATTCGCGCCTTCCCGCCGGAAATCCGCAACGCCATCGAGAGCGCCTCGCGCGACAAGCGCGACGAGCTGCGCGCGCGCCTCGACGAAGTGCAGACCGCACGGCAGCACATGTTCGACGCCATGCGGGCCGACCCGTTCGACCCGGCGGCGCTCAACGCGGCCTACGCGGACCTCCGCGACAAGACCAACGCGCTGCAGGAAGTCGGCCAGCAGATCGTTTTCGACGCGGTCCAGAACGCGCCACCGCGGGTGCGCGCCCAGATCAGGCCGCCGCGCGGGCCGTTCCCGTAGGCTACGGCGCCGCGGCCGCCAGGCGTTCGGCCTTCTGGCGCTCGACCTCGCGGCGGCGCGCCACGATCGAGGCGATGATGACCCCGGTGGCGACCAGCCCGATCAGGATCGTGCACACCGCGTTGATCTCGGGCGTCACGCCGAGGCGCACCTGCGAATAGATGCGGATCGGCAGCGTGGTGGCGCCCGGCCCGGTCGTGAAGCTGGAGATGACGAGATCGTCCAGCGACAGGGTGAAGCCCAGCATCCACCCGGCAACCACCGCCGGCATGATGATCGGCAGCGTAATCACCATGAATGTCTTGAACGGCGGGCAGCCGAGATCCTGCGCGGCTTCCTCGAGGCTGCGGTCGAAGGTCGACAGGCGCGACTGGATGACCACCGCCACGTAGCACATCGAAAACGTGATGTGAGCGAGGACGAGGGTCCAGAAGCCGCGGGCAAAACCGGCGGCGACGAACAGCAGAAGCAGCGACAGGCCGGTAATGACGTCGGGCATGACAAGCGGCGCGTAGATCATGCCGGAAAAGAGCGAGCGGCCCCGGAAGCGCCCATAGCGGACGAGCGCGACGGCGGCGAGCGTTCCCAGAACCGTGGCGACGGTCGCCGAAATGAGCGCGACGCGGAGCGTCACCCAGGCGGCATCGAGAAGCTGCTGGTCGTTGAGGAGCTCGCCGTACCATTTGGTCGACCAGCCGGCCCACACGGTCACCAGCTTCGATTCGTTGAACGAGTAGATGACGAGAATGATGATCGGCGCGTAGAGGAACGTCAGACCGAGGACGACCGAGGTGAAGTTGAAGCGCGAGAAGCTCTTCATCCGTCGCGCTCCTGCCGGACCTGCTGCTGGTTCTGGAACAGCACGATCGGCACGACCAGGATGAGCAACAGGATGACCGCCACGGCCGAGGCAAGCGGCCAGTCGCGGTTGGAGAAGAACTCATCCCACAGCGTCTTGCCGATCATCAGCGTGCCGTTGCCGCCGAGCAGCGAGGGGATGACGAACTCACCGGTGACCGGGATGAAGACCAGGAAGCACCCGGCGATGACGCCCGGGAGAGACAGCGGAAAGGTGATCTTCCAGAAGGCGCGGACCGGCGTGCAGCCGAGATCCTGGGCGGCTTCGAGCAGCGTGTTGTCCTGCCGTTCGAGCGCTGCGTAGAGCGGCAGGATCATGAACGGCAGGTACGAATAGACGATGCCGATGTAGACCGCCCAGTTGGTGTTGAGGATGGTCAGCGGCTCGTGGATGAGGCCGGTCCACAGAAGGAGCTGGTTGAGCAGGCCCTCCTTCTTGAGGATGCCGATCCAGGCGTAAACGCGGATCAGGAACGACGTCCAGAACGGCAGGATGACGAGCATGAGCAGCGTCGGCTGCCAGGCGCGCGTGGCGCGCGCCATGCCGTAGGCGATCGGGTAGCCGATCAGCAGGACCAGAAACGTCGAGGCAAGCGCGATCCACAAGCTCGACAGGTAGGCGCGCACGTAGAGCGCATCCTCGGTGAGGAAGAGGTAGTTGGCGACGGTGAAGCGCTTCGCCTCCTCGAAGAGCGAACCGAGGCCGGCGCCGATATCGAAGGTCGGGAAATACGGCGGCTGGGCGATGACCGAGGTGGAGAACGAGATCTTCAGAACGATCAGGAACGGAACGAAGAAGAGGACCAGCAGCCAGGCATAGGGGATGACCACCACCAGCTTGCGCGCCCAGCCCTTCTCCCGGTTTCCGCCGTCCGCCATCGTCAGGTCAGCCTCACCCGGTCAGCACGACGCCGGCGTCGCGCGGCCACGTCAGCCACACCTTGTCGTCCCAGGTGATCGGCCGTTCGACGAGGCGCGTGGCGTTGGTGACGTTGGCCTTGATGGTCGCGCCGCTCTTCAGCCGCACGTGATAGATCGAGATGTCGCCGAGGTAGCCGATATCCCAGACCTCGCCCTCGACGGCGTTCACCGACGGGTCGGCGGGCGCGGCGAGCGAGACGGCGATCTTTTCCGGACGAATGGCGAACCGTGCGGTGCTGCCGGCGGCCGCGGCGAGATCCTGCGCGGCCTCGACGGTGGCGCCGGCGGCGGCGCAGTCCAGGCGCACCGTGCCGCCGCTGGCGGCGACGACCTTGCCCTCGATCAGGTTGATGTTGCCGATGAAGTCGGCGACGTAGCGGGAATTCGGCTGCTCGTAGATCTCGGAGGGCGTGCCGATCTGGACGATCTTGCCGTGATCCATGACCGCGATGCGGTCGGCAAGGGTCATGGCCTCCTCCTGATCGTGGGTGACGATGATGAAGGTCAGGCCGAGATCCATCTGCAGGTCGGTCAGCTCGAACTGGGTCTCCTCGCGCAGTTTCTTGTCGAGGGCGCCGAGCGGCTCGTCGAGGAGAAGCACCTTGGGCTTCTTGGCCAGGGAGCGCGCGAGCGCGACGCGCTGGCGCTGACCGCCGGAAAGCTGGTGAGGCTTGCGCTTGGCGAACCCGGTCAGCTTGACGAGCTTCAGCATCTCGTCGACGCGCGTCGCGATCTCGGCCTTGGGCATGCCCTCCTGCTTGAGGCCGAAGGCGACGTTCGCCTCGACATCCATGTGCGGGAAGAGCGCGTAGGACTGGAACATCATGTTGGCCGGGCGGCGATGCGGGGGCACGCCGGCAAGGTCGTTGCCGTCGAGGGTGACACGGCCCTCGGTCGGCTCCTCGAAGCCGGCGACCATGCGCATCATGGTGGTCTTGCCGCAGCCCGACGGCCCGAGCAGGGCGAAGAACTCGCGCTCGTAGATGCCCACCGAGACGTCGTCGACGGCGGTGAAATCGCCGAAGCGCTTGGTGACGCCGTCAAAGGAAATGAACGGCTTCTGGGCCGGATCGTCCCAGGGGGCGAACTTCCGCCGGACCGGACCAACTGCCGCCTTCGCCATACGGTTCCCCCTGCCCGCCTGAAGGAGCGACGGCGCCCTTGGCGCCGCCGCCCGTATCGATCGCGCTACTCGCCCGTCTTCACCTTGGTCCACAGGCGCGTCACGATACGCTGCGTCGCCTGATCGTTCGAGGTGGTCGTGAACAACTTGTCCATGACGGCGGGGGTCGGGTAGATCGCCGGGTCGTTGATGACGTCGGGCTCCAGCATCGGCTGGGAGTCCTTGTTGCCGTTGGCGTAGTAGACGTAGTTGGAATTCTCGGCGGCGATCTTCGGATCCATCATGAAGTTGATGAACGCGAGCGCTTCTTCCGGATGCGGCGCATCCGCCGGGATCGCCATGGAATCGAACCACATCAGGGCGCCTTCCTTCGGAATCGAGTAGGCGATGGTGACGCCATTGTCGGCCTCGGAGGCGCGGTCGCGGGCCTGGAGCACGTCGCCGGAGTAGCCGACCGACAGGCAGATGTCGCCGTTGGCGAGCTTGTTGATGTAGTCGGACGAATCGAACTTCAGGACATATGGCGCCACGGCGGAAACGAGGTCGGCCGCCTTGTTGAGGTCATCCTGGTTCTTCGAGTTCGGGTCGAGACCGAGGTAGGCCAGCGCCGCCGGGAAGAGATCGTCGGGCGAATCGAGGAAATTGACGCCGCAATCCTTGAACTTGGAAACGATCTTGGGGTCGAAGATCATGGCCCAGGAATCGACCGGCGCGTCGGGCATGATCGCCTTGATCTTGTCGACGTTGTAGCCGAGGCCGGTGGTGCCCCACATATAGTTTTCGGCGTGCTCGTTGCCGGGATCGTAGGTCTGAAGGCGCTTGGCGATGACGTCCCACTGATGGACGTCGTTGGGAAGCTTCGACTTGTCGAGCTTCATGATGACGCCGGCCTGGATCATGCGCTGGAGGTTGCGGTCGGTCGGCACGATCACGTCGTAGCCGGAGCCGCCGGCGTAGAGTTTCGCCTCCAGCGTCTCCATGGCGTCGTAGGTGTCGTAGACGACCTTGATGCCGGTCGCGGCCGTGAACTCGTTGAGGACGTTCTCACCGATGTAGTCGGACCAGTTGTAGACGTTGACGACCTTGTCCTGGGCCATCGCCGACGAGGCGACGCAGGCCGTGGCGGCGACCATCAGGCTGACGAACAAACGCATCGCAATCTCCCTCGCTCCCGGGCGCCAAGCGCCCGTTTCTCACTTCCCAATCGCCCGCAAGCAACGTGCCACGTTAAGGTTGATTGGGTGCCGCCACAACCGGGTATGCCGGCATCTGTGTTATCCTCAGCGATGGCGACCGTCCGGTTGCCGGCCGTCCGGATTTGGCGCTTAATCCGGCAACAGCGCACTCTGAGCCCCGTGAACATAGCCGGAATCCTTCGGATCCCGGTGGTTTTGGGGTTCATGACAGGTGGATCGTGGCACGCAAGAAAACGACAAGGAAACCGGCGACCCAGACGCGCGGCGTTGGGTCGCTGGATGAAGCACGCGTCTGGCTGGCCGAGCGGAACATCGAGGAGATCGAGTGCCTCGTCCCCGACCAGGCCGGCGTCGCGCGCGGCAAGATCATGCCGGTGGCGAAATTCCTCGCCGGACCGGTGATGTCGATGCCGGGCTCGATCTTCACCCAGACGATCGCCGGCAACTGGCCGCTCGACGACGACTCTTACGAAAACGACAAGGCCGACCGCGATGTGCTGCTCGAGCCGGACTTCTCGACGCTGACGATCGTTCCCTGGGAGAGCGACCCGACCGCGCACCTGATCCACGACGCCTACCACTCGGACGGGCGGCCGGTCGAAATCGCGCCCCGGCAGGTGCTGCGGCGCATCGTCGAGCTCTACCAGATACGCGGCCTCCGGCCGGTGGTGGCGCCGGAGATCGAGTTCTATCTGGTCAAGCCGAACAAGGATCCCGACTACCAGCTGGAGCCGCCGAGCGGGCGCTCGGGGCGGCCGGAGTCGGCGCGCCAGTCGTACTCGATCGCCGCGGTCAACGAATTCGACGACCTGTTCGACGACATCTACAAGTTCTCGGAGCAGCAGGAACTCGAGATCGACACGCTGATCCACGAGGAAGGCGCGGCGCAGATGGAGATCAACCTGCGCCACGGCGACCCGCTGATGCTCGCCGACCAGGTGTTCCAGTTCAAACGCACGATCCGCGAGGCGGCGCTGCGCCACGAGATGTACGCGACGTTCATGGCCAAGCCGATGACCCAGGAGCCGGGCTCGGCCATGCACATTCACCAGTCGGTGGTCGACGCGAAGACCGGCAAGAACATCTTCTCCGACAAGAACGGCGACCCGACGCCGGAGTTCTTCGCCTTCATCGGCGGCTCGCAGAAGTATCTGCCGGCGGTGACGTGCATGCTGGCGCCCTACGTCAACTCCTACCGGCGACTGATCCGATACGGCTCGGCGCCGGTCAACACGATGTGGGGCTACGACAACCGCACGGTCGGGCTCAGGGTTCCGAACTCGGGGCCCGATGCGCGCCGCATCGAGAACCGCATCCCCTCCTCCGACGCCAACCCGTATCTGGCGATCGCCGCGTCGCTCGCCTGCGGTTACCTCGGCATCACAGAGGGGCTGATGGTGTCCGATCCGGTCGACGGCTCCGCCAACACCGACGAGATCGCCCTGCCGCGCGGCCTGCTGGAAGCGGTGGCGCTGTTCGAGGAATGCGAGGAACTGGTGCAGATTTTCGGCAGCCGGTTCGTCTCCACCTACCGGGCGATCAAGCAGGCGGAATTCGAGACGTTCATGCAGGTGATCAGCCCGTGGGAGCGTGAGTACCTGCTCCTCAACGTGTAGGCCGATGGCCGCACCCCTTCCCCTTGTTCTCACTGACGAGGACGTCGAGCGGCTGGCCGACATGAGGCTGGTCATTCCGGCGGTCGAGCAGGCCATGCGGGCGCGCGCGGACGGAACGCTGGTGGCGCCGCCGCGGCATCAGGTGAGCTTTCCCGGCCACGGCGCCCTCACCTTCACCATCGGAGGCGTGACTTCGGCGCCCGGCTATGCCGGCTTTCGCGTCTACGACACCTTCGCCGCCGGCCACGGGTCGAACAATCAGATCGTCGCCTTGTGGAATCTCGAAAGCGGTCAACTCGAGGCAGTGGTGCTCGGCAACCGGCTCGGCGCAATCCGCACCGGCGCAATCGGCGGCGTCGCCGTCAAGACGCTGGCGCGGCCGGAGGCGCGCGTCGCGGCATTGGTTGGTACAGGGCGGCAAGCCGAAACCCAGATCGCGGCCTTGACGGCTGCGCGCAAACTCGACGTCGTGCGGGTGTTCAGCCGGTCGGAGGAGCGGCGCACGGCCTTCGCCGCGCGCCAAGGGAAACGTCTCGGCGTTCCGGTGGTCGCAGCGCCCTCGGCGGAGGCGGCGGTCGCGGACGCCGATATCGTGGTGCTCGCCACGGTCAGCACGGAGCCAGTCATCCGCGCCGACTGGCTGAGGCCGGGCGTGCACGTCACCACGGTCGGCCCCAAGGGACGCAGCGGCCACGAACTCGGCCTCGACGTGGCCGAACGCGCCGACGTGATCGCGACGGATTCACCGGATCAGGTCGCGGCCTACGCCGACCCTTTCTTTCTCGCCGACACCCCGGCGATGGCGCGCATGAAGGACCTCTCGGACATCGTCGCCGGTCGCGAGCCCGGGCGGCCGAACGAGGACGCGATCACGCTGTTCTGCTCGGTGGGCCTCGCCGGAACGGAGGTCGCCGCCGCGGCGGCTCTCGTCGCAGCCGCGCGCCAGCGGTAGGATCGCCGGTAACCGCCACCGACACCGGAAAGAATCGAGCCATGCCCAAAAGAATCGATCTCGCAACAGCACCGCGTGTCGACGGCACGCTCTATCCGGCGCCGTTTGACGAACCCTGCCGGGCACGGCGGCGGGTCAAGCTCGGCGATGCGGCCCACCTGACCCAGTTCGGCGTGAACCTGTGCACGCTGCCGCCGGGCGCGTGGTCCAGCCAGCGCCATTGGCACACCCGCGAGGACGAGCTGATCTTCGTCGTCTCGGGCGAGGTAACGCTGGTCACCGACGCCGGCGAAGAAGTCCTCCGCGCCGGCGACGCTGCCGGCTTCAAGGCAGGCGAGGAAGACGGACACACCTTCCAGAACCGGTCCGACGCCGACGTCGTGCTTCTCGAGATCGGCACACGCACCGAGGACGACGTTGCCTACTACTCCGACCTCGACATGAAGACGACGCCGGAAGGCGCCTATGTGCACCGCGACGGCACGCCGTATCCCGTGCAGGGCCGGCGCAGCTGAACACCAAGCGCAGCGACGGTGCCCTCACCCCACGCCCCTTCCCTCTACGCGGCGAGCGCCGACGGTGAGCTGGCGTTTCCGGCGCTCGACGGCTCGACCAAGGCGCACGTGGCGATCGTCGGTGGCGGATACACTGGGCTTTCCGCGGCTTTGCACCTCGCGGAAGCGGGAATCGAAGTTATCCTCGTCGAGGCGGAACGGATCGGCTGGGGGGCGTCGGGGCGCAACGGCGGACAGCTCCACAGCGGGCAACGGCGCGACCAGGACTGGCTGGAAGAACGCTTCGGAACCGAGGCGGCGCAACGGCTTTGGGGGCTCGCGGAAGAAGCGAAAGCCCTGACCAAGGGGCTGATTTCCAGACACAACATCGCCTGCGACTGGCGCGACGGGCTGATCGAATCCGTGCATATGCAGCGGCTCGTAGCGGGCGAAATCGCCTACGTGGAGAAGCTGAAAGAGCGCTACGGCTACGGCGCCGTCGAATGGCTCGACCGGGAGGCACTCGCCGCCAAAATCGGCACCAACGTTTACTTCGGCGGGCGGCTCGATCGGGAAGCGGGCCACCTCGATCCGCTCAAACTGGCCGAGGGTCTGGCGCGCGCAGCTACGAACGCAGGGGCGCGTATCTACGAGGCGACGAAGGCGACGCAACTCACGGGGACAACTCTCGAAACCGCGCGGGGATCGATTAACGCCGAGATCGTGATCCTCGCCGGCAACGGGCTGCTGGAAGGCATCGACGCCGAGGTCGAGGCGCGCGTCATGCCGATCGACAACTACATCGTAGCGACCGCACCGATCGGCGCTGGCCAGCCGGGCGGCCTGATCGCCACCGGCGAAGCGGTCTCCGACACGCGCTTCGTGGTCTACTACTTCCGCCCGACCGCCGACGGGCGGCTGATCTTCGGCGGCGGCGAATCGTATGCCCACCACTCGCGCGCCGACGTCGCGCCGTTCGTGCGGCAGCACCTCACCGCGATCTACCCGCAGCTTGCCGGCACCAAGCTCGACTACGCATGGGGCGGACGGCTGGCGATCACCATGCAGCGGCTGCCGTTTCTCCGGCGGCTTCGGGCGGGTGTCTACGCGGCGGCCGGCTACTCCGGCCAAGGCGTCGCGATCGCGCCGTTCGCCGGCAAAGTGCTGGCCGAAGCGATCGCCGGCAATCCCGGCCGCCTCGACGCGTTCGCGGCGTTACCGGCGCCGCGCTTCCCGGGCGGGCGCTGGCTGCGCTTCCCGACGCTCGTCGCCGCCATGACCTGGTACCGGCTGAGGGATCGCCTGTAGAAAGATAGTCTTGCCAGTATATCCTATCTCGGATATACGATCCGGAGTTGGCCGGGAACGGCCGGGAATCCGCGCATTTCACCGGAGAGGCAAGACCGATGACCCCTTTCACCACCGAATCAGAAGCCCTGCCCGCCGAAATGGCGATGGCCGATCTCACCGCGACCGCTGAAGCCACCGGGGGGTCTGCCACCGCCGGAGCGCCACCCGTGGGTGCCGGTCTCACGGCCGGGCGGCGGACCGTGGCGCTGTGGGTGATCCTGCTCGCCTTCTTCATGGACCTCCTCGACACGACGATCGTCAACGTGGCGATCCCGTCGATCCAGAAGGACCTCGGCACCAGCTACGCGGCGATCCAGTGGATCATCGCGGGCTATGCCCTCACCTTCGCGCTCTTCCTGATCACCGGCGGACGGCTCGGCGACATCTTCGGCTACAAGCGGCTGTTCCTGATCGGCATCGGCGGGTTCACGCTCGCCTCGGCGCTGTGCGGCCTCTCCGTCTCCAGCGAGATGCTGATCGGATCGCGCCTGTTTCAGGGGCTGTTCGCGGCCATGATGGTCCCGCAGATCCTGTCGACCATCCAGATCATGTACACGACCACGAAAGAACGCTCCGGGATCTCGGCGTTCTACGGGGCGCTGGCCGGGCTCGCCACGGTCGGCGGGCCGATCATCGGAGCGCTGCTGATCACCGGCAACGCGTTCGGCCTCGAGTGGCGGACGATCTTCCTGGTCAACGTGCCGGTGGGGATCGCCGCGCTGACGCTCGGCATCTTCTATCTGCCCGACCGCAAGTCGCCGCACCCGCTGCATCTCGACGTCATCGGCGTGGTGCTCATCCTCATCGCCATGCTGATGCTGATGTTTCCGCTGATCGAGGGCCGCCAGCTCGACTGGCCGACGTGGGCGTTCGTTTCCATGGCCGCGTCGCTCGTGGTGTTTGTCGCGTTCGGCTGGCATCAGGTGCGCAAGGACAAAAGGGACGGTTCGCCGCTGGTCGTGCCGCACCTCTTCCGGGCGCGCTCGTTCGTCGTCGGCGTGGTGCTGTCGTCGTGCTTCTATGCGGCGATCGCCTCGTTCTTCCTGATCCTGACGCTCTTCCTGCAGGTGGGCCTCGGCTACGGCGTTCTGGAAGCCGGCCTTACCGGCATCCCGTTCTCGCTGGGCGTCAGCATCGCGGCCGGGCTGTCGGGCCCGGTGCTGGTCCCCAGGATGGGACGGAACATCCTCAGCGCCGGACCGGCGATCCTTGCCCTCGGGCTGGCGCTGCTCGCCAGCACGATCACCGTGTTCGGCGCCGATCTGACGCCCTGGGAGCTGGTCCCGGCGTTGCTCCTGGGCGGCATCGGCATGGGCTGCGTGGTGGCGCCGATCTACCCGTTCATCCTCGCCGAGGTGCCGGTGAAGGACGCCGGTTCCGCCTCGGGGGTGATCAACGCGGTCGGTCAGATCGGCGGCGCGATGGGCGTCGCCGCCATCGGCGTCATCTTCTTCGGACTGATCGGAAGCCAGGCGACCACAAGCGCCGACAGCGTCGGTGACACCCTCACCGCCGGCTTGACCGAGGCGGGCTTGCCGGGTTTTGTCGTGCCGCAGGTGGTCGCTTCGTTCGAGACGTGTTTCCACGACCGCGCCAATGCCAAGGACTTCGGCGAGATGCCGGCAAGCTGCACAGAGGCCGAGGCGGCCCAATCCGCCTTCGCGACGACCAACCCGACGCTCGCCAAGTCGATCGGCGACGTCGTCGCGGCGAGTGCAACGGAGGCCAACCGGCGCAACTTCACCGGCGCTATGACGACGAGCCTCCTGTGGGAGATCGGCGTGCTCGCGGTCGTGTTCCTGCTGACCTTCCTGATGCCGCGACGGCCGCGCTCGGACGAGGACATGGCGGCAACGGGGGTGGTTGCATGACGCGACGGCGCGTCTCCAATCCGCTGGCGCTGGCAGTGCTCGCCTGCCTCGCCGAGCGGCCGATGCACCCTTACGAAATCGCCAGCACGCTGCGCGAGCGCCACAAGGACGATGCGATCAAGCTGAACTACGGCTCGCTCTATTCGGTGATGGAGGCGCTCTGCCGCAATCAGCTTGCCGTCGCGAAGGAGACGGTCCGGGAGGGCAAGCGGCCCGAGCGCACTGTCTTCGAGCTGACGCCGGCGGGGCATCACGAGCTGTTCGACTGGCTGGCCGAACTTCTCTCGGAACCCGCCAAGGAATACGGCCGCTACGAGGCGGGGCTTTCCCTGCTCCCGGTCCTGCCGCCGGAGGAAGCGGTCCGCCTGCTGACGCAACGCTGCGAGATGATCGAGCTTGAGCTCGCCAGCGAACAGTCGGTGTCGCAATACGCCAGGGACAAGAACATCGGTCGGCTCTTCGTGATCGAGCGCGAGTACCGGACGACGTTGCGCACGGCGGAGCTCAAGTGGACCCGCGATCTCATCGCGGCTATCGGCGACGGCTCGCTCGACGGGCTGCAGGAGTGGCAGAGCTGGTATCCCCAGGTCAGCGAGCCGCCGGTCCGCGGGGGCGAATAGCCCAATCCAATCAGCTTGTTAGCCAGCCGACCGAGCGATCGTTCATGGCATTCAATCAATCGATTGACATATTAATTCAATCGATTGTATTACTTCCGGGCGAAGGGACGTCCCCCGGAGGTTGAACAATGTCAGTCGTGGCCGAAGGCCGACGGCAACCGCGCAAGGGCTCCAGCCCTCCCCGCCAGACGAAATCGGGCGAGGGACCGGCGTCGCCGCAATATCGCCAGGCGCGCCGCGACCGCGGCGCCGATACGCGCGCCCAGCTGATCGAGGCGGCCCTCGACGTGTTCGGCCGGCTTGGCTTCGAGGGCGCCAGCACCCGCGAGATCGCCCGGACGGCGGGCGTCAACCTGGCGGCGATCGTCTATCACTTCGGCAGCAAGGAAGGCCTGCACCAGGCGGTCGCGGAATATCTGGTCGGGCGCATCAACAGCCTGGTCGGGCCGGCGCTGGCGGCCATGAGCACGCCCGACGCGGCCGCGACCCCGGCCTCGGCGCGCGCCGCCCTCATCCGCATGCTCACGACCATGCTCGACGTGCTCCTCGGCAGCGCCGAAGCGGAACGCTGGGCGCGGTTCATGGTGCGCGAACAGATGCAGCCGACGGCGGCCTTCGACCACATCTACGGCTTCATGGGCGCGGCGCACGGACTTGCGACGCGACTGGTGGCCAAGGCGACCGGCCGCCCGGAAGACGAAGAGACGCAGGTTCGCGTGTTCACCCTGATCGGCCAGGTTCTCGTGTTCCGCATCGCCAACGCTCTGGTGCTGCGACGCATCGGCTGGGAGTCAATCGGCGACGCACAGCGCGAAACGATCCGGCGCGTCGTCACGCAGAACGTCGACGCCATTCTCGAAGGAGCCAAATCATGAGACGACGCATCATCGCGGTGGTCGTGCTGATCATTGTCGTCGGCGGCGGAGCCTGGTGGTGGTTCGGCCAGAGCGGCAACGGCGCCAGCGGCCTCGTGCTCTACGGCAATGTCGACTTGCGCCAGGTCGACCTGGCGTTCAACGACAGCGGCCGGGTGGCCGAGGTGCTGGTCGAGGAAGGCGCCGTGGTGAAAGCCGGCGACGTCGTGGCGAAGCTCGACACCGGCCGCATCGAGCCGCAGATCGCGCAGGCCGAAGCGCAGGTCGCCGCGCAGGCGGCCAACGTGCAGAAGCTCAAGAACGGCACAAGGCCCGAGGAAGTCGCCCAGGCCAAGGCCAACGTCGATGCGGCCAACGCCTCGGCCGTCAACGCCCACCTGACCTTCGAGCGGCTGACGACGCTGCGCGAAAAGAGCAACTCGAGCGTGACCCAGAGTCAGGTCGATGCCGCCAAGGCGGCGCTCGATCAGGCCGACGCCCAGGTCGAGGTCGCCGAGCAGGCGCTGGTGCTGGCCAAGGCCGGCCCCCGCAAGGAGGACGTGGCCGCGGCGGAAGCGCAACTGAAGGCGACGCAGGCGCAGCTCGCATTCCTGAGGCAGCAGCTCGACGACGCCGACCTGAAGGCCCCCGCCGACGGGGTCGTGCGCTCGCGCCTGATGGAACCGGGCGAAATCGCCAACCCGCAGCGGGCGGTCCTGTCGCTGGCGATCCTTCATCCCAAGTGGATCCGCACCTACGTGTCGGAGACCGACCTTGCCAAAATCCGCCCGGGCACCAAGGCGACCATCGCCATCGACGGCGCCCCCGACAAGCCGCTCGCCGGCCACATCGGCTTCATCTCGCCGGTCGCCGAGTTCACGCCGCGCTCGATCCAGACCGAGGAGCTGCGCACCAGCCTCGTCTACGAGGTGCGGGTGATCGTCGATGATCCGGACGACGTGCTGCGGCTCGGCATGCCGGCGACCGTGAAGATCGCCGAAGACGGCGGCACAGCCACCGCGGCGGCGCAGCCGTGACACAGGGGCCGGTGCCGGCGATCGCCGGCCGCGACGTGCGCAAGACGTTCAAGCGCGAGGGCGGCGAGACCGTCGTGGCGCTGAGCGACATCTCGCTGACCGTCGAGCACGGCGGACTGACGGCGCTGGTCGGCCCGGACGGCGCCGGCAAGACGACGCTCATCCGCTTGATGGCGGGGCTGCTCGCCGCCGACAGCGGCACGCTCGAGGTGCTCGGCGTCGACATCGCCCGCGACCCGCAGTCGGTCCAGGACCGGGTCGGCTACATGCCGCAGAAGTTCGGCCTCTACGAGGACCTGACGGTTCAGGAGAACATGGACCTCTACGCCGACCTGCACGGCGTTTCGGCGCAGGAACGGCGCCAGGCCTATCCGCGCCTCATGGAGATGACGAACCTCGGGCCGTTCACGAAGCGGCTGGCGGGGCGGCTTTCGGGCGGCATGAAACAGAAGCTCGGCCTCGCCTGCACGCTGGTGCGGGCGCCGGACTTGTTGCTTCTCGACGAACCCACCGTCGGCGTCGATCCGCTGTCGCGGCGGGAACTGTGGGACATCATCCTGCATCTGGTCCGCGAGCAGCAGCTGACCGTGCTGATCAGCACCTCGTATCTCGACGAGGCGGAGCGCTGCCAGAACGTCGCCGTGATGCACGAGGGCACGGTGCTGGCGCAGGGCGCCCCGGGGAACGTCACCCGGACCGCGGCGGGACGCGCGTTCCTCGCCTCGCCGCCAGACGGAACGCCGGCGCGGCTGGTCCAGGCGCGCCTCCTCAACGATCCGGCGGTGGTCGACGCGGTGCCCCAGGGCGGCCGGGTCCGCCTGGTGACCGCGGAAGGCGCGGCACCGCCGGTCGAAGGCGCGGAGCCGGTCAAGGCGCGCTTCGAGGACGGCTTCATGGTGCTCTTGCGCCAGGCGAGCGACGCCAAGCCCGCGGCCTCCATCACGGTGGCGGCGCCGGCACGAACCGACGACGGCATGCCGGCGGTCGAGGTCAACGGGCTGGTGCGCACGTTTGGCGACTTCCGCGCCGTCAACGACATCGCCTTCACGGTCAGCCGCGGCGAAATCTTCGGGCTGCTCGGCCCGAACGGGGCCGGCAAGACCACGACCTTCAGGATGCTCTGCGGCCTGTTGCCGGCAAGCGAAGGGACGCTGCGGGTGGCGGGGGTCGACCTTCGGTCGGCGCGCGCCTCGGCGCGCCAACGCATCGGCTACGTGGCGCAGAAGTTCTCCCTCTACGGCCAACTTTCGGTCACCCAGAACCTCGATTTCTTCGCCGGCGCCTACGGGCTTTCCGGCAAGCGCAAGCGCGAGCGGATCGCCTGGGCGATGGACCAGTTCGAGCTGGGGGCGCTCGCCAAACTGCCCAGCCAGCAGCTGCCGGGCGGCTACAAGCAGCGCCTGGCGATGGCGGCGGCGCTCATCCACGAGCCGGAGATCCTGTTTCTCGACGAGCCGACCAGCGGCGCCGACCCGATCGCGCGGCGCGAGTTCTGGCTGCGGATCACGTCGCTCGCCGAGCGCGGGGTGACGGTGATCGTCACCACCCACTTCATGGAAGAGGCGGAATACTGCGACCACGTCGTGATCATGGACGCCGGCCAGGTTCTGGCGCGCGGCACGCCCGCCGAGGTGCGCGCCCACGCCCCCGACGACGGCACCCACGAGCCGACCATGGAAGACGCCTTCATCGCGATCGTCGAGAAGTCGCGGGACCATGAGAGCGCCTCCGGGAGCGTGGCGGCATGACCGACGTCGCGCTTCAGCAACAGCACGCCGCCGGGGCCGCCGCGCCCTCCAGCCGGGCGCGGCGGGTGGGCGCGCTGATCGTCAAGGAAAGCCGGCAGATCCTTCGCGATCCGTCGAGCATCGCGCTCGGCATCGTCATGCCGGTGATCCTCATCCTGCTGTTCGGATACGCGCTGTCGCTCGACGTCGCCGACGTGCCGGTGGCGCTGGTCATCGACGAACCGTCGGCGATGGCGAACGAGGTGGCGGCGGGTTTCGAGCTGTCGCCGTATTTCGACGCGCACCGGGTTTCGTCGATGACGGAAGCCGAGAAGGAGATGTTCGATCACCGGATCGACGCCATCGTGCGGCTGACCGGCAACTTCGCCCGACGCATCGGGGCCGGCGACGCGCAGGTGCAGGTG
The DNA here is from genome assembly GCA_963843565.1 of uncultured Alphaproteobacteria bacterium. Classification (GTDB taxonomy): domain Bacteria; phylum Pseudomonadota; class Alphaproteobacteria; order Rhizobiales; family Kaistiaceae; genus DASZQY01. Next base: position 1,561,483 of record CAWJKY010000003.1, read on the forward strand.
CTGCTGCACGGCACCGACGCCAACACGGCGCGTATCATCCAGAGCTACGCGCTGGGCGCCATCGGCCTGGCGCAGCAGCGTCTGGCGGCGGAGGGCAACGCGGTCTCGATCGGCCCGGTGCTGATGCAGAGCCGCATGTGGTTCAACGAGGCCAGCGACAGCCACTATTTCCTCGTGCCGGGGCTGATCGTGCTGATCATCACGCTGATCGGCGCGTTCCTGACGGCGCTGGTGATGGCGCGCGAATGGGAACGGGGCACGCTGGAAGCGATCTTCGTGACGCCGGTCCGGGCGATCGAAATCCTGCTCGGCAAGATCGTGCCCTACTTCGTGCTCGGCATGATCGGCTTCACGCTGACCGTGGTGGCGGCCGAATTGCTGTTCCACGTGCCGCTGCGCGGCTCGCTCGCCGTGCTGACCGGCGTGTCGATGCTCTATCTGCTGGTCTCGCTGGGCATCGGCCTGCTCGCCTCGTCGGCCACCAAGAGCCAGTTCGTGGCCTCGCAAATCGCGCTCATCGCGACGTTCCTGCCGGCGATGCTGCTCTCCGGGTTCCTCTTCGACATCCGCTCGATGCCGTGGCCGATCCAGATCATCACCCACATCGTCCCGGCGCGCTATTTCGTCACCCTGCTCCAGACGCTCTTCCTCGCCGGCGACATCTGGGCCGTGATCCTGCCGAACGCCGCGGTGCTCGCGCTGATGGCGGTCATCCTGCTCGGGCTCGCACTGCGGGCGACGCAGAAACGGCTCGACTGACATGCGCGCCGCCCTCCTCCGCATCCTCAGTCTCGTGCGCAAGGAAGTCCTGGCGCTGATCCGCGACCCGAGAAGCCGCGTGATCCTGTTTGCGCCGGCGCTCATCCAGTCGCTGGTCTTCGGCTACGCCGCGACCTTCGACCTCAACAACGTGCCCTACGCCGTGTTCGACGAGGACAACAGCGGCGCCTCGCGCGATCTGCTGGCGCACCTCGACGGCGCCAACGCGTTCGTGCGGGTCGCCAACATCGAACGGCCGGAGGAGATTGCCCGGCTGATCGACGACCGGACGGCGCTGGTCGTGATCCGCATCGCGCCCGACTTCGCGCGTCACCTGGCGGCCGGCCAGCCGGCCAACGTCCAGGTGATCGTCGACGGGCGCAACTCCAACACCGCGGGGACGGCGCTCGGCTACATTTCGGCGATCATCGACACCTTCAACGCCAAATGGCGCGCCACGCACGGGCGTGCCGGCCCGCTGGTCTCGGTGGCGGTGCGCGCCTGGTACAACGAGAATCTCGAAACCAGCTGGAACATGATCCCCGGGCTGATCGGCACGATCACGCTCCTCCAGGTCCTGCTGCTGACGGCCCTTTCGGTAGCCCGCGAGCGCGAGGACGGGACGTTCGACCAGCTGCTGGTGACGCCGATCCGGCCGAGCGAGATCATGATCGGCAAGGCGCTGCCGTCGACGGTGATCGGACTGATCCAGGCGACCATCATCCTGCTGGTCGCGCAGCTGTGGTTCCAGATTCCGTTCGCCGGGACGTTTCTCACCCTCTACGTCGGGCTCCTGCTCTTCGTGGTCGCGGCGGTCGGCATCGGGCTGTTCATCTCGTCGCTGGTGGCGACCATGCAGCAGGCGATGCTGTTCTCGTTCATCCTGCTGATGCCGTTCATCCTGCTATCCGGACTGACGACGCCGATCGGCAACATGCCGTGGATCTTCCAGTGGATCACGATGATCGACCCGCTGCGCTACGCCATCGACATCACGCGGCGCGTCTATCTGGAAGGCGCCAACCTGTACGAACTGGCCGGCGACCTGTGGCCGATGGTGGTGATCGCGGTGGTGACGCTGCCGATCGCCGCCCGGATGTTCCGCAACCGGCTCATCTGATCAGGCCGCCGACAGCACACGCCCGGCGGCGGGCTGAACCGGCAGGGAAAGCTCGGCCCGCAAGCCGCCTTCCGGCCGATTGGTGAGGGTGACATCGCCGCCGTGGGCACGGGCGACAGCGCGTGCGATCGTCAGGCCAAGGCCGGTGCCGCCGGTCTCGCGATTGCGCGAGGTTTCCAGGCGCCGGAACGGCAGGAAGACGGTCGGAAGATCGGCTTCCGCGATTCCCGGTCCATCGTCGTCGACGACGATGCGCACCGTGCGCTCCGCCGAGGTGAGCGATACCCGCGCGCAGCCGCCGTACCTCACCGCATTCTCGATCAGGTTCGAGATGCAACGGCGGAGCGCGACCGGCTCGGCGGAAAGCGGGATGCGGGCCGCCGTGTCGGAGGGCAGGATCAGGCTGGTGCCGGGTGCGTCGTCGCACAGCGAGCGGAGCAGCGACACCAGGTCGATCGTTTCACGCGGCTCCGGCTGCGCCGAGCCGCTGGCGAAGGCCAATACCGAACGGGTCATGGCCTCGATCTCGTCGAGGTCGGCGAGCATGCGGGCGCGCTGTGTGGCATCGCTGACGTACTCCGCCCTGAGGCGCAGCCGCGTGGTGGGGGTGCGCAAATCGTGCGTGATGGCGGCCAGCAACTGATCGCGATCGGCAAAGGCGCGTTTCAGCCGCTCCTGCATGGCGTTGAAGGCGCGCGAGGCGAGACGCACCTCGCGGGGGCCGCTGACCGGCATGGCATCGGCGTTGAGGTCGCGGCCAAGGCGGTCGGCGGCGGCGGCCAGAACCGCGTAGGGCGCGGTCAGCCGGCGCAGCGCCCAGACGGAGGCGGCGAGCACCAGCGCGATGGCGAGCGCGCTCAGCATGACGCCGTTCCCCGACCAGAGGCCCGGGCTGGGGCCGACGGGAACGCCGAAGTTGATCCAGCCACCGTCGGACAACTGAACCGAGACGATGTAGCTGTTGTCGAGGGAGTAGCGCGCCGCCATTTCGCTCAGCAACCGCTCGACCGGGCCGGGGTCCTGGCCCGGCGTCGCGGCGGCGTCGGTGTCGGCGCTGGCGGCGGCGCCGCGGTCGACCCTGACGTCGGTGATCCCCGAATCCGAGAGGCGCGAGAGCATGATGTCCTCGATCTCCGCCAACTCGTCGTTGCCCACCGACGTCGCGTCGACGGCAGCCGGCTTGGGATCGAGGTCGACGGAGAGCGTGCTGGACGAGAGCGCCGCGGCAAGGGACGCCCGCCCGGCCGGAGCAACCGAGGCGATCGCGCGGCTCATCGAGGAGACGCGCTCCGAGAGGTGAAAGAAGCCGCTGACGCGGCTGCTCTCGGCGCGGTCCTGAACGATGGCGGTCAGCGTCGCGACCTCGGCGACGACCAGACCGCTGATGAGAATGAGCAGCGCCCAGGCGGCCAGGCTGTCCGGCAGGAAGCGCCTCATGCCGCCTCGACTTCGGGCGTGAACATGTAGCCGTCGCCGCGCACGGTGACGATCAACGACGGCGAACGCGGATCGACCTCGATCTTGCGGCGGATGCGGCTGACCTGCACGTCGATGCTGCGATCGAAGGGCACGGCATCTCGCCCCCTGGCGAGATCGAGGAGCTGGTTGCGCGACAGGACCCGTTGCGGCCTCTCCACAAACGCCAGCAACAGCTCGTATTCGCCGGTCGTGAGATCGACCACCACGCCGTCGGGCGCTTCGAGGCGCCGGCGGCTCACATCGAGTTGCCAGCCGGCGAAGCTCAAGCGCTTGCCGCCGACCGGGCGATTGGCCTGCTGGGCGGAGGCACGACGCAGGATCGCGCGGATGCGGGCAAGCAGCTCGCGCGGGTTGAAGGGCTTGGCAAGATAGTCGTCGGCGCCCAGTTCGAGGCCGACGATGCGGTCGGTCGCCTCGCCCATGGCGGTCAGCATGAGGATCGGGACGGGCGAGCGGGCACGCACTTCGCGGCAGATATCGAGGCCACTGCGCCCGGGCAGGAGCACGTCGAGCACGAGGAGATCGACCCGGCTTACCGCCAGGATCGCTTCCATGGCCGTCGCGTCGCGGGCGACGTCGACCCGATACCCGTGCTTCTGAAGGAGCGTGCAGACGAGATCGCGAATCTCGCGATCATCGTCGACGACCAACAGATGCGGCTTGTCGCTCAAGACTGGAGTTCAACCGCCGGCCGAGGGAAACCCAGGCGCCGTACCCTGCATCGCCAACGGCTCAACGGATCGCTGACGGTTTGGGCGGAATTGCGGCGGATCAGGAATCAGGGAACCCGGCCATGGCGGCCGGGTTCCCTCACGTCAGAAACAGGGCGAAGCGAGGCTTACGCCTTGCACGCCGCCGCGGCCTTCAGCGCGGTCTCGGCCTTCGCCTTCGACGAGTACATGGCGGTGCCGATCATCTTGATCTTGACGCCGTCCGGCTTGGTCGACGTGACTTCGCACTTGTTGGTCTTCACGACCTGGCCGACGTAGTACTTCGTGGCGGCTGCGGCCGGCAGCGCGAAGGCGGCGACGAGGGCGGTGGCGAGCATGAGCTTACGGTACATGGGGGCTTCTCCGATGGGGCCGGCGGGCGGAGCGTTCCAACCGCGGCGCGGGGTTCACGTCGCGACCGGACTGGTCGGCGACGGCGCGGAGATGACCACGGGTCTGTAAGCCGTATATTTCGGAGAGATGGCCGTATGTAACAGTTCGTTTCCGGCGGACGAGAGGCTCAGGAGACGCCGGGACCGATCCCCGGGACCTCGCCGGCAAGCTGAACCGGATCCTCGCCGGATGGCGACGGCCGGAACTGCGTCAATCCCAGCTTCTCGCGCCGGCTCCAGCGGGCGACCATCAGAACCGCGACGATGGCGAGGCCGCTGGCAAGGCCCATCCACACCCCCCTGCCCTGGAGTGGCGTCCACAGGCCGAGCATGAATGCCATCGGCAGGCCGATCCCCCAGTAGCCGATGCCGGCAAAGATCATCGGCACGCGCGTGTCGCCGAGGCCGCGCAGCATTCCGGCACCGGACGCCTGGCCGGCATCGAAAACCTGGAACAGGCCGGCAAACACGACGAAGGAAACGGCGAGGTCGATGACCGGCTGGTTGGCCGCCACGCTGAGGTCCAGAAAGATGCCGACCAGGGCGCGGCCGAAGACGAGCATCGCGAACGCCGTGCAGCAGGCATAGACGAGCGACAGAATCCAGGCCGTCCAGCCGGCCCGCCCGATCCCGGCGAGATTGCCGGCGCCATAGGCAAGACCGACCCGCACGGTCGCCGCCTGGCCCAGGCCGAGCGGCACCATGAAGGCCACAGAAGCGATCTGGATGGCGATCGAATGGGCGGCGAGCGCCTCCGGCCCGATGACGCCCATGACGAAAACGGCGCCGTTGAAGACGGTTACCTCGAAGGCGACCGTGACGGCGATCGGCAGGCCGATCCGCCAGATCTCCCGGAAACGGCGCCAGTCGGGCCGCCAGAAGCGACCGAACAGATGATAGCGACGGAAGCGGCGATCGACCGAAATGAGGACTCCGAGGCCGATCGCCATCAGGATGTTCACGATCGTCGTCGCGATGCCGGCGCCGGGCAGGCCGAGGGCCGGCATGCCGAGATGTCCGAACATCAGCACCCAGACCAGCAGCGCGTTGACGCCGACGGCGCCAATGCCGATCCACAACGCCGACAGCGGCCGCTCGAGCGCCGACACGAAGTTGCGCAGCACCTGATAGAACAGGAACGGCAGGAACGCCCACTGGAAGGTGTGGAGATAGCGCGCCGCGTCATGGGCGAGCGCCGGCTCCTGACGGAGCGCCAGCAGGATCGGCTCCGCCTGCCACAGGACCACCCATATCGGAATGGTGAAGGCGGTCGCCGCCCAGAAGCCCTGACGGATGGTTCGGCGGACCTCGCGCACCGCGTAGCGTCGGCGGCCGAGCTCGTGGGCCACCAGCGGCGAGGTGGCGGTGACCAGGCCGATGCCGAAGATGAGGAAGGCGAAGTTCAGGTTGACGCCCAGCGCGCCGGCGGCGAGCGCGCTGGGACCGAGCCAGCCCATCATGATGACGTCGGTGGTGGCGAGGCCGATCTGCGAGAGGTTGGTGAGGACCAGCGGCCAGGCGAGCGAAACGGTGGCGCGAAGCTCACGGCTCCACGCCCCGGACGGGGCTGGTCCTGTCGTCGCCAAACCTGACATGACGCGGCGCTTCTAGACCGGCGCCGGGCCTTCCGCCAGCCCGCCGGCGGGAAAAGCTAACGGCGCATGCAATGGCGCGGCGGGGTGTTGCCGTTTTCCCAGACGATGGCGTCGCCCCGAACGTCCAGCATGGCCGCGTCACTTATGTATCGCGCGCCAACACCTGCCGGCGCCGGAAAGAGATCGACAGGCGGTTTGTCCGGTTCGGAAACGGTCGCGACCTGACCGCCAAAGGTGACCTCGAGAGACGAGCCATCCTCGCAGGAATAGGCCACGACCCTGCCGGCACCGGACGGCGGCGGCGTCGGCATGCGCTCGTCGGCAACCACGTCAAAATCGCCGCTCGCGGCGCGCGCCGCTCCGACAGCGGACAGGGCGCCGAGGGCGAGAAGCAGGGTCAAGCATGTGTCGACCCTGCGCATGGCGGTCGGGCCCCGAGGCACGCGGGCAAACGGCTATTGCTGGCGGCAGAACCGATTGCCGTTGTAGCCGTTATTCCAGATGACGCTGGCGCCCTGGAAGTTCAGTTCGGCGGCGCCGCCACGGTAGTACTGGTTCGAAGCGTCGCCTCCGGCCGCGAACAGCGCCATGGGGACCGCGCCGTTCTCCGACACGGCGGCGCTCGAACCGCCGATTGAGATGTCCAGCTGCGTACCGTCGCCGCAAACGTAGGAGTACGAGGGGCCGGAGAAGTCCACCGGCGGCGGCGTGTAGGGCGGCGGCTCGACCACTGGCGGCGGCTGCACGACGACCGGGGGCGGCTGCACGACGACCGGCGGCGGGTTGCAGGCGGACAGGAACTGGCGCACGCGCGCAGCACTCCCCGAAAGGGACAGCGTGTAGGGCGCGCCGTTGCCAACGGCGACGGTCACCTCATTTTCGCGGATGAGCGCCGCCCAGAGCGTATCGCCGAGCGGCACCAGCATGACCGGCCGCACCGCGCCAGCGACCGCCTGAGTGGTCGCGGCATAGGACTTGACCAGCCCGCCAGCCTGGAAGCTGACCGGCACCGAGGCGCCCGGCGCCAGGCCCTCCGGCGCCAGTTCGATGGTGCCGTTGGGATTGCCGGGCTTGCACTGGCCGACGAAGGCCCACTGGCTGCCGTCGGCGGTGCCGTAGGAGACGGTGACGGTGTCGTTCTGCGCGGTGAACGACCACTGCATGGGAGGGCCGGAGGGAGCCACCGGCGTCGGCTGCGGAGCGGGCGCGGCGGGCGGCGGCAGGGGCTGGACGACGGCGGGGGCGTTCCCCTGCGCGGGCGGCGTTTCGGCCGGTGGCGACGTTGCGGCGTCGCCAGCGGTGGCGGCCGAAACGGAAACGGTGAGGTCCCAGTTGCTGGAGCACAGGTTGACGCTGGCATCGATGTGGCGGCCGTCGGAGGTCACCAGATCCAGCCGATTGGCGCACGGGATGGTCCCGTTCTTGTTTTCGATGCGAAAGACCGTGTCGGCGTCGTTGAAGCCGGCGACCGGCAGCTCGGCGCCATTTCGGAACGCCTGGACGATGGTGACCGACGAATCGGTCGTGCGCACCGTGAACAGGCGGCTTTCGGCGACGGCGGCATCGCCGGCGGCGAGCGCGCCAAGGGCGACGACAAGGGCAAGAGCACCGTGGACACTACGCATCGACTTCGCCTCTCTGGCCGGGTGTCAATTCAGGCTGCAAACGGGCCCTTCTCGCAAGGCCTCGCTGAATGGGCGATGAATACCGCCGCGGCCCCCCTCACACGCTCAGGCGGAAGGTGTTTTCCGGGGCGCCGGGGACATTGACCGCGATCGCGAACAGGCCACCGGCGTAGCGGTCGCCAGCCGCGGCTCCCCCACCGCCACCGGCGGAGGTGATGAACAGCGTCTTCAGATCCGGTCCGCCGAACGTGCAGTTGGTGACCTTGGCGGTCGGAACCTCGACGATCCGGTCGATCTCGCCCTCCGGCGACAGCCGCACGACGCACCCGCCGCCGTAGCGGGCATTCCAGACGAAACCGTCGCGATCGACGGCCGAGCCGTCGGGGAGGCCGCGTTCGAAGCCGACGAAGAACGGGCGCTCGTTGGAGATGTCGCCGGTCAGCACGTCGAAATCGAAGACACTGAGTGTGTTGGTGACGGTGTCGCCGTTGTAGAAACGCATCGCGTCCGGGCTCCAGACGAAGGTGTTGGAGATGGCGATGCCGGTGCGCTGGACGGAGAAGCTGCCGTCGCCCTTGACGCGGAAGACGCGGCCGACAGGCTCCTCGGCGTGGCTCTCATAACCCATGGTGCCGAACCAGAAGTTGCCGGCCGGATCGGCCTGGCCGTCGTTGGAGCGCATCGCCGGAAAGTTCCGGTCGGGATTGGCGAAATCGGCGCGGGCATCGTTGGCGGGCTGCCACAGGATCAAACGGGAGCCCAGCGCGGCGAGCAGCGTGTCGGACCGGTCGGTGAGCGCCAGGGTGGTTACCGGTTCGGAAAAGAACCAGGTCTTCACGCCGCCGGTCGCCAGGTCGTAACGATGCACCAGGAAGCGCTCGATATCGGTCCAGTAGAGTGCTCCGTCCCCGACCTGCCAGACGATCCCCTCGCCGGTCCAGTCGCCGGCCGGCACTATGCATTCCACCTCTGCCAATCCATCCTCCTCGACCGCATCGCCGCCGCTTTGCAGCGCCACATTTCTTCTGCCAAAACCTGACTTGCCAGTGTAGACCCCTTCCGTCGCCGCCGGGAAGCCAGGCCCGGCGTCCATCCGCCCGGAGTGCTTCCTCGCCATGTCCAGCCGCATTATCGCCGTCGAACCCTTCGATCTCGTCGTCTTCGGGGGCGCCGGCGACCTCGCCTACCGCAAACTGCTGCCCGCCCTCTACAAGCGCCACCACGATGGCCAATTGCCGACAATGGCGCGAATCATCGGGGTCTCGCGCCGGGCGATCAGCGACGAGGACTACCGGGCCGCGACCCTGAAGCACCTCGGCGAGCATGTCCCCGAAGGCGACCTCGACGAGGCCGTGGTCCATTCGTTCCTCAACCGGCTGCATTTCAGGCCGGTCGACGCGCAATCGAACGACGGCTGGGGCGAGCTGGCCGCCCTGCTCAAGGACGGCGCCGACCGGATTCGCGCCTTCTATCTGGCGGTGGCGCCGGAGCTGTTCGGCACGATCTGCGAAAAGCTCGGCTCGCACGAGCTGGTGACGCCGAACACACGGGTGATCATCGAGAAGCCGATCGGCCACGACCTCGAATCGGCGCGCGCGGTCAACGACGAGGTCGGCCGGGTATTCGACGAAAGCCAGATCTACCGGATCGACCACTACCTCGGAAAGGAGACGGTCCAGAATTTGATGGCGCTGCGCTTCGGCAACGCGCTTTTCGAGCCGCTGTGGAACGCGAACCATATCGACCACGTGCAGATCACGGTGGCGGAGAGCATCGGGGTCGAGGGTCGCGGCGGCTACTACGACCACGCCGGGGCGCTGCGCGACATGATGCAGAACCACCTGATGCAGCTCCTGTGTCTCGTGGCGATGGAGGCGCCGACCTACATGGACGCCGACTCGGTGCGCGACGAGAAGCTGAAGGTGCTGCGCGCGCTGACCCCGATCAACGAAACGAACCATCGCGAGATGATCGTGCGCGGCCAGTACCGCGCCGGGGTCAACGGGACGATGGCGGCCTACACCACCGAGGTCGACAACCCGGACTCGACGACCGAATCGTTCATCGCGCTCAAGGCGGGGATCAGCAATTGGCGCTGGGCGGGGGCGCCGTTTTACGTGCGCACCGGCAAGCGGATGCCGGTCCGCCGCTCGGAGATCGTCATCACGTTCCGCAAGATTCCCCATTCGATCTTCGAGGCGGGCGCCGGCACCATCGAGGAGAACCGGCTGGTGCTGCGCATCCAGCCCGACGAGGGCGTCAAGCTGTGGATCACCATCAAGGATCCCGGCCCGGGCGGCATGCGGCTGCGCTACGTGCCGCTCGACATGAGCTTCGCGGAGGCCTTCGGGGCGCGCTCGCCGGACGCCTACGAGAGGCTGATCCTCGACGTGATCCGCGGCAACCAGACGCTGTTCATGCGCCGCGACGAAGTCGAGGCGGCGTGGGCGTGGATCGACCCCATCGAGGCGGCATGGGAGGCTTCGCGGGAGGCGCCCAAGCACTACCCCGCCGGGACGTGGGGGCCGACGGCGGCGATCGCGCTCATCGAGCGCGACGGCCGCACCTGGCACGACGAGGGCGAATAGCCCTTCCCGGCCTGCCATGCGCGGGCGGCGGTCGCAAAGCCGTCGCCTTGCGGATACAAACAGAGCCAACCTGAAATCCACCCGCAGCAGACCGGGCATGCGGCCAATTTACGGCCGGGCCCGCCGACAGGAGGCCTTCGACCATGGCAGTGCAGACGCGCATCGCTGAGGTGACCGAGCGGATCGCCCGGCGCAGCCAGAGCAACCGTTCGGCCTATCTCGACCGCATCACGGCGGCGGCGGAGGGGCGCGTGCGGCGCGGCCACCTCTCCTGCTCGAACCTCGCGCACGGCTTCGCCGCCTGCATGCCCGGCGACAAGGCGGCGCTCAGAGGCGATACGGCGCCGAACCTCGGGATCATCACCGCCTACAACGACATGCTCTCGGCGCATCAGCCCTACGAGCGCTTCCCGGACCTCATCCGCGAGGCGGCGCGGCAGAGCGGCGGAACGGCGCAGGTGGCGGGCGGCGTGCCGGCCATGTGCGACGGCATCACGCAAGGGCAGACCGGCATGGAGCTGTCGCTGTTTTCGCGCGACACCATCGCCATGGCGGCGGCGGTCGGCCTGTCGCACGACATGTTCGATGCGGCGGTCTATCTCGGCATCTGCGACAAGATCGTGCCGGGGCTGCTGATCGCGGCGGTGACCTTCGGTCACATCCCGGCAGTGTTCATCCCGGCGGGGCCGATGCCCTCCGGCCTCTCCAACCCGGAACGCTCGAAGGCGCGCCAGCTCTACGCGGAACGCAAGATCACGCGGGGCGAGCTGCTCGAGGTCGAGGCGAAGTCCTACCACGCGCCGGGCACCTGCACATTCTACGGAACCGCCAACTCCAACCAGATGCTCATGGAGATCATGGGCCTGCACATTCCCGGCGCCTCGTTCGTCAACCCGAACACGCCGCTCCGCGATGCACTGACGCGGCTTGCCGCGAAGCGGGCGCTGGCCATCACCGCGCTCGGCAACGAGCACACGCCGGTCGGCCGGATCATCGACGAGAAGGCGATCGTCAACGGCGTCGTCGGGCTGAACGCCACCGGCGGCTCGACCAACCACACGCTCCATCTGGTGGCGGTGGCGCGGGCTGCGGGCATCACGCTGACGTGGGACGACTTCGCCGACCTGTCGGAGGTCGTGCCGCTGCTTGCGCGGGTCTATCCGAACGGTACGGCCGACGTGAACGCCTTCCATCAGGCCGGCGGCATGCAGTTCCTGATGCGCGAGCTGATCTCGGCCGGTCTTCTGCACGATGACGTCAAGACCGTGTGGGGCGCCGGGCTCAAGGGCTACCTGCAGGTGCCGACGCTCGGCGAAGACGGCGAGGTCGAATGGGCAGGCGCACCGCGCAAGAGCAAGGACGAGGCGGTGCTGGCGCCGACCGCGAAGGCGTTCTCGCCGAACGGCGGGCTGAAACTGCTCACCGGCAATCTCGGGCGGGCGGTGATCAAGGTGTCGGCGGTGAAGGCCGAGCACAGGATCGTCGAGGCGCCGGCGATGGTGTTCGACAGCCAGGAGGCGCTCCGCGAAGCCTTCCGCGCCGGGCGGCTGGAGAAGGACTTCGTCGCGGTCATCCGCTTTCAGGGGCCGCGCGCCAACGGCATGCCGGAGCTGCACAAGCTGATGCCGACACTGGGCCTGCTCCAGGACCGCGGGCACAAGGTGGCGCTGGTCACCGACGGGCGCATGTCGGGCGCCTCGGGAAAGGTGCCCTCCGCGATCCACGTGACGCCGGAAGCCGCGGAAGGCGGGGCGCTGTCGCGCATCCGCGACGGCGACGTCATCCGCCTCGATGCGCCCGCCGGGCGGCTGGAGGTGCTGACGGCGGCGGCCGACCTCGCGGCGCGGGCGCCGACGGCACCGAACCTCGCGGCCAACGAATATGGCCTCGGGCGCGAACTCTTCCGCATGTTCCGCGCCAACGCGCAGCCGGCGGAACTCGGCGCGGGGGTGCTGTGAAGCGGCGGACGGTGCTACAATGCCGTGATGATCAGAACCTACACCTTCGTTTTCGACCCCGATCCGGACGGGGGATTCGTGGTGACGTGCCCGGCTCTACCGGGGCTGGTGACTTACGGCGAAACGATCGAGGAAGCCCGGAAGATGGCCCTCGACGCGACCGAGGGGTACATCGCGACGCTGGTCGACGATGGCGAAACGGTGCCGGAGAGCGATCCGCCGGAGATCGCGCCGCGCTACGGCGAGTTGGTGCACACGCTGCGGGACGAGAATACCCCCACTCTTGAACAACTGACGACGCGAACGACCGCCGCTGCATGAGCCGGCTGCCGGCTCTTCGTCCGCAGGCCGTCGTCGCGGCGCTTCAACGAGCCGGATTTGCGACCGTGCGAACGCGCGGCAGTCACTATCAGCTCCGCAATCCGACGACGGGACGGCGGGTGACGGTTCCGTTTCACCGGCGCGGCCTCACGCGCGGAACGCTTGCCTCGATTCTCAATCAGGCCGGTTTATCGACGGAGGACCTGCTTCGGCTGCTGTAGGCGCCGCCCGTTGCTACTTCGGCTGAATGAGGTCCCAGCGGTTGCCGTAGAGGTCGGTGAAGACCGCGACGGTGGCGTAGGGCTCGGTGCGCGGTTCTTCGAGGAAGGTGACGCCGCGGCCACGCATCGCCGCGTAGTCGCGGTCGAAATCGTCGGTCTCCAGGAAAAAGGAGACGCGGCCGCCGGTCTGGTCGCCGATGCGGGCGGTCTGCTCCGGTGTCGCGGCCTTTGCCAGAAGAAGGCGCGCACCGCCACGTCCGCGCGGCTTCACCACCAGCCAGCGCTTGCCCTCGCCAAGGTCGGTATCTTCGGCGACGGTAAAATCGAGCTTGTCGACGAACCACGCTTTCGCCTCGTCGTAGTCGCGGACGACGAGAGCGACGGTGGCCAGACGGCGGTCAGGTGCGGCGGCCAAGTTATTCGGCCCGCTTGCGCGCCCACGGGCGGGTGCCGGCCGGGACTTCGCCATCGCCCGGCCAGGCGGGCTGGAGGTAGTGCGGCACCTCGGGCCATTCGCCGTTCTCGAAAGCGGCGATGAGCACCGGGTCGCTGGTCTCGAAGGCGTCGATGCCGACGCGCATCATCATCGGCACCTGGTCGATGATGTAGACGCCGGTGGCGCGGATCTCGCCGGGGTAGCCGTCGCGCTCCCGCAGCAGACGGGCGATGGAGAAGGCGCGGCCGTCGGCGTATTTCGGGATGGTGAGGACGATCAGCGGAAAGCGCGGGAGGTCGTCCGCGACGTCGCGCCAGTCGCTGCCCGGCTCGATCAGCACGCCGAGGGGCGCGTTGCGGGCGGCCAGCGTGTCGTGGTCGTCGCGCCAGCGCTTGAGGCTGACGACGGCGGGCGCATCGGCGGGCAGTGGCGCATCGTCGGCGACGATCTGCCAGCGGTCCTCGACGAAGGCGTGGTTCTTCCAGAGCACCGAAATCTACCCCTCACCCTTCGAGCCTAAGTCGCTGCGCTCCCAAGGCTCGAAGCCCTCTCCCACAAGGGGAGAGGGGGAGCGAATCTCCGCTTGGGTCGTTGCCTGCCCGAAGTGACATGGAAGTAAGTATCATCAGATACCGCTGCCATCGCTTTCGAGATCGGTGTGGATGCCGCATTCGATTTTGTCGACGCCGCGCCAGCGGCCGGCGCGGCTGTCCTCGCCGGGCGCGACCCTGGTGGTGCAGGGCACGCAGCCGATCGACGGGAAGCCGCGCGCCACCAGCGGATGGGCCGGCAGCTCGTGGCGGCTGGCGTAATCGGCGAGATCGGCGCCCGACCAGCGGGCGAGCGGGTTGACCTTGATGCGATCGCCGTCGGCCTCGAAGAGCGGCAGCGCGGCGCGGGTGGCGGTCTGGAAGCGCTTGCGGCCGGTGAACCACGCGTCAAAGCCGGCAAGGGCGCGCTGGAGCGGCTCGGTCTTGCGGATGCGGCAGCAGAGATCGGGATCGCTCATCCACAGGGCGCCGTAAGCATCCTTGCCGGCGAGACGGGCCGGATCGGGCTGCACGGAGCGCACGTCCGTGAGCCCCAGCCGCTCGGAAAGACGGCGACGATAGACGAGCGTTTCGGGAAACAGCTTGCCGGTATCGAGGAAGATCACCGGGACGGCGGGGTCGATCTCCGACACCAGATGCAGGAGGACGGCCGACTCGGCGCCGAAGCTCGAGACCAGCGCGATGCGGTCCACGAACAGCTCACGAACGGCGGCGGCAATTACCTCGCCGGCGGTGCTTTCGGCGAAGCGCGCGTTCAGCGCGTCGGCGTTGGCACCGGCTTCGCCGCCGGGGCCCGCGGCAAGGGCAAGCGCATCAAGCCGTGCCATAGAGCGCCTCCCGGAACGGCGCCTGGCCGAGACGGCGATAGGCGGCGAGGAAGGTCTCGTCCCGGTCGGCGCGGACCTTCAGATAGGTGTCGACCACGGTCTCGACCGCATCGACGACGTCATCCGACGAGAAGCCGGGGCCGATGATCTCGCCGACCGAGGCCGTCTCGTCGCCCGAGCCACCAAGGGTCAACTGATAGAACTCCTCGCCCTTCTTCTCGACGCCGAGGATGCCGATGTGGCCGACGTGGTGATGGCCGCAGGCGTTGATGCAGCCGGAAATCTTGATCTTGAGGTCGCCGACCTCGCTCTGGCGCCGCTGGTCGGCGAAGCGCTCCGAGATGCGCTGGGCGACGGGGATCGAGCGGGCGTTGGCGAGCGCGCAATAATCGAGGCCGGGGCACGCGATGATGTCGGTGACGAGGCCGGCGTTCGGCGTCGCCAGATTGGCGGCGGCAAGCGCGGCATGGAGCGCCGGAAGGTCGTCGTTGGCGACGTGCGGGAGGATCAGGTTCTGCTCGTGGCTGACGCGGATTTCGCCCTGCGAGTAGCGCTCGGCGAGATCGGCGATCAGGTCCATCTGGTCGGCGGTGGCGTCGCCCGGAGTGCCGCCGATCGGCTTCAGCGAGACGGTGACGATGGCGTGGCCCGGAACGCGATGGGGCACGGTGTTGCGGTCGACCCAGGCAGCAAGGGCCGGGTCGACGGAGCGGGCACGCTCCAGCGCGGCGCTCGTCGCCGGACGCCCGGGCAGCGCCGGCGGCGCGAAATATGCCTCGATGCGGCGGACTTCCTCGGCCGGCAGCGCCAGCGCGCCGTGGCGGATGCGCTGCCACTCCGCCTCGACCAGGCGGCGGAGCTCGTCGGCGCCGGTCTCATGGACGAGGATCTTGATGCGCGCCTTGTACTTGTTGTCGCGGCGCCCAAGCAGATTGTAAACGCGCAGCACCGCCTCGGTGTAGGTGAGCAGGTCCTCGACCGCGACGAAGTCGCTGATCTTGTGGCCGATCATCGGCGTGCGGCCGAGGCCGCCGCCGACGGTATAGGCGAAGCCAAGGTTGCCCTCGGCATCGCGCTTGGCATGCAAGCCGATGTCGTGGACCAGGATCGCGGCGCGGTCGCGCTCCGAGCCGGTGACGGCGATCTTGAACTTGCGCGGCAGAAAGACGAACTCCGGATGGAGCGACGACCACTGGCGCAGAATCTCGGCGTAGGGCCGCGGATCGACAACCTCGTCGGCGGCGGCGCCGGCGAAGTGATCGGCGGTGACGTTGCGGATGCAGTTGCCGGACGTCTGGATGGCGTGCATCTCGACCGAGGCAAGATGGTCGAGGATGTCGGGGATGTCCTTCAGCGCCGGCCAGTGAAACTGCAGGTTCTGGCGGGTGGTGAAGTGGCCGTAACCACGGTCGTACTTGCGCGCGATGAACGCCAGCACGCGCATCTGCGCGGCACTCAGCGTGCCGTAGGGAATCGCGATGCGCAGCATGTAGGCGTGGAGCTGGAGGTAGACGCCGTTCATCAGGCGGAGCGGCTTGAACTGATCCTCGCTCAGCTCGCCCGACAAACGACGCGCGACCTGGCCGCGGAACTGGGCGACCCGTTCGCGCACAAACGCCTGATCGAACTCGTCATACCTATACACGGGCCGCCTCCCCTACCCGCTCATTCCCGCGAAAGCGGGAATCCAGGAGTGGCAGATCAAGAACGACGACAGGGGCGGATACCGCGTTTGGCGATCCTTCCGGCATACACTGGATCCCCGCATGCGCGGGGATGAGCGGAAGAGGCCTCATGGGCGCGCCCCTTCTTTTGGGCCGTTCAGCTTCGCGACTTCGTCCTGGCCATACGGAACCGTCGGGCCGCGCTCGGCGCGGATGCGTTCGCGCAGGCGCACCGGCACCGGCACGCCGGCGGTGACGGTCACATCGATCGGGTAGGCCTCGACCACCACGCGGGCGTCCATCTGGGCCTTGGCCCGGGCGACGGCCGTCTCAAGGTCGGGGCCGTCTTCGACGACGCGGGCGGCGGCGATATCGTGGGTCCAGCCGCCGTCGTGATCTAGGAACACGACGAGGCCATCGCCAAGATCGTTGGCGGTGATGACCTTCGCGGGACCCTCTTTTGCTGCCTTGAACATTCCTTGCCTTCCTATGCCGCCACGAGCTCGGCGAGCGGCGCGGGCGCCTCGGCAATATTCCCCTGCGCGACGACCTCGCCGACGATGATGAGCACCGGGCCGGTCAATTCCGGCCGGGCAGCGATCGCGGACAGTTCGTCGAGGCGGCCGGCGTAGGCGCGACGATCGGGACGCGACGCGTTTTCGATGACCGCGACGGGAGTTGATCCGGCGAGCCCCGCCTCCATCAGGCGCGCGGCAACGGGAGCGGCGACGGTGCGGCCCATGTAGACCGCCACGGTGGCGCCAGCGAGCGCCAGGCCGGCCCAGTTGGGCAGCGTTTCGCCATCGGCGTCGTGGCCGGTCGCGAAAACCAGCGAAGACGACGTGTCGCGCAGGGTGAGCGGAATCTCCGCCTCCGCCGCGGCGGCGAAGGCAGCGGTGATACCCGGCACGATGTCAAACGGGATGCCGGCGGCGCGCAACGCGGTGATCTCCTCGCCGGCGCGTCCGTAGACCAACGGATCGCCCGACTTCAGGCGCACCACGCGGTGGCCGACGCGCGCCTCGGCGACGATCAGCGCGTTGATCTCGGCCTGGGACACGGCGTGGGCGCCCTTGGCCTTGCCGACGTAAATGCGGCGCGCATCGCGACGGCCTTGCGCGACGATCGCGTCGGGAACCAGCCGGTCGTAGATGATGACGTCGGCTTCCTGAAGGGCGCGCTGGGCGCGGAGGGTCAGCAGGTCCGCGGCACCCGGCCCGGCCCCGACCAACGAGACATGACCGCTCTCGATCGGATCGATTTCGAGCTGGCGCAGCGCTTCCTGCTCGGCGGCACCGACGTCGCCGGCAAAGACCCTGTCGGCGACGGCACCGGAGAAGAAGCGCGCCCAATAGCGCCGGCGCTCCGCGACGCCGCGCAGCGTGCGGGTGACGCGCTCGCGCAGTCGCCCGGCAAGATCGGCGAGGTCGCCAACGGCCGGGGCGAGCAGCGCCTCGATGCGGGCGCGCACCTGTCGGGTCAGGACCGGGGCGACGCCCTCGCTGCCGATGGCGACGGCGAGCGGGGCACGATTGACCAGCGCCGGCGTATAGAAATCGCAAAGCTCGGGACGGTCGACGACGTTGATCGGCACGCCAGCCTCGCGGGCAAGCGCACGGACCTCGCGGTCGCCCTCCTCCGTACCGGTGGCGGCGAAGACCAGCGCCGCACCGGCGAGATCGGCCGCAACCGGATGGGCACCGCGCCAATCGCCATGGGCGGCGGCAAGATCGGCGCCGGTCTCACGGGCCAGCGACGGCGCATAAACCACGATCTCGGCCTTGGTCTCGGCGAGAAGGCGGATCTTGGCGGCGGCTTCCGGCCCGCCGCCAACCACCACCACACGGCGACCGGCGACCTTGTGGAAGGCCGGAAAGACGGAAAGCTTGCGGGCAGAGTGGGACATCGGGCGGGTTCCCCCGGGGGCGCCGCGATCCACGATACGGCCGGCGCATGCCATCGCCGCGATATGTAGAGGCTCGCCGACGGCCCCGCGAAGGCGCGACTTCCAAACTCGGCGAGCGCGGCGGGAATAGATTTCCGCCGTCGGTTCGATTTGGAGGATGGGCGCGGCCTTGCCGGGCTCAGGCGAGCCGGGCGAAGAAGGCCTCGCCGGAGGGCAGCTCCACCGCGCCGTCCCTGAGACCGCCGGAAAAGCCGTGACCGTCGAGGGCGGTGGCCGTCAGGCCCGCAGGCACGGGAAAGCGCGACGCCGCCCGGCCGAGATTGAAGGCACACAGGATCCGCTCGCCCGCGCCTTCCCGGACGAGGGCCAGCACCCCCTCGGGCACGTCAAGGAACGCGATCGAACCGGTGCGGAGCGCCGGGTGGGCGCGGCGGAACGCGACCATCTGGCGGTAGCGCGACAGCACGGAGGCGGGATCGGCCGCCTCGCGATCGGCGGCGTGAGCGAGGTGCTCGGGCGGCACCGGCAGCCACGGCTTGCCGGTGGTGAAGCCGCCGTTCGGCGCATCGGCCTCCCAGACCATGGGCGTGCGGCAGCCATCGCGGCCCTTGTAGTCGGGCCAGAAGCGGATCCCCGGGGGATCGACCAGATCCTCGAAGCGCAGGTTCGCCTCGGTGAGGCCGAGCTCTTCGCCTTCGTACATGCAGACCGAGCCGCGCAGCGACAACAGGATACCGGCGGCGAGCGGCGCGAGCTTGCCGGCATCGAGCCCGTCGGCCCAGCGTGTCGCGTGACGAATGACATCGTGGTTGGAGAACGCCCAGCACGCCCAGCCGTCGCCGACGATCTTTTCGAACAGCTCGCAGCGTTCGCGGAAATGCGCCACCGTGAAATCCGGCGTGAGGAAGTCGAACGTATAGCAGGTGTGCAGCTTGTCGTGGCCCGACGTATAGGCCGCCATGGTCTCGAGCGAGCGGTCCTCGTCGCCCACTTCGCCGACGGTCGTGGTGCCCGGATAGCGATCCATCAGCGCGCGCAGCCGCCTCAGGAACTCGAGGTTCTCCGGCCGGCTCTTGTCGTGGATGTGGGCCTGAAAGGTGTACGGGTTGACGGCCGGCGTGCCTTCCGTGTTGTGCGCGATCGCGGGCGGATTGTCAGCCAGCGAGCGGTCGTGGAAATAGAAATTGACCGTGTCGAGGCGGAAGCCGTCGACGCCGCGGTCGAGCCAGAAGCGCACCGCACCCAGAAGCGCATCCTGAACGTCGGCGCAGAAGAAATTCAGGTCGGGCTGCTCGGCCAGGAAGCTGTGCATGTAGTACTGGCGGCGGCGGGTGTCCCACTCCCACGCAGAGCCGCCGAAGATCGACAGCCAGTTGTTGGGCGGCGAGCCGTCGGGCCTGGCCTCGGCCCACACGTACCAGTCGGCCTTCGGATTCTCGCGGTTCGACCGGCTCTCGCGAAACCACGGGTGCTGATCGGACGAGTGGTTGAGGACCTGGTCGATGATGACCTTGAGGCCGAGGCGATGGGCCTCGGCGACCAGATTGTCGAAATCGGCGAGGGTGCCGAAGCGCGGGTCGACGTCGGTGTAGTCGGCGACGTCGTAGCCGAAGTCCTTCATGGGCGAGACGAAGAAGGGCGACAGCCAGATGGCGTCGGCGCCGAGGCTGGCGATATGCGGCAGCCGCCGCGTCGCGCCGGCGAGATCGCCGATGCCGTTGCCGGTGCTGTCCTGATAGGAGCGGACGTAAATCTCGTAGATCAGCGCACCGCGCCACCACTCGGCGCCCGCCCCGGCCTCACTCGACGCGACTTCCGACACGCTTGTCGCGCTCCGATACGCCTGTTCGCCCGACCTCAGCCCTTGCGCCGGTAGGCGATGCCCTTGTCATCGAAGACGTGGAGCGTTTCCGAAGGCGCCGTCAGCCCGATTTCCGAGCCACGCTTGACGTTGACGTTGCCGTCGAGCTTGGCGATGACCGGCTCCTTGGTGCTGCCGACATCGACGTAGAGCAACGTCACCTCGCCGAGATGCTCGACGATGTCGATGCGGCCGGTGAAGATGCGATCGCTGCCTTCGGTGATGTCCAGATCCTCGGGGCGAACGCCGAAGGTGCCCTTGTGGCCGACCGCGCTCTCCGGGATGATCGCATCGACGGTGATGGCGTTGTGCTTCTCCGGGCGCACGCGCGGCGCGGCGCCGGCCGCCTCGATCGTGCACGGCACGATGTTCATGGCCGGAGAGCCGATGAACTGGGCGACGAACAGATTGGCGGGGTCGTTGTAGAGCTCCATCGGCGAGCCGACCTGCTCGACCAGACCGGCGTTGAGCACGACGATACGGTCGGCGAGGGTCATCGCCTCGATCTGATCGTGGGTAACGTAGATCATGGTCACGTTCGCCATGCGCTCGTGCAGCTTGTTGATCTCGATACGCGTGGCGACACGAAGCGCGGCGTCGAGGTTCGACAGGGGCTCGTCGAACAGGAAGACACGCGGATCGCGCGCGATGGCGCGACCGATGGCGACGCGCTGGCGCTGGCCGCCGGAGAGCTGCTTGGGCAGACGCGAGAGGTAGGGCGTCAACTGAAGGATCTCGGCGACCTCGTTGACCTTCTTGTCGATCTCCTCCTTCGAGGCCTTCGCCAGCTTCATGCCGAAGGCCATGTTTCCGTAAACCGTCATGTGTGGATAGAGCGCGTAGGACTGGAAGACCATGGCGATGCCGCGCAGCGACGGCGGCAGATCGCTGACGTTCTCACCGTCGAACTCGATCGCGCCGGAGGTGATTTCCTCGAGACCGGAAATGAGCCGAAGCAAGGTCGACTTGCCACACCCTGACGGTCCGACAAACACGACGAATTCTCCCGACTTGATGTCGAGATCGACGCCCTTGATGACGTCGACGGAGCCGAAGGATTTCTTGACGTCACGCAGGCGCAGTTCAGTCATCTCTATTTCCCCTTGATCGCCGCGCTCAGCCGCCCTTGACCGAGCCTGCCAACAGGCCGCGGACCAGGTAGCGTTGCAGCGAGAAGAACACGACGAGCGGCACCACGATCGACACGAACGCCGAGGTGGTCAGAATCTCCCAGTCGCCGCCTCGCGAGCCCAACAACGCTCGCAGGCGTCCGGTGAGCACCAACTGGGTGTCCTGCTGGCCCAGGAACACGATCGCCACGAGCAGGTCGTTCCACACCCACAGGAACTGGAAGATCGCGAAGGAAGCGAGCGCCGGGACCGACAAGGGCAGAACGATGCGCACAAAGATCTCGAAGTCGGTGGCGCCGTCGACGCGCGACGATTCCATGATCTCCTTGGGCAGCGAGCCGATGTAGTTGCGCAGAAGATAGATCGCCAGCGGCAGGCCGAAGCCGGTGTGCGCGAGCCATATCCCCAGGTAGGTCTTGGCCGGCATGCCAAAGAAGGCGCCGACGCCGTTGTAGAGCCTGAGCAGCGGGATCAACGACATCTGCAGCGGGACGACGAGCAGACCGACGATGATCGATAGCAGCAGGGCGCGGCCGGGGAAGCGCATCCAGGCGAGCGCGTAGGCGGCGTAGGCGGCGATCAGGATCGGGATGATCGTCGAGGGAATCGTGACGGTCAGCGAGTTGATGAAGGACTGGCCGAGCCCCGCAGCGGTCAGCACCGTCTTGTAGTTCTCGAGCGTGAACGTCGGCGGCTGCGCGGCGGTGTAATAGAGCCGGCGGCCGGCATCCGGAGCGAAGGGCGTGTCCGACGCCATCTCGTAGCTGCCATCGCCATTGATGGTCAGCGTCGCGCCGTCAGGCAGCGGAGCGGTCTCGCCGGCCTTGAATTCCTTGGGCTTGATGATGCGCGTGCCGAAGGCGACGACGCCGCTCTGGTTGGCCTGCAGCACATTGCCCTTGATCACGTACTTGCCGTTCTCCTGCACCTGGGTGGAGGGATCGGCAGACGGCGCGATGAAGTTCTGCTCGCTGGTGGTGAGCGCCGTCCACCAGCCCGACACGGCAATCTGGTCCTTGGCACGGAACGACGACACGAGGATGCCGAACGTCGGGATCGTCCAGATCACCACGATCAGCAGTACCGAAAGGTGGACCGCGTACTTCCCCCACGGGCTTCTGCGGCGTGTGACTACGGCCATCTCAGCGCTCCGCCTGCTCGGCGTTCAGGCGCCGGATGTTCCAGATCATGATCGGTATCACCGCAACCATGATGACGACGGCAATGGTGGCGCCGCGACCGAAATCACCGCCACCGCGGAACATCCAGTCATACATCAGGTTGGCCAACACCTCCGTGTTCCATTGACCGTTGGTCATGGCGAGCACGATGTCGAAGACCTTCAGCACCGTGATGGTGATGGTGGTCCACACCACCGCGATCGTGCCCCAGATTTGCGGGATCATGATCTGGAAGAAGATGTTCCAGCCCTTGGCGCCGTCGACGACGGCGGCCTCGATGGTCTCTTCGGGCACCGAGCGCAGCGCCGCCGACAGGATGACCATGGCGAAGCCGGTCTGGATCCAGATGAGGATCACCATCAGGAAGAAATTGTTCCAGAACGGAAGCGTGATCCACGGCTGCGGAGACAGCCCGAATATCTGAACGATCGCGTTGAGCAGACCGATCTGCGGCTGGTCGGCGCCGCGATACTCATAGATGAACTTCCAGATGACGCTGGCGCCGACGAAGGAAATCGCCATCGGCATGAACACCATGCTCTTGGCGATGTTGCCCCACCAGATGCGGTCGGTGAGATAGGCAATGACGAGGCCGATGAAGGTGCTCATCGCCGGCACGAAAATCAGCCACTGGATGTTGTTCAGGATCGACTCGCGAAACTGTCCATCGCTGGCCGCCCAGGCATAGTTGCTGAAGCCGACGAACTGAACGCCGCTGCGTCCGTGGAGGCTGAGGTTGATCGATTCGATGACCGGATAGACGAGATAGAGCCCGAGAAAGAAGATCGCCGGCAGCAGGAACAGCCACGGGCGGATCATGCCCGCGATCTTCTGGTTGCGCGCCGCCTGCGCGGCCGGTCCACGCGGCGGGAAGATCAGATCGAGGATCTTGTTGGCGAGGTAGAAGTAACCGGCCGCACCGATTACGCCGATCACCACAGTGACGAGCGCGCTAAACAGCTGCTGCCACATTCCGCTCCCCTCCCCCAGAGGCTGGCACGACGCCGGTTGTTGTTGTGGCTACGCTACCGGCGACATGTGGCCGGCACAACTCCGCGAAGCCTTCCGTGCCCGACTTACTGCAGGTCCCGGGGAAAACCCCCGGGACCCGCATCTTGATCAGATCAGTGAGCGCGACTTACTTGAGCGCGTCCCAATCCTTCTGGATCCGGTCGGTGACGTCCTGAGCGGACTTGCCGCCCACGTAGTCGACCATGCCGGTCCAGAACGAACCCGCGCCAATCTTGCCGGGCATCAGGTCCGACGCGTCGAAGCGGAAGGTGGTGGCGTTCTGGATGATCTGGTTCTCGTTCTTCAGCACGTCGCTCGGATAGACATCCGTGTTGACGACCTTGGACGGCGTGAAGAAGTTCCACTCCGCCATGGCGATCTCGGAGGCGATCGGCGTCTCCAGGAAGTCGATGAAGGCGCGCGCCGCTGGCGAGTCCTTGGTGATGGCGAACAGGGTGCCTGCACCCTCAACCGGCTTGCCCAGATCAGGCATGCTCGCATACGGCGGGAAGTAGAAGAAGTTCGCGTCCGTACCGAGCTTGGTGCCCTCCGGGAAGAACGCCGGAATGAACGACGCCTGACGGTGCATGTAGCACTTGGGCGGCGAGGTGAAGAGGCCCTTCGGGCTGTCGCGGAAGTCGGTGGAGGCCACCGCCGCGGCGCCGCCGTCGACGAACTTGTCGTTCTTGGCGAACCAGCCGAACTCGTCGATCGCCTTGATCACGCGCGGGTCGTTGAACTTGACCGTGTTGTTGACCCACCCGTCATAGACGTCCGGCGGATTGAGGCGCAGCATGAAGTCCTCGACCCAGTCGGTCGCCGGCCAACCGGTCGCCGCCTGCGAGCCGATGCCGATGCACCACGGGGTGCCACCGTCCTTGACGATCTGCTCGGTCAGCGCCTTCAAGTCCTCCATGGTCGTGGGGATCTTGTAGCCGGCTTCCTTGAAGTTGGCGGGCACGTACCAGACAAGGCTCTTCAGGTCGGCCTTCCACGGGAAGGCGAAGAGCTTCTTGTCACCCATCTTGTCGGCGTAGGTCGACAGGTCGACCCACGACTGGCCGGCGGCGTAGTTCTTGAGCAGCCAGTTCTTCACGTCGTCGCCAAGCGGGCTCAGGTAGCCCTTGCTGGCGATGTCGGCGGCCAGACCGGGCTGCGGAAACACCGAGATGTTCGCCGGGCTGCCAGCCTGGGTGTCGATGACGATCTGTTGCTCGAAGGAGTCAGAGCCGGTGTGCTGAATGGTGACGCCGGTGGCTTCCTCGAAGTAAGCCAGCACCTTCTTGAAGCCGACCTCGTCGGCGGTCAGCCACGGGCTGAAGATCGTCAGGGTCTGGCCCTTCAGATCCTTATGAGCGTCGGCGAAGTCGTGATAGCTCTTCCAGTTGAAAGCGGGGTTGCTATCGACCGGAACGGCGAGATCGGCGGCCGCGGCCGTGCCGGCCGACAGCGCGACGGCTGCCGCGCAGGACATAAGTACCGAACGAACTTTCATGAGTGGAACCTCCCTCAAAACGTACGTCGAACAGGAGGGCACGCCGAAACGTCAACAGGCGACGCGTCGGTAGATGTGTCCTCCCCACAAGCGCCATCTGAACCGAACCGGTTTGAAAGCGCTTTGAGACACATCATTGGTCTCCGTCCCGGTCTGAGTCAAGCGCGCACCGAGTCCGGACCGCGTGCAATGCAACATTTGAGTGGCTCCAAAAGCCTAGGCTGGGCAACGTATTTGTCTGATGTTTCGACGCTTTCGTGCGCCCGCGGCGCGCGTGCTGCGGCGCGGGATGATCCGAGTCCTAGTTTCGCCCCCCTTGCATAGCCCCGCCAAAGCGCTTTGAATGTTTTTCGTGAGACAAACAACGCGACCGATGAAGCTCAAGGAGCTTGCCGGGCACCTCGGGCTCTCGCAAACGACTGTCAGCCGCGCGCTCAACGGCTACCCCGAAGTCAGCCGCGAGACGCGCGAGCGGGTCATGGAAGCTGCGCGCCGATTCGACTATCGGCCGAACGCCAGCGCCCGCCGTCTTGCCACCGGGCGGGCGGGGGCGGTCGGTGCGGTCCTGCAGACCGATCGCAGCCAGATGTTCGATCCCCACTACGTCGAGTTCCTGGCCGGCGTCGGGGAGCGGCTCGCCGACGACGAAATCGACATCGTGCTGACCCCCAGCAAGGGGCGCGACGAGATGGGCAGCTATCGGCGCATCGCCACCGGAAAGCGGGTCGATGCCCTCATACTTTCCTCGCCGGTCACCTCCGACGAGCGGGTCAGGCTGCTCACCGACCTCGGCATCCCCTTCATCATGCACGGGCGAACCAGCGGCCAGCCGGAACATCCCTGGCTCGACATCGACAACGAAGGCGCCTTTCAGCACGCCACCAAGTATCTGCTCGACCTCGGCCACAAGCGCATCGCCTTCGTCAACGGCTTCAAGCGCTACACCTACGCCGAGGACCGCGACCGCGGTTTTCGTGCGGCCATGGCCGAGCGCGGCCTGCCGGTCGACGACGCCCTGATCGGCGAGGGCCACATGACCGACGAAGTCGGCTTCCGCTTCGCCGAGCGCTTCCTCGCGACGACGCCGCGCCCGACCGCGATCCTGACCTCTTCGATGATGATGGCGCTCGGTGCCTTTCGCGCCATCCGGGCCGCCGGCCTCGAGCTCGGGCGCGACGTTTCGATGATCGCCCATGACGACGTGTTTCCCTTCCTCAACGCCGACCGCATGGTCCCGGCAATGTCGACGACGCGCTCTTCGATCCGGGCGGCGGGGACGCGAGCCGCGGAACTGGTGATCGAGATGCTGCGCGGACGCGAGCCCGGGACGGTCCATGAACTGTGGTCGGTCGATCTTGTGATCAGATCGTCGAGCGGCCCCGCCCCGACTTGACGGGGCCGGCCCATCCGTCGAAATGGCGGGACCTGGGCGGCGCAAGATGGCTTTCGACCCGAACACCGCAACACTCATCGCTGTCGATTGGGGCACGTCGCGTTTGCGCACCCGGTTGCTCGACGATGCCGGGAGCGTTCTCGACACCGCCGAAAGCGACGAGGGAATCGGACGGCTCGAGGGCAATCACGAGGCCGTCTTCGAGCGGCTGACCGCGAAGTGGCCGAAGGTGCCGGCGATCATGGCCGGCATGGTCGGCAGCCGGCAGGGGTGGCGCGAGGCGCCATACGTCCCCTGCCCCGCCCGGACCGATCAACTGGGTGCGCGGACGATTCAGTTCACCGGAGCGGGCGGGCGACGGCTGGCGATCGTGCCGGGCCTGATGCTTGCCACCCCGGAGCGCGACTTCGACGTCATTCGCGGCGAGGAGACCCAGATCGCCGGGCTGATCGCCGGGGAGCCGATGTTCTCGGGGCTCGTCATTCTTCCGGGTACCCATTCGAAGTGGGCGCGCATAGAAAACGGGACGATCGAGTCGTTTCAGACGTTCGTCTCGGGCGAGTTGTTCGAACTTCTGGCGAAGAAGTCCTTTCTTCGTCATTCGGTGGCCGAGGGGAGTGCAGACCTGGCCGGCACACGCGATTTCACACTTGGCGTCGAACGAACCGCCAAGGCCAACCTGCCGTTTCTGTCCGCGCTTTTTTCGGTTCGCGCGCGCGACCTGCTGGGCGCGGTCGACCGCCGTGACAACCTTGCCTATCTCTCCGGTCTTGTGGTTGGCGGGGAAATCGCGGCGGCGCGCACTACAACTCCGATCGCCTCCGACACCGCGATCCGGCTTGTGGCGAGTGGGCCGCTCGGCCGGATATACCGATCGGCGTTCGCCGTCCTCGGCGTGCCGACGACGGAATGCGACGGCGACACCCTGGTTCTCGACGGGTTGCGGCACCTGGCTCGCGAGATCGGGTTTCTGCCACCGGTGAGGCCATGAACGACAGCACGCTCTTTGCCGGCCATCGGCCGGTGATCGCCATTCTCAGGGGCATTCGGCCGGTCGAGGCGGTGCCGGTGATGGAGGCGCTGATCACGGCGGGCATCGGGATGATCGAGGTGCCGATGAACTCGCCGGACGCGCTGGTCAGTATCAAGGAGATGGCGCGGGCCGCGAACGGACGGGCCAAGATCGGCGCCGGCACGGTGCTTACCGTTGCCCAGGTGGAGCGGGTCAAGGCCGCCGGCGGCCAACTGATCGTGTCTCCCAACATCGACGCCGCGGTGGTCCAGGCGACCAAGGCGGCCGGCCTTGACTCCTACCCGGGCGTGTTCACCGCGACCGAAGCGCTTGCCGCGATCGCGGCGGGCGCCGACGGGCTGAAGTTCTTTCCGGCCGATCGTCTGGGGCCGGGCGGCATCAAGGCGATCGCCGCGATCCTGCCCAAGGGGCTGCCGCTGCTGGCCGTCGGGGGGGTCGATGAATCCAACATCGGCGACTATTACAAGGTCGGCGTCAGCGGCTTCGGGATCGGGACGAGCATCTACAAGCCGGGCCGCAGCGCAGCCGAGGCGGGCCAGCGGGCGCGGGCGATCGTTTCGGTCTACGACACCAACGCCGTGGGAACCTAAAGGAGAGTGCGATGCGCGGAAGATCCCGGATGAGGCGATGGGCGCTAGCGTTCGCCCTGGCGGCCGCGGCGACGCCCGCAATGGCGGGGCCGTACCTGTTCGAGCTTCTCGAAATCAAGGCCTACCGGACCGGCTGGGACGCAATGTTCAAGGGCGAGAAGAATCTCCCGGCGTGGGTCATCGACTTCAACAAGACGCTGAACGGCGTCTCGGTGCCGAGCGCCGACGTGGATGTCGGCGGACAGCCATACGTCTACACGACGGTGTGCAAGCCGCACGACTGCGGCGGCAACATGATCCACGTGATGTTCAACCAGTACGAAGCCGATACTGCCTTCGCGCTGCTCGACGACGGCAGCGGGCGCGCCCGCTTCTTCGGCCATCCGGACAAGGCGATGCAGGCCGCCCTGAAGAGTCAGGCCGGGGTCAGATGACGAGGCGCGCGGGGCCGGTCAGGCCGGCGTCTGCCGGCCGGGTCCGCGTCGACGCAAAGCAGGACTGCTAGACCGTCAGGTGCTGGCGGACTTCGTCGCCCTCGAGATCGGCGGCGGTGCCGGCGAGCACGATCTTGCCGCGATCCATGATCGCGAAGGTGTCGGCAAGCTGCTTGACGACCGGCCCTTCTGTCTTCGGCGGCCTCGGCGCATTCGCACTCAGGCGCGCGTCGCCCGGCCAATCCCCATGCGGGCAAGCAGGCCATCCCGCTGATAGAGGTGATGATAAAACGCGGCGGCGATGTGAAGGCAGGCGAGCGCCGCCAGCGCCCCCGCAAAGATGAAGTGCGCCGCCATCGGCGGTAGCTGCCAGAAATCCGGCAGCGGCCCGGGCGAACCGAAGAACAGAATGCCCGCCGCGCCCGAAAGGGCGATCATCGCGATCCCGCTCGATCCGAGGAGCAGGATGGCCGCGTAAAGCAGAACGCGCACGGCGCGGTCGAGGGCAATCTGCCAACCGGGCATCCGGGAAGGCAGCGGCGGCCGCCGGTCAGCCAGCCACCACCAGCCGATCCGAAACAGCGTCAGCAGGAACACCGTGAGGCCCACGGGAACGTGCCAGCGTAACAGCGCCGCCTTCAGCCCGGGATCCGCCGCATTGGCGGCGGAAAAGCCGAGAGCGAGCAGCGCGAGGATGGCAGCCGCCGTCAGCCAGTGAATGGCGATCGCCACGCTGCCGTACCGATCGCCGGTGCTCATCTGCGCCATCACACAACTCCGCTTGGCCAACCCCGATCGAAGGCGTATACATAGCATACGATATATCTATATAGCAAGCGATGCAAATGACCGAAGACGACCTTTCCATGGGGTATCTGATGCATTGGGGCGCGCGGCTGCTGCGCCGGCTGGCCGATCGCCGCCTGAAGGCACTCGGCCTGTCTTCGGGGCAACTGCCAGTGATCAACGCGCTGGTCAGCGGCGGCGCGCTGTCGCAGAAGGCGCTAGCGGCGGCGGCAGCCATCGAGCAGCCGACCATGGCGGCCACCCTCACCCGCATGGAGCGTGACGGCATGGTGGCGCGGGCGGCCGATCCGAACGATGCCCGCAGTTCGCTCTTCTCGCTGACGCCGGCGGCGCGACGCAAAATCCCCGCGATGCGCCGGATCATCGCGCAGGTGAACCGGGAGGCGCTGGCGGGCCTGCCCGACAACCAGCGTCAGCCGTTCCGCCGCCACTTGCTGGCGGCGATCCGGGGAATGGAGGACCAGCTCCGCGCGGGGGAGAAGGAGACGCCCTAGACCGTCAGGTGCTGGCGGACGTCGTCGCCCTCGAGGTCGGCGGCGGTGCCGGCGAGCACGATCTCGCCGCGATCCATGATCGCGAAGGTGTCGGCGAGCTGCTTGACGAAATCGAAGTACTGCTCGACCAGCAGGATCGCCATGTCGCCCTTGGTGCGCAGCCACTCGATGGCGCGGCCGATATCCTTGATGATCGACGGCTGGATGCCTTCGGTGGGCTCGTCGAGCACCAGGAGCTTGGGCCGGGTGACCAGGGCGCGGGCGATGGCCAACTGCTGCTGCTGGCCGCCGGAGAGGTCGCCGCCGCGCCGGCGCAGCATGTCGCGGAGCACCGGGAAGAGATCGAACACATCGGAAGGGATCGAACGCTCGCCGCGCGGCAGCGGCGCGTAGCCGGTCTCGAGGTTTTCCTTGACGGTGAGCAACGGGAAGATGTCGCGGCCTTGCGGCACGTAGCCGATGCCGAGGCGGGCGCGGTCGTGGGGCGCCATGCGGCCGAGCGGGGTGCCGTTGAAGGCGATGGTGCCGCCGGCGATCGGCTGTTCGCCGACCACCGCACGCAGGAACGAGGTCTTGCCGACGCCGTTGCGGCCCATGAGGGCGGTCACCTTGCCGACCTCGGCGGAGATCGAGACGCGACGCAGCGCCTGAGCGGCGCCGTAATAGAGGTCGACGTTTTCGGCGACGAGCATGGTGCCCTCAACCCCCTCCCGTCATGCAGTGCCCGGCTCGGAGCCGGAGGCGACTCCTGGATCCCCGCCTTCGCGGGGATGACACGAACATTACATTCGCCACGGCCGTGTCACCTCCCGAGATAGACTTCGACGACGCGGGGATCGGCGGAGACGGCGTCGATGGTCCCTTCCGACAGCACGCTGCCCTCGTGAAGCACGGTGACCTTGACGCCCAGCGCGCGCACGAAGGTCATGTCGTGCTCGACGACGACGACGGATTTCTCCGTGGCGATCTGCTTGAGCAGGTCGGCGGTCGCCTCGGTCTCGGCGTCGGTCATGCCGGCGGCCGGCTCGTCGACCAGCAGCAGCTTCGGCTCCTGCGCGAGCAGCATGCCGATTTCCAGCCATTGCTTCTGGCCGTGGCTGAGGTTGGCGGCCGCCACATCGCGACGATCGCCAAGACGGATGATGCCGAGGAGCTCCTCGATGCGCGCCGCGCCCGCCGCCCCGAGGCTCGAAAACAGCGAGCGCCCGGCCGAGCGACCGCCGGCGAGCGCCAGCTCCAGATTGTCCCAGACGGTGTGGCTCTCGAAGACGGTCGGCTTCTGGAACTTGCGGCCAATGCCGAGCTCGGCGATCGCCGCCTCGTCCATGCGCGAGAGATCCACGGTGCCGTCGAAATAGACATCGCCTGAATCGGGACGGGTCTTGCCGGTGACGACGTCCATCATGGTGGTCTTGCCGGCCCCGTTCGGGCCGATGATCGCCCGCATCTCGCCCTTCTCGATGATCAGCGAGAGCTCGTTCAGCGCCTTGAAGCCATCGAAGGAGACGGTGACGCCGTCGAGATAGAGGAGCGTGTTGATCGCCTTCTCGGTCATGGCGTCACTCCGCCGCCGAGCCGGCGCGCGCCGGGCCGACGTCCTCGCGCTGATCGACGGTCAGGCCAGGCGAATTGGGCGCTGGCGCCTCGGCCGCCAGCGGCTTGGCGTGGCGCCCGCGGGCGAGGCCCGCAAGCGTGCCGACAATGCCCTTGGGCAGGAGCAGCGTCACGGCGATGAACAGACCGCCGAGCGCAAACAGCCAGTACTGGGCAAGGACGCCGGTAGTGAAATAGCTCTTGGCGAAGTTGACGAGGATCGCGCCGACGATCGGCCCGACGAGGGTGCCGCGACCGCCGACGGCAACCCAGATGACCACCTCGATGGAGTTGGCGGGCGCAAACTCGCTCGGATTGATGATGCCGACCTGCGGCACGTAAAGGGCGCCGGCGACCGCGGCCATGCAGGCGGACAGCACGAAGACGACGAGCTTGTAGTTCTCGACGCGGTAGCCGAGGAAGCGGGTGCGGCTTTCGGCATCGCGGATGGCGACCAGTACCTTGCCGAACTTGGAGGCGATGACGGCGCGGGAAACCAGGAAGCCGATGGCGAGCGCCAGCGCCGAGGCGAAGAACAGCCAGCCACGGGTCGAATCGGACTGGATGTTGAAGCCGAGGATGTCCTTGAAGTCGGTGAGGCCGTTGTTGCCGCCAAAGCCCATGTCGTTGCGGAAGAAGGCGAGCAGCAACGCGTAGGTCATCGCCTGGGTGATGATCGAGAGATACACGCCGGTGACGCGGCTGCGGAAGGCGAACCAGCCGAACACCAGCGCCAGAAGGCCGGGCACCAGCAGCACGATGATGGCGGCGAACCAGAAGTGGTCGAAGCCGTACCAGTACCAGGGCAGCTGCTTCCAGTTCAGGAAGACCATGAAGTCGGGCAGGACCGGGTCGGCGTAGACGCCGCGCGTTCCGATCTGGCGCATGAGGTACATGCCGAGCGCGTAACCGCCCAGCGCGAAGAAGGCGCCGTGGCCGAGGCTGAGGATGCCGGCGTAGCCCCAGATGAGGCCGACGGCGAGCGCCAGCAGTGCGTAGGTCAGGTACTTGCCGATCAGCGGCACCAGGTAGCTCGGCACATGAAAGGCGCTGCCCACGGGCGTGTAGAGGTTGAGCAGCGGCACGACGATGCCGATGCCCACGATGACAATCAGCGCGATGACCGTGGAGCGCTCGATACCGCGCAGGAAGAAGCGGCCGATCATGCCTCGACCGCCCTGCCCTTGAGCGCAAACAGGCCGCGCGGGCGGCGCTGGATGAACAGGATGATGACGACCAGAATGACGATCTTGCCGAGCACGGCGCCGGCGTAGGGCTCAAGGAACTTGTTGGCGATGCCGAGCGACAGGGCGCCGACCAGGGTTCCCCACAGATTTCCGACGCCGCCGAAGACGACGACCAGGAAGCTGTCGATGATGTAGCTCTGGCCGAGGTTCGGGCTGACGTTGTCGATCTGGCTGAGCGCCACGCCGGCGATGCCGGCGATGCCGGAGCCCAGACCGAAGGTGAAGGCATCGACCCACGGGGTGCGGATGCCCATGGCGCTCGCCATCGGCCGGTTCTGGGTGACGGCGCGCATCTGGAGCCCGAAGGTCGTGAAGCGCAGCACCATCAGCAGGATGATGAAGACGGCGGCCGCGAAGACCACGATCCACATCCGGTTCCAGGTGATGGTGAGGTTGCCGAAATCGAAGGCGCCCGACATCCACGACGGATTGCCGACCTCGCGATTGTTGGGGCCGAAGATGGTGCGCACCGCCTGCTGAAGGATGAGCGAGACGCCCCAGGTGGCGAGCAGGGTCTCGAGCGCGCGACCGTAAAGGAAGCGGATGATGCCACGCTCGATGACGATGCCGACGAGGCCGGCGACGACGAAGGCAGCGGGCAGAGCGATCGCCAGCGACCAGTCGAACAGCCACGGGGCATGATTGCGGATGACCTCCTGCACGACGAAGGTCGTGTAGGCGCCGAGCATGACCATCTCGCCGTGGGCCATGTTGATGACGCCCATGACGCCGAAGGTGATGGCGAGGCCGATGGCCGCGAGCAGCAGGACTGAGCCGAGCGACAGGCCATACGAGGCGTTCTGGAGGACGTCCCAGATGGCAAGTTCACCCTTCACCGTGGCGATCGCACTGGTGGCAGCGTCCTGGACCGCGGGGGATACGTCGGCGGGAAGGGTCGAAAGCAGCGCGAGCGCTTCCTGGCCGCCGCGCCGCTTGATGATCTCGATGGCCGCGATGGCGTCGGTATCGGACGAACCGGCCTTGGTCAGGACGATGGCGGCCTGAGCGTTCTCCATCGCCGCCTTGATGTTGGGATCGGTCTCCTTGGCGAGCGCCTTCTCAAGGGCGGGCAGCGCGGCCGGGTCGTGGGAGGCGAACACGTCGTTTGCCGCGGCGAGGCGGACGGCGGAATCGTGGGCGAGGAGGTTCAGCGTTCCGAGCGCCGCGATGATCTCGCCGCGAACCTTGTTGTTGGTGCGCACGCGCTTCAGGTCGGCCGGCGCCTCTCCGGCGATCGGCGCGCCGGTGGCGGCGTCGAGCAAACCGCCGGCATCGGTCTTGATGTAGACGCGGCCGCTCGCCTTGTCGGCCACGAGCTTGCCGTCCTGAAGCGCCTCGAGGACAGCCTTCGCCTGGTCTTCGCCGCTTGCCGCGACGGCATTCACCCCCGCCTCGGTCTTGGGGAAACTGTCCACCGCGAAGAGGCTCAGGTCCTCTTCAAACGTCTGGGCGTGGGCGGCGACGGCGGCAAGCGCGAGACCGATCGCCAGCGTCAGGAAGCGGAGTGCGCGCATCAATCGCCTTGCCGAGGGAGTTGACGGGAGGCGGCGATCACGCCGCCTCCCGGTTTGCCGTTGAAGCCGTCGCGGCCTAGCTCGAACCGCCGCAGGTCTTGGTGACGGTGTTGTAGTTGCCGCACTTCAGCTTGACCCAGTCGGACTCGAGATCCTTCGAACCCGGCAGGTAGTCGGACCAGGCATCGCCCGGCACGAGGCCGTCGGTCTGCCAGACCACGTCGAACTGGCCGTCGTCGCGGATTTCACCGATGAAGACGGGCTTGGTGATGTGGTGGTTCGGCAGCATGGTGGCCATTCCGCCGGTCAGGTTGGGGACCTCGATGCCCGGCAGGGCGTCGATGACCTTGTCGGGATCGGTGGTGCCAGCCTTCTCGACCGCCTTAACCCACATGTTGAAGCCGATGTAGTGGGCTTCCATCGGGTCGTTGGTGGTGCGCTTGTCGTTGCCGATGAAGGCATGCCACTTGTCGATGAACGCCTTGTTCTCGGGCGTATCGATCGACTCGAAGTAGTTCCAGGCCGCCAGATGGCCGACGAGCGGGGCGGTGTCGAGGCCGGCGAGCTCTTCCTCACCGACCGAGAACGCCACGACCGGAATGTCGGTCGCCTTGATGCCCTGGTTGCCGAGTTCCTTGTAGAAGGGAACGTTGGCGTCGCCGTTGACGGTCGAGACGACCGCCGTCTTCTTGCCGGCCGAGCCGAACGCCTTGATGGCGGCGACTTCGGTCTGCCAGTCGGAGAAGCCGAACGGCGTGTAGTTGATCTTGATGTCCTCAGGCGCGACGCCCTTGGCGAGCAGGTAGGCCTCGAGAATCTTGTTGGTGGTGCGCGGATAGACGTAGTCGGTGCCTTCCAGCACCCAGCGCTTCACCGCGCCGCCTTCGTCGCTCATCAGATAGTCGACGGCCGGAATCGCCTGCTGGTTCGGCGCGGCGCCGGTGTAGAAGACGTTGCGCTCGCTCTCTTCGCCCTCGTACTGGACGGGATAGAAGAGGATCGAGTTCGAGCTCCTTGAAGACCGGCAGCACGGACTTGCGCGACACCGAGGTCCAGCAGCCGAAGACCACCGCGACCTTGTCCTGACTGATCAGCTCGCGCGCCTTCTCGGCGAAGAGCGGCCAGTTGGACGCCGGATCGACGACCACCGCTTCCAGTTTCTTGCCGAGCAGGCCGCCTTTCTTGTTCTGCTCGTCAATCAGCATGAGCATGACGTCTTTCAACGTCGTCTCGGAAATCGCCATCGTGCCCGACAGCGAATGCAGAATACCGATCTTGATGGTGTCGTCGGCAGCCGAGGCCGGCATGGCCAGCGGCACCGACAGCGCGGCAGCGACGGCGGCCGCGCCGGCCACCTTATGGAACATGTTCATTCGCAAATTCCCCCTGTCTTTGAGCGGACGTCATTGGGAGGACGCCGACGCCCGTCCCGCAAAGGCCGTGCCAAGGAGGCGGGCGGCGGAACGGGGCGGTCTCGGAGAGGCACCGCCGGGCAGTGATGAATTTTTTGGCAGCGCCGCTGGGAGATGCACAAGAAATGTAAGCAGGCGAAAGAGTACGGGCTGTATGCAGCGCCGTTCGGCCAGGGGTGTGACGGACATTACTAACCCCGTCAGGGTGCCTGCCTTTACGCTGTCACAGCACGTTCTTAGTATCGGGTACCGTCCGGCCCGGCTCGGGCGTCACGGACGGCGAGCGGAGTTGAGGCACATGGGCACGTTCGTCTCGGCCGGATCCCGGCTGACTTCCATCGTTTTCGCCACGCTGTTTGCCGCGGTTCTGGGCGCCGGGAGCGCCACCGCCGCCGAGCAGCACGTCATCACCACGCAGGATGCCGACTACGCCGGCTTCGACATGCGGACGGTGAAAGGCGTGACGCTCGACCAGTGTCAGGCCTCCTGTCTGGGGGACAACGTCTGTCGTGCCTTCACCTTCAACACCAAGGCCGGATGGTGCTTCCTGAAATCCGACTTCGGCGACCTCTCAGCGGCCGCCGGGGCGGTGGCGGGCCGCGTGGTGCAGAGCGTCGACCTGACGCCGACGCTGGAGCGCCGGCGCCTCGCCGAACTCAGCTTCGTGCCCAATTTCCAGCTCGACGAGGCGCGGGCGCTGATCGGCGACCTCAGGACGCGCTACACGAGCAACGGCGGCAGCTACGTGGCGCTCAGGCGGCAGGGCGGCGACCTCTTCCGCGCCGGCCGCTACGACGCGGCCGCGCAGGCCTTCGGGCAGGCGCTGGCCCTCGCCGACGACGACGTGGTCGCGTGGCTCGACTACACGGTGGCGAGCCTGGCGCGCAATCCGGACGGCTACAGCGACCGGCAGCGGGCCGCGCAGGACGCCACCGCCGGCGCGATCAACTCCTATATCCGGGCGGAGAGCGTCGACGACCGCGCCGAGGCGCTTGCCCACCTCGGCGAGGCGCTGGCGAGCCGCGAGCTGTGGCTCTCCTCGATCCGCGCCTATCGCGCCAGCCTCAAGATCAAGGACGCGCCCACCGTCCACGCCGCCTATGACAAGGTCGTCGACGAGCACGGCTTCCGGGTGACCGACCACACGGTCGAGGCCGATTCGGCGACGCCGCAAATCTGCGTCGTGTTCTCCGACGACCTGGCGCTCGACCGCCCCGACCTCGGCGACTTCGTGACGGTGGAAGGCGGCAGCGGGCTCGCAGTCGAGCCAAAGCAGCAACAGATTTGCATCAACGGCGTCGTCCACGGCGGCCGCTACACGATCCGGGTGCGCGGCGGCTTGCCGGCCGCGGACGGCGAGACACTCGCCCACCCGGTCGAGCTGTCGATCTACGTGCGCGACCGCGAACCGTGGGTCGGCTTCGCCGGCACCGCCTACGTGCTGCCGGCCGGGCCCGGCGCCTCGATTCCGCTCTCCTCGGTCAACACCGACACGGCCAAGGCGACGATCTACCGGATCCCGGATCGCGGGGTTGCAGCGCTGGTGCGCGACGGCAATTTCCTGTCGCAGCTCAGCCAGTATTCCGCCGACGACATCGCCAGCTCGAGCGGCGAGAAGGTCTGGGAAGGCGAGATCGGCATCAAGTCGGAGCTGAACGCCAACGAGACGACCGCGATCCCGATCGCCGACGCGCTGCCCGAGATGAAGCCCGGCGTTTACGTCATCACCGCGGCGCCGTCGACCGGCGCCCAGGACGAGTGGGGGCCGGTGGCGACGCAATGGTTCGTGGTCTCCGATCTCGGGCTGACGGCGCTGTCGGGCAACGACGGCGTGCACGCCATCGTGCGCTCGCTGTCGACGGCCAAGCCGGTGGTCGGCGCGAAGCTCCGCCTGATCGCCGCCGACAACGACGTGCTCGGCGAGACGGTGACCGGCGACGACGGCACCGGCGTGTTCGATCCGGGCCTGGCGCGCGGCACCGGCGGCGCCGCGCCGCAGCTGATCGTCGCCCAGACGGGCAACGACTATGCCTTCATCGACCTGACCCGCGCCGCCTTCGACCTCACCGACCGTGGGGTCGACGGACGGCCGGCGCCCCAGGCGCTCGACGTGTTCCTCACCCCCGAACGCGGCATCTACCGGCCGGGCGAGGCCATCCACCTGACGGCGCTGGTGCGCGACACGCGCGCCAACGCGGTCGACGACCTGCCGATGACGCTGGTGGTCGAGCGGCCGGACGGTGTCGAGTACGACCGCAAGACGCTCTCCGACGGTGGGCTCGGCGGCTATACCTACGACGTCCAACTCCAGGCGAACGCCATGCGTGGCGCCTGGCACGTGGCGCTCTATGCCGACCCCAAGGCGGACGCGCTCGCCGACACGTCGGTGCTGGTCGAGGACTTCGAGCCGGAGCGGCTCGCGGTCGACATCGCGACCGACGCGACCGCGTTCGACCGCGCCGCCCCGACGACGATCACTCTCGACGCGCGCTACCTGTACGGGGCGACGGCGCCGAACCTCCCGATCGAGGGCGAGGTCACCCTGACCCCGACCGACGCGATCGCCGCCTTCAAGGGCTATCAGTTCGGCCTCACCGAAGAGAGCGTCTCGGCGACGCGCGACCCGGTCGACATCAACGCGTCGACCGACGAGAACGGCAAGGCGACGTTCGATGTGACGATGCCGGACGTGCCGGCTTCGACCAAGCCGTTCAACGCGCAGCTGATCCTGCGGGTGACCGACACCAACGGGCGCGCCGTCGAGCGCACCCTTTCGCGACCGCTCGCGGCAAGTGGCCCGATGATCGGCATCAAGCCGGGCTTCGATGGCGACGTGGCGGAAGGGTCTTCGGTCGCCTTCCAGGCGATCATGGTGGCCCCGGACGGCTCGCAGATGACCAAGGCCGGCGTGCCGTGGAAGCTCGAGCGGCTCGACACCGACTACCAGTGGTATCGCTCCGGCGGGCGCTGGAACTACGAACTGATCACCAACGCCACCAAGGTCGCCGGCGGAACCGTCGACTTCACCGGCGACGGGCCGGCG
The DNA here is from genome assembly GCA_963843565.1 of uncultured Alphaproteobacteria bacterium. Taxonomy (GTDB): domain Bacteria; phylum Pseudomonadota; class Alphaproteobacteria; order Rhizobiales; family Kaistiaceae; genus DASZQY01. The sequence goes on from CAWJKY010000003.1 coordinate 1,599,873, forward strand.
GCGATTTCGGCCAACGTCGACTGGGGCAACTATCGCCTCACCGTTTCCGACGACACCGGCGACACGCCGGCGGCATCGAGCGTCGAGTTCTACGCCGGCTGGTATCGTGCCGTGTCGTCGTCCGACACGCCCGACACGCTCCAGGTCGCGCTCGACCGGCCCGACTACAAGGTCGGCGACACGGCGACGCTGAAGCTCGACGCGCGCTTTGCCGGCACCGCCGTGATCATGGTCATGGACGACCGGCTGATCGCGATGAAGACCGTCGAGGTGCCGGAAGGCGCGAGCACGGTCGACCTTGCCGTCACCGACCAGTGGGGACCCGGCGCCTACGTCACCGCGGCGCTCTACCGGCCGATGGACGTCGAGGCCAAGCGCATGCCGGCGCGGGCGATCGGCCTGACCTGGGCGAAGGTTTCGCCCGGCGACCGCGATCTCGCGGTCAACCTCGACCTGCCGGAAGAGATGCGGCCGCGCGGCCCGATGTCGATTCCGGTGTCGATCGGCAACCTGAAGCCGGGCGAGGACGCCTACTTGACGGTTGCGGCGGTCGACGTCGGCATTCTCAACCTGACCAACTTCAAGACCCCTGCCCCCGACGACTGGTACTTCGGACAGCGCATGCTGGGCGTCGAGATCCGCGACGTCTACGGGCTGCTCATCGACCGCATGCAGGGGGTGCCGGGAATCGTGCGCTCCGGCGGCGACTCATCGGCAGTGCGGCTCAAGGCGCCGCCGCCGACCCAGAAGCTGCTCGCCTTCTACTCCGGCATCGTCCGGGTGGACGACAGCGGCAAGGCCACCGTCACCTTCGACCTGCCCGACTTCAACGGCTCGGTGCGGGTGATGGCGATGGCGTGGTCGAAGACCGGCGTCGGCCATGCCAGCAAGGACGTGTTCGTGCGCGACCCGGTGGTGGTCACGGCGAGCATCCCGCGCTTCCTGCTGCTTGGCGACACCTCGCGGCTGCTGGTCGAGGTCAACAACGTTTCCGGCCCGGCCGGCGACTACCAGCTGTCGATCGCGACCGGCGAAGGCATCGGCCTTGCCGACACCGACGCGACCCGCACCCTGACTCTCGCCGAGAAGGGCCGCACGTCGATCAACATCCCGATCTCCGGCGACAAGGTCGGCGACTTCGACGTTCAGGTCTCGCTGAAGGCGCCATCCGGGCAGGAATTCCCGACGAACCTGACGCTCGGGGTGCGTCCGCCCGGCTCGCCCGTATCGCGACGCGACCTGATCGCGGTGAACCCGGGCGGCACGCTGACCATCGACGGCCAGGCGCTCGGCGAGTTCTACGACGGCACGACGGCTGTCTCGGTCTCGCTCGGCGGCGCCGGGCCGCTCGACGTGCCATCGATCCTGGCGGCGCTCGACCGCTATCCCTACGGGTGCGCGGAACAGCTCACCAGCCGGGCGATGCCGCTCGTCTATCTCGACGACGTGGCAAGCTCGATCGGCATTGCGGCCGACGCCGCAGTGAAGAAGCGCGTGCAGGCGGCGATCGAAGGGGTGCTGTCCGATCAGGCGGCGTCGGGCAGCTTCGGCCTCTGGGGGCCGGAGGGCGCCGGCTACGACCTGTGGCTCGACGCCTATGTCACCGACTTCCTGACGCGGGCGGCCGAGAAGGGCTACGACGTGCCGGACACGGCGCGCACGCTCGCCCTCGACAACCTGTCGAACCGCATCGCCTACGCCAACGACTTCGACAACGGCGGCGAGGACATCGCCTACGCGCTCTACGTTCTGGCGCGCGCCGGGCGAGCCGCCATTGGCGACCTGCGCTACTACACCGACTCGAAGCTGTCGGCGTTCCGCACGCCACTCGCCAAGGCCCAACTGGGCGCGGCGATGGCGCTCTATGGCGACCGCGACCGGGCGGGACGTGCGTTCCAGTCGGCGCTTCGCGACCTCGACATCCAGGAGACCATCGCGATCTGGCGGCATGACTACGGCACCAACCTCCGCGATCAGGCGGCGGTGCTGACGCTGGCCGCGGAAACGTCGGAGCAGAGCGTCGACCTCAAGGCTCTGGCGACGAAGATCGCGCTGACCGAGCAGCGCAAGCGCTACACCAGCACTCAGGAAGATGCCTGGATGCTGATGGCCGCGGCCGCCCTGATCAAGGATTCGGCCAAGACCGACTTCATGATCGACGGCGAACGCATCGCCGCGCCGCTCTTCCGCCGCTACGGCGGCGACAAGATCGCCGCGGCCCCGGTGTCGATCCAGAACCTCGGCAGCGATCGGCTCGACGCGGTGGTCACGGAGACCGGCGTGCCGCTGAAGCCCGATCCGGCCGGCGGCAACGGCTTCAAGATCGTGCGCCAGTACTACACGCCGGAGGGCGAGCCCGCCGACGTCACCACGGTCGGCCAGAACGACCGCTACGTGGTGGTGCTGACGGTGACCGCGGACCACGATTCCGGCGGACGGGTGCTGGTCGTCGATCCGATTCCGGCGGGCTTCGAGATCGAGAACCCGGACATCTCGGCCTCCGGCGACACCAGTGCCTACGACTGGCTGTCGACCGATACGCCGACGCACACCGAGGCGCGCACCGACCGCTTCGTGGCGGCGTTCGACCGCGACGACGGCGACTCGCTCGAGTACAGCGTCGCCTACACGGTCCGCGCGGTTTCGCCCGGCAAGTTCACCCAGCCGGCCGCGACCGTCGAGGACATGTACCGGCCCGAGTACGAGGCGCGGACGGCGACCGGCACGGTCGAGGTGGTCGGGCCGACGCGCTAGGAGCGACGCCGTGACGGGCGAACCTTCCCTCTCCGCCCCGCCGCCGGAAGCCCGGCGGCGGAGGCGGCGGCGCTGGCCGTTCGTGGTCGGCGGCCTTGCCGTCGTCGCGCTGGTCGGTGCCGGTGTCGGGGCGGCGCTCGTCTTCAAGACCATCGGCGACATCGAGGCGTCGCTGCCGCCGCTGCCGGCGGACATCGCGACGTCGACGGTGGTCGTCGACCGCGACGGCAAGCTCCTGCGCCCCTTCACCATCGCCGACGGGCGCTGGCGCCTGCCGGTGACCACGGCCGACGTCGACCGCCGCTTCATCGACATGCTGATCGGCTACGAGGACCAGAAGTTCGAGGAGCACCACGGCGTCGACTGGATGGCGTTCGTGCGCGCCGCCGGCCAGTTCGTGCTTGCCGGCGGCCAGATCGTCTCGGGCGGCTCGACGCTGACCATGCAGGTGGCGCGGCTGATCGACGGCGATTCGACGCGCAGCATCGCCGGCAAGCTCCGCCAGATCGCCATCGCCGAGAAGCTCGAAGCGACCTACACGAAGGACCAGATTCTCACCCTCTACCTGACGCTGGCGCCCTACGGCGGTAACATCGAGGGCATCCGCGCGGCGACGCTTGCCTACTTCGGCAAGGAGCCGAACCGGCTGACGACCGCGGAAGCGGCGCTTTTAGTGGCGATCCCGCAATCGCCGGAGGCGCGGCGCCCGGATCGCGACGCGGCGGCCGCCCGCGCGGCGCGCGACCGGGTGCTCGACCGGCTGGAGGGCGAAGGGGTGATCACCGCCGACGCTGCCGAGGCCGCCAAGACCGAACCGGTGCCCGACGGGCGCAAGCTCTTCCCGATGCTCGCCGCGCACCTCGGCGAGGAGGCGGTCGCCGCCCACCCGGACCTCTCGGTCCACCGCCTGACCATCGACCGCGACCTGCAGGCCTCGCTGGAGGCGCTGGCGGCGGCGCGGGTCAAGGCGCTCGGACCGAAGCTCTCCGTGGCCATCGTGGTAGCCGACGAAGACTCGGGCGCGATCCTCGCCTCGGTCGGCTCGGCCGGCCTGTTCACGGAGAACCGCGCCGGCTACATCGACATGACGCGGGCCGAACGCTCGCCGGGCTCGACGCTGAAGCCGCTGATCTACGGCCTCGCCTTCGAGGCCGGATTGGCGCACCCGGAAAGCCTGATCGAGGACCGGCCGACCGGTTTCGGCGCCTACGAGCCGCAGAACTTCGACGGGCTGCATCGCGGCACGGTGACGGTGCGCGACGCGCTGCAGGAGTCGCTGAACGTGCCCGCCGTGATCGCGCTGAACGCGGTCGGGCCGGCGCGGCTGATGACGCGGCTGAAGCGGGCGACGGTGAACGCCGTCCTTCCCGACGCTTCGGCGCCGGGGCTGGCGGTCGGCCTCGGCGGCCTCGGTGTGACGCTTCGCGATCTCGTGGCGCTCTACGCCTCGATCGCGCGGGGTGGGACGGCGGTGACGCTTTCGGACGGCATCGACGGGCCGCCGGCGCCGCAATCCGGACCGCCGGTGCTTTCGCCGGCGGCGGCCTGGTACGTGACCGACATCTTGCGCGGCGTGCCACCGCCGATCACCGGCTCACCGGGACGCATCGCGTACAAGACCGGCACCTCGTACGGCTACCGCGACGCCTGGTCGATCGGCTACGACGGGCAGCACGTGATCGGCGTGTGGGTCGGGCGGCCGGACGGCACGCCGGTGCCGGGGCTCTCGGGCGTGGTGACGGCGGCGCCGATCCTGTTCGAGGCGTTCGACCGGTTGGGGCAGAAACGGGCACCGTTCCGCGGGCGGCCGCCGGGAACCATCGCCGCCGCCTCGACCCGCGACCTCCCCTTCCCGCTCCGCCATTTCCGGGCGCCCGGGCAATCGATCTTCGTCGACCGCGACCTGCCGGAAATCGCCTACCCGCAGGACGGCGTCTCGGTCGATCTCGGCATCCGCGATGGCGACCCGACGCCGCTGTTCATCAAGGTCAGGAACGGGGCGCCGCCGTTCACGTTCTTCGTCAACGGCGCGCCGATTGGGCGCGAACCGTTCGCACGCACGGAAACGTGGAAGCCGGACGGGCCGGGCTACGTGACGCTGTCGGTGGTCGACGCCAGCGGCAAGTCCGACCGCGTCACGGTGTTCGTCGAGTAGGCCTCAGCCGGTCACCGAAACATGCCAGGGGCCGTGGAAGCCGCTGCCCGAAGAGTCGGTGCGCTCGAAGCCGTGGGCGCCGAAGAAATCGCGCTGGCCCTGGATGAGGTTCGCCGTCGAGCGGAGCTGGCGCGACATGTCGAAATAGGCGACCGCCGAGGACAGCGCCGGCATCGGGATTCCCTTCAGCACGGCGGCGGAAACCACGTGGCGAAGATCGCCTTCGGTTTCCTTGAGGTCGTCGGAGAACGGCGAGCCGAGCATGAGGTTGGCGATCGGGGCGCCGGACGAATAGGCGCGGGTGATGTCGTCGAGGAAGACGGAGCGGATGATGCAGCCGGCCCGCCAGATCTTGGCGATGGTGCCGAGCGGCAGGCGCCAGTCCCACGTTTCCGAGGCCTTGGCCATGACGGTGAAGCCTTGGGCATAGGCGGCGATCTTGCCGGCGAGGAGCGCGCGCTCGAGCGCGGCAAGGGTCGCGGCGCGATCGCCGAGCGCCTCGCCGAACTGGGTGGCCGGCGACCCGAAAACCTTCTCGGTGGCGATGCGCTGATCGCGGCCGGCGGACAGGCCGCGAGAGGCGACGGCGGCCTCGATTACGGTCGCCGGCACGCCGAGGTCCTCGGCCTCCATGGCCGACCAGCGGCCGGTGCCCTTCTGGCCGGCGGTGTCGCGGATCACGTCGACCAGCGGCTTGCCGCTCTTGTCGTCGTGGGTGGCGAGCACCTTGGCGGTGATCTCGATCAGGTAGGATTTCAGGCGGCCTTCGTTCCATTTGGCGAAGATGTCGGCCATCTCGTTCGCCTGAAGGCCGAGGCCGTCGCGCATGATGCCGTAGATCTCGGCGATCATCTGCATGTCGGCGTATTCGATGCCGTTGTGGATGGTCTTGACGAAGTGACCGGCGCCTTCCGGACCGAGCAGAGCCGCGCACGGCTCGCCTTCGAACTTTGCGGAAATATCGAGGAGGATCTTCTCGACGCGCGCCCACGACGACGGCTGGCCGCCGGCCATGATCGAGGGGCCGTGGCGGGCGCCCTCCTCGCCGCCGGAGACGCCGATCCCCATGAAATCGAGCCCGCGCTTCATGTAGGTGCCGACGCGGCGGCGGGTGTCGCGAAAGTTGGCGTTGCCGGCGTCGATGAGCATGTCGCCGTTGGCGAGTTCGGCGGCGAGCTGGTCGGCGGTCTGGTCGACCGGTGCGCCGGCCTGCACCATGATGACGACCGGGCGCGGCGGCGCGATCGCCGCGACGAAATCCTTGATCGAGTGACACCCGGCCAGACGCGGGGCGAGGCTGCCGGCCTCGGCGATGAACCCTTCGGTCTTGGAGACGGTGCGGTTGTAGACGGCGACGCTGTACCCCTTCTCGGCCATGTTGAGCGCGAGGTTCGAACCCATCACGCCGAGACCGACCAAACCGATGTCCGCCATTTCTTTCCTTCTCCTGACGCTTCCTGCCTGTTGATGCGGCCCTGTTGAGATCAGGCCGCTCACGAACGCGGGCAGACACTAGGGAAAACCCGCGTGTCGGACAATTGACCAATCGTCTCGCCGGGCATCGGCGCAGACGCGATCGACCTCAAAGGCCGAGATCGCCTTCGCCGCGCTCCAGAATGAGCGGGATGATGAGGTCTTCTTCGTCGTTGAGGTGCCGGTCGAGGAACTTGAGCAGGCGCTCCCCGGTGTCGACGTATTCGTCGCCGGCGAAGAGCAGCTTGTCGCGCTCGCCGTCCGGCACGGCCATGAAGGCGTTGGCGGTTTCGGCCATGCGGTTCATGACGGCGTGGATCGTCTCGTGATCCCGTTCGAGCACGTCGAAACCGGCACCCAGACGCGGCTCGGCGGCGCTGAAGGTCGGGAAGAACTGATAATCCTCGATCTGGTGGTGGCCGTTCAGGTGCGACAGGAACATGCCGAGGCGCGGGGCGAAGCGCGCCCGAAACACCTCGGGCGTCACGCGGCCCTCGCGGAAGTCGCCGGCGGTCGCGTTGAGTTGCTCGCCGTAGGCGCGGAAGCCGTTGTGAATCTCCAGCCAGAAGCGGGCAAGCTCGCCGAGGTTGGGATGCTCGGGCCAGGTGGCGCGGGGAAACCGGTCGATGAACAGGCGAAGTTCGTCGGGCCAGCCCTGTCGGGTCTCGAGGTCGAGGTCGGTCATGGGCGCCCATATAGGGTGGCGCGGCGACGCTGCCCACGGCGCGAAGGACGCATCGGTCAGGCGGCGGACGCGGTGGCGACGGCCCTGGCGACGAAGGCGGCAAGCGCGGCACGTCCGGCATCGTCGATGCGCAAGCCCAGCTTGGACCGGCGCCAGAGAATATCGTCGGCGGTCTCGGCCCACTCGTTGGCGACCAGATACTCGACCTCGCGCTCGCTCAGGCCGGCGCCGAAATCCTGCCCGAGATCGGCCGACCGGGTGACCCCGGCGAGGAGCGCTTCGACACGCGTGCCATAGGCGCCGCAGATGCGCGCCATGTAGGCGGCATCGAGGAACGGGAAGCGGCGGATCATCTCGGCTTCCCAGGCGGCGTATCCGCCGGGAACATCGCCGCCGACGAGCGTCGCGGTCCGCGTCCACGCGGCCTTCATCCCGGGGAAGGTCGGCTTCAGCTTGCGCATGGCGTGTTCGGCGAGGCTGCGGTGCGTCGTAATCTTGCCGCCAAAGACGGACAGCAACGGCGGCTGGCCGGCCGGCGCGTCGAGTTCGAGGAGATATTCGCGGGTGGCGGCGCTCGCCGACTTCGAGCCGTCGTCGTAGAGCGGCCGGACGCCGGCATAGGTCCAGCGGATCGAGTCGCGGGTCGGCGGCACCTTGAAGTATTCCGCGACGGCGCCGAGCAGATAGACGATTTCGACTTCGTCGATCGCGGCGGCCGCGGGGTCGCCGGAATAATCCTCATCGGTCGTGCCGATCAGCGTGTAGTCGCGCTCAAAGGGAATCGCGAAGCAGATGCGGCCATCGGCATTCTGGAACAGGTAGGCGCGATCGTGATCGTAGAGGCGGTCGACGACGATGTGGCTTCCCTTGACGAGGCGCACGTGGGTGGGGGTGTTCACACCGGCAACGCCCGACACGACGTCGGCCACCCAGGGCCCGGCGGCGTTGACCAGGGCGCGGGCGTGGACGGTCTCGTAGCGGGTCGGGGCGCCGGCATCCTGAAGGGTGAGCCGCCATACCCCTTCCTCGCGCCGCGCCGCGATGCAGCGGGTGCGCGTCTTCACGTCCGCGCCGCGGTCGGCGGCGTCGCGGGCGTTCAGCACGACGAGGCGTGAATCGTCGGCGAGGCAATCGGAATATTCGAAGGCGCGGCGGAAAACCGGCTTGAGCGGCACGCCGGCTTCGTCCGAGCCCAGATGGACGCTACGGGTGCCGGGCAGCGTGCGCCCGCCACCGAGGTGGTCGTAAATGAACAGGCCCATGCGAATAATCGGCCAGGGCCGCAGGCCGGAATGATGCGGCAACACGAAGCGCAACGGCCGGACAATATGCGGCGCCGAGCGCAACAGAACCTCGCGCTCGGCCAGCGCCTCGTGGACCAGCAGGAAATGATACTGCTCGAGGTAGCGCAGCCCGCCGTGGACGAGGCGGGTCGACGCCGAGGACGTCGCGCCGGCGAGGTCGCGTTCCTCGCACAGAACCACTGAAAGGCCACGTCCGGCGGCATCGCGCGCGATCGCGCAGCCGTTGACGCCGCCGCCGATGATGGCGAGATCGACCACCCCTTCGGGCATGCCCCCTCCCGATGCCGCACCTGCCGCCGCGACCCCGCGGAGCGGCACCCGTCAAATCAGGACTTGGCGATCAGGAACTGGTCGCGCTTCTTGCCCTTCTTTTCCAGATCGGCAAGCCAGCGTGGCGCGCGGCCACGGCCAGTCCACAGTTCGCCGCCCGGTCCGCGGTATTTCGGTGCGACCTTGCGACCCTTCATGGGATGCGCCTTGGCGCCGCGCCGGCCAGCCGCCTTGCGGGCACGGCGCGGCGCGCGCGCCGGCTTGACGCCGTCCGGCCCGACGATCGCGGTAAGGGCTTCCATCCGCTCCTGGAGATCGGCGCGCGCCACCGTGACTTTCTTCTCAAGCGCACGCTCGACCTTGTCGCGCAACTCTGCAAGTTCCGCGAGTGCCATATTGGCTAAATTCAACCGCTGTTTGGCCACCCTAGAGTCTCCACGTTAAAACGAAGTGATTGCCATATACCAAAAGGGCGCGGGAACCAACCGGCGCCAATTGCGCGCCGGCGATTTCGTGGATTATCCGGAAATATTCGGGTCGATATTCGAACCGACGACCACGATGCGTTTTCGGAAACCTTTCGAGCGCTCAGCAGAAATCGAAATCACAGCCCTCGTCGGCGAGCAACACATGATCGTGGTAGAGGCGGTCATAACCGCGTCTTTCCACCGGCGCAGCGGCGTGCGCCGCGAGATCGGCGCGGCGGGTGGCCAGCGTGTCGTCGTCGACGAGGAGATCGAGGTGTTTCTCGCTGACGCTGAGAGCGATGCGGTCGCCGTTGCGCACGAGCGCCAGCGGCCCGCCGCTCGCCGCATCCGGAGTGACGTGCAACACGATCGCGCCATAGGCCGTGCCCGACATGCGCGCATCGGAGACGCGCACCATGTCCTTGACGCCGGCGCGCGCGAGCTTCCGGGGGATCGGCAGATAACCGGCCTCGGGCATGGCCGCATCGCTGCGTGGCCCGGCGTTCTGGAGCACGAGAATATCGTCGGGGGTGACGTCGAGATCGGGAGCGTCGATGCGCGCCGCGAGATCGTCGAGCGAGGAGAAGACGACGGCACGGCCGGTGTGTTCGAGCAGGCGCGGATCGGCGGCGGAGCGCTTGATGATGGCGCCCCGCGGAGCGAGCGAACCGAACAGGGCGGCAAGGCCGCCGCGCTCTTCGAGGGGCGCCGCGGCGGAGGCGATGACGGCGCGATCGACCGGGTCGGCGGGCGGCCGCGCCAGGCGTTCGCCGAGGGTTTCGCCGGCAACGGTCAGGCACGAAAGATCGAGCAGCGGCGCCAGCTCGCGCAGGACCGCATCGAGACCGCCGGCATAGAAGAAATCGTCCATGTAGTGCGCGCCGACGGGCTTCAGATTGACCAGCACCGGCGTCGAATCGGAGAGCGCGTTGAAGCGGCCGAGGTCGAACAGCAACCCGCGCCGGCGGGCGATGGCGGCCAGGTGAATGACCGCGTTGGTCGACCCGCCGATTGCGGCGAGAACCCGCACGGCGTTGTCGATGGCGCCCTGCGTGATGATTGCCGACGGTTTCACACCGCTGCCGGCGAGCGCGACGGCGCGCCCGCCGCTTGCCTCGGCAATCCGCAAGCGGTTGGCGTGCACAGCGGGGGCGGCGGCTGAGTCCGGCAAGCTCATGCCGAGTGCCTCGGTCAGGCACGCCATTGTGCTGGCGGTACCCATCACCGCGCAGGTGCCGGCGGTGGTGGCAAGGCGCCCCTCCACCTGCTCGATCTCCTGGTCGCTGACTTCGCCGGCCCGATAGCGCGCCCAGAACCGGCGGCAGTCGGTGCAGGCGCCCAGCCGCTCGCCACGGTGACGCGACGTCGACATCGGGCCAGCGACAAGTTCGATCGCCGGCACGTCGGCCGAGGCGGCGGCCATGAGCTGCGCCGGAACGGTCTTGTCGCACCCGCCCATGAGAACGACCGCGTCCATCGGCTGGGCGCGAATCATCTCCTCGGTGTCGAGGGCCATGAGATTGCGGAACTTGAAACTGGTCGGCGACAGGAACGCCTCGCCAAGCGAGACGGTCGGGAAGGCCAGCGGCAACCCGCCCGCCGTCAGAACGCCACGCTGCACGGCCTCGAGCAGTTCGGGGAAATGGCGATGGCAGTTGTTGAAGCCGCTTGCGGTGTAGGCGATGCCGACCACCGGACGATCAAGAAGGCCGTCCGAGAACCCCATCGATCTGGCGAAGGAGCGGCGGAGATAGCGTGAGAATTCAGCGTCGGCGTAGCTGGTCAGGCCCAGATTCAGACCGCGGCGAGTCATCTATTCATCATACCTTTGGAGGACCCGTGAGGGTAAATCGAACCGGTTACCAGTCATCCATCACTCAAGGTTCGCCTGCGTAGTTCGTCACCTGTCTCCGCATTCCGCAAGTCGTGGGCCCGAAATCGACCCGTAAAGCCTCAGGAAAACCTTCAGGCAAGGATGATCCGGCCGCCGGGGCAGCTTGTACAAGACTTTCCAGGCAGGGCGAATTGCCGCGAACATGCCTATCAACTCGCCTTGCGAAATCGAGCGGTTTTTCGTTATTGTCCGCCCGACCTTGGTTGGTATGCCCAAGGGACCTGGAGGGCTCACCTGATATCCGCCCCTCAGGCGAGTGCGGACCATTCCGCGCTCTTTGGTTCTATCGGGAGGGACTTGAATGAAGAAGCTACTGATAGCCTCGCTGGCCGTGCTCGGTCTTGCGGTATCGGCGAGCGTGTCGATGGCGCAGGTCGTCGTCGGCGTTTCCTGGAACAACTTCCAGGAAGAGCGTTGGAAAACTGACGAAGCCGCCATCAAAGGCGTCCTCGACAAGGCCGGCGCGAAGTACATCTCGACCGACGCGCAGTCTTCGGCGAGCAAGCAGCTGACGGACATCGAAAACCTGATTTCGCAGGGCGCGAACGTTCTGATCGTGCTGGCGCAGGACACCGATGCCATTCAGCCGGCAATCCAGAAGGCCGTCGATGAAGGTATCCCGGTCATCGGTTACGACCGCCTGATCGAGAACCCGAAGGCGTTCTACATCACGTTCGACAACAAGGAAGTCGGCGTGCTGCAGGCCAAGGCGGTCTATGCCGTCCAGCCGAAGGGCAACTACGTCATCATCAAGGGCAACTCTGCCGATCCGAACGCTGACTTCCTGCGCTCGGGCATGGAAGAGGTCATTGGTGACGCCGTGAAGTCGGGCGACATCAAGATTGTCGGCGAGACCTACACCGACAACTGGGACCCGGCTAACGCCCAGAAGGAAATGGAGCAGTTCCTGACCGTCAACAACAACAACGTTGACGCGGTGCTCTCCGAGAACGACGGCATGGCCGGTGGCGTTGTGGCGGCTCTGGCCGCGCAGGGCCTCGCGGGTCAGGTGCCGGTTTCCGGTCAGGACGGCGACCACGCCGCTCTGAACCGCGTTGCGCTCGGCACGCAGACCGTCTCGGTCTGGAAGGATGCCCGTGAGCTCGGCAAGGCTGCCGCTGAGGTCGCCCTCAAGCTCGCCGGTGGAACGGCGATGGATGCCATCGACGGCTCCGTCATGTTCAACGGCGGCCCGAAGGGCGTCAACATGCACTCCCTGTTCCTGAAGCCGCTCCCGATCACCAAGGACAATCTGAACCTGGTGATCGACGGTGGCTGGATCACCAAGGACGAGGTCTGCAAGGGCGTGCCCGCCGGGTCCGTCAAGGTCTGCGGCTAACGTCTAGCCACAAGAGAACCGCCTGCGCCGCCGACAAGGCGGCGCAGGTTCCCTTCGACATCGCGGCAGACGTGACGAAAAGACATGGCTGAGGTCGCAGGCACGACCGGCCGCGCGCCCAGTGGCGGCGCGGCAGCTCCACGCTTCCGGTACATCCGCACATTCATGCAGGCGACCGAGGCCGATCCTCGCATGCTGGGCATGATCGCCGCGCTGGCGGTCGTCTGGGTCGGATTTCACTGGATCACAGGCTGGCGGATTTCCGGCCAGCCGTTCGATTTCACCTCCGGCGTCTTCCTGACGCCACGCAACCTCTGGAACCTGTCGGTACAGACCTCGACCGTCGCGATCATGGCGACGGGAATGGTTCTGGTGATCGTGTCGCGCAACATCGACCTGTCGGTCGGCTCGCTGCTCGGCTTCATCGCGATGATCATGGGCAAGCTCCAGGCGGAGGTCCTGCCCGCCTACGTCGGCTACGACTGGGCGGCGACGTGGATCGTCGTTCTGCTCCTGGGCATCCTGCTCGGCGCCCTGATCGGCGCATTCCAGGGGTTCATCATCGCCTATCTCGGCGTGCCCGCTTTCATCGTCACGCTTGGCGGCCTGCTGATCTGGCGCGGCGCGGCGTGGTGGGTGGCCAACGGCCGGACGCTCGCGCCGCTCGATTCGAACTTCCAGCTCATGGGCGGCGGCGGCAACGGCTCGATCGGCGCGCTGCTGAGCTGGATCGTGGCGGCGCTGGCGTGCATCGGCATCGTGCTGGCTCTCGTCAACGGCCGGCGGCAGCGGCGCAGGTTCAGCTTCCCGTTGCGGCCGATCTGGGCGGAAGTGACGCTCGGCGTGATCGGGTGCGGCGCGGTCATTATCGCCATCGCGGTGATCAACGCCTATCCGATGCCGGTCCTGCTCGCCAAGGAATACGCCAAGCTTCACGACATCCCGTGGCCCGATGGCGGGCTGTTCATTTCACTGGGTATCGCCATCCCGGTGCTGATCGCCATCGGCGTGGCGATGGTGGTGACGTTCATCGCCAACCGGACGCGCTTCGGACGCTACGTGTTCGCCATCGGCGGCAACCCGGAAGCGGCCGAACTCGGCGGTATCAACACGCGCTGGGTCATCATGAAGGTGTTCATCCTCATGGGGATCCTGACCGCGATCAGCGCTGCGGTCGCATCGGCCCGGCTGAACGCGGCGACCAACGCGCTCGGCACCAACGACGAGCTCTACGTGATCGCGGCCGCGATCATCGGCGGCACATCGTTCGCCGGCGGCATCGGCACCGTGGTCGGCGCCATGCTCGGCGCGCTCGTCATGCAGTCCCTGCAATCGGGCATGCAATTGATGGGGATCGAATCGCCGTTGCAGAACATCGTGTCGGGCGCGGTGCTCGTGATCGCGGTGGGTATCGACACGCTCTATCGCCGGCGGACCGGATGAGGTTGCTGTCATGGACGATGTGACCCGCAAACCGGACCGCACGCCTCTCGTCGAGATGCGCAACATCTATGTGCAGTTCGGCGGCGTGCATGCCGTGGAGAACGCCACGATCGACCTTTACCCGGGAGAAGTGGTCGGCCTGGTCGGCGGCAACGGCGCCGGCAAGTCGACGCTGATGAAGGTGCTTTCCGGGGCGCAGCATGCCGACTCGGGGCAGGTGCTGATCGACGGCAGGCCGGTGATCATCGCCAACCCGCGCGACGCCAAGGCGCTCGGCATCGAGACGATCTATCAGACGCTGGCGCTCGCCGACAATGTCGACGCGCCGGCCAATCTGTTCCTCGGGCGGGAGATGATGACCCGCTGGAAGACGCTCGACGACGTCGCGATGGAGGCCGCCACCCGCAAGGTGATGGGCCGCCTCAACCCGGTGTTCAAGGGATTCAAGACGGCAGTCAAGTCGCTCTCCGGCGGCCAGCGGCAGTCGGTGGCGATCGCGCGCGCCATCCACTTCAACGCCCGCATCCTGATCATGGACGAGCCGACCGCGGCGCTGGGGCCCGCGGAGACGGCGCAGGTCCGCGATCTCGTCAAGCAGCTTAAAAAGGAAGGCATCGGCATCTTCCTGATCAGCCACGAAATCCACGACGTCTTCGACCTCGCCGACCGCATCAGCGTCATGAAGACGGCGCGCATGGTGGGGACCGTCAACAAGGACGACGTGACCACCGATCAGGTCCTCGCGATGATCATCGGGGGAACGGTGCCGTCGGGCGTCAAGATCACCCATGCTTATCAGGGGGCCCAGCCGGCACCAGCATGACGCGTAACCCGGGAGTTGGGCGGCCCAAGCATCGGCCAGGTACGGGCGGCCGGCTCGTCGGGCTGTGCTCTCTCCTGGCGGCAGCCGGCCTTGCCGTCGGTGCCGCCTCGCCGCCGCCGTGGGCCGAGCGGGCAATCGACAGCCACGTCGACTTCACCTCGCTTGAGGGTGTGCTGAGCGCCGACCAGCTCAACACGCTGGTCAAGGCCGGCGAACACCTCTTCACCGCGCGCTTCACCGTCAACGACGGCCTCGGCCGTCCCATGGCAACGCAGGCGATCATCCCGACCAGCCGCAAGCAGCCGGTCGATACGCTCTTCCGCCGCACTGCCGGCGGCGATTCCAACAATTGCCAGTCCTGCCACAGCGTTCCCTTCGTCGGCGCCGCGGGCGACTTCACGGCCAACGCGTTCGTTTCGGAAGGATTCGAGAGCTTCGACTTCGACACGCTCGATCCACAGTTCTCCAACGAACGCGGCTCGCCGAGTCTGTTCGGCGACGGGCTGGTCGAGTTGCTGGCCCGCGAGATGACCGCCGACCTTCTCGCCGAGCGCGACAAGGCGGTGGCGGCGGCACGCAAGACCGGACAGCCGGCGACCGTCGCCCTGACCAGCAAGGGCGTCGACTTCGGCAAGGTGACGGTCATGCCGGACGGTCTTGTCGACAACACCGGGCTGGACGGGATCGACTCGGACCTGATCGTGCGGCCCTTCAGCCAGAAGGGCGTGTTCGCGTCGCTGCGCCAGTTCACCATCAACGCCGGCAATCTCCATCTCGGCCTCGAGGCCTCAGAGCGCTGGGGCGCGCGGTGGACCGGCACCGACGACTTCGACAAGGACGGTCATCCGGACGAACTTTCGCCCGGCGACATCTCCGCCCTCGTCGCTTTCCAGGCGACGCTGCCGCCGCCCGGCCGCATGGTTCCCGACAACGCCGACTGGCGCGCCGCGGCCGCGACCGGCGAACAGGTCTTCGCCAGCCTTGGCTGCACCAGCTGTCACAAGCCGTTCCTGCCTCTGGACAGCCTGACCTTCACCGATCCGGCGCCGTACGACCATGCCGGCACACTTCGCCCCGGCGACGTCGCCAAGCCGATCTCCTACGACCTTGGCTTGCTGGCCTGGGCCAAGACCCTGCCCCGCAACGACAAGGGCCAGGTTCTGGTGCCGCTGTTCGGCGACCTCAAGCGCCACAAGATCGCCGATCCCGACGTCAACGGGCTCGGCAACGAGCTGCTCTCGCAGCGTTTCGTCGAGCGCGACGTGTTCATGACCGCGGAACTGTGGGGGGTCGGCTCGACGCCGCCCTACGGCCACCGTAACGACTTCACGACGCTGGACAGCGTCATCCGTGCCCACGGCGGCGAGGCGCGCTCGGCGCGCGACGCCTACATCGCGGCCAGCGACGACGACCGCTCGGCGCTGATCGCGTTTCTGAAAACCCTGGTGATCAACAAGCCATGATCCGCTGGCTCTCCATCGGCGGCGCCCTCGTCGCCCTCTTCGCGCTGGTGGCCCATGCCGACGACATGCGCCCGAACCCGCCGAACGACATCCCCGACATGCACGAGGAGGCGCTCGCGGCCGGCATCGACCACCAATACACGGGCCCGTGGGAGTTCTTCGTCGGCGGCGGCGTCGCCGCGTTCGACTGCAACGGCGACCGCAAGCCCGACCTGTTCATTGCCGGCGGCACCAGCCCGGCGGAGCTTTATCGCAACGACAGTCCGGTCGGCGGGGCGCTGCGCTTCACCAAGGTCGACCTGAACCTGCCGCCCGCCGATCTCCTCAAGGTCACCGGCGCCTACCCGATCGACATCGACAACGACGGGCTGATGGATCTGGTCGTCCTCAAGCTCGGCAAGAACCTGATCCTCAAGGGCAAGGGCAACTGCCAGTTCGACGTCGCCAACGATGCGTTCGCCTTCGACGGCGGCAAGGACTGGACGACGGCCTTCTCGGCAGAGTGGGAGGTCGGCCAGACGTTCCCGACGCTGGCGATCGGCAACTACGTCGACCGCATGGCGCCCGGGGCGCCGTGGGGCACGTGCGCGGAGAACCAGTTGCTGAGGCCGCGGCCGGGCAAGGTCCCCTCCTACGGCACGATCATTCCGCTGATGCCCAGCTACTGCGCGCTGTCGATGCTGTTCACCGACTGGAACCAGTCCGGCGTGCAGGCCCTGCGGGTCACCAACGACCGCCAGTATTATCGCGGCGGCGAGGAACAGCTGTGGCATGTCGATCCCGGCCAGACGCCGCGCCTCTACACGGTCGCCGAGGGCTGGCAGCACCTGTCGATCTACGGCATGGGCATCGCCCAGGCCGACCTCAACGGCGACGGCTATCCGGTCTATGCGCTGACCTCCATGGGCGACACCAAGCTGCAGCAGCTCGACCCGGACGCCGACCCCGACCACCCGACCTACAAGGACATCGCCTATCCGCTCGGCGTCACCGCGCAGCGGCCCTATACGGGCGGCGACGTCCGGCCCTCGACCGGCTGGCACAGCGAATTCCAGGACATGAACAACGACGGCCTGCTCGACCTGTTCATCTCCAAGGGCAATGTCGAGGCGATGCAGGACTTCGCCGCCGACGACCCGGACAATCTGCTGCTCGGGCAATGGGACAAGTCGTTCACCGAGGTCGGCGACAAGGCCGGCATCGCGTTGCCGCGGCGCGGACGCGGCGCCGCCCTCGTCGACCTCAATCTCGACGGGATGCTCGACCTCGTCGTGGTCAACCGCGAGGCGCCGGTCAGCCTCTTCCGCAACATGGGCGTCAAGAGGCCGTGGGGTCATGCGCCGCTCGGCAACTGGCTGGCGATCGAGCTGTTCGAGAAGGGCGCCAACCGCAACGCTGTCGGCGCGCGCATCTCGGTCAAGACCGGCAATCACGTGATGGACCAGGTCATCCGGGTGGGCGGCGGCCATGCTTCGGGCGAGGCGACCTTCATCCACTTCGGCCTTGGCACGGCCGAGCGGGCCGAGATCCGCATCCGCTGGCCGGACGGCGAGTGGAGCGGGACCTATCGGGTATTCGCCAACAATTTCGTGCGAATCGAGCGGGGGCTGCCGGAAGCCGACTACTGGCTGCCGGAAGCCTCCGCCACCAAGCCATAGGCGGCGACATGGCAAGGCAGGTTTCCGACGTTCACCTCAGCGAGGTGACGCTGCCGGAGTTCGGCACGCCGCAAACGACGCCGGAGCTTTCGCCGGAGACCTACGCGGCGCGCTTCAGCCGCTTTGCCAAGCGGGTGCGCGACGCAAATCTCGACGCGGCCGTGGTCTATGGCGACCGCGAGCACTTCGCCAACCTCGCCTGGCTCACCGGATTTGATCCGCGCTTCGAGGAGGCGCTGCTGATCTTCGTGCCCGGGCGTCCACCGATGCTCCTCACCGGGCCGGAGAACCAGGCCTCGGCACGCGGTGCGCCGGTCGACCTCGACGTCCGCCTCTATCCGCCGTTCGGGCTGCTCGGCCAGGACCGCAGTCGCACCCCTCCCCTCGCCGATCTGCTGAGCGAGGCGGGAATCGCGGGCGGCGCCCGGGTCGGCGTCATCGGCTGGAAGTACTTCGGCCCCTCCGAGGCCAGCGACCCCGCGGCATGGATCGAAAGCCCGGCGTTCGTGGTCGACACGCTGCGCGCGCTGGTCGGCGCGCCGGGCGCCGTCGTCAACGCGACGGCACTCCTGATGGACGCCAGCGACGGCCTTCGGGCCGTCAACGAGATCGACCAGCTGGCCATCTTCGAGGCGGCCGCCTGTCACGTCTCGGAGGCGGTGAAGCGGGCGATCGGGGGCTTGCGACCGGGCATGAGCGAGACGGAACTGGCGGCGCGCATGCGCCTCGACGGCACGCCGCTCAGCGCCCACCTGATGCTTTCGGCGGGCCCACGCGCCGCGCTCGGGCTGGGCAGCCCGGGGGACCGGGAGATCGTGCTCGGCGATCCCTTCACGGTCGCCTACGGCGTGCGCGGCGCGCTCACCTGCCGCGCCGGGTTCGTCGCCAAGACCGAAGTGGACCTGCCGGCCGAGATCCGCGACTACGTCGCCAAACTCGCCGCCCCCTACTTCGCCTGCGCCGCCGACTGGTACGAGACGGTCGGCATCGGGGTCACCGGCGGCGAGCTCGACGCGCTTGCCAAGCGCCACCTCGCCGATCCCTTCTTCGGCGTCGGCCTCAATCCGGGCCATCTCATCCACCTCGACGAATGGATGAACACCCCGATCTATCCGGGGAGCACGGAAGCGCTGCAATCCGGCCAGGCGATCCAGCTCGACATCATTCCGGCGACCGGCACGCGCTGGTTCACGAGCAACATCGAAGACGGGATCGCCCTCCTCGACGCGCGCGGCCGCGATGAGTTCGCCGAGCGCTACCCGGACGCCTGGCAGCGCATCACGGCGCGCCGTGCCTTCATGGCCGACACGCTGGGCATCGTGCTGAAGCCGGAGGTGATGCCGTTCAGCAATCTCGCCGGCTGGCTGCCGCCGTTCCTGCTGGCGCCGGAACGCGTGCTGACGCTGAAGTGATGCCCGGCGCCGCCACCGGCGCCAATTCCCGCTTAGGCAGGAATTCTAGCGAATCCGGCTGCCGTCCTGGTCGAAGAAGAGCGCCGATGCGGGATCGAAGCGCGCTTCAAGCAATTCTCCCGCGGCGAGCTGGCGGCCTTCATTGGTCGCGATGGTGATGAGATCGCCCTTGCCGTGGCGCGCGTAGATGAAGGTCTCGATGCCGAGGTGCTCGACCATCTCGATCCTGAGATCGAGCTTCGCCGAGCCGGTCGTGTTGAAGTAGCCGGGGCGCAGGCCCACCGTGACGCGTGTCCCGTCCGCAGGGACGGTGGCGAGCGCGGGCAGCGCGATCTCCTGATTTCCGTAGGCGACGAGGCGGGCGCTTTTGCCGCCACCGCCGATGACGCCTTCGAGGAAATTCATCTTGGGCGAGCCGATGAAGCCGGCGACGAACAGATTGTCGGGGTTGTCGTAGAGCTCGAGCGGGGTGCCGACCTGAGCAACCGTGCCGTCGCGGAGCACCACGATGCGGTCGGCAAGCGTCATCGCCTCGACCTGATCGTGGGTGACATAGACGATCGTGGTCTTCAGTTCCTTGTGCAGGCGGGCGATCTCGATGCGCATGTGGACGCGCAGTTCGGCGTCGAGGTTGGAGAGCGGCTCGTCGAACAGGAACACTTCCGGGTGACGAACGATGGCGCGGCCGATGGCGGCGCGCTGCCGCTGACCGCCCGACAATTCCTTGGGCAGGCGATTGAGGAGCGGCTCCAGCTCGAGGATGCGGGCCGCCTCCAGCACCTGCTTCTCGATCTCGGGCTTGGGTACGCCGGCGAAGCGCAGGGCGAAGCCCATGTTCTGGCGCACCGTCATGTGCGGGTAGAGCGCGTAGGTCTGGAAGACCATGGCGATGCCGCGCTTCGACGGGTCGACGTCGTTGACGCGCTTCCCGCCGATCTCGAGTTCGCCGGAGGTGATCGACTCAAGGCCCGCGATCATGCGCAGCAGCGTCGATTTTCCGCTGCCGGACGGGCCGACGAAGACGATGAATTCCCGGCTTTCGATGTCGAGATCGACGCCCTGGATCACTTCGAGGGAACCGAATGACTTGCGCAAGCCGCGCAGCTTTAGCCCGCTCATCGACGCTCCCTCATGTGGCGCAGAGGTTGACGGTGGTGGTCCCGAAGCGCGGGCTCGACACCTTGACGGCGATCGGCCCGGCGGCGCCGGTCGATTCCACCCAGAAGCCGGTCGAGCCGCCACGCAACGGCACGAGCCTGGGACCGAGGCGGCGGCCGGCACCGGTCACCTCGATATCGACCGGCTCGAACAGGAAGGGAAGCTTATGGCCGGCCTGGTCGAGGGCGCGCACCATGACGCGCACGACACCGCCGGTCGCCGAAACGGTCTCGCCATCCGGGACAACTTCGAGCGTGGTTGCGACCGGGTCGGCAACGAAGCGCACCTCCCTGGCCGGCTTGCCGCCGATGAAGCCGACGATGGTGACGTCCTCCCACAGCATGCCCCAGAGGCCGAGCTCCGCCTCGCTGAAGTGGCGCCGGTCGACGATCACCGGCGCGTGCGGCAAATGCGGAAACCGCTCGCGGTCGGGGTCGACGCGCTTCGGCTTGTGATTGCCGTAGCGCAGCTCGATCTCATCGCAGTTGGTGAGCACGATCAACGGCAGCACGCCGCCGATGCTGCGCTCGCCACGGGTCCAGAACGTCACCGGCTCGAGGATCACCTCCTCCTCGGGTTCGCACTGGCTGGCATAGACATAGGCGGCGAACTTCGGCTCGCGGAACATGTCCATGACGCCGTGGTGGCAAATGCGGTCGCCGGAACCGAAGTCCTTGTGGGTGTTGTAGTCGAAGGCGCACCAGCCGACGGCGCCGGCGATATGGGGATCGCCATAGGCGGCGTTCAGCACCTCCAGATGACGGATCACATGCTCCGCCTGCCGTTGTTCCTGGTCGAAGGTCTTGGTCGGGTACATGTGGCCGGCGAACTCGGTCACCATGTAGGGCACCGGCCGGTCGAGACCGGTGGTCTCCCTGACCGGGCGCAGCGCGGTGCGCGGCCGGTTGCCGCCCAGCTCCTCGTTGCCGAGGATGAAGTCGTTCATGGCGTAGACGTCCTCGAGCAGCTCGCTGTCCGTGATGTAGCGGACGCCGCTGGTCGGCCGGGTGGTGTCGAGTTCGTGCGCGACGCGGTTGGTCTCGAGGTAGAAGTCGTGGTCGTCCTGCGATTCGTTGATGCGCACGCCCCACACGACAATCGACGGGTGATTCCAGTCGCGGGTGATCATGCGCCGCACGTTCTCGACCGCCTCCGCCTTCCAGACGTCGCCACCGATGTGCTGCCAGCCGGGAATCTCCTCGAAGACCAGCAGGCCGAGCCGGTCGCAGGCATCGAGGAACCAGGTCGCCTGCGGATAATGGGAGGTGCGCACCATATTGACGTGGAGCGTGCGCCTCAGGATTTCGGCGTCGCGCTCCTGCGCGGCGCGGCCAAGCGCATAGCCGGCGTAGGGGAAGGACTGGTGACGGTTGAGACCGCGGAGCTTCAGCGGGCGCCCATTGAGACGGAAGCCATCCGGCATGAATTCCGCGGAGCGGAAGCCGAAGGTGTGGACGACGGTGTCGTCGCCGAAGGCGAGTTCGACCGAATAGAGGATCGGGCTGTCGATGTCCCAGAGGGCGATGCCGGCGAGCGCGTCGAGGCGCAGATCGGTGCGGGCCGCGGCCGGCGCCGACTCGGTGGCAATCGCCCTCCCCTCGGGATCGCGCAGCGTGGCGGTAAGGGTCCCGGCGATCGGGAGATCTTGCGGGTTGTCGAGATCGACCCGGATGCGAACCGACTTCTGCGCGGCGAGGACGTCAGGCGTCTCGATCTTGACGCTGCCGATCGAGACCGCCGGGGTCACCTTCAGCCAGACGTCGCGGTAGATGCCGGCGTAGGTGAGGTAGTCGATGGCGCCGCCGAAGGGCGGGATCTCCGGGTTCTCCGACCCGTCGATCTTGACCGCCAGCAGGTTGTCGCCGTCCTTGAGCCGGCCGGTAAGTCGCGCGGTGAATGGGGTGTAGCCATCCTTGTGGGCGGCGATTTCCACGCCATTCAGATAGACCACAGCGTTCGCCATGGCGCCGTCGAAGACGAGCGAGACCTCCTGCCCGGCCCACGCCCGATCGGCGCGGATGACCTTCTGATAGACGAAGGGCCGCCAATAGCTCGCCTCGTCGAAGTAGGAAAAGGGAAGCTCGACGGCCGTATGCGGCAGGCGCACGGCCTCGCCGGCGGCGGGCGCCCTGGTCAACGCGTCGGAGAAGCCCTGGTGGAACACCCAGGAGTCGTTGAAGGCAATCACCGAACGCATGGCCGCAGCCTCATTTGACACCACCGGTCAGGCCCGCGACGAACTGGCGCTGGAGCACGAAGAAGATGAACAGGGTCGGCAGCGTCGCCAGCACCGTGGCAAACATCGTGGCGCCGTAGTCGGGAACGTAAGCAGAGAGGAGGGCCGAGACGACAAGCGTGACCGTCTTCTTGTCATTGGTCTGCAGGACGATCAGCGGCCACAGGTAGTTGTTCCACGTCAGCATGAACACGATGATCGTCGCGGCCGCGTAGGTAGAACGCATCACCGGCACATAGATGAACAGAAATATCTGCCACTCCTTCAGGCCATCGACGCGCGCGGCATCGCGCAGTTCGCCGGGGAAGGCCTTGGTCGCCTGACGAAAGTAGAAAATGATGAAGATTGAAGCGATCGTCGGGATGATCACCGCGGTCAGTGTGTTGACGAGATGGATCTTCGATATCAGGACGAAAAGCGGCACCATGACCGCCGCGAACGGGATGGTGAGGAGAAGAAGCAGGAAGGCAAAGACGCGCTCGCGAACCCGCGAGCGGAAGATCTCGAAACCATAGCCGGCGGTCGACGAGACGGCGAGGGTCGCGAGCGTCGCGATCACCGAGATCTCGATCGAATTCATGAAGATACGCGGCACGTCGGTGAGCGCAAAGAAGGCGTGCGCGTTGGCGAAGAGGCTGTCGCCGAAGCTCGCCTTGCCGCGCACGATGAGGGCGGACTTGTTCGTCGATCCGACGATCAGCCAATAGAACGGGAAGACCGAGATGAAAGCCGCGATCGACAGCAGTGCGTAGAGGATGGTGCGGCGGACGTAGCGAAGCGTCATGGCTTCTTTGGCCTCGGCCGCCGGTCGCGCGCGATGAAGAACTGGATGGCACTCAAAATGGCGACGATCACCACGATCACGTAGGAAACGGTCGCCGCGTAGCCGTAGTTCGGCATGAAACGGAAGGTCAGATCGTAGATGTAGATCGATAGCGTTTCCGTCGCGCCGGAGGGACTGCCGTCGATGGTGATGTTGTTGACCTCGTCGAATAGCTGCAGCGTACCAATGGTCGATATGACGGTGGTGAACAGGATCACCGGCTTCAGCATGGGAACGGTCAGGTGGACGAAACGCGCCCACGGCGGCACGCCGTCGATGCGGGCGCTCTCAAAGATCGACTTGTCGATGTTCTGAAGCGCCGCCAGGTAGAAGACCATGTTGTAGCCGGTCCAGCGCCACGTGATCGCGAGGATGATCACGACCTTCGCCCAGAACGGATCGCTCAACCACGGGATCGGCGCGCCGACGATATGCAGCCACATCAGCGCGTTGTTGATGACGCCGTCGTTTGCGAACATCGATTTGAACAGCACCGAGTAGGCGACCAGCGAGGTGACGCAAGGCAGGAAGATCGCCGTGCGGAAAATGCCGCGCATCTTCAATGTCGCGTCGTCGAGGGCGACGGCGAAGAGCAGCGCCAGCGTGATCATGATCGGCACCTGCACGAAGAAGAAGATGCAGGTGTTGGTGAGCGCGCGGATGAAGACGGGGTCGCGTGTCAGCCGCACGATGTTGTCGAACCCGCCGAAGTGGAGGTTCAGACCTTTGCCGACCTGGAAGCTCATCCACAACGACCACAGGATCGGATAGATCAGGAACAGCCCGAGAAGCACGAGCGCCGGCGCGATGAACAGCCAGCCGTTGATCTGGGCGTTGCGATCAAGCCTTACCTGCGCCACCTGATGCCTCCCGGATCAAGGACACGCGAGGCCGCGAGCCCGGTCATCATCGCATGTTCTCGCCAATCCGTTTCGCATGGATAACGGCATGGTGGGGTGCCCCCAGTGCAATCGGCCCGCAGGCCACGGTAGTGGTCGAATCGCGACGCACAGGGACCAGGGACCGGCGGGAAAGGATCGAGGGCGGGAGAATGTCCCGCCCTCGAATCTCATGCGCTACTGGATTTGCGACTGGGCTTGATCGTTGATCGCCTTGATGGCGTCGTCGATGTTTCCGCCCTGGACGATCCCAGGCAGCTGAGCCTGAACGGCCGAGTCGACCTCAGCGGTGTAGGTGCCGTAGTCGACTGACGGGATCTTCGCGATCCAGTCCGAGAAGTCCTGCCAGACCTGCTGACCGCCGAAGAAGGGGTCCTTCAGCTGGTAGGCAGGGCCTGTGCGATTGGCGAGCAGCGTGCCGACAGCGCCCTGATCGACCAGGATCTTCTGGTAGAAGTCGACGTCAGCACCCCAAACCGACTTGAGGAAGTCGACAGCGACGGCCTTGTTCGGCGACTTGGCAAGCACGTACCAGCTCGATCCGCCCTGGTTGGATGCGTGTACGGCATTGGGGAAACCGCCAAGCTTCGGAGTCGGCGCGACGGCCCATTTGCCCGACTGATCGGCATTGGCCTTGATGGTGCCGGTGATCCACACGCCCACGGGAACGGAGGCGATTTCACCAGAGGTGAAGCCGCCGGTGTAGTTGGCCCAGCCGCTCACCGACTTGACGATGCCCGACTGCCAGATTCTGGCGTACTGCTCGAGGGCCGCCTTGAGCGGCGCGTTGCCGACGATGTCCAGGCTGCCGTCTTTCTTGAAATACCACTGGCCGACCGACTGGATCATGATGCGGATGAGACCGTCATCGTTGAAGTCGAGATCGAGCATCTGGTGGCCGGTCTTGTCCATGACATCCTTGCCGATCTTGATGAGATCGTCCCAGGTGATGTCCTGAAGATCAGAGGCCTTGTAGCCGGCTTGCGCGAGATAGTCGGAACGGTAGAAGAGGCCGGTGGCGCCGGAGTCAAAGGGAAGCGAGTAGGACTTCCCGTCATAGGTCGCTGCGGCAACCTTGTACTGGGCGAACTTCGACATATCGATGTAGTCGGAGAGCGGCTCGAAAGAACCGGGGAACGCCTGCAGATACTTCTGCGCGACGTCATCCTGGATAAGGACGATGTCGGGCAGGCCGTCGGTGCTGCCGGACAGCAGCTGGGCCTGCAGCTTGGTGCGGACGTCGTCCTGGCTGGTGGTGTCGATGACGTTGAGCGAAACGTCGGGATGCGTCTTGGCGTAGATGTCGCCGGCCTCACGCATGGTGACGCCGTTGAAATTGGGGTCCCAACACCAGATGGTCAGGGTGGTCGCGGCAAACGATGCCGTCGCAGTCAGCATGCCGATGCCGGCGACGGCACTGCCGAGCGCGCGGCGCCAGCCCATGGCGGAGCGATTCATGTGTACCTCCCAAATGTCGAGGCGGTTCCTCCCTGCCTCGGGGCTCCATTGTTAGCGATGGAGTTCCCGGTCCGCAACATTCAGTAAATATTTATCAGGGGGGCCTCAGACGCCTTCCGGGGCGCGGGTGCTGCGCCGCCAGATGATCCGATTGGCGATGGTGATGTGCTTGGCAAGGGTTCGCCCGGCGATGCGTTCCCGCAGCAATTCGACCGCGGTCTCGCCGATTTCCTCGGCCGGCAGATGGACCGTGGAGAGGGGCGGATCGAGAAACTGGGCGACGGAAATGTCGTTGAAACTCGCCACGGCCACGTCGTCGGGAATGCGCAAACCGAGTTCGCGAATGGCGCGGTAAGCGCCGACCGCGACGTTGTCGTTGCAGGTCACGATGGCGTCGGGCGGGGCGTCCCCAGCCATCAGCTGGGCGGCGAGCTGATAGCCGCATTGCTCGGTGTTGCGCTCGAAGCTTTGCTGGGTGGCGCACAGGCGCGGGTCGAACCCGGCGTGCTCCTTCATCCAGCGGATGTAGGTGGCGCACCGTATCTCGACGAAGGGATCGCTGACGCCGTCCTCGGTCCAGCCCGCGAAGCCGATCCGCCGATAACCCATCTCGGTCAAGCCGGAGAGAAGCTTGCGGACGGCCAGAGAAAGATCGCTGGTCACGGAATCGAAGTCGTCGCCGGGCGGCGCGAAGTCGGCAAAGACGGTGTGCCGGCTGTGGCGCTTCAGCCAGGCGACCTCACCGTCGGTGTGCTTGCCGATGGCGATGACGCCGGCGGCGCTTTGCAGCAGCGTCGGCTCGGGCACGCGGTCGGTGTGATAGACCTTCACGGTTTCCAGCCGCAACGCCTGGCACCGGCTCTCGATGCCGAGACGCAGCCCGACGTAGTAAGGATCGATCAGCTCGTGTTCGGGGCGCAGGAAATGCACCAGCGCGACCTTGTGCTGGCTGCGCTGGCTGGCGCGGTTGCGCGCCCGCGGGGTGGAGTAGTTGAGCGCTTCGGCCGTCTCGATGATCGCCTGACGCTTGGTTGCGGTGATCGAAAGCGCCGGATCGAAATTGAGAACGCGGGAGACCGTCGCGGTCGAAACGCCAACGGCCTTGGCGATCTCCTTGAGCGTGACCATCGATCCCCACTTGATCGGACGACTGTGCGGCATGAGCGGCACACCCGCGCGGGAGGCGCGCGGCGAGGGATGTCCTTATCAGAAAGCAGTGGCCTCGCTCAAACGCGGTGATGGACGCCCGGCGCATCACCTGGCGTGCGTGATAAGCGCGCCGAGGCGGCAACCGCCATCGTGCCGTTGTGTCTGGCAGATCCCTGTTTCGTCAATTACCTCAGATGGTTATCGAGGCGCCGGGTCGACCGGGTCTCCCTCGACAAGACCGC
The DNA here is from genome assembly GCA_963843565.1 of uncultured Alphaproteobacteria bacterium. Classification (GTDB taxonomy): domain Bacteria; phylum Pseudomonadota; class Alphaproteobacteria; order Rhizobiales; family Kaistiaceae; genus DASZQY01. The sequence goes on from CAWJKY010000003.1 coordinate 1,626,978, forward strand.
GATGGGTGCCGTCGCTCTTGCGATGGCGTGTCGGGCACTTCCGACGGACGAAGTCGTCGGGTATGCACGACCTCGGCATCGGGTCGATGCTCGTTCAGACCGAAAGCAAGACCGAGGAACCTCCGCCGATGCCCGATCCGCTGGTCACCTTCGTCGGCATGGCGCATCCGTGGATGTGCGACATCAACGGGCACGTCAACGTGCGCCACCAGATGGGCTTCTTCGACGACGCCAGCTTTCAGCTTCTCTGCAAGATCGCCGGGGATGGCGCCGGCGATCTCGGTTGGGCGGACGCGCGCACGGAGGTTTCGTATCGCTCCGAGATCAGCCCCGGTACACCGCTGACGATCCATTCGCGCGTCACCCGGGTCGGGCGAACGTCGATCACCTACCGGCACAGCCTGTTCGGCTCGCTCGACAAGATCGTGCGCTCGGAGGCGGAGACGGTGACGGTGCGCTTCGACCTTGCAACGCGGAAGGCCGCCGAGCTTGAAGCGGATGTGCGAGCGCGTGCGGACGCGCTCGTTGTTCAGGACGCGTAGTCGCGGGCCGCGATCGGCGTCTTTGACAGACGCGCGAGCAGGAGATCGATCAACCCGGCCTCGGCACGATTGAGATGGGTTTGCGGGTTGCGCACCACGTATATGTCGATGGCGGGCGGGTCCTTGTGGGGCGGCAGGCGCCATAGCCACCCCGCATCGACGTCGCGCTGCGCGACATGGATCGGCAGCGGTCCGATTCCCAGACCCGACATGATCATGCGCCGCACCTCTTCCAGGTGCGAGGACACGCCCACCACCCGTTCGCCGAGCTGCGCCTTTGCACGCAACAGGGTCACCGGCCACAAGGCATCCGTGAGACGGTCGGTGCGGAAGGACACCGACGTCTCGCCGCGCAGGTCGGCGAGGGTGAGGCCGGACCTGCCGAACAGGCGATGGCGCGGCCCGCAGAAGAAGCCGAAATATTCGCGGAAGAGACGCGTGTATCTGAGCTTGGCTTGCTTCTTGTGCACAAGGCAGATGCCGAAGCTCGCCTGCTTCTGCAGGACGCGGGTGATCACGTCGCGGCTGGTCAGGATGTCGATGCCGAAGGTCGCTGCGGGATGCATCTGGTGGAAGTCGGCGAGGGCTTCGTCAAAGTCCGGCGAGACCACGTGGCTCGCCATGGCGAGGGTGACGTGGCCGGTGACTTCTTCGCCGAGGTCGCGGATGAGGACGGAGAGCCGCGCGACGCTGCCGAAGATCTCGACCGCTTCCTGGTAGAGCAGCCGCCCCGCCGGGGTCACCGCGAACCGCCCCGGAGCCCGGTCGACGAGGCGCTTCTGCAAGCGCTCCTCAAGGCGTCTGAGGGCATTGGAGACGGTCGGCTGCTTGAGCCGCAGGCGATTGCCGGCGGCGGTGATGCCGCCTTCCTCGACGATCGCAAGGAACGTGCGCAGCAGGTTCCAGTCGAGTTCCCACGGCAGGCGCTGCAGCCGATCCGGGGCGCTGGTGAGCGGTACGACGGCCATCGCGTCATTCTCCAGGATGATGGTCAGTATTTTGAATATCTATTTGAGGAATGGCCGCCGCGCGAGTCAAAGTCTCGCTACACGTTTCATTGGCGCGGGGATTGCACGGCCCCATGGAGATTCGCTCGGCCGAGGCGCGGCCCTGGCTTCTGCTCTCGCCGGCGCTGATCACGATCACCTTTCTCCTGGTGATCCCCGTCCTGTTCATCCTCGTCTATTCGTTCTGGCTGAGGACAGCCACCGGCATCGATCAGGTCGGGTTCTACCTCGCGAACTGGCGCGAGGTGCTCACCGACGGGTTCTACCGCGACATCCTGCTGTCCACGCTGCGGATCGCGGCGATCACGACGGTTCTGTGCGCGCTGCTGGGCTATCTGCCGGCCTACTTCATCGCCATGTCGGAGAGCCGCTTCAAGACGCTGCTCCTGATGCTGATCATCCTGCCGTTCTGGATCAGCTACATCATCCGAACGATGTCGTGGATCAACATTCTCGGCACCAGCGGCGCGCTCAACGCGGTGCTTATTGACCTCGGCATCATTCACACGCCGCTCAGCCTGCTCTTCAACCAGGGCAGCGTGATCCTGGGGCTGGTGCACTTCCTCCTGCCCTTCATGGTGCTCAACGTCTACGTGAGCGTCGAGGCGATCGACAGAAACCTCCTCGACGCGTCGCGCTCGCTGGGCGCCTCCGACGTTCAGTCGTTCTGGGAGGTGACGTTTCCACTTTCGCTGCCGGGCCTCGCCGCCGGCGGGCTGCTGTGCTTCGTGCTGGCCGCCGGCACCTACATCACGCCCGTGATCCTCGGCGGGCCACGCGACGCGATGTTCGCCAACCTGGTGTTCGACGCGATCATCACCCAGCTCAACTGGCCACTCGGATCGGCTCTGTCGATCGTCCTTCTGGTCGTGCTGGGCAGCGTCGTGACCGTCTACAACCGACTGGTCGGGATCGATCAGATCGCCAAGTCATTTGGCTGAGGGGATGGCGCGATGAAAGGTTGGTCGCTGATCCGGTTGTACGCCATCCTCTTCTATCTGTTCATGTTTCTGCCGGTCGCGGTGGTGGTGCTGCTGTCGTTCAATTCGAGCGAATTCGGCGCCTTCCCCATGCAGGGGCTCAGCCTGAGGTGGTTCGTGCGCCTCGCCGAGAACGAGGCGATCGTGCGCGCCTTCAAGGTCTCGATCGAGCTCGGCGCGCTGACCGCGCTGATCTCCAGCGCGCTCGGCGTGATGGCCGCCCTGGCGCTGGTTCGCTACCGGATCCCCGCCAAGAACGCGCTGACAACGCTGCTGATCGCGCCAATCCTCGTCCCCGAAGTGGTGCTGGCGGTGGCGCTTCTGTTGTTCCTGCGCTGGCTCAACATGCCGAAGAGCTTTCCGCTCCTCCTGTTCGGGCACGTCATCTTCACGCTGCCGTTCGTGCTGCTCGTGGTGCAGGCGCGGCTGGTCGGCATCCGTCGCGACTACGAGGAAGCGGCCCTCACCCTCGGCGCCAACGGCTTCCAAACCTTCTTCGAGATCACCTTCCCGCTGCTCATGCCGGCGGTGTTCGCCGGGATGCTCTTCGCCTTCACCATTTCCTTCGACGACATCACCGGCACGATGTTCTGGAAGCCTGGCGGGGTGGAGACAGTCCCCACGCAGATTTTCGCGATGCTGCGCAATTCGATCTCTCCGGAGATCAACGCCCTCGGGACGGTGATGATCGCGCTCACGGTGATGTTGCCACTGCTTGGAATGGGCATTGCCCGACAAATGGCCGTCAGTCGCCGGTGACCCGGCCGCCTCGGCAAACCGGTCCCCTTTCTTCGAGTCGCAAGGGGCCAACCAACGGAAGGGAGAGTGAACTCATGGACGATACCAAACGCTACGAACGTTTGCTTCAGCGCTACCGCGAAGGCGGAATCGACCGGCGTAACTTCCTCGGGCTGATCGGCCTCTCGGCCGCCGCCTACGGGGTGATGGGAGGGCCGCTGGCAAAGTACGCGCTTGCCGCCAACCCCGATTCCGTCCGCTTCGACGGGTGGGGCGGCGTGGTGTCCGAGGCGTTCCGCAAGTACGCGTTCGACCCCTACACCCAGAAGACCGGCATCAAGGTCGTCGACGGCACCTTCGGCGACGCCGACGAGTACATCTCCAAGGTCAAGGCCAGCCAGCCGGGCGAATTCAACCTCGCCCACCTGTCGGGCGTGTTCGACTATGTGCGCTATCAGGGCATCGGGATGAACTCGGCACTCGACGAGTCCAAGATCCCCAACCTGAAGAACGTCATTCCGGCGCTGGTGAAGGTGCTCAAGGACATCACCAACGGCGAGCTTTCCGCGGTTCCCTACGACTACGGCACCACCGGGCTTGCCTATAACCGCAAGTACATCTCCGACGACGAGATCAAGCAGAAGGGCGCCAAGATCCTTCTCGACGCCAAGTACAAGGGCAAGATCGGCGGCTGGGGCGAATGGAAGACCCGCATCTGGTACGCCGCGTTGCAGACCGACCAGCAACCCAACAATATCCAGGACATGGACAAGGTGTGGGCCGCGATCCGCACGAACCGCGACCTTCTGCTGAAGTACTGGAGCTCCGGCGCCGAGCTGATGAGCCTGCTGACCAACGAGGAAATCTACGTGACCGAGGGCTGGTCGGGCCGCATCAAGGCGCTGCAGGATCAGGGCCACGACATCGGCTATCTCGATCCGCCGGGCGGTCTTGGCTGGCAGGAATGCATCTACGTGATGAAGGGCAGCCCGATGGCGGCCTGCGAAGAGCTGCTCGACTTCATGCTCAAGCCCGAGGTGGCGATCGCGGTTGCCGAAGGCCAGAAGTATCCGCCCTCGCTCAATCCCACAAAGGTCGACCTGCCCGCGGACGTGACGTCTCTGCCGGCGTTCGATCCGACCGGGACGCTCGATGGCCTCAACTTCTACGACGCCAACTACTGGAACGGTCACGAGGCCGAGTGGTCGAAGGAATTCGGCCGCGTCCAGAAGGGCTACTAGACCGAACGGCCGGACGGGGCGCCGCGGTGCCCCGTCCTCTCCTCAAACGCACCACGGTCAGCAACAGTGCCAGTCAGCCACGCCGTTGAACTCAAGGGAATCGAGAAGCACTTCGGACCGCACGTCGCGGTCCAGCGCATGAATCTCGATGTCGAGGAAGGCAGTTTCGTCACCCTCCTCGGCCCCTCGGGCTGCGGCAAGACCACGACGCTCAGGATGATCGCCGGGCTCGTCGACCCGACCGAGGGCGACATCCTGATCCGCGGGCGCAACGTCACGGGCATCCCCGTGCACAAGCGCAATCTGGGGCTGGTATTTCAGAACTACGCGCTGTTTCCGCACAAGACGGTCTACGAAAACGTCGCGTTCGGCCTGAAACATCATGGCACGCCGAGGGCCGAGATCGGCGGGAAGGTGCGCAAGGCGCTCGAACTCGTGCAGCTGCCCGACGTCGGCGATCGCCATCCGCGCCAGCTGTCCGGCGGGCAACAGCAGCGCATCGCGCTGGCCCGCGCCATCGTCATCGAGCCGGACGTCCTGTTGCTCGACGAACCGCTTTCGGCGCTCGACGCCAACCTGCGCGAGAACATGCGCGTGGAACTCAAACGCATCCAGTCGGTGCTCGGCATCACCACGATCTTCGTGACCCACGACCAGTCGGAGGCGCTGGCGATGTCGGACACGATCGTGCTGATGAACGAGGGCCGCATCGAGCAGGTCGGGCCGCCCGAGGACGTCTACGTCAACCCCATCTCGGCCTTTTCCGCGGGCTTTCTGGGCAATTCCAACCTGCTGCCGGCGCGGGTCACGGCGCGCGACGACAGCGCCGTGACGATCGCGATCGAGGGCATCGGCGAGCTGGCCATTCCCGCCGGACGCGCGCACGGGTTGGGGGCGGGCGAACGCGCGCTGGTCGTCATCCGCTCCGAGAAGCTCCTGCTGCGCGACGCCGAGGCCGGCGATGTCCCCGAGGGCGCCGTCGCCCTGCCCGCCAAGGTCACCGCGCTCGACTATCAGGGCCAGCTGGCGCGCTACTTCATCTCCGTCGCCGGCCAGACGATGCAGGCGGTCAACCCCATCGAAATCCACCCCTATCGCGAGGGCACGCCGGTGACCGTCATCATCCGCGGCCGCGACTGCGCGCTCGTGCGCGCTGACTGACGTTCGATGGACATGGTCCAGCCCCCACCCTCGAACCTCTTCTACCAGTCGCGCCGGCGGCGGCCGCTGCTCGACCGGGCGCGCGGCATCTATATCTGGGACGTCGACGGCAAGCGCTACATCGATGGCTCGTCGGGCGCCATGGTCGCCAACATCGGACATTCCAACGAGCGTGTGCTGGCGGCCATGCGCGCCCAGATGGAGAGGGCGACCTTCGGATATCGCCTGCATTTCGAGAACGAGGCGGCCGAGACCCTGGCGCGGCGAACGGCGGAACGGATGCCGCCCGGGCTCAATCGCGTGTTCTTCGTCTCGGGCGGTTCCGAGGCGGTCGAGAGCGCGATCAAGTTCGCGCGCCAGTATGCAGTGGCGGTCGGTCAGGAGAAACGCTGGAAGGTCATCTCGCGCTATCCCTCCTATCACGGCGCGACGCTGGGGGCGCTGGCGCTGACCGGGTCGGAACCGATGACGCGGCCCTTCGCGCCCATGATACGGATGATGCCGAAGGTCCCCGCCCCCACCTGCTATCTCAACCGCGACGAACTGAGCGCCGAAGAGCGCGGCCTGCGCTACGCGGAGATGCTGCGCGAGACGATTGAACAGGAGGGACCGGACACGGTCCTTGCCTTCATCATGGAGCCGGTCGGCGGGGCGGCCACCGGGGCGCTCGTCGCGCCGGACAGCTACTACCCCCGCATCCGCGAAATCTGCGACGCTTACGGCATTCTGCTCATCCACGACGAAGTGATGTCGGGCGCCGGGCGCACTGGCCGGTTCCTCGGCGCGGATCATTGGGGAATCGCGCCGGACATCATCGCCCTCTCCAAGGGCTTCGCGGCGGGCTATGCGCCCCTGGGAGCGATGGTGGCGCGCGAGCCGCTGGTCGAGGCGGTGCTCGATCGCGGCGGGTTCATCCACGGCTTCACCTATGCCGGCAACCCGCTGGCGTGCGCGGCCGGGCTGGCGGTGCTGGAGGAAATCGACCGGGGCGGGCTGGTCGAGAACGCCGCGGTGATCGGCGACAAGCTCAAGGCCGACCTTACCGGTCTCATGGCGCGCTTCCCGTTCATCGGCGACGTGCGCGGCAAGGGGCTGCTGCTGGCTTTCGAGCTGGTGTCGGATCGCGAGACCATGGCACCGCTCGATCCGGCGATCGACGCCCACATCGACCTCGTCGAAGAGGCCTTTTCGCGCGGTCTCATCATCTATTCGCGGCGCACGCGCGGCGGTCTCGCCGGCGACCACTTCATGGTCTGCCCGCCGCTGATCACCACCGAGGCGCAAGTCGGCGAGATTCTGGAGACATTGACCGACAGCCTGAGCGCTTTCGCAAAGAAATTCGGGCTGCCGGAGGGCAATCGCTGAGTCATGGCCGAGAGCGTGATCCTGACCTGCGCGCTCACCGGCTCGATCCATACGCCCAGCATGAGTCCATACCTTCCGGTAAGCGCCGACGAGATCGTGACCCAGGCGCTCGACGCCGCCGAGGCCGGCGCCTCGATCATTCATCTGCACGCCCGCGATCCTCAGACCGGCAAGCCAAGCGCGCGCGTGGAGGATTTTCTGGCCTTCCTGCCGCGCATCAAGCAGGCAAGCGACGCGGTACTCAACATCTCCACCGGCGGGTCATCGCAAATGGCCCTTGCCGAGCGCCTTGCACCGGCGTTCGCCACCCGCCCGGAGATGTGCTCGCTCAACATGGGCTCGATGAACTTCGGCATCTTTCCGCTGGCCGAACGCTATTCGACTTGGCGGCACGACTGGGAGAAGCCGTTTCTCGAAGCGACCCGCGACGTGATCTTCCGCAACACGTTCGCCGAGATCGAGACGATCCTCGAGGAGGTCGGCGAACGATGCGGCACGCGGTTCGAGTTTGAGTGCTACGACACCGGGCACATCCAGACGCTCGCCTGGTTCCTCAAGCGGGGAACCGTCAGGCCACCGGTCTTCCTGCAATTCGTCCTCGGTGTGCTGGGCGGGATCGACGCCAGCGTGGAAAGCCTCGTTGCCATGAAGGCGACCGCCGACCGGCTGATCGGGCCGGACGCCTACCGGTTCTCGGTTCTGGCGACCGGGCGGCAGCAGATGCGGCTCGGCACGGTCGGCGTCGTCCTTGGCGGCAACGTCCGCGTCGGGCTTGAAGACAGCCTCACCGATGGCGCGGGGCGCGAGCTCGCCCCGTCCAATGCCCATCAGGCGGCGCGCATCCGCCGGATCGTCGAGGAAATGGGATTCAGTATCGCCAGGCCAGAGGAGGTGCGCGAGCGCCTGGCGCTCAAGGGCGGCGACCAGGTGGCGTTTTGAGCGACGCGGGATGACAGACAAGGACAATGAGGACCGCATGAAATATGTCTTCAGCGACGTGCAATTCCGGCACGCCCCCTCCTTCTTCCTGTCCTCGGGCGCGCAACAGCCGAGCCCCGAAGTTCCCGACCGCGCCGTTCGGCTGATCAAGGGCGCCGAGACGGCGGGGCTCGAACGGGTCGCCCCGCCCGATACGGGACTCGCGGCCGCGGCTGCCGTGCACACGCCGGAATACCTGGCGTTCCTGAACAACATCTACCGGCGCTGGCGGCGCATCCCCGACGCCTCGCCGGAGGTCGTGCCCAACATCCACCCGAACCGGCGCGATTTTTCCTACCCCGCGTCGGCGGTCGGACAGGCCGGCTATCACCTGGCCGATACCGCCTGCCCGATCGGCGAACACACATGGGAGTCGGTCTACTGGAGCGCGCAGACGGCAGTCCACGCCGCCGATCTGGTGCTCGGCGGCGCTCCGTCGGCCTATGGGCTTTGCCGTCCGCCGGGCCACCACGCCTTCGCCGATCTTGCCGGCGGCTTCTGCTTTCTGAACAACACGGCGATCGCCGCACAGCGGCTGCGCGATCGCCACCGGCGCGTGGCGATCATCGACGTCGATCTGCACCACGGCAACGGGACGCAGGGAATCTTTTACGGCCGCAGCGACGTGCTGACGATCTCGCTGCACGCCGACCCGGTGCGATTCTATCCGTTCTTCTGGGGGCACGCGTCGGAGCGCGGGGAAGGCGCCGGGCTCGGCTACAATCTCAACCTGCCGCTGGCGCGCGGTTCGGGAGACGAGGTGTTCCTCACGGCGCTCGACGCCGGCATCGAACGGGCCCGCGACTTCGCTGCCGACGCGCTGGTCATCGCGCTCGGCCTCGATGCTTTCGAAGGCGATCCGTTCGGTGGGCTGACGGTCTCGACGCCGGGCTTCACCAGGATCGGCGCGGCGCTGGCGGCCTTCGACCTGCCGACCGTGATCATTCAGGAAGGCGGCTACGTGTGCGATGCGCTCGCCGACAACCTGACCTCGTTTCTCACCGGGTTCAGCAGCGGATAGACATCAGTGGGCACGATGCACCACGAGAAGCGGAAGGCACTTGGCATGACATTGACGCACATCGACCGCGGCCCGCGCATGAGCCAGGCCGTCGTTCACGGCGATACGATCTATCTCGCAGGGCAGGTCGGCACGCCCGGAGCGAGCGTAACCGAGCAGACCCGCGAGCTCCTCGGCAAGATCGACGGGCTTCTCGCCGGCGCCGGCTCGAGCAAGTCGAAGATCCTGCAGGCGACGGTCTGGCTAGCCAACATGGACGATTTCGCCCAGATGAACGCGGTCTGGGATGCCTGGATCGATCCGGCGGCCCCCCCGACCCGGGCCTGCGGGGAATCGCGGCTGGCAGCGCCCGGCTACAAGGTCGAGGTGATTGTGGTCGCAGCCCGCTAGAAATTCGTCGGCGAACCGCATCAATTCAGGTCATGCAGACTGACGTCATCGTCCTGGGGGCCGGCATCGTGGGCGTGTCGGTCGCGGTGCATCTGGCACGGCGCGGCAGGTCGGTCGTCCTGGTCGACCGCGGGGCGCCCGGCGCGGGCACGTCGTTCGGCAACGCCGGCCTTATCCAGCGCGAATCCGTCTACCCCTACGCGTTCCCGCGCGACCCCCGCGTCATCCTGCACTACGCCACCAACCTTTCGACCGAGGTTCGCTACCAGGTCTCCGCCCTCCCCGGCCTGGTGCCGTTCATTGCGCGCTTCTGGTTCCACTCCGCGCCGGCCCGGCACAGCGCGATCGCGCACCTCTACGCCCCGCTCATCGCCCGTTCGATCAGCGAGCATGCTGACCTGATCGCCGCCGCGAACGCAGAGCACCTGATCCGCAAGAACGGGTGGCTCATCGTGTTTCGCACCGAGGGCGCCCGCGACCAGGCGGTTGCCGAGGCCGGGCATGTCTCGGCCGAATTCGGGGTCAGCTACGACGCACTCACCGGCGCCGGCCTTGCCGGAGTTGAGCCTGACCTCGCACCCGGCCTGGCCGGCGCGCTGCACTGGCGCGATCCCTGGTCGGTCACCGACCCTTCGGCTCTGGTCACGGCCTACGCGGGGCTCTTCCGGACCCTCGGCGGGCATCTTGCGACGGGCGACGCGGCGACGCTCGCCAGGACCGGATCGGGCTGGCAGGTGACCGCGACGGAGGGCCCGGTCGAGGCGAAGGACGTCGTGGTCGCGCTCGGACCGTGGGCCGACGTGGTCACGCGGCGTCTCGGCTATCGCCTGCCGCTGGCGGTCAAGCGCGGCTATCACATGCACTACGCGGCCAAGGGAGCGGCGCGCCTCTCACACACCGTGCTCGACGCCGAGGGCGGCTACCTGCTGGCGCCGATGGACCGGGGCATCCGGCTGACGACGGGCGTGGAGTTCGCCCGTCGCGATGCGCCGCCAACGCCGATCCAGCTGGCGCGGGCCGAACCCAAGGCGCGCGCGCTGTTTCCCCTGGGCGAGACCCTCGACGCCGAACCGTGGATGGGCATGCGCCCCTGCACGCCGGACATGATGCCGGTGATCGGCCGGGCGCCGCGCCACGCCGGAATGTGGTTCGCCTTCGGCCATGCCCACCACGGGCTGACGCTGGGCCCGGTCACCGGTCGCATGATCGCCGAGATGATCGTCGGCGAGAGACCGGTGGTCGACCCTCACCCGTATCGGCCGGAGCGATTTTGAAGGGGCGCCATCTCGGCGGGAGTGGTGCCCAGGGGCGGAATCGAACCACCGACACGCGGATTTTCAATCCGCTGCTCTACCAGCTGAGCTACCTGGGCCCCGGCGCCCGCACGGGGCCGGACGGCCCCTCACGGAAAGCGTCGGCGTTATATTGAATGGCCGAGACGGTGTCCAGTTGAACGCCCCTCACGCAAGGCCGTCGATCCAGGCCGCCAACGTATCGGCCAGTTCGGCCATGACGTCGGCCTCCTTGCGTCCGGTCTTGGCGGGCACGCGGAAGGAGTGATTGCCGCCTTCGACGAGGTGAAGGGTGGCGCGCCGGCCGAGCCTGCCGATGAGCGGCTTGAGGAGATCGAGGTCAGCGAACTCGTCGCGGGTGCCTTGCAGAAAGAGCATCGGCACGCCGACGTCAGCGAGATGGTCGCCGCGGGCGATGGCGGGGGCGCCGGGCGGGTGGAGCGGGAAGCCGAGGAAGGTGAGGCCCTTGACGCCCAGCGGTTCGTGGGCCTCGGCCTGCGAGGTCATGCGGCCGCCGAACGACTTGCCTCCGGCGACCAGGGGCAGCTTCGGCGCCAGGCGCCGCGCCTCGGCGACGGCGGCGCGCACGGCGGCTTCGGCGACCCTGGGGCTGTCGGGCCGGCGGCTGCCGGCCTCCATGTAGGGGAACTGGTAGCGGAGCGTGGCAATGCCGCGTTCGGCCAACAGGCCCGCGATCTTCGCCAGGAACGGATGGGCCATGCCGGCGCCGGCGCCGTGGGCGAGCACATAGAGGGCGCGGGCGCCGCGCGGCTTGTCGAGCAGGCCGGAGACCGCGCCGCGACCTTCCACCTCGATGCGGACGGCCTTCGCTTCACTCGCCATCGTCACCCTCCCCGGCTGGCTCGCGCTCGTCTTCCGCCTCGACCGCGGGAATTGCGTAGCGGCCGGAGAGCCAGCGGTTGAGATCGACGTCGGCGCACCGCTTGGAACAGAACGGATGATACTTCTGGGCCGCCGGCTTGCCGCAGATCGGACAGTGGCGGGCGGAGCGAAGCTTGACGACCTTTGCCTCGGTCATGGGGCGCCCGCGTTCAGCCAGTTGAAATGGACGGGATATGCCTCCCCGGTCAGGAGCAGCATGGTCTCGTAGAGCGGCAGGCCGACGATGTTGGTATAGGAGCCGCCGATCTTCACGACGAAAGCGCCGGCGATGCCCTGCACGGCGTAGCCGCCCGCCTTGCCGCGCCATTCCCCGGAAGCGATGTAGGCTTCGACGTCCTCGCGCGACAGGCGCTTGAAGCGCACGCGTGTCTCGACCAGGCGCTTGCGGACGCTGCCCTTGGCGTTGGCGAAGGCGATCGCCGTGTGCACGCGGTGGGCGCGGCCGGACAGGAGGCTGAGGCACGAGGCGGCGTCCTCGATGGTCTCGGCCTTGGGCAGGATGCGGCGGCCGACGCTCACCACCGTATCGGCGGCGAGGACCAGCGCGCCGGCGAGGTCGGGCTCCTTCGCCGCAGTGGCAATCGCGGCGTCGAGCTTGGCGCGGGCCAGGCGGCTGGCGAGATTGCGCGGCAGCTCGTTCCTGGCCGGGGTCTCATCGACGCTCGACGGGATCACCCGGTCGGGCTCTACCCCGATCTGGGCGAGCAAGGCGAGCCGGCGCGGCGACCCCGACGCGAGGATGAATTTCAGACGTCCTGCCATCGATCGGGTATCCCGCGCGCGCTGGACGCGACGGCGCTATTTGAAGCGGTAGGTGACGCGGCCCTTGGTCAGGTCGTAAGGGGTCATCTCGACCAGGACCTTGTCGCCGGCAAGGACGCGAATGCGGTTCTTGCGCATGCGGCCGGCGGTATGGGCGATGATCTCGTGTCCATTCTCGAGCTTGACGCGAAACGTCGCGTTGGGCAGCAGCTCAGCAACAACGCCCGGCAGTTCGACGATCTCTTCCTTGGCCATTCGGATCCTTGAAAACGGCAGCGCAATTCGCGCGGGAACGTAGCGGATTATCCCCGCAAAGTCAGCCCTTCCAATAGAGGGCGCAAACCAATGTAAACAGGCGCCGGGCGGTCGGGAAATCGACCGCGACGTGCCCGGCAAGCCGGTCCTTCAGGATTTCCGCGCCCTCGTTATGAAGGCCGCGACGGCCGACGTCGATGGCCTCCATCTGGGTGCCGCCACGGGGGCCGCCGGCGGCGGCGCGATGGGCGTCGCAGATGAGGAAGTAGTCGCGGATGACCTGGCGGAGGGGACTGAGCGAGAGGATATGGCGCATATGCGCCGTGCCGTCCTCGGCATCGGCGATATCGAAGATGAGCTTGCCTTCGCTGAGGGTGAGACGGAGGCGAAAGGTGCCGTGCGGGCGGGCGACCGGGGCGAAGCGGTTGTCGGCTATGAGATCGGCAATGGCGACCTGCCGGTCGCCTTCGAACGGCCCACCCGGCTTCAGCGATTGCGGATCGAGATCGACGGCAACCAGACGCGCCTCACCCGCCTCGCTCACCGCGGGCCCCGGTTGAGGCGGATCGAGACGGAGCGGGCGTGGGCGCCGAGCCCCTCGGCTTCGGCGAGGGTGACGGCGGCCGGCGCCAGGGCGGCAAGCTGATCGGGACCGAGCTTCAGGAGCGAGGTGCGCTTCAGGAAATCGAACACCGACAGGCCCGAGGAAAAGCGCGCCGAGCGCGCCGTCGGCAAGACATGGTTGGGGCCGCCGACATAATCGCCGATGGCTTCCGGCGTGTAGCGCCCCAGGAACACGGCGCCGGCGTTGCGCACCCTGGGAAGCAGCGCCTCCGGATCGGCGACGGCCAGTTCAAGATGTTCGGGCGCGATGCGATTGGCGAGCGTCATGGCACCGGCCAGCGATTTCACCACGACGATCGCGCCGAAATCGCGCCAGCTCGCCCCGGCGGTATCGCCGCGCGGCATGGTCCTGAGCTGCCGGTCGACGGCGTCGGCGACGCGGTCGGCAAGGTCCGGCGAGGTGGTGATGAGGATCGACTGGGCGGCGGCGTCGTGCTCGGCCTGGGCGAGCAGGTCGGCGGCGATCCAGTCGGGATCGTTCTCGGCGTCGGCGACGATCAGCACCTCGGACGGCCCGGCGATCAGGTCGATGCCGACAGTGCCGAAGACCAGCCGCTTGGCGGCGGCGACGTAGGCGTTGCCCGGGCCGACGATCTTGACGACCGGGCTGATCGTCTCGGTGCCGTAGGCGAGCGCGGCGACCGCCTGGGCCCCGCCGACGCGGTAGATCTCGTCGACGCCGCCAACCCGGGCGGCGGCGAGCACCAGCGGATTGACCTCGCCACCCGGCGTCGGCGTCACCATGACGATGCGCTCGACCCCGGCGATCTTTGCCGGCAGCGCGTTCATCAGCACCGAGCTCGGATAGGCGGCGATGCCGCCGGGCACGTAGAGACCGACCGACTCGAGCGCCGTCCAGCGCATGCCGAGTTCGACGCCGGCGGTGTCGGTGTAGCGGTCGTCGGCGGGAATCTGGCGCCGGTGGAAGGCCTCGATGCGGTCGCGGGCGGCGAGCAGCGCGGCGCGCTGGTCGGCAGGCACCAACTCTTCGGCGATGGCGAGTTCGGTCTCGCCAAAGCGGATGGTGTCGGGGGAAAGGGTGAGGCGGTCGAAACGCTCGGTGTATTCGATCAGCGCCGTATCGCCGCGGGCGCGGACGTCGCTGACGATGTTGCGGGCGACCGTATCGACGTCCTCGGACGCCTCACGCTTGGCGCCAAGCAACGCCTGGAAGCGCGCCTCGAAATCCTCGTCGCTTTCGGAAAATCGCACCGCCACGGTCAACTCTCTCCGCCCGGCGGCGTCTATACCTCAGACGCCGGCGCTCGTCTCGCCTTCGATGGCATGGTGCGGCCGGGCGCTGGTCGCCCAGGCGGCGCCGAGGTCGGCAAGGCGCGCCTCGATCACCTCGACGTCGAGCTCGACCATGGCGCCACCGGCGAAGATCAGCACGATCTGGCCGGCCGGGGCCTCGGTGGCGGCAAAGCTGACGGCGAGAAGCTCAAGGACGGAATCGGGCTGGTTGCGGTCGAGGCCGGCGGTGCGCACGCGCATCACGCGGTCGAAGGTCAGGGCGGCGCGACGACGCTCATGATCGCGGCGGCGACCGTCCTCCTTCTCCCAGGTGAAACGGTTCATGGCGGCCGCGAACCGGTTTTCCCTGGGCAGGTAAATGAGGTCGGCGACCTTGAGGACGGCGTCCTGAACGTAGGCGGAAAGGACCGACAGGTCCTCCTCGTCGACGGCGGCAAGACGCAGGAGTTCAGGCTCTTTCATGACGAACCAACAGGTAGTGTGCCGGCGGCGCCGACGCAAGGCTCAGGGGCCGGCCAGAAGGGTTTCCGCCGTGCGCGCAACCGCGAGGCTCCCGGCGGTCTGGCTGTCGTCGTCGCCATCCTCGACGTGCCAGCAGGCCGAAAGCACCATCTGGCCGAAGGCCCAGCCGAGAATGCGCCTGCGATCGAGGCCGAGGCGCTCGGCATAGATGGCGACCCGGCGGGCCATGATGGCGGGGTCGGTCTGCATCGGGAAGAGGCTGGCGGGATTGCCAAGCGCCATCGCCACCTCGAAGGCGGCGTCGCCGACGATCCCCTTCGGGTCGATGACCAGCCAGCCGCGCCTGTCGTCGAGCAGGACGTTGGTGTGGTGCAGGTCGCCGTGCAGGAAGAAACGCTCCGGCGTGTCGCGGCAAAGATCGCGGAACGTCGCCTCGCCCCGGTCGAGCAGCCTTTCGGTGAGCACCGGGTGGGCGCCGCGGGCCCGCTGGCGGGTGAAACCTTCGGCCCACACCTCGGTGGTCGGCCAGTCGCCGGGTGGCGGCTCGGGCCGGCGAAGCGCCAGCATCGCATCGGCGAGGATCGCCGTGGCGGCATCGTCGTTGCCGGCGGCGGTCAGGCTTTCTAGCGGCGTTCCCGGAACGGCGCGCTCGAGCAGCGACACCCGCGCCTCCCATTCGAGCAGGCGGACGGCGCCGGCGCCGTCCCAGAGACGCAGCGCGGCGGGCGAACGCGCCTCGTCGCTCCGCTGATTGACGATCTTGAGAACCGCCGGCTCAGCGCCGCGCCGCACGAAGGCGACGGTGCTGCTCGGCGTTTCGAGAACGTCGCCGTTCGGCGTGAGGCCCCAGCGGTCGCACCACGGCCCGATGTCGTCGGCCAACTATCCGGCCAGACGCTCGATCTCGGCACCACAGGCGCCGAGCTTGGCCTCGATCGATTCGAAGCCGCGGTCGAGGTGATAGACGCGGTGAACCGTGGTCTCGCCATCGGCGACCAGCCCGGCGATGACCAGCGAGACCGAGGCGCGGAGGTCCGTGGCCATGACCTGGGCGCCCTTCAGCCGCTTGACGCCGTTGACGGTCGCGACCTGGCCGTCGAGATGGATATCGGCGCCGAGGCGGGCGAGTTCCTGGACGTGCATGAAGCGGTTTTCGAAGATGGTCTCGCGAATGTGCGAGGCACCCTCGGCCCGCGTGACCAGGGCCATCAGCTGGGCCTGAAGGTCGGTGGCGAAGCCCGGGAACGGGGCGGTGGCGACATCGACCGGGGCGAGGCCGTGACCATTGCGGGTGACGCGGATGCCGAGGTTGGTCTGCTCGATCTCGGCGCCGACGCGGCGCAGAACCGCCAGCGGCTCCTCCAGGAGCGCCGTGGTGGCGCCTTCCAGCACCACATCGCCGCCGGTGGCGGCGACCGCCATGGCGTAGGTGCCGGTCTCGATGCGATCGGACATGACCGGGTGGCGGGCGCCGGTGAGGCGCTCGGCGCCCTCGACGTGGATGGTCGCGGTGCCGGCGCCGGAAATCGTGGCGCCCATCTTGACGAGGCAGGCGGCGAGGTCGGCGATCTCGGGCTCGCGGGCGGCGTTTTCGATGACGGTTTCGCCACGCGCCAGACTGGCCGCCATCAACGCGACGTGGGTGGCACCGACGGAGACGCGCGGGAAGGCGACGCGGGCGCCGCGCAAGCCGTTCGGAGCGCGGGCGATGACGTAGCCGGCGTCGATGTCGATGTCGGCGCCGAGGGCCTTCAGCCCGTCGATGAAGAAATCGACGGGGCGCGTGCCGATGGCGCAGCCGCCGGGCAGCGACACCTTCGCCTCACCCATGCGGGCGAGCAGCGGGCCGATCACCCAGAATGAGGCGCGCATGCGCGAGACCATGTCGTAAGGGGCGGTGGTATCGACGATCTCGCCGGCTTTAAGCTCGAGCGATTCGCCCTGCATGCCGGTCTGGCCGGCGCGCTTGCCCAGCACCGTGCAATCGACGCCGTGATTGCCGAGGATGCGCTTCAGCATGGCGACGTCGGCGAGGCGCGGCACGTTGTCGAGGGTGAGGGTCTCGTCGGTGAGCAAACTCGCGATCATCAGCGGGAGGGCGGCATTCTTGGCGCCGGAGATCGGGATCGACCCGTTCAGCCGGTTGCCGCCGACGATGCGAATGCGGTCCATGTCGCCCCCTGCCCTTGTGGCGGGCCCGGGTGGCGCCCGCCGATCGGGCAAGGCTCTAGCCCAGGAATGGGGCCTCCACAAGGAAGGGCCGGGGCAGCTTCCGGGCGCTTATCGGGCCTTGTCGGGCGCGGCGGGCGGCGCTTTGGGCGGGGCGGCGCCGGCAGCCTTGCGGCGCTTGAGGTTGGCGCGGAGCGCGGCGGCGAGGCGCGCCTCGCGGGCAGAGCGCCGGTCGGTCCTGGCGGGGGGCGGCGGTTTGGTCTGGTCGGCCATCGGGCACGGGTCTTTATCGGGGTCGGGCGATTCTAGCTTTCGGGCGGCCGGGGGCAACCACCCCCTCCCGAGATGCCTTCGGCATTTCGACCTCCCCTCAAGGGGGAGGTTGGGCACGCGTCGTCGTTCTCGCGAGTGAACCCACTCCGAGTTTCGGTTCGCGTCCTTCTTTCTTTTCGGGCGTTGCACACCCGAGCGCTTCTACCCCCGCAGCCCGGCGGGCATGGACGTTTGCCGCCAGGCAAGGGTCCTGGCGATGCCGTCGCTGAACGATGTCGCCGGTTGCCAGCCCAACTGCTGGCGCGCCCGTTCGACGGAGAGGATCGAAACCGGCACGTCGGCCTTGCGGCCGGGCTCGAACTTCAGGTCCATCTTCCTGCCGGTCTGCGCCTCGACCTCGGCGATCACCTGACGGACGGACAGCCCCGTGCCGGAACCGACGTTGAATATCCTCCCCTCGCTGTCCTGGACGATCGCGGCGATGGTCGCCTCGACCGCATCGGCGACATAGAGGAAGTCGCGCACCACCTTGCCGTCGCCCCAGATGGTCATCGGCTCGTGGCCGAGGGCGCGCTGGATAAGGACGGGCACGATGCCGAGAGCGCCGGGGACGTGGTGGGGCCCGTAAAGATTGGCGAAACGCAGGACGCGATAGTCGAGGCCGTCGACGTGGCAGAAGATGGCGAGATATTTCTCGATGGCGAGCTTGCAAACGCCGTAGCCGACGAGCGGATCGGTTGGGGCGGTCTCCGGAATCGGAACGTGATCCTGCCGGCCGTAGATCGTCCCGCCCGACGAAGCATAGATGAAGCGCTTCACGCCGGCGTCGCGGGCAAGACGCATCAGCTCGATCGCCGGCAGCAGATTGTCGCGAAGATCGCCTTCCATATCGGCGTTGGAGCCCGCCGGGGTCGAGGAATGAACGAGGTGCACGAGCACATCGAAACCGGCGAGCAGGCCGGCGAAGCGGGGCGGATCGGGATAATCGCCCTGGTGCCACTCGACACCGGCGAGCGCCGCTTCCGACAGGCGGCTGCGGCCAAAGGCGGCGACGCGATGGCCGCGGGCGACCAGCGCCTGACAGAGATTCGTGCCGATGAAGCCGCCGCCGCCGAGGACGAAGCACGATGGCGTTGCGAGGCTCATGGGTGCACCCTTGGCGCCATCTTCAGCCCCTCCCCCGGCGCGTCTAGCGCGTCAGACCGGGAACATACGTTGTCGCGTAGCGGAAGCCACGGTCAACGGCAACCAGAGCCGTCAACCGCTCGAGGGCGTGGAGGAACGTCCCGTCGTAGGGCAGCGGCTCGTCCGGGTAGTCATACCAGCCGAGATTGAGCGCGAAGAACGGCTCAAACGCGGCGGGCCGCGCCCAGAACATCATGCCCAAGGGGAAGTCGAGATTGTCTGGCAGATCGCCCGCCAGGCCGAGGCGGGGCGCCAGTTCACGGGCGACGTCGTAGTTCCGCCCCCAGGTCATCAGGTTCGGGTCCTCCGGGAACACGAGACCGAGGCGTGGATCGGCCATGAAGGCGGCGACGACGCGATCCGCCATGCGCGTCTCGGCAGAACCGAGAAGGTTCTGCCACAGGAAATCGCGCCAGCGGGCCCCGACCGCGGCGCCACCGTGGGTCTCCGAGTCGCTGCGCTTGCCGTGGAGGTGGCCGATGAGATCGTAGGTGCGCAGACGATCCCGGATCGCGGTGAGCAGCGGCGCGAAGTTCCTGCCCCGGTTGGCGACAAGCAGAACCTCGGCGCTGCCGCGATCGTAACCGGCAAGAAGCTCCGCCGCCTCGTGGCTGGCGGCAGCGCTGGTGACCGAGACGAACAGGTCGCAGCGCAACTTGTTGGCGGCGAGGCGCTCGAGGAAATCCGGCAACAGGTCGATGTAGTGGAAATGTCCGTGGACGGCGATGCGCGGCTGGTTCGTGCCGGCGGTGGGGATCGGCGCGTCGGCGCGCAGCACATCGTGCTTCCACGGGCCATCGGGGAAGCCGTCCGCGATGTAGTCGACGAGCGGATCGCGAAGCGGTGCCTCCGATTCGCGCCGCTTTGCCTCGGCATGAACGATGGGATGAAAGCCCGGGAACGGACGACGCAGCGCGGCGCTGAGGTAGCGCGGCGGCTGGCCGGTGAGGATCGCGGACTGGACGAGATAGTGGCGGATCGCCTCGTCGCGGGGCATTCCCGGCTCGTCCGGCGGGGCGTAGAACCGCTCGTCGAAGGCGGGCGAGGCGAAGAGCGTCTCCGTATCGGTGCTAACGGCGGCGAAGCGCCGGGCGTGGGCTTCGCCGCGGGCGATCAGCTGCTGCGTATATTCGGCGAAGTCGAAGTGCGCCGCCGCGAACGGCTTCATGGCGCCGGCGAGCGTCTTGCCCCGGCCGGGGTCGTTTGCCATGCGGACGATCGCCTGCGCGGCGCCCCAGTCGTCGGCGTAGGGAACGACGAGCTCGCTCAACTCGGCGTCGGCGGCGAGCAGATCGGCGATGCCGCCGGCGTCGGCGAAGCAGAGGATGGGGACGCCCGCGAACGCGGCGTCGATGGCGACGTTCGGCATCGGATCGAGGCGCGAGGAGAGAAACAGCATGTCGGCGGCGTCGTAGACCGGACCGGTGTCCTCGACCGCGGGCACGAACTCGACCACGTCGGAGAGCCCGGAGCGCCGCACCTGCTCCGCCAGCATGCCGCAATAAATGTCGCTGTCCGGCTTGAAGCCGCCGCCGACCCAGCAGAAGCGGACCTTGAGGTCGGGCGCGATGCGGCGCACGTGGGCGGCGGCTGCCAGGAAGAACTCCACCCCCTTGCGGACTTCGATGAAGCCCATGCCGACCACGACGAAGCTGTCGGCCGCGGCTTCCGGGCGCACGCGCGTGGCGATGTCGCGGCTGCGCCGCGCCTCGTCTTCGGGCGAAAGCTGCCGCCGGGGAACCTCGCAGCGGCCCTGGGGAAGCACCGTGCATTGGCGCGCCGTGCAGATGAAGCGCTCCTGCTGCGTCCACTCGCGCTGCATGCGGCTGGCGAAGACGACCTCCGCCGCCCAGTGATAGGCAACATCGACGCGCTCGCCGACGGAAAAGCCGCGCGGGAATTCGTGCACGAGGACGATCGAGGGAACGAGAGCGCGGGCCAGCTCGGGAAGGGGAAAGCGCGCCGCCGTGCTGTTCACGATGGCGAACTTCGGCTTGTAGTGCCGGACGAGCGCGCGCGCCATTTCGCTGCCGGCGGCATAGTCCCAGGCGATGTGCTTCGCACCGGGATCGACGACGACGACATTGGGAATGCCGGCGAAATTCTCGAGGAGCTCACCGCCGTTGAGGAGCACGACGACGACGTTGAAATCGCGGTTCAGCGTGCGCGCAAGATTCCAGCCGATGATCGGCGCGCCGGTGCGGCTGGCGTCGTGGACCAGAAGCAGGATCGTCTCGCGGTCCGGGTCGAGGCCCTCCTTCGGGAATTTGGGATCGGCGCTCGCCTGCATCGGCACGCGGCCTTCGGCGCGGCCATGCCGGATGTAGTGCACCAGCGCCGACATCGAGGCACGCACGTCCGGATATGTCGCGAAATAGTAGGCCGGGTCGAACAGCAGCGACGGCCGATAACCCTTGTTCTCGCCGATGATGAGGTAATGCCGGATGAGATCGATGCCGGGCGGCAGCAACTCCTTGCCGATCGCCATGGCGCTGAGGCGATAGACGGATTCGTCGAAGAGGCCGCTGGCGCGGATGGTCTCGACGTTCTTCAGAATATCCTGCGGCGAAGACGTGGCCATCGCGTCACATCGCGCGCTGGAACGCGTGGACGTTGCCGCTGGCGCTGACGACGTGCTGCAGCCCCTGGCGCTCGATGGCGCCGGTGACCCGGGCACACCCGTCGTCGCCGATCAGCTGGGGATGAAGCTCCACGACGAGGACGCGCACGGACGAAAGATCGGCACCGTCGAACAGACCGAGTTCGGCGCCCTCGACGTCGGCGACGATGACATCGGGGTTCAGCTCGGCAAGCAGGGCCGGAAGCGAGACGGCGGGAACGTCGATCTCGCGGTTGCCCTGATCGACGAGGAAGACGCTGTTGGCGAGCAGGTTCTCGGGGAGCGCGAAGCGCTGCGTACCGGCGGCGAGCGCCGCCGGATCGGCGGTGACCAGCCCCCAGCGGACGTCGACGTCGGCGGCGCCGTTGCGCGCAAGCGCGACGCCGATCTGGGGGACAAGATCGGGATCGGCCTCGACGATGGTGTAACGGGCAACCTTGGTCGCCTTGCAGAGCGTCGCCGCGACAAACCCGAGCCCGCCGCCCAGTTCCAGAACGGCGGCGCCGGGGTGAACCAGCCGGGTGATCACCTCCGCTTCGCTGCGCTCGAAGTCGCCGGCCACGATCCAGCCGGCGACCATATCCGGCATCCCGGCGAAAAACGGCAGCTCGACGTTCGAGTACGGGTGAACGATCCACTCGGGCGCCCGGACACGATGCGCGGCGTCTGGATGAGCGGACTCTGGCAACCTGACCTCGTACGGAGCTTCCACAATGGCGGGCCGCGGCGACCGACAGCCCGGCGGGAGACGACAGGGACGGGAGATGCGCTTCCCCCGGGGTCGCGGCCGGCGGACTTTAGCGAGACCGGGAGGCCGCGGCGAGGGTGTTGTGCTGGCCGGCCCCGGAGGGGGCCTTTCAGGCTGGTGCTGACGGACAGGATTGAACTGTCGACCTCCCCCTTACCAAGGGGGTGCTCTACCACTGAGCTACGTCAGCCTAGGCGCCCGGTTCCAGGCGCGGCCTAACTGCCATAGGGGCCGGCGCGGTTCAAGCGCTGTGGTCGGCGGCCCAACGGCAGATTCGCGTGAAAGCCGCCCCACCGAATAGCGACCAAGCGAGCAGCGCTGGGAACGCCCTTCTGACGACGCGCAGCTTGCCGCGCTCCACCCCTTCGACGCCGCGGGCAACCGGCTAGCGTGAGGTGCGGCGGGACGCCTAACTGCTTTGGGTCAGCTAGGTAGTGGGTCTTCAGAGTGACCCACTACCGTCAGCTACTCAAGATTGCGCGAGTTTCAATTTGCGCGTAACCTAAGGGTGTATTCAGCAGGTACCGATCCGAGGAGAGGCCCAGGATTCGGCACCGGTGCGTTGGGTTTCCGCGCATGAAGTCCTTGTTCGGCCTCGCTCTCACCGTCCTGCTGTCCGGCTGTGTCGGCGCCCCCAGCGTGTACAAAGCGGAGCTTGATGCCGGCGCCGCAAAGACGGAGCCCACGTTTCAAGCGAACATGCGATCCGCCGAGACGCTGGCGGCCAATTACATACAGCTGTCGGACCAAGCCGCCGTGGCGCAAGATGCGGCTGCACTCGGCATCATCGCTGCCGCCGGTGTCGCGGCCGGCACGCTCCTCTTTGACGGAGGCAGCGGCTTCATCAAGGGCGCGGGACTTGCGGCGGGCGGTCTGACCGCGACCTCCGGGTACTTCAAGCCCGGTGAGACCAGCCTCGCCCTCCTCAGTGCGGCTGAGCAGCTGCAGTGCGTGCACAGTGCCGGCCAGTTGCTCGTTCGAGACACCAGACTTCGTGAACCGGGCCCGAACGCGGTGGAGATCATTTCGTCGTCAATCCTGACGGTCAGGTTGAATCTGCGCAAGAAACTGTCGCGGCAGCTGCCCGACTACGCGAGCCTGGTTGCCGCGCTGCAAGCCACCTACGCGCCTTCCGGCACGGTTGTCACGGCCTCAGGCGTCTCCACGGACGTTGCGGTTGAGGCCTTTCGCACCGCTGCACTGAAATGCCTGCTCAAGTAGCGCGGGGAACCGTTGCCGAGGCAACTGGCGCGCCGCAGACCTCAACACGCCCGACCACGACCCACGTGACCGTCGTTGCAGCGGGCCGGTGGCTCCGCCGGGTGCCCCTCTACTTCCTGTCAAGCTTCTTGGCGAAGTAGACGATCGTCTTCTTGTAGACCTCGGCGCGGTTCCAGCCGTTGAGGACGCCGTAGTTGGCGGAGCCCTCGTCGTAGGAGGCGCCGGCCTTCCAGCCGTAGCCCTTGAGGTAGTTGGCGGTGGAGGCCAGCGCGTCGGCGTAGGAATGGATGAGGTCGGGGCGGCCGTTGCCGTCGAAATCGACGGCGTATTTCCACCAAGACGACGGCATGAACTGGGTCTGGCCGATCTCGCCGGCCCAGCCGCCCTTCATGGCGGCGGGGGTGAGATCGCCCCGGGCGACGATGTGGAGCGCCGCCAGCAACTCGTCCCGGAAGAAGTCCGAGCGGCGGCAGTCGTAGGCGAGCGTCACCAGCGAGCGGATCGCCGGGGTCTTGCCGGTGTAGCCGCCATAGCCGGTCTCCAGCCCCCAGATGGCGACCAGAACGGCGCCGGGGACGCCGTAGCGCTTCTCGATGCGCTTCAGGAGGCCGGCGTTCTGGCGCATGCGGCCAAGGCCTGCGTCGAGCATGCCCGAGGTGACCCGCTTGGCGCGATATTGCTCGAAGCTCTGCTTGAAGTAGTGCTGGTTGCGGTCGAGCTTGAGGATGGCGGCGCTCGGCGTGATGCCGGCGAGCGCCGAATCGACGGTCGACTGGGGGATGCCGTCGGCGACGGCGTCGGCCTTGAAGGCGGTCATCCAGGCGTCGAAGTTGCCGCCGCACTTGGCGGCGGAAGCGGCGCCGCCCCCGGCCGTGACGATCAGCGTGACAGCCAGCGCAGAAACCCACGCGAGACGCATGCGAAGCACCCTCCCCCTCAACGGAATCGGCATACTGCCAGAAGGCGGAGGGCGGCGAAATGGCGGCTTCCGCAACCGATTCTCAACGGTTCGCGGGCGAATCTGGCGGTGCGGGGCTTGTTTCAGATCAAACCGGATCGGCAGGGAGCCCCTAGGTTTCCGGCTCGCGCGGCAATCTGCCGGTGGACTCGGCGGCCGCGGGCCCCTACTTTTCCGCCATTCTAAAGAGGCGCGGAGCTTCGATGGATTACGGGTCGATTTTCGTCGAGGCGCTGGCCGCCCTCCACGCGGAGCGCCGCTACCGGGTGTTTGCCGACATCGAGCGGCGGGCGGGGGCTTTCCCGCACGCCATCTGGCACGCCGAGGGCGGCGACCGGGACATCGTGGTGTGGTGCTCCAACGACTATCTCGGCATGGGGCAGAACGCCAAGGCGATCGGCGCGCTGACCGAGACGGCGCGCAGCATGGGCACCGGCGCCGGCGGCACGCGCAACATCTCGGGCACCAACCACCCGCTGGTCCAGCTGGAGGCCGAACTCGCCGACCTGCACGGCAAGGAGGCGGCGCTCGTCTTCACCTCCGGGTTCATCTCCAACGAGGCGACCATCTCGACGGTCGCCAAGCTGCTGCCCGACTGCATGATCTTTTCCGACGAGCTGAACCACGCCTCGATGATCGAGGGCGTGAGGCGCTCGGGCGCGCAGAAGGCGATCTTCCGCCACAACGACGTCGCGCACCTGGAAGAGCTGCTCAAGGACGCCTCGCCGAGCCGGGCGAAGCTGATCGTGTTCGAGTCGGTCTATTCCATGGACGGCGACGTGGCGCCGATCGGCGCGATCGCCGACCTCGCCGCGAAGTACGGCGCCATGACCTATCTCGACGAAGTGCACGCGGTCGGCATGTACGGGCCGCGCGGCGCGGGAATCGCGGAACGCGACGGCGTCATGGACCGCATCGACATCATCGAGGGGACGCTCGCCAAGGCTTTCGGGGCGCTGGGCGGCTACATCACCGCCAGCCGCGCCATCGTCGACACAGTGCGCTCCTACGCGCCGGGCTTCATCTTCACCACCGCACTGCCGCCGGGCATCGCGGCGGCGGCGCTGACCGCGATCCGCCACCTCAAGGTTTCCGCCGCCGAACGCGAAGGCCAGCAGAAGGCGGTCGCGGCGACGCGCGGGGCGCTGAGCGCGGCCGGCCTGCCGGTGATGACCAACTCGACGCACATCGTGCCGCTGTTCGTGGGCGATGCGGAGCTCTGCAAGCAGGCGAGCGACCTGTTGCTCAACGAGCACGGCATCTACATCCAGCCGATCAACTATCCGACGGTTCCCCGCGGGCAGGAGCGGCTGAGGATCACGCCGACGCCGTTTCACGACGCGGCGCTGATCGCGACCCTCAGCGACGCGCTCGCCAAGGTGTGGGACGCGCTGGGACTGCCGCGCCACACCGGCGAGGAGCCGCCCAAGCAGGCGGCGGTCGGCGGCAACACGCGGGTCGGCGTCTTCCCGCCGGCGGGCGGCTAACCCTCTCCCGACTTCCCTACCCGGACTTGCCGGCGCGGCCGAGGACGACGCGGGTCACGATCGGCATGGAAACCGCGATGGCGATGAAGCGCGCCAGCTGGTGAACGGCGACGAAGGCCGAATCCATCTGCAGCGCCAGCGCCATGGCGGTCATGGCCTGGAGCCCGCCCGGCGCGAAGGCGAGCAGCACCTGGGTCGGCGGCTGCGGCACGATGAGCGACACCGCGACGGCGGAAAGTGCGGCGACCGCCAGGGCGATGAGAAACGCGCCGAACGCCGCGCCGAAGATTTGCCCAAGCAGGCGAAGGTCGGTGCCGGCGAAGCGGCAGCCGATCATGGCGCCGAGAACGACATAGGCGGCGACGGTCAGCCATTGCGGCGGCATGCCGCTCATCAACCCGGTGGCGTGGAGCACGCCGCTCACGAACAGCGCGCCGGTGAGCAGGCCGGCGGGCACGCGCAGGGCGGCGAAGACAAGCGCGCCGGCGGTCGAAGCGAACAGCAGGACAACGACGGAGAGAAGCGACGCCTGCACCCCGGCGACCGGTTCGGGGGTTGGCTCGATCGCCGAAACCAGCGCCGGGATTGCCACCACCAGAAGGAATATGCGGATGCTCTGGCCGATGGCGACGCGGCGGAGATCAGCACCGGTGGTGCTGGCGATCGCCACCACATAGGAGAGTGCGCCGGGAATGGCGGCGAAGAGCGCCGTGGCGCGATCCCACCTGGCGACGCGGGTCAGGAAGACGTAGACGGCGAACACCATGGCGGCGACGCCGACCATGAGGCCGGCGAGGCTGAGTGGCCACGACGCGGCGTCCGCGACGACCTGCGGGCTGATGCCGGCGCCAAGCAGCGCGCCCAGCACGACGAAAACGACGTTGGTAAGCGAGGCCGGGACGCGCACCTCGAGGCCGCCGATGGCGGCCACCGTGACGACGATCATGGCGCCGGACAGCCAGCCGGCCGGCACGCCGATGAAGATCGCAAGCGCGCTGCCGGCAAGGCCGATCGCCAGCGTGCGCGCCACGATCAGGACGGCGCGCCAGTTCATCGAGCGGCGGCCTTCACGGTGCGGGGGCGACGCCTCAGCTCTCAAGGGCCCGGGCGATGTCGAGAAGCTTGCCGACGGTGTTCCAGTTGCGGGCCGTCATGGGGATGCCGCCGACGGCGCGCTCCAGAACGGCGGTTGTGAGCTTCGATTTGCCGATGCCGTTGGGGAAATGGAAGAAGAGCTCACGGCCCGAAAGTTTCAGCTTTTCGCCGGCCGGTGTCTTGAGGGCGGCGAGCTTGTCGCTCGCGGTCGCGTCGGGCGCCTTGTCCATGAAGGCGATCAGCAGATGGCCGGGATCCGACTTGGCGGCGGCGGGCCACGGGTTGCGCGTCATCGCGTCGGCGATTTCATCGGCAGTGCGCACCATGACCGCCGGGCGGAAGCCGTGGACCTTTTCGATGCCGTCGGCGAGCTTCCTGGCGACGGCCGCGTCGGTCCCCTTCGCCTTGAAGACGACGTTGCCGCTCTGAAGCAGGGTGGTGGCGCTGGTGAAGCCGAAGGTGGCGCAGAGCGCCTTGAGGTCGGCCATGCGGATCAAGTTGTTGCCGCCGACGTTGACGCCGCGCAAGAGGGCCGCGAAGACCGTCACCGTTTCTTCACCCACTCGGCAAGGCGGGCAGTGCCTTCGCGAACCTGGCCGGCGTCGCGGGCGAAGCAAAGGCGCAGGAAGCGCTCGCCGCCGGCGCCGAATGCGATGCCGGGCGCGACGCCGACGTTGGCCTCCTCGACCAGACGCAGCGCCAGGCGGCGGGTGTCGTCCTCGCCGTCGATGGACAGGAACAGGTAGAAGGCGCCGGCCGGCTCGGCGAAGCGAACGCGCCCGGTTTCGGCAAGGCCGGTGGTGACGATCTCGCGGCCGACGCGGGCGCGCTCGACCTGAAGCTTCAGGAATTCTTCGCCCTCGTCGAGGGCGACGGTGGCGGCGCGCTGACCGAAGACGGGAACACCGGAGGTCGAATACTGAATGAGGTTCTCGACGGTGTCGCCGAGGGCGGGCGGCGCCGACAGCCAGCCAAGGCGCCAGCCGGTCATCGCCCAGTTCTTGGAGAAGGTGTTGACGTAGAGGATCTTCTCATCGGGTTCGGCGTGATCATAGAAAGACGGCGAGCGGTCGCCGGAATAGAAGAAGCGGTGATAGACCTCGTCGGCGATGATCCACAGGCCGCGCTCGCGGGCGAAGGCCAGAACGGCGCGAAGCTCGTCGTGGCTCGCGGTCCAGCCGGTCGGGTTCGACGGGGAATTGAGGAAGAGCGCCGTGGTGCGGTCGGTGGCGGCATCGAACAGACGGTCGAGATCCAGCGTCCAGCCGGCGTTGCCGAAGCTCAGCGGCACCTCGATCGAGCGGGCGCCGCCGACACCGATGGCGGCGGCGAAGTTCGGCCATGCGGGGGTCGGCAGCAGCACCTCGTCGCCAACGCCGGCGACCATGCGGACCGCGGTCTGGATCGCCTGCATGCCGCCGATGGTGACGAAGAAGCGCTCCGGATCGAAATCCTTGTCGAAGACCCGGGTGTGATAGCGGGCGAGCGCGGCGCGCAACTCGGGCACGCCGCGCTGATAGGTATAGAACGTCTCGCCGGCACGCAGCGACTGAACAGCGGCGTCGGAGATGAAGGCGGGGGTCGGCAGATCGCCCTCCCCGACCCAGAACGGAATCAGCCCCTCCCGGCCGCGGCCGTAGTTGAACACCTCCACGATGCCGCTTTCGGGCGCCTCGCGGGCCTCGGCACGCAGCGCTGAGACAAGTCGATCGGATTGCATGGTTGGCTACTCGGGCGGGACCGCCGGACGGGTGACAATGCCACGGGCGCCCGGCGGACGACTCATGAATTTCGCTCGCGGCGTTCCATCAGGAACGCCGATGGGTTCACGCCTTCCTGGCGAGCAGGTCGCGAATCTCGCCGAGCAGGACCTCTTCCTTGGTCGGCGCGGGCGGCTTGGCGGGCGCGGGCGCCGGCTGGGCGCGCAGGCGGTTGACCATCTTGACGACGATGAACAGCACCCAGGCGACGATCAGGAAGTTGATGACCAGCGTGATGAAATTGCCCCAGGCGAGCGTGGCGCCGGCCTTGCGGGCTTCATCCAGGGTGGCGGCGGGCGTGCCGCTCATCTGCCAGTAAAGCTGCGAGAAATCGACGCCGCCGGTGACCAGTCCGATGATCGGCATGATGAGGTCGTTGACCACCGACTGGACCAGCCCGTTGAAGGCGGCACCGATGATGATGCCGACCGCCAGGTCGATCATGTTGCCCTTGATGGCGAATTCCCGGAATTCCTTCAGCATGGACCCCGTCTCCAATGGCCGCTCTTGGCCGAGCGGCACGTGAGGCGACCGGACCGCCCGGCGCCTTGCAACGTCCTATCGCCGGGTTGACGGCGTGGCAAACCGATCCCATCGTTCCGCCCGACCTTTCGGGTCAGAATCGGCGGCTTTCCAAGCGGCGGACGGCGGCGCCGGTCTCAGGAGATGCGCGTGGCGCGGGGACGGGACGAGGCAAACTGGCGGCGGCGGACGGCCCGGTTCTCCGCGGGAACGATTCTTCTGGGGCTCGTGCTGGCGCTGGCGCCGTTCGCGGCGCCGGGTCTTTTCCACGGCCGGCCGATCCTCCGCCTGCCGGCGGCAACGTTCATGATGGTGGTCGGCATGCCGCTCGTCCTCCTGGCGCTCGCCGCCCTGTTTGCACGCTGGCAGCTTGCCATCGACCGGCACTACGACGTGTCGGAGCGCTAGCGGCACGTCGATGGCCCAGCGGACCCGCGGCGCGTTCGGCCGGATCACCGGGCTCTTCGGCGCCGCGTTCGTCATCACGCTGGTGGTGCTGACGCTGCTCGGAACCTACGGCCTGCCGACCGCGATCGTCGGCACGATCCTCGGCGGTGCCCTGCTCGTCACCTTCGCGGCGGTGGGGATCGGCGCCGGCACGATCCAGCCATCGGTGTTCTACGCGGCGGGCGGCGCGCTGCCGCCGGCCGTCAACGGCGTCGCCGGCGCGACGGCGATCCTCACCGGCACCGTGTTCCTCGGGCTGGCCGGCACCGCCTTCGACGACCTCACCAGCGCGGCGGCGTTCGGCACGGGGCTGGCGCTCGGCCTCCTGATCCTGGCGGTCGCCATCGCGCCGTACGTGCGCAAATCGGGGGCCATGGGGATCGCCGACTTCCTCGGCTTGCGGCTGGGCGGCCGGGCCGTGCGGATCGCGGCGGCGACGGTCGTGGTGACCGCGCTGTTGCCGGCGCTCGCCGCGGCGATCGCGACGGCGGCGGAGCTGACCTCGGCGCTGCTCGGCGTTGGCGGGGGCGCGGCGCTCACCATCATCGCCATACTGATCCTGACCGGCACCATGCTCGGTGGGCTGCGCGGCGTGACGCTGACGGCGCTCGTCCAGTACGTGGTGATGGCGGTGGCGTTCCTGGCGCCGGTGGTGGTGGCGTCGGTGCGCGCCACCACGGTGCCGCTGCCGCAGTTCACCTTCGGCTATGCGCTCGCCGACGCGGCGGCCGAGGCGCAGGCGCTCGGCGGCGACTTCGCGGCGGCGCTGCCGCGCCAGTTCCTGACGCTGGCGCCCGGCCACGCGGTGGCGACGCTGATCGCGGTGGCGGCGGGGATCGCCGTGCTGCCGCATCTGGTGCTGCGCAACGCGGCGGTGGCGAGCGCCGACGGCGCACGGCGGTCGGCGGTGTGGGCGCTGATCTTCGTGCTGCTCGTCATTCTGGCGGCGCCCGCCTACGCCGCCTTCACCCACCTGACACTGCTGCGCGACTACGTCGGCAGCGCGATCAGCGGGTTGCCCGACTGGGTGTTCACGTTCGGGGGCGCCGGGCTCGTGCAGCTTTGCGGGGCCGACGCGACCTCGCCGGTCGCGGCGATCGCCGCCTGCGGCCGCGACACGCTGCAGGCGAGCGACCTGGCGCTCAGCGGCGACGCCATCGTGCTCGCGGCGCCGGCGATCTTCGGCCTGCCGGCGACCTTCAGCGCACTCATCGCGGCGGGCGCGCTCAGCGCTGCGCTGGCCGCCGGCAGCGCCATGGCGATCGCCATCTCCAACGCGCTCGGCCATGACGTCTATGGCGCCATCGTCGACCCGCGCGCCTCGGCCGGGCGACGGCTGCTGGTCACCCGCGTCGCGCTGCTGGCGACGGTCGCCGTCGCGATGCTTCTCGGCACCCACGCCGAAGACGCCATGCGGGCGCTGGCGCTGACGGCAATTTCGGTATCGGCGGGGGCGCTGTTTCCGGCGACGATCCTGGCGATCTGGTGGAAGCGCGGCAACGCGGTCGGCGGGCTCGCGGCAATCGTGGCGGGCGGCATCGTGACCTGGGTGGTGGCGCTCGGCCATCTTTTCCCCGACCCGGCGATCCCCGGCCCGCTCGACTGGCTGCACCTCAACGAGCTGACCGGGGCGCTTGCTGGTATGGTCGCCGGGTTCATCGCCGGCATCGCCGGCAGCCTGCTCAGCGCCGCGCCGGACGCGCGACGGCGCGCCATCGCCGAAGCCGTCCGGCTGCCCGGCGGCCAACTCCCCAACCTTCAGGAAAGCGATCCTCGATGAGCGAACCGCGCCAGTCCCTTTTCCCGCCCATCGAGCCGCGCGCCACGTTCCGGCTGAAGGTGTCGGCGCTGCACGAGCTGCACGTCGCCGAATTCGGCAACCCCGAGGGCAAGCCGGTGGTGGTGCTGCACGGGGGACCCGGCGCCGGCACCAACCCGACCATGCCGCGCTATCACGACCCGGACGCCTACCGCATCGTGATGTTCGACCAGCGCGGCTGCGGGAATTCGACGCCCAACGCGGAGCTTCGCGAGAACACCACGTGGGATCTGGTCGCCGACATCGAACGCATCCGCACCCACCTCGGCATCGCCCGCTGGCAGGTGTTCGGCGGGTCTTGGGGCTCGACGCTGGCGCTCGCCTACGCCGAGACGCATCCGGAACAGGTGAGCGAGCTGATCCTGCGCGGCATCTTCACGCTCAGGCGCAGCGAGCTGCTGTGGTTCTATCAGGCGGGTGCCTCGGAGATTCTGCCGGAGGCCTGGGAGAACTATCTGAGGCCGATCCCGCAAGACGAGCGCGGCGACCTGATCGGCGCCTACCACCGGCGGCTCACCGGCGGCGACCGCGAGACGCAGCTCGCCGCAGCGCAGGCGTGGAGCATGTGGGAAGGGACGGCGATCTCGCTGCTGCCCGATCCGGCGCGGGTGGCGGCGTTCGGCGAGCCGCACTACGCGCTCGCCTTCGCGCGGATCGAGGCGCACTATTTCCAGAACCGCGGCTTCTTCGAGCGCGACGACCAGCTGCTCGCCGACGCCCACCGCATCGCCGACATTCCGGGCGTCATCATCCACGGGCGCTACGACCTGTGCACGCCGATCTCGACGGCGTGGGAGCTGCACAAGGCGTGGCCGAAGGCGGATTACCGGCCCGTGGCGGACGCCGGGCACGCCATGACGGAACCGGGGATCGTGCGCGAACTGGTCGCCGCCACGGAAAGTTTCAAGACGCAGCCGGCGTAGATGGCTCTGCACCGCCGGCGTGCTTCAGGCGGCGGACGACATCGAGGAGCCGGTCGACCAGCTGGCGGGCGAGGCTTGGCGGCGCGGGTTCGGCCGGCGGTGGCTTGACGGCGGGGAGATTCGCCAAACGCGCGTCGAGGGCGGAGACGGCGGCGGTGAGACGTGCGACGTCCGCGGACAGCGCATCGACCCGGGTTTTCAGCGCGGCGTCGTCGCCGGGGAGCGGCTCGCACCGCCACGCTCCGTCGGTGACCGCGCAATGGGAAGCGGCACCGGTTGCGGTATCGAGCCGCACGAAGCCATCGCGCGCGGGACCGATGACGTAGCGGCCACCTGCGCCGCCGGCCGGCAGATCGCCGGCAAGGGCAGGCGCGGCAAGGAGCATGGCGGCGAGGATCAGGGCCCGGTGGCGCATGACGGCGCGCTCCCAAGAAAACGAACAACCAGTGGCCTCTGAGTGTATTCCTAGCATGGCGGTTGCCGGGGCGGGAGGGCATCGCTAGCTTCCGCCCACAAATCCCCCCGAGTCTTTTTCGCGACTCGATCGGCGACCATGGCGACGATTTACAAGATCTGCCCGGCGACACTGTGGAACGCAGCGGTCGCCGAGGGAGTCTTCCGGGGCGCGGGAATCGACCTCGGCGACGGGTTCATCCACTTCTCCGGCGCCGACACGGTCCGGCAGACAGCGGCGCTCTACTTCAAGGGCGTCGACCACCTGGTGCTGGTGGCGCTCGACGACGGCGCGCTCGGGCCGGCGCTCAAGTACGAGGCGTCGCGCGGCGGCGCCCTCTTCCCGCACCTTTACGGGACGTTCGATCCGGCCCTGGCGCTATGGGCAAAGCCGCTGCCGCTGGCCGACGACGGGTCGCACGTCTTTCCGGAGCTGCCCCCGTGATCTACGACCTCGCCCGACCGTTCCTGTTCGCGCTCGATCCGGAATTCGCGCACCGGGCGGCGGTGATGGCGCTCTCCTCGGGGCTCTACCCGCCGATCAAGCCGAGCTCGCCGGAACACCTCAAGCGCAAGCTGATGGGGCTCACGTTTCCGAATCCGGTCGGGCTCGCGGCAGGCTTCGACAAGACCGGCGAGGCGGCGGGCGGGCTCTTGCGCCTCGGCTTCGGGTTCATCGAGGTCGGCACGGTGACGCCGCGCCCGCAGCCAGGCAACCCGAAGCCGCGGCTCTTTCGCCTGGTCAAAGACGACGCGCTGATCAACCGGATGGGCTTCAACAACCCGGGGCAGGACGCAGTCTACGCCAACCTCACGCGGAGGGCGCGGCGCGGCATCGTCGGGGTCAACATCGGCGCCAACCGGGACAGCGACGACCGGGTCGCCGACTACGTTGCCGGGGTCAAGAGATTCGCCGACGTCGCCGACTACATCGCGATCAACGTGTCGTCGCCGAACACGCCGGGCCTGCGCGACCTTCAGGAGAAGGAAGCGATCGCGGGGCTTCTGATGCGGGTGGCGGAGGCGCGGGCGGCGGCGAGCAAACGCGTGCCGATCCTCCTCAAGATCGCGCCGGACCTCAACGAACAGGGGCTGATCGCCATTTGCGACGCGGCGATTTCGGCGGGCATCGACGGGATGATCGTGACCAACACGACCATCGCGCGGGACGGCCTGAGCGACGCGAAGCTCGCCAGGGAGACCGGCGGGCTTTCCGGGCGGCCGCTGTTCGAGCGCTCCACCGCGATGGTGCGCACGGTACGCGAGATCGTCGGGACGACGCTGGCGATCGTCGGCAGCGGCGGCATCGATTCGGCCGAAACCGCGAAGGCCAAGCTCGACGCGGGCGCCGACCTCATCCAGGTCTACACGGGCATGATCTATCGCGGGCCCGACCTGCCCGGGCAGATCGTCAAGGGGCTCGCCCGTCAGGCGTGAAACGTCGGGCCGATGCGCGCCAGCGTGCGCCAGACGAGGCTCAAGCCGCGCACGATCAGGAAGACGAGCAGCGCACCCCACACGCCGGCGATGCCGAAGGCGTGTTCCAGCGGCCACCACGAGACGAGGTAGGCGGCGAGCGACACCAGCATCATGTTGCGCATGTCGACCGACCAGGTGGCGCCGATGAAGACGCCGTCCATCTGGTAGGCAAGCGTGCCGACGACGGGAAACAGGGCGGCCAGCGGCAGGAAGACGCGGGCCGCCTCGCGGACCGGTTCGCTGGTGGTCATGAGATCGACCAGAAACGGCCCGGCGAGAAGGAAAGCCAGGCTGGCGACAGCGCCGATGGCATAGCCCCAGCCGACGGAGAGCCACACGGAGCGCGAGAACGCGGGACGGTGGCGCGCGCCGATGGCGCGGCCGGCGAGCTGCTCGGCGGCGGCCGCGGTGCCATCGAGGAAATAGGCGGCGAGCATGACGATGTTCATCAGGATTTCGTTGGCGGCAAGGATGACGTCGCCGGCCGCCGCGCAGCGCGAGGTGAAGAACGCGAAGGCGAAAAGCAACGCGAAGGTGCGGATCATGATGTCGCGGTTGATCGCGAAGAGGCGGCGGAAGGCAGCGGCGTCGAGAATTTCGGCGCGGGTCAGGCGGACGTCGCGATCAACGAGGCGCCAGAGCACCGCGGCACCGGCGACAAGGGTCACGACTTCGGCGGCGAGACTGGCGGCGCCGACGCCGGAAACGCCCCAGTCGAGCGCGTGGACCAGCACGAAGCTCAGCACGATGTTGACGCCGTTCAGCACGACCTGAAGGAGCAGGCCCCAGCCGGCGCGACCGCAGCCGATCAGCCAGCCGAGCACGACGTAGTTGAGCAGCGCGAAGGGCGCCGAGAAGACGCGGACATGCCAGTAAGCGCCGGTCGCGGCCTGGACCTCGGGGCTGCCGCCGATGAGCGCCTGGGCGAGCGCGATGAGCGGCGCCTCGAACGCGACGATGATGAGACCGACAACAACGGCGACGAGGGCGGCGCGGGCGAGGGTCGCGACGATCTCGCGACGATCCCCCGCCCCCAGCGCCTGGGCGGCGAGGCCGGTGGTGCCGGAGCGCAGGAAGGAAAACGAACTGAAGACGATGTCGAAGACGAGGCCGCCGATCGACACGCCGCCCACCAGCGCCGGGACGCCGAGCTGGCCGATGACGCCGAGATTGACGATGCCGACCAGCGGCGTGGTCAGGTAGGCGAGCGTCATCGGCACGGCGATGGCGAGCACCGAACGGTGGGTGACCTCGAAGGGACGGGGGACGGGTTCGCCGGTCATGACGCCTGTTTGCCTCGCCGGCACGACCGGCGGCGCGTTATAGGCGCGCCGTACGGCGCCGTTCAACATGATGCGCGGGCGGCGCTTGACTTCAGGACGGCGCGGCTCTTTCTAGGGGGCTGCCAGGCGGGCGTAGTTCAATGGCAGAACGGCAGCTTCCCAAGCTGCATACGAGGGTTCGATTCCCTTCGCCCGCTCCAGCCCGCCTCACCATTTCGCGCCGCTGAATCCGGGCGATTTCGTGGCCCTACGCTGGCGCAGAATTATCTTTCCTTAAGTTGGATGACAGCGGCGGCGGGCGCATGTTTGCGAACGTGAGCGGCGGTTCGCCGGCGGCCAGTGCAGACGCCTCCCGCGACTCGACGAGCCGATCCCGCTCTCCCAACCGCTACGGCCGCGTTGCCTCCCAAGGGGCGGCCGTCGCGCATTGCTGAAAGGAAGACTCACATGCGTCGTTTTGTTCTGGCCGCGGCCCTCGCCGCGGCAACAGCTTCGCTCGCCCTGACGCCGGCCTTCGCCGACTCGACCTACAACGCCGACCCCGGCGCCCGCACGCTCGGTGTCGACATCAGCGGCGTGGTGCTCGATTCCAGTGGGGTGCAGAACTTCATGAGCGCGCTGGCGCCGGACGCGCGCAAGGCAGTGGAGAGCGCCTGCGCGACCTACGCCTCGTCCGCGAACCACAACACCACGGACCCGCAGACGCAGACGTTCTGCGCCAACGTGCCGAACGGCTAACCGACTTGATGCCTCTGTCCGGCGACCCCGGGCAGAGGCGACAGCACCCCTAGCCGCCGAGGGTCTTGCGGCGCTCCTCGAACTCTTCCTTGTCGATCTCGCCACGGGCAAAACGCTCGCGCAGGATGTCCATGGCGCTCGATCTCGGCGCCTCGCCGGAGCGGCCGGCCGAGCCGACGCCGCGCGCGACCAGCACGACCAGCAGAACGATGACGACGCCCCAGAACAGGGGCCCCAGCCAGCCGCCGCCGAACATCATGCCGCCCCAACCCCAGGGATGACCCCACATCCAGTCGCCGTCGCCAGACTGGGCGAACGCGGCGGCGGGGAACACCGCCGGCGGCAGACCGATCATCAGGCGTTGAAACCAGTTCATCGCAACCTTCCTTTCCCGGTTATCTAGAGCGCCGCGCGGCGCAGACGCAGCGCGTTGCCGATCACCGACACCGACGAGAAGCTCATAGCGGCCGCCGCGATAACCGGCGAGAGCAGCAGACCGAAGAGCGGATAGAGCACGCCGGCAGCGACCGGCACGCCGACGCCGTTGTAGATGAGCGCGAAGAACAGGTTCTGGCGGATG
Source organism: uncultured Alphaproteobacteria bacterium (assembly GCA_963843565.1). GTDB lineage: Bacteria > Pseudomonadota > Alphaproteobacteria > Rhizobiales > Kaistiaceae > DASZQY01. Next base: position 1,663,713 of record CAWJKY010000003.1, read on the forward strand.
TTGGTCATGGTGGCAGCGGCGAGATGGCGGGCGCGCACGACGCCGGCAAGATCGCCGCCCATGAGGGTCAGCCCGGCGCTTTCGATGGCGACGTCGGCGCCGGCGGCCATGGCGATGCCGACATCGGCGGCGGCGAGCGCCGGCGCGTCGTTGACGCCGTCGCCGGCCATGACCACCCCTCCCCCTCCACCGCCCTTGGCCTTCAGCTCGGCGACGACCCTGGCCTTGTCGGCGGGGAGCAACTCGGCGCGCATCTCGTCGATGCCGAGCTGACGCGCGACCGCCTCGGCGGCGGTGCGGTTGTCGCCGGTCGCCATGACGACGCGGAGGCCGGATTCCTTCAGGGCCGCGACGGCGGTGGCGGCCGAGGCGCGGACGGGATCGGCAACCACGATGAGGCCGGCCGGCTTGCCATCGACGGCGAGCCTGACGACGGTGCCGCCGTCCTTCTCGCGGGCCGCGATCGCATCGCCGTGGCCCTCGAACGCGGCGGCCGCGTCGGCCATCAGGCGGGCGTTGCCGAGGGCGGCCTTGCGGCCATCCACGACGCCGGTGACGCCCTTGCCGGCGACGGCGGCGAAATTGTCGGCACGGCCGACCTTGACGCCATCCTCTCTGGCGGTGGCGAGAATGGCGGCGGCGAGCGGATGCTCGCTGCCTGATTCGAGCGCGGCGGCAAGCGCCAGGATCTCGTCGCGGGTGAAACCGGCGAAGGCATCGACGGCGACGACCCTGGGCTTGCCCTCGGTGAGCGTGCCGGTCTTGTCGACCACCAGGATGTCGGCGGCGGCGAGGCGCTCGAGCGCCTCGGCGTTGCGGACCAGGACGCCGGCCTCGGCGCCCTTGCCGGTCGCCACCATGATCGAGATGGGCGTGGCGAGGCCGAGGGCGCACGGACAGGCGATCATCAGCACGCTGACCGCGGCAACCAGCGCGTAGGCGAGCGCCGGGGACGGCCCGAAGAACAGCCAGAAGACAAACGCCAGCGCGGCGACCGCCATGACCGCCGGGACGAACCAGGCGGAGACGCGGTCGGCGAGCCCTTGAATCGGGGCGCGGGAACGCTGGGCCTGCGCCACCAGCGCGACGATCTGCGCAAGCGTGGTCTCGGCGCCGGTGCGCGCCACCTTCATGTCGAAGGCGCCGCTGCCGTTGACGGTGCCGCCGGTGACGGGATCGCCGGCGCCCTTCTTGACCGGCATCGGTTCGCCGGTGAGGAGCGATTCATCCACCGCGCTTTCGCCGCTGACCACCTTGCCATCGATCGGCACGGCGTCGCCCGGGCGGACGCGGAGCGTATCGCCGACGGCGACCGACGCGACCGCGACCTCCTCTGTGGCGCCGTCGGGCAGCACGCGGCGGGCGGTCTTGGGCGCGCGATTGAGGAGCGCGCGGATGGCGCCACCGGTGCGGTGGCGGGCGCGCAGCTCCAGCACCTGACCCAGAAGAACGAGCGCGGTGATGACGGCGGCGGCCTCGAAATAGAGCGGCACGAGACCGTGGGCGTCGCGCATGGCGGCCGGGAAGACGCCGGGGGCGAGCACGGCGACGACGGAATAGAGGAACGAGGCGCCCATGCCGACGGCGATCAACGTGAACATGTTGAGGTTGCCGGTCACGAACGAGCGGGCGCCGCGTTCGAAGAACGGCCAGCCGCACCACAGCACCGCGGGAACGGCGAGGACCAGCTGGAGATATTGCTGCATCTGTTCGGTGAGGAACGGCAGCAGGTCGAGGCCGAACAGGTGCTTCGCCATGTCGACCACGAGGAAGAAGGCGGCGAGCGGCACGGCGATGACGAAGCGCCGCGTCATGTCTCGGAGTTCGGGATTCTCCTCCTCATCGAGCGAGGCGACCATCGGCTCGAGCGCCATGCCGCAGATCGGGCAGCTGCCGGGATGGTCGGAGACGATCTCCGGGTGCATCGGGCAGGTGTACTTGCCGGCGCCGGTAGCGGGCGCGGCCGGCGCGGGCTTGGCGGCGTGGGCATGGCCGGCGTGATCGTGGTGGAGATGGGCGTGGCTGGTGGGCGCGTTCTCCTTGCTCAGGTAGCGCTCCGGATCGGCGGCGAACTCCTCGCGGCAGCCGTCCGAGCAGAAGTGATAGGTCGTGCCGTTGTAGTCGAAGGTCGGCTTGCCCTTCGACAAGTCGACGGTCATGCCGCAGACCGGATCGATCGCCGTGCCGGCGGCGGGTGCCGGCGTTGCGTGGCGCGTCGGCATGACCAGCGCCGGCGGCGGATTGGCGAGGTGGTGCTCGGGGTCGGCGGCGAACTTGGTCCGGCAGCCGTCACAGCAGAAATGGTAGGTGATGCCGTTGTAGTCGAAGGTCGGCTTGTCCTTCGACAAGTCGACGGTCATGCCGCAGACCGGGTCAGTGGCGGTGGCGGCCGGCGCCGCGCTCATGTCGTGATCGTGATGGTGGGCGTGCGGTTCGGACATCGGCCGGAACTCCTCGACAACGGGCTCGCGGCTCTCTATATAATACCCTACCGGGGTATAGTATAGAGGCAAGCGATGCGCGCCGAAACAAAATCCGCCGTGCTCAAGCGGCTCAACCGGGTCGCCGGCCAGGTTGGCGGCATCGCCCGCATGGTCGAGGCCGACCGCTACTGCATCGACGTGGTGACGCAGGTCTCGGCGGTGCGCGCGGCGCTTCGGCGGATCGAGGACGAAGTGCTCAAGGACCACGTCGCGCACTGCGTCGAGGGCGCCATCCAGAGCGGCGACCGGGACGATCAGCGCCGCAAGGTCGCCGAACTCATCGACGTGCTCGGGCGGGCCGGCCGCTGAAGACGACGCAACCGCCCTTCCCTCAGCACCACTGACCTATTGACGCCCGGCAACGCCACTTCCGGCCAGCAGTGATATCCGGCAACTTGGGCTCGTGGCTTCACCGGAAGCCGCCAGCGGGGCCGCGAGCTTTCACTACAGGAGGCTCATATGAAAACGATCTCGCGTGTGGCCCTTGTCGCCGCTGTTTTCGGAGCCCTGCTTGCTGCCGGTACGGGCGCTACGGCTGGCTCGTGGGACAGCACGACCAACAAAATGAACCCGGCCTACGGAGAAGCGGTCGCCTACGACAGTAGCGACTGCACGGCTCCCGACGCCCAAGGGTACATGGGATTCGTCGACAAGCCCGGCGTGACCTACCGCTCAATCGGCTCGTTCAACGACAAGGCGTCGTGCATTACGGTCGGACCGAACACCCGGATCCGCATCTACCAGCACACCAATTTCGGTGGCAAAACGCTGGACATCAACAACACATCGACCAACTCCATCAAGCAGCGCGAGCTCTCCGGCTGGTGGAACGACACGATGAGCTCGATCAAGGTCTGGAAGAACTAGCAGCGATCGCGGCGTATCAGCCGACGTTGCGGTCAAATTGATCGCGACACTCAGTGGCTCGATATCGCACGGGCGCGTCGGCCTCTACGGCCGGTGAGTCCGTGCGGTGTCTTGTGCCAGTGGTGGGGCCGCACGAACAATTCGACGAGCGCGCGGTAGCTCGCCAGCGACATGAGCAGCCAGTAGATCGGCAGCCAGACCAAGCCTGACGCTTCGCGGGCCCGGCCGCGCGTCCTCAGGGCCCGGGTCGCCAGCAGCGACATGGACACGTAGCCGGCGAAGATGTTGAAGACGTTGAGGCCGAGAACGATCGCCTCGAAGATGCTGCCGCTGCCCCACAGATTGAGCGGGTCGTTGATGAGCACCAGCACGGTCAGCAGATAGACCGGGTAGACCAGTGCGGTGACGACCATGCCGGTGCCGATCAGGTTGAAGCCGAGGAACCCGCGCAGGCCGAGCTGGCGGATGAGGACGAGCGGCCGGCGGGTGTGAACCAGCCAGGTTTGCATCCAGCCCTTGAACCAGCGCGCCCGCTGACGCGTCCAGGGGCGGAAGGCGGCCGGCGCCTCCTCGAACGTCGGCACGGACAGGGTGGCGATGCGATAGCCGAAGCGCGCCAGGCGGAGACCGAGATCGGCATCCTCGGTGACGTTGAACGGATCCCACCCGCCAACCGCTTCGAGCGCTTCGCGCCGGAAATGATTCGAGGTTCCACCCAGCGGGATCGGCAGACGTAGCGCCACCAGCGCCGGCAGCAGGCCATCGAAAAGCGCGGCGTATTCGATGGCGAACAGGCGGGCGAACCAGCCCGCCTGGCCGTTGTCGACGACCAGCGAAGCCTGCAGGCAGGCAAGGTCGTCGCCGGCGGACGCAAAGGCGGCGTGGGCGGCGCGCAGCTGCTGCGGGTGGGGACGATCCTCGGCATCGTAGACGGTGACCAGATCGCCATGGGCGAGCGCCAGCGCGAACGCGAGGGCCTTCGGCTTGGTGCGCGGCTTCAGGACCGGCACGACCACCACCTCGAACGGCGGGCCCGCGCAGGCGGCGTGGGCGGCGGCGACGGTCGCGGTGTCGTCCGCCTCGACGATCAGCTTGATGTCGAGCTTGTCGCGCGGCCAATCGAGGGCATCCAGCGCTTCGACCAGATCGGCGATCATTGGCGCCTCGTCGCGGAGCGGCACGAGAACCGTGTAAACCGGCAGATCGTCGTCGTTCGATGCGACGGGGTTGGCGCCATCGCGGTACGGCATGCCGGCGGCCGCGATGAAGCGCAGCAGGCTCGCGCCGAAGAAGAAAAGGGCGCCGGCAAGATCGAACACGCCCAGCGCAATCGCCGGGCGCAGGACGAAGGCGGCGATCGTAATGGCGGTCGCCACGACGGCCGCACCGATCTGGCGGCGGGTCGCGAGACGGTGCGCGGAAAAGGCCGGATGGGCACGCTCCAGACGCGCAACGGCGCTCCGCGCGAGTTTATCGGCGTTGGCCGCGACCAGGGCGGCGCGGATCGCGGTGGGGGTCGCGATGCGCAGACGGGTACGGGCGGCGGGGTAGGCGTGGAGCCAGTGCCGCGCATCCGCCATGGCGGCTTCGTTGGGGGCGAAATAGGCGAGACGCTCGCCATGGGCGGCCATGGCGAACGTGGCGCGGCGGATGGCGGCAAGATTGACCCGGGCGCCGGCGCCAAGGTCGACGCGTTCGGCGAACGGCAGGCCGAGCCGACGGGCGCGGTCCCGATAGGCCGCGGTCTCGTCCCGCCCAATGGCTGCGGCCCCGTTCGGCTGAGCGGCCGCGAGGGTGTCTGCCACGATACGCCACAACGCGGCACCCCCCGGCACCACGCCCCCGATTTCAGATGTATAGTTTTGCGCCGGCAGGCATTTTGCGCCACCCTCAATCGTTCGTTGCATCCTCTGCGGCTCATGGTTTTTTCCGAATCTTCGCGTCGAATCGCAGTGGTTGCAGTGTTTCTGCAATTTGTGATTGCAGCGATCGGCGTCGCGATCTCAGGCCCGACGCTGGCGCAAGCCACCGGACCGAGCGTCGCCATCCCCGACTTCTGGGACCCGCACCGGCGGGTCGAGCGGCCGCCGGCGGACGCGGTGCAGGCGATCCGGTTCATCACCACCGACGACTTTCCGCCGTTCGACTTCCTCGACGAGAACGGCCATCTGACCGGCTTCAACGTCGACCTCGCCCGGGCGATCTGCGCGGAGCTTCAGATCAACTGCACGATCCAGGCGCGGCAGTGGGACGAGCTGACCGACCGCCTCGCCGACAAGAGCGCCGACGCGGTGATCGCCGGAATCGCGATCACCGCCGAGACCCGCAAGACGCTCGACTTTTCCGACGTCTACATGCGGACACCTGCGCGCTTCGTGGTGCGCACCGCCGACCGCGCATGGGTGCCGGGGGAAGCGGGGCTTGCCGGCAAGACGGTCGGCGTCGTGGCGGGGAGCGCGCACGAGGCCTATCTGAAGGCGGTGCTGCCGGGGGTCGCGCTCAAGGCCTATCCGAGCGCCGACGCGGCGCGGGCGGCGCTGAAAGACGGTGCCATCGACGCACACTTCGGCGACGGGCTGCAACTGAGCTTCTGGCTACAGAGCGAGGCGGCGGCGGGATGCTGCGCGTTCGCGGGGGGACCGTATCTGGAGCCCGCCTACTTCGGGCAGGGCTACGCGATCGCCGTCGGCAAGGGCCAGAGCGACCTCAGGAACGCAATCAACGCGGCACTTCAGGCGATCTACGAGAAGGGCGTCTTCGCGGAGCTTTATCTGAAGTATTTCCCGGTGGGGTTCTTCTAGGGTCGCGGGGAAATGACCCCCACCCGGCCTTCGGCCGACCTCCCCCTTGCAGGGGGAGGTGGCTTCTCCCGGTCGTGACGCTACTTGACGCGGTAACGGACGCGGGCGCTGCGCTCGATGGCGGCGACCACCAGCGGGTCGATCTCCAGCTCGTCGCGCAGCATCTCGAGGAAGACCAGTTCTTCCTGGTCGACGTGGAGATCGGCGGCGGCGACCTCGACGGCGCAGGCATAAAGTGTCTCGAAGAGGCGCGGCGGCATCGACGCCTTGATAATCGCCAGGACCACATCGAGGCCGTCCTCGTCGCGCAACAGCCGCCCGCAGGCCTCGGCGATCTCGCCCAGCCGGGTGCGGTCGAAATCGACGAAGATCGGCATGGTGCGCAAGATATCGCCGATCTTGGTGAGCTCGCTGTCGGTCATGCGGCGGTCGGCCGCCGACAGGGTCACCATGGCGTAGATCATCGCTTCGTGGTGGCTGACGGGTTTCGCCATGTGGTTCACTCTCGCGACCTCTTCTTGTCCGCCGGTACCGTGCAGCGGGGAAGGTATGGTCTCGCCCGCCCGCCTGCAAGGCGCTGGCATTGGCGGGGGCGAGCCGTTAGGTTCCGCGCCGTTCCCCGAGAAAAGGCGTTTTACGTTGCCCGAAACCAGCTCCGCCCTGCCCGCGCTCGACCTGTCGCCCGACCTCGTCGCCGCCGGCGAGCGCTCGAAGGCGTGGCCGTTCGAGGAGGCGCGCAAGATCGTGGCGCGGCTGGAGCGGCGCCCGGCGGGGGCGCCGGCCGGGGTGACCTTCGAGACGGGCTACGGCCCCTCGGGCCTGCCGCACATCGGCACCTTCGGCGAGGTGGCGCGGACGACCATGGTGCGGACCGCGTTCCGGCTGATCACCGCCGACAAGGTGCCGACGCGGCTCATCTGCTTCTCCGACGACATGGACGGGTTGCGCAAGGTGCCCGGCAACGTGCCGAACCAGGAGATGATGCGGGCCCATCTGGGCAAGCCGCTGACCAGCATCCCCGATCCGTTCTCGAACGAATATCCAAGTTTCGGCGCCGCCAACAATGCGCGCCTGCGCGCCTTCCTCGACCGGTTCGGATTCCAGTACGAGTTCGCGAGCTCGACCGACTATTACAAGGCTGGCCGCTTCGACGCGACGCTTCTGAAGATGCTGGCGATCTACGACGAGGTGATGGCGATCATGCTGCCGTCGCTGCGCGAAGAGCGGCAGCAATCCTATTCGCCGTTCCTGCCGATTTCGCCGAAGAGCGGCGCGGTGCTGCAGGTGCCGATCGTGGAGCGCAACCCGGAAGCCGGCACGATCGTCTTCCGCGATCCCGACAACAACGACCGGCTGACCGAGGTCAGGGTCACCGGCGGGGCGGTCAAGTGCCAGTGGAAGGCGGACTGGGCGATGCGCTGGGCGGCGCTCGGCATCGACTACGAGATGTCGGGCAAGGACCTGATCGATTCGGTGAAGCTGTCGTCGCGCATCTGCACGACGCTCGGCGCCGAGCCGCCGGATGGCTTCAACTTCGAACTGTTCCTCGACGAGAACGGGCAGAAGATTTCGAAGTCGAAGGGCAACGGGCTAACCATCGACGAGTGGCTCGCCTACGCCTCGCCGGAGAGCCTGTCGCTCTACATGTTCCAGCGGCCGCGCTCGGCCAAGAAGCTCTACTTCGACGTCATCCCGAAGGCGGTCGACGAATATTTCACGTTCCTGGGGGCGTTTCCGTTGCAGGACGACGACCGCAAGCTCGGCAATCCGGTCTGGCACATCCACTCGGGCCGGCCGCCGGCGATCGACATGCCGATCACGTTCGCGATGCTGCTCAACCTGGCGAGCGCGTCGAACACCCACGACCGCGCCGTGCTGTGGGGCTTCATCGAGCGCCACGTGAAGGGCGTGACGGCCGCCAGCCACGCCAAGCTCGACGAACTGGTCGGCTACGCGGTGCGCTACTACAACGACTTCGTCCTGCCCAAGAAGACGTTCCGCGCGCCGGACGAGGTGGAGCGCGAGGCGCTCGCCGCCCTCGACGCGAAGCTCGCCTCGCTTGCGGCCGACGCCGACCCGGAGGCTATCCAGAACGGGATCCTCGACGTGGCGCGCGCCATCCCGCGCTATCAGGACCCGAGCCGCACGGGACCCTCGGGCGGACCGGGCGTGTCGGGCAAGTGGTTCGGGACGCTCTACGAGATCCTGTTGGGCCAGGAGCAGGGTCCGCGCTTCGGCTCGTTCGTGGCGATCTACGGCATCCCCGAGACCCGCGCGCTGATCGCCAAGGCGCAGGCCGGCGAGCTGGTCGTGTAAGGCTCTTCGTTCAGTTCAGATGCGAGGCGCGGCAATCGGCCGGGGACGGTTTCGGTTCGCCGCGCCACAAACCGAGGTTGGCGCAGCGGGCGGCGGTTTCGGCGGCAAGGTCCGCATCGCTGGCGAAGCCTTCCGGCCTGGCCCAGCCGTTGCGGATGAGCCACCCGGCAAGGTCGGTCCGGCCCACCCGGCAGGACGCCGTCACCGTATCGCTCTCCGGCGGCGCGAAGAAACACTCGACGGCGCGGCCGTGGAGGAAACGGCGGAGCGAAAAGAGCGCCACCTTGCCGCACGGCCAATCGGTGCCGTCGGCGAGCTTGCAGGTCAAGTCGACGGCAGGCGGCGTGACGCCGGCGACGTGGATGGTGAGCTTGTCGACCTGAAAGGTCGCGGAGTCGGTGGTCACCGGCAGGAAGAAGCGGCGCCAGCGCGGCGGATCGGGGGGCCTCGGCGGCGTCGGCTCGCGGAGCAACGGTCCCTCGACCGCGGGCCCCGGGGTGACACCGGGCGGGGTGACGTCGCGGACCTCAGCGGCGGTCGCAGACTGGGCGGCGAAGACGAGCACCAGGAAGAGGACGAAGCGGGTCACGCCTCACTGGCTCGCCCACATGATGCGCGCCATCCAGTCGATGTCTTTCATGGCAATCGTGCGGCTCTTGTGGGTCGGGTTGAGCGAGGCCAGCTCGACCGCCTTGGCGGTGCGCTTCGACAGCACCTTGGCCATCACCTCGCCCGACGTGGTGCGGACCACGACACGGTCGCCCTTGCGGCACTGGCGATCGCGCGAAACGACGATGCGGTCACCGTGGCGGTAAAGCGGCAGCATGGAATCGCCGCTGACCTCGAGGGCGAAGACGTTCTCGCCGGTGGTCGCCGGCGCATCCACCACGTCCCACCCCTGCCCGGCCGGGAAGCCGGCATCGTCGAAAAAGCCGCCGGCGCCGGCCTGGGCGAGACCGAGGACGGGCACGGGGCGGCTGGCGCCCGAAGCGGCGCGAGCGCGGGCCCGCGACGGCGGCGCATCGTCGAGGCCGAGGAAGGCGCCGATCTCGGTGCGGGTCGCTTCCAGAATCTTGGCGATGCTCTCGGTCGAGGGCCAGCGCGGGCGGCCATCGACGGAGGCGCGCTTGGACTTGTTGAAGGTGGTGGCGTCGAGGCCGGCGCGGCGCGCGAGCCCCGACGGCGACAGCGAATTGCGCTCCGCAAGGCGATCGATCGCGTTCCAGATGCGCGAATGGGACAGCACCAGACCCCTCCTGTGCCGGCCCTGTCGGGGGCCGGGGATAACTCCGGCCTGACAGGAATAAATACCTCCCCGACTTATCCCCGTTAACCGTGTGTGTAAAGGTCCGGGGGCGGTTTTCCCGGGGCTTGTGACGCCTCAGGCGGCCTTGCGGGCGGCGGGCGGGGGAAAGCGGCCGTAGAAGGTCTCGCCGTTGCGGGCCATCTCGCGGAGCAGGCGATTCGGCTTGAAGCGCGGGCCGTGGGTCTTTGCCAGGCGATCGCAGCGCTTGACGAAGGCCGCGACGCCCATGATGTCGATGTAGGAGAGCGTGCCGCCGGAGAAGGGCGCGAAGCCGAAGCCGAGAATCGATCCGACGTCGGCCTCGCGGACATCGGTAAGGACGCCCTCGGCGAAGCAGCGGGCGGTCTCCAGCGCCTGGGTGACGAGCAGGCGGGTCTTCAACTCGGCGAAGGGAAGCGAATCGGGGTCGGCGACCGGCGAATTGAGCTCGGCGAGGCCGGGCCAAAGGCGCTTCTTGTCGCGGGGATTGTCGGGATAGTCGTAGAAGCCCTTGCGGTTCTTGCGGCCGAAGCGGCCGCGCTTCTCGACCATCTCGGAGATCAGCGCATAGGGCGCGGCGGGAACGGCATCGTCGCCGAGATCGGCGCGGGCGGCGTTCATGATCTTCAGCGAGAGGTCGAGGGCGACTTCGTCGTTGAGCGACAGCGGGCCGACGGGCATGCCGGCCATCTTGCCGGCGTTCTCGATCATGGCCGCCGGCACGCCTTCGATGAGCATGCGGTGGCCCTCGCCGATGTAGGTCTCGACGACGCGCGAGGTGTAGAAGCCGCGTGAGTCGTTGACGACGATCGGCGTCTTGCGGATAGCGCGGATGAAATCGAGCGCGTGGGCGAGCGCGACGTCGCCGGTCTTCTTGCCGAGGATGACCTCGACCAGCATCATGCGGGCGACCGGCGAGAAGAAGTGGATGCCGATGAAATCCTTGGGTCGTCCGGTCGAACCGGCGAGCGAGGTGATCGGCAGCGTCGAGGTGTTGGAGGCGAGGATGGTGTCCTTGCCGATCGCCGCGGAGATGCGGCGGAGCACGTCGTCCTTGACGGCGCGGTCCTCGAAGACCGCCTCGATGACCAGATCGGCGTTGCCAAGCGTTGCGAAATCGGCGCCGGTGGATATTCGGGCGAGCGCGGCATCGGCGTCCGCCACCTTCATGCGGCCGCGGGACACCTGCTTGGCGTAGGCGGCCTCGACGGTCGCCCGGCCGTTGGCGGCGGCCTCGTCGTCACGGTCGAGAAGAACGACGTCGATGCCGGCGCGGGCCGCGACCTCGGCGATGCCGGCGCCCATGAAGCCGGCACCGACGATGCCGAGCTTGCGGATGGTCGCGACCGGGACGGCGGCCGGGCGGCGGGCACCCTTGTTCAACTCCTGCATGGACAGGAACAGGGAGCGGATCATCGCACCCGATTCCCTGGTGCGGGTGACGTTGATGAAGTAGCGCCCTTCGATCTGGAGCGCGGTATCGAAGGGGACCTGAAGCCCCTCGACGAACGCCTTCAGCGTGTTGCGCTGGCCGGGATAATTGTCGTGGGTCTCGCGGCGATAGAGGGCGGTGGCGGCGGGGAAGAGATTGTAGCCGGCGGGCGAATGAACCTTGCCGCCGGGGAGCTTGTAGTCCTTCTCGTCCCACGGCTGGACGGTTCGCGGGCTTTCCTTCAGCCACGCCTTCGCGGCGTCGATCAGCTCGCCGCGCGGGACGACCTTGTCGACCAGCTTCATCTTGAGGGCGCGCTCCGGCGACAACTGCTCGCCGCGGAGCAGCATTTGCAGCGCCTCCTGCGGATTGGCGAGGCGGCCGACGCGCACCGAGCCCCCTGCCCCGGGCATCAGGCCGACACGGACCTCGGGCAGGCCGAGCTTGGCCTTCGCATCATCGACGACGATGCGCGCGTTGCAGGCGAGCGCCCACTCGAAGGCGCCACCGACGCAGGTGCCGTTGATGGCGGCGACCTTCGGTTTGGGGACCTTCTCCCAGATGCGGAAGAGACGGCCGAGGCGGATGCCCTGATCGAACAGGCGCTCGATACCGGCCTCGGGCCCCCCCTCCTTCTCCGCTTCCGCGGCGGCGGCAAGCAGCGTCTCCAGCATGGACAGATCGGCGCCGCCGGAGAAGGCCTCCTTGCCGGAGGCAAGGATGACGCCATGAATCGCGTCGTTGGAGGCGATCTCGCTGGTGAGCGCCTCGATCTCGTCCATGGTCGTCTGGTCGATGACGTTCATGGAGCGGCCGGGCATGTCCCAGGTGATGAGGGCGATGCCGTCGGCGCCGGTGGCGAGGGTGAAGTTGCGGTAGGTCACTTTTGTTGTACCCCTCTGCCCCACCCTCTCCCACAAGGGGAGAGGGAGCGCGTCGCGTGGTTTCGATGCGGTGCGAGCCAGACAACACCCCCTCCCGAAATCGCTTCGCGATTTCGACCTCCCCTCAAGGGGGAGGTTCGGCGTTGTGCCCTTGAGCGCTGCTGCATGCTCATACCCGCTCGATGATGGTGGCGGTGCCCATGCCGGCGCCGATGCAGAGCGTCACCAGCGCCGTGTTGAGATCGCGGCGTTCCAGTTCGTCAAGCACCGTGCCGAGGATCATGGCGCCGGTGGCGCCGAGCGGATGGCCCATGGCGATGGCGCCGCCGTTGACGTTGACCTTCGCCGGGTCGAGGTCGAAGGCCTGCATGTAGCGCAAGACCACCGAGGCGAAGGCCTCGTTGATCTCGACGAGGTCGATGTCGGCGAAGGACATCTTCGTTCTGGCGAAGAGCTTCTTCGTCACGTCGACCGGGCCGGTCAGCATGATCGCGGGCTCCGAGCCGATGTTGGCGTAGGCGCGGATTTTGGCGCGCGGCGTGAGGCCCGCCTTCTTGCCGGCTTTCTTCGAGGCGAGAAGAACCGCGGCGGCGCCGTCGACAATGCCCGAGGAATTGCCGGCGTGATGGACGTGCTCGATCATCTCGACGTCCGGATGGGCGGCGATGCCGACCGCGTCGAAGCCGCCCATCTCGCCCATCAGTGCGAAGGAGGGCTGGAGGGCGGCGAGCCCTTGCATGGAGGTGTCGGGACGCGGATGTTCGTCCTTCGCCAGGATCTCCATGCCGTTGATGTCCTTGACCGGTACGATGGACCTGACGAAGCGGCCGGCGTCCCAGGCTTCCTTGGTGCGCTTCTGGCTCTCGACCGCGTAGGCGTCGACGTCGGCGCGGGTGAAGCCGTATTTCGTCGCGATGAGGTCGGCGGAGACGCCCTGGGGCACGAAGTAGCCGGGGAGCGCCACGGCCGGCTCGATGGCCCAGGCGTTGCCGGCCTGACCGATGCCGACGCGGCTCATGGATTCGACGCCGCCGGCAACGATCACGTCGTGCTGGCCGGCGGTGATGGCGGCGTGGGCAATGTTGACCGCGTCGAGGCCGGAGGCGCAGTAGCGGTTGACCTGCATGCCGGGCACGGAATTGGGGAAGCCGGCGGCGAAGACGGCGTTGCGGGCGATGTCGCCGCCCGCCTCGCCGACCGGATCGACGCAGCCGAGGATGACGTCGTCGATGGACGCCGGATCGAGATGATTGCGCTCGGCGATCGCCTTCAGCGGCGTCGCCGCGAGGACGGCGGTCGAGACTTCGTGGAGGGCGCCGTCTTTCTTGCCGCGGCCACGCGGCGTCCTGACGGCGTCGTAGATGAAAGCTTCGGGCATCGTTCAGAACGCTCCTTCGGGGACCGCCATCAGGCTGTCGGCGCCGGCGGTGATGCGGGCAAGGCGCAGCGTGGTTTCGGGCATGGTGCGTTCCATGAAAATGCGGCCAAAAGCGACCCGGGGCGCTGACGGATCGGCGGCGGCGATGCGCGCCCACATATAGCCGAGGGCGACGAGGCCGAAGAGGTGCATGTAATCGGTGGCGCCGGCGCCGGCGTTGTCAGGCTTCGCCGTGGCGTTGGCGGCGAACCACATGGTGGCCGACTGGAGGTCGGCGAGCGCCTTCTTGAGGGGGGCGATGAAAGCGGCAAGCTCCGCCTCGCCGTGCGCCTTGATGAAATCGCCGACCTCGGCAAAGAAGGCGGTGACGGCGCGGCCGTTGTCGCGGGGCAGCTTGCGGCCGACCAGATCGAGCGCCTGGATACCGTTGGCGCCCTCATAGATCATGGCGATGCGGGCATCGCGGACGAACTGCTCGACGCCGGTCTCGGCGACGTAGCCGGCACCGCCGAACACCTGCTGGGCGGCGACGGCGTTTTCGAAGCCGCGGTCGGTGAGGACGCCCTTGAGCACCGGAGTGAGCAGACCGAGGCGGTCCTCGGCGGCCTGACGGACGGCCTCGTCAGGAGCGCGGGCGGCGATATCGGCGTCCAAAGCCACCGAAAGCATCAGGGCGCGGGCGGCGGTATTGAAGCCGGAAATGGCGGAAAGCGTGCGTCGTATATCCGGATGCATGATGATCGTATCTGCGACAGCGCTGTCGTCGCGGCCACGGGAGAGCGCCTTTCCCTGGCGCCGCTCCTTCGCATATGCGGATGCATTCTGGCGTGCGACCTCGGAGAGCGCGAGGCCCTGGATGGCGACGCCGACGCGGGCCTCGTTCATCATCGTGAACATGGCGCGCAGGCCCTGATCGCGGGCACCGACCAACCAGCCGGTGGCGCCGTCATAGATCATCTCGCAGGTGGCGCTGCCGTGGATGCCCATCTTCTCCTCGATGGCGCCGCAGGTCACGCGGTTGCGGGCGCCACCGGGCAGAACCTTGGGAACGACAAAGAGTGAGATGCCCTTGGTGCCTTGCGGGGCGCCGTCGATGCGGGCGAGCACCAAGTGGACGATGTTTTCGGTGAGATCGTGCTCGCCACCGGAGATGAAGATCTTGGTGCCGGAGATCGCGAACGAGCCGTCGGGGTTTTCCGAGGCGCGGGTGCGGATGAGGCCGAGGTCGGTGCCGGCCTGCGGCTCGGTGAGGTTCATGGTGCCGGCCCACTCGCCCGAGATGAGCTTGGGCAGATAGGTCTGCCGCTGCGCCTCGGTGCCGTGGGTGGCAAGCGTCGTGATGGCGCCGTGGGCAAGGCCCGGATAGAGGCCGAAGGCCATGTTGGCGGCACAGACGTACTCATCGATCGCGGCGGAAAGGGTGTAGGGAAGCCCCTGCCCGCCGAACTCCGGGGTGGCGGACAGACCGATCCAGCCGCCGGCGGCGTAGTCGCGGTAAGCCTCGCGGAAGCCCGTCGGCGTGGTGACGGAGCCGTCGTCGTGGCGGGTACAGCCTTCGCGGTCGCCGACACGGTTGAGCGGCTGGAGCACCTCTTCGGCGAACTTCCCGGCCTCACTCAGGATCGCCTCGACCAGATCGGGCGTGGCATCGGCAAAGCCCGGCAGATTCGCGTGGCGCGCGAACCCCAGCACTTCGTTCAACAGGAAGACGGTTTCCCCGACCGGGGCCTTGTAGGACGGCATTTCGCTTCTGACGGCCCCTCCCCGGGCGATCTGGCATCAAGGCCGGAGGACACCGCAACCGGCCCCCGGCGGCAAGGCCCCCCGGCAAACGAATTCTATCGGAAAACCATCCGGTTAACGCGTTGTTTACCATGTCGGCCAAATCTTAACCCGAGGCCGTGCTCGGGCGCCGACTCACGTCGCCCTGCCTTAACCAATCGTCCCAGCCCGGGACAGGCACGGCCAGGGGTGCTGACATGAAATCTGGCTTGTCGTGGAATTTGCGCGGGGTGGACGAGGGAACCCGCGAGGCGGTGATCGAAGCCGCCCGTCGCTCCGGACTGACCGTCGGCCAATGGCTGAACACGGTTCTGGCCGAGGAAGGCATCGAGCACGGCGAGCCGGAGGACATTCCGGCGGCCACCGCCGAAGCGCCGGCGGAGGACCCGACGACGCGCGACGCCGCCCAGCTCGCCGAGGCGATCGAGGGCGTGACCCGACGGCTTGGCCAGCTCGATCAGGCGGCGCGGGCCGCCATTCCCGACCTCAGGGAGCGGCTCGACGCGGTCGAGCGGCACGTTGCCGTGCTTTCCGACGAAAGCCTCGCCGCCGAGGCGCAGCGGGCGCTGCTCCGGGATGTTTCCGCCCTTATCGACAGCCTCGCCGCCGACATCGCGGCGGCGGCCGGCGAACCGGTGGCAGATGAAACCAGCGACGAACCCGCCGCCGAGGCGGAAGACGACGTCGACTACGCGCTCGACCCGATGGCGCCGACCATCGACGTCGACAAGATCAACCTGGCGATCGCCGAACTCGACGGGCGCATCGCCGAGATGGGCGCCAAGATCACCAACCCGCCGCCGCTGCCCGATCCGCGGCCGCTGAAGCTCGACAACATCCGCATGCGCCTCGACGCGCTGCTCGAGCAGGCGCCGATGGCAACCGCGCGGCCGGCCCAGTCGATGGCCATCGAGACGGCGCTCAAGACGCTGGAAAGCCGCATCGACAACGCCAAGGCGCAACTGGAAGCGCGCGTGGCGGCCCGCGAAGCGGAGGCCCAGGCACAGGCGCAGGCCGAGACCAACGAGCAGATCGGCCGTATCGAAACACGGCTCGCCGAGATCGCCGAGCGCATCGCGGCGGCGGAAGAGGCGCGCCAGAAGCCCAAGAAAGACGCGGTGCTGTCCACGGCGATCCGTGAAATCTCGGCGCACCAGCGCGCCATCGACGACCGCGCCGAAACGGCGGCCATGCGGCGCGACCAGAAGACGCTGGCCGCGGCGATGGCGGCGCTGCGCAACGAACTGGCGGCGCTCGGCGAACAGGTCGGCAGGATCGGTGCCGAGGAACACGGCGCCGTGTTCGAATTGAGCCGGCGGGTCGAGGCGATGGCGGCGGAAAAGCCGCTCGACCGCGAGATCCTGAACGGCATCCGTGCCGACCTCGGCACCATGCGCGAGATGGTCGAGACGCGCCACGAGGAGATGAGCACGCGTCTCGGCGGCCTCGTCGAGATGACCCCCGACCGCGAGAAGCTGGAAGGGCTCGGCGACGAGCTGGCGGCGCTCCGCCAGACGCTCGAGGCCGACGACAGCCCGCGCGCCATCGCCCAGCTCGACGCGCGGGTGGCGGAACTCGGCGACCTCATCGAGACCACCGTCGCCGGCCTCCAGAAGCGCCTCGACCAGCCCAACGCGGCGGTCACCCGGCTGGAAGGACGGCTCGACGCCATCGCCAGCCACATCGAAAGCCTCAAGAACAGCACGGCGCTGTCGAGCGCCGAGGAGCGCCTGCAAGGGCGCATGGACGAGATCGCCAACCGGCTGGGCGGCCTGTTCGTTTCGGCCGCCAAGCCGCAGACCGCCGCGATCGAGCAGGTCGAGAAGAAGCTCGGCGGGCGCATGGCGGAAATCAGCACCCGCCTCAACAACTTCGCCGACGCGCGCCTGCAGACCGAAGCGATCGAGAAGGCCCAGCGGCAGCTCGAAATTCGGCTGGAGGGCATCGTCGAGCGGCTCGGCACGATGTTCGCGACCAACACGCAGGACGCGGCGCTCAGCCACGTCCACGAGCGGCTGCAGGCGATCACCGAGCGCATCGAGACGCTGTCCGCCTCGCAGCGCGAGCCCTCCACGGCGCTCGACGCGATCAAGTCCGAGATCAAGTCGCTGCGCGCCGAGATCAGCGAAAAGGAAGTGCCGCAGGTCGACACCGAGCAGCTCGAAACCCAGATCCGCTCGCTCGCCGAACAGCTCACCACGGTCAGCGGAAGCTCGAAGAGCGAAGCCAAGGCGCTCGCCGACCTCGAGGCGCAGGTCGCGCACCTGGCCAGCGAACTGGAGATGAACCAGCCGCACTCGGGCGCGCTGCACCAGGTCGAGGAACGCCTCGACCGGCTTCAGGCGATGCTCACCGACACGGCCAACGAATCCATCCAGAACGCCCGCGTCGAGGCCCGCAAGGCGGTCGACGACCTCGCCCAAATGGTCGCCGGCAACGAGGTCGACGCCGGCACGGTGCGCGGATTGATGCGCGACCTCGACAGCCTGCGCAACGCCACGACCGGCACCGACGACGCCACGCGCTCGAAGCTGGAGTCGGTCAGCGAGACGATGACGCAAGTCGTGGCGCGGCTGTCGCGCCTCGAGGAAGAGACCAAGGACGCCGACCGGGCGCAGGTCACCGGCACGTATGGCGGCGCACCCGCGGTCGCCAAGCTCGACGCCAGCGAGCTTCTGTGGAAGTCGGGCTTCCGCCCGGCCAAGGACGACGCCGAAGCGGCGCCCGCCGAAACACCGGAACCGGCCGCCCCCGCGGCGGCGGCCTCCGCGCCGGTCAAGACAACGGCACCGGCGAGCAAGAAGCCCACGGAACAACGGGCGGATTTTATCGCGGCGGCCCGGCGGGCGGCGCAGGCCGCGGCGCAGGAAGCCGCCGCCATCGAGGCGACCATCCGTCAGGTGCCGGACGTCGTGCCGGAACAGGCGGCGACGCCAGGCGAACGCAAGCCGGGCGCCTTCGCCCGCATCAGTGAGGCGATTCGCAGCCGCAAGCGCCCGCTGCTGCTGGCCGCGGCGGCGATCGTGCTCGCCATCGGCGCCATGCAGCTCTACGGCAAGGTCGCGCCGGGAATCGGCGAAAGCACCGCGGTCGTGGCCAAGGTCGACACCGCGCCGGACCCGCTGCCGCCGGTCCGCGTGGTGACACCGGCGGGCGCCGACGTGGACGCCACCACCACCGCCTCGCTGGTCGCGGCCCCCGACCCGGCGGCCGTGGCGGTCAACACCGCCGCCGCAGCGACGGCGCCCGACGCCGGCGCCGCGCCGCTCGCCGCGGTGACGCCGGACGCCGCAATCGCGTTCGCGCCGCCGATGATAACCGACAGCACGTTCGGAACCCCGGCCGCGGGCGCCGCGTCCGCAGCCGCCGACGCCAGCACGGACCTTGCCGCGAACGCCCCGGACGCGGCAACGACAAGCCCCGACGCCGCCACCCCGCCAACCGGCGGCGCCGCGCCCATGGTGCTCGCCTCGGCGCCAACGCCAGGCGGCGACACCTCGGCTCTCGACAGCCGGCTGGGCTCGCCGAAGCTGCTGAGCGCGGCGACCGGCGGCGACGCCACCGCCGCCTTCGAGATCGCCACCCGCTACGCGGAAGGCACGCGCGTTCCCAAGGATCTGGCCAAGGCGGCGGCGTGGTACGCCAAGGCGGCCGAGGGCGGCATCGCGGTGGCGCAGTACCGGCTCGGCTCGTTCTTCGAGCGCGGCCAAGGCGTCGACAAGGATCTGGTGAAGGCGGTCAACTGGTATCAGCGCGCCGCCGACCAGGGCAACGTCAACGCCATGCACAACCTCGCGGTTCTGATGAGCGAGGGGGTCGAGGGCCAGCAGCCCGACCACGACAAGGCGCTGCAATGGTTCCTGGCGGCGGCTAACTACGGCGTGCGCGACAGCCAGTACAATCTCGGCGTGATCTACGCGCGCGGCCTCGGCACGGCGCAGGACCTCGCCCAATCGTACAAGTGGTTCGCGATCGCGGCCCGGCAGGGCGACACGGACGCCGCCGCCCGCCGCGACGAGGTCGCCAAGGTGATGTCGGCGGACGATCTGGCGCGGGCCCGCGCCACGGTCAGCGCCTGGAAGGCCAAGCCGTCGCTGGCGGAGGCCAATTCGGTGGCGACGCCCGCCGGTGGTTGGGACGCCAACGGCGAGACCATCACCACCGCCGACCGCGAGGCGCTGGTCAAGAAGATCCAGACGCTGCTCGCCGACGCCGGCTACGACCCGGGCCCGGCGGACGGCGTGGCCGGACCGAAGACCTTCGAGGCGGTGCGCGCCTACCAGCGCGAGACCGGCATGCCGGAGACCGGTGCGATCGATCACAATCTCGTGGTCGCGCTGACCGACGGGCAGTAGCGCTCCGGCGACAGCCGGTTAAGCACAAACCGGGCGGCCGGGGTTCCGACCGCCGTTTGTCACCGTCCTGTCGTTGACTTGGAGCGGCGAGCGGCGCTTTATCCGGCGCAAGCTGCGCCGCGTCGCCGAGCTCGCGCGCGTCCACCTTCGCCCGATCGACCCCCGTCTTTCCTTGCGCCGTCCGTGCTGATCTACCTGCCCATAGCCGAAATCCCGGTGAACATGTTCATCATCTTCGGGATGGGCGGGGCTGTGGGCTTCCTGTCCGGACTGTTCGGCATCGGCGGCGGATTCCTGCTGACGCCGCTGCTGATCTTCTCGGGGATTCCGCCGGTCGTGGCGGTGTCGACGGTGGCCACGCAAGTGGTCGCCTCGACCTCGTCGGGGGCGCTGTCCTACTGGCGGCGCAACATGATCGACCTGAAGCTGGCCTCGGTGCTGCTCGCCGCGGGCATCGCCGGGACGATCCTCGGCGTGATCGTCTTCAACGCGCTGCGCACGCTCGGCCAGCTCGACCTGATCGTGTCACTCGCCTACGTGACGTTCCTGGGGGCGGTCGGCGGGCTGATGCTGAACGAATCGGTGCGCGCCATCCTCAACGCGCGCGCCGGGCGGCCGACGCCGCTGCGCCAGCCCGGGCAGCACACCTGGGTGCACGGGCTGCCCTTCAAGATGCGCTTCAAGCGCTCGCGCCTCTATCTCAGCGTCATTCCGCTGATCGCGCTGGGCACGGGCATCGGATTCCTCGGCGCGATGCTGGGCATCGGCGGCGGCTTCATCATCATCCCGGCGCTGGTCTACCTGCTGCGCGTGCCGACCAACGTGGTGGTGGGCACGGCGCTGGTGCAGGTGCTGGGCAGCATGGCGGTAGCGGTGGTGCTGCACGCGGTCTCCAGCCAGTCGGTCGACGCGGTGCTCGGGCTCATCCTGATGGTCGGCGGGGTGATCGGCGCCCAGTTCGGGGCGCGCATCGGCCAGAACATCCGCGGCGAACAGCTGCGGGCGCTGCTGGCGCTGCTGGTGATCGCGGTGGCGCTGCGGTTCCTCGGCGGGCTGGTGGTGACGCCAGCGGAGCCCTACTCGATCTCGACGCTGTTCGGGAGCGAGCTATGAGGGGCGCGGCACCCCTGGCGCTGGCGGTGTGCGCGGCGGTGGCGGCCGGCTCGCCGGCGTGGGCCGAGCGGCTGACGATCGCCATGTCGACGCAGGAGGTGAAGATCGATTCGAGCTTCACCGGCATCAACCTGACGGTGTTCGGGGTGATCTCGGAGCGGGCGCTGACCACGGCGGAGGCCGGACCCTATCGCCTGGCGGTGCTGATCCTCGGCCCGCAGGAGACGGCGGTCGTGCGGCGCAAGGAACGCTTCGTCGGGGTGTGGGCGAACGGGGCGACCGAGACGCTGGTCAGGCCGCCGAGCCTCTACGAGCTGTCGACGTCGGGACCGACCGACACGCTGGCCGACCCCGCGGTGCTGCAGCAACTGGGGATAGGCTTCGACAACATCGCCTTCCGCTTCGCCGGGCGCGACGCGGTCAACGATTCCGACGCCAGCGCCTTCCGCGAGGCCTATATCCGGCTGAAACAGAAGCAGGGCCTGTTCACCCAGGAGACCGGCGTCACCTTCATCGCCGGGCTCATCTTCCGTGCCAACCTGCATCTGCCGGCCAACATCCCGGTCGGCCACTACACGGCGATCACCTACCTGTTCGACGGCAAACAGCTGCTCGCCCACGCCCAGGACGGCATCGAGGTGTCGACCACCGGCTTCGAGGCGACGATGACCTCGTTCGCCCATAACCAGGCGCTGGTCTACGGCATCCTGTGCGCGACGCTGGCGCTGTTCATCGGCTGGCTGGGCGGGGTGATCTTCCGGCGCGACTAGGGCTTGCGCTATTCGGCCGCCAGGGCGCTGCCCTCTTCCAGGGCGCGCTCGCCGAGATCGCGGAAGAAGCGCAGCAGGTAGCCATCGGGGTCCTGCACGACGAACTGGCGGTTGCCGACCTCGACCGCGTCGGCGCGATACCAGCGCTCCTCCAGCTCCCTGAGGACATGGCTGCCGGAGGCCACGACACGCTCGTAAAGGGTGTCGACGTCGCCGACCTCGATCTGGAGGTTCATGCCGCGGCCGTAGGGACGCTCGGGCAAATCGACGAGCAGCACGCGATCGGGATCGGTGGGCTGTTCGAGCATCAGGTCGGCACCATCAAGCGTCAGGTAGGCGAAGCGCTCCTCGGGCCGGTCGTAGGCGATCTCGAAGCCGCAGACGTGGAGATAGAACGACAGACTCTGGCCGATGTCGGAGCAATAAAGTTCGGGAACGACTTTCTGGGCGCGCATGCAATCTTGCCTCGCTCAGGTGCGGCCGAGTGCCTTCGGACCGATGGGGTAGATGCGATCGTCGCCCAGCACGTAGGCGCGGAAGGTCGCTTCGTCGAAGAGGCCGTCGAAGGCGGGATTGCAGACATCGAGGCCGCCGGCATAGGCGCCCATCGCCGGCATCACCAGACGGCGGCCGTCGCCGACGAAGCAGCGGCGGCGCACGGACTTGCCCTCGCCGATGACGCGGGCGGCGGGGTGCAGGTGACCGGCGATCTCGCCATCGGAGCGGCCGGCGAGCGGCTGGTGACGGAAGGTGAGGCTGCCGACGGCGAGCGCGTCGACGGCGGTGCCGCCGAGGCCGGCGGGGCGGTCGGGATCGTGGTTGCCGGCGATCCAGGTCCAGTCGCGGCCGCTCTGCAGGCCGCGCAGCATCTGGCGGGCGCTGACAGTGAGGCGACCGGCGGCCTCGGCATCGTGGAAGGAATCGCCAAGGGCGACGACCAGACGCGGGCGAAGCGCCGCGACGAGGCCGGCCAGGCGGGTAAGCGTCTCGACCGTGTCGTAGGGCGGGATCAACTGGCCGCGGCGGGCGAAGGAGGAGCCTTTCTCGAGGTGGAGGTCGGCGACGACGAGCAGGCGCATGTCGTCCCACCACAGCGCGCCTTCCGGATAGAGCTCGAGGACGACGCCCATGACGCCGACGAGCACGCCGGACAGCGGCCTTGCCGGCGTCTCGACTTCGCGGCTCCAGGCAACCTCAGCCATCGCTCATCGCGTCCCGCACCAGATCCTCCGCCGCTTCCCGCAACACGTGCTCCTCGGCGTCCCCTCCGGCCACCGATTCCTTGCCGATTTCCAGCATCACAGGAACAGCCAGGGGCGAGATACGCGCGAGCCGCTGGTGAACAACTCGGCCCCTGATACGGGCAAGCATATCGCCGAGGCGGCCGATGTCGAGCAGGCCGGTCGATGCGTCGTCCCAGGTGGCGCGCATCAGGATGTGGTCGGGCTCATGGCGGCGGAGCACGTCATAGACAAGGTCGGCGGAGATGGTGACCTGACGGCCGGTCTTCTCCTTGCCGGGATGGCGCTTCTCGATCAGCCCCGAGATCAGCGCGACGTTGCGGAACATGCGCTTGAGCAGCCAGCTGTCGGCCATCCACGCCTCGAGGTCGTCGCCGAGCATGTCCTCGTCGAACAGCTCGGCGAGGCTCGGGCGCTGCTCCGCGAAGGCGCGGCCAAGATCGGCGAGGCCCCAGACGGCGAGCGAATAGTCGGTGGCGACGAAACCGGTCGGCTTCAGCCGTGCGCGCTCCAGCCGGCGGGTGAGCAGCATGCCAAGCGTCTGGTGGGCAAGACGCCCCTCGAAGGGATAGGCGACCATGTAGAAGCGGCGGCCGCGCGGGAAGGTCTCGACCAGCAACTGGTCGGCGCGCGGCAGGATCGATTTCCGCTTCTGGACCTTCAGCCAGTCGGAGACCTGGGGCGGCAACGCCTTCCACTTCTTCGGATCCGCGAGCATGGCGCGCACGCCGGCGGCAAGATACGTCGAGAGGGGAAACTTGCCGCCGGCATAGACCGGAATCTTGGGCGTCTCGTCGGCGGTGCGGGTGGCGATCACCTCGTTCTCGTGGATGCCCTCGAAGCGCAGGATCAACCCGGCGAACAGGAAGGTGTCGCCCTGGGCCAGCGCCTCGATGAAGCCTTCCTCGATCTTGCCGAGAACACGGCCGCCCTTGCCGGCGAAACCGGAGCGGGCGGAGCGCGACAGGCGGACGTTGAGGAGCGGCGATTCGACGATGGTGCCAACGTTCAGCCGGTACTGCTGGGCGATCTGCCGGTTGGCGACGCGCCAACGGCCGTCGATGCCCTTCCTGATCTTGGCGAACCGCTCGTAGGTCTTCAGCGCGTAGCCGCCGGTCGCCACGAACGCCAGCGCGGCGTCGAAGGTCTCGCGGTCGAGGTCGCGGTAAGGGTAGGCGGAGGCGATCTCGGCATAGAGGTCGTCAGCGAAGAAGGGCGCGCCGACCGCCATGCCAAGGATGTGCTGGGCGAGCACGTCGAGGGCGCCGGGCTTGATGGGCGGGGAATCCTGGGCGCCGAGATAATTGGCATCGAGGGCGGCGCGGCACTCCATGACCTCGAAGCGGTTGGCGGGGACCAGCAGCGCCTTCGACGGCTCATCGAGGCGGTGGTTGGCCCGGCCGATGCGCTGGGCAAGGCGGCTCGCCCCCTTCGGTGCGCCGATGTTGACGACGAGATCGACGTCGCCCCAGTCGATGCCGAGATCGAGCGTCGAGGTGCAGACGACGGCGCGCAAGGTTCCGGCGACCATCGCTGCCTCGACCTTGCGGCGCTGGGTGGGATCGAGCGAGCCGTGGTGGAGGGCGATGGGTAGCGCGTCGCGATTGATGCGCCACAGCTCGGCGAAGATCAGCTCGGCCTGGCTGCGGGTGTTGACGAAGAGCAGCGCCATCCTGTGCCGCGCGATGGCCGCGTAGATGTCGGCGAGGGCGTAGCGGGCGGAGTGGCCGGACCACGGCACGCGCTCCTCCGAATCGAGGATGGCGATGTCGGGCCTGGCGCCACCGGAGACTGAGACGAGGTCGGCCATGGGGAGCGGAGCGTCCGCGGTTTCTTCCTTCCCCAGAAAGTTGGAGGTCGGGTGGCTTCGCTGCCGGGGTGGGGGTCGGTGGCTTTGACCCCTCCCCGGAGCACCCTTGGTGCTCCGACCCTCCCCTTTCAGGGGAGGGGAAAGAGGCGACTCGTTCGGCGCGCGACGATCCCCCTCACCCGGCGCTGCGCGCCGACCTCTCCCCACCGGGGAGAGGTGTGGTGCCTCGTCCTGAGGCGGCGTGCGCTGTGGCACCAGCCAGGCGCGGAGGGCGTCGGGGTCGGAGACGGTCGCCGACAGACCGATGGTCTTCAGGCGCGGGGCGAGCGTGCGCAGGCGCGCCAGACCGAGGGCGAGAAGATCGCCGCGCTTCGAGGTGACCAGCGCGTGCAACTCGTCGAGGACGACGGTGTCGAGATCGGCGAAGAAGCGCTGGGCATCGGGCGCGGCCAGCAAGAGCGCCGCCTGCTCGGGCGTGGTCAACAGGATATCGGGCGGCTTCAGCTTCTGGCGCTGGCGGCGGGACTGGGGCGTATCGCCGGTGCGGGTCTCGAGCTTCACCGCAAGGCCGATCTCGGCGACCGGCTTCTCGAGGTTGCGGGCGATATCGACGGCGAGCGCCTTCAGCGGCGAGATGTAGAGGGTGTGGATGCCGCGCCCGTCGACGGCGGTGGTCGGCGGACGCTCGAAAAGCGAGACGAGGCTCGGCAGGAAACCGGCGAGCGTCTTGCCGGCGCCGGTCGGCGCGATGAGGAGGGTCGAGCGGCCGGCGCGGGCCTTCTCCAGCAGCTCCAGCTGATGGGGCCGCGGCGTCCAGTTGCGGGCGGCAAACCACGCGGCAAACGGCGCGGGCAACAGTCCGGTCGGGCTTTTCAGGACAGCACGGGCGGTCATGGGCCCGGATAATGGCCTTTCCGCAAGGCGCTGTCCTGCAAGCAAACTTTCACTTTCGGCAGGTAGCCTGAGCGTCTTGCAACTCACCGGACCCAAGCGCGGGGGCACGCGCCGGCCGGGGACGATGGCAGCCACGCAAGAGAAGGGCGCCATTCCGGGGGAAACGATGGCTCACGTCTGGCGCTACGTTCCGTTCGCCACGGCAACCGGTCTGACGCTTTTGTGCGCCGCAGCAGCGGCGCTCGAATCGCCGTGGCTCGGGCTTGCCCTGCTGGTGCTGGTGCCGCTGGTGGCGCTCGGCGTGTTCGACCTCCTGCAGCCGTCGCACGCGATCCTGCGCAACTACCCGCTCATCGGGCACCTGCGTTATCTGTTCGAGGAGATCCGGCCGTCGATCCGGCAATACCTGATCGAGGACGACCGCGACCCGGTGCCGTTCAGCCGCGAGCAGCGCAACGTCGCCTACCGGCGCGCCAAGGACATCCACTCAAGCCAGCCGTTCGGCACGATCATCGACGTCAACGCGCCGGGACACGGGTGGATGTGCCATTCGATCCGTGGGCACGAGATCAAGGACGCCGACTTCCGCGTCACGATCGGCGGGCCGGACTGCCGCCAGCCCTACCGCGCCTCGGTCGTCAACATCTCGGGCATGAGCTTCGGCGCGATGAGCGCGCAGGCCATCCGGGCGCTCAACGCCGGCGCCGCGATCGGCGGCTTCGCGCACAACACCGGCGAGGGATCGATCAGCCGCTACCACCGGGAAGCGGGCGGCGACCTCGTCTGGCAGGTGGCGACGGGCTACTTCGGGTGCCGCAACGCCGAGGGCAACTTCGATCCGGACGCCTTCGCGCGCACCGCCGCCGACCCCGCCGTGAAGATGATCGAGATCAAGCTCAGCCAGGGCGCCAAGCCGGGACACGGGGGCGTGCTCCCCAAGGCCAAGATCAGCGCCGAGATCGCGGCGACGCGCGGCATCGCCACCGGGCAGGACTGCGTTTCGCCCGCGGCGCACAGCGCCTTTTCGACGCCGCTCGAGATGATGGGCTTCGTGCGCACGCTCCGGCACCTGTCGGGCGGCAAGCCGATCGGCATCAAGATGTGCGTCGGCCACCGCTACGAATTCCTGGCGATGGTGAAGGCGATGCTGGAGACCGGCATCACGCCCGACTTCATCGTGATCGACGGCACGGAAGGCGGCACCGGCGCGGCGCCGCCGGAACTTTCCAATCACGTCGGCCTGCCGCTGGTGGACGGGCTGACGCTGGTTCACAACGCGCTCATCGGTGCGGGGCTGCGCTCGCGCATTCGCCTCGGCGCCAGCGGCAAGCTGGTCACCGGCTACGACCTCTGCCGCACCTTCGCGCTCGGCGCCGACTTCGCCATGATCGCGCGCGGCTTCATGTTCGCAGTGGGTTGCATCCAGGCGCGGCACTGCCACACCAACCGCTGCCCGACGGGAATCGCCACGCAGGACGCGGCGCGCCAGCGCGCCATCGTCGTGCCGGTGAAGGCGGAGCGGGTCGCCAACTTCCACCGCAACACGCTGCGGGCCGTCGCCGAGCTGCTCGGCGCGGCCGGCCTTTCGCATCCGAGCGAACTGACGCCGGGGCACCTCCAGTTCCGCCGCGAGGACGGCAAGGTGATCCACGGCGACGAGATCTACCGGCCGATCCGGCCGCACGCGCTCACCGACGGGACCGAGACGGGGCCGCTTTCGCTGGAATGGGCGCGGGCGCAGGCCACGTCATTCGCGCCGGCGGAGCGCCCTGCCCCGCACCTCGCCGCGTCACGGCCGGCGACATTGCCGCCGGCGGGCACACCGGGGGTTCCGCACCATCTGGCGCGGGTCCAGTCGGCGACATCGGCGCTGACCGCGATCGCTAGGTAGGGGGCAAGCGGGGGCGACAGGGGTTCGCGGCTGGCCCCATTGCGAACAAAGCATGAATCATGTCTGCTGGCGGCGCGCGCCAAACGCTTGATTCGGCTCATCGAATGCCCGACACCGCCTATCTCGACCGGCTGAACCCGGACCAGCGCCGCGCGGCCGAGCACGGGATCGGGCCCGGCCGGCCAATCGCCGGGCCGCTGCTGGTGATCGCCGGGGCGGGCTCGGGCAAGACCAACGCGCTCGCCCACCGGGTGGCGCATCTGGTCGTGAACGGCGCCGACCCGCGGCGCATCCTGCTGATGACGTTTTCGCGGCGGGCGGCCGGCGAGATGCGCCGGCGGGTCGAGCGGATCGTCGGCCATGCGCTGGGCGCCAGCCTCGCCGCGGCGGCGGCGCTCGACTGGGCGGGGACGTTTCACGGCATCGGCGCGCGGCTGTTGCGCGAATATGCGCTGACCATCGGCCTCGACCCGGCCTTCACCATCCACGACCGGGAAGACTCCGCCGACCTCATCAACATCGTGCGCCACGACCTCGGCTTCTCGCACACCGAGAAGCGCTTTCCCGCCAAGGGGACGTGCCTGGCGATCTATTCGCGGACCGTCAACGAGCAGGCGGAGATGCGCGACGTGCTGATGCGCGCGTTCCCGTGGTGCGCGGGATGGGAAGACGAGCTGACGCGGCTGTTCGCGGCCTACGTTTCGGCAAAGCAGGCGCAGGGCGTGCTCGACTACGACGACCTGCTTCTCTACTTCGCCGGGATGCTGGAGGAAGGGTCAATCGCCGCTGACATCGCGGCGCGCTTCGACCATGTGCTGGTCGACGAATACCAGGACACCAACCGGCTGCAGGCGACGATCCTGACGGGACTGAAACCGGACGGGCGCGGGCTGGCGGTGGTCGGCGACGACGCGCAATCGATCTATTCGTTCCGCGCGGCGACGGTCAGGAACATCCTCGACTTTCCCGGACAGTTTTCGCCGCCGGCAACAATCGTGACGCTTCAGCAGAACTACCGCTCGACGAAGGCGATCCTCGCCGCCTCCAACGCGGTGATCGGGCTGGCGGAAGAGCGCTACTCGAAGGAGCTGTGGTCGGAGCGGGCGGCGGGCGAGAAGCCGGCGATCGTGACGGTCGCCGACGAGGCCAATCAGGCGCGCTACGTCGCCGACCGGGTGCTGGAAGAGCGGGAAGCGGGTACGGCGCTGAAGGCGCAGGCGGTGCTGTTCCGCGCCTCGCACCACTCGGGGCCGCTGGAGATCGAGCTGACACGGCGGAACGTCCCGTTCGTGAAGTTCGGGGGCCTGAAGTTTCTCGATGCCGCGCACGTCAAGGATACGCTGGCGGTGCTGCGCTTTGCGGAAAACCCGCGCGACCGGGTGTCCGGGTTCCGGGTGCTGCAACTGCTGCCGGGCGTCGGGCCGGCGACGGCGGCGGGCTTCCTCGACGCGGTCGCGGACGGTTCGCCGGCGGACGCGTTCGCGACGTTTGCGCCACCGGCGCGGGCGGCCAGCGACTGGCCGGGGTTCGCGGCGCTGATGGCGCACCTCGGGGGAAAAAGCGGCGGGTGGCCGGCCGACCTCGAGGCGGTGCGGTTCTGGTACGAGCCGCATCTGGAGCGCATCCACGACGACGCGGTCGTGCGGCGGAACGACCTCCTCCAGCTCGAGCAGATCGCCGGCACCTACGCCTCGCGCGAGCGGTTTCTCACCGAGCTGACGCTCGACCCGCCCAACTCGACCAGCGACATGGCCGGGCCGCCGTTGCTCGACGAGGATTACCTGATCCTCTCCACCATCCATTCGGCGAAGGGGCAGGAGTGGAAATCGGTGTTCGTTCTGAACGCGATCGACGGGTGCATCCCCTCCGATCTCGGCACGGGATCTTCGGCGGAGATCGAGGAGGAGCGGCGCCTGCTCTATGTCGCCATGACGCGCGCGAAGGACTCGCTCGACCTGATCGTGCCGCAGCGCTGCTACGTGACCCAGCAAAGCCGCGGCGGCGACCGGCACATGTATACGCAGCGCACGCGCTTCATTCCCGACGCGATCCTCGACCGCTTCGCCGCGCGGCTATGGGCCCCGGCGATGGCGGGCGGCGCGGCGGCGCGGCCGGCAACGGTGCCCGTCGACCTCAAGGCGCGGATGCGGAAGCGCTGGGGGTAGGCAATTGGGCCTCGTGAGCCAGGTGGCGAGACGACCGATCTTTTGCGGCGGCTCTCGTGCCTACGTCGCGTTCAGGAGCTTCATCAGCTTCAGCTGCTTGCTGTAGGCGTCGGGAATCGAGCCGTATTTGAGCGACTGGGTGCAGTCGTCCAGAGCCTTCTTCAGATCGTCCAGCTGCATGTAGGCGTAGCAGCGGTTGTTGAAGCTCACGGCGACGTCGTTCTTGTCGGTCTGGGCGGGGTCGTAGAGATACGTATACCGGTTCAGGACGTCGAGCGCGCCGCGATCGTCGTTGCGACCGAAATAGATCATCGACATATCAATGGCCGCGCTCGCGCGAAGCCGATTGTCGGACCCGGCAACGACCGTCAGATCCTTCAACGCGAGGTCCCCGTCGCCTGTGTTGGTGTACGCGGTGCCGCGCCAGTAGCGCGCCTCCGTCGCGTTTGCACCGTGGTCGATCGCACGGGTGCACAGCCGGATGGCATCGTCATAGTCCTTGAGCTGAAGATATTCTTAGCAGACGTACTGCTCGTAGTCGGCCCTGTCGCCGAGCGATATCATCGCCTCTTCGTAGGCGATCGCGTCGGTTGCCTGTCCGAGATAGCCGGAGGCGACGCCGGCGTATTCGAGAATACCGGCGATCGCGAAGTCCTTCTCTGCCTCGCTCGGGAACGTCGTGGCGTCGACATCCTCGAGCGCTTCGCGGGCTTTCTTGAGCGCATTGTCGAAGAAGCTCTTGCTGTACCAGGACTCCGCGACCAGCTTGTCGATGACGTAGCTGTTGGCGACGGGGTTGTCCGGCTTGAGCTGGGTGCTGCTGTGCATGGCAACGGCGGCGATCTCCAAGAGCGCGCCGGCGTGAGTCTGGCCGCCGGCCCATTTCAACATCTTCGATAGGATCGAACCGAGAGCCAAGCCGAACTGGTACTTGTCGGAATGATCGTAAAGCTTCATCGCGGCCGGAATCGCGCTTTCAAGCTCCGGGGTCACGATTTTCCGCATAGCAGACGAGACGCACTCCGCGAGCTTGTCGCCAGCCAGATGCCCCGAATCACAGGACGCCATCGCTGTCTCCAGGAGGGAGCGATAAAGGTCAACGTAGAGAAGCTTCAGCGGCGCGGTCTCGCCCGCGCCGCCGGCATATCGATCGACGAACGCGTACATGGCAGGCACGCTGCCGCCCCACTTAGGCTGAAGCCTGTCCAGCATCATCGTGTAGAGCGGGTAATAACCGGGATACCTGGCGACAGCCTCCTGGAACGCCTGCACCATGCGTTGCGAGCCGCCCAAGCTGCTCAGGATCCTGAACCTCAGGTAAAGCGTGTACGGATTCGCTGGGTCGAGGCGCAGCGCGGCTTCGCAGTCGGCAAGGGCCTTGTCGATGTAGCTCTGGAAGGCGTCCAGCTTCTCCGCCGCCGTGTCGCCGGTGTAGTCATGCCCGCGCTTTTCCCAGGCGACATCGAAATAGAAGCGCGCCCTGATCAGAAGCGCCGCCGCGTCGTTGCCGTCCTTTTCGACCCAGGTGTCGAGCCCGGTTTCGAAAGCGGGGTTATCGATATCGGCGATGCCGTCGATGAAATCGGTGAACGGATAGAAGCGCCAGCTCTCGATTCGGCTGTCCGCCAGAACCCCGGCGAAGATCTTGTCCGCGGCGGCATAGTCGCCCTCATCAATGGCGCTGCGCACCCGCCGCGCCTTCTCCGTCGGCAGTTCCACGGTGCGGGATGGCGGGTTCAGGGCGGAAATCTTGCCGTCGATCTCGCTCTTCAGCTGGCCGGGGTTCGCGGCGCTCGCCTCGTCGCGATGGAGCCAGAACACCGCGAAGACGGAGATCGCAAGGACGGCCGCGGCGGCGGCGACCGGCACGATGCGCGCTTTTGTTATCGGCATCGACGCCCCTCCTCACAAGGCAAGGGCCCGCGCTAGACGCCAGTTGCGCCGGCCTTTTCGGCAACGCTAAGGCGCGTTGCTTAAGAAGGATCGAAGCTTGATGATGAAGAGAGGATGAAGGAGTTCCGCGTCAGTCGGACCTCTCGGCCGGGGCCGGCGCGCGGGGCAGCGAGACGGACGGCAGGGAATACGGCCGGAAGTGCTTCGACAGCTTCAGGCCTTGCGCCTGATAGTTGGAGTTGAGGTCGCCGCCGTACAGTTTCTCCGGACGGCCGGTCAGCTTCTCGTACGCCAGACGGCCGACGATCTGGCCGTGCTCAAGGATGAAGGGCACCTCGTGGCTGCGCACCTCCAGGACGGCGCGGCTACCGGTGCCGCCGGCCTGGGAATGGCCGAAGCCCGGATCGAAGAAGCCAGCGTAGTGGACGCGGAACTCGCCGACCAGCGGATCGAAGGGAACCATCTCGGCGGCGTATTCGGGCGGCACGTGGACGGCCTCGCGCGAGGCGAGGATGTAGAACTGGTCGGGGTCCAGCACCAGCTCGGACGACCAGTGGCGCGGGATCGGCTCCCAGAAATCGGCGGCGTCGTAGATGGAACGCTTGTCGACGTCGATGACGGCGGTGTGGCGCTTGGCGCGATAGCCGACGATGCGTTCCAGCGCGCTGCCGCCGAGGTCGATGGTGAGGGTGACGCCGTTGGCGATGTGCGGCGGGCCGTCGACGAGACTCTGCTCGCGGTGCAGCGCCATCAGCGCCTTGTCGTCGAGGCGCACCTCGACGCCGCGGCGGAAGCGGATCTGCGACAGGCGCGAACCGGAGCGCACCAGGATCGGGAAGGTGCGCGGGCTGACCTCGAGATAGAGGGGACCGGCGTAGCCGGCCGGAACCGAATCGAAGGAACGGGCGCGGTCGGTGATGACGCGGGTGAAGACGTCGAGGCGGCCGGTGGACGACTTCGGATTGGCGGCGGCAGCGATGTCCTTGGGGAGCTTCAGGCTCTCCATGAGCGGCACGATGTAGACGCAGCCGACCTCCAGCACGGCGCCGGTGGCGAGGCTGAACTCATGGAGCTTCACGCTGGCGACGCGGTCGGCCACGCTGCTCTGCGGCCCGGGCAGGAAGCTGGCGCGGACGCGGTAGGCGGTCTCGCCGAGGCGCAGATCGAGGCTCGCCGGCTGGATCTGGTCGGGCTCCTGACGCTTCGGCGCAAGGATGGCGCCGGCCTCGAAGAGGTCCCTGATCCCGCTCGCGGGAAGTATGCCGTCGGTTGTGCCCTCTGCCATGGCGGCAAGCGTTAACGGATGTTGCGATTGACGCCAAGGTCGGATGCACGCTAAGAGGCTGTTCGTCCGTGGTCATTTGAGCCGGCCGGCTTGCAGCCACGTAAAAGAAATCGCTAAAGAGGCCGGAGGGTGAAAACCCGGCCCGGTCGCGCGGCCGGGTTTTTTGTTGGAGGAACGACCGATGGCCCGGAAAATCGCGCGCCCCGGAAAGAAGACCACCCCCGCCCTGCGCCCCGCGACCGCGCTGGTCCACGGCGGAACCTTGCGCTCTCAGTACGGCGAGAATTCCGAAGCGCTGTTCCTGACGCAGAGCTACGTCTACGACAACGCCGAGCAGGCCGCCCGCCGCTTCAAGGGCGACGAGCCGGGCTTCATCTACTCCCGCTACAACAACCCGACCGTCGCCATGTTCGAGGAGCGCATGCGGCTTCTGGAAGGGGCGGAGGCGGCACGCGCCACGGCGAGCGGCATGGCGGCGGTGACCGCGGTGTTCCTGTCGTGGCTGAAGGCCGGCGACCACGTGGTGGCGGCGAAAGCCCTGTTCAGCTCGTGCCGCTACGTCATCGAGGACCTGCTGCCGCGCTTCGGCATCACCGCGACGCTGGTCGACGGCGCCGACCTGGCAGCCTGGAAGGCGGCGGCGCGGCCCGAGACCAAGGCGTTCTTCATGGAGACGCCGACCAACCCGACGCTCGAGGTCTACGACATCAAGCAGATCGCGAAGATCGCCCACAAGGCGGGCGCGCTGCTGGTGGTCGACAACGTGTTCGCGACGCCGGTCCTGCAGAAGCCGCTGGAGTTCGGCGCCGACGTGGTGGTCTATTCGGCGACCAAGCACATCGATGGACAGGGGCGGGTTCTGGGCGGCGTGATCCTGGCAAGCGCCAAGTTCATCGCCGACAACGTTCACACGTTCCTGCGCCAGACGGGGCCGTCGCTGAGCCCGTTCAACGCCTGGGTGCTGCTCAAGGGGCTGGAGTCGCTCACCGTGCGCGTCGAACGGCAGACGGCCAACGCCGCCGCGCTCGCCGACATCCTCGCCCGGCACAAAGCCGTGACCCGCGTCTTCTATCCGGGGCGCAAGGACCACCCGCAGTACGCGCTCGCCAAACGGCAGATGAAGGGCGGCTCGACGCTGGTCGCCTTCGAGGTGAAGGGCGGGCAGAAGGGGGCCTTCAAGGTCTGCAACGCGCTGAAGGTGATCCGCATTTCCAACAACCTCGGCGACGCCAAGAGCCTGATCACCCACCCCTCGACCACCACCCATCAGCGGCTGACGGAAGAAGCGCGGCTCGACCAGGGGATCACGCAAGGGATGCTGCGGCTGTCGGTGGGGCTGGAGGACGTCGCCGATCTCGCCGAGGATCTGACGCGGGCGCTCGACAAGCTGCGGTAGCTGCGGTGATTGACGCCTTCGCGGCGGGCCAATACATCGTTGTTCCATGTACCGCGAGACCACCCGCGCCATTCAGGTGACCGTCGAGCCGAGTTTCGTCGAAGGCGAATCCTCGCCCGACGACGGCCACTACTTCTGGGCGTACAAGATCGAGATTTCCAACCTCGGCGAGGAAGTGGTGCAGCTGAGGGCGCGCCACTGGCGGATCACCGACGCCAATGGGCGCATGGAGGAAGTGCGCGGGCCGGGCGTGGTCGGCAAGCAGCCGGTTCTGAAGCCCGGCGAGACGTTTGCCTATACCAGCGGGTGCCCACTTTCGACGCCGTCGGGGATCATGGTCGGCTCCTACCAGATGCAGACCGACCGCGGCGAGACGTTCTCGATCGCCATTCCGGCGTTCTCGCTCGACGTTCCGGACGCGCCGCGGACGATGAATTGACCGGGCCCCGGACGGCGCCGGATATCCTGACATCGTTCGGCCTCGACGACGGGGACCTTATCGGGAGCGGCGGCGAATCCCGGGTCTATGCCCTCGATAACGACCGGGTGTTGCGCCTGCCGCGAAGCCACGGCGGCGCCAGCCTGAGCAAATCGCGCCTGAAGGCGTTCCTGGCGCGGATCGCCGGGCGCCTGCCCTTCGCGACGCCGCAGATCCTGAAGATCGGACCGGGCGAGGCGTGGACGATCGAGAAGCGCCTGCCCGGCCGGCCGATGCTGGCGCTGCTCCGCGACCTCACCGGCGCCGAGCGGGAAACGGCGCTGGTCAACTACGCCGACGCGCTCGACGCGCTGGCCGCTGTCCCCCTCCTCTACCACCCCTACGGACATGTGCTGGCGCCAACGCCGATCCGCGCCGACAGCTGGCGGGCTTTCGCGCGGCGAAGCCTCGCCGGATTCCGCGACCGCAACCGCGATACCATCGCCGTGGCGGCGGGCGACCCGGACCTGCTCTTCGACAAGGCCGAGGCGATGATCGCCGACCTGCCGGAGCGGCCGGAGAAGGTGCTGGTGCACGGCGACTATTTCCCCGGCAACGTGATGATGGACGACCAGCTTGCCGTTTCGGCGGTGCTCGACTTCGGCGTCTTCACGGTCGCCGGCGACCGGCAGCTCGATCTGGCGGTCGCGGCCCACACGCTTGAGCTTCTGGAGGAATGCGGACCGGAGGACGCCCGCTTCGTGCACCAGCGGCTGCTTGAGCGGCACGGCGCGACGATCGACGCCGCGTTCCGCTTCTACCGGGCGTTCCTCGCCTTCTCGATGGCGGACCCGGCCAATGCGGAACCGCCCTACCCGCTCCTCTACGACTGGTCGATCGCCCAGCTCAGGCTTCTGGCGGAGGATCGTCTGACGGCGTGAAGTCGGCGGGGTCGAATTCGTACTTGGTGCCGCAGAATTCGCAGGTGACGGAAATCGCGCCGTTCTCGGTGCTCTCGGCGATCTCCGTGGCGCTGAAGGTGGCGAGCAGTCCGGACACCTTGTCGCGCGAGCAGGAGCACTGGTCGCGGACTTCCGCCGAGCGGAAGATGCGCACGCCGCGCTCGTTGAACAGGCGATAGAGCAGGTTCTCGACGGGCAGTTCCGGATCGGTCAGCTCGTCGTCCTGAACGGTGCCGGCGAGCGCCTGCGCCTCGACCCAGGAATCGTCTTCCTCGTCGCCGGAGTGATCGACGGCACCCTCGGGCGCATCGCCGCCGGAAATATCGCGGTGCACGATGCGGTCGGGCGCATCGGGCAGGAACTGGACGAGCAGGCCGCCGGCGCGCCACGAATGGCGCAGCGTCCCGTCCTCGCGACGGCGCATCTCGGCGACCGCCAGACGGACCAGCGTCGGGATCTGTTCGGACTGGCGGAAGTAGGTGTGGGCGACCTCCTCCAGCCCCTCGCCCTCGAGCGGAACGACACCCTGATAGGTGCTCATGTTGGGGCCCTGATCGATGGTCATGGCGAGCGTCCCCTTGCCGAGGAGCAGGCCGGGGCTCGCCGTGCCGGAGGCTTCCGCCTCGGCCACCGCTTCGCGGTCGAAGCGGGCGTAGGCGCGGATATCGCCGGTGGTGCGGTAGTCGACGACCAGCATGTCGACGGACCCGTCGGTCTCGGTCTGGAGGGTGAAGCGGCCGGAGAACTTCAGGGACGACCCCAGCAGCACCGCCAGCACGACCGCCTCGGCTAAAAGGCGCGACACCGGCGGCGGATAATCGTGGCGGGCGAGAATGGCGTCGAGCGCCGGGCCCATCTGGATGACGCGGCCGCGCACGTCGAGCGCCTCGACGGCGAACGGGCGGACGGAATCGTCGCCAGAGGGGCCAAGGGCCTCCTCGACGCTTTCAACACCAAGACTCATGCGAGACACCAGACGAGGATGGCCTTCTGGGCGTGGAGACGGTTTTCCGCCTCGTCAAAGACGACCGATTGCGGCCCGTCGATGACCTCGGCGGTGACCTCCTCGCCGCGATGGGCGGGCAGACAGTGCATGAATATGGCGTCGGCGTTTGCCTTTGCCATCAGCCGCGCGTTGACCTGATAGGGGCCGAGAAGATTGTGGCGGCGCTCGGCCTCGGCGTCGCCCATGGACACGAACGTATCGGCGACGACGCAATCGGCGCCGGCGACGGCGCGCTCGGCATCCGTCGAGACGTCGAGTTCGGCGCCGTTCTTCTTCGCCCAGGCGAGCAGCGCCGGCGGCGGCGCGAGTTCCGGCGGGGTGGCGATGCGCAACGGAAAGCCGAAGCGGCCGGCGGCATGGACCCACGAGGCCATGACGTTGTTGCCGTCGCCGACCCAGGCGATCGTCTTGCCGGCGATCGGGCCCTTCTTTTCCTCGAAGGTCATGACGTCGGCCATGACCTGACAGGGATGGGAGACGCGCGTCAGGCCGTTGATGACCGGGATGGTGGCGTTCGCCGCAAGCTCCTGCACCATGGCGTGGTCGAGGGTGCGGATCATGATGGCGTCGACGAAGCGCGACAGCACCCTGGCGGTATCGGGAACGCTCTCGCCACGGCCCAACTGCATTTCCGAGCCGGTGAGCACGATGGTCTCGCCGCCCAGCTCGTGCATGCCGACATCGAAGGAGACGCGGGTGCGGGTCGAGGGCTTGTCAAAGACCAGCGCCAGGGTCTTGCCGGCGAGCGGACGCGGGGCATCAGGAGCGCGGCGGCTGGCCTTGAGGGCGACCGCGTCGGCGAGCATGGCGCGAAGCGCCGCGCCATCGAAATCGGCGAGATCGAGAAAATGCCGGGCCATCGCCGTCGCCCGCTAGCCGTGCGCGGCGGCCCTGGCGCCGCCTTCGAGGGAGCCCAGCGCCGCATCGAGCCGGGTGATGCCTTCGTCGATCTCGGCCTCGGTGACGTTGAGGGGCGGCAGCAGACGCAGCACGTTGTCGCCGGCCGAAGCGCTCAGCATGTCCTGATCGCGGGCGGCGGCGACGACCTCGGCGACCGGCACCACGCAGCGCACGCCCATGAGCAGGCCCTCACCGCGCACCTCGGCAACCAGCGCGGGATGGGCGTCGACGACGGAGGCGAGCCGCTGCTTCATGTAGAGGCCCATGCGGCGGACATGCTCGAGGAATTCGGGCCGGGCGACGATATCGATGAGGGCGTTGCCGACGGCCATGGCCAGCGGGTTGCCGCCGAAGGTCGAATTGTGGGTGCCGGGGGTCATGCCCTTGGCGGCCTCGGCGGTGGCGAGGCAGGCGCCGAGCGGGAAGCCGCCGCCGATGCCCTTGGCGACCGCCATGACGTCCGGCGAGACGCCCGACCATTCGTAGGCGAACAGCTTGCCGGTGCGGCCGATGCCGGTCTGCACCTCGTCGAAGACAAGCAGCAGACCGTGCTTGTCGCAGAGCGCCCTGAGCTCGCGCAGGAACTGATTGGAAGCCGGGCGGACGCCGCCCTCGCCCTGGATCGGCTCGATGAGGATGGCGGCGGTCTCCGGCCCGATGGCCGCCTCGACGGCCTTGAGATCGCCGAAGGGTACCTGATCGAAACCGGCGACCGGGGGGCCGAAGCCTTCCAGGTATTTCGGATTGCCGGCGGCGGCGAGCGTCGCCAGCGTGCGGCCGTGGAAGGAACCGGCGAAGGCGATGAACCTGGTCCGCTCCGGATGGCCGGAGGCATACTGATAGCGGCGCGCGGTCTTGATGGCGCACTCGACCGCCTCGGCGCCGGAGTTCTGGAAGAAGACCTTGTCGGCGAACGAATTGGCGACGAGCTTGGCGGCCAGTTCGACCTGGCCCGGAATCTCGAACAGGTTGGAGACGTGCCAGAGTTTCGCGGCCTGCTCGCTCAGCGCCTTGACCAGCGCCGGGTGGGCATGGCCGAGGGCATTTGTCGCGATGCCGCCGGAGAAATCGAGGTAGCGGCGGCCATCGGCGCTCTCCAGCCACACGCCCTCGCCGCGCACCGCGGCAACCGGCGCGCGCGCGAAGACATCGTAAAGCGGAGACTTGCCGGGATTGGTCGGCATGACCGTCGTTTCCTGTTTCCCCAAAGGCAAAAGATGCCGCGCCCGTATGGCTTCCGGGAGCAGCACCTCTTCGGGCTCCTTATCGACGCCCGCACCCGGCCTGTCAATCGCGGGGCGCGGATCGCCTAGGGCTTCCTGACGGCGAAGCGGAACTTGGCGGCGATAGGGACGATGCCGAGGTCGACGACCGTCTTGATGACGATGAGCAGGATCAGGGGCGCGATGCCATCGCCGGCGGCAACCGCAAACCAGGCGCCGATGAGGATGGTGAACTGCATGACGATGATGCGGGTATAGAGAGCGCCGATCGCGTTGTCGTCGCCCTTCGCTGCGTCCGGCGCTGGCGTGAGACCGAGGCGCGGGGCGATGAGCGGCCAGATGAGCGCCCAGCCGCGCCCGAGAAAAAGAACGATCAGCGGGAACCACAGGCCAGTGCCCAGCACCATGAGGCGAACGAAATCGCCGACGCCGTGGATGCGATGCGACCAGGCGCCGGAGAACAAGGTCCACAGGAAGACGAAGTGGACGATCATGAAGATGCCGGCGTGGACGGAGAAGAAGGCGGCGATGCCGAGACCGCCAAGAACGGCGGGGACGCCGCGCAGGCTGCCGCTCGCGGCGGGCGCGGCGGCGACGCGCACGATCGTCCAGAAGCCGATGATCGCCGTCTCCATCCAGTAGAGCATGAGAAGCACGAAGGCATCCCAGCCCCAGAAGACGACGCCGACGACCGGCAGCAGGTTGGCCGCGATCAGGAAGAGCGTGGCGTGGATGGGTCCGTCTCCCTGACGTTTCTGCAACCGAAGGCGCGACCACCTTCGGTGTGCGGTTGTCGGCGCGTGTGCAACGGGCCGTGGGCCCGAGTCCATAAACGACTTTTCCACCGCTCGGCGATTTTCCACCGCGCGAAAATGCAGCGCTGAAGCTTATGCGCAACGTTTTCACGCGTCGAGGCGATTGGCACGCCGGCTCGCCGCCAATGTCCGGCAGGACTTGGGGAAAACAGATTGATTTGCCGGGGTGTGTCTGCGCGAACTCTTGTCAGCGAGTCAGCGTGCGGTGTAGCTTCCGCGCGTAGTTTTTTGCGGCGGAATCTCAAGCGTCCCTTTGTATCGCGTCTGGCGCTGTCCTGAGGAGTGGACAGCGCACGGGGAGCGATTCCGAATCCCGCTGCATCGACATAGGGATGCTGGAATGAGCTGGACCGATGAACGCGTCGAGCTTCTGAAGAAGCTCTGGGCGGAGGGCCTGAGTGCGAGTCAGATCGCCGGGCAGCTCGGCGGCGTGACACGCAACGCGGTGATCGGCAAGGTGCATCGCCTGTCGCTGTCGGGACGCGCCAAGGCTGCGTCCAACAATCCGCGGCCGCGCAAGGTGCGCACCTCAACGACGCGGCGGCCGACACGCCACTACGTCTCGGGCAACACGGCGCTGAAGACGCACCCCAGCCCGGCGCCACGACGGCTGCCGGCGCCGGTGCCGATCGAGGACATTCCCGTCCCGATCCCGCTGAACGTGCCGCTGCTCGAACTGACCGACGAGATGTGCAAGTGGCCGGTGGGCGATCCGAACACCGAGAGCTTCGGCTTCTGCGGTCACAAGCACTGGAACGACCTGCCCTACTGCGAATATCACAGCCGGGTCGCCTATCAGCCGGCCGATCGCCGCCGCGACCGGCGCAACGAGAACTACGGCTAGCCGCGCTCGCCGCGCAAGAAGGCGCCCGTCAGGCGGCGGTCGTCGCCGCGAAACTTTCGTCGAAGGAATAGCCGGAGCCGCGTACGGTGCGGATCGGATCGCGGCCGCGACCCAGCGCGCGGCGGAGGCGCCCGATGTGGACGTCGACGGTGCGCTCGTCGACGAACACGTCGCGACCCCAGACCGCATCCAGCAACTGGGCGCGGGAGAAGACGCGCCCGGGCGACTGCATGAGGAACTCGAGCAGGCGGAACTCGGTGGGGCCGAGATGCAGCTCGCGGCCGTTGCGGCGGACGCGGTGGGTATCGCGGTCGAGCTCGAGATCGCCGGCCTTGAGGATGGTCGCGACCAGCTCGGGACGGGAGCGGCGCAGAATGGCGCGCACGCGGGCCATCAGCTCGGGTAGCGAGAAGGGCTTCACCACGTAGTCGTCGGCGCCGGTCGCCAGGCCCCGAACACGCTCCGACTCCTCGCCGCGCGCGGTCAGCATGATGATCGGCAGCGCGCGGGTGGCCTCGTGGGTGCGCAGGCGGCGGCACAGCTCGATGCCGGAGACGCCGGGCAGCATCCAGTCGAGAAGCAGCAGGTCGGGCACGTTCTCGCGCAGCCGCACCTCGGCGTCGTCGCCGCGCTCGACCGTCTCGACGGCGTAGCCCTCGGACTCCAGATTGTAGCGCAGCATGAGGGCCAGCGGCTCCTCATCCTCGACGATCATCACCTTCGGCGTCATTGGCGGCGCTCCATCGGCTTTCCGGGTCAGGCCTGCTTGTAGGCGACCGACGTCAGGCTCGAGGTGTCCTGTTTCGGCCGCTGCTCGGTCAACTGGGAACCCGTGATCAGGTAGTGGAGGGTCTCGGCGATGTTGGTGGCGTGGTCGCCGATGCGCTCGATGTTCTTGGCGCAGAACAGGAGGTGCGTGCAAAAGGTGATGTTGCGCGGATCCTCCATCATGTAGGTGAGGAGCTCGCGGAAGAGCGAGGTGTAGACGGCGTCGATCTCGTTGTCGCGCTCCCACACGGCCAGGGCGGCGGCGAGGTCGCGGCTGGCGAAGGCGTCGAGGACCTCCTTCAGCTGGGTCAGCGACAGCTCGGCCATGTGCTCGACGCCGGCGACGAGGCGCTGCGAGCCGAAATTCGATTCAATCGCGATGACGCGCTTGGCGGTGTTCTTGGCGAGGTCGCCGACGCGCTCGAGATCGTTGGCGATGTGGATGGCGGCCATGATTTCGCGAAGATCGCGGGCCATGGGCTGGCGGCGCGCGATCATCGAGACGGCGGATTCCTCGACCTGCTGCTGGAGGACGTCGATGCGCTCGTCGGAGGCGATGAGACGCTGGGCGCGCTCGATGTCGCGGTTGACGAGGGCGGCGACGGAATCGGCGACGTTCTGCTCGGCGAGGCCGCCCATTTCGGCGATCTTCTGGGCGAGGCCGTTCAGGTCTTCGTCGAATGCGGAGACGATGTGTTCGGACATCGGCGTTGGGATTCCTTCTGGTCCTACCCGAAGCGGCCGGTGATGTAGTCCTGCGTCCGGCGGTCGGTGGGCGCGGTGAAGATCTTGTCGGTGTCGTCGAACTCGACCAGCTCACCGAGGTACATGAACGCGGTCTTGTCCGAGACGCGCGCGGCCTGCTGCATGTTGTGCGTCACGATGACGATCGTGTACTCGTGCTTCAACTCGTCGATCAGCTCCTCGATCTTGGAGGTCGAGATCGGGTCGAGGGCCGAGCACGGCTCGTCGAGCAATACAACCTCCGGCTGGACGGCGACAGTGCGGGCGATGCACAGACGCTGCTGCTGGCCGCCGGAGAGGCTGAGACCGCTGGCCTTGAGCTTGTCCTTGACCTCGCCCCACAGCGCCGCCCTGGTCAGCGCCGC
Source organism: uncultured Alphaproteobacteria bacterium (assembly GCA_963843565.1). Taxonomy (GTDB): domain Bacteria; phylum Pseudomonadota; class Alphaproteobacteria; order Rhizobiales; family Kaistiaceae; genus DASZQY01. Next base: position 1,705,799 of record CAWJKY010000003.1, read on the forward strand.
CTCGACACGATCGGCGAGTTCGCTGCGCGAGGGCCGCTCGTACAACTGGATGCCGAAGGCGATGTTGTCGAAGATGGTCATGGGAAACGGCGTCGGCTTCTGGAACACCATGCCGACCTTCGAGCGCAGAAGATTAAGGTCCTGTTGCGGCGACAGGATGTTGGCGCCCTCGAACATCACCTCGCCCTCGGCGCGCTGGTTCGGATAGAGGTCGTACATGCGGTTGAGGACGCGCAGCAGCGTGGACTTGCCGCAGCCCGACGGGCCGATGAAGGCGGTGACCTTGTTGGCGTAGAGGGGCAGGCTGATCGACTTCAGGGCCTGCGACTCCCCGTAGTAGAAGCGCAGGTCGCGGATCGAGATCTTCTCGCGCATGCCGGCGGCGGCGTTGACGGGCACGGCATTGGCGACCGCGGCGGTGGCGTCGTTCATTTGGACTGTCCCATCGTGGAGAGATACCGGGCGACGATGTTCAGAGTGAGCACGGCGAAGGTCACGATCAACGCGCCGGTCCAGGCCAGCTGCTGCCAGTCGTCGTAGGGCGACAGGGCGAACTGGAAGATGGTCACCGGCAAGCTCGCCATCGGCGCGTTTACATCGAGGCTCCAGAACTGGTTGTTGAGGGCGGTGAACAGCAGCGGCGCGGTCTCGCCGGTGATGCGCGCGATCGCCAGCAGGACGCCGGTGACGATGCCGGCGCGGGCGGCGCGGTAGGACACGTCGGAGATGATCTTCCAGCGCGGCGAGCCGAGACCGGCGGCGGCCTCGCGCAGAGGATCGGGGACCAGCATGAGCATGTCCTCGGTGGTGCGGATGACCACCGGCAGGACGAGGATGGCGAGCGCGATGCCGCCGGCCCAGGCCGAGAAATGGCCGACGCGGGCGACGGTGATCTCGTAAACGAACAGGCCGACGACAATCGAGGGGGCGGACAGGAGGATGTCGTTGACGAAGCGCACGATCACGCTGATGCGGGCGTAGCGGCCGTATTCGGCGAGGTAGGTGCCGGCGAGGATGCCGACCGGCGTTCCGATGACGACGCCGAAGACGGTGAGGATCAGGCTGCCGACGATGGCGTTGGCGAGGCCGCCGGAGCCGCCGGGCGGCGGCGTGTTGGCGGTAAACACCTCGAGCGACAGGCCGGCGACGCCGTTCCACAGAAGCGTCCAGAGGATGGCGACCAGCCAGCTCGCCCCGAACACGGTCGCGGCGACCGAGAGCGCCATGGTGATGGTGTTGCGCCGCCGCCGGCGCTGATAGCGCGCCATCGACTTCATGACCCGAGGCCCCGCTCGATGCGCATCAGCATCAACCGCGCCGCGGCGAGCACGACGAACGTGATGATGAAGAGGATCAGGCCGATGGCGATCAGCGACGAGGTGTAGATGTCGCCGACGGCTTCGGTGAACTCGTTGGCGATGGCCGCGGAAATGGTGGTGCCGGGCGCCAGGATCGACGCGGAGATGCGGTGGGCGTTGCCGATGACGAAGGTGACGGCCATGGTTTCGCCAAGGGCGCGGCCGAGGCCCAGCATGATGCCGCCGATGACGCCGACGCGGGTGTAGGGAAGAACGACCTTGCGGACGACTTCCCAGGTCGTGCAGCCGACGCCGTAGGCGGCCTCCTTGAGGACAGGCGGAACCGTCAGGAACACGTCGCGGGTGATGGCGGTGATGAAAGGCAGCACCATGACGGCGAGGATCAGCCCGGCGGTGAGCACGCCGATGCCATAGGGCGGACCGGCGAAGAGCGCGTTGAGGACCGGGATATTGGCGAACGAGTCGATCAGGGCGGGCTGGAGGGTCGCCTGAAGGAAGGGCGCGAACACGAACAGGCCCCAGATGCCGTAGATGATCGACGGGATGCCGGCGAGAAGCTCGATGGCAATGCCGATCGGCCGGCGCAGGGAATAGGGACAGAGCTCGGTCAGGAAGATGGCGATGCCGATGCCGACCGGGACGCCGATGATCATGGCGATGATCGAGGTGACGACGGTGCCGTAGATCGGCGCGAGGGCCCCGAACTTGTCGGTGACGGGGTTCCACGACTGGGTGGCGAAGAAGCCGAGGCCGAACTCGCGGAAGGCGGGAACCGAGCCGATGATCAGCGAGACGATGACGCCACACAGGAGAATGAGAACGAGAACGGCCGCGCCGAACGTGGCGCTGCGGAACAGGCGCTCACCGAACTTGAACCGGCGGAGCGCCGTCTGTCGCCCCAGGTCGCTGCTGCCGATGTGATCTGTGCCGCTCAACGCAACCTCGGTCATGCGAATCTCCGACCGCCTGTATTCTATGCGCAGTCACGGCCCTGGTGGCCAGAACAGCGCCTGCGGGAAGCCGGTTTTCCCGGGCCCGGCGTTCAGAAAGAGCCGTGCGCGCCTTCCCCGAAGGGCGCGCGCACGGCGACTTTCCTTGCGGAGAACCGACTACATCGCTCCGGCGAAGACCGGCTTGCCGTCGGCCCCGACGATGTCGGTCGCCCACATGGCCTCGACATCCTTCACGACGCTGTCGGGCATCGGGATGTAGATGAGCTCCTTGGCCATGTCGTCGCCGCTGGCGTAGGCCCACGAGAAGAACTTGAGGGCCTCGGCCGAGGCGGCCGCATCGGCGGGCTGCTTGTACATGAGGATGAACGTGGCAGCGGTCATCGGCCAGGTCTCGGCACCCGGCTGGTTGGCGAGGATCACCGCGTAGCCCGGCGTGCCCTTCCAGTCGGCGTTGGCGGCGGCCGCGGAGAACGCCTCGGCGGTCGGCTGCACGGTCTTGCCGTCCTTGTTCATCATGCCGGTGTAGGTCATCTTGTTCTGGACGGCGTAGGCGTACTCGACGTAGCCGATCGAGCCCTTGGTGTTCTGGACGTTGTTGGCGACGCCTTCGTTGCCCTTGGCGCCGATGCCAACGGGCCACTCGACCGAGGTGTTCACGCCGATGTCGGACTTCCACGAAGCGCTGACGTCAGCCAGATAGTAGGTGAAGTTGAAGGTCGTGCCCGACCCGTCCGAACGATGGACGACGGCGATCGCCGACGAGGGCAGGCTGACGTTCGGGTTGAGCGCCTTGAGCGCCGGATCGTCCCACTTGGTGATCTTGCCGGCGAAGATGTCGGCGAGGGTCGGGCCGTCGATGATCAGTTCGCCCGGCTTGATGCCTTCGAGATTGACCACCGGCACGATGCCGCCCATGACCATCGGCCACTGAACCATGCCGTACTTGTCGAGTTCGGCCGCGTCGAGCGGCTTGTCGGTCGCGCCGAAGGTGACGGTCTTGGCTTCGATCTGCTTGATGCCGCCGCCGGAGCCGATCGACTGGTAGTTCAGGCCGACGCCGGTCTTCGTCTTATAGGCGTCCGCCCACTTGGCGTAGATCGGGTAAGGGAAGGTGGCGCCCGCGCCGGACAGATCGGCGGCGCTGGCGATCGAGGAAAACGAGAATGCGGCCAATGCGGCCGCGATGGCGAGGTTGAGTTTCTTCACCTGGCCTCTCCCTGTTCTTGGGGGTTGCGGGATGCACGCGAGCGGGGGCTCGTCCCCCGGCGCACCGCGGACCCTAGGGACCGCCGGTGATGGTCATATGACGACTGTATGAAGCTTTGACGACGCCCTAACACATTGATCTGGCGACGCTTTCCAGCGCCGAGCCGATCAGTGCCGGGTGGCCGCCGGGGGGAAGACGACGGTGAAGGTGGCGCCCTCCCCGAGGCGACTTTCGACGGTCAGACGGGCCTGATGGCGGGCGAGGATGTGCTTGACGATCGCCAGCCCGAGGCCGGTGCCGCGGTGGCGGCGGCTTTCCTCAAGATCGACCCGGTAGAAGCGCTCGGTGAGGCGCGGAACGTGCTCTTCGGGGATGCCGGGTCCGAAGTCGCGAATCGACACCTGGACGCTTGTGTTGACCTGCTTCAGCGAGACGACGACGCGCTTGCCGTTCTGGCCGTACTTGCAGGCGTTCTCGACAAGGTTCTCGAACACCTGGGTGAGCTCGTCGCGGTCGCCGACCACGGAGACCGCCGCGTCGGGCAATGCGATCTCGATTTCGACGCCCAGCTCGCGGGCGAGCGGCTCCAGCGAATCGGCGACGTGGCGCACCACCGCGACCAGGTCGACGCTGTCGGAGGGGCGCACGTGGGCCTTCATCTCGATCCGCGACAGGGACAGGAGATCGTTGACGAGACGGCTCATGCGCTCGGCCTGCTCGTGCATGATCGCCAGGAAGCGGGCGCGGGCGGCCTCGTCGTCGCGGGCGGGACCCTGCAGGGTCTCGATGAAGCCGGCCAGCGAGGCGAGCGGCGTGCGCAGCTCGTGGCTGGCATTGGCGACGAAGTCGACGCGGACGCGGTCGGCGTTGCGCCGTTCGCTGGTGTCGTCGACGATGAGCACGATCAACTCGGAATCGGCGAGCGGCGCGAACCACGCCTCGAACCAGCGCTCGGTCGGCACGCGCTCGGAAAACTCGACGCGCTCGGGCGGGCCACCGCGCGCGACCCGTTCGAAGGCGGCGAGGAGGTCGGGGACGCGCAGGCGGAAGGTGAGCGCCTCGCCCTCGCGGATGCCGAAGGCGGTGCGGGCGCGCGGGTTGGCGTAGCGCACCAGGGCGCGGCGATCGAGAACGAAACAGGGATCGGGCAAGGCGTCGGCGAACGGACGCACGCCGGGATCAAGCGCCGCCGAGGGCGCCGAGGCCGCGACGCCGACGCCGACGCCGGCCACGGGGGCACGCGGCACCAGCGCCACGCCGACGACAAACGCCAGCGCGAGGATGGCCGCGGCGAGCAGCGAGACGGCCCCGGCCGCAAGCAGCACGAGCACCACGACGACACCCACGCCGACCAGCCAGCGGCCCTCGGACAAGCGTTCGAGGACCCGCGTCAGCAGGCTTTCGCGGGGGGAAGCTCGGTATTGGCGGCCACCATCGCTTGCGGCTCCGGCCGAGAGAGTGGACCCCGTCACTGCCACCGATTCGCCTTCGTGGCATGGGATCGACGGCCCGATATAGATGCGACACTGCCAGGGCGGCAAGCGGACGCGGATATGGCGAAGCACGGGAAGCGCGAAAAGAGCAAACACGGCAAGGGCCACAAGACGCACCGCAGCCACGACGTTCCCGCCGTTATCGCTCCCGACGAGCGGGCGCCCAAGATCGCCACCAAGGCGGGCACGTTCGATCTCGACGATCCGAAGCTGCCCCACTGGGTGGACGCCGGTGCGCTTGGCTCGGGCGGCTACCCCTACGACGACACGCTGGCTGACCACGACTACGAGCGCGAACTGGAGCTGCTCCAGATCGAGCTGGTCAAGCTGCAGCACCACGTCAACGACAAGGGCCTGCGCATCGTGGCGCTCTTCGAGGGACGCGATGCGGCCGGCAAGGGCGGGGCGATCTTCGCGATGCGCCAGTACATGAACCCGCGCACGGCGCGCACTGTGGCGCTGCCCAAGCCGAGCAGCGCGGAAGCTGGCCAGTGGTACTTCCAGCGCTACATCACGCACCTGCCGACGGCAGGCGAAATCGTGCTGTTCGACCGCTCCTGGTACAACCGCGCCGGCGTCGAACGGGTCATGAAGTTTTGCACAGATTCCGAGGTCGCGAGCTTCCTGCGCCACGCGCCGGCGTTCGAACGGATGCTCACCGACGCGGGCATCGTGCTCTTCAAGTTCTGGCTCGACATCGGGCAGCTGACGCAGTTCAAGCGCTTCCACGAGCGCCGGCATAACCCCTTGAAGATATGGAAACTGTCACCGATCGACTTCGCGGCGCTGGTGCGCTTCGACGCCTACACCCGGGCGCGCGACGAAATGCTGGCGGCGACCCACAAAGCCGCGACGCCGTGGACGGTCGTGCTGGCCAACGACAAGCGGCGGGCGCGGCTCGCGATCGTTCGCCATATCCTGTCTTCCATCGACTACCGCGGCAAGGATAGGCGTATCGTCGGCAAGCCAAACCCGAAGATCCTGAACGGACCGAAGCTCGCCACGCACTGACCCGGCGACCTCAAACCACGGACGCAATGTCGGACTTCTACGACCTTCTCAAGCAATCGATCATCGAGCGCGGCATCCGCAGCGCCGAGGGACGCGCCGCCATCTATGCGCAGGCGCGCGAGGCGATCAGCAAGCAGCTGTGGGACTACCGACCGCCGCTGGCCGCGGACGAAATCGACATGCGCGTCGGCGCCTTCGACCGGGCGGTCGAGCGGATCGAGGCGGACCTCGCGGAGCGTTTCGCCGGGGGGAAAGCGTTCGTGCCCGGCGCGGGGCGTTCGCTGTCCCGGCCGGCGCCCGCAATCGGGCCCGGCGATACCGGACTGCCCCTCGACGGCTGGATCATGGATGAGGCGGACGAGCCGCCCGGAGACGACGACCCCTCGCCTTACGCACCGCCGCCGGAGCGACCGCGCGGGGCGCCGTCGGCGGGGCCCGAAAGGGCGGCGCCGCGGGTGTTCCTGCATGAAGAGGACGCGGTGCTCGAAGGTGACGAAGCGGCCCACGACGACGAAAGCGCGCCGCCGCTGGTCGCCGAGGACGACGATTTCGTGCCACCGTTCATTCGCGACGAAGACCCCGAAGACTTGGACGTAGACGAGGATGCGGCGGACACGGCGCCGCGACGCGGGCGGTGGTTCGGGCGCCAACGGGACGACCACGACGAGGAGGCGCACGAAGACATTCTCGTGCGCGTTTCGGTGTGGCTGACGGGGCTGATGGGCAGCGGCGAGCAACGCCGCGTGCGCCTCCTGGCGCTGGCGGTCGGCGCGCTGTTCATCGTGCTGGTGGGATTTGCCGCCTTCGTGCTCGGCTCGCGCCATCGCACGGTCGCGGTCGACACCCAGACGACGCCTTCCGGCGTCGAGATCAGCGATGCGGCGACGGCGGCGCGCATCCCCGACGAAGCGCTGACGGTGACGGCGAGCTACAGCCTGTTCGACGGCAAGGATCCGTCGATCTTCCAGTCGCTGCCGGACAATCCGATCCGCTTCGACGGCAATACGGGCGTTGCCCGCATCGGCACGTCGGCGAGCGCGTCGGGCGTCAAGGTGGCGATCGGGCCGGGGCTGGCGAGCGAGCTGGCGGGGCGGCGGGTGCGCATCGTGGTGACGGCGCGCGCCTCGGCCGACCAGGGGGCGACCGGCATGCGCTTCGCCTATCAGAGCGGGCTGGCGCTCAGTTACTGGCAGCGGGCCAATCTCGGCAAGGACTTCGCGGCGGTCGGCATGATCTGGCGCCTGCCGGCGCTGCGCACCAGCGGCGGCGACGACTACATTTTGATCGAGCCGGGGATTCCGGGCGACGGCTCCGGCGCCGACATCAAGTCGATCCGCATCGACGTGCTGGCGAGTTGAGGCGGAGGGTTTACCCCCTCCTCCGAACCGTCGGTCAGCGCAGGACGACCCCCTCCTTGTCCTCCCCCTTTCAGGGGGAGGGGTGACTTCTTCCGAAGGGTGAGCGCCTAAACGGCGCGGCCGAGATAGCCGCCGGCGCGCAGGCGCTCGATCACCTCGTCGGCGAGCTTCTCGGCATCGGCGCCGGTGGTGTCGAGGTGAAGGTCGGCGTTGAGCGGCACCTCATAGGGCGAATCGATGCCGGTGAAGTGGCTGATCTCGCCGGCGCGCGCCTTGCGGTAGAGCCCCTTGGGATCGCGCGCCTCGGCGACCGCCAGCGGCGCATCGACATAGACCTCGAGGAACTCGCCGGGCGCGACGAGGTCGCGGGCCATGTTGCGCTCGGAGCGGAACGGCGAAATGAACGACACCAGCACGATCAGGCCGGCATCGAGGAACAGCTTGGCCGTCTCGCCGACGCGGCGGATGTTCTCCACCCGGTCGGCATCGGTGAAGCCGAGGTCGCGGTTCAGCCCGTGGCGGACGTTATCGCCGTCGAGCAGGTAGGTGTGGCGGCCGAGGTGGGTGAGCTTCTTCTCGACCAGATTGGCGATGGTCGACTTGCCGGCGCCGGACAGGCCGGTGAACCACAGGATGACCGGCTTCTGGCCCTTGGCCTCGGCGCGCGACGCCTTGTTCACGTCGAGCGCCTGCCAATGGATATTGGTGGCGCGGTGCAGCCCGAAGCGGATCATGCCGGCGGCAACGGTGGCGTTGGAGAAGCGGTCGATGAGCACGAAGGAACCGGTGGCGCGGTTCGTCTCGTAAGGATCGAAGGCGACCGGCTCGGACAGGGACAGATTGCAGAAGCCGATGTCGTTGAGGGCCAGCGTCTTGGCGGCGAGCGGCTTGAAGGTGTCCTCGATGTCGATGGCGTGCTTCAGCTCGCTGACCGAGGCGACGACGGTGCGGGCGCCCGACTTCAGGAGATAGGAGCGGCCGGGCAGGAGCGGCTCCTCCGACATCCAGATGACATGGGCGGCGAGCTGATCGGAAACCTCGGGGCGGTGCTCGGGCGGCGCCAGCACGTCGCCGCGGCCGATGTCGATTTCGCGGTCGGTGGTGAGCGTGACGGCATCGCCGGCGGAGGCGGCGGCAAGATCGCCATCCATGGTGACGATGCGGGCGACGTTGGCGGTCTCGCCGGTGCGCGCCACGACCAGCGGGTCGCCGGGCCGGATGCGGCCGGCGGCGAGCGTGCCGGCGTAGCCGCGGAAACTTGCATCGGGACGGTTCACCCACTGCACGGGAAAGCGGAACGGCGCCGCGTCGCTGGTGCCGTCGACGTCGACGGTCTCGAGATAGCCGAGGAGCGAGGGCCCGGCGTACCACGGGGTGCGCGGGCTCGGCTGGGTGACGTTGTCGCCGTGGCGGGCGGAGATCGGGATCTCCTCGACGCTGGCGAAATGCAACGGCGCGGCGAAGGCCTCGAAGTCGGCGACGATCTTGTCGAAGCGCGCCTTGTCGAAACCGACCGTGTCGATCTTGTTGACCGCCAGAACGACGTGGCGGATGCCGAGCAGCGAGACGATGAAGGCGTGGCGGCGGGTCTGGGTGAGGATGCCGTTCTGGGCATCGACCAGCAGCACGGCGAGATCCGAGGTCGAGGCGCCGGTCGCCATGTTGCGGGTGTACTGCACGTGGCCAGGAGTATCGGCGACGATGAAGCGGCGGCGCTCGGTGGCGAAGTAGCGGTAGGCGACGTCGATGGTGATGCCCTGCTCGCGCTCGGCGACCAGACCGTCGACGAGCAGCGCGAAGTCGATGTTGTCGCCGTCGGTGCCCCACTTGCCGGAATCGGACTTCAGGGTGGCGAGCTGATCCTCGAAGAGCCGCTTGGAATCGTGCAGCAAGCGGCCGATCAGCGTCGACTTGCCGTCGTCGACGGAGCCGCAGGTGAGGAAACGCAGCTCGCCCTTGTCGCGGGTGGCGTTGAGGAAGCCGGCGAGCGCGCCGCCCTCCTCCGCAGTCAGATCGGCGCGGTGCGCGGCCATCAGAAATAGCCCTCGCGCTTCTTCATCTCCATGGAGCCGACCTCATCGTGGTCGATGAGGCGCCCCTGACGCTCCGACAAGCGGGCAACCAGCATCTCGGCGACGATGTCCTCGACGGTGTCGGCATCCGACTCGATGGCCGCGGTGAGCGGGTAGCAGCCGAGCGTGCGAAAGCGGACGCGGCGCATCTGCGGCGTCTCGCCGGGCGCCAGTGGCATGCGATCGTCATCGACGACGATCAGCTGGCCGGAGCGGGTCACGACCGGACGCTCGGCGGCGAAATAGAGCGGCACGATGTCGATCTTCTCGGCGTGGATGTACTGCCAGATGTCGAGTTCGGTCCAGTTGGACAGCGGGAAGACGCGGATCGATTCGCCCGCCTTGACGCGCGTGTTGTAGAGCGACCAGAGCTCGGGGCGCTGGGTCTTGGGGTCCCAGCCGTGGCTGGCGGTGCGGAACGAAAAGACGCGCTCCTTGGCGCGGCTCTTTTCCTCGTCGCGGCGGGCGCCACCGAAGGCGGCATCGTAGCGGCCCTCGTCGAGCGCCTGCTTGAGCGCCTCGGTCTTCATCACCTGGGTGTAATACGAGGAGCCGTGGGAGAACGGCGTGACGCCGCGCTCGAGCCCGTCGCGGTTGGTGTGGACGCGGAGGTCGAGGTGGTGCTTCCCCGCGGTCTCGTCGCGGAAGCGGATCATGTCGCGGAATTTCCAGGTGGTATCGATGTGGAGGAGCGGGAACGGCAGCGGCGCCGGGTAGAAGGCCTTCAGCGCCAGATGCAGCATGACCGAAGAGTCCTTGCCGATCGAATAGAGCATGACCGGCCGCTCGAAGGTGGCCACCACCTCGCGCATGATGAAGATCGACTCGGCTTCGAGACGGCGGAGGTGCGGAAAGTCTTCGGCGGACATGGGACGAACCGGTTGCGGGCGGGCCCGCTCTGGCTGATCGGGTCTGGCGGAACCTAGCTACAGGGCCGGCCGCCCGACAAGCAACTGGCGCAGTCTTTTGGCCGGCAGGGGCAAGAAAGAGCGCGCAAATCAGCCAATTCTTGGAACACCGTTGCGGACGGCCGCTCAGGCGAGAATGGGCTCCAGCCCGCCGGTCGCGATGAACCACGGATTGCGGAAGCCGGCCTCGCCCTCGGCGCCGTTCGGCCCGTAGGGGAGCGGCTTTCCGTCGACGGTGACGACCTTGCCGCCGGCGGCCCTGAGGATCGCGTCGCCGGCCGCGGTGTCCCACTGCATGGTGGTGCCCATGCGGGGATAAAGGTCGGCCTTGCCCTCGGCGACCGCGCAAAACTTCATGGACGAGCCGGCGGAGATGAGTTTTCCGACCTCGTACATGCGAATGCAGGCGTCGGTTTCAGGCGTCCTGTGCGAACGGCTGGCGACGACGTCGATGGCGCCCTCGGGCGGCTTGCGCACGCGCATCTCGCGGCGGCCGGTGAGCGCGCCGTCGCGGACTTCGGCGCGCCAGGCGCCCTCGCCGACGACACCGGCGAACAGCTTGGCGGTCGCCGGAATGTAGATGACGCCGACGACCGGGCGATCGTCTCGGATGAGGCCGATGTTGACGGTGAAGTCGTTGCCGCCGCGGGTGAACTCCTTGGTGCCGTCGAGAGGATCGACCAGGAAGAAGGTGCCGGCGGTCTTCGGGATGCGGCCTTCCGACACGGACTCCTCGCCGACCACGGGGACGCCGGGGGCGGCCACGGCGAGGTGCTCGGTGATGATGCGCTCGGCGGCGCGATCAGCATCGGTGACCGGGGAGTGGTCGGGCTTTTCCTCGATCGAAAGGCCGGCGTTGCGGCGGCGCAGGATCTCCTCGCCGGCCGCGATGGCGGCGGCGACGAGGGCGTCAATCAGGGTGTGGTCATCGGGCAGAGACATGATGCGCCCTCCTTTAGAGGAAGGCGGCGCGGCTCGCAAAGCGCCCCCCCCAGGAAAAAGAAAGGGCCCGCTCGGGAGCGGGCCCTCAAGTTCATCAGCCTCGGGCGATCTTCAGGCCGCCATGAGCTGAGCCGGATTGACGAATTCCATGTTGAGGCTTGCGGCGACCGCCTCGTGGGTGATGCGGCCGGCGTGGACGTTGAGGCCGTTCCTGAGGTGCGGATCGGCAGCGAGCGCGGCCGGCCCCTTGTCGGCGAGGGCCAGGCCGAAGGGCAGCGTGGCGTTGTTGAGGGCGGCACTCGACGTGAGCGGCACGGCGCCGGGCATATTGGCGACGCAGTAGTGGACGATGCCGTCAACGACGTAGGTCGGGTCGAGATGGGTGGTCGGGTGCGAGGTCTCGAAGCAGCCGCCCTGATCGATGGCGACGTCGACGATGACGGCGCCGGGCTTCATGACGGCAAGCATGGCGCGGGTGAGGATCTTGGGCGCGGTGGCACCGGGCACGAGCACCGCGCCGATGACCGCGTCGGCACTGGCGATCTCTTCCTGGATGGCGTCACGGGTCGGATAGCGGGTGACGATGCGACCGGCGAACTGGGCGTCGAGTTCGCGCAGGCGGGGCAGCGACTTGTCGAAGACGACAACCGTAGCTCCCATGCCGCAGGCCACCGTGGCAGCCTGGGTGCCGACAACGCCGCCGCCAATCACGACGACCTTGCCGGGGGGGACACCCGGGACGCCGCCGAGCAGAATGCCCCGGCCGCCGGTCGCCTTCTGCAGCGCCGTGGCGGCCGCCTGGACGGAAAGGCGTCCGGCGACTTCGCTCATCGGCGCGAGGAGCGGCAGATGGCCATGCGCGTCGGTGACGGTCTCATAGGCGACGGCGGTGACGCCGGACGCGACGAGCCCCTCCGCCTGCGGCGCATCGGCGGCGAGGTGAAGATAGGTGAACAGGATCTGGCCGGCGTGGAGCTGCTTCCACTCGACTTCCTGCGGCTCTTTGACCTTCACGATCATGTTGGCGCGGGCGAAGACTTCGGCCGCGTCTTTGGCAATCGAGGCGCCAGCCGCCCGATAGACATCGTCACCGGCGCCGATGCCGCGACCGGCGTTGGTCTCGACCAGAACCTTGTGGCCATGGGCGACGTATTCGCCGACCGCAGCCGGGGTGAGGCCGACGCGAAACTCGCTCGGCTTGATCTCACAAGGAACGCCTACGATCATGACGGTGCCTCCCGCTCAAACAAGCCGCAAGATTACCGCGTGATCCGCGGGGTTTCCGTGCAATCTGAGGTGGACTGTGGCATGGTCGCGCAAAGATCGCGCGCGCGGGCCGATCTTTGCAGCGGATTCATGCGCAATGGACGCCTTCGACCGAAAGATCGTGACGGCCCTCGCCGGCGAGGGACGACTGAGCGCGGTGGAGCTGGCGGCGCGGGTCGGGCTTTCGCCATCGGCCGCGGCGCGACGTCTCCAGGCGCTGGAGGCGGGCGGCGTCATCCGCGGCTATCGCGCCAAGATCGACCCGGCCGCGGTCGGCCTCGGCATCAACATCTTCGTGGAGATCGCGCTGGAGCGGCAGAACGACGACACGCTCAAGGCCTTCGAGGCGGCGCTGGCGAAATGTCCCAACGTGCTTTCCTGTCACCTGATGTCCGGATCGAGCGACTATCTCATCCGGGTCGTGGCGCGCGACCTCGCCGACTTCGAGCGGCTGCACGCCGATTTGCTCGGGCATCTGCCGGGGGTGGCGCGGATCGAATCGAAGTTCGCGCTGCGCGAGGCGATCGACCGGCCGCTGACGCCGATCGGGTGATTTTCGCGCGATGAAGTCAGCCTTTGACGTCATCATTGTTGGCGGGGCGGTGCATGGCGCCTCGCTTGCCTATCACCTCGCCGCGGCGGGACACGGGCGCGGCGTTCTGCTCATCGAGAAGGACCCGACGTTCCAGTACGCGGCGACGGCGCTTTCGGCGGGTTCGATCCGCCAGCAGTTCTCGACGCCGGTCAACATCGACATCTCGCTCTACGGCATCGGGTTCCTGCGCAACGTCGGCACACTGCTGGAGGTCGACGGGGAGCGGCCCGACGTCGGGCTCACCGAGGGCGGATACCTGTTTCTGGCGACGGACGCGGGCGTCGGGCAACTTAACGCGATCCACGCCATGCAAGTGGCGCTCGGCGCCGACGTCGTGCATCTCGACAAAGCCGGGCTGGCGTCGCGCTTTCCCTACGTCGCCACCGACGGCATCGCCGCCGGAACGTGGGGGCAAAGCGGCGAAGGGTGGTTCGACGGCTACGCGCTGATGATGGCGCTGCGCCGCAAGGCCGCCGCGCTCGGCGTGACGCTGGCGACCGGCGAAGTGACGGCGATCGAGCCGGGGGCGGTGACGCTTTCCGACGGCAGCCGGATCGCGGCGGGCACTGTGGCGGTGACGGCAGGGGCGGCCACCGCCGCTCTGGTGGCGCCGCTCGGGATCGCGCTGCCGGTGGAAGCACGCAAACGCTACGTCTTCACCTTTGCCTGCCGGGAGCCCCTCCCCGGCTTTCCGCTGTTGATAGACCCGAGCGGCGTCTACGCGCGGCCGGAGGGCGAGCTCTACATCTCAGGGGCGTCGCCGCCGGCGGACCGGGACCCGAAAGCCACCGACTTCGAGGTCGACCACGCCTTCTTCGACGAGACGATCTGGCCGATGCTGGCCAGGCGGGTGCCGGCGTTCGCGGCGATCAAGCCGGGGCGGGCGTGGGCCGGCCACTACGACCTCAACACCTTCGATGCCAACGCTATCGTCGGGCCCCTCCCCGACCATCCGAACGTGCTGGTCGCGACCGGCTTTTCCGGCCACGGCCTGCAACAGGCGCCGGCAGTCGGGCGCGGGCTTGCCGAACTCATCCTCGACGGACGGTACGAGACGCTCGACCTTTCGCCGCTCGGTGTCGAGCGGATCGTGGCGGGCGAGCCGCTGGTCGAAGTGAATGTGGTGTAGTTGGAGCCACCCCGTTTCGTCGGGCTCCATTACCCCTCACCAAGCTCGACTAACCGGCTTCGCCGCAAGTCTCGCTATCCTCTCCCCGTCCGGGAGAGGAGGCCGGAGCCACGGCGCCGTCAGTGCCCCTTCGGCTTGCCCTGGATTCCCGCTTGCGCGGGAATGAGCGGAGAGGGGGAGCCAACTCTCGCCGCACCGGGATGAGCGGAGAGGAGGAGCCCAATTCTGAGCGCGCGGGGAATGAGCGGAGAGGCGGAAACGAAACGGGCGCCCGAAGGCGCCCGTCCGCTGAGAAGCGTCGCCCGTCAGGCGAAGCTACATCTTGCCGAGGCCGGCGAGATCGGTGATCTCGTGAGTCCAGGCGCCGGACGGCTTGTTCTTGATGATGCCCTGGTCGAGCAGCGCCTGCTCGGTGCGCTGGTAGGCGGCTTCGTTGAGAACGCCGTTGCCGCCAGCGGTGAGCTTGGCGACCTCGCCCATCATGTACTTCTGATGGTTGAGATCCTCGCCACCGTTGTCGATGACAATCTGCGCGGCCTCGTCCGGGTGGGCGAGCGCGTAGTCCCAGCCCTTCATGGAGGCGCGCACGAAGCGGACCATCTTGTCCTTGAAGGCGGGATCCTTGAGCTGGTCCTCAAGCGCGTAGAGGCCGTCCTCGAGCAGGTCGACGCCCATGGCAGAGTAGTTGAAGACGACGAGGTCTTCCGGCTTGAAGCCGGCGTCGAGCACCTGACCGTATTCATTGTAGGTCATGACGGAGATGCAATCGGCCTGCTTCTGGATGAGCGGCTGCACGTCGAAGCTCTGCTTCAGGACGGTGACGCCATCCGGGCCGCCGTCGGTCGACAGGCCGAGCTTGTGCATCCAGGCGTAGAACGGATACTCGTTGCCGAAGAACCACACACCCAGCGTCTTGCCCTTGAAGTCCTCGGGCGTCTTGATGCCGGTGTAGGTCGGGCAGACGAGTTCCATGCCGGCCTTGGTGAACGGCTGGGCGATGTTGACGAGCATGGTGCCCTTCTCGCGGGCCGCGAGCGCACCGCCCATCCAGTCGACGATGACATCGGCACCGCCGCCGGCAATCACGGTCTCCGGCGCGATGTCCGGTCCACCGGGCTTGATGGTGACGTCGAGACCTTCGTCGGCATAGAAGCCCTTGTCCTTGGCAACGTAGTAGCCGCCGAACTGCGCCTGCGTCACCCACTTCAGCTGCAGCGTTACCGCATCGGCCGCGAAGGCGTTGCCCGCCCACACGGCAGCCGCGGCCGCCACTGCACTCAACAGAACTTTTCTCATTGACCCCTCCGTTACGGGTTAAACCGCCGTCCTTTGTTCATGTCCGGAAGGACGGATGCCAGAAGGTCGTCACGCGCTCGATCAGCGCGACGACCCCGTAGAATGCGGAACCGGCAAGCGCCGCCACCGCGATTTCCGCCCACACCATATCAGTGTTCATGCGACCGACTTCGGTGGAGATGCGGAATCCCATGCCCACGATCGGCGTGCCGAAGAATTCGGCAACGATGGCGCCGATCATGGCCAGAGTCGAGTTGATCTTGAGGGCATTGAAGATGAAAGGAAGGGCGGCGGGCAGCCGCAATTTCACCAGCGATTGCCAATAGTTAGCCGCGTAAGTGTGCATCAGGGCCCGCTCGTTGTCCTCCGATGCGGCAAGCCCGGCGAGCGTGTTGACGAGCATCGGGAAGAAAGTCATGGCGACCACAACCGCCGCTTTCGACTGCCAGTCGAAGCCGAACCACATGACCATGATCGGGGCGACGCCGATGATGGGCAGCGCCGAGACGAGGTTGCCGACCGGCAGGAGGCCGCGGCGCAGGAACGGGACGCGGTCGACGGCGATGGCGATGAGGAAGCCGGAGCCGCAGCCCATGGCGTAGCCGGCGACCACCGACTTCAGGAAGGTCTGGCGGAAATCGTCCCACAGGACGCCGGAGACGATGGCGCCCGACGGATCGAAGAAGGCGACGGAGGTGGTGAGCCGCACCCAGATCGCCGAGGGCGGCGGCAGGATGACGAGCGGCACGTGGAAGCCGCGCACCGTCACCTCCCAGAACAGGATGACCCAGACGCCGAAGACCAGGGGCGTGGCGATGCGCAGAAGCAGCATGGCGACGGGACGCGGCGTGGCGATGTCGGCGAGGCGCTTGAGGAGCAGCCAGCCGAGCATCCACGAGGCCACCATGAGGCACCAGAAGCCGCGGGTGGCGGCGAGCAATTCGGACGCGGAGGGCTTGGTGGCGGAAAACGCGGCGACAGCGTCGAGCGTCGCGACGGTCAAGACGACACCGATGGCGGCGCCGACGAACACGGCAAGGGTGCCGACGCCGCCGGGCGGGAAGAGGCCGGCGAGGACGGCAAGCAGAAGCATCAGTGCGGCGAGGATCGCACCGGAGCCGCCGCCGAGGAGCCACGTCGTGGCGTCAGGTGTGGCGACCAGCGGAAACGCCACCGCGCCGGCAAGGGCGACCAGCGCCACCCACGCCTGCCACGCGCCGCCCAGCGCGCCGGGCCGCGATTGGGTGTCGGCGAGCATGGCGGCGGCGCTCATTGGGCGCGCGTCCCGAGGCGCTTGTCGACGAGGCGCTCGACGATGCCGACGGCGGCGACCAGCAGGCCGGCCATGACGGAGCCGACGACCAGCGCCGACCACATCTGCACCGACTGGCTGTAGTAGGAACCGCGGAGCAGCTTGGCACCGATCCCGGCGACGGCGCCGGTCGGCAGCTCTGCGACGATGGCGCCGACGAGGCTCGCCGCGATGCCGACCCGCATGGAGGTGAACAGGAAAGGCAGCGAGGCCGGCAGGCGCAGCTTCCACAACGTCACCAGACGGCCGGCGTTGTAGGTGCGCATCAGGTCGAGGTGGATGGGGGACGGCGAACGCAGGCCCTTCACCATGCCGACGGTGACCGGGAAGAACGACAGGTAGGTCGAGATCAGCGCTTTGGCGACGAAGCGGCTGAGGTCGGTGGGCAGATGAAGCTGGCCGGTGAACAGATTGAACGCGACGACCACGAGGATCGGCGCGAGGGCCAGGATGGGGATGGTCTGCGACGAGATCACCCACGGCATGAGGCTGCGGTCGAGGCTTCGGACGTGAACGATGCCGACGGCGAGCAGGACGCCGAGGAGCGTGCCGGAGACGAAGCCGGCAAGCGTCGAGGCGAGCGTCACCCAGGCGTGAAAGAGCAAACTCGACGGCTTGGTCGGGTTGGCGAGGAAGACGCTGTTATAGGTGTCGACGGCGACCTGATGGGGCGCGGGCAGCGTCGGCTTCGGCTGGCTGTAGCACTCGCCGACGAACTGAAGGAACGTCGGGGTGATGCCGGCGCGGGCGTCGAGGTCGCGCTGGAAGGGCGCGTTGAGCAGGAAGGCGCCGAGGTACCAGCCGGCGACGATGACCAGAACGACGATGGCGACGGCGACGGCGCGGCTGCGGGCGACGCGGGCGCCGAGGCCGGCCTCGCGGGGGATGTCGACGACGGCGGCGGCTGCCGTCATTTGCCGCTCACGATCGCCGCCGCGACCTGCTCGCCGGAGACCCGCGCGCCACCGCAGGTCTGAACCAGCGGGCCGGCGAGCGCCTCGCCGGCAAAATAGATGCGGTCGGCGACCGGCTCTCTCAGCACCTGCCGCGCCGCGGCCTGACCCGGACGCGCGGCGGCGTAGGCACCGCGGGTCCAGGGCTGCGAACCCCATTTGGTCATGGCGCCCTTCTTCACCGCCTTGCGCGCGTTGCCGCCAAAGGTGCGCACCAGCCGCTCGGTGGCGAAGTCGACCGCCGCGGCCTCGCCGGCGCACTCCATCTCCCACGCGAAGTCGCCGCCCACGAAGCCGACCATCAGGTCGAGCTCGAACGGGAAGCAGAGGAAGTAGATGTCGCCGTTGCCGCGCCGCTCGATCAGGAGATCGTCAAAGGGCTCCTTGTCGAAGCGCTCGCCTTCGACGATCAACGGAATCTTGGTGAGGAGGCCCATCGGCAGGTCGTCAAAGGCGGCGTCGTGATCCTCCGGCAAATCGGGCGTGAAGCGAAGGACGTCGTACGTGAGAACGCCCATCGACACGGTGACGATGACCTTGTCCGCCTGTACCGACCCGCGGTCGGTGTTCAGGGTGACGCCCGGCCCGTCCCAGCGGATCTCGCGCACCGGCGTCGCCAGCTCGACCGGCACGTCGCTGCCCCAGCGGTGGACCAGGGCGCCGAAGCCTTCCAGGGTGAAGTAGTTGGGATTGAGGTCCGCGGCGGCGGCCATGTCGGCGATGGAGAGTTCATCGGCGTCCTGCGCAAAGTCCATCGGCCCGCGGAAGGTGCCGGCAGCGCTGCCGGCGACCGCGTCGGGAAGGACGTCCGACAACCGGTCGCTCGCGGGGGCCCCGCCGCGCAGCGCTTCGTCGACGGCGCCCTCGGCGGCGGCAAGCGCCGCAAGGCCCGCCGCACCGGCCTCGCTGCGGCCGTAGTAGATATAGTCGACGCCCATCTCGTGGTGGTGCAGGTGCCAGCCGGCCGCCCGGGCATCGGGAAAGAACGGGTTGCGGTCGGCGGCGTGGAGCCAGGCGCAGCCCTGGTCGAAGGGAAAGCCGAAGGTCTCGCTCTCGGTGAGCGCGCGGCCGCCGATCCGGTCCATCGCCTCGAAAACGCGGAACGTGCGGCCGGCCTTCTGGAGCGTCTTGGCGGCGGCGAGCCCGGCGGCGCCCGCCCCGACGATGGCAACCTCGACATCGCTCATTGCACGAAGCCTCCAGCAACGGGGCGGTCACCCGAAAGAGGCGCACGACGCCGCGGTTCAGTCGTCATAGGAGTGCCCTGCCCTCAGGCCGGTGCGGACGCGATGGGCGATCTTCAGGAAGGCGGGGGTCTCGCGAATGTCCAGCGTGCGTTCGCGCGGCAGGTCCGACTCGATGATGTCGTAGATCTTGCCGGGGCGCGGGGTCATCACCACGATCCGGGTCGACAGAAACACCGCCTCGGGGATGGAGTGGGTGACGAAGACGACGGTCTTGTTGGTCTTCGCCCACAACTGGAGAAGCTGCTCGTTGAGGTGATCGCGGACGATCTCGTCGAGGGCGCCGAAGGGTTCGTCCATGAGCAGCAGGTCGGGCTCGACGGCGAGCGCGCGGGCGATCGAGACGCGCTGCTGCATGCCGCCGGAGAGCTGCCAGGGGAACTTGCCCTCGAAGCCGGTGAGATTGACCAGCGCGAGGTTGTGGGCGATGCGCTGGCGGCGCTCGGCGGCGTCGAGCTTCATGATCTCCAGCGGCAGGGCGACGTTCTTGGCGATGGTGCGCCACGGATAAAGCGCCGGTGCCTGGAAGACGTAGCCGTAGGCGCGATTGACACGCGCCTCGTGCGGCGTGAGGCCGTTGACGCGGATGGTGCCGCCGGTGGGCTTTTCCAGATCGGCGATGACGCGCAGCAGCGTGGTCTTGCCGCAGCCGGACGGGCCGATCAGCGAGACGAACTCACCCCGCCCGACGGAAAGATCGATGCCGGAGAGCGCCTCGACGGGACCGTCGCGGGTTTCGAAAGTCAGCGACAGCTTGGCGACATCGATGACGGGCTTGGCGGGCACCACGGCCGCGGTTGGGTTCGTTTCGCTCGCCTTGGCGTCCACGATCAGCCTCCGAAGACCTTGTCGGCCTGTTCCATCGTCACGCCATCACACAGTTTCAGCGCATCGTCTGGTGATCCCAAGTAACTCCCGTCCGAGGTGGTTACGGTGAACGATCCGTCCTCAGTCAACGCAGACAGCACGTAGGTCTGCGGCCACGTCTCTCCCTCGCCGGAACAGATCGCGTTTGCGAAGATGTCCCCGTATTTGCCGACGAGGGCCTGAACAAGCTCACACGACGTTTCGATCTGCTGAACGTATCTGGTCGTGATCACCACATAGCTGTCGGTTCCCGGAAATTGTCCGGTCTTTGCGCAAGCGCAGCCCTCCGAATTCCCGTAGACCTTGCCCGGCTGAAGGGTATCGGCCGTTGCAGCGCTCGCGGCCATAGCCGAAGCGACCAAGACGACGCCGAGGCGCTTCATCACACCCCCGCCGGGATGCCGGAGCGCTCGACCTTGCGCGGGGCGGTGAGTTCCTTCCACGTCGACAGCGACTTGTTGACCGCCGTGTAGGGCTGGCGCGGAACGAACCTGCCGTGGCCCATGGTGGCGTTGGACAGATCCCCCTCGGTGACGCAGACCTTTCCGCGCGACAGGGTGAAGCGCGGCAGGCCGGTGACCTTGAAGCCCTCGAAGACGTTGTAGTCGATGATCGAGGCTTGCGTCCTGGCGGTGATCGTCTTGGCGCGCTTCGGATCCCACACGACGATATCGGCGTCGGAGCCGACGAGAATGGCGCCCTTCTTCGGGTAGGTGTTGAGGATCTTGGCGATGTTGGTCGAGGTGACCGCGACGAACTCGTTCATGGTGAGGCGGCCGGTGGCGACGCCGTAGGTCCACAGCAGCGGCATGCGGTCTTCCAGACCGCCGGTGCCGTTCGGGATCTTGGTGAAATCGCCGACGCCCATGCGCTTCTGCTCGGTGGTGAAGGCGCAGTGGTCGGTGGCGACGACCTGCAGCGAGCCCGACGCCAGCCCCGCCCAGAGCGAATCCTGATGCTTCTTGTTGCGGAAAGGCGGCGACATGACGCGACGGGCGGCGTGGTCCCAGTCGGGGTTCTTGTATTCGCTCTCGTCGAGCAGCAGGTGCTGGATCAGCGGCTCGCCATAGACGCGACGGCCGAGCTGGCGGTGGCGGCGGATCGCCTCGTGGGCGTCCTCGCAGGAGACGTGCACGACATAGAGCGGCACGTTGGCCATGTCGGCGATCATGGCGGCGCGGTTGACCGCCTCGCCCTCGACCTCCGGCGGGCGCGAATAGGCGTGCGCCTCGGGGCCGTCGTTGCCCTCGGCGAGCAGCTTCTGCTGGAGCGTGGCAACCACGTCGCCGTTTTCGGCATGGACGAGCGGCATGGCGCCCAGCTCGGCGCAGCGCTGGAACGACGCGAACATCTCGTCGTCGTCGACCATCAGGGCGCCCTTGTAGGCCATGAAGTGCTTGAAGGTGGTGATGCCGCGCTTCACCACTTCGGGCATCTCGTCGAAGACCTGCTTGCCCCACCAGGTGATGGCCATGTGGTAGGAATAATCGCACGACGCCTTGGTGGCCTTGTTGTCCCACGCCTGCAGCGACTCGAGCAGCGACTGGTTGGGCGCCGGCAGGCAGAAATCGACCAGCATGGTGGTGCCGCCGGAGAGCGCGGCGCGCGTGCCCGACTCGAAATCGTCGGTCGAGTAGGTGCCCATGAAGGGCATCTCGAGATGGGTGTGCGGGTCGATGCCGCCGGGCATGACGTAGCAGCCGGCAGCGTCGAGGGTTTCGTCACCCTTCAGGTCCTTGCCGATCGCCGCGATTTTGCCGCCCTCGATGAGGACGTCGGCTTCATAGGTGAGATCGGCGGTGACGACGGTGCCACCCTTGATGACTGTGCTCATGTGGGCAACTCCTTGCTTCTCAGTCCGACCAGACCGGCAGTTCGGGGAAATCCTGGTCCGGGCAACGGGTCAGCGCTTCTCCACGGATCCGGCTCACGGCTGAAACGATCGTCTTGCCATCTGCCGGGGTCAGCGGGAGCTTCTCCGCCCTGTCATACTCCGCGTCCAGTGCGGGGCCGACCAGATGGTAGATCGAATAGGCGGTGTCGACCGTCGCCTTGCTCCAGCCGTTGTCCTCCGCCTCGGAACCGGTGGCGTGGGCGGCATCGCTCAGGTGCGAGATCATGTTGTCGGTGTGCGGACCGCCTTTCAGGAACGCGAGCGTTTCGCCGCTGAACTGAATGAGGTCGATCACCGACAGACAGGCTTCGGAATTGTCCGCACGAGCGGGCAACGCGCCCAATGAAAGGGCAAATCCGCACGCGACGGATATCGCCAAGCCCGTTTTCACTATGCGCCGCTTCCGGGTCACGGCACAATCTCCGCGGTTTCGACGACGGCATGGAACAGGACGTCGGCGCCGGCGGCAGCCCACTCCTTCGAGATGTCCTCGGCCTCGTTGTGGCTGAGACCGCCGACGCACGGACACATGACCATGGTCGACGGGCCGACGCGCGCCATCCAGCAGGCGTCGTGGCCGGCGCCGGAGATGAGGTCCATGTGGCTGTAGCCGAGACGCTCGGCGGCGCTCCGCACTTTCTTGACCAACTCGGGATCGAAGGTGACAGGATCGAAATGGCCAACCGGCTCGATCGAACAGCCGACGCCCAGCGCCGCGCAGATCTTCGGCGCCTCGGCCTCGATCCGGGCGCGCATACCGTCCAACTTCTTCTGATCGGGCGAGCGGATGTCGACGGTGAAGACGACCTTGCCGGGCAGCACGTTGCGGGAATTGGGCGAGAAGAACATCTGGCCGACGCCGCCGACGGCGCCCGGCTGATTTTCCATCGCCACCGCCTGGACCATCTCGAGGATGCGCGCCATGGCGAGGCCGGCGTTGACGCGCATGTTCATGGGCGTCGAGCCGGTGTGGGCCTCCTTGCCGGTGAGCGTGAACTCCAGCCACCACAGGCCCTGGCCATGGGTGACGACGCCGATCTCTTTCTTCTCGGCCTCGAGGATCGGCCCCTGCTCGATGTGATATTCGAAGTAGGCGTGGAACTTCCGGGCGCCGACCTTCTCGTCGCCCTGCCAGCCGATGCGCTTCAACTCGTCGCCGAAGGTCTTGCCGTCGGGGTCCTTGCGCCCATAGGCGTAGTCCTGGGTGTGGACGCCGGCATAGACGCCGGAGGCGAGCATGGCGGGGGCGAAACGGGCGCCCTCCTCGTTGGTCCAGTTGACCACCACGATCGGACGGCGGGTCCTGATGCCAAGATCGTTGAGGGTGCGCACCAGCTCCAGCCCGGAGAGCACGCCCAGCACGCCGTCGTAGCGGCCGCCGGTCGGCTGGGTGTCGAGGTGGCTGCCGACGAAGACCGGATCGAGGGTCGGCTCGGTGCCCTCGCGGCGGGCGAACATGGTGCCCATCTGGTCGAGGCCCATGGTCAGCCCGGCGTCTTCGCACCACGACTTGTAGAGGGCGCGGCCTTTGGCGTCGTCGTCGGTGAGGGTCTGGCGATTGTTGCCGCCGGCGATGCCCGGCCCGATCTTCGCCATCTCGTGGATGGAGTCCCACAGCCGATCGGGGTTGATGCGCAGGTTGTCGGAGGGGATCGCCATTATCGCGTTCAGACCTCGGTCAGCCGTCCGTAATTCTCAGGCCGGCGGTCGCGGAAGAACTGCCAGGTGTTGCGGACCTCGCGGATCATGTCGAAGTCCATCTCGTGGACGATCAGCTCGTCCTTGTCGCGGCTCGCTTCCTTCTCGATCTGGCCGCGCGGATTGACGAAGTAGCTCTGGCCGTAGAACTCGCCGATGTTCCACGGCGCCTCGGTGCCGACACGGTTGATGGCGCCGATGTAGACGCCGTTAGCCACGGCGGACGCCGGCTGCTCGAGCTTCCAGAGATATTCGGAGAGACCGGCGACGGTCGCCGACGGGTTGACGATGTACTCGGCACCGTTCAGCGCCAGGGCGCGCCAGCCTTCCGGGAAATGGCGGTCGTAGCAGATGTAGACGCCGAGCTTGCAGTAGGCGGTCCTGAACACCGGCCAGCCGGAGTTGCCGGGCTTGAAGAAGAACTTCTCCCAGAAGCCGGCGACCTGCGGGATGTGGGTCTTGCGGTACTTGCCGAGGTAGGTGCCGTCGGCGTCGATGACGGCGGCGCAGTTGTAATAGACGCCGGTGATCTCCTCCTCGTACATCGGCACGACGATCACCATGGAGTGCTTCTTCGCCAGCTCCTGCATGAGCTTCGTCGTCGGGCCATCGGGAATCGCTTCCGCCGCGCCGTACCACTTGGAATCCTGGCTCGGGCAGAAGTAGGGCTGGTTGAAGACCTCCTGGAAGCAGAGCACCTGAACGCCCTGCTTGCCGGCCTCCTCGATGAGCGGCAGGTGCGCCGCGATCATCTTGTCCTTGATCTCGGCCGGCGACATGGAGGTGTCGCCCTTGAGCTTCATCTGGATGAGACCGCCCTTCAGCTTGGCCATCGTCTCGGCCCCTTCAATGCGTCATCGGGAAGGAATAGACGGCGCCGGCCTTGATGCCCTCCGGCCAGCGGGTGGTGACGGTTTTCAGGCGCGTATAGAAATGCACGCCTTCCGGCCCGTAGATGGCGTGATCGCCGAACAGCGAGCGCTTCCAGCCGCCGAACGAATGATAGGCGACCGGCACGGGAATGGGCACGTTGATGCCAACCATGCCGACCTCAATTCTGTCAGCAAACGAGCGGGCGGCGTCGCCATCGCGGGTGAAGATCGCGGTGCCGTTGCCGAACTCGTGGTCGTTGATCAGCTTGACGGCGGAATCGTAGGTGGCGGCGCGGACCACCGAGAGGACCGGACCGAAGATCTCTTCCTTGTAGATGCGCATGTCGGCTGACACACGATCAAAAAGCGTGCCACCGACGAAGTAGCCGTTCTCGTAGCCCTGAGCCTTGAAGCCGCGGCCGTCGACGACCAGATCGGCGCCTTCCTTCACGCCAAGGTCGATGTAGCCGAGCACCTTCTGCATGTGCTCCCTGGTGACCAGCGGGCCCATCTCGGCATCGGGGTCGGTCGCCGGGCCGACCTTAAGGGCGCGCACGCGCGGCGCCAGCGTCTCGATCAGGCGATCGGCGGTTTCATCGCCGACCGGAACCGCAACCGACACCGCCATGCAGCGCTCGCCGGCCGAGCCGTAGCCGGCGCCCATCAGCGCGTCGGCGGCCTTGTCCATGTCGGCGTCGGGCATGACGACCATGTGGTTCTTGGCGCCGCCCAGCGCCTGGACGCGCTTCCCGTTGTGGGTGCCGGTCCGATAGACGTATTCGGCGATCGGCGTCGAGCCGACGAAGCTCACCGCCTTGACGTCGGGGTGGGTGAGGATGGCGTCCACGACCTCCTTGTCGCCATGGATGACGTTGAGGACGCCATCCGGGAAGCCCGCCTCGCGGAACAGCTCGTAGACCACCATCGAGGCGGAGGGATCCTTCTCCGACGGCTTCAGGACGAAGGTGTTGCCGCAGGCGATCGCCACCGGATACATCCACATGGGCACCATCGCCGGGAAATTGAACGGCGTGATGCCGGCGACGACGCCGAGCGGCTGGCGATCGGAATGGGTGTCGATGGCCGGGCCGACATGGCGGGAGAACTCGCCCTTCAAGAGATGCGGGATGCCGCAGCAGAAATCGACCACCTCGATGCCGCGCTGAACCTCGCCCAGCGCGTCGGGATGGGTCTTGCCATGCTCGGCGGAAATGGCGCGGGCGATCTTCTCGGCGTTGGCGTCGAGGAGCGCCTTGAAGGCGAACATGAACTTCGCCCGCTTGAGCGGCGGCGTCTCGGCCCAGGCCGGAAAGGCGAGCTTGGCGGCGGCGACCGCCGCGTCGAGTTCCGCCGCGGTCGACAGCGGCAGGATCGCCGACTGCTCGCCGGTCGCCGGATTATGGACCGGCGCGGTGCGCGAACTCGACGAGCGCACGAGCTGGCCGCCGATCACGTTGTCGATGGTGTCCATTCAGGGCCTCAGTTGAGCGATTTCAGGATATCCGCGAGCGTGCCGATCAGGGTGTCGATCTCCGACTTCTCAATGATCAGCGGCGGCGACAGGGCGATGATGTCGCCAGTGGTGCGGATCAGGATGCCCTTGGCGAAGCCTTCGAGGAAGGCGGAGAAGGCGCGCTTGGTGGGCGCGCCGGGGATCAACTCCAACTCGATGGCGCCGACCAGGCCGGTGTTGCGGATGTCGATGACGTGCGGCAGGCCCTTCAGCGCATGGAGGGCGTCGGCAAAGTAGTCGGCGAGTTCGGCAGCGCGGGTGAGCAGCCCCTCCTCCTCGTAGGTGTCGAGGGTGGCGAGGCCGGCGGCCGACGAGATCGGGTTGCCGGAATAGGTGTAGCCGTGGAACAGCTCGATCATGTGATCGGGGCCGTTCATGAAGGCGTCGTAGATCTTGTCCTTGACGAAGACGGCGCCCATCGGGATGACGCCGTTGGTGACGCCCTTGGCGGTCAAGAGGATGTCTGGCGTGACGCCGTAGAAATCCGCGGCGAAGGGCGCGCCGAGCCGCCCGAAGCCGGTGATGACCTCGTCGAAGATCAACAGGATGCCGTGCGTGTCGCAGATGGCGCGGAGCTTCTCGAGGTAGCCCTTGGGCGGCACCAGCACACCGGTCGAGCCGGCGACCGGCTCGACGATGACGGCGGCGATGGTCGAGGCATCGTGGAGGGCGACGAGGCGCTCGAGATCTTCGGCGAACTCGGCGCCATGGGCCGGCTGGCCGCGGGTGAAGGCGTTGCGGGCGAGATCGTGGGTGTGGCGGATGTGGTCGGTGCCGGGCAGTGTCGGCCCGAACTGCTTGCGGTTGCCGCCGATGCCGCCGACCGAGATGCCGCCGAAATTGACGCCATGGTAGCCGCGCTCGCGGCCGATCAGGCGGTAGCGCGAACCCTCGCCGATGGCGCGCTGGTAGGCACGGGCGATCTTGAGGCCGGTGTCGACCGACTCGGAGCCGGAGTTGGTGAAGAAGACGTGGCCGATGTCGGCCGGCATGTAGGTGACGAGGCGGGCGGCCAACTCAAACGCCTTGGGGTGGCCCATCTGGAAGGCGGGGGCGTAGTCGAGCTCCTTCACCTGACGGGCGACGGCCTCGACGATCTTCGGGCGGGCGTGGCCGGCGTTGACGCACCACAGGCCCGAGGTGCCATCCATGATCTGGCGGCCATCGGCGTCGCGGTAGTACATGCCCTCGGCGGAGACCAGCATGCGCGGCGCCTGCTTGAACTGCCGGTTCGCGCTGAACGGCATCCAGAACGCTTCGAGATTGTTGGTGGCAACCTGCGTGCGCGGCATCTTCGGCTCTCCCGCTTTCACCCCGAAATCCCCGGCCGCCTCAATTCGCCCGGAAGGGCCCGAGCGCGCGCGCCGACGGGCCTTTGCAGCTGGGAGAAACAGCGAGATTTCCTGACCAATTGGTCAAGGGAACGTTAGAATCTTTTGGCGGGTCCGACCAGAGGGTATGCACAAATTCCACGCCGCGACAGGGCCAGCCGCAAGGTGCCGGGTGGTACCACACCACATGCGGCCGCGAGGTGGCCGGGCCGGTGCGTTGCGGGTGTCAGGCCATGCGGATAGGGTCGCGAAGATTGGATATTCCCAGACCCCGCCGAACGAGGGTTTCGGCCTTGCGGGGGCGCCCTTCGAGGCGCCCGGCGAGGGTGGAGGTGACGCCGTGATTTCAGCCAACAACGCGCGGGCAAGCCGCACACGCAAGCGCACGCGCATCCAGGTCGAGAACGAGGAACGCATCCTCGACGCGGGCCTCGAAGTCTTCTCCACCTACGGCTTTCGCGGCGCCACCGTCGACCAGATCGCCACCCGCGCCGGCATGACCAAGCCGAACCTCCTCTATTATTTCCGCCGCAAGACCGACATCTACCTCGCCGTTCTCAACCGGACGCACGAGATGTGGCTGAAGCCGCTGGAGGCGCTGAAGGCCGACGGCGACCCGGAAACCGAGATCACCGCCTACATCGAGCGCAAGCTCGAGATGAGCCGCGACCACCCGAAGGAATCGCGCCTGTTCGCCATGGAAGTCATCCAGGGGGCGCCGATCCTTTCCGATGTGCTGGCCGGAAGGCTGAAGACACTGGTCGACGACAAGGCGGCGGTGATCCGCCGCTGGGTGGCGGAGGGCAAGCTGGCGCCCATCGACCCCTATCATCTGATCTTCATGATCTGGGCGACGACCCAGCACTACGCCGACTTCGACACGCAGATCCGCGCGATCCTGGGGCCGCGCGTCGACCGGCCGGCGCATTTCGACCTGGCGCGGGCGACGCTCGATCAGGTGCTGGTCAAGGGCATGATCGGACGGCGCGAGGGATGAACGGCGACACGGTGCGCATGCTCGCGGAAAAGGTGCTGTCCGACGAGTGGGGACGGCTGACGCGCTATACCTTCGAGCGGCAGTTCCGCGACGGCACCTGGCACAAGTCCGTGCGCCAGTCCTACGACCGCGGCAACGGCGCGGCGGTGATCCCGATCGACCGGGAGCGCGGCACGATCCTGCTGGCGCGCCAGTTTCGCATTCCGGTGTGGCTGAACCCGACGACGGCGGCCGAAGCGAACGGCATGCTGATCGAGGCGTGCGCAGGACTCAACGACGGCACCAGCCCGGAGACGACGGTGCTCCGCGAAGCGGAAGAAGAACTCGGCTATCGGCTGGGGCCGGTGGAACTCGTCATGGACGTGCACATGAGCCCGGGGAGCGTCACGGAGCATCTGACGCTCTACGTCGCGCCCTACACGCCGGCCGACCGCATCTCGGACGGCGGCGGGCTGGAGAAGGAAGGCGAGGACATCGAGGTGATCGAGATGCCCTTGTCACAAGCCTACGACATGGTGGCGCGCGGCGAGATCACCGACGCGAAAACGATTCTGCTGCTCCAGCACCTGAAGATCGCCGCCCTGGAGCAGGCCAGCTGACCCCTTCGGCGCCCGCAACCCTGCCCCGCGCTGCCGCCCAGTCCCAACCGTGCCGCGGCCGCCCTATATCGGCCGCAGTCACGCGGAGCCTGAAGTCATGAAGCTCACCGGTATCCACCATCTGACGGCCATTTCGGCCAACGCCAAGGGTAACGTCGCCTTCTACACCGGCCAGCTTGGCCTGCGCCTCGTCAAGAAGACGGTCAACCAGGACGACGTGTCGGCCTACCATCTGTTCTACGCCGACGGCCTCGGCTCACCGGGCACCGACCTCACCTTCTTCGACTGGCCGGCGGCGCAGGAGCGGCGTGGCACCAACGCGATCGTCGAGACGGGCCTCAGGGTCGGCGGCGAAGCAAGCCTCGCCTGGTGGACGGAAAAGCTCGACGCGGCCGGCGTCACCCACAGCGGCATCGTTTCCCGCGACGGCCGGGCGACGGTGACCTTCGAGGACCCGGAAGGCCAGCGGCTGGCGCTGGTCGACGACGGCGGCGCCGGCGAGGCGAACGCATGGGACGCGAGCCCGGTTCCGGCGGCGCACCAGATCCGCGGCCTCGGGCCGATCACCCTGTCGGTGCCCGAGCTCGCGCCGACCGAGGCGGTGCTGACCAAGGTCATGAACATGGAGAAGGTGCGCGCCTACGCGCGCGCCAGCGGCGGCGCGACGGTCCACGTCTATCGGATGAACGGCGAGGGTCCGGCGGCGGAACTGCACGTCGCGGTCGAGCCCGGCCTGCCGCGGACGCGGTCCGGACGCGGCGGCGCCCACCACGTCGCGTTCCGCACACCCACCGACGCCACCTACGACCAGTGGGCCGAACGGCTGACCGCGCTGGGCGTGCCCAACAGCGGCAAGATCGACCGCTTCTACTTCCGCAGCTTGTACTTCCGCGAGCCGAACGGCATCCTCTTCGAGATCGCCACGGACGGCCCGGGCTTCCACGCCGACGAACCGATCGAGACGCTCGGCGAGAGGCTGTCGCTGCCGCCGTTCCTGGAAAAGCGGCGCGCCGAGATCGAAGCCGGCCTGAAGCCGCTCTAGGGGGCGATTGCGTCGAGGATGCGCCGCGCCTCGTCGACCTCGTCGGCGAGCACGGCGTGGCCGGCGCGGGGATAGACCTGCTCGGTGACCTCGGCGCCGAGCGCTCGCAGCACGGCCACCGATTCCCGCACGCGGGGCAGCGGGATGTACGGATCGACATCACTGCACCCGACGAACGCCGGCGTGCCGGCGAGCGACCCTGTGTAAGCGGCGGGATCGACCGCGTCGCCGATCAACCCGCCGGAGAAGACGATCAGCCCGCCGTAGCGGCGGGGATTGCGGGCGGCGAATTCCGACGCCAGACATGCACCTTGCGAGAAGCCCAGCAGCGCGACGCGCTCGGCCGGAACGCCGGCTTCCGCCAGATGCGCGAGCAGCGCGGCGACGATGCCCAGCGCCGACGACAGATAAGGTTCGTTGCCGGCGACCGGGGTCATGAACGGGTTCGGGTACCACGCGCGCCCGGCCGCTTCCGGCGCGAGCCACGCGATGTCACCTTTGCTTTCCCGGTCGCGCCTCAGGCGCTCCTCGCCTCTTGACCGAGCCATTGCCTGGGACAGACCGAGGATATCGGCGGCGCCGGCACCGCGACCATGCAGCGCGACGACCGCGGCGCGGGCTTCGGCAAGCGGCGCACCGGCGGAAAGCACCGGCTGGCCGGCGTGCGGATCGTCGGGTGTGGCAAGCATCACAGGAGGCCTCGCTTCATTGGGGTTCCCAGCTACCATGAGGGCGAGGCCAGAGCCATCAGGGAGGGATGTCATGAGCGCCTACAACGTCGTGCGGTTTCGGGTGAAGCCCGGCCGCGAAGACGATTTCGTTACCGCGCATCGCAACGCAAAGCGCGGCTCCTTCAAAGGCATGAGCAAAGGCTCGCTCATCAAGACCGGCGAGCGCTCCTACTGCTTCATTGCCGAGTGGGACAGCTTCGATTCGATCGCCGCCGCGCGGCCCGCGCTTATCGCCATCCTCGACAGCTTCCGCGACACGCTGGAGGACCTCGGCGGCGGTCTCGGCGTCACCGATCCGGTTTCCGGCGAGGCCGTCGTCGAGTTCTGAGCCGCTGCGACGGCCTACTGCGTCGTCGCGTCGGCGGGTTTCGGATCGGGCGCGATGGTGTCGACCGTCTCGATGGTGACGTAGGGCGACCAGCCCTGCCAGACGATCGAGTACTGGATGTTGGCCTTCTCGTCGGCGCTTTCGACGTAGGCGCCGCACATGACCTTCTTGTCGTCTCCGGACAGCGGCTTGACGTCGTTGAAGGTGACCAGCTCGACCTCCTTCGACTTGAAGAGCTCGCGGACCGTGTCGGTGATGTTGGTGGCGTCGCACGGCGGCAGGACGAACAGATTCAGCAGCTTGACGCCGCCCAGAACGAGAACCGCGATCCCGACCACGATGCCGCCGATCCTGCCCCAGGGCGAGGCTTTGGCGGCCGGCGGGGGACTTGCGGGAGGCGGCGCGGAGGTCTCATCGGTCATCTTGTCGTCACCCTTGTTGGCACCCCGTCGAATCGAGGTATCGGCAAACCATATGCGATCATCGCGGCGTTGGCGTCAGGGGGCTGGAACCGCCCCGGGGGTGTCGGCGCCCTCGGCGCGGGGGCCGGTCTGCGGCTCGACCTTATCGAGCCTGACGACCGGCGACCACCAGCGCCAGGCGACCGAGTAAACGACCCGGGCATCCTCGTCGGAACTGACGACATGGGCGCCGCAGCGCTGGGTTTCGCCGCCGGCCACCTCCCCGATGTCGGTGACGGTGACCTTCTCGTCGGCGCCGGTCCTGAAGAGCTCCTGTACCGCGGCCGTCACCTCCGGCCCGTCGCAGGCCGGCGGAACGAAGAGATCGCGCGCAACGACCAGGGCGAGCCCGATGACGATCGCGACGGCGGCGGCGAGCGGAACGGCGGCGCGGCGCAAGCGGCCGCGGTCAGGCGGATGCGGCACGGGGCGCCCTCACCCGGTCCCTACTCCGCCGGCTCGACGACGCGCATCGGGTTGTTGGGATGCTGGGTCCAGTTGCGGTAGCCGGTCGCCGGGGCGCCGGTGTGCGGATCGACGCCCTCGCCGATGCGCTCCATGGTGATGCAGTTCTCGACCGGGCAGACGTTGACGCAGAGATTGCAGCCGACGCACTCGCTATCGACCACCTCGAAGTGGCGGCGGCCGTCCTTCATCGCCGTGATCGCCTGGTGCGAGGTGTCCTCGCAGACGATGTGGCAGCGGCCGCACTGGATGCAGAGGTCCTGATCGATGCGCGCCTTGGTGACGTAGTTGAGATTGAGGTACTGCCAGTCGGAGAGATTGGGCACGGCGCGGCCGACGAGATCGGACAACTTCATCTGGCGCTCGTCGAGATAGCGCGACAGGCCGGAGGTCATCTCCGATACGATGCGGAAGCCGTAGGTCATGGCGGCGGTGCAGACCTGGACGTTGCCGGCGCCGAGCGCCATGAACTCGGCCGCGTCGCGCCAGGTGGCGATGCCGCCGATGCCGGAGATGGGCAGGCCGGCGCATTCCTTGTCGCGGGCGATCTCGGAGACCATCGACAACGCGATCGGCTTGACGGCCGGGCCGCAGTAGCCACCGTGCGAGCCCTTGCCGTCGATGGTCGGCTCGGGCGCGAAATTGTCGAGGTCGACGCTGGTGATCGAGTTGAGGGTGTTGATCAGCGAGACGGCGTCGCCACCGCCCTTCTTCGCGGCGCGGGCGGGATAGCGGACGTCGGTAATGTTGGGCGTCAGCTTGACGATGACCGGCATGCGGGTCGACGCCTTGCACCAGCGCACCACCATCTCGATGTATTCCGGCACCTGGCCGACGGCGGCGCCCATGCCGCGCTCGCTCATGCCATGCGGGCAGCCGAAGTTCAGCTCGACGCCGTCGCAACCGGTGTCCTCGACCGCCTTCAGGATCTTCTTCCAGTTGGGCTCCTCGCACGGGACCATGAGCGACACGACGAGGGCGCGATCCGGCCAGTCGCGCTTGACCTGCTTGATCTCCTGAAGGTTGACCTCGAGCGGGCGGTCGGTGATCAGCTCGATGTTGTTGAGGCCGATGAGGCGGCGGTCGCCGGCATGGATGGCGCCGTAGCGCGGCCCGGCGACGTTGACGATCGGCGGATCCTCACCCAGCGTCTTCCACACGACGCCGCCCCAGCCCGCCTTGAAGGCGCGCTCGACGTTGTACTGCTTGTCGGTGGGCGGCGCGGAAGCGAGCCAGAACGGGTTCGGCGACTTGATGCCGACGAAGGTGGACGTGAGATCAGCCATGGCTCAGCCTTCCGCTCAGTCGCAAAGGAGGGCAACGCGGAAATCGACGAGTGCAGGCGCATCGCCGTCATTGAAGAAAGCCACGCGCCAGGTATCGTCAGCAATCGGGCCGTTCTGGACGACGATGATCGACGAGAGCCTGCCCTTGCCGCGGTTGACGTTGCCGAGATCATAGCCGCCGGAGACGAGGCTGCCGGTCTTGCATGTCACCTCCTGCTCGTAGGCCTTCCCCGGCTCGATGGTGACCGTGTGACCCTCGTACTGGAACGTCGCGGCGAGACATGGCGAAGCCAGCGCCACGAGCGAAGCAAACAGGGCAAGCGCTGTCCTCATTCTCCCACCCCCGCGAGTGCACGGTTGATCGATTCGGCGGCGACCTTGCCGTCCTCGACGGCGGCGACCGTCAGGTCCTGGCCGCCATAGACGCAATCGCCACCGGCCCAGACGCCGGCAAGCGTAGTGCGGCGCTCGCCGTCGACCTTGATGCGCCCGTCGCGCAGCTCGACCGGTTCGGCGGCGAGTGGATCGGCCGTGAACGTCTGGCCGATCGCCTTGAAGACCACGTCGGCCTCGATGGTGAAGGTTTCGCCGGTGCCGGCGAGCCTGCCATCCTTCTCGGCGGTGTATTCGAACTCGGCGGCAACGACCTTGTCGCCGGCGGTGAGGAGGCGCCTGGGGGCGCCGTTGAACTTGATGCGGACGCCATCGGTCTGGGCCAGTTCGCGCTCGTAGTCGCTGGCGCCCATTCGCTCCGGCCCGCGCCGGTAAACGATGGTGACGTCCTCGGCGCCGAGGCGCTTCGACTGGCTGGCGATGTCGATGGCGGTCATGCCGCCGCCGACGACCACCACCCGGCGCCCGACGGGCAGCGCGGACAGGTCGGCGGTCTGGCGGATATCGGCGATGTAGTCGACCGCGTCGATGACACCGTCGACCTCCTCCGCCTCGAGGCCCAGCGCGTTGACGCCGCCAAGGCCCATGGCGAGGAACACTGCGTCATGATCGCGCCGGAGATCCGCGA
Organism: uncultured Alphaproteobacteria bacterium; assembly: GCA_963843565.1. Classification (GTDB taxonomy): domain Bacteria; phylum Pseudomonadota; class Alphaproteobacteria; order Rhizobiales; family Kaistiaceae; genus DASZQY01. Next base: position 1,739,962 of record CAWJKY010000003.1, read on the forward strand.
GGGTGAAGTCGCGGCCGAGCGCCTTGCCGCAGCGAACCTCGATGCCGCCGATCGACAGGATGAATTCGATCTCGGCCTGGGCAAAGCCATCGACGGTCTTGTAGGCGGCGATGCCGTATTCGTTGAGGCCGCCAGCCTTCGGACGGGCGTCGTACATGACAACGTCGTGGCCACGCATGGCGAGGCGATGGGCGCAGGCGAGCCCGGCGGGCCCTGCGCCGACGACGGCGACCGTCTTGCCGGTGGCGGCGGCGCGCGCAAACGGCTGGCGCTTGTCCTGGTGCATCAGCACGTCGGTGGCGTAGCGCTGGAGTTCGCCGATCTTGACGGGCTTGCCCTCGGCCGCCTCGCGCACGCACGCCTGCTCGCACAGCGTCTCGGTCGGGCAGACGCGGGCGCACATGCCGCCGAGGATGTTCTCCGACAGGATGGTGACGGCGGCGCCCTTGGGATTGGCGGCCATGATCTCGCGGATGAACATGGGAATGTCGATGCCGGTCGGGCAGGCGTTCACGCACGGCGCGTCGTAGCAGAAGTAGCAGCGGTCGGATTCGACGTAGGCCTGATGCTGGGTGAGCGGCGGACGCAGATCGCGGAAGTTGGCGACGTAGTCTTCCGGCGCCAGCCGTTTGGCGGCGATGTCAGGCGTGCGCTCTGCGGGCATGCATCCGACCTTCCCCGGCGGATCGCCGGTTCCCCCAATCCTTGATCATTTGGACAAATCTCCAACTCGCCGTCAAGCGCAAGAAATGCGGGCGATGGCGCCCTGCCGGGGCGGTGGTATGCTCCGCGGCCCCTGCATCAGGTGACCTCGCCCATGAAGTCCGCCGTCGTTGCCGCCGCGTTTTGCGCCGCGCTCGCCACGCCTTCGCTCGCCGCCGAGATCATTCCGCCGAAGCCCGCCACCAGCGCCGTCGATCCGGCGCATTGCACCTGGGTCTGGCAGACCGGCGGCGGGATCGGCGTGTGGACCGAGGCATGCACGCTCGATACCGGCGTGTGGAAGCTCGCGTTTCAGGGCGACCTGCCGGGCTTCGACCTGTTCGTCGACGCGGACGACACCGGCACCGTCCTTCAGGTCTTCACCAAGCCGGCTGACGCGGACATTTCGGCGATCCTGCCGGAGCTGCGCCGGCGCGGGTACATTCCCGACGACGACCAATGCAGCTTCGCGCCGGCGGGCGACGAGGCGGGCATGCCAAGCGGGACGCAGGCGTTCTTCCAGGTCGTCCCGACCGGGGCGCGCAAGGCCGAGTACGACGCCACGCCCGCCGACGAGGTGCCCGACCCGCCGTGCGGCGACTACGGGGTGAACCCGGACGGCATCAGCTATTTCCTCACCGACAGCGCCCATCCGGACAAGGTGATCTATCTCAACCGCGGACAGGACGGGACCCTGTTCGACCCGGCGACGCTGACGTTCGAGTAGCGCGCCGGGCTCACTGGACTACGCGGGGCCCTCGATCTCCTCGCGCCTGAGTTCGAGCTTCAGCCATTCCTCTTCGGCCGCCGTGAGTTCGGCGCGGGTTGTGGCGAGCGCCATGGTGACTTCGCTGAAGGCTGCCGGGTTCTCGCGGTAGAGGTCAGGCGCGGACAGCTTCGCCTCAAGCCGGCGGAGATCCTCGGTGAGCTTGCCGATGCGGTCGGGAAGTACCTTCAGGGCGTGCTGGTCGGCGAAGGTGAGCTTGCGCCGCGGGCGCGACGCGGGCGGCGGCGACGGCTTCGTGGGTGCCGGCGCCCTCTCCTTCTGCACCGCCGGAGGCCCAAGGAATGGAGCGCCGCGCTGGCGGAGCATGTCCGAATAGCCGCCGGCATATTCGGTCCACACGCCGTCGCCCGGCGAAGCGACCACCGAGGTCACGACGCGATCGAGGAAGTCGCGGTCGTGGCTGACGAGAAGCAGCGTGCCGGGATAGGCGGCGAGCATCTCCTGAAGCAGATCGAGGGTCTCGAGATCGAGGTCGTTGGTGGGTTCGTCGAGAACCAGCAGGTTCGACGGCCTCGCCAACGCGCGGGCGAGCATCAGGCGGCCGCGCTCGCCGCCCGACAGCGCCTTGACGGGCGTGCGCGCCTGCTCGGCACGGAACAGGAAGTCCTTCATGTAGCCGACCACGTGACGGCTCTCGCCGCCGATCATGACCGTGTCGCCACGCCCGTCGGTGAGGATGTCGGCGATGGTCGCCTCGGGGGCGAGGCTGGCCCGGCTCTGGTCGAGGGTCGCGACTTCGAGATTGGCGCCGAGGCGGATGTCGCCCGCGTCGGGCGCGAGGATGCCGGTGAGGAGATTGACCAGGGTCGTCTTGCCGGCGCCGTTCGGCCCGACGATACCGACCCGGTCGCCGCGCTCGATGCGGACCGAAAAATCGCGCACGACCGGACGGTCTCCGTAACGCCTGGCGACACCTTTCGCTTCGATCACCAGTTTGCCGGAGAGGCGCGCGTCCTGAACGGAGAGCGATACCTCGCCCGGCGGGCGGTTGGCGCGGGACCGGCGGCGTTCGGCGCGGAGCGACTGGAGATCGGCGAGGCGCTTCTGGTTGCGCTTCCGCCGCGCCGTGACGCCGTAGCGCAGCCAGTGCTCCTCGGCGACGATCCTGCGGTCGCGCTTGTGGCGGTCGCGCTCCTCTTCCTCCAGCACCGTGTCGCGCCACGCCTCATAGGCGGCGAAGCTCTGGTCGAGGCGGCGCGTCTCGCCGCGGTCGAGCCAGACGGTGGCGGTCGACAGAGCCTCGAGAAAGCGGCGGTCATGGCTGACGGTGACGATCGCCGAGCGCATGGCACCCAGTGCCGCCTCGAGGCCCTCGATGGCGGCGACGTCGAGATGATTGGTGGGCTCATCGAGCAGGAGAATATCGGGCTCGGGCGCCAGCACGCGGGCCAGCGCGGCGCGCCGGCTCTCGCCGCCGGAGAGACGCGCCGGGTCCTCATCGCCGGTGAGGCCAAGGGTCTCAAGCAGGTAGCGGGCGCGGTGGGGATCGTCGCCCGCGTTGAGGCCGGCCTCAACGAAGGCCAGCGTGGTGGCGAACCCCGACAGGTCGGGCGCCTGAGGCAGGTAGCGGAAGGTCGTCGAGGGCTGCACGAAGCGCGTGCCGCCATCGGCTTCGACCAGGCCGGCGGCGATCTTGAGGAGCGTCGATTTGCCGGAGCCGTTGCGTCCGACCAGACAAAGGCGCTCACCGGCGGCGACCGAAAGCGCGACGCCCTCCAGAAGCGGTGTCCCGCCGAAGGTCAGGCGAATGTCGGTGAGGAGGAGAAGGGGCGGCATTTGCTTAGGGTTCTAGCGCGAAGGCGAACCGCGGCGAAACCGTCGCCGGGCGCCCTCCCCTAACGGCCGTAGTCGTCTTCCAGGCGAACGATATCGTCCTCGCCGAGATAGTCGCCGACCTGCACCTCGATGAGGGTCATGGGCGCGTTGCCGGAGTTGCCCATGCGGTGGATGGCGCCCTTGGGGATGTATACGTGCTCGCCCTGCTTGACCGCCTTGGTGGTGAGCTTCGCCGGGTCCATGCCGACGGTGACATCGGCGACGCCCTCGACCACGGTCCAGTGCTCGGCGCGATGCTGGTGCTTCTGCAGCGACAGGCGCTGGCCGGGATTGACGACGATGCGCTTGACCTGATGGCGCTTGCCCACGTCGAGGGACTGGTAATAGCCCCACGGCCGGATGTGGGGGATGAAGTCCCCGATGACGGCCTCGGGCGCCGCCTCAACGGCAGCGACCAGATCCTTGACCGCGTCGGCGTGACCGCGATCGGTGACCAGCAGTGCTCCCTGGCTGGCGACTACCACCAGATTGTCGACGCCGACGACGCCGACCTTGGGACGATCGCTGCGCACGAGATTGCCGTGCGCATCAAGGAAGGTGACGTCGCCGGAGCCGACGTTGCCATCGGCGTCCTTCTCGTCGGCCTCCCAGACCGCAGCCCAGGTGCCGAGGTCCGACCAGTCGAAGGCCGCCTCGACGAGCGCCGCGCGGTCGGTCTTCTCCATGACGGCGTAGTCGAAGGACAGGCGCGGCGCGGTGGCAAACGACTCTTCGGCGAGCAGCACGGCGTCGCTGTCGGTGGTGGCGAAGGCGACCGCGTTCTTGGCGGCGGTCGAGATGGCGGGGGCGTGCCGCGCGACCTCGGCGGCGGCGGTGGCGGCGCCCAACAGGAACATGCCGGAGTTCCACAGGCACCCGGCGGCGACCAGTTCGGCGGCGCGGGCGGCGTCGGGCTTCTCGACGAACGACTCGACGGCGCGGGCCGCCATGCTGGTGAGGCGGGCGCCGGGGCGGATGTAGCCGAAGGCGGTGGACGGTTCGGTCGGCTTGATGCCGAAGACGACGATGCGGCCGCTTTCGGCGGCCGGCAGGGCGTTGACGACGGTGTCGTGAAAGCCGTCGACGTTGTTGATGACGTGATCGGCGGGGAGCACGAGAAGCGTCGCGTCGGGGGCGACGCCAACCACGAACGAGGCGGCGGCGGCGATCGCGGCGGCGGTATCGCGGGCGGCCGGCTCGAGCAGGATGGTGGCGTTGGCACTGGCCTCAACCAGCGCGTCCTCGACGAGGCGGCGATGGTCGGCGCCGGCCACGACCAGCGCCGGGCCGAACAGCGACGGATCGGCGATGCGGGCCAGGGTGAGCGCGAAGGTCGAGGCACCGTTGACCAGCGGCAGGAACGGCTTGGGGGCGCCCTCGCGCGAGGCTGGCCACAGGCGCGTGCCGGCGCCGCCACACAGAATGACCGGGACGATCATGGCGCCTGCCGCGGGCGCGTCCGCATCGGTTCAGGCGCGATCAGCCGCGCCATGGCCTCGGGTCGACGTGAGGTGGCCGCAATCGCGAAACCGGCGGCGGCGGAGAAAAGCGGCTGGCCCATTGGGCGGAGCGATAAATGACGCGCCGCGGATTGTCGAGGTCGGGGCGCACCGGGCGACGGCGATCCCCAGCCAAGGCCCGGGCGCGTTCAGTCGAGAAAGCCGAGGCTCGCCACGGTGCTTCCCGACGGCTGGTATTCGAGCCCGACACGGCCGCGGTAGCCGTTGGCGCGGAGCCACACCAGCGCCTCGCGCCAGCGCATAGTACCGGTGCCGGGTTCGTGGCGGCCGGGATCGTCGGCAAGATGGACATGGACCAGGCGATCGACGCGGCCGGCAAGCACCTCTTCCGGGCGCTCGCCCATGACGGTCGAATGATAGAGATCGTAGAGCAGGCGGACTTCCGGGCGCGCGACCTCGTCGACGATATCGAGGGCCTCGGGCGTCAGCGGCAGGAAGGTGTCGGGGCGCTCGCCGGTGTTGATCGGCTCGACGGCCAGAACGACGCCGCTGCCCTTCAGGACATCGGCGGCACGCTTCAAGCCGGCGACCACGGCGGCGCGCTGGCGGGGGCGCGGCACGCGGGGGATGGTATTGCCGACCACGAACAGAAGGATCGACGCGCCGAGGCACACGGCGCGATCGCGCGAGGCGGCGAGACCGGCGAGAAACGTCTCGTGATTGGCGGGATCGGTGATGTCGACGCCGGGCTCGGCGACAAAGCCGGTGACCGACACGCCGGCGGCCTTAGCCGCGGTGGCGATCGCGTCGAGGTCCTTGTCGGTCGCCGACCAGAACTCGACGGTGGGGAAACCGGCGGCGCCGGCGAGGCGAATGCGCTCGGCGTAGTCGGCCGCTTCCAGCACGAACAGCATCTCGACGCAGGCGGAGTAGTCGTTGAGCTTGGCGGTCACGCGGGGGGTCCTATCGTCGGCAATCGGTGCGATTCATTGTAGGCCGATGCTGCTCAAATTTGCGGGTAAACGCTGCGCCCTCGCGCAAGAGGTGGCGCTGGAAGATCAGACCGGTGTTGCCATTCTCTCGATGTACCGACGGGTTTCGGCGGCTTCGCTGCGCAGCCACGTGACAAACCTCTGAACCTGCGGTCGCCTTTCGACATCGTGGCGAAGCTTCAGCCGATAGGGATGCGGGGCAAGGAGGTGCTCCGACATCGGGAAGGGATTGACCATCCGCCCGTTTTCCAGGTCGGCCTGAACCAGCGACAGCCCGAGCACCAGGAACCCCACGTGTTCGCGCACCGCCTCGAGCGCCACGCCCGTCTGCTGATAGTGGATGCCGCGATCGAGGCCGCTCTCGCGATGCCCGAATTTGCCAAGCCACTCTGCCCAGCCGGGCGGGCCTCCCTCCTCCAGTTGGGCCTTCAGGTGCATGAGCGGCATCCCCTCCAGCTGCCGGTCAGGCGCCTTGTCGGCGATGCGCGGCAGGTTGTCCGGACCCGTCAGTGGCAGGAAGACGTCGGTGAACAGGGGCTCGTCCGGGCCATCGTCGCAGGTGACGCGGACATCGGGCGCGCCAAGCCGGAGCGGCACGTCGCCGGTGCCGTTGATGCAGAACAGGATGTTGGGATGGGCCGCGCGAAACAACCGCAGACGTGGCTCCAGCCAGAACTCGGCCCAGTCCGCGTCAGCCACGATCTGAATTTCGCTGACGCGCTGGAAGTCCAGCGCCTCCGTCACGCGGTCGAGCGCGGCGAATGCCGCCTGCAAATCGCCGAGTGCGCTGCTCAGTTCCGGCGTTGGCATCAGCCCGGACCGCCCGCGCATCAGAAGGTTGGCCCCGAGGAAGTCCTCAAGCGCCCGAATGCGCTGTCCAACCGCCGCCGGTGTTATGGCCAGTCGTTCCGCTGCCGCCTTGAGCGAACCCAGCCGGATCGCCAGTTCAAGCGCCTGCAGGGACTTCAGGTGGCTGGCAGCCGTCATTTACTAATGATTACCTTTCATCAGCAAAGGGACAAGCGCCATCAGTAAAGCCTGCCTTCGTCACGCAAAAGAAAACAGCGCTTTGAGCCGCGTTTGCAACGGGACATTGTCGTCGGGCGAAGGCAACCCGACAGCAAGGAGAAGCGAAGATGAAGCGCTATCTAATCGAACGCGAAATCCCCGGGGTCGGCTCGTTCTCCCTCACCGAACTCTGCGGGGCGGCGCGCGCGTCGAACAAGGCAATCGGGACAATCGGGCCCCGCATTCATTGGCAACATTCCTACGTCGCCGATGAGAAGACTTACTGCATCTACCTGGCGGAGAGCGAGGAAGACATTCGCAAGCACAGCGAACTGAGCGGGATCCCCGCCTCGAAGATCATCGAGATTTCGCAGATCATCGATCCGCTGACTGCGAACAACTGAACGCCCTATCTGCCGGCGGCCTTTGCCGCGGCGGCGATCGCGTCGAGGTTCTTGTCGGTGGCCGACCAGAACTCGACGGCGACGAAACCCTGTCTCCGGAGCCCGGGCAGGTTCCCATGCTGGCAGACGAATGATCGCCCTAGCGCCAGCCGAGACCGGGAGCCACGTGCGTCAGGATCGCCTCAATAACGTGGGCGTTGTAGGCGACGCCGAGCTGGCTGGGGACCGTAAGAAGCAGAGTATCAGCCTCGCCAATCGCCTCGTCGGCCGCCAGTTCCTTCACCAGCACGTCCGGCTCAGCCGCATAGGAGCGGCCGAAGATCGCACGGGTGCTCTCATCGATGAAGCCGATCTGATCGCGCTCCTGCCCGCTGCGTCCGAAATAGGCGCGGTCGCGATCGTCGACCAGCGCAAAGATCGAGCGTGAGACGGAAACGCGGGGCGCGCGTTTGTGTCCGGCAACCTTCCACGCCTCGCGATAGGCGCGAATTTGCTCGGCCTGCTGGACGTGAAACGGCTTGCCCGATTCGTCGAACTTCAGCGTGGAGCTCTGCAGGTTCATGCCGAGCTTGGCCGCCCATTCACCCGTCGCGTTGGTGGCGGAACCCCACCAGATGCGATCTCGCAGGCCCTCCGAATGCGGCTCGGGACGGAGCAGCCCCGGTGGATTGGGGAACATCGGCCGCGGGCTCGGCTGCGCGAACCCCTCCCCCTTGATCACATCGAGGAAGACCTCGGCATGCCGGCGCGCCATGTCCGCATCCGTTTCTCCCTCGGCCGGTGCGTAGCCGAAATGTCGCCAGCCATCGATCACCTGCTCCGGTGAGCCCCGGCTGATCCCGAGTTGGAGCCGGCCTCCGGCGATGAGGTCGGCGGCGCCCGCGTCCTCGGCCATGTACAGCGGGTTCTCGTAGCGCATGTCGATGACGGCGGTGCCGATCTCGATACGCTTCGTGCGCGCGCCAATCGCCGCCAGCAACGGAAACGGCGACGCAAGCTGACGCGCGAAATGGTGGACGCGGAAGTAGGCGCCGTCGGCACCCAACTCCTCGGCCGCGACCGCGAGGTCGATCGACTGAAGCAGCGCGTCGGACGCCGAGCGCGTCCCCGACTGCGGCGATGGGGACCAGTGGCCGAAAGAAAGAAAACCGATCTTCTTCATGGAGGCGACCTCAAGCGCGGGGCGTCACAGCCGGGCGGCCTCAGAGGCAGGGCGCGAGCTTCAGCGAAGCGGCGATGTCTGCCGGTTCGAACGGTGTGGCGGTCTCGATCTATTGAAATCATTGGCGCGCCCGGAGAGATTCGAACTCCCGACCCTCAGATTCGTAGTCTGGGTGCTCATCCCGCCTTTGGTACCCGCCTCCGGCCGAAAGTACCCATTTGCAAGACGTAGCGGCGACAGACCTTCGCTGCAACCCTTCCAAGTTCGCTCTGATATGGTAGCTAATTGGTTGCTAGCTGCACAGGAGCCGATCATGGCTGAAAGGGCGAGGAACCGCGTCCGCCTCACCAAGGCCGTGGTCGATAGGCTGAATCCCGGAGACATCCGCTGGGACAGCGATGTGCGTGGCTTCGGTGTGCGGTGTCAGCGCCTAGCCAAGAACTACGTCGTCAAGACGCGCGTGAACGGGCAGCAGCGGTGGTTCACTATCGGCGAGCACGGTTCGCCGTGGACACCGGACGCCGCGCGCAAGGAGGCGATGCGCGTCCTGACGGACATTCACAAAGGGCTCGATCTTGCGGCGCTTCGCTCAGGCCAGCGGGTGCCTCCCACGATGGCAGAGCTGTGCGAGCGGTACCTCCAGGAGCACGCCGCCCAGCACAAAAAGGCGTCCAGCGCATCAGAGGACAAGCGAAACATCGACAACCACGTGGTTCCGCTCCTCGGTTCGCGGCGCGTGTCGGAGATCACCCGATCCGATATCGATGCCTTCAAGAGAGCTGTCCGAGACGGCAGGTCGGCAGGGAAAGCCGGAAAGGGCCCGCGCAGCGGTTATCGCGGCGGGGCGGTCGTCTCGGGCGGCCCCGGGGTTGCCAATCGCTGTCTCGCATTGCTGTCGAAGATGTTCAATCTCGCTGAGCGATGGGGGATGCGCCCCGATGGGTCAAACCCGGTCCGCCATGTTGAGAAGTACAAAGAGAACAGGGTCGAGCGGTACCTGGCAGAGCAGGAACTCGACCGGCTCGCCGCTGTCCTCGCGGAGTCCGAGAAATCACGCGCGGAGAGCCCATTCGTCCTTGCGGCGATCCGGTTGCTCATGTTCACCGGCGCGCGTCTCGGCGAAATTCTCACGCTACGGTGGGACTACGTCGATCTGGATCGTTCGATGATCAATCTTCCCGACAGCAAGACGGGCAAGAAGCCCATCTATCTGAACACCCTTGCCATTGATGTGCTGACTTCGCTCCCGCGCATTGATGCCAACCCGCACGTCATCGTTGGCAACAGGTCCGGTGGCCACCTTGTCAACATCACTAAGCCGTGGCACCGCGTCCGCAAGGCTGCGGCGATCGAAGACGTTCGTATTCATGATCTCAGACACAGCTTCGCTAGCATCGCCGTTTCGGGCGGCCTGACGCTTCCGCTGATCGGCAAGCTTCTCGGTCACAAGAAATCGACCACGACCGAAAGGTACGCTCACTTGGCCGACGATCCGGTTCGGGCGGCCAATGAGGAAATCGCGCAACTGATCGGCAAGGCGTTCCGGCGCAAAGCAGCCGGATAATCTAGGCTGACCAAGGTCAGCATGAGGCCACGGGCCGGAAGCGTTACAGCAACGGCACCGTCTGAAGGTGGTTGTCGGTTGCTGCGTGGTAGAAGCAACCGATCAAGCTGGCGACTAAAGGCCGTGCGCCTGCCGCACGGCGAGCGCCCGAATACGATCGACGCGCTGATATCGATCGCACCGTAGGCAGCGCGATTAGCCATCCTCTTGCTAGGATGGACAGTCTCTGTGCTCACACAGGGGGGGGTCGAAATTGAACGCCGATCCCCTCGTCTAGGGGGTCACATTTGCACGCCGAATGACAGGTCACGGTTGCGAAGCTCTATTTGCCCCTTGGGGGAAGGCCCTTCCTTTCACGCAAGGCATATGGCCTTGTGCACGACAGCCGGCAGATGGGCACGGTTGACCGGCTCTCCTACCGAGTCAACCGGATCGCCAATCAATTGGGAGCGCCAGACAGCGGCTTTGTCGATCCTCCAGGCAGACCGCCCGGAATGCGCCAGCAAACTTATAGTCGGCTTGTTGCGCGCTGGTGCGTCGCGCGCGATAGGTACTGGGACGCCCTGGATGGGCGGCTGTTGCGACTGATCGGCTACCCTTGACCTCACGGGTCTAGAGCCGATTGATTTCGGTAAAACTAGGGCCGACCAAATGAAGATCAGTTCTGAGGCTCAGGGGACGTAATGGCGGAAACGCGGGAACAGAAAGCGCGGCGGAGATCGACGCTGATCCCGTCGACTAGACAAGCGTGGCGACATAGTTCGAATAATTTTGACCCATGGGCCTGATCAAATCAAAGAAACGCGTCGCCGATCATGGGGAAGTGTTCACTCCTCCGTGGATGGTCGAGGCGATGCTCAACCTCGTCAAGGACGAGACCGAGCGCATTGACTCGCGCTTCCTGGAGCCAGCATGCGGCAGCGGGAACTTCCTGGTCCGGGTTCTTCAGCAGAAGCTCGCCGCCGTCGAAATCAAGTTCGGGAAGTCCGATTTCGAGAAGCGGCACTATGCGCTGCTCGCGTTGATGTGCATCTACGGCATCGAGCTGCTGGCGGACAACATCGCCGAGTGTCGCGCGAACTTGCTCGAAATTTTCGCCGACTATCTGAACCTGAATAAATCGGACGACCTGTACCGCGCCGCGTCCTACGTGCTGTCGCAGAACCTCGTGCACGGCGACGCGCTGACGATGCGCACGCATGACGGCAATCCGACCGCGTTCGCCGAATGGGGCTACCTCGGCAAAGGCAAGTTCCAGAGGCGCGACTTCCGCCTCGACGTTCTCACCGGGTCATCGGCTTTCAGCGCGGAGGGTTCGCTCTTTGCTCATCTGGGCAAGCACGAAATCTTCACGCCGACCAAGACCTACCCGCCGATGACGGTGAGCGAACTGGCCAGCGCCGCGCGCGGAGGCACACCGAAGGAGGCCGCATGAACACGCAGGGTGGATTTGCGCTGCGTGGGCGCAACCCAGATGTGCTCACGTGCATCGCCAACCTCTCGAACGACGAGGTGTTCACGCCGCCCGAGTTTGCGAACCGGATGCTGGACACGCTGGCCGAGGGGTGGGCGGCAGACAACAATGGCGCGAATCTCTGGGCGGACAAGCGGGTGAAGTTTCTGGACCCGTGCACGAAGTCGGGCGTGTTCCTGCGCGAGATCACGAGCCACCTCACCAAGGGGCTTGCCGACGAGATTCCGGACCTTGAGGAGCGCGTCAATCACATCCTGACGAAGCAGGTGTTCGGCATCGGAACCACGTACCTCACCAGCCTGTTGGCACGGCGCAGCGTGTATTGCTCGAAGCACGCCCAAGGCACGCACTCGATTGCCAAGGACTTCGACAGCGACGCCGGCAATATCTGGTTCGAACGCATCGAGCACACGTGGGTGGACGGTAAATGCACGTACTGCGGAGCGCTCGCGAGGGACTATGATCGTGGTGAGGGGCTCGAAACGCACGCCTACGCGTTCATTCACGCCGGCAGCGTGAAGACGCGAGTGGGCGAGATATTTGGAGGCCAAATGCAGTTCGACGTGGTCGTTGGCAACCCACCTTACCAGCTCGGCAAAGTGGCGGCGACGCGGTCGGCGGGTTCGCGATGCCGATCTACCAGAAGTTCGTCCAAGCAGCCAAAAGTCTTGATCCGAAGCACATCGTCATGGTGACGCCATCACGATGGTTCGCAGGCGGGCGCGGGCTGGACGAGTACCGCAGTAAAATGCTTGCCGACAAGCGGATACGCGCGCTTGTGGATTTCCCTGATGCGGCGGAGGCATTCCCTGGAACCCAAATCAAGGGTGGAGTTTCCTACTTCCTCTGGGACAATTCGTGGAATGACGCCTGCGAGGTCACGACGATCTACGGCGGTAAGCCGACTTCACCGCCGATGAAGCGATATTTGGGCGCCTACGATATTGTGGTTCGCCGCAACGAAGCGGTGTCGATCCTGGAAAAAGTGCTCAAGGTCAACGCCAAGGATGGCTTTGGAAACTTGTCCGCGAAGGTCTCGGCAATCCAGCCGTTCAGCATCCGCACCAACTTCCGAGGTGCGGAGACGCCAAAGGGAATGAAGAAATCGGTTCGCCTCATCGGGAACGGCGGCGAGACCTTCATAGAGCGCTCCGATGTTCCCAGGAACGATGCTTGGATCGACGAGTGGAAAGTATTGCTCGGTCGCGCCTACGGCGCGGGTGACGCATTTCCGCACCAGATATACAACCGCCCAATCATCGCAGCCCCGGGAACCGCCTGCACTGAAACTTACCTCGTGATCAGTCGCTTTAAGAACGAGGCTCAGGCGAAGCGCTTCGCGGGTTACCTACGGACTCGGCTCGTCCGATTCCTCGTGTCGTTGAGGAAGAACACCCAGGACATCTACAATGAGCGCTTCCAGTTCGTGCCTGATCTTCCGATGGGCAGCGATGTGACCGATGAGGTTCTCTACACGAAGTACGGCATCGCGAGGGACGAGATCGCGTTCATCGACAGCATGATTCGACCAATGGGCGGGAAGGTGCTTGAGTAAGACCATTGCAGGAAATCCTCGCGCCGAAGCCGGAAGCCCGGCCACGCATCTACGCCTACTCCATTGACGACGAGGCTCATGCTGGTCTGCTCAAGGTCGGCCAAACCACGCGCGATGTGAAACGACGCGTCGCCGAACAGGTCAGAACCGCCGCCATTAGGAACTACACCATCGACCTGGACGAACCCGCCGAGCGCGACGACGGCAGCATCTTCAGCGACCACGAGGTGCGCGCGGCGCTCGTGAAGAAGAAGTTCGAGAACACCGAACTCGAATGGGTGCGCTGCACGGTCAAGGACTTAAAGACCGTGCTCGCCGAACTGCGCACGGGACAACGGTTCACTGGCACCCATCACGAGAGATTCCCGATGCGCCGGGAGCAGACCGAAGCCGTGAAGGTTACGCACGCCTACTTCCACTCGCGCTGGGCGGAAGACATGCACGCCGTGCCGCGCTTCCTGTGGAACGCGAAGATGCGCTTTGGCAAGACGTTCACGGCCTATCAGCTCGCCAAAAAGCTCGGCGCCAAGCGCGTGCTGGTCGTGACGTTCAAGCCCGCAGTCGAGGACGCGTGGCAGACGGACCTTGAGAACCACGTCGACTTCGAGGGTTGGCAATATCTTTCGCGCAAGTCCGACAGCGACCCGACAACAGTCCCCGCGAAGAAGCCGCTCGTCTATTTCGGCTCCTTTCAGGATTTGCTTGGCCGCGACGCATCGGGAAACATCAAAGCCAAAAACGAATGGCTTCATACGGTGAATTGGGACCTCGTGGTGTTCGACGAATACCACTTCGGTACATGGCAGGAGACCCCGAAGGAACTCTTCGAAGGCGAAGATGACCAGGAGGAGAAACGCGAATATCCGAAAGCTCTAGACGATGTGAACGAAGACCTCAAAGGGCTCTCACGGGAGTTCCTTCCGATCACCACCAAGGCCTATCTCTACCTTTCGGGTACACCGTTCAAGGCGCTGGCCACGGGCGGGCCATCGAGGAGCAGATCTTCAACTGGACCTACACCGACGAACAACGCGCCAAGCAAGCGTTCGCCGTGAAGAATCCCGGCACGTGGAATCCGTATGGCGCGCTGCCGCAAATGTGTCTCCTGACCTATCAGATGCCGCCGGAACTGACGGCGATCGCCAGTGGCGGTGAGTTCGACGAATTCGACTTGAACGAGTTTTTTCCGCGACCGGCACCGGTGAGAGCGCGCAGTTCAAACACGAAGCCGAGGTGCAGAAATGGCTACAGATCATTCGCGACGACTACGCGCCGCGCTCGGTTGAGAGCCTCAAGACGGGCGCGCGTTCGCCGTTTCCCTATTCCGACGTGGCTGTTCCGTCACTCAATCACTCAGTCTGGTTTCTGCCCAATGTCGCGGCCTGTCACGCAATGGCGAAGCTGCTGGCCGAGAAGCACAACGTCTTCTGGCGCGAGAACAAGGTTGTCGTCGCGGCGGGAGCATTGGCGGGGATCGGACTGGAGGCGCTGGAGCCGGTGCGCGGCCATCGGCAGTGGCTTCGACAGCAAGACCATCACGCTGTCGTGCGGCAGACTCACCACCGCGTGACTGTGCCGCGATGGTCGTCCATCCTCATGCTGCGCAACCTGAAGAGCCCCGAGACCTATTTCAGGCGGCGTTCGCGTACAGTCGCCGTGGTCGATCAAGAACCCCAACGGCGACAACCCGAACGAGAAGAAGTCCTCAAGCCCACTGCTTCGTGTTTGACTTCGCGCCCACGCGCGCACTGCGGCAAGTCCGGACTACGGAATAGGCCTTTCTCCTAACGATCCGAACCCGGAGAACGCGGTGAAGGACCTCGTCTCTTCCTGCCGGTGCTGGCCTATAATGGCGCGATGATGACACAGATCGATCCAGGCGGCGTCCTCGACTTTGCCTTGACGGGCACCTCGGCAACGCTGCTGGCGCGCAAGTGCGGAGTGTGCGCTACTCTCAACGTGGACAACGACGCCTTGCGCCGCGTTCTCGACAATCCGGAGCGATGGCAGCGATGGAGCGCATCAAGGGGTCGCGCAAGCTCGGCGACAACATCATCGAGACGATCATTAACAAGAGCGAGAAGGTCAAAGACCTCAAGAACAAGGCGAAGGACAAGGACCTGACTGAGAAGCAAAGGAAGCAGCTCACCGAGGAGGAGAAGGAATGCAGGTCGAAGCGCAAGCTGGTGCAGGAGAAGCTGATCAAGTTCGCCACGCGTATCCCCGCGTTCATGTATCTGACCGATTTCCGCGAAAACACGCTACAGGACGTGATCACCAGGCTCGAGCCCGATCTATTCCTGGCAGTCGCCGGTCTCACAGTGAAAGACTTCCACCTGCTTGTGCAACTCAAGGTGTTCAACACAGAGCAGATGAACCAGGCCGTCTTCGCTTTCCGCCGGTACGAGGATGCGTCGCTCCGCTACACCGGGATCGAGAGCCACGAAGGCCTGAGGCACATTGGCCTCTACGACACCGTGGTGGCGAGAGAGTGAAGTGCGGTGATCCCGCATTCACGGGGTTTTGATCCGATTGGGGGAGGGCGACATGAAAGCTGACGTGGACGGGTCTTCTGTGCGGGACATGCTCGACCTCAAATCGAAGCAAATGTTGGTTGTAAATCCGGAGTATCAACGAGGCGCGGTCTGGAGCATTTCCCAAAAGAAGCGCCTCATTGATTCAGTTCTGAGGGGGTACCCAATCCCCCTGATCTACTTGCATCATATTCGCCAAGAAGCCGGCAACTTGGTCAGCGAGCGCTATGAAGTGATCGATGGTCAGCAGCGGATCAATGCCCTCTTCGAGTTTCGCGAAGGTGCGTTTAAGTTGTTTGATCCCAACATGGACGGCGCAGCGGCTCGTTTTCCGGACTTTATCAAGCGACAGCCTTGTCCGTGGGGTCGAAAGGCTTTCAACGAGCTTTCCGCCGACCTTCAAGAAATGTTCCTTGCCACCGCATTGCGGATAGTCCGAATTGAAACCCACGACCCCAATGAGGCCCGCGACCTCTTCGTCCGACTTCAGGCGGGCTTGCCGCTCACTTCGCAAGAGAAGCGCAACTCGTGGCCAGGCCAATTTACGGACTTTGTATTGCGTCTTGCCGGAAAGCCTGGGCTTACGCGCTATCCTGGCGATGACTTTTTCAACATCCTTATGCGCGCCCAAAAGGTGCAAGACCGTGGCCGGTTTCGTCAACTCGCTGCTCAGATCTCAATGCTGTATTTCACGCGCCATTCAGAGGGGCGTTTCTGCGATATCAATGCTGAGGCAATCGACGATTTTTACTACGAGAACTTGGGCTTCAATTCGAGATCAGCCGATGCGCGACGCCTCGTAGGCATTCTTCAGACCATTTTTCGACTGCTGGGCGATAAGAAACGTCCTAAGATTATCGGCCACGAGGCCATACATTTGATGCTGCTGGTGGACACGCTACTCGACGACTATGTCCCGACCTGGGAGGGAAAGTTCGCTGCAGCGTTCGATGAGTTTCGTAGCCAATTTGCCCTCGCAAAGCTCATCGAAGATAAGAACGCGAGTGACTATTGGCTCCGCTACGGGCTGCTGACGCGGGCCAACAGCGATCGCGGCAACTCCATCCGCAAGAGGCACGAATTCTTTGCGATGAAAATGGGCGGGATGCTTGACCTCAAAGTGAGAGACTCGACAAGAGCGTTCGGCCCGTTGGAGCGGGAATTGATTTACTACAGAGACAAGAAGCTGTGTGCAGTGTGTGGGACCGAGGTGGCTTGGCCTGACCTCGAGATTCACCACATTCAAGAGCACTCTAAAGGCGGGCTAACCGATCTAGCGAACGGGGTAGCGGTCCATGCTGCTCACCACCCTAAAGGACAGGATGCGATAGAGTTTGCCAAGCAGTGGGCAACACGGCAGGCGCCCATTCCGGCGGATGACCTAAACGCACCGGCCGATGCCTGGTCCGATCTTGCCCCCGATGACGAAGACACTTGAGGCCTTTTGCCGGCGTCGTTGTCCCCTGGAGGCCGCAGCCGCCGAGCGCGGAGACGAGCAGGCAACGAGGCTCTGGCAAATCGTGCGGATGCCGGGCGCAGGCGGCTAGATTGGAGGCAATTGTTCGGGCGCGCAGACGCCGATCCCGGCCCAGGTGCTTTCCGCGGGCAGCGCCCAGACTTGAAAGGGGAACGCTTCGCTAGCCAGCGCGCGAGGTAGGCCATGCGGCGTTGGACTGAAATTGAGGGCGACGATATTCGCTTTTGCCGGGCGGCTGCAGGGCTCCGCCAGAATGACCTGGCTACGCTTCGCGGGCCTCCAGAGGAACAGCGCGGCTCGCCTTTAGGCCTTTGAACTCGTCCCGCCATCGAGTTCGGTGGGGGTGAGACGCGTGACAGTCCGCGCTGGAGCAGTCGGGACACCCGGTCCCGCGCACAATTTCCGGACACGAACGCACGAGCGCGCGCGCGTCATGGGGTCTTGGAAATCCGTGTCGAGAACGTCCAGCCGAGCGACCCCGAAGTTGCGCATGAGCGGCGAACCTGTCCGGCCACCGCTCGCGGGTGCGCTGACGTGAGGTGCGACGCTAACGAAACCTGCGTCGCGATGTCTGAATTGGGGCTGGCGTTTGACGGCTCACCGCTGCCAAGGGGCAAAAGGCCCCTATGCGGCGCCAGAACACGTCGAGGTGGACCCTGCGCCATGCAAGTCGAGCCCGGAAAGCGCCGCTGCCGACTTCATGGGGGCCTGTCTGCGGGACCCAAGACGCCCGAAGGACGGGCGCAAATCTCCGCCGCCCTTCAGGCCAGGCACCGCGCTGCACGGACCTCCAAGGGTCAGGCAGCCGCCTTGAGGGCCCTATAGACGCTGGCGCGGCCAATCCCGAGCCGCTGGGCGATTGCGGTTGCGCCCAGACCCTCCGCGCTCAGCGCAGCTATCTCACCGGCATTGATCGTGGGACGCCGGCCCTTGTACACTCCCGCGGCCTTGGCTCTGGCAATGCCCTCCATCTGGCGCTCACGCCTGAGGTTTGTCTCGAACTCAGCAAACACGCCCAGCATGTCGAGGAACGCCTTGCCCGCGGCCGTTCCTGTATCGATCGGTTGCTCGGTCGCCTTGAGCGACACCCCGCGCTCTTTGAGCAGCCGGACGATATCTTGGAGGTCACCAATCGACCGCGCCAAGCGATCAACTCTCGTGACCACCAAAGCGTCACCCCGGCGGAGGAAGTCGAGGAGCGTCTGAAGCTCGGTGCGAGCCTGTCGGCTCGTCCCGCTCCGTTTCTCGACCCTGACCACCTCGCAACCGGCGCGCCGCAGGGCTTCTTCCTGGAGGCTGGTGTCTTGATCTGCGGTGCTGACCCGCGCGTAGCCATACATGGCCATCCTCGTCGTTCCCTGTGTCTCGTTTGACTCTAGACCTAAGGAACATAGTGCCTCACAATTCAGATATCAACCTATTTGAGACACATTTCCTGTCTCAGCGGGCTGGATCGCTTGGGTATACCCAAATAAATCGCCGACAACGCGATATGGTCCGCATCTTGCGGTCGCGAGGGCTCAGCCCCTTTCGAGGGGCGGCAAGACGCCTTGGTCGTCCGCTGCCAGTTCCTTGAGGGCTTGTTCGTGGCGAACCATGAAGCTGATCGGATCGGCCTCATCGTCGCCAACGATGCCCTGAGGAACCTTGCCGTCGAGACGATCGGCAAGCTCGCGGATAGTCGCAATTTCCCCGGTTTCCAATAGCTTGCGGGCATTCCACCGCAGGGAACCGACAGGCGCCGGGCACGGCTCGCCGCGTTCTGCCGACAGCATCTCCATACGCAACGCATCGAGGAAGGGCTTCTCCTTGCGCCTTCCGCCTGGATTTGGTGATGCGCCTTTCTGCCAAGTCATCAGTTGAAACTCTAAGCCATTGATTTGTCTTGTCTAGACTGTGCTCCGGTGAGCAAACCTTGCTTTTGCAAGGTCATGCGCTGCTCGCCCCCGTGACCGCCTTGGATTGCGCTGATCTAGTTCCCAGGCGACCATCGGGCCATGTTGGCCCCACGAAGCATCGCCGATTTCAAGGCTGCCAGCTTCACACTGACGCTCCACTGCGCCGACGCGATCCACTGTCACCATGGCGCGCCGGCGGACCTTGACGCCCTCGCCAAGCGCATTGGGTCCGACTTCGACCTCTACCGACCCGAACTACGCCAGCGCTTCCGCTGCGCCGCGTGCGGGCAGCGTGGAGCAACCTTCATCGTCTCGCCGCCTTGAGGGGCGACCAGCGCTTGGGCCGTGGTCGATGGCCCATTTCGCATCTGGCGCCCTAGACGCGGCCGCTTAGGAACTCGCCCGACCCGCTCTTTGTCGCCCGGCGATGGCCGCTGGCGTCACGGACCGGCTCTGGTCAATGGACGACATTGTTGCGCTGGTCGATGCGCGGGCCTTACCGGAAGAGTGGGGCCAAGGCGTAGTTGGCGCGGCGCCGTTCGTCCTCGCCAGCAGAGAGCAGTCCGAACAGAGACCTCGCTGCTTCCAATGTTGGCACCTTCGCTAGAATCTCGAAGCGTGGATAGCCGGTCTCGTAGGCCAACATGAGGAAATACCCGTCCTCTCCGCCCAGACTGTCATCCCCGATGTGCTCGTCATAGGTGTCTCGATCAATCGGTGATATATAGAGCGTGCGGGAGTTACCCAAGGTTGTCCGGAGGATGATGTCGTCCATGGCGGATAAGCCCATTTATGGCTTCCATGCGAAGCCGCGGTTTTCAGCGAACGATCTAGCGGACTACATGACGGCGGACACGGCCCGCCAACGCAACGCTGCTA
Source organism: uncultured Alphaproteobacteria bacterium (assembly GCA_963843565.1). Taxonomy (GTDB): domain Bacteria; phylum Pseudomonadota; class Alphaproteobacteria; order Rhizobiales; family Kaistiaceae; genus DASZQY01. The sequence goes on from CAWJKY010000003.1 coordinate 1,759,673, forward strand.
TTCGCGAGGCGAAATTTCCGAGGAAGGGGCAGGTGATTCCGTACGGGGGTTCGCGTCGTTTTGTTGGTCCTTTTCTTTCATCAAACGCATACGACAAATCCGCGCTCGATCACCAGATCGAACGCTACAAGGAACGCCACAAAACGGAAATGCGGCCTTGGCACAAGGCTGAGGCGAAGCGCAATCAAACTGCCCTCGAAAGACTTAAGGAAGTGTTAGCCAAAGTCCGGGCCAAGAAGTTCACCTTCGCAGCCGGGCCGCACGACCTCACCATGATGGTCGAACAGGTTCGGGTGAATACCCGGCTCGATCCGCTCATCTTTTGGGCCGGCAAAGACGGGGTGATGAGGTCAGGTGGCTGCGTAATGTTTTTCGCGGCATCGGCCGTTTCTAGAAAACGGATCGAGGAGAGGCAGAAGCTGGTGGCTGCCTTAATCCATTGGGCTATGCAGGATGCAGGTGGAAACATCGCCCCGCTGGAAAAGCTGTGCGTGTCCTTCGACCTCTTCGGTGGCGAGATCGTGTCAGCGCCAACGGCGATTGACCGACTGCGGGGAAACATCCGCGTGGCATGCCAGGAGGCGGCCACCCTATGGGATAAAGTCGAACCGCCTGACGGATACGACGGACCAGACTGGCAGTAGCCCTTCGTCCGTCTCACGATTTCAAACTCCACAGTGACCCGCACGCCACCGGCCCTTGACGCCGGTACAAATCGCGCACCTGGGCAACGGATCGGATTCAGCGACGTGGCACCGACCCGCCGTAGAGCAGGCGATGACAAGATTCCCTGGCGCCGGCGTGCCCTCGCGCGCGTACTGGTCTCGAAATTGTCCGCGCGGCACAGAACACGGCTCGTGTCAGACCCCATTGTTCTCAACAGCTAAGTCATTGTTATCATTTGTATTCATGCGCGGGTAGACCCTGACTTAAACTGTCCGTAGGGAACAGCTGCGAGCGGTTTAAGCCTTCCAGAAATTGGCACCTGAGCACAGCCCCGCTACCGCTGTTGCCGTACTCTTCGCCGCAGTGGACGCCGTACCGTTCGAGGGCTTCGATCATCCTACTGACAGCTTGGCCGGCAATCCGGTCGGGGCGGCGTTCCCAGTACTTCACCGCGTTCGGATGCAATCTGGCCGCCGCCGCCAATTGCCGCTGGGTGAGACCCGCCAAGACCCGCGCTGCCTTGAGTGTCCGTCCGTTCCTCATCCGCGAGCTACCGCCTGACGTGGTTTTGTCTGTCCCAACCGACGCCGCATTTGACCCCAAGATAGGAATTTATTCAAGCCTCCGACGGAGTCAACCCCGACTGCCGGCGTTCGTTCACTGACGCGTTTCGGGTGGCGTTGCACCCAGCACGGCCGCACCGATCGCTCGACACGGCCCCGCAGGGTCTCATCGAGGCGGGGGTGCGCGAACTAGTGACATTTGATTCGCGGTTTGATGATCCGGCTGACGCGGTGCGCGCTATCTATTTGTCGATGTCAAGACCGGTCCACGGCGGAAACGAGTAAGCGACGGCGAACCGATCCCTTGATACTGGCTCCAATCCAAGGCGCGCTCGAACGGCGTCTGCGTTAGCCACTGTTCGTTTTAACATTTCGGCTAGCAGGTTGCTGGCCAGATAGAAACAAGTGACCAGATAGATGCGTCGCTCATCAGAACCGGCATAAAGCGTATCGGAAATCGCGGCCAACTCCTTGACCCTTTTGGGGTGGGCCAACCGTAGCTTTCGCACTTCCTTCTTGATCTCCGGATTTTGAAAATCAATTGGAAGGATCGAATGAGCAAAGACGTTCCTAATGCGTCGGACTATCTCTAGCTCTGGCACAATCGCGCGCGGCATGAGGTTGAGCGCGTAGCCCAAGTGGATCATCGAGAAAAAGGTTGCAAGCGGTCCGTCACGTCCCATCAGGTGGCGTATCGTATCGTCATCATCGTTGACTATAGCGGACTTCAACGCCTCCCGAAGAGAAGACTGAACGAAGGTCGCTCCTAGAATGGCTGCTGTCCGATCATTGGCGCCTTCAATTTCGGCGAAGATGCGTTCGCTTTCTTTCCGAGTGGCAAAAGCCGAGGTGAGATCATGAAGTGATGGCTTCTTCTTTCCCTTCGACCCGCCCCGCTTCGGCATCTGGTGACTCCATGAGCAATCCAGAAACGATGTTGGCACGCGATGGCGTCCTTCGCCGCGCACGCTCCACGCCGACGCCTCACAAGCCTAACCGGAATCAGAACCAGAGTCCCAAGCCGCAGAGGCGGTCGGTGGGGAAGGGCCGAGCGCGCGTCGGGAAGGCAAAGGCATGGAGATCAGACAGGCGTGGTCCGGGCCAGTGTAGATAAACAGGCATTCTTCCAAAACGTCGCGACCAAGCAACCCATCGAAGCCTTGGTGTTGAAAGGGACATTCGCCGACTGCCAGCGCTGGAACGACCGGGTAGTATCCTAATGTGGCAGAGTGCAGATGCACGACGCTATTGTGCCGGTGGCGTTGGCGTGGTCGGCGGCGTCTGTGTCTGTGTGGATACGGGGATCGGAGTGGTGTCGTGCGGCATAAGGAGACTTCCCTCGTGGTAGACGAATGACCCTATCGTGATAACGCCGACAGTCGCCGTGATGATTGCAGCGATGATTCCAACCTTCACTCCAATCGCAGCTTCGGAAAATTCCCGCCGCCACCTTTTCCACCTGCCCTTGATCGGCTTGTTACGCGGGTCCACCACATACGCGATATGAAACCCAATCTCGATTAGCGCTTCCACTTGAGCGTGGGTGAATGGATTGCGGCCCCGATCTATCGTGCAAATGTCGTTGATGGCATCGGCGATCTGATCATGAATCAGCGCGTGCCGTTTAAAGTCGTCCTTAACATCGCCGAGCGAGCTAAGAAGCTCGTTGAGCCGGTGAGCCGCCTTGATGCGCGCACTGCGCTGTTCGTCTGTCGCCATGGGAGCAAACAAATAACGAGAGAGCGGGGAAATCCCCGCTCTCTGCAACTCAGTGAAGCTGACTAAGTGATGCTATAAATTCAATCTCTCCGCGCAAAGGCATCGGCGAGCAATTCAGCATCAGCCTTGCTGAAACTGCGCTTCCGGAGCGCGCCGAGTACTTCATCGCGGGGGATAGGGCGTCCGCTGCGGACGAAGGGCATGAGCACTTCCATCACCGAATCCACCTCTTTGGCATGGTAGCCACCGCGCTCAAGGATCTGCCTCGCCTGGAACAAAACCTGACGGACGCGGGCACTGCGCACGCGCTCTTCGGTTTCACGACTGATCTGGTACTCAATGGGGTCGGACGCGGCCAAATCGATTCTCTTCAACATTGCTGTTGCAGGCATTTGCGCTGGCCTCATCTTGAAGGTGTGCTCCTAACCGACCGTAAATGGGGACGCAACGGGGCCAAATCAGGGCGTTCGCATTGTGCGCTTACTGTCTGCGCCGTCAAGGACGATCACGGCAGAACCCGGCCCTCTTCGGCGACTGTGCCGAAGGGAGGCGACTACGTTCCAAACATAGTGGCTAGCTGCATTCTTTGAAGCCCGCGCGACGAGATGGCTGCCACGCATCTTTGCTTGCCTTCCGCACCCTTGATCGCCTTGGTGGCACGTTCGGTATCGTCAACTCCGAGGGCGCGGAACGGTGGAGGTGTGCCTCACGGCTGGGCGCCGAGCAGGCGAAGGTGCTCACCTGTCGCTACGTTGAGCATGATGAGCCCCTTCGAGGCTTCAGCCATTTCCATGAGCACCTTCGAAGGCGCTCACCTAAATGGCGGAAAACGTCGAAGAGTTGGAAGGTGCTCACCCTATGGCTCTTGGGCATCTTCGGCTAACGCCGAGCATCTTCGGCGAGGGCCCACACCCAACCGTCATCGAGCCCGGTCTTGGCAACAGCGACGCCAAGTTGGTCCTTTGCCCTGCGGACCGTTGCCCACGATAGACCCGCGGCCTTTGCCTCAGACTTCACGGTGTTGGTCGGCACCGGTCCGTTCGCGAGCAGACTGCTCAGGAAGCTCTCTGCCTCGCCGCGGGCATGTGCGCCGCCTTGGTCCGCCGGGACCGCGGAGGCCGCCAGCACCTCGTCGCAGGACAAGGTAACAGGCGTCGCGTCCCAGAAGATCGCCGGCGCCACGATGCCCGACGGCGTCGCCGTTGTCCCGACGCGGAAGCCCAATCCTTTGCGTTCCGGGCCGACGTTGTTTTTCGTCGGCAGAAACAGGCGGCGCTCCTGGTCGTCTGGGTCGCGCGCGACGATGTACGCGGCGCGCGCCGCCGCTACAAAGGCAATCGAACCGATGAACCGGTTATTGGCGGGGCCGCCGCCGCCCTTGCTCAAATGTGTTACCGACACGACGGCGACGCGGTGCCTCGCGGCCATCTCGCCGATCGGCTCCAGGACCGCCCGCAGCTCGGCGTTCTTGTGGGAATCGACCTTGCCGAGGTAGCTGCTAACCGGGTCGATGATGACCAGACGCACCTCTCCGATGCGCTCGATCTCGCGTTCCAGCAGCTGTAAGTCCGCCTGCAAGTTGAACGAGCGGCGGCCTCCTTCTCGTTCGGCCTTCACAGCCGAGACGATGTAAACCCTTTTGGGGTCAGCCCCGGCGGCATCCAAGCGTGGGCGAATCGTGTCCGCCGCATCGTCTTCGGCCGACAGGATAATGACGCTGCCGAGGGGCGCAGTTCCTTCGTTGCCCGGCCAACCCCCACCCGTGGTGACGGCAGCCGCGATGGCACATGTTAGTTGCGATTTCCCGAGGCCCGGTTCGCCAGCAATGATGGTTTGCTTGCCTAGCGCGATGCGCCCCGGCCACAACCATGAAATCGGCCGAGGGGTAATCTCCGACGCGCGACGGACGACCAGAGATGCGGGAGATTTGGTGGGAGCGGACCCACCGCCATTGGCTACCGCGCCGTCCGGCTTTGCCATCGACAGGTCCAGCGGGTTGGCGAATGCGCTCACCAGCATCGCCTGCAGGGCATCCTGGCCGTGGGCTTGGACCATGCCGGTGCCGGAGAAGACCACTTGCATTCCGTCGGCCAATTCAGCCGCGGTCAAGTCGCCCCGACCGATGCCGTAGGCAAGCTCGCGCACCAGCATCGCGACGGCGTTCAACTGGTTCGGTGGATCGTTGGCTGTCGCCAGCGCCACTCGCTTGATGCTCGCCAACCCCTCGGCATAGGCGGGGCCGATCATTCGCTGCCACCGCCTCCCAATTTCCCGTTGTCGGCGGTGGAGGTGCGGCGCTGGCGATCGGCCCAAGCCAACACGTCCGATGCCGCGTACATGACTCGGCTGCCGAACTTGCGGAACTGAGGGCCGCGCCCTTCGAGGCGGAAGCGCTCAAGGGTACGCTCCGAAAGGCCCAACAATTCTGCCGTCGCCTTTTGGTGCAGAAATGTTGCCGGCTCGGTATTGGAATTGTGCAAACGTTCAGAAATCATTGTTCCCTCCAGCGAAGCGTCGCGTGAGCGCGGCGGCTGGAGAGAATGTCGTGCGAACTAACTACGGTACCAGCGGGGTCTATTCGGAGTTACGGCGGGGGCTGCTTCGTCGGCGCTCTCGGCGGTGTCGAGCGGATGCCTTTCTTGGCTCGAATACGCCAGCCAGGCTTCTTCAGGAGTGAAGCCTCGTAGCTATCATACGGCTTCCCAGATTTTCGCCATGCGGAAAGGACATTTTGCACCACCCATACCCAGTTCTCCGTTTCCCGGCGGCGCTTGAGTTCGGTATCGGCGTCGTAGAATGCCTTCTCAATTTGGCTTCTGGTAACCAAGTCGTTTCCGGGATCTACACCCTGAATCCCACCCTTCCGAGCAAGGGAGTGGCAAGCAGCACGAATTGTCTGTCGGCATGCCGATCGGCGAGTCTCCACCAAGAGCCACACAATTTCGTGCCTGGTCAATTCTTCGATCAGTCGAGGCTTACCCAGCCTTCCTATCGCAGCCTTGACCTCCCTTCGCCCGTATAGCGCCACGATGAACCTGACGGCGCGATCTATGCCGAGATCGGATAAATAGTTGTTTGCGGCGAATTCAAGCGAAGCTGCATGCTGAGCTAGGGGCGCTTTGCCGTGCGCTGCCAAGAGTGAAGCAGGGAATTCTGATGTGTCGATCTCGCTGATGAACGGCCTACTCCGCATCGATCACCTGCCCGGATCGAATCGTCTTCTGCCCGCTCAAACACCATAAAAACGAGCCCCCGTTGGTTGCTAGACGGTTGCTATCCTGATCTGCCCTTCTGGAAATCCACATCTAACTCATTGAGTTCATTGGCGCGCCCGGAGAGATTCGAACTCCCGACCCTCAGATTCGTAGTCTGATGCTCTATCCAGCTGAGCTACGGGCGCTGCGGTCGCTTAGCTACTGAATGGCCTGTGGCAATGCAAGCCTAGCCGGTTTTGCCGTTGCTGCCCGGCCGGTCGGGAATGGTGATGACGAAGCGGGCGCCGGGGCCGCCGGGCTCGACCAGGGAGATGGCGCCGCCGTGGGCGCGGACCAGTTCCGAGGCAATCGCCAGGCCGAGGCCGGTGCCGCCGGGGCGCACCGCCCCCTGAAAAGCGCGGAAAAGGTTGGCGCGGGCGGCGGCGGGCACACCCGGGCCGGTATCCTCGACCGAGACGGTGACGACGTCGCCCTTGCGCGAGGCCTCGATCGACAGGCGGCGGACGACCGCATCGTCGAGATCGCTTTCCAGCGCCTGGACGGCGTTGCGGCAGAGATTGACCAGAACGCGGAAGAGCTGATCGGGGTCGGCATCGACCTCGAGGCCGGCCGGCACGCGATTCTCGAAGGCGACGGTGGCGTGGCCCTTGAGGCCCATGACGTCGGCGACATCGTCGACGAGACGATCGAGCGCGACAAGGCGGCGGGCGGGGGCGGCCTCGCGAGCGCGACCGTAGGCGAGCGTCGTCTGGCAATAGGCGATGGCGCGATCGAGGGCAGCGATCAGCTTGGGGGCGAAACGCTGGACGTTTTCGTCGGGCAGGCTGCCGAGGCGATCGGAGAACAGCTGGGCGGCGGCCAGCATGTTCCTGAGGTCGTGGTTGATCTTGGACACCGCCAGGCCGAGGTCGGCGAGGTGGCGCTGCTCGCGGAGCGTCCCCTGCAACGTACGCTGCATGGACGCGAGGTGCTCCTCGGCAAGGCCGATCTCGTCGCCGCGCCCGGTCGGGGTGACGACCTTGCCGGCGTCTTCCGGGGCCACGGAGAAGGCGACCATGTTGTCTGTGAGGCGGCGCATGGGGCGCACGAACAGGCGGTTGATGGCGAAGTAGAGAAGGCCGCCGGTGATCGCCGAGATGAGCGCCGCGAGCCACACGATGTTGATCGAGTAGCTGAGCATGGCGGTGCGCAGCGCCCGGTCGGAGATGACCAGTTCAAGCGAGGCGGCGCCGGAGGACGAACTGCCGATGACGCGAAGCGTGCGGGGCTTGGCCGAAAGCATCGTCGTGAAGGCGTCGGTGACCTCGCCGACCGGATCCATGGCGTGCAGGTCGACGACGTCGTCGACCTCGGGCGGCATCTCGACGGTGGCGATGAGCCGGCTGACGGTTCCGGTGCGCACCGCGATGGCTATGGCGCCGACCGCCTTGAGGAGGTCGTTCTGGATATCGCGGGGCACCGGGGCGGCGTCAGACTCGGCAAGCACCAGGCTGGCCGCGTCGGCGATGGTCAGCCGGTCGGAGAGCCAGGCCATGCGGAAATTGGCGATCGAGGGGACGTAGATCAGCACTTCGCTGGCCGTGACGAACAGCACGGTGAGCACGAACAGGCGCCACGACAGGCCGGCGCCGCGGCGCCTGCGGGGCGGCGGCGCGGCCACGCCAACGCCCGGAATCGTGGGGGAAGCGCCGGTTGCACCCCCGCCGACGACGGTCTGGTCGTTCATCATGCCTAGCCGAATTGCCTGAAGACGGAGATGATGCGCCGCCGCCATGCCTGCGTCAAACCGTCCTCCTCGAAGCGGCTGGCGACGTGACGGGCGATCTCGGAGCGGCTGGGATAAGGCAGCGGCAGGTCGCGGAGCGCCGTGATCGGTATACGGCGGGCGATGGCGAGCGCCCACGGGGCGATCAGTTCGGCGGCGTTTCGCCCGACCACCACGGCCCCCAGAACCCGCCCGTTGGGGCCCGCCAACACCTTGATGGCGCCCGCCGGCTGGCGCTCGGCGACGGCGAGATCGCTGCCCACCATGGGGAAGCGGAGCACCTGGACGCGTGCGTAGCGGCGGCGGGCCTCCGCCTCGCCGAGGCCGATCGAGGCAAGGCCGGGGTCGGTGAAGGCGACGACGGGCACGCGGGTCGAGCTACGGCGGACCGGGAGCCGGTAGAGGACGGCGCGCACGACGGCGTTGGCCTCGTCCACGGCGCGCCCTGCCAGCGCCGGGCCGGCGATGCAGTCGCCGATGGCGAACACGCGCCGGTTGGCTGTGCGCAGGCCGCGGTTGACCACGATGCCGGCACCGGTGTGGGCGATGCCCGCCGCGACGAGGCCGAGGTCCTCGACGGCCGGGGTGCGGCCGGCCATGACCAGCACGTGCGAGGCGTCGACGGCGCGCTCGCCCTCGGTGGCGTCGGCGATCACGATGCGGATGCCGCCACGGCGCTCGGCCATCGACACGATGGGGGTCATGGTGCGCAGGCGCACGCCGTCGGCCTTGACGCCCTCAAGCACGATCGCCGCCATTTCCGGGTCGGCGCCCACGAGCGCCGGTCCGGGATCGAGGATGGTCACGTCGATGCCGAGGCGAGCGAACGACTGGGCCATGGCCAGCGCATGGCCATCGGCGCCAAGCACTACGAGGTGGGTGGGCTTCCTCGACCAGTCGAAGTCGCTCCGCGGAGTCAGGTACGGAATGGCGGCGAGGCCGGGGATATCCGGGATGAGCGGGACGCCGCCGACGGCCAGGATCGTGTGGCGCGGGCGGATGATGGCATCGCCGGCGGTAACCACCCGGGCGGCGGTGAAACGGGCGGGGCCGGCAATGACGCGCACGTCGTGGGCGGCGAGGCGCTCGGCGGCGGTGTTCAGGCCGGCCGCGTCGATCGCCCCGGCAACATGGGCGCGGACGGCGCCGAGATCGACCTGGAGGGGGCCGGCGGAAACGCCGAAACCGGGGGCGGCGGCAAGGTTTGCCTGGATCCCGGCGGCGGCCAGCGCCGCGGCCGGGACGGCGCCGGAGGTGAGGTTGGAGCCGCCGGTGCGGGCCTTTTCGACCAGGACCACGGACAAACCGGCGGCCGCGGCGGCAAGCGCTGCGGCGATGCCGCCCGGCCCGCCGCCAATGACAGCCAGGTCGGGGTTCAGTTCTTCCGCCATCGGCCTTGCGTCATCCTGCCCCGAAAACGTGAGCGCGACGGCCATTTTGCGGCTTTTGCGGCGCGCCCGCGCGTTGACTCGATTCGGCCGCCTCCTTATAAGCCCGACGCATTCAAGCCGCGCGGAGAAGCGAGATGAAGCGGACGTATCAACCGAGCAAGCTCGTGCGCAAGCGCCGGCACGGCTTTCGCGCCAGAATGGCGACCACCGGCGGCCGCAAGGTCATCAACGGCCGGCGGGCGCGCGGGCGCAAGAAGCTGACCGCCTGACCCCTTTCCCGCCGGCGGCCGCTCCGATGGAGAGCCTGAGACGCCGGGCCGAATTCCTGTCCGTCGCCAAGGGACGCCGCGTTTCGCGGCCGGCATTCGTCCTTCAGGCGCGGGTTCGCGACGCGGATGAAGCCGGCCGGTCGGCGGGCCAACAGTTGCCGCGTTTCGGGTTCACGGTGACCAAGAAGATCGGCAACGCGGTCGTGCGCAATCGCATCCGCCGACGCCTCAGGGAAGCGGTACGGCAGGCCGAGATGGCGGCCGAGGCGGCGACGGACTATGTGATCGTGGGACGGCGAGCGGCCTTGACCCTTCAATTCGAGACGCTGGTGACCGATCTAAGAAGCGGTTTCGCGGCGCTGGGGCGCGGCAGGCCACCCGCAAACAGGCCGAATTGATGAACGACAACAACCGCAACTTCCTGATCGCCATCGTCCTTTCCATCGGCGTGCTGATCGTCTGGCAGTTCTTCGTGGTCGGGCCGCAGATGGAAAAGGCCCGCCAGCAGCAACTGGCCGCGCAGGCGACCCAGAGCGAGACGACGACCACCACGCCCGGCGCGACGACCACCACGACCACGACGGCGGGTGGCGCCACCACCGCCAGCGGCGGCCTGCCGGCGACCACCGCGGCGACAGCACCGACGATGTCGCGCGAAGCCGCGCTCGCCCAGTCGGCCCGGGTGCCGATCAAGACCGACGCGCTGACCGGCTCGATCAACCTCACCGGCGGGCGCATCGACGACCTCAGCCTCAACGACTTCCACGAGACGGTCGACAAATCGAGCCCGACGATCACGCTGCTTTCGCCGAGCGGCACGACGGACGCCTATTTCGCCGAGTTCGGATGGATCGGCGCGGCGGACGCCGGCCCCCTGCCCGGCCCGCAGACGCAATGGACCGCGCCGCCCGGTGCGACCCTCAGCCAGTCGTCGCCGGTGACGCTGACCTACGACAACAACGCCGGGCTCGTCTTCACGCGGCAGATCGCGGTCGACGACAAGTACATGTTCACCGTCACCGACACGGTCGCCAACAACGGCAGCGCGTCGGTCGACCTGACGCCGTTCGGACGCGTCACGCGCATCGGCCCGTGGGCGGACCCCAAACATCCGGGCCAGACGCAGGACGAACCGCCGGGCTCCGGCTACTGGATCCTGCACGAAGGCCCGATCGGCGTATTCGGCGATCAGGGCCTCAAGGAGGTCAACTACAAGGACGTCAGGAGCGACAAGGAGCAGCAGTTCAAGGAGGTCACCCAGGGCTGGGTCGGCTTCACCGACAAGTACTGGGCGGCGGCGCTGATCCCCGATCAGGCGAAGCCGTTCTCCGGCCGCTTCGTCTATTCCGCGACCGGCGCGCCGCTCTATCAGGCCGACTTCCGCGCCGACGCGACGAGTGTTGCGCCGGGTGCGACCGCGACCACGGAGAGCCACCTGTTCGCCGGCGCCAAGCAGGTCGGCAACCTCGACGCCTATGCCAGCTCGCTCAACATCAAGCTGTTCGACCGGCTGATCGACTGGGGATGGTTCTGGTTCTTCACCAAGCCGCTGTTCTACGTGATCGACTGGCTCTACCGCGTCTTCGGAAACTTCGGCCTCGCCATTCTCGGCGTGACGGTGCTGGTCAAGGGCGCCTTCTTCCCGCTCGCCAACCGCTCGTACCGGTCGATGAGCGCGATGAAGAAGGTGCAGCCCGAAATGACGCGGCTGCGCGAGGTCTACAAGGACGACAAGGTCAAGCAGCAGCAGGAGCTCATGGAGCTCTACAAGCGGGAGAAGATCAATCCGCTGGCCGGCTGCTGGCCGATTGCCATCCAGATCCCGGTCTTCTTCTCGCTCTACAAGGTGCTGTTCGTCACCATCGAAATGCGCCACGCGCCGTTCTTCGGGTGGATCCACGACCTGTCGGCGCCCGACCCGACGCACGTCTTCAACCTGTTCGGTCTGCTGCCCTACGACCCGTCAGCGGTTCCGATGATCGGCTCGTTCCTAGCGATCGGCCTGTGGCCGCTTATCATGGGCGTCACGATGTTCGTGCAGATGAAGCTCAACCCGGCGCCGCCCGACCCGGCCCAGGCGATGATCTTCACCTGGATGCCGATCTTCTTCACCTTCATGCTGGCCGCCTTCCCGGCCGGGCTGGTGATCTACTGGGCGTGGAACAACACGCTTTCGGTGACCCAGCAGTACGTCATCATGCGGCGCTACGGCACCGAGGTGAACCTGTGGCAGAACATCGTCGGCACCTTCCGACGACAGCCCAAGGCGGCGGCGGCCGGCAAGGCGGTGGCGGCACCGCCCGCCAACGACGACCGGCCCACGCGCCAGCCGAAGAAGAAGAAGGCCAAGGCCGAGAAGGCCAAGAGCTGAGGGCCCGGCAACCCGGGGGCCTGCCCGCGCCGGCCGCGAACCACGGATCGCCATGACCGACGAAGCGGACGACGAGGCGCGGGCGGCGGCGGCCATCGAGGCCGGGCGGCTTCTGTTCGCCAAGCCATGGCAGCATCTGCTCGGCGTCGCATCGGTCGCCGGCCTGCCGCCGCCGGCGGGCATGGAAGTCGCCTTCGCGGGGCGATCCAACGTCGGCAAGTCGTCGCTCATCAATGCGCTGACCGGGCGCAAGGCCCTGGCGCGCACCTCCAACGCGCCGGGGCGCACGCGCGAACTCAACCTGTTCGGGCCCGGCGACGGCGTGCTGACGCTGGTCGACATGCCCGGCTACGGCTATGCGCGGGCACCCAAGGCGACGGTCGCGGCGTGGACGAAGCTGGTGTTCGACTATCTCCGCGGCCGGCCGAACCTGCGTCGCGTCTATCTGCTCATCGATGCCCGCCACGGGCTGAAGGCCGCCGACACGGAAGCGCTGACGCTGCTCGACAAGGCGGCGGTCTCCTACCAGGCGGTGCTGACCAAGGCGGACAAGCTGAAGGAGGCCGAACTCGCCGAGACGATCGCGGCGACCGCGGCGGGGCTCGCCAAGCGGCCGGCGGCCCACCCCGCAATCGTCGTCACCTCGTCGGCGACGGGAGCCGGCATCGACCAGTTGCGCGCCGAGATCGCCGCGCTGGCGTGAACCCCGCCCTCCCCCGGCGCGCCGGCACCGGGTGGCAGGGCTCACGCCAGATGTGGCACACGCGCCGGTGCTCTCACCTCCCCGGCGGCAGCGACAGGCTCACTTGCAGAGCGCGGGACGCGTGGCCGGCTATTGCGGCGGGAGCGGTTGCGTGACGGTGGCCGGCGGCGGGGTTGGCTGGGCGGTGTCCTGCGGGGCGGTCGAAAGGATCACGATGAGGATCGCCACAATCAGGGCAACGGCTGCAATGCCCCCGATCAGGGTTCCCCAACTGCCGGGCTGTCTCTGGATGCGCGGGTCATGCTCCCAGTCGGGATGGGAGAACGTGCCTCTCGGACTGACATACGGGTCGTTCAGCATGGCTCTCTCCTCTTGCACGAGAGAGGCGCGAGAACGCATGTCGCCCAGGTCTTCAGGGCGCCATGCGCCCCCGGCCAGAACCGTTGACGTAGCGGAGGCCCGTGGCCATTGCCCGACCTTGATGGGGCATTTTGGTGACTTCTTCTGGACCTCGGAGGTACCGCACCGCCGGTCCCCGCCGTTTGTGCCCGCGGCGCAAATCGCTGTATAGAGCGGCCCTTCCTGCCACGTTCGGGACCAGATGTCCGTGACCGCACCCGCCGACGAGGAACCGACCGACGCCGTCCGCACGGCACGGCTGATATCGGCGGCGCTGCCCTACATGCTCGCCTACGACCAGAAGGTCGTGGTGGTGAAGTACGGCGGCCACGCCATGGGCGACCCCGAGCTTGCCAAGGCGTTCGCCCGCGACATCACGCTGCTCGAAACATCCGGCGTGAAGCCGGTGGTGGTGCATGGCGGCGGGCCGCAGATCGGCCAGATGCTCGACCAGCTCGGCATCAAGTCGGAGTTTCGCGGCGGGCTGCGGGTGACCGACCGGCGCACGGTCGAGGTGGTCGAGATGGTGCTCGCCGGCTCGATCAACAAAGAGATCGTGATGGCGATCAACGCCGAGGGCGGCAAGGCGGTGGGCCTGTCCGGCAAGGACGGCAACATGGTCTTCGCCGAGAAGGTGACGCGGACCGAGAAGGTTCCCGATTCCAACATCGAGCGGGTCGTCGATCTGGGCTTCGTGGGCGAACCCAAGCGGGTCAACCGCGCCGTCATCGACATGGTGCTGTCGGCCGACCTCATCCCGGTGATCGCGCCGGTGGCGCCGGGCGACGACGGGCACACCTACAACGTCAACGCCGACACCTTCGCGGGCGCGATCGCCGGCGCGCTGTCGGCGACGCGCATGCTGTTCCTGACCGACGTTCCCGGCGTCCTCGACAAACAGGGCAACCTGATCCGTGAGCTGACCGAGGCCGAGGTCAAGGCGCTGATCGCCGACGGCACGATCCACGGCGGCATGATCCCGAAGGTCGAAACCTGCATCGCGGCGCTGGAGCGCGGCGTCGAGGGCGTCGTCATCCTCAACGGCCGCACGCCGCACGCGGTGCTGCTGGAGCTGTTCACCGACCACGGTGCCGGCACGCTGATCAAGCCATGAGCGCCTCGCCGCCGGCGCTGTCGCGGCTTGCCGACGTGGCGGCCTGGATCTTCGATCTCGACAACACGCTCTACCCGCGCTCGACGAACCTGTTCGCCCAGGTCGACGAGCGAATCAGAGCGTTCGTGGCGAAAGCTCTCGACCTGCCGCCGGACGAGGCGCAGCGGGTCCAGAAGGACTACTACCGGCGCTACGGCACGACGCTGCGCGGTCTGATGGTCGAGCACGGCATCGCACCGGACGACTTCCTGGAGTTCGTCCACGACATCGACCACACGGCGGTCGCCGCCAACCCGCGGCTTGCCGAAGCGATCGCGGCGCTGCCCGGCCGCAAGTTCATCCTCACCAACGGGTCGCTCGCCCACGCCGAGAAGGTCGCCCAGCGGCTCGGCGTGCCCGACCACTTCGACGACATCTTCGATATCGCCCGGCTCGATCTGGTGCCGAAACCGGCGCGGGAGACTTACGACCGCTTCCTCGCCGAAACCGGCGTGGCCCCGAAGAACGCGGCAATGTTCGAGGATCTCGCCCGCAATCTCGAGGTGCCGAAGGCGCTCGGCATGGCGACGGTCCTGGTCGTGCCGGCCGAGGCGAGCGGCGGCGAATGGAGCGACGAAATCTGGGAAGTGGAGGGGCGCGAAGGCGCCCATATCGACTTCGTGACCAGCGATCTGGCGGATTTCCTTGAGGAAATAGTTGCCGAAATCAGGCGATCGTGACTTTCCGGTGATTGCCCCCGCACCCGTTTTCCCCTTAGATTTATCGACCTCAACCGGTCCATTCTTGGGGGTGACGATGAAACGGTTCGGTATCGCAGTTCTTGTTGGATTGACGCTTGCGCTGTCTGGCCTCGTGCCGACGGTGGCCAGCGCAAACTCGATGACCTGGCACGTCCGCAGCGAATCGCCGCGCACGGTCCACTTGCAGTTCTATTCCAATACCCACGTCTGGCCGTCGAGCAGCAGGGTCTACGTCATCGACGACTACGCCACGCACGATTACAAGCTCAGCTGCAGCACCGGCGAGAAGGTCTGCTACGGCGCGTGGGTGAAGAACAACAGCGCGTCCTACTGGGGTTCCGGCTACGACGGCGAGCAGGCGTGCGACTCCTGCTGCTTCATCTGCGGCGGCGGTCCGCTTCCGACGATGGTTCTCAACCGCTAGTTGGACGCGCAGTCAGTCAAGGGCTTGAATGGCCGGACCCGATCCTGAAGGGCTGAAGTCGGTCATAGAGTCGGCGTTCGAGGCGCGCGAAAGCCTCGATCAGCGTACTGTCGGTCCCATACGCGACGCGGTCGAAGAGGCGTTGAACCTCCTCGACTGCGGCGATGTGCGCGTTGCCGAGAAGCACGGCGGCGCGTGGACCGTGAACCAGTGGCTGAAGAAGGCGGTACTGCTGTCGTTCCGCCTCAACCCGATGGCCGCGATCTCCGGCGGGCCGGGGGGCGGCCAATGGTGGGACAAGGTACCCTCCAAGTTCGCCGGCTGGGCCGACACCGACTTCACGGCGGCGGGCTTCCGCGCCGTGCCCGGGGCGATCGTGCGGCGCTCGGCCTACGTGGCGCCGGGCGTCGTGCTGATGCCCTCGTTCGTCAATCTCGGCGCCTACGTCGACACCGGCACCATGGTGGACACCTGGGTGACCGTCGGCAGTTGCGCGCAGATCGGCAAGAACGTGCATCTGTCCGGCGGGGTCGGCATCGGCGGCGTGCTGGAGCCGCTGCAGGCCAACCCGACCATCATCGAGGACAACTGCTTCATCGGGGCGCGCTCGGAAATCGTCGAGGGCGTCGTCGTCGGCGAGGGCTCGGTGATCTCGATGGGCGTCTTCATCGGCGCCTCGACCAAGGTGGTCGACCGGGCGACCGGCGAGATCCACGTCGGCCGGGTACCGCCCTACTCGGTGGTGGTTTCCGGTTCGCTGCCCGGCAGGAACCTGCCCGGCGAGAACTATGGCCCGTCGCTCTACTGCGCCGTCATCGTCAAGAAGGTCGATGCGCAGACCCGCTCCAAGACCTCGATCAACGAACTCCTGCGGGATTAGGGCTTCCCTGAGCAAAGCGGGGCGACTCAGGGTATTCTCCGGCGTGCGATTCACCCGCACGAGGGAGGATAAGGCATGAATTTCGACTATCAACGGCTGTATCTGTCCGCCGAAGGCCGTATCGGGCGGGGGCAATACTGGCTTGGAGCGATCGTTCTCGGCGTTGCGACAGCCATCGTGGGCTGGATTCTGCTTCTGATCTTAGGTGTCGGGTTGATTGGTCGCCTGATCGAGTTTGTCCTGCAGGTTATCGTCGCCTATCCAGCCTACAACCTCATGGCCAAGCGCTTCCAGGACCGTGACAAGCCGGCGATGTATGCCGCAATCATCATTGCCATCTTCCTTGTCATGAATCTCCTCACCGCCTTCGGCATCACCGGAGATCCGATGGCTCCCAACGCGTTCTCGTGGATCTTCGGGCTCATCACACTCGCTATAGCCATCTGGGCTCTGGTCGAGCTCGGCATCCTGAGGGGAACGGTCGGCCAGAACCAGTACGGGCCGGACCCGCTCGGCGGCTCGTAAGCCGGCCCTATTGACGCAAGCACCCCGGATCGGGTCCGCTGCCCCCGCGAAGCGGGCCCGATCATGCAGCGCGTCACGTTCAATCAGTGGATCCTGTTCTTCTTTCGCGCCGTCGGCCGCATCGGCAGGGCCGAGTACGTGCTCGGCGTCCTGTTCGTCTATTGTGCCGCGCTGACCGCCATCTTCTTCATCGCCGGGCAGTCGGCGTCGCCGGAGATCGAACTCGGCCTGCTGGTTAACGCCCCCCTGCTGGTCGCCCTGCTGGTGTTGGCGGCCAAGCGGTGCCATGACATCGGCCTGCCGGGCTCGTACGTGCTGCTGCTGGTGGTGCCGATCGCGGGTCTGGTCTGGCTGGTCGCGCTGGCGTTCATCCCGAGCAAACCGGGGCCGAACGCCTACGGGCCGGAACCGACGTACAGTTCGTGAGGCCCTCCCGAATGGCAGCGACGCCACCCGACGCCACGGAAATCCTGAAGGCGCTGATCGCCTGCCGCTCGGTGACGCCAGCCGACGACGGCGCCCAGGGCTATCTCGCCGGCGTGCTGGCGGGCGCCGGCTTCACGATCGAGCGCCTGACCTTCAGCGGCGACGACGGCGGCGCGGTCGAGAACCTGTTTGCAACCCTCGGCGAAGGAGCCCCGCATCTGGTCTTCGCCGGCCACACGGACGTGGTGCCGGCGGGCGATGAGGCGCGCTGGACCCACCCGCCATTCGGCGCGGACGTCGCCGACGGCGCGCTGTTCGGGCGCGGCGCGGTCGACATGAAGGGCGGCATCGCGGCGTTCGTGGCGGCGGTGCTGCGCTTCGTCGACGAATCGGACGCGGCGGGAACGCTGTCGCTCGCCATCACCGGCGACGAGGAAGGCCGCGCCATCAACGGTACGGCGAAGCTGGTCGCCTGGGCGAAGGCGCAGGGCCACACCTTCGACGCAGCGCTGGTCGGCGAGCCGACGTCGCGCCAGACGCTCGGCGACACCATCAAGATCGGCCGGCGCGGCAGCCTGTCGGGAACGCTGGTGGTGACCGGCAAGCAGGGCCACGTCGCCTACCCGCAGCTTGCCCGCAATCCGGTGCCGATGCTGGTTCACATCCTCGACCGGCTGACCGCCCTGGAAATCGACGACGGCAGCGAGGACTTCCAGCCGTCCAATCTCGAGTTCACCGCCGTGGAGACCGACACCCAGGCCTTCAACGTCATTCCCGGCGAGGTGCGCGCCCGCTTCAACGTCCGCTTCAACGACCACTGGTCGACCACGGCGCTGAAGGCGCTGCTCCGCCGCGAGATCGCCGAGGTGGCGGAAACCGACTGCGCGATCGACTTCGAGCCGGGCGCCAGCGACTGGTTCGTGACGCGGTCGAGCGACCTGATCGGGCCGCTAAACGCGGCGATCAAGGCGGTCACCGGCGGCGAGCCGCAAGCCTCGACCGGCGGCGGCACGTCGGATGCGCGATTCTTCAAGGACCTGTGCCCGGTGGTCGAGTTCGGACTGGTCGGGCAGACCATGCACCAGGTCGACGAGCATGTGGCGCTTGCCGACCTCGACAGGCTGACCGCCATCTATCGCGGCTTCCTCGACCGCTACTTCGGACGCAGCGGGTGATCGACCGGGCCGAGATCTCGCGATCGCTCAAGGCGGCGTGGCGGGTTCTGCTCAACAAGCCCGACGCCATGCGCGGCTTCGACACCAGCATCGACGGCTTCTGGCGCTCGTTTCAGGCGATCCTGCTGGTGGCGCCGTTCTACCTCGTCATCGCGCTGGGCGAGCGGCAGGCGATCCTCGCCGACGCGGGCACTGGCGCCGAACTCGACGACGGCAACTTCTGGCTTGCGCAGGTGGTGACGCTGGTGGCGGACTGGGTGACGCTGCCGCTGCTGCTGGCGGCGATCGCCGGCTTCATCGGGGTCAGGCGCGAATACCCGGCCTTCATCGTGGCGCGCAACTGGGCGACGCCGATCATGGTGGCGGTGGCGGCGCTGGCGACCTTGATTGATTTCATCGGCAACCTCGGACCCGAAGCGGCACTCTTTCCGGCGCTGATCGCCTTCGGCTTCTCCCTGCGCTTCAGCTACGTGATCGCCCGTCAGGCGCTCGGCTTCGCGCCGGACGCGGCGATCGCGATCGTGGTGCTCGACTTCCTGGTGAGCTTCGGGATCGTGCGGCTCGTCGGCAAGCTGTTCGGGGTCGAGATCTGATCGTCCCTGACGGGAAGGGCGATGAAATCGCGCCAGGGCGCGTTAATGTAGCCGCAAGGGGTGAAGACCAACCGCCATGAAGCTCAAGGTCAACGGAAGGACGCGCAGCATCGAGGCCCCCGAGGGGACCAGCCTGCTGGTCGCGCTGCGCGAAGACCTGGGTCTGACCGGCACGCGATACGGCTGCGGTCACGGGGTGTGTGGCGCCTGTTTCGTCCTGGTCGACGGCGCGCCGACGGCGGCCTGCACGACGCCGGTCCGCGACGTGGAGGGCAAGGCCATCACCACCGTCGAGGGGCTGGCCCGTGGCAAACGGCTCCATCCTGTCCAGCGCGCCTTCCTCGAAGAGGACGCCATGCAATGCGGCTATTGCACCAGCGGCATGATCATCTCGGGCGTCGCGCTGCTTGAACGACGGCCGCACCCGACCGAGACCGAGGTACGCGAGGCCCTGCAGCCGCACCTCTGCCGGTGCGGCGGCTACGGGCGCGTGATCCGCGCGATCCTGAGGGCCGCGAAATGAAACGGCCGCGGCAACGCAACTGGGACGAAAGCCCACCGGAGCGGCTGGAGGAGCGGATCGTCGTCGAACGGGACGGTTCCATCACGGCGCGGTCGGGAAAGGTCGAATTCGGTCAGGGTATCCGCACCGGCTTTGCACACATCGTCGCCGAGGAGCTGAACCTGCCCGTGGCGCGCGTGCGCGTCGAACTGGGCGAGACGGCGCGGGTGCCCTGGGACATGGGCACGTTCGGCAGCATGTCGACGGCCGTGGACGGGGCAAACTTGCGCAGCGCCGCCGCCTTCGCCCGCCAGCAGCTGCTGAGGCGCGCGGGCCGGCGATTGAAGGCCCCCGTGCGCACCCTGCGCGTCCGCGGCGGGCGGGTCCGGGCTCCCGACGGACGCTCGCTGTCGTTCGTCGAACTGACCGCCGCGAGACCGCTGTTCGGCGAAATTCCCGAAGACTTCGAGTTGGGCGCCGCGCCTGGCGCGCCGCCCCGCGACCGGCCCGGGCGGCTGGAGGGAGTGGCCATCGTGACCGGGACGGCGCGCTATGCCGCCGACGTGCGGCTGCCCGGGATGCTCTACGGCCACGCGCTGCGCCCGCCGGACGGCGGTGCGACGCTGCGCAAGCTCGACAGCGCCGCGGCCGCCGCGATGCCGGGCGTGATCGCGATCGTTCACGACGACGATTTCGCGGGCGTCGTGGCGGAGCGCAGCGACCAGGCGTTGGCGGCGGTGGCCGCGCTGAACCCCAGGTGGGTTTCGCCGGCGGCGCGGCGCGACAAGCCGATCGAGACGGCGCTTCGCAGGGACAAGCGCGTCGCCGACGCCTTTGCGGGCGCGGCGCAGCGCGTCAGTGCGCGCTATCACGTGCCACACATTGCCCACGCTCCACTGGCCCCGAGCGCCGCAGTGGCGGACGTCCGCGACGACGGCGCGGACATCTACGCCGCCACCCAGCGGCCTTTCGGCCTCCGCGACGACGTCGCCGAGCTGCTCGACCTCGACCCGGAGACCATCGCCGTGCACCCGCAGATGATGGGCGGCATGTTCGGGCGCGGCAACATGAACGATGCCGCGATCGAGGCGGCGCGGTTGTCGCAGGCGGCGAAGCGCCCGGTGCTGGTCCAGTGGACGCGCGAGGAGGAGTTCGGCTCGGGACCGGACCGGCCGATCCTGGACGCCGACGTCGAAGCGGCCCTTTCGCCCAGCGGCAAGATTGTCGGATGGCGCTACCGCGGGCGGACCAATCCGCACACCTACGGCTGGGGTGGTTCGGCGCGGGTCGCCGAGTTCACCGCCGGCCGCAACATGGTGCCGCCCTACAAGCTCGGTCGGGCGGAAGCGATCCTGCGCGTCGAACCGGCCGTGATCGCGACCGGCTCGTTCCGTTCGCTCGGCGCCGCGCTCCACGTTTTCGCGACCGAATCGTTCATGGACGAACTCGCCCGTGCCGCCGGCGAGGACGCTATCGCCTTTCGCTTGAAGCACGTTGGCGACCCGCGCCTGGCAGGGGTGCTGGAGGCGGTGCGCGACATGAGCGGATGGGGGACGCCCGCTGGCGGGGGCCACGGCCGGGGCGTCGCCTGCACGATCTACCACGGCACATACGTGGCCGAAGTCGCCGAGGTTTCGATCGCCGGCGACGGTGCGGTTCGCGTCGAGCGCGTCTGGTGCGCCGTCGACGCCGGCCGGCTGGTGCATCCCGACGGCGCGCGCAACCAGATCGAGGGCGGCGTGCAGCAGGCGGCGAGCTGGACGCTCTTCGAGGAATTGCACACGCGGAACGGCCGCGTCGTCACGGCGACCTGGAAGGACTATCCGATTGCGCGCTTCAAGGATGCGCCGCGCGCGATCGAGGTCGCCTTCACCGGCGACAGCGACGAGCCGTCGACGGGCGTCGGCGAGCCGGGGTCGGTGCCGACCGCCGCGGCGATCGCCAACGCGGTCTTCGACGCGACCGGTGTGCGCCACCGGGACCTGCCCCTCGGGCGTCGGGGCAAGCCTTCGGCCTAGTAATCCACCGCGACCAGATAGAGCCCGTCCGGCGGAGCGACCGGGCCGGAGCGGGCGCGTTCCCTGGCGGCCAGCGCCTCGCCGACGGCGGCGACCGGCCACCTCCCCTCGCCGACCTTCTTCAGCGTGCCGACCATCGAGCGGACCTGATTGTGCAGGAACGAGCGGGCGTCGGCGCGGACCACGATTTCGCCGGCCTCGCGGGTGACGGCCAGACGATCGAGGGTGCGGACGGGCGACTTCGCCTGGCACTCGGTGGAGCGGAAGGTGGTGAAATCGTTCTTGCCGACCAGCGTCTGGGCGGCGGCGTGCATGGCGTCGGCATCGAGGGGCACCTGGACCCACCAGACCTTGCCGCGGTCGAGCGCCGGCGGCGCGCGGCGGTTCACGATGCGGTAGAGATAGTGGCGCTTCACGGCCGAGAAGCGGGCGTCGAAATCCTCGGCGACCGCCTCGGCGGAAAGGATCGCGACCGGCTGGGGCCGCAGATGCGCGTTGAGCGCGTCGCGAATGGTGTCGGGGGCCCAGGCGCCGGCCAGATCGATATGCGCGACCTGGCCCAGGGCATGAACGCCGGCGTCGGTGCGTCCGGCGCCCTTGACCACGACCGTTTCACCCGAGAAGGCGACGATCGCCTCCTCCAGCGCAGCTTGCACCGAGCGGCCGTTCTGCTGTCGCTGCCAGCCGACGAAGGGGCCGCCGTCGTATTCGATGGTGAGCTTGAAGCGGGCCATCAGGTGACGAATTCGAGCGGCGCGCGCAGGCCGCGCAGGAACTCGGCCGCCTTCACCGCCCCCTTGCCGGCGCGCTGAACCTCGACGAGGCGCACCGCGCCGGCGCCGCAAGCGATGGTCAGGTTGTCGTCGAGGACGGTGCCGGGCGCGGGGCCGGCCTCGCGACTCCAGCCGGGCGACAGCGGCGCCGGGCCGGAAGCGATCACCACTGAACGCAGCGCGCGAACGCGCTCCGGCCCCCTGCCGAGATCGGCCTCGAACCAGGCGCCGGGGGCCGGCGACAGGCCGCGGATGTGGTTGTGGACCTCCGCCGCCGGCTGCGCCCAGTCGATGCGTGTCTCGCCCTTGTCGATCTTCTTCGCGTAGGTGGCGCCTTCGGCGGCTTGAGGCGCGAAGGTGAGGCCGCCGCGGGAGAGCGCGGCGAGCGCCCGCGCCATGAGATCGGCGCCGAGACGGGCGAGACGATCGGCGAGTTCGCCGGCGGTGGTATCGGCACCGATCTCGACCCGCTCGCTCATGGCAACCGGACCGGTGTCGAGACCGGCTTCCATGCCCATGACCATGACGCCGGTCTCGGTGTCGCCGGCAAGAATGGCGCGCGCGACGGGCGCGGCGCCGCGCCAGCGCGGCAGCAGCGAGGCGTGCAGGTTGAGAAGGCCGTTGGCGGGAGCGGCGAGGATTGCGGGCGGCAGGATCAGCCCGTAGGCCACGACCACGCCGACATCGACGGCAAGCGCCTTCAGCGCGGCCGCCTCGTCCTCTCCCTTGAGGCTTCGGGGGGTGCGCACCTCGATGCCGAAACCGGCGGCGACGTCGTGGACGGGGGAGCGCCGCTCGGCCAGCCCGCGGCCGGCAGCGCGCGGCGGCCGGGTGTAGACGGCGGCGACGTCGTGGCCCTGGCCGACGATCTCGGTGAGGGTCGGGACGGCGAACGCCGGGGTGCCGAAGAATGCGATGCGGAGCGCCATTTCAGGCGCGGGATAGCCCCCGGCAGGCCGAGCGGCAAGGCCCGGCGGTCACAGCACGTTCGGTTTCGGGCCGAGTCTGGCGAGCTTGGTGAACTTCTTGACCACCATGTCGCGCTTCAGCTTGGACAGGTGGTCGATGAACAGCTTGCCGTTGACGTGGTCGATCTCGTGCTGGAGGCAGACGGCGAGCACCCCTTCGGCCTCGAGCTCCTGACGCTCGCCCTCGCGGTCGAGGTAGGCGACGCGGACCTTGGCCGGGCGCTCGACTTCGGCGAAATACTCCGGAATCGACAGGCAGCCTTCCTCGGCGACGGCGATATCGTCGGAGGTCCACAAGACCTCCGGGTTGATGAGGAAGAGCGGATTGGGCGAGGCCTCGTCGTCCTCGCGCCTGGCGACGTCGATGGTGACGATCCGCCGGGGGACGCCGACCTGGACGCCCGCCAGCCCGATGCCGGGGGCGGCGTACATGGTCTCCAGCATGTCGTCCATGAGCTTCAGGAGGTCCGCGTCGATGCGCTCGACGGGGTCGCTCATCATGCGAAGCTTGCGATCCGGGAGGGTGATGATATCGAGTTTTGCCACGCGCCTCAGATATGGGACCGCCCGGCCCGGGTCAACGCCACGAGCGCCGCACCAATGACCAAACGCGTGAAGCAGCCCAAGCCCCGCAAGATCCGGCGAAACCCGCTGGCCAAGGCGCTCGCCACCCCGAAATACCGGCCGCGGGTGGTGAAGCGCGTCGACGCCTACAAGCGGCGCCCCAGGCACGCGCGGGAACCCGAGGAGAGCTAGCCGTTCCCGTTTTGTACTTCATCGAGAATCGGGCTAAGCTGCCGCGATGACCGATCTCATCCTCGCCATCCTGCTCGCCGTTTCGCTGGGCCTTCTGGCGGTCGCCGTGTTCGCCTGGCGGCGGGCCGAAGACCGCGCCGCCGCGCTTGCCGACGGAGGCAACGACGCGCTCGCCACCCACATGGCCGGCCTGATCAAGGCGCAGGGCGAGATCACCGGGCACGTGCAGGGCCTTTCCCAGCGGCTCGACGGGCTTGGGCACAACCTCAATCAGTCGGTGAGCCTGTCGACCAAGAACACCAACGAGACGCTGACCAAGCTCGCCGAGCGGCTGGCGGTGATCGACAAGGCGCAGCAGAACATCACCACGCTCTCCGGCCAGGTGGTCGAGCTGCAGCAGATCCTCGCCAACAAGCAGACCCGCGGCGCCTTCGGACAGGCGCGCATGGAAGCGATCGTGCGCGACGGGCTGCCGATCCACGCCTATCAGTTTCAGGCGACCCTCTCGAACCACAACCGGCCGGACTGCCTGATCCTGTTTCCGAACGGGCCGGGGCTGGTGATCGACGCGAAGTTTCCGCTGGAAGCCTGGAACGCCATCCGCGGCGCCGAGACGCCGGAGGCGACCAAGGCGGCCGAGACGCAGTTCCGCCGCGACACCACCAAGCACATCCAGGACATCGCCGAGCGCTACTTCGTGCCCGGAGAAACCCAGGACACGGCGTTCATGTTCGTGCCGTCGGAATCGATCTTCGCCGACATCCACGAGCGCTTCGAGGACCTCGTCCAGAGGGCGCACCGGGCGCGCATCGTCATCGTGTCGCCGTCGCTTCTGATGCTGTCGATCCAGGTGGTGACGTCGCTGTTGCGCGACCAGCGCATGCGCGAGCAGGCGCACATCATCCAGCAGGAGGTCGCCAAGCTCATGGAGGACGTCAGCCGGCTCGACGATCGCGTCAAGAAGCTCCAGATGCACTTCGGCCAAGCCAACAAGGACGTGGAGGACATCCTCATCTCGACGCGCAAGATCGTCGGCGCCGGGCAGAGAATCGACGCGGTCGAGTTCAACGGCGCCGACAAGGCGATCGACGACGCGCGCACCAGCCGCAAGCCGGCGAGGCCGACCGCGGCGCCGCCGAACGCGCCGCCCGAGCTGCCCTTCTCGCAGTTCGAGGAAGTCTAGGTTTCCCTTCGCCCGAGCACGCAGATGGTCAGAATCAGCATCTTCTATCCGAACCGGCCGGATGGCCGCTTCGACATGGCCTACTACCTCGACACGCACATGCCGGCGTCGATCGCGCGGCTCGGCGCCGCCAAGGGCTTTCGCGGCGTGTCGGTCGACAAAGGCATCGGCGGCGGCGCGCCGGGGGCGCCGCCCGCCTACGTCGCGATGTGCCAATATCTATTCGACACCGCCGACGACTTCATGGCGGCGTTCGGCGCGCACGCCGGGTTCCTGCAGTCCGACATGGCGAACTACACCGACATCGAGCCGGTCATTCAGCTGAGCGAAGTCGCGATCGCCCGCTAGGCGCGGTCGTCCCTGGCAGCCTCGTCGCCGCCCGGTCCGGCCGCCGCAGCCCTAGCCGTCCATCGCGTTCTGGCAGTTCAGCATCTCGGTTATCGCCGCGAACGTTCCCTTGAGGCTCAGGTGGGCGATGGTGTTGCCCCGGTAGAGGACCTGGATGCTGTTCTTCTTGGCGAAGTCGGCGACGAACTTGACGTCGTCGGTGCGCGCCATCAGCAGCGGCAGGCTGCCCATCAGCACGCCGGTAGCGGTCGCCGTCCATGGCGCGGCGCGGTCCATGCGGATCTCGATGTCATAGGCCGCGCCATCCTCGATCTTGTCCCAGTCGCGGTTGCCCACCATCAGGTAGGAATCACCCTTGGTGCGATCGAAGCCCAGCCGGATGGCCGTGCCGTCGCGGAACTCGCTGAAGATGAAGCAGCCGTTGCCGAGGGTCCGGTCGATCATGATGTCCCAGCCGCGCACGTTGCCCCAGCGGTCGGAATCCTCCGCGCGCGCGGCCCCCGCAACCGCCCATGAAACAAGGCACGCACCTACCACTGCCAAGGATTTCAGTCGTGTCATCGCCACCATTCCCGTAGTTGAGGAAAACTCGCAGTTTCTCAGCGAGTGGAACGATAATGGCTCGCCCGGAATGAGGCAATCCGCCCCTGACAAGGCAGGCGGCCGCCCCCCTCTAGAAGCCGCGGCCGCCCTTCAGAAACTCAATTTCCTCGGGGGTCGAGGGGCGGCCGAGCGCCTCGTTGCGGTGCGGAAAGCGTCCGAACTTGCGGATGATGTCGCGGTGCCTGGTGGCGTAGTCGAGGTGGTCGCGGGCGGCTGCCGCAAAGGCCGCCGGGACCTCGACCGCGCGCTCGGCGTAGAGCATGACCGCGAAATCCTGATCGGCGACGGCCTCGCTGTGCTCGAAGGGGAGCATGACGAAGGTCTGCTCGACGATGAAGAACCGGCGCCATTGGCCGACCAGCTGGCGGGCGACCGCAAGGGCAGCGGCATCGCAGGCGAACGCCGCGCCGGAGGCACGATGAATCTGGCGGGGGAACTGGTCGAGAAGCACGACGAGGCCAGCCTGCTGGCGCCGGGAGAGGGCCGCCAGGTCCCACGCGGTGTCGCGCGCCGCGACGGTGTGGTGTCCGAAGGTGTCGCGGATGTGGGCGTCGGCCACCTCGGTGGGGCGAAACCATTCCTTGCGACGCTCCTCGGGCGGCTGGTCGTCGTAGGCCTTCAGATCGCCGAACCAGTACGCGTGAACCGCGTCGAGGATGGAGACGTCCATGGGCGCTTGTCGGTTCCTTCAGAACGGGGTGCGCTGGCGGATGGCGGCGGAGAGCGTGCCGTCGTCGAGGTAGTCGAGTTCGCCGCCGACCGGCACGCCGTGGGCAAGACGGGAGACCTTCACGCCGAGGCCGGCGAGCTGGTCCATGATGTAGTGCGCGGTGGTCTGGCCTTCGACCGTCGCGTTGACGGCGAGGATCACCTCTGCGATGCCGCCGGCGGCGATGCGCGCCACGAGGCGGTCGATGCCGATGTCGTCCGGACCGACGCCGTCGAGCGGCGAAAGGGCGCCGCCCAGCACGTGATAGCGCGCGTTGAGCGCCCCGGCGCGCTCCAGCGCCCACAGATCGGCGACGTCTTCGACCACGATGATGGTGCCCTGGTCGCGGCGGGGATCGGTGCAGATGGCGCAAGGGTCGCTGGTGTCGATGTTGCCGCAGGTCGAGCAGACCACGACGGTCTCGACGGCAACGTCCATGGCCCGGGCGAGCGGAACGAGCAGCTCGTCCTTCTTCTTGACCAGATGGAGCGCGGCACGGCGGGCGGAGCGCGGCCCGAGGCCGGGCAGTTTGGCGAGCAGTTGGATGAGACGCTCGATCTCGGGGCCGGAGACGGAACGGGGCATGGGCGCACGATCCTCAGGGGCAGGAATCGGGGCGGGAAACGGGCCCTCACCAATCCCGGCGGCGGGGCGCTGTCAACTCTGTGTGACCGGCTGCACGGGCGGCGCGGATCGACTACAATGCACCCGCGCGACGCTCGATACGCCTGAGGTTGTTCATGTTCACGTGGCTGCGGGCAGCCGCCCTCTCCTGCCTTCTTCTCGCGACCGGTACGGCCGGCGGGTTCGCCGACGACCGCGCCACCCCGCCCGGTCCGACCGCGCCCACGCCGGCGCCCACGGCGGACACGGTCAACACCGGGCAATTGATGATCCCCGGGCCATTGGAGGAAAAGACCCTCGGCGACCCGCAGGCGCCGGTGACGGTGGTCGAATACGCCTCGATGACCTGCCCACACTGCGCGCGCTTCGCCACCGACACGTTCCCGGCGTTCAAGGCGAAGTACATCGACACCGGCAAGGCGTTCTACATTCTGCGCGAGTTCCCGCTCGACCAGCTGGCGCTGGTGGCGATCGCGGGGGCGCGCTGCGCGCCGGGCGACAAGTTCTTCGAGATCGTGGAGCGGCTGTTCCGCGAGCAGCAAGACTGGGCGTTCGTCAACCAGCCTGCCCCGGCGCTGATCAGCCGGCTCGCCGACGAGGGCCTGACCAAGGAGCAGTTCACCACCTGCCTCAACGATTCGACCCTCATCCAGAACATCATGAACGTCGAGGATCGGGCGTCGAAGGCGTTTGGCGTGGAGGGAACGCCGACCTTCTTCTTCAACGGCCAGCGCCACGTCGGGGAACTGACGATGGCCCAAGCCGACGCGCTGATGGAGCCGTTGCTGAAGCCCTAGCGGATGAAGCGCTCGACGTAGCCGGCGCCGAGGCCGACCGAGGCGTAGTGCTTGCGGCACATTTCGATCTTGGAGAAGACGTCCTCGTAGCCGAGCGCGTTTCCGTCGATATCGACGTAGAGCATGATGCCGTTGACCTGAAACAGCGTGATCATCTCGGCGCAGTCGTCGGGCACGGTGAGGGTGTGGGTCTCGCCGGGCGGCTCGTAGACGTAGCCGCCCTCCTCCGCCACCCAATCGTGCTCGAGGTAGCGCCACTTGCCCTTCAGCACGTAGCCGTGGACCGGGTTGGTGTGGCGGTGGCGCGACAGGATGCCGGCGCGGGTCACCTTGAGGAGATTGACCCAGTAGCCCTGCGACACGGACAGGCACAGCGGGCGGAACCAGACGCTCGGTGCCTGCGGCACCCAGACGCGCTCGTCCACGGGGATCACCGGGCCGACGACCAGATCGGCGGCCATTTCCGCGGGTTGCGGAAGCCGGTAGGGGGCGCGCGGGTCGTTGTCGGGGCGCGAGGTCGGCATCGCCGTCAGGCCACCGCGTAGCCGCCGTCGACCGGCAGCATGACGCCGGTGACGAAGCCGGCGGCGGCGCTCGCCAGGAACAGGGCCGGGCCGACGAGCTCCTCCGGCGTGCCCCAGCGGCCCATGGGCGTGCGCGCGACGATGGCGCGGTTGCGCGCAGCATCGCTGCGGGCCTTGTCGGTGAGCGGCGTGACGATCCAGCCGGGGGCGATGGCGTTGACGCGGATGTGGTCCTTCGCCCAGGCGACGGCGAGCGAGCGGGTCAACTGGACGATGCCGCCCTTCGACGCGGCGTAGGCGGGCGCGTGCGGAGCGCCGAAGATCGCGTACATGGACGCGATGTTGACGATCGAGCCCTTTGCGCTGGCAAGCGCCGGCTTGCAGGCCGTCGACAGGCGCAGCGCGCCGGTGAGGTTCACATCGACGACGTTGGCGAAGACCTCCGGCTCGTATTCGTCGGGCGGGCGCAGGACGCCGGCCGCATTGACGAGAACGTCGAGGGTATCGAGCGAGGCGGTCACCGACTCGACGGAGGCGATGTCGGTGACGTCGAGCGGGACGATGCCGGCAGCGCGGGTGCGGTCGGCGGCGATGACGTCGTAGCCGGCGGCCAGGAAGCCTTCGACCAGCGCGCCACCGATGCCGCCGGCGGCGCCGGTGATGAGGGCGCGGGGTTTCTCAGACATGGCGCGGAATTCGCGCGGTATTCCCTCCCCCCTTCGCGGGGGAGGTGTGGTTCCGGTCTGACGGTTTCGCAGATCGCACGCGCATCAGAACGGCAGCTTCAGGCCGGGCGGCAGGCTGAGGCCGCCGGTCGCCTCGCGCATCTTGTCGGCAAGCACCTGTTCGGCCTTGTGGCGGGCGTCGTTGACGGCGGCCACGATCAGGTCCTCGACAATCTCGGCTTCCTCGGCGCGCAGCAGCGACGGATCGATGTGGAGCCGCTTCAATTCGCTCTTGCCGCTCATGGAGACCGTCACCAGACCGCCGCCGGCGGTGCCCTCGACCTCCATGGCTGCGACTTCCTGCTGAAGCTGCTCCATCTTCTCCTGGAGCGCCTTGGCCTGCTGCATCATGCCCATCATGTCGCCAAGCGCCATGGTCAATCGTCCTCGTTGCTGTCTTCGTCGGGCGACGGGATGTCGTCCGCCGCCGGTTCATCGGCGTGCACGCGCACATCGACGATCTCGGCCCCCGGGAACCGCTGCATCACGGCGGCGACCACCGGATCGGCGCGGGCGT
The DNA here is from genome assembly GCA_963843565.1 of uncultured Alphaproteobacteria bacterium. Lineage (GTDB taxonomy): Bacteria > Pseudomonadota > Alphaproteobacteria > Rhizobiales > Kaistiaceae > DASZQY01. The sequence goes on from CAWJKY010000003.1 coordinate 1,789,658, forward strand.
CGTCGACCAGCCGGGCGCGCGCATTCTGCCGCGCTTCGGCGACGGTCTCGCCGCCGCCATCGCGGGCCACCGCGACCATCCAGCGGGCGCCCGACCATTCCTCGAGCTTGCGCGAAATCTCGGCGGCCAAACCGGGATGGGCGCTCCCGGTCAGGGCGATCTCGATCTGGCCGGGCTCGAAACGGATGGGCCGCACCTCGTTCTCGAGCGCGTGCTTGAGCTTCAGTTCGCGGTGGACACCGGCGAGCGCGACGAGGTCGGCGAAGGTCTCCAGACGCGGCGGCGGCGCGGCGCGCATCTCGGGAGCGTGGCTGGGCTCGGGCTGACGGGCCGCCTGGGACCGGGCGCCACCGCCAGCGTGGGCCATGCGCGGCCGCGCGCCGGCACCGGCGGGCTCGGTGGCGCGCTGACGGGACGCCGGTACGGCGCCGCCCTCGGCAAGCGCCTTAAGCGCTTCGTCGGGCGTCGGCAGATCGGCGGCGTGGGCGAGGCGCACGATCACCATGTCGGCGGCGGCGAGCGGCCGGGTCGCCTGCTTGGCCTCGTCGATGCCCTTGAGAAGCATCTGCCAGGCGCGAGCAAGCACGCGAAGCGAGACCTTGTCGGCGAATTCCTTGCCGCGGGTGCGCTCCTCCTCGGTCAATGCCGCGTCGTCCTCGGCGGTTTCGGCGAGCTTCAGGCGCGTGACGACATGGGTGAAGGCAGCCAGATCCTCCAACACCACGGCCGGATCGGCTCCGACGTCGTAGAGCGCCTTCAGTTTCGCCAGCGCGGCCGCGACGTCGCCGCCCATGACGTCGGCGAACAGGTCGATGACCAGAGCGCGGTCGGCGAGGCCCAGCATCTGGCGGACCTCGTCGGCGGAGACAGAGCCGTGGGCGTGGGCGATGGCCTGATCGAGAAGCGAGAGGGCATCGCGGGCGGAGCCCTCGGCGGCGCGGGCGATCATGGCCAACGCCGCCTCGTCGATGCCGATTTCCTCCTTGCCGGCGATGTCCTTCATCAGGGCGACGAGACGGCTCGCCTCGATACGGCGGAGGTCGAAGCGCTGGCAGCGCGACAGGATGGTGACGGGGACCTTACGCACCTCGGTGGTGGCGAAGATGAACTTGACATGCTCGGGCGGCTCTTCAAGCGTCTTCAGCAGACCGTTGAAGGCCTGCTTGGAGAGCATGTGCACTTCGTCGATGATGTAGACCTTGTAGCGGGCGATGGCCGGCTTGTAGCGGACCGCCTCGATGATCTCGCGGATGTCGTCGATGCCGGTGTGGGAGGCGGCGTCCATCTCGATGACGTCGACGTGGCGGCCTTCCATGATTGCCGCGTCGTGCTCGCCCATCTCGTCCATGTCGATGGTGGGGGCGTCGACCTTGCCGGGGACGGAGTAGTTCAGCGCGCGCGCCAGGATGCGGGCGGTGGAAGTCTTGCCGACGCCGCGCACGCCGGTGAGCATGTAGGCCTGCGCGATGCGCCCGGTGCGGAACGCATTGGTGAGCGTGCGTACCATCGGCTCCTGACCGATGAGATCGGCGAAGGTGGCGGGACGGTACTTGCGGGCGAAGACGCGATAGGGACCAACGGCCGCGGCCGGCGCCTCGTTCCCATCGGTGCCGCTGTTGTTCGGCATGCTCGCCCGGAGGTTTTCGAAGGTTGAAGTGGGAGGCTGGCACGCGACCCGTGCCGAATCTCGTTAGGGCTGCTTCCTTCCGGACCTGACCCGGTTGGCGAGCGGTACGTCCACCGCCAACCTCCCGGGCCACCATATCATGGCGGCAAGGGGCGGGAGCAAGGGCGGGAGGGCGAATGAATCGCCGCGTTCCACGCAAGAATCGCGGTCAAAACCGGGCGGGCGGGCTATCGCCGGGCGGACGGCGCGGGCAATATGGGCGCCCTTCCCCGACCCTGCCGTCCATCGGACCATCCATGACCGCGTTCGCCCTCGACCCGAAGCTCGCCGCCGACAGCGTGGCGGTGGCGGAACTGCCGCTCTCGGACGTGCGGCTGATGGACGATGCGCGCTTTCCGTGGCTGCTGCTGGTCCCGCGGCGGGCGGGCGCGGTCGAGATCATCGACCTGGAAAAGCCGGACCGGGCGGCGCTGTTCGAGGAGATCAACGCGGTCTCCCAGGCGCTGCGCACGGCCACGGCCTGCGAGAAGCTGAACGTGGCAGCCCTCGGCAACCAGGTGAAGCAGCTCCACGTTCACGTGGTGGCGCGCTTCGCGGGCGATGCGGCGTGGCCCGGGCCGATCTGGAACACGGGGGCAGCGGTCGCCTACACGGCGGAGGCGCGCGGGCGGCTGATCGGGTCGATCCGCTCGGCGCTCGCGTGCTGAGGCGCCGATGAGCGACTTCTTCGACCGGGTCCCCGAGACGGACGCCAGCGCGGCAACGGCGTTCGCGGCAAACCGGATCGAGCGGCGGAGCGAACATCGGAGCGCCGATACGCTTTCCGAAGCGAAGAGCGCGCCGGACGCGCGGTTCTATCTCTTCCGGGGGAACGACGTGCTCACCCGCGGCGAGGACCCGCTTTTCACGGCCGCTGAAGCCAACGATTTCGGCGCCGAGGACGCCACCGTCGCGGTGCTCGGCTGGGCCGACGGGGCGCCGCGGCTGGCAGCGACGATCGCGGCGGACGCGCCGGTCGACGAGAGCCGCATCACGCTCACGGATCTCCGCGCGCTGGCGGTCGCAGGAAGTGTCTCGCCGGAGCACCTCGGCGCGCTGGCACAGGGACGGAGCCTCACCAACTGGCATGCGCGGCACGGCTTCTGCTCAAATTGCGGGACGCCGACGGTTTCGGTCAACGGCGGCCTGCGGCGCGACTGCCCGACCTGCGAGACCCAGCATTTCCCGCGCACGGACCCGGTGGTGATCATGGCGGTCACCGACGGAGAGCGGTTACTGCTCGGCCGCCAGCTGCGCTTCGCCGAGGGCATGTACTCGTGCCTGGCCGGCTTCATGGAGCCCGGCGAGACGATCGAGGATGCGGTGCGCCGCGAGACGCTGGAGGAGTCGGGCATACACACGGGGCGCGTGCGCTACTACGCGAGCCAGCCGTGGCCGTTCCCCGCCTCGCTGATGATCGGCTGCCACGCGGAGGCGATTTCCACCGATATCAAACGCGACGAGACGGAACTCGACGACTGCCGCTGGTTCGACCGCGACGAGGTCGCCACCATGGTCGCCGGCACCCACCCGCAAGGGCTGAAGACGCCGTTCGCGATGGCGATCGCCAGCCACCTGATCCGCGCCTGGGCCGACGGCGGCTGAGCGCCAAACGCAGACACGCAATGTCCTTGACGCAGGTCAAACCGCGCCGGGCCTGAGTCTGCTCCAATGCCCACCGTCCGAGAGAAGCAAGGTGGGCACCATGCTTGGGGCTACCGTTCTTGCCGTTTCTTTCGTTGTCGCCGTATTTGCCATTTTCGGCGCGGCGGTCGCGTGGGTGGACATGGCGACCAACCGCAAACGACACGGATAGGAAACGGTACGGATGAGCGGGCGGCGGCGACCGCCGGCTCGCTTCCTCTCGTCGGGCGCGCCCCTGCCGGCTTCGGCTGGCGCCGGGGCCGCGCCGGATAGGATCCGGCGACCGCAGCCGCTCTGCACCGGCTTGCGGCCGTCGGGTTCTCTTTTTGGAGCCCTGCCCGCGATTCTTTCTGTGGTCCCTGGATCCCCGCCTTCGGGGGGATGAGCGGAAGGGTTCTCAGGAACGGTTGTCGCTCCCGAGTTTCGGTTGGTTCCTGTTCTTCTCTCCCCTCGAAGAAGAATCGAGGGGGTGGCGGGCGCTCGTCCGAGTGCCAGTCCGGGTAGTCCGATAAGGGGCGCTCATCCGAGCGCCCGCCGCGGCGATTTGTGTCCTCCGACACCCGCGCTCCGGGCAGCAGACGGACGGACCCACCTTAAGAGCGGGCGACCCGTCCTGACCGCGCCGCGCGCCGGGAGAGTTTCCCGGGGTTGGCGCTAGCCTGCCGCCCTTAAGCAACTGTGACAGCCGGTCGTAATGCCGGCGGGCGGATCTTGCGGAAGCCTCCCGAGGCCCGGGGGTGCGAACCCCGCCGGCTTGGGTCTCCCCTTACCGACGTCTCCAACGCGGAGACAGCCGCAGGCGCCGCTCCCTGCTCCGCAACGGTTCGCTTCGCGCGATGCGACCCCTCGGGTGAGCAGGGACGATCGCATTATCGCGTGGGGGCAAGGGGCGGGGATTACTTTCTGTCTTATCCCCACGACGTGGGGCGCGGAGGGTGACGTGCTTGAGACGGCGGCTCGGTACATTCACCCCCTCCCGAAATGCCTTCGGCATTTCGACCTCCCCTCAAGGCGGAGGTTGGGCGCAAGACGGATCGGAGGCGTCTCTGGTTGGTTGCGTCGCTCGAACTACTCGCTGTTCAACCTCCCCCTTGAGGGGAGGTCGAAGTTCGGCGAGCCTGCTCGGCGAACTTCGGGAGGGGGCAATGGGCGGGGAGGAGTACCCCCTCACCCTTCCGACCTAAGGCTCGCTCCGCTCGCCAAGATCGGAAGCCCTCTCCCACAAGGGGAGAGGGGGTGAAGCGGCGCTCACCGCTCCTCATGCCACAAGGGCGGGAGCCTTTGCCTGGGACGGAAATGAAGCTGCCGTGGCGCGCCATGGATCACCGGGTCAAGCCCGGTGATGACGAAGGCGGCGCCGCTACTGCTGGGGGCCGCTGAGGCCGATGTCGCGCTCGGCGCGGAAGACGTTGGAATGAAGATTGGCGACCCACTGGCGGCCGCTCGCGGTGACCTGCAGGTGGCGCGTCGCCGGCTGGATGAACGGCGCGATCAGGTTCCAGTAGAACTGTGGGTATTTCTCGACCAGATCGGCGGGGCTGGCGTAGTTGAGCTGGCGGTTGAGGCCGGCTTCCTCGAACTCGTAATAGAGCGCGTTGGCCTTGCGGATGTAGTGCGGGTCGCCCAGCTGGCCGATGAGGTCGGCGGCGCGCACCAGGGCGGCCTCTTCCTCGACGTGACCGACGTCGGTCGGCATGCTGCCGGGAAAGCGCGTGCCCTCGATGGCGCGGGCGATGCGATCGGCATCGAGCAACTCGGCACCGGCGAAGCGGTGCTTGACGAACAGCTTGGAGCGATCGACGTGGTGCATGGTCAGCGCCGCATCGGACGCGCCGCGCGGCAGCGTGACCTTGTTGCCGTCGGCATCGACCACGAAGCCCTTGCCGTCGTCGCCGGGCAGGATGCCGCGCACATAACCGATGTCGTGGAACAGGCAGGCGACGATCATGTGGGCGTAGTCGCTGGCCGGCATGTCGGACTGCAGGGCGCGGCCGCGCAGGATGTCGTGGCCGGCGAGCGTCACCAGAAGGGTGTGCTCGACGTTGTGATAGAGCGCATCGCTGTTGCCGATGCTTTCCAGCGCGATGCGGGCGACGGAGGGGACGAGCTGGTTCAGCCGGCTCTCCGAGGAACCCCAGCGGCGCTGCATGTAATCGGAGAGGAACTGGCCCAAGGCGTCGGCGGTGAGCTCTGGCACGGTAATCATGGATCGCGATTCCGCTGGTTGTTCTTGCGCTTCGCGGCGACGCGGCTGGTCAACGTCGCTCGCCTCAAGTCGCAAACAGGATGACGAAAGATTCGGGACTTTTCCTGTGGGCATTCGACTGGCGGGCGACTGTATAGCACCTCAGCGGCGGGTCGAGGTGGTTCGCGTCGGGCGGGCTCGGGTGGGCGCCGGTCAGGCGCGGCCGAGGGCGCCATCGGCGAGCGCGAGGAGGCGGTCGACCTCGTCGGGGACGTCCTCGGCGATGCGAACGGCGGCGACCACCGGCAGCCAGGCGAAGATCGCGGCGCGCGCCATGCCGGAGGCGCGCACGTAGGCCTCGACGTAGGCCTCGGCGACTTCGGCGTGGTTCTTCGACATCAGCAGCCAGGAGCGGCAGACATCGGCGGCCGGATCGCCGCTGGTGGCGTCCATCCAGTCGACGATGACGGGCGCTTCGAGGGGCCCGAGAATGTTGTACGGGTGGAAATCGCCGTGGCACAGGCGGTCGTCGTCCGGCAGACCGGCGAGGGAGGCGACGAGCGCGGTGCGGCGCTTGTCAGCGAGCGGGGCGGCCTCGGCGATCCGCTCCGCCATGCGGTTCTTCAGGGGACGGAGCTCCGGTACGTGCTTCGCGTGAAGCGCGACGTGGAGCGCGGCCATGGCGGCGAGGACCGGCGCGAGCATGGCCGGCTCCGCCTCGGCGCGGGCGCCGAAGGACGGGCCCGCGGCGCGGGTCATGACGATGCCGAGGCGCGCGCCGAAGCGGCGGACCTCGTGGAGCCGGGGTGCCGGGATGTCATGGGCCGCGAGCGCCGCCAGCGTCGCGGCCTCGCGGCGGATGGATTCCTCGGGGACTTCTTCGTGGAAGAGCTTCACGGCGAGGTCGTCGCCGAGGGCATAGACCTCGGCCTCGGCACCGGTGCCGAGGAGGGTGGTGAGGGGTGGGTCAGGCTCCTGCGGCAATGGCGCTACCCCCTCCCGAAGTTCGCCTCGCGAGGCTCGCCGAACTTCGACCTCCCCTCAAGGGGGAGGTTCGGTGCATTATCGGCACATGCCGGGCACGACGACAAGGCGACTTGGCAGCCCTAGAGTTTCAAGTTCCGCAGAACCGTGAGTCGCTGTTCTTCGGCCTCACGCATTAGTCGGAGGCTTCTTTCACGCTCTTCTGCGTCATTTCTTGCTCGGATTTCGAGCTGAGTCTTCATCGTCTGAGATGCGCGGGGCAGCCAGCTCTTGAAATAGTCTACTAATCGTTGAGCATCCTTGGAATCAACGTACGCGTTGACGGTGACCTTATCGCCGCTGAACGAGAACGAGCGTAGGTTCACTCCCATCACTGACGTGTAGCTTCCAATATCGTAAAACCCAGCGATCCAAGCGCTAGTGACAGGCCGGTTAAGGGTCAATGTCATGCGCCCCGCGTTCCAATCCACACCCACCACATTCGGAGGCTCGAGCGCGAGAGGATCGTCGATCTCGCCCGCTTCCACAACCGTATTGCTGATCTCACTGAGTCTTTGCAGTGAGATTCCCTCGGCGCGATAACGCTGAATGAGTTCCTTCACGGCCGCGATCGACGCAGGTCTCGCGACGGGGTTCTGCCTGATCATCTCCGACACAATGTTGTCCAAGAAGCCGAACTCTGACGCCGCTGACGCGATCGAAGCGTAGTCGGTCCCGTGCGGAACTGATCCGGTGAACAGCTCGTTGATCATCAGGCCGAGCGCATAAATGTCGGCCGGAACACCGATAACTCCATCAAGACCGCGCTGCTCGGGCGCCGCGTACTGGAAGTTCGCGAGCCGCGTGCCCGGTTTTGTTTCGACCCGTGTTTGGATCAAGTCCTCGGTGAAAGCCGCCACCCCGAAATCGGCCACAGCAAGCGTTGGCTCCTTGCCACCGTGCAGAATGTTCTCGGGCTTGAGATCGCGATGAACTGCTCCAAGAAGGTGCGCGGCCTCGACACCATCGAGAATCTGGCTAATCAGAGGGAGCACGCGATCCGGCGGGATCCCAAGGCGCATAAGGTCGCGAAGATTCCCGTCATATCGGGGCATTATGTAGAAGGGAGCCGCGCCTGCGCCGGTGGCCGCCAAGCCCACATCGATTAGCTTGACAATGTTTGCGTGGCTAACCCGCCCGAGAAACGATATCTCGTTCTTGAAACGCCGCCGTTTGTCGGTGCTCGCCCGCTCTTCGGCCAACAACTTGATCGCAACGGGAGCGGCGTCAGGGCCGAAGCCTCCGTACACACGTCCCGCGCCACCCTCGCCGATGGATTCATTGGCCTCGTACGCGGCGAACGGAGTTTCAAAGACGATGGGTTTTTTCAGCTTGGACATCGCACGAGCCTAAGCGGCCTGGCCGAGCCCGACCGTGAGGGACGGCAGCGATACTACCATCCATGTCTGAGTCGGCGCGTCGGTAGTGGATTCCCGCTTTCGCGGGAATGAGCGGAGGGGGCATGTGGCCGCCCTCACCCCACCCGCAGCGCTGACGCGCGGTCCCCCCTCCCCGTTCGGGGAGGGACAAGGGCGCCCTGCGACCCCGCCCGGCCGTCGGTAACGCTCCGGCACCGTCATGGCATGGATGGCCGGGTCAAGCCCGGCCATGACGGAGAGGCAGCGAAAACGCGAGCCCGGCTACCCCAACCCCTTCCGGAACTCGCTCGCCGGGTAGACGCCGAGGATGGTGAGGGTGTCGGTGAAGAAGGCGAGTTCTTCCAGCGCCAGCGCAAGCGGGCGGTCGTCGGGGTGGCCCTCGACGTCGGCGTAGAACTGAGTGGCGGTGAAGGCGCCGTCCAACTGGTAGCTTTCCAGCTTGGTCATGTTGACGCCATTGGTGGCGAAGCCGCCCATCGCCTTGTAGAGCGCGGCCGGCACGTTGCGCACCCGGAAGACGAAGGTGGTGATGACCGGGCCGTCGTTGGCCGGGGCGCGGACGTCCGCCTTCGACAGCACGATGAAGCGGGTGGTGTTGTGGGCGGCGTCGGAGACGTCGGCGAGGAGCACGTCGAGGTCGTAGATTTCGGCGGCCATGGGCGGGGCAAGCGCGGCGGCGGTGAGGTCGCCGGCCTCGGCGATCTCGCGGGCGGCGCCGGCGGTGTCGCCGGCCACGGCGGTCCTCCACTTGTGCTTGCGGATGATCTTGCGGCACTGGCCGAGCGCGTGGATGTGGCTGTGGACCGTGCGGATGGTCTTCAGCGTGGCGCCCTTCGGGGCCATCAGGTCGAAGCGGATGGGCATGAAGTGCTCGGCGACGATGTGCAGCCCCGAGGTCGGCAGCAGGTAGTGGATATCGGCGACGCGGCCGGCGAGCGAATTCTCGATGGGGATCATGGCGAGATCGGCGGTGCCGTTTTCGACCGCGATGAAGCAATCCTCGAAGGTCGGGCACGGGAGGGCGGCGGCCTTCGGGTAGACCTCAGAGCACACGATATGGGAATTGGCGCCGGGCTCGCCCTGGAACACGACGGTCTTCGGACTTTTCATCTGGTTGGCTCGCGGGTTGGCCGGTTGCGGCGGTGGCTTAGCGCAGGAACCGGCCGGCGACAAACGGGACCATTGACCCCCACCCTTCGCGCCTAGTTCGCTACGCTCTCAAGGCGCGAAGCCCTCCCCCTTTCAGGGGGAGGCGGTTCTCCATTTGCGGAGGTTCGCCGCGTCTGGGGATCTTGTAGATCGGAGGCAGCGTGGCCCCTCCCCCTGAAAGGGGGAGGATCAAGGAGGGGGTCGTCGATGGGAGGCGGCGTCGCATTGCATTGACCCCCACCCTCCGCGCCTGGTTCGCTTCGCTCTCAAGGCGCGAAGCCCTCCCCCTTTCAGGGGGAGGTGGCGGCGGCGGACGGCACGCCGGCTGCCGCGCAATCTGCCACCAGAAAGATGGCTTCCCGCGTTCGCGGGAATGAGCGGCTAGGGGTTTGCCAACATCTGGCGGGCGCGGGCGAGGTCAGCCTCGGTGTCGACGCCGAGGGGGACTGTGTCGACGATCGCGGCATCGATGCGCATGCCGGCTTCCAGCGCGCGGAGCTGCTCGAGCTTCTCGCGCTGTTCGAGGAGCGAGGGCGGCAGGGCGACGTAGCGCTCAAGTGCGGCGCGGCGGTAGGCGTAAAGCCCGATGTGGTGATAGAGCGGCCCCGGCCCGAAGGGCGCGGTGGCGCGGGTGAAATAAAGGACGCGGAGGATGCCGGCGTCTTCTTCGGCGAGATTCGCCGGGGAGCCGACGACCTTGACCACGTTCGGGTCGGTGCGCTCCGCCTCGCGGGAGATGACGGCGCAGACCGTGCCGATATCGCAGGCCGATTCGGCGAGCGGGGCAAGCGCAGCACGGACTGTTGCCGCCTCGACGGTCGGCAGGTCGCCCTGCAGGTTGACCACGACCTCGGCGCTCGAATCGATGAGGCCGAGGGCCTCGTGGATGCGCGAGGAGCCGTTGACGTGATCGGGGCGGGTCAGGATCGCCTCGCCGCCGGCCAGCTCGATCGCCGCGGCAATGGCGACATCGTCGGTCGCCACCACCACGCGGCCGACATCGGCTTCAACGGCGCGGCGCCAGACGTGGACGATCATCGGGGCACCGCCGATTTCGGCCAGCGGCTTGCCCGGCAGGCGGGTCGAGGCCATGCGGGCCGGGATGACGACAATGGCGTCCAGAGCGCTCATTTCCCCTCGCGGCCCGAAATCCGAACGATTCCAAAGAGTGGCAAAACGTCCCAACCGCCTGCGCTTATACGGGTTGCCCTGAGACGCGCAAAGCCTGTAGTTTCCGCGCTCCGGCGCGGTTGCGGGAGCCCGATTCCGCCGCGCGGAGCGGGGCCATTCGGGTTGCTGGGCGCAAGATGGATTCATTCGAGTTCAACAAGATTGCCGGTGGAGTTCTGGCGACCGCCCTGGGCGTGATGGCCCTGTCCATCCTCGCCGAGGCGATCTTCTCGCCGAGCGAGGCGGAAAAGCCGGGCATGGTCATCGAGGTGGCGGACAATTCCGGCGCCAGCAGCGCGGCCCCCGCAGCGGTCGCGCCGATCGCGGTGCGGCTGGCCAGCGCCAGCGCCGACAAGGGCGCCACGGTCGCCAAGAAGTGCCTCGCCTGCCACACGCTCGACAAGGGCCAGCCGGCCAAGGTCGGCCCGAACCTCTACGGCGTCGTCGGCGGCCCGGCCGCCCACATGGCAGGCTTCCCCTATTCCGGCGCCATGAAGGACAAGGCGGCGAGCGGGCTCCACTGGACCTTCGAGAACCTCGACACGTTCCTGACCGCGCCGAAGAAGTTCGTTCCGGGAACGGCCATGGGCTTCGCCGGGCTGCCCAAGCCCGACGACCGCGCCAACGTGATCGCGTACCTGAGGACGCTGTCGGACAACCCGGTGCCGCTGCCGCCGCCACCCGACGCGGGCGCAACAGCGCCGGCAAGCGATACGACCACGCCACCGCCTGCCAGCGACACGACCCCGCCGCCGGCGAGCGATACGACGCCGCCGCCAGCGACCCCGCCGGCCAGCGATACGACTCCGCCGGCTGCCACGCCGCCGGCCAGCGACACGACGCCGCCGCCAGCGACCCCACCGGCCAGCGATGCGACTCCGCCGCCGGCCAGCGACACGACGCCGCCGCCAGCGACCCCGCCGGCCAGCGATACGACGCCGCCGCCCGCCAACTAAGCGGGCGTGCGGACGCCTTCGTCACCTGAAACGGAGCGCCGATCCGGGACGCTTGCGCCCGGTTCCCGCTCCCGACCCTTAAATCTTTGTCACAATTGGGCCACGGTGCGTGCCAGAGTCGGCGCGTGGCCCTAGTATGGCCTGTCGCCTGCCCAACGATGGAGATGCCGATGCCGATGCACCCCGCCCCGTCGTTTCTGAAGGTTTGCCTCGCGTTCGGCGCGCTCGTCGCCGGCACGGCGCTCGCCGCCGCCGATGACGCCAAGCCGCTGCCGCCGCCGGGGCCCTGGCACGCCAGCATCAGCATTCTCGGATCGCCGCGCTACCCGGACGGGTTCGCCCACTTCAACTACGTCAACCCGGACGCGCCCAAGGGCGGCGCAGTGCGCCTCGACGGACTTGGCCCGACCTTCGACACGCTGAACCCGATCCTGCCCAAGGGCGTCACCGCCGACGGGCTGGGGCTCATCTACGAGACGCTGTTTCAGCGGGCGATGGACGAATACGATATCGGCGGCGATTACCCGGACATCGCCGACGCGGTGCGCTACCCGGACGACTATTCCTACGCCACCTATCGCATCAACCCGAACGCCAAATGGCACGACGGCACGCCGATCACCGCCGATGACGTGGTGTGGAGCTTCAACAAGCTGGTCGATCTCAACGAGAGCCAGCGCAACTACTACCGCCACGTGGTCAAGGCCGAGAAGACGGCGCCGGACCAGGTGACCTTCACCTTCGACGAGGCGGGCAACCACGAGCTGCCCAATATCATCGGCGAGTTGCTGGTGCTGCCGCAGCACTGGTGGGAAGGAACGGACGCCAAGGGCAACAAGCGCGACATTTCCAAAAGCACGCTGGAGCCGCCGCTGGGCTCCGGCCCCTACAGAATTAAGGAAGTGATCCCCGGCCGCTCGATCACCTACGAGCGGGTGCCTGACTTCTGGGGCAAGGACCTCAACACCTATATCGGCACCAACAACTTCGACGAAGTCAGCTACCAGTATTTCCGCGACCGCACCGTCGAGTTCGAGGCGTTCAAGGCCGACCAGTTCGACTTTTGGGCCGAGAACGAGGCGAAGCGCTGGGCGACGGCCTACGACTTTCCGGCGCTCAAGGACGGCAAGGTCAAGAAGGAGACGGTCGATCTCGCGCAGGTGTCGGGGGTGATGGTCGGCTTCGTTCCGAACCTGCGCCGCCCGCTCTTCCAGGACGTGCGGGTGCGCCGCGCGCTGAATCTGGTGTTCAACTTCGAGGAACTGAACCGGACGACGTTCTTCGACCAGTACCAGCGGATCAACTCGTTCTTCTTCGGGCTGCCGGAATTTTCTGGAGCCGACCTGCCGACCGGCAAGGAACTCGACGACCTCAACGCCGTGAAGGACCTGGTGCCGGCGGACGTCTTCACGACCCCTTACGTCAACCCCGACAACGGCACGCCGGAGAAGGTGCGCGCCAACCTGCAGAAGGCGCTCGAGCTGTTCAAGGAAGCCGGTTACACGCTGAAGGGCAACGACCTCATCGGCCCGGACGGCAAGCCGGTGACGATCGAGATCCTGCTCAACGGCCCGATCATCAGCCGCGTCGCCGACCCCTATTCGCAGTGGCTGAAGCGGATCGGCATCACGGCGACCGTGCGCACGGCCAATTCCAGCCAGTTCGTGGAGCGCGTGCGGACGCGCGATTTCGACATGGTCTACACCGGGTGGGGCCAATCGAACTCGCCCGGCAACGAACAGCTCGACTTCTGGAGTTCGGCGGCGGCCGACCGCGAGAACTCGCGCAACTATGCCGGCATCAAGGACCCGGCAGTCGACAAGATCATCGACATGATCATCTACAACAAGAGCCGCGATGACCAGATCGCGGCGGTCAAGGCGCTCGACCGGGTGCTGCTGATGAACCAGTACGTGATCCCGAGCTACACCTACCTCCCCGACCGGATCGCCTACTGGGACCGGTTCGGCCATCCCGACCCCTACCCCAAGTATACGGTTGGCTTCCCGACGGTGTGGTGGTGGGATGCCGACAAGGCGGCGAAGACGGGGCTTCCGCAATGAGGCGTTGGCAGGGGCCCGGCCTGACCCGACGGCGCGCGCTGCAACTCGGCGCCGCGGCGGCCGCCGCATCGGGGCTGGCGCCATGGGCGTGGGCGGCGGGCAAGAGCGGGCTGCACGGCCTGTCGGTGTTCGGCGACCTCAAATACCCGGCGGCCTTCGCGAACTTCGCCTACGTCAACCCGGACGCCCCGAAGGGCGGACGGATGAACTTCCAGCCGCCCTACCGCTACTTCAACCAGTCGTTCTCGACCTTCAACACGCTGAACTCGTTCGTGCTGAAGGGCGACGCGCCGCCGCGCATGGAGATGTGCTTCGACACGCTGATGGCGAGCGCGGAGGACGAACCGGATTCGCTCTACGGGCTGATCGCCGAGAGCGTCGACGTGTCGGAGGACCTGTCGACCTATACCTTCCACATCCGTCCCGAAGCGCGCTTTCAGGACGGCACGCTGCTCATCTCCGACGACGTCGCCTTCTCGCTGATGCTGATCAAGGAGAAGGGCCATCCGACGCTTGCCGAGCCGCTGACGCCGATGGTGAGCGTGGAAGCCGCCGAATCGACGGTGATCGTCAAGCTCGACGACAGGCGCACCCGCGAGACGATCCTGTCGATCGCCGGCAACGTGCCGATCTTTTCGAAGGCGTACTATTCCGACCCGGCCCACCCGTTCGACTCGTCCTCGCTCGACGCGCCACTGAGTTCCGGCCCTTACCGGGTCGGCAACAAGGCCGCCGGCCGCTACGTCGAATACGAGCGCGTACCCGACTACTGGGGCGCCGACCTGCCGGTGAACGTGGGCTTCTACAACTTCGACAAGATCCGCATCGATTTCTTCACCGAGCGGCAGGCGCAGTTCGAGGCGTTCAAGAAGGGCGAGACCACCTTCCGCGAGGAGTTCACGTCGATCACCTGGGCGCAGGATTACAACTTCCCGGCGGTGACCAGCGGCAAGGTGAAGAAGACCACCGAGTTTCCCGAAGAGAAGAAGCCGTCGTTCCAGGGCTTCTACTTCAACAGCCGCCGCGACGCGCTCGCCGACGCGCGGACGCGGCTGGCGGTCGGCCTCGCCTTCGACTTCGAATGGGCGAACGCGAACCTGTTCTTCGGTTCCTATGCGCGCGCCGCCTCGCTGTTCGGGACCTCGGACTACGCCGCGACGGGCAAGCCGTCGAAGGCCGAACTCGCGATCCTCGAACCGTTCCGCAAGGACCTGCCCGAAGAGGTCTTCGGCAATGCCTGGGTGCCGCCCAAGACCGACGGCTCGGGCCGCGATCGCGCCATCCTCAAGCAGGCGTCCGATCTTCTGGCCGAGGCGGGATACAAGCAGATGAACAACGTCCTGGTCGACGGTGAAGCGGCGCCGCTGACGATCGAGGTGCTGATCGACGCTCAGGTGTTCGAGCGCATCCTGACGCCGTGGGCGAACAACCTGCAGGCGCTCGGCATCACCGCCTCGGTGCGCCAGGTCGACCCGGCGCAATACGCCCAGCGGGTCAACGACTTCGATTTCGACGTGATTCTGGCGAACTTCGGCCTTCCGGCGACGCCGATCGACGATCTCAACCAGCTCTACAAATCGACGACCGCCGACCAGCCTGGCAGCAGCAACTACGCCGGGGTCAAGGAGCCGGCGGTCGATGCCGCGCTTGCCAGACTGCCCGCGGTCAAGACCCGCGACGACCTTATCACCATCACCCGCGCCATCGACCGGGTGGTGCGGGCCCGGCACTACGTCATGCCGTCGTGGTATCTTGCCAACCACCGCACCGCCTACTGGGACATCTTCGGGCACCCGGCGGAGAAGCCCGACTACGCGTTCACTCCCGAATCGACCTGGTGGTTCGACCGGGAGAAGGCCGACGCGATCGGCTACACGGGCTGACGGACAGGCAGGATTGGCTTGACGCTGACTACCCCCCTCCCGGACTTCCAAATCCGATTTGCGAACAGCAAATCGGGGAACTCCGGCCTCCCCCACAAGGGCGGAGGCGTGCGCGCTGGCGCGCGGGAGGCTGTCGCCTGATGGCCGCCTACGTCATCCGCCGCATCCTGCTCATGATCCCGACCATCATCGGGATCATGGCGATCAGCTTCGCGGTGGTGCAGTTCGCCCCCGGCGGGCCGGTCGAACGGATCATCGCGCAGCTGCAGGGCACCGACGTTTCCGCCACGGCGCGGATCAGCGGGTCGTCGGGCGGCGACTTCAGCGGCGTCCAGTCGAACGACAACAACGGCGGCGGCAACTCCGCGATCACCTCGAAATATCGCGGCGCCCAGGGGCTCGACCCGGAGTTCATCAAGAAGCTCGAGAAGCAGTTCGGCTTCGACAAGCCGCCGATCGAGCGCTTCGGCCTGATGCTGTGGAACTACGCGCGCTTCGACTTCGGCGAGAGCTACTTCCGCGACATCAACGTGCTCAAGCTGATCGGCGAGAAGATGCCGGTGTCGATCTCGCTCGGCCTGTGGATGACGCTGCTCTCCTACGCAATCTCGATCCCGCTCGGCGTGCGCAAGGCGGTGAAGGAAGGCACGCGCTTCGACGTGTGGACCTCGGCGGTGGTGATCGTCGGCTATGCCATTCCCGGGTTCCTGTTCGCGATCCTGCTGATCATCCTGTTCGCCGGCGGCAACTCGTTCCCGATCGGCTTCAACGCCGGCGGCGCGTTCTACGGCGTGCATCTGGGCTGCGACTGCTTCCCGCTGCGCGGCCTGTGGTCGGACCGCTACGTCAACGTGCCGTTCTGGCAGTGGGTGACCGACCCGGCGGCGCTAGTCGACTATTTCTGGCACCTGGCGCTGCCGCTATCGGCCATGGCGCTCTCGGCCTTCGCCACCACGACGCTGCTCACCAAGAACTCGTTCCTCGACGAAATCCGCAAGCAGTACGTGATGACGGCGCGGGCCAAGGGGCTGACCGACCGGCAGGTGCTTTACGGGCACGTGTTCCGCAACGCCATGCTGATCGTGATCGCCGGCTTCCCGGGCGCCTTCATCGGCGCCTTCTTCGCCGGCTCGCTGCTGATCGAGACGATCTTCTCGCTCGACGGGCTGGGGCTGCTGGGCTTCGAATCGGTGCTCAACCGCGACTATCCGGTGGTGTTCGCCACCCTCTACATCTTCTCGCTGCTGGGGCTGGTGGTGAACCTCATCTCCGACCTCACCTACACGTGGATCGATCCGCGCATCGATTTCGAGACGCGCGAGGTCTAGAGCGGTGGACAGCAAGCTCCAGGACAGGCTCGACCGCGGCGGCTACGAAACCATCGAGCCGGAGCCCGGCCAGACGCAGCCGCCGCCGCGGCGCGATTCCTGGTTCCGCCTGTCGCCGATCAACAAGCGGCGGCTTGCCAACTTCCGCAAGAACCGGCGCGGCTACTGGTCGTTCTGGATCTTCGTGGTGCTGTTCGGGCTGAGCCTGTTCGCCGAGTTCATCGCCAACGACCGGCCGATCCTGGTCTCCTACAAGGGCGAGCTCTTGATGCCGGCGCTGGTCGACTATCCGGAATCGAAATTCGGCGGGTTCCTGGCGACCACCGACTATCGCGACCCCTACATCGAGAACGAGATCAACAGCAACGGCTGGATGATCTGGCCGCCGATCCGCTATTCCTACCGCACCGTCAACAACGAGATCGCCACGCCGGCGCCGGCGGCGCCGTGGTGGACGATGTCGCTGGAGCAACGCTGCCACGCCTATCCGCAAGGGGTCGACGACCCCAACTGCACGATCGGCAACTGGAACTGGCTGGGCACCGACGACCAGGGCCGCGACGTGGTGGCGCGGCTCATCTACGGCTTCCGCATCTCGGTGGAGTTCGGGCTGACGCTGGCGATCATCTCGTCGATCATCGGCGTGATGGCGGGCGCCGTGCAGGGCTATTTCGGCGGCTGGGTCGACCTCGGCTTCCAGCGCTTCATCGAAATCTGGACCTCGATCCCGGCGCTCTATCTGTTGCTCATCATCTCGTCGGTGATCGCGCCGAGCTTCTGGGTGCTGCTCGGCATATTGCTGCTGTTCTCGTGGGTGTCGCTGGTCCACGTGGTCAGGGCGGAGTTCCTGCGCGGGCGCAACTTCGAATACATCAACGCGGCGCGGGCGCTCGGCGTCTCCAACCGCACGATCATGTTCCGCCACCTGCTGCCCAACGCCATGGTGGCGACGCTGACCTTCCTGCCGTTCATCCTCAACGGCTCGATCACGACGCTGACCTCACTCGATTTCCTGGGCTTCGGCCTGCCGGTCGGCTCGCCGTCGCTCGGCGAACTGCTGGCGCAGGGCAAGGACAACATCCACGCCCCGTGGCTGGGGCTGACCGGGTTCCTGTCGATCTCGATCATGCTGTCGCTGCTGATCTTTGTCGGCGAGGCGGTGCGCGACGCATTCGACCCCAGGAAGACTTTCGCATGATGCGCGTCATCGCCCCCGCCGTTGGCGCGGTGCTGCTTGCCGGCGCCGCGCTGGCCGACGACCGCCAGACCGCAGGCGAGGCGGCGGCCGGCATCTGGGGACTCGATCCGGACGCCACCTCGGCGGTGCTGGCGCGGGCCGGCTGGAAGTTCCTTGCCATGTCGACGCTCTCCTGGCCGGACGGCAAGCGGTGGTGACGCTGTGGAATTCCGAGCTCGGCGACTTCGCGCGCTGCTTCGACTATTTCGACGCCGCCATGAACCAGACGGGCGGCAAGTGCGAACGCTCCGGTACGGGGCTCTAGGGTGACCTCCCCTCTCCTCTCGGTGCGCAATCTCGGGGTCACGTTCCGCGTTGCCGGCACGGCGACGGTCGCGGTCGAGGGCGCCTCGTTCGACATCGACAAGGGCGAGACGATGGCGCTGGTCGGCGAGTCGGGCTCGGGCAAGTCGGTGACGGCGCTGTCGATCCTGAGGCTGCTGCCGGGCTCGGCCGAGCACCAGAGCGGCGAAATCCTGTTCAAGGGCAAGGACCTCTTGACCGCGAGCGACAAGGAACTGCGCGCGGTGCGCGGCGGCGACATCTCGATCGTCTTCCAGGAGCCGATGACCTCGCTGAACCCGCTGCACACCATCGAGCGGCAAGTCGGCGAAATCCTGCGCGTGCACCGGGGCCTCGGCGAGGCAGCGACGCGCAAGCGGGCGCTGGAGCTGCTCGAGCAGGTCGGCATCCACGACGCGGAAGGCCGGCTCAACGCCTACCCGCACCAGCTTTCCGGCGGCCAGCGCCAGCGCGTCATGATCGCCATGGCGCTTGCCAACGAACCGGACCTGTTCATCGCCGACGAGCCGACCACGGCGCTCGACGTGACCGTGCAGGCGCAGATCCTGAAGCTGCTCGCCGACCTGCAGAAGATGCACGGCATGGCGATGCTGTTCATCACCCACGACCTCGGCATCGTCCGGAAGTTCGCCCGCCACGTGGCGGTGATGACGCAGGGGCACATCGTCGAGCAGGGCGAGACCGAGACGATCTTCACCAGCCCGCAGCACGCCTACACCAAGCATCTGCTGGCGGCCGAACCCAAGGGCGACCCGCCGAAGGCGGACACCAGCGCCCCGGTGGTGATGGCGGCCGACCAGGTGAAGGTGTGGTTTCCGATCCGGCGCGGGCTGTTGCGCAAGACCGTCGGTTACATCAAGGCGGTCGACGGTATCGACGTGACGGTGCGCGAGGGGCAGACGCTGGGCGTGGTCGGTGAATCGGGCTCGGGCAAGACGACGCTCGGCCTGGCGCTGATGCGGCTGATCTCCTCGGAGGGGCGCATCGTCTTTCTTGGCGACGACATCACCGGGCGGAACTTCAAGGACATGCGCCCGGTCCGCAAGGGCATGCAGATCGTCTTCCAGGACCCCTACGGCTCGCTCAGCCCACGCATGTCGGTCGGCGACATCGTCGCGGAAGGGCTGCGGGTGCATCAACCGCAGCTTTCGGAAGACGAACGCGACAAACTGGCGGCGCAGGCGCTGACCGAGGTCGGTCTCGACCCGGAGACGCGCAGTCGCTACCCGCACGAATTTTCCGGCGGCCAGCGCCAGAGGATCGCGGTTGCCCGCGCCATCGTGCTGGAGCCACGCTTCCTGATGCTCGACGAGCCGACCTCGGCGCTCGACATGAGCGTGCAGGCGCAGGTGGTCGATTTGTTGCGCGACCTCCAGCGGCGGCGCAACCTCGCCTATCTCTTCATCAGCCACGACCTGAAAGTGGTGCGGGCGCTCGCCAACGACATCGTGGTGATGCGCGCCGGCAAGGTGGTGGAAAGCGGGCCAGCGGAGACCATCTTCGACAGCCCGAAGAGCGCCTACACCAAGGCGCTGATGGCGGCGGCCTTCGACATCGCCACGGCACCGGAAGGCGTGGTGGCGGAGTAGCGCGGTTCGCCGGCCTCCGCTTGCGGAGAAATACCTTCTTCGTTTGTCGATTTGCCGACCGGCGGTTCGTCGTGTAGTCGACGGCGGCCGCGGTGGCGCGCCGACGGACAAGGGAAACACTCTCATGCGCAAGCTGACCGCAGGGCTTTTCCACTCACTCGACGGTGTCGTCGAGGCCCCTAACCTTTGGCAGTTCGACTCCTTCGACGCCGATCTCGGCGCCATGCTGGGCCAGATCGTTGGCCGGACAGACTCGGTGATCATGGGCCGCGTCGGCTTTCAGGAATGGGCGGGCTACTGGCCCAACGCCTCGGGCGACCAGGAGTTCGCGGCGTTCATCAACAAGGTCGAGAAGTTCGTGGCCTCCCGGACGCTCGACGGCGCGCGCGGGTGGCAGAACGCGAGCCTGATCGAGGGCGATCTGGAGGCGTTTGTCCGCGACCTGAAGGGCCGCCAGGGCGGCGAAATCTCCGTGATGGCCGGCATTTCGCTCGTGCGGCAGCTCCTGTTCGCGGGCTTGCTCGACGAGCTGACGCTGATTACCCATCCGGTGATCGCCGGCAAGGGCCGGCATCTCTTCGAGCCGGCGGACCCGACGACCCGGCTCGAGCTCAGGGACCTGGTGCGCACCGAGAAGGGCAACGTGGTCACGACCTATGCGCTTAGCCACTGAAGCGCCGACGAAACGGCGGAGCGGATGAACGCGAACGCGATCCTGATCGCGGCGGGCGCCTGGGACGCCGTCCCATGGGCGGCGGCGGTCAGGGCCGCGGCGCCCGAGCGGCCGCTCTACGTCTGGCCGGATTTGCCGGACCCGGCGGCGATCGCCTATCTCCTCGCCTGGGACATGCCGGCCGACTTCGTCGCGGCGGCACCGAATCTGCGCGTCATCTTCTCGCTCGGCGCCGGCGTCGACCATCTCATGCTGCGCGACGACCTGCCGGACGTGCCGATCGTGCGCATCGTCAGCGACGACCTGACGGCGCGGGTGACGGAGTGGGTGGTGCTGCAGGTGCTGCTCCACCATCGCCGGCAGCGGCTCTACGACCGCTTCCAGCGCGAGCACCGCTGGAAGGAACTCGCCCAGCCGGCGGCTCGCGAGATCACCGTCGGAATCATGGGGATGGGGCAACTGGGGCGCTCGGCCGCGGCGGCGCTGATGCCCCTCGGCTTCCGGCTCGCCGGATGGAGCCGCCACGGGACGCCCGTCGCGGGCGTCGAGGTGTTCGCCGGGCCGGACCAGCTCGACGGGTTTCTGGCACGAACCGACATTCTGGTGTCGCTGCTGCCGCTGACGCGGGAAACGCGCGGGATCCTGTCTATGGGGCTCTTCCGCAAGCTCTCCAAGAGCGGGCCGATCGGCAGGCCGGTCGTCATCAACGCCGGGCGCGGCGGCCTGCAGGTCGAGGCCGATATCGTTGCGGCGCTCGACGCCGGCATTCTGGGCGGGGCGAGCCTCGACGTGTTCGAGAGGGAGCCGCTCGATTCGCAAAGCCCGCTATGGGGCCATGACAACGTGGTGATCACGCCGCACGCCGCGGGCTGGAGTTCGCCGGCCGCACTGGCGCCACCGCTCCTCAAACAGATGGCCGACTATGAGGCGGGCAAGCCGCTGAAGAACCTGGTCGACCGGGCGGCGGGCTACTAGCCACCTCAGGCAAGGCGCTTGACGGCGGTCGGCTGGCCCGCGGTCGCGGCAACGCGGGCAATGGTTTCCGGCAGCGGCTCGACGACGACGGCGAGATGATGGCCGCTGGCGTGGAGCAGGTATTCGGCGTCGAGCATGATGCCGACGTGGCCCGGCCAGAACACGAGATCGCCGCGCATCAGTTGGGCCGTGGCGCCGCCCGGAACCGGCTCCCCGAGCATGGCCAGCTGCAGGTCGGTGTCGCGCGGGCAACGCTTGCCGGTGGCGGCGAGCGCCAGCTGAACGAGCGCCGAACAATCGAGGCCGAGGCTGGTGCGCCCGCCCCACAGGTAGGCGACGCCGAGGAAGCGCTCGGCGACGGCAACAAAGTCGCCGGCGGGCGGTGCATCCGTCGGCACGACGGCGGTGGCGGCGATCGCCCCCTCGCCGCCGGCAAGCAGGAAATACGCGGTGCCGCGGGTGACGGTTTCGCCTTCAAGGGCGACGGCGCTGGCGAACGACAGGGCGGCGCGGGCCGGCAGCTTCATGTCCGGGCCGGGATAGACGAACGTGCGCAGCGCCTCGATGCGGTGGGTCGGCTCGGGCGCGAGGTCGGCAAGCGTGTCGGTCGGGACGTAGCCGACGTAGTCGTCGGTCGCCAACTGGCCCCACGACCAGCCCTCGGCGGTGTTCTCGAAGACGGTGAAGACCTCGCCGCGCAGCGCTTCGCTCTCAAGCGGCGCGTCGCTGCGGGGGGCGTGCCTGATCGGCGCGGTGGGCGCCACGACGCGGCGCCTCTCGCCATCGACGAAACGGGCCGACTCGACCTTGCCCTTGAGCCGCGCATCGGCGACGTCGGGGCGGAAGGCATTGAGACGGGGGTCAAGGGTGGTCATGGAGATGGCTCCCGCGACGATCGACCCCCTCCCAACCTCCCCCTTTCAGGGGGAGGGGATGAACCTGCACGGCGGTCGCCAAGCGCCCGACGGCCATGACTTGAGCATGTCATCGGTCAGGCTCCTGCGATGGTCGACCCCCTCCCAACCTCCCCCTTTCAGGGGGAGGGGATGAGGCGGCAGCGTCGCGATCGGCGACCCAGCGGACATGAGGCCGGGCGCTCCCTCCCCCTGCAAGGGGGAGGTCGGAGCGCGAAGCGCTCCGGGTGGGGGTCGCGGCGCGGTCCCTCGTCGCCAGGACGGCCAGCCGGATCTGCTCCTGCACGCCGTCGAGGTCGTCGAACACATCGGAATTCCAGAATCGCAAGACGGTGACACCCTTCGCTCGCAGCCACTGGGTGCGCCGACGATCGGCGGCCATGCGCATCCGGGTCCCATGGTGGCCGCCGTCGATCTCGACGGCAATTCGCAGACTGGCACAATAGAAGTCCAGGACAAATGGGCCCGCGGGATGCTGGCGACGAAAACTTGCACCCTCGACCTGCGCGCTCCTGAGGCGCGACCAGACCCTGCGTTCCGCATCGGTGATCTCGGCACGCAATCGCCGGGCCCGGCGCGTCTTGCCAGCCGTTCTGTTGAACCGCGTCGTCACGGCGGCAAGGCGCGGAAATGGGCGATGATGGCGTCGCCGAGGCGTTCGACGGCAAGCGCCCCTTCGACGGTGCGATGGACCAGCACGTTGCGGCGATCGGCCTGGTCGCGGCGGCGGGTGACGAGGCCGGCGCGGCCCATGGTGTCGAGGGCGCGGGTGATGACCGGCTTGGTGACGCCGAGCTTGGCGGCAAGACCGCGCACGGTGTGGGGCGGCGGCTCGAGATAAACGGTGAGAAGAACGGCCAACTGGCGGGAGGTGAGATCAGGGCCCTCGCCATGGACGAGATCGAAGACGACGTCGTGCCAAAGGCGCAACGCCTGGCTCGGGCGGAACTCGATCGGCATCGACCACCCCTTCCCGCCCTGATCGTTTCGGCTCCGAATTTATTGCCGGCGGCTGGCCTTGGCAAGGCGGGATCGGGACACCGACTAGCGCCAGTCGCGCGGCTCTTTCAGCAGCGCGTAGAGGGCGCGGATGACCTGCGCCTCGCCGCCCTGAGGCTTGCCGGGCTTGGCAGACGGGGTCCAGGCGAACATGTCGGCGTGGAGCCAGCGCTGGCCGGCCGGCACGAAGCGCGACAGGAAGAGCGCCGCGGTGATCGAGCCGGCGAACGGGGTCGAGCCGGCGTTGTTGATATCGGCGATCTTCGATTCGATGAGATCGGCATAGGGCGCCCAGAGCGGCATGCGCCAGACCGGATCGGCGACGGCGGCGCCGTGGCGGGCGAGATCGGCGGCGAGGAGATCGTCGGCGGTGTAGATCGGCACCAGATCCGGCCCAAGCGCCACGCGGGCGGCGCCGGTCAGCGTCGCGAAATCGACGATCAGGTCGGGCTTCGCCTCGCCCGCCAGCGCCAGGGCATCGGCGAGGACCAGCCGGCCCTCGGCGTCGGTGTTGCCAATCTCGACGGTGATCCCGGCGCGGCTCGTGAAGATATCGCCCGGGCGGAAGGCATTGCCGGCGATGGCGTTCTCGACGGCGGGAATCAGCACGCGGAGATGCACCGGCAGGCCGGCATCCATGATCATCTGGGCGAGGCCCAGCGCGTTGGCGGCGCCGCCCATGTCCTTCTTCATCAGCAACATGCCGGCGGCCGGCTTGATGTCGAGGCCGCCGGTATCGAAGGTGACGCCCTTGCCGACAAGGGTGACGGACGGATCGTCGGGATTGCCCCAGGTCATCTCGATGAGGCGCGGTTTGCGGTCGGGCGCCGCGGCGGCGCCGACGGCGTGGATCAGCGGGAAGTTTTCGGCGGTGAGCCCCTCCCCCACGATCTCGGTGACGACGGCGCCGATACGGCGGCCGAGGTCGCGGGCAGCGTCCGCCAGCTCGGCGGGGCCGAGGTCGTTGGCGCCGGTGTTGACGAGATCGCGGGTGAGCGTCACCGCGTCGGCGATGCGCACGACGTCGGCGCCGTCGACGCCCGCCGGCAGCACGAGGCGGCGGGGGGCGCGGCTATCGGCGCGATAGCGGGCAAAGCGATAGGCGCCAAGCGCGAAGGCGAGCGCGGCAAGGGCGGGATCATCGAAGCCGGCGCCGAGGCGGTAGGTGCCGGGGGGAAGCGCGCCGGGCAGCTTCCCGGGAAGCAGCGAGGGCGGCCCCTTGCCGTCGCCGAGACCGAAGAGGACGGAGGCGACGGCGCCATCGGCACCGGGGACGACGACGACCTCGCCGGCGGCGGCGGCGAAGCCGGTGGCGTCGAGCCAGGCCGCGGCGGGACCGGGAAGCGCGGCGCGGGCTTCGGCAAGGCCGGCGGCGGTGACGGCGTCGATGACGACGGCGGCGGCGCCATCGGCGGCGGGAAGGAGCGAATCGGGCAAGGGCGTTGGCCTCCGGCGGGCGGTCTTCGGTGCCGCGGAACAGCGGGGAATCCGCCACTCCAGGAGCCTTTTAACCATGCATTAGGGTTAACGGAATATTGCTTCGCAGGAGCGACAGTTCCCCGGAGCACCGCCGCAATGACCGTTTTGCCCTCTTCCTCGCTGCGTCAAACCTCGTTTCGCCGCCGGCTTCTCCACGGGGCGGTCCTCGTCCCCGTGGTCGCGCTGGCGCTCGCCGG
The DNA here is from genome assembly GCA_963843565.1 of uncultured Alphaproteobacteria bacterium. Lineage (GTDB taxonomy): Bacteria > Pseudomonadota > Alphaproteobacteria > Rhizobiales > Kaistiaceae > DASZQY01. Next base: position 1,814,470 of record CAWJKY010000003.1, read on the forward strand.
CTGCGCCAAGCCCAAGGACGCGACCGACCCGACGACTACCGGCGCCATCGCCACGCCGACGACCCCGGCCGAATACGAGACCGCGGTCACCACGCTCGGCGACCGGTACAACGCCGACCCGAAGAACAAGGACGTGGCAATCGCCTTCGCCTCGGCGCTGGTCCACACCGGACGCACCGATCAGGCGGTCGCCGTTCTCCAGAAGGCAACGATCTACAACCCGGACGACCGGGAAGTGATGGCCGCCTACGGCAAGGCGCTGGCCTCCGCCGGACAGCTCGACATGGCGCTGGCCACGATCCAGCGGGCGATCACGCCCGACAACCCGGACTGGAAGCTGCTGTCGGCCGAGGCGGCGATCCTCGATCAGCTCGGCCGCGCCCAGGAAGCCCGCCAGATCTACCAGCAGGCCCTCCAGATCGCGCCCAACGAGCCATCGATCCTGTCCAACTACGCCATGTCGTATGCGCTCGCCGGCGACCTCAAGCAGGCCGAGAAGATGCTCCGCCAGGCGATCGCCCAGCCCGGCGCCGACAGCCGCGTCCGCCAGAACCTGGCGCTGGTGGTCGGCCTGCAGGGACGCTTCGACGAGGCCGAGAAGATCGCCAGCCAGGAACTCTCGCCGGCCCAGGCGGCCGCCAACGTCGCCTACCTGAAGGCGATGCTCGGCCAGCAGAACACCTGGGACAAGCTGAAGGCCAAGAACGGCCAGGGCTGAACCCCGCGCGGGAGCGGCGCACGCCGCTCCCTGCCGCCGCTTCCCCGGACGCTCCTCCCCTCCCCCCTTCCCAGATCTCCGAATCAGACGAGCGACGAACGCCCGCAAGCCGTCAGGCACGGGCGGTAGCGGCGTCGAACTACGTAGGGCGGACCGGAATACGAAAGGTTCTCTGACGGGGTGCAGGGCCGGCGGATACGGGCTGGCTAAACGCGCCGCGTAACGTGAGGGCCTGCCCGCGCAGTGCCGCCGGCACGGTTCCGGCGTCGCTTGCCTACTTGGCAGCCTGTTCCTGCTGGGTGTGCTGGACCTTGATCACGGCCGGGCCGATGATCACGCCAAAAAGCACCGGGAGGAAGAACAGGATCATCGGCACGGTCAGCTTCGGCGGCAGGGCGGCGGCCTTTTTCTCGGCGGCGGTCATGCGCTGATCGCGGTTTTCCTGGGCGAGGACACGCAGCGAATGACCGAGCGGCGTGCCGTAGCGTTCCGCCTGGATGAGCGAGGTCATCACCGACTTGACGGTCTCGAGGCCGGTGCGGTTGCCGAGGTTCTCATAGGCCTGGCGGCGCTCCTGCAAGTAGGACAGCTCGGCCGTGGTCAGCGTCAGCTCCTCGGCGAGCGGCACCGACTGGGCACCGATCTCCTCCGACACCTTGCGGAAGGCGGCCTCGGCCGACATGCCCGACTCGACGCAGATCAGGAGCAGGTCGAGGGCGTCCGGCCAGGCGCGGCGGATCGACGTCTGGCGCTTGGAGACGATGTTGGTGACGTAGAGGTTGGGCGCATAGAAGCCGATGTAGGAGATGCCAAGCGCGATCAGCACCTTGACCATCACGGGCTGGTCGAACTCAATGACCGCGATCATGTAGAAGAGCGTGACCGAGAAGAAGAGCAGCGGCAGCGTGACGCGCGCGAACAGGAAGACGACCAGCGGCGCCTGACCGCGCAGGCCCGCCATGCGCAGCCGGGCAAGGGTCTTGTCGTCGGCGAGCGCCTTGCGCAGATTGAAGCGATCGACGACGCGCTGCATGTAGGCCTTGGGCTCGGCGCGGAGCAGAGCGCGCTTCTTCTCGTCGGCCATGCGGGCGCGTTCGCGAGCCCGAATCTCCTCGCGCTCGAGCGCCACCGACTTGATGCGGGCGGCGAGCTGGTCGCGCTCGAAGACGGGCTGGACCACCGAATAGACGGTGGCGGCGACGGCAAGCGCCGCGAAGCAGGCGAGCAGAATCTGGGGGTTGGTTATGGCCTGGTAGAGGAGCTGGAACATTGCGCCCTCAGAAGTCGAAGTTGATCATCTTGCGCATGACCAGAATGCCGATCGTCATCCACACGGCGGAGGCGCCGAGGATCACGTTGCCAAGAGTCTCGGTGAACAGCAGCATGATGTAGCTGGGGCTGGTCAGCCAGACGAGGCCCATGACGACGCCCGGCAGAGCGCCGATGATGTAAGCGGAGGCCTTCGCCTCCATCGCCATGGCGCCGATCTTGCCCTTCATCTTCTTGCGGTCGCGCAAGACCCGCGACAGGTTGCCGAGCGCCTCGGCGAGATTGCCGCCGGCGCGCTGCTGGATGGATATGACGATCGCGAAGAAGTTGGACTCGGGAACGGGCACGCGATCGGGCAGCCGGGCGACCGCTTCGGACAGCGACAGACCCATGCTCTGGGTCTCGGAAATCTGCTTGAACTCGCTCCTGACCGGCTCGGCTGCCTCGTTGGCGATGATCTTGATGCAGTCGTTGAGCGGCAGACCCGCCTTGACGCCGCGCACGATGACGTCGACGGCGTTGGCGAATTCGTCGACGAACTGGCGGATGCGGCGCTTGCGCAGCCGGTTCACGAACCAGCGCGGCAGGCCGAGGAAGCCGACGACCGCGGCGGCGGCCGTCAGATAAAGCGGCGCGCCGGCCAGAAAGACGACGACGAACAGCACCAGCCCGCAGGCGAGGCTGATCAGCCAGAAGGTGCGGCGCGACCAGCTGAGGCCCGCCTGCTGTATGCGGGTGGTAAGCGGCGGCGACTTGGAATGCTTGGCCTTGGCCTGCTGCTTCTCCTCGAGCTCCTTGAGCGTCTCCTGAACCGATTTGCGGCGCTTGGAATCGACGGCCTGGGTGCGGGCGGCGGCGACCGAATCGACGCCGCGCTGCTTGCGCTGGACCTGCTCGAGCCGCTTCTCGGTGGTGTTCTCGGTCTGGATGCGCCCGTAGAGGAACGCGTACGCAACGCCGCCGGCCGACAAGGCGGCCAGCGCGAAGATCGTCAGGAACGAGAGGAAGGAACCGGACATCAACCTGCCTTCTGGTCGGCGAATTTGTCTTCCTCGGCGTTGGCCGAATCGAGCGCCGCGGCCAGACGGCCCTCGTCGTTGTAGTAGCGGGCGCGATCCCAGAACTTCGGCCGGCCGATGCCGGTCGAACGGTGACGCCCGAGGATGCGGCCGCTGCTGTCCTCGCCCTGGATCTCGAAGACGAAGATGTCCTGGGTAGTGATGACCTCGCCCTCGATGCCGACCACCTCGGTGATGTAGGTGACGCGGCGCGAACCGTCGCGCAGACGTTCGGTCTGGATGATGACGTCGATGGAGTTGGAGATCATCTCGCGGATGGTCTTCATGGGCAGCGCAAAACCGCCCATGGTGATCATCGACTCAAGGCGCGAGAGGGCCTCGCGCGGGCTGTTGGCATGGAGCGTGCCCATCGAGCCGTCGTGGCCGGTGTTCATGGCCTGGAGCAGGTCGAAGGCCTCGGGTCCGCGCACCTCGCCGACGATGATGCGCTCAGGCCGCATACGCAGGCAGTTCTTGACGAGATCGCGCATGGTGATCTCGCCCTCGCCCTCGATGTTGGGCGGGCGCGTCTCGAGACGCACGACGTGGGGCTGCTGGAGCTGCAGTTCGGCAGCGTCCTCGGCGGTAATGATGCGCTCGTCGGCCTCGATGTAGCGCGTCAGGCAGTTGAGCAGCGTGGTCTTGCCGGAGCCGGTGCCGCCGGAGACCAGCACGTTACAGCGCGAGCGCGCGATGATCTGCAGGATGGTGGCGCCATCCGGCGTGACGGTGCCGAACTTGACCAGCTGATCGAGGGTCAGCTTGTCCTTCTTGAACTTTCTGATGGTGAGCGTCGGCCCGTCGATGGCGAGCGGCGGAGCGATGACATTGACGCGGCTGCCGTCGGGGAGGCGCGCGTCGCAGATCGGCGAGGCTTCGTCGACGCGCCGGCCGACCTGGCTGACGATGCGCTGGCAGATGTTCATGAGCTGCGCGTTGTCGCGGAAACGCACCGAGGTCTCCTGCACCCGGCCGGCGACTTCGATGTAGGTCCGGAAGGCGCCGTTGACCATGATGTCGGAGATGTCGTCGCGGGCGAGCAGCGGCTCCAGCGGGCCGAGGCCGAGAACGTCGTTGCAGATGTCCTCGAGCAGATCCTCCTGCTCGGCGATCGACATCACGATGTTCTTGAGCGCGATGATGTCGTTGACGATGTCGCGAATTTCCTCGCGCGCCGACTCGATGTCGAGACGCGAGAGCTGCGACAGGTCGATGGTGTCGATCAGCGCCGAGAAGACGGTCGACTTGATATCGTAGAAGTTCTCGGAACGGCGCACAGCGCTGTCGTTGACGGCGGGGCGGGCGCGGGTCGTCTCGCCGCCGGAGCGGCTCGCCGGGGCGCTGGAACGGCTCGCCGGGGCGGCGGTCGGCTCGGGCGGCTCGGCGCGATGGGCCGGCGGCGGGATCGCGCCGCCGAGCGCCTCAGACTTGGGCTCCGAGTCGAAAGACGTGTCCGGCGGCAGACGCACCTCGTCCGCCACCGATGGCCTTTCGGCCGGGGGAACGGACGGCGGCGGCCCGCCGATCTCACTCTTGCCGCGCTTACCGAACATTTACGGGCCTCGCTCAGGCAGTCTTGCCACGGAACCGGGCGAGCAGCGGCGCCAGCGCACTGCGCTTCTGGCGTTTGGCCTCGACACGTCCGGTCAGCACTCTGGCGATCTGGTCAAAGGATTGCGCGGTCTGGCTCTTGGGGTCGGCCTCGGAGATCATCTGGCCGTTGTTGGCGGCGGTCCCGAAGAGCTGGGCGTCGAAGGGGATGATCGCGGCCGGCGTCAGGTTCAGCGCGGCGGCGAATTCATCAACCTTGATCTCGGGGCGCTTGGCGATCCCGACCTTGTTGACGACCAGGTGGGGCGGATGGTCGTTGGCGCGCGCGGCGCGCAGGAGATCGACCAGGTTCTTAGCATTGCGCAGGTTGGCGAGATCGGGCTCGACGGTGAGCACCACCTCGTCGGCGGCGAGCAACGTTTTGCGCATCCACGAACTCCACACGTGGGGCAGATCGATGACCACGGCGGGCACACCCGCCTGGGCGACGTCGATGACCTGCTCGAAGGTGTTCTCGTGGAAGTCGTAGGTGCGGTCGAGTGTCGCCGGCGCGGCCAGCAGGCTCAGATGCTCCGAGCAGCGGGCGAGCAGGCGGTCGAGGAAGTTGTCGTCGAGCCGGTCGGGCGCGTTGATCGCCTCGGCGATCCCCTGAGCCGGATCCTGATTGAAGTCGAGCCCGGCGGTGCCGAAGGCGAGGTCGAAATCGGCGACCACGACGTCGCTCTCGAAGCCGCGCGCGATCGACCAGGCGACATTGTGGGCGACCATCGAGGAGCCGACGCCGCCCTTGCCGCCGATGAAGGCAATGGTGCGGCCGAGCGGCTGGGTGGAGCGCTCGACGTAGAGATCGGCGACGGTGCGGATGATGCCGAACAGATCGACCGGCGTGACCAGATATTCGCTGACACCGCGCTGGGTGAGGCTGCGGTACAGCTCAACGTCGTTGACGTGGCCGATGACGACGACCTTGGTGCCGGTGTCGCAGACTTCGGCGAGGCGATCGAGCTCGACCTCGAGACGGTCGCGCGGCAGACGGGCCTCGACGATGATGAGGTTGGGCGTCGCCGCGGCCTGATAGAACTCGGCCGCGGCGGTGATACCGCCGGTCTGCACCTTGACGTGGGCGCGGGCCATGCGGCGGTCGCGGGCCGCCGCTTCGACGGCCGCGACGAGCTCGGGCGATTCGCAGAACGCCTGGATGGAGATGCGCGGGACCGGGCGGATATCCGGGACAGCGGTTGTTGCGGGCGCGGCCGCGCCTTCCTGCGAGAGGTCGGGATCGCGAAAAGCCAGATCAGTCATGGGGTGCCGACTCCTGTCGCGACGCTGCCGCCGGTCAATTGCGTGGTGTTGCTGCCGAAGGCCTGGCCGGTGCGGTACTTGGTGAGAACGTCGGCGCGGCGGGCCGCATCGGCCGGTGTCATGCCGCGCGGATAGAGCAGGTCGAGCGGGTTATCGACCATGGCCGCCAGGTTCTGCTGCGTGGAGCAGCCGAAGTCCTTGTAGAGCTGGTTCGAATAGTTGTTCGACAGCTGCTCGGAGTAATCGCCGCAGGGATGGGTGGTGGCGGCAACGACGCGATTGTAGGCGATGCGCACCGGCGCAATCCGGTCGTCGCTCTTGGCCTTGTAGACGCGGTAGTCGATGGCGGCCGGATTGATGCCGGACTTGCGCAGCGCGTCCTCGACCTGCACGGCGACGGCGGCGGCGGCGACCTGGTTCGGCGAACCGGACGGCGCCACGACGGCGATCGTCGAGGTGCCGGAGGCGAGGAAGCGCTTGGCAAAGAAGTTGATGTTGGACTTGATCGCGTCAGGGAGACGGGTGGCGTTGCCGGCGACCGGCACGTCGAGGGTGGCCACCTGGTCCTGAAGCTGGAGCGGGTTATTGGCGTGGTAGGAGTCGGGGATCGACGAGGTCGACACGGTCGGGTCGACGTCGTTCGACGCGCAGGCGGCGAGCGCCATCGCCAGGCCGCCCGCCATTGCGACACCCACGAGCGGGTGGAAGCGGCGACGACGGAGACTTGAAGCGTTTGCGGTAGTCATCTGGATTGGCTCCGTTGGTGCCCGACTGGCTACTCGTAGATGAAACCGTAGCGGCCTTGGTACTGACCGTTGGTGTTCGACTTGGTGCCCGGACCGCCATAGACCCGGTTGATGTCGCCCATGAACACGGCCTGGCCATCGGTGGCCGGGATGAAGCCGGCATCCGGGGTGGACAGGGCGGAGCGCGGCACCGGCTTGACCAGGTACGGGGTGACGATGATGACGAGCTCGGTCTGGTCGCGCTGGAAATCGCGGCTGCGGAAGAGCGCGCCAAGCACCGGCAGCTTGCCGAGGCCGGGAAGCGCTGCGATCGACTCGCGAACGCTGTCCTCCATGAGCCCGCCGAGGACCATCGAGCCGCCGGAGGGCAGTTCGAGCGTGCTCTCGGCGCGGCGCACCTTGAGGCCGGGAATGCTCAGGCTGTTGCCGGAGGTGCCACCGTTGAGCGTGAAGGAACCCTGCGACGTCAGCTCGGAAACCTCGGTCTTGACGTGCAGGCTGATGCGGCCTTCCGACAGAACGACCGGGGTGAAGGCGAGCGCCACGCCGAACGGCTTGAAGGTGACGGTGACGTTGCCACTCGAATCGCGGGACGTCGGGACCGGGAACTCGCCGCCGGCCAGGAACGAGGCGTTCTCGCCGGAAATGGCAGTGAGCGTCGGCTCGGCGAGCGTCTTCAGCATGCCGGTCTGCTCGAGCGCGCGGATGGTGGCGGCGATCGAGGAATTGCCGGAGGTGAAGCCGAGCTTTATGGCGTTGTCGGACCCGGGCTTGTTGGCGACGCCGTAGGGATTGCCGAGGGTCGTGCAATCGGTCGGGTTGGTGATGCACGAGTTGAAGGCGCCGATGCTGACGTTGCCGCCGAAGGTCACGCCGAACTGCTTGGCGACGTTACGCTGAACCTCGGCAACGGTGATCTTCAGGTGAACCTGATCCTCGCCCTCGATGGTCAGCATGTTCATGATGGTGCTGGTCGGCGTGGAGGCTCCGAGCGAAATCGAGACGCTGCCGGCAGTGCTGGCGCCGGTCGTGCTGGTGGTGCCGCCGGTCGGCTGAGCCTGGGCGCCGCCGTTGGCGAAGGCGGTGGCGATGTCCTGCGCCTTCTGCGAATCGGAGGCATTCTTGACCGTGCCGGTGAGCACGATGTTGTCGCTGACGATCTCAACGTTGATGTTGGAATCGGGGATCAGGCGCTGGAGCATGCTGGCCAGCGTCGACACGTCGCGTTCGACCTCGAGATCGAGGGAGACGATGCGCTGGCCGGCGCGATCGAAGACGATGACGTTGGACTGACCGACCTTGACGCCGGTCACGTAGATGCGGGTCGGCGTGCGGATGACCGCGTCGGCGATGTCGGGATTGGACACCAGGATGTCGCGGGCCTGACGCGGCAGGTCGAGGACCAGCGACTTGTTGAGGCCGACCTTGACGGAGCGGGTGATACCGTCGCTCTGGGCGATGACCCCGGGGGCGGCATCGGCGGCGAAGGCAACCGGGGCGTGGACCGCGGCGCCGGCCAACAGGGCCGCTCCGGCGATCACCAGCGTGCGCATGAGCTCTCGCGGCATCTTGGCAATTCCTTGGTTCTTCACTGTCGGCCTGACGGCAGAGACGGGGAGAGAGAACATGGCGCTCACCGGATCGTATCGACTTCGCGGGCGACACCGTTCTTGACGACGGTGACGGCACCGTTGGCCTTGGTGCCACCGATGAGATGAACGGCGTCGTTGGCGTTGTCGCTCGGCGAAGGCCGCGAGTTGGCGATCGAGCGGAGCGCGAGGGTCAGCCGGTCGCTCATCTGCTGGGCGACAGTGAGGATCTCGGCCTGCTGGGGGGTGAGCTCGAGCGTGGCGGTCTGACCGACGACGACCTTCTCGCCGTTCTTGTCCTCGATCGCCTGATCGATGGCCAGCACGCGGACGTTATGGAGAATGGTCTCGGTCTGGTAGCCGTTGCCGCCCGGGGTGGTCGTCGCCGAATCGCTGCGCCGGGTCATGATGACATCGACGCGGTCGTTGGGCAGGATGAAGCCGCCGGCGGAGGTATCGGCGGCGATCTTGGTGGCCACGGCGCGCATGCCGGTCGGCAGGATGGCGGCCATGAAGCCCTGGTCGGAATGGATGAGCTTGGCGGCGCTGATCGGCTCGCCCGCGTAGAGGGAGGCGCGCGCGATGGCGCCGACGACCGGGTCGATCTGACTTTCGCCGGTGCCACTCTTGGTGATGAACTTCTCCGACACGCCGGTCGAGGGCCAATCGGCCCACTTGACGGAATCCCGCTTCAGCGTCGTGCCGACCGGAATGTCGTCACTGGCGACGAGAACCTGGGTTGCGGCGACGGGTGCCGGCGCGGCGACCTCCACGGGAGGCGGCGAATTGCCGGTGAGGTTGAGCGCGAGGAATGCCGCGACCAGACCAGCGCCGACGGCGACACCCAGGACGGCAACGCGAGTGAGCTTCATGTGACGCACCCTCTTCGACGGTCGATCCCGTCCACGGTCAGCAGTTTCGTCCGGCAATCGTGTACTTATGGTTAACCAACGGTGAGATTTCGTGATTAACCAAGCGTTACCGACACCGGACGCAGGGATCGCGCATCGTGTGAAGAGTCGTGCGCCAGGGCGCCTTGCGGAACGTCAGCCCGCCAGGTCGTCCTAGCCCGCCGTCAGAGTCATCCAGACGGTGTGCGGATAGACGGCGAGTCCGGCGGCGGCCAGCGCGACCCCATATGGCACGCCCGCTTCCCTATCGTGCAGCCGCTGCACCCACGGCTGACGAATGATGAAGGCGGGCAGAACCGACCGCCGGAACGAAAGCATCAGAACGGTGAGAATGCCGCCGAAGATCGCCCCTACGGCGATGAACTCGAGGCCGGCTTCCCACCCGATCCACAGGGTCGCGACAGTGACGAGCTTGGCGTCGCCACCTCCGACCCAGCCGAAGGCGAAACAGACGAAGGCGACCGCCAGCACAATGCCGGCGGCGGCGAAATGCATTCCGAAGGTGTGGAGATCCATGCCGACGAGCGGCGTCAGCACGACAAACGCGGCGCCGATCGCCAGCGTCAGCCGGTTGGAGATGGTCATGGTCAGGAGGTCGGAGGCGGCGGCGAATGCCATGCCGATCGGGAAGACCAGAAAGGCGAGGTAGTGGACGACCCCAATCATTCGAACCAGCTCCGGCGTGCGCTGTCGTTTGCTCACACCATGTCTAGCGACCGATGATTAAGGGGTTCTGAAACCAGCGGTTCGAATGGTAACGAATCCGGGCGGCGCAGCGGACGCCCGAACGCCAGACGTAGACGGGGCTGCCCGGTCACCCGGGCAGCCCCGTTGGAACTTCGCGAGCGAAGGGCGCGCTTGCCGCGCCACCCCGCTCTTCAGATCAGCGCCGATTAGGTCGGGCCGTTGATCTTGCCGGCAATGCTGCCGAACACGGAGTTCAGCTTGGTGCCGAGAGCGCCGGCGCCGACGATGATGGCAACGCCGATGAGCGTGGCGATCAGGCCGTATTCGATGGCCGTGGCGCCCGACTCGTCCTTCGCAAAACGGGTAAACAGGGATTTCATAGGTCCTCACTCCTTACAGAATGCGTTTGAACTCGTTGTCCTGGCTCGGGTACCCGAAGCACTTCCTTCGCGGCCGTAACCGTGGTGGACAGTAGGAGCAAAGTTTTGAGGCTAAGTTAACAGCGGAAGGTCTCTAGGCGACCCATGATTACTAATTGTTAGGAATAATACTTTGGATATATTCGCAATTCTTTGAGGAACAACGGTAATCTCTCACAGTTCAACTCTTAAATGATCTATTTACCATCGCTCCGGTAGCAATTCCTTTACTATGGCGACGAAATCGCCGGAACCGACCGGCGCGCAGCCGGCCCGCGCGGGCGAGCCGGCCGCGGCGCCCGACGATCAGGTCGGGCCGTTGATCTTGCCGGCAATGCTGCCGAACACGGAGTTCAGCTTGGTCCCGAGGGCGCCGGCGCCGACGATGATGGCAACGCCGATGAGCGTGGCGATCAGGCCGTATTCGATCGCCGTCGCTCCCGCCTCGTCCCTGATGAAGCGGGAAAACAGGCTTTTCATGGTCCTCACTCCTGAGAGATGGACTGGTACGCGGCCGGAAGCTCTCTCTTCGCAGCGTTTTGAAGTGTAGCCAGCACCGTTTGCTGCGCCGTTAAGGAAATGGGCGGCCTTTGAACACCGGCTCACGGCCGCGCCGGCGGCGCGTTCTTGACCAGGCGCGCGCCAAAGCCTTGCCGGAGGCCGAGACTGGCTCGACTTTGCCGTTGATGCGGTTCTGACTTCCGCGGACGCGGCAACGGATCGTTGGCGATACGCAGCAATTGCCCGCCTCGAAGCGCGGCGCGCGTGCGACAACGACGGGGCGCTGCGGACGGCCTTAAGCGTTCGTTCACCATACGGCGATAGCGTCGCGTTCAATCCACGCTCGGCCGGAGGGTCCCAGATGTCGCGCCAGTCCAACTCCTCGAAGAGGCTTCCGCTCGCCGGTCTGGCCGGCGCTTGTCTCCTCGCCGCCACGCTGGCGGCCGCGCTGCCTGCCCGCGCCGACACCATCCAGGTCGTGGTCGATCAGGCCAAGGTCATGCGGATCTCGCGGCCGGCCGACGTCGTCATCATCGGCAACCCGGCGATCGCCGATGCGACCATCCAGGACAACCAGACCCTGATCATCACCGGCCACAGCTACGGCACGACCAACCTGATCCTGCTCGATTCCGAGGGCAAGCAGATCGCCAACGATCTGGTCTCGGTGGGCGCGCAGAACGACGACGTCGTGACCATCTACCGCCGCGCGTCGCGCGAGACGCTGTCGTGCACGCCGGATTGCTCACCGATGCTGGCGGTCGGCGACAGCGCGCAGACTTTCGACGCCGTCAACGCGCAGATTCAGTCACACACCGCCCTGACCAGCGCCGCCTCGCAGCCCTAGGGGCCCGCGCACGGTTAACGGAAGCTTGCCGGCAGCGCCCGGCCTTTCAGAACCGGCGGCAACCGTTCCTCAATGCTTCACCGTTAATGGTGCGGTAGCGGCGGGACTTCCTCGCGCCGCAGCACCATGTTGGTGGCAATGATCCGTATGTCCCGCTCCGCGTTGCCGCTTGCCTCGCGCATCGCCGTGCGCTGTGGCCTGGCGCGCGTCACGCGCCGCTTCAGCGCCGACGAATCGGGCGCCACGGCCGTCGAGTTCGGGATCGTGGCGGTGCCGTTTTTCGCGCTGCTGTTCGCGATCCTTGAAACGGCGCTCTCTTTCTTCGCGGCCCAGACCCTGGAGACGGCGGTCTCCAATGTCGCCCGCCTGATCCGCACCGGTCAGGCGCAGGAGGACGGGCTGACCGCGCAGACCTTCAAGGACAAGGTCTGCGCCGAGATCGATCTGCTCTTCAATTGCCAGGACAGTCTCTACATCGACGTGAAGACTTACACGTCGTTCGGCGCGATCAGCCTGTCCACTCCGGTCGACGCCGACGGCAATCTCAAGAAGGACGGCTATACCTTCACCCCGGGCCATGGTGGCGACATCGTCGTGGTGCGCGCCTACTACGAATGGCCGGTGTTCGTGAACAAGCTCGGCAACAACCTCGCCAACATGCCGGACGGCACGCACCTGATCGCCGCGACCGCCGCGTTCCGCAACGAGCCGTTCCCATGGTGAGCAAACTGAAGAAGCTCCGCGTGGGCCGCCTGTTCGACCCGATCGTCTGGCTCGTCCGCGACCGGCGCGGAGTCTCGGCCGTCGAGTTCGCGCTCATCCTGCCGGTGATGCTCACCCTCTACCTCGGCGGCGTCGAGCTCAGCGACGCGCTGATCATCCAGCGCAAGGTCACGCACGTCACCAGTTCGCTCGGCGATCTGGTGACCCAGGCGAAATCGATCTCCGACAACGACATGTCCAATATCCTGGACGCGGCGGCCTCGGTGATGACACCCTATTCGACGGGCAGCCTCCTGAAGATCAGGATCAGCCAGATCAAGATCGACGGCAACGGCAAGGCAACGGTGACGTGGAGCGACGCGCGCAACGACACGCCGCTCACCAAGGGCGCGACGATCACCGGGCTGCCGGCCGCGGTGGCGCAGGCCAACACCTACATCGTGACGGCCGAGGTGCATTACTCCTACACGCCGACCATCGGCTACCTGATGACCGGCTCGTTCGATCTCAACGACGAGTTCTACCTGCGCCCGCGCCTGACCGACTGCATCTCGCGCGGCACGACCTACACCTGCTCGTAGACGCCGCGGCTCAGTTGGCCGGCGGCGGCGCCACCAGATCAGCAATCACCGCGTAGTCTTGCGCCGTGGCGGGCACGAAACCGCCGCCGCCGAAGCTCGTCGGGTCGACGGCGAACATGACGTCGGGCGCCTCGCCGGCGAGCTGCGCGAGGGCGTCGATGAGGATCGGCTTCACCGCCTCGGGCGCCTTGCGGCTCAGCGTGTGCGGGCCGAACGGAATCAACGCCGACTGCCAGACGATCTTGACGGCGTCCATGGACAGCTGCCCTTCGGCGACCAAACGGGTGAGCAGGCCGAAGGAATAGCCGGCGGCCGGATCGCCCCGCAGACTCGACCAGGCGACGGCGAGATCAGCGTCGCCCGCCATGAGCGCGGCGACGGCGGCCTGTGGCCCGTTTTCGGTGAGCACCGAAGAGAAGTAGGTGTCCGGGTCGATGCCAGCGGCCGCGAACGCCTGCATGGGCACCAGACGGCCAGCGACGGACTGCGCGCCGGAGAGCGCGACGCGGAAGCCGCGGGCGCTGTCGAGGGAGTGGACGGGGCTGTCGGCGCGGGCAAGCAGCACCGCGTAGTAGCCGCGGGCGCCGTCGTAGGCGGTGGGCACGGCCAGCGGATCGAGGCAGCCGCAGCGCGCGTCGGCGGTGGCGAAGCTGGTGGCGGTGTTGATGGCGTAGTTGATGCGGTCGTTGATCTCGGCGTCGATCAGCGAATCGTAGTTCGTGAACGGCAGGAGATCGACGAACACGCCGAGCTTGTCGGCGAGATAGGCGCGGAAGGGCTCGAGACGGGCCATGGCGGCGGCCGGCTGGTCGCCGGCGACGAAGCCGATGCGCAAGCCCTTGAGGTCGTGGCGCCAGTCGGCGGCGGCCGGCAGGGCCATAGCCCCGGCTAGGCCGATCGCCAGTGCCACGCCCGCAGGTCTCAACACGTCACAAGCCCTCCACCCTGGCGCCCGGGCGCCACTCTCGCCGAGCACGGCGGGTGGCCGCAAGGACAACCGGCGTGCCGCGTGGCTCAACCCTTCGAGAAGGTGAACGTGGTCACCTGCCGGTAGATCTCGCCGGGGCGCAGGATCGCCGACGGAAAGCCGGGGTGATTGGGCGAATCGGGGAAGATCTGGGGCTCGAAACAGCAGCCGCCGTTTGGCGGATACGTGCGCCCATCGTGGCCGGGAACCGTCACGTTCATCATGTTGCCGTCGTAGAACTGGACGCCCGGCTCGGTGGAATCGACGGCGAGCGTGACACCGCTTTTCGGCGAGGAGAGGCGCGCCAGCGGCCGCGGAGCGGCGGCGCGGACGCGGTCGACGACCCAGTTGAGGTCGTAGGCGACGCGCTCGCCATCGTGCATCCGGCGGATCGGCCGGGCTGAGCGGAAGTCGTAGTCGGTGCCGGCGACGGCGCGAATCTCGCCGGTCGGGATGAGATCGGCGTCGACCGGCGTGTAGGTGTCGGCGAAGATCTGGACGCGATGGTCGAGGATGGTCGGCGAAGCGTCGAGGTTGAAGTAGGAGTGCTGGGCGAGGTTGACCAGGGTCGGCGCGTCGGTCGTCGCGGTCGCCTCCATGCGGATCGTGCCGGGCGCCTCGATCGCATAGCGCACGCGTGCATCGACCTTGCCGGGGTAGCCGTCGTCGCCATCGGGGCTGGTGATGCCGAGGGTGACGCTCGACCCATCCGACTCGACGAGGCGCCAGTTGCGCCGGCTGAAACCGTTGAACCCGCCGTGCAGGTGGTTGCGGCCGTTTTCGTTGAGCGACACCTGGAAGGCCTTGCCGTCGATCTCGAAGCGACCGTGGGCGATACGGTTGGCGCAGCGCCCGGCGACGGCGCCGAAGTGGGGCGAATGGGCGACGTAGTCGCCGAGATTATCGAAGCCCAGCACCAGCGGATGCGCGACACCGGCGAGGCGCACGTCGCGGATGACCGCCCCCCAGGTGATGACGTCGACGGTGAGGTCGCCCGCGGCGATGGTCACCTCATCGACGGCGCCGCCGCCAGCCAGCGTGCCGAATACGCGTCCTGTCATGGTGTCTCCCGTTGCCGCCCAATCGGCGGGCCTCAGATCGTCTGGTTGTAGTCGCCGACCGACCGGTTCTCGCGCAGCACCGCGTCAACGGCCGCGAACATTTCCTTGAGGCGCGCCTCCGACGCCGGGCTCTCGATCACCACCACCAGCTCGGGCTTGTTGGATGAGGCGCGGACCAGCCCCCAGGTGCCGTCGTCGGTGACGACGCGCACGCCGTTGACGGTGATCAGGTCGACGATGGGGTGGCCGGCGACCTTCTCGCCCTTCTCGCGCATCGCCTGGAAGCGGTCGCGCACCTTGTCGGCGACGGCGTACTTCACTTCGTCCGGGCAATGGGCCGCCATGGTCGGCGAGCCCCAGGTCTTGGGCAGCGCGTCCTTGAGGTCGGCCATCGACTTGTCCGGGTTGCGATCGAGCATGTCGAGAATGGCGATCGCCGAGACGACACCATCGTCATAGCCGCGGCCGATGGGCGGACGGAAGAAATAGTGGCCGGACTTCTCGAAGCCGGCGATGGCGCCGAGCTCGTTGGTGCGGCGCTTGATGTAGGAGTGGCCGGTCTTCCAGTAGTCGGTCTTGGCCCCGTTGGCCTTGAGCACCGGGTCGGTGGCGTAAAGGCCGGTCGACTTCACGTCGACCACGAAGACGGAGTCCTTGTGGAGCGCCGAGATATCGCGGGCGAGCATGACGCCGATCTTGTCGGCGAAGATCTCGCCGCCGGTGTTGTCGATGACGCCGCAGCGGTCGCCATCGCCGTCGAAGCCGAGGCCGACATCGGCGCCGTGCTGCTTCACGGCGGCGGAGAGCGCGTGAAGCATCTTCAGGTCTTCGGGGTTCGGGTTGTAGTTCGGGAAGTTGTAGTCGAGTTCGGCGTCCATGGGCACGACGTCGGCGCCAAGCGCGGCGAGGATGCGAGGCGCGAACGGACCGGCGGTGCCGTTGCCGCAGGCAGCGACCACCTTCATCTTGCGCGTCCACTTCGGCCGGTCGGTGAGATCGGCGATGTAGCGCTCGGCGAACCCGGGGATGTAGGTGTAGGCGCCACCGTCTTTCTGGTTGAAGACGCCGGACAGCACGATCTCCTTGAGGCGACCCATCTCGTCCGGCCCGAAGGTCAGCGGGCGGTTGGAACCCATCTTGACGCCGGTCCAGCCATTCTCGTTGTGGGAGGCGGTGACCATGGCGACGGCGGGCACGTCGAGGGCGAACTGGGCGAAGTAGGACATCGGCGTGGTGGCGAGGCCGATATCGCGAACGCGACAGCCGGAGGCGACCAGACCGGCGACCAGGGCCATCTTGATGGAGGCGGAATAGGCCCGGTAGTCGTGGCCGGTGACCACGTCGCGGTGGACGCCCATTTCGCCGAGGAGCGTGCCGAAACCCATGCCGAGCGCGGTGACGCCGAGCAGGTTGAGCTCCGGCGGCACGTCGGAACCGGGCACGCCGAACCACCAGCGGGCGTCGTATTCGCGAAAACCGGTCGGCTTGACGAGCGGCGTCGTCTCGTAGGCCAGCGTGTTGGGCTTCAGGCTGGCGGCGGGCTTGGGGAAGGAGGAGCTGGACATCGCCCTCTTTTAGCGGAGGGCGAGGGGCGAAGGAAGGCGGCGCGATATCGCGTTAGTCGGTCAGCACCAACTGACCGCCGCCGACCTCGAACTTGCGGATGCGGTTGAGGAACGACATGCCGAGGAGGTTTGCGCCGAGCGCGTCGGTCGGCACCACGACGGCGCGCACGTTCTGAACCGTGATGGTGCCGATGCGGATTTCCGACAGCGTCACGAACGCCGTATCGACGACGCCGTTGGCGGTGGTCACCGGATGGACGAAATCGCTGGCGGCGAGGCGAAGGCCGAGGCGGCGGGCGCTGTCGGCGGTGAGCGCCACGGCGGTGGCGCCGGTGTCGACGATGACGGAGATGGCATGGCCGTTGACGACCGCCTCGGCGGCGTAGTGGCCATCGGGACCGGCGGGAATCGCCACCGTGCGACCGGAAAGCGTCATGGTGCGGGCGACGGGCGGGGTTTGCGGCGGCACGGCGGTGCTGCGCGCGGCAAGCTCCGGCACCGCCTTGACGGCGACGACCGCCACGACGGCGGCGACAACCACGAAGCCGACGGCCATTCTCATGACGCAGTACCCGCGCTTTTCACGAAGACGCGGGCACCATGGCCCGGGCGACCCTAAAAGGCGGCGAAGCGGCGCCGGTTTTCGTCCGCGTCGTTAACCGGCGGTGAAGGCGCTCACGTCGCAGCCCGCAACCATTCTACCGTAGATTGCGCCACTCGATATTGTCTAGTAAATGCGCCCGGCGGGATTGGCTGCTTTGCAATGGAGCCCACCATGGAATCAACTAACGTACTCACGGTAGCTGGCTGGGTCATCGTCTTCCTCTTGGGGATAGCATCGTCGATCATTGTTAGCCGCCTGACGCAGAAGAAGAAGGTCCTTGCGTGGGCGGTGATCGTCGAGAACGACATTGTCCCCAAAGAGCTCTCCAAGACGTTGGGGACACCAGTTCAACTGACCGTCGGCTCCGAGACTCCAAGCTCGATCGCAACCTGCAACCTACGATTCGGAAACATTGGCAATGAAGTCGTGAAGAAGGTGCCAATCAGGGTTGGGTTCCCTAAAGGCTCGAAAATCCTGAATGTCCGGTACGAGAAAGACCCTGGCGCTCTTGCAGACTTGATCAAGTGGACCACTGATGAGAGCACTTGCACAGTACATGCTGAGTTCTTGAACCCGAGAATGGAGTTCGAATTGCAGTTTCTGGTAAGCGACTATGAGCTAGAGACTGTTGAAGTCGCCATCGTTGCACCCGGTGTCGAATGCAGACGCCGCGATCCGGGTGGATGGGACCTTCCAACGTCTGTGGTCCAGAGCTTTGCGCTCAGCATAATGGGCGTGCGCTACGACCCCAGCATCCGGGCGCTAAACGGCATCGCCGAGGAGTTGAAGGTGATCCGCCGTAGCGTGATCGACAGGTAATCCCATCACCTCACAGCCAGCCGCCGTCGACGACGATGTTCTGGTTGGTCATGGCGTCGGAATCGTCGGCGGCGAGGAACGCGACCCAGCGGGCAATGTCGTCGCCGACGAGGCGGCGCTTCAGGCACTGGGATTTCTGGACATCGGCCTCGGCTTCCGCCGTCCACCAGAGCTTCAACTGGCGCTCGGTGAGGATCCAGCCCGGCGCAACGGAGTTGACGCGGATGTTGTGGGGGCCAAGGGAGCGGGCGAGGCCGCGGGTCAATCCATAGACCGCGGCCTTGGCGGCCGCGTAGACCGGCAGGCCGTCGTACCCGACCATCCACGAGCCGGAGCTCATGTTGATGATCGAGCCGCGCCTGGCCTTCTTCATATCGGGCACGACCTGCTGGATGGCGAAGAACTGATGCTTGAAGTTCACCGCGATGCGGTCGTCGAAGTACTCCGGCGTGACCTCTTCAAGGGTGTGGCGATCGTCGTGGGCAGCGTTGTTGACCAGCACGGTGATCGGCCCAAGCGTCTTGCGGACGGCCTTGACGGCCCGCTTCAGCGCGTCGATGTCGGTGAGGTCGCAAAGCTCGAAATGCACCGTGGCGCCTTTGCGGGAGAGCTTCCGGACCAGCGCATTGGACGGCTTCGCGGCGATGTCGAGGAAACCGACCTTGGCCCCCTGCTCCGCCAGGCGGGTGACGATGGCGGCGCCGATGCCGGACCCGCCGCCGGTGACCAGAACGGTGCGGCCCTTCAAACTCGGATAAACGGCGCCGTATTTCATGGGAGACTCCTCGCTGACCGACGGCGCGGTTCTAGAGTCAGCGACGGCGGATGGGAAGTGCCACCCCTTCCCTCGCCCCGGCTTCGCCGGGCGCGCCGGGGGTGCAGTTCAGACGCTCACTTCGTGCCGTAGAGCCGGTCGCCGGCGTCGCCGAGGCCCGGGACGATGTAGCCATGATCGTTCAGGTACTGGTCGATGGCCGCAGTGTAGATCGGCACGTTGGGCTGGATCTCGCGCAGGCGCTTGATGCCCTCGGGGGCGGCGAGCAGGCAGACGAAGCGGATATCGTGGGCACCGCGGGCACGCAGCCGGTCGATGGCGGCGGACGCCGAGTTGGCGGTGGCGAGCATCGGGTCGACGACGATGACCAGGCGCTCGCCGATGTCGTCCGGGGCCTTGAAGTAATACTCGTGGGGCTCGAGGGTCTTGGGGTCGCGGTAGATGCCGATATGGGCGACGCGGGCCGAGGGGACCAGTTCGAGCATGCCTTCCAGGAGCCCGTTGCCGGCGCGCAGGATCGAGGCGAAGACCGGCTTCTTGCCCTTGAGGATCGGGGCATCCATGGGGGCGAGCGGCGTCTCGATGTGCATGGTGGTGAGGGGCAGGTCGCGGGTGACCTCGTAGGTGAGGAGCAGCGCGATCTCGCTGAGCAACTGGCGGAAGCTCGCCGTCGACGTGGTCTTGTCGCGCATCAGGGTGAGCTTGTGCTGGACCAGCGGGTGGTCGACGACCGTGACACCTTCCATGGGCTTCTGCATGGTCTCGCTTCCCCTCATCGCGGCTGACGGGCAACGGTCTAGACCCTGGCGGGCGGCGGCGACAATGAAGGAGCCCACAATCGCGGCGTTGTCCCCATTGAATCACCGATATCTTGCGCTTACCCCTGAGGGACGATGACACGGGCGCTGCTTCTGGTGATGGATTCGGTCGGCTGCGGGGGCGCCGAGGACGCCGACAAGTTCGGCGACGCCGGCTCCGATACGCTTGGCCACATCGCGGAGGCCTGCGCGGCCGGTGCCGGCGACTGGGCGGGGCTGAGAAGCGGGCCGCTGAAACTGCCCAACCTCGTGCGGCTCGGGCTCGGCGAAGCCTGCCGCGCCTCGACGGGCCGGACGCCGCCCGGGCTCGACGGCGCGCTGGGGCCCGAAGCGATCCACGGCTACGGGGTCGAGACGTCGTCCGGCAGGGACACCCCCTCCGGCCACTGGGAGATCGCCGGGGTGCCGGTGACCTTCGACTGGACGTATTTCCCGACGACCCAGCCGACGTTTCCGAAGGCGCTCACCGACGCGCTGATCCGCGAAGCCAGGCTTCCGGGCATTCTGGGCGACAAGCATGCGTCGGGGGTGCCGATCATCCAGGAGTTGGGGGCCGAGCACATCCGGACCGGCAAGCCGATCTGCTACACGTCGGCCGATTCGGTCTTCCAGATCGCCGCGCACGAGACCCACTTCGGTCTCGACCGGCTCTACGAAGTCTGCGTAGTGGCACGGCGGCTCTGCGACCCGCTCAACGTCGGCCGGGTGATCGCACGGCCGTTCGTCGGCGAGACGCCGGAGACCTTCAAGCGCACCGCCAACCGGCGCGATTACGCCGTGCCGCCGCCGGAGCCGACCATTCTCGACCGGCTGACGGAGGCGGGGCGCACGGTCTGGTCGATCGGCAAGATCGGCGACATCTTCGCCCACCGCGGCACCGGCACGATCCTCAAAGGCCCCGACGACAGCGCGCTGTTCGACCGGACGCTGGAGGCGCTCGGGAAGGCCGGCGACGGCGACCTGATCTTCGCCAACTACGTCGACTTCGATTCGCTCTACGGCCACCGCCGCGACGTCGCCGGCTACGCCGCCGCGCTGGAGGCGTTCGATGCGCGGCTGCCGGAGCTCGCGGCCAGGACCGCCGCAGGCGACCTGGTGCTGATCACCGCCGACCACGGCAACGACCCGACCTGGAGGGGCACCGACCACACCCGCGAGCACGTGCCGATCGTCGGATACCGGCAGGGCCAGGTGGGGGCCGACATCGGCCGGCGCGCCTACGCCGACGTCGGCGAGACGGTCGCGGCGCATCTGGGGCTCGCGCCGGGGAAGCACGGGAAGCGGTTTCTGTAAGACCCCGTCCACCGCGCCGATCCGGCGAGGGATCGGTAGCCCGTCCTCAACCTCCGATTCAACTTGAAGCAACGGCGGAAACGCATGTGAATGGTTGGAGCGATTTCACGCGGCAGTCACGCCGCTTGCGCCAGGTCAATGCGCCCACACATCGCGGCGGGTGAAGTCGCGCAAATCTCATCTATCTACGGGAGGTCGTCATGGACGACCGGGTTGACCCACGCTCCAACTTGAGAAGGTGGAGCCATCATGAGCAAGACAACGAACAAGTTCTCTCGGAAGTGCGTCAACGTGCGGTGCGGTTGGTACTGGATCATGAGCATGAGCATCCCTCGCGCTGGGCGTCGATCACCTCGATCGCGACCAAGATTGGCTGCACGGGGCAGACGCTGAACGAGTGGGTTAAGAAGGCGGAGGTAGATGCCGGCAAGCGGGCGGGGGTGCCGACGGACATGGCCGCCCGGCTGAAAGCCCTCGAGCGGGAGAACCGTGAACTGCGGCAGGCCAACGAGATCCTGCGCAAGGCTACGGTCGAGGCGGACTGGCCGCCTGCTCATTGCCATGATCGCCTGCATCGCCGATCATCGCGGGGCTCATGGGGTCGTGCCGATCTGCAAGGTGCTGCTGATCGCCCCATCGAGCTACCATGATCGTGCCAGCAAGCGGGCCTATCTCGAGATGCTGGCCGCGCGGGCGAAGCAGGACATGGCGTTGAAAGCTGGAGATCGAGCGCTTCTTCGCGGAGAACTTCGAGGTGTACGGCGCGCGCAAGGTCTGGAGGCAGCTCAACCGGGAGAACATCCAGGTCGCACGCTGCACTGTCGAGCGTCTGATGGCCGATCTCGGCCTTCAGGGTGTCATCCGCGGCAAACCGATCCGGACAACGGTGCAGGACAAGGCGGCACCTTGCCTGCTCGACCATGTGAACCGGGTCTTCCATGCTCCGGCGTCGAACATGCTGTGGCTCTCGGACTTCACGTACGTCAGCATCTGGTCGGGCGTCGTCTACGTGGCGTTCGTGATCGACGCCTATGCCCGACGCATCGTCGGCTGGCGGGTGAGCAGGACGGCGCACACAAGCTTCGTGCTCGATGCTCTGGAGCAGGCCCTCGACGAACGGCGGCCCGTTCGTCGCGGAGGTCTGGTGCATCATTCCGATAGGGGTTCTCAATACGTCAGAATACGATACACCGAGCGCCTGGCCGCGGCTGGTATCGAGCCCTCTGTCGGCAGCGTCGGCGACTCCTATGACAACGCCCTCGCAGAGACGATCAACGGCCTATACAAAGCCGAGGTCATCCATCGGCGTGAACCCTGGCGGAGCTTCGAAGCGATGGAGTTCGCCATGCTGACCTGGGTCGACTGGTTCAACGATCGCCGGCTGCTGGCGCCAATCGGCGAGATCCCGCCGGCCGAAGCCGAGGAGCGCTACTCGCAATCGGCGCGCTCTTCGCGTTTCTGGGCCTCGCGGCCTACTTCGCCTCGATGCGCGCTTTCGAGATGATGGCGCTCAGCGACCAGTTCGCCGCAGCGACGACGGAGGCGGCACGATCGGAGATCATGGCGGCCGGGCGGATCGCGGTTGCCGGATGGACGGGCACCGCCTTCGATACGAGCTACGTTCTGGGCGGGCTGTCGGTGTTGGCTTTTTCGGCGGCCATGCTGCGGAGCACGGTATTCACCAGGGCGACAGCGATCGTCGGCCTCATCATGGGGATATTCATGATCGCGCCGCCGACGATCGGGCCGATCGGCATGGCAATGGCGCTGATCTCTCTGATCCCTACGGCCGTCTGGCTGGTGCTGCTCGCCCGGCGGTTCTTTGCGATGGCGAAGGTTCACCCACCGATTCGGGTGTAGACGACCTTGCTGGCGGCGGGGGCTTCGGCGCCGAGGCGATAGGCGGCGCGGAGGGCAGCTTCGGCGCGTTTGGCATCGGCCTCGGTCCTCGCGTGGACCAGCGCGAGCGGCGCGTCCTTGCCGACCTTGGCGCCGAGGCCGGCGAGTTCGGTGAAGCCGACGGAATGATCGATGGGATCGGCGGCACGCATGCGCCCTCCCCCCAGTTCCACGACGGCGATGCCGATGGCGCGGGTGTCGATGGCCGTCACCGTGCCGGCCTTCGCCGGGAAGAGCGGACGGACGACCTTCGCGGCCTTCAGGTACTTCTTCGGCTTTGCCATGAAGTCGCGCGGGCCGCCGAGGGCGCCGACCATCCTGCCGAAGAGCTCCGCGGCGCGGCCCGACGAGAAGGCGTCGGCGGTCATCGCCCGGCCGATTGCCGCGGAAGCGGCAAGGCCGCCGGAGACCAGCACCTCGCCGCCCAGCGCCACGGTCACCGCGTGGAGGCGCTTGTCGACACGGGCCCCGGTCAGGAATTCCACCGCGTTCATCACCTCCACCGCGTTGCCGGCGGCGGACGCCAGCGGCTCGTTCATGTCGGTGATGAGCGCGCTGGTCTTGAGGCCGGCGCCGTTGGCGACGGCGACCAGGCTCTTCGCCAAGGCACGGGAGTCTTCCATCTTCTGCATGAAGGCGCCGGAGCCGGTCTTGACGTCGAGCACCAGCGCGCCGAGGCCGGCGGCGAGCTTCTTGGACAGGATCGAGGCGGTGATCAGCGGGATCGACTCGACCGTCGCGGTGACGTCGCGGATGGCATAGAGGCGCTTGTCGGCGGGGGCGAGATCGGCGGTCTGGCCGATGATGGCGCAGCCGACCCGCCGCACCACCTTGCGGAAAAGCGCGTTGGTCGGCTGGGTCTGGTAGCCGGGGATCGCATCGAGCTTGTCGAGCGTGCCGCCGGTGTGGCCGAGGCCGCGGCCGGAAATCATCGGGACGTACGCGCCGCAGGCGGCGAGCGCCGGGGCGAGCATCAGCGAGACGTTATCGCCGATGCCGCCGGTCGAGTGCTTGTCGAGCACCGGACCGGGCAACTTCGACCAGTCCAGCACGGTGCCGGAATCGCGCATGGCGAGCGTCAGAGCGACCGCTTCGTCGCGGCTCATGCCGTTGAAGAAAACGGCCATGGCGAAGGCGGCAACCTGGCCCTCGGTGACGGCGCCCTTGGTGAGGCCGGCGACCATGAAGGCGATCTCGTCTCTCGTCAGGGGGAGACGGTCGCGCTTCTTGCGGATGATTTCCTGGGGGAGCAATTCTTTTGCCTTCCCTGTCCGGCCTTCGGCCGTCCACGCCTCTTGTTGCCTCACCCTGTCCGGCCTTCGGCCGTCCACGCCTCTTGTTGCCTCACCCTGTCCGGCCTTCGGCCGTCCACGCCTCTTGTTGCCTCACCCTGTCCGGCCTTCGGCCGTCCACGCCTCTTGTTGCCTCACCCTGTCCGGCCTTCGGCCGTCCACGCCTCTTGTTGCCTCACCCTGTCCGGCCTTCGGCCGTCCACGCCTCTTGTTGCCTCACCCTGTCCGGCCTTCGGCCGTCCACGCCTCTTGTTGCCTCACCCTGTCCGGCCTTCGGCCGTCCACGCCTCTTGTTGCCTCACCCTGTCCGGCCTTCGGCCGTCCACGCCTCTTGTTGCCTCACCCTGTCCGGCCTTCGGCCGTCCACGCCTCTTGTTGCCTCACCCTGTCCGGCCTTCGGCCGTCCACGCCTCTTGTTGCCTCACCCTGTCCGGCCTTCGGCCGTCCACGCCTCTTGTTGCCTCACCCTGTCCGGCCTTCGGCCGTCCACGCCTCTTGTTGCCTCACCCTGTCCGGCCTTCGGCCGTCCACGCCTCTTGTTGCCTCACCCTGTCCGGCCTTCGGCCGTCCACGCCTCTTGTTGCCTCACCCTGTCCGGCCTTCGGCCGTCCACGCCTCTTGTTGCCTCACCCTGTCCGGCCTTCGGCCGTCCACGCCTCTTGTTGCCTCACCCTGTCCGGCCTTCGGCCGTCCACGCCTCTTGTTGCCTCACCCTGTCCGGCCTTCGGCCGTCCACGCCTCTTGTTGCCTCACGCTGTCGGGCCGATGGCCCGACGCGTCTCATCCTTCCGCTTGCCGTCGCGTGGCCCGGTTACCCCCAGCCCCGGTCGCCGAGGTAGCGCCGGATAATGCGGCCGAGCTTCTCGGCGCCGATCGGCCCGAGCTCCATGGTTTCTTCGTGGCTGAGTTCCGCGCCGGTCATGCCGGCGGCGAAATTGACGATCGCGGAGGCGGCGGCGCAGCGCAAACCGAAGAAGCGGCCGAGGATAATCTCCGGCACGGTCGACATGCCGACCGCGGCAGCGCCAGCCAGGCGCGCCATGCGGATTTCGGCGGGCGTCTCGAACGAAGGCCCCGAAAACCACATGTAGACCCCGGTCGTCATGCTGATGCCCTCGCGCTCCGCTGCGCCAAGCAGGGCGGCGCGCAACTCGGGATCGTAGGCGGCGGTCATGCCGACGAAGCGAGAATCGGTCGGCTCGCCGATCAGCGGGTTGGCGCCGGAAAAGGCGATGTGATCGGTGACCAGCATGACCTCGCCGGGGCCGACCTCGGTCCGCAGCGATCCGGCGGCATTGGTGGCGATCAACGTATCGGAGCCGAGGGCGGCAAGCGTCGCGATGGGCCCGCGCATGGCGGCGGAATTGCCGTTTTCAAAATAATGTTCGCGGCCCGAGAAGCACACGACCGCCACCCCTTCGAGCCAGCCGCAGACCAGCTCGTTGTGATGGGAGGCGACCGACGACACGGGGAAGCCGGGCAAACTCGCGTAAGGGATGCGAACCGCGTCGGCGACATGTTCGGCAAGGCCGGCCAGACCGGAGCCCAGCACGATGCCGACCGCGTAAGGCAAGTTCGCCTCCGCGCGGATGAGGTCCGCGGCCGCCTGGCCTTCGGCGCTCATTGGTCGCCGCCGGACGCTGTCTCGTCGAGGGCGAACGCCTCGGGGAGAAGATCGCGCATGGTGAAGGTGCGGCCGGCGCCGGACGGGTCGATCACGTCGACGGGGGTGTCGGGACCGGCGAATTCGGCGAGGCGCTGACGACATCCGCCGCAGGGCGTGGTCAGGCGGCCGTCGATGCGATCGGCGACGACGGCGACGGCGGCGATCCTGCGGCCCGGCCCGGGCGGCGCCGAGGCGACCATGTTGGCGATCGCCGAGGTCTCGGCGCACCAGCCTTCCGGGAAGGACGCGTTTTCGACATTGGCGCCAGCGTGGACGGCGCCGGCTTCTGTGCGGATGGCGGCGCCGACGGGAAACTTCGAATAGGGCGCGTGGGCGCGCTGGCGCACGGCCGTCGCGACTTCCACCAATGCGCGGTCCATCGTCGCCCCCTCTCTCGCGCGTGTTTCTCCCCGCCTGGTGCATCATCGTGCCGGGCGCGGCGCTTCGCAACCGGCAGATACGGCCGCGCACCGGGCTTTCTTCCACCCCGAAAGGCCGCCCGCCAGCGGGCGCGACGGCTTGCCGCAATGTTTTCCAACCGGTGAAAGAATCCGCATGAAAATCGGCTCGGATCGTGCAAATCTGGCCCATCAGGCCCGGTGGAGATGACCGCCGGCCACCCGGAAGGCATGCTGCCTGCCGGGCGAAGTCATCAGGTTGCCAATGAGCGGACGACGGCCCTCGAAAAGGGCGGCGCAGGCTCAAAGCGGAGACCAACAGGAACCGCCGATCCGGCCAGCGACAGCAGGCGGCCGGCGGGGGCGTCAGATTTCCACAAATGGAGGGAGCTTTGAAAGCTAGAGTTGTCATCAACACGATTGCCGCCGCACTGACCGTGGCGGCGCTCGGAGTATCGGCGCCGGCGTGGGCTTTCAAAGCCTGCCAGGTGACCGACCTGGGCGGCGCCGACGACAAGGGCTTCAACCAGACCGCCTGGAAGGGCGTGCAGGACGCGGAGAAGATGCTCGGCGTCGAGGGCAAGCTGCTCGAGTCGAAGGCCGAGACCGACTACGTCCCGAACATCAACTCGTTCGTCGCCGAGAAGTGCGACATGATCATCACCGTGGGCTTCCTGCTCGGTGACGCCACCAAGGCCGCGGCCGAGGCCAACCCGAACATCAAGTTCTCGATCGTCGACTTCGCCTACGATCCGACGATCCCGAACGTGCTGGGTCAGGTCTACAACACCGACGAAGCCGCGTTCATGGCCGGCTATCTGGCGGCGGGCGTTTCCAAGACCGGCGTGATCGGCACCTTCGGCGGCATCAACATCCCGCCGGTGACCATCTTCATGGACGGCATCGTGCGCGGCGTCGAATACTACAACAAGCAGAAGGGCACCTCGGTGAAGGTGCTGGGCTGGGATCCGGTCAAGAAGGAAGGCCTGTTTACCAACAACTTCAACTCGCTCGACGACGGCAAGACCTTCGCCAAGAACCTTGCCGACGAAGGCGCCGACATCGTCGTGCCGGTCGCCGGTCCGGTCGGCCAGGGTTCGGCGGCGCTGGCCACCGAGATGGGCCCCGACAAGCTCAAGATCATCGGCGTCGACGTCGACCAGTACCTGACCGATCCGGAGCACAAGGGCGTGTTCCTGACCTCGATCCTGAAGCGCATGGACTCGACCACCGTCGCCGCCATCAAGGAAGCCGTCGACGGCTCCTTCAAGGGCGGCGTGATCGTCGGGACGCTCGCCAACGGCGGCGTCGGCCTGGCGCCGTTCCACGACCTCAACTCGGCGGTGCCCGCCGCACTCAAGGCGGAACTCGACAAGATCGCGGCCGGAATCAAGGACGGCTCGATCGACGTCAAGGCCGACATGTAGCCCACAGGCTACCGGACGCCATCGCGAAAAGCGCCGCGCCTTCCCTCGCAGGGAGGCGCGGCGGCTCACAATAAAGGCGCGGGGCGGGAGCGGCCCCCGCGAAAGGCAAGGGCGACAACGGGATGCGGGGGCGCTCTAGCATTGGACATTGAACTGCGCGGCATCACCAAGCGCTTCGGCAGCCTGGTCGCCAACTCCAGCGTCAACCTCTCGATCCGCTCCGGCGAGATCCTCGGGCTGCTCGGCGAAAACGGCGCCGGCAAATCGACGCTGATGAACGTGCTGTGCGGCCTCTACCGGCCGGACGAGGGCGAAATCCTCATCGACGGCAAGCCGACCTACTTCCACGACGCCAAGGCGGCGATCCACGCCGGCATCGGCATGGTCCACCAGCACTTCATGCTGGTGCCGGTGTTCACGGTCGCCGAGAACGTGGTGCTCGGCGTCGAGCCGGTCGGACGCTTCGACCATCTCGACCTCGCCAAGGCGCGCGAACAGGTGCGCGCGATCAGCGCCGAACACGGCCTGTCGGTCGATCCCGACGCGATCATCGAGGAGATTCCGGTCGGCCTCCAGCAGCGCGTCGAGATCATCAAGGTGCTGTTCCGCTCGGCGAGCGTCATCATCTTCGACGAGCCGACGGCGGTGCTGACGCCGCAGGAGGTGAACGAGTTCTTCGGCATCATCCGGTCGCTGCGCGAGGCCGGCAAGGCGATCGTCTTCATCACCCACAAGCTGCACGAGGTGCGCGAGGTCGCCGACCGCATCAACGTGTTGCGCGCCGGCAAGGTGGTCGGCGAGGGCGACCCGAAGACGGCGACCGACGCGGAACTGGCCGAGATGATGGTCGGGCGCATGGTGCGCTTCAAGGTCGAGAAGCGGCAGACCAAGCGCGGCGGCGCGCTGCTCGACGTCAAGGGCCTGCGGGTGCTCAACGAGCGCGAGGAAGTCGCCGTCAACGGCGTCGACTTCGCGGTCCACGAGGGCGAGGTGGTGGGCATCGCCGGGGTGCAGGGCAACGGCCAGACGGAGCTGGTCGAGGCGCTGACCGGCCTCCGCCCGGTGCTCGGCGGCAGCGTCGCCTATCTCGGCAACGATATCACCGGCGCCTCGGCGCGCGCCCGCCATCAGGCGGGCATGGCGCACATCCCCGAGGACCGCCAGCGCTCCGGCATGATCAGCGAATTCACGGTGGCCGAGAATGCGATCCTCGACAGCTACTACGACGAGCCGTTCTCGCACGGCATCCAGATGGACTGGCCGGCGGTCCACAGCGCAGCGGCGCGGATCGTCCACGACTTCGACGTGCGCACCGGCTCGATCTTCACGATCGCCGACCATCTGTCGGGCGGCAACCAGCAGAAGCTGGTGGTCGGGCGCGAACTGTCGCGCAACATCAAGCTGGTGGTCGCCGCGCAACCGACCCGCGGCCTCGACGTCGGCTCGATCGAATACATCCACGACCGCCTCGTCGAGGCGCGCGACAACGGCGCCGGCGTGCTGATCGTGTCGACGGAGCTGGAAGAGATCATGGCGCTGTCGGACCGCATCCTGGTCATGTACCGGGGGCAGATCATCGCCGAGTTCGACGGCGCCAAGGCCGAGGTCAACGAGATCGGCCTGGCCATGGCCGGCGCCCGGCAGCAGAGCCAGACGCAAACGCAGACGGCGGGAGCGGCGACGTGAGCGACGACAGCGGTCCCAACGACGACCAGCAGAAGTTCGACCTCTCCGAAGAGGTGCTGCGCGGGGTCGTCGCGGCGCGTTTCGACTTCCAGGAAATCATCATCGTTCCGATCCTGGCGGTGGCCATCGCGCTGGTGCTGGGCGGCATCACGATGCTGGCAACCGGGGTCGACATTCCCTCCATCGGCAGGTCGTTCGTGGCGCTGTTCGTGGGCGCGTTCGGCTCGGTGAGCGCCATCTCGGAGACGCTGACGGCGGCGGCGCCGCTGACGCTCGCCGGGCTTGGGCTGGCGGTCGGATTCCGCGCCGGGCTGTTCAACATCGGCGCCGAAGGCCAGCTGATCCTCGGCGGCATGGCGGCGGTCGCGGTCGGGTTCATGGTGACGGGGCTGCCGTGGTTCATCCACCTGCCGCTGGCGCTTCTGGCCGGCGCACTGATGGGCGCGATCTGGGCATCGATTGCCGGGTGGCTGAAGGCCTCGACCGGCGCCCACGAGGTCATCACGACGATCATGCTGAACCTGATCGCGCTGCGCCTCACCGACTTCCTGCTGCACAACCCGCCGATCCAGAAGCCCGGCCGCTCCGACCCGATCTCGCAGAACGTGCTGGCGAGCGCCGAGCTGCCGAAGCTGCTCGCCTGGTACGACCCGTCGCTGCGCCTCAACCTCGGCATCATCATCGTTCTGGTCATGGTGGCGCTGGTCTACTGGCTGCTGTTCCGCACCAGCGTCGGCTACGAATTCCGCGCCAGCGGCTTCAACGCGGACGCGGCGCGCTACGCCGGCATGCGCTCGGGGCTGGTGATCGTCACGGTGATGGCGGTGTCGGGCGCGCTG
Source organism: uncultured Alphaproteobacteria bacterium (assembly GCA_963843565.1). Classification (GTDB taxonomy): domain Bacteria; phylum Pseudomonadota; class Alphaproteobacteria; order Rhizobiales; family Kaistiaceae; genus DASZQY01. The sequence goes on from CAWJKY010000003.1 coordinate 1,844,481, forward strand.
GCGGGGCTTGCCGGCGCCAACCAGGTTCTGGGGGTGCTCGGCCGCGCCTCGCCGGGCTTCTCCGGCGGCGCCGGCTTCGATGCGATCGCGGTGGCGCTGCTCGGGCGAAGTCACCCCGTCGGCGTGTTGTTCGCAGGGCTGCTGTTCGGCGCGCTGCAGGCGGGCGGGCGCCAGATGCAGGTCGACGCCGGCGTGCGCATCGACCTCATCGCCGTGATCCAGGCGCTGATCATCATCTTCATCGCGGCGCCGATGCTGGTGCGCGCGGTGTTCCCGTGGGCGTTCCGCAAGCGCGCAGAAAGCGAGGCCAGGTAGGCGATGGCGATGACGATGAGCGCAGGGGCGGCCGGCGGAGCGGGTCTCGACCAGATCCGCAAGCGGCAGACGCTGATCACCGGCATCGTGCTGCTGGCGCTGGCGGTGTTCGTGATGGGCGTGTTCGGCGTCGAGTCGGAGGGCGACGCGACCTTCCGTCTGGCGCTGCCCGGCGACGCCTTCGCCCTCCCCAATCTGGTGGTGCCGGCGGCGCCCTACATCTACACGGTGGCGGCGCTCCTCGCCTTCTTCGGGGCGCGCCAGTTCGTGCGCGGCGCCGGCCGGCGCTCGATCGTCTATCTGGGGATCGGCTTCGGGCTGGTGGTGACCGCGTTCCTGGTGTGGTCGACAGCGGGCAAGTCGTTCAACCTGACCGGCATGCTGGAAGCGACGGTGGTGCGCGCCGTGCCGATCGCGCTCGGCGGGCTGGTCGGGACGCTCGGCGAACGGGTGGCGGTGGTCAACATCGGCATCGAAGGGATGCTGCTTTCGGGTGCCTTCGCGGGGGCGGTGGCCGGTTCCGCCTTCACCGTCTGGTCGGGAAACCCGGTGTTCGGCGAGTGGGCCGGGCTGGTCGTCGCGGTCGGCGTCGGCGGGCTGATGGGGCTGATGCTCGGCGTACTGGTGATCACCTACCGGGTCGACCAGATCATCGCCGGGGTGGCGATCAACCTGTTCGCGCTCGGGCTGACGTCGTACGTGTCGAGCCAGGTGCTGACCCAGCACCGGTGGCTGAATAACGCCCCGGTCTTCCGCGGCATCGACATTCCGTACCTGAGCACGCTGCCGATCGTCGGGCGGGTGCTTTTCCAGCAGAACATCTTCGTCTACGGGGCGGCGATCCTGATCGCGCTGGCGACCTACTACCTGTTCCACACGCGCTGGGGGCTGCGCGCTCGCGCCGTCGGCGAGCACCCGGAGGCCGCTGACACGCTCGGCATCAACGTCTACAAACTGCGCTACATCAACGTGATGATCGGCGGCATGGTGGCCGGCTTCGGCGGGGCGTGGTTCACGCTCGGCTCGGTCGGCCGCTTCGACGACAACATGACCAACGGACGCGGGTTCATCGGGCTTGCCGCGATGATCTTCGGGCGCTGGCACCCGGTCGGCGCGCTGCTGGCGGCGCTGGTCTTCGGCTTCGCCGATTCGCTCCAGCAGAAGCTCGCCATCCTGCAAACGCCCATCCCGTCCGAGTTCCTGGCGATGGCGCCGTATGTGGCCACGATCGTGCTGGTCGCCGGGCTGATCGGGCGCTCGCGGATGCCGGCCGCCGACGGCAAGCCCTACATCAAGGAATAGACGCCAGATGACCGGGAGGGCCGCCCTCGCACTGGTCGCGCACGACCGAATGAAGGACGCCATGGTGGCCTTCGTCAGCGATCACCGGGCGGTGCTCGCCGGCTTCGACCTCACCGCCACCGGGACGACCGGAGCGCGGGTGGCGGAGGCCTGCCCGGACCTCGCGGTGACGCGGGTGAAGAGCGGGCCGCTCGGCGGCGACCAGCAGATCGGCGCGCTGATCGCGGAAGGCCGCGTCGCGGCGCTGATCTTCTTCATCGACCCGCTGTCGCCGCTGCCGCATGACGTCGACGTCAAGGCGCTGACGCGGCTTGCCGTCCACTACGACATTCCAATGGCGCTCAACCGGCGCACGGCCGATATCCTGATCGCGCGGCCGGACATGCTGCAACCGGCGGGGACACGCGCATGAGCGACAACCACGCCCTCCTCGACAACCTGCCCTACCCGGTACTGATCGGCGACATCGGCGGCACCAACGCACGCTTCGCGCTGATCGACGCGGACGGCGCGGCGAAGCGCCTGCCGACGGTGCACACCGCCAAATTCAAGACGATCGACGACGCCATCCAGCACGCCGTCATCGACGAGACATCGACGACGCCGCGCTCGGCGGTGCTGGCGGTCGCCGGTCCAATCGCCGGCGAGCGGGTGCGGCTGACCAACTGCCCGTGGGTGGTGGAGCCGCGGAAGTCGATCGAGCGCTTCAGGCTCGCCGAGATGATCCTGCTCAACGACTTCGAGGCGCAGTCGCTGTCGCTGCCGGGCTTGCAGGCCGACGACGTCGACCCGATCGGCGACGGGACGACGGTGCCCGACGGGACGCGCGTGGTGCTCGGACCGGGCACCGGGCTCGGCGCCGGCGCGCTGGTCCACGCCCGCGACATCTGGGTGCCGGTGCCCGGCGAAGGCGGGCACATCGACCTCGGCCCGCGCACCAACCGCGACATGGCGGTGTGGCCGCATATCCAGACCAAGGTCGGGCGGGTGAGCGCCGAGACGCTTCTGTGCGGCTCGGGCATGCTGCGGCTCTACCGGGCGGTGGCGGCGGCCGACCGGGTCGAGCCGATCCTGACGAGCCAGGAAGCGGTGACCGCCGAGGGGCTGGCCGGCAAGGACCGCCAGGCGGCGGAGACGCTGGCGATGTTCGCCACGTGTCTCGGGCGGGTGGCCGGCGACTTCGCGCTGATCTTCATGGCGACGGGCGGCGTGTTCCTCGCCGGAGGCATCAGCGCCAAGATCGCGCCGGTGCTGAAATCGGGCGCCTTCCGCCAGGCCTTCGTCGACAAGGCGCCACACGGGCACCTGGTCGAGCGGATGGCGACCTCGATCATCGTCAAGACGGACGCGGCGCTCGCCGGGATCGCGGCCTTCGCGCGCAACCCGGCCGGTTTCGGCGTGTCGCTCGCCGGCCGCCGCTGGCGGGGCGACTGACACCCGGACCAACACGGAGAAAGATGCGCTTGACGGGCGCACGCGCGTGTCGTATTTAGCTAATCTGTTAATTAACAGAATGGCTAACAACCATGACCCCTGACCGCCTCTCCGCAACGCTCGCCGCCCTCGCCGACCCGACCCGGCGGGCGATCGTCGCCCGGCTCGCCGCCGGCGAAGCCTCGGTCAACGAACTCGCCAAGCCGTTCGAGATCAGCCTGCCGGGCATCTCCAGGCACCTGAAGGTGCTGGAGAAGGCCGGGCTGATCAGCCGCGGCCGGGACGCGCAATTCCGCCCGTGCCGGCTGGAGACGGCGCCGCTGGAAGACCTCGACACCTGGCTCCAGCACTACCGGGCGCTGTGGGAAGCCCGCCTCGACCGGCTGGAGGACTATCTCCACGCGCTGCAGGCGAGCCGCAAGAAGCCCCGGCGCAAGAAGACCTGACACCAACCTCGAAACCGACCCCGACCCAGGGAGACCGCCCCGATGAACGCCATCGCCGACACGCCGCTGAAGAAGGAATTCACCCTCACCCGCCTGATCGACGCGCCGCGCGAGCTGGTCTTCGCGGCGTGGACCGATCCTGAGCAGCTTGCGCAATGGTGGGGGCCGCACGGCTTCACCATCCCGATCTGCGAACTCGACGCGCGCAAGGGCGGCGCCCTCGTCATGCAGATGGCCTCCGACGGCACCGTGATGCCCGCCGGTGTCGTCTTCCCGATGAAGGGCACGGTGGTCGAATACGACCCGCCAGCGCGCTTCGTCCACACGAACAGAATCCTCGAAGACGAGCACGGCAATTCCGGCATGGAGGCGACGACAACGGTGACCTTCGAAGACGCCGGCGGCGGCAAGACCAGGCTGACCGTGCACGAGAAGGTAACCAAGCTCGAACAGCGCGCCATCGACGCGCTCGCCGGATTCGAGATCGGCATGAGCCAGACCCTCGACAAGCTCGAGACGTTCCTGGCGAAAGGCTGAGAGGCGCGACCCATGAACAACCCGCTCAAGGTTTCGACGCCGGCCGGCCAACCGGTGATCCGCATGAGCCGCACCTTCGATGCGCCGCGCGCGCTGGTCTGGGAAGCGATGACCGAGGCGCGGCACATGGCGCGCTGGTGGGGGCCGCACGGCTACGTCAACGACGTCACCGAGTTCGACGTCCGGCCGGGCGGCAAGTGGCGCATCGTGCAGGTGGACCCGAAGGGCCGTCGGTTCGTGTTCCACGGCGAATTCAAGGAGGTGGTGGCGCCGGAGCGGCTGGTGTGGACGTTCGGCATGGAAGGGCTGTTCGACGGCCGCATGGCGACCGACGAGATCACGCTGAGCGAGATCGACGGCCAGACGCTCTATGAGGCGGTGTCGCACTTCGACACGGTCGCCGACCGCGACGGCATGGTTTCGGACGGCATGGAATGGGGCGCCAACCAGAGCATGGAGCGGCTCGACGCACTGCTGATCGACATCGCGTCGCGAAACACCTGACACAGAACGGAGCGGCACGGCAACGGCGTGAAGCGCGGCGCATACGAGGATGAAGAATAGGATGCGACAATGAGTGATCGTGGCACGCCGGGCACAACGGCCGGCCCGTCATCGGCTCTGCAGCGACTTGGGCAGGCGATCGCCGGATCGTGGAAGATCAGCGGCGGTGCCAACGGGTCGATCCGCTACGAGTGGGCGGAAGGCGGCATGTTTCTGATACAGCACGTCGAGCTCACCGTTTTCGGCCGCGCGATCAGGGGCATGGAGTTTGTCGGACACCTGCACCGCGTGGGGGAGGAGCCGACCGCCGAAATATGGTCCCGCTTCTACAGCTTTCGCGACGGGCTGACGCTGGACTACGTCTATGAGCTGAACGACAAGAAATTCACGATCTGGTTCATGCGCAAAGGATCCGACAACAGGTTTGTTGGCGCGTTCAGCGATGACGGGCGTTCGTACGAGGGCGCGTGGGCGTGGCCAGGCGGTGGATACGAAGTGACCGCGACCAGAATCGGCTGACCGGTGCGCCCTGAGACGAGGCAGGAGGCGGCCGCAGCGTCGCTGCCTGGCTACTCCGCGTCGACGGCTTCGGCGTTCAGCTGGCCGTAGCGCTCGACGCCGATTTCCTTGAGCAGGTTCAACTGGGTCTCGAGGAAGTTGATGTGGCCCTCCTCGTCGGCGAGGAGCTCCTCGAACAGCTTCATCGAGATGTAGTCGTTGGCGAGCCGGCACACCTCGCGCGCCTCGGAGTAGTTCGCCTTGGCGGCGTACTCGCCCTCCAGATCCAACTCCAGAACCTCCTTGATGTTCTGGCCGATCTTCATGGGATCGAGCTGCTGCATGTTGGGGAAGCCCTCGAGGAAGACGATGCGATCGACCAGCTTGTCGGCGTGGTGCATCTCCTCGATGGATTCGGCGCGCTCCTTCTTGGCAAATTTGGCGAAGCCCCAGTCCTCGGTCAGGCGATAGTGGAGCCAGTACTGGTTGACCGCCGTCAGCTCGAGGCGGAGCGCCTGATTGAGCCGCTCAATGACCTTGGGATCGCCCTTCATCTCGTAACCTCCTGCACCGAAAATCGAATTTGACCGTAGAACCGGCCCACGGCGCGGTCAAACATCGCTGCCGGCAAAGACGTCGCGTCCGGCGTCGTCATCCACCTCGGCGACCGAGGCGAGCGGCTCGGGGCAGGTGAACACCAGGCCGGCCTCGGCGATCATGGTGCGGATCGTGGCGAAGCAGGTGCCGCACTGGGGGCGGGCGCCGAGCGCCTTGAACAGGCGGCCGGGGGTGAGCGGGCGGAGCGGATCGAGCGCCGCCAGTTCCTCGGCGGCGGCGAGGACGCGGGTGTCCGTCAGCACGTTGCACGAACAGACGATCATGGCCGGTCACATGGCGCAGGCGGACGGCTGCGGCAAGCCTCTACAACCGCGCCACGGCGCGCCTGGCCATCACCTTGATGAGGTTGGCGCGGTAGGCGGCGGTGGCGTGGATATCGGCGAGCAGCGCGTTCACGTCGATCTCGACGGGGTCTACCGCCGCGGGGGTCAGCGATTTGGCGAGTGCCGCCTCGATGGCGGTGGCGCGGAAGGCGCCCCCGTTGCCGGCCCCGGCGATGCCGACGCCGACCGCGCCGTCCTTCATCACCGCCACGAAGGCGCCGGCAAGCGCGTAGCGCGAAGCGGGATTGCGGAACTTCTCGTAGGCCGCCCTGGCGGGGATCGGGAAATCGACCTTGACGACGATCTCGCCGTCTTCCAGCGCGGTGGCGAACAGGCCGGTGAAGAAATCGGCGGCCGGAAGCACGCGTTGGTCGGTGTGGACGCTGGCGCCGACCGCCAGAAGCGCGGCCGGATAATCGGCGGCGGGATCGTTGTTGGCGATCGAGCCACCGATGGTGCCCATGGCACGGACGGCCGGGTCGCCGATGGTGCCGGCAAGCTCGGCAAGACCGGGGAAGGCGCTCCGCACTACCTCCGAGGTCGCGACCTCGGCGTGCGGGGTGGCGGCGCCAACGGTCAGCACGTCGCCCGCGACGGCGATGCCCTTCAGCTCGGCGAGGCCGGAGACGTCGATCAGGTCTGAGGGGGCGGCGAGACGCTGCTTCATGGTCGGGATCAGTGTCATGCCGCCCGACAGGTAGCGCGCCTCCCCTGCCCCGGCGAAAAGCGCGGTGGCCTCGGCAAGTGTTTCGGGCCGGTGATAGCTGAATTCGTACACGGGAGGTCCGCCCCTACTCCGCCATGGCGGCGGCGCCGGCCGCGATCGCCTTGACGATGTTGTGGTAGCCGGTGCAGCGGCAGATGTTACCCTCGAGCTCGTGACGAATGGTCTTTTCGTCGAGTTGCGTCCCGAGGCGGCGAACCATGTCGACCGCGCTGATGATCATGCCCGGCGTGCAGAAGCCGCACTGAAGGCCGTGATGCTCGTGGAAGGCAGCTTGCATCGGGTGCAGCTGGCTGCCCGAGGCGAGCCCCTCGATGGTGGTGACGCGGGCGCCGGCGACACGGCGGGCGAGCACGGTGCACGACTTCACCGCGACGCCGTCGACCAGCACCAGGCAGGCGCCGCATTGCGAGGTATCGCAGCCAACATGGGTGCCGGTCAGGCCGAGCTGCTCGCGCAGCACTTCCACCAGCAGAGCGCGGTCCTCGACCTCGGCCGAAACCGCCTTGCCATTCACGGTCAGTTCGACGACGGACAAACCGCTCTTCCTCCCCCGATACTCTAGCGGATGACGATGATGAGAACGATGACCACGAGGAGCGCGATCAACGCCCACATCTGCGGCCCGCCGAGGAAATTGCGGATGGCGGCGCCCTCGACCTCCTCCTCGGCCTCGTGAACGACGCGCTCGACAGCGTGCTCGGCGCGCTCGAAGGCGAGCTCCTCGCGGACCGGCTCCGGCATCTTGTCGTCCATCATCTCGGAGACCTCCTCCATCTCGTCGGCCGGAACCCGCTCGGCAACCTTGTCGGCGAAGGTCGCAAAGAAGGCGTCGGCCATCTGCTTGGCGGTGGCATCGATCAACCGGGCGCCGACCTGGGCGAGCTTGCCGCCGACCTGGCCGTGGACAGTGTAGCGCACAATGGTCGCTTCGCCGTCGGCGACCAGATGAACGTCGGCGCCGCCCTTGGCGAAACCGGCGACGCCGCCCTTGCCCTCGCCGGTGATGGTGTAGCCCACCGGCGCCTCGACGTTGGTGAGGATGACGGCGCCGGTGAAGGTGGCGCGCACCATGCCGACCTTGACCTGCACGGTGGCGGCGAACTCCGTGTCGGACAGCTTGCTGAGGTCCTTGCAGCCCGGAATCGACGCCTTGAGGACGTCGGGATCGTTGAGGGCCGCCCACACGGTTTCCCGGGGCGCCTCGATCCGGACCTCGTTGGACATTTCCATTGTCGTACCGTCACCTTGTTGCCCGGGGCCGCTGGCAGGCTTTGCCGGTGTTCTGATCGCACGGCAGGGCGCGGGCGGGCAAGTGCGGCCCCGGATTGGCTTTCGCGAAGGGCACGGATAAACCAAGCATCGTGACCGCCAGCCAACGCCAGACAGGAACGCCCGCCAGTCGCCGCCCGCTCGCCCGCCGCGCGCCGGTGATGCTGGAGACGGAGGGGTGGAGCGACTACGCCCTCATCGATTCGGGCGACGGCGAGAAGCTCGAGCGCTTCGGCGCCTATCGGGTGGTGCGACCGGAGGCGCAGGCCCTTTGGAGCCGGCGGCGGCCACCGGCCGAGTGGGACAAGGCGGACGCGCGCTTCACCGGCATCGGCGACGACGAGGCGGCGGACGGCGGGCGCTGGCGCTACAACACCCCGGGCGGCAAACCGCTCGGCGAGACCTGGCCGCTCGCCTACGACGGGGTCGGCTTCCTCGGGCGCTTCACCAACTTTCGCCACGTCGGCGTGTTTCCGGAACAGGCAACCCACTGGGACTGGATGAAGACGGCGATGCGGGCAAGCGGCCGGCCGCTGAAAATCCTGAACCTGTTCGCCTACACCGGCGTGGCGTCGCTGATCGCCGGCAAGGCCGGGGCGACGGTCACCCACGTCGACGCCTCGAAGCGGGCGATCGGGTGGGCGAAGGAGAACCAGAGCGTCGCGCACCTGGAGGAAACCAAGATCCGGTGGATCTGCGACGACGCGGTGAAGTTCGTGGAGCGCGAGGGCCGGCGCGGCAACCGCTACGACGGGATCATTCTCGACCCGCCGAAATACGGGCGCGGACCGAAGGGCGAGGTCTGGGACCTGTTCCGCGATCTGAAGCCGCTGGTAGCGGCTTCGGTGGCGCTGCTCAGCGACGAGGCGGCCTTCCTGATCCTCACCGCCTACTCGATCCGCGCCTCGTTCTATTCCATCGACGAGGTGGCGGCGGAGTGCCTGGCCGGGCGCGGGGGTCTGCTCGAATCGGGCGAGCTGGTGCTGCGCGAGGCGGGCGGCGGACGGGCGCTGTCGACGTCGCTGTTCAGCCGGTGGTCGCCGTGACACGGAGCGGGCCGGCGGCGCCGGGGGCGGTGAAGCAGATCACCAGCCTCGCCAATCCGATCGTCAAGGACATCCGCGGCCTGGCGCTCGCCAAGAACCGCAAGGCGAGCGGGCTGTTTGTGGCGGAGGGGCTGAAGCTGGTGGCGGACGCGGTCGAGGCGAATTGGGCGATCCGGACGCTGGTTTACGCCAGCGCTGCCGGCAGCCAGCCGCTGGTGGCGAAGCTCGCGGCCTCGACCCATGCCAAGGGCGGCGACGTGCTCGCCGTCAGCGAGCAGGTTCTCGCCAAGATCAGCCGGCGCGACAACCCGCAGACCGTGATCGGCGTGTTCGAGCAGCGGCTGACGAAGGTGGCCGCGATCCACCCGGCCGCCGACACGATGTGGGTAGCGCTCGAGGACGTGCGCGACCCGGGCAACCTCGGCACCATCGTGCGCACCGCCGACGCGGTCGGCGCGGCCGGCGTCATCCTGGTCGGCGATACGGTCGACCCGTTCTCTGTCGAGGCGGTGCGCGCGACCATGGGCTCGATCTTCGCGGTGCCGCTGGCGCGGGCGGACAGGGCCTCGTTCGCGGCGCTGGCGAAGGGATGGCCGGGGTCGGTGGTCGGCACCCATCTGGCGGCGACAACCGACTATCGCGAGGCCAGCTACGGGGCGCCGGTGCTGCTCGTCATGGGCGGCGAGCAGGCCGGGCTCACGGCGGAGGCGGCAGCGCTCTGCTCGACGCTGGTCAAGATCCCCATGGCCGGCAAGGCCGACTCGCTGAACCTCGCCGTGGCGACCGGGGTGATGCTTTTCGAGATCCGGCGCCGGAGCCTCAGCTTGACATGAGCGGCTGGCGCACGGGCAAGCCGGAAGGCCCCCTCTCCGCATTCGGCATCGGCATGGTGGTGGCGGTGATCGCCCTCGACCAGATCGCCAAGCTCGCCGCGCTGGCGTGGCTGCCGGAGGGGACGGGAATCGATGTGCTGCCGATCCTGGCGCTCTACCGGGTCGGCAACACTGGCATCGCCTTCTCGTTTCTCGCCGGATCGGGCGCCGCGCTGATCGTACTGATGGCAGCTGTCTCGGCGGTGGTGATCGGCTTCTGGGCCGGGGCGCGCGACGGCGGGAGGCTGGCGGCGGCCGGCTTCGCGCTCATTGTCGGCGGCGCGGTCGGCAACCTCATCGACCGCGTGCGGCTCGGCCAGGTCACCGACTTCCTGCTGCTCCACCTTGGCGACTGGACGTTGTTCATCTTCAACCTTGCCGACGCGGCGCTGACGCTGGGGCCCTGTCTGCTGCTGGTTGCCTATGTGTTTCCGGGCCGGCAGGCGGCATCGGGGTAGGAAATCCGGGCGCAATCAGACAATCGCGCTCCGGGATTTTTGCTGCTATGAATCGGCTCAACTGGTCGCCGGCTGAAGGTGAGCGGCCAGAGGGATCGAAGCTTAGGGAGCACGAGGACGGACATGGCAGACGTAGAACTGCGCAGCGTCAAGAAGCGCTACGGGGCGGTCGAGGCAATCAAGGATCTGAACCTCAGCGTCGAAAAAGGCGAGTTCTGCGCTCTGCTCGGACCGTCGGGCTGCGGCAAGTCGACCTTGCTCCGGATGATCGCCGGGCTTGAGGCGGTGACCCAGGGGCAGGTGCTGATCGACGGCACCGACATGACCAACGTGCCGCCCGCCAAGCGGCGCATCGCGATGGTCTTCCAGTCCTACGCCCTCTACCCGCACATGACGGTGCGCCAGAACATCTCGTTCTCGCTGCGCGTCGCCAAGGCGCCGAAGGAGCTGATGGAGCGGCGCACGCAGGAAGTGGCCAAGATGCTTCAGCTCGGCGAGCTGCTCGACCGGCGTCCGGCACAGCTTTCCGGCGGTCAGCGCCAGCGCGTCGCGATCGGCCGGGCGCTGGTGCGCGAACCGCAGGTGTTCCTGTTCGACGAGCCGCTCTCCAACCTCGACGCCATGCTGCGCGTGCAGATGCGTGTCGAAATCGCCAAGCTCCATCAGGACCTGAAGACGACCATGATCTACGTCACCCACGACCAGGTCGAGGCGATGACCCTCGCCGACCGGATCGTGGTGCTCGACGCGGGCGTGATCTCGCAGGTCGGCACGCCGATGGAGCTTTACAATCATCCGGCCAACAAGTTCGTGGCCTCCTTCATCGGGTCCCCGACGATGAACTTCGTCTCCGGCGAAGCCCGCCGGGCGGAGGGCAAGGAAGCCGTGGTGGCGCTGCCGGGCGGCGGCGAGATCACGGTTTCGACGCGCGGCGAAGCCGGCGCGGCCAACGGCGCGCTCGAGGTCGGCATCCGGCCGGAGCACGTCAGGCTCGGCGCGCCCAACGACCCGGGCGCCAACCTCGGCGGAACCGTGCAGATTCTGGAGCACCTCGGCAACGCGACGATCATGTACGTGAACACGCCGGCCGGGCAGATCGTGGTCCAGGACGAGGGCGAAGTCGCCACCAAGGCGGGCGACAACGTCGGCGTCATCTTCGACCCGGCGCGCGTCCATGTGTTCTCGCAGGACGCCGCGCTCTAGGGCTGCACGGCCAGCAACCGCAATTTTCCCATGCGCCTGCCGCTTGACCTGGCGGCGGGCGCTTTCGTTCTGGCCGGGGCGCTGACGGCGGCGCCCGGCTCGCCGCCGACATCCGCGTCGATATCGGAGCGCCGTTCAAGGCGGTGGACACGCGGCCTCGGGCTCGCTCTACGGGCTCGCCGCGCCGGGATGGCCGCAGGATCGGTGGATCGCCGCGATCGCGCCGAAGAACTTCACGCAGATGGCACCGGGCGGGCAGCAGCTGCCCAACGGCGAGACGACGCCGGTCGGCGACGCGCTGGTCGTGGCGCCGATCGCGGCGCGGTTCGGCGCCAGCGTCACGATCCGCATGCCGGATACCTTCGCCTCGTTTCCCTACATCTGGCGGGGCGACGCCTTCTGGTTCGACGCGGTCGACCGCATGGTGAGGGCGACGGTGGCCGCCGACCCGCCCAACATCTACGCCTACGAAATCTGGAACGAGCCCGACTGGGACTGGCAGCCGTCGTGGGGCGACTTCAACGACATCTGGGCGCGGACCTTTCGCGCCATCAGAGCGACCGACGGCACGCGGCCGATCATGGGTCCGAGCGCCTCGCGCTGGAACGAGGCGTGGATGCGCGCGTTCCTGGAGCGCGCCAAGGCGAGCGGCACGCTTCCCGACATCGTCTCCTGGCACGAACGCGACCCGCGATACGAGAACGATCTGGCGCTTCACGTGGCGGCCTACCGGCAGATGGAAACCGACCTCGGCATCGGCCCCCTGCCGATCAGCATCAACGAATACGCCAGCCCGCGCGACGTCGGGGTGCCGGGTGCGCTGGCGCGCTTCGTGGCGCGCCTCGAACGGGCGAAGGTCGACACCGCCGACCTCGCCTTCTGGCACAAGCCGGGGCGGCTCTCCGACCTGATCGCGCCGAAGGCGGGCGGCCGCGGCCAGGCGCTGGACGCGGAGCCGACCGGGGCCTTCTGGGTATACAAGTGGTACGGCGACATGACCGGCAGCATGGTCGCGGTGACCCGGAGCACGAGACCGGGGCTACCCTCGACGGATTTGCCAGCTTCGATCCGGCGGCAAGGATCACGCGGGTCGTGGTCGGCGGGGAAGCCGGCGACCACCACGTCATCATCGGCGGGCTGCAGGCGATGGGCGATCGGGTCACGGTCGAAATCTACGGCACGCACTGGACCGGCACCGACGGCGGGCTACCGGCGCCGACGGCGCTCCGTGAGGTGACCCTTCCGGTGGTTGACGGCAGGGTCACGGTGCCGATCCACGCGGCGGGCGACGGCGACGCCTTCCTGCTTCTCGTGACACCACCCGACGCGGCGCCCCCCTTCACGCCGTCTCCGACACCGTTCACCGCGCGCTACGAGGGCGAGGACGCCGCGATGACCGGCGCCCGTGTCTTCAAGGAGAACATGGGCGCGGGAAACCTCTTCGCCAACACGGTCTCGAACGGCGCCTACGCCGGCTTCTCGGCCCGCAACCCCCGGGGTGCGGGCCTTATCTGCTTTCCGGCTGCGCGACCTACGAGCTGAGCTTCGGCTACTCGAACGGACTGGTGAACGCGGCGGAATACATGCTGACGGTCAACGACGCGCGGCCGATGCCGATGGTGTTCACGCCGACGCAGTTTCGCGAACTCATCGACCAGGCGAAGCGGGTCGTTCGCCTGCCCGCCGGGCCGTCCACGGTGACCCTTTCGGCGGGGCCCAGCTCGCCGGCGGTGCCCGGTGTACCCAGCGAAATCGAGATCGATTTCCTCGACGTGACGGCGGTGGAATAGGTCTGGTAGGGGTGGCGCGGACGGACGTTCGCGGGCGGTTGGAAACGGCGGCGGCGGGCGCTAGACAAGATCGACCACTCCCAAGCGACGGGCGAACGGCAGGACCCTCATGCGCAACACCTGGAACGGCGTCTATTCGGCGATCACCACGAAGCTCGACGACGCCCAGGAGGTCGACATCGCGGCCGTCCGCGCCGACGTCGCCTTCCAGATCGAGGCGGGCGTCGACGGCATCGTGTGCTGCGGGTCGCTCGGCGAAGCCTCGACGCTGACGGCGGACGAGAAGCTCGCCATCGCCGCGGCGGCCAGGGACGAGGCGGCGGGCCGCGTGCCGGTGATCCTGACCATCGCGGAAGATTCGACGCGCGCCGCGGCCGCAGTCGCCGAGAAGGCGGCGAAGCTCGGCGTCGACGGGCTGATGGTGCTGCCGGCGATGCGGTACGTGGCGACTGACCGAGAGGTGATCGCCTACTACCGGACGCTTGCCGGAGCGAGCGACCTCGACATCATGGTCTACAACAACCCGATCGCCTACGGCATCGACGTGACGCCGGCGATGCTGGCGGAGATGGCCGACGAGAAGAAGTTCGTGGCGGTGAAGGAATCGTCCGGGGACGTGCGCCGGCTGACCGACATCCGCAACCTGATCGGCGAACGCTATCAGCTGTTCACCGGCGTCGACGACCTGGCGCTGGAGAGCGTCATGCTCGGCGCGGTCGGCTGGGTGGCGGGTCTGGTGTGCGCCTTTCCGAAAGAGACGGTGGCGATCTACCGGCTGACCCGCGCCGAGCGGATCGCGGAAGCGCGCGAGATCTACCGCTGGTTCATGCCGCTCCTCCACCTCGACGTGTCGCAGCGCTTCGTCCAGAACATCAAGCTGGTCGAGCACCTGGTGCGCGGCACCTCGCCGGTGGTGCGGGCGCCGCGGCTGGAACTCGCCGGCGACGAGAAGGCCAGGGTCGAGGCGGTGGTGGCGGCGGCGCTCGCCAAGCGGCCGGACCTGGCGCAATACGGGATGTAAGCGGGCCGAGCGCCTCGTCTGAGCCAGCCGACCCCTCCTATCCTCCCCCTGTCAGGGGGAGGCGGTGGGTGCGTCCGAAATCATCGTTAGCGCTTCAGCTGACAGGCGCTGGATTAACACCCCGGTTGAAAGTCACCCCGAGTCCAGCTAGACAAACTCTTCATCCACAAGATCAGCGCCGTTGATCGTAATGACGTGTCTCTGGCCTGATCCTCCAACACCCTGCTCCAGCTTTCGCTGACTAGCCTCGTCTGTCCGCCGCTGTCCTCGAGCCAGTATCTAAAACCCCCATACATTCCTGGCAAAAAAAACCAGGCCTTGTCCGTTCCGAATGAAAAAGGGCCTACAACTACGGGAGTTGAACTTTGCTTTCATCAATCAACTGCCCCGCTCTATCGCGGATAGAACAGTACCGGGTTTGCCGGAGGCTACAACTACTGAGAAGGTGGAGCTATCATGAGAAAGACAACGAACAAGTTCTCTACGGAAGTGCGTCAACGTGCGGTGCGGTTGGTACTGGTCATGAGCATGAGCATCTCTCGCGCTGGGCGTCGATCACCTCGATCGCGACCAAGATTGGCTGCACGGGGCAGACGCTGAACGAGTGGGTTAAGAAGGCGGAGGTCGATGCCGGCAAGCGGGCGGGGGTGCCGACGGACATGGCCGCCCGGCTGAAAGCCCTCGAGCGGGAGAACCGTGAACTGCGGCAGGCCAACGAGATCCTGCGCAAGGCATCCGCGTATTTTGCCCAGGCGGAGCTCGACCGCCGGTTCAGGCCATGATCGCCTTCATCGACGATCATCGCGGGGCGTATGGGGTCGAGCCGATCTGCAAGGTGCTGCCGATCGCCCCATCGAGCTACCACGATCATGCCAGCAAGCGGGCCGATCCCGAGAAGCTGCCCGCGCGGGCGAAGCAGGACATGGCGTTGAAGCCGGAGATCGAGCGCGTCTTCGCGGAGAACTTCGAGGTGTACGGCGCGCGCAAGGTCTGGAGGCAGCTCAACCGGGAGAACATCCAGGTCGCACGCTGCACTGTCGAGCGTCTGATGGCCGATCTCGGCCTTCAGGGTGTCATCCGCGGCAAACCGATCTGGACAACGGTGCAGGACAAGGCGGCACCTTGCCCGCTCGACCATGTGAACCGGGTCTTCCATGCTCCGGCGCCGAACATGCTGTGGCTCTCGGACTTCACGTACGTCAGCACCTGGTCGGGCGTCGTCTACGTGGCGTTCGTCATCGACGCCTATGCCCGACGCATCGTCGGCTGGCGGGTGAGCAGGACGGCGCACACAAGCTTCGTGCTCGATGCTCTGGAGCAGGCCCTCCACGAACGGCGGCCCGTTCGTCGCGGAGGCTTGGTGCATCATTCCGATAGGGGTTCTCAATACGTCAGCATTCGCTACACCGAGCGCCTGGCCGCGGCTGGTATCGAGCCCTCTGTCGGCAGCGTCGGCGACTCCTATGACAACGCCCTCGCAGAGACGATCAACGGCCTATACAAGGCCGAGGTCATCCATCGGCGTGGACCCTGGCGGAGCTTCGAAGCGGTCGAGTTCGCCACGCTGACCTGGGTCGACTGGTTCAACAATCGCCGGCTGCTGGAGCCCATCGGCAACATCCCGCCGGCCGAAGCCGAGGAACGCTACTACGCCATGCTGGAGGAGCCAGCATTGGCCGCGTGACTAAAACGAAATGGCCTCTGGAAAACACGGGGCGGTTCAGATCAGCTAATGGAAGCGCTCTTGAACTTCTGTAGGACGTTGGCGCGGCGGTCGCACGGAGCTAGGTTTTCCCCGCCCTTCTGACACATGCCGTCCTTGGTTCAGGGTGACCAATGCTGGGTATCGTCTCAGTTCGAGCTTTGGCACGGATGAGCTTGCATCACCCCCGCGACCGCAACAAGGCCTGCGGAGTTTTGAGCCGCTTCTGGGTGGGTTAGGAGGAACGCCCCAAATTCTGCACGTGCCCCTTCAATAGAAAGCGCTCCGTCCAATGGCAAGCAACCGGCCTTCCCTGCGTCGGAAAATGCCTTCATGAGGAAAAGCCCGTCAGTCAGGCCACGAAGAAATGCTCGACAAATGAGGCGACCACTGTCGTCGTCAGGTCCATCTGTGGGCTGGTTGCATGCCAAGTAGAGGTCGATCGCCTTGAAAGAGTAATTCGAGGGCGCGGAATTGCCTTGACCAAATGCCAGCTCAGCCACTCCGAGGGTGGTCAGCACCGTCAAGGCTCCGGCCAAAGCTCGTTTCACCTCGCCCTCCAGCTTCCTTGTCGTCTCACACGCACTCGCAGAGATTTTACCACACGAGAAGCGCCGAGGCGCGGAAAAGGCCAGGGTCAAAGATGTGGTCGCCGCGGCAATTCCGACGGGGGTCGCGCCTGCTCATCCAGCGCACCTCAAAGCACGCTGAAGCCCTTCACGAAGGGATCGCGGTCGTCGAGGAAGATCGTGTTGTGGCCAGTGATCCACGCCTGCCCGGCAACCGATGGGACGATCGCATCAAGGTCGCCAACGGTCGCGGCCGCCTCGACACGGCCGAAGAACAGACTGCCGATGATCGATTCGTGGACGAAGTCGTCGCCGACCTTGAGGTCGCCGCGCGCCGCCAATTGGGCCATGCGCGCCGACGTGCCGGTGCCGCACGGCGAGCGGTCGATGGCCTTCTCGCCGTAGAAGACGGCATTGCGCGCGTCGGCGCGCGGGTCGTGCGCCTTGCCCGCCCACAGGATGTGGCGGAGGCCGGTGATGGTCGGGTTTTCCGGGTGGGTGAAGGTGTACTTCGCGTTGATCAGCTCGCGCATGACGCGCGACAGCTTCTGGATATCGAAGGCGGAGATGTCGTCGAGGTCGCGATAGGCCGCCTGCGGCTCGATGATGGCGTAGAAGTTGCCGCCGTAAGCGACGTCGAAGGTCACGGTGCCGAAATCCGGAACGTCGACCGACAGGCCGGTGCGGTAAAGGAACGACGGCACGTTGCGGATGCGCACCTCGACGACGTTGCCGTGGTTGTCGCGGGTGTAGGTCGCATCGACCATCCCGGCGGGCACCTCGAGACGAAGACGCCCCTTTTCCCGCGGCGTCACCAGCCCCTCCTCGATGAGCACGGTGACCGAGCCGATGGTGCCGTGGCCGCACATGGGGAGGCACCCGCTGGTCTCGATGAAGAGCAACGCGGCGTCGGCATCGGCGCGCATCGGCTCGTAGAGGATGGCGCCGGACATGACGTCGTGGCCGCGCGGCTCGAACATGAGGCCGGTGCGGATCCAGTCGTAGTCGCGGATGAACTGCTGGCGCTTCTCGCTCATGGTGGCGCCGGCAAGCGGCGGGCCGCCGCCCGCAACGAGGCGCACCGGGTTTCCGGCGGTGTGGGCATCGATGCAGAAGAAGGTGTGTTTCGCCATCGGTGGGGACCTACTGGAACCGTTCTATGCCGAAGGGCTGGAGATTGCGCTCGCGGCGCCCGCCGACCAGCGCCGCGACATGGCGCGCCGTGACCGCCGACAGCGTCAGGCCGAGATGGCCGTGGCCGAACGCGAAGACGATGCGCGGATCGCGCGGGTGGGGCCCGATGACGGGCAGCGAATCGGGCGTCGACGGACGGCAGCCCATCCATTCGCGCCCGCCGGTTTCGGGAAGGTCGGGGAAATAGCGCCGCGCCTTCTGACGCATGGCTGCGGCGCGGGCGAAATTCGGCGGCGCGTCGATAGCGGCGAGCTCCACCGCCCCGCCGACGCGCAGAGCGTCGCGGAGCGGACTGACGATGAAGCCGTGGTCGGCAAGCGTGACGGGCATCGGGACGGCCAGGTCGGGATCGTCGAAGGTGGTGTTGTAGCCGCGCTCGGTTTCCAGAAGGACGCGAGGCCCCAGTCTGGCGACGAGGTCGCGCGACCAGACGCCACCGGCCACCAGCACGCGATCGAAGGTTTGCGCCTCGCCCGCGATCGGGACGATGCGAACGCCGCTTTCGTCGGCGCTGATGTCGACGACGGCGGCGGGGACGATCTCACCGCGGGTGGCGATCGCCGCGCGGAGGCCGAGAAGCACGTCGAGCGGGTTGGTGACGCTCCATGAATCGGGCACGAAGACCGCGCGGGCGAAGGCGCCCTTGAGCGCCGGCACCATCGCGCGCGCTTCGTCGGGCGCAACCACGCGATAGTCCACGCCGAGACGGGCGCGCTCCTCCCACTCGCCCTGCCCCCGATGGAAGCTGGCATCGGTATCGTGCAGGTAGAGGCCGCCGTTGCGGCGCATGTACGGCTCGAGGCCGGCGCGGCGGGTCAGCTCCTGATGATCGGCGAGCGCCGTCTTCATCAGGAAGCCGAGGGCGCTGGTGGCGCGCTCCACCTGGCTCGGCCGGGCGGAGGCGACGAAACGGGCGAGCCACGGGGCGAACGCCGGCAGGTCGCGGGGCCTGAGCGTCAGCGGACCCAGCGGGTCGAGCATCCAGGCCGGCACCGAGCGGAGAATCTCCGGGCGGGCGAGCGGCGAAATCGCTGCGAGCTCGATCACGCCGGCATTGCCGGTCGAGGCCGGGCGACCATCGGGATCGCGCTCGAAGACGGTGACGTCAAACCCCTCGGCGAGAAGCCAGACGGCGGCCGCCGAGCCGACCAGACCGCCGCCGACGATGGCGACGCGGGTCATCGGCTCAGCCGAAACGCATCGTGCCGATCACCCCGGCGAGCGCCCTGCCGATCGCCTGATGGGCGTCGGGATCGAGGTGGAAGCCATCGACGGCGCTCGATTTCGCGACGCTGGCGGCGTCGAAGAAGCGCACGCCACGCTCGTCCGCCGCGGCCTTCATGTGGCGCGACAGGTCGCGCGCCTTGGCGGGGCCGCCGGCGAACAGGTCGGGGTGCTTGGGAAGGCTCTCAAGCATCAGCGGCGGGCAGATGACGACGATCTCGGGCGTCGCCCCGCCGCGGCCGACGGCGTTGAGCTTGACCAGATCGACAAGGACGCCGACGCCCTGCGCGACATCCCACGCCGACTTGCCGAAGCGGTCCTTGAGGTCGTTGGTCCCGAGCATGATGAGGACGACGTCGAGGGGCCGGTGGGAATGGAGGGCGACGGGCAGGAAGCGGGCACCGTTCTTGTCGGGGTTCCACTCGACGGGATCGTCGCTGACGGTGGTGCGGCCGCCGAGGCCTTCCTCGATCACCAGCCAGGTGGAGCCGAGCGCGGCGCGCAGCACCCCCGGCCAGCGCTCGTCAGGGGCGTAGCGGTCGTCAGGCCGCGCGACGGTGGCGGCGCCCCAGGTGTTGGAATCGCCGTAGCAGAGAACGGTGCGGATCATGACGTGCCTTCATGCGATATGAAACGGACAGGCCGCGAGGCGGCCTCGCCATTCTACACGGGAATTGGCGCCGGCGCCCTTGCGACCGGCGTCAATCCCGGCGGCGCAGCATCAAGGCGTAGACGGTCACCGAGATGGTGATCAGCAGGCCGTAGATGAACTGGGTGTAGAAGCCGGTGAGGCCGACGGCGATGATGCCCGGCTCCAGCGAGGCGATGATCAGCACGCCGACGAAGGTGCCGATCATGGTGCCCTTGCCGCCGAAGACGGAGGTGCCGCCGATGAAGACGGCCGCCAGCGTCGTCAGCAGGTAGCCATCGCCGGTGGTCGCCCAGAAGAAGGTCAGCTGGTTGAGGATGAAGATGACCGACAGGGACGCCGACATGCCCATGATGACAAAGCAGAGCGTCTTCACCGTATCGACGTGAATACCCATCATGCGGGCGCTGGCGGCGTTATCGCCGATGAACAGCACGTGGCTGCCGAACTTGTGGCGCTTGTAGATCAACCCGAGGACGATCGAGCCGCCGATGAACCAGAGGAACTGCGCCGGGATGACGCCGAACGCCTCGCCGGTGAAGAAGGCGTGCAGCGGATCGTCGTTGATCTGCGAGATCGGGATGCCGTGACCCTCGGTGACCACGTTCACCAGGCCGCGCCACAGGAACATGGTGCCGATGGTGGCCACGATCGACGGAATGCCGACCTTGGTGACGAGCAGGCCGTTGATCAGGCCGAGGACGGCGCCGGTGCCCACCGACAGGACGAACGCCAGGACGAAGCTGTTGGTGGCCGTGTAGGTCGCGGCGAACACCCAGCCGGAAAGGCCCGCGATCGAGGGGAAGCTCAGGTCGATCTCGCCCAGCGTGACGACGAAGGTCGCGGACATGGCCATGAGCCCGAAGAAGGGGATCGAGATCATGAACGAGCGGTAGATGTTGTAGCTCAGATAGGTCCCGGGGGCCTTGATAATGAAGACCGCGTAGAGGACCAGCAGCAGCGAGATGATGGCGATCTGGAACCGGTAGGTGTGGACGAACTCGCGGCTGAAGAGCGGCGGGCTCGCGGGCTGGCCTTGGGTTGTCGTGGTCACGGGTTTCAGCTCACCTTGCCGGCGTGGTGCAGGGCAACCATGGTTTCGACCAGCTTGTCGCGCGTCACCTCGGACTTGAGGAAGCGCTCGGCAATGCGGCCACGGTCGATGATGACGAAGCGATCGGCCACGTCATAGACGTGGAAGATGTTGTGATCGATGAAGATCGCCGACTTGCCCTGCTCGCGGATGGAGCGGGTGAAATTGAGGACGCGTTCGGTCTCGGTGATCGACAGGCCCATGGTCGGCTCGTCGAGGATGATGAGATCGGCGTCGAAGTAAAGCGCGCGGGCGATGGCGACGCCCTGCCGCTCGCCGCCCGACAGACCGCCGACTTCGCTGTCGACGGTAATCGCGGAAGAGGTCAGGCCCATGCGCGTGCGCATGAGCTGTTCGGTCTCGCGGCGCTGTCCGGCGAGATCGAGGAAGCCCAGGAAGGTGGTGCGCTCGTGGCCGGCAAAGACGTTGCGCCAGAGCTCCTGCTGCTCGGCGAGGGCGCGCTCCTGATAGACGCATTCGATGCCGAGGGTGCGCGAGGCGCGCGAGTCGCGGGCGCCGACCCGCTTGCCCTTGAAATAGATTTCGCCGGCGCTCGGCGCGTGCACGCCGGTGATGATCTTGATGAGCGTCGACTTGCCGGCGCCGTTGTCGCCGATCAGGGCGACGATCTCGCCCTTCTTGATTTCCATATCGATGTCGCGGAGGACCTGGACATGGCCGAAGGACTTCTGGATGCCCTTCAGTTGCAGCAGGGGTTCGCTGGAATTCATGGATCAACACACATGGGGTGCTGGAGGCGGGAAGAGGCGAAGCGTCAAGGGACGCTCCGCCTCTAGTTCTCGTCGTCTGTCGTCAGGAATCCTAGCGGATGCCTTCCTTGGCGAGACCAGCCACCGCGTCGATGTTGGCGTGGGTGATCAGCGCCGCGCCAGTGTCGACGTTCATGCCGGCAAACCCGAACTTGGAGGTCAGGTAAAGCTGCATGATCGGCAGGTAGCCCTGCAGGAAGGGCTGCTGGTCGAGCACGACGGCGATGTAGCCATCCTGGACGCCCTTGACGATCGGGGCCGACAGGTCAAAGCCCGCGCCGCAAATCTCGCCCGGCTTCTTGCCAGCGGCGTTGATGTAGGCGGGGATGGTCGCCGTCAGTCCACCATGGTCGGTGATGACCGCCTTGATGTCCGGATGGGACGCAATGTAGCTGGCGAACACCGGGATACCCTGGGTCGCGTCGCCGTTGATGGCATCGGAGATTTCAAGGTACTCGACCTTGACGTTGGCCGCCTTCATGGCGTCGATGACGCCCTGGGTGCGCTCACCGCGACCGGCCTGACCGAGCAGACCCCACACGAAGGCGGTGTCGCCGGCCTTGAGGCCGCAGGTGTTGATGGCCGCCTCGCCGAGCGTCATGCCAGCGGCATGAAGCTGGGCGCCGACGTAGCCAAAGCCGTTGGCCTTGTACTGAGCTTCCACGCTCAGCGGCACGTTCGACGTGGTCACGATGATACCGGCTGCTTCGGCCTGCTTGATCAGCGGATCAAGGGCCTCATCGCCGGGATGGCCCATGATCGAGATGCCGGTCGGCTTGCGCGCGATCGCCTCGGAGAACTGCTGGACCATCTTCTGCGGATTCCAGTCGGACCATACGTAGTCGACGTGGCATCCGGTCTGTTCGGCGGCAAGCTTGGCGCCGGCGTACACGATGGACGCGAACGAGCCGCCTTCCGGGCCGCCCGGGAAGAACACGAAGTTCTTGCCCGCACAGCTCATGTCAGCCGCGAAAGCCGACGGGCTGGCGAAGAGTGCGCACACTCCGGCCACGATTAGCAAACGTTTCATAGATACTCCCTCCCGAGTTACGGTCATCTGGGACCGGTTCCAAGTCTAGCGAATGGCGCCCACACAATAAACTGCATTCGTCGCATGAATTGCGGACGGTTTGACGCGGGACGGCAGTTCGGGGCCCCTCAGGCCGACTCTCATACGACAATAATGCCATGTGGAGCGGACGCGGGAACCCCATCAGATGGCCGGCACGCTCCACACACCGGAAGCGAATACAGCGCCGGCTGAGAAGTTGGCTTTGCGCAGGATCAATGGGGCGCCGGGGCGCCGTTGACGGCGGGGCGGCTGGCGGCCTGCAATCAGGCGCTGGTTTTGCGCGGGATCAATGGGGCGCCGAGGCCATCGTCGTAGTCGACGGGTATGCCATCCGGATCGAGGCCCATGACATTCATACGGGGGCGCTGGTTGGTAATCGTTGCCTCGCGCCAGCGATCGACCACCGAGCTGACGAAATCAACGTCGACGGGACCGTTCTGTTCCAGCCGGGCGAAGTGGCTCGCCTGGCTGCGCGGGATGCGCGCCGCGGGCAGGTCCTTGAAGCGGAAGCGGGTGGGCAGCGGCACGCCCTCGCCGAAGGCAATGCACTCGCGATTTCCCAGCGAGGCGAGGAAGCCGACGAGGCTCGCGCCGGAATCGGGAACCGCCGACTTGACGATGGCCTGGTCGTTTTCGTTGGCGAGCCGCATGGCGAAGATGGTCGAGCACTGCGACAGGATGGTGGGGTCGAGATCGGCCGGGCGCTGGGTGATGCAGCCGAGGAAGACGCCGTACTTGCGGCCTTCCTTGGCGATGCGCGACAGGGCCTTGCGGGTCGGGCCGAAGCCAAGCTTCTTGTCGGCGGGGGCGTAGCGATGGGCCTCCTCGCACGCGAACAGCAGCGGCGCGGCACCGTCGCTCCACACGCCGAACTCGAAGCCCATGCGGCAGATGACCGAGACCAGCGAATCGAGCACCTCGGAGGGGAAGCCGGCGAGCGACAGGACCGTGATCGGCTTGCCCTTGACCGGCATGCGGAAAAGCTCGCCCAGCGTCTGCACCATCAGGTCCTCGACGAAGACGTTGGAGAACATGAAGGTGTAGCGGGAGTCGTTGCCGAGCGTCTCGATGCGGTTGATGAGGCGGAGATACTTGCCGGCGACGGAGCGGTTTTCCAGCTTGCCGATGCGTTCGTCGATGAGGGCGACGAGATCGGAGATGCGGTAGGGCATGGGCGTGTCGGCGGTATAGCCGGTGCCGCCATGTCCCTTGCGCAGCAGGATACGATCGCCGCGCTGGCCGGCGGCGAACTTCGCCTTGGCGAGAGGGATCAGTTCCTGGAGGAGCTCGGTTTCCTCCTCGACGCCGGGGCGGCCGCGGAAGAAGACGTCGACGATCTCCTCGAAATTGAACAGCCAGAACGGCAGCATCAGGTTCTTCGGGTTGACCACGTTGGCCTGCTCGCCGAAGCAACTGGCGTATTCGTTGTGGGGGTCGAACAGGAAGATGCGCAGGTCGGCCTTGCGGGCGAGAATTTCCTGAAGAATGAGCGCCACGGCGGTCGACTTGCCGACGCCGGTGGTGCCAACGATGGCGAAGTGCTTGCGCAGCATCTCCTCGAAGTCGATGTAGGCGTGGACGTTCGGGTCGAGGCGCAGGCGCCCGACTTCGATGACCTCGGCCGCGTCGATGCGATGGATGGTGGCGACGTCGCCGGGCTTGAGGCGCTGGACGGTGTTGGAGATGGTCGGGTAGTTGGTGACGCCGCGCGAGAACGAGGCTTCGGGCGTGTCGTAGTTGCGGATCTCGCCCATGAAGTCGATTTCGGCGACGAGGCTGGAGAAGTCCGCGCGGTCAGCGGGCGGCGGCGAGACCGACATGCGCGCCACGACGCCGACGATGAAGGACGTGCCGACGGTGACACCGACGAGGCGGCCGATGGTCAGGCGGAGGGTCTCGTTGGTGGCGGCTTCGGAGTTCCTGAACAGGCGCGCCGAGGCGCCCGAACCGGTCATTCCGACGATTTCGCCAAGGTCGGTGGCGCCAAGCGCGGCGGCCCCTGGGGCGCCACGCGCCGGTTCCATCTCGGAATTCAGGGGAGCATTCATGACAATGGGTCCGGTCCGGTTGTCGCGCGCATCCCGTCCTGCACCGGACAATGGCCCGTTTCGGTAAACAGGGTGTCACCCGGACCCCGCCCTTCGCACCCCCATCGCCAGCCGCTAGGCTCTATGCTTAATCGCGACTTACTTTCGGAGACTTGCCGTCGATGACCATTGCCACGCTCACGCTCAATCCGACCATCGACGTCTCAAGCGATACCGACCTGGTGCGTCCGACCCACAAGGTGCGGACGGCCAACGAAAAGTACGAACCGGGCGGTGGCGGCGTTAACGTTGCCCGGGTGATCGCCGAACTCGGCGGCGATTCGATCGTGGTGTGCCCGGCGGGCGGATTTTCGGGGCGGATGCTGGACGAACTGCTCGGCCGCCGGGGGATCAAGCGCGTGATCGTGCCGGTCGCCGGCAACACGCGGATCAGCTTCACGGTCTTCGAGCGCAAGACCGGGCACGAGTTCCGCTTCATCCCCCACGGCTCGAAGCTGTCGGCCAGGGAGATCGGCGCCTGCCTGGACGCGATCCGCGAACTGGAGTTCGACTACTTCGTGGCGAGCGGCAGCATCCCGCGCGGCGCGCCCACCGACATCCTGGCCCAGGTCGGGCAGATCGTGGCGGAGAAGAAGGCGCGCTTCGTGCTCGATTCGTCGGGCGCCGGCCTCAGCGTCACGCTCGCCAACACCAAGGCCTACTTGGTCAAGCCAAGCATGTCGGAACTCGAGGCCCTCGTCGGGCGGCACCTCGACCAGGCCGGTGTGCTCGAGGCGGCCACCGATATCGTCAAGAGCGGACAGGCCGAGATCGTCGCGGTGACACTTGGCGCGCGCGGCGCGCTGGTGGTGACCCGCAGCCGCAAGTACCACGTCGTGCCGCCCAAGATGGAGGCCCATTCGGCGCTCGGCGCCGGCGACGCCTTCGTCGGCGCCATGACGTTCGCGCTGTCGGAGGGACGTCCGGTCGAGGACGCGCTGATCCTGGCGACGGCGGCGGGCGCCGCAACCACGCTGACGCCCGAGGACAAGGTGTGCGCGCACACCGACGTGATGCGCCTGCGCGACATGGTCCGGAAGGGTCACCTGCCGCGCAAACGCGCCCGATGACCGACCGGGAGGCGATGGATTTCGACGTGGTCGTCGTCGGCGCCGGGCCGGCGGGACTGGCGGCGGCAATCCGGCTGAAGCAGACGGCGCCGGATCTTTCGGTCGCGGTCCTGGAAAAGGGCGCCGAGGTTGGCGCCCACATTCTCTCCGGCGCGGTGATCGATCCGGTGGGGCTCGACGCGCTCTTCCCCGACTGGCGGACGCGGGACACGCCAATCGCGACGCCGGTGACGGAGGACCGCTTTCTGTGGCTCGGGCAAGGCGGCGCGATCCGCATCCCGCAGGTCGTCATGCCGCCGCTGATGGCGAACCGCGGCAACTATGTCGTTTCGCTCGCGGACGTTTGCAGATGGCTGGGACGCGAAGCCGAGGGGCTGGGCGTGGAGATCTTCCCGGGCTTCGCGGCAACCGAAACCCTGCACGACAGCGCCGGCACGGTCGTCGGCGTGGCGACCGGCGACATGGGCGTGGCGAAAGACGGCGCCCACAAGGCGGCCTACCAGCCGGGCGTCGAGCTGAACGCCAGGTACACGCTTCTTGCCGAGGGCGCGCGCGGGTCGCTCACCAAGCAGCTCGTGCGCCGCTTCGGCCTCGACCAAGGTCGCGCGCCGCAGAAATACGGCATCGGCCTCAAGGAGCTCTGGCAGATCGACAAGACCCGTCACCGGCCGGGGCTGGTGCAGCACACCTTCGGCTGGCCGCTAGACAACCGCACGGGCGGGGGATCGTTCCTCTATCACCTCGGCGACGATCTGGTGTCGGTCGGCTTCGTGGTGCACCTCAACTACAAGAACCCGCACCTGTCGCCGTTCGAGATGTTCCAGACGTTCAAGACGCATCCGGCGATCGCGCCGACGTTTGCCGGGGGCAAGCGGCTCGCCTACGGGGCGCGGGCGATCAGCGAGGGCGGGTTCCAGTCGGTGCCCAAGCTGACGTTTCCGGGCGGCGCGCTGATCGGGTGCGCCGCTGGATTCGTGAACGTGCCCAGGATCAAGGGAAGCCACAACGCGATCCTGTCGGGGATCGCGGCGGCGGATGCCGTCGCAGATGCGATCGCAGCGGGCCGTAGCCACGACGAGATCGCGGCTTACGAGGACGGCTGGCGGACGTCGGCGATCGGCCGCGACCTGAAGCCGGTGCGCAACGTCAAGCCGCTGTGGTCGAAGCTTGGCACGCTCGGCGGGGTCGTCTTCGGCGGCCTCGACATGTGGACCAATACGCTGGGCTTCTCGCTGTTCGGGACGCTCGGCCACGGCGGGCCGGACTACGCCGCCACGAAGGCGGCGGCCGCGACCCCGGCCGCCGCGGCATTCAAGGCCGACGGCGCGACGACCTTCGACAGGCTGTCGTCGGTGTTCCTGGCCAACACCAGCCACGACGAGGACCAGCCCGTGCATCTGCATGTCGCGGACATGCAGGTGCAGCGATCCTCGGAGCACGACGTCTACGGCGGGCCGTCGGCACGCTACTGCCCGGCGGGCGTCTACGAGTGGGTCGAGGACGCCGACGGACCGCGCTACGTGATCAACGCCGCCAACTGCGTCCACTGCAAGACGTGCGACATCAAGGACCCCAACCAGAACATCGACTGGGTGCCGCCGGAAGGCGGCAGCGGGCCGAACTATCCGAACATGTGAGGTTTGGCGACCCGCCCTACTCCGCCGGGGTGGCGGGGGCGCTGCGGGGCGGGCGGAAGCGGCGCAGCAGCCGGCGCAGGAGCACCGCGGTCGCCGGCAGGATCAGAAGATCGCCGCCCAGCGCCGCGATCAACGTGAACGAGCCCAGCCAGCCGAACAGACGCAGCGACGGCAGGTCGGAGAAGATGGTGACGCCGAGGCCGAAGGCGAGCACCAGCGAGGTGAGGATCAGGGCCGGACCGACAAGGGCGGTGGCGCGGCGGACGCCGGTTTCCGGGTCTTCGCCGGGCACGTATTCCAGCCGCAGGCGGTTCAGATAGTGGATGGTGGCGCTGAGGCCGAGGCCGAAGGCGACGGTCAACGCGACGATCGAGGCGAATTGCAGGCCCTGGCCGAACCACCACAGAACGGCGCCGGCGATGACAATCGGGAACAGGCCGGGAAGCACCGCGACGACGGCCACGAAGGCGGAGCGGAAGGCGAGGCCGAGCAGGATCGCGACCAGCACCATCTCTACGGTCAGGCCCTTGGAAAGTTCGCCGATCATGGAGGCGCTGTTGCGGGCGGCGATCGCCGAGAGGCCGGTGACCGACAGCTTGTAGCCGGGATGGGCGGCGGCGATCTTCTGGAGGGCGGCGTCGAGCTGGTTGATGATCGGCAGCAGCGCGCTGGCGTCCTTGTCCGGAATGCGACCGGAGACGACCACCGAATCCTCGTTTTCCGAAACGAAGCGGCGAACGAGATCGGTCGGCAGGTAGCCGACGTATTCCTTCAGAGTCTCGACGTCGTCATGGCCGGCCTTTTCAGCGAGCCAGCGGCGCAGGCTTTCCAGCGACCAGACGTTGCCGAGGCCGGCCTGGGCCTCGACGACGTCGTGGGCGGCGGCGATGACGTCGAGGGTCTCCTTGTCGTAGAGGCCGGCGCCGGGCGGGAACTGGATGAGCACGTCGATGGGATTGGCGCCGGCCAGTTTCTCGTCGAGCGACTGGCTGGCGGCGACCGCCTGCTCCTTGTCGGGGACCTGATCGGCGAGGCGATAGCGCGGGTCGAGCCCGGCATAGACGAAGGTCAGGCCGACGACGATCACCAGACTGATCAGGCTGTAGATCAGCGGGTGGTGCGACATGCGGTGGGCGATCCAGTCGCAGAAGCGCCTGAGGGCATCGACGCCGGTGTCGTGGCGGGCGACCTTCGCGGCGAAGACGGCTTCCTTGCGGACCAGCAGCACGCCGAGCAGCGGCCCGAGCAGGATCACCGCCACCCACGCGACGGCGGCGGAGATGGCGCCGGCGAGGCCAAAGGTGCGGATGAGGTTGGAATCGGAAATCAGCAGGGCGCCGAACGAGCAGGCGGCGGCGAGCGAGGTCAGCACCAGCGCCGGACCGACGACCATGAGCGCGTCGCGCATCGCCGCGAACTTCTCCATGCCGCGCAACAGGCGGTCGCGATAGGCGAAGGTGAGCTGCATGGAATCGGAAAAGGCCATGACCATGATGAGCGGCGTCATCACGTTCAGGAACATGTTGAGGCGGAAATCGAGCCAGCCGAGGGTGCCGAGCGCCCACAGCATCGCCACCAGCGGCGGCGCCGCGGCGATGATCATGAACGAGATGCGCCGGAAGAAGACCACCGCGATGACGCAGCCGGCGAGGAAGCCGATGAGATTGTAGATGATGCGGTCGCGCTGGACGGCGTTGCGGATCTCGAGCTGCATGACGGGCACGCCGGCGAGACGCCCGGAAAGGGACGTGCCGGCGAGGTCCTCATCGACGGTCTGTCTGACCTCGCCGACCACGTCGTTGAGGCTGGCGCTGTCGACCACAGAGGGATTGAGCGCCAGCACCATCAGCGCCAGCTTGCCGTCTTCGGACAGAAGCTTGCCGCGGATGATGTCGTTGTTGAGGGCGCGATCGACCAGCGCCTTGTAGGCGGCCTGATCGGTGGGCAGTTCCTCGGGGAAGAGCGGCTCGGGAATGCCGCCGTTGACGGGCGGCTGGCGGGCGGAGAACAGCGAGATCAAACTGCGGGTGCCGTCGATCAACTGGAGATCGATGGCGACGTTGCGCAGCGCCTCCAGCGAGTCGCGTTGCATGATGTCGCCCTCGACGACGACCAGCACGTCGTATTCGGCCGAGGGGAAGCGGCGCGAGACTTCCTCGTACTGCTTGAACTCGGCGGAATTGGAACGGAACAACTGGCTCAGCGAATCGTCCACCTTGATCCGCATGACGCCGAATACGGCGGCGACGGAGATGAGGATGGCGACGACGGCGATGACCGCCGGGGAGAGAAGCGACAGGAGACCGAGACGCTCGAGACCCAGCGCGATGCCGGCGCCGGAGTGCTCTTTGGAGCGTGATGCCATTGTCACTTTCCCGGAAAGCTAGGTGGCGCGTGGCACCGAATCGACAAGCGGGACTGTGGCCGACACGCGCCGTTCCATCAACGCGGGCAGCCGCAGCCTAGCGGCCGCCCTTGCTGACCTGAATGGAGACGTTGGTGATGTCCTGGTCGGGCGGCGCGTCGATATTGACGATCTGCTTGGTGCCGGTGGTGACCACGGAGACGTTGGCGGTGAACCCGGGCCCGTGCAAGAGGCCGTTGATGCTGCCGTTGTCGAGGCTGCCGGAGATGGTCCCCTTGAGGTTCATGACCAACTCGTCCCAGCGGCCGGAAAGCGTGCCGCTGGAATGCTTGTAATAGGCGTTGATCTGAAACTTGTAGCTGTCGCTGGCGCAGCGCAGCGCCTGCTGAAGATCGTTGGGGCCGGCCTGGGTGTATTGTACCCGGCAACGCAGGCGCTCCTTGGTGCCGCTCTTGTAGGTGACGGTGCCGGTGCCGCCCCAGCTGCCCTGCAAATCGCCGAAGGCGCTGCCGGTGGAGGCGGCAGAGCCGGCTCCGGACAAAAGCGCAAAGGCCATCGCGGTCGCTGTCGTCGTCGCCAGGGCGCGCCGGCGCAGGGAAGCGGCTCTCAAGGGGATCATGCTCGGGAGGCTCTCTTCGTCATTGCGGAGGGCATTTTCTTGAACGATTCCGGTTGCATAGCAATACATTGCCTAAGAAACGGTGAGCCCCGGCAACGATTCTAGCCAGATAGTAGTGAGCGACTGTGACTTCCGCCACCAAGGCGGCGCTCTCTGGCCCCGGGTGCGGCCGGAAAGCCACAGGTGGTGTTTATCTTGCGATCCGGGAAATCCGCCAGTCGACGTGAAGCTCGCGGGCCGGCCGGAACTCGGTTCAGGCGCACCCAGACGGCAGTTGAGCGGCGACCCTCCCTAGCTCACCCGCACCTCCGTAAACATGACGCGCTCGTCGGCGGTCTCGGTGACCGGCCCGGTCAGCCGCACGGTCGCCTTGTGGCGGAGGTCGGCGGAGGACGCGCCGATGGCGAAGACCACCTCGCCAGGTTCGACGATGCGCCGGAGATCGATGCCGGTGAAGCTCATCATGTCGGAGTGGACGGTGAAGGTGACGCGCTTCGATTCGCCCGCCGCCAGGGGCACGCGGCAGAAGCCCTTCAACTCCAGCACCGGGCGCACGACGCTACCCACCACATCGGTAGCGTAAAGCTGGACGATCTCGGCGCCGGCGCGCATCCCGGTGTTCTTCACGGAGCAGGTCACCTCGACCGCTTCGCCGATCGGCCACGCGGCGCGGCTCACGGAGAAATCGTCGTAGGCGAAGGTGGTGTAGGCGAGGCCGTGGCCGAACGGATAGACCGCGTTGTAGTAGGCGGCGCGCGGCAGGCCACCGGAGAGCACCTTGGCGTTGTAGAACATAGGCGACGCGCCGGCGCTCTCGGGGAAGGTGACGGTAAGCTTGCCCTCCGGATCCGCCTTGCCGGACAGGACGCGGGCAACGGCGCCGGCGCCTTCCGCGCCGGGGAAGCCGGCGAACAACACGGCGCGGGCGCCGGCCGCGATGGCGCGGAGATCGTAGGGCCGGCCGGCGAACAGAACCACCACGGTGGGGGTCCCAGTCGCCAGAACCGCATCGACCAGCTCGGCCTGGACCCCGGGGAGCGTCAGGCTGTCGACGTCGCAGCCCTCGCCGACCGTGCCAGAGGCAAACAGGCCCGCCATGTCGCCAACCGCGACGACGGCGACGTCGCTCTTCCTGGCCAGTGCCACCGCCTCGGCGATGCCGGAGCGGTCCATGTCGACCAGCGGACGGGTCGGGTCGCCGGCAGGCTCACCCTCGACGAAGTAGACCTTGCGATCGTCCTCGGGGAGGATGCGGCAGCCGCGCGCATAAGCGACGTTGTCGGAACCGAACTCGGCGGACATCGCGGCGCGGAAGGTCTCGGCGACGACAGGCACCGTGCGGCCGCCGGACGCCCAGCGCTGGGTGACGGGGAAGTGGTAGTTGCCGAAGAGCGCCAGCTGATCGTCGGCGGAGGGACCGATCAGCGCAATCTTGCCGGGCCCGGCAAGCGGGAGGAAGCCGTCGTTCTTGAGGAGCACCAGCGAGCGCTCGGCCGCCTCGCGATTAAGCGCGCGGTCGGTATCGAGCACGTAGGGGCCGCCTTCCTCGACGTAAGGATTTTCGAAGAGGCCGAGGGCGTATTTCTGGGCGAGCACGCGCTCGACCGCCGTGTCGATGTCGTCCTGGCTGAGGGTGCCGCGCTTCAGCGCCTCGGGCAGCCCGGCCGTGTAGCACTCGGAGAACGGCAGCTCGACGTCGAGGCCGGCGGCGAGCGCCAGGGCGGCGGCTTCGGTGCCGTCGGCGGCGACATGGTGGCGGGTCTGCAGGAAGCGGACGGCGAAATAATCGGAGACGACGGTGCCGGCGAAGCCCCAGCGCTCGCGCAGAATCCCGGTCAGCAGCCAGCGCGAAGCGGAGCCGGGGACGCCGTCGATATCGTGGTAGCAGCTCATCACCGACTGGGCGCCGGCGCGGCGCACCGCCATCTCGAAGGGCAGCAGGAAGATATCGGCAAGCTCGCGAACGCCGGCGTGAACCGGCGCATGGTTGCGGCCGCCCTCGCCATCGGAATGGGCGACGAAATGCTTGGGCGTGGCGACGACGCCATTGGCGAGGCTGTCGCCCTGGAGGCCGCGGATGGTCGCCGAGGTCATGCAGCCGACGAGATAGGGATCCTCGCCGACGGTCTCCTCGATGCGGCCCCAGCGCGCATCGCGGACCACGTCGAGGACGGGGCCGAGACTCTGCTGAACGCCGACGCGGCGCATGAGGCCGCGGATCGAGGTGGCGATGCGCCCGGCCAAGTCCGGATCCCACGTGGCGCCCATGTTGATGGCGGCGGGAAACTGGGTGCCCTCGAGCGACAGAAGGCCGACCAGCAATTCATCGTGGGCAAGCGCGGGGATGCCGAGGCGTGTTCCCTCGACCAGCATCTTCTGGGTGGCGTTCAGCGCCTTGACGCCGTCGGCGAAGCCGACCTGGCTGGTGCCGTAGGGTCGGGTGATCTGGCCGATGCCGTCCTTGAGGGCCGTCTTCATGTCCGGCCCTTGCGGGAATGACGGATCGAGCTCGAAGGTGCCGGCGGCGGCATTGTAGACGATCCAGATCGACCGCAGCTGGGCGACCTTCTCATCAAGGCTCATGCGCGCGAGAAGTGCGCGGGCGCGGGTTCGATCGTCGTTGCTCGGTGCGATGGCGGCTGGCATGAGCCCCTCCCCCCAGAATCGTATTGTCGTTGTCGGAATACATCGGCGTCGGAATAGGTCGACGGACGCCTCGCCGGATTTTAGCAAGGCGGCGGGCGGCGTGTCACCGCCCACGCGGACATCATTTTGCGAAAACGCACTTTCAGGCAGGCAAGGGCTTCGGTTGCCGCCGCGACAAAATCGCCAGGTCGATCAGATGCGCCCCATGAGCGCCAGGACGACCAGGACGATCAGCACGACACCGAGGACGCCGACGCCGCCGTGACCGAAGCCGTAGCCATAGCCGCCGAACCGGCCGCTGAAGCCGCCGAGCAAGGCAATGATGAGAACGATGATGAGAATGAGACCGAGCGACATGGTCCTGTTTCCTTCGAGCGCGCGGGAGACTAGTTCCCGTCGATGGTGACGGCGTGATCGCCGATCTTGATCTGCAGGCCGACCTGATGTTGCTGCTGGTAGAGGAAATACCCGCCGACGATGACGACGACCGCGAGAGCGGCGATGATGAAATACAGGGCGCTACGACTCATGATCAGGGACCAAACTGGCGCCTACAGTCGGGTGGTCGCGAGAGGGGCGTTGCCCCCCGCGATCCGAGAAGAGGAGGCCCCGGCCGGCGCGCGAGCCCGCCGAGGCCTTCGCCAGATGTCTGGGGGGCAGGACATCCGGCACTGGGAGGGGTGAGCGGGGTTGGGCGCAAGCGAGCCGCTCCCGGCCGCGCGGGCTACTTGCCCTTGAGGGTGTCTTTGAGCCCGCCGATGGTGTTTTGAACTCTGCCGGCTGCCTTGTCGGCCTTGCCTTCCGACTCCAGTTTGGAGTCGCCGACGACCTTGCCGACCGCTTCCTTGATCCTGCCCTTGACGACTTTCGTCGACCCGGCAACGCGATCCTTGTCCATTGGAGGCCTCCCCGAGCCAGGATCCGCATCGGCCGACTCTTCGGCCGAGAGCTGGCTGCTCAGGTCCTATTTAGCGGTATGCCGCGCCCCCGGTCTGTTCAAGATTGATCACCCCGAAGCGGCTTGCGCCGTACGGGGTCCTGCGGCGAGCGGAGGCCCTCAGAGCGCCTTTGTGAGTTCCGGCAACAGCTCGTAGAGATCGCCGACGAGGCCGTAGTCGGCGACCGAGAAGATCGGCGCCTCCGGATCCTTGTTGATAGCGACGATCACCTTGGCGTCCTTCATGCCGGCGAGATGCTGGATGGCGCCGGAAATGCCGATGGCGATGTAGAGCTCGGGCGAGACGACCTTGCCGGTCTGGCCGACCTGCATGTCGTTGGGTGCGTAGCCCGCATCCACCGCGGCGCGCGAGGCGCCGATGGCGGCGTTGAGCTTGTCGGCGAGCGGCTCCAGGTACTTGGCGAAATTCTCCGCCGACTGGAAGGCGCGCCCGCCGGAGACGACGACGCGGGCGGCGGTCAACTCGGGCCGCTCGGAGCGCGTCAGCTCGGCACCGAGGAAGGTCGTGCGGCCGGCGACGGCGGGAACGGCGACCGCTTCGATCGGCGCGTCGCCACCCTCGCCGACCGCGCCGAACGCGGCGGTGCGCACGGTGACGACCTTCTTCGGCTCGGAGGTCTGGACAGTCTCGATGGCGTTGCCGGCGTAGATCGCCCGCTCGAAGGTGTCGGGCGAAACGACCCGGACGATCTCCGACACCTGCATGGCGTCGAGGAGCGCGGCGACCCGCGGCATCACGGTCTTGCCCGTGGCGGTCGCCGGGGCAACGAGGGCATCGTAGGCGGGCGCCAGAGCAACAAGGAGCGCGGCCAGCGGCTCGGACAGCTGGTCGGCGAGCGCGGCATCGTCGGCGACCAGCACCTTGGCGACGCCGGCGAGTCTGGCGGCGGCGTCAGCGGCGGGCCGGCAGTTGCTTCCGGCGACGAGAACGTGGACGTCGCCGCCCATCTCGCCGGCCGCGGCAAGGGCGCGCGCGGTCGGCTCCTTCAGCGAAGCGTTGTCGTGTTCGGCGAGAAGGAGAACGGTCACAGGACCCCCGCTTCGTTTCTGAGCTTGTCGACCAGTTCGGCGACCGAGGCGACCTTGACGCCGGCGCGGCGCGTCGGCGGCTCCGACACCTTCAATACGCGCAAGCGCGGTGCGAGATCGACGCCGAGATCGGCGGCGGAGAGCTCCTCGATGGGCTTCTTGCGAGCTTTCATGATGTTGGGCAACGAGGCGTAGCGCGGCTCGTTGAGACGCAGGTCGGCGGTGACGACCGCCGGAAGCTCCAGGCGGACGGTGTCGTGGCCACCATCGATTTCGCGGGTGACGGTGACGGCGCCGCCCTCGACAACGACCTTGGAGGCGAACGTCGCGATCGGCCAGCCGAGAAGCGCGGCGACCATCTGGCCGGTCTGGCCGGCATCGTCGTCGATCGCCTGCTTGCCGAGCAGGATGAGGCCCGGCTGTTCCTTCTCGGCAATGGCCCGGATGGCCTTGGCGACGGCGAGCGGCTCGGTGCGGCCCTCGGCCTTCACCAGGACGCCGCGGTCGGCGCCCATGGCAAGGCCGGTGCGGAGCGTCTCGGCGGAACCCGCCTCGCCGACGGAAACCAGCACGACCTCGTCCGCGGCGCCGCCTTCCTTGAGGCGCAACGCTTCCTCGACGGCGATCTCGTCGAACGGGTTCATGGCCATCTTGACGTTGGCGAGGTCGACGCCGGAGCCGTCCGACTTGACGCGAACCTTGACGTTGAAATCGACGACGCGTTTGACCGCGACCAGTATTTTCATTGCAGCGTGTCCGGGGGCTGTTGTCAGGCGGCGGGGACTATAGACGGGCGCGGCGCGGTGCGGCCAGTGTCAACCCCATTTCCTTGCGGTGGGCGTCGGCCATCTCGGCGAGGCTGGTGAACCGGAAATCGACGTGCGGCATCTTCCCGGGGCGCGCGGTGGCGCCGAAACCGTCCTGCCCGGAGCGACGGTAGATCCACGCCGAAGCGAGGCCGAAGTCGTTGGCCGGGGCGTGGTCGTGAAAGAGGCTCTCGGCGGTGTGGAGGATGTCGGCTTTGGCAAAACCGGCCTCGGCGAGATGGTCGATCAAATACTGGAAGTTCCTCGGGCTTGGCTTGTAGGCGCCGATATCTTCGGCGGTGAAGACGAAGTCGAATGCGACGCCGAGACGCGCGTTCGACTTCGCGAAGCTCGCGCGATCGACGTTGGAGAGGATGACCAGCTTGTAGTGCTGCTTGAGGTAGGCAAGCGCCTCGGCGCTATCGGGAAAGGCCGGCCAGTCGCCGACCGAGGCGCCGAAGGCTGCCGCATCCTCGGCGGTGGTCTCGACCTCCCACTCCTTCGCCATGCGGCCGTAGACGACGGCCAGCAGATCGGAATAGCGCATCGCCGGGGTCGCGGATTCCTGCGCCGCCTCGTGGCGGGCGAAGGTCTCCAGAATCTCGTCGCGACCGAGGCCCGGGCCGGCCTCGGCGAGAAGCGGGGCGAGCGCCGTGACCAGGCCGCTTTCCCAGTCGATCAGGGTGCCGTAGCAATCGAAGGAGAGAACGCGAAAATCATGCAGTTTCAACGGCTTCTCCTCCCGAACGGCCGCCCCTTGGCGCCTCTTCTAGCCGATCACGCCACCGGTCGGGAAGATTTCCCCGCACCGAAATGTCGAAAGCGGGCAATCTGGCGCGACCAGGGGGTATTCAAGCCAACAAGCGAAGAGAGAACGAGGCGATGAAGTATCTCTGTCAGGTCTGGTTCAACGATCAGTCGTTCGCGGATTTCACGCCGGAGAAATCCGAGAAGCTCGACCGACGGTCGCGGGCCGAGGACGCCGAATTGGAGCGCTCCGGTCATTTGATCATGGCGAGCCCGCTCGACGAGCCCAACACGGCGACCACGGTCCGCGTGCGCGACGGAAAGACATCGGTGACCGACGGCCCCTACATCGAGACGAAGGAATATCTCGGCGGCTTCCTGCTCATCGAGGCACGCGACATGAACGAGGCGATTTCGCTCGTCGCGAAGACCGGCGTTGCGGAGATCGGCGCGATCGAGGTGCGGGCGCTTACGCCGATCAAGGACTGGGACGCGCCGTGAAGACCTCGCCATGACCGGCGGCGCGAACATGCGGGCGACGGTCGAGCATCTCTACCGCACCGAATCGCGCCGCGTGCTCGCCACGCTGATCCGGCTGCTCGGCGACTTCGACCTCGCCGAAGAAGGGTTGCACGACGCCTTCACGGCGGCCGCCAACCAATGGCCGCGCGATGGGGTGCCCGCAAACCCGCGCGCCTGGCTCGTCTCGGCCGGGCGCTTCAAGGCGATCGACCGGGTGCGCCGGCGGGCGCGCTTCGACGCCCGCGAGGCGGAAATCGCCCTGCGTCTGGAGGCTGACATGCGCGACGACGCGGATCAGGAACCCGAGGAGATCGCCGACGATCGGCTGCGGCTGATCTTCACCTGCTGCCATCCGGCGCTGGCGCCCGACGCGCAAGTCGCGCTGACGCTGCGCGAGGTGTGCGGGATGACGACGGAAGCGATCGCGCGCGCCTTCCTTACCGCTACGCCGACCGTGGCGCAGCGCATCGTGCGCGCGAAGAGCAAGATTCGCGACGCGGCGATCCCCTACGCAGTGCCCGAACGCGACCAGCTCGAGGCGCGGCTGGAGAGCGTGCTGCGCGTCGTCTATCTCGTCTTCAACGAGGGCTACTACGCTTCGTCGGGCGAGGCGCTCGCCCGGCACGACCTTTCCGGCGAGGCGATCCGCGTCGGCCGGCTGCTCAACGAGCTGCTGCCGGAGCCGGAAACGGCGGGGCTGCTGGCGCTGATGTTGCTGAACGAATCGCGGCGCGAAGCGCGCACCGGCGCTACGGGCGAGATCATCCTTCTCGCCGATCAGGACCGAGCCCGCTGGGACGGGGGGCTGATCTCCGAAGGGCTGGCGCTGGCCGACAAGGCGATGGGGGCCCGGCCGGTCGGTCCCTACGCCATTCAGGCGGCGATCGCGGCGGTGCACGCGCGCGCCGCTTACGCCGACGCGACCGACTGGGCGACGATCGTCACCCTCTACGACCTCTTGATGCGCGCCGACCCCTCGCCGGTGGTCGAACTGAACCGGGCGGCCGCGATCGCGTTCCGCGACGGACCGGAAGCGGGGCTGGCGCTGATCGACGCGATCCTGACGCGTGGCGAGCTTGCCGACTACGGGCTGGCGTGGTCGGCGCGCGCCGACCTCTGCCGGCGGCTCGGCCGCGCCAGCGAGGCGCGGACCGCCTACCAGCGGGCGCTGACGCTCAGCACCCAGGAGGTGGAGCGGCGCTTCCTCGAAGGACGGCTCAGGGAGCTGGCTGACGGCTGAGGGTGCGGCCGACGGCGTCGCGCCAGCCGGCAAGCTTCTCGCGGCGCTCGGCCTCGCCCATGCGCGGCGTGAAACGGCGATCGACGCGCCAGTTCTCGGCAAAGACAGCGGGCGGCGGGTAGTGCAGCGCGTGGTGGCCGGCGAGATAGGCGGCGCCCAGCGCGGTCGTCTCCAGAACCTTGGGGCGATCCACCGGGGCGGCCAGAATGTCGGCGAGGAACTGCATGGTCCAGTCGGAAGCGACCATGCCGCCGTCGACGCGCACCACCGGCTGGGCGCCTCTTGCGGCGCGCCAGTCATGGCTCATGGCGTCGAACAGGTCGCGGGTCTGGTAGCAGACCGATTCCAAGGCGGCGCGGGCGATCTCGGCCTGAGTGGTGCCGCGGGTGAGGCCGAAGATGGCGCCGCGCGCCTCGGCATCCCAATGGGGGGCGCCGAGACCGACGAAGGCCGGCACGAAATAGACTGACTGGGCCCTGTCGGAATGGCGGGCGAAACTTGAGGCATCGGAGGCACGGCGGATGATCTTCAGCCCGTCGCGGAGCCACTGGACGGCGGCGCCGGCAACGAAGATCGACCCCTCCAGCGCGTAGGTGCGCTTGCCTCCCAACTGGTAGGCGATGGTGGTGAGCAGCCGGTTCTTCGAGCGCACGGGTTTGGCGCCGGTATTGAGCAGCGCGAAGCAGCCGGTGCCGTAGGTCGACTTCAGCATGCCCGGCTGGAAGCACGCCTGGCCGACGGTCGCCGCCTGCTGATCGCCGGCGACGCCGAGGATCGGAATCTCGCCGCCGAGGATCGCCCTGTCGGTGACGCCAAAATCGGCGGCGCAGTCCTTGACGTCGGGCAGGATGGCGCGCGGCACGCTGAACAGGGCGAGAAGTTCGTCGCTCCAGGCGCCCTTGCGGATATCGAAGAGCAGCGTGCGGGAGGCATTGGTGGCGTCGGTGGCGTGGACGCGGCC
Organism: uncultured Alphaproteobacteria bacterium; assembly: GCA_963843565.1. GTDB lineage: Bacteria > Pseudomonadota > Alphaproteobacteria > Rhizobiales > Kaistiaceae > DASZQY01. The sequence continues at coordinate 1,883,804 of CAWJKY010000003.1, forward strand.
GCCGGTCAGCCGCCAGATGAGATAGGTGTCGACCGTGCCGAAGGCGAGATCGCCGCGCTCGGCCCGGGCGCGGGCGCCCTTCACGTGATCGAGCAGCCAGGCGAGCTTGGTGGCGGAAAAATAGGGATCGAGCAGCAGGCCGGTCTTTTCGGACACGTCGGCCTCGTGGCCGGCGGCGCGCAGTGTCGCGCAGGTGTCGGCGGTGCGCCGATCCTGCCAGACGATGGCGCGGTGGATCGGCTCGCCGGTCATGCGGTCCCACACCACGACGGTCTCGCGCTGGTTGGCGATGCCGATCGCGGCGATCGCCGCCGGCGTGAGGTCCGCCTTCTTCAGGGCGCTGCGGCAGGTGGCGACGACCGACTTCCAGATGTCCTCGGGCTCGTGCTCGACCCAGCCGGGTTTGGGAAAGTGCTGGGTGAATTCCTTCTGCGCGATGCCGACGACCTTGAGGCGCCGGTCGAAGACGATGGCGCGCGACGAGGTCGTGCCCTGATCGATGGCGAGGACGTGGGTGGGCTTCATCGCTGGCGGCTCCGCTGATGGGGCGCCACGATACGCAAGAAATGTCGCGGAAACGACCCCGGGGCGGCTCAGGCAGCGCTGAAAGCGGCGCGGATGGTGTCGATCAGGCCGTTTCCGAAGATCGGCTTCTCGACGATGGGGACACCGGCCTCCGCCGCCCGCCGGCGGATCGATTCGGTCGGGACGGAGGTGATCAGGATGGCGGGCATGGTGACACCGCGGCCCCGAAGTTCGGCCAACACCGCCAGGCCGTCGCGATCAGGCAATTTGAGATCGAGGACCAGACACCCGGAATCTGGGAGGACCGGTTCGTCGAGGAGCGCCTTGTCGGAGGAGAAGAGGCGCACCGCATAGCCCTCGATCTCAAGGGTGAAGCGCAGCGAATTCAGCACGGCATCGTCGTCGTCAACGACGAAAACGACACGCTGGCCGAGGGCCGCGGGGAGCTGTTGGTCCGACATCGAACGAGTAGGGAGCAAGTCCCGACCCGGCGCTTTGACGTGCCTCAATAGCGCCGACGAGCGGAACGATCAGGCGTTCTCGCCGAACGGGCCCGCGACCAGGGTCATGCGGACCAGCTCCGACAGGCTGCCGGCCTGCATCTTGGTCATCACGTTGGCCCGGTAGATCTCGACGGTGCGCGGGCTGATGCCAAGGTCGAAAGCAATGGTCTTGTTGGGTTTTCCGGCGATCAGCCCGTCGAGGACCTGCCGCTCGCGCTCCGACAGGGTGGCAACCTTCTGGCGAACCTCGGCCTGGCGCGCCTCGCGGGCGCCGGAGTCGCGGCCGCGCTCGAGCGCGGCCCGAACCGCGGCGAGCAGCGTGTCGTCGTCGAACGGCTTCTCGATGAAATCGCTGGCGCCCTGCTTCATCGCCTCGACCGCCATGGGCACGTCGCCATGGCCGGTGATGACGATGACCGGAACGTTGATGTCGCGGGCGTGGAGCTCGCGAATCAGCTCCAGGCCGCTGACACCGGGCATGCGGATGTCGGTGACGATGCAGCCGGCGAGCGGCGCCGGCAGGTCGTCGAGAAAGGCGGCGGCCGATTCGTGGGTGACTGCCTCGATGTCGACGGAGGCGAGCAGGAACGACAGCGAATCGCGTACCGCCGCGTCGTCGTCGATGACGTGGACAACCGACTCACCGGGCATCGTCGGCTACCTCCCCGCCGGTGACGGCGCGCAGCGTGAACCGGAAGACGGTACCGCCGCCGGGGTTCGCCTCGGCCCAGATTCGCCCGCCGTGGGCGTCGACGATGGTGCGTGAAATGGACAGCCCCACACCCATGCCCTGCAATTTGGTCGTTATGAACGGCTGAAACAACTGCTCCTGAATCTCCGGGGCGATGCCGGGGCCGGTATCGGCGACGGAAACCTCCACCATATCGTCGGGCAACAGCCGGCTCGCCACCACCAGTTCGCGGTTCTCGACCTCGCCCATGGCGTCGACGGCGTTGCGCATCAGGTTCAAGAGCACCTGCTGGATCTGGACGCGGTCGGCAAGCACGAGGTCGACGTGCGAATCGAACTGGAAACTGACGCGGACGCCATGCTCCTTGGCGCCGACCAGGGCAAGGGCGCTGGCCTCCTCGACCATCTTGGCGAGGCTTTCGACGCGCCGTTCGCTCTCGCCGCGGCTGACGAAATCGCGCAGCCGGCGGATGATCTGGCCGGCGCGGAGCGCCTGATCGGCGGCCTTGTCGAGGGCGTCGCGGGCTCTCGCCGGGCGGTCGCCGGCGGTGTCCTCGATCAGCCGGCGCGAACCTTTCAGGTAGTTGGCGATGGCGGTCAGCGGCTGGTTGAGTTCGTGGGCGAGGGCCGAGGCCATCTCGCCCATCGCCGTCAACCGCGAGATATGGACGAGTTCCGACTGGAGCTCCTGAAGGCGCGCCTCGGTGCCCTGGCGTTCGGACAGGTCGCGAACAAAGCCGGTGAAGAAACGCCGGTTGCTGGAGCGCATCTCGCCGACGGCGAGCTCCATGGGAAAGGTCGAGCCGTCCTTGCGTTCGCCGACGACGACGCGGCCGATGCCGATGATGCGGCGCTCGCCGGTGGTGAGGTAGCGGTCGAGGTAGGAGTCGTGCGCCTGACGATAGGGCGCCGGCATGAGCATGGCGACGTTGTGGCCGAGAACCTCGCCGGCCTCGTAGCCGAAGAGGCGCTCGGCGGCGGCGGAGAACGAGGTCATCGACCCGTGCTCGTCGATGACGATCATGGCGTCGGGAACGGTGTCGAGGATCGACTGGAGGTGGGCCTCGCGGGCGCGCAGCGCGGTATCGCGTTCGACCGCGACGCGGCGGCTGCGCATCAGCCGCTCGCCGAACCAGGCGGTGCCGGCGCCGACCACTGCGAAGACCGCGCCGTCCATGAGGCTCGACGGGCTCGTCCAGGCCGGGCCTTCGACGAAGATTGCCGAAGCGAGGAGCGCCAGGGCGGTCGCCAGGAGACCGGGGCCGAAGCCACCCCACACGGCGGCGGCCAGAACGGCCGGAACGAACAGAACCAGCAGCGGCACCGTGCCGAGGACCGGCGTCAGCAGCAGGCGGAGGACGAGCGCGATCGCCACGGCCGCCACCGCGGCCGCATAGGCCGGGAGCCGCCCGCCCGATAGACGGGCCAACACAAGCCCAAGGGGCCTATCGCCGGAGGCGGTAACTGCCACTGATCCGGTCTCCAACGTTGCCCGGCCCGGCCGAAATGGCGGGTTTAGGGCCGCTGCCTACGGGAAATCCCGTAGGGAGATTACCTGAATTTCGCGTCCCCTTGGCGCTGACTAAACCTTTGATGTCGATCAACCCTTCGCCGAGGGAGCCACTCATGCAACACCACCTTGCCACACCCGCCACCACCACAGCGACCAGGGCCTATGCCCGGGCATCGGCCGCGACGCTCGAAGCATCGCTGGGCGAGGTACATACACTGGCCGGCGCCTTCGAGATGTTGGGCGCCCCCCTGCCCTACGACCGCAACGGGGAGATCTACGGCGAAGACGAGCCGGCGGAATATTTCTATCAGGTCGTCACCGGAGCCGTGAGAACCTACAAGCTGCTGGAGGACGGCCGCCGACAGATCGGCGCCTTCTACCTGCCGGGCGACGTGTTCGGCCTGGAGGCCGGCGAGAGCCACGGCTTCACGGCCGAGGCGGTGATGGCCTCCACGGTCCGGGTCGCCAAGCGCGGCGGTGTCATCGCGCTTGCCGCCCGCGACAGCGCGATTGCGGCCGAGCTGTGGATGGCGACCGCCAAGTGCCTGCGCTCGGCGCAGGAACACATGATGCTGCTCGGCCGTCGCAACGCCGAGGAGCGGGTGGCGACGTTCCTGCTCGACATGTCACGGCGCGAATCGAACGAGCAGACAATCGAACTGCCAATGTCGCGGCAGGACATCGCCGACTTCCTTGGACTGACCATCGAAACGGTGTCGCGGACGCTGACCCAGCTTCAGCAGAAGGCCGCCATCGAGCTGCCCAGCGCCCGGCGGGTGCTGGTCCGCTGCCGGGCCAGCCTGCAGCGCCTCAACGCCTGAGGGAATCGCCACCCACCAAACAGGAAGGAGGACGCCATGTTCAGAACCATTCTCGTTCATGTGGACACCTCCGAACTCGCGACGGCGCGGACAAGGCTCGCAGTCCACCTCGCCAAACAGTTCGACGCCACCGTCATCGGGGTGACGGCCGGGCTGCCGCGCATCCCCGCCGAGGTCTACGCGGGCGGCTATGGGGCCACCGTCGTCGGACCCGACTACACCGACTTCGACCGCAAGCACCTCGAGACCGAATTCGGGGTGGCGCGCATGATCTTCGATACGGTCACGGTCAGTTCCGGGATCGAGGCGGACTGGCGGACGGCGCTCGACATGCCCTCTTCGGCCATCGTCAACGCAGCGGCAGCCGCCGACCTCCTCGTGCTCGGCGCGGGCGGCAAATCCGCCCTCGGCGATCTCAGCGGACCGTCGGTCGGCGAAGTGGTCATGCGCGTCGGGCGGCCGGTATTGGTGGTGCCCAACGGCGACGACCACCTCGATGCAAAGCGAATCGTCGTCGCCTGGAAGGACACGCCCGAGGCTCAGCGCGCGATCGCGGATGCGGTGCCGTTCATGAAACGCGCCCGTCAGGTCATGCTGATCTCGGTGCAAGAGGGCGAAACGCATCCCGCCGACCTCGACGAGGCGGAAGCCTATCTCGTGCGCCACGGGATCGCCGCCAAAGCGGAAGCGATCCCGCGCGCGAGCGGGTCGGTCGCCGACGCGATCCTCGACCATGCGCGCGCCCACAAGGCCGACCTCATCGTGTCCGGCGCCTATGGCCACGGCCGGCTCAGGGAATGGGTGTTCGGCGGCGTCACCCGAGGGCTTCTCGCCCGCGCACCGGTGCCCTGCCTGCTCAGCCATTGACGGGCGGGCGACAAGTCCGATTCGTGCCCTAAGATCATGGCCATGCGCGCCATGGTGCTGAGAGCCGTACGCCAGCCTCTGGTCGAAGAGGAGCGCCCGACGCCGGAACCCGGCCCGGGCGAGGTGCGCGTTGCGATCGAGGCATGCGGTGTGTGCCGCACCGACCTGCACGTGGTCGACGGCGAGCTGCCCAATCCGAAACTCCCGATCGTCCCCGGCCATGAGATCGTCGGGCGGGTCGACGCACTCGGCGAAGGGGTCAGCGGCTTCGTCATGGGCGAGCGCGTCGGCGTGCCGTGGCTCGGGCACACCTGCGGCCACTGCCCCTACTGCCTGAGCGACCGCGAGAACCTGTGCGACGATCCGCTGTTTACCGGCTACACGCGCGACGGCGGCTTCGCGACCCACGCCATCGCCGACGCGGAATTCACCTTCAAGCTCGACCCGGGGGCGGACGCGGCGGCGACGGCGCCGCTGATGTGCGCCGGGCTGATCGGGTGGCGGGCGCTGAAGGCGGCAGGCGACGGCAAGGCGATCGGCCTCTACGGATTCGGGGCGGCGGCGCACATCATCGCGCAGGTCTGCGGCTGGCAGGGGCGAACGGTGTTCGCGTTCACGCGGGCCGGCGACCGGGAGGGACAGGATTTCGCCCGCTCGCTCGGCGTGGCGTGGGCGGGGGGATCAGACGAAATGCCGCCCGAGGAACTCGATGCGGCGATCATCTTCGCGCCGGTCGGAAGCCTCATTCCGGCGGCATTGAAAGCGGTGCGCAAGGCCGGGCGGGTGATCGCGGCCGGCATCCACATGAGCGACATCCCGAGTTTCCCCTACCGCGACCTGTGGGAGGAACGGGTGATCGCCTCGGTCGCCAACCTGACGCGGCAGGACGCGACCGAGTTTCTGGCGCTGGCGCCCAAGGCCGGAATCAGGACGCAGACGACGACCTATCCCCTCGCCGACGCCAATCAGGCACTGGCGGACCTGCGCGAAGGCCGCCTGCACGGCGCGGCGGTGCTGGTGCCCTAGGCGCGCGCCGCGATGGCGCGCGGGGCGTTCAAAGGTCGATGGTAACGCCCCGGTCGGCGTCGGCCTTCTTGCCGGGCTTCGCCGAACCGGCCTTGTCGTCCGGCTCCTCGACCCGCACGACCTCGATGGTCGCGTGAGCCACAAGCGCGGCAAACGCCCCAAGCACCGCCAGCCACGGGGCCGCCAGGGCGACCGCGCCGCCGGCAATGGCACCGACGTTCATCGGGATTTCGAGGATCGGCTCGCCGCTGGACCCCTTGATCTTGATGCGCCGGACGTGGCCTTCGGCGAGCAGTTCCCTGACCCGGTCGACGAGCTTGCCGCCGGCAACCTGGAATTCCTCGGTGAAGGTTCTTTCAGAACCCGACCTGGTACCCATGACGGACCCTCTCTCTTTCGATTAACCCGCTGAATTTCCTAATCCTTAAGTTGGTTGTGGCATTGCAGATCATCAAGTGCGCGGGGGGCCGGCGACCGACTTTTTATTTGCGGGCGGCGCACGGCCGCCACAAATGAACGTCAGATAGCTGCCCCAACAAGGGAGACGCACTTGACCGACCCCGCGGCACCTCCGGATCATCGTCTGCGCCGCGCCGGCATTTTTCCCGCACGACCGGATCGGGCACGTTGAGCGCCCAACCGCTGATTGCAGGTACGCTCCACGGCGACCGCCTCGAACTGAAGACCGCTGGCGCGTGGACGATCGACAACGCCACGGCGCTGACCGCAGCAGTGGACGCGGCGGTCAAGCAGGCGAGCGCAGCCCGCGCCGTCACCATCGACATCGCCGACATCGCGCCGCTCGACACCTTCGGGGCGTGGCTCATCGAGCGGATGCTGCGCGACAACCGCGCGGCAGGACGCGACGCGCACCTGACGGCAGTGCCGGAGCGCTATGCCGACCTTCTGGAAGAAGTGCACAGGACGCCCGAACTCGCGCCGGCACTGCCGCGCCGGTTTTCGCCGGCGCGCGAACTCGACCGCCTCGGGCGCCGTGCCGCCGGCGCGGTCAGCGACCTCGCCGAGACGGTCGCCATGGCCGGCGCACTGTTCGTGGCGGTCGGCCGCGCCATCCGGCAGCCACGACGCTTCCGCCCGACCTCCATCGTCTATCACCTCGACCGGGTCGGCTGGCAGGCGATCGGTATCATCCTGCTCATCACGGTCCTGATCGGCGCGATCATTGCCCAGCAGGGCATCTTCAACTTCCGCCGCTTCGGCGCCGAGGAATACGCGGTCAACCTGGTCGGCATTCTGGTGCTTCGCGAGATCGGCGTGCTGATCGTGGCGATCATGATCGCCGGGCGCTCGGGCAGCTCGTATACGGCTGAGCTCGGCTCGATGAAGATGCGCGAGGAGATCGACGCGCTTCGGACCATGGGCATCGACCCGGTCGAGGTGCTGATCCTGCCGCGGGTGATCGCGCTGATGATCGCGCTGCCGATCCTCACCTTCCTCGGATCGATGGCGGCGCTGGTCGGCGGCGAGCTGACCGCCTGGGTCTACGGCGGCATGAGCCCGGCGGCATTTCTGGCACGCCTCAAGGACGCGGTCTCGGTCGACGATTTCCTGGTCGGGCTGGTCAAGGCGCCGGTGATGGCGTTCGTGGTCGGGCTGGTCGCCTGCGCGGAAGGGCTGAAGGTCGCTGGCAGTGCCGAATCGCTCGGCCTCAAGACGACCTCATCGGTGGTCAAGGCGATCTTCCTGGTGATCGTGCTCGACGGCTTCTTCGCGATCTTCTTCGCCGCGATCGGCATGTGAGGCGGCATGGACGCGCGCACCCACACCGGCATCAACGCCATCGAAGTCGACGACCTCACCGTCGGCTTCGGCAAGGCAACCGTGCTCGATCACCTGTCGCTCAACGTGCGCTCCGGCGAGATCCTCGGCGTGGTCGGCGGTTCGGGCGCCGGCAAGTCGGTGCTGCTCAGGACGATCATCGGGCTCATCCCCAAGCGGCGGGGCCGCATCTCCGTGTTCGACGTGGTCGCCGGCGAATCGGGCGAGCGCGCCTGGGAGGGCATCGAGCGACGCTGGGGCATCCTCTTCCAGCAGGGCGCGCTGTTCTCGTCACTGAGCGTGCGCGAGAACATCGAATTTCCCATGCGGCAGCATCTCGACCTGTCTCCGGCGATGATGGCGGAGCTGGCGATGGTCAAGCTGGAGATGGTGGGCCTTGCCCCCGAGGACGCCGACAAGGCGCCGGCGGAACTTTCCGGCGGCATGACCAAGCGCGTCGGCCTGGCGCGGGCGCTCGCCCTGGACCCGGAGATCGTGTTTCTCGACGAGCCGACCTCTGGTCTCGACCCGGTCGCCGCCGGCGACTTCGACCAGTTGATCCGCACGCTGCAAGAGACCCTCGGGATCACGGTCTTCATGGTCACCCACGACCTCGACAGCCTGAAGAACGCCTGCGACCGGGTCGCGGCGCTGGCCGACGGCAGGATCGTCGTCGAGGGAACGCTGAGCGAGGTGCTGGCCTCCACCCATCCGTGGGTGAAGGAGTATTTCGCCGGCCGACACCGCTTGAACGGACATCAGGCAACAGAACGGACCTGAGGCAAAATGGAAATCAGGGCACGCTACGTCATCATCGGGCTGTTTGTACTGGCGGCGATCTTCGCCGGCTTCGGCTTTGTCTACTGGCTGAACAACACCGCCGGGATCGGCCCGCGCTCCACCTACCGGGTCGCCTTCGCCGGATCGGTGTCGGGGCTGTCGGTGGGCTCGCCGGTGCTCTTCAACGGCCTGGTGGTGGGCGAAGTGACCGGCCTGGCGCTCGTTCCCGACAAGCCCGAAGAGGTCATGGCGACCATCGCGGTCGACGCCAGCACGCCGGTGAGGACCGACACGCACGTCGGCCTCGACTTCCGCGGGCTCACCGGAACGGCCACGGTGGCGCTAGCCGGCGGTACGGCCGCGGCGACGTTCGCGGTCGGCGAGACGCCGACGCTGACCGCCGACGCCAACGCCATGAAGGACATGACGACGGCCGCGCGCGATGTGCTCGCCAACATCGACAAGCTGATCTCCGACAACAAGGCGCCGATCACCGACGCCATCGCCAACATCGACACCTTCTCGAAGGCGCTCGGCGCAAACTCCGACAAGGTCGACGGCATCATGAAGGGGCTGGCGAAGCTTGCCGGCGCCGGTGGCGAGGAGAACCTGGTCAACTACGACCTGACGGCGCCGACCACGTTCCCGCCGATCGCCGCGCTGCCGACGGTGCAGCTCGCCGTGTCGACGCCGACGGCGGTGATCTCGCTCGATTCGCGCAACATCACCGTGCAGACGGCGGATGGCGAGGCGCCCGGATTCCCGGCGGCAAACTGGGCCGACAACGTGCCGCAACTGGTGCGCACGCGCCTTATCGCAGGCTTCGAGAACGCCGGCTACATGAAGGTCGGCGCCGACGACGGCAGCGTGACGGCGGACTACAAGCTGCTGGTCGACATCCGCCGCTTCCGAGTCTCCATCAAGCCCGCCGCCAGCGGCGACGTCGACGTGTCGGCGAAACTGGTCAATGCCAACGGCGACGTGGTCAACGCGAAGATCTTCTCCGCGTCGGTTCCCGACGCCAACATCGACGACGCGACCACCTCGATCGCGGCGGTCAACAGCGCCTTCGGGAAGGTCGCGACCGATCTGATCGTGTGGGCGCTCGATGCGCTGGACGCCGACGCCGGCCAGCCGCCGGTGGAGGGCCCCGCCGCGGCGACCGATTCAACGGCCGCGCCGACGCTCGACCAGCCTGCCCCCGCTACGACGCAGTAGCGGGCACCTGCCCGGTTCCGCCGGCGGCAGCGGCCGGCGGGTGCGGATCGCGCAGCGCGCGCAGCGCGTTCAGGATCACCGCGACGTCGATGACCTCCTGGAGCAGCGCCCCTTCGACCGGCGGCAGGTAGCCGAACATGGCCACCACCATGGCCGCGACCGACAAGCCGATGCCGACGTAGACGCTTTGCAGGGCAATGCGGCGGGCACGGCGGGCAACATCTATGACTTCCGCGACGCGATCGAGCCGGTCGACCAGGATCACGGCATCGGCAGCCTCCGACGAGGGCGCCGCACCGCGCGCGCCCATGGCGACGCCGACATCGGCGGCGGCCAGCGCCGGCGCGTCGTTGACGCCGTCGCCGATCATCATGACGGGGCCGCCCTGGCGCTCGGCCACCACGGCGGCAACCTTTTCCTCCGGCGACAGCGCACTCAGGACCGCATCGAGACCGAGCTTCGCGCCGATGGCGTTGGCGACGCCGGGGCGGTCGCCGGTGGCGAGCACGATGCGCCGGATGCCCTGTCGGCGGAAGCGGGCGAGGAGCTCGGGCACCTCGGGGCGGACCTGATCGGCGAGGATCAGCGTTCCGGCAAGCCGTCCGTCGACGGCCACGGCAATGACAATGTCGCCTGAGCCGGCCTCGGACTCCATGAGCTGGTCGCTGCCAAACCGGCCACGGACGAAATCGAGGCCGCCGATCACCACGTCGCGACCGTCGACGCGGCCTTCGATGCCGGAACCGGGCGCCTCGCGCACGTCGGTCGGCGCGGCAAGCGGCAGGTCGCTCTGGCGGGCGGCCTCGACCAGAGCTTCGGCGAGGATGTGATTGGAGGCCTGATCGAGCGAAGCCGCGAGGCGGAGAATCCGGTCGGGGGCGAAGCCAGGCACCGGATTGACCGCGACCAGGGCGGCGCGACCGTGGGTCAGCGTACCGGTCTTGTCGATGACGAGGCGGGTGACGCGACTGAAGCGTTCGAGCACGCCGCCGCCCTTGACGAGCACGCCATGGCGGGCGGCCAGCGACACGCCGGCGATGATCGCCACGGGCACGGCGAGGATCAGCGGACACGGCGTCGCCACCACCAGCACGGCGAGGGCACGAACCGGATCGCCGCTCATCAGCCAGGCGCCGCCGGCCATGACGACGGTGAGCAGCAGGAACCAGAGGGCGTAGCGGTCGGCGATCCTGACCATCGGCGCCTTCAGGCGCTGGGCCGCCTCGACAAGGTGAACGATCGCGGCATAAGCGCTGTCGGCGGCACGACGGGTGGCGACCAGATCGAAGGCAGTGTCGACGTTGACCGAGCCGCTCATCACCGGCTGGCCGGATCCATGGCGAACCGGAAGCGACTCGCCGGTGAGGGTCGCTTCGTCGAGCAGCGCCGCGGCGCCGGCAACCGTTCCGTCGACGGGGACCACGTCGCCGTTGCGGATCAGCAGCTTGTCGCCGGGCTCGATGGTGTCGGTGGCGACTTCCCGGAGACCGTCGGGCCTGTAGACCATGGCAGTCTTCGGCGCCCGGGCGAGCAGAGCGGTCATCTCGCGGCGAGCGCGATTGTCGGCGAAGTTTTCGAGAAGCTGACCGCCGGCATACATCAGGGCAATGACGTTGCCGGCGAGGGCCTCGCCCAGCGCCAGCGCGCCGCTCATGGACAGGAGGGCGACGATGTCGAGGCCGACCTCGCCGCGCCGCAAGCTGACCGCGACCTCGACGACCAGCGCCAGCAGCACCGGCACCACGCCAGCCGCCCAGATTCCGTCGGCGACCGTCTCGGCGCCAAGAACCCACGCGGCGGCGCCGGCGACCAGCGCCACGGCCGGCCACAAGGCGAGCGCCCGGGCGATCAGGCGGGCGCGGCGCGCGGGAGCATCCTGGGAACCCATGCCATCCAATCTCAAGGGCGCAGAGGCGCCGCCATGATGTATCGCAACAGGGCGGCGGCGGGACGCTTTGCCAAGACACAACCTGACCGCGCCGGATGGCCGCCTTGCGGGCCGACGCCTCAGGCGCGTTCGGGCGCCATCTGCATGCGCAGGCGCTTGATCCCGCGGCGCAGGTGGCGCCCCATGAGGCGGCGGGACGCGGCGACGTCGCGGGCGGCAACCGCGCGCTCGATGGCGCGGTGATCGCGCAGCAGCAGGTCGAGATAGCGGCGCAGCTCGACGGGATCGGCCGGCGCATGGAGCGAGCGGCGCGGGATCAACATGCGGCCCAGGAACTCGAGGAACGACGAGAAATAGGGGTTGGCCGTGGCGCGACCGATGGCGACGTGGAACTCGAAATCCGTGTCGAGCGCTTCATCGCCGGTGGCGATTGCCGCGGCGAAGGCCTCGTTGGCGCGCGCCATCGCCGCCACATCGTCGGCGGTGCGCCGCGTGGCGGCAAGGCCGGCCGCCTCGACTTCGATGCACTTCCTGAGCTCCATCACATTCAGAATCTGGTCGACGGAGGCCAGACCGTCGGGGGAGATGCGAAACGGCCGATGCTGGCTCCCGGCAACGTAGGCGCCGGAGCCGCGTCGCGTCTCAACCAACCCCTCGGCACGCAGCGCGGCGATGGCCTCGCGCACCACCGTGCGGCTCACGCCGTAGGCGCCCATGAGGGCGCGCTCGGTGGGCAGACGCTCCCGTGGCTTCAATTTGCCGCCGACGATGTCGCGCGTCAGCTGGCCGATCAGGACACCGGTGCGGCGGCGTGCGGCGGGAATCTGTTCGAGGTGCATGGTTCACGCGGGCTACATGCCGGGATACTTCAGACTGGGTATCCACATGGCGAAGAAGGGGAAATAGGTCACCAGCATGAGGACGACCAGCATCGCCAGCCAGAACGGCCACAGGTGCCGGGTGGCCTTCTCGATGGGTATCTTGCCGATGGCGCAGCCGACGAAGAGCACGGTGCCGACTGGCGGCGTGACCAGCCCGATCGACAGGTTGAGCATCATGATGATGCCGAAATGCACCGGGCTGACGCCGATCGCCTGAACCACGGGCAGCATGATCGGCGTGCAGATGAGAAGCAGCGGCGCCATGTCCATGAAGGTGCCGAGGATCAACAGCAACACGTTGATCATCGCCAGTACGGCGTACTTGTTGGTCGAGATGCCGAGCAGAAGGTTGGTCGCCTTCGCCGGTATCTGCATCAGCGTCATCATGTAGCCGAAGGCACCGGCGAAACCGATGACGATCATGACCATGGCGACGGTCTTAATGACGCCGACCATGACGCGCGGCAGATCGCGCCACTTGAGATCGCGGTAGAGGAACATGGTGACCAGGAACGCCCAGACGGCGGCGACCGCGGCCAACTCGGTCGGCGTGAAGACGCCGCCCAGGATGCCGCCGACGATGATCACCACGGTCATGAGACCGGCGAGCGCCTCCCAGGTGATCTTCAGCGCCTCGCGCAGGGGCACGAAATTGCCGCGGGCATAGCCACGCCGGGTGGCGACGATGTACGACAGCACCATCAGCGACAGGCCGACCATGATGCCGGGAATGACGCCGGCCAGGAACAGCTGCGCCACCGAAACGACGCCGCCGGCGGCGTAGGAATAGATGATGGCGTTGTGGCTCGGCGGGATGATGATGCCCTGGGTGGAGCCGGAGATGGTCAGGTTGACGGCGAAGTGGTCGTCGTAGCCCTGCTTCTTCATCATCGGGATCATGATCGAGCCGATGGACGAGGTATCGGCGACGGCCGAACCGGAGACGCCGCCGAAGAACATCGAGGCGAGCACGTTGACCATGGCGAGGCCGCCACGCATGAAACCGACGAAGATATTGGCGAAGGCGACGAGGCGGCGCGCCATGCCGCCCTCCGACATCAGCGCGCCGGCGAGCACGAAGAACGGGATGGCGAGCAGCGCGAAATCATCGACGCTGTCGGAGACCTTGAGGAGCACCGCGGCGAGCGGCAGGTGCGCGTAGAGCGCGCCCGCCAGGGCAGCGAGACCCAGCGCGAAGGCGACTGGCGTGCCGATAATCAGAAGAAGGAAGAAGCTGCCGAGAAGAACCAGCGGCGCAAACGCTCCACCCATCGATGTTTCCCCCGCCCCTTCGCTAGTAGCCGAGTTTGCGCGCTTCTTCGTCGGCGTGCTCCATTGCGCGCCGCACTTCCTCGTCGGCGTCGGCCGCCATGGGGTCCGGATAGAAGAACGCTTCGATGATGAACAACAGGAATATGAAGCCGCCGCCGGGGATCGCCGAATAGACCGCGCCGACGCGGATGTAGGTGAATTCCGGATAGGCCTGGAACCAGGTCGTCCTGACCAGATCGGCGCCGTAGTACATCATCGCCACCGCAAGCGCCGCGAGCAGCAGCTTGACGACGATCTCGACAGCATGGCGGGGACCGTCGGGCAGGGTATTGGCGAAGAACTGGATGCGCAGGTGCGCGTTGGCGCGGTAGCACGCCGCGGCGCCGTAGAGCGTGAGCTGCACGGCGAAGAAGATCGACATGGGCTCGGCGAACGCGGCGCCCATGTAGAAAATGTAGCGCATGATCACGCCAACGAAGATCAGGATGGTCATCGAGACGATCGACAGGATCGCGATGGTCATGCACAGGACGTAGAGCACGTCCATGACGCGCACGTAGGCCGGGCGCACGGTTGCGATGCCTTCGGAAGCGGGCATGAAATCCCCCCGATCAGCCGGGGCGGACAGGGCGCATGCCCTGCCCGCCCGGGCGGATTCTTGAGCGAAACGACCGCTACTGGACCGAGGCGATCGCCTTGAGGAGATCGGCGTACTTGGCGCCGTACTTGTCGCGGACGCCCTGGGTCGCCTCGATGAACGGCGTCTTGTCGACATCCTTGAGGACGTGAACGCCGGCCTTCTCGAGATCGGCGAGGGCCGCCGTCTCCTTAGCCGCCCACAGCTCACGCTCCTTGATGACGCACAGAGCCGCGGCCTTGCGGATCAGGATCTGGTCGGTCGGCGACAGGGTGTCCCACACCTTCTTCGAGAAGACGAAGATCTCGGGCACCATCAGGTGCTCGTCGAGGGTGTAGTAGCCGGCCACCTCGTAGTGCTTGCCTTCGTCGTAGGACGGCGGGTTGTTCTCGGCACCATCGACGACGCCGGTCTGCAGCGACGTGTAGAGCTCATTGTAAGCGATCTGGACGCCGTTGCCGCCCATGGCGTTGACCATGTCAACGAACATCGGGTTCTGCATGACGCGGATCTTCATGCCCGCGAGGTCGCCGGGCTTCGTGATCTGCTTGTCCTTCACGTAGAAGGAGCGCGAACCGGCGTCCATGTAGCCCAGGCCGATGAGGCCGGCGGGCTCGAGCTTGAGAAGCAGGCCGGTGCCGATCTCACCATCGACGACGGCGTGCTGCTGCGCGAGGCTCTTGAAGACGTACGGCAGATTGAAGACGTTGAAGTCGTCGACGATCGGGCCGACGACGCCGACGGACACGCGGGTCATCTCGAGCGCGCCGAGCTGAACCTGCTCGAGGGCTTCCTTCTCGCCGCCGAGCTGCATGTTCGGGAACAGGTTTACGGTGATGCGGCCGTTGGTCCACTGGGACAACAGGTCGCCCATGTACCGGATGGCTTCGGTGGTCGGGTAGCCCTCGCCGTGAACGTCGCTGGTCTTGATCTCAAGGCTCAAGGCCGGTGCGGTCCAAGCGAATGTCGCCAGAGCAAGCGCGCCCAGCGACGATGCGAGTCGGAATGACGTTGATTTCACGGTCTCTCCTCCATCACGTTTTTCTGGTTGCACCGACCGGGTTCATCCCGGCTCTTGGTTCGTAGAGTTGTCGTACAACTTTTGTTGGACAATAGCACAGCTGTGCATGGCGACAACGGCAAATCGCCGCTCGTCCCGGGCATTTCCTCAGAGCACTTGAGGCGTCGTTTCCCGGCGCGACGCCGGACCGTCGCGGCGCCCTATTCGCGCACCACCAGCACGGAGCATTTGGCGTGGCGCACGACATGGCCGGCGTTGGGGCCGAGCAGATAGTCCCTGAGCGCCGGGCGATGCGAGGCCATGACGATCAGGTCGGCGCCGATCTCTTCGCCGAGCGCGATGATCTCGTGATAGATCGTGCCGGACCTGACCATGACCTTGGTCGGCACGTCGGCGGGCACGTGCGCGACACGGAACGCCTCCAGATCAGCCTCGGCTCCCGCGGCCGCCTTGTCGACGAAATCGGCGGGGAAGTAGGCCTCCACCATGGCCTCGCCGAAATCCGGAACGATGGTCACCAGAGTCAGGGTTCCGCCGTCGTCGCGGGCGTGGAACAGGGCGGCAGGCAAGGCCTTCCGCCACGAACTCTCCTCGCCGAGGTCGACAGGCATAAGGATGGTCTTGAACATCACGCCACGCCGGCTGCAACGCCGACCTCCCCAGAGCCGGCCTTGCGGGACCGGCGCCATTGCGAAAACACGACCAGCCCGAGCAAGGCAAGGCCAAACGGATAAACCAGTTCGTTGGGCGGCAGACCGGTTCGCTCGACATCGACGCCGGTGACAACGTCACCGAAGGCGATGCCCGCCGAATCGGCCGCCCCGCCGAAGGCAACGGCGCGCACGATCCAGCGGCCGCGATCCTCGCCGATCGTCAGGCCGAACGGGCCCTGTAACTGCCCTGCCTTGGGCTCCGGAGTCTTGAGCGCGAACAGCTTGAAGCGATCGCCGTAGTCAGTCTGCCGGGTGACGTGAAAGCGCACGATCTGACCGGGTTCGGGCGAAACCGTGCCGTCCGCGAAGCTCTGCGGTTCGATCGTCGCGAAGGGCGGATAGAGCTGGTCCATGAACAGGCCGGGGCGAAACAGCATGAAGATCACCACCACCAGCGCCAGACTCTCCCACAGCTTGTTCTTCACAAACATCCAGTTCTGGGTCAGCGAGGCAAACGACAGGATCGCCAGCAGCGAGACGACGAAGATAAGGATTCCGTGCCAGACGTTGTCGACGCCGATCAGGAGAAGAGTCGGATTGAAGATGAACACCACCGGCAGGATGGCGGTGCGGATGTCATAGAGGAACGCCTGCACGCCGGTCTTGAGAGGCGAGGCGCCCGAGATCGCCGAGGCCGCGAAGGCGGCCAGGCACACCGGTGGCGTCGAATCGGCGAGCAGGCCGAAGAAGAAGACATAGAGATGCACGGCGATCAGCGGGATGACGAGGCCGGCGGCGCTGCCGAGCTCGACCACGACGCCGGCCATCAGGGAGGCGACGACCAGATAGTTGGCGGTGGTCGGAAGGCCCATGCCGAGAATGATGCAGAGCACCGCGGTGAGGCCCAGCAGGATGAACACGTTGCCGGCGGCGAGCGCCTCCATGACGCCGATCAGCGCGTTGGAGAGGCCGGTCGAGGAAACCGCGCCGACGATGATGCCGGCAGCAGCAACGGCAACGGCGATGCCGATCATCGAGCGCGCGCCGGCGATCATGCCGGCGATGCTGTCCTCGACGCCCTGCCAAAGCGCCCGCAGCACGTTGCGGCCGCCGGCGCGCACCTCGTTCACCAGCGGGCGCACCAGCACGATCGCGAACAGCGACAGGATCGAATAGAAGACCGACGCCTGCGGGCTCCAGCGCCTGACGATCAAGAGATAGACGAGGATCGCCAGGGGAATGAGATAAAGGACGCCGCCCCGCAGGGTCTTCATGAGCGGCGGGATGTCGACGGCCGGCAGCCCGCGCAGACCGAGCTTCAGCGCCTCCAGATGCGAGATGTAGAGCAGCGCGATGTAGGCGATCGCAGCGGGGATGAAGGCGGCCTTGACCACATCGAAATAGGTGACGCCGATGAACTCGGCGATGATGAAGGCGGCGGCTCCCATGATCGGCGGCATCAACTGGCCGTTGGTCGAGGCGGCGACCTCGATGGCGCCGGCTTTCACCGCCGGCATGCCGGTTTTCTTCATCACCGGAATCGTGAAGGTGCCGGTGGTGACCACGTTGGCGATCGAGGAGCCGGAGATCATGCCGGTCAGGCCCGAGGCGAGAATCGCGGCCTTGGCCGGCCCGCCGCGCATGCGCCCGACCAGCGCGAAGGCCAGATCGAGGAAGAACTGGCCGGCGCCGGCCTTCTCGAGCAACGCGCCGAAAAACACGAACAGGAAGACGAAACTGGTCGAGACGCTGAGCGGAATGCCGAAGATCGCCTCGCCGCCCAGCCACTGGTAGCCGATCAGGCGCTCCAGCGAGACGCCCTTGTGCGAGATGATCATCGGCATCTGCTGGCCGAAGATCGAGTAGAGCAGGAAGACCGTGCACACGATCACCAGCGGAATGCCGATTGCGCGCCGGGTCGCTTCGAGCAGCAGGAGCATGCCGACGCCGCCGATGATGGCCTCGACGGGAATCGTCAGGCCTCCGACTTGCCAGTCGAGCAGCACGCCCTGCCGGAACACGAGACCGTCCCAGCCGAAATAGAGATACGAGGCGCAAGCCGCGGCGAGCACCGCGAAGCCGACGTCGTACCAAGGGATTTGCCGGTGGCGATGGTGGCGGCGGATCGGAAAGATGAGAAAGGCGAGCGCCAGACCGAAGGACAGATGGATCGCCCGGGCCGGCACATCGGTGATCATCCCCTGCGGGAAGACCCGCGCCAGCATGAAGGGCAGCGGCGAGGCGATCCATATCTGGAACAGCGTCCAGCAAACGCACAGCACACCGATGACCACGTTGAGCCTGGGCCCCACGATCCGGTGGGCCTCGATCCGCTCCATGGCTTCGGCGGCGGCGTCGGCCAGATCGGTCGAGCCTGGGGCGGCCTCAGGCCGGGTTGCGGTCTGATCGGTCATGCGGTGGGTTCGCCGTAATCAACTTCGGAGAGGGGCCGGCGCCCACCCGGGGCGCCGGCCGTCGTTCGTGCATGGGCTCAGTTCATCCAGCCCTTTTCCTTGTAGTACTTGAGGGCGCCCGGATGGATCGGCGCCGACAGGCCGTCCTTGATCATGGCCGCCGGGTCGAGGTTGGCGAAGGCGGGATGCAGCGAGCGGAACAGGTCCATGTTCTCGAAGACCGCCTTGGTCACCTGATAGACGACGTCGTCGGGCACGTCGGCGCTGGTCACGAAGGTCGCCTTGACGCCGAACGTGGTGACGTCCGAAGTGGTCGTCGTGTAGGTGCCCTTCGGAATCGTCGCCCAGGCGTAGTAGGGATGATCGGCAACCAGCTTCTGGGCGCCGGGATCGCTCTTCAGGTCGACGATGTAGGCGCCGCAGCCGTCCGTGGCGACCGCCACGCCCGAGTTCGGGAAGCCGACCGTGTAGCCGTAGGCGTCGATGTTGCCGTCGCAGAGCGCCGTCGACTGCTCGGTCGAGGTCAGTTCGGTGGCGGCGGCAAAGTCAGCCGTCGTCATGCCGTCGGCAGCCATCAGCTCTTCGGTGGTCCCGCGCTGACCGGACCCCGGATTGCCGATGTTGAAGCGCTTGCCCTTGAGATCAGCCCACGACTTCACGCCGGAATCGGCGCCCGCGATGACCTGGTAGGGCTCGCTGTGCACCGAGAACATGGCGCGCAGCTTCGGGCACTTGGTGACCTTGTCGCTGTCACCGTTGTAGGCGTGATACTGCCAGTCGGACTGGGCGACGCCGAAATCGAGCTCGCCGGCGCAGATCTGGCCGATGTTGTAGGTCGAGCCGGCCGTCGACGGCGCCGAACAGCGCAGGTGGTTCTGGTCTTCGTCGCGGCCCTCGGCCGCCGCTGCATTCACCAGCCGGCAGACCGAGTTTCCGACGACGAAGTAGACGCCTGTCGGGCCGCCGGTTCCGATGGTGACGTACTTGACGTCCGCCGCCGAGGCGGCCGACGCGGCCCCGATCATCATGGCAGCGCCAACAAGGCCGGCGAGCATCGACTTATTGAGTAGCAACGTCATTAGCTCTTCTCCTTCTGGTTACCCCGGGTGTTACCGGTCACTGGGTTCGGGCTCTCATCGCCCCTTTCATGAACTTTGCGGTCGGCCTCCAGTCTGCAGTTCGCCGAGCGCGGCATCGACGGCATCGCCGAGCCGCTCGACGATTTCGTCGACGGTTGCGGCGTCGACGATGAAGGGCGGAGCGATCAGCACGTGATCGCCGGAAACTCCGTCGGCGGTGCCACCGCCCGGATAAACGCAAAGGCCGCGCGCCATGGCGGCGCGCTTGATGCGCCCGGCGAGATCGGCATCAGCGGAAAACGGCATCTTGCTCGCCCGGTCGGCGACCAGCTCGATGGCGCGGAACAGGCCGCGGCCGCGCACCTCGCCGACGTGGGCGTGATTGCCGAACCTTTCTTCGAGACGCGCCTGCAGGCGCGCGCCCTGGGTGCGGACGTTGTCGAGAAGATTGTCGCGGCGGATGACCTCCTGCACGGCGAGCGCCGCGGCGCAGGGAAGCGGATGGCCAATGTAGGTGTGGCCGTGCTGGAAGGGATGGCGGCTGGCGGAGAAGGCTTCGTTGATCTTCTCGGCGACCAGCACGGCGCCGATCGGCTGATAGCCGGCGCCGAGACCCTTGGCGACGGTCATCAGGTCCGGGGCGATGCCCTCCTGCTCGCAGGCATGCAGCGTGCCCGTGCGGCCCATGCCGCTCATCACCTCGTCGAGAATGAGAAGCACACCGTAGCGGTCGCAAATTTCGCGGATCGCCTTGAAATAGCCGGGGGCGGCGGTGACAGCGCCGGCGGTCGCGCCGACCACTGTCTCGGCCACGAAGGCGATGACGGTTTCGGGGCCGACCTCCTGGAGTTTCGCCTCCAACGCGGCGGCGGCTCGCAGCGCGTAGGCCTCGTCGGTCTCGTCGTGGCGGCGATGACGGTAGGCGTAGCAGGGCTCGATATGCTCGACGTCGAAGAGCAGCGGCGCGAACGGCTCGCGACGGCGGAGATTCCCGCCGACCGCGAGCGCGCCCAGCGTGTTGCCGTGGTAGCTCTGGAGGCGGGCGACGAACCGGGTGCGCCTCGTCTCGCCGCGCTCGACGAAATACTGGCGGGCGAGCTTGAGCGCCGCTTCCACCGCCTCCGACCCGCCGGACACGAGATAGACGTGGCCGATGCCGTCCGGCGCGTGGGCGACAAGATCGTCCGCCAGCGCCTCGGCCGCCTCGGTCGTGAAGAAGCCGGTGTGGGCGTATTCCAGACGCTCCATCTGGGCGCGCATGGCGGCCAGAATGTCCGGGTGGCGATGGCCCAGGCACGACACGGCGGCGCCACCGGAGGCGTCGATGTAGGTCTTGCCGGCGGCATCAGTGATGGTGAGGCCTGAGGCGCTGACGGCGACCGGCGGGGCAGCCAAGCCGCGGTGAATGATGTGGCTTCTCCTGCGGTCGCTCACGAGACCGCCCTCACGGTGTCATCCCAATAGACGCGCCGCCGGGCGAATTCGTTCTCGTTGCGCTCGAGCACCGCCCTGCCCTCCGGTCCGCTCTGGGCGACGACCAGCGCCGCCAGCATCTCGGTCGCCGCGAGCGCCGGGGCGGTGACGTGGGTGGCGTCGCCAAGATCGCTCGCCACCACCACCGTGCGGGTAGCGATCCGGGCGAGCGGGGACGCATGGCTGTCGGTGACGGCGACGATCGGCAAGCCACGCGCGTGCGCGTCGGTGGCGATCCCGACGGTGGCGCGGGTGTAGGGCGCGAACGACACCGCGAGCAGCACATCGCCGGGGGCGGCGGCGTTGAGCCCATCGGCACCGATGCCGCCGGGGGCATCGAGAAGACGGGTCGGGGCGCCGTAGAGGCCAGCGGCATAGGCAAAATGGAAGGCGGGTGCATAGCAGGAGCGGTGACCGAGACAGAAGATGGCGTGGGCACCGGCCAGCAGGGCGGCCGCATCGACGATCGCCGCCAGCCGTTCAGGCTCAGCCAGCGCGGCAACGCGTTCGATCAACCCGTCGGCGAGCGAGCGGGCAAGGGTCGGCTCACCGAGACGGGCGCGCCGCTCGGCGAGCTCGCCGGCACGGGCGCTGAAATCGCTGATGCGCCCGCGGATCGAGGCAGCGAACAGGCCGCGCATCTCGTCATAGCCGGCATAGCCGATGCGTTGGGCGAAGCGGGTCATGGCGGCGGGCGGCACGCCAACCCGGCGCGCCTGCTCGCGCATCGACAGCAGCGCGACATCTTCCGGATGGTCGAGAACGTAGGTGCCGACCTTGCGCATGCGCGGCGGCATTTCGCTGAACGCAGCGGTAATACGCTGAGCAACAACCTGCGGCGTCATGCCCCAACGCTAGCAACCGCGCGGCCATCGTGCAACAAGTGTTGCGCTCTTCATGTGAAATGTGGATCGTTTGTTTCATGACGCCGGAACGATCCGTTCTGCTCGCTGCAGCGCCCAACGGCGCCCGGCGGACGAAGGCCGACCACCCGCGCCTGCCGATGAGCGCCCCTGAACTGGCGGAGACGGCGGCGGAGGTTGCGGCGGCCGGCGCGGCGATGCTCCACCTGCACGTGCGCGACCGCGACGGACACCATGCGCTCGACGCCGCCCTTTATCGCGACGCGATCGCCGCCATTCGCGCCGCGGTCGGCACGCGTCTGGTCGTGCAGATCACAACGGAGGCGGCCGGGGTGTTCCAGCCCGACGCGCAGATGGCAGCGGTCGACGCGGTGAAGCCCGAGGCGGTGTCGCTGGCGCTCCGCGAGCTTTGCCCCGACGCGGCCAGCGAGAAGACGTTCGCGAAGTTCCTGGCGCGGATGAAGCGCGAGCGGATCGCGCCGCAGTTCATTCTCTACGACGCCGACGAGGTCGTCCGGCTGCAGGACCTTGTCGCGCGCGGCATCGTTCCCGACGCAAGCCCCTCGGTGCTCTACGTGCTTGGACGCTATCGCACCGACCGGCTGTCGCGTCCGGACGACGTGCTGCCGTTCGTGAACGCGGCGGAGGACCGCCTCCCCGACTTCATGGTGTGCGCGTTCGGCGCCAACGAAGCGGCGTGCGGCGTGACGGCGGCGTTGCTCGGCGGAAAGGTTCGCGTCGGCTTCGAGAACAACCTGCACATGCCGGACGGCAGTCTGGCGCCCGACAACGCCGCACTCGTGCGCGCCGTCGCCGGGCCGTTGGCGGCGCTCGGTCTGAGGCCAATGACAGCGGACGAGCTGAGGGAACATCTCGCCGGCTGACGCCAGAAAGAAGAAGGGCGCCCGTAGGCGCCCTTCGCACGGATCGGAGTAACCCGACGACTACATCATGCCCTCGTCGCTCAGGAATTCGCTGGCGACGTCCTCGATGGACTTCTTGTCGACGTCGACCTCGGCGTTCAGCCGCTGCATCACCGCGTCGGTGATCTTGGCCGAGAGCGCGTTGAGCGGATCGGCAAGACCGGGGTTGGCCTTGAGCGTCGCGGTGCGCACCACCGGGACGATGGCGTAGTTCGGGAAGAACTGCTTGTCGTCGGTGAGGACACGGAAGTTGAACGCCTTGATGCGCCCGTCGGTGGTGAAGACCAGGGCGATATCGACCTGGCCGTCCTTCAGCGCTTGGTAGGTGAGCCCTGAATCCATCGCCTTGAGGTCCGCGCGGGTGGTCGAGAAGCCATAGGCCTTCTCAAGCCCGGGCAGACCGTCGGGACGCTTCGGGAACTCGGCGTTGACCGCCATCACCAGGCCCTTCTTGTCGTTGTAGGCCTTGGCGAGATCGGACAGCGTCTTGATGTCGTCGGTCTTCGGGTTCGACGCCTGCACGGCAAGCCCGTAGGTGTCGTTGGCAGCCGACGGGTTCAGCCAGGTCAGGCCGACCTTGGCGTCGAGCTCCTTGACCTTGTCGTAGGTCTGCTGGGCGTTCATCCCGGCGCTGTCCATCTTGTTGTAGGTGACCAGCGAAGTGCCGGTGTACTCCCAGTAGACATCGACCTGGCCGTTGACCTGGGCGTCGCGCACGACCTGCGAACCCATGCCGTCGCGCTTGTCGACGTCGAAGCCCTTGGCCTTGAGAAGCTGGGCGGTCATCTCGGAGAGCAACAACTGCTCGGTGAAGTTCTTGCCGCCGACGACGATCGTCGCCGCCATCGACGTGGTTGCCATGAACGCGCCGACGGCAGCGCCCAGAACGACCTTTGCGAGGGTCTTCGTCTTCATCCCTTTTCTCCTCTTACTGCTACATTGAAACGGTGCACGGCGGTCAACGCAGTGGATTGACGCCGCGTGGAATGGTCCACAGCTGAAGCTGCTGCATGAAGAAATCGACGACGATGGCGAGCAGCGCCGTGGGAATTGCGCCGGCGAGCATTGTGCCGAACTCATTCAGCGCGATGCCCGAGAAGATCAGTTCGCCCAAGCCACCGCCGCCGATCAGGAAGGCGAGCGGCACGGTGCCGACGTTGATGGCAAGCGCCGTGCGGATGCCGGCGTAAATGACGAACATCGCGTTCGGCAGTTCCACCTGAAGCAGAATCTGCCGGCTGTTCATGCCCATGCCGGTGGCCGCCTCGATGAGATAGGGCGGCACGGCGCGAATACCGGCGAGCGTGTTGGCGACAATCGGCAACAAGGTCACGACAAACAGCCCGAAGATCGCCGGGCGGTCACCGATGCCGAGGAAGCTCATCGACAGGGCGAGGATGGCGAGGGTCGGAATGGTCGCGCCGGCGTTGAGGACCTGAAGCGCGATGTCGCCGTAACGCGCGAAGCGCCGGCGGGTGAGGAGCACGCCGATCGGGATCCCGACGAGGATCGCCAGGCCGCCCGAGACGATGACCAGTTCGATGTGCTGGATGCCGAGAAACTGGATGTCGTCCCACTGATCGAAGATGGTGGGCAGCAGCCCGCTCGCCCACGCCCAGGCGCCGAGCGCGAAGACCAGCGCCAGCAGCGTGTTCCGCCACAGCTGAAGCAGCCCCTGGGTCTCGACGGCGCTAGCCATCCCGGTAGGCCTCGCCGAGCAGATGGGTGATGCCGCGCAGCGTCACGTAGCCGATGAACATGCCCTCGCCATCGACCACGGCGAGCCACGAGAGGTCGTGGCGGAACATGGTCGAAACCGCCGTGCGCAGGTCTTCGTCCCGCCGGATGGTGGTGGGCAGCGGTTCGTAGTTCTCGCCGACGGTGCCTTTCTCGCCGCGCGCCGCCTCGATGGCCACGAACCCGCGGGCGCGGCCGCGCGGCCCGACCATGACGATCGAGCGGTGGCCATGCTCCTCCATCAGCGACACGGCGCGCGCCAGCTGATCGCCGGCGACGACCCTGGGGGGATCGTCGAGCATGACGTCGGAGACCTTGAGCAGCTGCAGGCGCTTCAGCGTGCGGTCGCTGCCGACGAAATCGGAGACGAAGCGATTGGCGGGGTGGGCGAGGATATTGTCGGGGGTGTCGTACTGGACGAGGCGGCCGTCGCGAAAGATGGCGACGCGATCGCCCATCTTGACCGCTTCGTCGATGTCGTGGCTGACGAACATGATGGTCTTCTTGAGCGTCGCCTGCATCTTCAGGAACTCGTCCTGGATGACCGCGCGATTGATCGGGTCGATGGCGCCGAACGGCTCGTCCATGAGAAGCACGGGCGGATCGGCGGCGATGGCGCGGAGCACGCCGACGCGCTGCTGCTGGCCGCCGGAGAGTTCCTTCGAGTAGCGCTTCAGGAAGATCGAGGGATCGAGCCCGACCAGATCGAGCAGCTCGGCGGCGCGGGCCCGCGACTTCTTCTTTTCCCAGCCGAGAATGTCGGGGACGATGCAGATGTTGTCTTCGATGGTCTTGTTGGGAAACAGGCCGATCTGCTGGATGACGTAGCCAAGCGTGCGGCGAAGATCGACGATGTTGAAATCGGCGGTGTTCTTGCCGTCGATGAAGATGTCGCCGGAGGTGTGCTCGATCAGCCGGTTGACCATCTTGAGCGTGGTCGTCTTGCCGCAACCGGAGGGGCCGAGGAGGATGCAGATCTCGCCTTCCGGCACCTCCATCGATACCTGATCGACGGCCGGCGCGGAGGCGCCCGGAAAGATCTTGGTCACGCGTTCCAGTCTGATCATGACGACGTCCGTACGGTCCTGAGTCCGGGCGAGGTCAGCGCCCACTGAAGCCAGAGCAGGCCGAAATCGGCAGCCACCGCGAGAACCGAGACGGCCAGCGCGCCGGTGACCAACTGGCGCGGGTCGGTCTGGCTAATGCCGCGCGAGATGAAGGCGCCGAGGCCGCCGGCGCCGATGTAGGCGGCGATGGCGGTGACGCCGATGTTCATGACGACCGCCACCCGCACACCCGACATGATGACCGGCACGGCGAGCGGCAGCTCGACCTCGCGCAGGCGCTGCAGTCGGGTCAGGCCCATGCCGCGGGCCGCCTCGCGCAGCGCCGGGTCGATGTTGGTGATGGCGGTGTAGGTGTTGCGGATGATGGGAAGCTGCGAATAGAGCAGCACCGCGATCACCGCCGGCAGGTAGCCGATCCCCTGGTGGATGACCGACAGCACCGGAATCATGATGCCGAAGAGTGCAATCGACGGGATCGTGATGACGATCGAGGCGACGTAGAGAACGGTGTCGGCGGCGCGTTTGTTCTGGCTGATGGCGATGCCAATGGGCACGCCGGTCAGGATCGCCAGACCAACGGCGACGCCGACAATCGAGATGTGCTCACCCGTCCGCGATATGATCAGCGGCCAGTTTGCAAAGATATATTGGAGGATATCCATCGAACCGGCGGCATTTTCGGCGATCGGCCACCGTCATGCAACCTTCGATGACTGTTTCACTCACATCGTTTCGACTTAGATATATTCAAATAAACTTTCACACTAGCCTTGGCAGGGCCAAACAAACTATCAGCCTTTACTTGTTATCAAAATGGCCAAGTCTCTTTTACCGAGACTTGGGTAGTTCCTTCCATCGCTCTTCTTCGACCCCTGTCCGGACCCGCGGCGGGCCGCCTTTCAGTTGGCTGTCGGGTCCCGTCAGGCGCGCGCAAGCCGGCTTCGGCTACCCCGACTGCGACGCGGTCAATCCCGGCCGCAGGTTCAAGGAACGAAACTCATGCGCAAAGCCTTCCTGCTGCTCATCCCCCTCGCCCTCGCGCCGCTCGCGGGCCTCGCCCTTCCCGCCGCCGCCGAGTCAGAAGGCGGATCGTGCGCCAGCACGACCGTCGGCGGGCCGGTCGACCTCGGCGCCATCCAGACCAAGAGCGACGGCACGCTCGCGATCACCGGCGTCCGGGCCGGCGACAACGAGTGCGACGGCATGGTCGTCGGCGCGGCCGGCGCGAAGGGCATTTCGGGCGTCGACGACGGAAGCGCGCTCTCCGGGCACGAGGGCAACGAAGGCGCCGAGATCGAGTAAGCAAAGCGCGACGGTCTCCCCGAGGGACTGACGCCCCGGCCTCGCCGCGCGCCCCCACGCGGCGGGGCCGGGCTTTTTGTTCGACCCGCCAGCGGAACTGGGTAGGTTCCGCGACATGAACGAAATCGCTGCGCCCTCCAAAGCGGCCGACCACACCCACCTCGATCAACTGGCGGCCGCAGCGCTCGCCGCCTTCGGCCTCGGGCACGTGCCCGCCCCGCGCCTCGTCAACCTCTCCGAAAACGCCACCTACCGCGCCGACGATCCGCACGGCGGGCAAGGCTACGCCCTGCGCATCTGCCGGCAGGGCTATCACGACCGCGGCGCCATCGCCTCCGAGCTCGCGTGGCTGGCGGCGCTACGCAACGACGGCGTGGCAATCACGCCGGTTCCGGTCGCCGGACCTGACGGCGACCTCATCCAGACGATCACTCACCCTGCCCTCGCCCGGCCGCGCCACGCGGTGCTCTTCCGGTGGGAGAGCGGATCGGAGCCCGGCGCCGACGCCGAACCCGCCATGTTCCAGCGCCTCGGCGCGATCGCGGCGGGGATGCACGCGCACGCCGGCAACTGGCGGCGGCCGGCGGGTTTCCAGCGCCACACCTGGGACTTCGACACGAGCCTTGGCGACACGCCCAACTGGGGCCGGTGGCGGGATGGCATCGGTCTCGATCCACCAACCACGGCGCTCTTCGCACGGACCGTCGCGGCCGTCCGTCGGCGCCTCGAGCGCTTCGGCATGGGGCCGGAACGGTTCGGCCTGATCCACGCCGACATGCGGCTCGCCAACCTGCTCGTCGACGGAGACGAGGTGAAGATTCTCGACTTCGACGACTGCGGTTTCGGCTGGCACCTCTACGACGCGGCGACGGCGGTTTCCTTCTTCGAACACGAAGCGCGGGTGCCGGAACTGATGGACGCGTGGGTCGCGGGCTACCGCACCGTCCGCGATTTGCCGGACGCGGACGCCGCCGAGATTCCGACGTTCGTGGTGCTGCGCCGGTTGATTCTGATCGCCTGGATCGGCTCGCGGCGGGAAACCGAACTTGCCCGCAGCATGGGAGCGGACTACACGGCCTCTGCCGCCGGGCTTTGCGAGAGCTATCTGACGGGATTCGCCTGACCCGGCCGCTACAACGGGCTTGACCGGGATCAACGCCCGAACGGCGCCGTTCGCTAGGTTTCCCGGGGCTTTGCAGGTCAGGGCATGGCTGAAGCGATCTTCCAGATCACCGGGCTGACCAAGTCCTACAAGTCGGACGACGTGGAGGTGCTGGCGCTCCGCGGGGTCGATGCGACGCTAGCCGAGGGCGAGCTGGCGGTCATGCTGGGGCCGTCGGGCAGCGGCAAGTCGACGTTCCTGAACGTGCTCGGTGGGCTCGACACACCAACCAGCGGCACGGTCCTGTTTCGCGGGCGCGATCTCGGACGCTTCAGCGCCCACGAGCTGACGCTCTACCGGCGCTACCACATCGGCTTCGTCTTCCAGTTCTACAACCTCATCCCCAGTCTGACGGCCCGCGAGAACGTCGCCCTGGTGACGGAGGTGTCGCGCAATCCGATGCGGCCGGAGGAAGCGCTGGAGATGGTCGGCCTCAAGGAGCGCATGTCGCACTTCCCGGCGCAGATGTCGGGCGGCGAGCAGCAGCGCGTGGCGATCGCGCGCGCCGTCGCCAAGCGCCCGGAAGTGATGCTGTGCGACGAGCCGACCGGGGCGCTCGATTCGAAGACCGGCGCGCTGGTGCTTGACGCGCTGATCTCCACCAACCGCGAACTCGGCACGACCACCGCGATCATCACGCATAACGCGGCGATCGGCACGCTCGGCGACCGCATCCTGCACTTCTCCGACGGTCAGATCAGCAAGGTCGACGTCAACGAGCGCCGCGCCGCGACCAGCGAAGTCGACTGGTGATGCATCCGCTCAACCGCAAACTGCTCCGCGATCTGCGCCGCATGTGGGCGCAATCGCTGGCCATCGCGCTGGTGATCGCGTGCGGTGTGGCGACGCTGATCCTGGCCTTCGGCACCTATCGCTCGCTCGATGCGACGCGCACCGCCTACTACGAGCGCTACCGCTTCGGCGACGTCTTCGCGTCCGCCGTCAGGGCGCCGAATGCGCTCGCCGGCGATCTCGCGGCCATCGACGGGGTGGCGGCGGTCGAGCCGCGCATCGTCGAGCCGGTGATCCTCGACATCGTGGGGCTGCGCGAGCCGGCGACCGGCATCGCGATTTCCCTGCCGCCCGGCAACGACGTATCCGTCAACGCGCTGTTCGTGCGCCAGGGGCGCCTGCCGGAAGCCAGCCGCGCCAACGAGGTCGCGGTCAACGCCAACTTCGCCACGGCGCACAAGTTCGACATCGGATCGCAATTCAGCGCCGTCATCCACGGTACCAAGACGACGCTGACCATCGTCGGGATCGTGCTGTCGCCGGAGTACGTCTACGCCATCGGTCCCGGCGACATGATGCCCGACGACCGGCGCTTCGGCGTGCTGTGGATGGCGCGCGAGAGCCTGGCGGCGAGCTTCAACCTCGAGGGCGCCTTCAACTCGGTCGGCCTCAGGCTGCTTCCCAACGCCAACGAGACCGCGGTCATCGACCGGGTCGACGCGCTCCTCAAGCCGTACGGAGGCGTCGGCGCCTACGGGCGCAAGGACCAGCTCTCCAACTCGTTCCTCGACGGCGAGCTGCTTCAGCTGCAGGGCATGGCCGAGATCATGCCGCCGATCTTCCTGCTGGTGTCGGCGTTCCTGATCAACATGACCCTGTCGCGGCTGATCGCGCTGGAGCGCGAACAGATCGGCCTGCTGAAGGCGATCGGCTACGGGCGCGCCGCGGTCGCCTGGCACTACGTCAAGTTCGTGCTGGCGATCGCCATCGCCGGCGTCGTCATCGGGGCGGGGCTCGGAACCTGGCTCGGGCGCGGCATGACCGTGATGTACGCCAAGTTCTATGCCTTCCCGTTCCTGCTCTTCAACATGGAGCCGATCACCTATCTGGTGGCGACGGCGGTTACCTTGGTGGCGGCGGTCGGCGGCGCCATCCAGGCGATCCGCACGGCCTTCTCGCTGCCCCCGGCGGTCGCCATGCAGCCGCCGGCGCCAACCGTCTACCGCGAGATGCTCGGCGGCCTGTTCCACCACGTGCGCATCTTCTCGCAGCTGACGATCATGGCGATCCGCCACATCACGCGCCACCCGGTGCGCTCGGGGCTGACCACCATCGGCATCGCGTTCGCCGTGGCGCTGATGGCGGTCTCGCTGGGGACGCTCGATTCGACCGAGCTGATGATCGATTCGATCTTCGTGCAGACCGACCGCGAGGACGCCTCGCTGTACTTTGCCAAGGCCCTGGCGCCGGGCGCCATGTCCGAGGTCGAGCGTCTGCCGGGCGTGCTCATCGCCGAGCCTTATCTCGGGCTCGCCGCCGACCTCACCAACGGGCAGTTCCACCGCCAGATCTACATCACCGGCAAGCCGCCGGCGCCGGACCTCAGCCGCGTCATGAACCGCGACATGCAGCCGGTGCGGGTGCCGGAGACGGGAATTGCGGTCGGCGACCGGCTGGCGAAGATTCTTCACCTCGGCGTCGGCGACAGTGTCCGCATCGACTTCCTCGACGGCCTGCGCCGCTCGGTCGACGTGCCCGTCACGCAGATCATCCAGAGCTACATCGGCCTGTCGGCGTACATGAACATCGACACGCTGGCCCGCCTGGCGGGCACCGGCCCGCGCATATCCGGCGCTCACATCGACATCGACAGCAGCAAGCTCGACGCGCTCTACACGGCGGTCAAGAACCTGCCCGGCGTCGGCGCGATCGCGCTCCAGAGCCTGGCGCTGCAGCGCTTCCGCGAGACCATGTCCGAGAACATGGGGCTGATGCTGACGATCTACCTGACGCTCAGCGGCATCATCGCATTCGGCGTCGTCTACAACAGCGCCCGCATCCAGCTGTCGGAGCGGGCGCGCGAGCTGGCGACGCTGCGCGTGCTGGGCTTCGGACGCGCGCAGGTCTCCAACGTGCTGCTTATCGAGATTGCCGTGGTCGTGGCGGCGGCGCAGCCGATCGGCTGGCTCGTCGGGACGTTCTTCGGCGTGCTCATCACCGACAGCCTGGCCAGCGACATATTCCGCATTCCGCTGGCGGTTCATTCGTCTACCTACGCCATCTCGACGCTGGTCGTCGCGGCCGCGGCGGCGGTGTCGGCGCTGATCGTGCGCCGGCGCGTCGATCGCCTCGACATGGTGCAGGTGCTGAAGACAAGGGAGTAGGCGACATGCGCGGCAAATGGATCAGATGGTCGGTGGGCGGCGTGATCGTCGCGCTGCTTGTGGCGGCGACGATCTACGCGCTGCTGCCGCGGCCGGTCGCCGTCGACATCGCCACGGTCGAGCACGGGCCGATGCAGGTGACCATCGACGAGGACGGCACGGCGCGCATCCGCAACGTGTTCCGCGTGTCGGCGCCGATCTCGGGGCGCCTCGACCGGCTGCCGGTCCACCTCGGCGACAAGGTCTATGCGAACTCGACCGAGGTGGCGCGGCTGAGGCCGACGGAGCCCGGCTTCCTCGACACGCGCACTCGGCAGGAACTTCAGGCCGCGGTCGAGGCGGCGCAGGCCGGGGTGACGCTCGCCGAGGCACAACTGAGCGGGGCACTGGCCGGGCAGAAGGTGGCGCGTGCCGCCTTCGATCGCGCGCAACAACTGAGCAAGGTCGGAACGATCTCGATCAGCGCTTTCGACCAGGCATCGGCGGCGGTCGACACGGCCGACGCGGAGGTCGAGCAGGCGCGGGCACAGCTGAACCTGCGAGAGAGCGAACTGTCGAGCGCCAGAGCGCGGCTGATCGAGCCGACGCCCGGCGCGGCGAGCGCCAGCGGCGTGCTCACCGTGCGCGCGCCGGTCACCGGGGTCGTGCTCAAGGTGATCAGCGAAAGCGAGCAGGTTGTCGCCGCCGGCACGCCGCTGGTCGAGATCGGCGACCCGGAGGACATGGAAGTGGTGGTGCCGCTGCTGTCGACCGACGCGGCGGCGATCGCGCCGGACACGCTGGCGGTGGTCGACGGCTGGGGCGGACCGGCGCTGGCGGCCAAGGTGCGGAGCATCGACCCGGCCGCCTACACCAAGGTCTCGGCGCTGGGCATCGAGGAGCAGCGCGTCGACGTCACCCTCGACCTCACCGACAAGTACGAGGTCCGCAAGCGGCTCGGCCACGGCTTCCGGGTGCGCGTCCACCTGACCATCTGGCGGAGCGGCGACGTGTTGCGCGTGCCGCTCGCCGCCCTCTTCCGGCAGGGCTCGGACTGGGCGGTCTACCGGGTGGTCGACGGCCACGCGGCACTGACCGTGGTGTCGATCGACCATCGCAACGCCGCCAACGCGGAAGTCACGGCCGGCCTCAAGTCGGGCGATACGGTGGTGCTGCATCCGAGCGACACGATCAGCGACGGCACGCTGCTCGAGGCACGGTGATCCAGAACACCCGCGCGAAGCGGCCCGCGACTTGCAACGCCCGGACGGCATGAAAGACGCTTGCGGAGACGAACGCGATGGCTGAAACGCTGCCCATCATCGACGTGCAGGGCTCAAGTCCGGCGGCGCTCGCCGCCGCTATCGGCTCCGCGGCGCGGGGCGTCGGCTTCTTCTATGTGACCGGCCACGCGATTCCCCAGCGCACGCTCGACGCGGCGTTCGCGGCCTCGCGCCAGTTCTTCGCACTGCCGCCGGAGGTCAAGGACCGGCTGTCGATCACGCGGTCGCCGCACAACCGCGGCTACGTCGCCATGAAAGGCGAAAGCCTGGACCCGACCAAGCCCGCCGACCTCAAGGAAGCCTTCAACATCGGCCTCGACCTTGCCGCGAACGATCTGCGCGTCGTGGCCGGCGAACCGTTCCGGGGCGTCAACCTGTGGCCGGCGCTCGCCGGCTGGCGCGAGGCGATGCTCGGCTACTACGACGCGGTGTGGGCACTCGGCCGGCAGCTGCACCAGGCGATCGCGACTGACCTCGGCGCGGCACCCGACTTCTTCGAGGACAAGCTCGACCAGCCGATGGCGATCCTGCGCCTTCTTCACTATCCGCCCGAACCGCCGCAGGTCGACGCCGGCCAGATGGGGGCCGGCGAGCACACCGACTACGGCAACATCACGCTGCTCCTGACCGACGAGGTCGGCGGGCTCGAGGTCAAGAAGCGCGGTGGCGGCTGGATCCAGGCGCCCCCCGTGCGCGGCGCCTTCATCTGCAACATCGGCGACTGCCTGATGCGTTGGACCAACGACACCTACGTGTCGACGCCGCACCGGGTGGTGAACCGCAGCGGGCGGGAGCGCTACTCGGTGGCCTTCTTCCTCGACCCCAACCCGGATGCGGTGGTCGAAAGCCTGCCGAGTTGCACGACGGCGGAGCGCCCTGCCCGCTACCCGCCGGTTTCCGGCGCCGACTACCTCAGTTCCCGCCTCGACGCCACCTATGGCTTCCGCCAGAAATCGGCGGCAAATTAGGGCGACCATGGCGAAACCGACCAAGGCAAAGCTGATCCAGCAGGCGATCGCGGACGACATCGTTCACGGCCGTCTGGCGCCGGGCACGGCGCTCGACGAGACGTCGGTGGCGGCGGCGTTCGGCGTGTCGCGGACGCCGATCCGCGAGGCGCTGCGCCAGCTCGAGGCGATCGGGCTGGTCGAGGCGCGGGCCCAGCGCGGCAGCGTGGTCGCCAAGCTCACCGACCGGCAGCTCGACGACATGTTCGCGGTGATGGCCGAGGTGGAGGCGCTGTGCGCGCGCTGGTCGGCGCTCGCCATGACGTCCGCCGAGCGGCGGCGCCTGCTGACGCTGTGGGAAGAGAGCGAACAGCTCGTCTCGGCGGGGCGGCGGGAAGCTTACGTCGAGTTCAACAACCGCTTTCACGAGACGATCTATCGCGGCGCCCACAACGACTTCCTGGCGGATCTGGCGATTTCGGTGCGTACCCGTTGCGCGCCGTTCCGCCGGGCGCAGTTCGAGACGCTCGGGCGCCTGACCAAATCCCACGCCGAGCATGGCGCGGTGGTTTTGGCGATCCAGCGCGGCGACGCGGAGGCCGCGGCCCGCGAGATGCGCGCCCACATCGCCGTTGTGCGGACGGCCGTGGACGCGGTCGCGGGCGAGGCGGCACGGCGCGGCGGCGAGCCGGTTGCACGCGCCGGAGACCCGGGATTGGCGCAAGAACGGCCAATGCCCGGCTAAGCCTAATCTTTGGGCATTATGTGACCGATTGCATACAATGCCGCCAGACGCGGCGGGTGGCCTGGCGCCTGGGGACCGGCCACACTTTGGAAGCTGAGAGCGGCGATCCGCCACCGCGGCGTCACCTCGCCTTTGAATCAACGCCTTAACGGAGAGCCCGGCGCGCAATCCGCTGCGTCGCAGCGAATTGGCATGACGGTTGCCAGAGAGACGACAGGGCGAAGCCATCCGCCTCGACGGTTCGATTCTCTCAGGGGGTTCTGCAGATGTCTCAATTCAAGCTTTCGCGCCGCACCGTTCTGAAGGGCGGCGCCGCGTTCGGTGCGATGGGCGTCGCCACCGGCATCATGCCGGTCATTCCGGCGTTTGCCGGCGATCTCACCATCGGCATCGTCTACGTCGGCTCGCGCGACGACTTCGGCTGGAACCAGGCCCACGCGGTCGCCGCGGAAGCGCTCAAGCAGGTTCCGGGTGTCACCGTCGTCGAGGAAGAGAACGTGCCGGAGACCGACGCGGTTTCCAAGACCATGGAATCGATGATCCAGCTCGACGGCGCCGGGCTGATCCTCGCGACCTCGTTCGGCTACTACTCGCCGTTCGTGGTCGACATGGCCAAGAAGTACGGCGACGTCCAGTTCCGCCACGCCGCGCCGCTGTGGAACAAGGACAAGGACCCGATGAATGCCGGGAGCTATTTCGGCTATCTCGACCAGGGCCACTACATCAACGGCATCGCCGCGGGCCTGTGCACCAAGTCGAACAAGATCGGCTTCGTGGCCGCCAAGCCGATCTCGTCGGTGCTTTCCAACATCAACTCGGTGCTGATCGGCGCCCGCAAGACCAACCCGAACGCCACCGTGCAGGTGATCTTCACCGGCGACTGGTCGCTGCCGGTGCGCGAGGCGGAGGCCACCAACGCGCTGGTCGACGCGGGCTGCGACGTCATCACCTGCCACGTCGACAGCCCCAAGGTGGTCATCCAGACCGCCGAGAGCCGCGGCGTGCTGACTTGCGGCCACAATGCCTCGCAGGCGCCGCTGGCGCCCAAGGGCTTCATCACCGGCGCCGAATACAAGTGGTCGACGATCTACGAGCAGTACGCCACGACGCTCTCGTCCGGCGGCACCCTGCCAAACTTCCTGACCGGCGGCTACGACGTCGACTACGTCCAGAACACGCCCTACGGCGCCGGCGCGACGCCGGAGGCGATCAAGGTTGCCGACGCGGCCAAGGCCGAGATGACGGCCAAGACGCCCTATTACGTCGGGCCGCTCAAGGACAACACCGGCAAGGAAGTGATCCCGGCCGGCACGTCGCACGCGCCCTACGATCCGTGGATCGACAGCATCGACTTCCTCGCGGAAGGGGTGGTCGGCTCGATCACCTGAAGCACCAGCAACGTCCGGCGGCCGGGATCCTTCCTCCCTCCCGGCCGCCGCTTCCTTCCTCAAGAACCGGAAGCGAGCGCCGGCAACCGTGACCACACAGACAGACGTTCAGGTCCCGCCCACCCTGGCGCCCCCGGCGAGCGATGTGCTCGGGCGCATCGCGCGTTCGACCGAGGCGGTCATCATTCCGGTCGGGGCGGTGATCGCCGCGGCGGCGCTCTTCTCGATCTTCCTGCTGATTCTCGGCAAGTCGCCGCTGGAGTTCTTCTCGCTCCTGTGGAAGGGCGGCTTCGGCACCTCGTTCTCCTGGCAGAACACGCTGGTGCGGGCCGCGCCATTGATCTTCACGGCACTCTGCGTTGCGGTGCCGGCGCGCCTCGGCATGGTGATCATCGGCGGCGAAGGCGCCTTCGTGCTCGGTGGATTTTCCGCGGCCGCGATCGCGATTCCGCTGGTCGGCTGGGCATCGCCGTGGCTGACGATGCCGGTGATGCTGATCGCCGCGACCGTCGCCGGCGCGGCATGGATCGGGTTCGTCGGGGTTCTGCGCCACTATCGCGGCGTCAACGAGACGATCGCCAGTTTGCTCCTCTATTACATCGCCGTCGCGATCATGAACTTCTTCGTGGAAGGGGCGCTGCGCGACGCCACCAACCCCAACAAGCCTTCGACGCCGCCGATCGGCGAGGCCAACATGGTCGGCAACATTCCGGGCACCGAGGTGCACTGGGGGCTGGCGGTCGGCATCGTTCTGGCGCTCGCCCTGTGGGTGCTGATGAACCGCACCACGTTCGGATTCGCGGCGCGTATCACCGGCGGCAACGTGCGCGCGGCGCGCGCGCAAGGGCTGCCGGTCGGCCGGCTGATCGTCATCTCGTGCGCGATCGCGGGCGCCTCGGCGGGGCTTGCCGGCTACTTCGAGGTGGCGGCGATCCAGGGCCGCGCCAACGCCTCGATCGCCGCCGGCTATGGCTTCACCGGCATCCTGGTCGCCTTCCTCGCCAAGCAGAACCCCCTGGCGATCATTCCCGTCGCAATCTTCCTGGGCGGAATCTCGGCCGCCGGCGGGCTGATCCAACGGCGCATGGGCATGCCCGACGCGACGGTGGCGGTGCTGCAGGGCCTGATGTTCGTGGTCCTGCTGGTCTCCGACACGCTTTACGGCCGCTTCGCCATCTTCCGCAGCAAGGGGGACACCCGATGAACGGCGAATCCAGCCTCGGCATCGTGCTGCTCGCCATGTTTGCCGGTGCCATCCGCGTGTCGACGCCGTTCCTGTTCGTCAGCCTCGGCGAGTGCCTGACGGAGAAATCAGGGCGCATCAATCTGGGGCTGGAGGGAACGCTCGTGTTCGGCGCCATGACCGGCTACGCGATCTCCTTCGAGAGCGGCTCGCCGTGGCTGGGTGTATTGGCCGCCGGCGTCGCCGGGTCACTGTTCGGCGCGCTGCACGGCTACATCTGCAAGCTGCCCAAGGTGAACGACATCGCCATCGGCATCGCCATGATGCTGTTCGGCACCGGTCTCGCCTTCTTTCTGGGCAAGTCATACATCCAGCCGAAAGCGCCGCGCCTGCCGTCGCTCGACCTCGGCGGCTGGTCGGACAACCCGGCCGTCCAGTCGGCGCTCCACGTCAACCCGCTGTTCTTCGTCGGCGCGGCGCTGGCGGTTCTCCTGTGGTGGGCGTTCAAGAACACGCGCTTCGGCCTGATCGTGCGCATGACCGGCGACTCGGCGCCGGCGGCGCTCGCCATGGGCTACTCGGTCAACTGGGTGCGCTTCATCGCGACCACCGTCGGCGGCTTCTCGGCCGGCGTCGGCGGCGCCTTCCTGTCGCTCTACTATCCGGGCGCCTGGAGCGAGGGGCTGTCCTCCGGACAGGGGCTGATGGCGGTGGCGCTGGTCATCTTCTCGCGCTGGAATCCGCTCGCCTGTCTCGCCGCCGCGCTCCTGTTCGGCGCCGCCGGCGCGCTCGGCCCGGCTCTCCAGTCGGTCGGCGTCACGCAGGGCTACTACTTCTTCAACGCCGCACCGTACGTGCTCACCCTTCTCATCATGATCGCGTCGACCTCGCCGAAGCGCTCGCTGAAGGGCGCGCCGGCCGAACTGTCGATCACCAAGTGAAGAGCGCCGCGATGACCGCCACCCAGACCGAGACCATGGACGAGCGCGTCGCCGCGGCGATGGTGCCGGGTGGGCGCACGGTGGCGGCCGACCCCTATCCGTGGCCGTTCGACGGCAACCTCAACTGCCTGAACACGGCGCTGATCGTCATCGACATGCAGACCGACTTCTGCGCGCCGGGCGGCTACGTCGATTCCATGGGCTACGACATCTCGCTGACGCGGGCGCCGATCGCGCCGATCCAGCGGGTGCTCGCCGCCATGCGCGCCAAGGGCTACAGGATCATCCATACGCGCGAGGGCCACAAGCCGGACCTCTCCGACCTGCCGGCCAACAAGCGCTGGCGCTCGCAAAGGATCGGCGTCGGCATCGGCGATCAGGGTCCGTGCGGGCGCATTCTGGTGCGCGGCGAGCCGGGCTGGGAGATCATTCCCGAGCTGCAACCGGAGCCCGGCGAGGTGATCATCGACAAGCCCGGCAAGGGCTCGTTCGTGGCGACCGACCTGGAGCTGGTGCTCAAGAACGCCGGCATCCGCAACATCGCGCTCGCCGGGGTGACCACGGACGTATGCGTGCACACCACCATGCGCGACGCCAACGACCTCGGCTACGAGTGCCTGCTGCTGGAAGATTGCTGCGCGGCAACCGACGTCGGCAACCATCTGGCGGCGATCAAGATGATCAAGATGCAGGGCGGCGTGTTCGGCGCCGTGGCGAACTCCACCGACTTCGTGGAGGCGCTGCCATGAGCGCCGCCAGTGGGCCCCCACCCGGCCGGCTCCGCCGACCGACCTCCCCCTTTCAGGGGGAGGAGGAGAGAGGACACCTGCCAT
This sequence comes from uncultured Alphaproteobacteria bacterium, assembly GCA_963843565.1. Classification (GTDB taxonomy): domain Bacteria; phylum Pseudomonadota; class Alphaproteobacteria; order Rhizobiales; family Kaistiaceae; genus DASZQY01. Next base: position 1,922,313 of record CAWJKY010000003.1, read on the forward strand.
GAGCGCGGCGCTCGACACCCGCGGCGAGGCGCATCCGCGCCGGGCCTTCGGCCTCGAAACCATCGGCATGACCAAGATTTTCGGGTCGCTGACGGCGCTCGACGACGTCTCGATCAAGGTCAACGCCGGAACGCTGCATGCGCTGCTCGGCGAAAATGGCGCCGGCAAGTCGACGCTGGTCAAATGCATCATGGGCTTCTATCAGCCGACCCGCGGCAGCGTGCTGATCGACGGGCACGAGGCGGAGGTCCGCAATCCGCGCGATGCCCACGCCCACGGCATCGGCATGGTCTACCAGCACTTCACGCTGGTGCCGTCGCTGACCGCGGCGGAGAACCTGGTGATCAGCCGCGCCCATCCGCCGGCCGTCATCGACTGGCGGAAGGAGATGGCGGCGCTCGGCGAGTTCCTCGACCGAATGCCGTTCAGGGTGCCGCTCGACGTGCCGGTCGCTGGCCTTGCCGCCGGAGAGAAGCAGAAGCTCGAGATTCTCAAGCAGCTCTATCTCGACCAGCATTTCCTGATCCTCGACGAGCCGACCTCGGTGCTCACCCCGGGCGAAGCCGACGAGGTGCTCGGACTGCTCCGCGACATGACGAAAGCCGGCGATCTCACCATCCTGATGATCAGCCACAAGTTCCGCGAGGTGACCGCCTTCGCCGACGAATTCAGCGTACTCCGCCACGGCAAGCTCACCGGCGGCGGTGTCGTCAGCGAGACGAGCGTCGACGAGATGAGCCGCATGATGATCGGCGAGACCAAGATTCGCGAGCGCGCGGCGCGCAAGCCGCTCGCCGAACACCCGGCGACGGTGATGGAGATCGCCGGCCTGTCGGCCAACGACGACCAGGGCCTGCCGGCGGTGGAGACCGTCAACCTCAAGGTCCACGCCGGCGAGATCGTCGGCATCGCCGGCGTCTCCGGCAACGGCCAGTCGGAACTGGTCGAGGTCCTGTCCGGCCAGCGCGAGGCGACCACCGGCCAGATCATCATCGACAATAAGAACTTCGAGCCGATCCGCGAGCACATGGACCGCTTCAAGGTGTTCGGGCTTCAGGAGGAGCCGCTCCGCAACGCCGCGGTGCCGCGCATGACGGTCGCAGAGAACATCGCCTTCCGCACCTTCGACAAGCCGCCGATCACGTCCCTCAACTGGTGGCTCTCGCCGGGGCCGATGCGCCAGAAGGCGCGCGAGCTGATCGCCGCCTATCGCGTGAAGACGCCTTCGACGGAGGAGTTCATGGAGAACCTGTCGGGTGGCAACGTGCAACGCGCCGTGCTGGCGCGGGAGCTGTCGAGCCCGGTCGACGTGCTGATCGTCGCCAACCCTTGCTTCGGCCTCGACTTCGCCTCGGTCGCCGAGATCCGCTCGCAGATCATGGAGCAGCGCAACCGGGGCGCGGCGGTGCTGCTCGTCTCGGAGGACCTCGACGAAATTCTGGAACTCGCCGACCGCATCGCGGTGATGTCGGGCGGCAAGATCAACTACGTGGTGGCGGCCGCCGACGCCGACCGCACGTCGATCGGCCGAGCGATGGCGGGACACTGAGGAGTGGCGTGATGATCACCGTTGCAGCGAAACCGTTCGACTTTTCGTTTCCGCCGGACAAGGTGGCGCTTCTGGTCATCGATATGCAGCGCGATTTCGTGGAGCCGGGCGGTTTCGGCGAAACGCTGGGCAACGACGTGACGCGGCTGCAGGCGATCGTGCCGACGGTCGCCAGCCTCATCGACCTTTTCCGCAAGGCGCGCTGGCCGGTGATCCATACCCGCGAGGGGCACAAACCCGACCTTTCCGACCTGCCGCGGGCGAAGCGCGAGCGCGGCAACCCGACGCTGAGGATCGGCGACAAGGGCCCCATGGGCCGCATCCTGATCCACGGCGAACCCGGCCACGGGATCGTCGACGACCTGAAGCCCGCCAGCGGCGAGATTGTCATCGACAAGCCGGGCAAGGGTGCCTTCCACGCGACGCGGCTCGGCGAGGTGCTGCATGCCCACGGGATCACCCACCTGGTCGTCGCCGGGGTGACCACGGAAGTTTGCGTGCAGACCACCATGCGCGAGGCCAACGACCGCGGCTACGACTGCCTGCTGATCGAGGACGCGACGGAAAGCTATTTCCCGGAGTTCAAGACGGCGACGCTCGCCATGATCACCGCGCAGGGCGGCATCGTCGGCCACACGGCGCCGCTGTCGGCGCTGGAGGCGGCGGTGGCGCGCGCGGAGGCGGCATGAGCGAAGCCCCGACTTTCGACGCGGAGGCCTACGTCGATCACATGGCGGCGGTGATGGCGATCCCGATCGAGCCGGCGTGGAAGCCGACGGTGGTCGCCAACATGGCCACCACCGCGACGATCGCGGCGCTGGTGATGGAGTTCCCGCTCGACGACGAAATCGAGCCGGCGACCGTCTTCGAAGCATGAAAGCGGCACATCTGTTCCGGCCGGGTTACGAGATCGCCGCGGCCGTCAAGGCCCGCGAGGTCTCGGCGCGCGACGTCGCGGAAGCCGCGATCGCCGAGATCGAGACGCGAAACGCCGAGCTTGGCGCCTTCACCGACCCGACCTTCGCGCGCGCCCGCCGGGAGGCCGACGCGGTCGACAAGGCGATGGACGCAGGGATGGCGCTGCCGCTCGCCGGTGTGCCCTATTCGGTCAAGAACCTCTTCGACATCGACGGCGTCGTCACTCGCGCCGGCTCGAAGATCAACCGGGGCAATCCACCGGCCAGGAAGGACGCCACCCTCGTCCGCAGGATGAAGGCGGCGGGCGCGGTTCTTCTCGGCGGGGTCAACATGGGCGAATACGCCTACGACTTCACCGGCGAGAACGCCCACGACGGCGCTTCGCTCAACCCGCACAACACGGGGCGCATGTCGGGCGGCTCGTCGGGCGGCTCGGGGACGTCGGTCGCCGCCGGCATGGTGGCAGCATCGCTGGGCTCCGACACCAACGGCTCGATCCGCGTGCCTGCCTCCTTCTGCGGTCTGTTCGGGCTGAAGCCGACGTTCGCGCGGCTGTCGCGGGCGGGCACCTATCCCTTCTGCGCCAGCATCGACCATCTCGGACCGCTGGCGCGCTCGGCCCGCGACCTGGCGCTGATCCTCGACGCGCTTCAGGGCGACGACCCGGCCGACCCAGCGCAGGTTCACAAGCCGCCCGTCGCCGCGACGGCCGAAATCGGCAAGGGCGTCGACAAGCTGCGGATCGCGATCGCCGGCGGCTACTTTCGCAAGATGGGCGAGCCGGAGGCGTTCGCCGCCGTCGACAAGGTCGCAGGCGCCCTCGGCGTCACCCGCGAAGTGAGCGTCCCGGAAGCGGCGCGGGCGCGGGCGGCGGCCTACGTCATCACCACGGCGGAGTCGGCAACACTGCACCTCGATCGCGTGCGCACGCAGGCCGCCGACTTCGACCCGGACGTGCGCGACCGCCTGATCTCGGGCGCGCTGGTGCCCGCCGCCTGGGTGATCCAGGCGCACCGTTTCCGGGCGTGGTACCGGCAGGCTCTCCGCGACCTCTTCACCGACGTCGACATCATCCTGGCGCCGGCGACGCCTTTTCACGCGCTGCCTTCCGGTACCCGGACCGTGACGCTCGACGGCGTGACGCTGCCGGCACGGCCGAACATCGGCCTCTTCACGCAGCCGATCAGCTTCGCCGGGTTGCCGGTGGTGGCGGTGCCGGTGTGGCTCGGCGGCGCCAAGCTGCCGATCGGCGTGCAGGTCGTCGCGCCGGCGTGGCGGGAAGATCTGGCGCTCCGCGTCGCGTGGCATCTGGAACAGGAAGGCGTGGCGGCGGCGCCGGTCGCCGGTCAAATGGAGATGGCAGGATGAGCGACGCGGCACGCTGGGCGGGACGCAACGAAGACAAGGACATGCTGCGCAGCGACGTGTGGGGCAGCCTCGAGAGCGCTCACGTCAACGTCGGACCGGTATGGAGCCGCATCCCGAATTTTGCCGGCGCCGATCTCGCCGCGCTCCACCTCGCCTCGGTGCCGGCCTGGCACGCAGCGCGGGTGGTCAAGTGCAACCCCGACCCGCCGCAGATTCCGGTGCGGCTGAGGGCGCTCTACGACGGCAAGATCGTCTACGCGCCGGTGCCGGAGCTGACCCGCGGCTTTCCGTTCGTGCGCCTCGACCCGGATGATCTGCGCGCCAAGGGCGTCGAGTTCGAAACGGCGGCGACGGCGCAGGGCTTCCTCGCCCACGGCACGCCGGTCGAATTCGAGGAGATGGAGTTTCTCGATTTCGTGGTGGTCGGCTGCGTCGCCGTCACGCGCGCCGGCGGGCGCACCGGCAAGGGCGGCGGGTTCGCCGACCTCGAACTCGGCATCTTCCGCGAGCTCGGCAAGATCGACGCGGGCACGCCGATCGCCACTACGGTGCATTCGAGCCAGGTGGTCGACGACCGGCGGCTGCCGATGATGCCGCACAACTCGGCGCTGCATTTCATCGCCACCGAGAGAGAGCTGATCGCCACCGATACGCCCTACACGCAGCCCAGGGGCGTCGACTGGGACCGCGTCCAGCCGGACCAGTACGAGAACATCCCGTTCCTGAAGTCGCTGCGCGCGCGGCTCGCCGGGTGACCGTCGCCGACGACACCATCGACGTTCCCTCGGTGAGGGCCGAGGTCGAGCAGGCGTTCGCCGACTATGAGCGCGCGCTGGTCGGCAACGACGTCGCCGCCCTCGACCGGTTCTTCCTGAAGCGGCCCTCGACCATCCGCTACGGGATCAAGGAGAACCTCTACGGCTACGAGGCCATCGCCGCGTTTCGCGCGGCGCGCTCGCCGCTGGGGATGGAGCGCCACCTCGCGCGCACCGTGATCACCACCTTCGGCGAAGACTTCGCCATCGCCTCGACGCTCTTCCGTCGCGACAAGGTGCCCGGCAAGGTCGGCCGGCAGATGCAGGTGTGGGTGCGCACCGCGGACGGCTGGCAGGTCGCCGCCGCCCACGTCTCGATCATCGACAAGGCGGGGGCTTAGCCACCTTCCGCGGCGCGATAGGTGCGCCAGCCGCCGAAGCTGGTGATGTCGCGGGCGTCTTCGGTGGCGGATTGCTCGCAGAGGAAGCCCTTCACCGTGGTGCCATCGGCGAGCTCCAGCGTGCCGATCGACAACGGCGCCGGAATGTGCGCCACGAAATCGCCGAACGCGGCCGGCGGCATTTGCCAGACCTCGGTTTCGATGGCCGCGCCGCTGCGGTTGGCACGGACCATGCCGGGGCGTTCGGGCGGGCCACCGGGGAGCGCGAACAGGCGGTAGTGCGGGGCGGTGGCGACCGCCTTGACGAAGGTTGCGCCGCGTTCAGTCAGTTCGTGGTTGAGCGCCATGCCGGACAGGTGAGCGCCGAGCACGGCGATGGCGATGCCGTCGCCGGTCGATGTGGCGGCGGCCTGCGGCGCCGGGGGTAACGGGCGGCCGGTCGCGCCGATGGTGACGCCGGCGGCGGCGTGAATCTCCGCCGCGAGCCCGGCAAGCAGCCCGTCGCGCCCGGCAGGCGCGATGAGAGTGAGGCCGGCGGCGCGCCCATCGCCGCGGAACGGGCCGGGGACGGCGATGGCGCAGAGATCGAGGAGATTGACGAAGTTGGTGTAGGTGCCGAGGCGCGAATTGGGGCCGATGGGATCGGCGGCGATCGCTTCCAGCGTCACGACGTCGGGCATCGATGGCACCGCCAGCACGTCGATGTCGCGCCACAGCGGCTGAGTGGCGCGGGCCAGTTCGGCGAGCCTGTACTCCCCTGCAAATGCATCTGCAGCCGAGAGATTGCGCGCGCCTTCGATGATCTTGCGGGTGACCGGATGAAGGGTGTCCGCCTTCGCCTCGATGAAATCCTTGATGGCGGCATAACGTTCCGCCACCCAGGCGCCTTCGTAGAGCAGGCGCGCCGCCTCGAAGAACAAGGACAGATTGACCGGCTTCGCCGGCGCGCCGGTGTCGGGAAGGCAGGCGAGCGCCCTCTCGTAGGCGGCACGGGCGTCAGCGCTGTCGACGATCAGGCTCTCGGCATCGGGGACGCCAACGCGCACGACAGGCGGCACGGCCATGCTCCCGAGCGAGATCGCGCGGGAGTACGGATCGCCGGCGTCGTAGCCGGCGGCAACCTGCGTCGCGATCCACGCATCGGCGACCGTGCCCGCGAACATCGAGACGCAATCGAGCGTCCGGCAAGCGGGAACGACGCCCCGGGTGGAGAGCGCGCCGCGCGTCGGCTTCAGGCCGACGATGTTGTTGAGGGCGGCGGGAATACGGCCGGAGCCGGCGGTATCGGTGCCCAGCGCAAACGTGACAAGGCCGAGGGCCACGGCGACAGCCGATCCGGACGAGGAGCCTCCCGGCACCAGGGTCGGGTCGATGGCGTTGCGGGGCACCGGATAGGGCGTGCGCACGCCGACGAGGCCGGTCGCGAACTGGTCGAGGTTGGTGGTGCCGATCAGGATCGCGCCGGCTTCGAGCAGGCGCGCCGCGACGGGAGCCGACTGCGACGGCGTGTAGGTATAGGCGGGACAGGCGGCGGTGGTCGGCAGGCCGGCGACGTCGATATTGTCCTTGGCGGCGAAGGGCACCCCCCAGAGCGGCTTGGCGACGGGATCGAAGGGCCCGAGCGCCTCGGCGGCAGCGATCGCCTCGTCCTCTTCGACAAGCGCGATGAAGATGCCCGGATCGTTGGCGGCGGCGATGCGCGCGTAGACCCCGCGCACGACGTCGGCAGGGCTGAGCCCGCCGCCGTAGGCCGCGTGCAACCGCGCAATGTCCAGGTCGATGTCCGCCATTCCTTGGTCGCCCCCAATTCTTGGATTTGGATGGATATCAGGCGGGAGTCAGTATGCAAGGGACCGGCCACGCGGTGGTCGAACTGACCACACAGCTGTCACGCGCCGGAAGCTCGTCGCGAACGGCGGCGGGGTCACGTGGCGGGTTTGCCTTCGCGGCGAACCGGGCTAACGTGACCGGGGGGAGTTGCTGCCGTTGCGCGCCATCAATCCGTTCTATCGCTTGCTGACAGAGAAGATCGGGGCGCTCGGCGGGCTCTTCAATGCCCACATGCACCTCGATCGCGCCAACACGCTCGCCGATGCCTACTTCGCCGGCAGTGGCATTCGCATCCTGGAATCCTCGGACATCTCGCTGCAGAAGAAGCACGCGCTGATCAACAATCTGCACGCCGGTCCGGCCTACGAGACCGCCGACCTCGTGGCCCGGATCGGCGCGAACCTCGACCTCATGGCCACGGTCAACACGACGCGCGCCGACACGATGGTCGACGTGACGGCGGATCGGGTTGGGCTTGGCGCGCTCGAGACGATGACGGAGATCAAGCGGGCCCGCGCTGGCGAGATCGACCTCCGACTCGGTGCTTACTCGCCGCTCGGCTTCAAGGACAGCGAGCCGGAGCGCTGGGAGGTCTTCGAGAAGGGCGTTGCGGCGGCCGACTTCATCGGCTGCCTGCCCGAAGCCGACGATCGCGAATACTACCCGGACAACATCGGCTTCGAGGAACACTGTTCGCGGATGCTCGAACTGGCGCGGCGCCACCAGTGCATGCTTCATGTGCACACCGACCAGCGCAACGAAGCGAGCGAGGGCGGGACCGAGCGGTTGATCGAGGTGGTGCGCAAGGAGGGCGGACCGGTGAGCGCGGACGGCGAGCCGATGATCTGGGCCGTCCATATGGTCTCGCCATCGACCTACGAGGAATGGCGGCATCAGCGGCTGGTCGAGAACCTTCTGGAATTCAACATCGGCGTCATCTGCTGCCCGTCTGCGGCGATCGGGATGCGCCAGCTCAGGCCGCTCAAGTCGCCGACCTACAACAGCATCCCGCGTGTGCTCGAATTGCTGGCGGCGGGCGTCAGGGTGCGGCTCGGTTCGGACAACGTCGCCGATCTCTGTTCGCCGAGCACCACGGCCGATCTCATCGACGAGGTGTTCGTGCTGTCCGCTGCCGTGCGCTTCTATCAGATCGACGTGCTGGCGCGGCTCGCCGCCGGGCAGCCGCTAAGTAGCGAGGAATGCGAGATCGTCGACGTCCACCTGTCGCGCAATTCGGCGGAGATCGACAAGGCCATGGGCTACGTCAGGATGAGGCATGCTGGGTAGCCTGTTTCGAAGGGCCAAGCCGCCCGCCGCGAACAAGCCGCAGCCCTTCGACCCCCTCGATCCGGACTTCGTCCGCGACCCCTATCCATTCTACAAGCAGCTTCGGGAGGCTGACCCGATCCACCGTGCCAAATCCGGCGCGTGGGTGCTGACGCGCTACGACGACGTGGCGGCGGCGCTCGCGAACCCGATGCTGGGCAACGCGCCGGCTTCGTTCGCCGTCGTCAACGCGCGCAACCGCGACCGCTACGTGGCCGCCGATGTCGCCAACAACACCCTCCCCTTCCTCGACGATCCGGCCCACGGCGAGCGCCGGCGGATCGTCGGGCGCGCGTTTGCGGCTCATCTGAAATCCGCTCCAGTCGACATGGCCGGCCTTGCCCGCGAAACGCTGAGCAGTGCGCGGACCCCGGCTGGATTCGACGTGATCGGCGATTTCGCGACGCTGTTTTCGGTGCGCACGCTCTGCCGGTTCATGGGCGTCCCCGACGAAGACGGGGCGCGGCTGAAGGCATGGAGCGCGTCGTTCTTTTACCTGTTCGGGACCATCCCCTCCGAACAGGCGCGGCGGGACATCGACCGCGACCTCACCGCGTTTCGCGCCTATTTCCAGGAGCTGATCGAGGAGCGCCGGTCGGCGCCGCGGGATGACCTCGTGTCGGCCCTGATCGCGGCGGAGGCCGGCGCCGGCGGTTTCGGTGGAACGTTCCTCGCCGACACGTGCGTCCTGATCTTCTCCGATGGCGTCGAGAACGTCGACAGTGGCGTCGGCAGCGCGGTCGCCGCGTTGTCGGACCATCCGCGCCAGATGGAGATGCTGCGCGCCGACCCGGCGCTCATGCCTCGGGCCGTCGACGAACTGCTGCGCTACGATTCGCCGGCCCAGCACATCGCGCGCATCGCCCGGCAGGACCTCGATATCGGAGGTCTGGCGATCCGCGGGGACAGCGTCGTGCTGCTCGCGCTCGCCTCGGCGAACCGCGACCCGGCGCAATTCGACGACCCCGACCAAGTCGACATCACACGAGAGAAGAACCCTCACCTGAGCTTCGGCCGCGGACGCCATTCGTGCATCGGCGCACCGATGGTCAGGATGCAGATGGAGGCGGCACTGGCGGCGCTGCTCGCCGCGGCGCCGGGCTGGCGCCGCCTCACGCAGACGCTGGAGTGGCAATCGCGCCCTGGGCATCGCTGGCTCAAGGAACTGCGGATCAGTCTCGACGGGCCGTCGTCGCGACGCGGTGGCCACGCGGCCTGAACGGCAGCACGAGGGCGCGGCGCGACCGCGATCCGCGCTCGTGAAACCAGCCGACGCCTTCCTCCAGCATGTCGATCTCGAGAAACATCGGCCGGTCGCGGGTCGGAACTTCGGCGCGAAGGGTGAAGGCGCGGCTTTCACCGGGCGCAAGCGGCGCGACGAGATCGGTCTGGTCGGCAAGCCATCCGTAGGGATGTCCGTTCAGATTGAGCCACCGGGCGCCGAGCGAGATGCCGCTTGCCGCGCTCGGCTGCCACGCCAACGGGCTGTCGTTCCTGACAGTGACAGTAACGGTCAGGTTGCTTCCCTGCGGCTGGAGGGGCCAGACCAGACCCGCCACACGGGCGCGATAGATCGCCGCGTCCAGTTGCCGGGCGTCGGGAAAGCGTCGTTCACGGGCGACGGCGGCGCGCGCCACCCGTTCGAACTCGGCTTCAAGTTCGCTCGCCATGCTCGCGGCGCCCGGCTCCTCGTAGCACCGGGCGTGGAAGGCCGGCGCCGGCAGCACCGACAGAGCCCCGGTGTAATATCTGTGCCAGCCGCGCTCGGCGCGCGTGACATCCGGAGCGAGGCACGGATAGCCGTCGCTGTGAAAAATCGTGACCGCGCCATCGTAAGGCTGCGGCACGAACCCATCATGCAGGACGAGCAAGGCCACCTCGTGTCCCGCGGTTCGCAGAGCGCCGGCGACTTCGAACGCGAGCTTGGCACCCTCGCAGAATCCGCCCAAGAGGAACGGCCCTTCCGATTGAACGCGGAGAATCTCGCCGACGTAGTAGCGGGCGAGCGGCGCCGTATCCCGATGGAACTTCTTGCCGATGTGGGTCATCGACCGCATGGCGTAGAGCGGCCGCTCGGGATCGAGGTGCGCGGCCATGGGTGTGAATTCGCTTTCACCGTTGAAGACCCAGAAGAGCGGCCGCTCCGCCCCGAGCGTGTTGCGGCCGACGAGCAGCGAGTCGGCGCTGCGCCGCGTTCCTCTCCAGCCGGCGATGGCCCGGGCCACCGCCTTGCGAAGCCACCGCGGCAGCTCGTCGTCGCCGTTGGCGGCGCCAACCCCGGCGCGGTCGGTCGACAGGCATGCGGCAAGCTCGCCCACCGTCGACGCATCGAACAGGATGCCGGGCGGGATCTCGCGCCCCAGCGCCTCCTCCAGCGACATGACCAGCGTCGTCGCCTTCAGGGAATCGCCGCCGAGATCGAAGAAATTGTCGTCGAGGCCGACCGCGTCGACTTCGAGGACCTGCTTGCAGAGCCGGACGATGACCCCCTCCAGCGGGTTTGCCGGGGCGCGGAGGCTGTGGTGGCCGGGCGCGGCGGCGGCGCCGCGGGCGGCAAGCGACCGCCGGTCGAGCTTGCCGCTCGGCAAGCGCGGCAGTGTGTCGAGAAACGCGACGTGGCGCGGCACCTTGAACCGCGACAGGCGGGCGGCGAGATGATCGCGGATCGCCTCGTCGGAGAGGTGGGCGCCGGGCTCCCGCACGACCGCCACCGCGACATCCTCGCCGAGCGTCGGATGGGGAATCGCGAAAGCAGCCGCCTCGCGCACGCCGGCCAGGTCCATCAGGCATTCTTCGATCTGGCGGGGCGCGATCTTCTCGCCCCCGCGGTTGATGATCTCCTTGATGCGGCCGGTGAGGAACAGGAAGTTGTCCGCGTCGAGATAGCCCTCGTCGCCGGTCCGGAGCCATTTGCCGAAGGAATTCAGCCGGCGGACCTCGTCGGCGCCCTCGTAGCCTGACGTGACGTTATCGCCTGACACGATCACCTCGCCGCGGGCACCGGGCGCAACGGGATTGCCCTGGCCGTCGGCGACCGCCACCGCGCAGCCGACGGGCTTGCCAACGGAGCCCGACTTGCGGGTTTCGGGCGGCAGCGGGTTGCTGGCGATGACGCCGGCGGTCTCGGTCATCCCGTAGATCGCGATAACTGGGACGCCGAAGGTTGCCTCGACGTCGGCTTCGACTTTCGCCGGCAGCGGCGCCGACACGGCGCGGATGAAGCGGAGCGAGGCGGCATCGCCCGGATTCAGGCGCTCCGGCGCCAGCGAGACGATGTCCTGAAGCATGGTCGGCACGCCCTGGTACCAGGTCGGGCGGAAGGCGGTCAGGCAATCGAAGAACGTCTCCGTGGCGATCGAACCGGTCACCACGACACTGCCGCCGGCGGCCAGTGGCGCGAAGAGAAGATCGACCAGCGCCCCGACATGAAAGAGCGGCAGCATGTTGAGGCAGATGTCGCCGGGACCGAGCGCCAGCGACATCGCCAGGTTGCCCATCGAGGCGGCCAGATTGCGCTGGGTCAGCGGAACGATCTTGGCCTTGGCCGTCGAGCCGGACGTGTGCAGCACGAGCGCGACGTCGTCCGTGCCGGGCGGCCCCGGCACGCCGGATTGGCGCATCTCGGGAACGGCCGACAGATCGAGGCGGAACCATCCAGCGGTCGCGTCGGCGTCCTTTTCGATCACCCCGACCGGCAAACCGAGAGCATCGACGCCGGCACGTATGCGCGGCAGCAGATCACGGTCGGTCAGAACCAGCGCGGCGCGTGTCGCGGCGAGCAACGCGGAAAGCTCGGCCGGTGAATACGCAGGATTGAGTGGCACGCAGGTGGCGCACGTCGCCAGAGCCAGCGACGCCACCGCGGTCTCGGCGCCGTTGGGCAAAACGGTCGCCACGCGCGTGCCGTGCCCGATGCCGTGGCGGGCGAAGACGGCATGGAGGGCGTCGAGGTGGGCGATGAGGTCGGCATGGCTGGTCGGCGCCTTGCCGGGGGCCAGGATGGCGCGGCGCGCTGGATGTTCATAGGCGGCCGAACGAACGGCTATGAGGACGGTGTCTGCCAACACGCCTTTCCTTGTCGGTGGGACGCTCAGTCTAGGCGAGCGACGCTCGCCTGCAAGGCGAAGTGGGACGATCGGCCCGGATCAGCGGGTCTGTCGTCTCCGGCGCCATGAGTTCAAGGACCCGCGTGAGTGGACAGGTAGCGGGCGCCAAGGCGGCAGTTCCGTTCGAAGGCCACGCGGCTTGCTGCGGCTCTGACGCGGAAGGCCGCCAGTGTCGACGTACCAACGGCGCCCGCTTTCGCCGCGGCAGCGACGGCAGCCACCATCGCCCGCGCATCCCCGCTGCCGACATGGGGCAACAGACGCCGGAAGAGCGCGAGGTCGTCTTTGGCGAAGGACGACGGCTCAGACTCCAGAACCTCGAGCCGAGCGTAGCAGGTGACGAGATCTGCCTCGCGCGCCGCGGCGACGGCAGCATCGATCAGCGCCACATCGCGCATCCAGGCGAGCAGGCACAGCAGCCGCTTCAGCCTCTGCTGGCGCGCGTTCCGGCTTGAGACGCCCTCGCCATGACGACGATAGCGCACCAGCGGCCGGTCGATGTTGGCAAGGCGCCCCTGCCCGGCCATGCGCAGCCAGAGATCGTAGTCTTCCACCAGGGGGAACTCGCGATAGCCGCCGGCCGCCCGAAACGCGGCGGCGCGCATCGCGACCGAGGAATGGACAAACGGGTTCCGCCGCATGAGTTGACGGCGCAGCACACGATCCTCGCACGCCACCTTGATGCGCCCGGTCTCCTTCCCGGAATCGTCGATGACGGTCGCCGGCGAGCCGACCAGCACGACGTCCGGGTGATCATCGAGGAACGCGGCTTCGACCGCCAGCCGGTCGGGCAGCGCCTCGTCGTCGGCGTCGAGCCGGGCGAGGAGCGCGCCGCGCGCCGCGCCCGCCGCGGCGTTCAGCGCCGCCGGCAAATCAGGGCGGGGGGATGCCATGACGACGACGCGCGAGTCGGCGGCGGCGAAACGGCGGGCGATCTCCTCCGAGCGATCGGTCGAACGGTCGATCGCGATCACCAGCTCGAGGTCCGCAAGGCTCTGGCCGAGCACGCTTTCAATGGCGCGCGCCAGATAGCCTTCGGCGTTGCGGACCGGCATGAGCACAGAAACGCGCGGCATCGGGTCCCCTCGCCCGCCGGCATCAGCGCCGGCCGCTGACCAACCGAAGGGTCCGTTTACGATCCGGACCGGCGGTTCTCAAGCTTTGACACATCCGGCGAAGTATGGCTGGACTGGATTTCCGCGCCAAAGCGCCGTCCACAACGCCGGACGTGGCCGCGCCCCAGATACCACCCGCAGATGGCCCCGCGATTCGTCTTCGATCTGTCCAGCCTGGTGCGATGGTCCGGACCGGCGGTCGGCATCATCCGTGTCCAGCAGCATCTGGCGGCGTATGCCCGGCAGAACCTGCCGAACACGGTGTTCACCGTCTTCGACCCGACCGACCGGCGGTTTCGCGAGATCAGACCCGAGTGGCTCGATGCAGTCATCGCGAATCGCGCCGCGACCGACCGGACACTGCTCCTCGAACCGGCGCGCCCCAAGCCGCGCTTTCTCTACGGCCGCGGCCGCCGCGCGGCGAGTTTCTACTTCGCGCTGGTGAAGACACGGCGCTGGCTGATCGCCGCGCTGGAGCGGCGACGGCTTGGCGGCGGACCCGGCGCGGGCGCCGCTGCCGCAATCCAGACGTGGCTGATGAAGCCGCGCGAGCGTCAGCTCTACTTCGACGGGGAGACGCGGCGTGCCGCGCCGCCGCTCGATATGCTTCTCGGCACGCAGGTGTCGTTTGGGCCGGACGACACGCTTCTCAGCGCCCAGTACGACTGGTTCGACAGCGACATCGACGCGATCCACTCGCTGCGGCGCAGGGCCAGCTTCCGGCACGTGGTGCTCTGCTTCGACCTCATCCCGGTGCTCTTTCCGGAATGGTTCAGCGACACCGACGTGGTGGCGTTCAAGCGGTATCTCGCGAAAGCGTTCGCCGGCGCCGACCGGGTCGTCTTCACCGCCGAGAGCGCGCGGAGCGACGCCGAGGCGTGGTGCCGGACGCTCGGTTTCGGTCTCGGGGACGCGGCCATCATTCCGCTCGGCTCCGATATCCGGCTAGGGGCAGCGGATAGCGCGCCGCTGCCAGCCGGTCTGCAGGCGGGCCGCTTCGCGCTGTTCGTGTCGACCATCGAGCCGCGCAAGAACCATAAGGTTCTGGTCGATGCGTGGCGGGAGCTGGTCGCCGACGACACAGTCGCCAAGAGCGGCTTCAAGCTTGTCTTCGTCGGTCGCAAGGGCTGGCAGGTCGACGACTTCTATGCCGCGCTGACCGCCGATCCCGAATTCGGCAAGTCGATCGTGCATCTCTCGGACATCGACGACGGGGCGCTCGACGCGCTCTATCGGGACGCGGCCTTCTGCCTCGTCCCGTCGCTGTACGAGGGCTACGGCCTGCCGGTGGTGGAGGCGATGGTCCATGGCAAGCCGGTCGTGGCGTCGAGCGGCGGCGCACTGCCCGAAGTGCTGGGGGAGCGCGGCGTGATCCTCGATCCCGGCGACATCGCCGGCTGGCGCGACGAGATGCGCCGCATGATTATGGACGCGGACTATCGCGGGAGCTGGTCCGAAAAGCTCGCGACATACAAGCCGGTGGACTGGGTCACGGCCGCGCGCCTGTTCTTCGCGGCGTCCGCACCGCCGACAACGCCGGTCGCGGAGGTCCCCGCATCGGCCCCGGCGTCCCCGGCACTGACGAAGCTGTCGATCGCGCTTGGCATCTACCGCCTCTCGCCGCGCGGCGGGCTGGAAGACCACTGCGTCCGCATCGCCGAGGCGCTTCAGGCGCGCGGGCACACCGTCACGATCTTCGTCGCGGGCGAGGCGCCCGCTCTCGACGTCCCAGTCACGCGCGTCGCGGGCGCCACCGCGGCCCCGACCAACCACGAACGCATGCGGCGTTTCGCCGACGGGTTCCGCGCCGCGACGGCAGCCGGATTCGACCGCACCGTAGCGTTCCAGACGCTACCCGGGGCCGACCTGCTGTTCGTCGCCAATCCGGTGCGCGACCGCGCCGACGTGGCGGTGTGGCGGCGGCTTACGCCGCGCTTCCGCGCCTACGTGGCGCTCGAGCACGGCTGCTATCCGGCGCCGAGCAAAACGCGGATCATGGCGCTCACCGAGGCGGACGCAGCAGGGATCGCCGAGCGCTACGCGGTGTCGCCCGAGCGGCTGGCAGTGCTGCCGCCGACGGCGAGCAGCACGATCCGCCGTCCGGCGATGCGAAACGAGACCGTGCGCGCGCGTTTTCGCGCGGAGGTCGGGATCGACCGGAACGCGACGGTGTGGCTGTGGTGCGGTCTGCAACCCAGCGTGAAAGGCCTCGACCGGGTGCTTGCCGCGCTCGCCCGCAACGGAAATGCGCGCCTGATGATCTGCGGGCTTGGCTCTGAAGATCGCGCCCTCGCATCCTCCATGCGCCTGGCCCAGCGCCTCAAGGTCGCCGACCGGGTCTATCCGCTCGGGTTCATCCCGCACGTGTCGGACGCGTTCTTCGAGGCTCTCGCCGCCGCCGACGCGCTCGCCCACCCCGCCCGGGTCGATGTGACCGGCATGGTGATCCTTGAGGCAATCGCCAACGGGCTGCCGGTGGTCGCCAGCGCGGCTTGCGGTTTCGCTGGCATGGTCACCGACAGCGGGGCGGGAAAGGTCGTACTCGAGCCGTTCGATCCGGCGGCCTTCGACGCGGCGCTTGCCGAGGTGTGCGGCGGCGACAACGATCGGATGTCCGCAAACGGCATCCGCTACGGCAATGACCCCACGCTCTACGCTGGCATCGCCAAGGCAGTGGAACTGATCGAGATGCCGCTCGACGGGCCGTGGGGAACGGCGCCCTAGGGGCCGACCGCCGCATCGCGGGCGCCGGAAAGCGCCATTCTGTCGCGTATTGCGCACCGCGATTCAGATGCTAAAAACATCATAATTGCTCCCTATGCCCTCACATCTGGGGCCTCAGACATGATTTCGTCGGCACAGCTCAAGGCGGCCCGCGCCCTCCTCGGTCTCGGCCAGCGGCGCCTTGCGGAGATCTCCGGGCTGTCGCTGCCGACCATCCAGCGCATGGAGGGGAGCGACGGCGTGATCCGCGGCAATGTCGATTCGCTGACCAAGCTGGTCACCGCCCTCAACGAGGCCGGCATCGAGCTGATCGGCGAGGGCGAGACGAGCCAG
Source organism: uncultured Alphaproteobacteria bacterium (assembly GCA_963843565.1). GTDB lineage: Bacteria > Pseudomonadota > Alphaproteobacteria > Rhizobiales > Kaistiaceae > DASZQY01. Next base: position 1,938,738 of record CAWJKY010000003.1, read on the forward strand.
GGCGGCGGGCGTGGCGTCCGCCTGAAGGCACAAGGCGCGACATCCGGATGAGCACCGCGTTCGCTCTGGCGTGCGTGGCCGCTCTGATGGCGGTCGCCGTCTTCGCGGTAGCGACAGCGCGGCAGCCATCGTCGACGCGCCTCGTCTATGCGGCGAGCTTCCTCGTCTCCCTCGTCCTCCTCGCCGGCGCCCTTCTCCGCCTGATCGGCGGCGGCGCCGACCAACTGGCGCTGCCGCTCGGCGTGCCGTGGGTCGGCGCGCACTTCCGCATCGACGCGCTCGCGGCGTTCTTCCTCGGCGTCGTGAACCTCGGCGGTGCGGCGGCCAGTTTCTACGCGCTCGGCTACGGACAGCACGAAGAGGCGCCCCACCGGGTGCTGCCGTTCTACCCGGCGTTCCTGGCGGCGATGAACCTGGCGGTGATGGCCGACGACGCCTTCACGCTGCTCCTCTCCTGGGAGACCATGTCGCTGGCGTCGTGGGCGCTGGTCATGGCCCACCACCGCGTCGCCGAGAACGCACGCGCCGGCTTCATCTATATCGTCATGGCGAGCTTCGGCACGTTCGCGCTGCTGCTCGCCTTCGGGCTGCTCGCCGGCGCCGACGGCCACTACACCTTCGCGGCGATCCGGGGGGCGGGCGCGGTGCCGCTGACGGCGGCGCTGGCGCTTATCCTGGTGCTCATCGGCGCCGGATCGAAGGCTGGCGTCGTCCCCTTGCACGTCTGGCTGCCCCTCGCCCACCCGGCCGCGCCCAGCCACGTCTCCGCGCTGATGAGCGGCGTGATGACCAAGGTCGCGGTGTACGTCTTCGTGCGCGTGGCGCTCGATCTCATCGGGCCGGTGCCGTGGTGGTGCGCGACACTGGTGCTGGTGGTCGGCGGCATCACGGCGGTGATGGGCGTGCTCTACGCGCTCATGCAGCACGACCTGAAACGGCTGCTCGCCTATCACACGGTCGAGAACATCGGCATCATCTTCATCGGCATCGGACTGGCGCTCGCCTTCCGGCTCAACTCCATGAACGCGGCGGCGGCGCTGGCGCTGACCGCAGCGCTCTTCCACGTCTTCAACCACTCGGTCTTCAAGAGTCTGCTGTTCCTCGGCGCCGGCGCGGTGCAGGTGGCGACCGGCGAGCGCGACATGGAACGGCTCGGCGGCTTGATCCACCGGATGCCGGCGACCGCGGTGGCGTTCCTGATCGGCTGCGTCGCGATCTCGGCGCTGCCGCCGCTCAACGGCTTCGTCTCCGAGTGGCTGACCTTCCAGGCGATCCTGCTCAGCCCCGACCTGCCGCAGTGGGACCTGAAGATCCTGGTGCCGGCGGTCGGCGCCATGCTGGCCCTGTCGGCCGCGCTTGCCGCCGCCTGCTTCGTCAAGGTGTACGGCATCTCCTTCCTCGGCCGCCCGCGCACGACCGCCGCGGCCGAGGCGCACGACGTCGGCCCGGTGTGGCTGGTGCCGATGTTCGCGCTGGCGGCGCTCTGCGTGGTCGCCGGCATTGTGCCGGGCTTCGTGATCGACGCGCTGGCGCCCGCCGTCGCGCCGCTGACCGGCGGCCACATGCCGGCGCAAGCGACGCTTCAGTGGCTGTCGATCGTGCCGATCGCCGAAAGTCGCAGCTCCTACAACGGCCTGCTGGTGCTGGTGTTCACCGCCATCAGCGCCGGTCTGGTGGCGCTCGCCATCCACCGTTTCGCCTCGCGGGCACTGCGCCGGGCGCCGGCCTGGGACTGCGGCTTCCCGGACCCGAGCGTCGCCACCCAGTACACCGCCGGCAGCTTCGCCCAGCCGATCCGTCGCGTGTTCGGCACGACCGTCTTCGCCGCCCGCGAGGAGGTCGAGATGCCGCCGCCGGGCAGCCTGGCACCGGCGCGCTTCCGTGTGACGATCAGCGATCTCATCTGGGAGCGGCTCTACGCGCCCATCGCCACCGGCACCGGGTTCGCCGCCGACTATCTCAACCGGTTCCAATTTCTGACCATCCGCCGCTACCTGACCCTCGTCTTCATCGCGCTGGTGGCGCTGCTGACCGTGCTGGCGATCTGGCAATGATCTACGCGCTCGCCGTTCAGGGCCTTCAGATGCTGGTCGTGCTGGCGCTGGCGCCGCTCTTGACCGGGCTCGTGCGCAAGCTGAAGGCGCGCTTGCAGCGCCGGCGCGGGCCGCCGCTCATCCAGATGTACCGTGATCTTCTGCGCCTCATGCGCAAGGAAGTGGTGCTCGCAGACACCGCTTCATGGCTCTTCCGCGCCGTGCCCTATCTGGTGTTCGCGGTCACCTGGGTGGCTGCGGCGCTGGTGCCGACCTTCGCCACCGGTCTCGAATTCTCGTGGTCGGCCGACCTCATCGCCATCATCGCGCTGCTCGGCAGCGCGCGCTTCTTCCTGGCGCTCGCCGGTATGGACGTCGGCACGGCGTTCGGCGGCATCGGGTCGAGCCGCGAGGTGATGATCGCCTCGTTGGCCGAGCCGGCGATGATCATGATCGTCTTCACGCTGGCGCTGGTCGCCGGCTCCACGCAGCTGTCGACCGTCGCCGCGGTGTTCGCCGGCGGGGTGGGCTTGCGCGTCTCTCTCGGCCTGGCGCTGATCGCGCTGGCGCTGGTAGCGGTCGCCGAGAACGGGCGCATCCCGGTCGACAACCCCGCCACGCACCTCGAACTCACCATGGTGCACGAGGCGATGATCCTCGAATACTCCGGCCGGCATCTGGCGGTGATCGAACTCGCCGGCTCGCTGAAGCTCATCCTCTACGTGTCACTGATTGCCAGCGTCTTCGCGCCGTGGACGCTGGCGCCGGTCGACGGCGGCGCTGCCGAGCTCGCCATCGGGCTCGTGGCTTACGTCGTCAAGCTCGCCGTCGGCGGCGTGCTGCTCGCCGTCTTCGAGACCTCGCTCGCCAAGATGCGCGTCTTCCGCGTGCCGACCTTCATGGGCGCCAGCCTCATGCTCGGCCTGCTCGGCGTGCTGCTGCTTTTCGTGACGCGGAGTTTCTGACGTGGGTCACGACATCACCTTCGACATCTCCCACCTGTTCGCTGGCGGTCTCGTGCTGGTCAGCTTCATGCTGCTCTACCAGGACCGCCTCTACGCGCTGGTCAACGTCTACGCGCTGCACGCGGCCGTGCTCGCTTTCGCCGTCGCCTGGCAGGCCTCGGTGCAGGCGGCACCCCACCTCTACGTGACCGCGGCGATCGCCCTGGTGCTGAAGGCGATCATCATTCCCGTCGCGCTCCATCGGATCATCAGACAACTCGGCATTCATCGCCAGATCGAAACGGTGGTCGGCGTCGGGCCGACCATGCTCGCCGGCATGGCGCTGGTCGCGCTGTCGATGGTGGTGATGCTGCGGGTCACGGCGGAGGCCGGCGCGCTCGCCCGCGAGGACCTCGCCTTCGCGCTGTCGGTCGTGCTGCTCGGCCTGCTCATCATGGTGACGCGCCGCAACGCGGTCTCGCAGGTGATCGGCTTCATGTCGCTGGAGAATGGGCTGGTGCTCGCCGCCACCGGCGCGCAAGGGATGCCGCTGGTCGTCGAGATCAGCGTCGCCTTCTCGATCCTGGTCGCGTTCATCGTCATCGGCATCTTCCTGTTCCGCATCCGCGAGCGCTTCGACACGGTCGATCTCCACGCTCTCGACCGCTCGCGGGGAGAAAGCCAATGAGCGGCTTCGCCTTCGACGCGGTCGCGGCCGTTCTCGTCATTCCGCTGGTTTCGGCGGCGCTGCTGGCGGCGCTTCCCGGCTACGCGCTGACCGCGCGGCTGAATGTGGCGGCGGCGCTGCTGACGCTTCTCGCAGCCTGCGCGCTCTTCTTCCTGCCGCGCGCGGCGCCCGGCGCGTACCTCTTCGTCGACGACCTCAACATCGTCTTCATCGTGCTTTCGACGTTCGTGGCGTTCACCACCAGCGTGTTCAGCGCGAGCTACATCGCCCACGAGCTGGAGACCGGGAAGCTGACGCCCGGCTACCTGCGTTTCTATCACGCCATGTACCAGCTGCTGATGTTCGGTATGAACCTGGCGCTCACGGCCAACAACATCGGGTTGATGTGGGTGGCGATCGAAATGGCGACGCTGACCACGGTCGTCATGGTCGGCATGTACCGGACGGCGGAGGCGCTGGAAGCGGCGTGGAAGTATTTCATCCTCGGCAGCGTCGGCATCGCGCTGGCCCTGTTCGGCACGATCCTCGTCTACATGGCGGCGCGGCCGGTGATTGGCGAGGGCACCGACGCCATGGTGTGGACGGTGCTGATCGCGCATTCGTCCGAGTTCGACGCGGCGCTGCTCAACGTCGCCTTCGTCTTCTTGCTGCTCGGCTACGGCACCAAGGTGGGGCTGGCGCCGCTGCACGCCTGGCTTCCCGACGCGCACGCCGAAGGCCCGACGCCGATCTCGGCAGTGTTGTCCGGCCTGCTTCTCAACGTGGCGCTCTACGCGGTGCTGCGCTTCAAGCTGCTGCTCGCCGCCAACCCCGGCGCGCTGGCGCCGGGACCGCTGATGGTCACCATGGGGTTGAGCTCGCTGGTTTTCGCGGGCTTCATGCTCTACCGGCGCCGCGACATCAAACGCATGTTCGCCTACTCGTCCATCGAGCACATGGGCATCATCACCTTCGCCTTCGGCATGGGCGGGCCGATCGCCAATTTCGCCGGGCTCTTGCACATGGTCATGCACAGTCTGACCAAGTCCGGCATCTTCTTCGCCATTGGGCACGTGTCGCAGATCAAGGGCACCCAGAAGATCGCCGACATCCGCGGCCTGACCGTCTCCCATCCACTGCTTGGCTGGGGGCTGGTGATGGGCGTCGTCGCCATCGCCGGGTTACCGCCGCTCGGCGTGTTCATGAGCGAGTTTCTGGTGGTCAGTTCCAGCTTCGCGCGCCAGCCGCTGCTGGCGGTCGTTCTGGTGGCAGGGCTGCTGGTGAGCTTCGGGGCGCTGTTCCTGCGCCTCAACGGCATCGCGTTCGGCGAACCGGTCGGCAGCATGGCCAAGGCAAAGGCATCGTACGTCCCGATGTACCTGCACTTCGCGCTGGTGTTCGCCGCCGGCGTCTATTTGCCTCCGGCACTCGTCGCCTGGTTCCAGCACATCGCGGCGCTGCTTGGATAGACGCGACATGGCCGATCCGCTCATCGCCAAAGGCAACGCCGTCGAGAACCACCGCCCGTGGCCGCGGGCGCTCGTTTCGCCGAACGTCTGGCGCGACGCGATCGCGCTTCTCGCCTCCGGCCAGCGCACGCTCCTGTCGCTGTGGGGCGAGGCAAGCGCTGTCCACATGGCGATCCTCGACGAGGAGGCGGCAACCGTCGCGGTTCTCAGCCTCGCCTGTCCGGACGGGCAATACCCGTCGGTCGGGATGAGCCATCCGCCGGCGATCCGCCTTGAACGCACCATCCGCGACTTGCTTGGCCTGGAGGCGACCGGCCTTCCTGACGGGCGGCCGTGGCTCGATCATGGCCGCTGGGGGATCCGGCAGCCGCTGTCGGCGACGCCCACTGCGGTCACCGCCGAGACTCCGGCGGCGGCCTACCCCTTCCTGCCGGTCGAAGGCGAGAGCCTCCACCAGATTCCGGTCGGCCCTGTCCACGCCGGCATCATCGAGCCAGGCCACTTCCGCTTCACCGCCAGCGGCGAGACGGTGGTCCGCCTGGAGGAGCGGCTCGGCTACGTCCACAAGGGGATCGACCGCCTCATGCGCGGCGCCGATCTCGCCCGCGCCGCCCGCCTCGCCGGTCGCGTCTCCGGCGACTCGACGGTCGCTTACGCCCTCGCCTTCGCCCGCGCGGTGGAGGCGGCCGCCGGCATCGAGGCGCCGCCACGGGCCGAATACCTGCGCGCGCTGATGGCGGAGCTGGAGCGCACCGTCAATCACTTCGGCGACATTGGCGCGATCTGCAACGACGCGGCGTTTGCGTTGATGCAGGCCCATTGCGCGGTGTTGCGTGAACGGGTGCTGCGCTTCGCCGACAGGGCATTCGGCCATCGCCTGATGATGGACAAGGTCATCCCGGGCGGCGTCGCGGTCGATTTTGGCGACCGCGCCCGTCTGGCGCTGAACGAGCTGATCGCGGAGATCCGCAAGGCGTTTCCGCGCCTCATCGAGCTCTATGACAACACCGCCTCGCTTCAGGACCGGACCGTCGGGACAGGCATCCTGAAGCCCGAGCTGGCGCGCCAGTTCGGCGCCGGCGGCTATGTCGGGCGCGCCTCGGGCCGCACCTTCGATGCGCGGCGGGCGCTTGCCTATCCGCCTTACGATCGCCTCACCTTCGATGTGTCGGTGCTGAGCGACGGCGACGTCAACGCACGAGTGTGGATTCGCATCCGTGAGGTGGAGGCGAGCCTTGCGCTGATCGCGGCGCTCGCGGACTTGCCGGAAGGCCCGCTCAGCGTCGACGTTCCGGCGGTCGCCGGCGAAGGCGTGGCGATCGTGGAAGGCTTCCGTGGCGACGTGTTCGCCTCGGTTCGCCGCGACGGCGACGGGCGGATCGCCGCCTGCCACCTGCGCGACCCGTCGTGGTTCCAGTGGCCGCTGCTCGAAGCGGTGATCGAAGGCAACATCGTCGCCGACTTCCCGCTCTGCAACAAATCCTTCAACTGCTCCTACTCCGGGCACGATCTCTAGGCTCGTTCATGCGCAAACTGCTGTTTCAGGGGATCGCCAGTAAGCCGCTCACCGAGGCGGCTGAGGAGATCAACGACCGCGAACTGGCGGCGCTCGCCGCTTCGCTCGATGTTGCCGCGCGCCGCCGCCTTGGCCGCAGCCTCGCCATCCGTGCGGTCGACGCGGGCTCCTGCAACGGCTGCGAACTTGAAATCCACGCTCTGAACAACGCCTTCCACGACCTGGAGCGCTTCGGGCTGCATTTCGTGGCCTCGCCCCGCCATGCCGATGTGCTGATGGTGACGGGCCCGGTGACGAAGAACATGCGCGAAGCGCTGGCGCGCACCCATGCCGCGACGCCCGATCCGAAATGGGTGGTGGCGCTCGGCGATTGCGCACGCGACGGCGGCGTCTTCGCCGGCTCCTACGCGGTGGTTGGCGGCGTTTCCGAGGTGGTGCCCGTCGACCTCACCATTCCCGGCTGTCCGCCGCCGCCGAAGCGCATCCTGCAAGGATTGCGGACCCTGTTGGGGTGACGTCCTAAGCGGTTCCGGCGAGCAGCGCCTCGACTTCGGCGCGGTTCGGCATGGACGGCGCGGTTCCGGGTCGCGTCACCGAGATGCCGGCGACGGCCGCGCCAAAGCGCGCCGCCTCTTCCGGCGTGGCGCCGGCTGCGAGCGCGGCGGCGAAGCCGCCGTTGAAGGCGTCGCCCGCCCCGGTGGTTTCGACCACCGGCCCGGCCTTGAACGCGGGAACGAGCGTCGAGGCGCTGCGCGTGTGCAGCAGCGCGCCGGCTTCGCCGAGGGTGATCAACGCGGCGCCGACGCCCTTCGCCAGGAAGACGTCGCCGGCCTTGCGCGCCTCGTCCACGCCCCTCACCTGAACGCCGGTCAGCATCGCCGCTTCGCTCTCGTTCGGCGTGACGTAGTCGCAAAGCGGGAAAATCGAGCCGTCGAGGGGCTCGGCGGGCGCCGGGTTGAGCACTGTAACGACGCCGGCGGCGCGTGCGATTTCCAGTCCGCGCCGGGCGGCCGGAACCGGCTGCTCAAGCTGGGTGACGAAGACGGCGGCGCCGCGGATCGCGTCCGCGGCAGCTTCCACATCGTCGATGCCGATCTGCTCGGCGGCGCCCGCCACCACGATGATGGCGTTGTCGCCGCTGTTCTCGTTCACGTAGATGAAGGCGGCGCCGGTCGGAAGATCGGCGCTTTCCGCGGCACGGGCGACGATGCCTTCCCTCTGCCACGTGGCCCGCGCCGCGGCGCCGAATTCGTCGCGGCCGATGCGGGTGATGAAGGTGACCTCGGCGCCGACACGGGCGGCGGCGACGGCCTGATTGGAGCCCTTGCCGCCCGGCCCCATCTTGAACCCCGAGCCGAGGATCGTCTCACCCAGACCAGGCATGCGGCCGGCGCGAAAGGCGAGATCGGCCGCGAAGATGCCGAGTATGGCGACGCCTTGCTTCATCTGCGCTGCGCTCCGCCGGATCAGGCGTCCGGCGGGATGACGCCCTTCTTGAAGGCGAAGCAGCCGTAGAAACGGCGCTCGCCGGTCTGCACGACGCAGTAGGCCTTCTTCGCCAGTTCGTAGAAGGCGAAGCGCTCGACCGAGCCCATGGGCAGCGACTTGCCGGCGGCGGCGTCGATTTCCTTCTGCACCTCGGCCTGCACCGGGGGAATCTCGTCGGGCTTGTCGACGATTTCCATGCGCCGCGCCGGATGCTCCACGAAGCTGTCGAGCGGCAGAAGGGAAAGGATCGCTCGGGCAGCGCGGGCGGCGGTGACGTTGTCGATGCGCAGCAGGCGGCCAAGGGCGGTCTGCCGGGCGACCGCATCGGCCGGGAAGTTGGTGTCGCAGATGACGATGTCGTCGCCGTGGCCCATGGCCCTCAGCGCGAAAAGAACATCGGCGTTGAGCACCGGATCGATCGATTTCAGCATGACTGGGCTTTCCTCATCCGCAATTACAGGGCGCGAGCATAGACTGGGCATCCACCTTCGCACAGCGGTGGGCGCACGCGACCGCTCCGTCCCGCGTCAGCTGCCGGTACCGTCCGGTCCGGCGCCGCAGACCAGCGCGCAGATGTGACGCGCGCCGGCGAGCGCGGCCGGCGCCTGGCGGAGCGCGGCCAGCGAAGCGGCCCCGGAAAGATCGGCGGCGATCCCCATCTCGAACCACAGCCAATGCGCCGCCGCCGCCATTTCGTCGTCGCTGACCAGCACGAAATCGTCGACGTTGCGGCGAACCGTATCGAAAATGCGCTCGTCGGTGCGTTTGCAGGCCATCGTAGCTACGCGGGTGGTGATCTCCGGCAACGTGACGACGCGGCCGGCGTCGATGCTGGCCTTCAGGGTCGGCGAACCGGTCGGCTCGACGCCGATAATGCGCACCCCAGGACGGCGGGCGCGGATCGCCGTCGAGACCCCGGAAACGAGGCCGCCACCGCCGATGGCGATGACAATGGCGTCGATGTCGGGCAGCTGATCCAGAATCTCCAGGCCGAGGGTGCCCTGCCCGGCAACCACCAGCGGATCGGCGAACGGGTGGAAATAGACCGCGCTCGTTTGCGCCACCCGTTCGAGGGCGGCCTCGTTGGCCTTGTCCCAGACGTCGCCGACGATCTCCACCTTTGCCTGCCACGCCTTCATCTTGGCGACCTTCTCGGGCGAGACGCCGGTCGGCACGAAGACGGTGGCCGGCACGCCGGCGACGAAGGCGGTGCGCGCGACAGCCAGGCCATGGTTGCCACCGGACGCGGTGACGATCTCCCGGCCCTGCTCATCGGCGGGCGCGCCAAGTAGGCGGTTCATGGCGCCGCGCGCCTTGAAGGAACCGGTGACCTGAAGGGATTCGAGCTTCAGGGTCACGCGCGCCGTGGCCGGTGGGGGCGTCTGGAGGTGGTCCAGGGGCACCGCCGGCGTGTGGCGGACCTTGTCCGCAATCCGCCCGCGCGCCGCTTCGATATCGCCGATGTCGATCATGGGAGGTCTTTCACAGAGAAGAGGCCGGTGCGGCAAGGGGCCCATAAGTCGCATCTTGCTCCGCGCCGCGCGACGCGCAACATAGCGGCCCCGCCCACGCTACGCCGCCGGTCCTGCCATGAAATCACGCGCCGTCATCATCGACACCGACGGCGGCATCGACGATGCCGCCGCGATCTGGTGGGCGCTCACCGATCCGCGCATCGACCTCATCGCCGTCACCACCGTGCGCGGCGTCGTCACGGCGCGCGAGGCGGCCCGCAACGTGCTCCTGATCCTTGAGGCGGCGGGCCAGCCGGACATTCCCGTCGCAGTCGGCGCCGACGACCGGGTTGGCGCCGCGCCGGACATGCGATCGGCCGCCTTCATCCACGGCGAGGATGGCCTTGGCAACACGCTGGGGGACCGGGTCGCTGTCCGGGCGCCCGCCGCCGAGACGGCCGATCAGCTCCTGAAGCGCCTGATCGGGGAACGCGACGACATCTCCATCGTCACGCTCGGTCCGCTCACCAACCTCGCGCGGCTGGTGCGCGACGTATCCGGCAGCGCGGAGCGCGTCGCGGAACTCGTGACGATGGGCGGTTCGGCGACGCTCGGCGGCAACGCGCTGCCTGCCGGCGAGGCCAACATCGCCCATGATCCGGAAGCCGCGGCGATCGTCGTGGCGGCGAACTGGAGGAAGCCGCCTCTCATGGTCGGCCTCGACGTCACCCATCGCGGCACGTTCGACGACAGCGACTTCACCCTGCTCACGGAGCATCGCTCGCCGGCCGCCACCTTCCTCGACGTACCGCTGCATTTCTACCGGACCTTCGGTTCGGCGCTCGCCGTGGTCGGCTGCCCCTGTCACGATCTTCTCGCCACGCTCGCGCTGGTCGAGCCGGAGCTGATCACCCGGGCGCCGGTTTTGCCGCTGGCGATCTCGACGCCGCCCGGCCCGGCCTGCGGCCTGACGGTCGTCGACTTTCGCGCCCTGGTCTTCGACCGGATGAGCGGATCGGAGCAATCGCGCCCGGTTGGCTTCTATCCGTGGCGGATCGCCCTCGAGGTCGACCGCGCCCGATTCCGGGCCCTGGCCCGGTCGCTCTTCGGCGAAGGCACGAAGGCGACGGCCGGATGAGGCGTTCGAGGCGCACTGAGGGGCGGCGGAGAACATCATGGCGTTGACGGATAGTCAGAGGCTCGACCGGCTGAAAGTCCGGCTGGCGGAGCTTCAGTACTGGGCGACGCGCGAGAGCCAGCCGGTGGGCGGATGGACGCTCGATGGCACGCCGATCGGGATTGGCGATGCGTGGCCCGATCGCACCGGTGTCCACCGGTTCGCGGCGGAAGCCCACGTGCCGGAGCATTGGCCGCTGGAGGAGGCGCGCCTCGGGCTCGATCTCGGCGGCGAGAGCCTGGTGATGCTCACCTATCCCGACGGCACAGCCGTGTCGTTCGGCGTCGATCCCAACCACCGCGCCTTTCCGGTTCGCGACCGGCGGTTTGCCATCGCCGCCGAATCCACGGCGCGCGAACCCTTCGGGGTGCCGGTGCGGGCGCCGCGGCTCAACCGGGCCGCACTCACCTGGATCGACGTGCCCGTACATCGCCTGCATCTGCTGCTGCAACAGGTCGCGGAGACCTGCGCCGTGCTTGCCGGCCACGAGGTGGTGCCGCACCTGCTGACAGCGGCGGAGGCGACCCAGCGCAATCTCGACTGGCCCTCCGATACCGCCAGCTACATCGCCCGGATGGCGCCTTCGCCCGCCCAGCAGCGCATCTGGGAGCTGCCGGAGATGGTCGATCGGCCGGCGGCCCTCAACCAGGCGCAACGGGCGAGCGTCATTGCCGCCCACGACGAACTGGTGGCGCGCCTGAAGGAACTCCAGACGCGCTATCCGCCCGAGGGCGAACTGCTGCTGACCGGCCACGCGCACATCGACCTCGCCTGGTTGTGGCCCTACGACGAGACGCGGCGGAAGATGCGGCGCACTTTCCACACAGCGCTGCGGTTGATGGAGGCTTCGCCCGACTATCGCTTCAACCAATCGACCGCGCACTACTACGCGCAGATCGCGGAAGACGACCCGGCGCTGCTCGAGGCGATCAAGGCGCGCGTTGCCGCCGGCCAGTGGGAAACCGTCGGCGGGATGTGGGTCGAGCCCGACACCAACATGCCGACCGGCGAATCGCTGGTGCGGCAAATTCTCTACGGGCAGCGTTTCTTCGAGAAGGAATTCGGCCGCCGCCACACCGTCTGCTGGCTGCCCGACTGCTTCGGCTTCTCCGGTGCGCTGCCGCAGCTTCTCAAGCAGGGTGGCATCGACAGTTTCTTCACGATCAAGGTCAACTGGTCGGAGACCAACCGGATCCCGGCGGACCTCTTCTGGTGGGAGGGGCTCGACGGTTCGCGGGTGCTTGCCCACACGTTCGAAAATCCGGTCGGCGGCTACAACGGCGAACTGGCATCGCGGGCGCTCTACGCGACCTGGCGCAACTTCAAGGGCAAGGGCGACCATGACACCTCGCTGCTCGCCATCGGCTATGGCGACGGCGGCGGCGGGACGACCCCGGAGATGGTGGAACGCGAGGTGCAGTTGCGCGACTTTCCGGTGCTGCCGAAGGCGCGCTGGGGTCACGTCGCCGATTACTTCGCCGATGCCCACACGCGCGCCGAACAAACCGATCTGCCGGTGTGGCGCGGCGAGATCTACCTGGAACTGCACCGGGCGACGCTCACCACCCAATCCAACGTCAAGCGGCTGCACCGCCAGGCGGAGCGCGCGCTGATCACCGCGGAGACCGTGGCCTCGCTCGCCCACATGCTGGGTGGGCCGGCGCCCGCCTCGCTGGAGCCGCAATGGCGCGTCGTCCTCAAGAACGAGTTCCACGACATCCTGCCCGGCTCATCCATCCGCGAGGTCTATCAGGACGCGGAAGCCGAGCTTGCCACCGCGATCGCCGCGGGCAAGGCAGAGCAGGAAAAAGCGCTCGATGCGATTGCGGCACATCTCCCGAAGAGCGCAGGCGACCGCTTGCTGGCAGTCAACCCGTCGCTGTCGGTTCGCCGCATCGGCGCCGGCGGCGAGACGGTGCCGCCGCTCGGCATCGCGGTGGTGGCGCGCGACAGCGCCCCCCTCCCCGGCCTTTCGGCAAGCGCGACCCATCTGGAAAACGCAATCCTCAAGGCGACGCTCGCCGCGGACGGCACGATCGCCTCGCTGGTCCACAAGCCGACGGGGCGCGAGGCGCTGGCCGGTGCCGGCAACCAGCTCTGGGCCTATCCGGTCGACAAGCCGCGCAACTGGGACGCCTGGGACCTCGAAGAAGATTACGCGCTGCGCGGCGAGCAGCTCACCGAGGTGGAGAGCATCGAACTCATCGACAACAGTCCGGCCCGCGCAGCCGTGCGGGTGGTGCGGCGGTTCCGCGATTCGACGATCACGCAGACCTACGCGCTCGCCGCCAACTCCCCCCGCCTCGACATCGAGACGACACTCGACTGGCACGACCGGCGCGTGCTGCTGCGCACGCTGACGCCGGTGGCGGTGCGCGCCGAACGGGCCACCTTCGAGTGCGCCAACGGCGTGGTCACCCGGCCGACCCATCGCAACACAAGCTGGGACCAGGCGATGTACGAGGCCGCCGCCCATCGCTTCATCGACATGAGCGAACCGGGATTCGGCGTGGCGCTGCTCAACACCGCCAAATACGGACACAGCGCGCGCGACAACATCCTCGGCATGTCCCTTGTGCGCGCGCCGATCTATCCGGACCCGCTCGCCGATGAAGGAACGCAGAGCTTCACCTACGCGCTTCATCCGCACGCCGGCGGCTGGCACGAAGGCGGCGTGCGCGAGGAGGCCGAGGACCTCAACCAGGCGCTCCTCACCCGCGAGGTCTCGGGCGTTGCCACCGGCACGTTCACGCCCATCGCCGTGTCGGGCATTGCGGCGGCGATGTCGGCGCTCAAGGCTGCCGAAGACGGCACGGGTCTGGTGTTCCGCATCTACGAGCCGGCGGGCGGGCGCGGCGACTTCAGCGTCGAGGTGCCGGGATGGGCGGCAAGCGCCGTGACCATCCTCGAAGAAGCGCAGACGCGCGATGCGCCGGCGGACCTGATGCCGTTCGAAGTGCGAAGCTGGAAGCTGACGCGGTAGGGCAGGCAAATGGCACGGGTCGCGATCATCGGAACAGGATTCATCGGGCGCGCCTGGGCGATCTCGTTCGCCCGCGCAGGCAACGACGTGGCGCTGTGGGACAGCGACCCGGCGGTCGCCGGTGCGGCCCTCGCCATGATCGCGGAAGTCTTGCCCGAGCTTGCCGCCAACGACCTGCTCGGCGGACTGACGCCAGATGAAACGCGCGCCAGGCTGCGTGTCGCGGAGCGGATCGAGGACGCTCTTGGCGACGCAGACTATGTCCAGGAGAACACGCCGGAAGACGTCGCGGTCAAACGGGAGGTCTTCGCGCGTCTCGATCGCGCCACGCCGGGCGCCGCGATCCTGGCGTCGTCGACCTCGGCGATCCTGCCGTCGGCGTTCACCGGCGACCTCACCGGCCGCGCCCGCGCGCTCGTCGTCCATCCGCTTAATCCGCCCTATCTCGTGCCGGCCGTCGAAGTCGTGCCGGGCCCGTGGACCAGCACCGAGACCGTCGAGCGGACCCGCGCGTTTCTGGTCGCGGCCGGCCACACGCCAATCGTCATGCAGCGCGAACTCGAGGGTTTCGTGATGAACCGGCTGCAGGGCGCGCTGCTGGAAGAAGCGTTCCGGCTGGTCGCCGACGGCTACGCGTCGATCGAGGATGTCGACGTGGGTTTGCGCGAGGGGCTGGCGCTGCGCTGGTCGTTCATGGGGCCGTTCGAGACCATCGACCTGAATGCACCAGGTGGCGTACGCGACTACGTCGCCCGCTACCAGGGCATCTACGAACGCCTGCACCCCAGCCAGCAGCGGCGCGTCGACTGGAGCGGGCCGGTGCTCGACGCGATCGAGCAGCAGCGACGCCTGCGCCTGCCCGCCGATCAGCTCGCCGGCCGGCAGCGCTGGCGCGACCGCCACCTAATGGCGCTCGCCGCCCACAAGAAGAAAGCCGCTCGCGAATTCGATTCGTGACGCCGGGTCAGGCCTCCGCCGCCGAGCTGCGGGTGGCGGTCGTGAACCGCTTCGCCAGGTCGGGGGATAGCTCGAGACCATGGCCCGGCCCGGGCGGAACGGTGATCATGCCGTTTTCGATCTCGGGCAGGACGGTGACCAGGTCGCGGTACCAGGTGCGGTGATAGGCACGCACGCTTTCCTGGAAGATGGCGTTGGGCGCGTTCAGCGCGAGGTGGGTCGAGGCGGCAAGCACGACCGGCCCGGTGCAGTCGTGCGGCGCCACCGGCAGGTGCCAGGTCTCCGCCATCGACGCGATCTTGCGCGCCTCGGACAGGCCGCCGCACCACGAGATATCGAGCATGACGACGCCGGCGACGCCGGTTTCGATGAAGTCACGGAAAGCGAACCGCGAAGAGAGCGTCTCGGAGGCGCAGATCGGCGCGAGGCTCGCCTCGGCATAGCGCTTGAGGCTGCCGAGGCTGTCCATCTTGATCGGATCCTCGTGCCAGTAGGTCTTGTACGGCGCCAGCGCGCGGGCGATCTCCATCGCCGGGAGAAGCTGCCAGAGCGAATGGAACTCGACCATGACGTCCATGCGGTCGCCGACGCGCTTGCGGATCTTCTCGAACGGCTGGAGGGCCGCCTTGAGCTCGGCGGCGGAAATCCAATTGCCCCGGGAGGCCTCCGCGGCGCGGTCGAACGGCCAGATCTTCATGGCGGTGATGCCTTCGCCAAGCAGTTCCTCGGCGAGGTCGTCGGCGCGGGTCAAGAACGCATCGAGGTCGTCGTAGTCGCGGCGCTCGCCCAGCCCCCAGTTGGCGCTGCTCTGACCCGTCGCCTTGCGCATGTACTGGGAGCCGGCGCAGGTGTTGTAGGTGCGGACGCGGTCGCGCGTGAAGCCGCCGAGGAGCTGGGCAATCGGCTGGCCAGTGGCCTTGCCGAAGAGATCCCAGAGCGCGATGTCGATGGCCGAGTTACCACGGGTTTCGGCACCGGCGGAGCGGAAGCCGACGTAGCCGACAAGGCCGCGGGAAATCAGGTCGATGGCCAGCGGATCGCGGCCGAGGAGCAGCGGCGCGGCGGTCTCGTGGATGTACGCCTCCACCGCGCGCGGCCCGAAGAACGTCTCGCCAAGGCCGGTGATCCCGGCGTCAGTGTGGACCCGAACCCACAACAGATTGGGATGTTCCGCGACGCGGATTGTCTCGATTTCGGTGATCTTCATGTGGGCCTTGTCTCTCAGCCGGCGAAGCGATTGCCCGGCTGGCCGCGAACCCCCGGCTTGAGGGCGAAGAGGCTGCCGGCCTGGGGCGCCTTGGCGAGAGCCGCGTCGTCCTGAAGGTAGCGCGCCGTGGTGATGTAAAGCGTGTCGAGGTCGGCGCCGCCGAAGACGCAACTGGTGACCAGCGGCGAAGGAACCTCGACGACCCGGTCGACCGCGCCGTCCGGGGCGAAGCGCACGATGCAGCCGCCGTCCCAGCGCGCGTTCCACAGGTAGCCTTCCGCGTCGACGGTCGAGCCGTCGGGAACGCCGCGATCGAAACGGGCAAAGTTGCGCTTGTTGGAAACGGTACCCGCCGCCGGGTCGAAATCGTAAGCCGACATCCAGCCGGACAGCGTGTCGCAGAAGTAGAGGGTGCGGCCGTCCGGGCTCCAGCTCATGGTGTTGGAGACGCCGATCCCGGTTTCCATTTCGTGGAGGGTCAGGTCCGGATCGAGCCGGAAGAGCGAGCCGGTGTTGGCGACGAGATCGATGGGGCTGGCGTCGGGTGCGACGTTGTTCTGCATGGTGCCGAACCAGAAGCGACCGGCGGCATCGCTGGCGCCGTCGTTGCACCGGTTGAACGGCTTCTGTGGTTCGGGCCGCAGCACGTGGCTAAGGCCGGTGGTGCGATCCCAGAAGTTGATGCCGCCGTGCGAGGCGACGAGCAGACCCTTGCCGTTGCGTCGCGGACTGATGCTCGTGATCATCTCGGGCATGTCGAAATGCTCGACCGTGCCGGTGGCCGGGTCGAGCGCCCACAGGCTCGACGGCATGGGCACGTCAAGCCAATAGAGAATTCCGGCAGCGGCGTCCCAGCAGGCCCCCTCGCCGAGCTGGTTGCGGCAGTCCACCACGCATTCGACCGTGTCCATGATCGCTCCCCTCCTCCTGATCAAGCGTCGTGCAGGCGGACCGACAAGCCGCCGTCGATGACGACGTTGGCGCCGATCATGAACGCGGCCTCGTCGGAGGCAAGCAGTGCCGCGACCGCCGCGACCTCCTCGGGCTGCCCGAGCCGCTTGACCGGCTGCATGGCCACGGTGTCGCGCCGCGCCGCGGCCGGGTCAGGCAGCGTGTTGAAGTACCAGTCGGCGACCGGTGTCTCGATGTAGCCCGGCGAGATCGCGTTGATGCGAACGCCGCGGGCAGCGTACTCGATGGCGAGCGAGCGCGTGAGGCCCAGCACGCCGTGCTTGGCGATCGGATAGGGGAAGGTGTGGGGAATGATCTGAAAGGCGTGGTTGGACGCAATGTTGACGATGGCGCCGGCACCCTTTTCGAGAAGATGCGGCAGGACGTGCTTGCAGCAATACCAGACGCCGTCGAGATCGACGGAGAAGCAGCGCTGCCACTCCGCTTCGGTGAGCGCCAGCGGTTCGCCGAAGACGGCGATTCCAGCGTTGTTGACGAGGACGTCTGGGGCACCAAGCGTCGCAACAGTCTCGGCGACCATGGCGGCGACCGAACTTTCATCGGCAACGTCGGTGCGGATGAATTTCGCGCCGGGCAATGACGCGGCCACCACCGCGCCGCGCTCCGGTTCGAGCTCGGCGATGACGACGCGGGCGCCCTCGTCGGCGTAGCGGCGGGCGATGGCTTCGCCGATCCCCTGCCCGGCGCCGGTGACGATGGCGATCTTTCCTGTGAGCCTGGCCACGCTTCCTCCCGATCTCCCGATTGTCACGTTTCGGGAATTGACATTGTACGATAAACCGGCAATGTTTGTACGATAATCTGATAAAGTCGCGAATTAGGCAACACCCCGTGTGCCGGCGCGACCGCCAAAAAGACACGCGGGGGAACACCAGGGAGGAAGTCGAACATGTCCATGAATTTATCCCGAATCCTCGGCGCCGCGGCCGTCGCCGCGCTGCTTGCGCCGACGTTTGCACACGCGCAGGACAAGCTGCTCGTCGCCATCTACAAGAGCGGCACCCAGCAGTATTTCATCGACCAGGCCGACGGCTTCAAGGCGAAGGCCAAGGAACTCGGTTTCGACGCCAACACCTTCAACGTCGAGCTCGACGCGAACCTCGCGATCAACACGATCAACGACGCCGTCGCCCAGGGCGCCAAGGGCATCGCGATTACGGTTCCCGACCAGGCGATCGGGCCGGCGATCGCCAAGATCGCGGCCGACGCCAAGATTCCGCTGGTGGCGACCGACGACAGCATCAAGGACGGCTCGGGCAATCCGCTGCCGTTCGTCGGCTTCGACGGCCACGACATGGGAACCAAGGTCGGCAAATCGGCCGCCGAACTCCTCGACAAGGCCGGATGGGTCAAGGATTCGGGCGTCAAGTTCGGCGTGCTGAGCGTCGAGGTGCAGACCCTGTCGGTGTGCAACGACCGCACCAACGCGGCCCGTGACGAGGTCAAGAAGGTCGGCGTCACCGACGACGAGATCTTCGCGGTGCCTTACTCCGGAACGACCGACAACTCGCTGTCGGCGGCCGGGCCGATCATCACGGCCCATCCCGACATCGACCATTGGGTGGTGTTCGCCTGTAACGACGAGGGCGTTCTGGGAACCCTGAACGCGCTCGCCAACGCCGGCGCCAAGCCCGAAAACGTCATCGGCGTGGGGCTGGGTGCCTACGAGGCCTGCCGTCCGTGGAAGCAGGGCATCGCCTCGGGCTTCAAGTCGGCCCTGTTCATCAGCGGCAAGGACGTCGGCGCGGCCGCGGCCGAGGTGCTGGCCGCCAACATCGACAAGGGAACGCCGCTGCCGCCGAAGACGGTCGCCAACACGACCATTGTCGGACCGGACAACTACGCGCAGTACTTCCCCTGCGACTGATCCTCCCGACGGGAGAGGGCGGCCCCCAGGGCCGTCCTCTTTCACCTCCATCGCGGCCGGCACAACAGGTTTGGTCAGGTGAGCGAACTGCCAATCCTCGAGATTCGTGACGTCAGCAAGGCCTTTCCAAACGTTCAGGCGCTTGCCGGAGTCTCGCTCGACGTGCGCGCCGGCGAGGTCATCGCCTTCATGGGCGAGAACGGCGCCGGCAAATCCACCCTCCTGAAGATTCTGAGCGGCGACTACCAGCGCGACGCGGGCACGCTGACGCTGGACGGCAAGGTGGTGAACTTCGCGGGGCCTCGCGACGCGCGGCACGCCGGCGTCCGGGTAATCTACCAGGAACCCGAGATCGTCCCCTATGTGACGGTCGCCGAGAACATCTACATCGGCGAGCTGCCGGTGAAGAACGGGCACGTCGACTTCGGCGCGCTCAACCGGACCGTGCGCGAGACGCTCGCCGAGTACGGCTTCGACGACTTCATCAGCCCGGACACGCTGGGTAACCAGCTGGCGCCGGCGCAGCGCCACGTCGTCGAGATCATGCGGGCGCTGAAGGACGGGCTGCGCGTCCTGGCACTCGACGAGCCGACCTCGTCGATGACCGAGGAGGAGGCCGACCGGCTGTTCCGGCTGATCGAGCGGCTGCGCGCCCAGGGCATCGGCATCATCTATGTCTCGCACCGCCTGCACGAGATCATGAAGATCGCGGATCGCATCGCGGTGCTGCGCGACGGCAAGCTGGTCGGCGTCACCGCAGCGGCGGAGACCAGCGAGGCGGAGATCGTCCGCATGATGGTCGGCCGCGACCTCTCGGACCTCGTCAAGCGCGAGCGCCACGCCCGCGACACGATCGTCCTCAAGGTCGAGCATCTTTCGAGCCCTTGGCACCGCGACGTGAGCTTCGAGATCAGGGCCGGCGAGGTCGTGGGCTTCGCCGGGCTGATCGGCGCCGGGCGCACGGAGCTCGCCAAGGTCATCTTCGGCGACCTGCCGCGCTACGGGGGCACGGTGTCGATGTCGGGCAAGGCGGTCACGATCCGCAATCCGGGCCAGGCGATTGCCGCCGGCATGGGGCTGGCGCCGGAGGACCGCAAGGGCGAGGGCCTGGTGCTGGTGCGCAGCGTCATCGAGAACGTCGTGCTCGCCGTCCTCGGCCGCCTCGCCCACCTCGGCATCCTCAACCCGCAGCGCCTGCGCGCCGAGGGCGCTCCACTGGTCGAACGGCTTGCCATCAAGACCCCCTCGCTCGATCAGGAGGTCAGCAAGCTTTCCGGCGGCAACCAGCAGAAGGTCGTGCTCGCCCGCTGGCTGGCGTCGCATCCCAGTCTGCTCATCCTCGACGAACCGACGCGCGGCATCGACGTCGGCGCCAAGGCGGAGATCTACCGGCTGATCGAAGACCTCGCCGCGGAGGGAATCGCGATCATGCTCATCTCGTCCGAGATGCCGGAGCTGCTCCGTCTCACGGACCGGATTCTGGTGGTGCGCAACGGCGCAATCAGCGGCGAACTGAAGGACGGGGCAGCAACGGAGGAAGGCATCCTGCGGCTGGCGATGGCCGAGCGCGGGCGCGACGCGGCATAGACGAGGAAACGGCAGGACCCATGACCGACACAATCACCACCACCTCGGGCAAGTCCACCAGCGTGGCGCGCGCCCATCCGCTGCGCCGGCTGACGACGTTCGTCGGAGCGGAGAACCTTTCGCTGATCATCGCGCTGATCGTTCTGGTCACCATGATCGCATCACAGACCGACAAGTTCTTCCTGCCCCAGAACCTGCTCAACATCGGCCAGAACATCTCGGTGGTCGGCATCGCGGCGATCGGCGTCACCATCGTCATCATCTCGGCCGGTCTCGACATCTCCGTCGGCTCGATCGCCGGCGTCGCCTCGGTGGTGTCGGCGATTCTGGTGACCTACGTGGGCACCGTCACCGGCGGCCTCGCGGCCGGCATCGCCGTCGGCGCGCTGCTCGGCCTGGTCAACGCCACGATCATCTCGTACCTGCGCGTCAATCCGGTCATCGCGACGCTCGCCACCTACTCGGCATTTCGCGGCGTGGCGTTCCTGATCGCGCCCGGCGGGCGGCCGATCGGCGTACTCAATCCGCAGTTCGCGCTGCTCGGCTCGGGCCGCATCTTCGAGACCAGCTCGTTTCCCGGGCTGCCGATCTCGCTGCTGGTGCTGCTGGCGGCGGCGCTCGTCGCCCACCTCGTGCTCTCCTACACGACGTTCGGCCGCAACGTGTATGCGATGGGCGGCAATCCGGTCGCGGCGCGGCTGGCGGGCATCAACCTCAACCGCATGAAGTTCTATATGTATTCGATCTCCGGGGCGCTCGCCGGGCTCGCCGGCTGCGTGGTCACGGCACGCACCAGTTCGGGCCAGCCGGCCTCGGGCACGCAGGGTCTCGAGCTGGAGGCGATCACTTCGGTCTTCCTGGGCGGGGCGATCATGGCCGGCGGCAAGGGCACCATCGCCGGCACGATGCTCGCGGTCATTCTCCTCGGCACGCTCTCGAACGGCATGAACCTTCTCGGCATGCCAACGTTCTATCAGCTGGTCGCCAAGGGCCTGCTGCTGGTCATCGCGGTCGCCGTGGGCCAGTGGCGCATCGTGCATGCCGAACGCGTGCAGGCCCGGCTGATGGCGGCTTCGCGCGGCGACGGGGCGGGCGATGGGCAGTAGGACCGCGCGCACCCATGGAGCGCACCGGGTCGCCGTCATCGAGAGCGACGCGGTGCTGGTCGCCGTGGTCCCCGACTTCGGCGCCAAGGTCATCGCGCTCACCGACAAGCGCACCGGCCGCAACTGGCTGACGACCGGGGAACCCACCGACCGCGCCGCGGACGACGTGATCTTCGGGGGCCGCCAATCGTACGGCTGGGACGAATGCTTCCCGACGATCGCCATCCGGAACGAAGCGATGCCCGGCTGGCGCGACCAACCGCGCGACCACGGCATGTTGTGGGGCCGCCCGTGGCAGGTCGATACGGACGGCGGCACCATATCGACCGCGTACGGTCACCCCGACTTCGTCTTCCAGAGAAGCCTCGCGGTCAGCGGCGCGACCGTCACGGCGACCTATTCGGTCGAGAGCCGCAGCGACACCGCCAGGCCCTACCTGTGGTCGGCGCACCCGACCTTCGCCTTCCGCCCGGGCGAAACCATCGAACTGCCGGGGGCCGATCGCCTCGACGCCACCTACGCCCGTGTCGGCGAAGCAACCCCTGCCCCGCGGTCCCTCGCCTGGCCGATCGCCGACATCGGCGGGCGCCTCGACACAGTGCGCGGCGTGGACGCTCGCCTTGCGATGAAGCTCTACGCCACAGGCGACCGGCCGGACTCCGCGGCGGTCAGCGGCGCGGCCGGCCGTCTGGTCATGCGCTGGCAGCGCCCGGAAGTCGCGGCGTTCGGCCTGTGGCTCGACTACGGTGGGTGGCCGGACGAAGACCCGATCCATCAGGTCGCGCTCGAGCCCACGACCTCGCCCGACGACGACATCTGGTCCGCCGTTGACCACCGACGTGCGGCCATGCTTCCAGCAAGAGGGCGCGTTTCGTGGTCGATGACCATCGCGCTCGAGCCCGGACACGCAGACTCTCCCCTCCACAGCCAGGCGCCAGCACCCGCATCATGACCACCGAGACCACCACCACTGAAATGCCAGACGGCGCCCTTGCCGGCATTCGCGTCCTCGACGCTTCGCAGATGCTCGCGGGGCCGATCTGTGCCATGCGCCTCGGCGATCTCGGCGCCGAGGTCATCAAGTTCGAGCCGCTCAACGGCGAATACAACCGCCGCAATACCATCGGCGGCGGCCGGGTCGGCACGTTCTGCACGACCTTCCTCGGCCTCAACCGCAACAAGAAGAGCATTGCGGTCGACCTCAAGAACCCGCGCGGGCGCGAGGTCTTCGAGGACCTCATCCGCAAGTGCGACGTGTTTCTCCAGAACTACCGGCTGAGCACGGTCGAGCGGCTCCAGATCACCTGGGACGACCTCAAGAAGATTAATCCGCGCCTCGTCTATTGCCAGATCAGCGGCTACGGCGAGGTCGGGCCGCTCAGGAATCGTCCCGGGCAGGATCTGCTGATCCAGGGATTCGCCGGCAGCATGTGGGCGGTGGGCGGGGCGGACGATCCGCCGATCCCCAGCGCGCTGTGGGCGGCCGATTCGATGACCGGCTATCAGGCGGCCATCGGCATCCTCGCCGCGCTCACCGCGCGGGAGCGCACCGGCAAGGGGCAGAAGGTGTCGGTGGCGATGCTCGACGTGGTCATGGACTGCCAGGCGCAGGAACTCGCCACCTACCTCAACACCGGCATCATGCCGGAACGCCCCAAGACGCCGTCGGCGCACGCCCTTATCGCGGCGCCCTACGGGGCGTTCCGCACATCGGACGGCTGGATGACCATTGCCATGGCGCCGCTGCCCAAGCTCGGCGAGGCGCTCGGCGTCGACGCCTTCAGGACGATGACGGGCCCGAACGACGGCTTCACCTATCGCGAAGAAATCATGGCCGAACTCAAGGCGTTGTTCGCCACCGACACGACGGCCCACTGGCTGGCGCAGCTCGACAAGCACCGCCTGTGGGGCGGCAAGGTGAATACCTACGCGGAGCTCGAGAAGGAGCCGCACGTCATCGAGGCCGGCATGATCGCCGAGATCGACCACCCGGTGATCGGGCGCATCCGCGTGCCGCGCCCGCCCATCCAGATGTCGGACACGCCGTCGGCGATCCGCTTGCCGCCGCCGTCGCTGGGCGAACATACCGACGCCATCCTCGCCGACCTGCTCGGATACGATCAGGCCAAGCGCGCCGAGATCGAGAAGGCCGGCGCCATTCTCTCTGACAAGGGTGCCCCATGAGCGAGACGACCACCGGACAGGTCCACTACAAGGTCGACGGCGCCATCGCGCGCATGACCATCGACCGGCCGGCGAAGATGAACGCCCTCACCGTCGACATGGCGGCGGCGATCACCGAGATCTGCCGCAAGGTCGACATCGATGACGCCGTACGGGTGCTGATCATCGACAGCGCCGGCGAGCGCGCCTTTTCGGCAGGCAGCGACATCGGCATGCTCGACGACCTCGGCACGCCGTGGGAGGGACGCAACCGGGCGCTCTACGGCCGCGACTACATCGACCCCCTGCTCCGCTTGCGCAAGCCGGCGATCGCCGCGATCCGCGGCTATTGCCTGGGCGGCGGGCTCGAGGTGGCGATGACCTGCGACATCCGCATCGCGGCGCGGGGCGCTACCTTTGGCGCACCGGAAATCCGGCGTGGCTGGCACGCCGGCTCGGGCAACACGACCATTCTGCCGCGCCTGATCGGCTACGGAAACGCCGCCCGCTGGATTCTGACCGGTGATATGTTCAGCGCCGAGGAAGCCTGCCGAGTCGGATTCGTTCAGGAGGTGGTTGAACCGGATGCCCTCGACAAGACCGTCAACACAATCGCCGAGCGCATCGCGAAGAACCCGCCAATTGCCGTCCAGTCCGCCAAGAACCTCATTCGCATGAGCCAGGGAACCTCCGTCCAGGCCGGCCTTGCCTGGGAAAACGACCTCTACACCTATTGCATGTCGACAGAAGACGCCGCCGAGGGCATCAAGGCGTTCGCGGAGAAACGCGAGCCGAAGTTCAAGGGCCGCTGAACGTCGCGTGGGAACCTCGCTGAAAATGCGCACAGGCAAGCCAGCCCCGGACGGACAGCGCGACGGCCAGAGCCGACAGTCCCTCGGCCGGGTGCAGGCGGGCCGCGGCATCCACGGCAACGTGGTGGATCTGCTCGGCGTCGACATCGTGGGCGGGCGCTGGCAACCGGGCGATTCGCTGCCGACCGAAGCCGCGTTCATGGACGAGCTTGGCGTCAGCCGCACGGTGGTGCGCGAAGCCTTCCGGGTGCTGCGCGCCAAGGGCATGGTCGAGAGCCGGCCGATGGCGGGTAGCCGCGTGCTGCCGCGGTCGAACTGGCGCCTGCTGGACCCCGACGTGCTGCAATGGCGCATCAATTCGGACGACCGTGTCGCGCTGTTGCGCGACCTGATGCAGCTGCGGCTGATCTTCGAGCCGACCGCGACGCGCGCCGCCACCGAGCTTGCCGACGACAAGGCGCGCGCCAGGGCGCGCGATGCGTGGCAGACGATGCTCGCCAGTACCGAAAGCCGCGACGCTTTCATCGACGCCGACGTGGTTCTTCATGCCGCGCTGCTGCGCGCCGCCGGTAACGAGCTTCTAGAGCAACTGTTCACCATCATCGAAGCTGCCCAGCGCCTGCTCCTCGACGTGCAGATGACGGCGGCGCAGGTGCCGTTTCGCAAGGACATGCTGAAGCGCACGCTCGAACTTCACCGCCGGGTCGTCGAGGCGTTTCTGGCGCGCGACGCCGCGGGCGCCGAAGCGGCGATGCGCGGGGTGATCGAAGCCGCCATCCATGACGCCAACATGGGGCTGCGGCTGATCGAACAGTCCGGCGTCAAGACCGCGGTGTAGGGGGCATGGACGACACCGACGCTGCGGCGCTTGCACCCGTCCTAGAACGGGTCGCGGAACGGCTGATCGAGCACCGGTTCCAGTGCTGGTTCTATGGCGATTCCATCGGCTTCGAGGGCCTGATCGCCGCCAGCCACCTGTTCGGTCGGCCGCGCTGGTTCGATTTCAGCCGTGGCTTCTTCCGCGCCTGGGCGACGCGCATGGAGCCGTTCCAGCCCGACGACAACACGGCTCCGGGTCACGCCATGTGCGAGATGGTGGCAGAGACCGGCGACGCGATCCTGCGCGAGGCCGTCCTGAAGCTCGCCGATCACCTCGCCGGCCGGCGGCGGATCGGCGCGGTATCGGTGACCTTCGAGGATTGCCACCGGTCGCTGCGGGCGCCCTACGGCAATCTCGCCATGAGCGCCGAGGACGAGCGGATCCTTGCCGACCCGGGGGCGGGCATCTACGTCGACTGCCTGCATTTCGACCCGCCGTACTTTGCCCATCTCGCCCGCCTCACCGGCGAAGCCCAGTGGGCGGAACGTGGCGTCGCGGAGGCGATCGGCTATGGCGACATTCTCTTCGACGCACCGACCGGCACCTACCGGCACTTCTGGCTGGAGCAAACCGGCAGGGCCTACGCCGCCGGCTGGGGACGCGGCCAGGGCTGGGCGCTGCTCGGTCTCCTCGATGTGATCGCCTCGGCGCCGGCTGGCACGCCCGATCTGGCGACCGTTCGGGAGCGAGCGGCGGCGCTCGCCGACACGATGCTCGGCTACCAGCGCGACGACGGTGACTGGTACAACGTCGTCCATGAGCCGCGCTCGGGCGATGAGTCTTCGACCGCCGCCTTCATGGCGACCGCCTTCTACCGCGGCGTCACGCTCGGCATTCTCGACGCCGCCCGCTTCGTGCCCGCCGCCGACAAGGCGTGGGCGGCGGTCTGCCGGAACCTCGCCGGGAACGGCGACCTCCGCGGGGTCACCGCCGCCGTCTATTCGTCGACCCTCGACGAGCATTACTGGCACGTTCCGACCAATCAGATCGTGCCCTGGGGCCAGGGGCCGGTGCTGACGGCAGCGGCGGCGCGCGCCGCGCTCGATCGCTCGGCCACAACGGTGGAGAGACCGCGATGAACCTGTACGCCGACGATCAGGAACTGTTCCGGCTGATGAAGGCGGAGCTGTTCACCGCCGTGGTTGGCGACGTCATGGACACGCTCGGGCTCACCCGCCAGTTCCTGCCGGCGACAGTCAAGCCGCGCGATCCGGCGATGGTGGTGGCCGGGCGGGCGATGCCGGTTCTTGAAGCGGACTATCACGACGAGCCCGGGCTTGTCGGCAAGGGCCCCCTCGCCGAGACGCCTTTCGGCATGATGCTGTCGGCGCTGGACGACCTGAAGTCCGGCGAGATCTATGTCGCCGCCGGGACCAACGGACCGTATGCGCTGTGGGGCGAATTGATGAGCCTCAGGGCGCAGCAACTCGGCGCGGCCGGCGCCATCCTTCATGGCTACTCGCGCGACACGATTGGCATTCTTTCCCTCGGCTTCCCGACCTTCAGCACCGGGACCTACGCGCAGGATCAGGCAGTGCGCGGCAAGGTCGTCGACTGGCGCCTGGCGATCACCATCGGAGATGCAGTGGTGCGGCCGGGCGACCTGATGTTCGGCGATTGCGACGGCGTGCTGGTGGTGCCGCGCGAGGCGGAAGCCGAAACCATCGCCAGGGCTGTCGAGAAGGCGCGTGGCGAGAAGGTTGTGGCAAAGGCCATCCGAGACGGCGTCAGCGCCACCGACGCATTCGCCAAGTACGGCATTCTCTAGCGCCAAGGCCACGCGGCTGATGGTGGGCGCCGGCACGGATCCCCACATTTATGAAAACGAGCCAAGCATGACCACCTCTCCGGGCTTCCCCTTCTCCGTCATCGGAATCAACCACGGCCACATTTACGGGCAGGTTCAGGTGATGCTCGACGCCGGCTGTACGCTGAAATCCTTCCACGCCGTGGAGGACGATCTCGCCGCCCAGTTTGCCGAGAAATTCCCGCAGGCCGCGCGGGTGGCCATCGAGGACGGCATCCTGTCCGATGCCGACGTGAAGCTTGTCGTCGGTGCGGGCATCCCCGGCGACCGCGCGCCGATGGCGGTCCGCGCCATGCGCGCCGGCAAGGACGTGATGCTCGACAAGCCGGGGGCCACGTCGCTCGACCAGCTCGCGGAGCTCCGCCGCGCCCAGGCCGAAACCGGCCGCATCTTCTCGATCTGCTATTCGGAGCACTATACGCAGCCGGCGACCGTCGCCGCCAGCGATCTGGTCAAGGCCGGCGCCATCGGGCGTGTGGTCTCGACCGTCGGGCTCGGGCCGCACCGCATCGGCAACTACAAGCGCCCCGACTGGTTCTACCAGAAGGCACGCTACGGCGGCATCCTGTGCGATATCGGCTCTCATCAGGTCGAGCAGTTCCTGTTCTTCACCGGCAGCACCTCGGCGCAAGTCCTGTCGAGCCAGATCGCCAATTTCGACAATCCCGACACGCCCGAACTGGAAGACTTCGGCCAGATGGTGCTCGCCTCCGACCACGCCACCGGCTACGTCCGCGTCGACTGGTTTACCCCGGACAAGCTGCCGACGTGGGGTGACGGCCGCCTGTTCCTGGTCGGCACCGAAGGCACCATCGAGTTGCGCAAGTATGTCGATGTCGCCGGCCGGCCCGGCGAGGACCACCTGCTCCTCGTCAATCGCGACGGCGTCCAGCACATCGACTGCGCGTCGACCAGGATCACCTATGGCGAGCAGCTGCGCGACGACGTCAACAACCGCACCGAGACCGCCATGCCGCAGGAGCACTGCTTCTACGCCACCGAACTGGCCCTGATGGCGCAGGCCAACGCGCTGCGCATCGGCGGCGGCCGCCCGGAAGCGGCGCGATGAGCCGGCGCTTCAAGGTCGGCGTGGTCGGCGGCGGCATCGGCGTCGCCCATATCACCGCCTATCAGGAGCTGCCCGACCTCTACGAAGTCACCGCGTTCTGCGACATCGACGGCGCCAAGGCGGCGGACGTCTCCGCCAAATACGGCATCGCGCGCATGATGACCTCGTTCGAGGCGATCCTCGACGCCGACCTCGACATCATCGACATCTGCACGCCGCCCAACCTTCACTTTCCCCAGGCGACAAAGGCCCTCGAAGCGGGGCATCACGTGGTCCTGGAGAAGCCGTTCGTCAGTTCGCTGGCCGAGGCCGACGCACTCGCCGCCACCGAAAGAACATCCGGCAAGCGCCTCTCGCCGATCTTCCAGTACCGGTTCGCCAACGGCATCCGCCAGTTCCGGCACCTCCGCGAGATGGGCTTTGTCGGCAAGACCTACGCGGCGACGGTCGAGACCCACTGGCGCCGCACGGCCGCCTACTACGCGGTGCGCTGGCGTGGAAAATGGACCACCGAGCTTGGCGGTTCATTGGCCGGCCACGCCATCCACAACCACGACATGCTCACCTATCTGCTCGGGCCGGTGACGGGGGTCTTCGCGCGCGCCGCGACGCGGGTGAACAGGATCGAGACGGAGGATTGCGCCACGCTCTCGCTGGAAATGGCCGATGGCGCGCCGGTCACCTCGTCGGTGACGCTGGGTGGCGAAACCGAGATT
Source organism: uncultured Alphaproteobacteria bacterium (assembly GCA_963843565.1). Classification (GTDB taxonomy): domain Bacteria; phylum Pseudomonadota; class Alphaproteobacteria; order Rhizobiales; family Kaistiaceae; genus DASZQY01. The sequence continues at coordinate 1,967,612 of CAWJKY010000003.1, forward strand.
TCGCGGCTGCGGTTCTATTTCGAGGGTCTCACCGTGGAGAGCAATCACAGCCCCTACAACGCCGGCACCGCGCCGTGGACGTTCATCGCGGCCGACGCGGACCGGCAGAACGCAATCGACGCCGCGATCAAGGAGGTCGAATTCCTTCCCGAACGCAACACCGGCCAATTCTTCCATCTGCACGAGGCGTTGAGCACCGGCGGGCCACTGCCGGTATCGATCGAGGATGCACGCCCGTCGATCGAACTGTTGACCGCCGCCTATTACTCCGCGCGCACCGGCACCGAGGTGCGACTGCCGATCGGCCGCGATCATCCGTTCTACAATGGCTGGCTGGCGACGATGATGGAAGGGAAGAGCTGATGGCCGGTCTCGAACTCCACATTCACGGCATCGACCTGAAGATCGGTTCTGCCGGGATCCGGCCTTTGAAGTCCCGCTAGCGGATTCGCAAGGAAACCGCCGCCGTGAAGTACGCCATCGTCGGAACCGGCTCGCGCCACCTGATGTTTCGCGACGCCCTGATTTCGACCTTTCCCGACGCCAACGAGCTGGTTGGCCTCAGCGATTCGAATCCACACCGCCTGGCTCTCTCCGCCGGGCAGGTCCGCCAGATCACCGGCAAGCCGGTCGCCTCCTACGATGCCGACGATTTCGACCGCATGCTCGGCGAGCAGAGGCCGGATGTGGTGATCGTGACCGTTCCCGATTTTCTGCACGACCGCTACATCATCCGGGCCCTCGAACTCGGCGCGAACGTCATCACGGAAAAGCCGATGACCATCGACATCGGCCGCTTGCGCGCCGTGCTGGACGCCAAGAGGAAGACCGGCAAGTCGATCACCGTCAGTTTCAATTATCGCTACGCGCCGCACCGCACGCAGGTGAAGGATGTGCTCATGTCGGGCGCCATCGGCGAGATCACGGCGGTCGATTTACGCTGGTATCTCGACCGCGTCCATGGCGCCGACTATTTCCGCCGCTGGCACCGCTACAAGGACAAGTCGGGCGGGTTGCTCGTCCACAAGGCCACCCACCATTTCGACCTTATCAACTGGTGGATCGCCTCGACGCCGGCGCAGGTGCACGCATTCGGCAAGCGCGCCTTCTACAAGCCGGAAATGGCCAAGGAACTCGGTCTCGCCGATCATGGCGCGCGTTGTCTCGGCTGCCCGGCGGCCGAGCGCTGCGACTTCCGGCTCGACCTCACGGAGCACGAGAGCCTCAAGGAGCTCTATCTCGACGGCGAGCAGTACGACGGCTACTTCCGCGACCGTTGCGTCTTCGCCGACGACATCACCATCGAGGACACCATGCAGGTCGAGGCGCGCTATGCCAGCGGCGCCACGCTCAACTACACCCTCGTCGCCTACAGCCCGTGGGAGGGGCTTGAGGTCAAGTTCCATGGCACCAGAGGCGAGCTGACCCATCGCCATGTCGAGGTCCATGGCGTCTTCGGCGGCAAGCGCCAGCCGGCCGGCAAGGAGGCGATCACCACCGAGCTGCATCTCGCCGGCCAGGCGCCCGAACGCCTCGAGGTGTGGCAAGGCGAAGGCAGCCACGGCGGCGGCGACCGCGTCATGCTCGGGCACCTCTTCGACAGCGCCAACGCGCCGCCCGACACGTATGGCCGCGCGGCCAGCGAAATCATGGGCGCGTGGTCGATCCTCACCGGCATCGCCGCCAACGCGTCGATCGCGACCGGCAAGGTGGTCGACGTGGATGACATGCTGGGGACGAACGGCATCGAACTCGCCCGTCCGGCCTAGAGGCGGCTGATCTTCACGCAAGGAACGGCTGGCTGCCCCCGGGCGGGCGAGGTCAGTAGGTCGCGCGCCCGCCGCTGAGGTCGAACACGGCACCGGTGGTGAAGGAATTCTCTTCGGTCGCGAGCCAGGTGATCATCGAGGCAGCTTCGCTCAGCTCGAGCATGCGGCGGCGCGGGATCTTGCTGAGGATCATGTTGAGGAAATCGGGATCCTGGCTCAGCGCCATGGCGGTCTTGGCGACCGCCGGCGTCACGCAATTGACGGCGATCCGATGGGTGGCGAGCTCCTTGCCGAGCGACTTGGTCAGGGCGATGACGCCTGCCTTGGTCGAGGAATAGGCGGGAGCGCCAGGGTTGCCCTCCTTGCCGGCAACCGAAGCGACGTTGACGATGCGGCCGTAGCCGGCAGCGATCATGTGCGGAACGACGGTCCGACAGACGTAGAACGTGCCGACCAGCCCGATGTGAACCACGTCCTCGAATGCCGCGACCGGGTATTCCCAGGTGTTGGCGTTCGGCCCGACGATGGCCGCGTTGTTGATGAGAATGTCGATCTTCTTGAACCGGTCCAGAACGGCCTTTGTCGCGGCTTCGACCGATTCGATCTTGCCGATGTTGGCGTTGAGCGTCTGCACCCGGCCGGACTTGCCGTGTTTTGCCTCAAGCTCGTCGAGCAGCGTCTGGTTGATGTCCCACACGCAGACCGACGCGCCGCTGTCGAGCATGCGCTCGGCAACCGTCAGACCGATGCCCTGCCCGCCGCCGGTGACAACGGCGACACGGTCCTTGAGGTCGTAGGTATTCATGCGTTTCGCCCCGTCGGGAAAGAAGGAAGGAGAGAGCGCCGGAAGACTGCTTCCGGCGCCCCCTCAGCACGTTCTAGAAGTTGAAGTCGTCGATGTTGGACGCGTCGAACTTGGTCAGTTCGGCCTGCGTGTTCATCACGTTCTTGGGGCCGATAGTGATCGAACCAAGGTTCGGAACGTCGAACGTCTGTCCGACTTCGTTCTTGATCGTGCCGTTGAGGACGCCGTCAGCGAAGTAGGCGGCAAGCCAGCCCTCGTTGTAGGGCGACCAGAGCTGGAAGGCGGACACGGTGCCGTCCTTGACGAAGTCGCGCATTTCGGAGGGAAGGCCGAGGCCGGTGACGTGCACCTTGTCGGCGATGCCGCGGGACTGAACGACCTGGGCCGCCGCCGCCACGCCCACCGTCGTCGGCGCGATCACGCCCACGAGGTTGGGGTAGTTGGAGAGCAGCGCTTCCATCTCGGTGGTCGACTTCTCGGGCTGATCGTCGCCGTAGACCGTCGCCACAAGGTGCATGTCCTTGTACTTCGGGTTCTCGGCGAGGGTCTTCTTCATGGCGGCGATCCAGGTGTTCTGATCGGGCGCCTCGGTGGTCGCCGAGAGGATCGCGATGTCACCCTTGTAGCCGATCATCGAGCCCATGAGCTCGACCTGGTTCGGGCCGGTCTTGGTGAAGTCGACCGGCAGGATGTTGGCGTCGCGGTGTTCCTCGTTGCCGACCAGATCACCGTTCACGGCAAGCACGAGGATTCCCTTGGCACGCGCCTCGTCGAGCACCTGGTTCATGGCGTCCGGGCTATTGGGCGCAATGGCAATCACGTTCACGCCGCGCTGGATCTGCGCTTCGATGAACGGGATCTGCGAGGTCGCCTCGGCGGTGGCCGGCGCCACGAAGAGGAAGTCGCAACCGATCTTCTTGCAGGCATCCTCGAAGCCACCCGTGATCGAGTCGAAGTACGGGTTGCCGGTGTTCTTGCCGATGTAGACGATCTTGAAGTCATGCGCCGCCATGGCGCTGGTAACCGATAGGGTCAGGCCAATTGCCAGACCGGCTAGAAGAGATCTCTTGAACACGTGTTTCCTCCTGTGAGTTGCCGTTGGCCGGCGTTTATCCCGCTACCTCTGGGTACGGGAATAGATGAAGTTGGTGGCGATGATGGAGACGATGAGCAGTATGCCCAGCACGCAGAGCTGGGTGGCGGGAAGCAGGTTGGCGGTAGTCATGCCGGTCGAGATGACCGAAAGCAGCCAGGCCGCGAGAAAGGTGCCGAGAACGGTGCCGCGGCCGCCGAAGATGTAGGTGCCGCCCAACATGGCCATGAGCACCATCTGCAGCTCGCCGCCCAGCCCGAGGTCGTAGCGCACCGAGCCGAGGCGCGAGGTGAAGATCATGCCGGCGATGCCGGCCGTGAACCCGACGGCAAGGAACAGCACCGTCTTGATCCGTTTGGTGCGAATGCCGGCGTGGCGGGCCGCGATCTCGTTGGTGCCGGTCTGGTAGATCTGGCGGCCCCAGATTGTCGTCGCGACCGCGATGCCGATCACGATCGTCGCCACCAGGAAGATGACATCGGGGGCCGGCAGCCCCAGGATCTTGAACTGGTCGAGACCGATGTACCACTCGGGCAGGCGGATCGACCGGTCGCCTGCGATCACCTGGGCGAGGCCGCGATAAAGAGTCAGCGTGCCGATCGTGACGATGATCGACGGGAGCTGGAGGCCGATGACGAGATAGGCGTTGAGCCCGCCCATGATCAGGCCGGAACCGAGTGCCACCGCGACCGCCACCGGGAACGGCCAGCCGAAGCTCAGCGCGTAGGCGAACAGACACGCCGAAAGGGCCATTGCGGAAGCCGGCGACAGGTCGATCTCGCCGGAGATGATCACCAGCGTGAGCACGAGAGCGACAAGCGCGAACTCGGCCGACAGGGTGAAGCTTTCGAGGATGTAGTTGACGTCGAGGAAATAGGGCGACAGCTGTCCGCCGACGATGATCGCCAGAACGAGCAGGACGAAGGTCATCGTCTCGGGACGGATGATGATGACCTGCCAGACCGGCCGCGGTGGCGCGGCGTCGTGGCTGGACGAGGCCAGCGAAGCGGTCGGTTCGCTGCTCATGCCGGTGCCTTCCGGAAGAAGGCGAGGCTCTGGATGCCGCCCTGGCGAACCGAGCGGTCGATGAGCAGCGCCAGGAGAATCACGGCGCCGTAGATGGCGCTTTGCGAGGTGCCGGGAATGCCGAGGAGCGGCAGCGCCGCCGAGACACAGCCGAGCAGCAGCACGCCGAAGACGACCCCGACCACCGAGCCGATGCCGCCGTTGATCGAGGCGCCGCCGATAACCACCGCGGCGATCACCTGAAACTCGAACCCCGAGCCGGTGTTGGACGGATTCACGAAGCCCCAGCGGCTCGCATACAGGATGCCGGTCAGGCCGGCGAGCGCCCCCGAAATGCCGAAGACCGCCAGGGTCACCGCATTGACGGGGATGCCGCGGAGCGGCGCCGCCGTGGGGTTCGAGCCGATCGCGTAGACCTGCCGGCCGACGCGCGAGTGATTGGCAAACCAGTAGGTGAGAACGACGACCCCCAGGGCGATGATGACGATCCACGGTACCGCGCGCGTCGGCAGGTTCTGGGACATCGCCTTGAGGGTCGAGGGAATGTACTGCCGGTCGACCTGCCTGGCGTCCGAGACGATGAAGGTCAGGCCGCGATAGAGATTGAGCGTCCCCAGCGTCACGATGATCGCCGGGAGGCGAAAAAGCGTAATCAGCGCTCCGTTGAGGACGCCCAGAAGTGCCCCGACGCCGACGGCGACCGCGAAGCCGATCATCCACGGCACTTCAGGATGGAATTTGAACATCAGCGCCGTGATCATGGCGGCAAGGCCCTGCGCCGAACCGATGGACAGGTCGACGTGGCGCGCGACGATGACCAGCATCTGGCCCATGGCGCCAATCATGATGAGCGGCACCAGCAGCAGGATGATGTGGACCTCGTCGAGCGACAGGAAGCGCGGCCGCATCATCCCCACCGCCGCGCAGAAGACGATGATCGTCGTAAGGATGCCGGCTTCGCGGCGAAGCAACAGCTTGCCGATCATGCCGCCACCCCCGACCGCGGCACGGCGGCCTGCATGAGGGATTCCTGCGTGGCGTCGGCGCGCGCGATATTGGCGGTGAGGCGCCCTTCGGACATCACCTCGACGCGGTCGCACAGGGCGAGCAGCTCGGGCAGTTCCGAGGAGATGAGGAGGATCGCCCGGCCGGCCTCGGCCAGTTCGCCGATCATGTCGTAGAACTCGGCCTTGACGCCGATGTCGATGCCACGGGTGGGCTCGTCCAGAATGAGCACGCCGGGATCGGTCAGGAGCCAGCGCGCCAGAATCGCCTTCTGCTGATTGCCGCCCGAGAGTTCGCCGATCGGCTGGCGCATCGAAGCGAGGCGGATGCGCAGCTTGCGCACCGACTCCTGCGCCAGCGCCTTCTCGACGGCGCGCTTGATGATGCCGCGGGGCGCGATCTTGCGCGGTGCGGCGGCGGTGATGTTCTGCTCGACCGGCAGCGTGCGGAAGATGCCGGCAATCGCCCGGTCCTCGGGGACGAAGGCAAGCCCGAGGTCGATCGCCCGCGACGGCGAATGGATGAGGACCGCCTTGCCATTGATTTGGATGGTGCCGGAGCTTGCCGGGGCGACGCCGAAAATGGCGCGCGCGACGTCGGTGCGGCCGGCGCCGACCAGGCCGCTGAGGCCGACGATCTCGCCCTTGCGCACCTCGAAGCTGATGTCGGTGAAGAGCCCGGGCTTGGTGAGGTTCTCGACCTTGAGCGCCACCTCGCCGATCGAAGCGTTGTGCTTCTTCATGTATTCGCGCAGCGGCCGGCCGATCATCAGCTTGATGATGTCGGCCTCGCTCAGGTTGGCGATGTGGTCGGTCGCCACCCGATAGCCATCGCGGAAGATCGTGACGCGGTCGCAGAGGGCGCGCACTTCCTCCAGCCGGTGCGTGATGAAGATGATGGTGCGGCCCTCGTCGCGCAGGCGGCGCACGATGCCGAAAAGGGTGTCGACCTCCTTGGGCGTCAGCGGCGCGGTCGGCTCGTCCATGACGATGAGCCGGCTGTCGGAGGCGAGCGCCCGGGCGATCTCGACCATCTGCTGGTCGGCGATCGACAGGCCCCGCATCGGGCGGGTGACGTCGATCTTGACGCCGAGAAGATCCATCAGCGTGCGCGCCTCGAGAAGCATCGAAGCCCACGGAACCGATCCCACTGGCGATCCGCCGGTGCGGCCAAGAAAGAGGTTCTCGGAAACCGAAAGATCCGGGAAGGAGATCGGCTCCTGGTGGATCAGGGTGATCCCCAGCTTCTGGGCGGCGTGGGGAGAATGGATCTCGACCGCCTTCCCGTTGAGCTTGATGGTGCCGCGCGTCGGGCGGTGCACCCCTGTGAGAATCTTGGCGAAGGTCGACTTGCCGGCCCCATTCTCGCCGAGCAGCGCGTGAATCTCGCCGCGGTGTAGGTCGAGATCGACGTCGGTCAGCACCTCGACGCCGGCGAAGGCCTTCGAGATTCCTTGGGCTGAGATCAGCAGGGTGTCGGGATCGGTCTCGGTGGCTTCAGCCATGCTCACGATCCTGACGGGACGGGAGAGTCGGGATCGATCAGGTTCTGTGCCTTGAGGTCGGCCCAGCAGCCAACGGGAATGGGCGCGCTCGCGAAGGCGACGTTCTGTGTCACCTCGGAAGCCTTCGCGGCGCCCGGGATGACGGAAACGACAATGGGGTGGGCGAGAACGAACTGAAGTGCTGCGGCCGGCAGCGCAACGTTATGCGCGCGACATACGGCTTCGATCTTGCTGACCTTGGCCAGTATCTCGGGCGGCGCCTTGGCGTAGTTGTAGTGGGACGCATTGGAGGCGCCGGTGACGAGGATGCCCGAGGCGAACGGCGCGCCGACGATCACCGAGGCGCCCGCCTTCTGGAGGGCGGCCATGCCGCGGTGGAGGCTGCGCTGGTCGAGCAACGTGTAGGGCATGGCGACCAGACAGAAATCGAGATCGATCTGGCCGGCAAAATCCTCCAGCGCGGCATCGGTGTTGATGCCCATGCCGTAGGCCTGGATATCGCCGGACGACTTGAGTTCCTTCAGCGCCTTGATGCCGGTTTCGACCAGATCCCTGCGGTGATCGGCCAGGCGATCGCCGTGAAAGCCCGCATCGAGGTCGTGGATGACGAGAGCATCGACCGTATCGATCGCGAGGCGCTGCAACGCCTGCTCGTACGAGCGCATGATGCCGGCGTAGCTGTAGTCGAAGTTGACCTCGAAATTGAGACCGCCGACCCACGGCGAGCGGTCGAAGTGCGCCGGATCCTTGGGGCGGAAGAGCGTGCGGCCGACCTTGGTGGTGAGCTTGAACTCGCCGCGCGGCTTGGTGCGCAGGAAGCCGCCGAGCCGATGCTCGCTCAGTCCGCGTCCGTACCAGGGTGCGGTGTCGTAGTAGCGGACCCCCGCCTCCCAGGCCGCGTCCATGGTCGCGCGCGCGTCCTGCTCCCGTACCGCGCCGTAGAGTTCGCCAAGATGCGCACTGCCGAAGCCGAAGGCAGGCAGCATCAGGCTGGTGGACCCGACCTTCTTCATGGTCGTCGGGGGGTTGGACAAGGCAGCTCTCCCATGTCGCTGCGGCGGACCTTTGCCGTCCGCTCTCTCATTGGTTCTTTAACGTGTCAGACAAGTTTTAGTTTGACAAGTTCTATTAACGACCGTCAAGTGTCGACCGTCGAAAGCCGCGACCAAACACAGCGGCGCGGCGAGGGAGCGACGGCAAAGGATGGAAATCGGCGGGACATACCCGATGCTCTACGCCTTCTTCGACGAGGCCGGCCGGCTTCGGCGAGACGCCAACTCGCGCCAGGTCGAGGCGGCGGTTGCCAGTGGAGCCTCCGGAATCGCCGTCCTCGGTCTGGGTACCGAGGTGCAGAAACTCGGCCGCGAAGAGCGCCGCTCCCTCGTTGAGTGGACCATCGCCGATGTCGGTGGCCGCGTGCCTGTCGTGGTGACCGTCGCCGACGGCAACGTTCCAGACATGATCGAGAGCGCCCGCTTTGCCCGTGAGGCCGGGGCATCCTGGCTGATTCTGCAACCGCCCCGCCCGCCCGCCAGCAGCGCCCATCTCGTCGAGTTCTTTGGCGCGGTCGCCGGTTCGGTCGACTGCCCGATCGGAATCCAGAATGCGCCCGAATTCCTCGGCATCGGCCTGTCGCCCGCCGATCTCCTCAGCCTCAACGCGGCGCACCCCAACGTAGTGGTGGTGAAAGCCGAGAGCACGGCGCTGACCACCGCCGGTGTCATCGACACGCTCGGCGGCAAGATGAAGGTTTTCAACGGCCGCGCCGGATTCGAGTTGCTCGACAATCTGCGCGCCGGTGTCGACGGCATGATCCCGGGCACCGAGACGGTGGACCTGCAGGTCGGGATCGAGCGCGCGATGCGCGAGCGGAAGGAGAGCCTCGCCGAAGAGCTCTATCGCAAGCTTCTGCCGGCGGTCGCCTTCTTCATGCAGGGGCTCGGCATGTTTGTGCTCTACGGCAAGCTGATTGCCGCACTTCGCATGGGGCTGGCACCCAGCGAGAACCGCATTCCATCCGATGTCGCAACACCAACCGGCCTTGCCTGGGCGCGGCGTTTTGCCGCCGAGCTCGGGCCGCTACCTGCCTGACGGGAGTTACCATGCCTCGCATCACGGATGTCCGAACCACCATCTATGAATGGGTAGGTCCGGTCGTTTCCCTGCCCCCGCACTTCTGCACCACCGCCAGCGACATCGTGGCCGACGTCACCGATTCGACGATCGCCGGCTTCCGCTTCCTGGGCTGGCTGGTGGTCGAGATAGAGTGCGACGACGGCACGATCGGCATCGGCAACGCCGCGCTCGCGCCGCACGCCACCAAGACCGTCATCGACACGTACCTGAAGCCGCTCCTGATCGGGACCGATCCGCTCGACAGCGAATACATCTGGCAATCCATGTATCGGCGCACCATGCCGTTCGGCCGCAAGGGCATCGGCATGGTGGCGATCAGCGCCATCGACCTGGCGGTATGGGATGCCAAGGGGAAGATCCTCAACCAGCCGGTGTTCAAACTGATCGGCGGACGCACCAAACCGAAGATTCCGGTCTACGCGAGCCGCCTCTATTCACAGCCGCTCGATACGCTCCATGCCGAGGCCAAGGCGTACGTCGAGCAGGGCTTCAAGTCGGTGAAGGTGCGGTTCGGCTGGGGGCCGAGGGACGGCCTCGAGGGGATGCGCAAGAACGTCGACCTCGTCCGCACGACCCGCGAAGCGGTTGGCGACGACATCGACGTCATGGGCGATGCGTACATGGGCTGGAACGTCGAATATGCGAAGCGCATGCTGCGCATGCTGGCGCCGTTCGGCATGCGCTGGGTCGAAGAACCGGTGATCGCCGACGACCTGCACGGCTACGCGGAACTGCGCGCCCTGAACCTCATCAACATTTCAGGCGGCGAGCACGAGTACACGCTGTCGGGCTTCCGCGACGCGCTGCACCTCAAGGCCTATGACATCGCACAATTCGACGTGAATCGCGTCGGCGGCATCACAGCTGCCAAGAAGATCGCCGATCTCTGCGAGGCGAACGACGTTCTGGTGATCCCGCACGCCGGGCAGATGCACAACTACCACATCACCATGTCGTCCTATGCCGCCCCGATTTCGGAGTTCTTCCCGAAGGTGCCGGTCGAAGTCGGCAACGAACTGTTCTGGTACATCTTCGACGGGGAACCGGTTCCCAAGGACGGCTTCGTCGATCTCGACGACAGCAAGCCCGGCTTCGGTCTGACGCTGAAGCCGGTCGATGCCAACTTCAAGCTGACGACGTAGAGCGGATCGATGCCGAGCTTTCCCATCATCGACACCCACCTGCACATCTGGGACCAGACCCGGCTGAAATACTCGGCGTTCGAGGGCAGCCCGCTTTTCGGGCACCCCTATCATGTCGAAGACTATGAGCGCGATTGCGGGACGCTGAAGGTCGAGGCGATGGTGTTTCTCGAGTGCTACGCCGATTTCTGGGAAGGCGGCGGGCAATACCTTGAGGAGATCGCGTTCGTCGAGGACGAGCAGAAGCGCGATCCGCGCATCAAGGCGATCATCCCCATGGCGCCGGTCGAGTGGGGAAAGAAGGTCGAGCCGATGCTGGCCGAGATGCGCGACAAGCATCCCGCGGTCCGTGGCATCCGCCGGATCATGGAGTTCGACAAGGACCCGCGCGCCCTGACGCTCAGCCCCGGCTTCATCGAGGGCGTGAACCTGCTCGAGAAGTTCGGCTGGAGCTTCGACATCAATCCCAACTACACGCAGATGGACTTCATCCGCGAATGGGTCCCCAAGATCAGCCGGGGTGTGCCGATGATCCTCGATCATTGCGGCAAGCCGGGCATCAAAGAGGGCGCGATCGACCAGTACCGCGATGACGTCAAGGACCTCGCGCGCCATCCGAACATGTGGATCAAGCTGTCGGACCTGCCGCCTTATGCGGGCGAGAACTGGACGCCGGCGGATTTGCGCCCGTATATCGAGGCAACGCTCGACACCTTCGGGCCGGATCGCACGATCTACGCCGGCGACTATCCGATCCTGCTGCAATCCACCAACCTGACCGAGTGGGTGCAGATTCTCGACGCGGCGTTCGCCGATCTCGGGCTGAGCGAAGCCGAGACGCGCAAGATCTATCGCGACAACGCGATCCGCTTCTATCGCCTGGATGTGTGAGGGCTGAGCGTGGCGGGCGAAACGCGGGAACAGATGACGGTGGCGGAGGGCAATTCGCCCGATGCATTCGAAGATCTGATCAGCTCCGCCAAGCAGCCGCGCGCCGAACCGAATTTCGGCGGCGGCGCGCTTGAGCGGCGGTCGATCTCCGAGCAGGTCGCCAACCGCATTCTCGCGATGATCAAGTCCGGGAACCTCAAGTCCGGCGACCGGCTGCCGACCGAGGCGCAAATGGGCATCGCGTTCGGCATTTCACGCCCGCCACTGCGCGAGGCATTGAAGGCGCTGACGCTGATGGGCGTCCTCGAGAGCCGCCAGGGCGGACGCTATACCGTCACCGATCTGTCGCCGAGCCGGCTCGTCGCGCCCTTCAACGTCATGCTGTCGGTCGGCGACTATGACGTGCACGAGCACTTCGAGGCGCGCGCCGTGGTCGATGGCGAACTGGTGCGGTTGTGTGCGCTGCGCGCATCGCCCGAACAGCGCGCCCGTATCATGAAGTATGCCGTGGACGGCAAGGCCTTCATCCACGATCCGGTCGCCTTCCGCCTGCTCGACATCGAATTCCACCAGTCGCTCAACAACGGGGCCGGCAACGCGCTGCTCTCGGCGATGGCGCAGGGCCTCTACGACGTCGGGCTCGACATGCGCCGTGCGGCAAGCGAAATCCCGGGCAACATCGAGAAGTCGGTGGCCCAGCACGTCACCCTGGCCGAGGCCGTGATGGCGCAGGACGCCGCTGCCGCGGTGGAGGCCTGTCGCCGCCATCTCGAGCACGTTCGCGATACCACCCTCGACGCAATGGCCAGGTCCAACGCCAAATCCCGAAGGCCAGAATAGATGTCCGAACGCATCGCCTTCCGCATGAACCTGTTTCCCGGCCAGGCGCGCGAATACCGCAAGCGCCACGACGAAATCTTTCCCGAACTCGCCCAGGCGCTCAAGGACGCCGGCGTTTCCGATTATTCGATCTGGCTCGACCCCGAGAGCAACCACCTCTTCGGCATTTTGACCCGGACCGACGATCACACCATGGACAAGCTGCCCGACACCGAGATCATGAAGCGCTGGTGGGCGCACATGGCCGATATCATGGCGACCGACGCCGACAACGTGCCGGTTCAGATTCCGTTGAAGCGCGTGTTCCTCCTGCCGTGAGCGGGTCGTTCACCATCAAGGCCGTGCGCGTCCACACCATGGCGCCGTCCGCCAAGGCCGGCACCTACTTCAAACCGGGTGTGGCGAAGCACTGGCTGGTGGATACGCTGATCAGCAATCCGATGTCGGGCTACGCGAAATACCGCGACAAGCGATCGAGCTGGGGCATCGGGGTGTTGAGTTCGCTGGTCGTCGAGATCGAGACCGACGACGGCACGGTGGGCGTGGCGACCGGTTCGGGCGGCGTGCCTGCCGCTTGGCTCGTCAAGAACCACTTCGCCCGATTCCTGGTCGGCGAGGACGCGCGCAACATCAATCGCATCTGGGACGAGATGTACCGCGCCTCGCTCCCCTACGGGCGCAAGGGGCTGCCGATCATGGCGATCAGCGCTGTCGACCTGGCGCTGTGGGACCTCAACGGCAAGCTCCGCGGCGAGCCGGTCTACAACCTCATCGGAGGTCTCAGCCGCGAGGAGATCAGCTTCTATTGCACCGGTCCGGACGCCGGCGCCATCAAGGGCATGGGCTTCTGGGGCGCCAAGGTTCCGCTGCCCCATTCGCATTTCGAGGGCGAGGAAGGGCTACGGGCGAACCTCGAATTCCTGCGCCAGCATCGCGCCGACGTCGGCCCGGGATTTCCCCTGATGGTCGACTGCTACATGTCCCTCACAGCCGACTATGCGATCCGGCTGGCGGAGGCCGCGAAGGACCTCGACATCTACTGGTGGGAGGAAGTGCTCTCGCCCGACGACGTCGAAGGCTATCGCCAGATCAGGCACGCGCATCCGACACTGAGATGGACCACCGGGGAGCACGAGTACTCGCGCTACGGCTTCCGCCGGCTCATCGAGGAGCGCCTGCTCGATGTCCTCCAGCCCGACGTGATGTGGGTCGGCGGCCTCACGGAGCTGTTGCGGATCGCCGCCCACGCCGCGGCCTACGACGTTCCGGTGATCCCGCACGGCAGCGGCCCCTATTCGTATCACTTCATCGCCAGCCAGACGGGCGCGCCGGTGTGCGAGTACGTGGCGGCGAGCCCCGACGGCAAATCCATCGAGCCGGTGTTCGGCGACCTGTTCGTCGGCGAGCCGGTGCCGCAAGAGGGCAGGCTCCGGCTGGGCGCCGCGCCCGGCTTCGGCATGGAACTCCGCGATCGCGGGATGCTGGTCGCCGCCGACTGAACTCGACGAGCCGCGGCTGGTTGCAGCAAGGGCATCGCCGAAGAGCACCGGCGGCAGGGTCAGCCGCTCCCGCAGGAACGCCGCCGTCGTGCGGCTACGCGGCGTAAGTCCGCCGGGACCGGTCCTTCGGCGGCACGCCGGTGGATTCGCGCAGCAGTATGTCGCTCGGCAGGTAGAGCTGGGAGGTCGGCGCTGTCGTCCCGCCGCCCTGCATCCGGGCGAGCAGCAGCCGCGCCGCCGCCTGCCCGACCGCATCCATGTCGCGATAGATGATGGTGACCGGCGGCGTCATCATCTCGGAAAGGTCCGGATCGTCGGCGCCGATGATGGAAAGGTCGCCCGGCACCGAAAGCCCGAGCGCGCGGATCGCCTGGAGAACGCCCTGCATGATGTCGTTGCCGGCCGCGAGAATGGCGGTGGGTGGGTTCTTGGCGCGCATCATCTTCACGGCATGGCTGTAGCCATACTGAATCGACTGCGACTCGCATTTGACGAGGTCGGGCACGATTTCGAGACCGGCCGCGTCCATTGCTTCGGTGAAGCCGCGGAGGCGTTCGCGACCGGGACGGATAGTCTTGGCAGCGGCGATCAAGGCAATCCGGGTGTGGCCGAGCGCGATCAGGTGCTGGGTCGCCCGGCGCATGGCTTCGGCGTGTTCGGAGAACACCACGTCCCTGTCGAGCCCGGTATCGCGGTCGAGGATCACGACGGGACCGGGATAGCCTGAAAGGGCTCGCAGGACCTGGTCGCTCGATTCGTCGCTCAGGCTGACGATGACGCCGTCCATCTGATGCTCGGCGGCGAATTTGAAGAACCGTGTCTCGCTGGCTTGCGTGCGCTCCGAGGAATGCAGAAACAAGGAATAGCCGGCTTGCGACAGCGCGCGCTCGGCGGCCCTGGCTACCTTTGAAAACAACGGGTTGGAGAAGTCGGGCACCAACAGACCGACCATCATCGTGCGGTGGGTGCGCATGGTGCGCGCGGCGATGTTGGGCACGTAGCCGAGTTCCGCCATCGCCTCCTGCACGCGGCGGCGGGTGGCCTCGTTCACGTTCGCGCTGTTGGAGCCAACTCGGGACACGGTGCCCATCGACACCTGTGCCGCCTTGGCGACATCCCGGATTGTCGGCTTGCGCATCGTCCCGTCTCGACCTCTTGGCGGCCACCGTAGGTTACTCCCCGGGGGGCGGCAACCGTCCCGGGAGTGACCAGGGGCGAAGCGGACATCGTCCACTTGAAACACCGTGGTTACGTTTTCACCTCGTACGCATGAAACAGTCTCCTGTAAAGTGTGGCCCTCAGATTGGATTGCCCAGCACCCGCACCACGCGGGTTTGCATCGCCTCAATTCGATGTTGTATAACCCCTTGATATTGCCAATCTTTTCACGCATTCCAACGTGGGGCGACTTCTTGTCCGCGAAGGGCCGGTCGCGAAGTCCGGCGTCGTCAGCGACATCGGGATTATTGAAATTCCATGTTGACGTTTTCATTGTGCCGCGTCAGCATCCAGTCAATGCACACGACTGGCGGCGCAGCCAGCGACCAACTGGGGGGATGGGATGCAACCTTTGCCTATGGGCCCGACGCCACGCGTCCGTGGGGACGGAACGCCAGAGTTCGGGTGGCGCCTGTCCGATGCGCGGCCGTTCCGGCAGGCCGCGTACGAGATCGAGGTCGCGACCTCGGTCGCGTTCGCCGGCGCCGACATTGTCTGGCGCAGTGGCAGGGTTGTGAGCGGCCAGATGCACGCCCTCCCCTATGGGGGCGACTCGCTGGAGCCGCACCGCGCCTACTTCTGGCGCGTGCGGTTATGGGGCGAGGATGACGCCGAAAGCGGATGGAGCGAACCAGCCGCCTGGGAGACGGCCAAGCTCTCGGCGACTGACTGGACAGCCGAGATGATCACGCCGGAGACCGACGCCGGCGTCGAGGGCCGTTGTCCGACCGTCACCAGGACATTCGATCTCCCCGACCTGCCGGCGCGGGCGCGGCTCTACATCACCGCCTACGGTCTCTACAGCGCGAGCATCAACGGAGAGCCCGTCGGCCATGACGAACTGACGCCCGGCTGGACCTCATACACCGACCGGCTCGGCTATCAGACCTATGACGTGGGCGCGCTGCTCCGGGCCGGCAGCAATACGATCACCGTGACGCTGGCGGACGGCTGGTATCGCGGTCGGCTGTGCTGGCCGCCCAACGCCATCATGAACGGATATGGCACGCAGATCGGTTGCATCGCCGAACTGCGGTTGACCGACGCCAAGGGTTCCGCGTCGACGATCGCCACCGACGGCAGTTGGCGCAGTGGGCGTTCGCCGGTCGTGTTCGCGAGTATCTACGACGGAGAAACCTACGACGCGCGTCTCGAGGGTGAGGACGCCAACGTCGCCGGGGTGCGCATTATCGACTTCGACAAATCGACGCTGGTGGCGCAGGAATCCGAGACGGTCCAGGCCATCGCCGAACTCCAGCCCGTGGAGGTGACCCGGGCCTCGGACGGCACATTGTTCTACGACTTCGGCCAGAATATCGCGGGCGTGGTTCGCTTCACGGTGCGGGGCGAGCGCGGCGCCAAGCTCACCATCGATCACGCCGAGATCATGCGCGACGGCGACCTCGGCCAGAACAGCCTCAGGACGGCCAAGGCGCGTGCGGTCTACACGCTCAGGGGAGAGGCGGACGAGACCCACCAGCCGAGCTTCACGTTCATGGGCTTCCGGCACGTCCGCGTGAGCATCGAGGGCAAGGCCGAACTCGTTTCGATGGTGGCTCTGCCACTCTCGTCGGCGCTGAGGGTCACAGGGCATTTTTCCTGCGGCGACGAGTTCGTCACGCGGCTGCACGAAAACGCGAGCTGGAGCCTCAACGGCAACTTCATCGACATCCCCACCGACTGTCCGCAGCGCGACGAGCGGCTCGGGTGGTGCGGCGACGCGCAGATCTTTTCACCAACCGCCAACTACCTCAGGGACGGCGCGCAGTTCTTCAAGAAGTGGCTGCGCGACATGGTTGCCGACCAGCGGGACGACGGGGCGATCAGCCACGTTGTGCCCAACCCCACGCGTTTCCACGAAGAGGTGATGCCGAACTTCTACGGCAGCGCGGGATGGGGCGACGCTATCTGCAACGTGCCGTGGACGATCTACCTTTTCTACGGCGACACCGAAGTGCTCGCCGAGACGCTGCCGGCGATGCAACGCTGGGTGCAGTACCTCCTGCGCTACAGCGTCGACAACATCGTGCAGCCGCCATCGGCCATGCAGCAACGCGGCTTCACGTTCGGCGACTGGCTGCAGCCGACGACGTTCCAGGGCCGCCTGCCGCCCAACGCCAAACCGAACCCGAACACCAGCGACGACTATGTGGCGACGGTGTTCCTGTACTCCTCCGCGCGCACCACGGCGCGCGCCGCGGGTGTGCTCGGGAACAAGGACGTCGAGGCCGAGTACAACGCCATCGCGGACCGTGTGAAGACCGCCTTTCAGCGCGAATACATTACCGGCAGCGGCCGGCTCGCCTCGGGCTCGCAGGGCGCCTACGTGTTTGCGCTCTATCACGACCTGTTGCCGGACGCGCTCGTGCCGCAAGCGGTCGAGGCCCTGCGCAAGGCCATCGTGCGCACCGAGGGGCACATTGCGACGGGCATCATGAGCACGCCGCTCGTCCTTCCGACCCTCTCCAAGGTGGGCCTGCACAAGGAGGCAATCCAGCTCCTGCTGCAGAAGACGAATCCGGCGTGGCTTTACCAGGTCAAGCGCGGGGCGACGACGATCTGGGAGCGCTGGGACGGAATTGACTTCGAGGACTCCGCCGAGCCGCGGATGAACTCGTACAACCACTATGCCTACGGCGCGGTGTGCTTCTGGTTCTACCATAACCTCGCAGGCATCCAGCCCGACGTTACCGCACCCGGCTTCGCGAAGATCACGCTCGCCCCCGAGTTCCATCGCGAGCTGTCGCCACTCAAGGCGAGCTACGATTCGCATGTCGGTCCGATCAGCGGGGCCTGGACCTTCGACGGCGACACGGTGACCTACGACGTCTCGACACCGGGCGGGACGACGACAACGCTGCGCCTGCCCGCGGGCTCCACCGACATTCGCATCGACGATGCAGCCTTGTCCCGACAACAAGCCAGCGCGGCGACTGGGACGGGGTTGCCGATGTCGCCCGGCCCGCATCGCATCACGCTGAAGCTGCCAACGACCTGAAAACGTACTCAGTGGGAGGAAAAACCAAAATGAAATTCCTGAGAACGACTGCCCTCGCCTTCCTAGGCGCGGCGATCACTGCGACCGTGTCTGGCGCCGCCAGTGCCCAGACGATATCGGCCTATCTCGGCCAGCTCTATTCGCCCGATGCCACGCCGCAGTCCAAGGTCGTCATGGACGATCTGATCGCGCAGTTCGAGAAGATCCATCCCGGCGCCAAGGTCGAGATGATCCCTTACATGGGCGGTGACCAGACCAGCTACTACGCCTGGCTGACGACGCGGTTCTCGGGTGGCGACGAGCCCGACATCGCCTGGGCGCACTGGTACGACCGCAATGCCCAGCGCGACCGCTGGCTGGCCCTCAACAGCTACCTCGACAAGCCCAACGACTATGTCCCGGCGGGGCAGCCCGGCCACGACAAGTGGTCTGACGAATTCCAGGAGAACGTCATGGCGCAGATTCGCGCCAGCGACGGCAACTGGTACCAGATCAACACCAACTGGGTTGAGACCGGCCTGTTCGTCAACGAAGACATGATGGGCAAGCTCGGCCTGCCGACCTCATGGGACAACTGGAGCCAGTTCATCGACACCTGCAAGGCACTTCGCGCCAAGGGCGTGCAGCCGCTGGCGCTGTTCACCACGCCGGGCTGGAGCACGTATCAGTGGCTCGACACGCTGCTCATCACCGCGGCCTTCGCAGACAAGATCCCGAGCTGGCACCTGCCGAAGTACGAGAACCCTTTCATGCCTGAGCGGCAGCTCACCCTTGAGGAGCTCACAAAGGCGGCCCACGACGGCGAGTTCAGCGCCAACGATCCGCGCTTCGACACCTTCCTCGATCTGACCCAGGAGGTCGTGAAGAACTGCGTCGTCGAAGGCTTCGCTGGCATGACCGACCTGCAGCAGATGATGAACCTCTACCTCAACGGCAAGACGGCCATGGCCTGGCTCGGCACCTGGAACGCCGACACGATCAGGCAGACCGTGACCTTCAAGTCGAAGACGACCTACTTCCCGCCGATGACCCACGACAACAGCCCCTACATCACCAAGCCGACCATGTGGCGCGTCGGTGGTCCGTCTTCGGGCGGCCAGTTCGGGTTGAGCATCGACACGGTCGACCGCGGCACCGCGGACCTCGCCGTCGACTTCCTCAAGTTCATCAGTGCGCCGCAGAACTATCAGCGCATCGCCAACTACGACGTCGGATTGCTGCCGGTGATCAAGGGCGTCGAGCCGCCAGAAGTGGCCAAGGGCTTCATCTCGATCTCGAAGCTTCCGGAGCGCGGCATCGGTGATGCCGTCAGCCGCTTCGGCGGTGAGGAGTACGGCACGCCTCACAACCGCATGATGCAGAGCTTCATGCTGGGTGAAATCAGCCGTGACGAACTCAAGAAGGAGTACCAGGAGCTCCTCGACCAGACCGTCCAGCGCCTGTGCGGGGACAACAACTGGGATTGGTGCTCCAAGTAAGCTCCCGAGCAGCCGGAGCGGGCGAGTTACCTTAAGTCCGCTCCGGCAATTCAACGACACCTCATGCGGCCCGATTGCCGCATGAGCCACCGCAGGAACCGTTATGACGAATACAGCGGCGATCGGCATTTCCGCTAACGCGCGCCGCAACCAGCGCATCAAGGTGCTGGTCAGATGGACGCCACTGCTGCTGCTGGTGCCCGTGGCGATCGAGCTGATCGTCTTCCGCTACATTCCTTCCTTCTCGGCCATCTATCACTCGTTCACCAACTGGGACGGGTTGCGCCGGAACCACTTCGTCGGCTTCAACAACTACACCTACCTGTTTGGCGACCGCGTGTTCCGCGCCGCCTTCTGGAACATGCTGGTTTATGCCACGGTGCGCACGCTCGCCATCCTGGTCATGGCTTTCATCGCCGCCGAGCTCGTGCTCGCTGTGCGCAGCGAGCGACTGCGCATGATCTGGAAGGTGCTGTTCGTGCTTCCCATGGTCGTGCCGCGCGCGGTGACCTACCTGATGTGGGCGTTCCTCTACGATCCGCAGGTCGGCATGATCAACGAGCTGCTGGGCCTGGTCGGCCTCGGCGGCCTTGCACAACCCTGGCTCGGCCAGTCGAGCTCGGCCCTGCTCTCGCTCGCCTTCATCGGTTTTCCGTTCGTATCCACCCTCGCCTTTCTGATCTTCACTTCCTCGCTCGAGGGCATCTCCCGCGACCTCATCGAAACAACGGATCTCGAAGGCGGATCGGTGTGGCAACGAATCTTCGCGGTCGACGTCCCGATGCTGCGCGGCGCCATCATCTTCGTGACGGTGCTGCTCATTCTGGAAGCCCTGCAGACGGTCGACCCGCAGCTCATCCTGACCCGCGGCGGCCCCGGCGACGCAACCGAGCTGCCCGGCTACTATCTCTATCGGACGGCTTTCCAGTTCCAGAAGTTCGGCATGGCGTGCGCCGTCGGCGTGCTGATGCTGCTCGTGGGCCTCGTGTTCTCCTTTGCGTCCATCTGGGTGCGCTATCGGGGAGCCTACGATGTCGATTAGTCGCCACTTCTCGCGTCTGGCGCTACCACAGCAGGCTGCTCTGCTCGTGCTGGCCGCGATTACCTGGTACCCGCTGGTCTTCCTGATCGCGACATCAGTGAAGACACTTCCGCAGTTCTACCAGAACTACTGGTGGTTCACTTATCCGTTCGACTTCGAGAACTACGCGCAGGTGTGGTCCCGCGTCTCGGTCGCCATCGTCAACTCGCTCCAGTATTCGTCGGGCACGCTGGTGGTCGTCCTCGTCCTGTCGCTGCTCGGCGGCTACGCCTTCGGCCGCTTCAGGTTCCCCGGGCGCAACGTGCTGTTCCTCATGGTCATCGTGCTACTGATGATTCCCGGCACGCTGACCATCGTGCCCCTGTTCGCGCAGGTGAAGACGCTCAAGATGCTCAACACCGCGTGGGGTCTCATCTTCCCCTATGCCGGGTTCGACGTCGTCGTCGGCATCTACATCATGCGGCTGTTCTTCGAGCGCCTGCCTAATGAGCTCTTCCAGGCGGCGCGCATCGAGGGGGCGAACCAGTTCCAGCAGTTGGTGTTCGTCGCGTTGCCACTGGCGCTGCCGGGGCTGGGCACCGTCGCCATTCTCGACCTGCTCTTCACCTGGAACGAGCTGCTCTGGCCGCTGGTGGTCCTCACCAAGTCCGAAGCCCAGCCCGTGTCCGTCGCCGCGATCAGCTTCCGTGGCGATTACTCCATCGACTACGGCGCGCTGTTTGCCGCCTACGTCTCCGTTTCCCTGCCGCTCATGACAATCTTCGTACTGGTCGTGCGCAAGTTCATCCGCGGCATCGAAGGTATCTGATCCATGGCCTCAGTCAGCATCCAGTCCGTCACCAAGAACTACGGACACTTCAACGTTCTGAAGAACGTGTCGCTCGAGGTTGACGACGGCGACTTCGCGGTGATCGTTGGACCGTCCGGCTGTGGCAAGTCGACCCTGCTGCGCGTGATCGCGGGTCTTGAGGAGCACCAGTCCGGCGACCTCTATATCGGCACGGACCTGGTCAATGACGTGCCGCCTGCGGAACGTGGCGTCGGCATGCTGTTCCAGTCCTACGCCCTGTTCCCGCACCTGACGGTCGAGCGCAATATCTCGTTCGGCATGCGCATGCGCGGCGAGTCGAAGGACCAGATCCAGCGCAAGGTGGCCGAGGCGGCGCGTACGCTCAAGCTCGAGCCCTACCTCAAGCGCTTGCCCAAACAGCTGTCGGGCGGCCAGCGCCAGCGTGTCGCCATCGGCCGCTCCATCGTGCGCCAGCCAAAGGTGTTCCTGTTCGACGAACCACTGAGCAATCTCGACGCGGAGCTGAGGGTCGAAATGCGCCTTGAGCTTGCCAAGCTGCACCACAGCCTCAGGGCGACCATGATCTTCGTGACCCACGACCAGATCGAGGCGATGACGTTGGGCACCAAGATCGTGATCATGAATGCCGGCGTCGTGCAGCAGGCGGGAACGCCGCTCGAGGTCTACTACCAGCCAGCCAACAAGTTCGTCGCCGGCTTCATCGGCTCGCCGCGCATGCAATTTCTGACGGCGAGAGTCATTGCCAGCGGCGACGACCGTATCACGCTGGACGTGGAGGGGCTCGGAGCGCGGGAGATTCAGGTCACCTGCGACGGCAGTAGCGTCGCCGCCGGTGATACTGTCGAGATCGGCTTGAGACCGGAGGCTCTGAGCATCGACCCGGCCAAGGGGTCCATCGACATCGTCGCTCAGACCAGTGTTGTCGAATACATGGGCAACGCCTCGTACTGGTACGGCAATCTCAAGGACAGCGATACGAGCCTGATTGCGCATCTCGATCGCGACGAGCACATCGCGCCGGACGCCGAGGTTACCCTCTACTTCGATCCGGCCAACCTCTACGTATTCGATCAGAACGGCATTGCGCTGCGGCGCCTTCGCGTTGCTAACAAGAACCTGGCCAAGCAGCAGGCAGAGGCGCTCAAGCGCGTTCGGGCCAACGCTGCGGCCCCCGCCAACTGAGGTCAACCCAGTGCCCTTCCGCCTGCTCACCCCCGACGCCCAATACGCCGACGACGCCGTCATCGAGCGCCGCACTGCGGGGCCCGATGTCACCTGGGAAATCTTTCGCGAGCGAGAGCAATGGCGCCGACGCATACCTGACGCCGCGCTGGAGAGAGCCGATGCGCTGGTTGTCTGGCACGAGGTGATGCTGGATGAGCCGTTCATCGCCCGGCTCCCGCGTTGCAGGATCATTGTCCGCGCGGGCGTTGGCTTCGACCACATCGACATCGAGGCTGCAGGTCGCGCCGGTATTCCCGTCTGCAACACGCCCGACTACGGAACCAGCGAGGTCGCAGATCACGCCATCGCGCTCCTCCTGGCGCTGCGACGCGGAATCGTCGCGTATCATGATGCGCTCGCGGTCGACCCTGTCGGGGCCTTCGATTCGACACGGGCTCCGGACGTGGCGAGGTTGCGCGGGCGCACGATCGGGATTGTCGGGCTCGGACGCATCGGCATCGCGACGGCACTGCGCGCAAAGGCGTTCGGGATGCGTGTCGTCGCCTACGACCCCTATCTGCCGCGCGGGGTCGAGATCGCGGTCGGCGTCGACCGCGTCGATGCGTTCGATGCGCTCCTTGCCGTGGCGGACGCGGTCAGTCTCCACTGCCCACTCACGGGCGAAACACGAAACATGATCGACGCCCGGGCGCTCGCCCTGATGCAGCCTCATGCCGTGCTGATCAACACGGCGCGTGGGGCGATCGTCGACATTCCGGCGCTCATCGACGCCTTGAAATCGGGGCGGATCGCTGGAGCGGGAATCGACGTCCTGCCGGGCGAACCACCCGGTGAGGAAGATGCGATCACCGCTGCCTATCGCGGCATCGGAAATTCCGAGCTGTCGGGGCGGCTGGTCATGACCCCGCACGCGGCATGGTCGAGCGCGGAAAGCCGTGAGGATGCCCGACGGCTTTCGGTGGAAACGGCGATGCTCTATCTGCGCGACGGCGTGCTGCGCAACCTCGTCAACGGCGACTTCCTCAAGACGCGCCGCCCTCTGGAATCCGAACCGGCCTAGGCGCGAGCCACGGCCTGGGGCGCTTTTCCTCAGGGAATCTGGACGCCAGCGGCGGTCCACGCACTTTGGGCCGAAGCCTATTCCTCCATTCGCCGATGTCTGAAACGGCGCGCGCCATGTCCGCGCCAACTCGGCCACTCCGCCGCGCTTTTCGTTTTGTCAGATTTGATCTTGATCAAATCCAATCTGTCGCGAATGCGTGAGTTTCCGGCGGTGCTCCGTGCTGGGCACGCGGAATTCAGGGGGGCGACACGTGGCACCATCGGCGGCCAGCAGAAAGGCTTTCACCAACGGCGAAGCCGGATTGGTGCTGTTTTTCACCGTTCTAGCCTTCATCTCGTTGCTGGTCGCGGGCAAGGCGTGGACCAGCGCCTATGCATTCCACGCGCTCCTCTTCGCTGCCGCGAGCGGATTCGCCATCTTCAAGATCGTCGACCGCTACATGAACCGGCCGGCGGAGAAGCCGCCGCTCGAGATCGACGGCAAGCCGAACTACAACTATGGGCCCATCAAATTCGCCACCATCGCCGGTATCTTCTGGGGGATCGCCGGCTTCACGGTCGGCCTCTACCTCGCGCTCGAGCTGTCGTTTCCGGCCTTCAACCTCGACCTGCCGTGGATTGCATTCGGGCGCCTGCGTCCGCTCCATACCTCGGCGGTGATCTTCGCCTTCGGCGGCAACGTGCTGCTGGCGACCTCGTTCTACGTCGTTCAGCGCACCTCGCGGGCACGGCTGGCGGGTGACCTGGCGCCGTGGTTCGTGATTCTTGGATACAACTTTTTCATCGTCATCGCCGGCACCGGCTATCTGCTAGGCATCACCCAGTCGAAGGAATACGCCGAACCCGAGTGGTACGCCGACCTGTGGCTGACCATCGTCTGGGTCGTCTACTTCCTCGTCTATCTGGCGACGCTGCTGCGGCGCAAGGAACCGCACATCTACGTGGCGAACTGGTTCTACCTCGCCTTCATCCTGACCATCGCGGTCCTGCACCTCGGCAACAACGCCGCCGTGCCGCTGTCGATCTTCTCGCCGAAGTCCTACATCGTGTGGTCCGGCGTCCAGGATGCGATGGTGCAGTGGTGGTACGGCCACAACGCGGTCGGCTTCTTCCTGACCGCCGGCTTCCTCGCCATCATGTACTACTTCATCCCGAAGCGGGCCGACCGGCCGGTCTACTCCTACCGCCTGTCGATCATCCACTTCTGGGCGCTGATCTTCCTCTACATCTGGGCCGGCCCCCACCACCTGCACTACACGGCGCTGCCCGACTGGGCGCAGACCCTCGGCATGACCTTCTCGATCATGCTGTGGATGCCGTCGTGGGGCGGCATGATCAACGGGCTGATGACGCTGTCGGGCGCCTGGGACAAACTCAGGACCGACCCCGTCCTCCGCATGATGGTGGTGTCGGTCGCCTTCTACGGCATGTCGACCTTCGAGGGGCCGATGATGTCGGTGAAAATCGTGAACTCGCTTTCCCACTACACCGACTGGACCATCGGCCACGTCCACTCCGGCGCGCTCGGCTGGGTCGGCTACATCTCGTTCGGCGCGATCTACTGCCTGGTGCCGTGGCTATGGAACCGCAAGGGGCTCTATTCGCTCCGCCTGGTCTCCTGGCACTTCTGGATCTCGAGTCTCGGCATCGTCCTCTACATCACGTCGATGTGGGTCGCGGGAATCCTGCAAGGCCTGATGTGGCGCGCCTATACCTCGCTCGGCTTCCTCGAATATTCCTTCGTCGAAACCGTCGAGGCGATGCACCCGTTCTACATCATCCGGGCGCTCGGCGGCGGGCTGTTCCTCGTCGGCGCGCTGATCATGGCCTTCAACGTGTGGAAGACCATCACGGTGCCCGAGTCGGACGCGCTGCCGGAGGCGCGCCCGTCCATGGTTCCGGCCGAGTAAGGGAGGCCGAAACCCATGTCGCTGTGGACCAAACACAAGATCCTCGAGACCAACGCCATCTACCTTCTGGTCGCGGCGCTGATCGTCATCTCGATCGGCGGGCTCGTCGAGATCGTGCCGCTCTTCTACCTGAAGAACACCATCGAGACGGTCGGTGGCGTGCGCCCCTACACGCCGCTTGAGCTCGCCGGCCGCAACATCTACGTCCGCGAGGGCTGCTACAATTGCCACTCGCAGATGATCCGGCCGCTCCGCGACGAGGTGGAGCGCTACGGGCACTACTCGCTGGCCGCCGAGTCGATGTACGACCGGCCGTTCCAATGGGGCTCGAAGCGTACCGGCCCGGATCTGGCGCGTGTCGGCGGCAAGTATTCCGACGCCTGGCAGCTCGATCACCTGGAGAATCCACGCTCGGTGGTGCCCGGGTCGATCATGCCGTCCTACAAGACGCTGGCAGCGACCGAGCTCGACCTCACGCACATCGCGGACGACCTGCGCATCCAGAAGCTCCTGGGCGTGCCCTACACCGACGCGATGATCGAAAACGCCTCTGCCGACGCGATCACGCAAGGCACGCAAGACCCGGACAAGGCCGACGAACTGCTGGCACGCTACCCCAAGACCAACATCCGCGCCTTCACCGAGACCGGACGGACGACGGGGCATCTGACCGAGGCCGACGCGCTGATCGCCTATCTGCAGTCGCTCGGCACCGAGGTCGATTTCAAGCTCTACGACGACAAAGCGAACGTCCGGTAGGGAGGCCGGGACATGGAAACCTATACCGCGCTCGCACACTTCGCCCAGTCATGGGGCCTCATCTACTTTTTCGTGGTCTTCTGCGTCGTCGTGGTCTTCGTGATGTGGCCGTCGCGCAAGAAGGGCTACGAGGAAGCGGCCCGCATGCCGCTGCGCGAGGACTAAGTTCATGGCCGACACCGAACATCCGAAAGTCGACAAGTTCACCGGCGTCGCCACGACCGGCCACGAGTGGGACGGGCTGACCGAGCTCAACAATCCGCTGCCGCGCTGGTGGCTGTGGATCTTCTATGCCTGCATTGCCTTTTCGGTCGGCTACTGGGTGCTCTACCCGTCGTGGCCGCTGATCAGCAACGCGGCGGGCGGTGTGTTCGGCTGGCACTCGCGCGCGGCGGTGGTGCAGGACCTCGACGCGCTGCGCGCCAAGCGCGCGCCGATGGTCGCCAAGCTCGCCGGCGTGCCGATCGACCAGGTGAAGGCCGACGCCGGCCTGTTCGATTTCACGCTGGCCTACGGGCGCGCCGTCTTCGGAGACAATTGCGCACCCTGCCACGGGCCGGGCGGCGGCGGCGCCAAGGGCTATCCGAATCTGATCGACGACGACTGGCTGTGGGGCGGCACCATCGATGCCATCCAGGCGACCATCACCCACGGCGTGCGCAACGAGAATCCGGACAGCCGGCAGGGCAATATGCCCTCCTTCGGCCGTAACGGAACGCTGACCGGACCGCAGATCGTCTCGGTCGCCTACTACGTGCGCTCGCTTTCCGGACTGGACGTTCCGGACGACGCCGACCTTGCCGCAGGCAAGGCGATCTTCACCCAGCAGTGCGTCGTGTGTCACGGACCCGACGGCAAGGGCAAGCTCGACGTCGGATCGGCGAACCTCACGGATGCCGTGTGGCTCTACGGTTCCAGCATCGATACGATCGTCGCCACGATCACCAACGGGCGTGGCGGCTCGATGCCGGACTGGAGCGCCCGCCTCGATCCGACCACAATCAAGGCGCTCGCCATCTACGTCCACTCGCTTGGTGGAGGCGAATGAACGTCATGAACGTCGTCGTGCCGGCTGTTGGCGAGGACGATGAACGGCCGTTTTATGAGCCGCACCACAAGGTCTACCCGCAGAGCATCAGTGGCACCTTCCGCCGGATCAAGTGGGCGGTGCTGGTCGTCACGCTCGGCATCTACTACCTGACGCCGTTCATCCGCTGGGATCGCGGGCCGGGCGCGCCCAGCCAGGCGGTTCTGCTCGACCTCCCCAACCGGCGCTTCTATTTCTTCTTCATCGAGATCTGGCCGCAGGAGGTCTACTACCTGACCGGCCTGCTGGTGCTGGCGGCGCTGACGCTGTTTCTGCTCAACGCCGTCGCCGGGCGCATCTGGTGCGGCTACCTCTGCCCGCAGACGGTATGGACTGACCTCTTCCTCGCCATCGAGCGGTGGACAGAGGGCGACCGGCGACAGCGCATCAAA
The DNA here is from genome assembly GCA_963843565.1 of uncultured Alphaproteobacteria bacterium. Classification (GTDB taxonomy): domain Bacteria; phylum Pseudomonadota; class Alphaproteobacteria; order Rhizobiales; family Kaistiaceae; genus DASZQY01. The sequence continues at coordinate 1,995,264 of CAWJKY010000003.1, forward strand.
CAAGACGAGGGTCCGTGGACGGCGAACCTGATCGCCCGCAAGAGCCTCAAGCACTTCCTGTGGCTGATGACCGCGTGGTGGACCGGGGGCGCGTGGGTGCTCTACTTCGCCGACGCACCGACGCTGGTTCACGATCTGGCGACGTTCCAGGCGCCGCTCATTGCCTACATCTGGATCGGCATCCTGACGTTCACGACCTATTCGCTCGCCGGCTACATGCGCGAGCAGGTCTGCCTCTACATGTGTCCATGGCCGCGCATTCAGGCGGCATTGACCGACGAGGATGCCTTCAACGTCAGCTACCGCTTCGACCGCGGCGAGCCGCGCATGTCGGCCAAGAAGAGCGTCGCCGTCCGTGCCAGGGGCGAACCGGCCGGCGATTGCATCGACTGCAATAAGTGCGTGGCGGTCTGCCCGACCGGCGTCGACATCCGCGAGGGCCCCAGCCTCGGTTGCATCCAGTGCGGGCTGTGCATCGACGCCTGCGACTCGGTGATGAGCAAGATCGGCCGCCCGACGCGGCTGATTTCCTATGATACCGACCTCAACATCCGCGCCCGCATGGACGGCAAGCCGGAAATGGCGCGGATCGTGCGGCCGCGCACGCTGCTCTATTCCGCGGTCATCGTCGCGGTCGGCGCGCTGATGGTGTGGGCGCTGGCCACCCGCGCCGTCACCGGGATCAACGTCATCCACGATCGCAATCCGGAATACGTCGTGTTGTCCGACGGCGGCGTGCGCAACGCCTACACGCTCCGAATCCTCAACAAGCACACCGACGCACGCACATTCGTCATCACCACCGATCTCGCCGGCGCCACCCTCGAAGTGGTCGGCGCCGATACCGTCGACGGCCAGCAGGCCGCCAAGGTCGGGCCCGATCAGGCGCGCGAACTGCGCGCCATCGTCAGCCTCGACCATACGGCTGGCGACACCCAGCCGATCCGCTTCACGATTACCGACGAGAAGGACGGCGGCACAGTCTCCGCCACCGACAATTTCCGTGGACCGGGGGCGGCACAATGAGCCTGCGCCTCCCCAGCCTCCGTTTCGCGCCCGCCGGTACGCTGACCGGACGCAAGGTCCTGGCGATGCTGATCGCCTTCTTCGGCGTCGTGATCGTGGTCAACGTGTTCATGATGGAAGCCGCCATCCGCACCTTTGGCGGTGTCGATACGCCCTCCTCCTACGAAGCGGGTCGCGCGTTCGAGGGCGAGGAGGCGCGGGCCGCCGCGCAGGCGGCGCGCAGCTGGCAGGTCAGCGAGCACCTGTCGCCCAGCGGCGACGAACAGGTTCTGTCGGTCGAAGTCCTCGACGACGCGGGCGCGCCGGTGACCGGCATAGACGTCCACGCCACCCTCGCCCACCCCATCGACGAGCGCCGCGACGTTGTCCTCGCCATGACCGAAACCGGCCCCGGAACCTACCGCGGGCGCGGCATCGTGACGCCCGGCGTCTGGCAGATCGAGCTGCTCGTGGACCGCGACGGCCAGCAGTTGTTCAAGTCGCGGAACCGCGTCCTGGTGCCATGACCGCGGCGTGCTGCCCGCCCGCCGAGATTGCCCTCAGCTACCGGGCCACGGACGGCGTCGATCTCAGCCACTACGTCCACACGGCCGACGACGGAAGCTGCCACATCGACCTCGCGGCGGACGGCATCCACTGCGCCGCCTGCATCGGCGCGATCGAGCGCGGCCTCGCGACCGTTCCCGGTGTCACCGGCGTCAGGGTCAACTTCACGCTTCGCCGGGTCGGGATCGAGTGGCAAAAGGGCGAGGTCGATGCGACCGCCCTCCTCGACCGGCTGGCGGCGCTCGGCTATCCGGCGCGGCCCTATCATATGCACGCGGCAGAGGCCGACGCCGCCCGCGAGATGAAGCGGCTGATCCGCTCGATGGCGGTGGCGGGCTTCGCAGCCATGAACATCATGCTGCTGTCGGTCTCGGTGTGGTCCGGCAACGCCTCCGACATCACCCCCGCGACCCGTGACTTCTTCCACTGGTTCTCCGCGCTGATCGCGCTGCCGGCGGTCGCCTACGCGGGCATGCCGTTCTTCCAGAGCGCCTGGCGGGCACTGAAGCCGCGGCGCATCAACATGGACGTGCCGATTTCGCTGGGCGTGCTGATGGCGGTCGGCGTGTCGCTCTACGAGACGGCGACCGCGGCGCGCGACGTCTACTTCGACAGCGCTGTGATGCTGCTCTTCTTCCTGCTCGCCGGGCGGGCGCTCGATCTGGCGGTCCGGCGCAAGACCCGCGCTTTCGCCGGTAACCTCGCCGCGTTGAAGGCAGAGACCGCCGAGCGCCTTTCGACGGACGGGACGACGAGGACGGTGCCCGCCGCGGCGATCGAGGTGGGCGATACCATTCTTGTCAGGCCGGGCGACCGGGTGGCGGCCGACGGCAGGGTGATCGCGGGCGCCTCGGCGGTCGACCAGAGCCTCGTCACCGGCGAGACGCTGCCGAAAACGGTGGCGCTCGGCGACACAGTCTACGCCGGCTCGCTCAACCAGGGCGGCACCCTCACCGTCGCGGTCACCGCGCCCGACGGCAACGCGCTGGTCGACACGGTTCAGAAGCTGCTCGACAAGGCGGTCGAGGCGCGCTCACAGCGGCTGCGTCTGGCCGATCGGGCGGCCGAGCTTTATGCGCCGGTGGTCCACCTCACCGCGCTCTTCGCCGCGATCGGCTGGTTAGTAGCGGGCGCCGGCATTCATCAGGCGGTGCTGGTCGCCACCGCAGTGCTCATCATCACCTGCCCATGCGCGATCGCACTGGCGATTCCCGCCGTGCAGGTCGCGGCCTCGGGCGCGCTCTTCCGCAAAGGGGTTTTCCTCAACGCCGGCGACGCCATCGAGCGGCTGGCGGAGGTCGATACGGTCGTCTTCGACAAGACCGGCACGCTGACGCTCCCTGAACCCGGCATCGCCAACGCCGGCGAAATCCCCGCCGACCTTATGGACATGGCGGCGCGTCTGGCACGATCGAGCCGCCACCCGCTTGCGGTCGCGCTTGCCGGCCGGGCGCGCGACGCGGCGCCGTTCGGCGATGCGGTCGAGGCGCCTGGACAGGGCGTCTGCGCGACGATCGACGGGATCGCGGCGGAGCTCGGTTCGCCGGCCTACTGTGGCGTGACGGCCGTGGCGGGTCCGGCGGAGTCGCTCCTCGCCTTCCGGCGCGGCGATGCGACCGCGATCATCCGGCTCCGCCAGCAGCTCCGCCCGGGCGCCGCCGAAACCATCGCGGCGCTCCGCCGCCGCGGCCTCGCCTGCGCGATCCTTTCCGGCGACACACCGCAGGCCGTGGCGCCGGTCGCCGCCGCGCTCGGCATTGAAACGGTGATGGCCGGACAGACGCCGGCGGACAAGATCGCCCACCTGGAGGCGCTTGCCGCGGCGGGCCACCGGGTCGCCTTCGCCGGTGACGGGCTGAACGACGCGCCCTCGCTCGCGGCGGCACATGTCTCGCTTTCGCCGATTTCCGCGGTCGACCTCGCCCAGGGAAACGCGGACGCGGTCTTCCTCGGCGAGAAGCTGTCGCCCGTGGTCGCGGCCTACGACATCGCGGTCAAAGCGCGGCGGCTGATGACGGAGAACCTGTGGTTCGCGGCGATCTACAATCTCGTCGCTGTGCCGCTCGCCGTCTTCGGGCTGGCGACCCCGCTTATCGCGGCCCTGGCGATGTCCGGCTCGTCGATCGCGGTGACGACGAACGCGCTGAGGGCACTGCCGCGCACGCCGAAAGAGCGGACGGCCGCGACGCCACCCGCCCGGGTCGCGCCGGCATGACCGTCCTCGTCTATCTCATCCCGGGGGCGCTGCTTCTCGGGCTGGTGTGGCTCGGGATGTTCCTGTGGTCGCTTAACAACGGCCAGTACGAAGACCTCGACGGGGCCGCGCTCAGGGTTCTGGACGACAGCGACATCGACCCGCCCGGTGGCGACGCGGAGAGGCGCGGCGGGCGCCGGCGCGGCCCGCAAGACGCGACGGCGCCGGGCCGCAGATCGTCGCAGCGCGGATCGTAGCCGGTCGCTCGACACAAGACTTCGCGAGCGTTGAGCGTCTCTGGACGTCGCTGGTCCAACGCCCGTCGGCAGCGCCGCTCTATTCTGCCCGCGGACGGAAACCGACGTCGATGACTGCGCGTCCGCCGGTCAGACGCGAAACGCAGGCGCACATGCGGCTGTTGGCCGCCCGTTCCGCGTCGCTGAGGAACACGTCGCGATGGTCGACCTCGCCGTCGAGCTCGAGAATGCGGACCGCACAGAGCCCGCATTCGCCGCGCTCGCAGTCGTAGATCATGCCGACGCCGGCGGCGATCAGCGCGTCGAGCAGCGTCTGGTCGGCGCGCACGTCGACGGCAATGCCGTGATTGGCCTCCACGACCCGGAATGGCGCCTCGGCGAATTTGCCGTTGTCGCCGAACACCTCGTAGCGCAGGCGGCTCACCGGCCGCCCGGCTGCACTCCACGCCTTCTCGACCGCCGCCAGCAGGCCGAGCGGCCCGCACACGTAGAGTTCGCCATCCGGCGGCAGGGCCTCGATTTCACCCGCGATGTCCAGCACGCGCCCCTCGTCGAGCGGAAAGACTTCAAGCCGCGAACCGAGAAGCTCCGCGAGTTCGGCGAGGAACGGCATGGCGGCCCGCGACTGCGCCGCGTAGGCCATGCGCAGCGACGCGCTGCGTCCGGCGAGCGCCTTCGCCATTCCGTAGATGGGCGTAATGCCAATCCCGCCGGCGATGAGCAGGTAGTGCGGCGCCCGCCACGACAGCTCGAAACGGTTCTCGGGCAGGGTCAGGTCGATGCTGTCGCCGGGGGCGAGATGCCACATGAAGCGCGAGCCGCCGCGGCTGTGCGGATGGAGTTTGACCGCGACCGCGATGCGTCCATCGGCGGCGGGGATGCAGCTGTAGGTGCGGACGACCCGCCGGCCGTCGATGCGGACGGCGAAGTTCACGTGCGAACCCGGCTGGAACGCCGGCAAGGCGCCAGCCACGGCAAAGGTGATCAGGCGGACGCCCTCGGCGGCAGCCGACACGGTCGCCACGCGCGCGCTCCGCCACTCGGTTCTTGAGCGCACGGTCTAGCCCCGCACCAGCGCAAGGCCCGGAACGCGCGTCATCAGACTGCGGTCCTCGTTGAGGACGAACTCGAGATTGTGCCGGGCAAGCCGCGCGTGTTCGCGCGCCAACGCCTCCGCCCGGGCGCCTTCACGCCGTTCGACGGCGGCGACGATGTCGCGATGCTGCTGCTGGGCCAGGGCGAGCGAACGCCTGAACGCCGGCACGGCCTCCTGTCGTTCCAGGAAGGCGCTCGGCGAAGCAAACGGCAGGTGCATGGCCCGCTCGACCTCGCGCTTGAGGACATCGCTTCCCGAAAGGCCGGCCAGCGCGGCATGAAAGCTCGCATTGAGGGCGACGTAGCGGTCGAACAGCATGTCCTCCGGACGGTCGCGGAACGTCTTGTCGAGTTCGGTGACCAGGGTCTTGATCGCGCGGAGCCGGGCCGGTTCGACGCCGCGCTCGGCGGCGGCCCGCGCGGCCGTCCCTTCCAGAACGCCGCGCAGCTCGATGGCGTCGTAGACGTCCGACAGCCTGAAGGCGCGCACGGCATAGCCGCCGGAAGGCATCTGCTCGAGCAGGCCCTCCTGCTCGAGGCGGGCCAACGCCGCCCTCAGCGGTGTGCGCGATATGCCGAGGCGCTTCGCCAGCACGACCTCCGACAGCCGCTCGCCCGGGGCAACGCCGCCACCGACCACGAGATTGCGCAACCCGAGGAGCGCCTTCAGCGTCTGCTTCTGCCGATTCTCGTTCATGGCCGACCTATTCCGCCGCTTCCCGCACGACCTGTTCGGACGCGACCATCCGGTCGATCAGCCGCCGCGCCCACATGGCGCCGGCGTCGATATTGAGGTTGTAGAATTGGTGATCCGGATTCGCGTCGATCGCCTGCTGCTGCGCCTCGAGGATGATCTCGTCTTCGCGGAAGACGCTGGAAACCGCCTCGCGCAAGGTGTGCGTCCAGGTCTGGCTGCCCAGATCCCAGTTGCGCACGAACGCCCAGAAGTAGTGGCAGGTCTTGTCGGTCTCCGGGGTCATCGTGTTGAGCACGAACCCGTTGACGCCCTGGCTGCGGTCGCCCTCCGGCGCGCCGGTCCCGGCGACCGCGACACCGACGTCGATGGCGATCGTGGACGGCGCCTCGAAATGGATGATCTGCCAGCGGTCGACCTTGCCAGGACGGCCGAGCTGCGCCGCCCAGAACGGAGGCGCGTCGATGTTCTTCATCCAGCGTGTCACCACCGCCGTGTTGTCGGAGTGGGTCACCTCGAACGGGGCTTCCGCCACCGCACGATTGCCGATGGAGGAGCCGTGCACGAACGTCTCGTGGGTGAGATCCATCAGGTTGTCGACCACGAGGCGGTAGTCGCACTTGACGTGGATGAGCTTGCCGTCGCCGACCCACGCCGGATCGTCGTTCCAGTGAAGGTCCGGCACCAGCGCCGGGTCGGCGCGTTCCGGCTCGCCCATCCATACCCAGATGAAGCGGTGCTTCTCGACGACGGGATAGCTCTTGACCGCAGCCGATGGATTGATGCCCTCCTGAGACGGCATGTATACACAACGGCCGGTGTCGTCGAACTCCAGGCCATGATAGCCGCAGATGACGTTGTCGCCGTGAAGCGCGCCGCGGGACAGCGGCAGCAGCCGATGCCAGCACGCATCAGCCAACGCAGCCACGGCTCCATTCGCTTTTCTGTACAACACCAAAGGCTTGCTGCAGATGGTGCGCGGCAGCAACTGACGCTTCACCTCGACGTCGTAAGCGGCAGCATACCAGGCGTTCAGCGGATAGGCCGGTGCGGCCATGAGGACCTCCCAACTGCCACAGGCACAAGCCCGGCAGCGTATTGTATACAGGCTGGTTTGTATACAGCCGCGTTGACTCCAGCGGGCGCCTCAATGAAGATGGTCGAGTAACGAACACAAGTTCGATATTCGAACATGTTCGCCGAAAAGAAAGCCGAGTGTCGGCGCGGGTTCGGGGCATAGAATTGTCGCTGCGCGACAAGGGCCTCGCCCCTCTCCAGCTCGGCGGCGGGGAGCGACGCGGCCGCCGGTCGCGCGCGTCCAAGAAGTCCCTGGGAGGAGACTCAGTCATGTTGAAGTCCATCACGACGATCGCCGCGGGCGCCGTCGCAGCCATGTTCCTAACCGGCGCGGCCGTCGCGCAGGACAAGATCAAGATCGGCTATGCCGTTTCGATGTCGGGGCCGAACGCCGCGGGCGCCGCCATCACCACGATTCCCAACTACAAGCTGTGGATTCACGACATCAACGAGGCTGGCGGCCTGAAGCTCGGCGACAAGCGCGTGCCTATTGAAGTCGTCTCGTACGACGACCAGTCGAGCAACGAAGAGCTGATCAAGGACGTCGAGCGCCTCGTCAACGTCGACAAGGTCGACATTCTCCTGTCGCCGTGGGGCACCGGCATGAACCTCGCGGTCGGCCCGACCTTCGCCAAGTACGGCTATCCGCAGATGGCCGCCACCGCCGCCACCGATCACGCCTACGAGATGGCCAAGCGCTGGCCGAACTCGTTCTGGATGCTGGGCACGTCGACCATGGGCGCCAACGCCCTTGTCGAGGTTCTGACCAAGCTTGAGAAGGCCGGCAAGATCAACAACAAGATCGCCATGGTCAGCGTCGCCGATGCGTTCGGCATCGAGTTGTCGACCGCGGCGCGGCCGGCCCTCAAGAAGGCGGGCTTCGAGCTCGTCATGGACGAAAGCTACCCGATCACGACCGAGGACTTCGGCCAGCTCATCAACCAGGCGAAGTCAAGCGGCGCGGATACCTTCGTCGCCTTCTCCTACCCGCCGGATACCTTCGGCCTGTCGGGGACGGCGGTTGCCACCGGCTACAATCCGCCGGCCTTCTACACCGCCGTCGGAACCGCCTTCCCGATCTACCGCGACGTGATCATGCACGGCAACGTCGACGGCGTGCTGGGCATCGGCGGGGTCAACACCGACGATCCGAAGTACAAGGAATACGCCAAGCGTCACCTAGAGGTGACCGGTCAGGCGCCGGACTACTGGGCGAGCCCGGTGACCTACGCCAGCCTCGAAATCCTCCAGCAGGCGATCGAGCGGGTCGGCAAGATCGACCGCGAGGCGATCATCAAGGAGATCCAGACCGGAAGCTTCGACACCGTCGCCGGCACGATCAAGTTCGACCGCAACGTCAACACCAACGTGTGGTGGGCGGGCCAGTGGCAGGGTGGCGAATTCAAGGGCCTGGCTCCGTCGACCATGGCGGGCGCCGTCGAGCCCGTCGCACCAAAGCCGGCCTGGAAGGCTGCCCAGTAACCGGGAGAAGAGCAAAGAAGCAGGCACCGGCGGCCAGAGGTTCGTGATCGTCCCATGATCGCTGTCGAGATCGTCATCTCCGGGCTCATCCTCGGAGGCATGTACGCGATGGTGGCCATGGGGCTGACGCTGCAATACGGCGTCTCGCGAATCATGAACCTCGCCTATGGCGAGGTTCTCGTCGCCGGTGCCTTCGCCGCCTACTGGCTCTATGCAGCCCACTCGGTCAGTCCGCTGGCCGGGCTCTTCATCGTGGTGCCGGTCGCATTCGCGGCGAACTGGCTGATCTACCGCTTCCTGCTCACCCCGCTCGTCCGGCGGGCGAAGAACCGTGAGGTTCTGGAGGGTGACTCGATCCTGTTCACCTTCGGGCTGCTGTTCGTCCTGCAGGGCATCGGGCTGGCTGTCTTCGGCAGCCAGTACTACAGCGCCGGATACCTGCGCTTTCCCGTCGACGTCCTCGGCCTCGCCGTCCCGGCGAACCGGCTCGTCGCGGCCATCGTCGCGGTCGTCATCGGCGGCGTGCTCTACTACGCGCTGACCCACACCCGCGCCGGCATGGCGGTCCGCGCCGTGGCCGTCGATCCCCGCGCCGCCCGTCTCGTTGCCATCGACGTCGATCGCCTCTCCGCCCTGGCCTTCGCCGCCGGCGGTGCGCTTTGCGCGGCTGCCGGCGCGCTCGTCGCCATGTTCCAGACGTTCGGCGTTTCCGGCGGCGTCGTCTTCACCATGAAGGCCCTGGTCATCGTGATCATGGGCGGGGTCGGCAACCTCGGCGGCACGCTGGTCGCCGCCCTCATCCTCGGCATGACCGAGGTGATCGTCGGGCGCCTCATCGATCCGGGCCTGACGCTCGCGGCGAACTTCGTGATCTTCCTCGCGGTCCTGCTCGTGCGCCCGGCCGGCATCTTCGGACGGTCGGCGTGAACCGCCACCTCATCTGGCAGATTCCGGCGCTGGTCGCGGCGGTGGCGGCGCTCGCTGCCTATCCGCTGTTCGCAGACGGCTATTACCTCGCCCTCGGCATCACGATGATGACCTTCATCGTGCTGGCCACTGCCTGGGCGCTGTTCTCCGGGCCGACCCGCTACATCTCGCTGGCCACCGCCGCCTTCTACGGCATTGGCGCCTACACCATGACGATCCTGTGGGAGCAGCTGCCGGAAATCCTCGTCATCGCGGTCGCCGCCCTGATCGCTGTCGCGGTGGCGCTGGTCGTCGGCCTGTCCACGCTGCGCCTGCGCGGCATGTACTTCGTCATCTTCACCTTCGGGCTGGCCGAACTCATCCGCCAAATCGTGACGTGGTACGAGACGAAGATCACCGGCACCGTCGGCCGCTACATCTACCTGACGGTCTCCGATGCCGAGTACTACTGGCAGCTTCTGGTGCTGGCGGTCGCCGTGTTCGCGGTGGCCTGGTTCATCGGCCGCTCGCGCCTCGGCCTGGCGCTTCGCGTGATCGGCGACGACGAAACGGTCGCCGGACACGTGGCCATCGACACCACCCGGGCGAAGCTGGTGCTGTTCGCGATCAGCGCCGCGTTCATGGCGGCCGCCGGGGCGATCACCGCGCCGCGCTCGACCTATATCGAGCCGATCATCGCCTTCAACCCGTTGATCTCCTTCCAGGTGGTCATCATGGCGCTGCTCGGCGGCGCCGGTCGCCTGTACGGCCCGCTGCTCGGCGTCGTGCCGCTGGTCATTGTCATCGAGTTGATCCCCTCGCTGGCCTTCCAGGTCGATCCGTCTGCGCCGGCCTGGCTGCAGATGACGGAACTGGTGCTGTCGAAATTCTCCAACAACCTGCCCTTCGTCCTCGGCATCGTCTTCATCGTCGTCGTCTACTTCCTCCCCGGTGGGGTGCTCGGCCTCATCGAGCGCTGGCGCACCGGCGGCCTGCATCTGCCGGCGCGGTCCGGCGCCCGGCGCGCTTTGCATTCGACCGGTGCGCTCCTCGAACTGGCCGGCGTGCGCAAGGCTTTCGGCGGCCTGGTTGCCGTCGACAACCTGAGCTTCACCGTCGCCCCAGGCGAGATCGTCGGCCTGCTGGGGCCGAACGGTTCCGGCAAGACCACCGCCCTCAATCTCATCTCGGGCGCGCTGCGCGCCGACAGCGGCGAGATCCGCTTCCGCGGCAGCCCGATCAACTCGCTGGCCGCCCACGAGATCGCCCGCCTCGGCGTGGCGCGCACTTTCCAGCTGGTGCGCATTCTCGAGAACCTGTCTTGCCGGGAGAATGTCATCGCCGGGCTCGCCTTCCGCCACGAGCCGCTATGGGGGCACGCCGCCAGCGAGCGCGCCGACGAGTTGCTCGAACGCGTCGGTCTGGCCACCCGCGTCGACGTGCCGGCCGGGCAGCTCACCTACATCGACCAGAAGCGGCTGGAGCTCGCCCGGGCGCTTGCCCTCGATCCCGAGCTCCTTCTCCTCGACGAGTGGCTTGCCGGGCTCAACGCGCGCGAGCTTCAGGTCGGGATCGAACTCATCCATTCGCTACGCAAGGAGGGGCTGACGGTCGTGCTGGTCGAGCACGTCATGGACGCCATCCGCTCGCTTTGCGATCGTTGCATCGTCATGAACACCGGGCGCAAGATCGCCGACGGACCGCCGGCGGCCGTCCTCGCCGATCGTGAGGTCATCGCCGCGTATATCGGAGACGCCGTTGCTTAGGGTCGCGCACATTGCCGCCTCCTACGGCAAGCATCTGGCGCTCGCCGACGTCGATCTTCAGGTCGACGGCGGCGAGATCGTCGTGTTGCTCGGCGCCAACGGGGCCGGCAAGAGCACCCTTCTCAAGGTTATCGCCGGGGTCGTCCCGCACCTTCCCGGCGGCTCCGTCCGCCTCGCCGGGCGCGAGCTTGGGCCGTTGCCCACCCATGAAATCGTCGAGGCGGGCGTCGCTCTGGTTCCGGAAGGCCGCGGCCTGTTCGCCGATCTGACGGTGCGCGAGAACCTCATGCTCGGTGCGTTCGCCCATCGCGCCCGTCATTCCGCGAAGGAGAACCTCGCCCTCGTCGTCGATCTCTTCCCGCGCCTTCAGGAACGCCTCGATCAGGTCGTGCGCACGATGAGCGGCGGCGAGCAGCAGATGGTCGCCATCGGCCGCGCCATGATGTCGGCGCCGGAGTTTCTCCTTCTCGACGAGCCCTCGCTCGGACTGTCGCCGCTGCTCGCCCACGAGCTATTCCAGGCTCTGGCCCGCGTCGGCGCCACGGGCGTCGGCGTGCTTCTGGTCGAGCAGAACGCCCGCCTCAGCCTGTCGATCGCCCAGCGCGGCTACCTGATCGAGACCGGCCGCATCGTGGGCCACGGCGAAGCGGCCGACCTGACCGCCGACCCGGCGGTTCGCGAGGCCTATCTCGGCGGCCACGATATTCATAGCACCGCCTTGCTCGAGTCGGGCACAGAGCGGCGCACGAACGGCGCACGCGAGCCCGCGCCCCTCGAAATCGCGCCCGAGGCGCAACCTGAAGCCAGCAGAGAATTGACCGGGAAGGCGTCGCCGCCTCGCCCCGGCCGGATACCGGAGGGAAGACCCATGTTCCACACCAAGCTGATCATCGCCGACCGCGAAGTTGCCGCCGGCGGCGAACGCACATTCGACCGCCTCGATCCGATGACCGGAGCCGTCGCGACGCGCGCCGCGGCAGCATCGGTCGGCGATGCCCACAAGGCCTGCGACGCCGCGGCCGCCGCTTTCCCCGAATGGTCGGTGGTCGCCCCCGGCGAGCGCCGCCGCCTGCTGCTCAAGGCCGCCGACATCCTCCAGTCCAAGGCCGACCTGTTCGCCGAGGCGGTTGTCGCCGAAACCGGCAGCCCGGCGCACTGGTCGCATTTCAACGTCGGGTTCGCCGCCGACATCATCCGCGAGGCGGCAAGTTTGACGACCCAGATCACCGGCGACGTCATCCCCTCCGACCGGCCCGGATCAACCTCCATGTCCCTGCGGGTCCCGGTCGGCGTCATCCTGGCGATTGCGCCGTGGAACGCGCCGATCATCCTTGGCGTGCGCGCGGTGGCGATGCCGCTCGCCTGCGGCAACACCGTCGTCTTCAAGGCGTCGGAAAACTGCCCGCGCACCCACGCGCTCATCGTCGACGCGTTCCGCGAAGCGGGCCTGCCCAAGGGCGTCATCAATCTTGTTTCCAACGCCCCCGAAGATGCCGCCAAGATCGTCGAGGCGCTGATCGGCCACAGCAAGGTGAAGCGCATCAACTTCACCGGTTCGACCCGCGTCGGCCGCATCATCGCCCAGCTGGCAGCGACCCATCTGAAGCCGGTACTGCTGGAACTCGGCGGCAAGGCGCCTATGATCGTGCTCGACGATGCCGACATCGACGAGGCGGTCAACGCCGCAATCTTCGGTGCCTACGCCAACGCCGGGCAGATCTGCATGTCGACGGAGAAGATCGTCATCGACAACAAGGTCGCCGACGCCTTCCTCGAGAAGTTCGCGGCCCGGGCCAGCGCCATCCCGGCGGGCGACCCGCGCGGCCACGTCGTGCTCGGCGCCTGCATCAACATGGCGACCATCACGCGGGTCGCCGAATTGATCCAGGATGCCACCTCGAAGGGCGCCCGGGTCATCGCCGGCGGTCCCTCCGACACGCCCGTCATGAAGGCGACGATCGTCGACGGGGTCACGCCGGCCATGCGCATCTTCGACGAGGAATCGTTCGGGCCCGTCGTGTCGGTCGTGCGCGTCGATGGCGAGGCGGAGGCGATCCGCGTCGCCAACGACACCGAATATGGCCTGTCGTCGGCGGTGTTCACCAAGGACATCGGCCGCGGCCTGCGGGTGGCGCGCCAGATCGAGTCGGGTATCTGCCACATCAACGGCCCGACCGTGCACGACGAGGCGCAGATGCCCTTCGGCGGCACCAAGGCGAGCGGCTATGGCCGCTTCGGCGGCAAGGCGGCGATCGACGAGTTCACCGAGACCCGTTGGGTCACGATCCAGACGGAGCCCATGCACTATCCGTTCTAGGAGTCCCTACCCGGAAGGTTGCCCGGTGCGGTCAGTTCGTCGGCTCCAGCGCGCAGATGCGCTTGAGCTCGTCGACGATTGCCTCGGCCGCCGGTGAGAGAAAGCCGTCCTTGCGCAGGATAACGCCCGCCTCGCGCCGCGAGGTCAGCCCGGCCACGTTCAGGAGCCTCAAGCCCTTGGCTTCGGGCATGTCGAGCGAACTCGCCACCGTCAGGGCGATGGCATCCGAGTTGAGAATGGTCTGGATGAGGAACGCCATCGACTCGGTCTCAACCGTGGTCTCGGGCGGCGGCAGATCGGCCGCGATAAACAGCGCCTGGAGGCGGCGGGTCGTGTGGGTCGAGGTCGGCGGCATCGACCACGGATAGTCAAGCAGGCGCCGCATTCCAACGCGCTTGAAGCGGGCAAGCGGATGCCCCGCGCGGCAGGCCACTCCCAGCCTGTCCGAGGTGAGCGGGATCGTCTTGAGGTCCTTGGCGTTCTCGGGCGAGGGAACCTCCGCCACGACCAGATCGACCTCGCCCCGCCGGAGCGCCCGCAACAACACGTCATCGAAGCCCCCGTCGACGCGGACCCGGATCGCTGGATTGCGCTTCACCGTTCGCGCTACCGCGAGCGGCAGGTGGCGCCTCAACCACGCCGGCCCGGCCCCGATGGTCACCAGGCCGGACATGCCCTGCCTGAGCGATTGCAGCTCCTGGATCGTGTCGCGCAGCTGGATGCTCAGGGTTTGCGCGTGGCGGAACAGGGATTCGCCGTAGCCGGTCAGATCGACGCCGCGCGGCTGGCGGCGAAAGAGCTTCACGCCCAGTTCGTCTTCCAGCGCGCGAATGCTCTTGGTCAGGGTCGGTTGGGCGACGCCGAGCTCGGCAGCCGCCAGCGTCAGGCTGCGCGCCTTGGCGACCGAGAGGAAGTATTCGAGCTGGCGCAGACGCATGCCGGATCCGATCTCAGAGAGGTGCCGACGTTTCGGCACATGCCGTCGAGGTCGCCGCGCAGCTCGCGCACCGCAACGCCCCCAAGCGCTCGCAGTTCGTCGCCCCGTCGGGCCGCGCGCCATTCAAGCACAGCCCCGGCCGGTATGAAACTTGGCTATCGCAAGGCGCGTCAATATTATTTGTTGGAATGGCGATGTGATGGCATCGTTTGGCTGCCGCAAATCGTCAAGGGAGGGATGCAAGATGATCGGCAAGACAAAACTCACGCGCCGTGGTGCGCTCGTCGGCATGGGAGCCGCCGCGCTCGCTGCAAAGGTCCCCTACACGTGGGCCGCGGCGGCCGCGCCAATCACCATCGTCATCAACCAGTCGCCGTGGTTCGACAGCTTCCGCAAGACGGTCGAGCTGTACGAGAAGGAAAGCGGCAACAAGGTCAATCTCGACGTCAACCCGTTCGCCGGGTCGCTGGAAAAGCAGCGCAACTCGGTGCGTGCCAGCCAGGGCGACTACGACATCCTGATTCTCAATTCCGGCTGGTTCACCGAGATGTATTTCGGCGGCTTCGTCACCGCGATCAGCGACATCGATCCGTCGTTCAAGCTCGATCCGGATCTCTTCACGCTCGGCGACACCATTTACTTCGACCCGGACAAGAAGACGATGACGCCGTCCGGAAAGCTGATGACGGTGCCGATCCAGCCCAACATTCCGATGATCTACTACCGGGGCGATCTCTACCAGGAGAAGGGGCTGAAGCCGGTCGAGACCTTCGCCGACCTCGAGGCCAACGCCAAGGCGCTGAACAATCCGCCGGAGATGTACGGCATCGTCCAGCGCGGCGCCCGCGGCGCCAACACGGTGTCCTACGACTTCTATCCCTACCTGTTCGGAATGGGCGGCGCTGTCTTCAAGGACCAGACGGCCGGTGACTACTCCGTCATCCTCAACAACGACCAGGGCAAGGCGGCGCTGGATTACTACCTGCGCCTGAAGGACGAGGCCGGACATCCCAACACAGCATCGATCGATCAGGCCGACATCATCCAGTCGCTGGTCACCGGCCACTGCGCCCACGCCAGCATCGTGATCGCGGCGTGGTCGACCATGGACGATCCAAACAAATCAGCCGTCGTCGACAAGATCGAATACGCACCGACGCCGCATGCACCCGGCCTGCCGAGCGGCCCGGGGCTGGGCCACTGGCTTGGCGGCATCTCCCACAACGTGCCCGACGAGCGCAAGCGGGCCGCTGTGGAATTCTTCCGCTGGTTCCAGACCAAGGACGCCCAGCTCGCCAACGCGCAGGCTGGCGGGATTCCGCTCAACGCCTCGGTCTACAGCGAGCCGATCGCGGACGAGCGCAAGTTCCGCTGGATGAAGCCACTCGCCGCGGCCTTGCCGCACGCACGCAACCTCTACGCCTTCCCCGAGGCCAGCGAAGTCATCGCCGTGCTCGAGGTCGGCCTCAACCGGGCGATTGCCGGCGAGATCTCCGCCACCGATGCCTTGAACAACATGTCCGACGACATCTACAAGGTCATGGAGAAGTACAAGTATCAGACCGGCGAACTGCCGCCGCTGAAGGCGTAAGCGCGGAGGTCCGATGAGCGTGTCCTCGCTCTCCGCCGCCAGCGGGGCGGTTGTTGCGAGGGCGCAGATGAACATGGACGACGATCGCATCTGGCGCTGGGCCGCTTTCGGCCCGGCGCTGGTGCTGATGGTCGCCATGGCCGTCCTGCCGCTCGCCAACCTGTTCCTCACCAGCTTCTACGACGTTTCGTGGACCGGCGGGCGGGCGAGCTGGACGCCGGTCGGCCTCACGCACTATCCCGAACTGCTGGGCGATCCCCTGCTTAGGGCGGGGGTGGTCAACACGACCCTGTTCGCCATCGCCGCGGTCGGCGGTCAGATGGTGTTCGGCTTTCTGCTGGCGGTGCTGGTCAGCCGTATCGAGCGCGGGCGCGTCTTCTTCCGGGCCGTCTTCATTCTCCCCATCCTCATTCCCGGTATCGTCATCGGCGCCATCTGGAAGCTGATGCTCAACTACGATTTCGGGCTCGTGAATCAGGCGCTGGGGCTCATCGGCATCGCCTCGCACGACTGGCTCGGCGACAAGTACACGGCGTTGGCGACCGTCGTCGCCGTCGATATCTGGCACTGGACGCCGTTCTGCTTCCTGCTTCTGCTCGCCGGCCTCGAATCGCTGCCGCGCGACATCTTCGAGGCAACGCGGATCGACGGCGCGTCCGCCTGGCAGGAGCTGCGCCTGGTCACGATCCCTCTGATGATCCCGACGATCCTGGTCACCTTCGCCTTTCGCCTGGTCATCGCCTTCAAGGTCTTCGACGAGGTCTACCTGATGACCAACGGCGGGCCAGGTACGGCGACCGAGGTGGTGAGTTTCACCCTCTTCCAGCGTTTCTTCACCGAGGATCGCGTCGGCTACGGCTCCGCGATGTCGGTCGCGGTGATCTTCTTCATCTCCATCCTCCTGGTCATCGCGCTATCGGCGGGACGCACCGCGAGGGCGCGCTCATGAACGCGCTGTGGCTCAGGCGTGGCGATAGCCTCGTCTATGTCGTCCTGCTGGTGGTCGCCGCGATCGTGCTGGTGCCGGTGATCTGGGTGATCGCGGCCGGTTTTCGCACGCAGATTTCCCTGCTGATGGGCCAGTTCTTCTTCACGCCCGTGTTGATGAATTTCGCCGAGGTCCTATTCTCCAAGACCTCCGACTACCTCATCAACTACCGCAACTCGCTGTTCGTCGGCGCCGCCTCGACGGCCCTGTGCGTCACGGCGGCGACGCTCGCCGCCTGGTCGCTCGACCGCATGAACTGGCCGCGGTGGGTGGGCCTCATCTTTCTCGGCTGGGCGCTGGTCTTCAACATGATCCCGCCGATCGCGCTGGCCAGCGCCTGGTACACGATGGAACGGGCGGTCAGCCTCGACAACACCTTCACCGGGCTGATCCTGGCGCACGCCACGCTCAACCTCCCGATGGCGGTCTGGCTGATGGGCGTTTTCGTGCGCGACGTCCCGCAGGAACTGGTCGAGGCGGCGCGCATCGACGGCTGCAATTCGCCGACGCTCTTCCGCTCCGTCGTGCTGCCGATCATCACGCCCGGCCTCGCGGCGACCACCGTGCTGTGCTTCGTCTTCAGCTGGAACGAGTTCGCCGTCGCGCTCAACCTGACCATGAAGCAGACGGCAACGGTGCCGGTGGCGATCGCCAAGTTCGCCCAGGACTACGAGATCCAGTACACGCAGATGGCGGCGAGCGCGGCGCTCTCGATCCTGCCGGCGCTCGTCCTGCTTCTCATCGGCCAACGCTACATCGTAAAGGGGTTGACGGCGGGCGCAATCAAGTGAGCCGCGTCAGGACAGGCAGGACGACAAAGAAATGAAGACCGTTTTCGTTCTCTTCGATTCCCTCAACCGCCACATGCTCGCCCCCTATGGCGGCACGCGTATCCCGACGCCGAATTTCGACCGGCTGGCGAAGCGGTGCGTCACCTTCGACCGCCACTATGTCGGCAGCATGCCCTGCATTCCGGCGCGGCGCGACATGCTCACCGGGCGGCTATCGTTCCTGCATCGCAGCTGGGGGCCGATGGAGCCGTTCGACAACGCCTTTCCCGAGCTGCTCTTCAATTCCGGCATCTACAGCCACCTGATCACCGACCACTACCATTACTGGGAGGACGGCGGCGCCACCTATCACAACCGCTATGACTCGTATGAGTTCGTGCGCGGCCAGGAGGGCGATCCGTGGAAGGCAATGGTCCAGCCGCCCTGGGAGCGGCTCCGCGAGATGTATCACGAGCGCCAGTTCTCGACCGAGCGGCGCAACTACTTCCGCCACAACATGGTCAACCGCGAGTTCATCCGCGAAGAATCGGAGTTTCCGTCCGTGCAGGTGTTCGCGCGCGGGTTCGAATTTCTCGAGCAGAACCGCGATGCCGACAACTGGCTCCTGCAGATCGAGACCTTCGATCCGCACGAGCCGTTCTATGCTCCCGCCCGCTTCAAGAAGCCGTTCGACACCGGCTGGAACGGCCCCGTCCGCGATTGGCCGCGCTACGGGCGCGTCGACGAGCTGCCGGCCGAAGCCGAGGAGCTCAGGGCCAACTATTACGCCGTCGTGTCGATGTGCGATTCCCTGCTCGGCGAGCTGCTCGACGACTTCGATCGCCACGATATGTGGAAAGACACGGCGCTGGTGGTGACCACCGATCACGGCTTCCTGCTAGGCGAGCACGACTTCTGGGCCAAGAACCGCATGAATCTGTACCAGGAGCTGGTCCATATCCCGCTCTTCCTGCACGACCCGCGCGCGCCTCAATTGAGCGGGACGCGCTCGGCGGCACTGACCCAGACGATCGATATGGCTGCGACATTCCTCGATCTTTATGGCGTGGCGCCGCCGGCGGAGAACGAGGGGCATTCGCTGCTCACGACGCGCACCGGCGCGAAGGTCCGTGACGCCGCGATCTTCGGCTATTTCGGCGGCGCGGTGAACGTCACCGACGGCCGCTACACCTACCACCGCTTCCCGGCCGACCTCGGCAGGCAGGAGATCTTCCAGTACACGGTGATGCCCACCCACATCTGGGACTTCTTCCCGCCGGAGGAGCTGTCCGCGGCAAGTCTTTCGGAGCCGTTCCCCTTCACCAAGGGCGCCAAGCTGCTCAAGGTGCCGGTCGGCGAGCGCTCGCCGATGTACAACACCTACGGCCCGGGGGCCCTGCTCGAGGACGAGACCCGCCTCTACAATCTTGAGACCGACCCCGGCCAGGAAAAGCCGCTCGCCGATGGGGCGGTGGAGGCGCGCATGGTCGAATTGATGGCCGGGCTCATGCGAGCCAACCATGCGCCGCCCGAGGCGTTCACGCGGCTTGGCCTTAGGCCTGACGGCACCCGGATCAAGGGTGCACCGGCCAAGACGGTCGCGTGAATGTCCGCGCTCGCTGACCTTGTCGGCGACCTTCGGCAGGTCGCCAGCGTCCGGCGCATCGTCCTTGACGATGGGCCGGAGACGGCCGTGCGGGCGCTGGCCTTCTCGACCGGCGGCGGGCTCGACTTCTGGGTGCTCTCCGACCGGTCGCTCGACATCGGACCGCTGTGGTGGAAGGGGGCGCAGCTCGCGTGGCAGGCCCCCGCCGGATTCCGCAGTCCGGCCCTCACCGATATCGACAGCGAGGACGGGCGCGGCTTCAACCGCTCCCTCTCCGGCTTCCTCGTCACCTGCGGTCTCGACCACACACGCCAGCCGGTCGGGGAACATCCGTTGCACGGACGCCTGCCCTATACGCCGGCGCGCGTCACCGCGTACGGCGAGGATTGGAAGGCCGCGGTGCCGGTCCTCTACGTGGAGGGCGAGGTGACGCAAGCGCGGCTCGGCGGAGAGGCGTTTCGCCTGCACCGTCGGATCGAGGCTCCCATCGGCGGGGCGACGCTCACCATCCGCGACACGGTGGAGAATCTTGGCGCAACGGCGTGGCCGCAGGCGATGCTCTACCACTTCAATCTCGGCTACCCGGCGATCGGACCGGGAACCACGGTTGCGTTCGACGGCCGGCAGGTCATGGGACCGTCACCGTTCCCGGCCGACGAACCGCTGAAGAGGGCGCTGACCACGCAGGCAAGCGCCGACGATCGGGTGCGGGCGATCGTCGCCACGCCCGCCCCGGACGGACGGAAGCTCACGGTATCGTTCGCGTTCGATCCCAAGGCGCTGCCCGTCCTGCAGCTCTGGCACGACCTCAGGCCGCGAAGCGGCCTGTTTGCCGTCGAACCCTGCACCAGCGCCCGCATGGAGGATGGCTCCAGCGAGGCGGAGAGCCCGCTCGGACCGGGCGCGACACGTCGCTACGATGTCGGGATCACGATTAGCGGTGAAGCGGCAGTGCTCAAGGGGCACCTCTGACACCGCAGAGCAGTCGCCTCGCGCCCCGTCCATCACGTGCCCGCCGCCCGACGGCGCGTTGCCCCCGCCAGGCAAGGACCGCGCGCGGACCTACTTCACCGCGCCGACCACGATGCCGCGCGTCAGCGTGCGCTGGAAGATCAGGAAGAAGATGATGGTCGGCGCGATGCCGAGCAGGGATGCCGCGGCCTGCAGGACGGGATCGGAGATGTTCTGTCCGCGGGTCAGGCCCATCGCCACCGACACCGTCTGGTTGTCGTTCGAGACCAGCATGACCAGCGGGATCAGGAATTCGTTCCAGGTCCAGATGAAGAAGAAGGTGCCGACCACCGTCAGCGTCGGCCGCAGCACGGGCACGACCACAAGCCACAGCACTTGCCAGCGGCTCGCCCCGTCGATCTCGGACGCCTCGAGAATCTCGCGCGGGAAGTTGCTCAGCACCGCCGACAGCAGGTACGTTCCAAATGCGCTCTGGATCACCGAGAAGATGATGATGACGGCGGTCGTGGTGTCGTAGAGCCCGGTCGCCTTGGCCATGTAGTAGAGCGGATAGACGATCGATTCCTGGGGCACCATGATGCCGAGCAGCAGGATCACCAGGATCACCGGCGAGCCGCGGACCTTGCCGATGCCGATGGCATAGGCATTGAAGAGGCTGATCAGCACGCCGAACACCGCGACAAGGGCGCTGATCAGGGCGCTGTTCCAGAGCTTGAGGGTGAAGTCGGAGAGCGCCCAGAACTTCTGCAGCGCCGCGAAGTCGATCGACGTCGGCAGCGACAGCGGCCCGCCCAACGCATAGTCGGCGCTCGTCTTGATCGCGTTAATCAGCGCCAGGAAGAACGGAAACAGCGTTCCGATCAGCAGCACGATCAGGATCGCGAGGATCACCCAGCGGAACGCCCCCTTGCGACGCAGAGATTCGCGCGCGGGCGCCGCCTTCGTGGCGCTCTTGTCCAGGGTCAGGGCTGCTTCGGCCATCGTCTCACCCCGCCGCCTGCTGTTGCGCCTGGAAGCGCAGGAAGATCGCCGCCAACACGACCGTCAGCGCCATCTGGACCACCGCGATCGCCGCAGCATAGCCGACCCGCTGGGTGGTGAAGAAGTGGAAGTAGGTGAGATACGAAGGGACCAGCGTCGCGTTGTCCGGCCCGCCCGCCGTGAGGACGAACACCGGAGCGAACACCTTGAGCGCCGCGATCAGCGTCGTCAGCACGACCACGAAGATCTCGGGCGCCAACATCGGCACGGTGATCGAGACCAGCCGTTGCGCCCAGCTGGCGCCATCAAGCTCGGCCGCCTCATAGAGCGCAGGGTCGATGCGCGACAGGCCCGACATAAAGACCACCAGGCAATAGCCGACCTGGATCCACACAATCATCAGCGACACCGACGGCAAAGCCCAGGTCGCGTCACCGATCCAGTTCTGCGCCAGAGGCTCGAGCCCGATTGCCTTGAAGATGGTATTGACCACGCCCAGGGGATTCAGGATCCAGCCCCACAACACGCCGGCCGTAGTCACCGGCAGGATCTGCGGCAGGTAGAAGCCGGCGCGGAACAGGCTGGATATCTGCTCGCCGAACTGGTCGCGGATGTAGTCGAAAAGCAGCGCCGCGAGCACCAGCCCGATGAGCACCGGAATGATGGTCATCGAGATGATGAACAGCAGCGTGTGGATCATCGACCCCCAGAACTGATCGTCCTCGAGGAGCCGCTGGTAGTTTCTGAGGCCGATCAGGCGCGGCGTGCCGACGCCCTTCCAGGCGGTGAAGCTCAGAGCAAAGTTGGCGATCTGGGGAATAAGGACAATGACCAGAAACCCCACGGCGCCGGGGATCAGGTAGAGATAGTATCCTCGCCGGCTTGTCCCCAGCGCACCCTGAGCTACCGCCACGATTTCTCTCCCAGATCGGCCAGGCCGCGCCGGTCAGCGCGGCCTGGCATCAGCGTTGGCTACTGGTTTTCCTGGGCGTCGTCGTAGACCTTCTTGATCTCAGCGACGAACTGCTCGGGCGTGAGCGTGCCCTGGAACAGACCCGTGTCCTTCTGATTCAGGACATCATAGTAACCCGGGACCGGCCAGTCGGGGTAGAAGCCGAGACCGTTCTTGTCCGAGATCTGCTTGAACACCGCCGCGGCGTTCTTGCCGACCGGATCAGTGATCGTCGCCGGATCGGCAGCGATCGCCACGCCACCGGCGTTGGCCATCTCGGTCTGGTACTTCGGCGACAGCGTCAGGCTGATCCACGCGGCGGCCAGATCGGGGTTCTTGGAGCCCTTCGGGACGACCCACAGGTTGCCGGTCGAGCCGACCGAATACTTCGGCGTCGGGATCACGAACTGGCCCCACTTGAAGTCCTTGATGGTCGCGGAGAAGTTGCCGAGGTTCCAGGTCCCCGAGACGTACATCGGCGCCTTGCCGGAGGTGAACAGCAGCGCGGCGTCCGGATCCTTCATGCCGGTCGAGTCCTTGCTGATGTAGCCCTTGTTGACCCAGTCCAGCAGAGTCTGCGCGGCAAACAGGTAGGGCGCTCCGTCGAGAGGCGCCTTGAGGCCCTGGTAGTTCTGGATCCAGGTGTCATCGGCCTTGGTGTAGGCAAGCGAGGCGAGCAGATGCTGGCCGCTGGTGTCGATGGCGCCCAGCGCGAGCGGTGTGATCCCCTGCTTCTGGAACACAGCCATATCGGCTTCCCATTCGGCAAGCGTCGTCGGCGGCTTCAGCCCGGCCTTGTCGAACATGTCGATGTTGTAGAAGCACGACACGTATTCGCCGTAGACCGAGATGCCCCAGATGTGGCCCGAGCCATAGATGCCTTTGTCATCGTACTTGCTCAGGACGATGTCGCCGGGATTGAGGATTTTGTCCCAGCCCTCGGACTTGTAGTAGCTGTCGAGATTGGTCAGCAGGCCCTGGCTGGCGACGAGGCCGGCCGTGGCGTTGCCCTTGTTGTATTCAAGAACATCCGGGGCCTGATCCGAGTTGAGGATCATGCTGCCGGAAGCCTGCAGCTGCTGGAAGGTCTTCTGCTGGAAGTTGACCGTCACATCGGGGTGACTGGCCTTGAACTCGTCGAGCGCCTTGGTCCAGGCGATTCCCTGAGAGGTGTCCGCGCCTTCGAACCACCAGATATTGAACGTCTTCTGGGCGAGCGCGACGTTGCTGAACATCAGCAGCGACCCCGCGGCGACCAGAGCCAGTTTCGATAATGAAGTCATATGGATCGTCCTCCTGATCAGCGGACCAAGTTGTCCCTCCCATAGCCGGCGATCGGTCCGCGATTGCTCCGGCAGGATTGGCGTTACGCCGCGGCGACGAAATCTCCGCCGCGGCATTCCTTCAGATAATTCAGCGCCCGCACCTGCCCGGTTATCTCGAGCGCACCGCGATACGCCGGGTCGTGCCAGCCTTCGATGTCGAGCGAGCCGCTCCACCCGGCGATGCGCAGCTCTGAAATGATGTCGGTCCAGTTGCTGTCGCCGAAACCCGGCGTGCGCATGAACACGAACTTCTCCTTGCCGAAGACGCCGTGCTCGCGGATCACCTCCCAGCGCACGGTCGCGTCCTTGCCGTGCACGTGGAAGAACTTATGCGCCCATTTGCGGATCTGCGGCATCGGATCGATGAGGTAGACGAGCTGATGGCAGGGTTCCCATTCGAGACCGATGTTGTCGTCCGGGGTCTCGTTGAACATCAGCTCCCAGGCATCGGGATTGTGGGCGATGTTCCAGTCGCCGGTCTGCCAGTTGCCGTCCATGGCGCAGTTCTCGAAAGCGATCCTGACGCCCTTGTCGGCGGCGCGCTTGGCCAGTTCGCTCCACACCTGCTTGTAGCGGGGCAGGCTTTCAGGAAGCGGCCGGTTGCGAACGCGACCCGTGAAGCCGGCCACGCAGGTGGCGCCGAAATGGTGGGCGTTGTCGATGCAGTCCTTCCAGCCCTGCAGGGTCTGGCGGTCCATGTCCTGGTCCTCGAGGGGATTGCCGAACATGCCAAGCGTCGAGATGGTGATGTCGCGGTTGCCAATGGCATCGCGGCAGCGCTTGCCGAGGTCGCCGAGATTCTGGCCATTCGTGGTCTGCCAGAAAAACGGCTCGAAGCTCTCGAAACCCAAATCGGCGATCGCCGCGATGTCCTCAGCGGCCCGGCCCTCGGTGGCCTTGATCATGGTGCCGATACGGATCGATTTTGCTGGATTGCTCATGTGCCTGTCCTGATCTCCACGCGCTGGCGCGTGCGGGCGCTTTCGATCGCCGCAAAAACCATCGCGAGGCTGTTGATGTTGTCCGATCCGACGGTCTCCGGCGCCCGGCCGCCATCGACGCTGTCGATGAAGTCGAGGAGCACGCTGGCGTGTCCGTGGGTCTTCGCCGGATCGTCGGGCGGCGCCACCTCGATGGGCTCCAACGGACGGAAGAAGCCCTCGCTGCCGGCGACGGCCTCGCCGGTCAGCTGGTCGGCGCCATCCCATAACAACGTGCCCGTCGCGCCAACCACCCGCCAGACCGAATCCCAGCTGGTACGCGCACCTTCCGCGCACCACGAGCCGCGATAGGTGAAGACAACGTCGTCGCTCAGTTCGAAGATCGCATTGGCAACCGCACCGTGGGCGTACCACGAGCCTTTTGGATTGCTCTCGTGGCAGTACACCGCCATCGGGCTCTTCCCCGAGATGTAGCGGGCGGCATCGAGCGTGTGGATCGCCATATCGAGCAGGAGCACGTGCTCCATCTGGTCGCGGAAGCCGCCGAAATGGGCGCCGACGAAGAAGTCGCAGTGCACGGCACTCAGCGGCCCAAGCACGCCGCTGTCAACCGTGGCCCGCATGCGGCGTACGCCTTCGTTGAACCGGCGGTTCTGGACGACTGCGTGAACCTTGCCGGTCTCGCGGGCGAGCGCGACCAGCGCGCGTCCCTCGTCGAGGGACTCCGCCATCGGCTTTTCGGAGAGGACATGGCAACCGTGCCTCAGCCCCTCGGCAACGACCCCGCGGCGCGCCGAAGGCACGACGACGTCGAACAGAAGGTCGGGCCTGGTCTCGTCAAGCAGTCGCGCGAGATCGGTGTCGATCTTCACGTCACCGAGATTGTGGCGCGCGGCCGCCCCTTCGGCGGCGCTGCGGTCGATGTCGTTCAGTCCGACGATTCGGATGCGGTCGGCGAGCGCCGGCGTCTCGGATATGGCTCGCAGCCAGCCATTGGACATGGCCCCACACCCGGCCATGACGGCGCGAAACGACACCCCGCTCCTCCCTGCTCGATGCCGCCCTTGGCGGGCGATCTACGTAAACGTTTGCTACGCTATATTTCTGGACTTCTCGATGTCAATGGAGTTGAGAAACGTTCTCGCTTCTTCCTATGGGGCGGGAGGGAGACAAGGGCGGAAGCATGAACGGGATCAGACGGCTGGCGGCCGAACTCAACCTTTCGACGGCCACGGTGTCCCGCGCCCTCAACGACCGTCCGGGCGCCAGTCTGGAGACTCGCCAGCGCGTTCTGCGGGCCGCCGCGGACCTTGGCTATGCCCCAAATCACTCCGGCCGCAGCCTTCGGCAGGGATCGACCAAGGCGATCGGTTTCATGATCGAGCTGACCGGGGACGTGAACTTCAACAGCGACAACTTCTTCCTCAGCGTTTTCGACGGTGTGCAGGAGACGCTGGGTCGGCACGGCCTCGATCTCGTCGCCCTGCCATGTCCGACGGACGAGGATCCCGCCGACTATCTTCACCGCATGGTCGCGCGCGGACTCGTCGACGCGATGATCATCTCGGCCACCCACCGCAAGGACGGCCGTATCGACCTGTTGAAGCGCGCCAAGATCCCGTTCGTGGCGCTCGGCAGATCGGCGACGCCTGGACCCTATCCGTGGATCGATCTCGACTTCGAAGGTGTTGCCGGGCGCGCGGTCGACCGTCTGGTGGCAAACGGCCACCGGCGCATCGCCCTTGCGCTGCCCGGCAACGACATCAATCTGGGGTTCGTCTTCCACGACGGCTACCGCGCCGCGCTCGCCCGGCACAATATCGACTACGACGCCGATCTGATCGTCCGGGTGCAATCATCGGAGCTCGGCGGCTATCAGCTGGGCCAGGAGCTCCTCACCATGGCGGAGCCCCCGACGGCGGTCGTGCTGATCTATGAGCTGATGGCGATCGGTCTTTACCGGCGGCTGGATGAAGCCGGCCTCGCTCCGGGCCGGGACCTCTCGGTCATCGGATTCCGCGAGTCACCGCTTGCGCAATTCCTGTTGCCGCGGCTGACGTGCTTCCGGACGTCCCTGCGGGACCTTGGCATCTCGCTGGGCGAGGCGCTGCTGGCGGCGATGCCGGCCTACGCCGAGCAATACCCGCAAGGCGTGGTCAACAAGATCTGGCCGATGGAACTCGTCTCCGGGGAAAGCGACGGCCCCGCCTCGCTTTCCTGAGCTCAGGTGCTCTCGCGGATGATCAGTTCAGGGTCCAGTTGGGTAATGCGGGGCTCGGGCAGCTCGTCGCCGGCGCCGATCAACCGCATGAGCCGGTCGACGGCCATCCGCGAGACGGCTTCGACATCGTAGTTGACGGTCGACAGCGGCGGCGCGCCGAATTCGGAGACGGCGATGTTGTCATAGCCCATGATCGCCAAGTCTTGCGGCACCCGTACCTTGTGCTTGTGGCACCAGTGCAAGGCGCCGAGCGCCAGGGAATCGTTGTCGGCAACGACGGCGGTCGGGTCGCGTCGTCCGCCCATCAGCGTGTCGAGCGCAAAGAAGCCATCGCGCGCATAGTGTCCGTTGGTGGCGACCACCAGGGCGGGATCGAAGGCGACGCCGCTGGCGGCCAAGGCCTGCTGATAGCCGTCGAACTTCTCGAAATTGCC
This sequence comes from uncultured Alphaproteobacteria bacterium, assembly GCA_963843565.1. Classification (GTDB taxonomy): domain Bacteria; phylum Pseudomonadota; class Alphaproteobacteria; order Rhizobiales; family Kaistiaceae; genus DASZQY01. The sequence continues at coordinate 2,022,342 of CAWJKY010000003.1, forward strand.
GGCGGCACGGGAGGCGTCGAGAAAGCCGATCCGGCGGTGACCGCGCCCGATGAGATAGCGGGTCGCCTGAAAGATGCCGTTGCGATCGTTGACGCTGACGCCGTCGATGCCGGCGTCGGGGTCGGCGATCAGCAGCACCACTGGATAGTTCGCCCGCCTGAGCGAGCGCAGATGTTCCAGCTCGCGGTGCTTGACCGGATAGATCAGGATGCCGTCGACCTGCCGCGAGCGGAACATCTCGACGACCTTCATCTCCTCGCTGAGGGTGTTGTTCGACGTGGCGAACAGCGTGCCATAGCCGCGCTCGGCCAGCGCCATCTCCACCGCCTGAGCGGTGTGGGTCAGCGTCGGGTTCAGGATGTCGGTCAGCACCAGGCCGATGGTCCGGGTCTCCCGGCTGACCAGCGACTTGGCAATCTGGTTGGGCAGATAGCCAAGCTCAAGCGCCGCCGACTGGATGATATTGCGCGTTTCCGGCGGGATACGCGTGCTCTGGCGGAGCGCGAGCGACACCGTATTCGTCGAGAAGCCGGTCTTGTCGGCAATATCCCTCAGGCGGACGACGCCCCTAGCCAAGACATCCCCCCGTGACGGTATTCATGCCCTTCCAACCGACCCACGCGTTTCGCCACCCGACCGGTCCCGCGCCGATCGGGCCGCAGCGGCTTCGATCACGCCGTCGCACGTTCTTTGCGCAGCCGCTCGATCGCCTCGTATTGCAGACAATCGGGCGCCATTTCCATCAGTTCGATGCGGTTGCCGTCGGGATCTTCCAGCCAGGCCTGCCGATTGCCGTCGACGGCCGTCTTTAGCGGCAGCAGCAAGGACAGTCCCGCCTTTTCGATCTGCACCAGGATCTCGTCGATATTGTCCACGGTCAGGCAGAGATGGTTCATCCCGTTCGCGTCCCAGCCCGGCGCCCTGTCGGACTCGGCGCCCGGGAAGACCTCGAGGTATTGCTCGTCGGTTATGCGCAGATAGACGAGCCAGACCGATCCGTCATCCTTCTTCAGGCGCAGCATCTCCGGAAAGCCGAGCTTGTTGACATAATAGTCGAGCGTGCGGTCGAGGTCGGTCACCTTGATCGCGACATGGCCGAGGCCATTGATCCCTTTCACCGTCTTCCTCCCGTCATTTGGCCGGCCTCGTAGCATCGTCCGTCCCGCATCGATCAGAGACGCTGCCCGAAGACGAACCCCCATTTTGTACGAACGCTAATACGCCAAACGTGGCCCCAACGGTGGACGGTTGTCAATCGATCTCGGGCGTCTCTAGTCCCCCTCGGCCGACCTCTCGCCGCCCGGCCAGCCGTCAGCGTCTCGGCATAACATATTGAAATGTCAGCGTCTATTTGGCCGTCTTGGCAAATCGTCATTTCGCGACGCACAAACTTTGGGGGCCAGACTGCCGCAGTGCAACCGCGAACAGCCTCGAAAACAATTCGGTTGACGAGACCGCCTGAGGGCAATTAGCCTCAACGATAATACGCCACGAGGGAGGGAGCGCCGCCGGGCAAGACCCGGGCAAACGGCGCGGGAGGACACTGCCCATGGCCTTACGCTGGAGCCGTTGGTCTCCACGGATCGCCCTTGCGCCGGCCGCCACCGTCACGCTGGTCGCCTTCGCCGGCTCGATCGGGTGGACCATCTGGATGTCGCTGACGCGCAGCCGGCGTTTCGCCGACTACGCCATCGAATGGGACCGCTGGGAGCGCCAGTACCAGCGGCTGTTCCGCGACGACATCTTCCAGACCGCGCTCAAGAACATGGTGGTGCTGGGCATCGGCAGCCTGCTGGCCATCGTGTTCGGGTTCATCCTGGCGGCGATGATCGATCGCGAGAAGCGCGGCGAGGGCTTCTTCCGCACGGTCTTCCTCTATCCGCTGGCGGTGTCGCTGATCGTCACCGGGCTCGCCTGGCGCTGGCTCTTCAACCCGACGCTCGGCGTGCAGGAATTCCTCCACCAGATCGGCCTGACCTGGGCGCATTTCGACTGGCTGAACTATCCCGAAACCGCCATGTACGGGATCATCTTGGGCACCGTCTGGCAGGGCTCGGGCTTCTACATGGCCCTGATGCTGTCGGGCCTCAAATCGATCAACACCGAGATCTGGAGCGCCGCGCGGCTCGACGGCGTCAGCTTCTGGCGCCTCTATTTCGAAATCATCATTCCGATGATGAAGTTCACCTTCCTCACCTGCGCCATCCTGCTCTCGCTCGGCGTGGTGAAGGCCTACGACATGGTCTACGCCATGACCAACGGCGGCCCCGGCCAATCGACCTGGGTGCCCGCCTACTACATGATCAACGCCTATTGGCAGAAGCAGAACCTCGGACTGGCCTCGGCCGCCGCGGTCATCATGCTGGCCATCACGATCGCGATCTTTCTCCCTCTGGTCCTGCTTACGGGCTGGCAGCAGCGGCGCCAGGAGGCGCGGGTGCAATGAGCGCCGTTGCCGATACCGCGCTGCCTGGCGCTCATCCGGACAACGAGCCGTTCGCCTTTCCGCGCAAGCGGCAGCGGATCAGGGGAAGACAGGTTGCCATCCTCGCGTTCCTGACGATCTGCGCGCTCTTCTTCTGCGTGCCGCTCTACGTGATCGTGGTCACGTCGCTGAAGTCCATGGATCAGATCCGCCAGGGCGACATCTTCGCGCTGCCGTGGAGCCTCAACTTTGACGCCTGGATAACCGCGTGGACCAAGTCGTGCTCGGGCACCAGCTGCCACGGCGTTCAGGCAGGTTTCATCAACTCGCTGGAGATCCTGTTTCCGAGCCTGATCCTGTCGATCGCGGTCTCGTCGGTGACCGGCTATGCGCTGGCGCTGTGGAACGTGAAGTGGGCCAACACGTTCCTCTTCATCCTCTTCGTCTGCGCCTTCGTGCCCTTCCAGATCATCATGGTGCCACTCATCGTCATCACCGGCTTCATGAAGATCTACGGGACGATCTGGGGCATCGCGGTGGTTCACGCGGCGCTGGCCATGCCGCTGCTCACCCTGATCTTCCGCAACTACTACAAGGGAATACCGCAGGAGATCATGAGCGCCGCGATGATGGACTCCGGTTCGTTCTGGCGCATCTTCCGCGAGATCATCCTGCCCATGAGCGGGAACATCATGATCGTGGTGCTCATCCTGCAGATCACCTCGGTGTGGAACGACTTCCTCATCGGCCTGACCTACGGCGGCATCGGCACGCAGCCGATGACCGTGATCCTCGCCAATGTGGTGATCACCGCGCTGGGCGAGGCCAACTACAACGTCGACATGGCGGCCGCGCTGCTCACCGCCTTCCCGCCGCTCATCATCTACTTCGTCCTCGGGCGCTTTTTCGTCCAGGGCATCACCGCTGGCGCGATCAAGGGATAGTTGCCGATGCCGCGCGTTCAGTTCGAGAAGATCGTCAAGGCCTACGGCCGGCTGACCGTCCTCAAGAATCTCGACCTCGAGATCGAGGACGGCGAGTTCGTCGTTCTGCTCGGGCCCTCCGGCTGCGGCAAGACCACGCTCCTCAACCTGCTTGCCGGCCTGATCGACGTGACCGCGGGGCGTATCCAGATCGGCGGGCAAGACGTCACCGATCGCGATCCCAAGGATCGCGGGCTCGCCATGGTGTTCCAGAGCTACGCGCTCTATCCGACCAAGACGGTGCGCGGGAACCTCAAGTTCGGGCTGGCTGCCGCCAAACTCGATCGCGCCGAGATCGAGCGGCGCATCGCCTGGGCGGCGAGCCTCCTGCAGATCGATACGCTGCTCGACCGCAAGCCGGCGCAGCTCTCCGGCGGCCAACGTCAGCGCGTCGCAATCGGCCGCGCGCTGGTCAAGCAGGTCGGCGTCTTCCTCTTCGACGAACCGCTGTCGAACCTCGATGCGAAGTTGAGGACCGAGATGCGCATCGAGATCAAGCGCCTGCATCAGGAGATCAGTTCGACGATCGTCTACGTCACCCACGATCAGATCGAGGCGATGACCATGGCGACCCGCATCGCGGTGATGAACGCCGGCGTCATCCAGCAGTTCGACACGCCCGATGCGGTGTACGAGAGGCCGGCCAACCTGTTTGTCGCCGGCTTCATCGGCGCGCCCGCCATGAACATCTTCCCGGCCACGGTGGCGCTTGCCGACGGCAAGCCGCACGCGGTGACCGACGACGGCATCGACACGCGGATCGACCTCAGCCGCTACCCTTTCGTCTCCGCGCCGCGGGACGGCGACAAGATCATGGTGGGCATGCGGCCGGAGCATTTCCTCGAACCCAACGAGGCGGCGGACGACGCGGCCGCGTTCTTCCGCCTGCCCGTCCAATACACGGAAAAGACCGGCGCCGACGCGACCGGCTACTTCCAGACCAAACAAGGCTTGCTGGCCGTCAGCATCCTGCCCGACCGGATCGGGAGGCTGCATCAGGGCGAGGTCGCCACGATCGGCTTTCCGCACGGCAAGCTGCACGCTTTTGACGCTCAGACGGGGCACCGGCTGTAGCGCCAATCCAGCGCGGGCGGGAACGAGTCCCGTCCGGCTGTCAACCAGTCCGGCAATGGTCCCCGGTTGTGGCAGAGGGGATCGAGGTCGCGATGAACGACGGATCTCGTGGAGATCCAGACAAAGGGAGGACTATCGATGTTTGCCAAAGGATTAGCCGGGCTTGGCGCGGCCCTGTTGCTGACCGCATCGGCGAGCTTTGCCGCTGCGACAGATCTGACCGTCTACATCACCTGGTCGACCCCCAGCGAGATGGCGGCGCTCAACGTGCTCAAGACCAACCTCGCAAAGGAAGGCATCGGCTGGACCGAAATCGCGATCCCGCACGATACCGGCGCCAATGTGAGCCTGACCAACATGGTGACCGGCGGCAATCCGCCGAACGTGTTCATGAACTCAGACCCGGGCATCATCCGCGATCTGGCCAAGCAGGGCCTGATCATGGATCTGACCAAGTTCTTCAACGACAACGACATCGCCCAGCACTTCCCGCCGACCGTCCTCAAGGAAGTCACCGTTGACGGGAAGATCTACAAGGCGCCGGCCGGCATCCATATCGACGGCATGGTCTATTACAACCTCGACGTGGCGGCCAAGGCGGGCGTCGATCCCAGCAAGTGGACGTCGCTCGACGACATGTGGGCCGATTTCCCGAAGATCAAGGCGGCCGGCTTCCAGCCGCTCGCGGTCGGCAGCCAGGACTTCCAGGTCGGCTATCTGACCCATGCTCTGATCGCCGCTGTCGCCGGGCCCAACATCTACGACCGCTTCTACGGCCCGACGGTTGATCCGACGGTGTTCGACGAGCCGGCGCTGAAGGACGCGATCGACTGGGTGCGCAAGTTCAGCCAGCAGGTCGATCCCGGCTCGCAGAACCGGGCCTGGAACGACACCACCAACCTGGTCATCACCGGCAAGGCCCTCATGCAGATCCACGGCGACTGGATGAAGGGCGAGTGGCGCAATGCCGGCAAGGTCGCGGGCAAGGATTTCGGGTGCGTCAACATCCCGGGCACCAAGGCCCTGGCCGTGACCGTTGACGCCTGGAACTTCCTCGACGGTCCGGGTGTGGACGATGCCACGAAGGCGGCCGAGCTTGCCTACGCCAAGATCGACACCGACCCGCAGGTGACGGCGGACTTCGCCGCCAACAAGGGTTCGACGCCGGTCCGCCTCGATGCCCCGACCGCCGGTCTCGACCAGTGCAACCTGCTGGTGCTCGATTCGCTGAAGAAGCCGGACCTGTCGGTTCAGAACCCCTTCAACATCTCCGACGCCGACTGGGTGCGTTCGGTCTGGAACGTCATGTTCAAGTTCTGGGGCGACCCGAACATGACCTCCGACGATGTGATCAAGGAGCTCAAGGACCAGTACGACACGATCTTCGGCTGATCCTTACCTCCCGCGGCGGGAGGGGCTTTCCCTCCCGCCGTTTCCCCGACCGCCCGGCGACGGGCGGCATTTCCGGCAGCGTCTCCCATGTCCACCACCAAGCCCCTGTTTGCCCGGCGCGGTCGCAGCCTGCTGCGGAACCAGGTTTCGCAACTCACCACCATCAACAGCGACGGCACCGGTCGCACCGTGCTGTTCGAGGCCGACGTAGTCATCGAGGCGCCGAACTGGACGCCGGGCGGCCGCCACCTGATCGTCAATGCAGGTGGTGAGCTCTGGCGCTTTTCAGCCGACGGCAACACGGCCCCGGCGAAGATCGAGACCGGTGGCGAACGCGATCTCAACAACGACCATGTGCTGTCGCCGGATGGCGAGACCATCTATGTCAGCGACAATGACGGCCACCTCTACGCCGTGCCGATCGCCGGTGGCGAACCGCGGCGGGTGTCCAATGTCCATTCCGAGCCGCACCATTATTACCTGCACGGCATCTCGCCGGACGGATCGACGCTCGCCTACGTGGCGGTCGAGGGACCGGCCGGGAACGAGCGCATCAACATCTTCACGATTCCCGCCGACGGCGGCCCCGACACGCGGCTCACCGATGTCGCCTATCCCAACGACGGGCCGGAGTATTCGCCGGACGGCGAGTGGATTTATTTCAGCTCCGAGCGGGCCGCGAAGGTCCCGGGCCACGCCCAGTGCTTCCGCATGCGCCCCGACGGGACCGGGATCGAACAGCTGACCTTCGACGAGCGGGTCAACTGGTTCCCGCACGTCTCGCCCGATGGCCGCTCGGTCGTCTTCATCAGCTATCCGCCCGGAACCACCGGTCATCCCGCCAACAAGGACGTGATCCTGCGCTTCATGAACGCCGACGGCAGCGGGCAGCGGGACATCGACGCCTTCCTCGGCGGTCAGGGCACCATCAACGTCAACAGCTGGGCGCCGGACAGCAGGCGTTTCGCCTTCGTCGCCTATCCGCTGCGCAGCTGATGCCCGGCGGCTCTTTGTTGGAAGACACCGCGCCGGCCATGCCCGGCCGCATCGACAGTGGAGAAACGAAAGTGACGGCATTCGCCAGCCTGGGCCACCTCAACCTCAAGGTCGCCGACCTTGCGGCCACGATCGACTTCTACGGCAAGCTCGGCTTTCCGGAGTTCCTGCGACTGACCGAGGAAGATGGCACGCCGTGGATCGTCTATCTGCGGATCACCGACGAGATCTATATCGAGCTGCTGCCGGGTGGCAGAGGTCGCGCCGGCGACCAACAGGCAACCGGGCTTAACCACATCTGCCTCACGACCAACGACATAGAGGCGACGGCGGCGCATCTGGCCAAGGTCGGCGTGCCGCTGACGGCGCCGCTCGACCCGACCAAGCGCGGCGTCGACCGCAACCGCGGCTGCTGGATCACCGACCCCGACGGCAACCGCATCGAGATCATGGAGATGGCACCGGATTGCATCCAGCATCAGGCCATCGCCGCAATGCGCAACGGAGGGCCGGCAACTACCCTGGTCGCGCCCCTTCATCCGCGGCCGCGCGGCAAAACCTAGAGGTGCTGGATTTCGCTCTCTTCCCGGGCAAACCTGATCGACCGGATACGCGGTCACTCGGGTTCGCTTGCATTTCGGACCCCAACGGGCCCGCAGCCGTTTGGTGCTGACGTCCCTCCCGGGCGCACCATCATTCCCGATAGCGGCTGCGGGCCCGACCCTCAAAGCTCTACCGGTACGGCCGCGCCAGGTGCCCTGACCTCCGTCGGCGCGCCAGGCGCGCGGCGAGGTGATCTCGGCGAAGACGGCCCCCACACCCATGAGAATCGGCGCTTCGCAGCCAGGCATGCGGGCGAGGCGTTCGAGTTGCTTCAGCGACCCTCGGACCAGCCGCTCATCCCGCGTTCCCAGTCCGGCCGCGACCACGACCGGGGTGGCGGGAGACAAGCCCGCCGCAACAAGGCGTGCAGAGAGCAGGCCGGCAGTGGCGCCGCCCATGTAGAAGACCAGCGTCGTCTGAGGATCGGCGAGCCCGCGCCAGTCGAGGTCCGGCAAAGTCCCACCGCATCCGTGGCCGGTGATCAGGCGGACGGAGTGGGCGGACTGGCGATCGGTCAACGAGACACCAAGGCGCGCCGCCAGCGCCAGGGCGGCGGTGATCCCGGGAACAACGTCGACCGGCACGCCTGCCGCCTCCAGCGCCTCGATCTCCTCCGTACCGCGTCCGAACACCATCGGATCGCCCGACTTCAAGCGCACGACCCGCTTGCCGGCGCGCGCCAACGCGATCATCCGGGCGGTGATCTCGTCCTGCTTGCAGGAGTGGCGCCCGGCGCGTTTGCCGACTGGAATTCGCTGCGCCTCGCGCCGCGCAAGCTCCAGCACCTCTTCGCTCACCAGGGCGTCGTACAGGATGACATCCGCCGACTGGAGGGCGCGCACGGCCGCGAAGGTCAGGTGATCGGTGCTGCCTGGGCCGGCGCCGACGAGCGTCACGCCCGCCGCGGCACCGCCGGCATCAGTCGCCAACAGGTTCTCCAGACACGCGCGCGGGTCCGTGCCGGGCCTCGACCTCAGAGCGGCGTCGGCAAACCGCGACCACAGGAGCCGGCGATCGGTCGGATCTCCGACGGCCCGGCTGACCCGCGCCCTCAAGCTGCGCGCCGCCGCCACCCAGCGGCCAATGTCTCTCGGAAGCAGCGATTCGACGAGGCGACGGATCGCCTGGCCGAGGACCGGCACGGCGCCCGAGGTCGAGATGCCGATCACCGCCGGCGAGCGATTGACGATCGTTCCGAACTGGAAGTCGCAGCAGTCGGGCGTGTCGATGACGTTGCAGGGCACGCCCGCGTCACGTGCCGCGCGCCAGAAGGCGAGCCCGTCGTCGGCATCGCTGGGCTCGGCGACCGCGATTGCCGCGCCGGCGAAATCCGCCGCGCGCCAGCGCCGCCGCACCGTTTCGATGGCACGATCCCGCCGCCCGGCAAGCGCCTCCATCTCCCTGCCGAACGACGGTGCGACGACCCGGACGCGCGCGCCCGCAGCGGCCAGCAGTTCCGCCTTCCACGCCGCAGGCGCGCCGCCGCCGGCGACGACCGCGATCTTGCCATTGAGATCGAAGAACACCGGCAGGACCGACAACGGCGCCACACGCGGTGGCGCATCGGCATCATGGGCCGCGACAAGGTTCGTCTCAGTAGACATCGCGGCTGTAGCGGCGCTCCACCGCCAGTTGTCGCAGTTCGAGCTTTGCCTTGGCCGGCGACATGCGGCCGTGCTCGGCGACGATTTCGATCAGCGCGTCGTCCACATCCTTCGCCATGCGCATGCCATCGCCGCAGACGTAGACGTGGGTTCCCTCCCCGATCCAGCGCCATATCTCCGCGCCCGACTCGCGCATGAGATGCTGCACGTAGAGCTTGTCGATCTGGTCCCGGGAAAACGCCGTATCGATCCGCTCGAGGACGCCCTGATTGCGGAAAGCGCGCAGTTCCTCGCGGTAGAGGTAGTCGCAGCGGGCGTGGCGATCGCCGAAGAAGAGCCAGTTCTTGCCGCGCGCGCCGGTCTCGCGTCGCTCCTCCAGAAACGCCCGGAAGGGCGCGATTCCCGTGCCGGGACCGATCATGATCGCCGGGCGTTCGGGATCGACGGGTACGCGAAAGCGCGGATTGCGCTGCATGTAGACCGGAACGCGAGCGCCGAGCTCCATGCGATCGGCGATTTCGCTGGACGCGACGCCCGTCCGTGACCGGCCCCACGCCTCGTAGCGCACGACCGCGACGGTCAGGTGCACCTCGCCGGGATGGGCACGCTGGCTCGACGCGATCGAATAGACGCGGGGCGCCAGTCGCGGCAGCATGGTCACCATATCGTTCGCCGAACCGACGACGCCGGGAAACTCGATCAGGAGATCGATGAACTCGCGTCCCCACAGGTACGCCTCGAGCGCTTGGACATTCTCCGGCTCGAGGAGCGCCGCCAGCCGGGCGCTTGCCGCCTTCGCCTGGAACTTGATCAGCGTCGCGTGGCTTAGCTTGCCGATGGAAAGCCGCGTGGCGAGCGCGACCCTCAGGTCGCCGCCATCGCCGACCGACGTCTCGCCGGCAACCCCGCTGGCGGCGAGCACGGCCTCGACCGCCGCCGGGTCGTTGGTCGGGACGACGCCGAGCGCGTCGCCGGGCTCGTATGAGAGGTCGGAGCCGGTGAGCGACAGCACGACGTGGCGGGTTTCCTTATCGGACCCGGGCCGGTTCAGGACATACGAGTCGCGCAGCGTGGCCGGAAACGGATTGTTCCGCGACCAGATCTCCTCAACCTCTTCGTCCTCCTCAGCTTCGTCCTCCGCCTCGACTGGCTCAGCCGGAACCACGGTCGCGGGCCCATCGGCTGCCAGCCGTGCGAGGAGCGCATCGCGAAATTCGGCAAACGGTTCGTCGACGTCGACGTCGCAATCGACCCGGTCGACGAGACGCTCGCCGCCCAGTTCCGCGAACCGCTCATCCAGATACCGGCCGAAGCCGCAGAAACGCGCGTAGTTGCTGTCGCCGAGTGCGAGAACCGCGAAGGAGACGCCGGCGAGCGGCTGTCCCGAAGCCGCGGCAAGCGCGTCCGCGACCGCCCGGGCCGGATCGGGCGGATCGCCCTCGCCGTGCGTGGCGGCCGCAACGATCAGCGGCGAAAGAGCGGCGAGCCCCGCTAGGTCGAGCGTCTCGATGTCGACGGCTCTTGCCGCCCTCCCCTTGGCACGCAGGGCCTTGACGAGCTTCTTCGCCAACCCCTCCGCAGTGCCGGTTTGTGAGGCGAAGACGACGGTCAGCGGCGGCGACGGTGCTGCGACCTCCGCCGGTGCGACCTTGGTGCCCGGCACAGCGAAGCCCGCCAGAAATCCTTCCAGCCAGGCGCGCTGCACCTTGTTGAAGGGCGCCTCCCCCGGCAGCACGACATGCTTCATGCGCGGATCGACGACCACTTATGCGCCCGCCGCCATTGCCGCCAGTTCGCCGATCTCGTGCCGGCGGGCGAAATCAATGAAGCCTTCGTCCGTTTGCCGGCGCTCGACATACGCCTGCAGGAGGCGCGTCAGCAGCGGCGGCAGGTCGACGAACGGCACCGCCTTGGCGAACTCGCGCGCCAGGTTCTGTTCGTGGTCAGAGCCGCCCCCGACGTAGACGTGGTAGCCCTCCACCGGTCCATCGGGGGTATCGACCATCGTGCCGAGCAGGCCGATGTCGCCGATGTAGTGTTGGGCGCAGGAGTTCGGGCAGCCGGTCAGGTGAATGTCGATCGGGCGATCGAGCGTCACGTGCTCCTCAAGATAGGCGCCGAGCGCCAGCCCCTGACCCTTGGTGTTGGTCGAGGAGAGCTTGCAGCCGGTGTTGCCCGTGCACGCAACGATGCCACCGGCAACCGCCGAGGCATCATGGGCGAAGCCGATCGCGGCGAGACGCTCCTTCACCTCTTCGACTTTTTCGTCGGGTACGCCCGGCAGGATCAGGTTCTGCCAGACTGTCAGGCGCACCTCGCCGGCTCCGCAGTCCCTGGCGATGTCGGCCATCGCGTCCATCTGGTCGGCGGTCATGCGGCCGACGGGAACCCGAACGCCGACGTAGGACAACCCCGGCTGGCTCTGGGGGTGGATGCCGAGATAGCCGTGCCGGCGAACGGGTTTCCGCGGTTCGCATCTGTCGGCGGCGAGCGTGCGCAGCGGAAAGGCGAGCTTTTCCTGAACCTTCGCCAGGAAACCGTCCATGCCGATGCGCTCGATGACGTAGCAGAGCCGCGCCTTCTTGCGGTCCGTACGGTCCCCGGTTTCGGCGAAGACACGCACCATCGCCGCGGCGAGCGCCACGCACTCCTCCGGCCTGACTATAAGGCCGCTGTCCGCCGCGAAGCGCTTGTGGCCGGTGATCCCGGCGAGCAGGACACGGAAATAGACGCTAGGGTCGACGCCGGCACCTTCGCCGACGCGGGTGGCGACGAAGCCGATGTCGTTGGTATCGGAGACGATGCTGACGGCGCCGCCGGTGTCGAAGGCAATGTTGAACTTGCGTGGCAATCCGAACAGGTCGCGGCAGTTGCCGATGTAGTACTGCAGCGCGCGCACCAGCGGCCTGACGTCGATGAGTTCCTCCGGGTCGATGCCGGAGGTCGGCGTGGCGGTGAGGTTGCGTATGTTGTCGGCGCCGGCGCCTCGTGAGGTCAGCCCGAGGTCGGCAACCGCCATCAGCACCTTGGCGATGTTACGCGGCGGAAATTCGCGCAGCTGCAGGTTGGCGCGCGTGGTGATGTCGCCGTAGCCGCCGCCCATTTCGCGGGCGATGGCGGCGAGGCCATGGAGCCGCTCCGCCGAAATGACCCCGGCCGGCGTCCTCAGGCGCAGCATGAAGGAGTCCTGGTTCGGCGCTACGTAGAAGAGTCCGTGGAACTTGAACCGGAAGACATCGCCACCCTCGGGCGGTTTGTCGGCTTCGGCGTGAGCAACGATCTTGTCCCAGAGGTCGAGCGGATTCTGCTCGAGCTTGAGGCGTTCTTCCTTGCTGAGATCTTCGACCGGAACGCCGAATGCCGTCTCCTCCGCTGGCGGGGCGGCGAGATTCGCCACCCCGCCGGCGTCGTCGTGGGTGATGCGGCCATCGGCCCGGTGACCGGCGAAGGGCACGATCTGGCGGGCGGCAACGCCGGTGAGGTAACCCGCCAGATATTCCTTCTGCTCGTCGGTGAACGGAGCGTCCGCGGTGAGCGTGCCGGTCTGTTCCATCGTCGCCGTTCCCTTCTCCGATCGCACGACCTACTCGGCCGGCACCCCGCTGCCTTCCAGCGTGAGCTCGGCCTTCTTGCGGTCCTTGTGGGTCAGGTAGAGCGGGAAGCAGCAGAACAGCGCGCCGCCGACGATATTGCCGAGGGTCACCGGAATCTCGTTCCACAGCCACCACTCGGAGAGTGTCACGTGGGCGCCGAGCATCATGCCGGTCGGGATGACGAACATGTTGACCACCGAGTGCTCGAAGCCCTGAGCGAAGAACACCGTGATCGGCAACCAGGCACAGAGGACCTTGCCGACCGTCGAGGTGGTGCTCATGGCGAGAACCACCGCCAGGCAGACCATCCAGTTGCAGAGGATCGCCTTGACGAACACGGTCGCGAGCCCGGCCCCGCCAAGCGCCTCATAGCCGACGGTCTTGGCTTCCGCCGCGGCCACCAGCTTCTGACCGACGGCGCCGATGTCGCCGGCCCCGAATTTCGACAGGACCAAGGCCAGCAGAGCGCCGTAGATCAGGCTGCCGAGCAGGTTGCCGATGAACACCCAGCTCCAGTTGGCGACCACCGCACCGGCCAATTCCTTGCCCTCGATCACGCGGAGCGGCAGCAGCCCGAAGCTGCCGGTCATGAGCTCCAGCCCGAGCAGCACGATGACCACAAGGCCGACCGGGAAGATCAGCGCGCCGACCAGCGACGAACCCGTCGAGGCCGCGCCGTTGATGGCGAAGCTCGTTGCGAAGCCGAGCAATGCGCCCGACATCATGCCGCGAACGAGCAGGTCGCCCGGCGCCAGTTCCAGCTTCTTCCGGGCCGCTTCGAGCATCCCGGCTACCACGTCCGTCGGCTTCACGTAGTCCATCGCCTTTTGTCCTTTCGCACCGCGCCCTCAGGCGCACGAAAAAAAGCCGCGCGATCGTCCCGCAGCCTGGCTGCGTGAAGATCGGCGGCGTTGCCAGAGGCGCCCGTCGCTGGGCGCCGAATTGTCGGTGAACTCGGATTCGGCCTTCATTGGCCGGGTGCTGTCTCAGCACCGAATGGCAGGATGCTAGGTTTGTGTATGCTTTTTGGGCAAGCCTATATTCGCGGCATCCATGCTGATCTTTCCAGCAGTTCCCACTACTTGGGCGGCTAGGTGCGGACCGGCATCCGACGGAGATAGCCTTCCAGATCTGCCGGATCGAAGCGCACATCGTCAAAGAAGGTGTCAGGCCCAAGCAGCAAATTGCCGCTCCGCGATTCAACGGGCGTCGGCTGCGCCAGGCCGCCTTCCGCCTTCACGTCGGTGCTCGGCCAATCGGCATCGGTGCCCGCAAGGGCCGCGCGATAGAGATCGGGCCGGTAGACTTGCGCGGCGATTTCGGCGCCTTGCGGCGCGTACGCCGTTTGCCCCCAGCGCACCATCTGCGAGTAGAACCAGAGCGCGTGACTCTGCCAGGGGAAGTTCGCGCCGTTGCGGTGAAGCACCAGGAAATCGTCGATCGCCCGCGCCGCTTCGCCGGCGCGCAACACCAGTTCGCCACTGAGGGCGCGCACGACGATCGGCGCCGGGGCGGCAACGCTCGCGGTGTCAGACAGCAGCGCTGCGAGCTCAATCCGGTTCGCCGGGTCTTCCGCCCATGCGGTCGCGCGCCACAGGGCACGCACCAACGCCGCGACCACCTGCGGTTCGCGTTCGGCAAAGGCGGTCTGCAACCCCAGCACCTTTTCAGGCCCGTTCCGCCACAGCGCGGCCTTGGTCGCCACGATCACGCCGCCGGCCCGTTCGACCGCAAGCGAATTCCACGGCTCGCCGACACAGAAGCCGTCGACGTGCCCTGCCTCCAGCGCCTCCGCCATGAAGGGCGGCGGCAGCACGACCAGTCGCGCGTCCCGGTCGGGATCGATGCCGCAAGCCGCCAGCCAATAGCGCAGTTCGTAATTGTGTCCCGAAAACGGGAAGACCATTCCGAACGTCAGCAGCGGGGCGCCCCTTGTCTTGCGCTCCGCGATCACCGCGCGGAGGGCGGCGCCCATGGCCGCCGGGTCGCTGGCAAGGCTGGCGCCGTGTCGCTGCATGTCCGCAAACAGCGCCCCCGACACCGTGATTGCATTGCCGCCGAGGCCGAAGGCGAACGGCGCCACCATCGGAATATCGAAGTGGCCGATACCGAGACTGGCCGCGATCGGCATTGGACCAAGCATGTGCGCGGCATCGAAATGACCGACCGACACGCGGTCGCGGATGTTTGCCCACGATGTCTCTCGCACGAGCGTCAGGCGCAATCCTTCCGCGCGCGCGAAACCCTTTTTCGCTGCGATGAGCAGCGGCGCGCAATCGACCAGCGGAATGAAACCCGCCGTCAACGGGAAGTCGCTTGCGCGGGCAGGCTGACCGTCGTCCAGAAGAGTCGGTGAGGCCACGGCGGTTTCCTATTCGAGCAGACGCGAAGCGGTGATCAGGCTCTGGGCGACGTCGACGATGCGCCGGTTCTCGTTCATCGCCGACTTGCGCAAGATCTCGAAGGCTTGCTCTTCCGACAGGTTGCGCCTCTGCATGAGGATGCCCTTGGCCTTGTCGATGATCTTGCGATCGGCGAGTTGCTGCCGCGTCTGGGCGAGCTCGTCGCGGAGCCGGTTGAACGCGTTGAAGCGGCTGATGGTGACGTCGAGGATCGGCTTGACCCTCTCCTTTCTGAGACCGTCGACGATGTAGGCGGAAACGCCGGCGTCGAACGCGGCTTCGATCGACGGGGTGTCGGCGCGGTCGACGAACATCGCGATCGGGCGCCGGACGTTCCGCGAGACCTGAAACATCTGCTCGAGAACGTCGCGATTGGGGTTGGCGAGGTCGATGAAGATGACATCGGGTTCGGCGGCCGCGAGCTGGCGCAGGAGGTCGCTCATGTCGCTCATGACGGTAATGCGGCCGTATCCCGCCTCGCGCAGCCCCTCCTCGAGGATGGACGCGCGAACGTGATTGGCGTCGATGACGACGATGTGGATCTGCTGGTCCGACATGCTTCCGCGCGGAAAAACCTCAGATCGCGAAGCAAGTTGCGAGCCACCTGCGCTGCCTGCACGCCACCGATACACCAGCCGCTCGCAAAACCAAGGTCAGCGGCCATCCGGCGGGCCTGCCGCCCTGGCGGCGCGCCCACCCCTGGCAACAATCGGGACGGCGCGGCCCCGGGCGGTTATGGTGTCTGCGGGTGGCAGGTACCTGGATCTGGGCAGCGATGGACGAGCGGGAACGATTTGTCGTGGTCGGCGGTGGAACGGCCGGTTGGCTGGCCGCGATCATCATCGAGGAACGGGCGCGACAGGCGAACCTGAACGTCCGTGTCAGCGTGCTCGAATTCGAGCAAGATTCCGACAATCGGAGTTGGCGAGGGTTCGACAGCCGTCTTTCGCGCGCTGCTTCGCCACCTGGGCTACGACGAACTGGAGTTCCTTCGCGAGACTGAGGCGACGATCAAGTTCGGCATCCGGCACCGGGACTGGCGCCGGGTGGGCGTCACCTACGACGGCCCGATCGACGATCCGCATCAGGTGGTGGCGCCGCCGCCGGCGGCAAAGTCCGAATATCTGAACGTCTACTCGATCGCTGCCGGCAAGCCGGTCTCGCAGATGCACCTCTTCGGTCATCTGATGAAGGGTCAGAAGAGCCCCTACGCCCAGACGAGCGACGGTTCGCTCGTTCCGGTGGGGCCCTTCCACTACGCCTATCACTTCGATCAGTCGCTGGTCGGCCGCTATCTGCGCAAGAAGGCGACCGGGGTGGAGCACATCGACGGAACCGTCGCGGCCGTCGAGAAAGACCCCGGCAGCGGCGCGATCACCGCGCTTGTCCTGGAAGAGGGCGGCAAGGTCGCCGGCGACTTCTTCATCGACGCGACGGGCTTTCGCAAGCGCCTCATCGGCCAGGAGATGGGCGGCAGGTGGCACTCGTATCGGGACAACCTGCCGGTCAACCGCGCGATGCCGTTCTGGCTCGACATTCCAGAGGGCGACGAGATCGCGCCCTACACTCTGGCCTGGGCGCGCGAAGCGGGCTGGCTATGGTCGATCCCGACGCAGGCCCGCTACGGGTGCGGCTACGTCTATTGCGATGCGTTCAAGACGCCCGAGCAGGCCAAAGCCGAGATCGAAGCAGCACTCGGACACGAGATCGAGCCGCGCACCGATATCCGCTTCGAGATCGGCCGGCTTGAAACGCCCTGGATTGCGAATTGCCTTGCCGTCGGCCTGAGCTCGAGCTTTCTCGAGCCGCTGGAAGCGACATCAATCCACGGCACCGTGGTGCAGATGATGATGTTTGCCAACGGCTTCCTGAAACGGCCGTCGGGCTTCACCGATGCGGACCGGCAGGACTACAATTCCCGGGCGACGCACCAGGTGGACGACTTCCGCACCTTCATCAACACGCACTACGTCACCGAGCGCGAGGACACGCCGTTCTGGCGCTTCGTGCGCGATGAATGCATCGGCGACGAGACGCGCGCGCGCCTGACGCGGTGGCGGAAGGAGATGCCGCGGCACGAGCATTTCCAGAGCTTCCTCGGCGGACTGCCGCACGTGGAAGCGCAGCTCCACTATCCGGTGCTCGATGGCCTCGGGCTGCTCGATCAGTCCGTCGCAAAGGCCGAGATGGCCGAGAGCCCCGAGGTGCGCGCCTTCGCCCGCAAGACCGTCGACGGTCTGGTGCGCGAATACAGGCAGGCGGCCACCAAGGCCCTGGGCCACGCCGATTTCCTCGCCCGGGCGCGCGCCGCCGGCTGATCGGCGGCGCGGCCGCTAGGCGACCTTGCGCCGCGCCCCGGTGCGCGCCCACGGCGGCAGGAACTTGTCGTGGGCGACAAGCAGATCGTCGACCAGCGCCCATATCTGGTCGAGGTCGAGCTCGGCGGCGGTGTGCGGGTCCATCATCGCCGCGTGATAGATGTGCTCGCGGTTCTCTTCCATCAGCGCCGCCACGGTCAGTTCCTGGACGTTGACGTTGGTGCGGATGACCGCGGTGAGCTGCGGCGGCAGGGCGCCGATGTAGGTCGGCTGGATGCCGTTGCGGTCGACCAGGCAGGGCACCTCGACGGCGCAGTTGTCAGGCAACGAGGTGATGTAGCCATGGTTCGCCACGTTGCCGTAGATCACCGACGGCTCGCCGCTCCACACCGAATTCATGATCTCCGAGGCGTACTCGCGGCTCGCGTTCACGGCGATCGTCTCGGCCGTGCGGTACTCCTCGGCCTGGCTTTTCCAGCGCGCGATCTGCTCGACGCAGCGCTTGGGGTATTCGTCGAGCGGGATGCCGAACTTCTCGATCAGGTCGGGCCGGTCGCGCTTGATGAACCACGGCGTGTATTCGGCGAAGTGCTCGGAACTCTCGGTGACGAAATAGCCGAGCCGGGTGAGCATCTCGTAGCGCACCTTGTTGGGGCAGCGCGGGTTCCAGCCGGGCTTCGGCGCCCTGCCCTCGCGATAGGCGCGCACCAGATCCGGGTAGAGGTCGCGGACCGAACCGTCGTCCATGACCTCCTCGAAGTTGAGATAGAACGCCATGTGGTTGATGCCGGCGGCGCGGTAGCGAATCTTCTCGTAGGGAATGTCGAGATCGTTGGCGAGCTCGTGGGCGGTGCCCTGAACGGAGTGGCAGAGACCGACCTGCCGGATCGCCGGATATCTGGCGGCGATCGCCCAGGTGTTGATCGCCATGGGGTTCACGTACTGGAGCAGGATCGCGTTCGGGCAGACGGCGAGCATGTCCTCGCAGACCGCCCACAGGTGCGGGACGGTGCGGATGCCGCGCATGATGCCGCCGATGCCGAGGGTGTCGGCAATGGTCTGGCGGAGACCGTACTTCTTGGGGACCTCGAAGTCGGTGACGGTCGCCGGCTCGTAGCCGCCGATCTGGAAGGCGACCACGACGAAGTCGGCGCCCTCCAGCGCCTGGCGCCGGTCGGTGAAGGTCTCGACGGTGGCCGGCGCTTTCAGCGTTGCGGCGAGCTTTCTCGCCACGATGGCGGACTCTTCCAGCCGCTGCGGGTTGAGGTCCATCAAGGCGATGCGCGCGCCGGCGAGCGCCGGGCGCTGCAGGACGTCGCCGATGATGTTCTTCATGAACACCGTCGAACCGGCGCCGATGAAAGCGAGCTTCGGGTGAGCAGTCATGATGCGCGTCTCTCCGGGAGGATTTCTATGCGGCGATATCGAACGCGGCGCGCACCAGGCGCCGGGTGTAGTCGGTCGTGGGCGAGGTCAGCACCTCGTTGACGGGCCCCTGCTCCACGATCTGGCCGTTCTGCATGACGATCACGCGATGGCAGAGGGCGCGCACGACCTTGAGATCGTGCGAGATGAACAGGTAGCTCAATCCCTTCTCGGCCTGCAGCTTGCGCAGAAGGTCGATGATCTGCGACTGCACCGAGAGGTCGAGCGCCGAGGTCGGCTCGTCGAGCAGGATGAACTCGGGCTCCAGCGCGATGGCGCGGGCGATGGCGATGCGCTGGCGCTGGCCGCCGGAAAACTCGTGGGGAAAACGCGACAGGATGTTGTCCGGCATGCCGGCGTCGCGCAGCGCCTGGCGCACCCGCTCGAGGCGGTCGCGGTTGCTGGTACCGATGCTGTTGACGATCAACCCCTCCTCCACGATCTGCCGGATCGACATGCGTGGATTGAGCGAGGCGTAAGGGTCCTGGAAGACGATCTGCATGCGCGACCGCAGCGAACGCATCTCCCGCCGGTTCTTCTCGTGGATCGGCAGGCCCTCGAAGTAGACGTCGCCGGTGGCGTGGGTAATCAGACGAATGAGCGCCTGGCCGAGCGTCGTCTTGCCTGAACCCGACTCGCCGACGACGCCGAGCGTCTCGTAGCGCTGGAGTTTCAGACTGAGCTTGTCGACGGCGACGAGTTCGAAGTAGTCCGGCCGGAACATGCCACCGCGCTTCAGGGTGTAGGCGACGCGAACGTCGCGGCCTTCCATGATCACCGGCGAATCCGGCGGGAAGGGATTTGCCTGGCCCCTCGGCTCCGACGCCAGCAGGTGCTGGGTGTAGGGATGGCGCGGATTGGTGAAGACCTCCTCGGTGACGTTGTGCTCCTTCACCTCGCCGTTGCGCATCACGTAGACGTAGTCGGCGAACTGCCTGACGATCGTCAGATCGTGGGTGATGAGCACCACGGCCATGCCGTGCCGGCTGCGCAATTCCTTGATCAGATTTAGGATTTGCGCCTGCACCGTGACGTCGAGGGCGGTGGTCGGCTCGTCCGCGATGAGCACGTCCGGGCGGTTGGCAAGCGCCATCGCGATCATCACGCGCTGGCGCTGACCGCCGGACATCTGATGCGGATACTGACGCAGCCGCGCTGCCGGCTCCGGGATCTGCACTTCCTCGAGAAGCTGGCGGGCACGCTCGGTCGCCTCGGCGCGTGTCATCTTGTTGTGGAGATGGAGAATCTCGGTGAGCTGCGATCCGATGGTGTGAACCGGATTCAGCGACGACATCGGCTCCTGGAAGATCATCGTCACGCGGTTGCCGCGCAGCTTGCGCATCTGCGGCTCCGAGTACTTGATGACATCCTCGCCGTTGAACAGGATCTTTGCCTGCGGCCCGATGGTGGCGCGCTTGCCGAGAAGCCGCATGACCGTGCGCGCGGTCACCGACTTCCCCGAGCCCGATTCGCCGACGAGCGCAATCGTTTCGCCCTTGTGGAGCTGGAACGAGACGTCGCGCACCCCTTCGACGATGCCGTGCTCGACCTTGAAGTTGACCGCGATGTGGCGCGCGTCGATGACGAGTTCCTGCCCGTCCTTGCCGATATCGTGGCGTTCCTCAGGCGCAAATTCGTTTGCAGGACGATCGCTCATGGCGCCCTCAATACGGATCGACTGCGTCGCGCAGACCATCGCCCAGCGCGTTGAAGGCGAACACGGTGATCAGCACGAAGACGACCGGCGAGAGAATCCACGGGTACGACCCGATCACCGAGAAGGTGCCGGTGTCCTGAAGCATCAGCCCCCACGAAATCAGCGGTGGCTTCACCGCGAAGCCGAGGAAGCCCAGGAACGATTCGAGCAGCACGACGGTCGGAATCGCCAGCGTCACCGCCACGATCACGTGGCTCAGCACGTTGGGCAGGATATGGCGGAAGATGATGCGCCCGTCGCCGGCACCGACCGCCACCGCTGCGCGCACGTATTCGATCCGCGACAGTGCCAGGGTCTTGCTGCGCACCTCTCGGGAAAGCTGTGCCCAGCCGAGCACCGCGAGCACCGCAATGACGAAGGCGAGGAAGACGTTCGACGGCGCTGTGACCGGGATAAGGGTAGTCAGTGCGAGGTAGAGGGGCAGCTGCGGAAACGCCAGCACCACTTCGACGAACCGCTGCAACCACGCATCGAAGGCGCCGCCGATGTAGCCCGAGGTGATGCCAAGACCAGTCCCGATGGTGGTCGTCAGCGTGACCACGACGAGGGCGATCGTGAGGGAGATACGCGAACCGACGATGCCGCGCGAGAGGATGTCGCGGCCGAGCTTGTCGGTGCCGAGGAAATGGACCGGACGTCCGTCGGCGGCGCCGAAGAAATGGATGCTGCCGGGGATGAACCAGAAGACGTGATAGTGGTAGCCGCTGACGAAGAAGCCGAGATCGATCGGATGCTCCATGTCGGGGCCGGTGAGCGGCTGGAAGGTGATCGGATCGAGCTTGTCGGACTCCGCGATCGGATAAAGCTTCGGGATCAGTGAGAACGAGCCGTCCGGTGCCGAGAACAGGAGCATGTCGGGCGGCGCGAACGAGTCGCCCTGATCCTTGGGGTCCATCGGCGCGAAGAAGTCGGCAAACACCGACATCACCAGCAACATGACGACCAGAACCAGCCCCAGCATGCCGACGAACGAGCGGCGGAAGCGGCGCCAGGCGAGCGAGAAATAGCCCTCGTCGCGCGAGGGAAGGCGTCCGACCGCATCGACGGCGAGATCGTCGCTCTCCGCAGGCATCGGCCGGGCGGCATCGCGCGGCAACGGCGCGTTGATCGGCTGGTCGGTCACGAGGTCTTCGCCCCACCGATGCGAACGCGCGGGTCAAGCACCGCCAGCAGGATGTCGGAAATGATGTTGCCGACGATCAGGGTGGCCGCGATGACCAGCATGAACGTCGCGGTGACCCAGACGTCGCCGACATTGAGCGAACCAACGATCGCCGGACCGACCGTCGGCAGGCCGAACACGATCGCCGCCTCGATCTCGCCGGTCAGCATGTAGGGCAGGACGACGCCCTGATAGGCAACCAGCGGATGGAGCGCGTTGGGGACGGCGTGGTGCAGCACGACCGACGATTCACGCAGGCCCTTGGCACGGGCCGTCTCGACGTACTGCGTCTTCAGCACGTCGAGCAGGTTCGCTCGCATGACGCGCATGTTGTAGGCGAGGCCGCCGAAGGTCGCGATGAAGATGACCGGCCAGACGTGTTTGACCAGATCGACGAACTTGTCCCACGACCACGGCGCGCCGCCGTACCTGGCGGAGAAGAAGCTGCCGAAGCTCTGCGAGTTCAGTTTGAAAGCGAGGAGATAGAGAATGATGATCGCGAGCAGAAATCGCGGGATCGTCATCCCCAGGAACGAGACAATGCCAAACAGCGTGTCGACCCAACTGTATTGTCGGGTGGCCGCCACGATCCCCAGTGTGATGCCGAAGAGCGACGCGAGGATGTGGCAGGTCAAGGCCAGCAAGAGCGTTCGCGACAATCGCTCCTGCACAACCTCGCCAACCGGCCTGTTATAGTAAAGCGAATCACCGAAATCGAAGCGGGTGAAGATGCCGGTAATCCAGTTCACGTACTGGAGCGGCAGTGGTGCATTGAGGCCATGGGATGCCCGGTAGGCGTCGGCCTGGGCCTGGGCGTCGGCCTCGGGCACGTTACCTTGGCTGATCAGCATCGCCTTCAGATAGTCGGCATAGTCGCCGGGCTGCGCCTTGATGATCCCGAAAGTCGCCACCGACAAAATCAGCAGAACCGGGATCGCAGCGAGTATTCGGCTCGCAATGAACTTTATCATCTTGATGCCCAGCGCCGAGTGACGAGGGGGCGAAACGCCCCCTCGTCTTCTTCATACACGCGCCCGGCTCAGCCGGACACCGGTCCGTTGCCAATACCGGGCTTGCCCGGCAGAGTCTTCGGGTGCAGCTCGAAGTTCTGCTGCTTGTCCTTGGGCACGTAAACGCGCTCACGGATGATGTTGTCTTCAGCCCAGTTGAACATGAAGATCGGTGCGCCGGGCGGGATGTTGGCGAAGCGCTTGTTGATGATCAGCGCTCCGGGGTACTGCGTCAGCCCGACGGCGTAGACGTTCTCCGTGTACAGTTTCTGGTACTGCTTCATCAGGTCGACACGCTTGGCGGGGTCAGCCTCCGAGATGAAGGTGTTGACCACGTCGACCATCTGCTTCTCGAACGGCAGCAGATCGACGGTGCCGTCGGTGCCGGCCCGGTGGAACCAGCTCGTCTGCGGACCCGTCGGGGCGAGCGAGGCCGTGTTCTGCACGACCGAAATCAGCTCCGACTGGTTGCGGAAGATCTGCCAGTCCCACTTGCCGCTGTTCTGGGTCGCGGTCATGTTCGACCCCGACACCAGGTTGACAATCACGCGGACGCCGATCTGCTCCATCGACGCGACCACGCCTTCGGCGAGGTTCTTGTCGGTCTGGTAGTCAGAGTTGGCGAGCAGCGTGATCGACACGTCCTGACCGCCGGCGGTGCCCGCCGGGAAGTTGACGATGCCGTCACCATCGGTGTCTTTCAGACCCGCCTTGGCAAGCTCCGCCTTCGCGACGTCGAGGTTGAACGGATAGTAGACCGTCGACCCCTTGTCGTAGAACGCGGTCCCGGCATACAGGCCGCCGGGATAGATCGCCGTGAACGGCCCCTTGACGAGCGAGTCGCCGAGGTGCTGCCGGTCGATCGCCGAGGTCACCGCCAGACGGAAGTCGACGTTGCGGTTCAGGTCGCGAACCGCCTCCGCGCGCGCGTCAGGCTCTCCCCAGCCATTGGCCGAGTAGTTCATGTAGATCGAGTAGCCGATCGTGCGGGCGCCGAAGGCAAGACGCGCCGGCGCCTTGGGATCGGCAGAGCGCTTCAGGGCTTCGACGTAGCTTTCCGCCTGCTCGAGGTTGGAGAAGTCGCCCGTGCCGGCAACCGCCTGCACGTCACGATCCGCCCAGGTCGAGAGCTTGTAGGTCATCTCGTCCAGGTAGGGCAGCTGGTTCCCGGCTTCGTCCACCTTCCAGTAGTACGGGTTGCGACGCAGCACGATGATGTCGTCCGGCCGGTACTCGACCGGCACCCAGGCGCCCATCACCGGGAAGTTCATGTACTCCGGCGGGAAGCCGTTCTGGTACTCGTCGTAGGTATGGTTCGAGTACTTCGGGTGCATCGGCTTCAGGATGTGCTCCGGAAGCGGACAGAACCCGCCGTAGGCCATCGTGTAGAGGTACTGCTTCGGGAACGCGTCCTTGAAGGTCCACTTGACCGTGTAGTCGTCGACCTTCTCGAGCGTCGTGCCGACGCCGAAGGAGTCCGGTCCGCCCGAGTTCAGCGGCTTGACGTTGGGATCCTTGATGTTGTCGTTCCAGTAGAACATCACGTCGTCGGCCGTGAACGGCACGCCGTCGGACCACTTGGCACCCTCGATCAGATGCATGGTGAGGACGTGACCGTCCTTCGACCAATCCCAGCTCTTGGCGAGGTTGGGCATCGGCTCGAGTTCGTTTGCCTTGACCTCGAACAGCGGTCCGGTGCGCGTCAGGCACTCGTACATGCCGATGTCGACGCCACCCCAGCCCTGAATCTGGCCGGCGGCGTAGTTCCAGCCCTGGGGCCGGCCACCGATGACGTGGCGCATGACGTCGCCGTAGACGCCGGTGCCGTCGGGTTCGTTGGCGGTCTTGTAGACCAGCGGCTCTTTCGGCAACCGGTCCTTGACGGGCGGCAGCTTGCCGGTGTCGACGAACTGCTTGGTCACCCAGTCGGGCTCATGGTAGGCGGGCAGCGCCTTGTATTCCATGATGTCCGAGATGCTGACGAAGTTCGGCGACTGTTGAGCGTCGAACTTCGGCGGATCGGGCAGCGGTGCCGGCGTGGCCATCTGGGCCAGCGCCGCGCCTACCGAGACGCTGAGCAGCAGCCCGGCGCCTCCGAGGGTCAAGATGTGCTTGGTCATAGTTCCTCCCTGTTGCTCCACGACCGGCACGCAGCACGGTCGCGGACTCCCGAAAAACTCTTCACCACACGGCCGAAGCGCCCGCCTTCCCCGAGACGCCTCCCAGCGTCGCGAGGCGCGGCCTGATCGCCGGCCTAGGACGCCGCCACCGTGGCGGCCTCCATTTCCTTGCCGCCGGCCTTCTCGGCCCTGACGGCTTCAACCGAACGAACTTCGCGCCGCGCGGCGCCCTGCCAATCGCGGGTTGCGACGGTGTGCCTGGCGAGCCGCTCCCTGGCACCGTCAATGGCGTGCGCATACTGAGGCAGCCAGCGGGCTTGGGCAACCAGCAGTTCGTCGACCATCTGCCACACCTCTTCGGGGGTGCAGATCGCGCCGACCAGCGGATCGTGCAGGACGGCGAGTTTGAGCAGGTCGACGTCGCCGGAGATGGCGGCGTGCACCGACATGCGCTGCACGTTAATCGACGCGATGCAGGTCGCGGCGCACGCCTCCGGCAGCGTCACGCCGGCGGCCATGTTGAGGCCGAACCGGTCGACGAAGCCGGGCGATTCGACGATCGCGTCGGCCGGCAGGTTGGTGATGATGCCGTTGTTCTTGACGTTGAAGTGGCCGCGATAGACGCGCCCCGTCTCCAGCGCCTCGAGGATGTAGCTGGCGTGCTCGGTCGTGCGGTCGGCCGGCTTGATCGAGGTACCGGCGTCCGCGAGGACTTCGGCGAAGTCCGATTCAAACAGCTCGTTGCGCTCGATGCAGTGGCGCAGGTAGCCGCCGGTCTCGCCGTGGATCCAGTCCGACATGTCGATCCACTTGGCGATCTCGTCCGGCCGCTTCCGGTACCAGGGCAGGTATTCCGACAGGTGCCCGTTCGACTCGGTCGAATAGACACCGAAGCGCCTGAGCACGTCGATGCGCACCTTCTCCTGTTTGGAGAACACCGGATGGCGCTCGAAGGCGGCGAGCAGCTCGTCCTTGCCGACCTTGCGGCCGCGCAGACGGACGTCGATGTACCAGGTCTGGTGGTTGATGCCTGAGCAGACGAAATCGAGTTCGCCTTCCTTGGCGCCGAGCACCTCGGCGATCTGTTCGCCGCCGTGCTGGACGCCGTGGCAGAGGCCGATGGTGTCGACCTTGCCGTATTCGATCGCCGCCCATGTGTTCATGGCCATGGGGTTGGCGTAGTTCAGGAAGCGCGCACCGCTCTCGGCGACCTCGCGGATGTCCTTGCAGAAATCGAGGATCACCGGAATGTTGCGCTGGCCGTAAAGGATGCCGCCGGCGCAGATCGTATCGCCGACGCACTGGTCGACGCCGTACTTGAGCGGGATGCGGATGTCGTCGGCATAAGCTTCGAGGCCCCCGACCCGCACGCAACTGATCACGTAGCGCGCGCCTTCGAGGGCGCGCCGCCGCTCCGTCGTCGCCGTGATGGTGGTCGGCAGACCGTTCGCCGCGATCTTCTTTTCGAGGATCTGGCGGATCATACCCAGGTTGTGCTCGCTGATGTCGGTCAGGGCGAACTCGACATCCCTGAACTCCGGCACAGACAAGATGTCGGTCACCAGCCGGCTGGTGAAGCCGATGCTGCCCGCGCCGATAATTGCGATCTTGAGTGCGCTCATAAGTGTCCGTACCTGGCACGGCCTTCACGAGAGGGTCGGCGGGGACGACTGGAGCCTGCGGCAGCCAGCGTCTCCGCCCACACTCCCGGAGGAACCCCCAATGACCGCGACGGGTAAATTCCGCTCCCGCAATTCTACTTTAGCAATATCCTCAAGTGGAGAGTAGACTGCAGCCGATGCCAGAGAGTAGAGCTATTTTGTGCTATGATAGGTAATTCTGTGCTCGATGAGCTCGCCGCTCACGCGCCCGTCATGAAGACGGTGTCGCTGCCGCGCGGTCGGCACCGCCTGCACACAATGCCGACGACGACCGGCTACGAAGTCCGCGAAAAATCAACCTACGACTGGAACGGCCGCCTGCGCGGCGACACGCCTTTCACCGTGCTCCAGCACACCATCGCGGGGGCCGGAAACCTCCAATACGAGCGGCGCCGCTACCGTTTGCGCCCCGGCGACACGATGCTGGTGATCGTGCCGCACAACCATCGCTACTGGGTCGAAGACGGCGGTCGCTGGGAATTTTTCTGGCTGTCGATGAGCGGCCAGGAAGCCGTCCGCATCCACCGGGCGATCGAGGCAACCGCCGGTCCGATCCTGCACCTGAAGCCCGAAACGATCGAGCACGTCGCCGGTTGCTGCCTGCGGTTGATCGAAGGCGACGGAGAAACCGCCGGCGCCGCTTCCGCGATCGCATACGAGGCGGCGACGGCCGTCTACGACGACGTCTTCGGCTCGCCGACCGCCGCAATCGACGACGACGAGGATTCAAGCATCGAACGCGTGATCGGATACGTTCGCGACAATCTGGAGCAGGACCTCTCGGTCGCGCAACTGGCCGGATTGGCGGGCTTCAGCCGGGCTCATTTTTCCCGCGCGTTCGCGGCGCGCGTCGGAACCCCGCCTGGAAGCTTCATCCTGCAGGAGCGCATGCGGCGCGCGGTGCGGCTCCTGACCGGTCACTCCGTGCTGCCGGTCAAGGATATTGCGGTGATGACCGGCTTTTCCGACCCGAACTACTTCGCAAAAGTCTTCCACAGATATTTTGGAACGAGCCCCTCGGGGTTCAGGGCGACCAGCGGACACTCGGTGCAGCCCCGGAAATAGCGATCCGGCGCGATCGGAGCTGCTTTTACCGGCGGCGCCCGAGCGCTGTGACGCGCGCCAATGCGTGCGCCAGGCTCCCGCCGGGCGTTTCAGGATTGGGGCGGGCACTGAGACTGCGCGAGACCGCCAATCGGCGAGGGCAGCGGGGTTATCGCGGGCCGAAACGGAAGAGCGGGAAGAGGAGGTCGTCGCGCGGATCGTATGGCTTGCACTCCAGCACGGCACATCTCTTCGCGTCAGCCGACGGAATGAACGTCGTCATGGCTCGTTCGTGGATGCTGCAGAAGCTGTCGTCGGCCACGTAGAGACCGTAGCGCAGGATGTCCGGCTTCTGCGTCCATCGGAAGATTGCCGCGCCTTCGGTCCGGATCTTCTGCGCGATGGCGGCGCAGCTCATGGACGTCGACGTGTAGCGTGAAATCGCCTGCGCCTGGAACGACACCGGCAGGAGGCAGATCGCCACCACCGCCGCCTTCACGACCTTGTTCAGCGCCATCGGCTCTCCTCCTCGAAGAGGAACCTACGTCAATTTGCCAGATATAGTGCTGTGGTTGACGGGTGTAGATGCGCCCGGTTGCGGCGGCTGGACTCGGATCGGCCTCTGGGGGTGTATCTGGGGAATGGCGGTCATTGAACTCATCGGTGTGCGCAAGCGGCTGTCGCCAGAACCTGCCGCACGGATAGGCTTCGCCGCTTTCTCCCCCTTCGCCTCGCCCGTTGCGAACATCGTCCAGTCGGCCGGACCCGGCAGCGAACACCACCCTGGCCCGTTCACGCTCACGGTCGATCTCAGGGTTCGCGAGGGCGAGACGCTGGTCGTGCTGGGTCCCTCCGGCTGCGGCAAGACGACCCTCCTGAAGCTTGTCGCCGGCCTTGTGAAGCCCGACGAAGGTCGGATTTGCTACGACGGCGAGGACGTGGCGGATGTGCCTCCGGGCGAACGGTGTGTCGGCATGGTCTTCCAGAACTACGCCCTCTTTCCGCATTACACCTCGCAGAAGAACATCCTCTCCTACTTCCTGTTCCGTCCGAAGACGCCCGAGCTCCAAGAAGAAGCGCGGCTCCGGTTCGAGCGGACCAGCGAACTGCTGGGGGTGGAGATCGGCTACCTTCTCGATCGCAAGCCCACCGGTCTGTCGGGCGGCGAAAAGCAGCGCGTTGCCCTCGGACGCTGCATCACACGCGATCCGGCGGTCTTCCTGCTCGACGAGCCCTTCGCCAATCTCGACGCCCAACTGCGGGAGCGCTACCGGATCAACCTGAGACGGTTGCTGAAGGAGTTCGGGGTCACCGCGATCTACGTGACTCACGACCAGCAGGAGGCGCTCGTCCTGGCAGACAGAATCGCGGTGATGGACCGTGGCCGCATCGTCCAGACGGGCACCTATCGCGACCTGTACGCGAAACCGGTGAACCTGTTCGTTGCCACGTTCTTCAATCCCGACCCCGCCACCCCCGCCATCAACGTGTTCGAGGGACCGTCGGTCTCTCCGGACATGGCAGGCAAATTGGTGGGTGTCCGCCCCGAAGACATCAGTGTCGGCCCGGAGGGCTACGGCGTCCAGGCGGTCGTGAAGGATCTGAGATCGATCCCCGCCCGTGAGGAGGTCGTCGCCGCGTTCTCCATCGGACGAGAGGAGTTCCACGCACGCCTCGCGGCGGCGGATGCGCCTTCACCCGGGCAAACCGTCCGCCTCAGGTTCGGCCGCCTGCATCTCTTCGATCAGGCGGACGGACGCCGGCTCGAAACGATCGACTGAAGTGTCGTTCGTCTCCGGCTCGCCGGAGAACGGGTGTCATGATGTTGGTCGAGCGGCCGCTCCCGCAGCTCAAGCAGGCGTTTCACGAGTTGCGTCTCAATGGGGCCGCAGGGCCAGCCGCTCGTGGGCGAATGACACACCTTTGTCGGTTAACAGATGGTTAATTCGCGGGCGACGTTCGTGCCATCGCGGGGCGGACCGGAGATTGTCCGATGACAATGGCGTCGAAGCGGGAGAATACGGCCGACGGCTCTACGCCAGCAGCCCATCGAGCGCAGCCTGCTCTATCAATTCACCGACAAGCGAATTCGCCCACGCGAACCACGGCCGCGTGAACACCGCAGGATCATCGGCGTCAAACGACTCATGCGCCAGATACGTTCCGGCGTGGGTCGCACCCAGAGCGCGAATGCACGCGCGCTTCTCGGCGGGTGTCACGGCGGTGAGCCCCTGGATCGCCAGCGCGATCGGCCAGATTCGGCGCGGTCCGGTGTGCGGCGACCCGACGCCTTCGGCGGCCGTGCCTGAGAACCGCCAGGGGTTCTCAGGCGACAGAACCCAGCGCCGCGTCACCAGGTAGCGCGGATCGTCGATCCGGCATGCGCCAAGGTAGGGAAGCGCGAGGAGGCTCGGCGCATTCGCGTCGTCCATGCGCACCATGCCCCCGAGCCCATCGACTTCGTAGGCCCAGGCGTCGCCTGCAACCCCGGCGCGGTCGGCCCCGGCGCGGATCTCCGCCGCCAGAGCCAGCGCTTCCGCCGCCGAACCGCGCGCATCCACTGCCGCAGCCAGCGGCGCGACCTCTTCGAGCGCACTCGCCAGCGCAAGGTTCACCGGAACGTTCAGCGGCAACCCGCAGGCGTCGTCCGATGGCCGAAACGCCCCGTGCACCATGCCAACGGGAGATGTCGGCGCTCCGCGCCCGCCGTTCGGCACGACATCCGTCGGATCGCCGTTCGGCCGACGAAAGCGGTAAGGCGTCTCCCCATCCTTGCGCTGCTCGGTCCTCAGCGTGTGCAGAGTGAGATCGAGCGCCTCGCGCCAGACGGCATCGAACGGACGCGTCGACCGGGCTGCTTTCCAGTAACCGGCGGAAAGGCGGCAAAACGCAGCAAGCGAGTCCGGCTCCCACTTCCGCTCGTGGACGCCCGCCCGCATGTCGGTCTCGTCGCTCGCCCACTCGCTCGTCTCGTCCGCAAACAGGAAGGCGTTGGCGTACGGATCAAGCAGGATGGAGTCGGACTGCCGATGGACCACGCCCCGCACGATGCGGTCCAGTTCGGGGTCGTCGCCGACCGACGACAGGTAGGGCCAGACCTGTGCCGTGGAGTCGCGCAGCCACATGGCGTGGATGTCGCCGGTCAAGACGAACGTGTCGGGGCGGGTATCGCTCCCACCCGAGATGATGGTCGTGTCGAGCGTGTTGGGGAGGGTTCCCTCGAACAGACGGCGCAGCTCGGCGTCGGCGATCTTCGCAGCCGCGCGCTGGATGCGCTGCTCGATGGCATCGCTGCGGGCGGCGCGGTCCTTCGGCGCCGGCCGCTGCCAGGGTTCCGCCGCCCGCGGGACATGGTTGGGCACGCCTGCGTGCGCGCTGCCGGCCATGAAGGGTGCTCCAAGGATGTGGGTTTGCGATCAAGCCGGGCAAACAACCGGGCCCGGGGCGCGGTCGGCAGGTTACGGCCGGCGGGGCCGGGCCTATTCGCGCCCTGCCCCGCCGGCATTTTTCAGCGTTTGGCTCGCCGGCTACGGCCCGTTGGCATCGACCTTGGCCTGGATGTCGCTCGCCAGTTGATCGAGCTGCTGCTTCGGATCGGCACCGCCGGTCAGGACCGCATCGAGCGCGTTGTTGAGACCGTCGATGAGCTCCGAGTAAGCCGAGAACATCGGCGTCGTCCACGACTTCTCATGCGCCGCGATCTGGAGGAACGCGGTGAAGTGCGGGATCGAGGTGAGCTCAGGATCGACGAGCAGCGACTTCAGCTGCGGCACGCTCGAGTTCTGAAGGATCATGACCTTCGAGGCATCGTCGGTCATCAGGTACATGCCGAACTTCGCCGACTCCTCCTTGTGCTTGGAACCCGACATGATCAGGAACGCGTTGCCGTTCATGAATCCCGCGCCGTAGTAGGCCGGGTCGAGCGACGGGATCGGAGCAGTCGCGTAGTGAAGGTTGGGCGCGACCACGGGCAGATAGGCGCCCCCGGTGTTCCATTCACCATAGATGCCCATCGCCTGCTGGCCGGTGATCAGCAGGCCCGCATCGCCGCCCGTGCGCGATGCGATCACGTTCACCATGGCGTTGTTCTTGTTGTAGGTGTCGTACCACTTCTTGAACCAGTTCAGCCAATCGACACAGGCCCGCGAGTTGACGGTGACCTTGTTGGTGGCGTCGTCATAGAACTGGCAGTCGAAGAACGCCGAGGTTTGCTCCAGATTCTTGTAGGGATCGTTCGGGATGAATCCCGCCCGGGCAAGGGAGCCGTCGGAGTTCCATTTGGTGAGCTTCGCGGCGTCGGCCCAGAGTTCGTCGAGGGTCTGCGGCGGCTTGTTGGGATCGAGGCCGGCCTCCTTGAACGCATCGACGTCGTAGTAGAGCGCATAGGTGTCCTGGCCGTAGGGCAGGCCGTAGAGCTTGCCCTGGTAGGTCACCCATGCCAGCGACGACGGAATGATGTCGCTGGTGTCGGCGCCGATCGACCTGAGCAGGTCGTCCAGCGGCGCAATGACACCGTCATGGGCAAAGCCGGCGACGGCGCTGTTGTCGCACATGATGACCATGTCGGGCGGGTTACCGCCCGCTGCACTGGCGACGATCTCCTCGGCCCCGATCGAACCGCCGATAGACTTCACCTGGATGTCGGGGTTGGCGGCATTCCACTTGTCGACGACCTTCTGCATCGCCGCCATCTCTGCATCGCCGCCCCAGCAATGGCGAAGCGTCAGGTTGACGGTATCGGCGGCCGCGGGGGCTGTCATGGCGATCGTCCCGCCAACCGCGAGAAGCACACCTCCCAGGGTCAGCGTTGCTAACTTGATTCGCATGGTCTGTTCCCTCCTGTTGATAGGCGCGACTGACCGCCCCGACCGTCGGCCGGGCATCAGCCCTTCTGTCCCGTGAGCGTGATTCCTTCGATGAACTTTCGCTGGGCGAAGAAGTAGAGAATGACGAGCGGCACCGAGATGAGGGCGGCGGCCGACATCGACTGCGCCCAGTCCGTCTTGTGAGCCGATTGGAAGACCTGCGCCGCCCGGGCGAGCGGGAACCGCGTCGGATCCTGGAGGTAGATGAGCGGTCCGTAGAAGTCGTTCCATTTGTCGATGAAGGTGAGCAGCCCGACCGTGATCAGCGCCGGCACGGAGAGCGGCATGACGATCTGGAACAGGATTCTCAGTTCGCTTGCTCCGTCGACGCGCGCCGCTGCGATCAGGTCTTTCGGGATGGCGAGGTAGAACTGCCGCAACAGGAAAATGAAGAAGGCGCCCGACCATGAGCCGACATAGCTGCCGAAGAAGCACGGCAGGATGAGCGGCAGGTAGGTGTTGGTGAGCCCGAGCTTGGCGAAGATCACGTAGAGCGGGATGAGCGTGACCTGGCCAGGCAGCATCATGCTGGCGAGCACGACGGCGAAGACGACGTTGCGCCCCGGCCATTTGATGATGGCAAAGCCGTACGCGACGATGCTGCACGAGAGCAGCGTGCCGATCACCGAGGGGACGGCGTAGATCAACGTGTTGAGGAGCGCCCCCAGGTAATCCATCCGGACGAACGCATCGGGGTAGTTGGCCCACACGACCGGGTCAGGCACCAGAACGGGCGGCGCGGCGATCGATTGCGCGGCGGTCTTGAGGGAAGTGCTGACCATCCAGACGAAGGGCGTCAGATAGGCAACCGACAGCGCGACCAGCGCGACGGTCGAGAGCGTGCGCGCCAGCCCAACCGGCTGGCTGTCGACGCTGCCGTCCTGACTTCGCAAACGCTCCGAGCGAAGCGACACCGTCGTCATTTCTCGCCCTCGTAGTAGATGTGGCCGCGCGAGACACGGAACAGGACGAAGGTCGCGATGAGGATGACGACAAGCAGGAACCAGGCGAGCGCGGAGGCGTAGCCCATCTGGAAATAGCGGAAGGCGTTGTTGTAGAGATTCAGGCCATAGAAGAGCAGCGAGTTCTGGGTGCCGCCGACCGCGGCGGCGCTGCCGTTCGAGCTGATTCCGGCCGTGATGATGTAGGCCTGGGTGAACGACTGAAAGGCAGCGATGGCCTGCGTGATGATGTTGAACAGGATCGCCGGGCTGATCATCGGAACCGTGACGTGCCAGAAGCGCATCAGCGGACCGGCACCGTCGATCTTGGCGGCTTCGTGCAGCGTTCGCGGAACGCCCTGCAGGGCGCCGAGATAGATGATGATGATGTCGCCGGCGCCCCATACGGCCATCAGGATGATGCCGTTCTTCGCCCACGCGGCATCGAAGAACCAGCCCGGGCCGTGAATGCCGACGAACCCCAGCAGCTGGTTCACCAGTCCATACGGCGGATTGAGCAGCCACAGCCAAAGGAGCGAGGCGGCGACCACCGGGAAGATGACCGGCAGAAAGAAGATCGTCCGGAAGACGCCGATGCCGCGGATGCCCTTGGTGTTCAGAAGCAGCGCCACTCCAAGCGCCACGACCACCGCCAGGGGAACCCCGATCAGGGTCAGGTAGAGCGTGTTGCCCAGCGACTTCCAGAACAGCGGATCGTGGAACATGTGCGTGTAGTTGGCCAGGCCGACCCACCGCGGCGCGTTCAGAATCTTGAAGTCGGTGAAGCTGTAGTAGAGCGAAGCAAGCATCGGATAGAACGTGAAGGCGAAGAACCCGATCAGCCACGGCGAGATGAAGGCGAGGCCGAGCAAGAGGTTGCGGCGCTCCTCGCGCGGGATGCGCGGCAGAAGCGTGCGCCGGGCGCGCTCGGTCAGTTTCGCCGTTCCATTTGGCCGCTGGTCGCTCATGGAAGCGCTCCTTCCATGAGGCGGGCACCCGGACCGACAACGCCTTCCGCGCCCGCCATCAGCGGCAGGTCACCATAGGCAAGCGCGACGCGGCCCTTCAGCGTCGTGCCGCGTTCGACGCGCTTGCCGGTCCCGAAGTGCGCGGTCCAGATGTGGTCGGTATCCAGATTGAACGGGACGCCACCGTACCAGTCGAGGACATGCAGCACGGGAACCCCGTCGACGAGAGTCGCCCGCACGTGCTGCCGGCCGTCCGAGAGAACCGACACGGATCGCCGGCCGTCGGTGACACCAGCCGCGCGGACGTTCCGCTTGGCACTGCGGTAGTCATTCGTACCGCCCGGCGTGGTGTCCTGTTCCCAGCGCTCGGCCGGCCGCAGCGGGTTCGCCGGCCCCGGCGCTGACTTCGCGTAGCCCACCGGGCGGCCGATATGGCCGGGGGAATAGACGGACCAGTCGGCTGCCCGATCCCACCAGAGGTCCGACAAGGACGCCGGCAACGCGAAGGCAAGCCCGATCTCGCGGGCGTCGAAACTCCGGTCGCCTGCGTAGGTGCAGTCGTATTCGAACACCGTTTCGCCCGCCGTGGCGCGCACGGAAAGTGTCCCGTGCCAATCTTCGCCGACAAGCGGCACCGTCAGTGTGCCGTCAGTGGTGGCGGCGGCGCGCTCCAGATCGGCGCCTGGCAGCGGAACGGGCGCCAGCGGGTGACTGGCATCCTGAACGTGGAGCCGCGGCCAGGCCCTTAACCAGGGTTCGGCACCCGACACCATGAGACGCCCGGCAGAATCCAGTTTGACGCTGTTCTGTTGGGCGCCGGCCTTGACCTCGATATGCGGGTCGATGGTCCTTCCCGGAACGTCCCAGGCGAAGGCGTCGACCAGCCAGCCCTCCGGGTGGTGAAAGGCTACCTCGACGCGGGCGGCTCCCGGATTGACCCGGAGGGCGAGCCGGCCGTTCATGCCAGGTGCGGCTTCGACACGGGCGCAAGCATCGCTTCCGGTGCCGTCGGCCACCGCGCCGACAAGCCGGACATCGAGTGAGCCGAGCGGACGGTGTGCATGCCGATTGCGGATGGTGAGCGCCAACTGCCGCCCGTCGTCGGCGAAATCCGCGACGACGATCTCGACAGGCGAATACATCTTGTGGACGTGCCACAGCTCCGGGCGTGGTCGCCCCCACCCGTCGAGCAGGCCCCACTCGCCCTCGCCGCGGAAGACGAGACCGTCCTGCGGCGGGTGGACATCGCGGACCCGGAAGTAGTCGAGTTTGGTCAGGTGCGCCCAGTTGCCGAAACCGACGCTCTCATCGAGCGGCAGGACCCACTCATCGTCCACCGCGTTCCAGATCATCCCGCCGATCACACCGACGTCGCCCATGGCGCGGGCAAGGAACGGTCTCGTGCCGGCGACCCAGTAATCGCGCACCCCCGGGTCGACTGCGAGCATGTCGGCGTGGAGGGGGGCGCGGGCGTTGTCCTGGAAAGGTCCGAAGGTCTCGCTCAGAACGCACGGCTGATCGTAGGAGCGTAACCAGTCGAGATCCTCCTGCCAGGAGCGGTCCCAGCCGGGATAGTGATAGGTGCGAATGTCGGGCCGCTCAGCCGCGCTCATCCGGGGCAACGGGTTGGCATCGCCGAGCTGGTTGAGATCGAAGGAGAAGAGCGTCGGCCGGCTCGGGTCCATTTCCCTCACCAGCGCGAGCTGGACGTCGAAGCCCCACGCCCACTGCGTCTCGTTCGCCAGGTCCCAGAGCAGCACCGAGGGATGGCCGCGGTCGCGGGCGACGGTCTCGGCCGTGACCTCGAGCAAATAGGGAACCAGGTGGGCGGCATCGTTCGTGCGGGTCCAGCGGTGGTCGTCGAAACCGGCCGCGAAACAGATCGGCATCTGGTCGTCGACATACATGCCGAGTTCGTCGCAGAGGGCGAGCAGGCGCGGATCGGCCGGATAATGCGCGGTCCGGATGACGTTTATGTTGGCGCGGCGCAGCGCCAGCACGTCGTGCCGCAGATCTTCCTCGCGCATCGATCTTCCGGTCCGCATGCGCGCGTCATGGCGATTGACGCCCAGCAGCCGGATCGGCGCTCCGTTGACCAGAACCTGCCGGTCCTTCACCGCGATCCGCCGAAACCCGATGCGCCGTCGGTAAACGGCGACCCGTCCGCTGGCGAGGCGCAGATGGATGTCGAGATCGTAAAGCCTGGGCATCTCAGCCGACCAGGGTTCGGCGTCGGGCACCTGCAACACCGCCTGCCGGTGCATGCTGCCGGCAGGCCCCACCTCGCCGGCGAGCGTGGTTCGATGCAACAGCCGATCGCCGTCCGACACCGAGAGCTCCAGCGTGAAGGCCTCGGCCAACGCCGCGAGGTTGACGACCTCCGTGTCGAAGCCGGCAGTGCCGACGCCGGTTTCCGGATCCCAGTCGAGTTGCACATCGGTCGGCCCGAGATGCGTCCGCGGCACCCTGAACAGGCACGCCTCGCGCCAGATCCCGAGGAGCGAGGTGTGCGCGTACCAGCTCATGTAGTCGATGACCGCATGCGGTGTGTGCTCGGTCAGGACGACCGTCAGGTGGTTCTCGCCGGATTGCACGAACGCGGTCAGGTCGACGTCGAAAGAGGTGGCACCGGCCGAATGCGTCGCGGCGTGTTTGCCGTTCAGGAACACTTCAGCCCGGCCGTATGCCCCGTCGAACCGCGCGAAGACGGCATCGCCGTCCCAGTCCGCCGGAAGCATCACCTTGCGGCGGAGCGTGGCGATGCCGCCGTCGGGAACGAGACCGTCGAAGGCAACATGACCGGGGACGCGGGTGGACGGCGCATCGCGCCAGCCCGGCGCGGCTGGATCGGGCGAGCGGCCGGGGAGGAAGTGCCAATCTCCGCCAAGGTCCAGCCGCGCCTCGCGAGCCGGCAGCTCGCGCAGGCCCTGCGCCAGCGTGCGGGTGTCGATCTCGCAAGAGGTGGTAAGCCCGCCCGCCGCCGTTATCTTCAGGGTCGCGTGCTGGCCATGAGGCAGGCTTTCGCGCAGCGGAATCCGGAAGACACCGCGCGCGTCGCTTTGCGCCCGAAGCGTTCCACTCGGCCAGCTGACTGCCACCTCGGCGCGCGGCACGCCGGCGTAAGCCGCGTCGCTGACGGTGCCGACAAGACCGCCTTGCGAGTCGCCGACGACGGTTAGGATCGGCGCGACCGGGACGGAGCTGAACAACCGCAGCTCGGAAACGACCGCGTCCGGCCCTTCGCGACGCGCGATCCGCAGGTCGAGGATTCCAGCTTCGACGGCGCCCGGCGGTATCGGCGCCCGGACCGTCGTGGCGCCCCCGGGAGTCAGGTGGACGACCGGTGTGAGGTCATCGCCGTTCACGACGAGAGCCAGCACGCGACGCACCGAACGCTCGCAGGCGAAGACCGCCTCCAGCTCATAGGACGCCGCGGGATCGAGGCCCTCATAACGAGCAACAACTGCGTCCGGGTCCCACGCGTGATAGCGCAAACCATCGCGCCCGAGCGCGCCCTGATCGACATCTCCCGAGGGGATGAGGCGCTTGGTGGTCGTCGTCATGTGCGGGCTTTGGAGTTCAAGTCCACACTGATCTAGCGCGGCCAGAAACTGGCACTGACCCTGGGGCATGACGGACACTCTAGGGCCGGGCAACGGGCAAAGCCCGTTCCGTGCATTGCGCACGGCACGGGTCGCCAGGACCGCCAGAACCGAAAGAGTGCTGCAAGCGCATGTGCTTCCCCTTCACCGCGCTCTCCCAAGGCCAGGGGCTTTTGGGAACGTTCAAAACCGTCGCACCCGGATGGACGACCAGCAAGGACCAGTGTTGGAGGACTTGATGGGGCCAGTCCCTTGTGCGGAGCGGTGGCGTCGGCGGGCGCCATCCAGCGGGAGATCGGCCGTCACCGGGCCTTCGCGCGGAAGACTCTGGCTCATCGATCGGACGCCGGCGTGGCGCGCGGCAGGGACCGGCACCGACGACCGCGCGTGACGCTGAAACGGCGCTCCTGGCGCGCATCACCCGAGAGGCGGCTACTCGATGGTGGTGATCTTTGCCGCGTTGAGGAACTGCGCCGGCTCGAACCCGCGCGCGATCGCCAGCGGCACCTGCATCACTTGAATCGGGACGATGTTGACGAGGGGCAGGCAACTCTCGTCGCATTCCGGAATGTCGATGACGAACTCACCGTCCCGCCCTTCGCGGTCGGTGCGGCCCGCGCCAACCCACGCACAACGGCCGTCACGGTCGAGGATCGCATCGGCCAGGCGTCGATCAAGGGTTGCCACGTCAGGGTCGGGACTTTGGAAGACGATGCTTCGGAAACCTTGCCGGACGAGTTCCATCGGCCCGTGCCGGAACTGGCCGCCCGAGTGCGACAGGCAGGGCAACTTGGAGGCCTCCTGGGTGAGCAGGGCGCCCATCATGGCCGAGGCGAGATTGCCACCGCGCCCGACGAAGGTGATCGGCGCTTCGTGGCCGAGGAACGCGACGAGCTCACCGGCCATCGCTTGCCAGCCCGCGAGGTGGCGATCGAGGGTGCCGGCTGCCTGCTCGATTGCGCCAGCCTGGGCCCGAACGTCCTCGCCGAGGAGCGCCGATGAAACCAGCGCCAGGGCAGCGAGGCCGGCGGTGTAGGTCTTGGTCGATGCGGTGCGCTCCGGCCCGGCGTCGGTGCGGATGGCGATGTCCGCCCAGTCGGCGAGTGTGCTTGCACCGAAGTTGGTAATCGCCAATGATACCCGCGGCCGCGCGACCGCGTGACAGAGCCGGACCAGTTCGGCGCTCTCGCCGGACTGCGAGACGGCGATGAGGAGAGTCCGTTCGTCAACAAGGGCCTGGGCCTGCTGCACCAGTTCGGAGCAATCCCATAGCGAGATCGGGATCGCAGCTTGCCGGCTGAGCTTGATGAGCGTCGGGTAGAGGCTGTGCAGCGACCCGCCCATGCCGGTCAGCACGACCCGGCCGACCGCGCCGCTGTCCATGAGGGTCCGGACCCTGGCCAACTCCGCGCCATGGCTCGCTGCAAAACGGCCGGCCAGTGCCGCGAGAACAAGCGGCTGCTGGCAGATTTCCTCAACGTACGTCTGGCTCATCCCTTCGCTCTCGCTCCCGGCAAGAAGAGGGCAACCGCCCCGCGCCCGGCCGCCGCATCGTAAACGTCGGAGAAGTAGATCGCCTCGGGCGGCCGGCGATTCTTGATCCTGCCTCGCTCGGCGGCTTCGTTCAGCGGCGCCTCGAGGAACGGACGAAGACGGCTCGCGCCGCCGCCAATGCAGATGACATCGGGGGCAAAGACGTTGATGTAGCTCGCCAAGCCCTGGCCAAGGAAGGTGCCCGCGCGGGCGAGGATGGAGAGCGTCGCGGCATCGCCGCCAGCCGCGAGCCGGGCAAGGTCCGCCCCGGTGATCGCCTGACCGCCGCGACGCAGTTTGCCGAGCGGCGAGTCGGGATCGCGCGCGCCGGTCTCCGCGGCGATTTCCGCGATGGCCACGCCCGAAGCCACCGATTCAAGACATCCCCGGCAGCCCAGGCGGCACGAGCGCCCGCCGCCAGGATCGACGACGATGTGTCCGGCATCGCCCAGCGTGCCGCCGACGAGGTCGACCGGCTTGCCGTCGTCGAGCAGGGCAACGCCGATCCCGGTTCCAAGCGTGACCATCATGAAGCGAGTGGCGGCGCGCCACGGCCCGAAGGCCCATTCCCCGAGCGCCGCGAGGTTTGCGTCATTCTCCAGTCGAACAGCACAGCCAAGGCGCCTCTCGAAGGTGCCGACGAGATCGACCCCATCGAGCATTGGCACGTTGCTGTTCAAGGAAGCGCGCCGATCCGGAGACAGGTGCCCAGGCACACCGATGGCGAGACCCGCGAGAGATCGCCTTGCGGATGGCGCCGCCAAAGCCTGGGCACGTTGGCCGATCTCGGCGAGCAGGGCGTCGCTGCCAAACGCGGGCACATCCTCCACCGTGTCCGCCCGCAGCACCTCGCCGCTGTGCGCGACCCAAGCCAACTTGACGCTCCCGCCGCCGATGTCCACTGAGATAACCGTGGCATCGCCGGTTGCGCTCATTCTTCAACCCACGCGACACCAGCCGTGAAAGGCCCCGGACCGCCATGACGATCACCCGTGAACACCTGAAGTCGCTGCTGTCTTTCCGCGAGCCGCGTCTTGCGCTTCTCGGGCGGGACGTCGTCGAGCAGGACGGCTACGTCGTCGAGCGCCTGACATTCGACTTGGAGGGCGCCGGCCAGGTGCGTGGCCTGCTCACGCGGCCGGTCGACGCCAGCGGCAGAATACCCGCGATCCTCTACGCACATTCGCATGGGGATCGGCTCGACATCGGCGCTGACGAACTGCTTGACGGTCGCGCGTATCTGCTCCGCCCGCTCGGACCGGTTTTCGCCCGCGCCGGCTATGTGACGCTCTGCCTCGACATGCCGAGTTCGGGTGAACGCAGCAAGATCAGTGAAAGCGCCGCCGCCAAAGCGGCGATCTGGTACGGCGGGTCGTTGATCGGGCGCATGCTGTCGGACCATGCCGCCGCCCTCACCTATCTTGCCGGCCGCGACGACGTGGACGCAGCGCGCATCGGCGGCTTCGGAATTTCGCTCGGCGCCACCCTCACCTACTGGCTGGCCGCCATCGACACGCGCCTGACGGCCATCGCGCACCTTTGCTGCTACGCCGACTACGCCACTCTCGTCGAACTCGGCGCCCACGACCATCACAGCATCTACCTGCTCGTCCCGGGCCTCCTGAACCACACCTCGACCGGCGAGATCGCCGGCATGGTCGCGCCCCGCCCCCAGCTCATCTGCCTCGGCGAGGACGACCAACTGACCCCGCCGCGGAGCGTTGCTCAAGCCCTCGGTGTGACCCGTCCGATGTACGAAGCGACGGGCGCAATCTCGAAACTCACGGTCTTCGTTCAGCCGGGCGTCGGCCACCAGCAGACGACGGAGATGCACGAGCGGACCATGGACTTCTTCGCCCGCGAACTCGGTTTCGGCGGCGCTGTGAAGTGATCGGCTCACCGCGGTCCGACCTCAACCAGGAAGCGGGCCACGAAACTGCCGCCCCACCACATCGGGAAGTTCGTCCCCCACTTGTTGTTGTGGAGGTTGAAGCGGATCCCTTGCGACAGATCTGGCGCCTCCGGATTGAACACCATGAACGGCCACTCGAGCGGCGCGGCCAGCGGCGTGTCGAAGGGGGAGATGCCGACACGGCCGTGCGCGCCCAGCGTGGCCGACACCGCCTCCACCGCCTGAAGCTGCCCGCCGGCGCGTCTGGCGGTCAGCTGCGGGTCCAGCCGGGCCCCCATCTTGCGATAGCGCCAGTCACCGGCGCCCTCGGGGGCGAACGTCAGGAAGCTCGCTTCCGGCATCCGGTTTGCCGGCTTGTCGCGAAGCACGACCGATATCCTGAGGCGGTGCGCATCTTCCGGCTCGACGATCAACTCGATCCGCTGCGGCGCGCCGAGGTCGCGAACCGCATCGGCTGACATGTCGGCGAGCACGCGCACGACGTTTCCATCGTGCGCCACGCCGGTGAGCCGTGGCTCCCAACGCGCCGAGCGCGCCGTCCGGGCCTTGTCGAGACCCGGTCGGCCATGATCGAGCAGCGCCCATTCCGGCCGCTGGGTCAGGTAGCTCTCCATGTGCCGCTGCACATCCGATGCGTCGTAGGATTCGTAGCGGTAGCCGAGGAGCGTGCCGTCGCGGCCCGCCAGCTCGATCCCGTCGGGTGATGTGATTCTGGCGAGATCGCCGGTCGCCGGGTTGATCGCAATCCGCCAGCCGTCAACGTCCGCCCTGTCGGCCGTGGTCCGAACGGTGCTCTTGTCCGGCGGAGGCACCCGGTCGGTCCATGCGGCAACGGCGCGCGACCTGTCCTCAGCGCCGAGTTGGTCGATGGCGGCGTCCAGATACTGCCGCTGTTCCGCCCAGGACGCCGCGCTGAATGCGAAGCGCGGATCCTTGTCTCGCGCCGCCTCGAAATCTGTTCGATCCCAAGCTTCTTCGTCTCTCAGGAAGGTCTTGATGTCGACGCCCCAGGTATGTTCCGGAACCAGCGCGAGCATCCGCCCGAACGCTTCGCGCTCAGGCGTCAGGCCCTCCGGCGCGAACGCGCCATAGAGTCGCTGCAGCGCCAGGAAGCGGCTGACCTTCGTGGGGTCAGTCGCGATGCCGTGGATCCACGAGTCGCCGATCTCGCGATCGACGACCGGCAATTGCTCGCGGCGCGCCCACAGGAGTTCGCCGTAGGCATCGAGCGTCGAGGCGACGACCCGCGCATCCGGATAGCGCGACCAGAGATCGCGGTAGATCTCGACGGTCTGCGAAATGCTCTGCGGGCCGGCGTTGTCGTTGGTGTGGGCAAAGGCCAGACCTTCGCTCTGCCCCTCCGGGAAGTAGGTTCCGCCGTAGGAGTCCTGGTACAGGACGACGACCTCCTCGCCGCCATCTGCCCGCCAGCGGAAGACGCTGGGAAGGTCCGGCACCGGCGAGGCCT
Source organism: uncultured Alphaproteobacteria bacterium (assembly GCA_963843565.1). Taxonomy (GTDB): domain Bacteria; phylum Pseudomonadota; class Alphaproteobacteria; order Rhizobiales; family Kaistiaceae; genus DASZQY01. The sequence goes on from CAWJKY010000003.1 coordinate 2,065,160, forward strand.
CGTTGACGCCGAGGTGCAGGAACTTGACGCCGGCCTCGGCCAGCAACGGGACGATGCCGCGGGTGTGGCCCGGCACGTCGGTCATCTTGGCGGCCGTGGTGGTGCGTCCGAACCGCCGGTCGAGGATGCGGCTGTAGGACAGCCCGGCGCGGAACAATTCTGACGACATCAGTTCGGAGTGGGTGGTGAACGGCAGCGCGTGCCAGCGGATCAGGCCCCGCTCGATCGCCCGCTCAAGGCGCGCGACCTCGTCCGGCCCCGCATTCGCCAGATAGTCGAAGATCAGCCAGGCGCCGGTCGTCCAGATGAACTTCGGGTTGTCGGGGTCCTCCCCGTAGAAGTGCTCCGCGGTTGCAAGCGCCTGGGGAATGAAGTGCGCGTGATATTCCCGCCGGACCCGTTCAGCCAGATTGCTGAACCCGATATCGAGGTGCGTCTTGAAAACCAGATGAATGGTCCGCTGGGTCATTCGTCTCCTCGGTCGCGCAGTCTCGCCGCACCGCTGCCGGGAACCAGACTACCGAACGTGGCCGTCCCGCAAGCGCCAGTTGGGGCGCAGTCTTTGGCGCCAGTTGCGTTTCCTGCCTGAATCCCCGATGCGGCGGTGCACCAACATTTCCGCTGCAATGCACGCACATCCGGCGTTCTGTCGGCTGTGACGGCGGTCCCAGCGTTTGCCGCCGGATCGGCCCTTGTGCAGGAACCACAAACAACCGATCCTCGGTTGGAACTGGAACCAGACAGATGAAGCAGTCGTTTCCTCTCGACTCGGTATCGCTCGACCGCAGCCTGCAGGCGCCGCTCCATCGGCAACTCTACGGCCGCCTGCGAAGCATGATCGAGGAGCGCGTCCTGGCGCCCGGACACGCCCTGCCCTCGACCCGCTCGCTGGCACAGGATCTCGGCGTCGCCCGCAACACGGTCGTCAGCGTCTACGAGCAGTTGCTCACCGAGGGCTACATCGCGGGGCGACCCGGCGTGCCCCCGACGGTCGTCGAATTGCCGGAGCGAACGCCCCCGCAGGAACGCGAGCGGCGCCACGGCCGCCGGCGCCAGATGTCGGCGCGCGGCCAGCTGATGCTGCGCCAGCCCGCTCATCATGGCGCGGCGGGGCACCTTGCCTTCCACCCCGGCATGCCCGATCCGGAGAGCTTCCCCTTCAACACGTGGAGCCGGCTCCTGGCGCGGCGCGCCAAGCTGGCGCGCAGCGACCTCTTCGGCACCTACTACGTCAGCGGCTACCCGCCGCTGCAGCGTGCCATCGCCGGCTACCTGAAGGTCGCGCGCGGCGTCCGCTGCCACCCGGAGCAGATCATCATCACCACCGGCGCGCAGGCCGCGTTGGATCTGCTGGCGCGGGTCCTGCTCGACACGGGCGATTCCGCCTGGGTCGAGGAGCCCGGGTATTACGGCGCCCAAGCCGCCTTCGTCGCTGCCGGCGCCCAGCTCGTGCCGCTCCACATCGATGAGCAAGGCTGGCACCTGACGCCACCCATCAACGCGACCCCGCGGGTCATCTACGTGACGCCGGCCTGTCAGCATCCGCTCGGCGAGACGATGCTCATGGACCAGCGCTTGCGGCTGCTCGAACTTGCCGAGCGGATGGACGCTTTCGTCATCGAGGACGATTTCGATGGCGAATACCGCTTCGTCGGGCGCCCGGTGCAGGCCATGCAGGGGGCCGACCACTCCGACCGTGTGATCTACCTCGGCACGTTCGCGAAGCTGCTCTTTCCCGCCCTCCGCCTCGGCTTCATGGTGCTGCCCGAGTTCCTGGTGCCGGACATTTCCGCGGTCCTCAGCATCACCGGGCAGTTCGCCCCGCTGCTGCTTCAGGCCGCCCTCGCCGACTTCATCGACGAGGGTCACATGAGCATGCACCTCAAGCGCATGCGTCGAATCTATGCCGCCCGGCGGCAGAAATTCCGGGCCTATGCGGAGCGTGAGTTGGGCGAATGGATGACCCTCAGGCCGACCGACGCCGGCATCCAGTTCGTCGGCGAACTGGCGCCCGGGCTCAACGACGTCGCGATCGCCGCCGCCGCGCGGCAGAGAGGGCTCAACATCTCACCGCTCTCGATGCATTTTCGCCATGTCACGCCGTCGTCGGGACTGGTGCTCGGCTACGCCGCGATCAACGAAGCGAACATGCCGAAAGCCTTCCGCTCGCTGCGCCAGGCTTTCGTCGAAGCGTCGGCGGCCTGACCGATCCCCACGTCAACCTGCCTGCCGTGGGTCGGCGTCGAGGAAGCCGCCGGACTGGCGCTGCCACAGCCTGAAATAGGCTCCGCCCTTTGCCAGCAGCTGGGCGTGGGTGCCCTCTTCCACGATCTGCCCGAGTTCGAGCACGACGAGGCGGTCCATCGCAGCAATAGTCGACAGCCGATGGGCGATGGCGATGACGGTCTTGCCGCGCATCAGCGACTGCAGTTGCTCCTGGATGGCCGCCTCGACCTCGCTGTCGAGCGCCGACGTGGCCTCGTCGAGGATCAGGATCGGCGCGTTCTTGAGCAGCACCCGCGCGATGGCGATGCGCTGCCGCTGACCGCCGCTGAGCTTCACGCCGCGCTCGCCGACGTGGGCGTCGTAGCCCGTGCGGCCGTACTGATCCACAAGGTCGGCGATGACGTCGGCGACCTTCGCCTGTTCGGCGGCGGCGAACATCATCTCGTCGGTAGCGTCCGGCCGGCCGAACTTGATGTTCTCGCGTACCGAACGGTGCAGCAGCGAAGTGTCCTGGCTGACCAGGCCGATCGCCGCGCGCAGCAATTCCTGGGTCACCGATCGCACGTCCTGCCCGTCGATCCGGATGGCGCCCGACTCGACATCGAAGAGACGCAGGACGAGGTTGACCAGCGTCGACTTCCCCGCCCCCGAACGGCCGACCAGCCCGACCTTCTCGCCTGCCCCGATACGAAGGTTGAAGTGCTCGATCACCGTGCCCTGTTTGCCGCGCCAGTAGTTGAAGCTGACGTCGGCGAATTCGATCTCGCCCGTCCGCACGATCAGTTCGGTGGCATCCGGCGCATCGACCAAGGCGATCGGCTGCGTGATCGTCTCCATGGAGTCGCGAACAATGCCCAATTGGCGGAAGATGTTGGACCCGCGCTCCAGCAGCCAGCCCGACATGTTCATGATCTGCAGCGCAAACGGCACCGCCGTCGCGACTGCCGTGGTCGACAGGGTCCCGGCGTTCCAGCCGGCGAGCGCCAGCCACGCGATCGCGACGACGAGACCGGTATTCAGCAGGTAGAGTGCCGACCACATGTAGGTGAACTCGCGCATCAGCCGGCGGTACTGGACCGTCTGCTCGACGACCGAGTCGGACACGTACTTGTCCTCGTGGGCGGACAGGGAAAAGGTCTTCAGCGTCTGGATGTTGGTGTAGCTGTCGACGATCCGCCCGGTCATCGTGGAACGGGCTTCGGAGACGGCGGCCGACTGTCTGGCGATGCGCGGCATGATCACCGCGAAAAGGGCGGCGTAGAGCGCCAGCCAGATCGCCACCGGAACCAGCAGGACGGGGTCGAGCCGGGCCAGCACCGCGATCGCGACGGCGACGAACACCACGGCATACCAGACGGCATCGAGGATGCCGCTGACCGCGACTTCGATGGAATCGCCCCCTTGCAGGACGCGGTTGCCGATGCGCCCGGCAAAGTCGTTCTGGAAGAACGTCCAGCTCTGCCGGATGACATGGAAGTGACTTTGCCACTTGATGCGGCTGATGAAAGCCGGCTCGATCACGTGGTTGTTCATGAGCTTGTCGAGGATGAACACCACAGGCCGCACGACGCCGATGGTGCCAAGCATGAGGAGGAGGACGAGCCAGTTGCGGGCGAACATCTCCCCCGGCGCGGTCGCGGCGAGCAGGCCCACGACGATGCCGACGAACACGGGCAGCATCGCATCGGTCGCCGAACTGAGAGCGACGGTCACCAGGCGGATGACGATGGCCGTGCGGAACTGCCGGACAAAGTAAGCGACGAAATTCCACGTCCCCGGCGGGGGCCGCGAGTCGCGGGCGATGGCGACCGGCGAATAGTGCCGGTCGAACCAGTCGAACATGGCGTTCAGCATCTTGAGTCTCACAATCTGCGCCCGGCGACTTTCAGTCGCGGCGGGCGCGTCAGGCGGGCAAGGGGGATGACCAGCGAGCGTCGGCGTTCAGGATCGGCCGAAATCGCTCGTCCGATCGCTGGAGAAGCCGCAGCGGCCCTTTGCCTCGAACAATTCGGGCTGTGGAGATGAGGGACCGGGACCACGAACCTGGCGGTGACCGTTTCGTCCGTCAGCCGACCTTGTCGAGCAAGCTCGGAGCCCCTAGCTCAGGTCAGATGCGCCGCGCGCCTTCGGCGGTGAGAGCCTTCCGGATGCATCGGGTCGCCGCGCCGCGCATTCGCGCAATCGACTAGAACGGCACCAGCTTCGTTTCTCATCGAGGGTATCCCTCAGTATGAGGAGGCCCGGATCGGCTGTTGCGGACATATGGACCGCCGCCGACGAAGTCAATCTGACGGCCGTCCATCAATGGCCGAAGTAGATCGGGTTGCTGATCGCCCGGCGGATCGCCTGCTGCCGCATGATGGGAATGAGCTGCTCGACCATCGGCGCCTCGGGCAGCGCCGCCTCGGCGATCCGGTAGAGCCGTTCGTAGCTCGCATCCGCGACGATCTCGGCGCGGATGAAGGTCGAAATGCGCTCCGGTGCACCTAGCGGCAGTTCGCAGTCGTCGCTCGGAATGACGACAGCTTCGACCTCGCCGCCGGCATCGATCCAGACCAGCCGGTCGCCGGCGGCCCCGCGAACTTCGGCGCGCACGTCATGCGCCGTCTCGAGCAGGCTGCCCATCGGCTTGCCATCGGCGGTGATCGACAGATGCGGCCCGTTCGGGTCCTCGGTGATATAGCCGTGTCCGGCCTTCATCGCCTTGAGGATCGCCGCTTCCGACAGCTCGTCGAGCCACAGCACGGTCGTGGGACGCGCCAGCACAAACGGACCTTCCGGCTGCAGTTCGGCCGGCTGGTGGTAGTCGCTGCCGCCGATCGCCGATATCCGCAAGCCCGCCGCCAGCCGATGCTGGTAGCGCGCCAGCGAGATCCAGTTCCACTCGATCCAGGTCGCCTGCCAGACCTCCATGCAGTCGGCGCGCGGCAATTCATAGGTCCACGGGATTGTCGGCTTGTCGTGGTTGATCGAGAGAATGCCGCCCAGGGCGTGGACGTGGTCGACAAGCCGGTGCACGTCGCCGGGCCGGGTCATCCGATAGTCGACCATGCCCTCGACGCCGAATGCGTTGGCGTGTCCCTCCGTGGTCGTCACCTCGGTTGCCCGCACAAAGACCAGATCGGACGACGATGCCGGATAGAAATAGCGTCGCTGGCTGATGGTGTTGTGGTCCGCCACGGCGAGGAAATCGAGCTTGGCCTGCCGCGCCGCCGAATGCAGCGTTTCCGGCGAGCCAGCCGCATCGGAGTGATAGGTATGGCAATGCAGGTCGCCCCGATACCAGCCGGCGCCCTTGCGCACCGGCTCGGTGCGGACCGGCTGAGCCTTCACCGGCCGCGGGTCGCTGGTCACGTTGATGGTGAGGGCGAGCGCCGTGCCGTCGGAAGGTATCTGGCAGAGGCCGACGAGCACACGCCAGGTGCCCGGAACGATCGGGCCCCAGAGGTATCCTGGCGAGGCGTCGTCGGTCGCCGTGAAGAACTCGGTGTGCGCCTGCGGGGACCAGCCCCTCAGACCGGTCGTGCTCGGAAAGTCGGTTGCGGTGGGATCGAGCAGGCCGAAGTGCAATTCGCTCTCCGCCGCCGGTTCGATTGCGAGGGCAACGTCGATGCGCGTCGTCCCTTCGGGGACCTCGAAGGGGGCGTAGCGATAGAAGCCGGCAGCCTTGTCATCGCGGGTCAGTCGTAACTTGATGGTTCGGATCACTGCAACACTCCGTCGACCGCAGTCGGGATCCGGCCGCGCCAAGCACCGCTTCGGCGTCCCGACCGGACGTCACTGAGCATCCGTCCGGCTTGCCGACAAGCACCAGTCCCTTGCCCGATGCTGGGTCCAGTCGCCACCCGGAATCGCCGGCAGCCGGCCCGACGTCGTTCCCACCGGCTTCGTGAAAATCTGGTCCCCACCGAATGTCTGCCACTGGTTCTGTTGTTGACGCTGGCGCGCCTGTAGTGCGTTGCCCTTTGGAATTGTCCGGGGGCACCCATGTCGGTTCGGCTCGCAATCAACCCCATCACCTGGAGCAACGACGACGATCCGGCGCTCGGCGGCGACATTCCGCTGGAGACCTGCCTGCGCGAGACCCGGCAGGCCGGCTATGCCGGCACCGAGTTCGGTTTCAAGTTCCCGCGCTCGACACCCGAACTCACTGCAGTGCTGACCAGGCACGACCTCAGCCTGGTGTCGGCCTGGTACGACGGCCGCATCCTCGAAAAGGAGGTCGAGGCCGAATACGACGCCATCCTGCCGCACCTCACCATGCTCAAGGATCAGGGCTGCGAGCTCGTCGTCTACGCCGATACGTCGCGCGGCCGGCACGGCAGCATTTTCCGCCCGCTCTCCGAGCGCCCGCGGCTCGCCGACGAGGAGTGGGGAAGCTATGGCCGCAAGATCACCGCGCTCGCCGAGAAGTTCGCAGACTTCGGCGTGCGCATGGCGTTTCACCATCACATGGGCACGATCATCGAGACCGACGCCGAGGTCGACCGGCTGATGGCCAGGACCGGCGAGGCGGTCGGCCTGCTATTCGACACCGGGCATTGCGTCTATGCCCACGGCGACCCGCAGGCGCTGCTCGAGCGTCACATCGGCCGCGTCAATCACGTCCATTGCAAGGACGTCCGCCGCCCGGTGCTGGAGAAGGCCTGGGCCGGTGACTGGAGCTTCATGGACGCCGTGCTGGCGGGCATCTTCACCGTGCCCGGAGACGGCTCGGTCGACTATCCAGCGCTGCTGAGGCGCTTGCGCGAGGCTGGATACGAAGGCTGGCTGGTCGTCGAGGCCGAGCAGGATCCCGCCAAGGCCCATCCCCTGACCTACGCGACGATGGGCTATCGCAACCTTCTCGCGCTCGCGCGCGACGCGGGGATGGAGGTCGTCGAGAAGGCGCCGCTCCACCCTGAGGCGGTCCTGCCCACGTGACGGCGCTGCCATGCACAGGCTGACCGTCGGCGTCATCGGGGGCGGGCTCATCGCCCAGGTAGAACACCTGCCCAACCTGTTGGGCCTGAGCGATATCTTCAAGGTGATCGGCGTCGTCGATCCCTCGGCAAAGGTGCGGGCGCACCTGACGAAGCTGTACGGAATAGACGCCTTCGCTTCCGCCAATGAGCTGTTTGACCGGCAGCCCGTGTGCGTGGTCATTGCCACGCCGGATGCCTACCACGTCGAGCTGACGCTGGCCGCGCTGGCGCGCGGCATCAACGTCTTCGTCGAGAAGCCGCTCTGCTACATTCCCGCCGACGCCAGGCGGATCGCCCAGGCACGCGATGCAGCCGACAGAATTGTCCAGGTCGGATACATGAAGCGGTTCGATCCGGCCTTTGTTGCACTCGCCGAACTTCTCCGCCGGCAGCAATCGCCGCTCGAGGCGATCAACGTAGACGTGCTGGACCCGGACTCCTGGCCGTTCGTCAGCCATCGCAACGTCTTTCTCGGGGACGACGTACCGGCCGAACTTGTCGCCGAAAACGATCGTAAACGGACGGAGCAGATCGCCACCGCGCTGGGCGGCGCTCCCACCCGCGACGGCGTGAAAGGCTTCGCCGGCCCGCTCTGCTCGAGCCTGGTGCACGATATCAACCTTGTGAACGGCGCCCTCGCCGCCCTGAATCAGACAATCGCGACGCCGCTGGCCGCAACCTTGCATCGCGCCGATTCCGGCGTGGCGGCGCTGGCGCGCGCCTCCGAAGGCGCCCCGATCGCCATGTCCTGGCACGCGGTGCCGAAGCTCGCCTATTACAGCGAGCGCCTGACCTTCGCCTTCGAGGACGCCGTGTTCGAGCTGCGCTTCCCCGCGCCCTACCTGAACCACCAGCCGACCGAATTGATCGAACGCCGCTCGACCGGCCTGTCGCTCAGCGAGACGCACCATCGACCCTCCTACGCGGAAGCCTTCGTCGAGGAGATGCGCGCTTTCCACAGTGCCGCGATCGGTGCCGGGCCGGCTTTGAACACGGTCGAGGAAGCCGGCGCCGACATCGAGATGCTGGTTGGGCTCGGACGCCTCGCCCTGAGCAGCGGCGCGCCGGAGAGCCAGAGAATCGCCTCCCGTGACTGACGCCCGCGAGCGAAGACTTGCCCGACACATCCGCGCCATCGCGACGGATTACGACGGAACCATCGCCGAGAATGACCGCGTGCCACCAGGCACGCTGGCCGCTCTTGAGCGGTTCAGGGCCACAGGCCGCTCGCTGATCCTCGTGACCGGCCGTCACCTGCCGGATTTGCGATCGGTGTTCGCCGGTTTGCCGGTCTTCGACATCGTGGTCGCGGAGAACGGCGGCCTGCTCTTCTTCCCGGCGACGGGCACCATTCGTCTCCTCGCGCCGCCGCCGTCGGAGGCACTCGTTGCGCGGCTGCGAGAGCGCGGCGTCGACGATCTCATGGTCGGCCAGACCATCGTTGCGACGACGATCGCGCACCACGGCGCGGTTCGTCAAACCATCGACGAGATGGGTCTGTCGCTCGAAATCATCCTCAACACCGACGCCGTCATGATCCTGCCCCCCGGGATCGACAAGGCCTCCGGCCTGAGCGCCGCACTCACGGAGCTGGCGCTGCCCGCCGCGTCGGTGGCGGGGATCGGCGATGCCGAGAACGACATCGTCTTTCTCTCCGCCTGCGGCTACGCGGTCGCTGTCGGCAACGCCTTGCCGCAAGTGAGGGCCATCGCCGATCTCGCGACCGAGCACGCGCGCGGAAGCGGCGTGGAAGAATTCATCGGCGGCATCCTGGCAATGGCGTGAACCGTCGACCGGGCGCCCCGAGACCCAGGCGGATGACGGGTTGTTGGTTTTGACGCGTCGGACCCCGGCGCGTTCAAGGGTCTGATGGAGACGGAACCCATGACAATCAATCCCCTGCGCCAGCGGCTTGAGCGAAACGAACCTCTATTTGGCTGCTGGCTGGAACTCGGTCACCCGGCGATCGCCGAACTGATGGCGCTGGCGGGCTACGACATCGTCGTCATCGACATGGAGCACGGGCCTGCCGGTCTCGGCGATACGGCCAACATGCTGCGCGGAATCGCCGGCACGGGAGCCGGGTCGATGGTGCGCATTCCCTCCAACGACGACGTCTTCCTCAAGCGCCTCCTCGATCAGGGACCGGATGCGGTCATGGTCCCGTTGGTGGAAACGGCGGAAGAGGCGCGTGCTGCCGTCGCATCGTGCCGCTATCCACCGCGCGGAAAGCGCGGATGGGCGGCAGGCGTGGCCCGCGCGGCGCGCTACGGATTCGACGCGGACTACACCCGACAGACGACGAACGAACTCCTCATCGTGTGCCAGATCGAGAGCGTGCGCGGCGTCGAGAACGCCGATGCGATCGCGGCAACCGAGGGCATCGACTTCGTCTTCATCGGTCGCAACGACCTTGCCGCGGACGCCGGTCACATCCTCGATCTCGACCATCCCGACGTCGACGCTCTCATGCAAACGGCCGTCGCGGCGGCGCGGCGACACGGCAAGCGGGTCGGCACCGTCCCCAGCGCCGCAAGGTCGTGGACATCGCTCCTCGACGACGGCTTCGAGATGGTGCTCGGCGTGGGCGACATCTCGATCTTGCGGGATGCCGCCCGCGAGGATGTCGCCGCGTATCGCGCCTACGCCGCCAACCGGGGCGGCGCCAAGCGCAAGGGAGAGACCGCCGAATGAGCGCCGACGAGATCGCCAGAAAGGACGTTTGCAGCGCGCGAGCGGCTGGCGCCTCCTGGCCGACGCTTCCAGATGTCAGCCGCGAGGCACCCCGCCCTTACTGCAAGCTGAACGGCGGATAGTCGTCCGTCACCAGCAGGAAGCCGTAGGCCCATACCCGCGTCGCCCACCGGAAGACGCCGACCACGAAGTCGAACATCCCGCGCGGGTAGGTCCCCGTGAAGAGGATCGCGAACCAGGCGATGATCGTCACGACCAAGACGGCAAGGCCGAGGAATGCCAGCACGATGTAGTGCGGGATGGCGAGCAGCCACTTGACCAGCGGCAGCCAGCGGTTGAGATCGCGCTCCGCGTCGGGATAGGCGATGTCGAGGTGAACCGACTGGGCGTCGACCGTGGACGGATACCGGTCGGTCAGGAGCAGCAGATAGGCGCAGACCCGCATGCCGAACCGGGCGAGCTCCAGCGCGAAATCGAACCACCAGCGCGGGTAGCGCTGGCGGAAGAGGATCATCAGCAAAGTCGCGACGAACAGACCTGCCGTCACCCCGCCGCCGCTTGTCTGAACCACCTTGCCCGCTTCATCGACGGCGCGATAGCCGCCGGAGTTGGTCAGAAGCCCAATGATGATGATGATCGGGATGGCCATGAACAGCCGGAAGAACGTCGTCATCCGGTCCATCCGATCCTGATAGTCGATGTCGAGACGCGCCGCGTATTGACCGATGTCAGCCATTCTGATCCTCGCGCTGTCCGGGCTCGTGATCATGAGCGTGGGCCGGAGCGTTATCGACCCGATCGAAACTGTCGCCGAGCGTCGCCCCGGTCGTGCGTCGCGTGGCCGGTGCACGCGCGCGCCCCATGTTTAACCCCTCCGGTGGCCGGTCGCCACACGGCGCTTCGGTCTGCCGTTCAGCCGGCCCTGAGCCTCCATGTGCTAACCTGGTGATCTCCGCCGTGGAGCCACGCATCTGTTGACAGCCACCGCTCCCATCGAGCCGCCCACCGTCCCGCCGACAACGCGGCCGCTTTCGGCGTTGCAGTCGCTCCGCGCCGCGCGGCGCAACGTTCTCGAACTCATTCCTGAGATTGCCTACCGCCAACCGATCGTGTCGGGGCGGATGGCGGCGCGCTGGCATATGGTCCAGGACCCGGCGGCGCTCCGTCGCATCTTCCTCGACAACGTCGACAACTATCCGAAGTCCGAGGTGATGGTGCGCATGCTGCGTCCCGCCGTCGGCGACAGCCTGTTCACCTCGGAGGGCGATTCGTGGCGCTGGCAGCGGCGCGCCGTCGCCCCGGTCTTCGCGCACCGCAACGTCGTGGCGCTGGCGCCGATGATGACGGCGACCGCAGAACGGGCGACCGAGCGGCTGCGGCAAAGCGGCGGCGAGGCGGAACTCGTCGGCGAGATGCTGTCGGCGACCTTCGACGTGATCTGCGAGGTGGCGCTGTCGGGGCGCGCGCATTTCGACGCGGAGGCCTACGGCCACGCGATCCTGCGCTACTTCGAGACCGCCGGGAAAGCCTCGGTGCTGGATTTCCTGCGGGTGCCCGACTGGGTTCCCCGGCCGGGGGCGCTGCTCAGCCTGGGCGCGGTGAGGACCATGCACCGCATGGTCGCCCAGGCGATCGAGGCGCGGCGCAAGCAGACGACCGGCAAGGCCGACGATCTTCTCGACTACATGCTGAAGTCCGCGGACCCGATAACCGGGCGGCGCATGTCGCCAACCGATCTGCTCCACAACATGCAGTTCTTCATCGTCGCCGGCCACGAAACGACGGCGCTGGCGCTGTCGTGGTCGCTGCTTCTGCTCTCCCTCGATCCGCAGGCCCAGGCGCGGGCGCGGGACGAAGCCCGTGCGGTCCTCGGCGTTCGCGCCGCCGGCGCAGACGATCTGGCGGCCATGCCCTACGTCCGGCAGGTCATCGACGAGGCGATGCGCCTTTATCCGCCGGTCGGTATGCTGGCCCGGAACGTCCGCGCCGAAGACACGCTGGCCGGGCGGCAGATCCTCCCCGGCGACGTGCTCTTCCTGCCGATCTATGCGCTCCATCGCCACGCGCTGTGGTGGGAGCGGCCGAACGCGTTCGATCCGGGGCGGTTCGCCGCCAATGCGGTCCGCGCCCGCGACCGCTATCTCCATCTGCCGTTCGGCGCGGGCCCGCGCGTCTGCGTCGGGGCGAACTTCGCCATGATGCAGGCGCAGATCATCCTGGCGACGCTTCTCGCGCGCTTCCGCTTCGTGCCGAGTGGCGGGCCCCTGCCGACGCCGACCATGTCGATGACGGTGCGCCCCGATACCGGTGTGCGACTCGCGGTGCAACCGGTCTGACCGTTCCGGCCGATCTCGCGCCCCAGGTCCGCTCGCCGGCGCCACTGGCACCTGTCTTCCGGAGACCGGCGCGATTTCCGCTCCGCTCCCGATTTCGGCTAACATCTTCCCGCGCGCCCTTCCGGGCGGCACGCGGCGGGACACCCCGGGGACGCCTGAGACATGAGCGGAAGCTCAAAGCAGTCGGCCATCGAGCGCGTCGTCGGTCTGCCGATCTGGAGCGGGCCGGTGACGCCCGAACGGCTCGGCGGTGGCATCACCAACATGAACTTCGTGGTCGCCGACGGCGGCGCCCGTTACGTGGTGCGCGTCGGCGACGATATTGCCGTCCATCACGTCATGCGCTTCAACGAAGCCGCCGCCTCCAGGGCCGCCTTCGCTGCCGGCATCTCGCCCGAGGTGGTGCACGCCGAGGATGGCGTGCTCGTCCTGCGCTTCGTCGAGGGCGCCACCTGCACCGCCGAGGATATCCGCGATCCCGATCGCCTGGCGCGCATCGTGCCGCTCCTAAAGCGCGTCCACGGCGCCATGGCGCGCCACCTGCGCGGGCCACTGCTCGCCTTCTGGGTCTTCCACGTCATCCGCGACTACGCCCACACCCTGCTCGAAGACAGGAGCCGCCATGCCGGCAGACTGCCGGAACTGGTCGACAAGGCCACCGACCTGGAGAAAGCCGTCGGCCCCATCGAGCTCGTCTTCGGCCACAACGATCTGCTTCCCGCCAACCTCATCGACGACGGCAAGCGCCTCTGGCTGATCGACTGGGACTACGCCGGCTTCAATTCGCCGCTGTTCGATCTCGCCAACCTGGCGTCGAATGCCGAGCTGCCGCCGGAGGGCGAACGGATGCTGCTCACGGTCTATTACGAACGGCCGCCCGACGAGACGCTGCTCAAGAGCTATCACGCCATGAAATGCGCTTCGCTTCTGCGCGAGGCCATGTGGGGCATGGTCTCCGAGGTTCACTCGACCCTCGCCTTCGACTATGCCGGCTACAGCAAGGATTATCTCGACCGGTTCGAGCGCGCCTTCGCCGGGGGAATCGTAACTTGAGCCTTCCGTCCCACGCCGAAGTCGTCGTCATCGGCGGCGGCATCATCGGCTGCTCCGTCGCCTATCATCTGGCCCGCGACCACAAGGCCGACGTCGTCCTGATCGAGCGCGGCAAGCTGACCAGCGGCTCGACGTGGCACGCCGCCGGGCTGGTCGGCCAGCTCCGCTCGTCGGCCGCGATCACCCAGCTGATGCGGGCCTCCGTCGATCTCTACAAACGGCTGGAGGCCGAGACCGGCCTTGCAACCGGCTGGCGCGAAACGGGGTGCCTGCGCCTCGCCACGACGGCGGAGCGCTGGACCGAGTTCCGCCGTCAGGCGACCACAGCCCGGTCTTTCGGCCTCGACATGCACCTGTTGACGCCCGCCGAGGCCAAGGCCTTATGGCCGCCGATCGAGACTGGCGATCTGCTCGGGGCGACCTTCATGCCGTCTGACGGGCAAGCCTCGCCCTCGGACGTGACCCAAGCGCTGGCGAGGGGCGCCCGCGGCCATGGCGCCAGAATCGTCGAAGGCGTCGCCTGCCTGGAGTTTGACGTCAAACACGGGCGCGTCGCCGGCGTCGTCACATCGGCGGGGACCATCGCCTGCGAAAAAGTCGTGATCTGCGCCGGTCTCTGGTCGCGCCAGGTTGCCGCCAAAGCCGGGGTCAGCGTCCCCCTTCAGCCGGTCAGGCACCAGTATGTCATCACCGAAGAGATCGCGGGGATCGTGCCGGGCATGGCGACCGTCCGCGATCCCGACCGGCGCACCTACTTCAAGGAGGAAGTCGGCGGCCTCGTGTTCGGCGGCTACGAGCCGAACCCGGTTCCGTGGGTCACCGGCGACGCTCCGGACGACTTCACCTTCCAGCTCCTCGACGACGACTGGGACCATTTCGCCCAGCACATGGAGATGGCGCTCGCCCGCATCCCGGCGCTCGGCACAGCCGGCATCAAGCAGATGATCGACGGGCCGGAGGCTTTCACCCCCGACGGCAACTTCATCCTTGGCGAGACCCCCGAGGTGCGCAACGTCTTCGTCGGCGCCGGCTTCAACGCCTTCGGCATCGCGTCGGCCGGAGGGGCCGGGTGGGCGCTTGCCGACTGGATCATGCGCGGCGAGCAGCCGCTCGATCTGTGGTCCGTCGACATCCGGCGGTTCTCCGACCTCCACAAGGACCGCCGCTGGACCTGCGAACGCACGTTGGAAGCCTACGGCAAGCACTACGCCGTCGCCTTTCCGCTCGAGGAATACGAGAGCGGCCGGCCGCGCATCGTCTCACCGCTCTACGATCGCCTGAAGGCGCACCGCGCCGTCTTCGGCTCCAAGCTCGGCTGGGAGCGGGCCAACTGGTTCGCGCCGGAAGGTGCCGAGGCGCGCGATGCCCCCACCTTCGGCCGCGGCAACTGGTTCGACGCGGTCGGCGCCGAACACAAGGCGGCGCGCGAGCGCGTCGCGATCTTCGACCAGTCGTCCTTCGCCAAGTTCGAGATGACCGGCAAGGGCGCGGCCGAGGCGCTGTCGTGGATCGCCGCCAACGACGTCATGAAGCCACCCGGCCGCCTGACCTATACCCAGATGCTCAATTCGCGCGGCGGCATCGAGTGCGACCTGACCGTGGCGCGTCTCGAAGAAGACCGGTTCTACATCGTCACCGGCACCGGTTTCCGGACCCACGATTTCGCCTGGATCGGGCAGAACACGCCCGCCGGTCTCGACGCCACGCTTACCGACGTCACAGAGGATTTCGGCACGCTCTCGCTCATGGGGCCGCGCGCCCGCGACGTGCTTGGCGCTCTCACCGACGACGACGTATCGAACGCCGCGTTCCCGTTCGCCCATGCCCGCGAGATCGTCGTTGCCGGCCGTCCGGTGCGCGCGCTCCGCGTCACCTATGTCGGCGAACTTGGCTGGGAACTGCACATGGCGATCGGCGACACCGGCGTCGTCTTCGACGCGATCATGGCGGCGGGCGCTCCCCACGACATCGTCCCGGCCGGCTACCGGGCCATCGAATCGCTGCGCCTTGAGAAGGGCTACCGCGCCTGGGGCCAGGACATCACGCCCAACGACAACCCGTTTCAGGCGCAGCTCGGCTGGGCGGTGAAGCTCAAATCCGGCCGGCCGTTCCTCGGTCGCCCGGCGATGGAGAAGGCCGCCGGCGAACCGCTCGCCAAGCGGCTCGCGACCTTCACCGTCGCCGACCCGGAAATCCTGCTGTCAGGCCGCGAGACGATCCTGCGCGATGGCGCGCCGGTCGGCTACCTGACCAGTGGCGGATGGGGCTACACGGTCGGTGCCAACATCGGCATGGGCTACGTGAAGAACGCCGCCGGCGTCAGCGACGACTTTCTGGAAACCGGCACATGGCAATTGGAGGTCGCAACCGCGCGCGTCCCGGCGACGCTCCACACTCGTGCGCTCTACGATCCGGCGATGACGCGCATCAGGATGTGAGCCGGCGCCCGACGAGCGACCGCGAACGCGCGGCGATGCGCCGGGCAAGGCCCCCCTTGGTCGTTCACCTAGCCGGCGAATGCTTCTCGCTGTTCGCCCGCGGCCGACGAAGCCGGCCTCTCGAGAGTCGGTTGCCAGAGTTCGGCGCGCAATTGAGCTGCCGCGAGATCGTCCGGCGACAGGTGTCCTGCGATTTCGTCACGGTGCGCCGCGTAGTCCTCGTGGAACGGATCACTGTCGCTGGAGGCCGCCACCGCGAACCAGAAGTACGCCTGCTTGTCGTCCTGCGGCGCCCCCTGTCCCCGGGCATACATCCGCCCGACGCGATACTGTGCGTAGGCGTCGCCCCGCTCGGCAGCCCGCCGAAACCAATCGAGCTTCCGGTTTCGTATCCGCAGGATGGCCTTCATCATCGCCAGCATTCGCCAACTCCCGACAACTCCGCACTGCACCGCAACAGCCCTTCTCAAGGGCGCTGTCGTGCCAATTGTCAGGGAGATAAGGTTAACGACTTCTTTCGAACCAATGCGCGGCGGAACCGCAGTCGGAGCCCTGAGATCTTCGAGAAGCTTGTCCGTTGGTATCCGGTCGGACGCGTGGGCCAGCCGGACGACATCGCGGCTGCGGTGGCCTACATAGCCTCGGACGAAGCGAGCTTCGTCAGCGGCGCAAATCTGGTCGTCGATGGCGGACTTACCGCGGGCAACGCGATGATGGGCGGGCAGACAGCGGTCAAAAGATGAAGTCGTCACCCGATCCCGGACAACCGACAGACCGCAACACCTCTCTTGTCGGCTTCGTTGATGGCGCGCCGCCGACAACCCGCCGCAGGGCTTCCTAATCTCGCTGGAACAAGGAGAAGATGCGGAACCCCGGCCACCGGCGAACAGGAGGCGGTTCGCTCGGTGTGGCAACGACATCGACCGTGGGCTTCCGTTTATCGACCGTGGGCTTCCGGGTAATGAAGCCACCCTGTGGATAGTCGCTCAACACCGCGACGAACTCTGTGCGATAGTTGGTTTCCTTGCTCAGCGGCTCGTCCGAGATGATGATCGAGGATCGCGGCAATGCGGTCGGCGCGATGCGATCGAGCACATCCTGCGGGATGGTGATGCGGTCAAGCGCGTCCGTGGCATCGTCCCCGTCGTCGATTGTGACCGCGGTCCACCGAAGGCCGCCGTCGGCGTCCGCCACTGCAGTAAAGATGTGCGTGCCGATCGGTTTCTCGGGGTCGCGGATCGTGACCGGGACCTCAATGCTGGTGTCGAACACCTCGCCGCCCCCGTCCCGCGCCGGCGCGTGTGTGTTGCGTCGCACGTAGAGGGTTTGCGTCGCGCGGCTGATGTAGATCGAGACAGGCTCGAGCAGGAGCTTCGCCTCGCTCGCTGCGCTGGCGGCGTCGGCTTTCGCTGTTTCGGCCGCCTTGGCGGCGTCCGCGGCAGCAGTGGCTGCGTCCGCCTTCGCCTTCGCGTCGGCCTTTGCCGTTTCCAGCTGCGTCGCCAGATCCGTCGCCTTGGCGGCGGCCTTCTGCTGCAGGTCCACGGCCCGCGCCCTGGCCTTGTCCGCTGCGGTGAGCGCCTTGTCGGCGGAGGCGAGCCGGGCGTCGGCGCGGGTCTTGGCTGACGTCAGCTTGCGCACCAGCGCCGCGGCCGATTTTGCCTCGCGCGCCGCTGCCGCGGCGGCTTCATTGGCGGCGTCGGCGGCGTTGGCGGCGTCCGCGGTGGCTGCGGCGGCGTCCGCGTTGGCGACGTCCACGCCTACAGCAGCGGCGTCGGCGGCCGCGTTTGCTGCTTCCAAAGCGTCCGCCTTCGCCTTCGCATCGGCCTCAGCCGTTTCAAGCTGTGCCGCCAGATCCGCCGCCGCTGCGGCGGCCTTCTGCTGACGGTCCGCGGCCTGCTCCCTGGCCTTGTCCGCACGCGCGAGCGCCTTGTCGGCGGACGCGAGCTGGGCGTCCGCGCGGGCCTTCGCTGACGTCAGCTTGCGCACCAGAGCGGCGGAAGATTTTGCCTCGTGCGCTGCCGTCGCAGCGGCTTCCTTGGCGGCGCGGGCTGCTTCGACAGCCGCCTCGGCCGCGAGGGCAAGCGTCTCGGCACGCGCCGGCGCCGCCGCAAGGGCCGCTGGGTCCGGCTCAAACAACGCCGGGTGCGAAAACTCGACCGGCACTGCGTCGTTCGGCGAGATGATCACCCGCATCCCGATCCGCGGCTTGTCGAAAACTTCCTCTGCGAAGCCGTAAGGCATGCGTATGCATCCGTGCGAGGCCGCGTAGCCGGGCAGCGGCCCACCATGCAGCGCGATGCCGTTCCAGGTGATGCGCAGCATGTTCGGCATCCAGGCATCGTCGTACATCGTCGAGTGGTGGTCCTTGTCCTTCTCGACGACAGCGAAGACGCCTGCCGGCGTTTCGCGTCCCTTGGTGCCGGTCGAGACCGGCGCGCGCAGGAACCAGCCGTCCGCGTCGTAGAAGGTGACCTGTTGGGACTTAAGCGACACGATCGCCATGATCGGCTCGCCGGCTTCGCGCGCCGCGCGCTCTATCACGTGCGGAACAGGTCGCTTCGTTTTGGCAGCGGCATCGGCGCTCATCGCCGTCACGGCGGCCAGCGCCGCGAACGCCACCATGAGGGGACGGCCCCAACGCCGCATCGCCGCGCCGGATCGCGGTGTCTGAGATGGATCGATCATGTCATGCCGTGAAATGAGGGGTCCCGCGCCAGCGCCGCCCAGCGTCACTTGTCGGTTGTTGCCAATCGCCCGGATTCACGTCAATTCGCTCCCCACGGGCTACCCCCCGTACGGTATTTTTCATATACGAGAGCGGACCGAGCAGGAAGGTGGTCGGCGGCTGAAATCGGCCCCCGACGGGTCGCGTCGCGGCAGAAGATGGTCACTTTCGCGCGAGCGGCGGCGCGACCCTCGGCGCACAACCGCCGGTTCGACCGATGCGGCTGGATGTCCTCGGTCGCACCGAGCGCGATGGCGGCCCGTTGTGCCAGGTTGCCCGGCAAGAATGGCTTCCTATTGGCGTCGAGCATTCGGACCGAGGTAAAGTCCAGGCCGATCCGGGAGGCCGCACGTCCTCCGGAAAGCGACGTGAATCTGCACCGATGCAGCCTCCTCAAATGAGACCATTGCCGTCATGCCATTGCCCGACGACCTGATCCTGAATGCCGCGGACGAAGTGAAGATCCGCCAGCACCTGACGCTGGTGGCGCTCGGCAAGCGCCCTGCCGATCTCGCCATTGAAGTCGGCCGGCTGTTCGCCAGCTACTCCCGCCAGTGGCACGACCGCCAGGAGATCGTCGTCGCCGGACGGCGCATCGCTTACGTCGGGCCGATCGGCAGTTATCGCCGCAAGGTCGGGCGGCGCGTCAGCTACCCGAAACTTTCGGCCGTGCCTGGATTCGGCGAGGTGCACAAGCACATCGAATCGACGCATCTCACGCCCGAATACGAGGCAGCGCTGGTCCTGCCGCGCGGCAACACGTGGACGTGCGAGGCGAGCCACGAATTCGCCAACGTCAACGGGCCGCGCAACACGGAGTTCTGGCAGAAGGCGCGGCGCCTCGGCTCGCCGCTCAAGGTGTTCATCCAGCCGGGCTCGGCGGTACCGCCAAGCGCGTGGGAAGAGTCGGGTGGCTACTACGGCTACGCCGAGCAGAGCCGGTTTCTCGCCGACGACCTGTCGGTCACCAGCCTCGACGAGGTGATGGACTGGCCGGCGGTATGGAACCCGGAGAATCCTTCCTACGATCGCATGTGGGGGATGATCGGCGCGACCATCGAGAAACGCGGCGTGGTCGAGGGGCACGGCTCGGGGCTCACCGATCCGCACGACATCTCCGCCTTCGTTGCCGCGGGGCTGTCCTCCGACCATGAAATCTGGGCTCTGGACGAAGCCTGGGACCGGCTCACGCGTGGCCTTTTCGTCGAGCTCAGGCCGTTCTCCTACGACGCGATCATCCCCGGGTTGATCGAGCGCGGCCTTGCCGACTGGTCGAATGTTGCCTTCACCACCGACGACCGCAGCGCTTCCGAAACGCTCCAGCTGGGCGCTTCGGACCACAACGTGCGCCACGCGATCAAGTATGGCCTGGCGCCCGACATCGCCATCCAGTGCGCCACCGTCAACCCGGCCCGTCACATGCGGATCGAACAGTGGGTCGGATCGATCACGCCCGGGCGTTATGCCGATCTGGTGCTGCTCGACGACGTCGACGCGATCTCGATCGCGCACGTCTATTCGGACGGGATGCTCGTCTCCGATGGCGCGCGCTACGTCGGCCCCTTGCCGGAGGTCGAGTGGCCCACGTGGGCGACGAAGACCATGAACGTCGGGCGCAAACTTGGCGCGGCCGACTTCACGATCGCCGCACCGGCGGGGCGCCAGACGATGCAGGCGGCAGTGCTGCGACCGTTTCACTGGAACGAAGACTACCTCGTGGAGGAACTGCCGGTTGAGAACGGCGCCGTACAGCGGGACAGCAATCGGCTGATCACCAAGTGGGCACTGGTCGACCGTTACCGCGGCGACGGGGCGGTGGCGAAAATGTTCTGGACGGGGTGCGGTCCGGCCGATCCCGACACGGCGCTGGCGTGCTCCGTCGCCCATGACAGCCACAACGTCTGGGTTATCGGGTCGTCGGACGAAGCGATGGCAACCGCGGTCAACCGCCTTCAGGAAATCGACGGCGGCTGGGTGCTCGTCCACGGTGGCAAGGTCGCCGGCGAGGTGCGCTACGAGATCGCGGGGCTGATGACAGCGCGGCCGGCCGAAGACCTCGACGCGGAAATGCAGGCGTTCTACGCCGCCGCCGCCAAGGTCAAATGGATGTACGCGCCCTCGGCGCTGAATCTCTGGAAGCCGGGCTTTCCGGAATTCCTGATCTTCGCGACACTGACCTGTTCGCCGTGGCGCTGGGTGCTGGTGGCGCCCTCGACGCTGGCACCGGAAGGCTTCGTCAACGTGCAGACCGGCGAGACCCACGCGGTCGTGTGGTGATCCCGTGCCGCTGAAAGTCTATCTGGCCGGACCGGAAGTGTTCCTGGCTAACGCCCGCGAAGTCCTCGACGCCAAGATCGCGCTCACCCGCAAGGCGGGCCTCGTGCCGGTGTCGCCGGGCGATCTCGCCATTCCCGAGACGCCGACGCGGAAGGAAAAGGGGCTCGCCATCTCGCGCATCGACGAGGCACTGATGACGAGCGCCGACGCCATCATCGCCAACCTGACACCGTTCCGCGGCATCCACGCGGACACCGGCACCTGCTACGAGCTCGGCTTCATGTGTGCCCGCGGTGCGCTGGCGTTCGCCTATACCAACGTCGCCGCCGACATCCATGCGCGCACGGCCGCGATGTTCGGTGGCGAGGACAAGATCGTGCACGACGCCACCGGCCGGCCGCGCGGACCGGACGGCCTGTCGGTCGAGGATTTCGACATGATCGACAATCTGATGATGCACGGCGGCGTCGAGCGGCGCGGAGGCAGTGTCGTGGTGCGCGACGTGCCTGCAGACCGCCTCTACACCGACTTCGCGGCCTTCGAGGACTGCCTGCGCCTGCTCAGCGAGAAGGCCGCCAAGCGGGCCTAGTGTTCGACGACCGCGACCTCCTGGCGGGCACGCATGGCGCGGTAGCTGAACAGGAGCAGCGCCAGGATCGTAACGACGAAGGGGATCATCCGGATCAGCTCGGGCGGGATCCAGTCGAAGAGCCCCGGCAGCACCGTGGTCAGCCCGTCGAAGGCGCCGAACAGCAGGGCTGCCAGCATCACCCCCACCGGGTGCCGGGCGCCCAGCAACACCGCGCCCAGGGCGATGAAGCCGCGCCCCGCGGTCATGTTGGCGGTGAAGCCGATGAAGTTGAACATCGCCAGTTGCGCGCCGCCGAGACCGGCCAGTGCCCCGGAAACGACGAGGCTCCACGCGCGCACCTTGTTGATCGGGATGCCCGCCGCCTCGGGGGCGGCCGGGTATTCGCCGACGGCCCTGAGCCACAGCCCCCAGGGGGTGCGGTAGAGGAAGTACCAGATCGCGAAGACCAGGAATCCCGCCACCCAGCTCAGGAACGAGTGGCCCGAGAAGATGGCGACCAGCACCTGGCCGACGCCGGGGATGGCGTTGAGAAAGCTGAGGTCGACCGCCGGCACCGAGCCGGACGGCAGGTTGATCGAGGTGCCCTTGTCGCCGCCCGTGGCGATCGACAGCGCGAAGACCGTGCCGCCCGTCGCGAGCGCCCCGATGGCGAAGCCGATGATGATGATGTCGGCCTTCATTCGCAGATGGAAGAAGGCCATGATCGCACCCACGATCCCGCCGGCGATGAGCGCGGCCACCACTCCCACGTACCAGGGCGCATAGGCCGAGACGATCACCCCGGTGAGGCAGCCGATCAGCATGATGCCGTCGAGCGCCACGTTCAGCGCTCCACTGAGGTCGGCGACGAGGCCGCCCAGCGTCGCCAGCAGCAGCGGCGTCGAGGTGCGGATGATGGTGGCGAGGAAGGCCGCCGAGAAGATGGTCGCGAGGAGCTGGTTCATTTGCGGCCCCCCGCCAGCGGCGAGCCGGCCGGCAGCGCGCGGCCGCCGCGCCCGGCGAGCCGCATCAGCCAGGCCCGGCCGGGGATTGAGAACTGCGAGGCGACGAGCATGATGATGATCGCCGCAACCACGCTGATCACCTCGGCGGGAACGTCCGTGCGGATATTCATGAGCTGCGCGCCCTGCCGGAGATAGGCGTAGAACATTGCGACGATCGGCACCGCCAGCGGCCGGTTGCGGGCGACGATGGCGATCAGGATCCCCTCGAAGGCGAAGCCGCCCTCGAACAGCACCGTGAGCTGCCGGAAAGCCTGCCCCTGGACGAACATCGAACCGAGCAGCCCGCCCAGCGCCCCCGCCGCGGTCATCGCCGAAACCATGATGAAATTGGCGCGGATGCCGGCATACTCGGCGAAGCGGGCATTGTGCCCGACGAGCCTGAGCTTCAGCCCCCAACTCGTCCGGTAGAGCGCGAACCACACGGCCACCACCGCCACGATCGCGAAGATCAGCCCCAGGTCGATGCGGGTGTGGTTGACCAGCACGGGATAGAGCGAGCCGTCGGGGAAGCGCTCGGTGGTGAGGAGGCCACTGCCCGGTGCCACCAGCTGCACCCGCACCAGGTAGTTGCAGAGTTCGATGGCGATGTAGTTGAGCATCAGCGTCGAGACGATCTCGTTGGCCCCGAGCCTGGCCTTGGCGATGCCCGGCAGGAACCCGTAGAAAGCGCCCGCCGCCAAGGCCGCCAGCACGCCCAGCGGCAGGCCCAGCCAGGTCGCACCGATCGGTGACAGCGCCACGTAGGTCGCCGCGAGCGCCCCGACATAGAGCTGGCCCTGCACCCCGAGTGCGAACTGCCTCGCCTGGAACACCAGGCTGAACGCCAGCCCGGTCATCGTCAGCTTGGCGACGTCGTCCACCCACAGCCCGAAGGTCCGCATCTTCGAGAAGGGCGCCGTGAGCAGCGTCATGAACGCGTCGATCGGCTCCTTGGAGGTGAAATAGATGATGGCGATGGTCACTGCCATCGCGATCACCAGCGCAGTCAGCCCGCGCCCCACCTCGCGGCCGGCGATCGACCAGCGGGTCGGCGGCCGCATGTTGCCGGCGCTCGAGGCATCGGCGACTGCGGTGACGGGGCCGGCGGTTTCCGCTGTCATGCGAGCCCTGCCTGCATCTCTGCGGGGCTTTGCTCGGAGAGCCCCAGCATGTAGCTGCCAAGCGTCTCGGGGCTGAGGCCCTCGTGGTTGTGGAATGCGGCCACCACCCGGCCGCGGTAGAAGACGAGCAGCCGGTCGGAGAGCGTCAGCAGCTCGCCAAGGTCGGCCGAGCTCAGCAGCACCGCGGCGCCTGCGTCGCGGGCCGCGGCGATCGTCTTCCAGATGAACTGCGTTGCACCCAGGTCGACACCGCGGGTCGGCTGCGACACCAGCAGCAGTCTCGGCTGCTCGGCGAGTTCGCGCGCCACGACGACCTTCTGCATGTTGCCGCCCGACAGCGTACCGACCGGCACCGTCGGCCCGTTCACCTTGATCGAGAACCGCTCGATGAGCCGGACCGCATTCTCCTTGATCGCCTTGAGGTCGAGCAGGCCGCGGCGCACGAAACGGCGATCCTTGAGGCGGGTGGCGACCAGATTCTCGGCGACGGTGGCGCCGGTAGCGAGCCCTTCGGCGATCCGGTCCTCCGGAATGTTGGCGATGCCGAGCCGGCGGCGCTGCAGTACCGAGAGCGGCACGATGTCCTGGCCACCGACCTCGATCCTGCCGCCGCTCACGCGCCTCAGACCGGAGATCGCCTCGACCACTTCGGCCTGGCCGTTCCCCTCGACCCCCACGAGCCCGAGGATTTCGCCGGACTTCACGCCCAGACTGAGACCCCGGCAGATGTCGCTGCCGCGGGCATCGACCAATCGCAGGTCGCTGACCTGGCAGACGTCGGCGGGCGCGGCGGCCTGCGCAGCGCGATCAACCCGCAATACCACCTCGCGGCCGACCATCATGGTGGCGAGCTGGTGCTCCGTAACCTCGGCGGTCTTCACCCGGCCAACCGTCTTGCCCTGCCGCATCACCGTGATGGTGTTGGAGATTTCCAGCACCTCCGGCAGCTTGTGGGCGATGAAGATGACCGTACAGCCCTGCTCGACCAGCGAGCGAATGGCGACGAAGAGCTCCGCCACTTCCTGGGGGGCGAGCACCGCCGTCGGCTCGTCCAGGATCAGGATGCGGGCATGGCGGTAGAGCGCCTTCAGTATCTCGACGCGCTGCTGCTGGCCAACCGGCAGCGCCCGCACAGGCGGCAGCGGGTCGACGTTCAGCCGGTACTGCTCGCTCAGCGCCCGAACCTTGTCGATGGCTTCCTGGCGGTCGAAGCGGATGGTGGAGTGAGGCTCGGAGCCGAGGACCACGTTCTCGTAAACCGAGAACGAGGGCACCAGCGAGAAGTGCTGGAACACCATGCCGACGCCGGCGTCGATGGCGTCGCGCGGTCCGGAGAAGTGCATCTGCTTGCCGTCGAGGGTCAGGGTGCCGGCATCCGGCCGCTCGATGCCGAACAGGATCTTCATCAGCGTCGATTTGCCGGCGCCGTTTTCGCCGACCACGGCGTGGACCTCGCCTTCCTCGACGCTGAGGTTCACCCCGTCATTGGCGACCACGCCGCCGGGATAGACCCGGCCGATCCCCGTTGCCTCGATGAATGCCACTTGCACCTGCCCTGGTGGACGGCGCCGCGACTTGCGAGGCCGCGCCACCGAAGGATGAGGCGTGGCGCGGGATCGCCCCCCGCGCCACGTCAGAGATCGCTTACTTCATCACCGTGTCGACGACGATTTCGCCGGACTGGATCTTCTTCTCCTGCTCGTCGACCGCGGCGCGAACATCGGCCGGAACGAGCTTGTCGTAGTTCTCGTTCTTGGCGATCCCCACCGCGCCATCCTTGAGGCCGAGAAGCTCGGCCATGCCGTACTTCTGGGTGCCGTCGATCGTCCCCTTGAGGGCCAGGTACAGCGACTCGCCGACCTTCTTCTCGACGGACGTGAAGATCACGTCGGCCTGGGCCGGGTCGGTGGGCTTGAAGATCGCGTACTGGTCGGAGTCGACGCCCACGGCCAGCACGTTGCCGCCGGCGTCACGCACCGCCTGCAGCCCGCCGATGCCGGTCGCGCCGGCGATCGGGAAGATGATGTCGGCGCCCTGACCAAGTTGGGCGAGCGCGATTTCCTTGCCCTTGGCCGGGTCGGAGAAGGTGCCGGCGACCTCGCTCAGGATCTTGATGTTGGGGTTGGCTGCCTTGGCGCCCTGGTCGAAGCCGACCTTGAAGTCGGTGACGGTGGGGAAGTCCATGCCGATCGTCTCGCCGATCACGCCGGACTTGGAGATCTTGGCGGCGGCGTAGCCGGCGAGGTATCCGGCCGACGAGGTCTGGTAGTTGATGCCCAGCACGTTCGAGCATTCGCACTTGGAATAGTCCGGGGCGTCGTCGAAGATGATGAACTTCTTGTCCGGGTACTCCGGCGCGAGTTCGGTGACATACGGGGTCATGTCGAAGGTGCCGGCGATGACCACGTCGTAGTCGCCGTCGGTGGCGTCGGCCAGCGCCGGCTGCCACTTGGATTTGTCGTAGCCCGCCTCGATGACCTTGACGGTCACCGGCAGCTCGGCCTTCGCCTTCTCCAGGCCGGCGGCGGCCGAATCGAAGAAGCTCTTGTCGCCGAGCGTGCCATGGACGACGAGGACGACCTTCAGCGGGTGATCCTTGGTGTACATCTCTGCCGCTGCCGACGGCGCGGCGGCGACCATCATCCCGCCGGCGGCGATCAGGCCGGCAGCGGCGAGGTATTGGAGTTTCCCTAGAAACGACATGACGACTCCTTGCTCTGGTTGGCTTCCGTTCAGTTCGTGTAGGCCACGGACACAGTGTAGAGCGCCGTGATCCGGTCGATATCAACTTCCTCGACGAGCGTGACTTTCGGCGTTCCCAGTCGCCCCGACGGATCGACGACGGTCATGCCGCGCGTGATTCCCGGCGCAAGCGCGACGTCCACCGACGCCCGGACGCTCTTCTTCACCATCGACGGATCGACGACGACCCCGGCGGCGAGCGGATCGACGAAGCGGAGCACATCGCCGGCCCCGCGTCCTGCGGTGCCACGCCGCACGTGGTCGGCGAGGCCTTTCGAGAACGCGCTGGTGGCGTTGGACGGCTGTGAAGCGAACATGCGATCGACCGCCTCGCCGGTCATCAGGTGGGTCGTACAAGGCTCCCACGGCACGACCACCGTGTCGATATCGGCGCCGAAGACGATGTGCCCCGCCTCCGGGTCGGCGTAGATGTTGAACTCGGCCGCCGGCGTGGTGTTGCCGCGGCCGTAGACCGTGCCGCCCATGATCGTGAGCTGGCCGATGCCGGCAACGATGCCGGGATCGAGACGCAGCGCCAGCGCCAGATTGGTGAGCGGGCCGATCATCAGGATATCGACCCTGGTGCCGTCGCGAGCAGCGCTGTGAAACCTGTTGCGCAAGTTACCGACGGCATCCGTCGACACGTGATCATCGGTCCTGTCGGGGCGCGGGGCGCCGCCGAGGCCATCTTCGCCGTGAACGTGGCGGGCGTCGATGACCGCCTGATTGAGGGGCCGATCGGAACCCTTGTGAACGGGCACCGAGACTCCAACGGTCGCCAGCGTGGCGAGGATATTCGCGGTCGCGGTATCGAGATCGACGTTGCCGAAGACGGTGGTGATGAATTCGGGCGTGCGCCCGTTGGCGATCAGCAGAAGCAGGGCCTGGGCATCGTCGACGCCGCCGTCGGTATCCAGGATGAGCGGTCTCGCGGCCAATCAGGCAACCTTTCTGGCTTCGGCCACACGACGCCAGAACCGGTCGTAGGCGTGGGTGTATTCTCTTCGGATCGTGGCAAGCGGCTGGCGCGTCAACTGGCTGTTCTTCACGAGACGTTCGCCCGCCACCCATACGTCGCTGACGTCGCGGCCACTGCCCGAATAGACGATCAAGCTCGGGTAATCGGGCGCCTCGGAATAGCCGGCACCGGCGATATCCACCGCAATCACGTCAGCCGACTTGCCGACTTCGAGGCTGCCGGTGTCGTGGTCGAGGCCGAGGGCGCGAGCCCCCTCGACGGTCGCCATGCGGATGAGGTCGGTGCTGGAAATCACCTGCGCCCTTCCCTCACGGTGCGAGGCAACGAGCC
Source organism: uncultured Alphaproteobacteria bacterium (assembly GCA_963843565.1). Taxonomy (GTDB): domain Bacteria; phylum Pseudomonadota; class Alphaproteobacteria; order Rhizobiales; family Kaistiaceae; genus DASZQY01. The sequence goes on from CAWJKY010000003.1 coordinate 2,092,620, forward strand.
CGGCGACCTTCATTTCACTGAACATATCGTAGGAATTGTTGGCGGCGACATTGTCGGTGCCGAGCGCGACGGTGACGCCCGCCGCGCGCAAAGGGACTGCCGGACACGCCCCCGCGCGGCCCGAGCGCAGCCCCGCCGTCGCGCAGTAGGCAACCGACGCGGCGGGCGCCCGCGCGAAAATGGCGGTGTCCTCGTCGGAGAGGTCGAGACAGTGGGCGGCGTGGACGCGCCCCTCGAAGAAGCCGTCGCGCTCGAGCGCCTGGGTGGCGGTCAGCCCGTATTTGGAAAGCGTGGGTTCGTTGTCCTCCGGGCCGGCGGCCATGTGCAGGTGCATGCCGACGCCGTACTTCTTCGCCGTCGCAACCTCGGCCCGCACCAGACCTTCGGAATTGTCGACATAGGGTGCATGCGGGCCGAACCACGGGATCACGCGCCCATCGCCGGAGCGCTGGCGCTCGATGAAGGCGGAGGCCCTGGCCAGTTCCTCCGCGCCGTGTGTCTCATCGCCCAACTCAACGATGCCATAGGCGACGACCGCCCGCATCCCGGTCTCGCCGACCGCGGCGGCGATCTCGTCGGCGAAGAAATACTGGTCGCAGAAGGTCGTCGTTCCGGAGAGCACCATCTCGGCGCACGACAGCTTCACCGCCGGAGCGATGTCGTCGGCCCGCAACGAAAGCTCCGGCTCGCGAATGGCGCTGAACCAACCTTCCATGGTGAGCAGGCTGTGGCCCTCGGCACGACCGCGGAACAGGATCATTGCCGAATGGGTGTGCGCGTTAACGAGCCCAGGCATCAACAGCCGGCCGCGGGCGTCGTACACTTCGTCAAACGAGGCACCGTCCGGGCAGGAGGCAGCGTCCCCCACGCCCACGATACGGCCATTGCGAATCGCAACCCATCCGCCGTCGAACACCGAATTGTCGGTATCGACGGCCAGCACAACGCCACCGCTGAGGAGCGCAGATCCCATTTGGCCCCGTCCGGTAAACCGGTTTACAGCACGATCTAACGACACTAGCTTCGGCGTTGTCAAACACCAAGACTAGGACAACGGGCGAACTTGCGTCAGTCCCGACACCACCGCAGGAGTCAGCGCTTGAAAAGCGAAGTGGTCCTGCCTTCGGGAAAGGCCGGCCCGTGAGCGCCAATCCGTTCACAGCCGACGACGGGCGGCGCCGCCGGATCGGCGAGATCATGGCGGAGATCGGCACGCAGGTGAGCGCGGAGATCGGGGCGCTGATCGCGGAACATCGGAAGCAGACGAGCGCCAACATGGGGGCGGTCATCGCTGCGGACGCGGCGGCTGCGCTCATCGACAGGTTCGAGCTCGACGACGTGCGCATCTTGATGCTGCTTTGCCTCGACGCTGCAACGAAGCTGGCGCGACCGCCGATTTCGAACTTCTTCGTCGGCGCCGTCGGTCTGGAGGCGGAAACCCGCAACCTCGTGCTGGGCGGCAACGTCGAGTTTCCCGGCGCCCATCTCGGTCTGACCGTTCACGGCGAAGGCTTTGTCTTCACGCGCGCCTTCAGCCGTGGCACGACGATCTCGGTCATCGCGCTCGGCGAAGCGCATCCATGCGCGCACTGCCGGCAGTACCTGTCGGAATTTGGTGCCAGCCGCGAGCTGCAACTCATCGACGTCCTCGGGCACACGCTCACACTCGCGGACCTCTACCCGTGGCCGTTCGACCCGACCTACCTCGGTCAGTCCGGCGTCGACCCAACCACGTTGAATTTCCCATACCTTGCTTTCTCGGAAGAGCAGCCGCGATCTGATGCGCTCGACCAGTTGCTGCAGATGGGCAGACGCGCATACGCGCCCTACAGCAAATGCCCGTCCGCCGTTGTCCTCGAACTCAGCGACGGGCAGCGGGTGGCCGGCGCCACGATTGAGAGCGTCGCCTTCAACCCGACGATGGGGCCGTTGCCGGCGGCGCTCATCAACCTTTTGGCCCATGGTTACGACTATTCGGAAATCCGGGTAGCGTACCTCGGAACGACTTTCGGCGGCGCCGTCGACCAGCGGCGGTCGACCGCGGAACTCCTGGCGGCGGTGGCGCCCGGTGCCGGGCTCACCATGCGGGATTGGCGGCCATGAGCGGCGCGATTGACACCAGCCGGGCAACCTCACCCGAGGTGGGCGCAGCGCTCGCCGGCGGCGTCCTCGCGGTGCTGCCCGTCGGCGCGCTTGAGCAGCACGGGCCGCACCTGCCGCTCACCGTCGACACGGTGCTCGCCTCCGGTGTCGCGGCGCGGATTGCGGCCGAGATCGAAGGACTGCTGCTGCCCGCGATTGCCTACGGCGATACGTGGAACAACGAGAGCTTCTCGGGGACCCTGTCGATCTCCCCGGATACGCTGCGGGCGATCCTCATCGACATCGGCACCGGGCTCAAGCGCATGGGTGTCAACGGCCTCGTCGTCATCAACGGTCACTTCGGGAACCGCGAGCCGATCGCGCTTGCTGCCCGCGCGCTCGATGCGGGGCATCGCTTCCCCGTCGTGCACCTCGACTATCCGGAACTCGAGCGTCTGGCCGCCGAGATTTGCGAGAGCCAGCCCGCCGGACCGGGCTTCTATCACGCCGACGAAGTTGAAACGTCGATGATGCTGGCGCTTGCGCCAGAAAGCGTGGCGATGGACAAGGCGGTGGCGGAATACCCCGCCTTCCCGCCGACCTTCGGCATGGAGCCGATGCAGCTTGGCGCCTTCAACCGGTCGGGCGTCTTCGGAGATCCACGCGCGGCGAGCGCCGAGAAGGGCGAGAAGCTGATCGCCGGTATCGTCGCCGCAAGCGTGCAGCGCATCGCCGACTGGCGGGCGCAACAGGGAATCTAGACGGAACCGATGATGGACGCCAAAGTGCCCTCCCCTTTGCCTGACGATCTGCTCCTCAACGGCGCCGACGAGGTGCGGATCAGGCAGGATCTCACCGCCGTCGCGCTCGGCGAGCGCCCTGCCGATCGCGCGCTGCGGGTCGGGCGGCTGCTCGACGTCCATTCGCGCACGTGGCTGGAAGACCAGGAGATCGTGATGCGCGGCCGACGCATTGCGTGGGTCGGTCCGGCTGGCGCGTACCAAGGCAACGTCGCCGAACGTCATCATGAGCCGGCGCTTGCCGCGGTGCCCGGCTTCGGCGAGGTGCACAAGCACATCGAGAGCTCGCACCTGACGCCGGAGTTCGAGGCGGCGCTGGTGATGCCGCGTGGCAATACGTGGACGTGCGAGGCGAGCCACGAGTTCTCCAACGTCGACGGGCCGCACAATCTGGAATTCTGGTTCACCGCCCGCAAAGCCGGCTCGCCACTGAAGATCTTCCCGCAGCCGGGATCGGCTGTGCCGCCGACCGCCTACGAATGGGGCGGCGGCTATTTCGGCCACGACGAGCAGGCCGCGTTCATGGCCGAGAGCATCATGGTGACCGGGCTCGACGAGGTCATGGATTGGCCGGCGGTGTCGAAACCGGACAACCCGTCTTACGACCGGCTGTGGGGGATGATCGGCGCCACGCTCGCCGGCCGCGGTGTTGTCGAGGGCCACGGCTCGGGGCTGCGCGCGCTCGGCGAGATCAACGCGTTCGCCGCCGCCGGTCTTGCCTCCGATCACGAGGTGCAGACGCCGGAGGAGACCTGGGACAAGCTCCGCCACGGGCTCTTCACCGAGATTCGCATCTACAACATGGAGGAGATCGTCCGCTTCCTGCTCGGCAAGGGGCTTCAGGACTGGGCGCAGATCGCCTTCACCACGGACGATCGCTCCGCCTCACATACGCTGCGCGACGGCGCCACGGACCACAACGTGCGCACGGCGATCGCCGCCGGACTTGCGCCGGAGATCGCCATCCAGTGCGTGACGCTCAACCCGGCGCGCCACATGCGCCTGACCCCTTATGTCGGCTCGATTGCGCCCGGCCGTTTCGCCGACGTCGTGCTGCTCGAGGATGTTTCGTCGGTGAAGATCGCCAAAGTGTGGGCGGACGGTGAGCAGGTCTCGGAGGGTACCCGCTTTCTCGGTGACGTTCCGAAGATCAGTTGGCCAGACTGGGCGAAGAAGACCATCAACATCCGCCGCAAGGTCACCGCCGACGATTTCCGGATCGCCGCGGCGCCGGGGCGCACGTCGATGAACGCGGCGGTGATCCGACCGTTCCATTGGCACCCCGACTTCTACACGATGGAACTGCCGGTCGAGGACGGCGCGGTGCAGCGACTGGAGAGCGAGAACCTCACCAAGTTCGCGATCGTCGACCGCTTCTCCGGCGAAGGCCGGACCGCAAAGATGTTCTGGCGCGGGTGCGGGCCGCGCGATCCCGACACGGCGCTTGCCTGCTCGGTGGCGCACGACAAGCACAACATCTGGTGCTGCGGGTCGTCCGACGCTGCGATGGCGGAGGCGGTCAACGCGCTCACCGACATTCAGGGTGGCTGGGCGCTGGTTCACCGCGGCAAGCTCGCGGCGACTGTGCGCTTCGAGATCGGCGGCCTCATGAGCCAGCGGCCGGCCGAAGAGCTCGATGCGGACATGCAAGCGCTCTACGCGGCGGCGGAGAACGTCGACTGGATGTATGAACCGACCTTCCGACCACGCTGGTATCCGGGCTTTCCCGAGCGGCTGATGTTCGCGACGCTGACCTGTGCGCCGTGGACCTGGGTGCTGGTGGCGCCGTCGCCGCTGGCGCCGGAAGGATTCGTAAACGTCGCCACCGGCAAAACCCACCCGATCGTCTGGTAGAAAAGCGCGAGGAACGAGCATCCCATGGCGACAATCCACGACGTAGCGCGCCACGCCGGCGTGTCGGTCAGCGCGGTCTCGCGCTACGTCAATAACCGCATATCGCTCCCTGCCGGAACGGCGGCGCGCATCGACGCGGCAATCGCGCGCCTCGATTACCGGCCGAACCTGATGGCGCGGCGACTTTCGACCGGCCGCTCCGAAGCGATCAGTCTGGTGACGCCGGAGATCGCCAACCCGTTCTTTGCGGAACTTGCCGCAGCGGTCGAAGCAGAAGCGGCGCGCAACGGCTACTCGGTCTTCCTGTCCTCAACGCAGGGCATACGAGAGCGCGAGACCACCGCGCTTCATTACCTCAAGGATCGCCACGTCGACGGCATGATCCTGATGACCAACCGGCCCGACGACGGCTCCCTCGGTCAACTCATCAAGGCAAATGCCCGGCATAACGTGGTGCTCCTCGACGAGGACGTGCCGGGGGCGGAGGCACCGCGCGTCTTCGTGGAAAACGACGAAGGTGCGTATCTGGCAACCCGCCACCTGATCGAGGCCGGCCATCGCGAGATCGCCCACATCGGGGGGCCGGAAGGGCTGATGAGCGTGCGCGAGCGCCGAGCGGGATTCGAGCGCGCCGTGCGCGAGGCGAACCTCACTGTCCCCGAGCCGAACATGATCTTCGGCGAATACAGCCGCGGGTTCGGCCGGCTGGCGGCGCGCATGCTGATGCAATCGCGCCCGCGCCCGACAGCGGTTTTTGCCGCCTCCGACTATATCGCGCTCGGCACGATGCAGGAGTTCGGCGAGTTCGGCCTCAAGGTGCCACAGGACATTTCCCTGGTCGGCTTCGACGACATGCCGTTTGCCGACCTCGTTTCGCCACCGCTGACGACCGTGCGCCAGCCGATTGACGAACTTGGCCGCCTCGCCTTCCAGCGCCTGCTGGCGCTGATGAACGATCAGGACGCGCCGCCCCTCACCCGATTGCCCGTCAGTCTCGTCACGCGCGGCTCTGTCGCGCCACCCGCCCAGAAGGACCCGCCATGACCGCCAACGGACCGCGCGTGCTGCTCGCCGGAGAATCGTGGACGACCCACTCGATCCACCAGAAAGGCTTCGACAGCTTCACCACGACCGAATACGCCGAGGGCGGCGCCTGGCTGCAGGCGGCGCTGACGGGAGCCGGATGGGCGGTCACCTATCAGCCGTCGCACATCGCGGCGCGTGAGTTTCCCGCGACGCGCGAGGCTCTGGCCGCGTTCGACTGCGTCATCCTTTCCGACATCGGCGCCAATACGCTGCTGCTTCATCCCGATACGTTCGTGCGTTTCAAGACGTTGCCCGACCGCCTGCAGTCGATCCGCGACTACGTTCACGGCGGCGGCGGTCTGGTTATGGTCGGCGGCTACATGACCTTCCAGGGCATAGAGGGGAAGGCGCGATACGCCGGTACCCCGGTCGAGGAAGCCCTGCCCGTGACGCTGTCGCGCCATGACGACCGGGTGGAGAGCCCGGCCGGTGCGATGCCGCGCGTCGTCGACGGCAGCCATCCCATCGTCGCCGGTCTGGAGGCGGAATGGCCGATCCTGCTCGGCTACAACCGGGTGAGCGCAAAGTCCGGCGCAACCACGATCGCAACGGTCGGCGACGATCCATTGCTCGTCGCCGGCACGTTCGGCAAAGGGCGCAGCGTGGGGTTTACGTCTGATTGCGGGCCGCACTGGGCACCGCCGGAATTCGTGGCGTGGCCCGGCTACGCCAGGCTCTGGTCGCAGATCGTGGCGTGGGTCAGCGCCCGTTAGTCAGGAAAGCTCGCCGGCGGCGATCGCTGCCATGATGCGCTCGCGATAGGACGGATCGCTTGGCGCGATCGCGTTTTCGACCCGCGAGGCCTCCTTCATGAAGTGCTCGTAGCCGCGGCCCATCTCAGCGCCGCGCTTCGTGTGCATGTCGATGGCGAAATCGGGAACCTCGGGTGCGCGGTCGCGCACCTGGTTCTCCAGCCGTGCGAAATTGACCATGTCGTCGGTTGTACGATCCTTTGGGCTTTCCGCGATCAGGCGGATCGCGTGAGCCGCGAACAGGAAACGATCGCCGACAGGGCGCGGGTAGCGTTCATGGGTGCGAAAAAGCGTATCGACAATGACGGGCAGCATGATGTTGCCGGCGCCGACGTCCTCGACCGCGATCACGCATAGCCGCGACCAGAGCATCTCCTCCAGCTCCTTGCTGGTCAGGTACATCTCGTAGGCGATGAGCAGCGCCTGTTCAGCGAGCCCGCGGCGCAGGCACTTCTGTAGGCCCGAGATCACCTCGTCGGCGGGAAGGTCGTGGAGCGTGCGAACGTTCTGCCAGGGATCCGGCGGGAGCGTGACTTTGGCCATGTCTGTTGTTGGGTCACTTGCGCAATCAGCGGCGTGGGCACGCGGAATGTCGGGCCCATCTGTTGGCTGATGTTATGCGGCGAGCCTGCGATGCGGCAAGTGGCGATGCCCGGCGCTTCGTCGCCTGGGCGCCAGACAGCGACGCCTCGCGGGGTGGGTTAACGAAACGCTAACCTGGCAGGCGTCAACTGACGGAAGCGCGAACGTTTCCTCCCTTCGTTCGCCGGCATGGAACCGCCTCATGTCTCCTCCCGACTGGGGCGGTTTCGTTGCGCCCCCGGCGGCACCGCGGGTCTCGCGATCAGCAGCGCGCGCGTGACGGGGCCATCGCGCAAGCCGATGACCGCGACGTCGTCGCCGTCGAAGTCCCCCTTCTGATCCCACTCGCACACGAGATCGAGTCTGGCGTCGCCTCCAAGCCGGCCCGGACGCGTCACCACAGGCTCATCGCCGGGGTGAAGGAGCGCCATGATGGTCGCAAGCTCGTCACGGTCCCCACGTTTTGGAATGGAACTTGTTCAGATGGAACGTTCGTTCCATAGTGCCCCCACCGTAGCCGCTAGGTGCAGGAGACTCGATGAAGGACGATGCCGCATCCGGCGACCTCGCGCCGCGGGACTTCGACAACCTTCGCGCCCTGGTCGGGCGACGCCTGACCGATCTGCCGAAGCGCCTGTCGCAGGTCGGCCGCTACGCGCTGGAGCATCCCGATGAGATCGCCTTCGGCACGGCGGCGAGCATCGCCGCCGCTGCCGAGGTCCAGCCCTCGACGCTCGTCCGTTTCGCCCACCAGTTCGGCTACGAGGGCTTTTCCGATCTTCAGACCGTCTTCCGCGAGCGCCTGCGCGAGCGCCCCTCGGCCTACGCCGAGCGCCTGCGCGCGCTTCGCGAAGGCGGCCACGGCGAACGGCCGGAGCTTGCCATCCTCGACGGTTTCTTGAGCGCCGCGTCGCGCTCGATCGACAAGCTCGGCGAGACCATCAATTCGACCCGCTTCCGCCGCGCCGTCGAGATTCTGGCCGGCGCCGACACGATCTATCTCGTCGCCCGCCGCCGTGCTTACCCCTTGACGAGCTACATGGCCTACGGCTTCGGAAAGCTTGGCGTCCGCAACTATCTCGTCAATTCGCCGATCGCAACGGACCCGGAGATCGTCAGCCTGGCGACATCCGCCGACGCGGTCATTGCGTGCAGTTTCACCACCTATTCAGCCGAGACCATCGCGCTTGCCCGCGCCATGCGCGAGGCCGGCGTCCCGATCGTAGCGATCACCGACTCGAGCTTCAGCCCGCTCGCCGAAATCGCGACCGAGTGGCTGGAGGTCGCCGAGACCGATCACGCCGGCTTCCGTTCCCTTTCCGCCTCGATGGCGCTTTGCATGGCGCTCACGGTGGCGGTGGCGAGCGCCCGCGAGCAATAGAACGACTGTTCTATGTTGACGGATAGACGAAACTGGTATTTCGTCAAGGCGCCGCCCGCGGCCTTTGTTTCGGCCAAATCCCGATGGGATTCAGCCAGTTCGGCCATTGCGTCAGGAGCCACGCATCGCGATGGATAACCCGGTACCGGCCCCTCCGCGCTTCGACCTCATCACCATCGGCCGCTCGTCCGTGGACCTGTACGGCCAGCAGATTGGCGCGCGCCTCGAGGACGTCGCGAGCCTGGCGAAATCGGTCGGCGGATGCCCGACCAACATCGCCATCGGTTCCTCCCGCCTCGGCCTGAAGTCGGCGATCATCACCCGTGTCGGCGACGAGCAGATGGGCCGCTTCATCCGCGAGCAGCTCTTGCGCGAAGGCGTCGATGTCGAGGGCGTCGCGACCGATCCCACGCGTCTGACGGCGCTCGTCCTTCTCTCCGTCGAGGACGACAGGAACTTTCCCCTGATCTTTTACCGGACCGATTGCGCCGACATGGCGATTGACGAAAGCGACATCGATCCGGAGTTCGTGAAGTCGGCGCGCGCCGTCCTGGTTACCGGCACCCATTTCTCGAAGCCCAACACCGCGGCGGCTCAACGCAAGGCCATGCGGATCGCGCGCGAGAACGGTGGCAAGATCGTCTTCGACATCGACTACCGCCCGAACCTCTGGGGTCTCGCTGGTCACGGCGCCGGCGACGCGCGCTACATCCCCTCGCAGGAAGTCTCCGCGCGCCTTCGCCCCGTGCTTGCCGATTGCGACCTGATCGTCGGCACGGAAGAAGAAGTGCTGATCGCGTCGGGCGAATCCGAAATCCTGGCCGCGCTGAAGGCGATCCGCGCAGTCTCGTCCGGGACCATCGTCCTGAAGCGTGGACCGATGGGCTGCATCGTATTCGACGGGCCGATCACGACGCTGGAGGCCGGCGTCGTCGGGCGCGGCTTTCCGATCGAGGTCTACAACGTGCTCGGGGCCGGCGATGCGTTCATGTCCGGGTTCCTGCGCGGCTGGCTGCGCGGCGAGCCGCACGCAACCTCGGCGACCTGGGCGAACGCCTGCGGCGCGCTCACCGTTTCCCGGCTCTTGTGCTCGCCGGAAATCCCGACCTTCGAGGAACTCGCGTATTTCCTCAAGAATGGCAGCAAGTTCAAGGCGTTGCGAAAGGACGAAGCGCTCAGTCACGTCCATTGGGCGACCACGCGGCGGGGCGAATATCCGGTGCTGATGGCGCTTGCCATCGACCATCGCGCGCCGCTCGAAAACCTCGCCGCCGACGCCGGCGCCAATGACGATCGCATCGGCGCCTTCAAACGCCTCGCCGTCGAGGCGGCGGCGTGTGTCGCCAACGGCCAGCCCGGCTATGGCGTTCTCATCGACGACAAGCACGGCCGCGACGCGATCTTCGCCGCTGCGCACCATGGCCTGTGGATCGCGAAGCCGGTCGAGGAGCCAGGCTCGCGCCCGCTCCGCTTCGAGTTTTCGCAGGACGTCGGCTCCCGGCTTGTCGAATGGCCCGTCGATCAGGTCATCAAGTGCCTGTGTTTCTATCACCCCGACGACGAAGAGGCGCTTCGCCGCGAGCAGGGCGACAAGCTCCGCGCGCTCTACGAAGCCGCGCGCAAGGTCGGCCGTGAGCTGCTGATCGAGATCATCGCCGGCAAGAACGGTCCGCTCGCCGACGATACCGTGGCGCGGGCGCTCAGCGAGATTTACGCGCTCGGCATCAAGCCCGACTGGTGGAAGCTTGAGCCGCAGGCGTCGCGCGCCGCGTGGGCCGCGATCGACGAGACGGTCCGCAGCAACGATCCCTGGTGCCGCGGCGTCGTTCTCCTCGGCCTTGAGGCGCCGCGCGATGCGCTCGAGGAAGCCTTCGCCGCGTCGCAGTCGGCGCGCATGGTCAAGGGCTTCGCGGTCGGCCGTACGATCTTTGGCGACGCCGCCAGGAAATGGTTTGCTCAGCGGATCAGCGACCAGGAGGCGGTGGATGACATGGCGACGCGGTTCGCGGCGCTGAGCACGGCCTGGAACAGACTGCGCCGGCAACGGGTCGCCTGAGCCCGGCCGGCAAAGGAGGAAAACGATGGCAAAGACGGTTCGCCTGACGGCGGCGCAAGCGATCGCGCGATTTCTGACGCGCCAGATGACCGACATCGACGGCACGACACTGCCGCTGTTCGGCGGGGTCTGGGCGATCTTCGGTCACGGCAACGTCGCCGCCATGGGCGAGGCGCTCTACCAGGTTCGCGACCAGTTGCCGACGCTGCGCGGCCAGAACGAGCAGACCATGGCCCACGCCGCGATCGCGTATGCCAAGGCGAATTTCCGCCGCCGCATGATGGCCTGCACCTCGTCGATCGGCCCCGGCGCCACCAATATGGTCACCGCGGCCGCGGTTGCGCACATCAATCGCCTGCCCGTTCTCTTCCTGCCGGGTGACGTCTTCGCGAGCCGCCTGCCCGACCCGGTGCTCCAGCAGGTCGAGGATTTCGCAGATGGAACCGCATCCGCGAACGACTGTTTCCGCCCGGTCTCGCGCTACTTCGATCGGATCGCGCGACCCGAACAGCTGATTGCCGCGCTCGCACGTGCCATGCAGGTGCTTACGGATCCGCAAACTTGTGGGCCGGTGACGCTTGCACTCTGTCAAGACGTGCAAGCCGAGGCCTACGATTATCCCGAGGCGCTGTTCGACGAGCGCATTTGGGTCCCGCGCCGTCCCGAACCGGACAAGCGCGAACTCGCCGCCGCGATTGAAACGCTGAAAGGCGCGCGCCAGCCGGTGATCGTCGCCGGCGGAGGCGTCCTCTATTCCGGCGCGGCGGATGCCTTGAAGGCGTTCGCCGAGGCCCATGCGATCCCGGTGATGGAGACGCAGGCAGGCAAGTCGTCGCTCCGCCACGACCATCCGCTCAACATGGGCTCGGTCGGCGTCACCGGGTCCTCCGCTTCGAACCTTCTGGCCGAACAGGCCGACGTGGTGCTCGCAATCGGCACGCGCTTGCAGGATTTCACGACCGGCTCGTGGGCGCTCTTCCAGAATGACAAGGTCAGGCTGGTCGCGCTGAACACGCAGTTGATGGACGCCGGCAAGCACCGCGCGCTGCCCCTCGTCGCCGATGCCAAGGCCGGGATCGCCGCGCTTGAAAGCGGCCTTTCCGGCTGGAAGGCGCCCCCTCACTGGGCGGAAAAGGGTAAGGCGGCGAAGGTCGCGTGGCTGAAGGACGCTCAAGCCGTCACCAGTGCGACCAATGCCACGCCGTCTGACGCGCAGGTGATCGGCGCCGTCCAGCGCTCGTCAAGGGAAGACACGATCCTCGTCTGCGCCTCCGGCGGGTTGCCGGGCGAACTGCACAAGCTCTGGCAGGCGACCAGCCCCGGCTCCTACCACCTCGAATACGGCTACTCGTGCATGGGCTACGAGATCGCCGGCGGCCTCGGGGTGAAGCTGGCGCGGCCCGATGCCAACGTCGTCGTCATGGTCGGCGACGGCTCGTACCTGATGGCGAATTCGGAACTGGCGACCGCGGTGATGCTCGGCGCCAAGCTCACCGTCGTCGTCCTCGACAATCGCGGCTTCGGCTGCATCAACCGGCTGCAGATGGCGACCGGTGGCGCCAACTTCAACAATCTTCTCAAGGACGCGACGCACGAGGTTTTGCCCGAGATCGACTTCCGCGCCCACGCCGCTTCGCTCGGTGCGCACGCCGTCAAGGTCGCGTCGATCGCCGAACTGGAAAGTGCCCTGAAGGATGCGCGCGACGAGGCCGGCACGTCGGTGATCGTTATCGACACCGACCCGCTGCCCTCGACCGAAGCCGGCGGCGCCTGGTGGGACGTAGCTGTGCCCGAGGTCAGTGTGCGGCCGCAGGTCAACGACGCGCGCCGCGCCTACGAGCAGGCGCGCAAGGCGCAGCGCGTCTAGGCGATGCGGAGACAATCATGAAAGCCAAGCTGGGCATGTCGCCGATCGCGTGGTGGAACGACGATCTTGTCGAATTGAGCGACGATGTTTCTTTGGAAGAGTGCCTGCGCCAGTCGCGTTCGGCCGGCTTCACAGGCATGGAGAAGGGTCGCCGCTTTCCGGACGATCCCGACATCATGCTGCCTATCCTGAAGCAGGCGGACGTGACGCTCTGCGGCGGCTGGTTTTCCGGCACGCTGGTGAACGAGGAGATGGCCTCGAACAAGGATCGCATCCAGCCGATGATCGATCTGTTCAAGGCCGTCGATGCGCCCTGCATCGTCTACGGTGAAGTGGGTCGTTCCATCCAGGGCGATCGTTCCAGGCCGCTGGACAGCAAGCCGCGACTGACCGACGACGAGATGAAAGCGTATGCCTGCAAGGTGACCGAGTTCGGCGAATGGTGCGCCGATCAGGGCATGCCGCTCTCCTATCATCATCATATAGGCGCGGTCGTGCAGACCGAACCGGAGCTGGATGCCTTCATGCGGCATTCGGGCGCCGGAATTCCCCTGCTTCTCGACGCCGGCCATCTCGCGTTCGCCGGAGGCGAAGTGCTCCGCGCCATCGACAATCACAACCGGCGCATCAACCACGTCCATGTGAAGGACGTGCGCAGCGCGGTCATCGACAAACTCGATCGCGCCCGGCAGTCGTTCCTTGACGCGGTCGCGCTTGGCGCCTTCACCGTGCCTGGCGACGGTTCGCTCGATTTCGGCGCGATCGTGAAAAGGTTCGCGGACTACGGCTACGAAGGCTGGTTCGTGGTCGAGGCCGAACAGGACCCGAAAAGGAATCCGCCGCTGAAGATGGCCGAGGTCGGATACAAGGAACTGATGCGGGTAATGACGGCCGCAGGCTACACCGTCGAGACACAAGGATTCCCGAAAGGGACGAACTAGCGAAACCCGACTCCTCCTCTAGCAGGCATCTTGCATGACCTCTGCACTCCTCTCCCGCCCGACCGGCACATCGGGCCGCGTCCAGCACATCACCCCGGCAAGCGCCAACTGGACCTACGTCGGTTTCGACCTCTATCGCCTCGCCCCCGGCGAGACCGTGAAGGCGGAAACCGGCAACCGCGAGATCTGCCTCGTCTTCGTCAGCGGCAAGGGCAGGGTGACCGCCGGCGGCAAGGATTTCGGCGAGCAGGGCGAGCGTCCCTCGCCGTTCGCCGGCAAGCCCCATTCGATCTACGTGCCCGCCGGTAGCGACTGGTCGGTGACGGCGTCGGGTGTGTGCGAACTCGCCGTATGTTCGGCGCCGGGAAGCGCAGGCGGCCTGCACGCGCGCGTCATCGGACCGGACGACGTCAGTCAGGAGACACGGGGGCGGGGCACCAACACGCGCTATGTCACCAACATCCTGCCCGAGGACAGGCCCGCCGATTCACTGCTCGTCGTCGAAGTCATCACGCCCGGCGGCCACACCTCGTCGTATCCGCCGCACAAGCACGACACCAACGACCTGCCGCGCGAGAGCGCGCTTGAGGAAACCTACTATCACCGGATCAGCCCGCCGCAGGGCTTCGCCTTCCAGCGTGTCTATACCGACGACCGCTCACTCGACGAGGCGATCGTGGTCGAGGACGGCGACGTGGTCATGGTGCCGCGCGGCTACCACCCGGTCGCCGCCTGCGCCGGCTACGACGTCTATTATCTGAACGTCATGGCCGGGCCTGTCCGGACGTGGAAGTTCCACAACGCGCCCGAGCACGCGTGGATCCTGGCGCCCGGTTAGCGGTGATCTGGATTTGCCGCGCGCCTCCTTCGAGGCCGACTTCGATCCCGGCCGGCCTTACGCCATAACCTCCTTGACCGCCACGGTGCGCTTCTCCTTCACCGACAGAAGCGCGGCTTCGGCGAGCGCCAGCGCCGCAAGCCCATCCGCCCCATCCGGTTTGCCGGGCTTGCCGGTCTTCACCGCGTCGATGAACGCGGCGATCTCGTTGGCGTAGGCGGCGATGTATCGGGTCATGAAGAAATCGTGGAGCGGCGGGCGCGTGAAGCCCTTGCCGTTGGCGACTTCGATCGAAACCGGCCGCTGGTTCTCCGCCGCGATCATGCCCTTGGCGCCAAGTACCTCGATCCGCTGGTCGTAGCCGTAGGTCGCCCGCCGTGAATTGGAAATGATCGCCTGCTGGCCCGATCTTGTGGTCAGCACGACCGACGCGGTGTCAAAGTCGCCGAGACGGCCGATCTCCTTGTCGACCAGCACCGAGGCCTGTGCCGTGACCGTCACCGGCTCGACGCCGAGAAGGAAGCGCGCCATGTCGAAATCGTGGATGGTCATGTCGCGGAAGATGCCGCCGGAGCGCGTGATGTAGTCGTAGGGCGGCGGGCCGGGATCGCGCGAGGTGATCAGTACCTGCTCGACCTTGCCGACCGCGCCCTCGTCGATGCCCTTGCGGACCGCCATGAAGTGCGGATCGAAACGCCGGTTGAAACCGACCATGAGGAGCGCGTTGGTGTCGGCGACAACCTTCAGGCACGCCTTGACGCGGGCAAGGCTGAGGTCGATCGGTTTCTCGCAGAAGACAGCTTTCTTCGCCTTTGCGAAGCGCTCGATCAGGTCGGCGTGGGTGTCGGTCGGCGTGCAGATGACGACCGCGTCGATGTCCTTCGCCGCGAGGATCTTGTCGATCGTCCTGACCTCGGCGCCGTACTCGTCGGAGATCGCCTTTGCTGCCGCGGGCACCGCGTCGGCGACCGCGACCATCCGCGCGTCGGCGTTACCACCGATGGCGCGGGCATGGACCTTGCCGATCCGCCCGGCGCCGAGAAGACCGAAACGCACGCTCATGTTGGGTTCGTTCCTTCTGTCGAGAAAGCGGCGCCCGCCGGGCGCCGTGACTTGGGCTGTTGTCGGAAATGCAAGGGGAACCGACCCTCCCCCGAGGTTTGCACGAGGCTCTGTTCCCCGCCCACCAACTCATGCGGCGAGGCTGACGAACTCCCGCCTGATGAAATCCATGCTCTCCCCAATGGCCTTGGCCGGGTCCTTGAGGTTGCGCAGCTCTGCCGCGAACGGCTCGAAGGAAAAAGGACCGCCGTAGCCCGCGGCGGCGAGCGTCCTCATCTGCGCGACGTTGCCGATGCGGTCGCTTGCGTCAACCAGTACGCGGTGCGGATCGCGCATCTCGTCCAGCGCCACCGAAGGGTCGTCGACGCCGGAGATGTGGACAAGACCGGTCATCGCCGCAAACACCTCGTCCTCGCCGGCGAGCGTGTGGTGGAACGTGTCGTGGACGAGACGGAACCCGCCACCGACCGCGTCGATCGCTTCGGCCGCCTCACGCTTCGAGCGAAGCGAGCAAATCGCGAAGCCGAGCGGCTCGACCAGCCCTTCGACGCCGCGGTCGGCAAGTATCGGCTTCAGCTCTGTGAGCGCGGTCCGCAGGTTCCCCCGGCGCTCGGCGTCGCCGCGTCCGCTGCCGTCGTTGACCGGAACCAGGATGATGGCCTTGGCGCCACAGGCGGCGGCGAAATCGGCAAGCGCGATCGCTTCGGTTTCGCGCGCCGCATTCCATTGGTTGAAGCGTTGCAGCGCGTTGATGGTGAGGATGGTGACGCCCGCCGCCGCCGCTGCGGCCCTGACCGTTTCGGGGGCCGTCCCGTCGTGGATCGGCTTGCCGGCGATGTCATTCCTGATCTCGACGTCGCTGATGCCGAGCGTGCGAGCCAGCGCGAAAAACGCGCCAATGTCGAGTTGCGGCGCTGCCATGTGATTGAGCGCGAAGCGCACGTCAGCCGCGGGTCCCACCGAATCTTCCTCCCAACGTCGCGTCAGCCTTCTGCCTAGTCGCATCAAGGGCCGAGGCCGCTCACCCACCTGACGAAATGTCAATTCCGTATCGTTGTCAATAGAGAACGTTCATTCTATTTGACAGCTCGCGTCGGCCCGACGGTGCCGGGAAAACAAGGCGCCAGCCGGTTTTTGAGCGGGTCCGGCGGCACTGGAGGCTCCACCGACCAGTGCGCTACAAACCCGGCCCGGGCACGCCTTCGAAGCGCCGATCCAGTTCGCCGCTGATTTCCGCCGCAGCCTCGGAGAGCTTGTCGAGATGACGCGCGACGAACTCGCTCTCGCCGAGCGCGCCGCTGACCCACGCGAGATTCACCGCGCCGATGGCTTCGCCATTCACGAGTATCGGGCGCGCGATCGCGCTCATCTCGGCTTCGCGCCGATGGCTGACGTAGTAGCCGCGAAGCCGCGAGGCGTACCCCTTGCGGACGGTCTCGCGCAGCAGCGCGTCAACCGCTTTGCGGTCGCGTGCGACTCGGTCGGCCCCACGACCTTTGCCGATCAATATCTTCAGGATGGCGTTGCGTCGTTCGGGTCCGCTCCAGGCAAGCACCGCGCGCCCCATGGCCGACGGCAGAACGTCGATATCGGCGCGCAGCACGTCTCGATTTAGCAGGAACGGAGACAGGCGCCGGGTCGTCTCCTGAACATGGATGGCGCCGGCCTCGTAGATCCCGACGTCGGAAGGCCACAGCACGGCATTGCACAGCCGGTCGAGAACCGGCGCGGCAATCTCCGCCAGCATGGACTTCCAGTTCCCTTCCGCCGAGCGGACCGCGCGGATGGTGTGGTGATAGAGCCGGTCGCCGATGCCGCGGCGCACGTAACCCTCATTCTCAAGCGTCAGCAGGACGCGCAACAGCGTCGGCTTGGCCAGCCCGGTCCTTGCTGCCAGTTCGTGCAGCGTCGCCGGCCCATCCTCCTCGAGCGTTCGCATGACCGCGAGGCCGCGAGACAGAGCGCGAATGGTCTTCACGTGCGCCAAGGCCTGCTCCCGTCGCATGTCGACAACTCGCGTATATCATCTCGCGTCCTGACATTACACCAGGTGAAACGCATACGCGGCGGTGCTTGGCCTTCCCTCGAATTGCGGCAGACTGCTTCACGCGTGCGGAACGCACGCACGGGAGGAAAATCGGGATGGACGACGAGGGCACGCACCCGCCGGTGCGTCGGATGCTGACGTTCGCATTCGCGTCGCTCTCCGTGCTCCTGGCGCTGCTTGGCGTCTACATCGCCGGGATCGGCGTCCTGGACGAAACCTTCCTGCGGGTCGGCATCTACGCCCTTGCCGCGGCTGTGCTCATCCTTCACCGCGCCGAAAGACGCTTCGCCGGCAAGCCGGCGCGCCGCTGGTGGTGGCTGGCAGACGCAGCTCTGCTCGTCTGCCTGATCGCCTCGACGCACAGATATTTCGTCATCGGCGAATCGCTGCAGATCGGTCTCTACTCGTTCACCTCCGAGGACATCTTCGTCGGCATCCTCGGCCTCATCACGTTGATCGTGCTGACCAGGCGCACCTTTGGCCTTCCCCTCATCGTGGTTTGCCTGCTCGCGATCTTCTACGGACTCTATGGCGAGTACCTGCCGTGGATCTTTCGGCATGGCGGCTACAGCATCGAACAGGTCATGCAGGTCGTCTGGTACTCCTTCGACGGCGTATTCGGCGGACCGATCTCGGTCGTGGTGACGCTGATCCTCGTATTCATCGTCTTCGGCGTGATCCTGGAAGGCATCGGCGCCGGACCCGTGCTGCTCAACTTCGCGTTCGCATTCACCGGGCGCTCGCGCGGCGGCCCGGCCCATGCGGCCATCGTCGCCAGCGGCATCTTCGGGACCATGTCCGGTTCGGTTACCGGCAACGTCGTCGGCACCGGCGTGATGACCATTCCGATGATCGTGAAACGCGGCTTTCCAGCACGCTATGCCGGAGGCATCGAGGCCGCCGCCTCCTCGGGCGGGCAGTTCATGCCGCCGGTCATGGGCGCCGTCGCGTTCATCATGTCGGACGTCACCGGCATTCCGTATCTGACAATCTGCGTCGGCGCGCTGCTGCCGGCCCTGTTCTACTACGCCTCGTTGTTCGTCGCCGTGCATCTGGAGGCGGTGAAGCGCGGCATCCAGCCCATCCCGCCCGCCGAGCGCCCGAAGTTGACCCGCTACGACTGGCTGATGTCGCTGTGCTTCGTGCTGCCGCTGGCCGTGGTCGTGACCATGCTCCTGCTCGGCCGCACACCGGCGCTCGCCGGATTCTGGGCAGTCATTGCCGCGATCGTCCTCGGCTTCGCCATCAACCCCGAGCTGCGTCGCAATCCATGGCGGGTCATCGACGCCCTGACGTCTGCGGGCTTTGCCGCAGCGCAGATCGTCGTCGCCGTGGCCGCGATCGGCATCGTCATCGGGATCATCAACATGACAGGCCTCGGGCTGCGCTTCGCGGGCATCATCGAGGTACTGGCCGGCAATTCGCTGTTTCTTTCGCTGGTGATGATGATGCTGGGCTCGCTGATTCTCGGCATGGGAATGCCGACGGTTCCCGCCTACCTGATCATCGTGCTGGTCATGGGGCCGGCGATCGAGCGCATGGGCGTGCCGACGCTTACGGCGCATCTGTTCGTGGTCTATTTCGGTGTCCTTTCGTCCATCACGCCCCCGGTGGCGATCGCCGCGTTCGCCGCGGCACCGATCGCGCGCGCCAATCCGATTTCCATCGGATTCGACGCCTGCCGTATCGCGCTGATCGGTTTCATCATTCCGTTCGTCCTGATCTACAGCCCGTCGCTGTCCCTGGTCGTCGACTTCAGTATCGAGGGCCTTGTCTGGGTCTGTCTGCGCCTGCTTCTCGCGATATGGCTGCTGAGCTCCGGCGTCTCCGGCTACGCCGCCGCGCGGCTGCCGTTGTGGCAGCGGCTGGCGCGCATCGCCATCGGCATCATCGCCTTGATGCCGGCGCTGGGCGTCGAGATCGCGGCCACGGTCGTGGCGCTTGGCATAAGCGGCGCGGACATTTTGCGCCGGCCGAACATCGCAGCGATTCCGCGGTCCGGCGACGCACCCGCGGAGCCAGGATGATCAGCGGGCGTCGCGACGCTCGTTCAACCAGGCCCGCAAGGGCGCACAAGGTCCGAAGGACCGGCAACGACAGGAGGAAAGCCAAGATGAGATTGTTCAGGACGGCAATCGCCGCAACCTTCGGGCTGGCCGCGTTCGCCAACGTTACGGCCGCTTCGTCGACCGAGTTCTACAAGCTGGCAACTCTGGGCCCGGGTTCTTCGCCCTACCTGGTGATGAGCACGTTCGCCCAGCTCGTCCACAAACAGCTTCCGGACGTCGAGATCCAGGTCAACGCCACCGGCGCCGCCACCCAGCACGCCATCGACGCCGCCAAAGGCGATCTCGACTTCTTCATGTGGTCGGCCAGCGTGTTCGACTTCATGCAGAAGGGTGCGGCGATGTACGCCAAGATTCCCGAAGCACCGGAACTCTCCAAGCACCTGCGCGCGGTCTTCGCCTTTCCGCTCGGGCTCTATCACATCACGACCTACGCCGATTCGGGCATCGAGAGCCTCATGGACATCAAGGGCAAGAAGGTCTTCCTCGGCCCGCCGGGCGGCGGCGCGACCGCCATCATGCAGCGCGTGATCGAAGGGGCGACCGGCTACAAGGCCAACGAGGACTTCGAGCAGGTCCAGCTGGGCTGGGATGCCGCGGCCCAGGCGTTCCAGGACGGCCGCATCGACGTTTACATCAACTCGACCAATGCCCCGAGCCCGATCATCGAGCAGATAGCGCTGACGCGGAAAATCCGCTTCCTGGGCCTGACGCCCGAGCAGATGAAGATCCCTGCGGTCGCGGCGATCCTCGGCCGACCGGGCGGCACTCTCGGCGTGATCGAGCCCGGCACCTACGGCGACAATCAGGTCAATACCGAGCCGGTCCAGACGCTGGGTTCGACCGTTGGCATCGGTGTTGGCGACCACGTTCCCGCCGATGCGGTCTATGCCATCACGAAGGCCTTCTGGACTGCCTGGAAGGAGACCTCTGCGTCGACCCCATGGCTGCGCAAGGTCTCCCTCGACGGTGCGTTCACCGATCTCAACCTGCCGCTCCATCCGGGCGCCGCGCGCTACTACAAGGAGATCGGCATGGACATTCCGGCCTCGATCATGCCCAGCGAATAACCGACCCGCCGCGGGAGGGCATCGCCCTCCCGCCCCCCCCAAGGCTCTCCGATCCCGACCCGCGATTACATGTCCGAAGCAAAGAACATCCTGTTCGTCATGGCCGACCAGCTCAGGGCCGACTACCTGTCGTGCTACGGCCACCCGAGGCTGAAGACGCCGCACATGGACGCGCTGGCGGCCCGCGGCGTTCGCTTCACGCGCGCCTACGTCCAGGCGCCGGTCTGCGGACCGTCGCGGATGAGTTTCTACACAGGCCGCTACGTCAGCTCGCACGGCTCCACGTACAACGGCGTGCCGTTACGCGTCGGCGAGATGACCATCGGCGACCACCTGCGCCCGCTCGGTCTTCGCGTCGCCCTTGTCGGCAAGACACACATGACGGCCGACCGCCGCGGGATGCAGCGGCTCGGCGTCTCGCGCGATTCGATCGAGGGCGTGCTGGCCGCCGAATGCGGCTTCGAGCCCTTCGAGCGCGACGATGGCCTGTGGCCCGACCAGAGCAAGCCGCATGACACCGCCTACAACCGGTATCTCCGCGCTCAGGGCTACAACGTCGACAACCCCTGGAATGAGTTCGCCAACGCCGGACGTGGCGCTGACGGTGAGGTCCTGTCCGGCTGGCTGCTGCGCAACGCTCACCTGCCCGCGACCGTCAAGGAGGAACACTCCGAGACCGCCTACATGACCGACCGCGCGATCGACTTCATCACGGAAGCCGGCGACGCGCCATGGTGCCTGCACCTCAGCTACATCAAGCCACACTGGCCCTACATCGCGCCGGCTCCCTATCACGACATGTATGCCGCCGACGACGTCCTGCCGGCGAACCGGACGGAAACGGAGCGTGTCAATCCGCACCCGGTGGTCGCCGCTTTCATGCAGCATGAGGAGAGCCTGACTTTCGCGCGCGACGAGGTGCGCGAGGCGGTCATTCCGGCCTACATGGGCCTCATCAAGCAGATAGACGATCACCTCGGCAGGCTCTTCGCGTTCATGGACGGTCGCAAGCTGATGGACAACACGCTGATCGTCGTGACCTCCGACCACGGCGACTATCTCGGCGACCATTGGCTCGGCGAGAAGGAGCTCTTCCACGAGGAGAGCGTGCGTATCCCGCTTATCATCTACGATCCTGCCAGCGCGGCGGACGCCACACGCGGCACGGCCGACGACCGCCTCGTCGAGGCGATCGACCTGGCGCCAACGTTCGTCGAAGCGGCCGGCGGTGTGGTTCCGAGCCACATACTCGAGGGCCGTTCGCTGCTTGGCCTCATCTGCGGCGATGGACAGGACTGGCGCGACGCGGTCGTTTCGGAATGCGACTATGCCTTCCGCAAGGCGCGCAATCTGCTGGGGCGTGCACCCGGCGAGTCCCGCGCCTACATGCTGCGCACCGACCGCTGGAAATACGTCGAGTACGACGGGTTTCGCTCGCAGCTCTTCGATCTCGCCGCCGATCCGTGCGAGTTCAATGACCTCGGCGGAAACGCTGGCCACCTGTCGATACGACAGGAGCTGCACGAACGGCTGTTCGCGTGGCTGCGCGGCCGCCGCATGCGCGTCACCATGTCGGAGGATGAAGTCGTCGAACGAACCGACACGCACAAGACGCGCGGATTCATTTTCGGTGTCTGGTAGTCGAAGCGGCTGATCTGCTTCCGCTTCGCTTGACACCCACTTGCGCCCGTCTCGTCGCCGCGTGGCCCGCTATTCGGCCGAGCCGAAGGCGGCTGCGCTATGTTGCCCTAGGACGCCAATGCGGAACAAAGCGACTTGAGTATTCGAACGAGGGCCTTCGCGGGCGGGCTGAGATCCACGCTTCGACGGGTAATCAAGCCGGCCTGGCGGACGGCGCGACCGCCGGCCACTTCGATCGGAGCGACATAGCTGGGATCGAATGCCGTCAGGTGAGCAGCCGCGTGATAGCTCAGGTAGTCTCTGCCGCGCATCAGGGCGAATTTGAGCGGAATAACGTCCGTTTCGATGGCAGGCACCGGCGGGGGCAGCCCGGCTGTGCGAAACAAGTGATGCAGGCGTCCCACCATGTAGGTCGTGGCCGATGGCAGGATCCACGGATAAGCCAGCAAATCCTCGATCCGAATCCTGCGGCGCCGGCGCAGCGGATGCCCGACGTCGGCGATCACGCAATATTCGTCTGCAAGAAGCGGCTTCCATGCAAGCCCGGGCTCGAGACGCGGGGCGTCGGGAACCGCGGCCAATACCAGGTCGAGCGAACCGTTCCTGAGCAGGCTCTTGAGCTGATCGTCGCCACCTCCCGTTACCCTGACGCGAATGCCGGGACGTGTGCGCCGAAGCTCCGCGATCGCCTCGGGAAGCACAGCGTCCTGCCACGAAGGGCCGGCACCGACGTTTACGATGCCCGCGCCGCCGGCGCGGAGTGCATCGACTTCGTCGCGCGCGGTCTGCAACGCGGCCCTGATATCCTTGGCGTGGCGAAGCACAGCCGAACCGTAGACGGTTGGCGTCACACCACGCGCCTGCCGCTCGAACAGTGCCGAACCGAACGAATCCTCAAGACGACGGATCGCCTTGGTCAGGGCCGGCTGCGTCACGCCAAGTTCCCGGGCGGCAGCGCGCAGCGATCCGTGCGCAACGGCGGCAAGAAAGTAGTCAAGGGTCCGCAGATCAAACATTGATAACCTCTGGTTATCGCTCGTCTTCCCGTTAATCGTTGCCAGCGTTTTCCTGGACCGTCAATCTTTCGAGCCTCAATCAAGGATGACGCACCCCCGTGCAGGGCGCTTCAAGGGAGGGACGATCATGAAGAAAATGCCACGCCGCACCATTCTCAAGGGAATGGCGGTGGCGCCGTTCATTCTTTCCGGCCGCGCGAGTTGGGCGGCCGATGGTCCGACCATGATGTCGGAGGTCGACATCGGCAAGGCCAAGGCCGAAGGCAAGATGACCCTTTATACGAGCCTCGACACGAAAATCGTCGACAAGATCGTCGGACCGTTCAAGGAGAAATACGGAATCGACGTCGAGTATTTCCGGGGCTCGTCGGGGGACGTGACCGCAAAGGTTCTGGCCGAGGCCGATGCTGGCCGCATCCAGGCCGATATGGTCGACGCCTCCGACCTCGGCGGCCTGCTGGTGATGAAGGAGCGTGGACTGCTGCTCGAGAAGAAGTCCGATGCGTCCGCGGTTGTGCCGCCCAACCTGCAGGACCCGGACGGGACCTGGATGGCGGATCGCCTGACACAGGCGATCATCCAGTACAACACGAACGAGTTCGGCGGCGACAAGGCGCCCACGTCGTGGCAGGACCTGACCAAGCCCGAATTCAGCGGCCGTTTGGTCTTCAGCAGCAGCGCCAACGGCGATGGCGCTCCGCGTCTCTACACGCTCGCAAAGGCCTTCGGGTGGGATCTGCTCAAGGCCTACGCAGCCAACAAGCCAATCCGCACGACCACGCCCCAGCTGATCACGCAGATTCTTGAGAGTGGCGAAGGCGGCGCGGCGTTCGCTACCAACGACAATATCGCCTGGCGCTCGAAGGGCGGTGGCAAGCCGACCGACTTTACCTATCCGGCGGAAGGCGTCCCGACCGAGCCCGGCGCCGTCGGCCTCGTCAAGGACGCGGCCCACCCGCACGCAGCCTTCCTGTTCCATGAATTCTGGATGGGCAAGGACGCGCAGAAACTTCTCGTCGCCGGTGGCAAGTATTCCAGCCGCACCAACTCGGAGCCTCCCACGGGCAGTCCGCCGCTCGCTTCGCTCAAACTGATCACGCTCGACTATCACGAGTACAAGGACAAGAAGCAGGACATTCTCCAGCGCATGGCCGACATCTTCGGCGGCGAGTGGGGAATCTAGGTCCGCCGCCGGAAGCGTTGCTGCACAGACGGACCCAGGCATGAACGAAGCCGTAGCAACGCCCGCCAACCGGCGGCGAAACGGACTCGGGGGGAGCGCGGTCGTCTTCGGACTTCTGATCGCGCTCCTTCTCGTCTTCGTCGGCTATCCGCTCATCTGGCTGCTGCTCGCCTCATTCGGAGTGCCGGCGCACTTCGATTTTGGCAGCATCGCCCGAGTCTACACACGCACGCAGAACTTCAAGCCGCTGGTCAACACGCTCGTTCTCGCGGCTGGTGCGGGGCTCCTCAGCGTCGTCCTCGGCGTGCCGCTCGCCTGGGCGACCGCGCGCACCGACATGCCGTTCCGCCGCACCACGCGGGCACTGGTGGCGCTTGCCTACATCACGCCGCCCTATTTGACCGCGATCGCCTACATCATCCTGCTTGGCCCGGAGTCCGGCTACCTCAACCGGCCTCTTCAGGCGATGCTCGGCATCACGCGGGGACCCGCCAACATCTTCAGCATGGGCGGCGTCATCTTCGTCATCGGGATGCACGTCTTTCCGTTCACTTATTTCATGACCCACAACGCGCTGCGCTCGGTCGACGCATCTTTCGAGGAGGCGGCGCGGCTGCTGGGCGCGCGCCGCTGGGACCTGCTCCGCCGCGTCTACATGCCCCTCGTCGCGCCAGCGATCACCGGTGGCGCCCTGATCTCCGCCATCGCATCAATGGCGCTCTTCGGCCCGCAGGCCCTGCTCGGCATGCCGGCTCAGGTGACGTTCCTGCCGACGCGCATCTACGGCGTCATCGGCACCTACCCGCCGCGCTGGGCCGACGCATCGGCGCTGTCGCTGACCCTCGTCGCGCTTACGGCCGTCGGCCTCATTCTCCAGCGCGCCTGGCTCGAGCGGCGCTCCTACGTCACCATCGGCGGCCGTGGCCTTCGGATCGAAACGACCGGCCTCGGTCGATGGAAGTGGCCCCTCCTCGCCGTGTGCGCCGTGGTCGTCTTCCTGAGCGCCCTCGCCCCGGTCGGCGTCCTCGCCGTCGCCGCCTTCAGCAAGAGCTGGGTCGCGGGACTGTCGGCGGCGAACTTCACGCTCGCCAATTTCGACGAGGCGCTCTTCAACAACCAGATCGCCGTCCGCGGCATCATCAACAGCTTTTGGCTGGCCTTCGTCGCCGGCATCGGCGCAGTTTTCGTCGGGGCGACCGTTGCCTACGTCGATCTGCGCACCCGCATGCGCGGCCGCCGGCTCCTCGACTACCTTGCCATCCTGCCGCTCGGTCTGCCGGGAACCGTGATGGCCGTCGGTATCCTGCTTGCCTTCATCCGCCCGCCTCTGATCCTCTACGGCACGGTCTGGATTCTGCTCGTTGCCTACATCGCGCGCGCCGTGCCGCTCGCTACCCGCAGTGCCAATGCCACCTTGCGTCAGATCGACGTCTCTCTGGAGGAAGCGGCCCGCGTCGTCGGCGCGACCCAGCTCGACACCCTGTGGCACGTCCTCCTGCCACTCGCCCGCTCCGGCCTCGTCGTCGCGTTCCTGCTAGTCTTCATCCCGTCGCTCGGCGAATTGAGCGCGACGATCCTGCTCTATTCTCCCGGCGCCGAAACGATCTCCGTCGCCGTCTTCCGCCTGAACGAGCTCGGCCAGCTCGAAGTGGTCGCAGCACTTGCCGTCTTCACCATCGCGGTGACGCTGCTCGTCAGTCTGCCGCTCAACCGGCTGAGCGCGCGCAGCCCCATCGCCGGCATCGGCGCGATCTAGCGGGACGCGATCATGGCTTTCATCGATATCAAGGGGCTCGTGAAGAAGTTCGGCGCGTTCACGGCTCTGAGAGGGATCGACGTCGCCATAGAGGAGAAGGAGTTCGTTACGTTCCTGGGTCCCTCAGGGTGCGGCAAGACCACGACATTGCGCGTCCTCGCGGGCTTCCTGACGCCCGACGGAGGCACGATCGCGGTCGGCGGCAACCTCCTTTCGTCGCCTCGGAGCGTGACGCCGCCGGAGCTTCGGCGCATGGGCATGGTGTTCCAGAACTACGCGGTGTGGCCGCACATGTCGGTCCGCCAGAACGTCGCTTTCGGCCTGCGCTATTCCAACCTGCCGCGTTCCGAGCACGCGTCTCGCCTCGAACAGATTCTGGGCGCGATGGGGCTCGACGGGATGGAGGACCGCCATCCCGGCGAGTTGAGCGGGGGCCAGCAGCAGCGTGTCGCCCTCGCCCGCTCGCTCATCGTAGAACCCTCCATTCTGCTGCTCGACGAACCGCTGTCGAACCTCGACGCCAAGCTCAGGGAACGCATGCGCTCTGAACTCAAGGCGCTGCAGCGTCGCACGGCCATCACGTTCGTCTACGTAACCCACGATCAGTCTGAGGCGATGGCGCTCTCCGACCGCATCGTCGTGTTCCGGAGCGGCACGGTTCAGCAGGTCGGCTCGCCTCGCGAAGTCTACGAACGACCGGCCAACCTGTTCGTCGCCGATTTCATGGGACTGGTGAACACCGTTGCGGGGACCATCGTCGGGCTGGACGGCAATGAACTGGTGGTCGGCATCGGCGACCATCGCCTGAAGGCGGCCGCCGGCAGCGACACCCGGTCGACCGGCGCCGCGGTCACGATCGCCATCCGCCCCGAGGCGTTCGCGCTGGGCGACGCTCCGGATGGCGCAGTCAACACGCTGAAGGGTGTCGTCGCGGATGCGACCTTCCTCGGCAACATCGTCGACTATCAGGTCGACGTCGGCGGGCTCCTGCTGCGTGTGCAGGGCGATCGACGGGACTTTCGTCCGGCGGGAAGCGAGGTCGTCCTCCGGGTGCCGGTCGCCGAGTGCGTGGCGATGCGCGCGGAAACCGACGAGACGGACAAACCGCCTCCACAGTTGGGGAATGACCAGTGAGCGACCAGAACAACGACCGCGCCGCGCCGGGACGAAACGTCCTTTTCATAATGTCGGACGAACACAGCCGCCGCGTTCTCGGCGCATACGGGAATTCGATCGTGCGATCGCCGCACCTCGACAAACTGGCCGGCGGCGGCACCGTGTTCGAGAACGCCTACTGCAACTGCCCGATATGCGTTCCCAGCCGAGCGAGCTTTGCGACTGGCCGCTACGTGCACACGATCGGCTACTGGGACAACGCCTTCCCTTACCGCGGTACGCCACCCTCGTGGGGCCACCGGCTGCACGACACCGGGCACCGCTGCGATTCAATCGGCAAGCTTCACTACCGGGGCAGCGACGATCCCAACGGTTTCGACAACGAGATCCTCCCGCTTCACGTTCTGGGTGGCGAGGGCGACATCCAGGGGATGCTCCGCAGCCCGCCGCCCACGCGGGACAGCACACGTCAGCTCGCCGGCGACGCCGGCCCGGGCGATTCCAGCTACCTGAGGTACGACCGCAACATCCGCGACGAGGCGGTGCGCTGGTTGGACGCCGCCGCCCGCGACCGGCCGGACAAGCCGTGGTGCCTGTTCATCTCGTTCGTCTGCCCGCATTTTCCGTTGGTGGCACCGCCGGAATTCTTCAATCTCTACAAGCTCGACGAATTACCGCTGCCGCCGCTCCGCGACCCCGCCGAGTTTCCCGACCACCCGGTGCTGCGCAAGCTCCGCGAGGTCCAGAACTACGACGACCATTTCCGCGACGAGGAACACGTGCGCATCGCGGTCGCCGCCTACTACGGCATGGTCTCGTTCCTCGACGACAACATAGGCCGCGTCCTGAAAGCGCTCGCCGACACCGGCCACGCCGAGAACACGCTGGTCATCTACACCAGCGACCACGGCGACAATCTCGGAACACGCACGTTCTGGGGAAAGTCGAACATGTACGAGGAGTCGGTTGGCGTGCCGCTCATCTTGAGCGGACCCGGCGTCCCCGCGGGGCGCCGCGTCAGAACTCCGGTGTCGCTGGTCGACGCCTACCCGACAATCGTCGACGCGGTCGGCGAAACATCCACGGCGGATGAACAACACCTCCCCGGCCGTTCGCTCCTGAAGCTCATCGACGAAGGGGATTGCGACCGCACCGTCTTCAGCGAGTACCACGCGGTCGGGTCCGTGACGGGCATCTTCATGGTGCGCTTCGGCCGCTACAAGTACGTCCACTACGAAAGCTACCCTCCCCAGCTCTTCGATCTGGACGCCGACCCCATGGAGACGCGTGATCTCGCCCGCGCGCCAGGCTCCGAAGCGACCGTCGCCGAGGGCGAAAGGCGGCTCCGCGCGATCTGCGATCCGGCCACGGTCACGCAGCAGGCCTTCGACGATCAGGCACGCCGCGTTCTCGAGTTCGGCGGCGTCGACGCGGTTCAGAAGCGGGGCAGCTACCCGTACACGCCGGCGCCCGGCGAACCGGCGCGGTATTCTTGACGCCAGTTACCTGCGTCGTCGCGCCGTCGCCGCCGCCGGGTTCGCCGCCGAGCCCAAGGAAGCCCACGTCGCCCCTACTCCGCGATCCACCGCGTGGGGAAGAGTTGGAATCGGGTGTGTCTCTGAACAAACCCCCAGACGCCGCCGGGCGCGAGCAGCATCACCAGCATGGCGGTGAGGCCCTGGAAGATGAGGAACAGATCGCCCGCATCGCGGAACACCTCGCGCAGCCCGAAGTAGATCAGCACGCCGATGATCGGCCCTTCGAGCGTGCCGATGCCGCCGACGATCGCGATGAACAGCATGCGGATCTGCCAGTCGATGTCGAAGGCTCCGCTGGGATCCACGTAGAGCACTGACAGGTAGTAGATCCCGCCTGCCAGGCCGCACACCGCGGCGGAGACGAGAAACGCCATGAGCTGGTTGTGGGCGACGGCAATCCCGACGCTCGCCGCACCCGATTCGTTGTCGCGCACCGCCGCCAGAGCGAGGCCGGTACGGCGGCGCAGAAGGGTGAAGACGGCGAGATGCGTCACCACTGCCAGCGCCAGGGCGAGGTAGAAGACGTTGTCGGAAAGCGTTGCCGGATCGATGCTCGTCGGGTTGAGCACGATGCCGCGCGACGAGCCCACCCAGTCCCACTGGGCAAACAGAAGCCGGAGGCTGTCGGCGAGCACCCAGACACCGATGGAGAAGTAGGCACCGCGCTGACGGCTCAGCAGTCCCCACATCGCGAGCGCGATCGCGACCGAAGCCCCGGCGCTGACGAGCAGGCTCAGATAGGGCGACACGCCGGCCCCGTTGACGGTCATGTAGAGCACATAGGCTCCGAGGCCGACGAAGGCATGATGGCCGAAGGAGAGGAGCCCGGTGTAGCCGGCAAGCAGATTCCAGCCCTGCGCCATCGCGAAAGCGAGCAACATCTCCATGGCAAGCCGCCGGTCAACCGGCAGAAGCGCGATCGCCGCGGCAAGCAGGAGCACGGACGCGTAGGAGGGCAACGCCATCCTGGCGACGGTCCGCGATGCTTTGACAGAGCCGGTCATTTGCGCGCCTTCGCCACCAGCAGGATTGGATTCGCCTGCCTGAGCAACAGCACGACAAAGAACGCCAGATGTCCGAAGAGGGGCCCCGAATTCGGATAGAGCTTGAGACCGACAACCTGCACGACCCCGAGGAAGAGACCACCGAACAGGGAACCGCGCAGCGAGCCGATGCCTCCGATGATCACGACCTCGAAGGCAATCAGCAGGCGCTCGACGCCCGAAAACGGACTGAACGAGCTGCGCACCGCCAATAGCAGGCCGGCCACCGCCGAAAGCGCGACGGCGACGCCCATCGCGATGCTGTACACGCGGTGACGGTTGAAGCCGAGCGTTTCGAGTATCTCGAAATCGTCGGCGGCCGCGCGGAATGCCCTGCCGATGGTGGTGTGATGCAGCAGCGTGTGCATGCCATAGAAGAGCAGCAGCGCCACGACGAAGATGGCGAGTGGCACGACGCCGATTGACACCCCGAAAAGACTAAAGCCGAGATCCTGCAGCGGGCCAATGTCGATCGAATGGATGTCGGCGCCGAAGATGTTGACAAGCACATTGCGGATCACGATCGACAGT
The DNA here is from genome assembly GCA_963843565.1 of uncultured Alphaproteobacteria bacterium. Classification (GTDB taxonomy): domain Bacteria; phylum Pseudomonadota; class Alphaproteobacteria; order Rhizobiales; family Kaistiaceae; genus DASZQY01. The sequence goes on from CAWJKY010000003.1 coordinate 2,122,928, forward strand.
CCGATCGTGATCACCATGGCCGGAATGGGGTTCGGCCCAAGGACGCGATTGAGCACCGCCGCCTGCAGCACCCAGCCGACGGCAAACGCGGCCAACGTGACGCAGATGACCACCACCGGAAGCGGCAGCGGTGTCATCGTCAGAAGGATCATGCCGAAATAGGCGGCGAGCACGACGAATTCGCCGTGCGCGATGTTGACGATGCGCATGACGCCGAAAGAAAGCGCCAGGCCGAGTCCGAACAGGCCGTAGAGGCCGCCGACCATCAGGCCGTTCAGGATGGCGCCGATGAGGCTCACGCGTCCCGGTCCCCGAAGTAGGCGTGACGGATGTCGCCGAGTGAGACCTCGGCAGACGGCCCTTCCAGCGTCACTCGCCCCTCGAGGAGGCAGTAAAGGCGGTTCGACGAATCGCGGGCGCGCACGATGTCCTGCTCGACGACGACGATCGAGACGCCCTGCGCGCGGATGTTGGCGAAGCATGCGTAGATGTCGGAGATGACCTTCGGCGCGAGTCCCAATGAGATCTCGTCGCACAGCAGAAGGCGCGGGTTGGTCAGCAGCGCCCGCCCGATCGCGACCATCTGCTGCTGGCCACCGGAGATGTCGGAAGCCGGCTGGTGGCGCAGGTCACGGATCGGTCGAAAGAGCTCGTAGACCCCGTCCAGCGTCCATGGCCCCGACCGTGCGCGGGCGGCGCCCATCAGCAGGTTTTCCTCCACCGTGAGCGACTCGAACAGGCGCCGGCCTTCGGGGACCAAGGCGATCCCACGGCGGGCGACCAGATCGGCGCGGACCCGCGTGATATCTTCGCCGTCGAAGACGATGCGACCCCGTCGCGCCGGGGTCAGCCCCATGATGGCGCGCAGCAGCGTCGACTTGCCGGCGCCATTCGCGCCAATGATGGCAATCGGCTCGCCGGCGTCCAGATTCAGCGAAACACCGAACGTCGCCTGCAGGTCGCCGTAGAAGACGTCGACGTTGTCAAGCGCGAGCAGGTTCATCGACCGATATTCCGAGATAAACCTCCTGCACGATCGGCGTCGCCATGACCTCCGACGGTTTGCCCTCGATGAGCTTGGCGCCGAAGTGCAGCACCATCATGCGGTCGGCTGCCGCGGCGAGGGCGTGGGCGATGTGCTCGATCCACAGGACGGCGTGGTCGCGCTTCAGAACGTTGACGATATCGACCAACTCGAAGACCTCGTGCTCCGTCAGGCCGGCGGCGATTTCGTCAAGGAACAGGACCTCGGTGCCGACACTCATCGCCTTGGCGAGTTCGAGGCGCTTGCGGTCGAGCAGCGGAAGCCCGGCCGCCAGCAGGTTGCGCTTGTCCGACAGGCCAACGGCGTCGAGGACGTCAAGGGCGCGCTTGCCACCGCCGGCACGCACGGCCGGCGGGCCATGCATGACGCCGACCAGAACGTTCTCGAAAACGCTCAGCCCGAAAAACGGCCGGGGAACCTGGTAGGCGCGTCCGACCCCCATGCGAGCGCGCTGATACTGCGGCATGCGGGTCAGGTCCGTTCCGCCGAGCGCGACGGTGCCGCCGTCGAGCGGAACAGACCCGTCCAGGACGTTGAACAGCGTGGTCTTGCCGGCCCCGTTCGGTCCGATGATGCCGAGACACTCGCCTTTGGTCGCGGTGAAGCTCACGTTGTCCACGACGGTCTTCACGCCGTAGCGCTTCGCGACGTTTCGCACATCGAGGATCGAATCCATCCGCCTTCCCAGAAGGAGGTGTCGTGAATACGGCGGGAGGGGCGGTCGCCGCCCGCTCCCGCATCAATGCATTCGGGTCTTCAGCCGAGGTCGGACAGAAGCTTGAACTCGTCCTGCACGTCGAACGGCGCCGATGAGCCGTTGTAGGTCACCACGAGTTCGTACATGTACTTGCCCGACTTGGCCTTGCGCCACTGGCCTCCGACGAGCGGCGTCTTGGTGATGCCGGGAACCGGGCCCGCGGTGAAGTCGATGTTGCCCACGACCGTATCGAGCTTGAGCTTCCCGAGGGCGCTGCGCACGGCTTCGCGGTCCTTCGGGTCCCCGGCCGCCTTGAGACCGGCCACGGCGACCTCCCAGGCGGCGTGGGCATAGCCCAGGACCGGCGTCCACTGCACGCCCTGATCGGCTTCCCACGCATCGGCGAGCCCCTGGCAGGTCTGGCCAGTCAGGCTCGAGGTGAACGGGAGCTTGGGCGACCACCAGATTTCGGTCGACAGGCCATCGCCGCGATCGGGCCCGAGCGCATCGATGCCGCCCGGGAACAAGAACGCACCTGCGATGGTCACAATCTCCGGCTTGTAGCCGGCCTGCGCTGCCGCGCGCCAAAACGAAGCGAAATGATTGGCGAACATGAAGCCGGTCAGGATCTGAGCGTTGCCGCTCTTGAAGGTCGCAACCTGGTTCGTGAAGTCGTCGGTTTCGACCTTGAACATGCCGCCTTCGACGGTCTTGTAGTTCGCCTTCTTGAGGAAAGCCGGCAGGCCGTACTGTTCATTGGCGAAACCCTGCGCCGCGGGCTGATCGACGTAGAATGTGCCGACGACATCGTTAAGCTTGCTGCGGACTCCGTCCCACATGCCGATGTACGTCGAACCGACGTCGGCAGTGTCGAACAGGAAATGGAACGTCCACGGCGTGCCGTTGTTGCTGTAGGCGTCGGGGCCGCCGCGAATGCCGATCATGGCATCTGACGGGAAGAGCGTCGAGACGATCGGGGTCTTGTTGATGACCGCCAGCTGGCCACCGCCGATTGCCGCGAGCGATTCCGTGGCCACGATGAGGTCAACCTTGTCACGGGTCATCAGCTCGGTGGTCACCTGCGTGGCGACGTTGATCGCGCTCTGGCTGTCGCGAAGCAGTATTTCCACAGAGTAGTTCTTGCCCCCGACCATGAGGCCGCCGGCGAACAGCTTCTCGAGCTGTGCCTTCACGAATGGCGTTGCCTGACCGAAGAGAGCGCCCGGTCCGGAGTCGGCGGCGACCCAGCCGATCCTGATCGTCCCCGCGTCGGCCGCGTTTGCGGCCGGAAAGCGCAGCGTAAGCGCCGTTGCCGCCGCCGCCGTCGCGCCCTTCAGCAGGCCGCGACGCGATACCCGCGTCAAATCTTTCATCGAGTTCCTCCCTTTGCCAATCGCCATTCTTCGAGCGATCCAATCAATTGACCAAATCATATGATTTACGCTAAGGCAACGTCAATCGCACGGGGTTCGTGTTCACGCCCTGCGGGTCAAGTCCGCGCGTGCCGCCGTCGGCGGGATGAACCGCGACCGGGAGAAGGTGACGATGACAGAGGCAGCTATCGGGCGCCGGACGGCCGCGGCAACGACTTCTTGGGCCGCCCGACAGGTGGTCCTTGGGCTCTTGAGCAGAGCTCCTGGCCGGCCTGTGCCGCGCCCCCGGCAAACGGTAGGGAGGTCGGGCCATTGACCCCACCCGAGCTTGATTTGCGTGTCGCGCCCTCAGAACATCGTGGGATGGACAAAAGAGTCCCCCGCAAGAGCCTGGCGCGCCCGAAAAGCGATGGCCGGCGCGAGCAGATCATCAACGCCGCCCTGGAGGTCATCATCGCCGAAGGCGTCTACCATGCGACGACCCGCAAGATCGCGGAAGCGGCGGGCGTCAACGTGGCGACCCTGCACTACCATTTCCATGACAAGGAAGAGATCATCTTCAGCGCGATGGAGCTGCTCGCGTCCCGCTATCGCGAAACGTTGGCGAGGCGCTTTTCCGAGCCGCAGACGCTGCGCGACCGCATCGGCGATCTCTTGAAGTTCATTTTCAGCGAGATCGAACGATCGCGCGGCGAACAACTCGTGCTGCAGGAAATGACTCTCTATGTTCTGCGCTACCCTCACGCTGAACATCTCGCCGCCGAAAAAGAGCGGGAGATTCAGTCGCTCTATCTTGATTCGCTGAGCGCGGCGAGCGATCTGCCGCCGGGGCACGAAGCGGAGCTCGTTCGCCTTACCAACTTCATCTATGCGAGCTTCGTCGGCATCCTGAACCAGTGGCTCGCCTCGCGAGACGCCGCCCTGCTGCTGAGGACCACCGACGACCTCATCGAGGCGGCGCGGGCGCTTGCGGCCAAGCACATCACGGCAACGCGCCGGCCCGGCAAGAACGCATCGCGAAGCGCGCGATAGCCCATCGTCTCCGGATCTTGAGCCGCTTCCCGCATGATTGAACGAGGAAACTCTCACGCATGAAAGATACGGAACCATTCTCGTTCAGGGGCGACGAAACGGGCGTGCTGGTCCTGCACGGGTTCAGCGGCTCGACCCAGAGCGTCCGTTACCTCGGCGAGGAGCTTAATCGCCGCTTCGGCTTCACGGTAGAGGGGCCCTGCCTTCCGGGACACGGCACCTCACCCGACGATATGGAAACGACGGGCTACCGCGACTGGCTCGGGGAGGCCGAGCGCGCGCTGCACGAACTTTCGGCACGCTCGGCGCGCGTCTTCGTGACCGGGCTGTCGATGGGCGGCACGATTTCGCTCAATCTCGCCGCGCGTTTTCCCGATCTCGTTCGGGCGATCTCGCCGATCTCGGCTCCCGTCGGCCTGATGAACGACGGCACCGCGTCGGTGCTCATGCTCAATCCACGACCGCGGCGCGTCTCCGGGATTGGCGCCGACATCAAGGCGCAAGGGGTCACCGAGGTCGCCTACGGCGAGATACCGGTCGCTTGCTTCGATCAGGTTACCGTTCTTGTGGCGATCACCCGTGACCTGCTCCACAAGGTCGCCTGTCCGACGCTGGTCATCCAGGCGCATGAGGACCACGTCGTGCCCGCAGCCAACGCGATGGAGATCGTCCGGACCATCAGCTCGGAAGACATCCGGGCGCTGTGGCTGAAGAATTCCTATCACGTGGCAACGCTCGATAACGACAAGGATCTCGTCGTCGAGCGCGTCGGCCGCTTCTTCGTCGAGATGGCAAGTGGCGGCGACGCGGGGCGTCTTCACAGGCGGCCGGAGACAGCGTGAGGGCAGCGACGGCGGGCAAGCGGCTCTGATCCTGCGCCAGACCTTGGCGCCCTCGGTCTGTTCGATTCAGATGCACGGAATCGCCTTCGTGCCCTTTGCCAGGATCGCGCCGCCCTCTGGCAACGCGAAGGCGTCAACCACGACCAGCACGCAGGGGCCGCAACCGGGCGTCAGTGACAAGGCCACCTGACAACCATTCCTTAACGGCATTCGTTCACCAATCGTTGCAGCTCGCGCCTCAGCGCACATCTGCGAGTCTCATCGCAAGCGACCAGCGAAGGCTGCTTCGGTCATGGTTCTTCAACGGTGTGAAGCACTCCGCGCCACCGCCACCAGGTTCCTGTCGGCGCGCGAAGGCAACGTCGCAATGATGTTCGCGATCGCCTTGGTGCCGCTGATCGTCGCGACCGGCGGCGTCGTGGACTACTCCCGTATCGCAATGACCCGGACGGAGCTGCAGGACGCGGCCGACGCGACGGCGACCATGCTCTCAAAGAGCGCGCCGGGCATGACCGACACGCAGATGCAGCAGGCGGCCGAGGACTACTTCAACGCCAACTTCAACGCCTCCGACTCAAGCACGCCAGTGGTCACCGCGAGCTATTCGCCGTCGGGGCCGACGGTCAGCGTCACCGCCTCAACGACGGTCCAGACCTACTTCCTGCCGATCATCGGGCTTGGCGACGTTCCGATCGATGAATCGTCGACCGTCGTTTGGGGTGGCGCGCACCTGCGCGTCGCGCTCGTGCTCGACAACACCGGGTCCATGAAGGACGACGGCAAGATGACGGCGCTGAAGACAGCGTCGAAGAACCTTCTCGACAAGCTCAAGGCGGCCGCCTTTCAGGACGGCGACGTCTACGTCTCGATCATTCCGTTCTCGAAGGACGTCAACGCCGGCCCGACAAACTACACGCAGTCCTGGCTGCGTTGGGACCTGTGGGACGAGGTGAACGGCGCGTGCTCGTCGAGCGGCGGCTGGGGTTGGGGCTGGGGCTGGGGCAGCCCATCCTACTATCACGACAAGACGTCGTGCGAGCACGCCGGCTACAAGTGGACTGCGAACAGCCACACCAGCTGGAACGGCTGTGTCACCGACCGCGACCAGAGCTACGACGTCGCCAACGACGCGCCCACGTCGACCTCGAGGAGCTTCCCCGCGGAGCAGTACTCCTATTGCCCGGTGGAACTCATGGGTCTGAGCTACGACTGGAACACACTGAGCGACAAGATCAGCTCCATGCAGCCCGACGGCAACACCAACCAGGCCATCGGTCTTCAGTGGGGGTGGCAGTCGCTGACCCAGTCGCCGTTCACGATCCCGGCCTACGACCCGCAGTATCAGTACAAGCTGATCATCATCCTGCTGACCGACGGCATGAACACTGAAGACCGCTGGTCCACCAACTCGAGCTATATCGATGGTCGCGAAGCGACGCTGTGCAACAACATCAAGGCGACCGGCGTCTCGATCTTCACCGTCCAGGTGAACACCGGACATGACCCGACCTCGCAGATGCTGAAGGATTGCGCCAGCAGCTCCGACCAGACGTTCCTGCTGACGTCGGCCGACCAGATCATCACGACGTTCGATCAGATCGGAACGACGCTCTCGCAGCTGCGCATTTCGAAGTAGCCGCCGAGCTGTGCCGGCAACCGGGCGTGTGTTCGACCGGGCAGACCTGGCGGAGAGAGCCCCGGCTCCAACATTCTCTCGCAGGATGTCGAACAGCCGGGATGTGCGGCTCCACGTGCAGCCTGCATCGGTGTCGCAGGCAAGGCCGTGGCATCCGGCGTTGCCCGCGCAAGCGCATCAGGCCTCCCTCGCGAGGCGGGCATAGCGACAAGACGATTGCTGCTCAAAGGTCCACGCTTTGCGGCAGTATCACCAGATCGCGGATCGTGACGCCTCTTGGACGGGTGAGCATGAACAGCACCGCATCTGCGACCTCTTTCGGCTGCATCAGGCTTCCGTTCGCCAGCGCTTCCTGCATCTTCGCTTCCGGCCAGTCGTCGAGCAGTGCCGTGAGCACGGGACCGGGCGCAATGGCGCCCACGCGAATTCCATGTTTGGCAACCTGGCGTCTGACCGTGTGGACAAATGCCTGAACGGCGTGCTTCGAGGCGGTGTAGATCGGCTCCCAAACCACCGGGACCAGCCCGGCAATTGAACTCGTCATGATGATGTCGCCGGTCTTTCTCTCAACCATGTGCGGCAGCACCGCATGAACAGATCGGAAAGCGGCGTTGACGTTGAGCTGAAGGACCCGATCCCAGGCGTCGGGGTCGCCGTCCAGAATCTCGCCGCCCACATAGGCGCCCGCGTTGGCGTGGAATATGTCGAGCGTACCCGCCGCCGCGAGAATTCCCGCCATCATTGCGGACACGCTGTCCGGCTCGATCAGATCGACAACGAGTGGATAAGCGTCAGGCCCGAGCTCCGCGCACAGCGACCCCAATCGGTCGCCGGCGCGATCGATGAGCACCACCCTGGCGCCTGCACCCAGCATCGTTTTCGCGCACGCGAGGCCAATGCCCGAGGCCGCCCCTGTGATGGCCGCCACCTTGTCCTGAAGCTCTCCGCTCACGCGACAAATCCTTCCCGTTTCCTCAGACGCGACCAGTCGACGGCGGTCACCCCTTCACCGCTCCCGCCGTCAAGCCGGCGACGAGTTGCCTGTTGAAGAACAGGAACACAACAAGCGGCGGAATGGTGATCAGCAGGATGTTCATGAACAGGAGATTGTATGAGGTGTCGAACAGCGACTGAAAGTTATAGAGCGTCAGTTGCACGGTCGCGTTCTTGGTGCCGGGCAGATAGTAGAGCGGATTGGTGAAATCGTTGAAAACTGTCACGGACTGCACGACGATCACCGTGACCACCACCGGCCGGAGCAGCGGCAGCACGATAGTCAGAAACAGCCGGATCGGACCGGCGCCATCCATGATCGCCGCCTCGTCGATTTCGCGCGGGATCGACGCCACGAACGCCCGGAACAGCAGGACGCAGAACGACAGGCCGTAGGCGACCTCGATCAGGATCAGCCCGTGCAGCGTCTTGAACAGGCCGAGGCCCTGAAGCACCCAGATGGTCGGAACCACCGCCGGCGGAATGATGATCCCGGCCAGGATCAGCATGTTGGCGGCCGGCGTCCATCGGCTCGGCCGGCGCTGCAGGACGAAGCCGACCATGGCACCGAAGATGACCAGCAGCGTCACGCTGGCGACCGTCAGGACCGTCGAGTTGATGAAGGCGGTCACCAGCATGAAATTGCGGGCGCTGATGACGTCGACGAGGTTGTCCCAGACGTGGAACGTCGAAGGAAGGGAGAAGCGGCGAAGCGCCGACTCCGGTTTGTCCTTCAGCGCCATCAGGACGATGAAGATGAATGGCACGATGAAGACGACGAACGAAACGACGATCGCGATGAGGCCGAGCCAGCTCCTCCGCAGGAAGATCATGTGCTGACCTCCTTGCGGTTCAGGTAGGCATAGAGGGGAATGCCGATCGCCGCGATCAGGATCGTCTGGACGACGTTGCCGGCGGCCGAGAGACCGTAAAAGCCCGCCTGGTACTGCTTGTAGACGATCGATGAGATGACGTCCGAACTGAAACCCGGGCCGCCTTGCGTCATGGTCAGGATCAGTTCGAACGTGCGCAGGCCGCCCAGCAGGCTCAGGATGATCACCGTGACCGTAGCCGGCTGCACCAGCGGCAGGGTGACGTGCCAGAACTCCTGGATGCCGGTCGCCCCGTCGATCGTGGCGGCTTCGTAATAATCGCGCGGGATGGAAACGATGCCCGCCATGTAGATAACCGTCGCGATGCCGACGCCCTTCCACACGTCCACCAGCGCCACCGAGTAGAGCGCCAGATGCGGGTCCACCAGCCACCCCGGACCGCGAATTCCGAGCAGCCCCAGCGCTTCGTTGATCGCGCCGTGTGTCGGGTGCATCAGGACCGAGAAGGTAATGCCGACGCCGACGGTCGACACCAGCACCGGAAAGAACACCACCGAGCGCAGGTATCCGCGGGCGATGATCTGGCTGGTCAGCAGCACGCCCAGCAACAAGCCGAGCACGACCTTCAGGCCGGACGTTATGACCGCGTAGACAAGCGTGTTGATCAGACCCTGGATAAGGAACGGCTCGCGGAAGAACTGGGCGAAGTTGTCCAGGCCGATGAAGGTCGCGTCGAACAGCGTCCAGCGCGTCAGCGAGAAGAACAGCGACGCGATGGTCGGAAACAGAAACAGCGCCCCGAAGATGATGGCGGCGGGCAGATAGAACCAGGTCGGATACGGAGATCGCATCCGCTGCTTGCGGCCTCGCACGTTGGTTTGAGCAATTGAGCCTGTTGCTGCCACGTCCATCTTACGCGGGAAATTCCATGTCGGCGCCTTTCCAAGAAAATTGATTGACCCGGCCCACCAGGAGGGGAGGGCCGGGTCCACCGCGCTTGGCTCAGCCTACCAGCCGGGCAGTCCGAGCTGTTGCGCCTGCTTCTTGACGTCCTCGTCGTAGAGTGCCGCCCCTTCGGTCGCACTGACAATCCCCGACCCGACTTCGACGGTGATCTGCGGCATCAGCGGCCCCTTCACCGGCGAGAGGAATTCCAGCGCCGGCGCCGTGCGGCCTTCGGTCTGGAAATACGGCAGGAGATCGGCGACTCCGGGGGGGACCGTGGGGGGCAAGGTACAGCCCTTGATCACATACGGGCCGGTGGGCGTGTTCGCGCCGGTCTGCGCCTCGCAACCCGCGACACTGGCGACGAAGTTGACGAACTTCTTCGCCTCGGCGACGTGCTCGGTGGTCTTGGGAATGTAGAGTCCCGCCGGCATCCACACGGTCAGGCCGTTCTTTGCGGCATCGTCGCCCGGCAGAGCGAAGAAGCCGACGTCGTCGAGATTGTCCGGGTATGTCGTGGCGACGGTGCCGATGGCGAACGAAAGCATCGGATACTGGGCGCCCTCGCCCGTCGCGACCATGCGAATGCCGTCGGCAAGTTCGGCGGACGCATAGTCGGAGTTCAGGAAGCCCGCCTTGAAGACATCTTCCTGACGCTGGAAGCCTTTCAGCGCAGCCGGATCGGTCGCGTACTTCGCCTTGTTGGCCGTGTAGTCGTTGGCGAAGTTCGGCTCCGCGGTGATGACGTTGTAGAAGTCAGCCAGCACGAAAAGCTGCGCGGTCCAGCTCGTGCCGAAGGTCTGGATGACGGGCGGGATGCCGGCATCCTTGATCTTCTGGTTGTTGGCCATGAACTCGGCCCACGACTTCGGCACGCTCAGCCCGAGCTTGGCGAAGATCTTCTTGTTGTAGAGCACGCCGCCACCCATGGCGGTGCCGCCCGGGGCGCCGTAGATGTGGCCGTTGGCGGTGACCGTGGACTTGAACGACTCCAGGACGTTCGCCTGGAACGGTTCATCGGTCATGTCGACCAGCGTCTTCTCCGGATTCAGCGCTTGGAAGAGCGAGCCGGTGTTGTAGAGGAAGATGTCGTCCATCTCCCCGGTCGCCAGGCGCGTCTTGACCAGATTGTCTCCGGTCGCATCGTTGGCCCGGGTTTCGATCTCGATCTTGATGCCCGGATTTGCCGCCTCGAATTCCTTGATGAGCGACTGGGCCGCGGCAACCGCGGTCGGCTCGTTGTTGATGAAGTAGGTCAGCGTGACCGGGTCCTGCGCCAGGGCGCTGCCGGCGAGCGCGAGGCTCATCGGAATTGCGGCGGATACGGCAAGAACGGCTTGCCGCAACGTTGGCTTGAACATTGGTTTCTCTCCCTTACTCGCCGCGAGTTCGCGCGGGCGTCTTCTGCACAGCTCGGCTTCTTCGGGGCGCTGTTCCATTGCCCCGTGATCAGCTCATCCGAAACGTCACCCGGTGGCTTCCGGGCGCGAGCGTGATGTCCGATTTCTGATTTCCCGTCCCGGTTATCGGCTCTCCATCGACCGAGATGTCGTCGTAGGTCGGGGACAGGTGCAGCGTCCCGGTGGTCCCATCCGGCACGACGACGGTGTAATCGACACGCTCGCCCTCGACCGCCCACGTCGCTTCGATACGACCGGCAATGGAATCATGATGAGCCGTGACCGGAGAAAGCGCCGGAATGATCGTTGGCTCGAAGATGATGTGCCGAAATGCGGGGTTCTGTTCGTCCGGCCGGAACCCCGCGACGGATTCGAACAGCCATTGGCACACCGCGCCGTAGGCATAGTGATTGTAGGAATTCATCGCCGGATCGAACGCGACACCATCTTCGCCGATGGCATCCCAGCGCTCCCAGATCGTCGTCGCACCGGTCTTGACCTGATAGAGCCAGCCCGGAACTCTCTCCTGCAGAAAGACCGCCGCGGCTAGATCCAATTCGCCGATCTTGACAAGCGCGGGCAGCAAGGCCGGCGTCCCGATGAAGCCCGTGCCGATGCGACCATCCGCGCGGGCAATGGTTGCCTTGAAATACGCGCTGGCGGCGGCCAGCAGTTCGGGCGGAATGAGGTCGTGTACGATGGCGAGCGCGTACGATGTCTGGTCGTCGTAGACGAGACGCCCGGACTGGGTGATGAATTCTCTCCTGAACGCCGCCTTCACCTGTGCCGCGCGGCGCTCCATGCGCTCCGCGATCGCGGCGTCGCCGACGAGACGCGCCGCTTTGGCGGTGATGGTGGACGAGATGAAGAGATAGATCGTCGCCGCCGCATCGTCGCCAATCGTGGGCAGCGGCTTCTCGCTCGGCCCCTTGGGCTGCAGCCAGTCTCCAAAAGTGAAGCCGCGGGCCGCGTGCGATCGTGGAGGTTTCACGACCGGGCCATTGCTGATCGACCAGACGAAGTCGACCCATCGGACCATCGCCGGCAGGGTTTCCTCGAGAACGCTGCGATCGCCGTAGTGCGTCCACAGGACCCACGGCACGACGCAGATGGCGTCGCCCCAGCCGGTGCTGCCGTAGAAGTTCGGCACGGCGTCCTCGTGATTGCGCGACGGGTCGGGCGACACGTGGGGAATCTCCCCGCCGGGCCGCTGGTCGGCCATCACATCGCGCAGCCACTTGCGCAGGAACCTCTCGCTGTCGTGGAGATAGCAGGCCGCCGGCGCGAAGACCTGCGCGTCGCCCGTCCATCCCAGACGCTCATCGCGCTGCGGGCAATCGGTCGGCACGTCGATGAAATTGGAGCGCTGCGACCACACGGTGTTTTCAACCAGGCGATTGACGAGAGGATTCGCCGACTTGAACGATGCCGTGCGGGCGATGGCGGAACTGATCGGGATCGACTCGATCGACCTTATCGCGGCATCGCCGACAATCGCGACGCGCGCGTATCGGTAGCCAAAGAACGTGAAGGCCGGGCGATAGGCTTCGACGCCCTCACCCTTGAGCACGTATTCCGCTCTCGCTTCGGCGGAACGTATGCTCGCCCGGTCGAAGTTGCCGTCCTTGTCGAGGACCTCCGCGTGTTCGACGATGACCCGCGCGCCGCGTTGACCTTCGACACTGATGGCAACGTAGCCGCCGCAGTTCTGCCCGAAGTCGTAGATAGTCCGACCTTCCGCATCCTTGCTTTCCGACACCGGCGCCAGCGCGGCGAGCTCCTTGACGCCGTTGACTTCGTGGGGAATCAGGACCGCTGGGTCGAAGTTCGCGACCGCCGCCGAGCCATTGTCGGCGGGAAGACCTTCCTGCCTGGCGTCGTAGACCTCGCCAAAGTAGATCCCGGACTTGATGATGGGTGACAGCCCGCTCTTCCAGGTCGGTTCCGTCACCACAACAAGCTCGTCGCCGACGGCGATCTCGGCGATGGCGCCGACCTGGTCGCCCCAGGTGTTGAGCAGCGGGTTTCTCGGCCACAGCAGCCGCGACCGATACCAGCCGTCGCCGAGCCAAATATCGATGCTGTTTTCGCCGGTGCGAAGGAGTTTGGCGATCTTGTACGTCTGGTAGCTCAGCCGGTCCCAGTAGCTGGTCCAGCCCGGCGTGAGCTGGTCGTCTCCGACACGCTTGCCATTGATGAAGCAGCGGTACAGGCCGAGCGCGCTGATCCTCAGCGTGGCGTCGTCGAACCCGCCGTCCAGGGTGAAGACGGTACGCAGGAACGGAGCCTGCTCGCCAACCCCGCCATCCGACAGGGGGCGGATCATCTGGGCCGTCCATGGCCGCTTCATGACATCGCTTTGTTCAGCCGCGCGGCGGACCTTGCCCAGTTCGATCGTCACTCTTGCGCACCTCCCCCGGGGGCAGCCGACCCTGCACTCAGTCGATCGTGCAACACCCGCTGACAGATGAGCACGAGTGCGCTTGTCGCGTCTTGCAGCATTCAGCTATGTTAATTGAATGAACCCGCGATCGGACTTCACCGCTCTCTACCGCATCGAGCAGGCGAACGTGATGCTGTCGGCGGGCCGCCCGGTCCGCGCGCAGCGCCTCGGCGTGCAGGTGGACGTGCCACGACACGACCACGCCTACCACGAAATCTGTGTCGTTGTGTCGGGCAGCGCCATGCATCGGACAAAGAGCGGCCGCGTTCCGCTCTCACAAGGCGATGCGTTCGTCGTCCCGCCGACGGAAGTCCATGCCATCGAGGACGTGGATGATCTGCAGGTTATCAATGCCTACTACCTGACTGAGTGGCTGATGGGCGATCTCGCGTGGCTTTGGACCGAGCCGGGCGCGGTCGCGCTATTTCTGTCGACCGAATTGGTGAAGTCGCGCATGGCGAACACGGTGCAGCTGCGTCTGGAGCCGAACGAGTTCGAACGCGTCGCGGCGGAGTTTGGACAGATCGAGGATGAGGGCAATACCAGCGACCCCTCCCCGCTGTTCCTCAGGTGCAGTCTGCAGAAGGCAGTCGCGATGATGGCACGGGCCTGGATGCGCCAGGACGCGACATCGGCAACGCTGGCTTTCCGTCCAGAGGTATGGGCGGCTATCGAAGCAATCGAGCGGGCCGTCAATACAGGAATCCCCTATTCCGTCGCCGCCAGCGCGGAAGCGGCGCGACTTTCGACCGATCATTTCTCCGCCATCTTCCGCAGGTCGACGGGCTACGGACCAGCAGATTTCTTTCAACGCCGCCGCATTCACCGCGCCTGTCAGCTGCTGCTCAATCCGGCACCGAGCGTGACGGTGATCGCGGCCGAACTCGGGTTTTCCGACGCGCCCCACTTCTGTCGTTTGTTCAAGCGGTACAAGGATATGACCCCGTCCGAGTATCGCGCCGTCTATAACGTGTGAAGGTGCACTCAGAGCGTCGCGGCGTTGGTCGCGCGGACCTCACCCACAAGCCACTCGACCAGAGACTGGAGCAACGCCGGCGCGGCGGCCGCGTCGTAGCGGCGTGGGTCGGGACCGAATATCCCGAACAGCGGATGTTGAGGATCGTGCCGCTGCGGTCCCATCTCACCTCCGGGATCGATCGATGGGGCCCTCTCGAGGGGCGGCAGGAGATCGGTTCTCACGCGGTCCGGCCACAACGCGCCGAGCAGCGTTGTCTCGAACATCCCAGCATGGTCGGGTCGCAGCGCCAGGCCTTCCGCCATGTTGACCGCCAGCGTCCGAACCCGCATGCGGTTGTTGCCGTGCAACCAGTTTCCCTGGATGGCCTTCAGCATGTCGATCTGCTCGCCGGCGAAATGTCCGCTGACGACAATGGCGGTCTCCACGCCGAACTGCTGCAGCCGGCTTAGCGTCGCCGCGATCAACGCGGCGATCTCTCCAGCATCGACCATGATCGACCAGTCGTACCCGCCATGACTGCCGCCGGTGCCGTAGTAGAGGGTCGGACAGACGAGACCGCCGTCCTGGCGGGCCGCGTGAGTGCAAAGACCATGGGCGGTCAGCCCGTCGAGCCCGATCGGCAGATGTTCGCCGTGCCACTCGTAGGTGCCGAGCGGAACGTAGACCACCGATCGCCTGTTCAGGGCCCGGCGGATCTCGCTTGGAAGCAGGCGTTCGAGGCGGACAGCGTCCATCTCCTGCGTCATCGATAGTAGTTCCGGGGCCAGGCATGCGCGGCGAGCGCGGACAGCAGCGCCTCCGGGAATGGCGCACCGTCGGCGTAGGCGACGTTCATGTCGACTTCCGCGGGCGTGCTCATACCGGGAATGACGGTCGTCGTTTGGGCCGGGCTCAGGGCAAAGCGCATCGCCGCCTCGGCGAGCGTCGGGTAGTGCGGCGCGCACAACCGCTTGAGTTGCTCGACCCGTTTGAACGTTTCCCCGAACCGCGCACCGCGGAAGAGCGAATGCGGGACGGATCCTCTCGGCCACGCCGCGTAGGTGTCCGCGGTCCAGGTGCCGGTCAGCGGCCCGGAATCGAGCGGCACGCGAACGATAAAGGCCGGGCGGCTGTCGGACGCCGCATGGAACAGCGCACCGGCGGGTCGCTGTTCGAACAGGTTGAACACGACCTGGATCGAACTCACCAGCCCAAGCATGGCGAGGCTGACACCATCCTCGGGCCGGTAGTCACGGATCGATACGCCGATCTTGTCGATCTTGCCCTCAATTCGCAGCTGGTTGAGCGTCTCCAGCCAGTCGAGCGCGACGACTCCGTCGGGAAGCCAGCAATGCAGCTGGAGGAGGTCGATTCGCTCCACCTTGAGCCGCCTGAGCGATCCCTCCACCGACTGGCGAAGATGCCATGCCGGATACCGGCCCCGCATGCGCGGATCGTCTTCGTCGGGACTCGGCCAGACCGTCGGCTGCACCTTAGTCGCAACGTAGATGCGATCGCGGCCCCACTGCGCCAGTGCCTCGCCGACGACCGCTTCGGAGTGGCCGCGTCCGTACATCTCAGCCGTGTCGACGAAATTGATTCCGCAGCCAAAGGCGTGGTGCAGCGTCCGGATCGACTGGGCGTCGTCGACCGGCCCCCAGTCGCCGCCGATCTGCCAGGCACCGAAGCCGATCTCACTGACCTGCCATCCGGTGCTCCCGAAAGGACGGTAGCGCATCAGTGTGCCTTGCCGCCGCGTCCCGCCCTACGAGACGAGCGGAAACAGTTCCGAATCCAGCGCGGCGCCAGCCGCAATGCCCTCGCCGTCGGTCACGATGTGGCCTGAGCCGTCGAAGCGGGTTCCGTCGGGCATGTAGATGATGGCGAACGCCTCGCGCGTCTCGTTTGTCTTGTTTGGCCCGGCGTAGTGGAACGTCAGCCCGTCGTGGAACGTTGCGCTGCCCGCCTTGAGCGGCCGTGCAACCGGCTTCACCGTACGAAGGTACGGCGCGTTGTCGAAAATGTCCTTGGGATCGCCCAGATCGACCGGAGGCAGGGGGCCGAGCACGTGCGTGCCATCGACGAACGCCATGCAGCCGTTTTGGGTCGTGGCGTCCTTGAGGGCGATCCAGATCGTGGTGTGGTGCCAGCGATCGACGTGTGGCCAGTAGACCGCATCCTGGTGCCAGGGCGTCTTGTTGTTGCCCTTCATCGGTTCCTTGAAGAGCGCCTGGTCGTGCCAGATGCGCATGGGCTGCCCTTCGAGACGCCTGGCGATGCGACCGAGCGCTTTCGACAACGAGTATTGCGCGACCTCGGGATGCCGCCGCCAGAGATTGACCTTCTGATTGAATATCTTCTCGTACGTCGCACGACTGCCGGTGCGGTGCTGAGCGCCCGTCCCGCTGGATTCGGAGGCGACGGCGTCGACGATCGCGCGCCGCATTGACTCGAGGACCGGTGGCGGGATCACGTCGTCGAGCTGGATGTAGCCATTGCGCCGGTATTCGTCGATCTGCTCCTGGGTCAGTGGATAATCTGGGATGGCGTCTGCGTCGTTCATGGATCGTCCTTGGGTGGAAGCGACGTCTGTCGTCGTGCCGGGAGACATTCGCAGCACGGCGTCTGGCTGTCTTGGATCGAACGGTGTTGCGAATTGAACGAACCCGAGGGGAGCGCACCCGCAAGGAGGCGCCATGGGGGGCGACGCCGGCGGCTCATTGTCGTCGACTGGGGCGGCTCGCCTTCAGACCCGCTTGCCGCGATCAGCCTGTCTGCGACGCAATCACCGCCATGCGCAGTTCAGCAGCAACGGCGTCGCAGAGCGTGACCGGCTGACGGTCACGCATCCCGGCGCGCGACTCAGGGTAGGCCGGGATGTCATTCGATGTGGCCCCCGGGGCGACCTCGTCGAAGACCTCTCCGATACGCTAGTCGAGCTGACCAAAGGCCTCTTGGGCCTCGACTGAAATAGCGATCATGTTGCGCGAGCCGACCACACTCAGCGCTCGGCGGTGGCGTCGGCATGCCGCGCAGAAGACCGATGAGATCGGCCTGACGGCGCTGGCCCGTCTTTGCAGGGACCGACTTGATCTGGGTTCGCACGGTCGCTGTCTGGGTGCCGGTATCGCTTGCAATTTCGGATGCCGTCCTGCTCCCGACTAACGGGTCCTTGTGCATGCGCCCGTTAGGCGTGGATGATGATCACGTCGCCGCTCGGCGCGCTGATCACTGTGCCGACACCCGATCCGCCGCCGCGCGGTATGAAGAACTCCTGATAGGCAGGCTCGCGCGCGATCTCTTCGTCCGAGAACACATCCCGGTCGATTACAAATCCCGGCGGATTGGTCCCCAGCAGGCGCTTGGTGCGCTCGTTGGTTGCGGCCAGACCGGATGTCACGAAATCATCAACGAGGTCGCGCAGCGCGTTCGAAGCAACCCAGCGCCCGGCGGTCGGCACCAAAAGAGCTGCGCCCGTGCATTCGACCACCCGAGCAACGTCATCGAGCAAATCGGCCCACAGCTCGGGGATCGCCCCGGCCTCATCGATGCGGTCAATCAATGCGCCGTCCATGGCCCCGAACCCGGCTGAAGCGATGCGACGTCGTTCCCACATCCGAAAATAGTCAGAGACATGCGCGCGTCATACCCCAAACAGGGTATAGGCCGGCTCCCGGCCAAACGCTCGGATGCCATCGCCAAAGAAAAGGCGGAACGCGGCGGTTGCCTTTGTGGCTGACCCGCAAGGGGCGGCGAGGCGGCCCGGTCCGACGCGGCGCATGGCGGCCGAACACTTGGCCCCACGCGCAGTTGCAATGCCAGGTTCGAAGCGGCGACCACCCATCGCTGAAAGCCCTCACTTTCAAGCGGACGCAAGCGAAGCGTCAGGGCCCGAGCCGCGTCCGGCCGAAAACGGCACCCACCTGCCAGAATCGTAGTCGAACAACTTGAAGCGCGTTGTCACGCTGATGAACCGCCCAGCGACCAGCGCCACTCCACAAGGTCCACTGCCATCAGCTGCTGCATTGTTGCGGTAGCGACCTTCGGGTGCCGAAAGCCTTGCTGGCGCGCAACATTTGCGGCTTGTCGGAAAAACATCATCCGACGGTCGCGCTCGCCTCCAACACACTGAACGGAGAGTGCGTTGCCGCGACGCCGTCGAGGCGGAACCCCGACCGCTTCAGCAGCCGTTCGTAGTCCGCGGCGACGCGCTCCATGCCGCCGGTCATGACCATCATGTTCAAATCCATCAGAGGACTCAGGTGATGCTCATTGGCCTCGGGGAGAAGTTGTTCGACAATCAACAGTCGGCCCCGCGGCGCGATCGCACGGCGGATGTTAGCAAGGATCGTCTCGCAGGAGACATCGTCCCAATCGTGCAAGACGAACTTCAGCAGGTAGAGGTCCCCACCGGCGGGAACCTCCTTGAAGAAGTCGCCCGATTGAATCGTCAGCCGGGACGCGCTGCCAGCGTCCGCCTTTATGGTCGCGGTCACCGAAGGCAGGTCGAAAAGAATGCCTTCTCCGTCACCGGCTTGGTCAAGGACCGCCTTCAGGAACGCCCCCTGGCCGCCGCCGACGTCGACGGCCTTTTTGAATGAAGGCACGCGGTACGAGTTCAGCACGCCGGCATTGGAAATGCCGCTGAGGTTGGTCATCGCTTCGCCGAACAGGGCTGCGAGTTCCGGGCGCGCCGAGTAGTAGCTCCAGACCGGCTCGCCGTAGACACGCTCGAAGGCCGTCTCGGGTTCGCCGAGGCAGCTTTCCACGTCCGCCCATGCGGAATAGTGATCGCGCCCAAGTTCGACCTCAGCAAGCCCGCGGACGCTACCCGGCCGGCCGCCGCGGAGTGCCTCTGACAGGGCGGTCTGCGCGTAGGTTCCGTCGCGCTCCTCCCGGAAGATGCCGTTGGAGGTCAGCGCCCGCATGAGCCGGCGCAACGCCTCAGGTCGTACATTGATCCGTTCAGCAAGATCGGTGAGCGACAGTTGATCGTCGCCGACCACATCGGCGAGCTTCAGCTTCGCAGCCAGGAAGAGCGCCCGCGACAGCCAGAAGCCAGCGATAATGTTCAGAATAGTTGCTTGCGGGGGAACCGAATGAGTGTCCATAAATCCCTCCCTGTAATCAGGCCAGCGAGGTTAGGCACCCTTGCACGCCACGGCATAGTTGCGTTTTTGGAGAACCATTTTGCAAAGCTGACGGTCGATGGACTGGTGAACCGTACCGGGTTTGCCGGAGGCTCCAACTCCTGAGAAGGTGGAGCCATCATGAGCAAGACAACGAACAAGTTCTCTCCGGAAGTGCGTCAACGTGCGGTGCGGTTGGTACTGGATCATGAGCATGAGCATCCCTCGCGCTGGGCGTCGATCACCTCGATCGCGACCAAGATTGGCTGCACGGGGCAGACGCTGAACGAGTGGGTTAAGAAGGCGGAGGTCGATGCCGGCAAGCGGGCGGGGGTGCCGACGGACATGGCCGCCCGGCTGAAAGCCCTCGAGCGGGAGAACCGTGAACTGCGGCAGGCCAACGAGATCCTGCGCAAGGCATCCGCGTATTTTGCCCAGGCGGAGCTCGACCGCCGGTTCAGGCCATGATCGCCTTCATCGACGATCATCGCGGGGCGTATGGGGTCGAGCCGATCTGCAAGGTGCTGCCGATCGCCCCATCGAGCTACCACGATCATGCCAGCAAGCGGGCCGATCCCGAGAAGCTGCCCGCGCGGGCGAAGCAGGACATGGCGTTGAAGCCGGAGATCGAGCGCGTCTTCGCGGAGAACTTCGAGGTGTACGGCGCGCGCAAGGTCTGGAGGCAGCTCAACCGGGAGAACATCCAGGTCGCACGCTGCACTGTCGAGCGTCTGATGGCCGATCTCGGCCTTCAGGGTGTCATCCGCGGCAAACCGATCCGGACAACGGTGCAGGACAAGGCGGCACCTTGCCCGCTCGACCATGTGAACCGGGTCTTCCATGCTCCGGCGCCGAACATGCTGTGGCTCTCGGACTTCACGTACGTCAGCACCTGGTCGGGCGTCGTCTACGTGGCGTTCGTCATCGACGCCTATGCCCGACGCATCGTCGGCTGGCGGGTGAGCAGGACGGCGCACACAAGCTTCGTGCTCGATGCTCTGGAGCAGGCCCTCCACGAACGGCGGCCCGTTCGTCGCGGAGGCCTGGTGCATCATTCCGATAGGGGTTCTCAATACGTCAGCATTCGCTACACCGAGCGCCTGGCCGCGGCTGGTATCGAGCCCTCTGTCGGCAGCGTCGGCGACTCCTATGACAACGCCCTCGCAGAGACGATCAACGGCCTATACAAGGCCGAGGTCATCCATCGGCGTGGACCCTGGCGGAGCTTCGAAGCGGTCGAGTTCGCCACGCTGACCTGGGTCGACTGGTTCAACAATCGCCGGCTGCTGGAGCCCATCGGCAACATCCCGCCGGCCGAAGCCGAGGAACGCTACTACGCCATGCTGGAGGAGCCAGCATTGGCCGCGTGACTCAAACGAAATGGCCTCCGGAAAACACGGGGCGGTTCACTGGAACGACCTCACATTCTTTCTTGCTGTCGCCAGGGAAGGCAGCCTGACGGCAGCGGCTCAAACCCTGAAGACGAGTCCAGCGACTGTTGGCCGAAGGATCGCCGCGCTGGAGGAGCTTCTTGGTGCGCATCTGTTCGATCGCAGGCAGAGCGGCTATCTCCTTTCGCAAGCCGGAACGTCGCTTCTCAAGACGGCTGAGATCGCAGAGGAGGCGGTTCTCTCGTTCGAGCGCGAAGCACTCGGCCAGGATGTGACTCCGTCGGGAGTTGTGCGCCTGGCGGTAACCGACGATATGGCAGCCTACGTCATCGGGCCGAATCTCGGAGAGTTGCAGCGT
Organism: uncultured Alphaproteobacteria bacterium; assembly: GCA_963843565.1. Classification (GTDB taxonomy): domain Bacteria; phylum Pseudomonadota; class Alphaproteobacteria; order Rhizobiales; family Kaistiaceae; genus DASZQY01. The sequence continues at coordinate 2,144,003 of CAWJKY010000003.1, forward strand.
CGGCATCCGGACATACGACTGGAGATCGCGAGCGGCGTCGGGCTGACCGATCTCTACCGTCGCGAAGCGGACATTGCACTTCGCGCGACGCGTCCCGAACAGAGCGACCTCATCATCCGTCGGATCGGTAAGGTGGACTTTGCTTTGTATGCGTCACGCTCGTACGTCAAAGCCAAGCGCCTCAGGCCCGGCCTCCAGGAGCTCTCTGATTTGAGTGTCATCACTTGGACTGAAGACTTAGCTCACCTGACCGGTGGACCCTGGTTCGCCGCCCACGCGCCGAGCGCCCGCGTGGCGCTGACCGCGACCTCGCCGCGGGTGCAGATGGAAGCCTGCAAGGCTGGATTGGGCTTGGCGATCCTGCCGTGTTTTGCGGGGGACTCAGACCCGAATCTGGTCTGTCTCCTGGGGCCAGACCAAGTTCTGTCTCTCGACAACTGGGTTGTCGTCCATCGGGACATTGCCCGGACTCCGCGCATTCGCGCTGTCATGGATTTTCTGGTCAGTCTTGCGCCGCGCCTCGGTAGGCAAGCCTCCCTGTAACTGCCTCGGCCTCCTTGGTTTGCGAGTTGCGCCGGGAAGTGGGTCAAGCGGCGACGTTGGTCTCGTCTCCCTCAAACCCCGCTTTGGCTGAATCCGAGACTTTGTTCTGGCGTTCGGCGGGATCGGAGCGATCATTCGCCCCCCAAACTGCTCCTGCAGAAACGCCAGGTCGTTGTCCGAGATATGGTTGGGAGGCTTAGGACCGAGCCATGGCCCATCCCCTCGGCTCCGCAAGACCGCCGTCAGCGCACGGCCGTTCCCGGGATGCAGCCGAGGGTGGCCGAGGCTTCGTTTCAGGTGCGAGCTTCGCCGACGTCGACGTGAATCGAGTAGTGGACCTCCCACGCGGATGATGGGTCGATTGTCACCGTGGTTGCGGTTCCACGCAGCGCAATTGGATTTCCGAAGCGACTCGCAACGAGGCCAAGGTCGAGCGCGGACGTTACGGGTTCGACGCCCAGACAGAAATTCCTGCCTGAGAATGGATAATCCTGGGTGCCCCCATGGCTGTACCAGAGCACGCAGCTGTTGAAGGCTCGCGGGTCCCAACGCAGCGTCACCGCGTAGCCGGCCACGGGGGCCGAGATTCGAATGGCGCCGTCAATTCCGCACAGTTGCACCAGGGCCTCGTGCGCTTCATCCATGATCGGAACCATGGATGCATCCACCCGATGACCCAATGCACCCGGCACTGAAGCAAGGTTGTCGAACGACGCATCTTCTGCAAACGGCTGAGCCTTGTCGCCCAATCCGGCCGGATATGTCTGCCCGAATTCGAAATCTCCTGGGTGAATGCGCAGCCCCCCTCGGGGATTTCCAGCGTCGGGTGTATTCCAACCGGAATCACCGTGCGGCGCTTCGCCTCGATCGCGAGCTTGAACTCCAGGCGACCGTTCCCCGCCCTCACCTGCCGCAACGCGCGCCTGATGTCAGATGCCTCGGGATAGGTGCAGCTCAACGTCACCGCATCGTCCCGCCGGTCGACGAGAGTCCACCGCGCGTTCGCGCCGAACCCGTGTGGGTGTCGGCCGTCTTCGACGTCCAAGGGCCGATAGCGCCACCGCGCAGGCAGCCGGTCAGCGCCGCGCTCGATCCCGAACGGAACGCACGGCCATTCGCCGGCCATGTGGCGCGACAAAGGGTCCAACCCGTCGAGGCTTCCCGGCGTGGACGCCGCACCCAGCCAATGCGGTTTCCAGAATGGCCGTATCTTCCGCCCTTTCGCGCTGAAGCAGGCGTCCGCCAATACCCCCAATTCGAGCGACAGGGATGCCGTTACGCCGGGGCCGGCAATCGCAACTAGATCGTTATCCGCCACGACATCTTCTCAATAGGAAGCGAGCAGACCGCCATCGACGAGGTACGAAGCGCCGGTCACGAACGAGGCATCATCGGAGAGCAGGAAGGCGGCGACGCGCGCTACCTCGATTGGCTTGCCGATGCGCTTCAGGGCGTGTTTCGCGCCCCACTCGTCGAGGACCGCTTGCGGATCGGCGGGGTTGAAGTCGCGGGCACTTTGCTCGACCAGCGGCGTCGCGATCGTGCCCGGGCAGACGGCGTTCACGCGGATGTTCTCGGCGCCGTGGTCCAGCGCCATAGCGCGCGTCAGAGCCATCGCCCCGGCCTTGCTGGCGGCATAGGCCGCCACGCCAGGATGTGTCGCGAGCCCCTGGATCGATGACATGTTGACTATCGATCCGCCGCCAGCGGCGCGAATCAGCGGGACGATATGTTTGCATAGGAGGAAAATCGCCGTCAGGTTGACCGCAAGCACGCGGTCGAAGTCCGAGCGCGACATGGTTTCGACGGTCCCGTGGAGTTCGAGCCCAGCGCAATTGAACAGGCCGGTCACGGGGCCGAGCGAGTCGGCCAGTTCGGCCACCGCCCCGCAAACGTCATCCTCGGCGAGGTCGCCAGCGATGGTGTGGATGCTGTCGTTGGCGAGCGTCGTCAAGCCCGCCCGGTTGACGTCGACGCCGACGACCGTGGCGCCGCATTCTGCGAAATATTCAGCGCTGGCGCGCCCGATGCCGGAAGCCGCACCCGTCACCACGACGACGCCGCTCAGTTTCGTCATCACACGCCTCCGTTGCCGCGATCAGAGGATGTCCTGGACCTCGTCGATGGACGTTTCCTCGATCCGCTTGTCCATGACTATCTGTCCCAACGCCATCACGACAACCCGGTCACAGGACTCGAAGACGTGGTGAATGTTGTGGCTGATGAAGATGGTCGTCACGCCCTGCGCCTTCAGTCCTTTCACGAAGCCGATGACCTTGTTTGTTTCCTTGACCGAAAGCTGGTTGGTCGGCTCGTCCAGGATCATCACTCTCGAGCGGAAGTGCATGGCGCGCGCGATGGCGACGCCTTGCCGCTGGCCGCCTGACAGCTCGCTCACCAGGGCATCGGGTGAACGCAGCTGCAGGTCGACGTCGGCGATCGCCTTGACGCTGTCCTTGCGCATCCGCTTCTGGTCGAGCCAACCGATACCGCCGAACGAGAAAATCAGTGGCTCCCGCCCAATGAACAGATTGCGGGCGATCGACATGGTCGGGATCAGAGAGTTGTATTGATAAATCGTCTCGATCCCCAGTGACATAGCTTCCTTGGGACTGCGGATCGACGCCGGGCGCCCCTCCACCCTTATCTCGCCCTCGTCGGGTCGATAGAGCCCCGACAGGATGTTGATGAGCGTTGACTTGCCCGCACCGTTGTCGCCCACGAGGCCGAGGGCCTCGCCGGCATTCACATCGAGATTGATGCCCTTTAGCGCGTGGACGCCCGAGTACCACTTGTGAAGGTTCGTCACTTGAACGACGGGCACGCTCATCGGGCGATCTCCACCTTCATCGCGCGCCCGCGCCGGCGAAGCCAGGAATTGCCGACTACGGCGAGGATGGTCAGCGTGCCTATTGCGAACTGGAACCAGTTGCTGTCGATCCCCGACATGACCATGCCGTTGTCGATGACCCGGATCAGAGTCGCACCGATCAGCCCACCAACGATCGAGCCAATGCCGCCGGTCAGGGCCGTACCGCCGATCACCGCCGCCGCAACGGCCTGAAGTTCATAGCCCGTTCCAAGCGACGGCAGCGCCGAGCCGAGCCGCAGCACCTGAACGACGCCCGCGAAACCCGCGAGGACCGAGCAGATGACGAAACAGGCGAGCTTTACCCGCGAGGTCGGAATACCCAGTCCGCGCGCTGCCGACAGCAATCCACCGGTAGCGGCGACCCAGTTGCCGAAGTTTGTCCGCGATAGGAGCAGGTGAGCGACGACTGCGAAGCCGACTAACCAGATGAACGAGGAGCGGATCAGGTTCCCCGGGCCGACAAACTCGACGAATACGCCCGTCGGAATGAGATCGAAGTTCGGGCGAGGCGGGAAGCCACCCGAGATGACCACGGTCAACGACCGGACAATGAAAAGCATCCCGAGCGTCGTTATGAACGATGGGATCTCGAATTGAATCGTGACCAGTCCGTTGACGAGGCCGATGGCGACGCACACCACAAGTCCCACGAAGAAGGCCGGCCAGAACACCCACCCGTGCGTCATCAGGACCGCCATCGTCATGGGAGCGATGGCGAAGGTCGATCCGACGGAGAGATCGAACTCCCCGGCGATCATCAACAAAGTCACGCCAATAGCGATGATCCCGGTCTCGGGAAAGAATCCGAGCACCGCGCGCAAGTTGGCGTAGGTGAGGAAGATGCCGGACGAGCGAAGCTGAAACAGGACGATAAAGATGACGAGCAGCGAGACAGCCGCCATCTCAGGTTTTTGCAGTGCGAGCTTCACTACGCGGCGCATGAGCAGTTCCTGTGTCTTTCCGTTGGGAGTTCCCCGGCGCCCGTTCGGCGCCGAGGCACCGGGCGTTAGCGGTAGCCCTTCTCGGACAGATCCATGAGCTCTCCAACCATGTCCGGTGTGACCACGCCCTGACCGGTGTCGATGTCCGCCGGAGAGAGACCGAAGTTCTTGGCCAGGTAGGCCTCCATGACCGGCATGAAGCCCTGCATGTACGGCTGCTCGTCAACATGCACCTGGATGTACCCGGCCTTCATCTCGTCGAGCACCTCGGGGACCAGGTCGAAGCCGCCGAGAAGCACCTTGCCCGGCGGCACGCCGCGCTCGGCAAGCACGCGGGCAACGCCGGCGTCCCAATAGCCCGTGTCGAAGTAGGCGTTGGTCTCCGGGTGGGCCAGCAGGTACGCCCCGACGCGATCGGCGGTAACGGCAAGGTCCGTGCCCGAGTCGATCTTTTCGTAGGTGATCTTCCGGTCTGGATTGGCCTTGATCTGCTCATCGAGGAAGTTCGTTATCCCGAGGGCGAGCTGCTCCGACCAGTTCTGGCCGGGTGCCGAAAGGCCCACCAGGATGTGCAGGGGACCGTCGGCCGGCATGTTCTTCCACATCGCGGTCGCTAGGGTGTGACCCGCCGGGACGAATCCCTGCCCGACGAATGCTTGGCGTGCGTTGCCGGCCGCGCCCTCGAGGTCGTCCACGTTGACTGCGAGCACGGTTATGCCCTGATCGCGCGCCCGCTTGACCACGTCGTCGAAGGCGGTGTCGTCGACGATCACGGCAAACATCGCGTCCGGTTTTAGGGCGAGTGCCGCCTCCATGTTGGCGACCTCCTCCTGCACGGAGCCCTCGTCTTGCGCGAAGAGCAGCTTGCACGTGGCCTGCACCCGCGCGCAGGCGTCGTCGTAGCCTTTCTTCACGGCTTGCCAGAACGTGTTCGAAGCGCTCGAGTGGGTCGTGAAGACGATGTTCAGCGGTGCGGATTGTGCGAATGCCGGCAGGGTCATCAACGCCGAGGCGGCGATGCCCGACAGCACGAGTTTGCGTAGCTTAGACATTGTCGGTCTTTCTCCCTCTGTTGAGATCACGTCTATGTTGGCCCGCCGACCGAGCGCGACGCCCTGGCCCAGCGTGGTCGGATTCGGTTCGCGGTTCAGGGTCATGGCCGGCGCCCCCTGCTCCGCGGGAGAGCGCATCAAGGACCCCGCGCACGTAGCCGGCGGTAAAGATGTGGCCTTGGAATCCGTAACCTGCAGTCCCCTCGGATTCCGAGGCGAGCCGGGGTGCATGGTCGGGACGGGCATAGCCCTGGTAACCGACGGCGCGGAGCGCGGCGAGGGTGCCGACGAGATCGACGTCACCATCGTCGGGGAACGTCTCGACGAAATCGTCGAGCGTTCCGCGGATGTTACGCAGATGGACGAAATGGATGCGCTCGCCGAAGCGCGCCACGAGGCCGGGAACGTCGACGCAGAGCTCGCCAAAACATCCAGTGCACAACGTCATGCCGTTCATCGGGCTCGAATGCGCCTGCATGAGCCAGTCGAAATCCTCGACGCTCGACATGATCCGCGAATAGCCAGCCAGCGGACTCATGGGCGGATCGTCGGGGTGCATGGCGAGTTTCACCCCGACCGCCTCCGCGACCGGAATGACCGCGCGAAGGAAATTCCGGAGATTGTCGCGCATGGCGTCGGCCGACGGCGCGGCCGGCAGCGGTGGTGTCGGCGGGGCGACGTCCCGGGTCTTGAATCCGGTGGTTACGGCACCGCCGCGCGTGATGGCGGCAAGGTCCGTGCGCACCACCATTGCGTCGTCGCGGGTCTGCGGCATGAAGTTGTAGCAAACGACTTCGACACCGGCCTTGCCGAGGCGCTCCAGCCCGGTGATCCAACCGCTGATCTGCTCATCAGCGCCGTCAAGCCCGGGCACGATCCGGTCGATCGCCGGGCCGGACTCGACCACCGGCACGCGCAGACCATGCGCCTTTGCGCGCGCGATGACGTCGTCCAGCCGATCGAACTTCGCCCCGTCGTTGCGCATGTCGTAGTGGACGAGGCTGTCCACACCGATCTGGCGGATAGTCGCCAGCCGCTCGTCGCTCGTTGGGACTGCGACCATCGCGAGCCTCGTCATTGGTTAGCGGCGCTATCGAAGTGGATCATCGTCGCCCCCCTACAACACGCCGAACCGCTCGTAGGCGGCGACCAGGGACATGCCCTCGCGCACTGCCCTGCGGAAGCCGTCCTCGCGAGACGATTTGTCGAGCGCGGCAGCCAGCACCGCCGCCTCGCTCTCGGCCGGAACGACGGCGATCCCATCCCGGTCCGCGATGATCAGGTCGCCGGGGGTAATCGACACGCCGCCAAGCTCGACCGTGATGTCGTAGGCGACGACCCTCTGGCGGTGGAGGCTGTCTAGCGGCGAGACGTGGCGCGAATAGACGGGAAAGCCAAGCGCCTCAGTGCGGGCGATGTCGCGTACGGCACCGTCGGTGATGACTCCCGCCGCGCCGCGCGCCTTCGCGGCGGCTGTCAGCAATTCCCCCCAGATGCCCGAACGGGCCGAATCGCCGGTGGCGCAGACCACCAGGTCGCCCGGCTTGACTGTGTCGATTGCCTCAAGCTCGAGTTCGTAGGTGTTGGGGTCGTCCTGAAACAGATCGGTCCACTGCAGCGTCTTGGCGCGGCCGATGGCGATCGTGAGCACGGTGCGCGGAACGCAGCCCGGTGAGACAGCCTGGCTTCGGTGACCAAGGCGATCCAGCGCGTCGAGGACAACAGCAACGGTCAGGCGACCCGACACCGCCAGCCAGCGCTCGATCACGCCGCCGTCTTCTTCTCCGTTGGGCCCGGTCACGTGCGAGGCACCGGAGGCGGCGCGTGTTGCCGGATATTGAATTGCAATTTGTCCCCCGTGCCTTGCACTCATCCGATCAAGCCAGTAGAGCGTGCAGCCCATACCCAAACAAGAAACCACTGTTCCACGGGGTGGAAAAAGACATGTCGAGGAGAAGCGCCTTGCCTGATCAAAACAGCCGCAACCCTTATCTCGTCCAGCCCATCATGAAGGCGCTCAAGATGCTGGAGACGATCGGCGAGAAGGGTCATGACGTGACGCTCACCGAGGTCGCCAACGGTCTTCGACTGCCCAAGACGACCGCCTTCCGATATCTGCAAACGCTGGCGGCATCCGGGTTTCTGCGCCACGACCCCAATCATGATCGCTACAGCATCGGACCGCGGATGCGTATGTTCGCACAGGCGGACAAGAGCCTTCATCGTCTACGGCGCGTCGCGTTGCCCGCGATGGAGGCGCTCGGCCAACGGTTCAACGAGACAGTCAACCTGGCAATCGCGTCGGGTTTGCACGTCGTCTACGTCGAGATGATCGAAGCCAATCGTCCGCTGCGCATGCAGGCGCGCATCGGCGAGCGCCATCCGATCACGGCGACCGCGCTTGGAAAGGCGATCCTGGCATTTCTGCCGACCGCTGAACGCTCGGCGATCCTCAATGCGCCGCTCTTGGAAATGACCACGAGGACGATCCGCTCGGCCGCGACACTGCGGCAACAGTTGCGCGACGTCGCGCGCAACGGCTACGCGATCGAGGCGGGAGAGACGGAGGAGGGCCTGGGCTGCATCGGCGCGCCGATTCTCGACGAAGAATCATACCCGCTTGCCGCGATCAGCCTGTCTGCCCCGGAACGTCGCCTTTCACCTGTGATGAACGACGCAATCACCGCCTTGCGCAATGCAGCGGCAACGGTGTCACAGAGCATGACCGGCTGACGGTCGCGCATCCCGGCCCGCGACTCAGGGTAGGCCGGGATGCCATTCGATGTGGCCCCAGGGGGCGCCTGCGGTGGTCTGTGCGAGTAGGCATCGAGGCGCGCACCGGGAGAGCGGCGAGGTTGTCGGCCCAACGCCCGACATACCGAGTCTCGCGAATTTCCCGCCTATGAAACAGCCCCTGCCCTCTGCAGCAAAGTGCGCACGTTCGACACATGCCACCGCCCTTCTCGCGCCGTCCGAACACCGCGATTGTTAAGTGCCGTAGCCCGACCGCACAGATCAGTGACACCGCCACGTGCCTTCAGCCAGAAGATGGCGGCGGTTACGGATTGTGCCCCCTCTCCGGTCGGCCTTGCGGAACAGGCCCTCGGCGACCTTCGCGGTCGCCTTGACCTGTCCGGTGTCGAGTTCGTCGCGATAGTGCGTCCGGAGCGTCTTCGCATCGATGGCGAGCACACAGGAGATCGCGTATTCCGGCACGCCATATCCGACACCGGCGCGCGACCGCTTTCTTTTGCGATGCTCGCGTTAACGAAGGGGTTCCATCTGCGCGCTATAAGCCAAAGAACGGCGTCCCAGTTCGTGAACGACGACAGATCGATCATGACTAACAGATCGTCACCTTTGGCCAGGTTGGAATCGGCAGCGGCCCGGCTGGCGGAGGAACACGAGGTCGTCGATCAGCTCAATGCCGCTAAGGATGAACTTCAGACTCTCTACGCAGCGCTCGACAACGTGGAGAGTGGCCTCTTGCTGCTCGATAGCGAGCTGCGCGCTCAGTACGGCAATCCGGCCCTGCATGCCCTGTTCAAGAACGCCCCACCGGATTTGGTCCGCGCAACACACCCCCCGTACGAAAACCTGCTCAGGGGCGCTCAGAACATATCTGCTGAGAGCCAAGACGACTATGTCCGCCGGCGCCTCGCATGGGTCAAGCGCGGCGGGCCCGAGCCAATGGATCTCAAGATGGGCAACGGTGCCGTCGTGCGCTGCAACGTAGCGTCACTTCCCGGCGGCGGGCGGATGCTCATATACAGCGACGTTACCGATATCGTCCGCGCAGCGGAGGAGCTCGAGCGGCTGGCGACGATCGACGGCATGACCGGGATCTACAACCGGCGGCACTTCCTCGATCTGGCCGATCGCGAGTGGTCACGCGCCCGGCGTCATGATCGAGCGATTTCGTTCTTGATGATTGACATCGACAATTTCAAACGCATCAACGACACATTCGGACATCAGGTTGGCGACGCTGTCATCTGCCACCTCGCAACGATGGCTCGCGGCAGCAAGCGAGACGCAGACGTGCTCGCCAGAGTCGGCGGCGAGGAATTTGCGTTGTTGCTCCCGGAGACCAACCGCACCGACGCCAATATCGTGGCTGAACGACTGCGGCTGGAAGTGGCCCATACCAAGCCCCCGGTGGCACCGATCTCAGTCGCGCCCACCATCTCCGTCGGCGTAGCCGCGGCCACCAACGATATGCCTGACTTCTCCGCCCTCATGCGAGCGGCAGACGAAGCGCTGTATCAGGCGAAACGCAGTGGTCGCAACCGAGTGGTTTGCCTGCAGGAAGCCAACGCCTGAGGCCGCGGTCTTGCGCGTGCGTGGTGCCTGTACCTCCCGCGAGCCGGTGGCGGCGTCACGCCTCGACGACGAACCCGGCGCCAATGCTCTTTGCAGTTATCACGGCGGAAGGTCAGGCAGCGGGTCGTTCTCCCTCGACCACCAACGATGTGGCCGAACGAACGCCCGGCATCAGCTCATCCAGTTGCCGCCGTCTACATTGTAAGTCTGCGCAACGACGTAGTCCGCCTCTGGCGAGGCCAGAAAAATGGCCATGCCGGTGAGGTCCTGGGCGGTGCCCATGCGTCCCAAGGGTACGGCCTGTCCGACCAATCGCTTCTTCTCGCCGAGCGGCCGGTTCTCGTATTTGGCGAAAAGAGCGTCGACTCCGGTCCAATGTTCGCCGTCAACCACGCCGGGGGCGATGGCGTTGACATTGATGTTGTATTTGATCAGGTCGAGCCCGGCCGACTGGGTGAGACTGATCACCGCCGCCTTGGTTGCGCAGTAGACGGCAACCAGCGCCTCGCCGCGGCGACCGGCCTGGCTGGCCATATTGATAATCTTGCCGCCCTTTCCGCCGCGTATCATGGCTTTGGCCACGGCTTGCAATGTGAACAAGGTTCCTGAGAGGTTGATGGAAATGAGCCTGTCGAAACTCTCGCGCGTGATCTCGACGATGGGGGCCATGTCAAAGACGCCGGCATTGTTGATCAGAATGTCGATGCTCCCCGTCCGTGCCTCGACAGCCGCCACTGCCGCATCGATCGAGGTCTGGTCGGTCACATCCATCTCGATGGCATAGGCACTGGGGCCGATGGACGAGGCGGTCTCTTCGGCGCGGGCGACGTTGACGTCCGCGATGGCCACCGTGGCTCCCTCGCGTACATAGGCGGCCGCGAACGCCGCGCCAATTCCGCGCGCCGCGCCGGTGATCAGGGCGGATTTGCCTGCGAGTCTGTTCATTGGGTGATTCGCCTTTCCGCGGGCGGAAAAAAAGTGAACGCGACCATCTTCCGGCGTCGGAAGGAAGTGTCGCTATGCTCGGCAGCGTACTCTCCGGCGAGCCGCGGTCAAACGCGGCGCGTCTCGAACGACGGTGTGCGGACTGGCACCTTCCGCAACGTGACGGCAGCCGCGATCGCTACTTGCTCCGGCGTCTTGGCGCCCACACCGACCAGCGCAGGCAATGACGCCCGAACAGGATCGGGGGCGGCACCGTTACCAGCAGGTGTAGCCGCCATCCACGATCACGATACTGCCGGTCATCAAACTGGCGGCCTGGCCGGCGAGGAAGAGGACGACCGAGGCCACTTCCTCGACTTCGCCCATGCGTCCCATCGGCGTGCCGCCGATCCATGCCTCGTACATCTTGGCGTCGTTCTTCACGAACGCGTTGAGCGGCGTGTTGATGTAGGTCGGCGCCACCGCGTTGACGCGCACCCCGCGGGCGCCCCACTCGGCCGCGAGCGACTTGGTGAGGTGGTGCACGCCCGCCTTCGAGGCGTTGTAGAAGGCCTGCTCCTGCGGCTTGTTGACGATGAAGCCCGACATCGAGCCGACATTGACGATCGACCCGGACTTCGCCGCCAGCATGTGTTTGCCGAAGGCCCGGCAGCACCAAAACGTCCCGTTCAGGTTGACATCGAGGACGTTCAGCCAGTGCTCGTCGGTCACCGTTTCGGCCGGGGTCATCGAACGTGCGATACCGGCGTTGTTGACGAGAACGTCGACCTTCCCGTAGCGGCCGACGATGTCGTCGGCGACCGCGTTGACCTGATCGGTCCGGGTGACGTCCATCTCGACAAAATCGACGTTGTAGCCCTTCGCCTTCATGGCAGCCTGGGCCTCGCGGCCGACAGCCACGTTGTTGTCGGCGATGATGGTGCGGGCGCCCGCCTCGACAAGCGCCTCGACGCAGGCCAGACCGATCGCCTGGGCACCGCCTGTGACCAGCGCGACCTGCCCGTCCAGCTTGAACATTTCCAGATACATGACTTCCAACCTCTTTGAGAACGCGACGGGCAACCTGCTCCCGCCGCTAACGCATCGCTTGTCCGTTCTTGTCAAACCGATGCAGGCGATCCGGGCGCGGCGTCAGCCACACAGCCTCGCCCGCCTTCAGCGCGAACTCACCAGGGGTGCGCACGGTGATCCGGCCGACTTCGTCCACATCCACGTAGAAGAACGTATCCGATCCGAGGTGCTCGGCGATATTGACCTTGCCGCGCCAGTCGCCCTTCTCGCGCGAGACCTCGACGTCCTCGGGTCGTACGCCGATCGTGGCGGCGCCGTTGGCCGTCCGCGCCGGCGGCGTCACGAGGTTCATGCGCGGCGAGCCGATGAAGCCGGCCACGAAGAGATTGTCGGGCCGGTTGTAGAGTTCGAGTGGCGTGCCGACCTGTTCGATGTTGCCGGCGTTGAGCACCACGATGCGGTCCGCCATGGTCATGGCCTCGACCTGATCGTGGGTCACGTAGATCATTGTGGTGGCCAGCGTCTGGTGCAGCTGCGCGATCTCGATGCGCATCTGGCCGCGCAGCGCCGCGTCGAGGTTCGACAGCGGCTCGTCGAACAGGAACGCCTTGGGCTCACGCACGATGGCCCGTCCAATGGCGACACGCTGGCGCTGGCCGCCGGACAGCTGCCCCGGCCGCCGCTCGAGATAGTCGGTGAGATTCAACGTCTCGGCCGCCTTCTCGACCTTGCGCGCGATGACGTCCTTCGGTTCGCCGGCCATCTTCAGGCCAAAGGCGATGTTGCCGCGTACGCTCATGTGCGGATAGAGCGCGTACGACTGAAACACCATCGACAGGCCGCGCTTGGCGGGCGGTTCCTTGGCGACGTCAACACCGTCGATCTCGATGGCGCCGCCACTGGTATCTTCCAGGCCGGCGATCAATCGAAGCAGGGTCGACTTCCCGCAGCCAGACGGACCGACGAAGACGACGAATTCGCCGTCCCTGATCTCCAGGTTGACGTTCGGGATCACCTCCGCCTCGCCGAACACCTTGCGGACATTGCGCAGGACGATGCTGCCCATCAGGTCGCTCCCCGGCTTGAAGTTGTGGTCATTTCACCGCTCCGAAGGTCAGGCCGCGCACGAGCTGGCGTTGCGAGAACCAGCCGAGCAACAGGATCGGCACGATCGCAAGCGTCGAGGCGGCGGAGAGCTTGGCCCAGAACAGCCCCTCCGGGCTGGAGTACGAGGCGATGAACGCGGTCAGCGGCGCGGCATTCGCGGCCGTCAGGTTGAGCGTCCAGAACGCTTCGTTCCACGCCAGGATGATATTGAGAAGCATCGTCGAGGCGATGCCCGGCACCGCCATGGGAAGGAGCACGTAGACGATCTCCTTCCACAGGACCGCCCCGTCCATGCGGCTCGCTTCGAGAATGTCGACGGGGATTTCCTTGAAGTAGGTGTAGAGCATCCAGATGACGATCGGCAGGTCGATCAGCATCAGGACGACCGTCAACCCCCACAGGTTGTCCAGCAGGCCGAGGTTCTTGAAGATCAGGTAGATCGGCACCAGCACCCCGACGGCCGGCATCATCTTGGTAGACAGCATCCACATCAGCACGTCCTTCGTGCGCCGCGTCGGCGAGAAGGCCATCGACCACGCGCCCGGCACCGCGATGAGCAGCGCGAGCAGCGTCGACCCGCCGGCGATCACCACCGAATTGAAGAAGTGCCTGAAGTAGTTGGACCGCGACTGGACCTCGAAGAAGTTCTCGACCGTCCAGTGCGGTGGCAGGAACGACGGCGGAAAGAGAATGGCGTCGCCCTCGGTCTTGAAGGCGGTCAGGAACGTCCACAGGATCGGGAAGAACAGGATGAAAGCCACGAACCACGCCAGGATCGTGAAGGTCCACTTCCTTCGTGCCGGAACCGCGCGCGCCATGGCTCAGGTCTCCAGGTTCTTGCCGACGATGCGGATCAGGAAGATCGCAACGATGTTGGCGAGGATCACCGCGACGACACCGCCGGCGGACGCGCCGCCGACGTCGTAATCGAGCAGCGCCTGGTGATAGACGAGGTAAGCGATGTTGGTTGAGGCGTACCCCGGCCCGCCGCTGGTCGTGACCAGGATCTCGGCGAAGATCGACAGCAGGAAGATCGTCTCGATGAGGATCACCACCGTAATCGCGCGCGAAAGGTGCGGCAGCACGATGTAGATGAAGCGGTTGAAAGCGTTGGCGCCGTCCATGTCGGCGGCTTCCATCTGCTCTTCGTCGAGCGACTGCATGGCGGTCAGCAGGATGAGCGTCGCGAACGGCAGCCACTGCCATGCGACGATGACGATGATCGAAAAGAGCGGATAGTCCTGCAGCCAGGGGATCGGCGCGATGCCGAGGCGCGTCGTGATCCAGGCGAAGATTCCGTAGTTCGGATCGAGCATCATGTTCTTCCACACCAGCGCCGAGACGGTCGGCATGATGAAGAAGGGCGAGATGACGAGGATGCGGACGATCCCCAGTCCGAAGATCTCCTGGTTCAGCAGGAGCCCCAGGAAGATGCCGCCAACGACGGTGATGGCGAGCACCGACCCGGTCAGGAGCAGCGTGTTGACGAACGCCTGGGTGAACGAGGGATCGGTGAGGAAATAGTAGTAGTTCGACCAGCCGGCGAAGCCACTGTTGATCGGGTTGAGCAGATTGTAGCGCTGGAACGAATACCAGAGCGTCAGACCCAGCGGCACGGCCATCCACACGAAGAGGACGACAACCGACGGCAATACCATCGCGCGCGCCAGACTGCGGGTATTTTGGGTCGCCATCTCTGCCCCCCTCCTCCGGCGCGGCACGCCGCTCCCGGATCCTGGAACTTCTCGACGATGCTACTCAGGCATTCGCGCAGACCGGCTGCGCGGAAGTCACCCTGGGAGGCGGCCGGAGCACGTCCGGCCGTCTCCCGGGTTCGGGAGGTGAACTACTTGATGTAGCCCGCCTTGGTCATGGTGCGCGTGGCAACGTCCTGCGCCTGCTTGAGCGCATCGTCGACACTGGACTGCCCGGCGAGGGCGGCCGAGAAGATCTGGCCGACCGTGTCGCCAAGCCCCTGGAACTCGGGGATCGCGACGAACTGAACGCCGGTGTAGGGCACCGGCTTCACCGTCGGGTGCTGCGGATCAGCCGCGTCGATCGACGCCAGCGTCATCGCCGCGAACGGCGCCGCGCTCGTGTACGCGGAGTTCTTGTACAGCGAGGTCCGCGTCCCCGGAGGCACGTTCGCCCAACCCTCCTTGCTGGCCACGAGCTCAAGGTAGTGCTTGCTGGTCGCCCACGCGATGAACTTCTCGGCGGCGTCGACCTTCTGCGAGCCGGCGGGAATGGCCAGGGCCCACGACCACAGCCAGTTGGCGCGCTTGCCAAGGCCCTTGTCCGGCGCCAGGGCGAAGCCGACCTTGTCGGCGACTGTCGAGTTCTTCGGATCGGTGACGAACGAACCGGCGACCGTGGCGTCGATCCACATGCCGCACTTGCCCTGCTGGAACAGCGTCAGGTTCTCGTTGAAACCGTTCGACGAAGCGCCGGCGGGGCCGTCAGCCTTCATCAGGTCGACGTAGAACTGGATGGCGTCGTGCCACTCGGCCGAGTCGAACTGCGGCTTCCAGCTTTCGTCGAACCAGCGCGCGCCGAACGAGTTGGCGAGCGTGGTGAGGAAGGCCATGTTCTCGCCCCAGCCCGCCTTGCCGCGCAGGCAGATGCCGTTGACGCCGTTGGCGCGGTCGGTCATCGCGTCGGCGGCCTTCTTGATGAAGTCCCAGGTCGGCTTGTCGGGCATGGTCAGCCCGGCCTTCTCCATCAGGTCCTTGCGGTACATGACGTAGCTCGAACTCGCCATAGAAGGGCGCGGCGTAGAGCTTGCCGTCGGAGCTGAGACCCGAGCGGATGGCGGGCAGCAGGTCGTTGACGTCGTAGTCGGCGCCAAGATTGTCGAGCGCGACCAGCCAGCCCTGCTTCGCCCAGATCGGAACCTCATAGGTGCCGATGGTCAGGACGTCGTACTGGCCGCCCTTGGTGGCGATGTCGGTCGTCACCTTCTGGCGGAGCACGTTCTCCTCGAGGGTGACCCACTGCAACGTGATGTCGGGATTCGCTTTGGTGAAGTCGTCCGTCAGCTTCTGCATGCGGATCATATCGCCGTTATTGACGGTGGCGATTGTCAGCTGAGTGGCCGCGGAAGCCTGGCCGAAAGCGAATAGGGAAACTGCGCCCACGAGGGCGCCGATCAAAGGCTTCATGATTTCCTCCCATTCACCACCGTGAGCATTTGCTCCGGTGTTAAGCAGATGCTCACACACCTGCGACAGTCTGTCAATGGCCGCTGGAGGCGGCGACAAGGTCATCGATGCAAATCGGGGAAAAGGGGGAGGGACTAGCCGGTCGAAAGCAAGGCCGTTGCGGTCGCCTCGTCGGTCACAAGTCCAGTGACCTGCCGCCCGGCGAGCGCCGCGCGAATCGCGTTGACCTTGCCCGGCCCGAGCGCCGCCCCCACCACCAGACGCCCGTCGCCGGCCGTCAGCGGCGCCGACGTGATGCGCAGATTGGTTCCGGTCTTCAGCGCCACGCCGTTCTTGTCGAACGCCCAGCCGACGACTTCGCCGACCGCGCCGGCGCCCATCAGATCGAGCAGCTGATCGCGCGACAGGAAACCGTCGACGAACACTTGCGCTTCCATGTCCATCTGGCCGATGCCGACCACGGTCACGTCAGCCCGCCCGGCGAGTTCGTGGACGTGCCGGAAAGGCTCGATCGACAGAAGCAGATCGCGCTCCTTGCGGCTTGCCGCGAGAAGCGGGAGCGGAAGCGGGTAGTGGCGCGCCCGGGTGAGATCGGCGAGGCGGGTCAGCGCATCGAAGAAGCTCGCCGATCCGTCGGGAGCGATGTTGCCGACCAGTGACACGAGCTGGTGATGCGGCGCGTTCGTCGGGCGCACCTGATCGACGGCGGCGCGCAGCATCCGCCCCGTGCCGACGGCGATGATGATCGGATTGGCGGCGGCCAGCTTCTGTTCGAGGAAGCCGGCGAGACTTGCCGCCGCGCCATTGACGTTGGCCGGGTTCTTCGGATCAGTCGGAACGATGTCGCAGTAGGCGAGCTGGAACCGGTCGGTCATGCGGCGGGCGAGTTCCATGCACGCCGCGATCGGATGGTCGAGCCGAAAGGTGATCAGCCGCTCGGACAAGGCCAGAGAAACCAGCCGCTGGGCGGTCGGCCGCGAGACGTTCATCTTGCGGGCGATCTCGTCCTGGGTATTGCCGGCGATGTAGTAGAGCCAGCCGGCGCGCGCAGCGTCGTCGAGGCGCTCCGCCTGATCGTTCTTCTTCGACCCGTTCGACGGTCGCGACATCAAACGGACATCAATTCGTTGATGGAACTGACGATTCGATCGGCGCCCGTCTCGGTGAGCAGTTTGCGGCCGTCGCGGTTGGCATAGTGGCTTCCGCCGATGAACCCCCACACGGTCATGCCAGCGCGTTTGCCGGCGAGCACACCATTGACGCTGTCCTCGACGACCAGCGCGCGCTGTGGCGTGGCGCCCATCGATGAGGCCGCCAGCAGAAACAGATCGGGCGCGGGCTTGCCGTGCGCCACCATCGACGCGGTGAAGACCCGACCGTCGAAGTACCGGTCCAGCCCCGACACCCTGAGGGTCATCTTGACCCGGTCGACGTCGCTTGACGTGGCCAGGCAATAGGGCTGGCGGATCGATTCGAGAAGCGCCGGAACGTCGGGCATCACTGCCAGAGATCTCTCAAAGATTTCGGTCAGATGGTCGCGCAGATCTGCGCCAAACTCGGACGGCAAAGGGCGACCCACGGTCTCCAGATAGTAGTCGCTGACCGCCGACGAACTGCGGCCGAGGAAGCGTTGGAATACGTCTTCGACGCTAATTGCGACGCCATGCCGATGCAACACGTCCGCCAGGCATTGGCAGCTCAGCATTTCGCTGTCCACCAGGACGCCATCGCAGTCGAAGATCACGAGGTCGTAGCTACCCATTCGATGTCTTCAGGAGGTCGCGCGTGCTAACGCTCCCGGCGAGAGCGGTTGCTCGCAGGCGTCCCTAGCATGCAACCCTTGTGCAAGGAAGCCCGAGGGAGGACCTGGCGAAATCGCAGGCGCGTGCTGGACAGAATCAGGCAGCGTGGGATCGGCGGCTTTGGTCAAGCCTTGGGTCCGTTTGGCTGATGAACGACTCTTATCCACGCCGCGCCGCGCCGCCCGACTTAGTGATGCCACGCCGAGCAAGGTCTGGCGCCGGCGCTGAGAGACACAATCGGCGGACGGATGCGGGATTGTGCCCTAGCCGTCGAACACCGGGCACCGGCGCTCGATTTGTCATCAGTCAGAGGTAGTCCACCGAATTGTCCGGGAACCGGCCGCGCTGTGCTGGCATGATCTCGCCCGGAGAACGTTGTGCCGGCGCTAGTTGGCGGAGGGAGAGAACCCCGGTTCCAACATTCTTCGCTAATCGGGTTGTTTGGCGCAAGATCCTCCAGGCGTTGCCGCTCGCGGCCGATGATACGGCAGGCAGGCTTCATTCTTCGCTCCGCGGTCGGCGCTGGGGCCGCCGCAAGGTGGGGCCAGAAGAAGGCTCAACGCATCAATCTCTGAGTTCGTGCTGACCGCCAAGTGAAGCGACAGCGACAGAATGTTGGTCGATGTCGTCGGGCCCTGCGTCCTGCCGGACGCATCCGCCGAAGCGGATTCCGTGATCTCTGTTTCCGGTGCTCCTTTTACCTACGCTGGTGCTGCCTCGTCGCCGCCATCCCTGCTCCAACGGAACGGTGTGCCGTCGATCCACATCCGATGCATGATGACCGCCAGCCGCCGCGCCACGGCGACCTGCGCGCGGACCTTGCCGCGCCGGCGGGCGATGTCGACGCCCCAGCGCTTCAGCCAGCTCCAGCGCTGCACCCGTGTCAGCAGCACATTGGCGGCCTCGCACAGCAGCGATCGCACCATCCGGTCGCCGCACCGGCTGATGCCGCCGTTCCGGTCTGTCTCGCCGGAGGCGTACTTCCTTGGCGTCAGGCCGAAGTGGGCGCCGACAAGGGATGACTTCGCGAACCGGGTGGGGTCTTCCACCGCCGTCCGGAAGGCGAGCGCCGTTACCGGCCCGACGCCGGGCACGCTCACCAGGAGCCGGCAAACCGGATCTGCCTTGACCGCTGCCAGTACCAACCGGTGAAGCTCGTCGAGGCGCTGAACCGCCTCTTGGCGGACACGGAGGATCGCCCCGACCACTCGTTCGAGAATCTCGTCGCCGTCGACCAACTCGCGTACGCGCTGGTCCAGCCGCCCCGCGTCTACATTGCCGACCTTCAGGCCGAAGGCCTTGAGGATACCGCGAAGATGGTTATCCAGCATGACCCGCGAGCGGACCAGCATCTCGCGGCTCCGCAGCAGCGCGCGAAGTTTGTGCGTCGCCTGGCTCTTGACGTGAACTTCACGGTACCAGCCGGCATGCAGAGCCCAGGCGATATTGCGGGCATCGATCCGGTCGGTCTTCACCGGCATGGCGCTCGTCGCCGCCTTCAGGTGCCGCGCGTCGAGGCAGACCACCGGCAACCCTGCCGCCGCGAGCCAATCGTACATCGCCGGCGCCAGCGACCCGGCCTCGAGGCCGACTCGCTCAAACCCGAGACCCGTCCGCTCCAGCCAGGCCGCGATCGTCTCGGGCTCCGATCCGACCTTGCCTTCCCTCACCACCTTCCGTGCCTCGTCGACGATGCAGATCAACGTCTCCTTCATCGACACGTCCAGACCGACATAATGCTTCATGGCCGTCCTCCTTCGGGTTGCTGCCTCGCGGATTATGCGAGGCGCGTCAGCCTGAAGGACGCCCGCTCAACCGTCACCGGCACCGCGGTTGCGCCAAACAACCCGATTGCCCCATCTCCGCGAAATGGCGGATTTTCAGCATTTCCAAACGCTCTGAACTCAGTTAGCGCTGGCGGAGGTTTGCCGGACGGTCACCCATCGGGTTGCTTCGTCGCCGTGAGTTCCGCAGCAACGCGAGCGGCTGAACCTCCTGTCAGCAACCTCTGACTTTTGATCAGTCCACCGAGGCGCGCGGAATGAGTTCCACGACCATCGCCGCTGTCCAGGTGAAATGGGTGCCGCCGCAGGCGGAGCCGTCGCGCGGGTCGTAATACTCGGCAAAGCCGCTCTTGTGGATCAGGGCAAGGCTGTCGCGCCTGATTTCGGCGGCGGCATCCTCGTGGCCGCTCCGGCTGAGCCCGTTGGCCAGCATGTAGTTGACGATCAGCCAGCATGGACCACGCCAGTAGCGACGCGGCTCGAAGCGCGGATCTGCGGGGTCGTGGGAGGGAACACCGAAACCGCTCTGCTTGCGCCAGCGGCGGATAGTGGTGACCATCTTGTTCGCATCCCCAAGGCCAGCGAAGATGGGAAGCAAACCGCCGACTGAGCGGCTCCCGACAAGCCGGCCGGCGACCCGATCGAAACAGAGGAACTGCCCCGCCGCTTCGCTCCACAGCGCATCGAACGCCTTCCGTGACCGATTGAGGCGCTCGCGTGCCCGTGCTGCAACGCCGTCAAGCCCGATGGCATTGGCCAGCCGCGCCAGCGCATCGTCGGAGCGCACGAGGATGGCGTTGAAGCCGGGATCGACGACCTGAAATGGCGAGGCGTCATGCAGGCGGCTGTTATCCCAAGCGAGGCTGCGGAAGTGGTCGACCAGCCACATGTAACGGTCGTACTCAGCCTGAGTCGGCCGCTCCGCGGCGTTCACGTGCTGCGTATCGCGGCGGCGGTAGGGTCGAACGCCCTCGGTGGGCACGTTCTTCAGCGGTTCGTCCCAGTCGATCGAGTTGTCGCGGCCAGACTCCCAGGGGTGGAGAATCGCGACGAGCCCGGTCTGCGCGGGGTCGCGGTTGGCGTAGAACCAGCTGTGCCAGGCGTCGGCCTTGGGCGCGAGTTCCAGCGCCATCTCGCGGGCAAGCGCCTTATCGTCCGCTTCGCGGTAGAGGCGCTCGAGCACGAAGCCCAGAACCGGCGGCTGCGTAATGCCGGAGGTCGGCGTCGAACGGTCGGTGCCCCACACGTCGGGACCGGGAAAGTAGCCCTCGTCCATTTCGTGGAAGACAATGTGCGGCACCATGCCGTCGGGCCACTGGTTGGAGAGCAGCGTGGCGATCTCGGTCCACGCGCGGCGCTCGTCGAAGTGGCGCTGGCCGAGCGCGGTCAGGCAGGAATCCCAGTTCCACTGGAAGGGATAGAGCCCCTTGGTCGGCACTGTGTAGGCGCCGCGATCGTTGTCGCGGAGGATAGCGCGGGCGCTTGCGATAAGCGCTTTGTCGTCCGGCTCGACGGTCATGGTTGGGGGGCTCGTCCGGGTTGAGAAGGGATTGCCGCTCCTGTCTCCGCGTCGAACCAGCGAACCCGGTCAGCGCGCGGCTCGAGGATCAGCGTATCGCCGGGCTTGACCGGGAGGTCGCTGTCGAGAACGGCGCGGAACAGGGCGCCGGCGACGGTCATGGTGACCAGCTGGTGGGCGCCGAGCGGTTCGACGACGCGGACGGCACCGCTGAGGCCCCGGTCGGCGACGACGACATCCTCCGGCCGGATGCCGAACTGGAGCGCGTCGCCGGCGGTGTCCGGTCCCTGCATCGTGACGCCGGCGACCTGCCAACCGCCATCGCGACGCTCGGCCGGCAGAAAGTTCATCGGCGGGCTGCCGATGAAGCCGCCCACGAAGGCATCGGCGGGGTCGCGGTAGACGTCGATCGGCGCGGCTGCCTGAACGATGTGTCCCTGATGCATCACGGCGATGCGGTCGCCAAGGCTCATCGCCTCGACCTGATCGTGGGTGACGTAGATGGTGGTGGTCCGGCTCTCCTGCAGGACGCCCTTCAGTTCGGCGCGCATCTCGAGACGGAGCAA
This sequence comes from uncultured Alphaproteobacteria bacterium, assembly GCA_963843565.1. GTDB lineage: Bacteria > Pseudomonadota > Alphaproteobacteria > Rhizobiales > Kaistiaceae > DASZQY01. The sequence goes on from CAWJKY010000003.1 coordinate 2,165,629, forward strand.
CGCGTCGAGGTTTGAGAGCGGCTCGTCCATCAGCAGGACCTCCGGCTCCATAGCCAGCGCGCGGGCGACCGCGACCCGCTGGCGCTGGCCGCCGGAAAGCTGGCCGGAGTAGCGCGCCAGCAGCTGCTCGATGTGCATGAGTTCGGCCGAACGCCTGACCTGCCGGTCGATATCCGCCTCGGCCATCTTCTTCATGCGCAGGCCAAAGGCGATGTTTTCGAAGACCGTCAGATGCGGGAAGACCGCGTAGTTCTGGAACACCATGGCGATGCCACGGGCGCGGGGCGGCAGATCGTTGACGCGCTTGCCGCCGATACGGATGTCGCCTCCGGTCGGCACATCGAGCCCGGCGATCAGCCGCAGCAGCGTGGTCTTGCCGCAGCCGGACGCGCCGAGCAGCACCAGGAACTCGCGGTCGGCAACGTCGAGTTCGATGTCGACGAGGGCCTGAAAGCTGCCGAAGCGCTTGGCGATGTCCCTGATCTCGATGGCAGCCATGTCACGTCTCACCGGTCAGCGGTTGGCGATGCCCCAAAGGGAGAAGAGGTACTTGCGGACGGCAAACAGGAACACCAGCGCCGGAATGACCAGAACTGCGCCCCCGGCGAATTTGAGCGGCAGCGGCGAATAGTCGAGGCTCTGCAGGAGGAAGGCGGTGAGTGTTCGGTTGCGCACCGTCAGCACGGCCGCCGCGAAGACCTCGTTCCACGAGGTAACGAAGGCAAAGACACCCGAGGCGGCGATGCCGGGCAGCGCCAGGGGCAGAACCACCTTGCGGAACGCCTGGAAACGCGTGCAGCCCAGCGTGAAGGCAGCCTCCTCAAGTTCGAACGGAATGGAGAGGAACAGCGAGAAAGTGATGAGGATCGAGAACGGCAGGGCCAGAGTGGTGTGGACGAGAGCCAGCCCGATCTGAGTGTCGTCGAGACCGGTGCGAATGAACAGGACGGCCAGCGGCAGGGCCAGGAGCGGCAGCGGGAAAGCGCGCGTCATCAGGACGAGCAGGCGGAACGATTCCTTCCCCGGAAAACGGAAGCGGGCAAGCGAGTAGCCGGCCGGCGCTCCGAGCGCGATGGCCAGCACCGTAGTCAGGCTGGCAACGATCACCGAATTGAGCAGCGCGCTGGCGACGCCGCGGAACTGGATGAAGAAGCTCAGGCTGCCGAAATCGAGGGATGGGTAAAACTGCTTCGGCCAGCCGTTCACCTCGGCGGGCGAACTCAGCGCGTTGACCAGGATGAGATAGATCGGGAGAAGCACCCAGGCACACAGCATCACGATGACCGCGATCATCAGCCACCGTCCGGCGCCGATGCCGGCCGACTTGCCTGCCGCGACGGACATGCCGGCGGTCGCGCTCATGCCCTGGCCTCGTCGCGGGTCCTGAGCGAGATCAGGAAGAAGACGGTGAAGCCGACCGAAATCGCGAGGATCACGAACGCCAGCGCCGCGGCGACATGGCGGTCCTGGAGCGCGAATTGCCAGTTGTAGACCTCGCCCATCAGGATCGGCAGGTTGGTGCCGGCTAGCGCGGCCACCACGGCGAAGACCTCGAAGGCGAGGATCGTGCGCAGGATGAGGGCAGTCTGCAGGCTGGGTTTCAGCAGCGGCAGGGTGACCTTGACGAAACGCTTCCAGGGGCCGGCGCCGAATACCTGCGCGGCCTCGTAGTATTCCTTGGGGATCAGCCCCATGCCGGCGACCAGGATGATCATCACGATCGCGGTTGAGCGCCACAGTTCGGCGAGGATCACCGCAACGAAAAGCGTGACGGTATTCTGGTATCCGAGCCACGTGATCGGCTGCGAGATGAATCCGAGACTCTGAAGCGCGCTGTTGAGGAAGCCGTTCTGCTGGAGGATTGCCAGCCAGACGAGGCCCGCGGCGAGATCGGAGATGCCGAGCGGAATGGTCCAGATGTAGAGGACGACGTCACGCCCGGCGCCCATCCGCGCCACGATCGACGCCATGGTGAGCGCGACGGTGACCTGTAGCGGCACGATGATCACGGCGAGCAGAAGCGTGTTGCGAAGCGCGGGCAGGAATTTCCAGTCGCTCGCCATCGTCTGGAAATGCTCAAGCGTGAACCCGCCCTTCCCGCTGAAACCCTCGACCGCCACCTGGACGAACGGCCATACGAAGAACGCGGCAAGAAACAGGGTTGCCGGAAGGAGCAGCAGGTAAGGAAGCGCGCGTGATCTCATCGCAAGGCGGGTTCCGCCGGCGACGCCAAACCGGAGGCGCCGCCGGCAGCGGGAGGAACCCTCAGTTCACCGGGCAGGCGCCGCTGGACGGCGCGTCCGGTGCCCAACACGGCGCATTCGAGTCCTTCATGATGCCGCCGAGGATGCCGGCCTCCTGATCGAGCACCGTCTTGATGTCGGCGCCGTTCAGCAGGATCTGCTGGAATGTGTCGGTGTAGACCTTGTTGAACTTGCCGCCGTTGTCGCCGAGACCGACCGGCAACAGGCCTGGATTTGCATCCGCGGAGCCGGACTGCGCCGCGACCGCAGCCCCTTCCGCCTGCACCGACGCCGGCATGTCCGACGGCAGGTCGACCTTGACCACCGGGAAGAAGCCGTTCGCCTTCAGCATCGCGATTTGCGTCGCGGGCTGCATCATGTAGGTCAACAGGCTCTTCGCCCCCGCCATGTCGGGCGCGGTCTTGGGGATGCCGAGCCCGGCAACCACGGGCATGAAGCCGCGGCCGGCGGGACCGGCGGGAGCCGGGAACGCGACGAACTGGTCAGGCTGCTGGTTAAAGGCATCGGCCAGTCGAGCGGTGTGATCCCAGGCCACCCACACCTGGCCACTCAGCAGCGGCTCCTGCATGAAGCCGTAGCCGGTCGAGGCCGGGTCGGTGACGGCCCACAGCTCCTTCATTTTCTCCCACATCTGAACCGCTTCCGGAGAACGGAACCTGGTGACCTCGGACGAAGTGAACGACGGGTAGAGATAGCCCTGGACGAAACGATGAATCAGTCCCTTCGGTCCGGCTGGCAGGCCGAACTTCGGAGAGCCGGTCTTGTCCGCCAGATTCTTCGCCCAGGCGATGAGCTGGTCGTATGTCAGCGCGTTGATGTCGGCGCCCGCCGGCAGGTACTCCAGCGCCTTCTTGTTGGCGGCCATGATGTAGGTCGCCTGCATCCATGGAATGTATTTCTGCTCACTGCCGCCGAGCTTGCCGAGGTTGAGGTAGGTCTCGTTCACGCCCACGCTGCTCAGCGACGAGGCGAGGCTGGAAAGGTCGCTCATCGCGTCCGGGAAGCCGGCGAAGTCGCCGTGCAGCCCGCCGATCACGTCGATCTGGCCGGAGCCGGCCTGCGCCTCCGCCTGGATGCGGGTCACGAACGGTCCCGGGTCCTGCGGCTGGAAGTCGACGTCGCCGCTGAAGCCCGACAGCACGCTGTCGCGGATCGCCTGCTGTTCCTGCACCGGCGTGCCCTGGTCTGACCAGAATAGGACCGGGTCGGCGAGCGCCGTCGTGGCGGCACCGGCCGCCAGCAACGCGGCCGTGGCGAGGATAGGTAGTCGCTTGCTGATCATGTCGTATTCCTCCCTTGGTTATCGTCGTTGGGGCAGCGCCCGGATATCTCCCTCAGTGCGGCGCCGGCCCGTGGCTGTTGCGCAACACGAATTCCGGCTGGACGAGCCGCGACGTCACCGTCTCGGGTCCCTTGTCGAGCATGTCGGTGACCATCCCGGCGATTGTGGCCGCGCTTTCGCGCGCGTGCTGGTCAAAGGTGGTCAGCGCCGGCCTGGCATACGCGGCGATGGGCAGGTCATCGAAGCCGATCACCGACAACTCGTCCGGAACCGGGATCGACTGGCGCGCCGCAACTTCGAGCACCGCGATCGCCTGGGCATCCGTGATGCCGAAGATCGCGGTTGGTCGCTCGGGACCCGCGAGCAACTGCGCGGCGGCGGCGAGGGCGGCCTGCGCATCCCCCATCGGCACGGCAATCACCGACGCGCGTGGCAGGTGAAGCCCGGCCTTCGCTAGCGTCGCTTCCAGCCCGCGGCGCCGGAGATGCGCAAAAGTAAGGGGTTCGGAGATGGTCACCAACCCGAACCGGCGATGGCCCAGTGAGAGGAGCATCCGCGCCGCTTCCGCGAACGCGGCTTCACCGTCGGTGTCGAACCACGCAAACGCGTCCGTATCGGTCAGGAGCCGGCCGTGCGTGACGAAGGGGAAACCGCGCTTGCACAGGAGACGGACGCGTTCGTCGTCGATTTCGGTGCGGTTAAGAACGATCGCATCGGCGCGGTCGCCGTCGATCATGTGCCGCACGACTTCCGGTTCGGAGTTGGTGCGCTGGGCGGTGGCGATGATCAGGTCGCGGCCGCGACTGGTCAGCCCCTCGCTGAGGCCGGCGACGAATTCACCGAGAAAGGCGTCCATCAGGTTGCCGTCGCGGACCGGCAGCACCATCGCGATCGAGTCGGTCTTGCCGGACACCAACATGCGCCCGACGCGGCTCGGGACGTAGCCATGCGCCTCCGCGGCGGCGATGACCCGCGCGCGCGTCCGGTCGCTGACGTCGGAGTAGCCCGCGAGCGCCCGCGAAACCGTCGTGATCGACACGCCGAGATCGCTGGCAAGCTCGCGAAGTCTCATCTGCCGACGGGCGGCCATCCCTCCCCCTTAACTCGGCTTCCAAAACGTTTTGGATTGGAGCCCAGCCTCGGCTCCGTGTCAATCGAGGTGTCACCTGGTGCGGCTAAGTCCAGGGTGCTGGCGGGAAGAGAACTCCGGTTCCAGCATTCTCCACGAAATGGCGGATTTCCAGTGTTTCCAACGGCCTGGCGCCGTCCATCGAGTTGCTTCGCCTCTTCTCTCGCAGGATTCTCGAAGTGCTACCTCCTCCCACGCCGGTTTGCATGCGCCTTGCCTGGGATCACAGCGAAACCTTCAGGCGCGACCCGGCCGGCTCGGCGGCGCGGTTCATCGGACGGGCGCGCAGGTCCAGCTGATCCCTGACTATCCTCGGGCCACCAGGCGTGTGCGCAAGTTGCCGATCATGTTGAGGCAGGCATCAAGCTCGGCGATATCAACGAACTCGTCCGGCTTGTGCGCCTGATCGATCGAACCCGGTCCGCAGATTACGGTCGAGATTCCGAGCCCCTGAAACAGCCCTGCCTCGGTGCCGAACGACACGCACAGCGCCGGATCGTTGTTGCCGGTGAGCGCGCGCACGAGCGCCTCGGCCTCGCTGGGGTCCATCGGTTCCAGCCCCACCACCTCGCCGATCACCTCGGTGACGATGTCCGCCGCGGGCGATACCGCGCGCATGCGTGGCAGCAACTCCATCTCGGCGTAGGCACGCACGTGCTCTTTCGCGAAGGCGAAATCAGCGGCGTTGATCGGGCGGAGTTCCCATTCCACCGAGCAGGCGCCGGCAATGATGTTGCGGGCGATCCCCCCGGCGATCTTGCCGACTTGCACCGTCGACCACGGCGGATCGAAGCGCGACGTCTCCGGCGCGCGGCCCTTCAGCGCTTCGCCGACCGTGAGCAGGTGGTCGATGAACCGCACGGCGTACTCGACGGCATTGACGCCGTGCTCCGGCTGGGACGCGTGGCCCTCGAGCCCGGTGAAGTTCGTCGTGTATTCGCAGCAGCCCTTGTGACCCTCGATGACGCGCATCTCCGTCGGCTCGCCGACAATGCAGATCGAAGGCCTGCGGCCGGACGACGCTACTTCCTTCAGCATCACCTGCGCCCCGAGGCAGCCGACTTCCTCGTCGTAGGTGAAGGCCAGATGCAGCGGCCGGACGAGATCGGCGGCCGCGAAATCGGGGGCCAGCGCCATGGCGCAGGCGAGAAAGCCTTTCATGTCGCAGGCACCGCGGCCGACGATGCGGTCGCCGCGCCGTGTCGCCGTGAACGGATCGGAGCTCCACTCCTGTCCCTTTACCGGCACCACGTCCGTGTGACCGGAAAGGATCACGCCGCCGTCCAGCTCCGGCGGGCCGATGGTGGCGAACAGGTTGGCCTTGGTGGCACCGGCGTCGAGGGTGAGGCGCGTGCGCGCGTCGATCTGGTCGAGCTTCTCGTTGACGTAGGCGATCAGTTCGAGGTTGGAGTCGGCGGAGACGCTCCGGAACGCGATGAGGTCGGAGAGGATCGCAAGCGCATCGTCGAGACGTTCGTGGGCCACGGCTTGTGAACCTCCCGCTTCGCTCAGGCTTTCACGACCAGCTCGCGCGATACGTCGGCGAGGCACTCGGCGGGACCGTCGGCGCGGATGCGGATCGTCTCGGAGGTCTCGAAGCCCCAGTCGGTCGTCCAGATTGCCGGCATGAAGTGAAAGGTCATGTTCTCCTCGATCACCGAGGTGTCATTGGGACGCAGGCTCATGGTGCGCTCGCCCCAGTCCGGCGGATAGGAGATACCGACGGGATAGCCGGTTCTCGAATCCTTCTCGATGCCGTGCTTCTTGAGGACCGCGAAGAACGCCGCCGCCACCTCTCCGCAGGTGGCTCCCGGCCGCGCTGCGCCAAGCCCGGCGTCCAGCCCTTCCAGCACCGCCTCTTCCGCCTTCTTCATGCCGTCCGGTGGCGTGCCGAGGTAGAGCGTACGCGACAGGGGTGCGTGATAGCGCCGGTAGCAGCCGGCGACTTCGAAGAACGTCCCTTCGCCGGTCTTCATCGGCCGGTCGTCCCAGGTGAGGTGCGCCGCCGAGGCATCCCTGCCCGACGGCGTCAGCGGCACGATCGCGGCGTAGTCGCCGCCGAAGCCGTCAACGCCGCGCAATCCCGCGTCGTAGATTTCCGCGACCAGGTCGCACTTTCGCAAACCCTCCGCCGACACGTCACGGATGCGCGCGTGGATGGCTTCCACGACCCGCGCCGCGCGGCGCATGTAGTCGATCTCCCGGTCGGACTTGACCGCGCGCTGCCAGTTGACCAGCGCGGTCGCATCGACGAGGCGTGCGTCTGGCAGTTCTTCCTTCAGCGTCAGGTATGCCTTGGCGGAGAAGTAGTAGTTGTCGAACTCGAGCCCGATGCGCTTGGCGCCGTAGCCGCGGTCGCGGATCATGCCGGCGAGCAGCTGCATGGGATGGCGTTCGGTCGATTGCACGTAGTGGTCCGGATAAAACGTCAGCCGGTCCTCGCGCATCCAGCAGGTGCGCAACGCACCGTTCAGATCCTGCACCCGGCCCCACCAGACCGGGTCCTCGTCCGGAAACACCAGCACGCCCTGATGCACGTAGAACGACCAGCCGTCATAGCCGGTCAGCCACGCCATGTTGGACGGGTCCTCGACGAACAGGAGGTCGAGCCCCGCCTTGTCCATCGAAGCGCGCACCTTGGCGAGGCGGGCGGCATACTCGTCGCGGCTGAACGGCAGGGTCGGTACGCTCATGGTCGATCCTCAGGGTGTCACGATGAAAACACCTGACCGGCACCCGCGTCGAGCGCACGCTTCAGGGCTAGTGTGGCGATGGCGGTGTCCTGAACGCCGGTCCCGGTAAGGTCGGCAACGGTGATCTGCCCGGCGTCCGTGCGTCCCGGCGCCTTGCCGGCGACGATATCGCCAAGCTCGGCGAAGCCGGCGTCGGCGGCAACGAGTCCGGCGGCGATGGCGTGGTGCAACTCGCCGAGCACGCGTGTCTGGGCGAGTCGGTCGGGAACGTAGAGGTCGGCACGCGCGACCAGACGTGGATCGAGCTCGTTCTTGTGCTCGGCGTCCGAACCCATGGCGGTGACGTGCTGACCCGCCTTCAGCATGGCCGCTGTCAACAGCGGTTCGGTTGCCGGCGTCGTGGTGACGACGATGTCGGCGCCAGCGACCACTTCCGCGATATCGGAGATCGCGTCGACGGCGATACCGAGGCGCTGGCGAAGAGCGGTCACCGTCCTTTTGGCTTCCCCGGCATCGCGCGACCACACCCGGGCGGCGCGGATCGGACGCACCAGCGTCAGCGCCTCGAGCTGCATCCGCGCCTGCACCCCGGCGCCGACGATCGCGGCGGTGGCCGCGTTGTCGCGGCTGAGATACCTCGCCGCGACCGCGCCGGCCGCGGCGGTCCGGACGTTGGTAAGGTAGCCGTTGTCGAGCAGCACGGCTTCGAGCAGCCCGGTCCTCGCACTCAGCACCACCATCAGCCCGTTCACCGACGGCAGCCCGAGCTTGGAGTTTTCGAAGAAGCCGGGGCTCACCTTGATGGCGAAGCTGTCGAGGCCGGGGACGTACGCCGTCTTCACGTCGACCTCGCCGTTGGCGTCGGCGATATCGAGCCGCAGGATCGGCGGCATGACCACGCTGCCACCGGCAAGCGCGCGGAAGGCGTCCTCGATCGCCGCGATCGCATCGACATCGAGCGGCACGAGTTGCCGCAAATCGGCTTCTGTCAGGATGCGAACGTCGGCCATCGTTCCTTGCTTCCTCTCAGGCGTTGCCGCCGCACACGATCCGCCGGTGCAGACCGGGCGCGATGTTCTTGCCGGACAGAACGACCGCGATCGGTCCGCCCGCCTTCATCTTTCCGGCGAGCAGCGCCGCGATGCCAACCGCCGCCCCGCCCTCGATCACCTCGCCCTCCTCCTCGTAGGCAAAGCGGATTCCTGCGGCGATCTCTTCCTCGCTGACCAACACGCACTCGTCGACGATCGTCCGCACCATCTCGAAGGTGTGCCGGTTGGCGAGTCCGATGCCGCCGCCAAGCAAATCGGCGAGCGTCTGCTCCTCCGGCACCTCGACCGGATGCCCGGCGGCCAGGCTCGCCACCATGGCGGCCCCATGCTCCATGGTAACGCCGACGACCCGGATCTTCGGATTCGCGGTCTTCACCGCCAGCGCCACGCCGGAAATCAGACCGCCGCCCGACAGCGGTACGACGACCGCGGCGAGGTTCGGAGCATCTTCCATGATTTCGAGGCCGAGCGTCCCCTGCCCGGCGATCACGTCGGGATGGTCGAACGGCGAGATATCGGTCATCGTTGCCGCCAGCCGGTCGACCTCGCGCTGCGCCTCGTCCTGGCCGGCGCCGGCGATGCGCACCTCGGCGCCGAGCGCCTCGACGGCGGCGACCTTGTTCGCAGGAACCAGTTTCGACATGCACACCGTTGCCTTCACGCCGGCGGCACGGCTGGCGTGCGCAACGGCACGGCCATGGTTGCCGGTCGACGCCGTAACGACGCCCTTCCGCCGGACGTCCTCGGAGAGCGACAGCACCGCATTGGTGGCGCCGCGCAGCTTGAAGCTGCCGGTGAGCTGCTGGTGCTCGCACTTCAGGAAAACATCGGCGCCGAGACGGCGGCCGAGGCTGAACGAGGAACGCAGCGGCGTGCGCAAGACGCTGCCGGCGATGCGCTGCCTTGCCTTGAGAATTTCGGTGAAGGCGATCATCGGCGACCCCCGCGGCGGTGGCGCTCCATTTCAGCGCACCGCAACCCGTCGCCGCAACTGTCGCACAAATTGCCGCCGGCGCAGGCGCCTTTTGCCGCCGCGCCGTCCAGTCGATCCCTCCAATCTGAAATCGCGCGGTAGCCGATCCTCCTGCCGGGGCGATCAAAAAAAGACGTATCGTCCCTCGACTCGCAAAGCGGTGTCCGCAACGCTGCCACGGTAGCAATTCCCGCCGCGAGGCCGTCGAGGAGGAATGCTCGATACAGTCCGGAAGCGCCGGACATGGGCGCTTGATCAATGCCCTCGAAGAGAATGCACGGCCTGGCCGGCATCCGAAATCGTCAACAGCGACATCTGGAAGGACATGACTATGATCCAGCACTCCAAATCCCGTTCGAAAAGAGGTCTCTTCGGCGGTCTGGCGGTCGTCGCCACCGCGCTCGCCGTAACCGCGATGACCGCCGCGTCGGCCAGCGCCGTCACGCTCAAGGAAGTCAAGGACCGCGGCTACATCCGCATCGCGGTCGCCAACGAGATTCCCTACGGTTACGTCGACCCGAATGGCGACGCCAAGGGTGCCGGTCCCGATGTCGCAAAGGCCGTCGTCAAGGCGCTGGGCATCGACGAAGCGAACATCCAGTGGGTGGTGACCAACTTCTCCTCGCTCATTCCGGGCCTCCAGGCGAACCGCTTCGACATGACCGCGGCCGAAATGGCCATCCGGCCGGAGCGCTGCCAGAAGGTCATCTACTCCGAGCCCAACACTTCCTATGGCGAAGGCCTGCTGGTTGCCGCCGGCGATCCCAAGGGCATCCACACCTATGCCGACTTCAAGAAGCCTGGCATGAAGGTCGCCATCATGGCCGGCGCCGACCAGCTCAACATGATGCAGGCGCTCGGCGTGCCGGAGGAGAACATCGTCACCATCGCCGCCAACGCCGACGCCATCTCGACGGTGGCCACCGGCCGCGCCGATGCCTATGCGGCAACCGGCCTGACGGCGTCCTCGCTCGCCAGCAAGAGCGACAAGGTCGATCTGGCGCCGGACTTCACCGACCCGATGATCGACGGCAAGGCAGCACGCAGCTGGGGTGGATTCAACTTCAACTCCGACTCGACGGATCTCCGCGACGCCTTCAACGCCGAACTGGTCAAGTTCAAGAAGACCGACGCGTGGAAGCAGATTCTCGCCGGCTACGGCTTCACGCCGGCCGACATCGCCGGTTCGTCCGCGACGACCACCGCGAAGCTCTGCGGCTCGTAGGCCGCCACTTTGATCACGCCGGTCGGGCGCTCAGCCCGGCCGGTTGCCTCCCTTGCCAGGCGGCGCACGAACCGGTTTCATCGGGGCTGGAGACGGGGGTGAGTTGAACGGTGCACTGGCTTGAATACCTGCGGCCGCTTTCGCAAGGCGCCTGGGTCACTATCCAGCTGACCGTCTGGTCCACCATCCTCGGGGCCCTCTGCTCCTTCGCCTTCGGCATCGGGAAGATCTCGCACAACTGGGCGATCAAGGGCTTCTCGATCGTCTACATCGAGGTCTTCCGCGGCACGTCCCTCCTCGTCCAGCTCTTCTGGCTCTATTTCGCCCTGCCAATCGCTGGCGACGCGATCGGCGTGAACCTCCGTCTGCCGCCGGTCGCCGCCGGCGTGCTCGCGCTCGGCCTCAACATCGGGGCCTACGGGGCGGAGGTCGTGCGCGGCGCCATCCAGGCGGTCGCCCACAGCCAGCACGAGGCGGCGCGCGCACTCAATTTCTCTGCGCGCCAGACCCTGTGGCGGATCGCCCTGCCGCAGGCGATCCCCGAGATGATGCCGTCGTTCGGCAACCTCGCCGTTCAGAACCTCAAGGATACCGCGCTCGCCTCGCTGATCAGCCTTGGCGACCTCGCCTTCCGCGCCGAACAGGTGCGCAACTTCACGCAGGATTCGACCGCCGTCTACACGATGATCCTGTTCATGTATTTCGGCATGGCGCTGGTGCTGACCGCTTTGATGCGCCTGCTCGAGCGCTCGGTCGGGCGCTGGCGCGGCGCGAGGACCTGACGGATGCTGTTCGGCTTCCATTGGGATACCGGCCACGGCGAGCTCGCGTTCGCCCTCTCCATCCTGCCGATGCTGCTGGTCGGGATGATCGTCACCATCGAAGCATCGATCGCCGGTTTCGCGATTGCGCTGGCGCTCGGCCTGGTCTTCGCGGTCCTCAAGGGCGTTCGGCTCAAGATCATCGCCTGGCCGGCAACCCTCATCACCGAATTCTTCCGCGATACGCCGCTGCTGGTGCAGCTCTTCTTCCTCTATTACGTGCTCGCCGACTACGGGATCATCCTTCCGGCCTTCCTGACCGGCGCGATCGCGCTTGGCGTCCAGTACAGCGCCTACACCGCCGAGGTGTATCGCGCCGGCATCGAGGCCGTGCCGAGAGGCCAGCGCGAAGCCGCCCGCGCCCTCGACTTCTCGCCCCCGCACACCTTCTCGCATGTGATCCTGCCGCAGGCCGTGCCACGCATCGTTCCCGCCCTCGGCAACTATCTCGTGTCGATCATGAAGGACGTGCCGGTGCTGTCGGTGGTCACCGTGCTGGAGATGCTGAACGTCGCCAAGATCATCGGCGACCAGACGTTCGACTATCTGGTGCCGCTGTCCATGGTCGGCGGGCTTTACCTCATTCTGACACTGCTCGCGTCGGCCGTGGTGCGCTGGGTCGACACCCGCCTGCCCAAGACAGGATTGCCGCTCAGATGACAGAGCCGATCATCACCTTCGAGAAGGTCGTCAAGAGCTTCGGCAGCCACGTCGTCCTCGATCACCTCGATTTTCACGTGGCGCCGGGCGAGAAGGTCACCATCATCGGCCCGTCCGGATCGGGCAAGTCGACCGTGCTGCGCATCCTCATGACGCTGGAAACGATCAACGGCGGCGTCGTCACCGTCGACGGCGAACCGCTCTGGCACGAGAAGAAGAACGGCTCGCTGGCACCGGCCGGCGAAGCGCATCTCAAGATGATGCGCACCAAGCTCGGCATGGTCTTCCAGCAGTTCAACCTGTTTCCGCACATGACCGTGTTGCGCAACATCACCGAGGCGCCGACCCACGTGCTTGGCCTGTCCAGGCAGGACGCCCGCCAGCGCGCCGAAGAACTGCTCGAGATGGTCGGGCTCACCGAGCACGCCAACAAGTTCCCCCACCAGCTTTCCGGCGGCCAGCAGCAACGCGTCGGCATCGCCCGGGCGCTCGCCATGCGCCCCAAGATCATGCTGTTCGATGAGCCGACCTCGGCGCTTGATCCCGAACTCGTCGGCGAAGTGCTAAACGTCATCGGTCGCCTCGCCCACGAGCACGACCTCACCATGCTGCTGGTCACCCACGAGATGCGCTTCGCGCGCGAGGTCTCGGACCGTGTCTGCTTCTTCGATCAGGGCCGCATCAAGGAACAGGGAACGCCTGACGAGCTGTTCACCGACCCCAAGGAGGAACGCACGCGCGCGTTCCTAAAGGCCGTGCTCGAAGGCTAGGTCTGCTGGAACGGCACTTCGCGGCCGCGCCGCGAAAGGCAGAAGGGCTGCACAATGGATAATCTGGACGCCAGGCCGGCCGCCGATCTAGTGTTGCGGCATGCACCGATCAGGTCGGACACCCGTGTGACCGCTGTCAAGACCGCCCGCCCGAGGCTGGATTCGCGCGACATCAGGATCCTGAGCATCCTTCAGCGCGAGGGCCGCATCTCAAAGACCGCTCTGGCGGAGCGCGTCCATCTGTCGGCGACGCCCTGCTGGGAGCGGCTTCGCCGGCTCGAGGACGCCGGCATCATCGAAAGCTACGGCGCGCAGATTTCGCTGAAGGCTTTCGGCCCGATCACCATCGTCTTCGTCGAGGTGGAGATCGAGAACCACCGTACGGAAGACTTCGCCCGCTTCGAGCGCGCCATCGCCACGGTGCCGCAGGTGGTCGAATGCTGGGCGGTCGGCGGCGGGATTGACTACCTCTGCAAGGTCGTCGTGCCGAGTTTGATCGACTATCAGACCTTGATCGAGGGTCTGCTGCATCAGAAGATCGGCATCCGGCGCTACTACACCTACGTCGTCACGGCGCCGGTCAAGAACGAGCCGATGCCGGTCGAGCTCCTCGCCGACACCGCCCCGTAGACGATCCTCCGCCGCGACCGGCGGCAGGCAGGTCAATCCATCCGAATCTGCCGCCCAGTTTGGCCGACCCTTCTGTTCGGCGCTGGTTATGGTCGCTTCGCCGTCAGGGAAGCGACCATGCCCGATCCCGCCGCAACGCCGATCAAGCCGGCCAGTCCGATCGACGGGCTGGCGGACCGTGCGCTGTTCGCGCCGGCCGCCTACGTTGCCGGCCGATGGATTGACGTCGCATCCGGCCGCCCGGAGGTTGGCGTCAGCGACCCGGCGACCGGTGAGACGATCGCCTTCGTGCCGGTGCTTGGCGCCGACGATGCGACCGCCGCCGTTAACGCCGCAGCGTCCGCCTTTCCCAACTGGTCCGGGCTGCTCCCGCAGGCGCGCGCGGCGTACCTGCGCCGCTGGTTCGAACTCACCATGGCGGCGCGCGACGACCTCGCCGTTATCCTCACCCGCGAGCAGGGCAAGCCACTCAAGGAGGCGCGCGGCGAAATCGACTACGCCGCTTCCTTCATCGAGTTCTACGCGGAAGAGGCTAAGCGCCCCAACATCGAGAGCGTCACCTCGCACCTCGCCGGGGCCGAAGTCGAGGTATGGCGCGAAGCGGCCGGCGTCGCCGCGCTGGTGACGCCGTGGAACTTCCCGGCCGCCATGCTGACCCGCAAGGCCGCCGCCGCGCTCGCCGCCGGCTGCACGACCGTCGCCCATCCCTCCATGCAGACGCCGCTTACCGCGACCGCGCTGGCCGTGCTTGCCGCACGCGCCGCCATCCCCGCCGGTGTCCTCAACATTGTCACCGGCAACGCCGCCGAGATCGTCGGCCGCTGGACCGCCGATCCGCGCGTGCGGGTGCTCTCCTTCACCGGCTCCACCGAGATCGGCCGGCTGCTCTACGGCCAGTCGGCGGACACCGTGAAACGGCTGGTGCTGGAGCTCGGTGGTCTGGCCCCGTTCATCGTTTTCGCCGATGCCGATCACGACCTGGCGGTCGGCGAAGCGATCAAGGCGAAGTTCTCGACCTCGGGCCAGGATTGCCTCGCCGCCAACCGCATCTTTGTCGAGCGCCCGGCCTACGACGCCTTCTGTCGCGATTTTGCCGCGGCCACCGCGGCGCTCACCGTCGGTCCCGGCATGGAGGACCCCGACATCGGCCCCCTGATGAACGAAAGGGCGGTCGCCAAGCAATGCGAGCAGGTCGACGACGCGCTCGCGCGCGGCGCCCGTTGTCTCACCGGCGGAACGGTGCATCCCGCCGGTCCGCGCTTCTTTCAGCCGACCGTACTCGTCGACGTGCCGCTCAATGCGCGCATCATGCGCGAGGAAACCTTCGGGCCGGTCGCCGCGATCGCACCCTTCGACAGCGAAGCCGAGGCGATCGCCAGGGCCAACGATACCGAGTATGGCCTCATCGCCTACCTCCACACCAGCGATCCCCGCCGCATCTATCGGGCGAGCCGGGCGCTGCAATACGGCATGGTCGCGGTCAACCGCACCAAGGTCACCGGCGCGCCGATCCCCTTCGGCGGGATGAAGCAATCCGGGATCGGACGCGAAGGCGCCCGCCTCGGCCTGGAAGCCTACACCGAAGTCAAATACGTCTGCCGCGACTGGCTCGGCGACGACGGAACCATCCTGAAAGGAGCCGACTATGCTCACCAATGACCGCCTCGCCACGTGGGACCGGGAGTCGTTCTTCCATCCCTCAACCCATCTCGGCCAGCACGCCCGCGGCGAAGGTCCGCAGCGCGTCGTCACCGGCGGGTCGGGCGTCTATATCGAGGACCGCGACGGCAACCGCCTGCTCGACGCCTTCGCCGGGCTCTACTGCGTCAACGTCGGTTACGGGCGGCAGGAGATCGCCGAGGCGATCGCCGCGCAGGCGCGCCAGCTCGCCTACTACCACGCCTATGTCGGCACCGGCACCGAAGCCTCGATCACGCTCGCCCACATGATTCTCGAGCGTGCCCCGAAGAACATGTCGAAGGTCTACTTCGGTCAGAGCGGCTCGGATGCCAACGAGACCAACCTCAAGATGGTCTGGTACTACAACAACATCCTCGGCCGGCCCGAGAAGAAGAAGATCATCTCGCGCTGGCGCGGCTATCACGGCTCCGGGCTGATGACCGGATCGCTCACCGGGCTTGGCGCCTTCCACAAGAAGTTCGACCTGCCGCTGGCGCCGGTGCTCCACACGGTGGCGCCCTATTACTACCGGCGGCCCGACCTCGACATGAGCGAGGCCGATTTCGTCGCCTATTGCGTCTCCGAGCTGGAAGGGCTGATCGCGCGCGAGGGCGCCGACTCCGTCGCCGCCTTCATCGGCGAGCCGGTGCTGGGCACCGGCGGCATCGTGCCGCCGCCCGAGGGCTACTGGCCAGCGATCCAGCAGGTCCTGAAGAAGAACGACATCCTGTTGATCGTCGACGAGGTGGTGACCGGCTTCGGGCGCACCGGCGCCATGTTCGGCTCCGACAAGTATCAGCTCGATGCCGACGTCATCACCATCGCCAAGGGCCTGACCTCGGCCTACGCGCCACTCTCCGGTTCGATCTTTTCCAAGCGCGTCTTCGACGTGCTCGCCAGGGGCACCGACGAGTTCGGGCCGATCGGCCATGGCTGGACCTACTCCGCCCACCCGATCGGCGCGGCGGCCGGCGTCGCCAACCTGAAACTGGTCGACGAGATGGGCCTCGTGGAGAACGCCGGGTCCGTCGGCGCCTACTTCAATCAGACGCTGACGGACACCTTTGCCGGCCACCCGCACGTCGGCGACGTGCGCGGCGTCGGGCTCATGGCGGCTGTCGAGTTCGTCAAGGACAAGGCCAGCCGCACGTTCTTCGACCCCGCCGACAAGGTCGGCGCGAAGCTCGCCGCGGCGCTGGCGACACGCAACGTCATCGCGCGGGCCATGCCCGAGGGCGACATCATCGGCTTCGCCCCCCCGCTGTGCCTCAGCAAGCAGGAGGCAGACATCGTCGTAGCCAGCTTCAAGGAAGCCGTCGACGAGGTGTTCGGCGCATAAGCGCCGGGTGGCAGCCATCGCCGTCGGCCGGGTCTGCCGATCAGCGCGAGTGGGGCTTCGGGGTCCGGACGGAACGCCGCCGCCAAGAATGCTTCGTTTGGACGGGCGATTTCTGAGTCCATGGAGCAATGAGTTTGATTGCGCCCGGATCGCTGGACATCTCGGTCAGGCGCTGAAGCGACATCCACACCGGCCCCGATAGACCGACGTGGTCTCACGTCGGGCGCGTGAGGAGGGCCTTCCGGCGAAGGGCATAGACGACGATCAGGGCGTGGGCGGCGACCGCCATCACAAGACCGATCGTATGATCCACCATTGTTGCCGCCCCTGAAGCCTGGATGCGCCACAAGGCGTAACCGCCGGCTGGCAGAAACAGGACCACCGCGGTGACCAGCCCGGGATTGTAGCTTCGGGAGCGGAGGGCGCCGACGATGTGGACGAGGGCGTTGACCAGCATCAGATACACGGCGATCAACCCGAGCCCGAGATCGACACGCCACGCCAGGTAGATCACGACGACATCCAGGAGCCATACGGCGCCGATGTTGATGACAAAGACCGCAACCGGGGTCAGTACTTCGGTACCGTGGCCGATTAAGCGGTTCACATAGAGGCGGAAGCGGTCGGCGTCATGCTCCTCGTACTGATGAAGCATGTAGACTGGCAGGAGCAGGAAGATCGCCGTGAAGGCGGGGCTCCAGGCCACGGAGAACACGGGCATGAGCGCCAGGATCAAGATACCGGCAAGAAAACCACCATAAACCCAATGCATGAACAGCCGTGCCATCGGTGATCTCCTTGCCGAGGGAGTGCCGCGCCAGGTGGCAGACCTCAAGGCTGAATAGGCAATCTCCACCACCACCGGCGGTGAGCAAGTGGCGGAATGACGCGGCGGTTGGGCGCGCCTGAGGTTCGCTGCGGGCAAGTTTCATTGGCTGCCCGCGCTCGATCAATGCCAAGCAGCTGCTGATCCAGAGAGTGGCTCGGTTGTGGTCGTCAACGGCGGGCAGTAGCGTGCGGTTCGACGACGCGTAGAAGTCAACCATCAGGGCATCGGGTCTGCGCCGTTCTTTTGCGGTTAAATCCCCAAGGACCCCTGAGGTTTTGTTGTGTGAGAGGCGTCGGCGCGGCGTTAGCCTACCGACGCTTCTTCACTTGGCGTTTGTGTCTCGAGAAATGATGGTCTCGATGGGAACGAGATGGCCCGCCGATGACTTTCCCGACGCATTAGGTGGCGGTTGACGCGCTTGCGCGGGTGGCAGGGGTTCAGTCCTGAATGGTAGGCAGAGGAAGTGGAGCGAGATGTCTGCAGCCGCGCAATCCGAAACGAAAATGCCGTCCGACAGCAACTTTGTGTTGCGTGCCGCTCTAATCAGGGAGTTCGATGCTGTCGCCCTCTTTGCCGGGCTTGCGGGTGGCCTGGCGGAGGTCATGTGGATCGGCACCTACTCCTTGGCGACCGGCCGGAACGGATTCGAAATCGCCCGGCACGTCGCCGACGCTGTCTTCCCCGGCGTCTTGAGCACGCCGGTTGCGCCAGCCTTGGGGCTGGGGGTTCACTTCGGGCTTTCCGCCCTCCTGGGTCTGGTTCTCGCGCGGCTCCTCACGAGTGTCGGCGCCCTGCGATTTGGCGTTCTCTTGCCGATTTGCATCGGGGCACTCGGGTTGATTTGGGCAGTGAACTTCATTCTCGTTCTGCCCCTGCTCGACCCGATCTTCCCCTCTCTCTTGCCGGCATGGGTGACCTTGATGTCGAAGCTGCTGTTTGGTGCAGCGCTTGCGGGTGTCCTCTGCCAGAAGAGCGCAAAGGCCGCCTAAGCTTCGTCGTCTGGCTTCGCGCAAGTGGCGGCCGCTCAACATCGCTTGGGTGCTGAAGCGTCGGAGATACCGGCACTCAGCGTCTCGCGATCCGGCCCAGTTCGGCATCGCTCAGGGTCGTCATGTCGTAGACCCCGACGGTGTGGTCCTGCGGCGTCTCACGCCAGCCGCCACGTGTCTTCAGCCAGAAGATAGCCGCGGTGACGGATTGCGACCCATCGGTGGTGGCTTTGCGGAACAGGCTCTCTGCGACCTTCGCGGTCGCCTTGACCCTGTCCGGTGTCGAGTTCGTCACGATGGTCCTTGCGGAGCGTCTTCGGATCGATGGCGAGCACACGGGAGATAGCATGCTCCGGCACACCGTAGCCTGCCATCGCCTCAACCTGACGCCTCAGGATCGGGTTCGGTTTGTGTGCTCTGCGGCCCGAGGGTTCAATCCGACAACTGATCGGGCGTTCCGGCGACCAACCTGATCTCGACCGGAGCCCTGTGGGTCACCTCGTGAAGGTTCATCTCCTTCCACCCGGCCCGCGTCTAGAGCCAGAAGATTGCGGCAGTCACCGACTGGGAGCCGTCGCCAAAGGCCTTCTGATAGAGGCTTTCCGCAACCTGGCTGTTGGCCTTGATGTGCCCCGTTGTCCAGCTCCTCGCGGTGGCGGCAGGTGGGCCGGAGAATGGTTCGCGACGCGATGTTGGCGGAGGGAGAGAACCCCGGTTCCAACATTCTTCGCTAATCGGGTTGTTTGGCGCAAGATCCTCCAGGCGTTGCCGCTCGCGGCCGATGATACGGCAGGCAGGCTTCATTCTTCGCTCCGCGGTCGGCGCTGGGGCCGCCGCAAGGTGGGGCCAGAAGAAGGCTCAACGCATCAATCTCTGAGTTCGTGCTGACCGCCAAGTGAAGCGACAGCGACAGAATGTTGGTCGATGTCGTCGGGCCCTGCGTCCTGCCGGACGCATCCGCCGAAGCGGATTCCGTGATCTCTGTTTCCGGTGCTCCTTTTACCTACGCTGGTGCTGCCTCGTCGCCGCCATCCCTGCTCCAACGGAACGGTGTGCCGTCGATCCACATCCGATGCATGATGACCGCCAGCCGCCGCGCCACGGCGACCTGCGCGCGGACCTTGCCGCGCCGGCGGGCGATGTCGACGCCCCAGCGCTTCAGCCAGCTCCAGCGCTGCACCCGTGTCAGCAGCACATTGGCGGCCTCGCACAGCAGCGATCGCACCATCCGGTCGCCGCACCGGCTGATGCCGCCGTTCCGGTCTGTCTCGCCGGAGGCGTACTTCCTTGGCGTCAGGCCGAAGTGGGCGCCGACAAGGGATGACTTCGCGAACCGGGTGGGGTCTTCCACCGCCGTCCGGAAGGCGAGCGCCGTTACCGGCCCGACGCCGGGCACGCTCACCAGGAGCCGGCAAACCGGATCTGCCTTGACCGCTGCCAGTACCAACCGGTGAAGCTCGTCGAGGCGCTGAACCGCCTCTTGGCGGACACGGAGGATCGCCCCGACCACTCGTTCGAGAATCTCGTCGCCGTCGACCAACTCGCGTACGCGCTGGTCCAGCCGCCCCGCGTCTACATTGCCGACCTTCAGGCCGAAGGCCTTGAGGATACCGCGAAGATGGTTATCCAGCATGACCCGCGAGCGGACCAGCATCTCGCGGCTCCGCAGCAGCGCGCGAAGTTTGTGCGTCGCCTGGCTCTTGACGTGAACTTCACGGTACCAGCCGGCATGCAGAGCCCAGGCGATATTGCGGGCATCGATCCGGTCGGTCTTCACCGGCATGGCGCTCGTCGCCGCCTTCAGGTGCCGCGCGTCGAGGCAGACCACCGGCAACCCTGCCGCCGCGAGCCAATCGTACATCGCCGGCGCCAGCGACCCGGCCTCGAGGCCGACTCGCTCAAACCCGAGACCCGTCCGCTCCAGCCAGGCCGCGATCGTCTCGGGCTCCGATCCGACCTTGCCTTCCCTCACCACCTTCCGTGCCTCGTCGACGATGCAGATCGACGTCTCCTTCATCGACACGTCCAGACCGACATAATGCTTCATGGCCGTCCTCCTTCGGGTTGCTGCCTCGCGGATTATGCGAGGCGCGTCAGCCTGAAGGACGCCCGCTCAACCGTCACCGGCACCGCGGTTGCGCCAAACAACCCGATTGCCCCATCTCCGCGAAATGGCGGATTTTCAGCATTTCCAAACGCTCTGAACTCAGTTAGCGCTGGCGGAGGTTTGCCGGACGGTCACCCACCCATCGAGTCCCGTCGCGGATCATGGGCTCCGCGTCAGGCCCAAGGTCGCCCGTTCAGCCCTCGCGGGCGCCGCGGTGCGTCAAATAACTCGACTGCGCGAGGTGTCTGTTATGCATGGCTTCAGCTTCCGGCACGTCGAGGGCATTCATATGGTATTTTGCGTTAGATCGGATAGTCTGGCTGTATGGGCACCTCCACCACGCCGAGCTCGGTCGCGGACAGCACCTATGACCGCATCAAGAAGGACATCATCTTCGGCAGGCTGACGCCTGATCAGAGGCTGAAGCTGGAACGGCTGCGCGATCGCTACGGAGCCAGCGTCTCGACCTTGCGCGAAATCCTCAACCGCCTCGCAGCCGAGGGTCTGGTGGTCGCCGAGGGACAACGCGGATTCGAGGTCGCGCCGATCTCGGCCGAAAACCTGAGAGAGCTGTCGGCGTTGCGGCAACTTCTCGAAGGCTACGCGCTCGACATCTCTTTCAAGTCGGGTGACGTCGACTGGGAGGGGCGCGTCGTCGCCGCTCACCACAAGCTCCACCAGATGGAAATCCGCATGATGGCCGGCGACGACACCGTCACCGAGACCTGGAAGCGATATGATTGGGAGTTTCATCAGGCACTGATCTCCGCCTGTGGCTCGCGCGTCCTCATGGACGCGCACGCGGGCGTGTTCGACAAGTATCTGCGCTACCAGATGCTGTCGTTGACGCATCGCGGCAAGATCGCCGCCGACGAGCATCAACGCCTGCGCGACGCCGCGCTTCGTCACGATGCAAAGGAGGCTGAGAAGATCCTCCGCGTCCACATCGCGGCGGGCGTCGAGCACAGTCTCGCGGCGAAGGCGCTGCAGGGTCTCTCGAAGGGCTAGCGGTCAGGCCAGGTCGACGATCCGAATGACCGCGCCGGCCGCGGCGGATTGCCTGATCGCTTCGATCACCTCCAGCACCTGCACACCCTCCCGGGCGCTCACACGCGGTCTCGCGTCACCGGCGATGACTTCCAGGAAATGCCTTGCCTGCAGCCGCAAAGGGTCGTCTCGCTCGACCTCAAGCTGGCGCGACAGAACCGGCTTCAGCCAGTCACGCGCTCCGTCCTGATGCCAGACCCGAAGGTCCGGCAGGCTGAGCGAAGCGCGCGTTCCGCCGATCCGGTAGCAGGGCTCCTCATGCGACGGAAACTCCGGGTTCTCACCCGACGTCGTCTCCCAGCTCCACGGCGCCACGATCGCGTCTGACACCGTCATCGTCCCGAGCGCCCCGTTTGCGAACCGCGCGACTGCGGCCGCCGTGTCCTCGACGTCGAAGCCGCGCGCCCGGTCCGACGTCAGGGCCTGAACGGATTCGACCACGCCGCAAAGATGCAGCATGAGGTCGACGTCGTGGACGAGATTGATGGCGAGGGGACCGCCTCCCGCGCCTTTCCGCCACTGCGCATCGAAGTAGCGGTCGGGCTTGCCCAGCCAGCACATTGCGTTCGCCGAGACGATGTCGCCGAGCGCACCGCTGACGATCGCCTGCTTGGCCCGGGCGATCAGCGGATTATGCCGGCGATGATGGCCGACCAGCACTGGCACCGATGCCGCGTCGGCCGCCTCCGCCAGCAGTCGGGCGTCGGCGAGCGTCGGCGCCAACGGCTTCTCGATCAGCACCGGAACGCCAGCGCGAATGCATGCCAGACCGTGCTCCAGATGGAGCGCGTTCGGTGTCGCGATCACGACGCCGTCGAGGTCCGACATCTGCAACAGGTCGGCGACGCCGACATGGCGCGGCACGTCGTAGCGGCGCGCGAGATCGGCCACCGATGGGTCGGGGTCGGCGATCGCAGCCAGTTCGGCCTCCTCGGAGAACAGTGCGATGTGCTTTCGCCCGATGAGGCCGGCGCCGACAACGGCGATCCTGGGACGGTGTCTCCTCTCTCCAATCATATGAAATCAATATCCTATGAGCGATTCGATTACGTTGGTTGTAATGCAGATAGGAATATGTCACCTTTTCGGCCGGCGCAGCCGCTTGTTGCGCCCAACGATGCTTTCTTGGGAGGACCAACATGACAGCCTTCACCAGGCGCGCCTTTCTTGGGACCACTGCGGTCGGCTTGGTTGCCGGCGGATTCGCCGGAATGTCGCCGTTCACAGCCATGGCAGCCGACAAGACGCTTCTGCGCCTGTCGACCCCGGCAACCGCGACCGACCAGCGCTCAGTGGGCCTCGAGAAGGTCTTCGGACCGGCCGTTTCGGACTTCGCGACCTACGAGCCTCACTACAATGCGACGTTGTTCAAGCAGGGCACCGAGCTCGAGGCGATCGCACGCGGCAACCTCGAAATGTCGATTACTTCGCCGCAGGAACTGGCGACCCTGATCCCCGAATGGTCGATCTTCACCGCCGGGTATCTGCTGCGCGATGCCGATCACCAGAAGAAGGTGTTCGAGAGCGACATCATGGCCGACATGAAGAAGAACGTCGAAGACCAGCTCGGCGTCAAACTTCTTACGGTCATGTATCTGGGCCGCCGCCAGCTCGACCTGCGCATGTCCAAGGCCGACAAGACCGTGATGACGCCCGACGACCTCAAGGGCGTGAAGCTCCGCATGCCGGGTACGGACGCGTGGCAATTCCTCGGAAAGGCGCTCGGTGCCAATCCCGTGCCGATGGCGTTCACCGAGGTCTACACCGCGCTCCAGACCGGCGCGATCGACGGCCAGGACAACCCGCTGCCGACCGACAAGGACTCCAAGTTCTACGAGGTCACCAAGCAGATCGTTCTGACCAGCCACCTCGTCGACCAGAACTATCTGGCGTTCTCCAAGAAGACATTCGACGGTCTCTCCGCCGATCAGCAAGCGACCGTGCAAAAGGCGGCCGATGACGCGGCCGAATACGGGCGCCAGAACCAGCTCAAGCTCGAGGACGAACTCGCCCAGTTCTTCAAGGACCAGGGGATGGACGTCTACGCGCCGGACGTCGAGTCGTTCCGCAAGCACGTGCAAGCGGAGTATCTCAAGTCGGACTTCGCCAAAGACTGGCCCGCCGGCATGGTCGACAAGATCAACGCGCTCTAGGCGGGCGCGCGAGCGATGCGTGCGGCCATCGCGTGGTTGCGCGCCCGGGCAGACAACGTGGCGGTGGGCTTGCTCACCGTCATGTTCTTCTCGTTCGTTCTCCAGATCGCCTCGCGGTACGTCTTCGACCTGCCGCTGGGGTGGACGCTCGAGTTGTGCCTGACGACGTGGCTGTGGCTGGTCTTCTGGGAGGGCGCGTTCATCCTCAAGGACCGCGACCACGTGCGATTCGACCTCGCCTATCACGCGGTCGGCGAGCGGACGCGTCGCGCCTTCGCGGTCGTCGCGGCGCTCGGCCTGATCGTTGGCTTCGCCGCGGCGCTCCCGGCGACGTTCGGCTACATCACGTTCTACAAGATCAAGCACAGCGCGACGCTGCACATCCGCCTCGACTACGTGTTCAGCGTCTACGGCGCGTTCGCGATCGCGATCATCCTGCGCTACGCGTGGCGCCTGTGGCGCCTCATCCGGCGCGCCGATCCGCATGATCTGGACCGGCCGCTGGCATGAGCGCCGCCTTCGCTCTGTGCCTGTTGACCCTGTTCATCATGGCGGGCATTGGCGCGCCGATCGCGCTGTCGATGATCGTGGGGGCGATCGCCTATCTGGCGATCAACGGACAGGATCTTTCGCTCGCTGCCGAGCAGAACATCCAGGGTCTTTACGACAGCTTCGTGCTGCTCGCGGTGCCGCTGTTCATCGCCGCCGCCAACATCATGAATGCGGGCACGGTAAGCGAGCGGCTGCTGCAATTCTGCATGGCGATCGTCGGCCGCTTTCGCGGTGGGCTCGGTTACGTCAACGTGGTGGCGAACCTGATCTTTTCCGGCATGTCCGGCTCGGCGGTCGCCGACGCGGCCGGCATCGGCCAGATCATCATTCGCCTGATGACGCGCAACGGCCACTATCCGCCGGGCTACGCGGCGGCGATCACGGCGGCCGCCTCGACAATCGGTCCGATCATTCCGCCATCGATCCCGATGGTGCTCTACGCGCTCGTTTCCGACAGCTCGATCGGATACCTCTTCCTCGGCGGCATCCTGCCGGGGCTGCTTATGGGCCTCGTGCTGATGATCTTCAACGCTCGCGCGGCGTTCCGCCGCTCGTTCCCGGTCGAGGCCAGCGTGCCGCTGAAGGCGTTGCCGCGCATCACGTTCCGCGCGTTCCCCGCCTTGCTGATGCCGGTGATCCTGCTCTACGGAATCTACGGGGGCATAACGACGCCTACGGAAGCTGCGGCCCTGGCGGCGGCCTACGCACTGCTGCTCGCCGGGTTCTTCTATCGCGCGCTTTCGTGGCGCGATCTCTACGCGCTGCTGTCGACAAGCGCGCGCTCGTCGGCCTCCGTCGGGCTGGTGATCGGCGCGGCGCTGATCTTCAACTACATCGTGGCGGCCGAGAACCTGCCGACGACCATCGCCGACGCGTTGCAAGGCGTAAACTTCTCGCCCATTGCATTTCTGTTTCTGGTCAACGGCATCCTGCTACTGCTCGGCTGCATCCTCGACGCCTCGACGATCATCCTGGTCATCATTCCGCTGTTCATCCCGACCTGTCGCGCCCTCGGCATCGACCTGGTCTATTTTGGCGTCGTCGCGGTGGTGAACTGCATGATCGGTCTGATCACGCCGCCATACGGCATCGTGCTGTTCGTCATCAACGCCACCACCGGGATTCCGCTGCGCTCGATCATCCGCGAGATCTGGCCGTTCATTGGCGTGCTGATCGTCGCGCTTGTCATCATGATCCTGTTCCCCGAGCTGGTGCTCTGGCTGCCCCAACGGTTCGGCTATGCAGGACTCTGACGTGGCCCCCCGCCCCCTCGGCCTCGGGCTCATCGGCGACAATATCGGCAAGTCGCGCTCGCCCGAGCTTCATCGTCTGTGCGGCGAACTGACCGACACGCCCGTTTCATACGACTTGATCGTGCCGACGGACCAGAGCTTCGAGGAGGTGCTCAAGCGCTGCGCCCGCTCCGGCATGCGCGGCGTCAATGTCACCTACCCCTACAAGGAACGCGCCGCCGGGATGGTCGCTTGTGACGCGATCGCGGCGCGCGTCGGTTCGGTGAACACGATCGTGTTCGAGCCGTCCGGGCCGGCCGGCCACAACACCGACTATTCCGGCTTCATCGGTGCCTACCGGGGCGCCTTCGGCGCGATGTCGCCCGGCGCGGTCGCCATCGTCGGCGCCGGCGGCGTCGGCCGCGCCATCGCCTTCGCCCTCGTCGATCTCGGCGCAGCGCATCTTGTCCTGTTCGATCGCGAGCGTCGGAAGGCGGCTGCACTCGCCGACGCGCTGATCGCAGCTGGCGCCGACGCGCGCGCGCCGGAGAGCCTCGCGGACGCCCTTTCCGGCGCCGATGGCGTTATCAACGGCACCCCCGTCGGCATGGCCGGCCACGCCGGCACGCCGGTTCCCGCCTCTCTGCTCGAAGGCCGGCGCTGGGCCTTCGATGCCGTCTACACGCCGGTCGAAACGTCGTTCAAACGTGACGCGGAGGCCGCGGGCCTGAAGTTTCTGAGCGGCTACGCCCTCTTCGTTCACCAGGGGGTCGATGCCTTCGCAGCCTTCACCGGTCGCTGGCCGCCCGATCTCGGCGCTGTCTATCGCCGTCTGCTTGTGGAGGTCGCCGCATGAACGAAACGCCCGCCACCCGGCAGGATGCGTTGCTGGCCAAGCGGCTCGGCCTCGGCGCCGCCCTGACCACCCCGTTCGGGCCGGACGGCGAAGTTCTGTGGGGCAAGCTCGCCGATCACGCCAGGCGCCTGATGGCCTCGGGCCTATCGATCGTCACGACGTTCGGCACCACTGGCGAAGGCGCATCGCTCGATCGCGCAACGCGCGCGCGCGCCATCCAGCGCCTCTCCGAGCTCGGCATCGCGCCCGCGAACGTTGCGACCTGTATCTACGGACCGGCCGCCCGCGACGCCGCCGACGATATCCGCCGCGCGCTCGCCGAAGGCTGCGCGGCGATCCTTCTGGTTCCGCCGTTCTACTACAAGGCCGTGTCCGATGACGGCCTTTTCCGGTGGCACGCGGAGGTCTTCGAGGCAGTTGGCGCGGGATGCAGGGAAGTCATCCTCTACAACATCCCCGGCCTGACCGGGGCGACGATCGGCCCGGAACTGGTCGGGCGCTTGCGCCGCGCCTTCCCCGAGGTCGTCGCCGGCGTGAAAGACAGCGGCGGCGACTGGGGCCATACGACAACCCTGCTTGCCGAACATCGCGATCTCGCCATCCTCGTCGGGCACGAGGGCCACCTCGCCCGCGCCGTGCAGAACGGCGCCTCGGGTGCGATCAGCGGCATGGCGAACGTCGCACCGCGCCTCGTCGCGGGCCTCGTTGCCGGGACCGGGAACGCGCTGATCGACTGGGCGCTGGAGCGCCTGCTCGCCATGCCGATCGTTCCGGCGATCAAGGCGGTGCTTGCCGAGGAGACCGGCGACGGAACCTGGCGGCCGGTCCGCGCGCCCCTTGAGCCGATCGACGGCGAGCCGCGGCGCCTGGTCTGCGCGGAGGTGGCCGCCAGGCTCGCAGACTTCGAAGGAGCCCAGCCATGAAAACCTCGATTGCAACGGTCTCGATCAGCGGTGATCTCAGTGAGAAGCTTGCAGCGATCGCGGCGGCCGGGTTCGACGGCGTCGAGATCTTCGAGAACGACTTCCTTGCCTTCGACGGCTCCCCGACCGAGGTCGGCCAGATGGTCCGCGATCACGGCCTGGAGATCACATTGTTTCAGCCGTTCCGCGACTTCGAGGGGCTTCCCGAACCGCTGCGGTCGCGCGCCTTCGACCGTGCCGAGCGCAAGTTTGACCTGATGCAGCTGCTCGGCACCGACCTGATGCTGATCTGCTCCAGCGTCGCGCCCGATGCCCTCGGCGGTATCGACCGCGCCGCGGCCGATTTCCACGAACTCGGCGAACGGGCGGCCAAGCGCGGCTTGCGCGTCGGTTACGAAGCGCTCGCCTGGGGCCGGCATGTCTTCGACCACCGCGACGCGTGGGAGATCGTGCGCCGCGCCGATCATCCAGCGGTCGGGCTGATCCTCGACAGCTTCCACACGCTGGCGCGCAAGATCGATCTCAATTCGATCCGCTCGATCCCGGGCGATCGCATCTTTATCGTCCAGCTGGCCGACGCGCCGCAGATCGAGATGGACCTGCTCTACTGGAGTCGTCACTTCCGCAACATGCCCGGCGAAGGCGACTTGCCGGTCGTCGACTTCATGAGCGCGGTCGCGGCGACCGGCTACGACGGCGCGTTGTCGCTGGAGATCTTCAACGATCAGTTCCGCGGCGGCTCGCCAAAAACCATTGCGGTCGACGGCTACCGGTCGCTGCTCAATCTCATGGACGAGGTGTGCCGGCGCGAACCCGGTTCGCGGCTGAAGCCGCCGCCCATGCCGCCGCGCGTGGCGGTCAAGGGCGTCGCCTTCGCCGAGTTCGCCGCCGACGAAAGCGAGGCAGCGGCGCTTGCCACGATCCTGCACACCCTCGGCTTCTCGCGGACCGGCCACCACGTGTCGAAGGATGTCGACCTCTTCACGCAGGGCGATATCCGCATCGCGATCAACACCGAGCGCGAGGGCCTTGCCCACTCCGCGTACCTGTCCCACGGCGCCTCGGCCTACGCCCTCGGCTTCAACGTCGTCGACGCGGCGGCAACCGTGGAACGCGCCCGCACCCTCCACGCCAACGTGTTCTCGCAGCCCGCCGGGCCCGGCGAACTCGCCATTCCCGCGATCCGCGGCGTGGGCGGCGGCGTCATCTATTTCCTCGACGACAAGAGCGACCTCGCGCGGGTGTGGGACAACGAGTTTCGTCCAGCCGGCGACGACGAAGCGGTCCGCCCGGCCGGTCTTGAACGCTTCGACCACATCGCCCAGACCATGAACTACGAGGAGATGCTGACGTGGCTTCTCTTCTACACGTCGATCCTGGAGACCCGGAAGCTGCCCATGGTGGATGTCGTCGACCCGGCCGGCATCGTCCGCAGCCAGGTGATCGAGGGCGCCGACGGCGCGCTGCGTCTCACCCTGAACGGTGCCGAGAACCGGCGGACGCTGGCCGGCGCATTCATCGCCGAGACATTCGGCTCGACCGTCCAGCACCTCGCTTTCGCAACGTCCGATATCTTCACAACGTGCGATGCCCTGGACGCCAACGGCTTCCAGTCCCTGCACATCTCGCCAAACTACTACGGCGACCTGCAGGCGCGCTTCTCGCTGGAGTCCGATCTCGTCCAACAACTCAAGGCGCACGACCTGCTTTACGATCGCGACGCCAGTGGCGGCGAGTTCTTCCAGCGCTACAGCCGGACGTTCGGAGAGGGCTTCTTCTTCGAGGTCGTCGAGCGGCGGGGCGGCTACGCGGGCTATGGCGCCGCCAATGCGCCATTCCGCATCGCCGCCCAGAAGCGGGAATCGGAGCAACGCAACCCGCTCCGCGCCTGAGCCGCGGTCACCGGATGCTGATAGCGCGGCAATCGATCGATAACGCAAGAGAGCGAAGCCAGCGATAGCCGGAGCTTGGCTCGGTAGATCAATTTCCCGCCCATGAAAGGCGCTGGCGGTTCGACCGGTCGATGACGTTCTTGACGTTGGAAACGTGCCACCGGCCACCGCGGGCCGTTCGGACGCCGCGATTGTTCAGAGCGGCCGCCAGCCCGCGCAGGTCTGTGACACCGGAGGATCGCAGTCAACTGACGATCGGCAGGACATTCGCGGCGAAGGTGTCCGCTTCCTCCGACAGCGCCCTTGAACCGAGTGCTGCCGCCTGACCCGGATTGCGCCGGTTACCCAGCTGGGCGCCCTGCGCCTTCCGGGCCGCCAGCGCTGCCCGCGTCCGCTCCGAGATCAGCCGGCGCTCCTTCTCGGCCAGTGCAGCGTAGAGGTGCAGCATGAAGGGGTCCGCATCTCGGCCCAGCTCGGCAACGATGAAGGGCACTCGTTGGGCCATCAGGCCCGATATGAAGGCCACGTCGCGGGACAACCGATCGAGCTTGGCCACGATGACCGGGCACTTCTTCTGCCGCCCGGTGGCCAACGCTGCGGCCAGTTGAGGCCGTCGGTCGAGGGCATCCGCCCCCTTCCCCGTCTCGACCTCGACGAACTCGCCGGCCAGGTCGAACCCTTCGGCGGCAGCGAACCGCTGAACGGCCTCCCGCTGCGCCTCGATCCCCAGTCCGGATCGGCCCTGCCTGGCGGTGGAAACCCGATAGTAGGCAATGGCTTGTTGCATCGCGACAAACTCAGCGGTTCTTGTACAAAACCCATACCACCGTTTGGGTCTTGTACGTAGCTAACTATCTGGCGACGTTGAGCAATTTCGTTCTCAATGACACCGCTGACGATTGATCGGCGCCGGGGCCATCACCGTCGTCAGGTCGGCTGCTACGGGGATCGACCCATGGGGCCCGGAACCATCCGCCCACACGGGCGGTTTTTCCAATCACCGCCCGAATGGCGCCTCCGGTACCGGACGGAGCGCCGCCGCCAAGAATGCCTCGTGTGGACGGGCGATTTCTGAGTCAATGGAGCAATGAGTTTGATTGCGCCCGGATCGCTGGACATCTCGGTCAGGCGCTGAAGCGACATGGGAAGGAACACCACGAGAAGGGTGCACCAGTCAGAAGATCGGCGCGCTTGACCATCACGGCAACGCTACCGCATCGAGCGCCAGCTGCAGGAGCGCCACGGCTTTGGTCAAATCGTCGTCGTTGCCGTGCGTCAGCAGCCAGGCGAGCTTCATCATCGCGTCCCGGCATCGGCGGCCACACGTGGGCGGATCTGGCAACGCCCAGGTCGGCCAGTTGCGTGTCCGACCGTTAGGGATCGCTAGGGTGTCGGCGGCCGCCGCGGTGCATTCTTATGCATACAACCGGAAGAGAAGACACCCAACTGCTGCGCATAGTTGATCCGTGGCGCGCCTGACTAATCTAGCGGTACGCCCGCGGCAGTTCCTTCTGCCGTCTCCAGGGCGCAGCAATCGGCGCTTCTCGCGTTCATCAGTCTTATGATCGAGCGGCGCCGCGCCCATTAATCGTACGCTCAACTTTCGGTGGACACTAATCCTGGCGCACGCTGAAATCCTTTGTGTAACTGCGTTGGGTTAGGAGCAAAGACTATGCAACTCATTCGGGTTTTGGTGCTTGCCGCCGTGCTTGTTCCGGCCGCAGCCGTCGCCCAAAATGCCAGCACGCCGCCGGCTGACACCGCGTCGATGTCTCTTCCGCTTCGGCCCGACGACTTGCCGGCATATTGCATTCACGCCTATCAGGTTTATTCGGTGGGCTCTGCCATCTGCGTCGGAAAGACTGGATATGTGTGCCTGCTCGGCGGCACGGAAGGCGCTGACGGGCCAAATCCGGCGCGCGCCTACTGGAGCGCGCGGACGGTCAAGACCAAGGCGGACGAAGCCAAGTGGTACGTCGCGCCCCGCTGCTAGGGACGCCCCGCAGGTCGCTGCCGGTGCTCGCCGGGCTTCATTCGGTGAGGCAAAGCGTTTGACGACCGCCAACCGTTCATGACGGCCGGCTATTCGACTTAAGCGCCGCCGCTGGCTCAGGCCGAGCCGGCGGCGCCGTTCGTTCGTATGATCGACCGCGCGATCCTCGGTGCCGTGAAATCGGTCCCGCACACGAAACGCATGACTGGTCCAAACGTCGCCGCGGCCGACAGGCCGCTGAAATAGAGACCCGGTACCGACGATTCGAACGTCGTGGAAAGCAGCGGCGCGCGAGAGCCCCTGACTCGTCTTGTCCCGGAGCGCAGAGCGGGATCGAGAAACTCCAGCGCATCGACATCAACGTCGTATCCGGTCGCGGCGAGCACGTGATCGACATCGAGGCTGGACCTCGACCCGTCGCTCTTCTGCAAGTCGAGGCGAACCTTGCCGTTCACGGGTTTGCCTCCAACGACGGTGGTGTCGAGGAAGACTTCGACGGCATTCTCGACGCGTTGTCTGAGCCACCATGCACCGGAGGGGCCCAATACCGTCCGTACCAGGAACAGCCGGAGCGCCGGCGGCAGGTACGTCACGAGATTGGGAGCGCGGCTTAGCACGAAATGCGACCATCCGGGCCCGAGACCGGACGGCGGCTTGACCATTCTGCGCAACGCGCTGACGTGTTCCGCCGGGGGGCCGCCCCACAGGATCGAGGCATCGCGTACGAGCAAATGCACCTCGGCGCCCGCCTCGCGCAGCAGTGCCGCGCTCTCGAGCGCAGACTGGCCGGCTCCAATCACCGCCACCGACCGTCCGGCGAGCCGGGAGAAGTCGTCGTGCTCGCTCGGGTGCGAGACGTAGGCCTTCAGATCCTCCCCGCGCAGGGCCTCGGGCGTGTTGGCGTAGCGCACATGACCGGTTGCGACGACCACCGTCGTCGCCAGCATCGTCTCATCGCCCACCGACACCCGGAACCCGTCCGATGCGGGCGCGATCGCGTGGACCATGCTCCGCTCGACCTGCTTGACGTAGCGTTGCTGGAACCCAAGTCCGTAGTTCACAAACAGGTCGATGGGCACCGGGCTGAAGTCGCCGACCTCGCTGAACCCGGTCCCCGAACAATAATCCGTGATCAGCATCCCCTCGCCGGGGGCCGAAAAGCTCGATGCTTCCCAGGTCGACTTCAGGAACATACCTTTGGGCATGTTATGGCGCCAAGCTGCCATAGGCTCGCCGAAAACACGGGTCTCGACATTCGAACCGAGGAGGTGGGCGGCGACAGATAGGCCGTAGGGGCCAGCACCAACAACGACAGCTTTCGCCGCTTGCGTTCCAGTCTGCAACAAAGCTCTGAGCTCCGCCGGAAGGGGAACGCCGCATCCGCAAACAAAGATCGCACAGCCACCGCCTGCCGTCACCCGCCCGGCGCGGAGAATTGGGCTGAGGGCACACCAAATCGTGCGTCCAGCAGAGTATATCTGAAGTTATGGTTACCGCTCGTCCACAGGCCCGCGCTTGTCCTGCGGCCCTTCGGCAACCTTTGCGCCCTCCGGCAACACCGGCACCATTTCGCGTGGCTTCTGAGGATGGACAATCCGCTTGATGCCCCGCCGTACGGCGTTGCCGACGATCCGACCTAACGTATTTCCGACGAACCGTGGAAGCATGCCAAGAAACGGCATCACATCGCCCACGGCGAACCAAGCGTATTCGACGCCGTTTGGCGCCGCTTCGCGCTGTCGCGCCGACGATCCCACGAACCGCGAGGCAAAGTCGAGATTCTCGACGATGAAACGGCGACCGAACACCTGCTGGGCGCGGGGGACAGGGCGTCCCGTCAGATCGAGATGCTGGGCGCGGACCACATCGATCCCGGCTTCGGTCATGAAGAGACGGAAGTTGGCACCAAGGCGCGGATTGCAGTCGAGCAGCTTGTATTGACTGTCGCGGCGATCGAAGCGCCAGTCCATGTCGACGATCCCCTGATAGCCGACGGTCTTGCAGAATCGGGTCGCTAGCGCGACCAGAGGCTCGTTGGGGACCGCGATCGCAGACGACGTGACGCCGGCTGTGGGAGGCCACGCGCGCTCTTTCCGCCCGCTGAACGCCACCACGGCATCGGCATGTGCGTCGAAATAGCCATGGAATATCCAATCCTCGGCGACCGCGGGCGGAATGTACTCCTGCAGGATGACCTGCGGTTCGGCGGTCCAGCTTGCAATCAACCGATTGAGGCTCTCGCGGCTGCGCACGACCGTTGAGCTGCTCACCGCCGGTGCCGAAATGCGCGTCCACGGCTCGCTGTTCTTGACCACCAGCGGGAACGTGGCGGCCTCGGCGAAAGCCCGCGCTTCGCGGGCGGACGCCGCGTATACCGTCCGCGGCGTGGGGATGCCGTGCTTGATGCACGATTGGCTGAGCTGCCATTTGCTCGCCATCAGCCGGGGCAGATTGGCCGCCACTGCAGGGATGATGAAGTGCCTGCGCAGCTTCTCGCCCTGTTCGGCAACGAAAGTTGCGGCCTCGTCGTCGGTCGGCAGGAGCATCACCTTGCTCCCCAGCTGGGCGGCGATAGCTCTCAACGCCTCCAGGATGGTCTCGCTGGGCTCATCGGTCGCGAATTCTACGACGAAGCGACCCGCCAGGCGGCGCGAAAGCGCATGCGGAACGAAGCGGTCCTCGACGATTGCAAAGACCGACACACCCACGCCGCTCAGCGAACGGATCGCGCCCAGACTGCCGTGGGAAAGCGTGTAGCGGCCGATCTTGAACAGCAGGACCGGGACTGAGGTATCATACTCGGTCGGCATCGCCGTCGCGCTGCTCCGCGCTTTCCATCCGTCAGTGATCCGGCCCCCGGCAAGCTTAGCAGACATTCAACACGCATAGTAAGCAGTGCTGCCACAACTCGGCCGTCCGAGATCTCATATCCGCGAATTGCGGCGAATTAACCAACGAGATCATCTCTCGCGTCGGTGCACCTCAATTGAACCAACCGACTTGACTCTGTGCCCCCGCGAAAGTCAATTTGAAACGCGGCAAGGCTGATCCCGAAGATCACGCGGGGTCCTGATAAGGCGCTGAGGTTCTCGTTGTGTGGCGTGCCGCTCCCTCGATTATTCTATGTGTGGCGCGGTCGAGGCGGCGAGCGCATCGAAACCCGTGGCGCTTAACCATATCGCCATTCGCATGACCCGGCGACCGTCCATCTCCGTCGTCATTTGCGCTTATTCCGAACAGCGTCGCGAATTTCTGCGCGCGGCGCTCAACTCTCTTGGCGCCCGAGACCCCGGCGAGATCGACATTGTTGTCGTGATCGATCATTGCCCGACGTTGCAGGCGGCGATCGCGGCGGAGTATCCCCTGGTCCGGGTTCTTGCCAATGAAGGTCTGCGCGGACTGTCGCCCGCCCGAAATACGGGTGCCAAATTGGCGCGCGGCGAAATCGTCGCGTTCATTGACGACGACGCAGTCGCCGGGCCCGACTGGCTGGCGCGCCTTTGCGATCACTATGCTGACCCCACGGTGATCGGTGCCGGCGGCGCGGTGCTGCCGGCCTGGCCCGCGGCCCGACCCGCGTGGTTTCCCGAGGAGTTCGATTGGGTGGTGGGGTGCAGCTATCGCGGCCTTCCCCGGTCGACCGCTCCGGTGCGCAATCTGATCGGCTGCAACATGTCGTTCCGCCGCGTCGTGTTCGACCGCATCGGCGGGTTTAGGAACGACCTCGGGCGCCGGGGCGACAACGCGCTGGGGGGAGAAGAGACCGAATTCTGTATTCGTGCCCTGCGGGCGTTTCCCGATTCCACCATCCTGTACGACCCCGATGCGATCGTCCGTCACCACGTTTCGCCTGATCGCACCCGGTGGCGCTATTTCTGGACGCGCTGCTTCGCGGAAGGACGCTCGAAGGCGCAGTGGGCCGACAATGCCGGTCGTTCCAGCAGCATGTCGACTGAACGCCGCTACGTAATGCGCGTATTGCCCGCCGGTATAGCCAAGGGGCTGTCCGATCCGATTCTTCGGGCCGATGTCCACGGCGTCACGCGCGCCGGCGCGATCGTCGCGGCCTTCACGGGCACGGCTTTGGGCTATTTGAGCGAGCGGATCGCCGGCACGCGGAAACAATCCGCTTCCGAGGACAACCTTTTTCGACCGATCAAGGTTGTTCAATTCGATTTGGCCGAGCCCACTCCACCCATTGAGGCCGCCGATCAGGCCAACGACCGGATGTATGGGGGCGTGTTCTGCCTGGTGCGCAACGCCGGCAGGCCACTGAAGGTTGTCGAGGCGACATCGGCCGAGGCCGCCGAGCTGACGCCTGCACGTCTCGGCGAGCTCGTCGCGGATGTTCTGGAGCCGCCTCTGCCCGCATCGCCGAGCGCTCCGGCACGCCCGTCCGAGCTGCCGCATGTGAGAGTCATTGTTGCAACCCGCGACCGACCGGCGGCCCTGGCGACATGTCTGGATTCACTTCTCGCCCAGGCCTACGACAGATTCGAGATCGTGGTGGTCGACAGCGCGCCCTCGTCGTCTGAAACGATGGAGTTGATCGCCAGCCGGTACGACACGACCGGGAAAGTCCACTACATGCGCGAAACGCTTCCGGGACTAGGGCGCGCCCACAATCGTGGGCTGGAGGACGTCACCGCGCCGGTTGTCGCGTTCACGGACGACAACGTCCTCGTGGACTCGCGGTGGCTCGCTTCCCTGGCCGCCGACTTCGATTCGGAGGGTGGCGTCGGATGCGTGACCGGCGCAATCTTGCCGGCCGAGCTCGAAACGCGAGCGCAGGTGTGGACCGAGAAACACGGCTCCTTCACCAAGGGATTCCGCCGCAAGACGTTCGACCTCGCGGAGCACCGCGAACCCGGATCGCTGTTTCCTTTCGCGGCCGGCCAGTTCGGCTCTGGCGCGAACATGGCGTTTCTGGCGTCCGCCCTCCGGCGGATAGGCGGGTTCGACCCGGCTCTGGGCGCGGGGACGGAGGCACGCGGCGGCGACGATCTGGCGGCGTTCTTCGCCACGATCCAGGCCGGTTTTCAGTTGATCTACGAACCGGAAGCGATCGTGTGGCACCACCACAGACGCAACGAAGACGGCATGCGCCGCCAGGCGTTTGGGTACGGGGTGGGGCTGGGCTCCTATCTCACCAAGATCGTTCTGGATAAGCCGACGCTTGCGCTGTCATTGGCAGGTGCCGTGCCGGCGGGGCTGGCGCACATGTGGGGCTCGTCGTCCGGTCGTATTCAGCGTCTGCCGTCCGACTATCCGCGGCAGTTGATCTGGCGTGAGCGTCTGGGGGTGCTCAGCGGCCCGGTCGCCTATCTGCGTAGCCGCGCGACCGCGCGCGGCGCGGATCGTGCCCGGAACGAAGGACTGAAGACGCACCGCCCGAACGTCCGCCGACCTGAGCAGGAAACCCGCTAGGCTGATGCTCGCGATCCCCAAACGTCGAAGGCATGACGATAGATCGAATTGGATCACCTGATGGACGAGCACCGCGGTCGCAGGGGCGGTTGAAGGTTTCGCTGTGCCTGCCGCAGGAACTTGGCGCGAGCGATCTTAATCACTGGCGCTCGTTTCAGAACTCGACTCCTGATCTTGCCAACCCGTTCCTATCCCCGGAGTTCGCGCGCGTGATGGGGCTGCGCCGCGAGAATGTCCGCGTTGCCGTCATCGAGGTCGGCCACCACGTCGTCGCGTATTTTCCGTTCGAACGGCTTCGTTTCGGTATCGGTCGCGCGCTGGGATACGGCGTTTCGGACGTTCAGGGCGTTGTCCACGCCCCTTCCTTCGAATGGGACGGGCGGGAGCTCTTGCAGGCCTGCGGATTGGTCGCATGGGAGTTCGATCATCTTGTGGGCAGCCAAGTGCAATGCTTCGCGCCCGACCACGTCGTTCACAAAGCCGTGCCTATAGTGGATCTGCGCGCTGGCTGGGACGCCTGGGCGAAAGGGACGAAGAAGGGCCATCGCCGGCTGAGGCAAATCCTGCAGCGGCATCGCAAACTGGAACGCGAACACGGCCCATGCTCGTTCGAGTTCAAGAGCGGAGATCCGTCCGATCTGTCGCAGTTGATCAACTGGAAGTCGGCCCAATACCGCCGCACCGGCCGGTTCGATCGGTTCGCCCAGCGATGGTTCGCCGATGTCGTGCGCGAGATGTTCCTCACGCCCACCGTGGATTTTGCGGCGCAGCTGTCGATCCTGCGGGTCCATGATCGACCCGTGGCCGCCTCCCTCGATTTGCGCGCCAACAAGATCATGGCGAGCTGGCTGTCCGCATACGACCGCCACTACGCGCCGTACGGCGTCGGTCTCCAGCAGATTTTG
This sequence comes from uncultured Alphaproteobacteria bacterium, assembly GCA_963843565.1. Lineage (GTDB taxonomy): Bacteria > Pseudomonadota > Alphaproteobacteria > Rhizobiales > Kaistiaceae > DASZQY01. Next base: position 2,203,052 of record CAWJKY010000003.1, read on the forward strand.
TATTTCCTCCAGGAAGCGGCCGCCGACGGCGTCGACTTTGTGGACTTCGGTGCGGGCGAGGAAGGCTACAAATCGGCATTCTGCGAGTACGGCGGTTTCGTGGCTGAAGGCTCGGTCAGCCGCGCCACACCTCTCGCTGTTGCCAGACGGTTGCAGACGGCGCCGAAGCGGCTGGTGACGGGCTTCGTGTTGAGTCATCCGACCGTGCGAAAGGCTGCGCGCGAGGCGCTGAATCACGTCGGTCGCCTGCGCACGTCTCTGCGGCTTTGACTCGAACGCAATTGATGGATTCCCCAACCCAACGCTTCAGGCCGGCTGGTCTCATCGTCAGCCCAGCCCCGGGAACGACGCCCTGCGAGCGGCGCGGGTGAACCGACAGCTAGGTGACGAGGATCACCAGTTGCCGGACCGCAAGAACAGCCGAAAAGGTTAACAGGAAAAGCAGAAGCGCGTTCAAGAGGTCCGCATGGCGTTCGGGCACCGGCCGCCCTGCGAAGAATATCTGCGCCATGATCAGCACCAGAGCCGTCGCGCCCAGCGCGCCCGCGCCGGTCCAGCCGACTGCAGTCATGTGAAGCGTGCTTTCCGGCTTCTCTCTGACGGTCACCGTCACCGAGTAGTTGCCCGACGCGTCCGGTTCTGAGGCAAGCGCGAGGTGAACCGACAGGACCAGCGGCAGCTTCTCCAGGCTGTCGCGCAATTCGAAAAACCGCGCCGGGTTGTACTGCTCCCCCACGTCAAAAGGGACCAACTTGGCTACATCCGCTTGATGTATCTGCCTGAGGCCAATGAAAGTTGCCGGGCCGAACCGGACGAGCGGACCGGGGGTCAAGGTGACATTCACATCAACCGTTCGGTCGGCATCGTCGGACGAGACGTTGCGTTTGAGCACGTGGGCAAACGCAAAGCCGCCCGCGCGCATTTGGTCCAGCCGGTCTGTCTCCAGCAGGCTGAACGTCGCGGCGCTGGCGGGCTCTCCGGCGACCTCTGTCACGTCCAGGTCCGTGGCGGTAGCGGCGGACGTCCCGGGTGTGGGTACCTCGGTGAAATGGAAAGTGTGGACGTGGTAAATCGGGCCGAGGTTCGGCTCCAGCGCGATCGCGGTATTGGGGCCGATCTCCGGGAGCGAGGAACCCGCGGTCGATTCACCTAGCGAAACCGGCCGGCCGTCGACCAGGACGTTGACCACCACCCCGTAGTACCCCCGCGCGCGGATCAGCTCAGCCACGCGATCGCGATCGATGCGAACCTGATCGTAGATCTGCGCCGTCGGCAGGCCCGCACGCTGCATGGCCGTGTAATCGACGCTGGTCTCCATCAAGCTCTCGAGCCAACTCTGGTCATCGGCGCCCGGGGCGTCGTCGGCACGAACCGCGCCGGACAGAAAAGCGACCAACATCGTTAACAGCAGGAACGTGATAAGCCTCCGGCCGGTCGCGCGGCACAACCGCACCCCGCCGGGACTGCCGCGACCTGTGTATCCACAATACGTTGGGTGTGCTGACACAGGCAAAGACGCTCCAACGAGAGTTACGAATTAACCACGTCACCGGTGGCCGCAGCCATTATTCCAGCATTTCGTCGGTCCGCCTGACAACACGATTTGACGCATCAGGTAAAGATGCGGGTCTTCACTTCGATAGCGGAACAACGCTACAAAGGAGCAACGCGGCGGCGGCGCGGCGCGTATTCACTCGTCGATGGGGAAAGCCACGTGAGCGCGTCCGTGCCAATTCTGCTCTACCACAGTATCGACACCTACACCGGAACGAACGACTACAAGCGGTGGGCCGTTTCGCCGGCGGTGTTCGACGCCCAGATGAAGTGGCTGTCTGAAAACGACTACCGGCCGGTCACGGTGTCGACGCTGGCGTCGCTGTATGATTCCGGCGAGGTACCGCCGCGGACTGTTGCCGTTACCTTCGACGACGGCCTCAGGGACTTCCTGACCGGTGCCCTGCCGATCCTTGAGCGGTACGGCTTCGCCGCTACCCTTTACGTCGTCACCCAGCTCGTCGGGGCCACCAGCCGCTGGCTCACGGACCTCGGGGAGGGCAACCGGCCCATGCTGACCTGGGACGAGGTCCGATTGATTGCGGATCACGGATTGATCGAATGCGGCGCCCACACCCTCACGCATCCCGAGTTGGACATCCTGTCACCGCGCGCCGCGGGCAAGGAGATACGAGCGAGCAAGGCCGAGCTCGAGGAACATCTGGGTCGGCAGGTCGGCAGCTTCGCGTATCCGCACGGATATTCCAGTCCGACGACCCGGCGACTGGCGCGCGAGGCCGGCTTCACGTCGGCCTGCCGGGTTCGCCACGCAATCAGCTCTCCCGACGAGGACCGGCTGGCGCTGTCCCGCATCATCATGACCTCAGACATCGACACCGAGCAGATGGGTCCGTTGCTCACCGGGGAGACCGGTCTTCCGGTGGCTCCACCGGTTAACGGTATCGCAATGTTCGGCTGGAGAGTTGCACGGTATTTGAGGCATTCATTGTAGCCGTCCGGGCTGGCTTTGCTCGTTGCGTCCTGTGTTCGGGAGTAATCTGAGTTGGTCGCGCGCTTCACGGCGTCGGTATTGGGCGCGTTCATCGTGTTGGTGGAAGCATTCGCCGCATCCACGCCGGCTCGCGCCGACCCGCCCGGCGATGCGGCGAACTGGAACCTGATCTTCGAGGACAACTTCGAGGGCGATTCCCTCGACCTCGGCAAGTGGGCCACTTGCTACTGGTGGAATGAGGGTGGCTGCACCAACGCGTCGAATTCGGAACTGCAATGGTATTTGCCCGGCAATATCCAGGTCGCCGGCGGGAAGCTCGACTTGACCGCGCGACGCGAGACGGCGGTCGGGGACAATCGGTTCTTTCCGTATACCTCGGGTTTGGTCACCACCGGGCCGGAGAGCTATGCCGGCAGCTATCCGAAGTTCGAGTACAAGTACGGATACGCGGAGATCCGCGCGCGTCTGCCAGCTGGCCGGGGCATATGGCCGGCGTTCTGGATGTTGCCGTCACGCGATGCACCGGTGCCGGAAATCGACATCATGGAAATGATCGGACAGGACCCCGACACAGTCGCGTTCGCCATTCATTATTTCGATTTCCTGAGGAGAACGCGTTCCAAGGGCCATGCATACACCTCGGCGACACTCGAGACCGGCTGGCATGTCTTCGCTGCCGACTGGAGCCCTGATCAGATCGTCTGGTACGTCGACGGCGTCGAACGCTGGCGCTTCGACGACAGCCGCAAAATTCCCGACGTCCCGATGTACCTGCTCCTCAACCTTGCCGTCGGGGGCACATGGGCGGGCCCACCCGACGCTGCGACATACTTTCCTGCGGTCATGTCGGTCGACTACGTCCGCGTCTGGCAAAAGCACACCCAATGACGACGAGCGCCGGCGATTTCGGTTCTGCGCCCCATTCGACGCGGTCACTTGGGTCGCCGCTGACCTGGATCAGGGACCTCTGGCGTAATCCACTGATCCGTAGCGGCTACTCGCTGGTCATCAACGTCGGCACGACGTCTGCTCTTGGCCTGGTTTACTGGGTATCTGCGGCGCGGCTCTATTCCGCCGAACAGGTCGGCATCAACTCCGCCATCCTCTCGGTGATGACGACAATCGGCGCCATCGCCCAGCTGAATTTCGCGAGCATCCTGACGCGTTTTCTGCCTGCTGCCTCGCGGCGCGCGGCGGTCTCGCTAATGCTCACCGCCTACGGGATCGGCGCTCTCGCCGCCCTGCTCGGGGCTGGCGTTTTCGTCCTCGGGGTCGATCTCTGGCTTCCCTCGCTGGATATCCTGTCGACGGAGCGCTGGCTCGGCCTCTGGTTCGTGTTGTCGACGGTGGTCTGGACCATCGTCGCGCTCGGCGAGGGCGCGCTCGCCGGTCTGCATCGCGCGACCTTGATTCCGGTCGCAAATACGGCGTTTGCCGTCGCCAAGATCGTCCTTTTGATCGTGTTCTTCTGGTCCCCCCTGCGCGATGTCGGCATTTACACGGCCTGGACGGTCCCCGCCTTCGTCACCGTCATCCTGGTCAACCTGCTGACCTTCGGACGATTTGTCGGCAGGCATCAGCCAGGCACCGACGGCGGCACGATGAACCGGCGCGACGTGGCAAGCTACTTCGGCGGAGATTTCCTCGGCCAGTTCTTCCTGCTCGTCATGATCGGGGCGTCGCCGCTCCTGATCCTGCACAATCTCGGCGCCGAGGCGAACGCCGGATACTATCTGACGGAAACGATCGCCTATTCGCTCTACCTGGTCAGCAAGGCAATGACGACCGCGTTGGTTGCGGAGGGAGCGGGCGATCCGCGCGGCCTCCCGGCGCTGGCCCGACGGGCACTTGCTCACGCGGTGATGATCGTCGGGCTTGGAACGGTCGCTGTCGTCGCCGCCGCCCCCGTCATTCTCGGCATCTACGGCGGATCGTACGCCGCGGACGACACGCTGCTCCTTCAGTTGCTGGCCCTCTCGGCGGTGCCGTTCACGCTCACCTCCATCCTCCTCGGCGTTGCGCGCGTTCAGAAGCGGGTGGCGTCCGTTGCCATTACCCAGGGCATCATGATGGTGCTCATTCTTGCCGCGTCGGTTCCGTTGATGAATGCCTTCGGAGTCGTCGGCATGGGAATCGCGTGGGCAGCGGGGCAAACCATCGTCGCACTGGGCCTCGCTGCCTTCTCGCTCCACCGGCTCGAATTGCCTTCCCTTGCGGCCATGGCGCGGTCGCCGGTGGCGCACGGGGGCGCCATCGTCAGCGCGGCGGCGGCCGTCATGGCGCGTCACGCGTTCGGGCTGTTGGGGCTGTTCGCGGCGCTGGCGATTTGGGCGCTGTGCCTGACACCGGTCGATCCGGCCAACCTGACGGACCTGGGGCTTGCCTCGGCCATGCAGCCGGCTGCCTGGATTCCGTTCCTGCTCCTGTCGGTTGGGCTACTGGGGCTGCTGCGCGACGAAGCCAGCCCGCGCTGGCTGCCCCATCTCTATCTGGTGGCGTTAGCGCTGGTCCTGCATGCGACACCGGCCCTCGAGTACGGCACCCTTCGATATCCCTGGGCGTGGCCGCATCTCGGAATCGTCGACTACATCCAACGCAACGGCAGCGGACTCGAGGTTTCGGGCGCGCTGAGAATCTACCGCTACTGGCCCGGCTTCTTCGGGGCCGCCGCGTTCTTCTCCGATCTTACCGGCGTTCACGACTTGGCGGCGGTGGCGCGCTGGTGGCCGCTTATCCAGGCTCTGCTGTATCTCGCCATCGTCCCGGCGATCTACCGCCGCTTCACATCCGACCGCAGGCTCGTCCTGTTCGGGACGTGGATCTTCATCGCGGGCAACTGGATTGGCCAGGATTACTTCTCCCCGCAGAGCCTCGCCTTCTTCTTCTATATGGTGCTGGTGGCCGTGTGCGTGCGGTATCTGATCGTGCCGGCAGAGTCTTCGGCGTCGCCGCTGACCAAGGCCTACGACTGGTTCGCCGCACGGCTGTCGCGCGGCACACCGCCGGCGAGAGCTGCCGCCGCACTGGTGACCATGGACGAAACGACGCGGCGCACCGCGGCAATCGTTGCGGTGCTCCTCATCCTGGGGATCACCTTCAGCCATCCCCTCACCCCGCTTCTGGTCATCCTGCTGCTCGGCGTTCTGATGGCGTTCGGCCTGATGAGGCCGTATCTGTTCCTGTTTGCCGGCGTCGTACACGCGATCGTCGTTCTCTACGTCGGCGCTCCCTACACAGCGGGCAATCTGGGCTTTGAGCTTCACAATCTCGGTGTCGCGGCGCACGTGAACCTGATCAACACCGCGATGGTGAGCACGGGCCAGGCGGTCGTCTCGTGGGTGAGCCGATCCTTGACGCTGAGCATCGGAATCACCGCCGTGCTCGGCTTCCTGTTGCGGGCGCGTGCGGGCCATCGCGATCTTGTGCCGGCCCTTCTGGCGGCGGCCCCGATGCCCCTGGTTGTCGCCACATCCTACGGCGGCGAGGTCATCTTCCGGGCCTATCTGTTCGCGCTTCCCGGACTGGCGTTTTTTGCCGCGGCAGTGTTCTTCACCTCGCCCGGCTTCGCCGGTGGTGTGCTGCGGCGGGGCATCGCCACTGTCTTCGCCGCGGCGATTGCGATCGCTTTCGTGTTCGCCAATGACGGCAAGGACCGTCGGTACGCCTTCTCACCCGCCGAGATCGCCGCGAGCAGATGGCTCTCGACGAACGCGCCCGATCCGTCCCTGTTGATTCAGGGCGCCACCGTCTATCCGACCGGGTTCAAGAACTACGAATACTTCGACTACGTCACGCTCTCGGATGAGCCGGCCGACTCGGTCGCGAGCGTTCTTGGCGATCCGGCCCGCGTTCTCGCGTCGTGGCTGTCCAACCGCCACTACAAGGCCGGCTACGTTGTCATTACACGCACGCAGAAAGCCTACCTCGAGGCGCTGAACGTTATGCCAAGCGGCGCGCTCGACGACATCGAGCAGGCGCTGCTGAAATCGACTCTGTTCTCGCTCGTGCGCGCTGACGCCGGCGTGATGATATTCAAGCTTAACCCCTCGGCACGGACTCTGGGCGAATGGGTGAACTGACTACATCTCGGGTGATGGCAGTGGTGCTCATGCTCACCGCGATTCTGGCAATCGTCGGCGAGTTGCAAGGGCCGGTGCGGGCGGCGGCCACCCTTCCGTTCCTGCTGGTCGGGCCGGGACTGACGTGGACCGATCGCCTGCCGAAGCTGGGCATCGGCGAACGGCTTTGCATGGCCCTGGCGATTACGCTCGCTTTGGAGGCGTTCGTGACGGCGTGCCTGCTTCTGACCGCACGCTGGACGACGCTGGCAACCTTTTGGATACTGGTTTCCGCGACGGCGGCCGGAATGCTCGCCAGCGCCCCCGACGAAGAAGCTGCGGGGCAGACGGGCCCGGAAACCGACGCGACGTAAAGCGGCACGACCTGCCGGTTCGTGCCGCCCCCATGATCTGGATTATTAGCCGCTGATCGTCCGCTGCTGGCGTCGCAGCCGCCGGTCGGGCAGCAGTCGCTTCGAGGCGACGCCCCAAGTCCAGCCCAGCCGCAAGATCGTCATCAGCACCCGCATGCCGTCGGGGATCGAGCGCAGGTTGCTCACTCCGTGCCGCCGGCGGAACTCGTGGCTTGCCACCTCCGCGATCTTCAGATCCTCGCGTAGCGCCTGGACGTTCATGCTTGTCTCGACCTCGAAGCCGTCGTCCTGCTCCAGGGAGATCGAGTCAAGCACGTCGCGCCACATCGCGTTGTAGCCGTAGCAAAGATCGGTGAACCTGCCGCCGAAACGCAGCTTCACGAGCTTGAGCAAGCCCCAGTTGCCGAGGCGCCGATACCATTCCATGTCGTCCGTCCCGCCGCCCTGCAGGAAGCGCGACCCCTTCACGAAGTCGGCACCCGCCAGCAGCGCTCCGACGAACACCGGAATTTCGGCAGGGTCGGCGGACCCGTCGGCGTCGATCGTCACGAGAATATCGCCGCGCGCGGCCGCGAAGCCGCAGCGCAGGGCGGCGCCCTTGCCGGGACGGTCCTGACCGACAACGACAATGCCGGGCATGATCTCCCTGGCGACCTCGGCCGTGCCATCGACAGAGTTGCCGTCGACGAGAATAACCTCGTCTATCCACGACGGGATGCGCTCAAGCACATGCCCGATATTCTCGGCTTCGTTGAGAGCGGGAATAATCACGCTCACACTTGGTTGCGGGCTCGCTGGAGACGCTCCAGAAAACCGTCTACCGATTACATCCATGGCAGTCACCACAACCTCCTGAGGGTCTCTCCGGAGCATTCGTGGCAACAATCCAGCCGACCGTCACAACCTAGCGACGTGCCGACTTCCGCCTTTGGTTCAGGTGCGCGGCGGCCCCTAACGCGTCCTACCCCAGTCGCACCGCAAGCTCACATCGCCAATTACCTTGCCCTTCGCGCGCCACCCTTTCAAGGGTCCCGCCCTGAATCCGCAGATAAGGTGAATCCGGGTGGCGGCCGAAATCCGGCCGCGTTTGTGCGTCTCCATGTCGGGCCTTTGTGCAACGGCACACGAGGCTTGCCCGGCGATCAACCCCCGGGCGCGGAGGCCGTCCCTGCTACAAAAGAGCGCGTTTGATCTGTCTTTCCGCCGTCCAGCGTGCTTGACTGTGGCGGGCTTGGGCGACGGCCCGGGATTGAGGTGTCGTCCGATACTGGCTGGTGCGGGCGCCCGATCTTGGCGCGCTACGGCGTGCTATTGGCGGTGCAGCGACGGGAGCCAATCCATGCAAGACCCGATCAATCAAGACTTCGTTACCAAATGGCAACGCCTGATGAACGAGTGGGAGGCGGCGTCGGCCGAATATGGCGCGGCTCTCGCGAACCCGGCCGACGAGCCCACCGTCATGGAGGCGCTCCACCGGCTCGACCGCATCAAGGATGACATCGACGCCCTGATCAGGCAGGCGCAAGGCACCCGAACCCCGGTCGACCGCAAGGACGGATTGCTCGTCGGAACGATCGAGGTGAAGTCCGCGGTGCCGCGGACTGGTGAAAAGGCGGACGCCGAAGGCAAACGACACAAGGCGACCGGCTAGCACGGCACCTCGTTGGGTGCAGTTGCGAGAACGCGACAGACGCTCGCGGTGCGAAGGCCGGCCGAGTTGTTCCAGCCTATCCGAGAACCGCAAGCACAGCCTCACAAGAACGGGAATCGGGCCTTCGCCGGTCGACGGCCCGGGTGTGCAATCTGATCGACTGCAACATGTCGTTCCGTCGCTTCGCGGTCGACCGCATCGGCGGATGAGCGGGTTCGACCCGGCACTGGGCGGGGACGAAGGCGCGACGCACTCCAGCACGACGGCAACTTCCATGCCCCGACCGTCCAGATCGGTAGTTCGCTGTGGAACTTCCATACGCACTTGCGTTCGCCGCGGGCCAGGACGCGCCGCACCGAAGTCCTATTCCATTCAGCACCCGCATTGTCAGTCGCTGCGATCTGACTTCTATCCAACCTGGCTGCCGACACTTGGCGCGATCGTCCCCGAGATCCGCCCCAGTTCGGCATCGCTCTGTCGTCATGTCGTAAACACCCACGGTGTGGTCCTGCGGCGTCTCCCGCCAGCCGTCACGTCTCTTCAGCCAGAAGATCGCCGCGGTCGCCGATTGCGACCCATCGGTGGTGGCCTTCCGGAACAGGTTTTCGGCGACCTTCGCTGTCGCCTTGACCTGTCCGGTTTCGCGTTCGTCGCGGTAGTGCTTGCGAAGCGTCTTCGGATCGATGGCGAGCACACGGGTGATCGCCTGTTCCCTCCGGCACAGGACGTGGCCCGCCAACGCATCGCCGAGATTGGCGAAATCCTGGCGCTTGGGCTGGTTCGCCTCCACGCCCGGCAGTCAAGTCAAACGTCGGCCGTGGGCGGAGAAAGTTCGCTTGAACCTGTCGGCCACCAGAGCGGTCATGCCAACCCGGAAACGGAGAACGGCGAATGACCGACACGGTGCTAGCGCGCCTGGCTGCCCTGAAGACCATGCCCATCGGCGATCTGAAGCAGCAGTGGCGTGACTTGTTCGAGACCGAGCCGCCGATCTTCAACCGGCGCTATCTCGAAAGCAGGCTGGCCTATCGCGTGCAGGAACTGGCCTACGGCGGGCTGAAGCCCGAAACGGTCAAGTACCTCGAAGACCTGGGTGAGGAGCTCTACGGCAAGGGTCGAAAGGCTGCGCGTCGGCCTGTTAATGCCAGTCGGCCGATCGCCGGCACACGTCTGATCCGTGAATGGCAGGGCGTCGAGCGCACCGTCACCGTCCGCGATCACGACTTTGACTATCAGGGGCGTCCCTACAAATCGCTCTCGGCGGTCGCACGCGCCATCACCGGGACGCGATGGAACGGACCGCTGTTCTTCGGCCTTCGCAATCAGCGGGCAAGGCCATGAGCCGGAAGAACAATTCGCCCGGCGATCGTCGCGTTCCTTCAGGCGCCGTTCTGAAGCGCCGATGCGCGATCTACACGCGCAAGTCCTCCGAGGAAGGCCTCGACATGGAGTTCAACTCCCTCGACGCCCAGCGCGAAGCTTGTGAGGCGTACGTGGCCAGCCAGAAGGCGGAGGGCTGGCTTCTGGAGGACGACCGCTACGACGACGGTGGATCTTCCGGAGGGACTCTGGAGCGCCCTGCCCTCAAGCGGCTCCTGGCCGATATCGATGCGGGCGAGGTCGATATCGTGGTCGTCTACAAGATCGACCGGCTCTCCCGCTCTCTGATTGACTTCGCCAGGCTGGTCGAGGTGTTCGACGAGCACAAGGTCACGTTCGTTTCCGTGACCCAGCAGTTCAACACCACCACGTCGATGGGCAGGTTGACGCTGAACATCCTGCTCTCCTTCGCCCAGTTCGAGCGTGAGCTGACCGGCGAACGCATTCGCGACAAGTTCGCCGCCTCCCGGAAGAAGGGCATGTGGATGGGCGGCTGGGCTCCGCTTGGCTACCGGGTGAAGGACCGCAAGCTGGTCATCGACAAGACGGAAGCCGCCAAGGTCCGACATATCTTCGAGACGTTTGCCAGGACCGGCTCTGCCACCACCATCGCTCGGGAGCTGACTGTGGAAGGCTTCGTCAACCGATACGGCCAGCAACTCGACAAGGGCCGTGTCTACAAAGTGCTCCACAACCGGGTCTACATCGGCGAGGCCGTCCACAAGGGCACCGCCTATCCCGGCGAGCACAAGGCGATCATTCCGCAGGCCCTCTGGGACAAGGTGCAGGCTGTGTTCGCCGCGTCGTCGCGGACGCGCAGCAACAAGACCCGCACCCAGACCCCTGCCCTGCTCAAGGGCCTGATCTTCGACGCCAAGGGCCGGGCGATGTCGCCGACCCACACCCGCAAGGGTCAGAAACTCTACCGCTACTACGTCAGCCAGAGACTCATCAAAGGCGAACAGGACGACGCCACAATCAACCGGGTTCCTGCTGCCGAGATCGAGCGAGCCGTCATTGACCAGCTCCGCATCCTGCTCCGCTCCCCCGAGATCATCGTGGCGACCTGGCGGGCTGCGAAGAAGGACCTGCCGGACCTGACGCAACTGGAAACGCGCGAGGCACTCGTCTCCTTCGATCCGCTCTGGGACGAGTTGTTCCCCGCCGAAAAGGCGCGCATCGTCCAGCTTCTCGTCGATCGCGTGCAGGTGAACATCGACGGCGTCGACATCAGCCTGCGCACGGACGGGCTGATCGCCATCCTCGGCGAGTTGCGTCGGGCGGATAGCGAGCGGGAGGCTGCCTGACGTGGCTGGAAGACGATCAAGCACCCGTCAATCCGAGACCGAGGCTCCGACCATCACTGTGCACGTGCCGATGCAGTTCCGGCGGCGCAGCGGAAGAAAGGCCTTCGCCGCTCACCACGATGACCAAAAGCGACAGACCGGCAATCCTCGTCCAGATCCGGTTATCGCTGCGCTCGCGCGAGCCTTTTACTGGAGGAGGCTCATCGAGGCCGGAGCCTATGCCTCAATTGCGGAGATCGCTTCTGCCGAAGGTGTTAGCGCTTCCTATGTCAGCCGATTGGTGCGGCTGACCCTGTTGGCGCCAAACATCGTTGTGGCGATTCTTGATCCTCTGGCGACGCCCGCGTGCGTGCCACTGGACGTGCTGATGAAACCCCTCCCCGTGGAATGGAAGAGGCATCAGAGCTTCGCTTCGCCCGAGCATCTCTGAACGTCGGCGCTTCAACTATTCGCCGGCAGTGCCTTGTCCGCCGCGCCGCTTCAGCACCGCTTCGGCCAATGCAATCATCTCCTGGTATTTCTCGTGGGTTGCGCCGAGGTCAACATTGACGGGTATGTAGGCATCCTTGCGGGAGAGGCGGCAACTCCCGGCCCAAATCTCGAGCTTCCCGTTGAGGCAATAGAAGTCGACGAACCGCAATCGGTCGAGCTCGGCATGCGCCCCGGCCGGGCTGCCGTTGTCGGCTGTTGCGAGATGGTGGAAGACCTCGAAGTCGAGCCTTTCGTTGGCAAAGTCCAATGTGAGCATTACCGAGGCCAAACCGTTCGCAGCTTCTAGGGCCAAGTTTACCTTGCCTTCTGCGCAGTCGACGATTTCCACTGCCATGTTCTCGAGCGAGTCGAACTTGCCTGTAAACGCCAAGCGCACTGATAGCGGCGGCAATGAAGGGAACTTGTCCGGCGTCACTTCCTCGCCGGCCTTGATCCTGGCGATCAGCTCTTGGCCAAAGAGGTCAGTGAAGCCCTGCAGCTCGTACCGGTGCTCTTGCCAGACTGTGTGAGCCGACTTCACACCGAAGTAGTGCTCAATCATATACTCGGCCAGCGCCTTGACCATCGGCAGGTCATTGGTCAACCGACGCCGATCGCCGGGATCGTCGGGGTCCACCAGCGGCTTGGCATTGGCGTGTGCAACCGCACACCGGTTGGAAACGTACAAATAGTTGCCCGCCGTTTCCTTCGCGGGATCGAAACTGGTTTCCTTTTCCCAGGTTCGCCGTCCCAATCCGATCCAGCTGTCGGGCTCTCGTGATGTTGCTGTCGATCCACTCGATTTGCGACTTGCCGTCAGGCAGCACGAGGTTGAGTATCTTGAAGAAGCTAAGGCACTGATAGGCCACCGAGTTCAAGTTCAGACCCTCGCGATAGAAGGCTAGCGCGAGCCGGCCTTTCTCGTCTGCTGGATCCGGTAAGTAATTGAGTTCGAAATTCTCATCGACGTCCGCGCGGGCGTCCTTGCCACCCAGTCCGTGGACCCTGGAGCCGCCCGCGAAAGCCGCCGTCTTTATGCCGGCCTTCCGCACCCAAGCGACGCTGTTGAGGAAGCCCGAGATCAGTCGTTGGCCGTCTTCGAAGGACATGCCTGAGTGTTCGAAGGCGACCACGGGATATAGGCCGCCGAGCGTGTCCTTCTCATCTGCAGCCTTGCCCGGGATCAGGTAGAGCGTCCGTCCGCGAAAGGGCGCCTCGGTGACTTCCTTCGGGAAAGCTATCCCTACAATGCCAGCTTGAACCCACTTGCCGGGGCGATGGTGCGGTGGTGTCGCGACTATCATCAGGTCCTCTGCGCCACTCGTGCCTCGCCCCCTTCACCAACGCGAATGTCGTTCCCTCTCGCGTCGTTTGGGTCGAGCGACGTTGCGGTTCTGGGCGTTGTGTCGCTGCTCGCAGTGTGGCCGAATGACTGCCCGGAAGGGACCCAAGCGGATAGGAGCAAGGCAGTGAACCTGGAGCCGAACACTGGCGAGTCGCTACCGACGAGGTATCGCCCGCGGTCAAAGGTGGGGTTCGCGGCGGTCATTTTCGTGGCGAGAGAACCTGCAACTTGGCTTCGCGTGCCTGTCAGAAGAATGCTTGCGTTTCGGCGATTCTGGAACCTCGGAACCGAATAGCCAAGTTCACAGCTTCAGAGAAATCGGGCGCAAACAGAGAACGGATTGCCTCGTCGCGGCAGCTGCAGTTCAAAGGTTCAGCCGCCAAACGTCGCAGTCATGCGGTTGTGCCGCGCAGACAGGCAGGCCAGAGAATGGTTCGCGCGATGAAGTTGGCGGAGGGAGAGAACCCCGGTTCCAACATTCTCCGCGAAATGGCGGATTTCCGACGTTCCGGCGGTCTGGGGTCCAGTTCGGCTGACCTTCTAGACCACGACGGTCGCCCGTCGAGTGTCTTCGTCGCGGAGCAGCCGGGCCGCATAGGCCAGAATGAAGCCCGCTCAGCCGCCACCGGCGCGAGATTTCACCACCCATATCGATTGCCTCATTCTATGTCGGAAGGAACTGGTCAGATGGCTCGTCCAGAGCGTGACGGTCGTTCTGCGGCGACACTTCGGCCATCTGGAGCGGACCGAGGGCGCTCGGCGCCACACATGGAAGCGCTAGCGTAAACCGTAGGGGCAATCGCCGGGTCGACCCAAACCTCCCCTTTGTGATAGCAATTCGTTAACGAAGTTGGAGCCGAGAACGTCTGGAGCCGTCTCGTTGCAACGTTTCTTGACGCGTGAAAGTGCGTGGAAGGCATGCGTTATGTACTCACGGGCGTATCTTTGGCCGGTCGCACTGGTCCTGCTATCGATTATTCTGCCGTGGTCAGCCACTTCTGCCGACGCAGAGACGCCCGTCAAACGCGAGATCCTCGCTCTTTACCATAGCGACCTGGAGCCGTCGGTCGCTGTGACACTCACCCATCTCAACGCGGAGATGCCGCTTAATCATCTCGGCTACATCGTCAACTATCACGACCTCAAAGACGGTCTTCCCGACGCCCGCGAAATCAAAAATGCGGTCGCGGTTCTGACTATGTTCCCCGGCGCCTTGCCCGACCACGAAGCCTACTTCGAGTGGCTTGGCCGGGTGACGAACTCGACCCAGTTGCGTGTCATCATTCTCGGCAACATCGGCGGCCCGCTCACGACGAGCGATGCCGAATTGCTGCAGTCGACTTTTCATCGGATGGGGCTCGAACTACATCCCCGATTCATTACGAACACCTTCACGTCGAGAGTCGTCGCACGTGATTCTTCGGTTGTCGGTTTTGAACGCGAACCGGACCCGATTCCGGAAAGTCATCTCCTGGTCAGCCGGTATGGCAAAGATGCGGACGTTGCGCTCGAATATGAGACGCAAGACGGCGGGGCGCTGACAAGAAGCGTAGCGGTCGCAACCGGCCCTGGGGGCGCATACGCTGCGCCTGGGTCGTATATCTACTCTGACGAGACTCTTGATCAGAGCCGGTGGATTATCGAGCCCTTCGTATTCTTCAAAAGAGCGCTCGGTGGCGCCCGCTTTCCCGTTCCCGATACCACGACGGTCTCCGGGCGGAGGCTATTCTTCAGTCATGTGGACGGCGACGGCTGGAACAATCTGACGAGGATTGAACGCTATCGCGGTCGGCCCACGATTTCTGCCGAGGTGATGCTCCACGAATTGGTCGAGCCGTATCCGGACATTCCGGTGACCATCGGCCCGATCGCAAGGGATCTTTTGCCGACCACGTCGCGCGGGAGGGAGGCCGCGCGCGTCGCTCGCGATCTTTTCGCCCTGCCACAAGTCGAAGTGGCCTCGCACACGTATTCACATCCATTCGTATGGGAATACTTCGAGGACTATGATCGCTCCGATGAACTTGCGCTGGTGCTCAACCGAGCGTCGAAAGGATCAAAGTCTCTCTTTTCGCAATTGTGGTCGATCGCTTCGAGTGCGCGTGCCGCGTCCACTGGTCTGCTCGCCACATCAAGAGAAGCGCTGCCGCGCTATGATGCGCACGAGCCGTTCAGCGTCGAGCTAGAAGTTGGTGGCGCGGAGGCGATCACGACGGCCCTTGCTCCTCCGGGAAAACATGTCGCCGTTTATCTGTGGAGCGGCGATGCCTTGCCTTTCGAGAGCATCATCGCAGCAACCCGCAAGGCCGGGATGCGCAATTTGAATGGCGGTTCGTCGCGGTTTGACCAGACCCTCCCCTCGGTCAGCCGCATCGCGCCGATTTCTCGCCAGGTCGGTTCGCAGCGCCAGATCTACGCGATCAACGACAACGAATTCACCTATACGGACTTGTGGCGCGGCCGGTTTAATGGCTTTGCAGCGCTGATCGAGACATTCCGCAGAACAGAAGAACCGCGGCGGTTGCGTCCCGCCGGCCTCTACTATCACGCCTTTTCTGCCGAGCGGTCCATCGCCCTCGACGCGGTGCGATCTATCCTGAACTGGGCGCGTGAGCAGCCGGTCATTCCGATCAAGACGTTGCAATACGCCGCGATCGCCGACGGGTTCTTCAGCACGACGATACGGCAACTCGACCTTCTCAAATGGTCCGTAGGCGACCGCGATGGTCTGCAGACGGTTCGATTTGACGATGCAGGGAACCTCCAGGTGGATCTTGCGGCAAGTACTGGCGTGCTCGGTGCGACCCGCCACGCGGGCGCGCTCTATGTTGCCCTGGATCCCGTTGTCGAAACCGCGATCGTGGCTCTGAGGAACGGCGCGGATGACCACGCCCCGAAAACGCTTGATATGGCGAAGCTTGAGGAGGCGCGCTGGCAGGTCCGCGATCTGCGGCGGAAAGATTGTCGGCTGGAGTTCCTGGCGCAAGGCTTCGGTGACGGCAATTTCGTTTGGCGCGTGCCCACCGGGAGCTACCGCATTCGGGTGTCGCGCGCCGGTGTTGAATTGCAGCAGACAACTGCGGCAAGCGACAAGAACGGCAGATTGCATTTCATTCTATCGGCGAACGCTGTTGAGCCGGCGACAGTGGAACTTGCATGCATCGAGGAGGGGCGCAGTTGAGCAAGCGGCTCGTGCTGCTCGTTTTGGCACTCGGCATTGGCGCCGTTGGGCTGGCCGCGCTCAGCGTCCCGAGTGCGACCGAACGGGTTGCGATGCTTCTTCGGGATGACCGCGATGAGGCAGCGGTGGCGGTCGCCAACGCTGCCTTCCGGAGTGGAACCGATAGCGATCTTCTTTTGTCTACGCTTTTCGAGGTCAACGACCGATACGGCGACGTCAAGATCGCGGACACGGCGCTTCGCAAATACCTCGCGGACCATGGCGACGATGCCCTGACTCTTCGGCGGGCCGCCGATTTCTTCGCCGAGCGCTACGGCAGCGACGCCCGCATCGAAACGCTTGCCCGCCTGGTCGCACTTCGACACAAACCAGGCGACATCGTCGAACTGGCGCGACTCTATCGACTGGAGGGACGCTACGACGAGGAGCTGGCGCTCTTGGGCCAGTTCCATGACGCGGGTCTTCCGCCAGACTTCCTCGATCGATGGGAACTCCTGTCGATGCGAAAACACTACTTCGACCAGAAGGCGGAACTGACGGTCGGCTTCGACACCGGGTCGTCCGACGGCTCGCAAGAAACCAGAGGCGCAACCGAATGAGTGTGCGTCTCAACGAAACCGACGTGATCGCCCCCGGGCGCAACTGGCCGAGCGGTCTCCTTTTGCCGGAAATCGCGCTCGCATTCTTGGGACTTCTTGCCCTTGTGGAGCTGTCCGGTCTCGGACGCGCCGTCCTGGACGCGCGGCCGCACATCTTCTGGATTCCGGTGCTCCTGTTCGCGTCATACGGCGGATTGAGACCCGGGATTATTGCCGCCGTGACGGCATCTGGCCTCCACTGGTTCTTGAGCAACGACGCATTGCCGATCGGTTTCGATTTCTATGACTATCTGCATGCGGTCGTGAAAGAACCGGCACTCTGGATCGGCACAGCTGCCGCCATTGGCGCAATTCGCGACCGTGACGGGGAGCTATTCGCCGAAACAAGGCGAATGGCTGACAGCTACAAGACGCAGCGCAAGACGATTGCTGAATACGCCTTCACACTACGGGACCATATTCGCGAGCTTGAGCAGGATCGCGCCTTCCGGGCGGACAACTCGATGGCGGAATTCCGCACGGCGATTTCGCAGATGTCGACCGCCAGCGGGCATCTCGCGCGCTATGGCCATCTGCGCCGCGCCTGCCAGATCGCAACCAACTGCGAAGCAGCCAACCTCCTCAGACGCACTCGCCAGTCGTGGCGTCCCATCCAGGGCGGGCGCTCGGCAGTCGATGTCGACGAGCGGCTGAGCGCCGCACTCGACAAACTTTCCGCCCCCCAAATCCTTCAGGAGGCCGATGGAGACCGGCCGGGCCGAATCGCCATACCGGTCACTGTCGCCCAGAATTCGTGTGTTCTCCTGCTCGACGGCTGCGCCGCTGACAATGATGTGGAAAACGCGGCGGCCATTTGCGGGTTCATTGCAAGCCAGTGGGCGCGTGGAAAGACGGTAACCAGTCCGGCAACGGCCGGCCAGACATCGCGGTATTGACACCCGGTTCCAGTTCACAAGTGGAAAGTGCGAGTGCATGCCTTTGCGAAAGGGAAGGAGCCCAGCCCGATCCAGACGACGCCATGTGTTTGCGGTCATCTCGGCTCTGGCACTGGCGGAATCGTTCCTCTTCATATTCGGGTGGCAGGGCCACCTCGTCTGGTACGAAATGATTTTCGCGCACGTCGCCATCGTCTCGACGGCGGCGCTCGCCATCCTGCGCCTCGCCGACAACCTCGCAGTCGCCGCGACCACCTTTATGGCGACGCTGACCACCGGTCCCTTCGGCGCGATGGCGGTCGCAGTCATGCTGCCAGGGCTGAACCGGAACACGGATCACAACTTCCGGGACAGCAATTGGCTTCACAGAATCCGAATTCCGGGAGTGGTCGAGAGAGAAGAGGCGCTCTACCACGATATCGTCGCCGGGCGCGCCTATCTTCCAGGAGAGGCACCTGCGGTGATCAGCGCGACGATGCGCAAGGCGTCTCCGGCCGATCGGATCGAGGTATTGAGTTCGAGCCTTCAACGCATTCGGTCGGGTTCCAGCGCCGATTCTGGCCGCCAGCATCAAAGACGAGAATCTTGCCGTGCGCTCGGCGGCCGTGGCAATTCGCTCGCGCCAACTTGGGGGCGCTGGCGACAGGCTTGACGGGAGCCGATGATGTTCGCACTGGCGCCAAAAAGACCTCCCGAAGAAGTCAGCGATGTCTGCCTGCTCGCCGAAGGCTGCTACCCACATGTGGCCGGCGGTGTATCGACATGGGTCGACTGGCTGATGCGAAGTTGCCCGGAAACATCCTTTTCGGCGGTTTCCATCGTGACGAGTCTGGATGACCGCAGACCCCGCTACGACTTCCCGGACAATCTCGTTTCGATCTCAGAACTGGTGGTGGACGATCGTCGATCCGAAGTCGGCTGGCGGTACGGAGCCCCGTCGCAAAGTGCCGAAGGGTTGGCTTCCATCATCTGCCGCTTCATCCTCGAAGGCTCGCTGGACGACTTTGCATCGATCGTGCGTATCGCCAATGACGGCGACGCCCCCCTGTCGCTCGCCCGTCTCACGGATTCCGCTTTTGCGTGGCAACTCTGCGTCGCAAGCTACCGGATCCTGATGCCGCAGGCTTCCTTCAAGGGCTTTTTCTGGGCATGGCAGGCGCTGACCGGCGGCCTCTTTGCGGTTGTGAAAGCGGACATCCCAAGGGCCCGCACCTATCATGCTTTGTCGACCGGATATGCCGGGCTTCTGGCGGCGCGGGCACGGATTGAAGGCGCGGAGCAAGTGCTCCTCACAGAACACGGAATATATACCAACGAACGTCAGATCGAGATCCTGACGGCCGACTGGATCACCGATACGATCGACAAGGGCCTGGCGGGCCACCAAGACCGCCTCGATCTGCGGGATCTCTGGACAGTCACATTCAGATCGTTCGCGCGTGCTTGCTATGCCGCCTGCGACCGGATCATTACCTTGTTCGACGGCAACCAGGCGATGCAGCGTGAACTCGGGGTGCCAACCCACAAACTCTCGATTATTCCGAACGGCATTGACGTCGATCGTTTTGACGCCATCCCGCTCCTGCCCGACGATGCGCTGCCGGCGGTCGCGCTGATCGGGCGTGTAGTTCCAATAAAGGACGTTGAGACATTCCTCCGCGCCGCGGCTCTCGTACACGCGGAACTGCCAGACGCGCGTTTCATCGTTGCCGGTTCTGCCGAGGAAACACCCCTGTATGCGGCCAATTGCCGAAAAACGGCCGGGCAACTCGGTTTGGACGATGCGGGTATCTTCACCGGCCGGATCGAGATCGCCACGCTGCTGAGCCAGTGCCATGTGGTTGCGCTCACCAGCGTGAGCGAAGGCCAGCCGCTCAGCATCCTCGAAGCAGGCGCTGCCGGATTGCCTTGCGTAGCGACGAATGTGGGGGCCTGCCGGGAACTCCTGCATGGAACTGGAAGGGACGGCGATGTGCAGCCTGGTGGCTTCGTCGCGGATCCCATGGACTCCGTTGCCATTGCAGGCCACATCGTTCGCCTGCTGCGCGATTCGGATTTGAGACAGCGGCTCGGCAGCAACCTGAAACGGCGCGTGACCTCCCACTACCGGGCGGCGGATGTCGCGGCCGCATACCGTAACTTGTACGCACGGGTCGAATAGCCATGGCAGGAATAGGATTCGCTCTGCATCGCCTGGACAATGGCCAAAGCACGAAGCCCCGAGAGAACTCGCGGTACGGGGGACTTGCCGCCGTCACTCCCTGGATTTTTGCAATCCTCGCACTCGAATTCCTGCGTCGCGGTCTTGATGCCGTCCAACTCGACGGACAGGCGATGTCTCTGCAGGCCAACATCATTTACCTCTTCCTGATCAGCTTGGTTTCCGCCGCCACGGTGGCTGCCGTTGCGATACGCATCGTGTTCGACGACATCCACCGGGAGCAGATGGATCTGACGGCGACGACCTACATTCTGGCTCTCGCGGGGTCGGTGGCCGTGGGCGCAACTGGGGCGCTGGCCTTGTTCGGCATCACCACCGACTTTTCCACTCCTCAGCTCCTGGCGGAGATGGCAGCGGCTGGCGCAATGGCGATGACGTGGACCGCCGCTGCCTTCTGCACCGCGATCCGCGCCTACCGGGCTACCAGCTTTGCATTCATGGCGGGATTCGCCCTATCCGTCCTCGCTACATTGTTTGCTGTCAGACATGGCGGCGACTTTCATCTTCAGGCTTTGGCGTTCGCCAGTGGCGTGGGGGCTGCGTCGGTCTGGCTGAGCGGCAACGTCTTCCTGGCATTCGGGGAGCCTTCGGCTGGGACGCTGAAGCCGGCGCTCGCTCGAATGATCTCCGGCTTCTCAGACTACAGAAGCATTGCGCTTGGCGCCGTCGTTGCCGCAATGGCCATCTGGGTCGACTCGTTCATCGTGTGGCACAGCGCGTATGGCAAAGCAGCACCGAACGGGCTTGCAACCATGCCGTTCTACGACAGTGCGATGTTTGTTGCGCGCATCAGCATGTTGCCCGCGCTGCTTGTATTTCTGAGGTTTCTCGGCGGGGCATGGTTCGATCGTCTGCGGGCCTATCTACGCTCGGTCAATTACAATGATACTCTTGACCAAATCGCGTCCCAGTCAGCCTTGTTTGAGCACTCCGTCAAGCGCGGTCTTCTGTGGCTGATCGGCATTCAGTGTCTAGTTGCCGGGTTGCTCTACTTCTTCTTGCCGGACTTTGTGAAGCAATTTGGGCTGCTCTATGAACAAGTCGGGGTGCTGCGCGTCGGTGTGCTCGGCACTGTCTTCTATGCCCTGTTTTCGCTGACCGCGACGCTCGTCCTGTACTGCGGCTGTGACCGTAAGTTTCTGGCGCTGCAACTGGTTTTTCTCGTACTGAACGGCATTGCCACTTCAATCTTTCTGCGCTGGGGCCCGGACTATCTTGGCTTTGGGTTCCTGGTGGCCTCGATTCTGGGCGCCGTAATCGCCGCTTCAGTGCTGGAGCACACACTGAAACGCATGCCCTACATCTCGTTCGCCAACGCGCTGCGCACCTCGCGTATTGCCTCCAATCGAGCAGGGACTCGCCGCACCACGAGCTTCAAGCCGCCGCGTTCCGAGATCAACTCATACCTATCGACGAGCCCATAGTGGGCGGACCAAAGCATAGAAGCTGGTCGCGGCGTCGCATTATCGCCGGCCTGTCAGGCATGATCGCGGGCGGCTTGCTCGCACCCGCCAGAGCGGCCAGCTCGCGGACTGCGTCTGTCTCCGAAGATACCCGAGCCCTGCTAGGCGCTGTCGAGAGGTGGGGATGCCAATATCAGAACATAGACGTTGGGGCGATCGCTGCATCGGACCTTGATCTTGTCGTTCTTGAGCCAAGCCTTGATGACGATGCCGCGCTCTTCCTTTCTTCCAAGGAAATCGAAGAAATGAAGGTGAAGCCGGACGGGGGCCGGCGGCTCGTTCTCGCATATCTCGCGGTCAGTGAGGCGAATGTGACCCGATGGTTCTGGCCGGATGCCTGGCGTCGTTCCGCGCCAGACTGGCTTGGACCGGCCAATCCGAGCTGGCCGGACGCTCATTTCGTCCGGTTCTGGGATTCGCAGTGGCAAGATCTAGTCTTTGCAGGCAAGAACTCGCTGCTCAACGGAATCATTGCGGCGGGCTTCGACGGCGTGCTGCTTGACTCGGTCGATGGCTACACCGTGTGGTCGAAGCGCTATCCCGAGGCAGCCAAGGAGATGGTGACTCTGGTGCAGCGCATTTCGGAACGCGCGCGCAAGAAGAACCCTGCCTTTTTGATCATGGTCCAGAACGCAGAAGATCTGCTTTTTGACGACGTCTATCGAAGCTCGATCGACGGATTGAACAAGGAATCCCTGTTTACCGGGCTGCGCGGTCCAAACACTCGGAATTCTGCATCCGAAATAGCGTGGAGTCTGGAACGCCTCGCTTTTGCGAGAGAGGCCAGGATACAGTTGTTCGTCACAGATTACGCCACGTCGAAAGTCATGCGGTCATACGTCCGCCGCGAGGCCAATAAGCTTGGCTTGCCCCTTTTCCAAGGCACGTGGCATCTGGATCGACTGCCCGAATAGTGGATCGTCGTGATGACGATTGGGGTCCCGTTCGACCAATGCGCGTGCGAGCTGCTCGGTATCCTCGTCTATCTTTTCGACCACCCCGGTCTCACGCTCGAACTGGTAGATCGCGTTCTGCAGTTGCTGGTCGAGGACGCGTCTGTCGGTAACCACGACCACTGAATGAAAGACCTTCTCGTCATCGGCGTCGTGCAAGCTCGCCAGTCGGTGCGCCAGCCATGCGATGGAATTGGACTTGCCCGATCCCGCCGAGTGCTGAACGGGGTAGTTCCGCCTGTCGGCGGTGAGGGCTGAATTTCCCGCCTATGAAAGAGCCGCTGCCCGGCGCAGAAGATTGCGCACGTTCGACACGTGCCATTGTCCGCCGCGGGCCGTCCGGACGCCTCGGTTGTTCAGTGCCGTAGCCAGGCCAGGCAGATCGGTGACTCCAGCGGTCCGGAGCGAGGTCACGATCGGCAGGACGTTGGCAGCGACTGCATCCGCTTCTTCCGACAAAGCCCTAGATGCGGCCCGGTTCAGGACGCTCATCGACGGCCTGCAGGGAACCTCGGAAAAGCGGATGATGGGCGACATCTGCTTCTTCCTCAACGGTCACATGATCGGCGGTGCCGATCTTGGCCCGGCCGGCGGGGAAAGGCTCATGTTCCGGGTCGGTAAACCCAATATCGCGGCAGCCGAACCCCCCCCTTTGGCGAAATGGTGACCCTCGGCCGGCGCCGCATGACCGGCTTCTATGTCGTCGACGCGGAAATGGCCGACGCGGCAATGCTGCGCCAGTGGATTTCCCTTGCCATCGCACACGCATTGTCTTTGCCGGCGCGCATTTGATCCACCTCATCGCAGCACCGTGGCGGAAGCCGGGGCGCTTTGCGTTCCGGAGCGCTGGTGTAAACTCTGAGCGATGGGAGGCGCCCGCGGGGTGCAGGAAGAATTTCGGTCGTGTTGTCCAAAACGGTGTGGCAGAGGCGTCGTATGCGTGTGTCGGCGGCACCGCCGGTACGGCAAATGGGAGAACAAAATGACCAAGAAGAACTACCTCTATATCCGCCGCTCCAAGCCAGGACAGGCCTCCGGAGGCGCAAAGCCCTCACCGTCCCAGATGGAGGACATGTACGCCAAGTTCAACGCCTGGAAGGAGAGGTTCGTCGACAACATCGTCGACATGGGCGCGCCGCTGGGCAGCGGCGGCCGGGTCGTGACGCTCGAGGGCACCAGCGACGGCCCCTTTGTCGAGACCAAGGAAATCGTCGGCGGCTATATGGTGCTGTCGGCCGAAAATCTCGACGAGGCCGAGGCGATGGCTCGCGAGATGCCGGGTGTTGTCGGGCCGGGGGCGAGTGTCGAAATCCGCGAGATCAAGTCGGTTTGAGCGGGACCCCGGGGCTCGTCGAGCATTTCTTCCGTCACGAATACAGCCGGCTCGTGGCGGTACTGGCTCGCCGCTTCGGCGCTAGGCATATCGAGACGATCGAAGATGCCGTTCAAACGGCCCTGGCCAAGGCACTCGATAGCTGGGTGGCCGATGGATTGCCCGACAATCCATCGGCCTGGCTGTTTCGAGTCGCGCGCAACCAGCTGTTCGACGATTTCCGCCGGAAGGCGGGACGCGACCGGATTCTGGCCAACAACGCACATGAGTTCGAAGCCGAAGAACCGGAGTCACCCAGTGCCTTCGCGGCTTCGGAAATGCACGACGATCTGTTGCGGATGTTGTTCTCCTGTTGCGGCGACGCCGTATCAACGGACGCGCAGCTGGTTCTCGCTCTCAAAATCTTGTGCGGCTTCGATATCCACGAAATCGCGGCGCGTCTGTTCATCGCCGAGGACACAGCCTACAAGCGACTGACGCGCGCGCGGGAGCGGCTGAAGCAAGTCTCGTTCAATGTTGGCGAGTTGTCCGCCGGGGATTACAGCGCCCGCCTGCCTGCCGTGCACAAGATCATCTACCTCTTGTTCACCGAAGGATATTTGTCCTCGCATGCCGATCGCGCCATCCGCCGGGAGCTTTGCGAGGAAGCGATAAGGCTCGCGACAATCCTTGTTGAGCACCCGGCCGGCCAGGAACCCCAGACCTATGCCCTGCTCGCCCTCATGCATCTTCACATTGCCCGATTGAGCGCGCGTCAAGATGCGGCCGGCGGTCTGCTGCTTCTGGAAGAACAGGATCGTTCTCTCTGGGACAGGGGAAGGATCGCCATCGGGCTCGACTGGCTGGCGAAGGCATCGGAGGGAGACTACTTTTCGCGGTTTCACGCCGAAGCCGGTGTTGCCGCCGAACATTGTCTGGCGCCATCCTTCTCTGAGACGAGATGGGACCGGGTTGCCGAATGCTATGCCCTTCTGGAGCGGATCGCGCCCTCGGCCATCCACCGTCTCAACCGGGCGGTCGCCATAGCGGAACGGCAGGGTGCCGATTCAGGTCTCAAGGTTCTCGAAGGCTTCGAGCCGCCATCGTGGCTGGCGGGCAGCTACTTGTGGTCGGCTGTGCTCGCGGATCTTCATCGTCGGTGCGGTCACGCTGACACCGCCGCGAGTTTCCGCGAACTTGCAATGGCAGCGGCACCGACGGCCGCAGTCAGATCCCTGCTATCGCGCCGGCTGGGCGGGGCGGGGGATTGAACGGGACACAATTTCAAATTCGAATTCCGGCTTCGCGCGAACCGCTTTCTCCAACTGGCGTTTCAATCATGCCGACAACAAAGGACACACGGCGCCCGGCGAACAGGCGCGGTATTCTTGACGCCAGTTGCCCGCGAGGCACCTGTTGCGCGGCGTGAGTTAACCTGATGGCGTTTGCCGTTTTCCGCGAAGGACAAGACCGAACGTCGAATTTCCCGCCTATGAAAGCGTTTCTGCGCGCCGCAGCAGATTGCGCACGTTGGAGACGTGCCAGCGGCCGCCACGGGCCGTTCGAACGCCTCGGTTGTTCAGAGCGCCAGCCAGGCCGCGCAGGTCGGTGACGCCGGCAGCGCGCAGCGAAGTGACGATCGGCAGTACATTCGCCGCAAAGGTGTCGGCCTCTTCGGACAGCACCTTCGAGCCGAGCGCTGCAGCTTCAGCCGGATTGCTTCGATTGCCCAGCCGGGCGCCCTGAGCCTTCCGGGCTGCAAGCGCCGTCCGCGTCCGCTCCGAGATCAGCCGGCGCTCCTTCTCGGCGAGTGCAGCGTAGAGGTGCAGCATGAAGGGATCTGCATCTCTTCCCAGCTCGGCAACGATGAACGGCACCCGTTGGGCCATCAGGCCCGATATGAAGGCCACGTCGCGGGAAAGCC
Organism: uncultured Alphaproteobacteria bacterium; assembly: GCA_963843565.1. Taxonomy (GTDB): domain Bacteria; phylum Pseudomonadota; class Alphaproteobacteria; order Rhizobiales; family Kaistiaceae; genus DASZQY01. Next base: position 2,228,732 of record CAWJKY010000003.1, read on the forward strand.
GGTCGAGCTTGGCTACGATCACCGGGCACTTCCTCTGGCGCCCGGTGGCCAACGCTGCGGCCAGTCGGGGACGTCGGTCGAGGGCATCGCTCCCCTTCCCCGTCTCGACCTCGATGAACTCCCCAATCAGGTCGAAGCCTTCCGCCGCTGCGAACCGGGCGACGGCGTCGCGTTGGGCTTCGATCCCGAGCCCGGATCGACCCTGCCTGGCGGTGGAAACCCGATAGTAGGCAATGGCTTGTTGCATCGCGACAAATTCAGCGGTTCTTGTACAAAACCCATACCACCATTTGGGTCTTGTGCGTAGCTAACTATCTGACATTGTTCAGCAATTTCGTTCCCGAAGACGCGCTGCCCATTGATCGGCGCCGGGGCCATCACCGTCGTCAGGTCGGCTGATACTGGGATCGACCCGTGGGGCCCGGAACCATCCGCGCACACGGGCGGTTTTTCCAGCCACCGCCCGAGCGGGGCCTCGGATACCGGAGGTAGCGCCGCCGCCAAAAAACGCTTCGTGTAGACGAGCGACTTCTGGGGCGACGGAGCAAATGACTATGATCGCCGGCCAAGCCGTGCCTCGGCGCGAACTGGCTCGGACAATTCGACCGGGTTTCCGGATGGATCTTCGGCGATGATTTGCTTTCCGCCGACGCCCGTGACGATCTTGTTCCGAAAGTGAGTTCCGCCCTGGCGAAGCCGTTCAATGATCGCTTTCTGATCGCCAGCCTGGCGGACTTCCGCGAGCATCTGGCGGCAACCTCGATCCTGACGCGGGACACCGCCGTGACGGTCACCATGTCGGCGGGTGTCGCGGTGCTCTGGGATGGCGCCGACTTCAACGACCTCTACGCCGAGGCCGATCACGCCCTCTACCGGGCCAAGGCGCTCGGCCGCAACCGCATCTGCTATTCACATTCGTTCGAGGCCCTTCGCGATCGCACGGCGGCGCGCGACGAGGCGATGTGGCGCGACGATGCCGAGGCGGACCTCAACCGGCGTACCACGGATCGCGGCACTTACTCCTCGGTTGCCTGAGGCGGCGGCCGGTTCGGCGCCGGCAGCGATCTTCGACGAGTGGTGCCCAGGATCGAGGCCACCACGCGAGCGGGCCAGGAATTGCGCTGTCGCCGTGAACGTGCCGCCGACGATGCGCCGGACTTCGTCGAAAGCCTGCGCGAGCGCTCACCGCGCCTTGCTAATCAGCCCCAGAGCGGCGACGAGGCCGAACCCGGCGAGGACGAGACGGCGACGGCGGCCCGACCGAGGGGCCCGCGCGATCGGCGTCAAGTCCTCCGCATCCTCAGCCCGAGCCCACCAAAGGCGAGCAGTGACAGCGCAAGGAGCTCCAGCGGGCCGATGGCGGTCGTGGTCGACGAGTCCGTCACCCTCACCGAGGCCTGGCACGTGCCGTTGCCGCCGGCACCGGTGAAGGTCGCTGTATAGGTCGTATCCGCGGTTGGGCTGACCGGGGTGGAGCCGCCGGCGACCGGCGTCAGCGTGCCGACGGAATTGTCGATCGAGCCGGAAGTGGCGCCGGTCGAGGCCCAGGTCAGCGTGCTCGAACTGCCGCTGCCGATGTCGGTGGGGTCGGCCGTCAGGGTGCAGGTCGGCAAGGGCGGGTTCGCCAGGACCGGGTCCGAGAAGGGGCTGTCGCCGCCGCGGCCCCAGGCCTGGACACGGTAGTAATATTCCTGTGTGCCCGGCTGCACACCGCTCACGTTGACGCTGACAGTGCCGGGCACACACGGGTTGGGGACGCACAGGATCACCTTGCTCTGATACCCCGGCACGAAGTCGGCGGGTCGCCCCTCGGTCGCGGTGGCGACGCCGCTGCTGAACGAGGAGGACGTCGCCACGTCGAGGCGGTAGCCGGCGGCGGTTGCGTCCTGACCGGTGAAGTTGGCGGTGAAGGCGTCGGTGCCGATGTCGGTCGCGTTCAGCGCCAGGGGCGCCAACGGCGCGGCCCCGCTGGTGCCGCGGTCACGGACGAAGATGTCGAAGTCAGTGTTGGTGTCGCCGCTGACGAGGTTGGTGGCGTCGGAATGGAACGCCACGAAGCGCCCGTCGGCGCTGATCGCCACGATCTGGCTGATGCCGTTCCCTTCGGTACCGCCGGTCGCGACGCTCACCCGCTCCGTCGTGCCGGTCTGCCGGTCATGGACGAAGATATCTTGGTATCCGTTGGTGTCGCCGCTGACGAGGTTGGTGGCGTAGGAATGGAACGCCACGAAGCGCCCGTCGGCGCTGATCGCCACGATCTGGCTGACGCCGTTCCCTTCGGTACCGCCGGTCGCGACGCTCACCCGCTCCGTCGTGCCGGTCTGCCGGTCATGGACGAAGATGTCGTCGAGCCCGCTGGTGTCGCCGCTGACGAGGTTGGTGGCGCCGGAATTGAACGCCACGAAGCGTCCGTCGGCGCTGATCGCCGGGATGTAGCTGTAGCCGTTCCCTTCGGTACCGCCGGTCGCGACGCTCACCCGTTCCGTCGTGCCGGTCTGCCGGTCACGGACGAAGATGTCGTTGGTACCGTTGGTGTCGCCGCTGACGAGGTTGGTGGCCAGAGAAGAGAACGCCACGAAGCGCCCGTCGGCGCTGATCGCCGGGTCGACGCTGCTGTAGACGGTCGCCTCGGCGCCGCCGGTCGCGACGCTCACCCGTTCCGTCGTGCCGGTCTGCCGGTCGTGGACGAAGATATCGGCGGTACCGTTGGTGTCGCCGCTGACGAGGTTGGTGGCGTCGGAACGGAACGCTACGAAGCGCCCGTCGGCGCTGATCGCCGGGGTGTAGCTGTAGTCGGTCGCCTCGGCGCCGCCGGTCGCGACGCTCACCCGTTCCGTCGTGCCGGTCTGCCGGTCGTGGACGAAGATGTCGTCGGCACCGTTGGTGTCGCCGCTGACGAGGTTGGTGGCCTCGGAATAGAACGCCACGAAGCGCCCGTCGGCGCTGATCGCCGGTTCGAAGCTGTGGCCGTTCGCCTGGCCGCCGCCGGTCGCGACGCTCACCCGTTCCGTCGTGCCGGTCTGCCGGTCACGGACGAAGATGTCGTCGAGCCCGTTGGTGTCGCCGCCGACGAGGTTGCTGGCGACGGATTCGAACGCCACGAAGCGCCCGTCGGCGCTGATCGCCGGGATGGTGCTGCCGCCGTCCGCTTCGGTACCGCCGGTCGCGACGCTCGCCCGTTCCGTCGACTGAGCCAGGGCGGTTGCGGCCGATGCGGCCACAATGATTCCGGCGATAATCGCCATCGCCGCGTGGCGCCATTGGGCCACGCGTTTCGCTGTTCTCGTCGCCACTGAAATCCCCCGTGCGCCTCAACCGCAAGCGAAAGAAACCACAACCGCGCAATCGACGAAAGCACAGATTTTAGCCGTGCTCTGGCGCGCTCCAGGGTCGCGGCTTCCGCGTTGATCGGCGCCGAAAGCCGGCGCGCGCGTTCAGGCCCGGCGCCGCCTGGCCTTGCCAGGCAGCCCCAGAGCGGCGACGAGGCCGAGTCCGGTGAAGACGAGCGGGCGACACCCCGGCCCTGGTGTGAGTAATGCCAGTGGACAACGAACGACGCGACCTACTGACCGCGATCATCACAAGCAGCGAGGAGGTCGTGCACCTGGCGCGGCGCCTTGGCGAGGACTTCCTGGCCTACGTCGCGGAACAGCCACTCCACGAAGCGCGGTCTATGCTGATGTCCGAGGGCGGTGTGCCGCCAACTCCCAAGCCGCCTTCCGCAGAACAATCCGATGATCGGGTCGTGCCGCTACGCAGGCCCAATACGCCGACCAAGCCACGGACATGAAATGGACGCGGCCTAGAACCTTGATGCGCCGCTGCGACGTGGGCGCGGAGGATCATTGTGTCGCCCCGCCAAGGGTGCCGGCAGAGGCCCGCATGTCGTTACTGTCTTGCAGAGAAGGCGGAGGGGCGCGAACATTCAAGTTCATTTCGGGACTGATCTGGGAATCCCAGCATGCATCGTTGGACGCCTGTCATCGCCTCGGCGCTGTTCAGTCTTGGCGCCACCGACACCACGGCTTCTGCGGCGCCGGTCGAACGTGGCGTGGCGGCAGAGTGCGACGTTAACGGCTTCTTGAAACAGACCAATCAGAGCGGCGCCGATCTACGCAGCGCCCCGCTGCCCGGCGCCGAGGTCATCGGGCGTCTGCCATCACCGGCGCCGCTGGAGCCCGGCTCTACGGACCCGATCGTCGGCGCGGAATTCCATATCCTTGGGGCCAAGAACGGATGGCTACTGATCGAGAATGCCGAGGTGCAATCCGGCGACACCGTCAAAACGGTGTTCAACGGGCCGGGCTGGATTTCCGGCAGTCTCGTGGCCTTCATCATCGGCAGCATGGAACTGCGAGCCGGCCCAAGCTACGACGACAGGGTCACTGCCAACCTGACGGGCGATCTGAAGGATGGCAGCGCCTACGGACCGGACAGCTTCGAGGTGCTGACTGTCGACGGCTGCAAGGGTCATTTCGCTGAGGTCACGATCCAATTGTGGCCGGGGCTCGGCGTCAAAGACAAGCCGCTGCACGGCTGGGCCAATGCCGTTTGCAGCAATCAGCTCACCACCTGCGATTCCAGCCGCGCTTTGCCTTAGGCTTCATCAGTGTGAGGTCGTCCGGTGCCGAGCGGGAGCTCCACGAGGCTCGGTCTATGCTGATGTCCGAGGGCGGTGAGCTGCCAACTCCCAAGCCGCCTTCCGAAGAACGATCCGATGATCGGGTCGTGCTGCTACACAAGCCCAATACGTCGACCAAGCCACCGACATGAGGTGATCGGGCGCCCTACGGCGACGGCTTCAGATCCGTCAAATCCCGGCCGACTGCGGCAGCGTTGTAAACGCAGCCGAGCCCAATACCGAAGCGCGAGTCAATCGATGCCGAATCTGCCGTTGTGGGCACCAAGCGGCGCAGTGCCTTTGCCTCTTCGCGATCAGGGTAGCGATAGACATATATGTGGAACCAACTCGCATCGTGTATTTCGTCAGGCCATTTGGCAAAATCGAAAATCTGAAAGCCATTGTAGGTGGAGTTGTGCCGCTGGCGAGCCCACCGGTCCAGAACGTCAGGATCTTTTACGGCGGCGAGGAACAGGGCCACCGCCTTGTGCAGTCTCTCTTCGACCCGATTCGAAATTGGAATCCCGGCCGCCCGGATCAGCTCCATGGCTATTACCGCGTCGCCTATGCCAGCGAAATGGTACCATAGAGCCCTATCGCCCCGCGTGGTGGATTGCTGGATCGAACCGTCCGCTGAGAAGACGACTCGATCAAGCGCGGCTTCGACCCGTAGGAGCTTTGCTCGGGCGGCAGACGGATTCCCATTTATGTAGTCGTTCACAACGGCGGCCAAATACACGCGTCCGATCTCAAAAATCTGGTCGGGTCCACCCGGGCTCGGTGCCTGCAGGCGCCTGCCGAGTTCTGCCAGCCAGGCCCTGATTATCTGGTGCTGTTGCTGGCGCTCCTCAGGTTCGAAGTCCGCCAGGGCGATATAGTAGGCGCGGATGAGACCGGCGGCGCGGTCCATCGTGTACTCCCAGTCCTTTATGGGCGACAGATCGCTGCCGTCAGGTACGGTCCACTGTGTGCACAGGTTCTTCTTGAAGGAGCCGTCCGGCCGGAGGCAGTTGACCGAATCCAGGAGCGCGTGCTGGCTTGCCCATTTTTCCAATATGTCGAGAAGCTGGCCCTTGACCCGCGCATCACCGGCGACAAACGCCTCAGCCGCCACCCCTGCGAATCGGAATCCGAACTGGTCAAGTTCGACCGCACCTGGAATATGATCTTCATCCCCGTACTGTCGTGAGGAAAACCCCTCGATCTTCCGCACAGGTTCAATTTTGCGGAGTTCGGCAACCGTTGCCCAAGTGTGGCACGACGTGGCACTCAGAGACGGATCAACTCGCGAGAAATTCAACAGCACGTCCTTGGGCAGCAATTGCGCAGCAAACGTCTTGAGTATCGCCGCTCTGGGGGTCGCGCCGAAGGCTTGGACTCCGTCGCACCACTGCTGCGCCGTTTCGTCGGCAAGATCGGGCAGCGTCAGCCCCGCATCGTGTGCGAACGCCTTGGCCGCGCCCACTGATTGCCGGCCGAGCGCGCCGTCTGCAGGTCCGGGCTGGTAGCCCAGTTGGGCAAGTTGGGTCTGCACGCACAGCCCAGCGTCCGAAGCGATCGCAGGCGTCATGGCAGCGAGGGCCGCAAACGCAACGATCGCTCTGCGCAAGTGTGCCGGCCCGTTCCAGCCCAGAATGGCCATCGAGAACTCCCTGGTTAAGTTCAACCTCAAGCCCACATTCCAAGAAGTAACTCGGACCACGTTCCTCGGTCTTCTCGCCATGCCAGTGGGTTTGCAGGTCTTGCTCATGATCGTGCGATGGCCGGGCTCACTGCGGTATTGGTTGAACCGGGTCTCATAGGAATCGTCGCCGGTTGGCAGGCCAAGGTGGTGAGGAAGCGCCCAAGGCGCTCCGCCGGCCGCGCCCCGATCCAAAGCATGTCGCCCATCCCCCCGGGAAGAACTGCCCGAGCGCGAGCATACCCTAGTTCCACAACCGGGGTAACCTGCGAAACCTGCCCCGGAGCGACTCTGCGCAAACTTGATCGACGCACCGGGCCGATCAACAAACGTCTCTGACGTAGACGCTGGCAGCCGCATGGCCTTGTAGAGGCCCATTCCTCGATTGCATACTGCAGGTCTTCGTGCGGGCGACTCATGCCACAAGATTGAACTAGGAATACATTCCGGGCAAGGAGCGGGCTATGGACGACGCCATGAAAGTAGAGGCGGTGAAGGGCATCGTCTCACCCCCGTTCGCGGCCCAGCGGGCGCTGGTAGCGCACGCGACCTCAACGTGCAGACAGATGGCACCCCAAATCAGCCCACCAGCCCGGAGAAAGGCCCGTCCACACATCCTCGCGCGGCCAGCGTCGTGAAACGGCCGGTTGCTCTCAGGACGTCGCTGGGCGTCGAGCGCACCTGCAGCCCCGGAACAGGTGACAATGACCTGTTGAGGCCCGTTCGTCGCGCGGCACGCTAGTTTTCCACCGGCGATTGATCAGAATGTCTCGACTGACAACCGCTGGCGATCCAAACAGAGTGGCCCGGTTGTGGTCGTCAACGACGGGCAGTGGCGTACCGTGCGACGACGCGTAGAAGTCAGCCATCAGGGCATCGGGTTTGCGCCGTTCTTTTGCGGGCGAATCCCCAAGGACCCCTGAGGTTTTGTTGAGTGGGAGGCGTCGGCGCGGCGTTAGCCTACCGACGCTTCTTCACCCGGCATTTGTGTCTCGAGAAATGACGGATCTCGATAGGAACATCGTGGCCCGCCGAGGCCTTTGCCGGGTGCTTCGGTCAAGACGGGACCATAAGTCGGGGCGGCAGGACGCCGCGCTTCAGAACCTGCCGCTAAAGCGTCATGAGGATTGGGACTCCACTTGAGAATTGGCGCGCCGCAGAGAAGAGCCTCTCTGCGATCGAAGCGCGCATTGACGAGCTTCGCCGGCGCGAAGTTTTGTCAGCTGAGGAGGCTTGCACGCTCGCCGCGCTCGGCCGAGCGCGAGAGGCGGCACTCAGTCTTGCCGACAAATGTTGGACGCTCTACCTCGCAGACACAAAGCAGCAATTCGATGGCAGCTGAGGGCTACTTGGCTTCGCGCAAGTGGAGACCGCCAAACCTCGCTTGAGTGCTGAAGCGTCGGCGATGCTCGCACTGACCGTCCCCGCGATCCGCCCCAGTTCGGCATCGCTCAGGGTCGTCATGTCGTAAACCCCGACGGTGTGGTCCTGCGGCGTCTCACGCCAGCCGCCTCTGGTTTTGAGCCAGAAGATGGCCGCGGTCACCGATTGCGACCCGTCGGTCGTGGCTTTGCGGAACAGGCTCTCTGCGACCTTCGCTGTCGCTTTGACCTGTCCGGTGTCGAGTTCGTCGCGGTAATGCTTGCGGAGCGTCTTGGGATCGATGGCGAGCACACGGGAGATCGCGTGTTCCGGCACACCGTAGCCCGCCATTGCTTCGACCTGGCGCCTCAGGAACGGGTCCGGCTTATGTGCTCTGCGACCCAAGGGTTCAATCCGGCAACTGATCGGGCGTTCCGGCGACCAACCTGATCTCGACCGGGGGCTTGTGGGTCACCTCGTGGAGGTTCATCTCCTTCCAGCCCGCCCGGGTCTTCAGCCAGAAGATTGCCGCAGTCACAGACTGGGAGCCGTCGCCAAGGGCCTTCTGATAGAGGCTTTCCGCAACCCGGCTGTTGGCCTTGATGTGCCCCTTGTCCAGTTCCTTGCGGTAGTGACGCCTCAGAGTCTTCGGGTCGATCTCTAGGACGCACGCGATATCTGCTTCTGGGACGCCGTAGCCAGCCATGGCCTCCACCTGCTTGCGTTGGCCGGGCTCAGGATTGTGCGCGCGGCGGCTCATCTCACGCCTCTTCGGGCACGGTTGACCGCATGGCGCCAAGAACCTCTCGTGCAGGCGGCGGATTTTGCCCGACCGGCTGCGGGAGCCTACTGGTGGGCTGCATAGGGCTTCCTGACCCAGAAGCCGGCGCCTGCACGGGCGGATTTGCGAACCCACGGGTTCGGCTTGGCCGGGGGTCCCTCCCCATGCGGTACGGCCACAAGGCACACGTCTTCACGGGGCATTTGCGAACCTCACCCGGCTGGTAGCACGAGCAATCGAGGCACTTGGCCCGCATCGCCTGGAGGACCGCGGCCTTGGTCGTCACAAGGCGCCTCCCGCCTCCACCGCCGAAGGGGCGAGACCGTCGAGGTCCTCTGAGGCGGGATCGGTGTCGAATGACGCCTCCTCGGGTGCCGTCGGCAACGTGCCGCCGTCGCCGGCAGTGCGATCCCGATCGGACGTGGCAAACGAGGCCCCGCGTTCGGCGGCAATGGCGTCGAAGGTCCGTCCGTCGCCATCAAGGCGAGTCGGCTCTCCTGTGAACGCCTGCCAGCGCTTCACGGCCACATCGACATAGAGCGGGTTCAGCTCAATGGCATGGCAGGACCTGCCCGTCATCTCGGCTGCGATGATGGTGGTCCCCGATCCAGAGAACGGCTCGTACACCGCCTGACCGGGCGAGGAGTTGTTCTCGATCGGCCGCTTCATGCACTCGACGGGCTTCTGGGTGCCGTGGCCACTCTCGGACTTGCGGTGCGGGATCTGCCAGACAGTGCTCTGGCTGCGGCCGCCCTCCCAATGCCCCTTCTTTCCCTTTCGGACAGCGTATTCGGCGACCTCGTGCTGCCAGTGATAGTCACCTCTACCGATGATCAGTCGGGTCTTGTCCCAGACGATCTGGGCCCGCACCACGAACCCGGCCGCGTCCAGGCTTTCCAGAACCGGCCGCGACTGGAGGGCGGCATGCCAAACGTAGGCAACGTCTCCGGGGAACAGTGCCCAGGCTTCCCGCCAGTCAGCCCGGTCGTCGTTGAGAACCTTCCCCGTTGCCAGCGATGCAGGATCGACGCCCAGACGCTCCCTCCAGGCCGGGTCGTAGCTCACGCCATAGGGAGGATCGGTGACCATCAGATGCGGCGCGACACCCGCCAAGCAGGCCGCGACATCCTCCGGATTGGTGCTGTCCCCGCAGACCAGCCGGTGCCCGCCAAGAAGCCAGACATCCCCTGCCCGGCTGACAGGTACTTCCTGAACCTCCGGCACATCGTCCGGATCGGTGAGGCCCGGGTTGCCGGTGTTGAACAGCTCAGCCAGTTCGTCTTCACCGAAGCCGGTCATCGACAGGTCGAACCCGAGCGATGCCAGGTCCCCAAGTTCGAGGCCGAGCAGCTCCCGGTCCCAGCCGGCGTTCAAAGCCAGTTTGTTGTCGGCGACGATGTAGGCGCGCTTCTGCACCTCGCTCATGCCGGCCAACTCGATCACCGGCACCGTCGCCATCCCGAGCTTGCGCGCGGCCAGCAGCCGCCCGTGACCGGCGATGATGCCGTTGTCGCCATCAACCAGGATCGGATTCGTGAATCCAAACTCGCGGATCGATGCGGCGATCTGAGCAACCTGCTCGTCGGAATGCGTGCGGGCGTTCTTCGCGTACGGGGTCAGCGCCACGAGCAGACGGTATTCAACTGCAAGGGTGCGATCTGGTGCGGGCATTTACCCGTCGGCCTCGATCCGAAAAGTCGATGTGCCGACAAGGAAATAGTCGACGGAGCCGTGCAGGTGGCCAACAAAGATGTCTCATTTTCCGAATTGGTCGCGCCGAGTCCCGCACTCCCTTGTCCACAGGCGCCATGTGCGGGTCGTGTCTTCCCGATTACCGATCCTTGGTCGCCCTGCGCATCTGAAGTAACAAGGGAGGGGCGTTTTCTTATGAGACGGCGCGCCCAAAGCTCCGATCTTGGACAGCCTGGAATCATACTTCCTGAATCGGGGTCAAAGCGGACATGGCCACGCCGCCCAGTTCCTTCGCATTCTGACCCAAAGCAGACATTCGGGGCGCGTCCACGCCCTAGATGACGGCGGGCGCTCGCGGGAGGCTTCAGCCGGGTACGGTGGGTTCCATGGAGGAGGCGTATCCCACCCAGCGCCCCTCCGCGTAGTTGAACAGTTTGCACCGCCGTGTCACCTCAAAGTGCCGCAGCGGCGTCCAGCGCCACTCTGTCATTTGTTCTATATCGAGCCTTTCCTGCATCGCCGTCAGGTTGTAGAGCGGCACCCCTGGCGCGAAGTGATGTGCGTTGTGCTCCATGATATTGAGCATCAGCTTGCTTACGATCCACGGCAGCTCGACATGCACCGTACCGGTCATCCTCCCGTTCTGCTTTTGCCACTCTTCTACCGAGCCGTACCAAGGCACGTCCGGGTGCGTGTGGTGCAAGTAGATCACGAACGACATCAACGCATTCCAGATTAGGAACGGCACCAACACCGCAAGCAGCACCGACTCCACAGCAGGGCGCCCGAAGGCATAGGCAAGCCCGACCGCAGTCCCGACCTGCACGGCGAGAAACGCCCAGACCAGCAACGAGTCAGCCACGTATTTCCCCACCGGCCCGCACACCACCGAGCGCCGTAGTAGAAACATCTTCGGCCACCAGATCTCCACCATGTAATAGAGCGCAAGCCCAGCGCCATGCCGGTAGGTCCGGTACAGCCACCGCCGCATCGGTCCCGCTCTGCGATAATCCTCCGGGCTCATCGGCTCGAACACATAGTCGAAGCCGCGCACATTGTTGTAGCGATGGTGGATACGGTTGTGCCCTAGGTCCCATAGGCCAAAACTGTGGAGCGAGGGCAGCAGCGCAATCCGGCCGAGCAACCCGTTGAGCCGCGCCGAGGCGGTGAACGACTGATGGCACGCGTCATGCCCGACGATGAAGGCCATTCCGGTGAACCAGGCACCCAAAATGCAAAGCGGCAGCGCCCACGGCCAGCCGAGCGCCACGATGGCCGCGAAGTTGCAGCAATAACCAACGATCGGGATGGCGAAGATCAAGAGCGCTAAACCGAGCCGCTTGCGACTCAGCGACAGCCGCTCGATCCTCAGGTCCACATCGTCGCCCGGATCGCTCATCGGCGCACCACATCGAGATAGCCGATATAGCCCTGCGGGTCGGCCGACACACCTAACTGCGCCAGCGCGTCCCGGTCCAACGAGGCGGCAAAACCTGCAATCGCGTCGGCATCGCGATACATTAGCTGCCAGTCCATGAACACGTCGAGATATGGTGCTTCCCACACTCCAACTAAGAAGTTGGCAACCAGCAGCCGCCCGCCCGCCCGCAACCTCCCGAACAGATTCGCCGTGAGCGCGGCGGCCGTCCGCCGATCGAGATAGTCGTAAAGCCCCGCCGCGTATATCAGGTCGAAGTCGGTCAGCGTCCCCGCCTGCTTCAGCAGCCCCCGCACAGATTCCTCGACCGTCCGGACGCCTGGATACGACGACGCCACGTCAAGTGATCTAGGGTCTTGGTCGAGGCCGATCACCTCGACGTCACCGCCGCCGAATGTGTCGCTCAGTTCCAGCTCGCGCAGGTGACCGCAGGCCACCGACAACACCCGCGCACCAGGGCGTGTCCGCGCCGTCATGTCGATCTCCTCGGCCAGACGTACCCGACGCGCCCGAACTGCGGCACAGGCCGGCACGGCGAAGGTGAAGGCCTGAGCGGTGCGCGCCACTCCGGTCAACTCTGCCGTCATCGAGGCAGCGTCTCTGTGGCCGTAGATCAGGTCGAGCAGCACCGCGTCGCCGGGGTAGCCACGCGGCCGCTCGAACGAGCGCCGGGTCAACGGACATTCCAGCGTCAGGTGCGCGAAGCGATGGCGCCTCACATGAGGTCGAACGATGTCGCGCCAAAGTCTACGGTCGACGTTCTGCGACACAGCGGCTAGCACATCATTGGCGGAGCCGAATGCGGTGTGCCCATCACCGGCAATCAGAGCATCGGCACAGAAATCCAACGCCAAATCTAGCCGAGCCAGGACCGCTTCGACAGAACCTGTATAGGATAACGCGTCCATGACCGGTTCCGAACGAAAGAAGTAAAGCCGTTCTAACGGGGTGGACGACAGCACGCCAGACCATTGTTGACCTAGGGTGGGGGCGCCGTGCGGTCGCGACGAAAGTGTACTCTTGAGAGGTCCGCTTGTGGCGCATTTCGGAAGTGCGCCCGACGCTTGGCGACTTCGGGAGAGCAGCCGACAATAGGCACTCGCGAGCCATTGAGCAGCGCGTTAATGAGATCACGGCCCAGTCAAACGCTCCGCGATCAGCCGAAGCGCCGCTTTCCAGCGGCGGTGTGCCGTCGCCCGCCCTATTCCAAGCCGCCAGCAGATCGGCTTCCAGGGCGCCCCGGATGCCCGCATTTCAACCAGCTCTGCATCAAGGGGCGCGAGCCAGGACAGCCACACAAGCAGTTGGGTGACCCGGGCCATCGCCGCTGACTGCACCGGATCGCTATCTACGTCCTTAGCCGTTCGGCAGGCGGCGACCGCTTCCCTCAAAGCCTCCGCTACGTCCTCGGCCGACCATTCAGCCATGGCCCCTAAGCCTCCGACGGGATCTTGGCCGCGGAACGTGGACCGTCGCCTGCATCCTGAGGATCGCCGAGCCCCTCCGCCAGCTCTTCGGCGGCCCGGCTCTCCGCCTCTTGGCGCGGAAGTCCGCCCTCGTACTCCACGATGGCAGCGCGTTCTTCCCATCGCGCCAGGTCGTCATCGATCTGAATGTAGTCGACGCCAACCGCTGCATCCGCGTGCGGTGGCAATCGCCCAACCGTCTCAGGTTTCTCGTCGTTCGCGACTCCGGCGCCGTAACCATCGGGGGCATAGGGGGCATCGGACTCAGGAGGCGGCTGCTGTGCAGTCGCCGGCACCCTGTGCCCCCTATGATCCCTATGCCCCTCGTCCTTTCCGCCTGGCTTCATGGCATTGGCCGGCGACCCATGCCCCCTATGCCCCCGATGCAGATCGGCCCCATCAACGCGTTGCAACGCATAGGTCGATACTCCCCATTCGCCAGCGCCCGGCTGACGGGTCAGCAAGAATCCTGCGAGTCTCGTGCCTGCGAGTTTCTCCAGGTGCGCGGAGACGAACTGCCGACCGCGCCCTTGTGGGTCGATGATGACCCTCACGCCATCAGCGAGGTTTCGCGCGGGAATTGGCATGTCACCATGGTGATCCCACCAGGCCGCGAACAGCTCCGCGGTCGACTGTCGGCGTCCGTCGCGCTGCTTCGCCTCGCCGACCCGTTCGGCCGGGTCGAGGCAGCCCAGAGCAACGAGTGGATCGCGGACCCAGCGGCACCAGACCTCGAAGCTGCCCAGGGGACGCCCATTGGGGAGGTCATGTTCGAGCCGCCCCCATCGCCACACGGTCAAGGCAGCTGCCAGCAGCCCGGCTCGATCGCGCGTGATGTCGGCGCGCATATCATTTGCAAACCGCCGCGCCTCGGGGTCTTCGGTACGCGGGTCGAGTTCGACGGTGATGAAGCGGCGGGCGAGGTCTTCCGAGACCGTCAGGCCATTGCCGGTGAGAACCGTGAATGCAGATGCATTCAGCGGTACCATCTGCGAGCGGCCGAGAATACGAACCTTGGCCGGCCGCTCGGTGATTGCACTCGCCAGCAGATTCGATCGGAGCGCGGTGTTGTTGAGGTTATCGAGGAAGAGAACCGGGCTCCCTTCTATCAGTTCGGCGGCAATCCGTTTCTCCAGTTCTTCCGCTGTCGCGCCGCCTGTTACGGCGTGAGGCTCGCGTCCAAAGGCCACGATCGCGATGCAACGTGCGAGGAGCCCCTTGCCAGCGCCGGCTCCAGACATCGAGGCCGCCTTGATGAGGACGCCCGGCGCATGCGGCAGGCTTGGCCGGCACACGGCCGTCAGCAGCGCGGCGATGAACGCGGACTCATCCTTACCCGGTGGCTCGTCAATATCGACGACCAATACGCCGCCGCCATCAACCATCGGGGCATCAGCGAAGCAGAACGTCCGGAAGGTCCGACGGATCAGGTTAAGCGCTTCTTCGGCGTCCCCACGCGAGGGTCGATCCGGGACTGCCCGCGCGAGATCTGGAACACGTTCGCACCACATGCCCGTCACAGGATCGAACCCGTCGGTCGAAAGGATGTCACCGTTGTCGCCGAGGAGAGGTGCCGAAGCGATCCCGTTCAGTGCGGGTAGCCGCCATTCGCCGCGCCAGTCGAGATACATCGTTGCAAAGGGCCGCGGGAAGCGGACATCCACCTCGATCAGGGCGCCCTTCTTCTCCTTGATGGCGTAGGGGCGGCAGATCGTGTGAGCCGTCAGGACCAGGATGTCGGGCGTCATGATCTGCGCAACCGTTCCCTTCTGAGTCTGGTCGAAGGCGAGGCGCACCGGGACGCCCCGGTCATAGAGACCCCCGGCGCCCGAAAGCAGATCACGGAGTGCCGCTACCGTCCGGTCTGGAGCCGAATGCTCGACCAACAGGCGTGGCTTGACTCCGACGTTGTCCGACCCATCGAACGGCTCAGCGTTGGCAATTGCCACGGAGACAAGATCTTGCAGATCGTCGCAGCCGCTCACGATGCTGCCCCCAGCGATTGCGGAACGCCCATCAGAGCATCGTTGAAGTCTTTTCCGATCGGCGGCCGGGCAATGCAGACCCTCCGTCCCTCCTTGCTCCATCGGCGAGCAGCACTTCTGGCAGCAGCCTCGCCCGGCTCGTCCCTGTCGGCCAGGATCGTGACGTTGGCGATTGCGGGGCCGATCTGGAGAGACCTGAGACCCGCCGTCGAGAGCGCCGCCCACGTCGGACGGCCGGTTGCCTGCATCGCAGAGAGACAGGTCTCGATGCCCTCACCCGCCATGACTGTGTCGTCGGCTTCGCCGAGGCGAACGACACCGCCCAGGCAGGGGCCCAACATCATCTTTTGCGGGGAGACCGGCGCTTTCCCTGAGCCGTCTTTGGTGAGGAAAGTCCGGTGAATGGCCGTCGGCTTGCCGTCGGTTCCCCCTGTCACCAACGCGACCATGGCCGGCCAAGTGCCACCGGTCGGGTGCCTCAGCGCGGGATGGAAGCGGAGCGTCGCGGGTGGGCGGATCGTCAGGCCGCGTGTGCGCAGGTAGATCTCGACGAGTGTTCCCTCGCTGCCGACCGCCTCGTTCCACAACCGCAATGCCGAAGTCGTGCGGGTGTCTGGACCGCGGTGATCATCAACAACGGCCCACTTCTTCGTGTCGTCGGCGGCGCGCCGGTTCGCGCGCTGATCCTGTGTCCAGATGCCGTCGCACTTCAGAGCCGTGATCACGTCGCTCTGGGAGCAGCCGGCATGGCAATAGATCAGGACCTTGCCGTCGAGGCCTTCGCGGACGGCCAGACTCGGCGTCCCATCGTTGTGCGCCGGACAGCGCGCCATCCATGTGGCGCCCGCCCGACGGCCACCGAGCGCGTGGGCGATTGTCTCCGCGCTCACGACGCCGTCTCCCCAATTTGCTTGCGGCTTGAAATGCGCCTGAGCGAACTGCTGGCCAACGCGATGTAGGTGTAGTCGTCCGGACCGCGTCGTCGCTGAACGAGATGGGCGCGGCCGGACTTCGCCATGACCATGGTGGCATCGGCGACGCGGCCTAGTTCCTTCCGATCGTCCTCACCAAGACGGCTTCCGACCCTGCGGTCCATCGCGAGGAAGCCACGGTGGTACTCGAAACCGTCGCCAGCCGTAGCGACGTCAAACCAGCTATCCAGATCGGCCAGCGTCGCCTTGAGAACCAGAGTGGGCCTGTCCCTCCGGCGTTTCGTGTCGGCCGATTGGCTGGCCGATTCTCTGCGAACCGGGTCGAGGGGAGCCATCACGAACTCCTCTCATCGGGCATGGCATCATCGGCACTGACGGCCGCCTGCTGCGGTCCCGCCGTGCTCGTGTAGATTGCCATCAGCGGCGTCCCGTCGGCATGGATTCCCGCTTCTTCGAGGCGATAGGTCCGACGGGTTTTCAGAACGTCGGAAAGCTCCCAGCGGCGGAACAGACCCGGCACTCGGGTCAAATCATCGTTGTCGTCCGTGCAGTTCATGAGCCCTGCTCCATCCGTTTCTCGCGACGGCGCAACTGCGCCTGCACGTGAAAAGCCAAGCAGGGCTCCCGAACGGGACATTGGATCGGAATAATCCTGACGCAGCCTGCGGATGGCCCGCTGATAGCGTTTCCGGGCCGCTGCTTCTGTCAGACCGAGTTCGGCGGCGACCTCCACCTGCGAGAAGCCGTCAACTGCGACCCGGAGAACCAATCGGGCGTCGTCGCCAACGAGACGGGCGATATCGCGCTTGAGGAGTTCCTTCGAGACAAGAGGCTCCCGCGATCCGCCGACGATCTGGTCGACATCGAGTTCGACGCGGAGGCTTTGTCGTTTGGCCTCACGTGCGTGATCGCGACCGAGGTCGCGCTCGATGTTCTTGAGGATCGTCGCCGCAATCCGGCGAACGCGCCGAAGGTCGAGGCCGTGAACCGCCTCGATGGTGCGGGCGAGGATGTCGGAGGCGATTTCGTCCGGGGCGGCAAGCTTGCGCCAGAGCGACCGGCGCCGGATGGCATTGAGCCCGGGCCACAGTGAAAGCAGCATCAGAGTCAGCCCGCTATCCGCCACGAGGCCGCCGGACTGGACGACCTCGACCAATATCCGCAGGATTGTGTTCTTCTGTTCTGGTGTGTCGGAGCCGTAATGAAGTGCATCGAGCAGTGCCACCGGGTCGGCAAACGGCGTCAGCGAGGCGTGCCTCTGCCGAAGATGATCGAAGGTGCGCTTGAAGCCGAGGCCGGATGAAGCGTGCATAAGGTGCTGGTGAATTCCGTTCCACGTGGAGGACATCGGACGCCTGCCTTGCGGCCGGGCGTCCAGCGCCTCCTTCTGGCCGGGTCAGGGCGTCGCGCGCCTCTCGTGATTTCGGGGAGTGGGTTGAGCGATCGGGTCAGCGCGCGCCGACGGGCGCCTGGTTCAGAGTCCCGCAGCGGCGGCAGGTGGCCACCACCGGATAGCCCACGAAGTACTCGTGCCCCCGCGCGAAGCGCAGGTGCATGCGGCTGTCCCGGCAAACGCCGAGCAGCTTGTCGCAGCGTGAGCAGCGCCATTCCGAGTTGGAGTTTGTGGGCTTGGTCTTCGCGGCGCCGGTACTGCTCGTCGGGGGCGCAGGGCGCGATGGGAAGGGAGTCGGCATGGGAGTGCTCCTCTAGTGAGTGAGCCCTTCCATTAGCCATCAGAACGTTGGACGGTCCCGCCCAAAAGGTTAGACGGATGTTGGACGCGCCGAGCGCCGCGCCCCAGTTCAGACGACGAGGCGCCAGTAGCCCTTCTTGACGCCTTTCGCGATGTACTCGTTCAGAATGCTCCCCCACATCTCTGCGCGGAAACAATGCTGCGGGCTTCGCGAGTCAAAGCCCTCGGTTAGCGTCGAGGACTTCACGTCGGGGCTGCCGGCGATGTGCGCCTCTACCAGACGTTCGAAGAGCCTGATCTGGTTCGCCCCAACGAGGGATAGTGGTGGCTTGCCCGGCACATACAGTGTCGCGGACTGGGCAGCGTAGCGATGGATGGCCGGCGAACTGCCGCCCATCGCGAGGCTACGGCCCGATCGAAACGCCAACTCAATGCTCCTTGGCGACAGGATCGGCTCATCACCGCCGCTCGACAGATGCGTCAGGAACGGAACCACGACGTTCGGGCCGAGGCACGATGGCAATTCCGGACTTGCCGACAGGACGATGCCGAACCCGGAGTTGCCGCGCGCCCGAAGCAGCAGATCGAGCCTGGAGGTGACCTTCTGGTCGTCGAGACGCCTCGCGAAATAGATCGGTACGTCCCCGCCGTCGATTTGCATCGATCCCAGAAGGGTTAGGTCCTCATCAAGGATTTGCAGCACGCGACTGGAAAGCAACGGCTTGATCAACGCCACGAGCGAGTCGTGCAGCCACTGCGGATTGAGCTGATAGACCTTCAAGTCTGCGATCGCGCGCTCGCCCAGATCCTCTCCGAACAGCCCGGTCGCCTTTGCCATCCCGAACGTCGACGATGGATCGAAGGAGACCTCGCCCTCGGCATCCTGCTCCTCGTCTATGAGGACGATCTTCTGTCGTCCTCGAGGCTCAAGCAAACCGCCCTCGATCAGGCGATTGGGGTCGAGGCCCACTTCTCGCAAGAAGCGCCCTGTGATCTCGTCCTCCGCGCGGTCGAAGAGTTGAACGAGCCGGGGAAACATGGCGCGCAGGTCGGTCGTCCCGATCTGCTTGAACGCGCGCATGATCTTCCAAACATCCAGTAGCGCAAAGCCGAGGCTGCGCTGTTCCGGGTCTTTGTTGCTTTGCAGGTTGCAGGCCTTGCTGCCGGAGATGGTGATATTGAGCGTCCGTTCTTCCTCCCGCCCCACTCGGTGGTAGCGAACGGCAATGCTGACCCGGCTAAACCCTTCCGCTCTCCGTACAACGCTGTTCTTTCCGAGGTAGCGCGCCGCGACCTCGTCGATTTCATCGTCAATGGTCACCTTGAGCGACAGCTTGCGCCTCCAGTCTCCTAGGCGAACCTCGATGTCCAGGACCCTCGCCAGGAGGATTTCGAAGCCGTCTATCGGCGGAAGCGGGAGCCTGAGCGAGGAGCGGAACCGCGAGAGGTCATACCGCTTCCAGGTGAGCGGCTTCTTTGACACATCGTGCCCTAGCGCCACACCCGCAAAGCAAGCGCTGACCTTCTGCCGGACGACCGGACTGTCGGCACAGATTTCAATTTGTCGGTTGCCCGGCGTGTAGATCAGCGTGGCTTCGTTCGGCGGTCGGAAGTAGATGGTGCCCCTCCGACCGTCTGCGCGATGATCATGGACGCTGGACAACGGACCACCGTGCCTGACGATGAGCATGACCGAAGCGGGGTGGTGCTCGGTAACAGGCAGGTCGACGCCGCGGACCGTGCACGCGGTCTTCAGCTGCAGAGCCTCAGTGATCTTCGCAGCGAGTTGATCGATATCGACCGACGCTGCGTCCAGGACGACCTCATCATCGAGGTCGACCTCGAAGGCATCATACAGGCGCCCATAGTCCCTGAAGCGACGTGCGGCATGGAAACTCTCGGCGTCCTCGAAGACCTGGTGGAAGTTGAGATACGTCCAAATGCTCCGGCATAACGAATCAAGTTGAGCCAGGTAGCGCCCGTGCTCTTCGCCGCCGAGGCGTTGATCGGCCACGGTGTCCAGGGACGACGTGCCCTTGCCTTGGGACAGCTGGAAAATGCGTTGGCACCTTTCCTCAAGCGGGCGCAGCTCGTCCTGGTCAAATCGGCTCAGGTTATCGAGGATCGCCTTGCGCCCCTCGTCTTCGCCAGCTTCTCCAGCTGATTCGGTGAGACCAAGGTCGGGCTCGTTCTCGCTTTCCTTCGCGGCAAGGACGGCTCGGACAAGATCGATCGGCGCATCTTCGATGAGGCGGAAAGCAATCGGCCCGATTGGGGCAGCTTTGCGTGCCACGACGTCACCCCGTGTGTGCATCATCACCATCGACCCCGGGCGATGATTGCGGAGCCACTACCGTCCCGCAAGCGCCAGTTGCTTTGACGCTGGCAGAGCCCGCGAGCGCGATCACAATTCGCCGATGTCCCGAAACGCTCGACCAAGAGGCTTTTCATGACCTGAGTCAGCTCCGTCGATCAGCGAGACCCAGCGTGAACCGGTATAGCCATTCCCCTTCATGTCGAACGCAGGGTGCCGAGCGCATCGCCGAGGTTGGCGAAATCCTGGCGCTCGGGCTGGTTCGGCTCCACGCCCGCCAGTCAAGTCAAACGTCTCCCGAACCCGGAGAAAGTTCGCTTGAACCTGTCGGCCACCAGAGCGGTCATGCCAACCCGGAAACGGAGAACGGCGAATGACCGATACGGTGCTGGCGCGCCTCGCCGCCCTGAAGACGATGCCAATCGGCGATTTGAAGCAGCAGTGGCGTGACCTGTTCGAGACCGAGCCGCCGGCGTTCAACAGGAAATATCTCGAAAGCCGCCTCGCCTATCGCGTGCAGGAACTGGCCTACGGCGGGCTGAAGCCGGAGACGGTGAAGTACCTCGAAGCCCTGGGCGAGGAACTCTACGGCAAGAAGGGCAAAGCGGTCCGCCGACGTGACGATGCCAATCGGCCGATCGCTGGCACACGGTTGATCCGGGAGTGGCAGGGTGTCGAGCACACCGTCACCGTCCGCGATACCGACTTCGACTATCAGGGACGGCCGTACAAGAGCCTTTCCGCTGTGGCTCGCGCCATCACCGGCACGCGGTGGAACGGACCGCTGTTTTTCGGCCTTCGCAACCAGCGGGCAAAGGCATGAGCCGCAAGAACAACGCGCCCGGCGATCGTCGCCCTGCTTCTGGCGGCATCGTTCTGAAGCGCCGCTGCGCCGTCTACACGCGCAAGTCCTCCGAGGAAGGCCTCGACATGGAGTTCAACTCCCTCGACGCCCAGCGCGACGCCTGCGAAGCCTACATCGCCAGCCAGAAGGCGGAGGGCTGGCTTCTGGTCGATGATCGCTACGACGACGGCGGCTTCTCCGGAGGGACTCTGGAACGTCCTGCCCTCAAGCGGCTCCTGGCGGACATCGAGGCCAGCAAGGTCGACATCATCATCTGCTACAAGATTGACCGGCTCTCCCGCTCTTTGATGGACTTCGCCAGGCTGGTCGAGGTCTTTGACGAGCACAAGGTCACGTTCGTCTCCGTCACCCAGCAGTTCAACACCACCACATCCATGGGGCGGCTGACGTTGAACATCCTGCTCTCCTTCGCTCAGTTCGAGCGCGAGCTAACCGGCGAACGCATCCGGGACAAGTTCGCTGCCTCCCGAAAGAAGGGCATGTGGATGGGCGGCTGGGCGCCGCTCGGCTACAGGGTGAAGGACCGCAAGCTGGTCATCGACAAGACGGAAGCCGCAAAGGTCCGACATATCTTCGAGACCTTCGCCAGGACCGGCTCTGCCACCACCATCGCTCGGGAGCTGACCGCGGAAGGCTTCGTCAACCGGTACGGCAAGCAACTCGACAAAGGCCGGGTCTACAAAATCTTGCACAACCGGGTTTACATCGGCGTGGCCGTCCACAATGGCTCCGCCTATCCCGGAGAGCACAAGGCGATCATCCCGAGGCCACTCTGGGACAAGGTGCAGGCCGTCTTCGCTCAATCCTCGCGCACGCGCAGCAACAAGACCCGCGCCCAGACCCCTGCCCTCCTCAAGGGGCTGATCTTCGACGCCAAGGGTCGAGCGATGTCCCCCACCCACACCCGGAAGGGCCAGAGACTCTACCGCTACTACGTCAGCCAGCGGCTCATCAAAGGCGAACGGGACGACGCCACCATCAACCGCGTCCCCGCCGCCGAGATCGAACGCGCCGTCATCGATCAGCTGCGCATCCTGCTCCGCTCGCCGGAGATCATTGTCGCTACCTGGCGCGCAGCCAAGAAGGACCTGCCGGACCTGACGCAGAATGAGGTCCGCGAGGCGCTCGTCTCCTTCGACCCCCTCTGGGACGAACTGTTTCCCGCGGAGCAGGCACGGATCGTTCAGCTGCTTGTCGACCGCGTGCAGGTAACGGCCGATGGCATCGACATCAGCCTGCGAACCGAAGGTCTGACCGCCTTCCTCTGCGAACTGAGCGGCGCGAGCGGCGAGCGAGAGGCAGCGTGATGGCGGCTCGCCGACGGCAGCCCGGGCCAACCCCAGTTCGGCGGGCGCGCAACGAGCCGCCGACGGTCACCGTTCATGTGCCCATGCGGTTTCGTCGGCGAGGTGGGCGCAAGACCATCGCGATCGATGGGCCTCAACCTTCGACCGGTGGCGGATCGAAGGTCGACACCAAGCCCGATCCGGTCCTTGCCGCCCTCTCCCGCGCCTTCTATTGGCGGAAACTCATCGACAGGGGCACCTACGCCTCAGTCGCGGAGATCGCATCGGCCGAGCGTGTCAGCACTTCGTATGTCAGCCGCATCTTGCGGCTCACGCTGCTCAAGCCCGAAACCATTTTGGCTGTCTGCGAGGAAAGAGAGACTCGCTTTGGGGAATCCGCGTCTCGGCAGAACCTTGGGAAGCAGTTGTCTATTGTCTGGGTGCAGCAGACTGGCCGGAGGTGAGTGGCAGCGCAAAAAGAAAGCGAACATCACAAGACTGACCCCATAGGATGCCAACGGTTCCCAAAGTGTCTTATTGTACAAGTCGGCGAAGAATGCCCCTCTCTGCTTTTACGGCCGCGGCTCGACCCTGACGATTTTATACCGGACGCGTTGCTACACTGTGTCTCCGGGACCCTCGGGGGCGTCTGGCGAGTGAAAAGGTGCTACTAAGATTCCGCTGGGAATGGCTCAACGCTGGCGGTATCAATCATTTGACTCACCGGGAGACATGATCGCCGCACAGAACAATCCACTTTCCTTGAGGTCCCTGACAGTGTCGCCGAAAGCAAAGGTCGGAGCGAACGACGTGGCCAAGAGCAAATGGCCCAGGGGCGCGGAGTGGCGGAAATGGGATCTCCATGTTCACAGCCCGGAATCGCACGGGTTCAAAGGCGACTACAACCAGTTCATCATCCAACTCGGGAACGCCGACTGCAACGTCATCGGCATCAACGACTATTTCTCGGTCGCGGGATATCGTGAGGTTCTCCACCGCCTTGCCGATCCCACAGGTGACACTGAAGGCAACGCGGCCTACCGCGACGCCCTGGACAAGCTGCGTAGCAAGGTCCTTTTCCCAGTCGTCGAATGCCGCATGACCAACGTGCTGATGAACAAGCACGGCAAGACGAGCCAGCGCCTGAATTTCCACCTAATATTCGATCCGGCGCTTGATCCGGAAGATATCGAGACGTTTCTGAAGAACCAGCAGTCCGGCGGCAGTTCGATCGGCGGTCGTTATGCGGACAATGAGTTCCTTCTGAACAGCGTGCAGGTGGATTTCAACGACATCACCAAGAAGCTGGGCGCGGACGGCAGGTTTTGCGGCCGGTTCGTCGTCTGGTTGCCCTATGACGAATATGGCGGGATCGACAACATCGATCCAAAGACCGACGCGATGCTGAAGCAGCACCTAATCCGTGACGCGGATGTCCTCGGCTCGGCAAACAAGGCGCAGGCCGAGTTCTTCCTCTGGAAGAATCCGCATTACGACGAGGATGACTACCGCCAGTGGTTTGGAAACCGCAAGCCCTGCATCAAGGGTAGCGACTCTCACAACGTCAACGACGAACTCGGCAAGCTCAAGGACCACAATTCGCAGCCGATCGACAAATTCTGCTGGATCAAGGCCGACCCGACCTTCAGCGGGCTGCGCCAAATCCTCAACGAGCCCGAAGACCGGGTCTACGTCGGCCGAATCCCGCCGAAACTGGAGGAAGTTCGGGGCAACGCCACGCGGTTCATCGACCGCGTGCATATCCGCAGAGCCGCTGACGCCGATACCCCGGATACTTGGTTTGATTGCGAAATACCGCTGAACGCCGACATGGTCGCGATCATAGGCAACAAGGGCAGCGGCAAGAGCGCGCTTGCGGACATACTGGCGCTCGCCGGCAACACGCATTGCGACCCGATCCATTTCTCCTTCCTTGTGAAGGATCGGTTCTGCGAACGTGGTGGGCGGCTCGCAAAGCAGTTCACCGTCCGCCCGATCTGGGCCGACGGCACGGAGACCACGCTGCCGCTAAACGTGAAGCCCGACACGAATGGCGTTGAACGCGTGCGCTACATTCCGCAGACCTACCTTGAGAAGGTCTGCACCGAAACAGAACCGGGCCAGCAGAGCGAGTTCCAAACCGAGCTGCGCAAGGTCATTTTCTCGCACATCAGCGACGCGGAGCAACTCGGCTGCGAAACGCTCGACGAGCTGATTGAATACAAGACCGAGGAGCTGAAGGGCCAGATTGCCAACGCCCGGCGCGAGGTCGAACGGGTCAACGGCGAGTTGGTACGGCTGGAAGACAGGGCCGCCCCGGCCTACGCCGCCAAGGTCTTGGCTCTCTTACGCCAGAAGCAGCAGGAGCTGAAAGCGCACCGCGAGATCGAACCGGCAAAGGTCGAACAGCCCGGCGATGTCGGTGCCGAACAAAGTGCCGTGTTTGACGAGATCGCCGAAAAAATGGCCGCTGAGCGGGCCACCCTCAATCGGATCGTCGCGGAAACAGCGGAGAGACAGCAGCAACAGAAAACGCTTACCGAGAAGATCGCGCTCGCCCATAAGGTCGAAGGCAAACTCGACAATTTCGAGAGTGAGTATGCTCGCCTCGACCGAGACACTGCCCCTGACCTCGAACGGCTCGG
Organism: uncultured Alphaproteobacteria bacterium; assembly: GCA_963843565.1. Classification (GTDB taxonomy): domain Bacteria; phylum Pseudomonadota; class Alphaproteobacteria; order Rhizobiales; family Kaistiaceae; genus DASZQY01. The sequence continues at coordinate 2,253,493 of CAWJKY010000003.1, forward strand.
CCTTTCCCTGCCGGCCTTGGTCTCGTTGACGATCGAGAAGGATGCCCTCATCGCCATCCGCGAAGAGCTCACCACGGAGAAATTGGCCGTCGACACCGCGCTCGACGAGGCGGCAGCTGGCAACCTGCCCGCGCAGAAAGCAGAGTGCCTTAGGCGCATAGCCGGGCTTCAGGGACAGCTCGACGCGCCCAACAAACGGTTTCAAGAATATAACGAGGCGCTGCGAGCGTGGCGCGAAAAGGGCCTGCAGGTCGAGGGCGCTGCCGACAAGCCCGGCACGCTGAAGAGCTATGAGGCGCAGCTCTCCTACCTACGCACCGGCCTTCTCGACGACATTGAGACTCTGCGCGCGCAGCGGCGGGAGATCGCGCGCGGTATCCACAAATGCGTCGCCGCGATACGTGACGTCTACAAGGACCTTTTCGCGGCGGTGCAGGAGCTGATCGGCTCCAGTGTGATCATCAAGGAAGGGTTCAAACTCACCTTCGAGAGCAGCATTATCGAACGGAACCTCGAAGGCGACCTTTTCGACAACTACGTGTCGGCCAACGTTGCCGGCTCGTTTTACCGCAAGGAGAAGGGCGCTGCGCTAGACGAAATACGGGCCGAGTTCAACGTCAACAACGTGGACGAAGCGCTCGCTTATGTGGAGAGGATCGTCTCATACCTGGAACACGACATGCGCACCGCTCAGCAGGCGCCCACCGGCATCGCGAGCCAGCTGCGCAAGAACGTCGACTTGAAGGCGCTCTATGATTTCCTGTGGGGCCTTGGGTATCTTGAGCCAGAATATTCGCTGAAGCTCGATGGCAAAGACCTGAGCCACTTGTCGCCCGGCGAGCGCGGTACGCTGCTCCTCGTCTTCTACCTGCTGGTCGACAAGAGCAACAAGCCGATCATCGTCGACCAGCCCGAGGAAAACCTGGACAGCGAGACCGTCTACCGGCTGCTGATACCGGTCATCAAGGACGTGAAGACACGCCGCCAGATCATAATGGTGACGCACAGCCCGAACATCGCGGTGGTTTGCGACGCCGAGCAGATCATCCACGCTGATATCGACCGCGCCGCGGGCAACGCTGTAATTTATACCATGGGCGCCATCGAATCTCCCGCTATCAACCGGCACCTCGTCGACGTGCTGGAGGGCACGCGGCCCGCCTTCGACAACCGCGACGCAAAGTACTTCATCCTGTGAGCCGGCCGTTGAGCAGTAGAACGAAAATACCCGGAAGGCTCTACAAGTACCGCACCTTCAGCGACCGAACGCTCAATTCACTGATCGCTGACCGGTTGTTTTTTGCCGATCCCAGCACGTTCAACGACCCGCTCGATACTAGGCCGTCGTTGGATGCCGACATCGACGCCGATGCGCTGGCGCGCATGTTAGCGCGGCTCGTCGAACAGCGCGTCAGCGCGGAGATGAGCGCAGCCGCCAAAACGATTAGGTACAGCGGTCCGAAGACGCTCGGCCACATAGCCGCCCACAGCAGGCGGCGCGCTGAACAGATGATCGCGGAAATCCGCCACAACGCGACCAACCCGGAATATGAGATTGACGATCCGGCCCAGTTTCTTTTCGCTCAGTATGTGGAGGACGAGCTGCTGAGACGCTACGGTAAGGGTATTGTCTCGCTCGCCGAACGCGCGAACTGCCCCCTGATGTGGAGCCACTACGGCGACCAGCATAAGGGGGTGTGCATCGGCTATTCCATACCGGACAGGGCTGCGGACGACCTCCACAAGATCAGGTACGGCGGCAGCCGGCTGATTGCGGCAAGCACGGTCGCCGCCATGCTCGACGGCGACGACGACGCCCGCCGCATCGTGGACCATGCCGTTCTTACGAAGAAGGCGCTCGACTGGCGTTACGAGCGCGAATGGCGGCTCATCGGCCCCCGCGGCCCGCAGTCCTCGCCGCTCGAGCTTGAAGAGGTCGTGTTCGGGATGCGCTGCTCTCACACGGTCACATACGCCATCGTGAAGGCGCTCGCCGGCAGAGGCCGCCCCGTTAGGTTCTACGAGATACGGGAGCGCCGCGGGCGATTCCTGCTGGGCAAATACGCGCTCGACACTCACGAGTTGCTAGCGTCGCTGCCCCGGCGCGCACTCGATGTCTATGAAATGGCCGCCTCGATTGATGAGCCGACGGTTTGACGCTGCGACTTCGGTCAGGCGAAAGAACGACACCACTCGGCGCGGCGAGGGGTCCTCGAATTCCCAAAGTCCGCCGATTCCAAACCTCTGAACCGAACAATCCGAGTTCAGAGCCTCAGAGAAATCTGTCGCAAACAGAGAACAGATTGCGCCATCGGGTTAGTTGCAGTTCAGAGGTTCAGCTGCCAAATGTCGCGGTCATGCCGGCCTTTGCCGCGGACACGGACAGGCCGGAGAATGGTTCGCGCAATGAAATTGGCGGAGGGAGCGGGATTCGAACCCGCGTTACGGTTTCCCGTAAACACGCTTTCCAAGCGTGCGCCTTCAGCCACTCGGCCACCCCTCCGGACAGGGCGGGCGGACTATAGGCACCCGACGCCGTTCCGCAAGCGCCCCGAAGGGGCGCCAGGTGGTCGCCCGGCGGGCCGCCGGCGCCGCGATGGGCGGGTTTCGCCGGCTTCACGTGGGGCGGCGAGCGCAGGCGTGCCTCGTTCCTCAACCGTGCCGGGAGGGCCGGCTGGTGCGCCATCCGGCCCATGGGGGCGCTCTCGATTTTCGCGTCCGCTTCCTTCCCGTCCCCGAACCGGTCAAGATCAGGCAGGGCCGCGGGCCACGCGTCGCCGTTTTTCCGATGTGCCGGCGGCCGGGAAGCCAGGGAGGCGCAACGTGCGCGAACATACGTCCGGTTCGGTTCTCCACCTCGAGGCGTCGCTGGTCGGGGCCCAGGTTCTTCACGCGGCCGCGCCGACCGCGGACGCGCAAGGCCAGAGCCGCCGGCGGCTTCGCCGGCTTGCCGCGCGCCACGGCAACCGGGTGAGGGTCTCGTGACGGACGCCGCCGACGCTTCGCTTCGCGCCCAGTTGACCTCGGTCAGCACCGCGACGCTGACCACCGCGCTCTTCAAGCGCGGCCTGCGCAACGTCTTCATCCAGGGCGCGCGACCCCTCAACGCGGCGACCAGTCGCATGGCCGGGCCGGCCTTCACGCTGCGCTACATTCCGGCCCGCGAGGACCTCGACACCCTCGACGTCTTCAAGGACCCGCGCCACCCCCAGCGCCTTGCCGTCGAGACCATCCCGGCGGGCGCGGTGATGGTGGTTGATTCGCGCGGCGACGCGCGCGCCGCCTCGGCGGGCGGCATCCTGATGCGGCGCATGATGGTGCGCGGCGCCACCGGCTTCGTCACCGACGGGGGCTTGCGCGACTCGGCCGACATCGCGGCGATGGGCTTCCCGGCCTTCTGCGCCGCACCGTCGGCGCCGACCAATCTCATCCATCACCACGCCGTCGACATCGACGTGCCGATCGGCTGCGGCGGCGTGCCGGTCTACCCGGGCGACTGGGTGGTCGGCGACGCGGAAGGGGTGGTGGTGATCCCGGGAAAAATCGTCGCGGAGATCGCCGCGGAAGCGGTCGCCATGACCGCGTTCGAGAATTTCGTCGAGGAACAGGTCGCCGCCGGCCGCTCGATCGTCGGCCTCTACCCGCCGAACGAGGCGACGCGGGCCGAGTTCGAGGCGGCCCGGGCAAAGAAGGACCGGAAAGGCAAGCCATGACGCCCGCTCACGGCAGGGTCGCGGCGAGTTGACGGGCGCCGCCGTTGCGTCCAAATGGCCGCAACGCCACATATGCATCTGCCAGCCGGGCGCCCTGCCATGATCAGGTTCCTCTCACGTTTCATCGGGCTCTGGCTGGTCGCGGGGGCGCTGGTGGCGTTCGTCATCGACGCCGCCAAGTCTATCGCCGCATCTGAACTCACCGTGACGCCGCTCGGGCCGGCCATCGATGCCACGCTTGGAGCGGCCGTGCTGAAATCGGCCGAGACCTTCGTGGAGCAGGACATGGCTTCCTGGCTGTGGAACCCGCCTGTGGTGTGGATGCTGGCGCTGCCGACGTGGGCCGTGCTCGGCGTCCTCGGGTTCTGCTTCACCTACCTCGGCAGCCGGCCGCGGCCGCGGCCGAAATACGCCTGACTCGCCAAACAACAAGAACGCCGGCACGCTTCAACCGCCGGAAGGAGACAACCAGGATGAACATTCTCGACATGCTCGGCGGCACCAAGACCGCCATGCCCACCGCGGAGACGGCGCTCAAGGGCCGCGACGAGCCGATCCCCACCGCCGAGACCCACTTCGTCAACCACCGCCCGCTCAAGGGCCCCTACCCGGCCGGCACCGAGACGGCGCTGTTCGGCCTCGGCTGCTTCTGGGGCGCCGAGCGGGCCTTCTGGCAGATCCCCGGAGTGTGGGTCACCGCGGTCGGCTACGCCGGCGGCCTGACGCCGAACCCGACCTATCGCGAGGTGTGCACCGGCAAGACCGGCCACAACGAGGTGGTGCTGGTCGTCTACGATCCGAAGCAGGTGAGCTACGCCGATCTGGTGCGGGCGTTCTTCGAGGCCCACGACCCGACCCAGGGCATGCGTCAGGGCAACAACGTCGGCACCCAGTACCGCTCGGGCATCTACGTCGCCGATGCCGCCCAGCGCGAGACGACCGAGAAGGCGAGGGCCATGTACGAGACCGCCCTCAAGGCCAAGGGCTATGGCGAGATCACTACCGAGATCGTCGAGCGCGGCGATTTCTACTTCGCCGAGGACTACCACCAGCAGTACCTCGCGAAGAATCCGCATGGTTACTGCGGGCTTGGCGGAACCGGCGTTTCCTGCCCGATCGGGCTGGGCGTCGCCGCGGGAGGCGCCGCCGCGCACTAGTGTCGCTGCCCGCCGGGGTCGACTGGCAAAACCGCGCCATGCGATAATGTCCGCAGAGAAGCGGAGTGTGTTGCGTGGCCGATCGGGTCGGACGGCGGGAAGACATCGCCGAGGCGCTCCTCAGGGTGCTGATCGAGGACCTTGAGGAAGCGGCTCGCGATCTCGGGACGGCCGGGTCGCGCGAGGAACGCATCCATCGGACCCGCCAGCGCCTGAAGCGCGCCCGCACCATCCTGAATGCTCTCGAACCGGCGTTCGGCGAGCGCGCGCTCGCCGCCCGCAAAGTGCTGACCGAGGCGGCGCGCCTGCTGGCCAAGGCGCGCGACGCCGATGTCGCCGCGGCGCGGGCGCACGATCTGGCTGTCGAGACCGCCGATGGCGACGACCTCGGTTTCGATCGGGTGGCCGCCGCCCTCGACGAGGAAGCCGCCCGTGCCCACCACGAGCGCACGCCGGTCGCCGAGGTCAACCGGCGGCTGGCCGAGGCGATCGGCGTGGTCGGGCGCTTCGACGCCGATTTCGACGGCACGCAGCTGATCGAGGACGCCGTCCGCCAGACCTACAAGCGCGGCCGCAAGGCGATGCGCACCGCCGAAGCGAGCCTCGCCACGCCCGACCTCCACCGCTGGCGCAAGGCGGTCAAGCGGCTCGCCCACCTCATCCGCATCGCGCGCAAGCGCCTGCCGAAGCGCGTCGTCGCCGGCGAAGCGGTCCTCGACCGGCTCGGCGACGTTCTCGGTCTCGACAACGATCACGCCATGCTGGCGGAGAAGCTGGCCCTGTCGCCGACCGCCGAGATCGGCCTCATGCGCCAGCTGGCGGTGATCGCGAAGCGGCGGAGCACACTGGAGAAGGAAGCCTTCGCCATCGGCCGCGTCTTCTACAAGCGCCCGCCCGCCCGCTTCCTGCGCCGCCTCAGGAACGGCTGACCCGCTCCTGAAGCGCGCCTCACGGGAACGAACCGGGTTGTCGGCGGACGCACCGTTCGCCTACCCTTTGCGTTTATCCGAGCAACCGGGCGACGGCCGCCGTGTCATTCCCGTTTCGTGCAGTTCTGGTCGGCGCCGGCGGGCTGGCGCTTGTCCTTGCCCTTTCCTGGCTTGTCCGTTTCGCACCGGTCGTGGCGCTGTGGCCCTACCCGCTCTACGGCCTGTCGCACATCTTCATCGCCTCGATCCTGGCGGCCATCGGCCTGCCCGTCGCCTGGATCGGCATCGCCAACGAGCCGGCGGCGCTCGTCGGCGGCGCGCTGAACATCGCGTTCAGCGCCGGCGCCATCGGCGTCCATGCCGCGCTCCACGACGCGCCGGCCATGGCGGCGGTCAGTTTGGTGGTCGCCCTCGGGTCGATCGGGCTGGGCGCGTTTGGCGCGCGCCACCCCTTTCGCGACCGCCGGCCGACGCCGATGATCGTCCGCCTGTCCTTCGCGCTGTTCATCCTGCTGCTGGCGCCACTCGGAATCGCTCTGGTGGCCGGGGCGACCGTGTTCCCGTGGTGGATCGACGGCGCCTCGTCGGCCGTCTACGGCTTCGTGTTCATCGGGGCGGCGCTCTACTTCGCCTACGGTTTGGTGCGCCCGGTGTGGGGCAATGCGACCGGCCAGCTTCTCGGGTTCCTCGCCTACGATCTGGTCCTGATCGGTCCCTACCTCGATCACTGGCAGCGCGTGCTGCCGCACCTGAGGGTCAATCTGGCCGTCTATGTCGCCGTGCTGGTCTACAGCGGGGGGCTCGCGGCCACCTACCTGTTCATCCAGCGGGAGACCGCGTTGTGGTCGCGCTGGAAATTGTCCGCGTCCTGAGCGTCAGTGGTCGGTCGGGCGGACCCGCGGCATCGGCATGGCGCGCGCCTCGGCCGCGCCGGGCGCCAGACCATCGTTGAGCACCTCGGTGCACGCCTTCGGCAGATCGGCGAGGGTGATCTCCGGTGGCGGCGGTTTCGGCTTCGCCGGCTTGACCGGCTTCTTGGGTGGCGGCGGTGGCGGCTTGAACCACACGTCGAGCTCGGCGCCACAGCCATCGCCGGGCGGGGGCGGCGGCTGCACGACGCACCCCGCGATGCCCGCCGGGCATTCCAGCCGAACGTGGAAATGATCGGCGTGGCCGTACCACGGCCTGATCTTCCTGAGCCATGCCCGATCGGTGCCGGCAGTCTCGCAGAGTTTCTTCTTGATGGCGGCGCTGACGAAGATGCGCGCCACTTCCGGATAGGAAGCCGCGCGCTCCAGGAGCCGCGCATAGGCCCCCGTCCATTTCTTTGGGTCGACGGCAAGCCGGCCGCGGATGAGGAGGTTCGGCGAGCCCATCTTCTCGCGCTCGTCGGCCGACAGGGTGTGGTCGGGCATGGGCATCGTCCAGATGTCCACGTCGAGACCGATCTGGTGGCTGGCGTGGCCGGTCGGCATCGGCCCGCCGCGCGGCTGCGACATGTCGCCGACCAGCAATCCCGGCCAGCCGTCGCGGGCGGCGGCATCGGCCGACAGCTTCTCGATGAAGTCGACGAGTTGCAGCGTGCCCCAATGGCGGTTGCGCGACAGGCGCATCACCTGCCAGGTCGGTCCGTCGATGGGCAGCGGCACGGCGCCGGCCAGACACCCCTTGGCGTAGAAGCCGACCGGCCGGGTGGGACCCGACGACGGCGCCAGGACATGGCCGAAGAGAAGCTTCGCCGGGATGCCGAGGCCGACCGGCTCGCCCAAGGCAAGCGTGGCGCCGACCGCTGAGGCCAGCACCGCTGCGATCACCCTGACCGTCCGTCTCATTCTGGCGCCCGAATCCCCGCCCAATCGCCTTCCCCTGATCACCTTCTGCATATCTTGCCGGGCGTACTTGCGACAAGCCCGGCAATCTCGTCGTAGGATTCCGGTAACCCTTGCCTCCGATAAGCCGGATTATCGCGCCGATATCATCATGATGGCGTCAACAAACCATCGCATCGACCCTCTAGAACGCACGAATTGCTGGTGGGCGCGGACACGAAGAGGAGGTGGGACGGCGATGTTCACAACGATCGACAATCTTCCAGACGGCGCCGTTGGCTTCGAAGCGCATGGACGCGTCACCGACGCCGACCGGCGCACCATCCTGGAGCCGTCCATCGCTTGGGCGCTGGAGTCCGCCGGCAAGGTCCGTCTGCTCTACGTCGCAGCGTCCGATTTCGCCGGCTACGACCGCGGCGGCCTCTACGACGACGCCGTCTTCGGCACGCGCCACTTCCGCGACTTCGACCGCATCGCCTTCGTCGCCGACGACGGACCGTACGCACGTTCGGTCGCGGCCATCGACGGGCTGATGCCGGCGACGCTGCGCGTCTTCCGCACCAGCGAGATCGGTTCGGCGAAAGAGTGGCTGGCGGCCTGACGGCCGTTCAGCTCGCCGCCTTCAGGGCCGGCGGCGACGATCCTTCGAGTTCGCCGAGGAAGTTGTCGGCCCATTTCGATACCGGCTGATCCTTGAGTACGTCCATCATGCCTTGCCAGCGGGCCTTGCGCTCGTCGGGGCGCATGGAGAGCGCGCGAGCGATCGCGTTGCCGGTCCCGTCGAGATCATAAGGGTTGACCAGCACGGCGCCGTCGAGCGTGCGCGCGGCGCCAGCGAAGCGCGAGAGCACGAGAACGCCCGGGTCGTCGCCGTCCTGCGCGGCGACGTATTCCTTGGCGACCAGGTTCATGCCGTCGCGAAGCGGCGTCACCAGGCCGACGTCGCTCATGCGATAGAGCCCGGCCAGCGTCGAGCGCTTGATCGTACGGTTGACGTAGCGCAGCGGCGTCCAGTCGAGATGGCCGAAGGCGCCGTTGATGCGGCCCGCAGTCTCCGCCACCTGACGCTGCATCGTGGCGTATTCTGGCACGTCGGAGCGCGACTTCGGCGTGATCTGCAGGTAGGTGACCTTGTTGTGATAGGCGGGGTTGTTCTTGAGCAGGCGCTCGTAGGCGACCATGCGGTGGTCGATGCCCTTGGAATAGTCGAGACGATCGACGCCGATGATCAGCTGGCGCGCGCCGAGGCTCGCCGCCATGCGCTTGACCAGCGGGTTGTCGGCGGCGTGGCTGGCCATCTCGACGAACGCGTCGGTGTCGATGCCGATAGGGAAGTCGCCCAGGCGGAAGGTGCGGTTGCCGACGCGGAATTCGCCGTCCGGTCCCGGCAGCGCGAGCCGTTCGCGCTTCATGCAACCGGCGAAGTTCTCGACGTCCCAGTCGGTCTGGAAACCGATCAGGTCGTAGGCGGTGAACGCCTCGAGCAGCCGGCCATGGACGGGCATGGCGAACCACACGTCGGGCGGCGGCCAGGGAATGTGCAGGAAGAATCCGATGCGGTTCTTGACGCCGAGGTCGCGAAGTTCGGCGGCAAGCGGAATCAGGTGATAGTCCTGAACCCAGATGACGTCGTCGGGCTTCAGCTGCGAGGCGAGCACGCGGGCGAAGAAGGCATTGACGCGGAAATAACCGGTGACGTCCTGGTCCTCGAAGTCGGCGAGATCGAGCCGGTAGTGAAGCAGCGGCCACAGGGCGCGATTGGCGAAGCCGGAGTAGTATTCGTCGATATCGCGCTGGGTCAGGTCGACGAGCGCGAACTCGATGTTGCCCTCCTCGCGCCGGTGGACGTTGAACTGCTCGGCGTCGGTCCCCTTGGCGGTGTTGCCGGACCAGCCCAGCCACAGCCCGCCACGCTCGGCGAGCACGGACTTCAGCGCCACCGCCAGACCGCCCGCCTCGGCGCCCTGATCACGCGGCGGCGGAACCCGGTTCGACACCACCACCAGCCGGCTCATCGCACGTCCTTCATTTTCGGCCGGATTGGGCTTGCTCCTTCAGATGCGCACACGGCGATTGGCACACCGGTCGGCGCAAGATGAACGCGGGCGGAATCTTACACGATCCACGCAGCCGGATCACCACGCGCGCGGTGCGATCGTTACTGTTTACCTAGTGTCGATGTCAGCGATTGCAACCATTCGCGCACCGATTCGGGGTTCGCGAGACGCATCGTCGCCGTGGTTTCGCGGTTTCCCACGCCGACCGCCAGACCGCCCAGCTGGTGCGCGACCTGAAGCATGTGCTCGTCGGTGAGATCGTCGCCCACCGCGACCGGCGTGCGCCCCGCGAAGGGCGGCGTCTCCATGAAGCGCGCGAGTGCGCGTCCCTTGTCGGCGCCGGCGGGGCGCACCTCGTAGACCATCTTGCCGGGCTGGAGCCGAAGGTGCTCGTTGCCCGCGATCAACGCGCCGAGCGCCGCTTCCACGTCGGCGCCGAGCGCGGGCCGCGCCCGGTAGTGGACCGCGACGGCCGCGCCCTTGTCCTCGATGAGCAGCTCCGGATGGTCCGCCGCCATTTTCGCAAGACCGGCGCGCACGGCGTCCATGTGGTCGGCGGCAAGCGTCGCTTCCGTTCCGTCCGCAAACCGCATCTCGGCGCCGTGGACCCCGGCGGCGGGCAGGTGCGCCGGCGCCACCAGGCGGTCGAGCGCGGCGATCGTGCGCCCCGAGACCAGGGCCACTGCGCCGCCCGTCCGTTCGGCCAGCGCCGACAGCAACCCGGGCAGGTCCGGCGGCACGACGACGCCATCCGGCGTCTCGGCGATATCGATGAGCGTCCCGTCGAGGTCCAGAAAGAACGCGCAGGCTTCGAGGGGGGCGGGAAGAGCGGGCGAAGAATTCATCCCGCCACTAGAAACCGGACGGGCGGCGATGGGAACCCCGGGCCCAAGGTTTCCGCCGCCCCTCCTCGTCCATCTTGAGCGCGGCGATGAAGGCTTTGCTCGCGATATACGCAAAGTGTTTCAACCGCGCGCAAGGCGGCCGATCTAGCATCCGGCCTGTCGTGCTTTCTTGAATTCCAACATCAGCCCTTACTCGCCTCCAGGGGAGAAACTCACATGAAAATGCGCACCCTTGCGGCCGTTGCTCTGGCCGTTCTGATGGGGACCGGCGCCCTCGCGCAGACTCAGAAGTCATCGACGGCTCCGGCGGGAATGCCGTGGTACTTTCAGACCTTGCCGGACAAGGCCCAAGCCGGTTTCTGGGAAGCGTTCAAAGCCATCCTGGGGCCGGACAACGCGATCCCGCCAAAATATGAGTCGCTCATCGGTTTGGCGGTCGCAGCCCAAATTCCCTGCGAGTATTGCATCTATGCGAACACGATAAATGCCAAGAAGGCCGGCGCGACAGATGCCGAGATTCGCCAAGCCGTGGCGATCGCCGGGATGGTCCGCCTGATCAGCGCCAACACCCAGGGAAATCAGATCGATCTTGAGAAGTTCAAGGCTACGCTGAACGGGCAGCAGAAATAACAGTCGGAGCCGGACGGACCTGACGCTCTCGCCGGACGGCGCTGCCGTCAGCGCCAGGAAAGCGCCCTACTCATCCATCTTCAGCGCGGCGATGAAGGCTTCCTGCGGGATGTCGACCTTGCCGAACTGGCGCATGCGCTTCTTGCCTTCCTTCTGCTTCTCCAGAAGCTTGCGCTTGCGCGTCACGTCGCCGCCGTAGCACTTCGCCAGCACGTCCTTGCGGAGCGCCCGGATCGTCTCGCGGGCGATGATCTTGCCGCCGATCGCCGCCTGGATCGGAATCTGGAACATGTGCTGGGGGATGAGATCCTTGAGCTTCTCGCACATGGCGCGCCCGCGCCGCTCGGCGTTTTGCCGGTGGACCATGACGGAGAGCGCGTCGACCGGCTCGGCGTTCACCAGGATCTGCATCTTGACGAGATCGCCAACGCGGTAGTCGGTCAGGTGATAGTCGAAGGATGCATAGCCCTTGGAGACCGATTTCAGCCGGTCGTAGAAATCGAAGACCACCTCGTTGAGCGGCAGGTCGTACTGCACCATGGCGCGGTTGCCGACATACGACAGGTCGACCTGCATGCCGCGGCGCTCCTGACAGAGCTTCAGGATGGCGCCCAGATATTCGTCGGGCGTCAAGATGGTGGCGCGCAGCCACGGCTCGGCGATCTCGACGATGCGCACCGGGTCGGGCATGTCGGCCGGATTGTGCAGCTCGATCTCGCTGCCGTCGGTCTTCCTGATCTTGTAGATGACCGAGGGCGCCGTCGCGATCAGGTCGAGGTTGAACTCGCGGGTCAGCCGCTCCTGCACGATCTCCAGATGCAGGAGTCCGAGGAAGCCGCAGCGGAAGCCGAAGCCCAGCGCCGCGCTGGTCTCGGTTTCATAGGAGAATGCCGCATCGTTCAGGCGAAGCTTGCCGATGGCGGTGCGCAGGTTCTCGAAGTCGGCCGCGTCGACGGGGAAGATGCCGCAGAAGACCACCGGCTGGGCCGGCTTGAAGCCGGGCAGCGCCGTCGCGGTCGGCTTCCTGTCGTCGGTGATGGTGTCGCCGACGCGGGTGTCGGCGACCTCCTTGATCGAGCCGGTGAAGAAGCCGATTTCGCCCGGCCCGAGCTCTCCCCAATCGAGAAGCTTCGGCGTGAACACGCCCACCGTATCCACGTCGTGGGCCGCGGCGGTGCCCATCATGCGGATGCGCATGCCCTTCTTCAGCGTCCCGTCGATGACGCGGATGAGCACGACGACGCCGAGATAAAGGTCGTACCAGGAATCGACCAGCAGCGCCTTCAGCGGCGCGTCGGGGTCGCCCTGGGGTGGCGGCAGGCGGGTGACGATCGCCTCCAGCACCGCCGGCACGCCCTCGCCGGTCTTCGCCGAAATCTCCAGCGCATTGGAGGCGTCGATACCGATGACGTCCTCGATCTGCTGCTTGACGCGCTGGGGCTCGGCCGCCGGCAGGTCGACCTTGTTGAGGACCGGCACGATCTCGTGGTCGTTGTCGATCGCCTGATAGACGTTGGCGAGCGTCTGGGCCTCGACGCCCTGGCTTGCGTCGACGACCAGCAGCGAGCCCTCGCAGGCGGCAAGCGAACGGTTGACCTCGTAGGCGAAGTCGACGTGGCCGGGGGTGTCGATGAGGTTCAGCACATAGTCGTTGCCGTCGCGCGCCCGGTATTTGAGGCGCACGGTCTGGGCCTTGATGGTGATGCCGCGCTCGCGCTCGATATCCATGGAATCGAGCACCTGCGCCTTCATCTCCCGCGCCTCGAGCCCGCCGGTCAGCTGGATCAGCCGGTCGGCAAGCGTCGATTTGCCGTGGTCGATGTGGGCGATGATCGCGAAGTTGCGGATCTGGCTCTGGGGGCCGGTGGTCATCGGTTCGCTATGTGGTTCGGTGGCGGCTCTTAGCAGACCCTTGGCGTGGCGGGAAGTTGCCGGGCGCCGCGCCGGTGCTAAGGTCGCGATCCCCGCGACATTTCGCGGAAATGCGAGGCTTCTTAAGACATGACCGTCGTCATCCGGCCGGCGACCGAGGCCGACCTTCCCGCTCTCCTTGCCATCTACAACGACGCCGTCGCCCACACGACCGCCATCTGGAACGACGCGATCGTCGATCTCGGCAACCGCAAGGCGTGGCTCGCGGCCCGGCTGGCGCAGGGCTATCCAGTGCTGGTCGCCGACGACGACGGCACCGTCGCCGGCTACGGCACCTTCGGCGACTTCCGCCCCTTCGACGGCTACCGCTTCTCGGTCGAGCACTCCGTCTATGTGGCGGAGGCGATGCGGCGGCGGGGTATCGCCTCGGCGCTCATCGCGGCGCTCATCGAGCGGGCCCAGGCCCTCGGCAAGCACATGATGATCGCGGGGATCGCGGCCGACAACGACGGCTCGCTCGCGCTCCACGCCGAGCTGGGCTTCGTCGAAACCGGCCGCATGGCCGAGGTCGGCTTCAAGTTCGGCCGCTGGCTCGACTTGGTCTTCATGCAAAAGACGCTCTGACCGGGCGGTTGATCCGGATCAACGCCGCGCCGCGCGACCCTGCCAGATTCCCGCGAACGGGAGCCTTTTTCGAAAGGGCAAAGCCATGCGCGCGCGTCTCACGGGTGCGGGCCGTTTTGTGGTGCTCGTCCTCGCCTACCTCGTCCTTTACATCGTCGGCAGCCATTTCCTCGGGCCGGACCTGTCGTCCCTCCCGACGGAACCCGGCAACGAGACACAGGCGCTCGCCGCGCTTCTGGTCGTTGCCCTCGTCAACGTCGCGATCCTGATGGCCGTCATCCGCACCTCGCGACTCGCCGGCTTCCCGCTGATGCTTCTGCTGGCATTCCTGATCTACGGGGTGAAGACCTTCACGTCGGGGATCGAGGCCTGGTACTTCATGACCAACCTGACGCCGGACATGATCCCCGGTCTCTTCCGGATGACCGTGCCGCTGGCCCTGCTGTTCCCGCCGCTCGCCGTGTGGGTGTGCGGAAAGCTGTCGCACGCCGCGACCGACACGCAGCCGGCGTGGCAGTTGCCGGCGCGGAGCGGGCTCGATGTCGCGATCCGCATCGCGCTCCTCGGCGCGATCGTCTATCCGGTGCTGTTCTTCGGGTTCGGCTATTTCGTCGCCTGGCAGTTCCCGGAGGTCCGCGCCTTCTACGGCGATTCGGGCGCCCAGAATTTCTTCGGGCAGATGGCCATCGTCTTCTCGAACCCGGTGACCTGTCCGTTCGAGATCATGCGCGGCGTGCTGTGGGTGCTGTTCGCGCTGCCGGTGCTGGCGACGACGCGCGGGCGCTGGTGGGTCGGCGCGCTGCTGGTGGCGCTCGCCTTCGCGCTCATCCAGAACGACGTCCACCTGATCCCCAACGCGCTGATGCCGCCGATGGTCCGCCTCGCCCACTTCATCGAGACGGCCTCGTCGAATTTCATCTGGGCGTGGGCGATCGCCTTCGTGCTGGCGTGGCGCGATCGCGTCAGTTCGGCGCCGACCGGCGCGCTCTCGTCAGTGGCGCGCTAGGCCTATTCGGCGGCTTCCGAGTCGGGCTCGGTGACCGTATCGGTCACCTTGAGCTCGGCGAGCCGCGGCATGGCGACGATGTTGTAGCCGGAATCGACATAGTGGATCTCGCCGGTGACGCCCGAGGCGAGATCGGAGAGCAGGTAGAGCGCCGTATTGCCGATCTCGTCGATGGTGACGGTGCGGCCGAGGGGCGCGTTGCGCTTCTGGTAGTTGAACATCAGCCGCGCGTCGGCGACGCCGGCGCCGGCAAGGGTGCGCACCGGCCCGGCGGAGATGGCGTTGACGCGAATGTTGCTGGGGCCGAAATCGACGGCCAGATAGCGGACCGAGGCTTCCAGCGCCGCCTTGGCGACGCCCATGACGTTGTAGTTGGGCATGACCCGGCTGGAGCCGCCGTAGGTGAGCGTCACCAGGGCGCCGCCGTGCTTCATCAGCGGGGCGGCGCAGTGCGCCACCTCGGTGAACGAGAAGCACGAGATCACCATGGTCTTCTCGAAGTTGTCGCGGGTCGTGTTGACGTAGCGGCCCTTCAGCTGCGCCTTGTCGGAAAACGCGACGGCGTGGACGACGAAGTCGATGGTCGGCCAGCGGTGACGCAGCGCCGTGAACATCGACGTCAGCGACAGCGGGTCGTCGGAATCGGGCTTCAGCCCGACGTCGCAGGGCAGCACGAAATCGGACCCAAGCGACTTGGCGAGCGGCACGACGCGCTTGCCGAGCTGCGGGGTCTGGTAGGTGAAGGCGAGTTCCGCGCCGTTGGCGGCGAGCTGGCGGGCGATCCCCCAGGCGATCGAATGATCGTTGGCGACCCCCATGATGAGGCCGCGCTTGCCCTGCATGATACCGCTACTCATCTGCCCCGCTTGCCCCCCAAGACCCCGTCCTCATCCGTTGTAACGCTGGAGGACGAGGGTCGCGTTGGTGCCGCCGAACCCGAACGAGTTGGAGAGCACCGTGTTGACCTCGACGTTGTCCATGCGTTGCCGCACGATCGGCATGTCGGCGAAGGCCGGATCGATTTCGTCGATGTTGGCGCTCTCGCAGATGAAACCGTTGTTCATCATGAGCAGCGAATAGATGGTTTCCTGCACGCCGGTGGCGCCCAGCGAATGGCCGGTCAGCGACTTGGTCGCCGAAATCGGCGGCACCTTGTCGGCCGAGCCGAAGACCTTGCGGATCGCCTCGATCTCGGGGCCGTCGCCGGCCGGCGTCGAGGTGGCGTGCGGGTTGATGTAGTCGATCTTGTCGTGAACGCCGGCGAGCGCGATCTTCATGCAGCGCTCCGCCCCCTCCCCCGACGGCTGCACCATGTCGTAGCCGTCCGAGGTGGCGCCGTAGCCGATCACTTCGCCGTAGATGCGCGCGCCGCGCGCCCTGGCGTGCTCGAGTTCCTCCAGCACCACCGCGCCGGCGCCGCCGGCGATGACGAAGCCGTCGCGGTTCTTGTCGTAGGCCCGCGAGGCCTTCTCGGGGGTGTCGTTGAAGCGGCTCGACATGGCGCCCATGGCGTCGAAGAGCACCGACAGCGTCCAGTCGAGATCCTCGCAGCCGCCGGCGAACATGACATCCTGCTTGCCCATCTGGATCATCTCGGCGGCGTTGCCGATGCAGTGGCTGGAGGTCGAGCAGGCCGACGAGATCGAGTAGCTGAGGCCCTTGATCTTGAACCACGTCGAAAGCGTCGCCGAGGCGGTCGACGACATCGCCTTGGGCACGGCGAACGGGCCGACGCGCTTGGGGCCCTTCTCCCGGGTGACATCGGCGGCCTCGACGATGGTGCGGGTCGAGGGGCCGCCGGAGCCCATGATGAGGCCGGTGCGCTCGTTGGAAATCTCGTTCGCCTCGAGGCCGGCGTCGGCGATCGCCTGATCCATGGCGACGTGGTTCCAGGCGGTGCCGCCGCCGTGGAAGCGCATAGCGCGCCGGTCGATCATGGTGGAGGGGTCGAGCTGCGGGGCGCCGTGGACGCGGCAGCGGAAGCCCAGGCGGGTGTAATCCTCGGCCGCGCTGATGCCGGATTTGGCATCGCGCAGGCTGGCGACAACCTCCTGGGTGGAGTTGCCGATCGAGGAGACGATGCCCATGCCGGTGACGACGACGCGCTTCATCTTGACGTTCCTCGCTGCCGGGCGCGCGGCTTGCTTAGCCGATCGCCGGTTCGGCCGAGCCCTGGAACAGGCCGACCTTCAGATCCGCGGCCTTGTAGATGGTGGTGCCGTCGACCTTCAGCCACCCGTCAGCGATGCCGAGCACCAGCTTCGAACGCAGCACCCGTTTCAGGTCGACGCCGTATTCGACGAGGCGGGCGGTCGGCAGGACCATCCCGGAAAACTTGATGGCGCCCGCCTGCAGGGCGCGGCCGCGGCCGGGCTCGCCGAGCCAGCCCAGGAAGAAGCCCAGCATCTGCCACAGCGCATCGAGCCCGAGGCAGCCCGGCATGACCGGATCGCCCTTGAAGTGGCAGCCGAAGAACCAGAGGTCCGGCTTGACGTCGAGTTCGGCGCGGACCTGGCCCTTGCCGTGCTCGCCGCCGTCTTCGCTGATCTCGGTGATGCGGTCGAACATCAGCATCGGCGGCAGCGGCAACTGGGCGTTGCCGGGGCCGAACAGTTCGCCGCGCCCGCAGGCGATCAGCGCGTCGTAGTCGAAGCTCGTGGCTCTGGAATCGATTGTCTGTGGCTTGGGGACGGCCGTCATGATCCGGTTCGCTCTCGTCGGCACGTTTGCGGCGCGCCGCGCGCCCCTCGCTGGAAAAGCCGGGGGCGGGGCAGGCCCATCGGCGGCCCTCATAACATAGCATCTTGCCGGTCGCCACAAAGGGTCGCGGGGGGCGGAAATGGCCAGAATTTGGGCCGTCTGTGGACCGCGGAATCGGCGCATTTCGTTGCGCTGCGGCGCCTTGCTACTTATAGTCTCTCCGAACGGCAGCGCCTTGAACGCCGCCCGTCAGAGAAAGAGACCAATGGACCACATGACCGAAGGCGTCCACACGGCCGGTGCGATGGCACCGCCGGGGATTCGCCTTATGCTGCGCGGGGCCGGGCTGCGCCCGACGCGTCAGCGCATGGCGCTTGCCGAACTGCTGTTCCGTCACGGCAATCGCCACGTCTCAGCCGAGACACTGCACGAGGAAGCGGTCGGCGCACGGGTGCCGGTGTCGCTCGCCACGATCTACAACACGCTCCACCAGTTCACTGAGGCGGGGCTGCTGCGCGAGGTCGCGGTGGACGGGTCGAGGACCTACTTCGACACCAACACCGGCGAGCACCATCACTTCTTCGTCGAGGACGACAACGCGGTGATCGACATTCCCGACGGCCAGATGGGCGTCGGGCGCGTGCCGGAGCCGCCGCCGGGCTACGAAGTGACCCGCGTCGACGTGGTGGTGCGGCTGCGCCGCATCCGCGACGCCTGAACGCTCAGTTCACGTCCTCGTCCGGATAGACACCCCAGAGCTGGGTCTGGCTGATCCAGCCGGAGAAGCCGTCGCCCGAGATGGCGCACCAGCCCTTGTCGCAGCGGTCGATGTCGGCGAGCACGCCCGGCTTCAGGTAGGCGGTGACGCCTGCATTCGCATCCGCCGCGGCGCGAATCGGCTGCGCATCGCCGCTCGCCCACGGCGTCACCACCGCCGTGCGCTTCCCCGACAGCAGGCTGTGGAAGACCCAGCCGACCTCGCCGTCGGCGTCGCGCACGCGCCGCCAGGTGTCGAACTCGGCGATGATCTCGACGGGATAGGCGCGCCGGGTGAACACCCACTCGATTCGGTAGTCCTCGCCGGGGCCGCCGCGCACGTTGACCCGGCCAGCCTTGAGGCTGACGAAACGCGGCACCGGTAGGCCGCTCTTGCCGTAGTGGATGCCCTCGCCGGCCGGCTGGTCGGGCTCCGCCGACGAGGCCGCGGCATGCTCGCCGTAGATGGCCAGCATCAGCGCGCCAGAGAAAAGAAGAACGAGCGCCACGCCCGTCAAAGCCTTGCCCAGACGGCGGCTTCGGCCCCTCACCATTACCCCACTCCGCAAACCAGACACCGCGGCACCCCGAATGGGCATTTTCGCCGAGCAGGGTTGAGGAGCGCTTAACGGAACCGGCCTGTGGTGCCGGAAAGACGCCTTTTCAGACCGCGCGCGGCGGGGCGGTGGAGCCGCGCTGGACGAGCTCCACGTCGAGGGTGACGATCCCCGGCGGCCCGCCGGCGAAGACGAGCTCGGCGGCGCGGCGTCCCTTTTCGGCGATGGGCTGCGCCATGGTGGTGAGCGGCGGCGTCGACGCGGCGCCTTCGGGGATGCCGTCGAAGCCGATCACCGACAGGTCGCGCGGCACGTCGAGGCCGGCGCCGGCGGCGTAGTCGAGGGCGCCGAGCGCGGTCACGTCGGACATCGCCAGGATGGCGGTAGTGTCCGGCGCGCGCTCCAGAATCGCGGCGGTCGCTGCGGCGCCGCGTTCGCGCGACAGCACCGTCTCCACCATGGGCAGGCTCTCAATTTCGATGCCGGCTGCGCCGAGCGCGTCGGCGTAGCCGGCGAGACGATCACGGGTGACCGCGTAGCGCAGCGCTTTCATGCGCTCGCGATCGACGAAGCCGAACCGGCCCTCACCGATGAACTCGAGCGCCAGGACGCCGATGTCGCGGTGCCCGAGCGCGAGGAGGTGCTCGGCCTCACGGCGCGCCGCGTTGCGGTCGTCGATACGAATCGCGATGTCGCCGGGTTCGGCGTCGACATCGACGGCGACAAAGGGCAGGCCGCGCTGGCGGGCGAGGGCGAGAAGGGGCGTCTTGTCCTCGAGGCAATGAACGATGAACCCATCGACGAGCGCCGACTGGATGTTCCAGGCAGCAATCTCGTTCGTCTCGTCGTGGGCCGAGATCAGGGTCAGGCCGGCGCCATGGGCGTCGCACACCCCGCCGATGCCCGACATGAAGAGCTGCCCGAAGGGGTCGCGGAAACCGGCCGCGAAGGTGCCGGCGACCACCACGCCGATCGCGTTGACCTTTCCCGCACGCAGAAGTCGCCCCTTGGGGTCCGGTCCGCCATAGCCAAGCTGGCGCGCGGTCGCCAGGACGCGCTCGCGCACTTCTGGGCGGACGATCTCGGGATGGTTGAAGACGTTGACGCCCGGATTTGACGGCCGCGCCGCCACCGGTCCCGTTCAGCGGGTTCGCCGGGTCCCATTTGTAAGCGACCGTCTCGAAACGCATGTCGAGCGCGTCGAAGAGCAGCAGTCGCCCGACGAGCAGCTCGCCGACACCGACGATCGCCTTGATCGCCTCCAGCGCCTGCAACGATCCCAGCACTCCGACGAGCGCGCCCAGGACCCCCGCTTCCGCGCAGGTCGGCAGCAGCCCGTCCGGCGGCGGCTCGGGAAAGAGACACCGATAGGTCGGGTTGGGCGTTCCGTCGGCGCCCGCCTCATGAGGCTTCAGCGTTGTCAGCGATCCGTCGAACTGGCCGACCGCCGCCGTCACCAGAACCTTCTTCTCACGGAAACAGGCGTCGGAGACCGCGTAGCGGGTGTCGAAGCCGTCCGAGCAATCGATGACGATGTCGTAGGGGCGGATCAGCGCGCCGGCGTTCTCGCCGGTGAGACGCAGCGCATGGGTCTCGACGGCGACGTGCGGGTTGAGGTGCGCCACCGCCTCCCGGGCGCTCTCCACCTTGGGGCGCCCGACGGCGGCGGTTGCGTGAATGACCTGACGCTGAAGATTGGACAGCGACACCACGTCGTCGTCGACGATGCCGAGGTGGCCGACGCCGGCCGCCGCCAGATACTGGATGACCGGCGCACCGAGACCACCGGCGCCGATGACCAGCGCGCGGGCGGCCTTCAACTTCTGCTGGCCGGGGCCGCCGACCCCGGCAAGCACAATGTGGCGGGCGTAGCGCTCGATCTCGTCGTCGGAAAAGGCCATCCGGGAAGCCTAGTGCGCGCCCAAGCCGTTGACGAGAGCGCGCGTTCGACTGCCGGCTTACTGCCAGACGGCGAGGATCGCGCCCATCACGACGATGCCGACCAACTGATAGCCGGCATTGATGGCGACCAGCTCCGGCTTCTTCTTCTCGTAGAAGATCGAGGAGACCATGAGGGTGGCGACGAAAGCGAGCCACACGGCAAAGCCCATCATGATGCCGCCGCCGAGGCCGGGCATGCCGTTCCGCACGATGAGCGCCAGCACGTAGGCCATGATCAGGTCGCCGATGATCTGCACGACCATCGCCGGGACCAGCCCCTGCTGCGAGGCGCCTTCCGGCACGTTCATCAGGGCGCGCCAGCGCACGCCGAACAACGCGGTGAACCACACGGCTCCGATGGCGAACTTCACAATCGCCGCGACGATCACGGCAAGCCAGTTCACATCCATGGCGCTTTTCCCCCTTCGGGGCGTCGCTGCGACGCCCGGCGCGACTCAACCTCCCGGCGCCGCCTCACGCAATCGGGTCACGCAATCTTGATGGGAGAACCCCTCAGTCGAGCCCCTCGAACAGCGGCGTCGACAGATAGCGCTCGGCGAACGACGGGATGATCAGGACGATGTTCTTGCCCTCCATCTCGGGGCGCCCGCCGACGGTGACCGCCGCCGAGATCGCGGCGCCCGACGAGATGCCGACGGGGATGCCCTCGACCCGGGCGCACAAGCGCGCATACGAGAAGGCTTCCTCGGTCGGCACCTTGATGACCTCGTCGAAGATCTTGGCGTCGAGCACCTGCGGGATGAAGCCGGCGCCGATCCCCTGGATCTTGTGGGGGCCGGGCGCGCCGCCGGAGAGCACCGGGCTTTCGGCGGGCTCGACGGCAATGATGCGCACGTCGGGCTTGCGCTGCTTCAGAACCTGGCCGACGCCGGTGATGGTGCCGCCGGTCCCGACGCCCGAGATGAAGGCGTCGACGGCGCCGTTGGTGTCGTTCCAGATCTCCTCGGCGGTGGTCTTGCGATGAATCTCCGGGTTGGCCGGATTGACGAACTGGCCGGGGATGACCGCGTCGACCGTCTCGCGGACGATCTCGTCGGCGCGGGCGATGGCGCCCTTCATGCCCTTGGCGCCCTCGGTCAGCTCCAGTTCGGCGCCGAGCAGCTTGAGCATCTTGCGCCGTTCGACCGACATGGTCTCCGGCATGACCAGGATCAGCCGGTAGCCGCGCGCGGCGGCGACGAAGGCGAGCGCGATGCCGGTGTTGCCCGAGGTCGGCTCGACGAGCGTGGTGCGGCCGGGGCTGATCTTGCCCGCCGCTTCGAGCGCGTCGACCATGGCAACGCCGATGCGGTCCTTGACGCTTGAGATCGGATTGAAGAACTCGAGCTTGGCGAGCAGGTGCGCGCGCACGTCCTTCATGGCGGCGATGTGATCGAGGCGCACGAGCGGCGTATCGCCGATGGTGTCGGCGATCGAATCGTAGATGCGCCCGCGCCCGGGCTTGCGGGCCTCACTGGTCGGTGTCTGCGCCATGTCTTCCCCTCCTCCGGCAAACAGGCTGGCAGTCTAGCCCGAAACCCCGGTCGAACCGAAGCCGTCCGCGCCACGCCCGGTTTCGTCGAGATCGGCGACCTCGACCGGGGTCACCGTGGCAACCACGGCCACGACCAGTTGGGCGATGCGCATGCCGCGGGAAACCGTGAACGGCGCGTCGCCGTGGTTGATCAGCGGCACCTTGATCTCGCCGCGGTAGTCGGCGTCGATGGTGCCGGGTGCGTTGAGCACGGTGACGCCGTGCTTAACGGCAAGGCCGGAGCGCGGGCGGACCTGCCCTTCGAAGCCGGGGGGGATCGCAAGGGCGAACCCGGTCGGGATGAGTGCCCGGCCACCGGGCGGGATGACCAGCGGATCGGTGACGGCCGCTTCCAGGTCGAAACCGGCGGAGCCTTCCGTGCGGCGGGCGGGCAGCGCCAGGCCGGCGCCGTTCGGCAGGCGCCGGACCTTGAGAGCGAGCGCCGTCACCTCTTGCCCTCCGCCAGCGCCGCGGCGATGCGGGCGACGAGGCGCGCGGCGACCTCGCCCTTCGGCATCCGCGGCCAGGCTTCCTCGCCCGCCGCCGTTACGATGTGCACGCGGTTCTCGCCGCCACCCATGACGCCGTCCTCGGTCACGTCGTTGGCGACGATCCAGTCGGCGCCCTTCTTCTTCAGCTTGGCTTGAGCGTTGGCGATGAGGTCGTCGGTCTCGGCGGCAAAGCCGATGACGAGTTGCGGGCGCGGTTCCAATTGGATGGCGACCGTCGCCAGAATGTCCGGGTTCTCGACCAGCTTCAGCGGCGGGCTTGCCTTGCCACTCTTCTTTATCTTGCCGGCTGCGGCAATCTCGGGCCGCCAGTCGGCGACCGCGGCGGCCATCACCGCCACATCGGCGGGCAAAGCCCGGGTCACGGCGTCCAGCATCTGGCGGGCGTTTTCGACGTGTACGGTCTCGACGCCGGGCGGATCGGCAAGCGCCACCGGGCCGCTTACCAGCGTCACCCGTGCGCCGGCGCGCGCCGCGGCGGACGCGATCGCCTGGCCCTGCCGGCCGGACGAACGGTTGGCGAGATAGCGTACCGGATCGAGCGCCTCGCGCGTCGGCCCCGACGTCACGATCACGTGGCGGCCGGCGAGCGGTCCGTCGGCACCCAGCACCGACGCCGCTGCCGCGACGACCTCCGGTACTTCGGCCATGCGACCGACCCCGGCTTCGCCGCTTTCCGCCATTTCGCCGGCGTCGGGCCCGACGAAGCGGACCCCGTCGGCGCGAAGCGTCGCGACGTTCCGCCGGGTCGCCGGGTGCGCCCACATCGCGGGGTTCATGGCCGGCGCGAGCAGCACCGGCGCGCGGGTGGCGAGCAGGATCGCGCTCGCCAGATCGTCGGCGCGGCCGGCCGCCATCCGCGCCATCAGGTCGGCGGTCGCCGGCGCGACGATGACGAGGTCGGCTTCGCGGGCGAGGCGGATATGGCCGACGTCGTGCTCGTCGTCGCGCGCGAAGAGGTCGGTGAACACGCGCGAGGCGGTGAGCGCACCAACCGAAAGCGGCGTGATGAACTCGGTCGCGGCCTTGGTCATGACCGCGCGCACCGTGGCGCCGCGCTCGCGCAGGCGCCGGATCAGGTCGAGCGCCTTGTAGGCGGCGATGCCGCCGGCGATGACGAGAAGCACGGTCGTCCCGACGAGAACGTCCGGTGGCGGGCATCGCCGGCGCCGCGGGTTCAGCGACGGTCGGCGGCGGCGTCGCTCGTCCGCTCGCCAGTGCCGCGCCGAGAATGGCGCGGGCCTCGTCCTCCATGGAGCGTTCGTTGGCCGCCGCGCTCAAGCGCAGGCGCCGTTTCACGCCGGGGTCGAGCTGACGAATGAGAAGGCTGGCCGCTTTCGCCATGGCCGCACTTTAGCGGATGATATCACTGATAGCAATGATATCATGCGATCTTGAGTATCTCGGCCTCGCCGCCGGCGACCTGGACCGTGTCGCCGACGCTCTTGCCGATCAGCGCGTGGGCGAGCGGCGCCACATACGGCAGGGTGCCCCTGGTCGGGTCGGCCTCGTCCTCGCCGACGATCGTCCAGGTCTGCTCGCGCCCGTCGTCCCGGGAAATCGTCACCGTCGCCCCGAAACGCACGGTTTCGTTGTCTTCCGGCGGAGGGATCACCTCGGCGGAGGTCCGCCGCGCCTGCCAGTAGCGCAGGTCGCGCTCGAGATGGAGGCGCTGGGCGCGGTCGTCGCCGACCTCGGCCAGTTCGGCGTGCAGACGCGCCCCCTCGGCCTCGATGGCGGCGAGGCCGTTGGCGGTCACGTAGTTCGGATGCGGCGAGACCGGCCGGTCAGGCAGTTCCTCGGCCGCATCTTCCATTTCCTTGACGAATGCGCGGCTCATGTCCCTAAGGTCGTATCGCTAAGCGCCAACGTCAACTGGCGCGAGTCATTCGGCCGCCTCGCGCGGCGCCGACAGCGTCGGAATCTTCGACACGTCGACCTTGCGTTCGGCGTGCCAGAGATCGTACGCGGCCTGCATATTGACCCACAGGCGCGGGCCGTTGCCGACGAGCTTGCCGAGCCGCACGGCAACCTCCGGCGTGACCGGCGCCTTCTCGTTGACGATCGAATAGAGCAGCTGGCGCGAGATCCCCAGCGAGCGCGCAATCTCGGTCATCGGTCGGTCGAGATCGGGGAGCACGACGCGACGCAGCAGCCCACCCGGGTGGACAGGCTCGAGACTCGGATGTGGCGGGATTCCCTTCCGCTTACCCATGGCATCGACCCAAGTGCGCGCCGCTAGTGATAATCCTCCAGATCGACCGCAACGGCGCCGTCTTCGCTCCATTCAAACGTGATCCGCCAGTTCTTGTTGACGACCATCGCGTAGCGCCGCGGATTTCCGCGCAGCGCATGGAGCCGGGCGCCGGGGACGTCAGCGTCCTCGATCGTCTCGGCGGCGTGGAGCACCGTAAGTCGGTCGAGAATCCGTTCGACGAGATCGGGGCGAAGGCCACGGCGGCTTCCTTCTTCCCAGAATTGGCGCAGCGCCTTGCTGCGGAACGAAACGATCATGCCTCCACCTCGCCCCGCCTGTCAAGTATCGCTTGACACCCGGCGTCACAGCACCAGCTTCAGCCCGACGATCACCGCCATCGCCGCGATGACCACCAGTGCGACGCGGCCCCAGCGGCCCTCGCGGGCTTCCGACTTGCCGATCTCCTCGATGGTCTCCGGGTCGAGGCGGATGCCGCGCTCGCCCATGTCGGCGAACTCGGCGGACAGGCGCTCGGCGCGTTCGGCCAGCCGCGGCAGTTCGCCGGCCAGCCGCCCGAGCGCACTGGCGCCCTCGGCGGCGATCTCCAACTGGCCGCGCGGCCCGAGGTTGCGCTCGATCCATTCGCGCACCACAGGCTCGGCCGTCGCCCACATGTCGAAGTCGGGGTCGAGGTGGCGCGCCACGCCCTCGACCACCACCATGGTCTTCTGCAGCAGCAGCAGCTCGGGCCGCGTCTGCATGTCGAAGATCTCGGTGACCTCGAAGAGCAGCGTCAGCAGGCGGGCCATCGAGATTTCGCTGGCCTTCTGGCCGTGGATCGGCTCGCCGATGGCGCGCAGCGCCTGGGCGAAGTCCTCGACCGAGTGGATGCGCGGCACGTAGCCGGCGTCGAAGTGAATCTCGGCGACGTGGTGATAGTCGCGGGTGATGAAGCCGTAGAGAATCTGCGCGAGGAAGGTGCGCTCCTTGCGGCCGAGGCGGCCCATGATGCCGAAGTCGATGGCGACGATGGTGCCCGAGGCGTCGACGAAGAAGTTCCCCTGGTGCATGTCGGCGTGGAAGAAGCCGTCGCGCAACGCCTGGCGCAGGAACGCCTGCATGAGGCGGCGGGCGAGCGCCGGCAGGTCGTGACCGGCAGCGCGGAGCTTCTCGGTGTCGGACAGCTTTATGCCGTCGACCCACTCGAGCGTCAGCACGTCGCGAGCGGTGCGCTCCCACGCCACCGGCGGCACGCGGAAGCCGATGTCGCCGGCGGTCAACTCGGCCATCTCCGACAAGGCGGCGGCCTCGAGCCGCAGGTCCATCTCGATCGCCACGGAGCGCGCCAGCGTCTCGACGACGGTCACCGGTCGGAGGCGCCGCGAGGCCGGGTCCAGGCGCTCGATCAGGCGGGCGCCGGCAAAGAACGTCTCAAGGTCGCGGCGGAAGCGGTCGCGCACCCCCGGCCGCAACACCTTGACGGCGACTGCGCGCCGGGCGCCCTCGGGAGAAGCGATCTCGGCCTTGTGGACCTGGGCGATGGAAGCGGCGGCGACCGCCGGCGAGAACGAGGCGAACAGCGTCTCGACCGGCTGGCCAAGGGCGCGGGCCACCGTGGCGCGGGCTTCTTCCTCGGGAAACGGGGCGATCTCGTCGCGCAACCGCCCGAGCACCAGCGAGGCGTCGCGACCGATGAGGTCGGACCGGGTGGCGAGGAACTGGCCGAGCTTGATGTAGGAGGGGCCGAGGCGATTGAGCGCCACGGTCAGCCGCTCGGCGCGCTCGCTGTCGGACATGGTGCGCGGGCCCAGCATCCGCGCCATGCGGATCAGCGAGCGCGGGCCGGCGGGAACCGCCTCCGCGTCGATCAGCGAGAACAGCCCGGTGCGGGCAATGGTATAGCCGGCGCGCGCAAGCCGGAACAGCGCGGCAACGTCGGCCATCGTCTTCCTAGAACTTCCAGCCGGAGTGGAGCGCGGCGACGCCGCCGGTCAGGTTGCGCACCGCAACCTTGCGGAACCCGGCGCGCTCGATCATGGCGGCGAAGCGCGCCTGGTTCGGAAACTTGCGGATCGATTCGACCAGATAGCGGTACGGCTCGTCGTCGCCGACCACCCATTTGCCAATCGTCGGGATGACGTTGAACGAAAAGAGCTCGTAGACGCGGTCGAGGACCGCCACGTCGACGGCGGAAAACTCCAGACACAGGAACCGCCCGCCCGGCTTCAGCACGCGGAACATCTCGGCAAGCGCCTTGTCGATGCGCGGCACGTTGCGAATGCCGAAGGCGATGGTGACCGCGTCGAACGCCCCATCGGCGAAGGGCAATTCTTCCGCGTTGGCAGCGCCGAACTTCACCCGTTCGCCGAGGCGCTTCGCGGCGGCGCGCTTCTCGCCCTCGGCCAGCATGTCCGTATTGATGTCGGCGACGGTGACTTCCGCCGTGTCCGACCGGTCGGCGATGCGAAAGGCGATGTCGCCGGTGCCGCCGGCGACGTCGAGCACGCGATAGGGAACGGACGAGCGGCGCGGCGGCGCCAGCCAGGCGACGGCGGCGTCCTTCCACAGGCGGTGCAGCCCGCCCGACATCAGGTCGTTCATCAGGTCGTAGCGCGCCGCGACCTTGTGAAAGACGTCGTCGACGAGGCCCTGTTTCTCGGCGGTCGCGACCTCGCGGAAGCCGAACGAGGCGCGCTCGTCGGTTTCGCCGGTTGCGGCGGAGGGACCGGTCATGCTGCTAGGCTCCAATCGGCGCGGACCATAGCCCAAGGGCCGCGCGCAAGCTATCGTCGGGACCCCCACCCGGCCGGCTGAAGCCGGCCGACCTCCCCTTTCCAGGGGAGGCGATGCGTTGCGTCTTGCGCCCGTTCCCCTCCCCTTGAAAAGGGGAGGCAAGAAAGCCGCGCCAGCGGCTTTCGGGAGGGGATCGTCAGTCGAAGAAACCGCTACATCGAAAAGCTTTCGAAATGCCTGAACTTCCCGAAGTCGAAACCGTGCGCCGCGGCCTCGCCCCGGTCATGGAGGGCGCGACCTTCCTCAAGGTCGAGCAGCGGCGCGGCGATCTCAGGGCGCCCTTCCCGCGCGGCTTCGCCAGGCGCCTGACGGGCCGCAAGGTCGTTTCGGTCGGGCGACGGGCGAAATACCTGCTGGTCGACCTCGACGACGGCACCGTGCTCATCGCCCATCTCGGCATGTCGGGATCGTTCCGGATCGAGAACGACGCCGGAAACCGGCCAACCGCGACCTATTACCACGCGCCCACCAAGCTCAGCGCCCACGATCACGTCGTCTTTCATATGTCGTCGGGGGTGCGGGTCGTCTTCAACGATCCGCGCCGCTTCGGCCTCATGGATCTGGTGGCGCGCGCCGATCTTGCCACCTCGAAGCACCTCAAGGCGGTCGGCGTCGAGCCGCTCGGCAACGCCTTCGACGGGGCGTACCTCGCAGAAGCCTTCGCCGGCCGCAAGGCGCCGCTGAAATCGTCGCTCATGGACCAGCGCCTGATCGCCGGCCTTGGCAATATCTACGTCTGCGAGGCGCTATGGCTGGCGCGCCTGTCGCCCGATCGCCCCTCCGGAAGCCTCGCCACGAAGACGGGCCGGCCCACGGACAAGGCCAATCGGCTGGCCCAGGCCATCCGCGACGTGCTCGAAGCCGCCATCAAGGCGGGCGGCTCGTCGCTCCGCGACCATATCCGCGCCACCGGCGAACTCGGCGACTTCCAGCACGACTTCAAGGTCTACGACCGGGAAGGCCAACCCTGTCCGCGCGGACGCGGTACGATCCGCCGCAAGGTCCACGCGGGCCGTTCGACGTTCTATTGTCCCGTCTGCCAGCGCTAGGGGAACTTCGATGCCTCTCATCCTCACCGAAACCCGCGGGCGGGTCGCGCTCATCACCCTCAACCGGCCGGAGGCGCTGAACGCCCTGTCGACGCCGCTGATCGACGAGCTCGTCGCCGCGATCGCCGCCTTCGACACTGACGACGGCGTCGGCGCCATCGTCATCACCGGGTCGGAGAAAGCCTTCGCCGCTGGCGCCGACATCAAGGAGATGGCGTCGCTGACCTTCGTCGAAGCGTATCTCCGCGATCAGGCGGCCGCGATCGCGCGGGTCAGCGAGGCGCGCAAGCCGACCATCGCGGCGGTCGCTGGCTACTGCCTCGGCGGCGGCTGCGAGCTGGCGCTCGCCACCGACATCATCCTCGCCGCCGACACGGCGAAGTTCGGCCAGCCGGAGATCACGCTCGGCATCATTCCCGGCATGGGCGGCACGCAGCGCCTGCCGCGCGCCATCGGCAAGACGAAGGCGATGGAGATGATCCTCACCGGCCGCATGATCGACGCGGCGGAAGCGGAACGCACCGGTCTGGTCGCGCGAGTCGTTCCGGCAGCGGAACTGATGCCGTCGGCGCTGGCGCTTGCCGAAACGATCGCGGCGAAGTCGCTGCAGGCGACCATGATGGCCAAGGAGGCGGTCAACCGCGCCTACGAGATGCCGCTCGGCGAGGGACTGCGCTTCGAGCGGCGCCTGTTGCAGGCGCTGTTCGCCAGCGACGACCAGAAGGAAGGGATGGCCGCCTTCGCCGAGAAGAGGCCGCCGAAATTCAGCAATCGCTAGGCTTTGCGGGCCGCTGGCGGCGTTGACGGGGGGCGCCCGCCCGCCTATAAGCTCGGCCAATTCGTTGGGACGGCGGCGACAGGCCCCGTCTCATTTTCAGTTTCAGATCACACGAAGGCAGCGACATGGCCAACACCTCCTCGGCGAAGAAAGCGACGCGCAAGATCGTCCGCCGTACCAAAGTCAACGGCGCGCGGATCAGCCGGGTGCGCTCGTCCGTGCGCAAGGTCGACGAGGCGCTCGCCTCCGGCGACAAGGCGGCGGCCGCCGCCGCGCTGAAGGCCGCACAACCGGAACTGATGCGCGCCGCATCGAAGGGTGCAATCGCCAAGCGCACGGCATCGCGCAAGGTGTCGCGTCTGGCGGCGCGTGTGAAGGCGCTCGCCTGAGCGCTGCGTTCCGCTTCACTCTCGTCTTCCAAAAAGCCCGGTCGAAACACCGGGCTTTTTCTTTGGCGTCTAACGCGCGAACCCGAGTCGTGCCGCGGCGTTCGCGCCGACGCCGTTGGCTTTCAAACCTCGCATCCATTTCTTTTTTGATTCAACGCGATGCCGGCATGTACGCCGGGACTCGCCGACGCGTGCGCCAACATGGTGACTGAATCGTTGCCGCGGCGAAAAAAAGTTTAGACCCCTCGCCATCGCACCGAGTCGCGCCGCGGGTGGTTTTGAATCCGTTGACTCGTAATCACTTATCCCCAAGTCGTTCACAGCGCAGTGCGCGTCATCCACCGGAGTCAAGCCGCGTCGGCGCGCCGGATCGTCGGCGAAGCCATTGCGAGAGTCGAAACGAAGGGACTAGCTTCTTTTCAGGCGATGGCGGCGGCAACGTCGAGATCGTCGAACAGGATGGCCAGGCCGAGCGGAATGACCGGCAGCAAATGTCGGCGACAAGTTCGGTGAAAGATGCGGACTAATCAATTCGATTGACGTTGCGTCGCGCATGCGGCGGACGTGTTGCCTTGAGCATTTTCTGACGAGGCACACCGAGAAGAAGAGAGTTTGACGACGGGTCGCGCGCCGGCGGGTGTGGCGATCTCTCGTAAGGGGCCGACTATGTCTGAAGCTGAGCCCGGCGGTTACGCCGGCGATGTCACCGCACGCGAGGCATGGGACGATCTGGTCGCCACCGAAAAGGCGACCCTGGTCGACACGCGCACCACGGCCGAGTGGGCCTACGTCGGCTTTCCGCTGCTGTCGTCGATCGGCAAGGCGGTCGTCATGATCGAATGGGACGCCTTTCCCTCGGGTGAGCTGGTTCCCGATTTCGTCGGCCGCCTCAAGGCCGAACTCGGCAAGCTCGGCGTCGGCACCGACGACCCCGTCTATTTCATCTGCAGGACCGGCAATCGCAGCCGCCAGGCGGCGATCGCGGCGACGGCGGCCGGCTATGGCCGCGCCTTCAACGTCGCCAACGGTTTCGAAGGCCGTCTCGACGGCGAACGGCATCGCGGCGGGCGCGAGAGCTGGAAAGGGGAAGGATTGCCATGGGTCCAGTCGTAAGGCGGCAACCGGGCGGCGGGTGAAGCTTTTCGCAAGAAACTGAAAGACCAACAGGTGGACGGGCCCGCGCCTTGTAGCGGCAGGCAGCGGGTTGGGACTTGAACGAGGAGGGCAAGATGACGGCGGCAAGCAAGCAGGTGCTGGAGCGGCCAGTGGCGGAACGGCCGAAGGAAGAACAATGGCTGCGGGTCAGGGACCTGCTGCGCGCCGAACTCGGTGAGGACGTCTTCTCGAGCTGGTTCGGGCGGGTGACCTTCGAGCAGGCCGACATGAGCACCGTGTATCTGTCGGTGCCGACGCGCTTCCTCAAGTCGTGGATCAATTCGCACTACGGCGACAAGCTGCTGTCGCTGTGGGCCGCGGAGCACAAGGGCGTGGCGCGCATCGAGCTGATCGTGCGCAGTGCCGCGCGCGTCAAGATGCCCGAGGCCGCCGACAAGGAGGTCGACGAGCTGGCGCCGATGAGCGCGCCGGCGCAGGCGGCGACCGCGGTGGTGCGGCGCGTCACCGATATCGACATCAACACCAACGGCGGTCTCGGCGGTTCGCCGGTCGATCCGCGCTACACCTTCGAGACGTTCTGCGAGGGCGCCGCCAACCGGGTGGCGTTCGCGGCGGCCAAGGCGGTCGCCGAATCGATGCTCGGCCGCTCGACCCCCTACAATCCGCTCTACATTCACGCCGGCGTCGGGCGCGGCAAGACGCACCTTTTGCATGCCATCACGCGGGCGGCGCGCACGGCGCAGCCGGCGCGCAACGTCGTCTATCTGACGGCCGAGCACTTCATGTTCCGCTTCGTGGCGGCGCTGCGCTCGCACTCGGCGATCCCGTTCAAGGAGGCGCTCCGCGAAATCGACCTGCTGCTCATCGACGACATGCAGTTCCTGCAGGGCAAGTCGGTGCAGCAGGAGTTCTGTCACATGCTCAACCAGCTGATCGACGGCGCCCGCCAGGTGGTGGTCGCCGCCGACCGGCCGCCCGCGGAGCTGGAGACCCTCGACGAGCGGGTGCGCTCGCGGCTCAGGGGCGGCGTCGCCTTCGAGATCGGCGCGCCCGACGTCCAGTTGCGCCGCGAGATTCTCAAGGCGCGCTACATCCTGGCCGGCGGCCAGAACCCCGGCCTCGATATTCCCGAAACGGTGCTGGAGTACGTCGCCCAGTCGGTGGTCTCCAACGGCCGCGACCTGGAAGGGGCGCTCAACCGCCTCGTCGCCCAGTGGCAGTTCACCCGCCAGCCGGTCACGCTGATGTCGGCGGAGATCACGCTCCGCGACCTGATCGGGGCCCGCGAACCGCGCCGGGTCCGGATCGAGGACATCCAGCGGGTGGTGTCGCGCCACTACAACGTCTCCAAGTCGGACCTCCTGTCGGCCCGGCGCACCCGCACCATCGTGCGCCCCCGCCAGATCGCCATGTTTCTCGCCAAGATGCTGACGCCGCGCTCGCTTCCGGAGATCGGCCGCCGCTTCGGCGGGCGCGACCACACCACCGTTCTCCACGCGGTTCGCAAGATCGAAGGCATGATCGAGGGCGACAAGACGCTCGGCGACGAGATCGAGCTGCTCAAGCGCATGATCGACGAGTAGCTTGCAACGGCGGCCCGGGCGCGCCAATTTGCGCGCCTGGGGCAGTTTTCACGACGAGTAAGGGTTCCTGAAGATGCGCGCGACCGTCGAGCGATCGCACCTCCTCCGCTCCCTCAGCCACGTTCACCGCGTGGTCGAGCGGCGCAACACCATTCCGATCCTGTCGAACGTGCTGATCCGCGCCGACGGGAGCAAGCTGACGCTGAAGGCGACCGACCTCGACCTCGAGGTCACCGACACGGTCGCCGCCGAGGTCGGCCAGGGCGGCGCCACGACCGTGCCGGCGCACATCCTGCACGATATCGTGCGCAAGCTGCCGGACGGCGCCGAGGTGTCGCTCGACACCGGCGACGGGTCGCAGCTGACGCTGAAATCGGGGCGCTCGCGCTTCACGCTGCAGGTGCTGCCGGAGACCGACTTCCCGGATCTCACCACCGGCGAATTCCCGACCCGCTTCCAGTTGCCGGCGGCGGCGCTCAAGAAGCTGATCGACCGCACCCAGTTCGCGATCTCCACCGAGGAGACGCGCTACTACCTGA
Source organism: uncultured Alphaproteobacteria bacterium (assembly GCA_963843565.1). Taxonomy (GTDB): domain Bacteria; phylum Pseudomonadota; class Alphaproteobacteria; order Rhizobiales; family Kaistiaceae; genus DASZQY01. The sequence continues at coordinate 2,286,596 of CAWJKY010000003.1, forward strand.
ACGGCATCTATCTGCACGCCGTCGCCGTCGACAAGAAGCCGATGCTGCGCGCCGTCGCCACCGACGGCCATCGCCTCGCCCAGGCGCAGATCGAGGCGCCCAAGGGCGCCGAAAAGATGACCGGCGTGATCGTGCCGCGCAAGGCGGTCGGCGAGATCCAGAAGCTGGTCGAGGGCGCCGGCGAGGATGCCGTCGACGTGGAGATTTCCGACACCAAGGTGCGCGTCACCATTCCGGGCTCGGGCGGGGCCGGCGACGTGGTGCTGACCTCGAAGCTCATCGACGGCACCTTCCCCGATTACGGCCGCGTCATTCCGCAAGGCAACGACAAGATCATGAAGGTCGGGCGCGGCGAGTTCCGCGACGCGGTCGACCGCGTCTCGACCATCTCGTCGGAGCGCGGCCACGCGGTGAAGCTCGGCCTGTCCGACGGCAAGATGACGCTCGCGGTCAACAACCCCGATTCCGGCAACGCCACCGAAGAGCTCGGCGTCGACTACGGCGCCGACGACATCGAGATCGGCTTCAACTCGCGCTACCTCCTCGACGTTGCCGACCAGCTGGAATCGGGCAACTCGGAGTTCCGCTTCGCCGATCCGGGCTCGCCGACGCTCATCCTCGACGAGGGCGCCACCGACGCGCTCTACGTGCTCATGCCGATGCGGGTGTGAGCGCCTTCAAGGCCGTCAAGAGCGCAGCGACCGACTCCTTCTTCCAGGCCTTTCTGGCGGACGCCAAGGTCCACGCCGACACCTACGCGGTCGCCGCTTTCGGCGACAGCGCGGCCATGGCCGACGAACTGCTGGCGCTGGTGCTGGCCGGGGTGAAGCGCGCCACCGCCTCGCTCGTCCGCGATTATCGGCCCGACACCGAGATGATGCCGAAGGTCGGCGACTTCGTCGTGCTGGTCGACGGGCGCAACAAACCGCGCTGCGTCTGGCGCACCACCGACATCCGGATCGGGCCGCTCGCTTCGGTCGACGACGCCTTTGCGGAAGCCGAAGGCGAAGGAGACGGCACGCGCGAGGGGTGGCTCGCCGATCACCGCGCCTACTTCACGCGCCAGGCGGCGCGCGAGAACTTCGACTTTGACGACGACATTGAGGTCGTCTTCGAGCGCTTCACGGTGGTGTGGCCGCGCCTCTTCTCCGACGACTGGGACGGCCCGCCGCGGCTGATGTGACCGCGCTCCTCGTCGCCCCGGCGGGTGAGGAACGGTGAGAGCAGCCGCACCACTCGCCCCTTGTGGAGTGAGGAGCGGTGAGCGCAGCCGGTGAAGTGCCGAGCCGCCGTCTCGGCAAAGTCACCGCCTGCGCCCCTTGTGGGGTGAGGAGCGGTGAGTGCAGCCGCACCCCTCGCCCCTTGTGGGAGAGGGCCGTTTCTCTTGGCGAGCGAAGCGAGCCCTAGAGAAACGGGGTGAGGGGGCTGAGACCTTTCAGGCTTGGGCTGTTCCCCCTTCACCGGAAGCGACGCTCACGCTGTTCGCCTCGCATGCGCCCAACCTCGCCGGCTGCGGCGCGGACGGTCCGATGCGGCATACCCCCTCCCGAAGTTCGCCGAGCAGGCTCGCCGAACTTCGACCTCCCCTCAAGGGGGAGGTTGGGCGCAAGCCGGATAGGCAGCCTCCGTGTTTGGTCGCGTCGCTCGAATTGGTCGCTGTTCAACCTCCCCCTTGAGGGGGTGAGGAGCGGTGAGCGCAGCGAGCGAAACAGTCCAGTGGACTGTTTCGAGCGACGAACGCCGGAGCGTAAGCGACGGCGGCAGTCGAAATCGCGTCAGCGATTTCGGGAGGGGGTGAAGTGCCGAGCCGCCGTCTCAAGCAAAGTCACCCCCTCGCCCCTTGTGGGAGAGGGCTTCGCACCTTGGCGAGCGGAGCGAGCCTTAGGTGCGAAGGGTGAGGGGTGGTGGAGCAACCCGGAAAGATCACGCCGCCAGCGCGCCCGCGTCGCGGGGATAAGACACAAACTAATCCCCGCCTTTTGCCCCCATGAGAAACTGACCTCGTCCCTGCTCACCCGAGGGGTCGCAATCGCGAAGCGAGCCGTTGCGGAGCAGACCGAAAGGTAGCCGGTGCGGCAACGCACTGGTTGGAGCGGCGCCTGCGGCTGTCTCCACGTTGGAGACGTCGGTAAGGGGAGACCCAAGCCGGCGGGGTTCGCACCCCCGGGCCTCGGGAGGCTTCCGCAAGATCCGCCCGCCGGCATTACGACCGGCTGTCACAGTCGCTGACCTTAAGGGCAGCAGGCTAGCGCCAACCCCGGGAAATCCCCGGCGCGCGGCGCGGTCAGGACGGGTCGCCCGCTCTTAAGGTGGGTCCGTCCGTCTGCTGTCCGGAGCGCGGGTGTCGGAGGACACAAATCGCCGCGGCGGGCGCTGAGTTGAGCGCCGCACTCGGACTACCCGGACTGGCACTCGATTGAGCGCCCGCCACCCCCTCGCTCAAGAGGCGAGGAGGACCGAAGGTCCGACCGGGATCGAAAAGAATCCCGAGGGATGACAAGAGACCGTGGAGGGCCGAAGGCCCGACAGGGAAGGAAGGAAAGAGGGACGCGCTGGAAGGAGACGATGACTCGGATGCAAACGCATCGCGAGAGCGAAGACTCGCATCTTGTCGTCCTCGCCCCCGGGGCCGGCCTTCGGAAGATGAGTCACGCCCCATCTCCCCTCCCCCGTCATCACCGGGCTTGACCCTGTGATCCATGCCATTCCGAAGACGCAGGGCTGGCGGCGAAATCGCGGCACGCCGGTTGCGCCATGGATGGCCGGGTCAAGCCCGGCCATGACGGTGAGTCGCCTGACAGGAATGCCCCTACCCCGCGAACGCCCGGCGGAACTGCCTGGGCGTCACGCCCTTCAGGGCGCGGAACTGGCGGTTGAAGTTGGCGAGGTTGCGGTAGCCGACCTCGTCGGCGACGTGCGCCACCGGCCGGCCCGTGTTGACCAGCAGCGCGCACGCCTGACCGATGCGCAACTCGGTCACGTACTGCGTCACCGTCAGTCGGGTGTGGCGGCGGAACAACCGGTGAAAGCCGGACGGCGACAGGGCCGCCACGTCGGCGAGCGCCGCGATCGACACCGCGTCGCGATAGTTGGCGTGGATGTGATCGAGGACCCGCTCGATGCGGTGCTGGTCGGGCGAGGCGACGGCGTGGCTCTCGGCGGCCGGCGAGGCGACCGGGCGCGCGTCGAGATCGGATGCCAGCAGCGCCAGAACTTCGATGAGACGCAGGAGCCGGTCGGCGGGCGCGAGCTCCGGGATCGCCTCCACGATCGGCCGCACCCGCGCCGCGGCTTCCGCCGAAAACGCGACGCCGCGGCTGGCGCGCTTGAGGAGGGCGCCCAGCGACCGCAACTCGGTGAGGCTCGTCGCGAGGTTCGTGCCCCAGCCTTCCGTGAACCACATGACCAGCGCCACGTGCGGCCCGCCCGCGTCGACCCGCTCGGCCGAGCACCAGGTGTGCGGCAGGTTCGGGCCCAGCAACACCAGGTCGCCGTCGTCGTAGGTCGCCACAGAATCGCCGATGTAGCGCTGGCCGCGGCTGTTCAGCGTCAGGGTCAGCTCGAACTCCGGATGGTAGTGCCACTCGAACGGGATGCCGTCGTCGAGCCGCCGGTTGAGCAAGCTCCACGACATCCCCACCGGAATGGTCACCTTCTCGAAGAACGGGCGCATTCTGACGCTCTGAGGTCGCTTCGGATGGCCGACAACGCCACTTCAGTATCAGTTTCGGGCAGCGGGGGCCAACACGGCCGTCCGGCGCCTCGCTACCAATGGCAGGCCTCGGGAAGGGAGGAGACACGAGATGACCGCGATGCAGACGGCCCGTGCAGAGACGACCGCCGCGATGCCACTCCCCTGCCCCGGGCCGGTGCCGACCTCGGCGGACCACGCGGCGCGCTGCCGCGCCTGCGGAGCCTGCGCGCAACTCGCCGACCTGTTCGACATCGACACAATCGAAAGCCAGACTGCCACCAACAGCGGCGGCAACGCCGGAACGCCCGGGAGGACGCTCACATGATGGAAGCCGACACCAAGAACGAATTCGACGTCTCAGCCGAGATCGTCGCCTTCAAGCGCAAGATGAAGCCGCGCCACGACGTGCTCAAGCACGCCTACGACGACGTGCGCTCCTACGTCATGCGCGCCGCCGACAAGATCGCCAGCGACAACGCCGCCGGCAAGCCGACCGTGCCGGAGATCCCCTTCGCGGACATCGCCGCCGGCAAGGTCTCCGACGCCACCCGCGCCGCGATCCGTCACACCGGCGTCGCGATCGTGCGCGGTGTCTTCCCGCAAGCCCAGGCGAGCGAGTGGTTCGAGGAAGTCGGGCGCTATCTCGAAGACAACGAATACGAGAAGAAGGAAGTCGAGAAGCGCAGCCTCGACAAGTATTTCTCGGCGCTGAAAGCCGGCCGCCCACAGATCTTCAACGTCTACTGGTCGAAGCCGCAGGTGCTCGCCCGTCAGGACGCCAACCTTGCCGCGACACGCTCGTTCCTCGATCGCCTGTGGAGCAACTGGGAGGGCGTCTTCGACCCCGACTTGCAGGTGACCTACGCCGACCGCGTGCGCCGCCGCCAGCCCGGCGACAAGACGCTGGGCCTCTCGCCGCACATGGACGCCGGCACGGTCGAGCGCTGGATCGATCCCGGCTACCAGTCGGTCTACAGCCAGGTCTTCGCCGGCAACTGGAAGGGCTACGACCCCTTCGACGCGAAGCATCGCCTCGAGACCCGCGAGATTCCCTCGCCGGCCGTCGCCTCGGTCTTCCGCACCTATCAGGGCTGGACGGCGCTGACCCGCCAGGGACCGAAGGACGGGACGCTGCGCCTCATCCCGATCGCCGAAGGCATCTCCTACGTGCTGCTGCGCGCGCTTCAGGACGACGTGCCGGAGGACGATCTCTGCGGCGCCGCGCCCGGCCGGGCGCTCGGCGTCCGTCCCGAATGGCACGCCGACCTCATGGCCGGCACCGTCTCGATCCCCGAGGTGATGCCCGGCGACACCGTCTGGTGGCACACCGACATCTGCCACTCGGTCGCCGACGAGCACGCCGGCAAGGAGTACGCCAGCGTCATCTACATCGGCTCGGCGCCGGACTGCACCAAGAACCGCGCCTATCTGCCGGGGCAGAAAGCGGCGTTCCTCGCCGGCAAGACGCCGCCCGATTTCGCGCCGATGAATTTCGAGGTGGACTTCAAGGGCCGCGCCACCGAGGCCGACCTGACCGACCTCGGGCTCAAGCAGATGGGGTTCTGAACGTCCCCGCAAAAATCGAAGGGCCGCCGGACGTATCGCCCGGCGGCCCTTCCATTGTCAGTCCGCGATCACGCGCGAACCTAAAACCGGTCCATCACTCAGGCAGAGCAAGCTCCACACGTTGCGATGATCCACTCATAGGTCGCCGGCGTCCGCGGCGTGAGACAATGAGACACTGGATCACCTCCTTTCGTTCGTTGATGGGAGCCCCACTATGCAGTGCGTCGGTGTCGTTCGCAATACGGCACGATTAATGCTTCGTTAGGGTGTTACCGCAGCGCCACGGTGAGTCCTGCGGCGATTGCCCGTGGGCGCGCGGCGCTCTAGCCTCGCGGGCGGGGTGGCGCGAAAAGGGGAACCCAAGCGATGCGCACGATTGCCGCTGTGCTTCTCGCCGCGGCGTTTGTGTCGGTCGGCGGCGCGGCGCTGGCCGACACCATCGACGGCGACTGGTGCGGTCCGAACGATCGGCACCTGTCGATCCGCGGCCCGTTCATCATCACGCCGGGCGGGTCGTCGCTCTCCGGCAGCTACGCGCGCCACAGCTTCACCTATGTGGTGCCGCCGGCCGAACCGCAGGCCGGCGAGACCGTCTTCATGCGGCTCCTCAACGAGCAGACGATGAATTTCTGGGTCGGTCAGGCGGGCGTCACCGCCATGGAGACCTGGCAGCGCTGCACGCCGATCTCGAGCCTCACGGCAACTCAACCGCCGGCGGCGTGACTCAGTCTCGGCGGGCGATTGCGGCGAACAGGACGTCCGCAAGGATAGGCCGGGCCGGAGCCAGTCGCTATAACCCGGCCCGCAATGTCCAGTTCCGATTCCGCCCGCGCCGCAGTCACCGCCCTGAAGCTCACCGGCTTCCGCAACTACGCGACGCTGTCGCTCGCCTTCGACGGACGGCCGGTGGTGCTCACCGGAGCAAACGGCGCCGGCAAGACCAACCTTCTGGAGGCGATCTCGTTCCTGTCGCCGGGGCGGGGCCTGCGCCGCGCCAATCTCGACGAAGTGGCGCGCGTTGGCGGCGACGGCGCCTGGGCGGTGGCGGCGACGGTGACCAACCGCGCCGGCACGGTCGACCTCGGCACGGGCGTGGCGCTCGGGGCCGAGGGGCCGGAGGCGCGGCGGTCGCTGCGGGTCAATCACGCCGCGGCCCGCTCCACGGACGCGCTGCTCGAGCACCTGCGCGTGGTGTGGCTGACGCCCGCCATGGACGGCCTGTTCACCGGCCCGGCGGCCGACCGCCGCCGCTTCCTCGATCGCGCCGTCTACGCCATCGACAAGCAGCACGGCACGCGCGTCAACGCCTTCGAGAAGGCGATGCGCGGGCGCAACAAGCTGCTCGCCGAAGGGCCCGACCATTCCCGCTGGCTGGATGCGATCGAAACCGAGATGGCGGAGTTGGCAGTCGCCATCGCGGCGGCGCGGCGCGAGTGGGCCGGCCTCGTCGCCGCGCTCATTGCCGGCGACGACCGCGCCTCGCCCTTCCCGTGGGCGGAGATCGCGCTGGAAGGCCAGATCGAGCACTTTCTCGACGGACACACGGCCGCTGAAGCCGAGGACCTCTACCGTTCGGACCTGGAGGGCGAGCGGCCCAACGACGCCCATGCGGGCCGCACGCTCGCCGGCCCGCACCGCTCGGACCTGCGCGTCCGCCACGGGCCGAAGCAGGCGGCGGCGGAAATCTGCTCGACCGGCGAACAGAAGGCGCTGCTGATCGGCCTGGTGCTGGCGCAGGCCCGACTGGCTGCACGGCTGACCGGTGAAACGCCCATCGTGCTTCTCGACGAGATCGCCGCCCACCTCGACGAGACGCGCCGCGCGGCGCTGTTTCAGGTGCTCACCGACCTCGGCTGTCAGGCCTTCCTGACGGGCACCGACGCGGCGGTTTTCGCGCCGCTCGGGCCCCGCGCCGAGCGCATTTTCGTGCGCGACGGGACGGCCACCGCGGAGCCCGCCTGAAGGTGTTGAAAACCGGGCTTTTGTGCGACGCACAAAACTGCCCTAAATTCTTGGAAAAGGGGCGAAATCGGCGCCCCCCGATGCTATATATGAACGTATGATTCTGGGGCTTGCCGTGGGCCATTCGTTCGACCGTTTGCAAGCCCCGCGATCCCTCCCGTTTCGAGCAGCGGAATCCGCATGAACGAGATGAAACCGGTCGCCCGGAGCAACGGCGATTACGGCGCCGAATCGATCAAGGTCCTCAAGGGCCTCGACGCCGTGCGCAAGCGCCCGGGCATGTACATCGGCGATACCGACGACGGCTCCGGCCTCCACCACATGGTCTACGAGGTGGTCGACAACGGCGTCGACGAAGCCCTCGCCGGCCACGCCGACGAGGTGCGCGTCACGCTCAATTCGGACGGCTCGGTGACGGTGTTCGACAACGGCCGCGGCATCCCGACCGACATCCACAAGGGCGAAGGCGTCTCGGCGGCCGAGGTCATCATGACCCAGCTGCACGCCGGCGGGAAGTTCGACCAGAACTCCTACAAGGTCTCCGGCGGCCTGCACGGCGTCGGCGTCTCGGTCGTCAACGCGCTCTCCTCGAAGCTGTCCATGCGCATCTGGCGCGACGCCAAGGTCCACGAGATGAGCTTCACCGACGGCGTGCCCGACGCGCCGCTCAAGGTGACCGGCGAGTGGGACGGGCGCAACGGCACCGAGATCACCTTCACGCCCTCGCCCAAGACCTTCACGCACATCGAGTTCGACTACGCGACGCTTGAGCACCGGCTGCGCGAGCTCGCCTTCCTGAATTCGGGCGTCAAGATCATCCTGACCGACCGGCGCGGGGTCGAGGCGAAAACCGAGACGATGATGTACGAGGGCGGGCTGGAAGCCTTCGCGCGCTATCTCGACCGCGCCAAGAAGCCGCTCATCGCCGCGCCGATCGCGGTGCGCGCCGAGCGCGACGGGATCACCGTCGAGGTCGCCATGCAGTGGAACGACTCGTATCACGAGAACGTTCTGTGCTTCACCAACAACATCCCGCAGCGCGACGGCGGCACGCATCTGGCCGGCTTCCGCGGCGCCCTCACCCGCCAGGTGACCAACTACGCGGAGCGCGGCCCGGGCCGGAAGGAAAAGGTGTCACTGTCCGGCGAGGATTGCCGCGAGGGGCTGACGGCGGTGCTCTCGGTCAAGGTGCCCGACCCGAAGTTCTCGTCGCAGACCAAGGACAAGCTGGTCTCCTCGGAAGTCCGCCCGGTGGTCGAAAGCCTCATCAACGACGGCCTCGGCACCTGGTTCGAGGAGCATCCGGCGGAAGCCAGGATCATCGTCGGCAAGGTCGTGGAGGCCGCCGCGGCCCGCGAGGCGGCGCGCAAGGCGCGCGAACTGACGCGGCGCAAGGGGGCGCTCGATATCGCCTCGCTGCCCGGCAAGCTCGCCGACTGTCAGGAGCGCGACCCGGCCAAGGCGGAACTGTTCATCGTCGAGGGCGATTCGGCCGGCGGTTCGGCCAAGCAGGGCCGCCACCGCGAGAACCAGGCGGTGCTGCCGCTGCGCGGCAAGATCCTCAACGTCGAGCGCGCCCGCTTCGACAAGATGATTTCGTCGGAACAGATCGGCATGCTGATCACCGCGCTCGGCACCTCGATCGGCGCCGACGAATTCGACATCGACAAGCTGCGCTACCACAAGATCATCCTGATGACCGACGCCGACGTCGACGGCGCCCACATCCGCACGCTGCTTCTGACCTTCCTCTACCGGCAGATGCGCGAGCTGATCGACCGAGGCTACGTCTACATCGCCCAGCCGCCGCTCTATAAGGTCAAGCGCGGCCAGTCGGAGATCTACCTGAAGGACGAGCGCGAGCTCGCCGACTTCCTGATTTCGTCCGGCCTCGACGAGGCGGTGCTGAAGCTCGCCCGCGGCGACGAACGCGCCGGTCGCGACCTCGCCGAGATCGTCAACGACGCGCGCTCGTTCGTGAACGTGTTGAACGCCATCCACTCGCGCTACAGCCGCGGCGTGGTCGAGCAGGTGGCGATCGCCGGCGCGCTCAACCCGGCGATTCTGGCGGAGACCGACAAGGCGGAGGCCGCCGCCGCTTACGTCGCCCGGCGCCTCGACGCGCTCTCCGACGAAACCGAGCGCGGCTGGGAAGGAACCTTCGCGGCCGACACCGGCTTCCGCTTCGTGCGCGAGGTGCGCGGCGTCAAGGAGGTGGCGACCATCGACCCGGCGCTCCTCGATTCATCGGACGCCCGCAAGCTCGACTCCTATACGCCGCGCCTGCAACCGATCTACGGCACCTTCGCCACCTTCTCGCGCAAGGGCGAGGACAAGGCGATCCACGGGCCGCGCGACCTCTTCGACGCGGTCACCGCCGCCGGCCGCAAGGGGCTGTCCATGCAGCGCTACAAGGGCCTCGGCGAGATGAACGCCGAGCAGCTCTGGGAGACGACGCTGGATCCGAACGCGCGCACGCTTCTTCAGGTCAAGGTGCGGGAAGCCGACGAGGCCGACAATCTCTTCGGCCGCCTGATGGGCGACGAAGTGGAACCCCGCCGCGACTTCATCCAGACCAACGCGCTGAGCGTGGCCAATCTGGACGTGTGAGGGTGGGCAGCTTGGCGGACGGGATCCCCTCGTTCACTTTTGAAAATTACCGTTCGTTCGTCGATCCGTTATCTATCGACCTTTCCGAGCGACTGACGTTGATCGCAGGTCAGAATAATACGGGCAAGACGAATATCCTTCGTCTTATTGCACTTGTATTCAACAGCGGCTCGCACACGCTCCTTGATGCCGCAACTGACTTTGCCGATAGGAACGATCAGGTAATACGCGTCGAATTTTCCCTCCCGATTGATGGCGCCGACATCAGCCAGCTCCTCACTCGGAGCGGCAGCCTTCGTTCCTTGGTGCGGCGCTCGCCGGTATCATCTCTTCCCGTCGCCTTTTCCATAAGCTCCGAAGGGCGCGCAATTGACCGCAATCGGTTCGCGGCCACTTGGACTGCACTCTTCCCGGGCCAAGATTTCCGCAATGTCTCTATGGAAATTTCCTCCAACGCAGGTGACATAAACCACAACCTCGGCAACCTGGCAGGTCTCTTTTCGAATTACATTCCCTTCAATCGGAGCACAATTTATCTCCCGTCGATGCGCTATATTTCCACTCCTGGACAACCGCCCCCAATATATAATGCGACGGCGTTTCCGGGCGAAGTTCTTAAGCCTGAAACAATCGTCGGCACCCTTCAGGGTTTTGATCGTCCTTCACACGCAAATCTCGCCGAGAAGGCAAAGCTGCGCCAGATCGAGGATTTCGTCAGCTATTGCATCCAACGGGCAGACGTGGCGATCGAGGTTTCTCGGCACGCGGAGGAGATACTGGTCACAATCGACGGCCTCACTCTTCCGCTCAAGAACCTTGGCACTGGCTTTGAGCATTTGCTGATGATCGGCACGAGTGCCCTGGGGTTTGGAAATCGGATAGTCCTCATTGAAGAACCCGAGCTGCACCTCCATCCAGCGGTCCAGAAGAGGATCGTCCGGTACCTTCGGCAGAGCACCGACGCTACCCTGGTAGTCACTACCCATTCGGCGTCGATTTTCGATTCGGTTCCGTCGAAGATCGTGCACGTTCACCAACGGGAGGGCCGCTCGAAGGCAACTACCATCGTCGCAAATGGCCAGCGCTTTGAGGCGGTTCGGGACCTTGGCTACAGAGCGAGCGATCTTGTTCAGTCGAACTTCGTCATCTGGGTAGAGGGCCCATCGGACAGAATTTATCTCAACGCCTGGATCAAGACCGTGGATGACCGCCTACGGGAGGGTGTTGACTATAGCATCATATTCTATGGAGGCCGTCTGCTTGCGCACCTCTCGTTCGACGAGGGCACCGCAGAGGACCTGATCCACGCGATCCACGTTAATCGAAATGCTGCGATCTTGATCGACAGTGACAAGAACGCCGCCTCCGACTCCCTCAACACAACCAAAGAGAGGGTTGCAGCCGAAGCAGCCGCACTCGGCGTTATTTGCTGGGTGACCGAAGGCCGCGAGGTGGAGAACTACGTCGATCTAGAGGCATGGCGGCTCGCACGCACGGAGTTTCCGTATCTCAAGGTCGCCGACAGCCGATACAAGAAGCTCGTGCCTAAAACGGTGAACAAGGTTGAGCTCGCTCGTTGGATTGCCGACCGCGAGATCGGACTTGGAGTCCTCGATCTTCGTGAGCGGATCGAAGCTCTGGTTACTGCAATCAGATCTCGCCTCGGAATCGGAGGCGGCTGTACCTGGCCAACCTGTGGTGGCTTGACGGCGCTCTATGGCATTCGGACCGTGTCTATTCCCTGCAACTCCGCTGCCAAGCCGAAAATGAACGCCCGCCGCCGCGCCACACCCGCCCCCGTCGAGTTCACGCCCGCTCGCGCCCGCGCGATCTGGATCGACGCGCAGAAGCTGAACGTCGAGGCGCCGTTCGGGGCGGGACCGGAAGCGGTCGCGGCAGCGGTCGCCCACCTCGGCTACGTGCAGATCGACACCATCAACGTCATCGAGCGATCGCACCACCACATCCTCTACAATCGCATCCCGGGCTACCGGCGCGCCGACCTCGCCGTGGCGCAGTCGGACGCCAGGACGGTCATCGAGTTCTGGACCCACGCGCTCGCCTACGTGCCGACCGCCGACTTGCGCTTCTTCGTCACCGACATGAAGCAGCAGCGCACCGCCGCATCGCGCTGGTACGCCGACGTGACCGACAAGGAGCGCGCCCGCGTGGTGCGCCGGGTGACGCGCGAAGGGGCGCTGACCATCTCCGACATCAAGGACGACACGCTGGTCGAGAAGGACCATCCGTGGGCGTCGCGCAAGCCTTCCAAGCGCGCGCTGCAGGCGGCGTTCTTCGCCGGGCAACTGGTGATTTCGCGGCGCGCCGGCATGCTCAAGACCTACGAGCTGACGACGCGCCACTTCGGCTGGCCGCGGCTGCCGAAGGCAGCGACGGCGCGCGAGACAACCCGATATCAGCTCGAACGGGCGCTGAGGGCGCAGGGGATCGTCAGCGTCGATTCCATCTGCTACCAGAACGCGCCCGCCAAACCCGCGGTGAAGGCGCTGATCGAGAAGGAGGCGCGCGCCGGCCGTCTCGTGCCAGTGACCTTCGCGGGCGCCGACAAGGTGGCGCACTGGGCGCGGCCGGAGACGCTGGAAGCCGCGCCGCCCGAGCCGGCGCTCACCCACATCCTGTCGCCCTTCGACCCGATGGTCATCCAGCGGAAGCGCACCGCGCTGTTCTTCGGCTACGAGCACATCTTCGAGGCCTACCTGCCGAAGGAGAAGCGCAAGCTCGGCTATTTCACGCTGCCGGTGCTTGCCGGCGACGAGATCGTCGCCGCCCTCGACCTCAAGGCCGACCGACAGGAGACCAAGCTCCTCATCCAGGCGTGGCACTGGGTCGGCAGGGGCAAGGCGCGCGCCCACAAGCGCGACATCGAGGCGGCACTCGACAAATTCGCCAGGTTTCAATTCGGCGACTGAACGACCGGGACTTGTCGGCCGGCCGCTCTATCTATCCGGCGGCAGTTTCGAAAAAGGGGGAGACGAACATGCCCAGCAAACCCGTCTGCGCGGTGGTCGGCATTGGCCCGGGAAACGGAGCGGCGCTTGCCCACCGCTTCGCGAAGGAGGGCTATGCAGTGGCGCTCCTGGCGCGGCGCACCGAACTCAGCGCGCAACTTGCCGCCGAACTCGGCGATGCGCGCGCCTACGCCTGCGACGTGACCGACGCCGCCTCCGTCGCCAACGCGTTCGCGGCGATCCGGCGCGACCTCGGCGCGGTCGACGTGGTCGCCTACAACGCCGGCTCCGGCACCTGGGGCACGATCGAGGAGATCACGGCCGACGGTTTCGAGATGTCGTGGAAGACGAACGCACTCGGGCTGCTGCTGGTCAGCCAGCAGGTGATCGCCGGCATGAAGGAGAAGGGCGCCGGCGCCATCGTCGTCATCGGGGCCACCGCGTCGCGACGCGGCATGCCGCGCACCACTGCCTTCGCGCCGGCCAAGGCCGCGCAGAAGAGCCTCGCCGAGGCCATGGCGCGCACGCTGTGGCCGGTCGGCATCCACGTCTCGCTCATCATTCTGGACGGCGTGATTGACCTGGAGCGCACCCGCAAGGCGATGCCCGACAAGGGGGACGACTTCTTCATCAAGCCCGACGACGTCGCCGAGACCGCCTTGCAACTCACCCGCCAGCCGCGTTCGGCCTGGTCGTTCGAGGTCGAGGCGCGGCCCTTCGGCGAAAAGTGGTAGGCGCGGCTTCGCCGCCGAAATAGGCCCATGTGACCGGGCGCCGCGCCGATTTTTCCTTGCACCGGGCGCCGCGGCTCCCACATGGTCTTGTCATGGCCCAATACCAATTCCGCCTCGACAAGCTCGACTGGCGCGGCAAGCTCGCCCTCGGCCTCGCCATTGCTCTCGGCCTGGCGGCCGCGGTGGCGCTGGTCGTCGTTTCGATCGGCCTTGCCGTGATCCTGCTGCCGGTGGTGGCGATCGCGCTGGTCATCGGCCGCTGGCGGCTGAACAAGCTGATGGCGAACGCGCAGAAGACCAGGCGCGAGGGCCCCTCCTCCGACCGCACCATCGAGATTTCCGACTATACGGTGATCGACGGCGAGCCCCGCCGCTAGGCGGCGAGCGCCTTGCGCGGGCTGACCGAACGCGCGCCGATCAAAATGAGCGCCGCGATCACCACGCTGATTCCCGCCAACCAGGTGCCTGAGGCGGCGAGACCCGCCGCAGCCGCCCATGAGAACGACACCAGCGCCTCGGCAAAAGTGGCGATGCGCGACGAGGTGTGGCGGCGGCGGAAGTGATTACGCTTGGCCTGGGCGCGGAACCACATCTGGATGCGCACCGTCGAGGCGGCGGCAAGCAGCACGCCGATGAGGGCGGCGAGGCCGTGGCGCGGCGACAGATACGCGACGATGGCGATCAGCGGCCCGAGCACCATGGCGATGGCGCCGATCACCGCTTCGACCTTGGCGCGGGTGACGGCGCCGGCGCGGAGCGGCGCCGTGGCGACGAGATCGGGCGCATCCTCGCCGGAAATTGCGAGCCAGGCGAGCGCGCCGGCCAACTGGCCGCCGACCGTCACCAGCACCATGACCACGACGGTATAGGCGCCGGTCTTGGCGCCGAAGTTCTGCGACAGGAGCAACGCCGGCGGCAGCAGATAGAGAAGCTGGGTGAGGGTCTGCGAGGCGAGCCAGGGATCGCGGCGGAGCAGCGCCCATTCCTTGCGGCGCATCGCCCAGGCGGACGAGCCAGAGCGGAAGGGCCGCTGGCGCGGCGGCTTGCGGACGCGGGCCACCGCCAGGTCGGTGGCGGCCAGCGAAGTTTCGCCCAGGCGCGGCGCGAAGAGGACGACCACCGTCACCACGATGACGAGCGCCAGCGCGACGACGACGACGGTGGCGCTCCAGTCACCGAGGATGGCGCGGGCCGGCAGCCAGATAAGGCTGCCCACATCGGGCGCGCTGAGCGAGATGTCGCCGGCGGCGGAGAAGAACGACTGGCCGAAGCTGCCGTAGTAGAGGATGGCGCTCACCTGGATGCCGATGGCGAAGGCGGCGCCGATGACGGCGGCCACGACCTGCGCAACCAGCCGGGTGCGGCGCGGACCGAGCAAGCGGAACAGCCCAAGGGTGATGGCAACGGCGATCGCCCCGCAGGCGAGCCCGAAAGCGACGGCGACCGCGTAGCCGGTCAGCCAGCGCGGGCCCCCCGACAGCATCAGCACGTCGAGGAAGGGCGAGGTCAGGACCAGCGCCACCAGCGCGATCAGCGAGGCGTTGGTGACGATGCGCACGGCGAACAGGCGCGCCGGCGCCACCGGTGACGACAGCACCAGTTCGAGGTCGCCGCGCGCGTAGAGCGAGCGGGTGACCGACTCCATCGCCTGGCTCAAGAGCAGCGACAGATAGAGCAGCACGACCAGCGACACCGTGGTCAGCGCGCCCACGTCGGGGTCGATGCCGTCCTCGCCGAAGCGCGCCACGATCGCCCACGCCGGCAGATGGAGCGCGAGACCGACGATGGCGAGGATGACGAGGGCGGTCGAGAGGCGGCGCTTGTTGCCGGCGGTGATCATCGCGCGCCAGTCACGGAAGGCGAGGCGCAGCTCGTGGCGGGCAAGCCAGAAAAGCGAGGCCGTGCCGGTGTCGGTGGTGACGCTCACGCGGCGGCGCCTTCGTCGGCGACCAGGGTCAGGAACACGTCCTCGAGGCTGCCGCCGCGACCGGCGCGCAGCGACAGCTCGGCAAGCGTGCCCTCGGCGATCAGCCGCCCTTGCGAAAGCACGCCGATGCGCTCGGCCATGCGCTCGGCGACTTCGAGAATGTGGGTGGTCATGATGACCGTGCCGCCGGCGGCGACACGGGCGTGGAGCACGTCCTTGACCTGGCGTGCGGTGCCGGCGTCGAGCCCGGTGAGCGGCTCGTCGAGAATGATGAGGCGCGGATCGTGGACCAGCGCGCCGGCCAGCGCCACCTTCTGGCGCATGCCGCGCGAGAAACCCTCGCAGCGTTCGCCGGCGTGCGGCGACAAACCCAGCCAGTCCATCAGCTCGTTGGCGGCGGCCTCGGCGGTGGCCGCGTCGATGCCCCACAGCCCGGCGACGAACTCGAGATATTCGGCCGGCGTCAGCTTGTCGTAGATCATGGGCTCGTCGGAGACCCAGGCGATCTGGCGCTTGGCGGCGATCGGATCGGCGAGCGCGTCGACGCCAAAGACGCCGATCGAGCCTTCGTCGGGGCGCAGCAGCCCGACCACCATGCGCAGCGTCGTGGTCTTGCCGGCCCCGTTCGGCCCGAGCAGCGCATAGAACTCGCCGGCGCTTATGGTGAGATCGAGGTGGTCGACGGCCGGCCTGTCGAAGGTCTTGACCAGCCCGCGCACCGTCAGCGCCGCCGCGCCGTTCACCTCGTCCATCGCCCGGATACTCGCTCACACGCCCAAGGGAAGGTCACCCATCCTTAGGTCGAGGCTGGTTGAAGGCGAGTAAATTCGCCTACAAGGATTCGCCGGATTCGCGCGTTTCCAGCGCCTCCATGGCCTCGCCGCGGGGCGCCTGCAGGTGGCGGATGCGCCTCAGGCCCGGGAACCCCCACGCCCACAGCCCGGCGACCAGCACTGTGCCGATGCCGCCCAGCACCACCGCCGGCACGACCCCGATCAGGGCGGCGACCGAGCCGGCCCGGAATTCGCCGAGTTCGTTGGAGGCGGTGATGAAGACGCCGTTGACGGCGCTGACCCGGCCGCGCACGTCGTCGGGGGTCCACAGCTGGATCAGCGTCTCGCGCACGTAGACGCTGATCATGTCGGCGGCGCCGGCAAGCGCCAGCGCCAGCACCGACAACCACACGGCGGTCGACACGCCGAAGACGATGTTGGCGAGACCGAAGGCGGCGACGGTGACGAACATAATGGCGCCGGCGTGGTCCCTGACCGGACGCCAGGTCAGGTATCCGGCCATGAGGATGGCGCCGATGCCCATGGCGGAGCGCAGCAAGCCCAGCCCCCACGGGCCGACGTCGAGGATGTCGCGGGCATAAGCAGGAAGCAGCGCCACGGCACCACCGAGCAGCACCGCGAACAGGTCGAGCGAGATGGCGCCGAGCACGACCTTCTGCCGCCAGATGTAGCGGAAGCCGGCCATGAGGGTCGTCCACGACGTGCGCCCGGACATGCTCTTCTGCGGCGGTCTCGGAACGAAGGCGACGAGGAGCGCCGCAGCCAGGAAGAATGCCAGCGCCACGCCGTAGGCAACGCCGACGCCAAGGCCGTAGAGCAGGCCGCCGGCGACCGGGCCGACGATGGTCGCCATCTGCCACGACGACGACGACAGTGCGATGGCGCTGGCCAGATCCGCGCTCGGCACGAGGTTCGGCATCAGCGACTGGGAGGCCGGGCTCATGAAGGCGCGGGCGATGCCGAAGGCGGCGAGCACCGAGAAGATGACGCGGACGTCGATGACGCCGGAGAGCGAGGCGACCAGCAGAACGGCGGCGCAGGCCCCCTCGACGATCTGGCAGATGGCGACGATGGCGCGGCGGTTGAAGCGGTCGGAGGCGTGGCCGGTGACCAGCACCAGAACCAGCGCCGGGGTGAACTGGACGAGGCCGACCAGACCGAGATCGAAGGGATTGCGGGTGAGGTCGTAGACCTGCCACCCGACCGCGACGCTGACGATCTGGGCGGCGAAGGTGGCGAGCAGCCGCGACAGCCAGAAGAAGACGAATCCGCGATGGCGGAAGGCGCCGCGCGGATCGCGGCCAGCGGCGGCGGGGTCGGTCCGGGTCATTGGCGTGGAGGGTGGCGAGACGGAATCACTCAAGGCGGCGTCTTACGCCACCCTCGCCAGCGAGGAAAGCTTAGGCGTCGATGCGGTCGATGAACCAGCGGGTCAGCTCGATCCACACCTGGTCCTTCTCAGCCTGGTCCTCGACGCCGTGGTCGATGTTGGGGTTGTCGTTGACCTCGACGACGCAGACGCCGTCGCCGGTCTCCTTGATGTCGACGCCATAGAGGCCGTCGCCGATCAGCTGGGCGGCGCGCAAGCCGGTATCGACTACGCCGGGCGGCGCATCGGAGAGCGGGATGGTGTTCCAGCCGCCCTCGACGGCGCGGCCGTTGGCGCCATGCTTGACGATCTGCCAGTGGCGCTTGGCCATCAGGTACTGACAGACGAACAGCGGCTTGCCACCGAGCACGCCGACCCGCCAGTCGAAGGTGGTCGGCATGAAGGCCTGGGCGAGCAGCAGATCGGTATCCTCGAACCACTCCTTGGCGAGGGCGGCAAGCTCGGCCGGGGTATCGACCTTTTTGACACCGCGCGAGAACGAGGAGTCGGGCACCTTGAGCACCATGGGGAAGCCAAGCTCGTCGGCGGCGCGGGTGAGATCCTGGGAACTGCCGACGATCACGGTCGGCGGCACGGCGATGCCGTTCGAGGTCATCAGCTCGTGCAGATATATCTTGTTGGTGCAGCGGATCATCGAGATCGGATCGTCGATGACCGGCATGCCTTCCTGCATGGCGCGGCGGGCGAAACGGTAGGTGTGATCGTCGATGGACGTGGTCTCGCGGATGAAGAGCGCGTCGAACTCGGCGAGACGCGCGAGGTCGCGCCTCGTGATCGGCTCGATCTCGACGCTGAGCTTCTCGGCCACCCGCGAAAAGTGCTTCAGGGTGGCGAGATCGGAGGGCGGCAGCTTCTCCTGCGGATTGTAGAGGACGGCGATGGAATAGCGCGGCGCCGCGTGTTCCTTGCGCGAGCGCCATTCGCGGGTGGTGTGGGTGTGGAGCGCCACGTGGAAGGCGGCAAGTTCGTCGGGGGCGAGCTTGGTGACCGGCACCGAAGCGAGCCGCCGGATTTGCGGCCGGCCGCCGTTTTCGATCGAAACTTCGAGAACGGGACACCGAAACCAGTCGAACAACAGCCGTCCGAAGCGGTCGAAGCGGTGGTCGGTGACGGTGCCGAAATAGGCGAGAATGCGCGACGGAACGGTCTTGTCGTCCGCCGCAGCGATCGCCTTGTGGAGCGCATCGTCGAGTTCGGGCAGGGCCGGTGCGTAAAGCTGCCGATTGGAGAGGTCGACCATCGTCTCGACGCTCGGGATGATGCGATGGCCGCGGGCTTCGGCGAGCAGCGAGCAGTAGTAGCCGCGGGTCTGATAGTTGAACGAACGCGACAGGTTGATGATCTTTGGGCGGGAGCCGCGGAAGAGATTGGACCGCGCCAGATAATCCTTGGTGGTGATCACCTTGTGGGGTGTGTCGGCGTTGGGAAAATCGCGCGGCGTGTCGACGAGGATGACCCAGTCGGCCATGGATCAGATGGTCCTCTTGCGCCGGCGCGGGGGCAATCGCTCGGACGCCGGTCCGGCGAGCGGCTTTTCGAAACGCAGCGCGTCCTCGCCATCGGCGTAGTAGGCGTCGTGGCGGCCGATCGGGCGATAGCCCTGCCGCTCGTAGAGACGAATCGCGGAGGCATTGTCGGCGCGCACTTCGAGCCTCAGCACCCTGCCGCCGCGCGCCGCGGCAGCCCGCTCGGCGTCGGCAAGCAGCCTGCCGCCGAGCCCCGACCGGCGACGGCTTCCATCGACGGCAATCGAATAGAGGCGGGCCACCGGCGAGCCTTTGCGGAAGAGGACAAGAGAATATCCCAGAACGACTTTCCCGGCGACGGCAACGCGAAAGACGGCCGAGGGGCGGCCGAGCAGGCGGCGGATGCTGCGTGGCGACATCCGGTCGGTCGGAAAGGATCCCACCTCGAGCCGGCCCAGAGCGTCGAGGTCGGCGTCTGCCGCATCACGAATCGTAGCGCCCGCCATCGGAGGGACTCGTTGAACCGCGGCGGACTTGACGCCGATTCCGGCGAAAACTCAAGATGTCCGGGCGGCGCGCCTCGCCGCGCGCCGATTGCCAGAAGCGCCGGTCGTCACCCATAGTGGCGGCCTTACGCCCTCCCTCAAAGCCATGGACCCTCCCCCGATGCCCGATCCCGCTCGCCTCGTCATCCCCGATCTCGCCGGTAAGGCGGTCCTCATCACCGGCGCCTCGACCGGCATCGGGGCGGCGCTGGCGAAAGCCTTCGCGGCACAGGGCGCCCGGGTCGGCGTCCACTACCATTCGAGCGAGGCGGCGGCGAAGGCCGTCGCGAGCGACATCGCGGAGAGCGGCGGCGAGGCCTTTCTGGTCAGGGGCGACGTCTCCCGCACCGCCGAGACGACCCGCATCGTGGAAGAGACGGCGACCCATTTCGGCCGTCTCGACGGGCTCATCAACAACGCCGGGCTGATGCTCGGCCGGGTCACCTACGCCGAGATGACCGACGCGCAGTACGATGCCGTCATGGACCTCAACGCGCGCTCGGTGGTGATGGCGAGCAAGGCGGCGATCCCGTGGCTGAGGAAACAGGGCGGCTTCATCGTCAACACCACCTCGATCGCCGCCCGCAACGGCGCCGGCGGCGGCGCCGGCCTCTACGGCTCGTCGAAGGCATTCGTGTCCAACTACACGCGCGGGCTCGCCAAGGAACTGATCGGCGACGGCATCCGCGTCAATGCGGTGGCGCCCGGAGTCATCGATACGCCCTTCCACGAGCGCTACACCAACGAGCAGCAGATGAAGGCGATGGTCGCCGCGATTCCGCAGGGGCGCGTCGGCACGGCGGAGGAATGCGTCGGCGCCTACCTGTTCCTCGCCTCGGCGATGCTCTCCCCTTACATCATCGGGCAGATCATCGAGGTGAACGGCGGGCAGCTCATGCCGTAGGGAGTGCGCGCCGCTCCTGCCCTACCCCAGCACCTCGTTGCGGCTCGCCGGGCGGCCGTACTCTTCCTCGCGCGCGGCGCGGAATTCATCGAGCGAACCGTTCAGCGCCTGACCGATCGCCTCGCTGAGGGCCATGGCGGTGTCGATGCGCGACAGGAAGACGTAGTTGGCGCCGGCGGCGTAGATGGCGTCGGTGTCGGCGAGGTTTACGGCGTTGGCGATGATGATGGCGCCCGGGTTGAGGCGGCGGACGGTGGCGACGAGACGGGCGTTGTCGATGCCACGCATCAGATCGTCGGGCACGGTCGAGACCACGACCTCGGCGCGGTCGACGCCGGCGTGATGGAGTGTGTCGGGATTGGACAGGTCGCCGTATTCGACGTGGGCGCCGACGGCGCGGATGCGGTCGTGGAGGGCGACGGAAAAATCGACCACCAGCGTCTCGGCGACCAGCTTGGGATCGTCGCGAGCGATGTCGTGAAGCAGCGAAGAGGCGACCCGGTGGAAGCCGAGGATCGCCAGGCGCCAGTCCTTCTCGCCTTCGGCGGCGGCCTCGGGCGGGGCCTTGAAGCCGAGCCGGCGGAGCGTCGGCATCAGCATCTGATGAATGCGGTAGGCGCTCTTGTAGATCGGCGTGGTGGTCAGCGCGGTGATCACGAAGGCG
Organism: uncultured Alphaproteobacteria bacterium; assembly: GCA_963843565.1. Classification (GTDB taxonomy): domain Bacteria; phylum Pseudomonadota; class Alphaproteobacteria; order Rhizobiales; family Kaistiaceae; genus DASZQY01. The sequence continues at coordinate 2,307,821 of CAWJKY010000003.1, forward strand.
AAGATGATGGCGCTCTGGAGGTCGCGCGACAGGTGGCCAAGATCGGTGCCCAGAAACGCGATGACCAGGCTGAACTCGGAAATCTGCGCCATGCGCAGCGCCGTCACCTCGGCGTTGCGCTGGTCGAGGCCGGTCAGATAGAGCACCGGAAAGAGCACGATCTGGCGCGCGATGATCGCCGCGGCGGCGATGACGACGGCGAGAACGACGACGCCGAAGCCCTCCGGCGCCGGGATGGTGAGACCCAGGCCGACGAAGAACAGGGTCACGAAGAAGTCCTTCACGACGCTGACCTTGGTGATGATCTCGGTCGAATACGGAAGGCTGGCGATGGTGGCGCCGGCAATCAGCGCGCCCATGCCGGAGCCGACATTGAGGTGCGGCTGCCAGCCGAAAACCATCTCGGCGACCCGGTCGAAGCTGGCGCCCAGGAAGACCACCGCGAAGCACCAGGCGATCGCCCCGACCAGGATGATTTCGGGGACCTTGGCGATCCAGCGGAAGGCGACCGGAATCAGGGTGCGGGCGCACAGGAAGGCGATGACGCCGAGCAGCGCGATGCCGGCGAACGAGCCGAGGATCGGCAGGATCGCGGGGTGATCGAAGTTCGGCTGGATGACGATGACGATGATCGCCCACACGTCCTCGATGACCAGCAGGCCGAGCGCGACGCGGCCGGGCGCGGTGTCGAGTTCGAAGGCTTCCTGGAACAGCTTGACGACGAGCAGCGTCGAGGAACAGCCGATGATGAGGCCGACATAGAGCGCGGCGATCGGGCTGCCGATCAGCGCGCCCAGGCCGACGGAAGCCGCGACCGTGCCGACCAGAAAGCCGAACAGCACGATCAGCGGATAGGACACCACGCCGGTCAGAATGATCGTGCGGCCGGAATTCAGGATCTTGGTGATGTTGATCTCGAGGCCGATGACGAACAGCAGCAGCACGAAGCCGAGCTGGGCGATGGTGTCGATATTGGCGCTGTCGGTGACCAGCTTGAGGGCGAGCGGCCCGGCGACGACGCCGCCCAGAATGTAGCCGGCGATGGCGGGAAACTTGATGCGCGCGAAGACGACGGCGAGCACGCCCGACAGAAACAGCGCGATGCCGATGTCATGGACGAGCGGCGGCAGTTCGCCCTCGGAAGCGAAGGCTGGTGCGGCCGGCAGCAGCGCGCCAGCGCCGGCAAGTGCGGCAAACCGCACAAGGCCCGCCCGCCTCGCTCCTGCTGGAACCCCCCTTGCCACGCCACTTCTCCCCTGGATCGTCGGTGGCCCGGCGGCCGATTCGCCGCCAGATTGGTGTGAGCGCGGCCTTGTGGTCAAGCACGCCCCCGGTGCAGCCGTGCAACCCCCGGGCCAGATGCGGGCGGCGGGTTCAAGGATAATGCACCGGGGTTTGTGGTCGGGCGGGTCTTGCGCTATCTGTTCCCGGCCCTCATGAGGGCCCGCGGCACCCGTAGCTCAGCTGGATAGAGCGCTGCCCTCCGAAGGCAGAGGTCGTGAGTTCGAATCTCGCCGGGTGCGCCAACGATTTCAAATAGTTATTCTGAATGGCTGACGACCCTACCTCCCGGGTGTCACCAGAGAGTCACCGCCGAGAGAATCGGGCTACGGAGGTTGTCACGGTCAACCGTATGGATGGGCTGCTTCCGCTCCCGCGGTCACCGTTGGGCACAAAGGGCTAAGGTGCCGCGCGGCCAACTGGTTGAGCAAAGCTCCCCGAGCACTCAAACAGCCTAGGCCCGGGGTTCGGAAGAGATCGATGCGTGGAGGCGGAGAGACGCGTTGCGCGACTGGGTCTTAATCCACGGCCAGCCGAACCAAAGGCCGTATATCCTCGTGCTGACGCTTGCGCGGCGTCTTGTTGGAGAAATTTCGACTACGGCACATGGCGCACCAGAGGGTACACACTTCCAAACGTTCTCTGATACGTGACCACCGCTTTCGATCGTGTCCCGAGTGATGGTGTAGCTGCCGGCTGATGGCCGCGCTCTCCGGCATGGGCCGGGGAGATCAGCGAGCCACTGCTGGCATGCTGATGAGGGGATCATCGCTCAAGGGTGCGATGGTTTCCAGCGTCATGTATCTGGCCCGCTGCACGGCCCATTCGTCGTTCTGTTCGAGCAGCAATGCGCCGACGAGGCGGACGATGGCGTCGTCGTTGGGGAAGATGCCGACGACCTCGGTGCGCCGTTTGATCTCGCCATTGAGACGCTCGATCGGATTCGTGCTGTGAAGCTTGGCGCGATGCTCCTTCGGGAATGTCATGTAGGCGAGCACGTCGGGCTCGGCGTCGTCCATGATGGCGGCGAGCTTCGGCACTTTTGGCCGGATCTGGTCGGCGACGGCACGCCACTGAACCCTGGCGGCCTCGGGCGTCTCCTGAGCGAAGGCGGTGGCGATGAAGGCGGAGACGACCCGTCGTCCGCTCTTGCCGGCATGGGCCAGCACGTTCCTCATGAAGTGCACGCGACAGCGTTGCCAGCTTGCCGAGAGAACCTTGGTGACGGCGGCCTTGATGCCCTCGTGCGCGTCGGAGATGACGAGCTTGACGCCGCGCAGGCCACGCCGGGTGAGCTTGCGCAGGAACTCCGTCCAGATCGGCTCGGCCTCGGATGTGCCGACCTCCATGCCCAGAACCTCGCGCCGGCCGTCTGAGTTGACGCCGACGGCGATGATGACCGCGACCGATACGATGCGCCCGCCGCGGCGAACCTTCAGGTAGGTGGCGTCGATCCACAGATACGGCCAGTCACCTTCGATCGGCCGTTCGAGGAAGGCCTTCACCTTGCCGTCGATCTCTTCGCATAGTCGCGAGACTTGGCTCTTCGAGATGCCGCTCATGCCCATGGCCTTGACCAGGTCATCGACCGAGCGCGTTGAGATGCCCTGGACGTAAGCTTCCTGGATGACGGCGGTGAGCGCCTTCTCGGCCATGCGGCGCGGTTCGAGAAAGCCCGGGAAGTAGGAGCCCTTGCGCAGCTTGGGGATGCGCAGTTCGACGGTCCCGGCGCGCGTCTCCCAGTCGCGGTCGCGGTAACCGTTGCGCTGGGCCGTCCGCAACGGGTTCTTCTCGCCATAGCCGGCGCCGGTGGCCGCTCCCACCTCCAGCTCCATCAGTCGCTCGGCGGCAAAGCCGATCATCTCGCGCAGGAGATCGGCATCCGGTGTCTTCTCCACCAGCCTGCGCAGGTTCATCATGTCGTCGGTCATCGGTGGTCCTTCCGGTCAAGGGTTGGCGTTGCAACCAGACCCTACCGGGAAAGCGCCGATGACCACCGCGCCGCCGAGCTACACCACCTCAAGGGACGTGACCGTGAGTTTCTCAGCGGCGGCTATCGCTCGATTGCGTTTCTGGATCAGGTCCTCAACGCTGATATCCGGTGCTCCAGGACGAGACTCCGAGTAGTCCTTGATGTCTTCGAATCTGGCAACAGCGTCTCGCGCATCCAGGATGCGCAGAAACCCCGGGTAGGCGGCCCGATTGAATCGCGTCGCGCGGCTGATCCCGGCGAACTCTTGCTCGTACTCACGATAGACCCTCGTGATGTTTTCGATGTTCGCCTCAAGCGAGAGTGACGGGTCGATTGCGGTGAGGAAGAGACCATCTCTAGTCGCTCGATCGACCAACGCGGCTGCGCCGCCGCTCAGGACGCCCTCTGACTGCCAGGCCGGAACGACCAGATCGGGGTCCTGGAACGTCGGAACGTTGGACGACGCGGGATTGCGCATGGTCGGTAGCGAATACCTGAGCTCGGCAGCGAGGGCCATGCCGCCGTCACCATCCACGCACGCCTGCCAATCACGCCGATAGCCCGGATTCCTTCGCAGGAACTCCCAACGGTAGGTATTGCGGTCGCGATCTCGGTAGACATGGTAGGCCGCATCGTCGCGCCAATCGGGAACTCCCCGGCGGTCAGTTGGAGCGGTGGAAGTGGCCATCGTCTCAGTCCACATAGTCGCCATGGGCGGGTGCCTTGAACGAGCGCCGAGGAACGCTCGTGGATGCATCGCGGCCAGAGATGCTGAAGCCGCTCACTTGCCGTGAGACGACGGGGGCACTGTCACGTCCTCTGACGCACCGGTTTGTCTCGCTGGTCTCGGCGCGAACATTCTCACGGGCACCGCATTTCTTGAGTCGGCCGTCGAAAAGCGTTTCAGAACGTTTGATTGCGACGGCGACGCAGCCGGCCGACATGTCACACCGCCGTTGCATTGTGACCTGGATCCTCGTGCGCGGATTGAAGTCCATCGATCATCGTCGCGAACGCGCGTCCAGCGACCCGCGCCTGCGCTTGCACGTAGTGCTTCTCGGTCGTGGCGAACGTCGCGTGACCGAGAAGATCCTTGGCGCCACGAACATTCTCGGGATCGGCGATGGACCAAAAACTGGCGGCGGCGCTGCGGAACCTATGCGGGCTGACCGAATGACCGAACCGCTCCGTCGTGCGGAGCGTGATCGATTGTAGGATCGTGTTGGCGGCCATCGGGTGCCCTTGCCGGGATGCCCACACACCGTCGTGACAATCGGCGCCGTTGATGGACGGCCGAAATCGGCTGACGTACGTGTCAATTCGATCTGACAGCTCTCGTTCGACTTCGTATTCGAGCGCACGGCCAGTCTTGGAATCGCGCTCGGGCACCACCAAAGACCAACGGTCACCAACCTTAACAAGGTTACGCCCGATCCGCATGGCGGTGAGCGCCCGCCGGCGGATCGGAATGGCGGCAAGGAAGGCTACCATCAGACCGTCGCGATACATCTTGGCTTGGCGATCGAGTATAGATCCGTTCGCATCCGCCTCGGCCACCGCACCGTCCATGAGGTCCACACCCAGCTGGTAGAGTTGGTCGGAGGTCACGAAAAACCGCGGCTTCGGCCTTGCGTTGCGCCGGACCCGCCGCTCGATCTTTCGCAGCCACGCAAAGTCCTCGGCGCCAAAACTGCGCAGCACGTAATAGATGCGCTCGAGGTCAATCGAGATTGCGATCTCGCCACGGGTCTCGCGCAGATAAGTGACATAGTCGGCTATCAGGTCGCGGTCGACCCGATCCATTGGCGGCGCAGATAGGCGTTTAGGTTCGTTGTGAGCCAGGAAGCCCAGGAAACTCGAATACGCGTAGCAACGCCCCCGACGCGAGACCTCCGACAATGCCGCCCCGGGCCGGTCGTCGTCGAACAAACTGCCCGCGTCCATCCTGGCCAACCACAGTTGTCGATCGGCGTCAGGCCAGCGCGCAAACGGCAAACTGAACTCCGGCGAGCGTTTCATGCGTTCGCTCCCAGCGACCGCGACGACGACGAATTGGTCCGTTCTTCGAGCAGGTGCTGATGGAACCGGCCGGCGCGCCGCGTGTCGACACCCGTGTAGAAACGGACGGTGGTTCCGATGTCGTTGTGGCCGAGCAGCTGCTTCACCAGTTCGTGGGCGCCCGGCTGCCGATCGAGGATCAACTTTCCAGCAAGATGCCGGAACGCATGGGGATTGAGGTCGATGCCGGCCTTCTTCAAATGGCCTTGGATCAGATATCGCACGGTTTGGAAGCTCTTGAGCGTGAGTCCATCTTCCTTCACAAACAGGAAGCTCGGCCGCCGATCGGCGATCGCGGGGACGAGACGATCACGGTAGAAAAGTAGCATCGCGACCAGGTCGGGCTGCACGTCGAACGCGAGGTCCCTGTGACCCTTCACGTCGTCGGCAGCGAGTTCCAAGGTGGAGATTGCGCCCCTTTCCGCACGCAGGTGGATATGGGTCTCGAAGGAAAGCGCGGATAGATTCTTGAGTCGGAGGGGAATGAACGTCAGCAGCTTGATGCCGATCGCCGCTTGCGCCCTGGCCAAGGTCCAGCGGCCCGGATTCGGCTCGGCTTTGACGTCGGTCCACAACTCATTGGGCAAGTCGATCAGCCGCCGCAGCACTCGGGGATCGTCGAACGCCCGCAACTTCTGGCGATTGCGTTTGGTCATCTCGCCGGCTTGGCGCGGAACCTTGCGCGCCAGCGCCTTCAGCCCCTTGAGATCGCCCTCGCCGACCTTGACCCAGTCGCGTGCGATCTGGACCAACACAGATGCGACCTGGGCGTTGTTGTAGTTCTTGGCGCCCATCGCCGCCTCGTGCCGGATCGTCAGAATGGTGCGGACGTGTTCGATGGCCACGAGATCGGCGAGAGAACGGAGGGCGGTGGCATCTACTCGGCCCTCCCGCACCAGATTCGTAACCGCAGCGTGAATGCGTTCCTTGAGGGCTTGGACGCTGATGGCGCTGAGCGGCCGTGCACGGGCGTTCTCGGCGAAGGGATTCGTGTCGCCGCACCACGCCAAGTAGTGGTCGAGATCTTCCCGGAATGAAACCGGCAACGTCTCCCAAGGGATGCGCCGACTCTGACGAAGGGACGGTGGCACGGTGAGTGGCCGCAACCCGAGCTCAGGATGTGTGAGGGCGAAGTCATTCCATTTCTTGGTGACCTGGCGGTGCAGCCGGCGCTGATTTTGGCGCAACGAAGAGACTGCCAACTCGGCCATCAGACCGGCGGTGGTCCGATCGTCGACAGCGGCCATAGCGATACCACGACGGCTGGCGTAGTGCGCCAAGCGAGAAAGCCCAGCCCGAACGGAAAGGTCCTGATCGGCCAGGAGAGCGGTCCACGCCGGCGTCAGAGGGTTCTCCGACGGCAGGGGTGCCCCGGGCACCAGCCCGCTGCGCCGCACAGCGCCGGTCAGGGTCCAGCGGATATTGGAGATCGTCTTGGCGCTGATCCCGGCGGCGATGCGATCCACGCCTTCGAGCCGCTTGTTAATCTCGCCCATGTCGAGCGGGATGGCTGTCGGCGTGTTGCCGAGCAGGTCGGCGAGGCGGATCAGCCGTCCCTTGATGTGCGCCTTCTTCTTGCGGTCCATGTCCGCGAAGCGGTCGACGGCGCCGACCAGATCGGCGAGCGTCGGGACGGTCGCCTCCCGGCCGGTGTCGACCGCAGTCGGGCGCGCTTCGCGCTCTATCGTCCGCGGTGGGAACAGAGCGTTCATGACCGCCCTCCCCCGACGCTTGCAAAGTCATTTGTCCAGCATTTCGCCGATGCGGGCGAAGGGCCGGTTTTGGGAAAACGGTCCTGAACAAAACACACGAACCAATACAGGAAGGTCGCAGCGTCGAGGTTCCTCAAAGAGCAAGCGCCCCGCGCCGACAGTTTCAACCAAACGAGACCGGTGTCTTCGGTGGCGATTCCGTTGCAAGTGCGCTTGGCGATCCGCAGGGGGGTGCCAGCGCAAATCCGCAGGGTCCCATGAGGCTCGCGGGATTCTGAAAATGGACGCATCCATGTAGGCGCCGGATGAACCGGATTGTGTCCACTTCCACCTTCGGACGCACTCCGGCGCACGACAAAAAGCATCGACGCATTGATATTTGCCAGCCGCCCGTACACCGCGCCATCCGCAATCGTCGATTCGAAGCCATTTGGCCCCCGCTCGCGAGCGCTCACGGCGCGCTCAGCACCAACAGGCCGGCGCACTGTGCGGTCGACCCGCCAATGACCCGAGCGCGCGCGAGCCTTGCGCGCATCCGCAGAACGGCACGAGTATGAGGTCATTCGCCCGGCTCCATTTGCTGGTGGACCGGCAAATCGCCGTCGCTGACATCAGAGGTATTGCGTTTGGTTACGGAGAGCCGGTGGATGGCCCAGTCGTCGAGCTCGACCGCTGGGTAAAGGACGGTCCGACCCAGCTTCTGGAAACGCGGTCCGCCGCCGACGCAGGCCCACTTCGCCAGCGTAGAAACCGTCGTCGGAACGCCATGCACCGCTTCCAGATACGCGACGGCTTCCCACCTGCGCAGACGCGGCTTGGAGAAGATCTCATTCATTGACGACATCCATTTCTGTTTGGTGACAGGATTTATGGATGGTCAATTAGGTGCGGTGAAAGTTATACGCAAGTGTAACGTAGTATTAAATAGATGTTGTAACGTTAAATACCTCATAACCTATTGTATTCATTTTGCACGGAGAACGAATCGCCAGCATCGGCTAGCTGTGGAGCCTCAACAGGTCGTTCCTGGTGAGAGCGATCCTGCTCATGGGTGGCTTGGAGTTTATGCTCCCGTGGGGACGGTGCCAGTTATAGCGGTGTAGCCAGCGCGGCAGTGCGTCGCCGCGATGGTCGGAAGTCGGGTAGGCCTGGGAATAGGCCCATTCGCGCAAACACGTCTGGATGAAGCGCTCGGCCGCCGGCACGGGCGATCTTCCAACCACTGCCCGAGCGGCTTTCGGGTACCGGACGTGCCCACCATCGCAAAATGGCCTGCCTGTGCGGGCGTTCTTCGGGCGCGATGCCGTGCGGCACCGGCGGATGGGAGTCCGCTTTGCGCCAATGTGCGGAAGCCGCTCCGAGTCTCTCGCGCTTCCGAAACGCCAGCTGCGGAAGTCGCTTCCTCCCTGGCGGGGCGCACCGCTGTGATCTGGTTCCTGCCATCACAACCCTTCGCGGCCAACAACCAATTTACCATTTGGACATGGCTTGGGTTGCATTTGCACGGATTGTCAGCGCACGTGCCGGCGATCCGAAAGGCCGCCCAATGGACGTGAGCCCAAATCCTGTCGTGCCCGCGCTCCTCAGCGCGGTCATCGACCGGATCGTCGATGAGGCGCGGGCCGCTGGGCGCCAGCTCGATCCGGCGGCTGAAGCCCGCGGAATCAGGACGGCGTTTCCCAACACTTTTGTCACTGAGCAACTAGTTGCTGAACTCCTCAGCGGCGCGATCGTTGCCAGCGACCGTCTGGTGCATGAACCGCCCATGTCAGCAGGGCCCGTGGGCTGACGGCGCTTTTCAGACTCGGAGCAGACGAAGGCAAGGCGCCCCAACTGGGCGTGCCATAGCCCCAAGACCGGTGACGCGTTGCCTGATTCGGAGGGCATACGGCGAGCGGCGGCCGGCCGCATCGGATGCGGCCGCGCGCCCGGCGGTCAGCGTGGAAGGATCAGCTGCCCGAAGGAGGGATTGCAGTTCTATCGGTGCTGAGGAACGCCTCAAGTTCACCAGGCGGCAGAGGGGTCGAGAACCGAAACCCCTGTAGTTCTTCGCACTTGTTGTTGCGCAGGAACGCGATCTGATCGTCGTTTTCGACGCCTTCGGCGATGATGTGCATGTTGAGCTTCTTGCCCAGCGAAATTATAGCCGTTGCAACGGCTCGGTCGTCGACATTCGACGGAAGGCCTTTGATGAAGGATTTGTCGATCTTCAAGCGCGCCACGGGGAACGTCTTGAGAGCGCTGAGGCTTGAGTAACCGGTGCCAAAATCGTCGATGGCGAGCTGTATGCCGAGGCGCTGCAATTCGTTCATGGTGGTGAGTGCCTGTGCGACGTCCTGCATGATCAGGCTTTCAGTTAGCTCGAGCTCGAGGTAGCGGGCATCCAGCCCGCTTGCCTCAAGCGCGCTGATAACCCGGCTGGTGAACTTCTTCTCAGCGAATTGGCGTGCGGACACATTCACGCACACGCGGATTGGGGGAAACCCCGCATCCTGCCACGCCTTGTTCTGGCGGCACGCCTCTCGCAGAACCCAGTCGCCAATCGGTATGATTAGCCCCGTCTGCTCCGCGATCGGGATGAACCGATTGGGGGGGATAAGACCGTGCGTCGGGTGGTTCCAGCGGATCAGGGCCTCAACGGCCAGGACCTGGCTCGTCAGCAAGTCGACCTGGGGCTGATAGTAGAGGACGAATTCCTTGCGCTCGAATGCACCTCGCAAGTCCTCTTGCAACAGGAATTCCTCACGAACTCTCGCGTTGAGCTCGGGCGTATAGAATTGGGCGTTGTCGCGGCCGAGTTCTTTCGCCCGATACATGGCGGCGTCTGCATTCGCCGTCAGCGCGTCGCCGTCCATGCCATCGTTGGGGTAGTTCGCAAGCCCGATGCTGCAAGTCACACGCAGTGTTTGGTTGCCGATCTGGAGCGGCGCGACGATCGATGCCCGAAGCTTGTCTATCGTGGCAGAGATCGCATCGGACGATTTTGCTTGATCGACGAGCAGGACGACGAACTCGTCGCCGCCCAAGCGCACGACCGAGTCCACCCCGCGCAGGCATGACACCATGCGCTTGGCAACGGACCGCAACAGTTCGTCGCCAGCATTATGGCCGAGCGTGTCGTTGACACCTTTGAAGTTGTCCAGATCGATGAATGCGACGGTTACCCAGCGGTCAGCGCGCTGGGCGTAACGCAGCGCCTGCTCGATGCGATCCTGAAGGAGGGTCCGGTTCGGCAGTCCGGTCAGCGCGTCGTGTGTCGCCATGAAGCGAATGCGGTCTTCGCTGAGCTTACGCTCCACGGCAATGCCGGCGATGTGGGCCGCCTCCTCACAAATGGCCAGCATCTCTTTGTCAGGCTCACGCTGTATCTTCGAGTAGAGTGTCAACGCTCCGAGTGGCCTTGCATCAGAAGCAATGATTGGCACCGACCAGCACGAGCGATAGGCGTGCGCAGCCACAAGGTCACGGTGCTCACTCCAGCGCGGGTCATTCAGCATGTCGGCGACCACCACCGGCTGTCGCCGGTGAACAGCGGCGGCGCTGGAGGGACCTTCCGGCCTGACCCGCATCCCATCCTGGGCTTTCACAAACGAGACGGCAACATTGGGTGCCGCGCCCCAGCGCAAAGATCCCCCGCCGTCATCGGCCAGCAGGACTGCTCCATGCGTGCCGGGGATCTGCATCTCCACAAGCGCAATCAGTTTGTCGAGGACCGATTCGAGGGAGGCGCCAACGGCGATCTGCTCCAGTATCTCCGCCTGACTTGCACGCAGCAGGTCCGCGCGACGACGGTCGGATATGTCGCGAGAGACGCCGACGAGACCGACAATCGTTCCCCGATCATCTCGCAGCGGCACTTTCGTCGTGAGTATCCAGGTCTTTTGGCCGAAGGTCCCGACAACGTACTCCTCCTTGTCAGTCAGCGGCTCTCCGGTCGCGATGACCCTTTGCTCGTCGGCAAAGTATTGTCGGGCCGTCTCCGGCGGCGCGAGTTCCAGATCCGACTTGCCGATCAGCTCTTCCGGCGACGCCATTCCCATGCGCGATGCAGTTGCCCGGTTGGCGATGACGAATCGGCTCTGGGAATCCTTGACCCACAGGTTGTCGGGGACCCAGTCAACAAGCGTCTGCAGAGTGATCCGCTCGTTGGCGACCGTCCGTGCGGCATCGGTGATGTCTTCATGCGTCGATATCCAGCCGCCGCCCGGCATCGCGAAGTGCCGTATTTGGATGCGACAACCATCGGGAAGCGCGGCAGTCCAGTCCCCGGCCTTGGTGCCAGCGTTGATTGCATCGCAAACCGCGAGATACTCGTCGGTTGCCATCGGCGAGGTGCCGGCAGCATCGCGCTTTGCAACGATTTCGCGCAGAGACATGCCGGGTAGCACATCGCCGGCGTTCAAGCCGTAGATTTCGGTGTAGCGACGGTTGCAGAGGATCAGCCGCTGGTCGCGGCCGAAGAAGCAGACGCCCTCGGATACGTGCTCGATAGCCGTGGCGTAGCGCTGGATCTGCTTTTGCAGGAGGATGATCGACCCTTCCCGCTCACCCGCGATCTGCTCGTGCGCCTCTGCGGCTGCGCGCGCGAGAATGACGACGTTTGTTGGATCGAGTGTCGCTTCTGCCCGCTTCTCTTCCTTCTTGGTAACGTATTCAACCATCGCTGCATCTCCTGGCGCCTATCTCGCGCAGAGGCTGCCTCGGTATTTTCCTTACTTCACAGTGGTTAACGGCCAGTGGAACGGTCTGGCATTGCCGAAAGCGCATTCGACGACCGCTGTCGGCCCCCTGGAGCGTCTGGCTCTCTCGGAGCGCGCCTTCGCCGCGCTGTGCGCAGTTCCGCAGCCACCCGCCTCTGACCGACCCTGCCGATTCTTTCCAGCCGTCAAAGCTGCCCTACCAGGCTACCTGCTGGGTCGTCGGGTGAAGTTTCCCGACAGCGATAGTCTCCGCAAAGAACGCAGAGTCGCCTGAAGTGCAGCGCGTTAAAGAAGCTTCAACGGTGGAATTGCAGACTGAGCGGATGATTCGGTACGTGATCAGCTGCCGCAAGAACCACCGACTTGAGGCAGCCTTTCGTTCAGAGGCCGATTGCGAACAGTTGATCGCGTTGGGAGCGGTCAACTGTCCACTCTGTGGACTCGAAGACGATCTTGCCCTTGCTTCTGCAGGTTGGTCGAATCCGGCATTGGTCCGCGCGCCTCAGGCCGCGGCGCGCACGCGACACTGATCCCGGTCCCCGCTAGCCGGTCGCGCCAGCAGTTCCTCCCCTTCGGCCATGGCCCTGCCGCACCGGCTTCGCCTCACTGGCCGCTCCAAGAGTCCGGCGGTGTCGCCCGCGATTTCTGCAGCGCTTCGTCTCGTTTGCTCAAGGTACTGATTCGCCTCCGAATGTGCCGCGAAATCCACCGCGCTCCCCGCCGTCGGTGCAGTTGATCGAGCGGCAGCGAGCCGCACCTCCGCTACCCAATCAACTCAATTTGCAAGGACGTGGCGTGTTTCCTTGTCGGAGCCGGCCCGATTGAGGACCAACGAATCGACCAGCGTCGCGGGGAATGGATTCCTCCGCGACCAGATTTCCTCAACCTCGTGGTTGCCGTCGGTCTCGTCCGCAGAGGCGGGGTCGGCGGAAAGGGCCGCCGCCGGAGACTCGGTCGCCAGGTAGCTTTGAAATCATTTGGCTTCAGCGGTGGCGGGCACTCCCGCTGGGCAGGCTTCTTAGTTTCACGGTTTCCCCAGCGATCCTCCGGCGCGGTGGATTTTTTGGATCGCCGAAACCGCCGGATCGGATCCGGAACCGGTTGCACCCCGGCGCGTTAAGTACGAGAGCCCTCTGACACTGGAGGTCACCGATGAAAAGCGCGAGCGATAGTTTGGAACGGGAAATTCTCGACTGCGAGACCCGGTTCTGGCAGACGATGATCGACCGGGATACCGACAAGGCGCTGGAATTGACCACGGACCCTTGTATCGTCACCGGCGCGCAGGGCGTCGCGCGCATTGACGCCAGAACATTCGGCAAGATGATGAATGGCGGCACTTGGCGCCTGCATAACTTCAAGTTCTCCGACGTGAAGGTCGAGCAGGTGAGCACGGACGTCGCGGTGATCGGCTACAAGGTCACCGAGAGCCTGACCGTCGACGGCGAGAAGCTTGCAATGGAAGCTGCGGATGCTTCGACTTGGGTGCGCAAGGGCGGCTCGTGGGTGTGCGCTTTGCACACGGAATCCGTACTCGGCGATCCCTACGGCCGCGACCGCAAGGCGGCAGCACGGCCGACTGTTGCCTGAACCCGCGTGCGACCCACGCTGCTTGGAGCAACGTCGTCAGAACGGTAGACTCATTGGTGGCCCCACCACTCTTGCATCTGGCGCAATGGCGGATCGTCGATCCGATCCTCGGCGGCGACCGCCCCCCATGAATACGAGCGCGGCAGGGGGCCCGGAAGAAGCAGCGGGCATCGCGCGGAGCGTCAGCGGCTGGCACGATCCCCTCGCCCTCGGAGGACCGCCGGAGCACGCGGCAGAGGCCACGGCAGGGATACGGAAGGCATCATGACCGAGCCGCTTTATCCACTCCGTTTCGACCCGATCTATCAATACCGGCTGTGGGGCGGCCGCCGCCTGGCGGACTGGCTTGCGGCGCCGCCGCCGGGCGATGGACCGATCGGCGAAGCGTGGCTGCTCAGCGACCGCGACGACCAGCCGAGCCGGGTCGCCGATGGCCCGCTCAGGGGGCGCACCATCGTGGGGCTGATGGCTGAGTCGCGACAGCAGATCCTCGGCAGCTGGGCGTCCGGGTTCAAATGTTTCCCGTTGCTCCTGAAGTTTCTCGACGTGCGCCAGATGCTGTCGGTTCAGGTGCGCCCGGCGGACGACAGGACCGACCTCATTTCGCCAGGAAATACTGGAAAGACGGAGACTTGGGTGGTTCTCGAAGCCGAGCCGGGAAGCCACATTTACGCCGGCCTTAAGCCGGGCACGACCGAAGCGGATTTGCGGCCGCTCGCGCAGCAGTCAGCGGACGACCATCTCGCCAGCTTCACCCCCTCGCGTGGGCAGACCGTCCTCATCAACGCTGGTACTGTCCATGCGCTCGGCGACGACGTCGTCGTATTCGAGGTCCAGGAAAACAGCGACGTGACGTTTCGCCTCTATGACTGGGATCATATTGGCCCGAAGATCGGCCATCCGCGCGCCTTGCAGGTCGAGAAAGCGCTGCAATGCATCGATCTCAAGCAAGGGGCGAATCGGGCCGATCCGCCCGGTCGTCGAGATGGCCGACCCGGTCATGCGCGAACGGCTGGTTGATTGCGAGCATTTCCGACCGTGGCGCCTCCGGGGCGCCGAGCCGTTTTCTGTCGGAGCCGCGGACGAGCCACGGGTCCTCGTATGCATCGACGGCACCGGCAATATCGAAGAAGACGGCGCCCGCTTTTCTATGGAGAAAGGCGCCGTGGTGCTTCTGCCGGCGGTGCTGGGGACTCGCCATTTTCGGCCGGAAGGCTCGGTCACGCTACTGGAGGCCGGGCTCGCGGCCTCGTCATGAAGAGGCTGATCGTATTCGATCTCGACGGCACTCTGGCCGAGAGCAAGTCGCCGCTTGACGCGGAGATGGCTGGACTACTCGGCCGCCTTCTTCAGGTCGTCAAGGTCGCCGTGATTTCCGGCGGCGCCTGGGCTCAATATGAAAAGCAGGTGCTGTCGCGACTCCCCCAAGACGACCGCCTGAAGAACCTGTCCCTTCTTCCGACCTGCGGCACGAAGTTCTTCCGGCGCAACGGCGATTGGAAGGAGCTGTACTCGGAGGATTTCGATGCCGACCAGAAAGCCAAGATCATCAGCGCTCTCAACAAGGCCGTCGGTCTCTCCGGCATCAAGATCGGACGCCACTGGGGCGACGTGATTGAGGATCGCGGCAGTCAGATCACCTTCTCGGCGCTGGGCCAGCGGGCGCCGCTCGAAGAAAAGAAGAAGTGGGACCCGGATCTCAAGAAGCGCGAGAAGATCAAGGCAAGCCTCGATACCTTGATACCGGAATTTTCCGCGCATATTGGCGGGTCGACTTCCATCGACATAACCAAGCCGGGCATCGATAAGGCCTACGGCATCAGGAAGCTCCGCGAGACGCTCGGCATCCCCCTCGAGGACATGCTCTTCGTCGGGGATGCAATCTTTCCCGGCGGCAACGATTATCCGGCCAAGCAGGCCGGGGTCGTCTCGATCGAGGTGCGCGATCCTGACGAGACCAAGCGAGTCATCGAGGCCTTCGTTGCATGTCTCGGCAACGGGGTCGGCCCGTGAGCGACCTGAAGCTGAAACGGCTCGGCATGCTCATGGAGCCTCAGGGTGGCGCGCCGGCGATCCGACGGGGGTCGAGCGCACGACCCGCCCGGGAACGGATCGGCGTCCAAGCTCGCCGCCCTTGCCAGGCGGCGTACATGGATTGCCGGACGGTGCAGATGTCTCGCGGCTGCCGGCCGGGACGGAGAATGACACGCTGCGAAGAGTCCTGACAGTTGACGACGTAGATCGTCACTTCGGCAGGCGCGCAGGTTAAACGCACGGAAACTACAGACGCAAAATCGACCGTGACGCCTCCCGTCTCGAGGGCTTAGAAGCATTAATCACGCCAGCTGCCTCACCCGCGCTGGCGGCCAAAGAGGGTCGAGCATGGTAATTCCCGCCAGGGAAGTGAAACGTCGCCCGGAAATGTTCCAGAACCGTGGCGCTTCGACCCGCTGACTGGTTGGTGTCGCGATGTGTGGTGTGCGCCTTGTTTTGTGCTAGGGGCGCACGCTGGGATGGTGGGGGGGGCGTGGTCACGTCCCTTGAGGTGGTGTAGCTCGGCGGCGCGGTGGTCATCGGCGCTTTCCCGGTAGGGTCTGGTTGCAACGCCAACCCTTGACCGGAAGGACCACCGATGACCGACGACATGATGAACCTGCGCAGGCTGGTGGAGAAGACACCGGATGCCGATCTCCTGCGCGAGATGATCGGCTTTGCCGCCGAGCGACTGATGGAGCTGGAGGTGGGAGCGGCCACCGGCGCCGGCTATGGCGAGAAGAACCCGTTGCGGACGGCCCAGCGCAACGGTTACCGCGACCGCGACTGGGAGACGCGCGCCGGGACCGTCGAACTGCGCATCCCCAAGCTGCGCAAGGGCTCCTACTTCCCGGGCTTTCTCGAACCGCGCCGCATGGCCGAGAAGGCGCTCACCGCCGTCATCCAGGAAGCTTACGTCCAGGGCATCTCAACGCGCTCGGTCGATGACCTGGTCAAGGCCATGGGCATGAGCGGCATCTCGAAGAGCCAAGTCTCGCGACTATGCGAAGAGATCGACGGCAAGGTGAAGGCCTTCCTCGAACGGCCGATCGAAGGTGACTGGCCGTATCTGTGGATCGACGCCACCTACCTGAAGGTTCGCCGCGGCGGGCGCATCGTATCGGTCGCGGTCATCATCGCCGTCGGCGTCAACTCAGACGGCCGGCGCGAGGTTCTGGGCATGGAGGTCGGCACATCCGAGGCCGAGCCGATCTGGACGGAGTTCCTGCGCAAGCTCACCCGGCGTGGCCTGCGCGGCGTCAAGCTCGTCATCTCCGACGCGCACGAGGGCATCAAGGCCGCCGTCACCAAGGTTCTCTCGGCAAGCTGGCAACGCTGTCGCGTGCACTTCATGAGGAACGTGCTGGCCCATGCCGGCAAGAGCGGACGACGGGTCGTCTCCGCCTTCATCGCCACCGCCTTCGCTCAGGAGACGCCCGAGGCCGCCAGGGTTCAGTGGCGTGCCGTCGCCGACCAGATCCGGCCAAAAGTGCCGAAGCTCGCCGCCATCATGGACGACGCCGAGCCCGACGTGCTCGCCTACATGACATTCCCGAAGGAGCATCGCGCCAAGCTTCACAGCACGAATCCGATCGAGCGTCTCAATGGCGAGATCAAACGGCGCACCGAGGTCGTCGGCATCTTCCCCAACGACGACGCCATCGTCCGCCTCGTCGGCGCATTGCTGCTCGAACAGAACGACGAATGGGCCGTGCAGCGGGCCAGATACATGACGCTGGAAACCATCGCACCCTTGAGCGATGATCCCCTCATCAGCATGCCAGCAGTGGCTCGCTGATCTCCCCGGCCCATGCCGGAGAGCGCGGCCATCAGCCGGCAGCTACACCATCACTCGGGACACGATCGGGGGCGTGTGTGCTATGCAGGTCCGCGTCTCGTGTGGCGGACGAATCGCGCGAGGGATCAAAGCGCACCCTGGGGCGGTATCGCTCACTCCGGGTGCGCCCCGGCGCCGGCGGAGGGCAGTGCACCTCCGTTGGTGAGTGCGTGATCACCATCAGGGCCAGTGACCGCAGGGTCTGTTTTTGGGTGCGGCCGTTTCCAAGAACCCTGAGGTGGCGTTGGGAGGCGTCGGTGCGGCATTAGCCCACCGACGCTCCGACCCGACGCCGCCCAGTCGGCCGGAGAGCACATTGCCGGCCCCGCCCGCCGAAATCTCCAAAACGCTGGTGTGCTCTACCGGGGAGCAGCGAGAGCGCCGCCGTCGGCATTTTCAGCGGTGCCCGTCTTCTCCCGCTTCAACGGCGCAGCGCAGGTCGTGTCTCTGTTTGAATCCTGAAGCCTCAGGGCGAAATGCCCACCAAGCGCAGCAGATGCAGCAGTAGCGCATTGGCGGCACGGATTACCCTCCCGTGGTTCTGGCTTAGGTCCCAAACCACGAAGAACGTAGCAGCCAAGATGAACAACAATCCACGCATTCTCGGCCCCGCTTTGGCCGCGCGGCAGGCAAGTTAGCCGTACACCGCGCGGCGGCGCGATTGCCGCCGTTCACCGCACGTTAACCAAGGCGGCAAACCAAAACCTACATCATTTGCCAATAGGCTGGGCCAACTTTGGCGAGGTCAGCGGCCCGGGTATCGGATTTGTCTTTCAGCTTCATTCGGCGGTTGACCCGTCCGGTCATCGCCAGTCGCCATGACCTGGTCGTCTACGTGGCCACCACTTCTGCGCTCAGCCTTTTCATTGCGCTCGGCGCGGACGTCGCAAGCCACCTGACGTTCTTTGACGGGTGGGCGACCGCTTTTCGTAGCTGGTTGATCACGATCGTGGTCGTGGCCGTGATCGCGATCCCCGTCGCATCGGCAATCGGCCGCTCGCAACTCGAACTTCATCGCGCCAAGCTGGCGGTCGAGAAGCTCAGCCGCGTCGACCCGATGACCGGTCTGCCGAACCGGCGGGCGGTGTTCGAGATCGCCGAGCGCACCGAAGCCCAGACCATGGTGCTGGTCATCTTCGACATCGACCGGTTCAAGCGCGTCAACGACACGCTCGGCCATCTGGCGGGCGACGACGTGATCCGGCGGGTGAGCCAGATGATGGCCGAGGCGCTCCAGCCGCTTGGCACGGTCGGCAGGATCGGCGGCGAGGAATTCATGCTGGTCGGCAGCAACGTCGATATCGACCGGCTGGTCGCCAGCCTGGCGGACTTCCGCGCGCGGCTGGCGGCAACGTCGATTCTGACGCGGGACACCGCCGTAGCGGTGACCATGTCGGCGGGCGTCGCGGTGCTGTGGGACGGCGCCGACTTCAACGACCTCTACGCCGAGGCAGATCACGCCCTCTACCGGGCCAAGGCGCTCGGCCGCAACCGCATCTGCTATTCACATTCGTTCGAGGCGCTCACCGACCGCACGGCGGCGCGCGACGAGGCGATGTGGCGCGACGATGCCGAGGCGGACCTCAACCGGCGCACCACGGATCGCGGCACCTATTCCTCGGTTGCCTGAGACGGCAGCCCGCGCAGCGGCCGGCGGCGAACTTCGGCGAGTGGTGCCCAAGGATCGAGGCCGCCAAACGGACGGCCAGGAATTGCACTGCCGCCGGAATCGTGCCGCCGACGATGCGCCGGACTTCAATGAACGCCGGGGCGAGCCGTTCAGGCGGTGCGCCGCCTGGCCTTGCCAAGCAGCCCCAGTGCGGCGACGAGGCAGAGTCCGGCGAGGACGAGCGGATTGAGGGCGGTCTTGGTCGGGGTGTCGTCTGCGGGCGGGTTCGCCAGGACGGTGTCCGAGTAGGCGCTGTCGCCGCCGAGGCCCCAGGCCTGGACCCGGTAGTAATATTCCTGGGTGCCGGGCTGCACGCCTGTCACCGCCAGGCTGACCGTGCCCGGCGTGCACGGGTTGGGGACGCACAGGATCAGCTTGCTCTGATAGCCCGGCACGAAGTCTGCGGGCCCTTCGGCTGCCGCGCCAACGCTGCTGAAGGTGGAGGACGTCGCCACGTCGAGGCGGTAGCCGGTGGCGCTTGCGTCCTGACCGGTGAAGTTGGCGGTGAAGGCGCTGTCGCCGACGTCGGTCGCGTTCAGGGCCAGGGGCGCCAGCGGCGCGGCTCCGCTGGTGCCGCGGTCGCGGACGAAGATGTCGTTGGCACCGTTGGTGTCGCCGCTGACGAGGTCGGTGGCGTAGGACTCGAACGCCACGAAGCGCCCGTCGGCGTTGATCGCCGGGATGGTGCTCGAGCCGCCGGTCGCCTGGCCGCCGCCGGTCGCGACGCTCACCCGTTCCGTCGTGCCGGTCTGCCGGTCATGGACGAAGATGTCGTAGGTACCGTTGGAGTCGCCGCTGACGAGATCGCCGGCGCTGGAATGGAACGCCACGAAGCGCCCATCGGCGCTGATCGCCGCGTAGAAGCTGCTGCCGGTCGCTTCGGTACCACCGGTGGCGACGCTCACCCGTTCCGTCGTGCCGGTCTGCCGGTCATGGACGAAGATGTCGCTGGCACTGTTGGAGTCGCCACTGACGAGCGCGGCGGCGGTGGAATTGAACGCCACGAAGCGCCCGTCGGCACTGATCGCCGCGTTGAAGCTGTCGCCGGTCGCTTGGGTGCCGTTGGTCGCGACGCTCACCCGTTCCGTCGTGCCGGTCTGCCGGTCGTGGACGAAGATGTCGTAGGCACCGTTGGTGTCGCCGCTGACGAGGTCGATGTCGCTGGACTGGAACGCCACGAAACGCCCGTCGGCGCTGATCGCCGGGTTGTAGCTGGTGCCGCCGGTCGCTTGGGTACCGCCGGTCGCGACGCTCACCCGCTCCGTCGTGCCGGTCTGCCGGTCGTGGACGAAGACATCGTCGGTACCGTTGGTGTCGCCGCTGACGAGGTTGCCGGCGGCGGAATAGAACGCCACGAAGCGCCCATCGGCGCTGATCGCTGCGTTGTAGCTGTCGCCGCCGGTTGCTTGGGTACCGCCCGTCGCCACGCTCACCCGTTCCGTCGTGCCGGTCTGCCGGTCATGGACGAAGACGTCAGCTTTGCCGTTGGTGTCGCCGCTGACGAGATTGGTGGCGCCGGAATAGAACGCCACGAAGCGCCCGTCGGCGCTAATCGCAGGATAGTAGCTGTCGCCGCCGGTCGCTTGGGTACCGCCGGTCGCGACGCTCACCCGTTCCGTCGTGCCGGTCTGCCGGTCATGGACGAAGATGTCGTTGGCACTGTTGGTGTCGCCGCCAACAAGATCGCTGGCGGAGGATTCGAACGCCACGAAGCGCCCGTCGGCGCTGATCGCCGGGAAGGAGCTGCTGTCGGTCGCTTCGGCACCGCCGGTCGCGACGCTCACCCGTTCCGTCGACTGGGCCAGGGCGGTTGCGGCCGACGCGGCCAGGATGATTGCGGCGACAATCGCCGTCGGCGCGTGGCGCCATTTGCCCACGCCTGTCGTTGCTTTCGCCTGCATCGCGATCCCCCCTTGCGCCTCAACCGCGGGCGAATGAAAACACAATCCCGCAGCAGATGTAACCCTGCGTCGGTGATTAATGCTCTGGCGCGCGCCCAGCGGGCGACGGCTTCCGCGTCGACCTTCGCCGAACGTCGGCGCGCGTTCAGGCCGTGCGCCGCCGGGCCGTGCCAAGCAGCCCCAGAGCGGCGACGAAGGCGAGCCCGGCGAGGACGAGTGGATTGAGGGCGCTGCTGGACTTGGAGGGCGGCGGGTTCGCCAGGACGGTGTCCGAGTAGGCGCTGTCGCCGCCGAGGCCCCAGGCCTGGACGCGGTAGTAATACGCCTGTGTGCCCGGCTGCACGCCGCTCACCGCTTGGCTGACCGCGCCGGGCACGCACGGGTTGGGGTCGCACAGGATCAGCTTGCTCTGATACCCCGGCACGAACGCGGCGGGCCCTTCGGCTGCGGCCGCGTCGCTGCTGAAGGAGGAGGTCGTCGCCACGTCAATACGGTAGCCGGTGGCACTGGCGTCCTGACCGGTCCAGTTGGCGGTGAAGGCGTCGGCGCCGACGTCGGTTGCGTTCAGCGCCAGCGGCGCCAGCGGCGCGGCCCCGCTGGTGCCGCGGTCATGGACGAACATATCGTCGTTGCTGTTAGAGTCGCCGCTGACGAGGTTGGTGGCGGCCGACACGAACGCCACGAAGCGCCCATCGGCGCTGATCGCCGGGTCGTAACTGTCGCCGCCGGTCGCCTGGCCACCGCCGGTCGCGACGCTCACCCGCTCCGTCGTGCCGGCCTGCCGGTCATGGACGAAGACGTCGGCGGCAACATTGGTGTCGCCGCTGACGAGGTTGGTGGCGTTGGAATAGAACGTCACGAAGCGCCCGTCGGCGCTGATCGCCGGGAAGGAGCTGCTGTCGGTCGCTTGGGTACCGCCGGTCGCGACGCTCACCCGCTCCGTCGTGCCGGTCTGCCGGTCACGGACGAAGACGTCGTAGTCGCTGTTGGTGTCGCCGCCGACGAGATTGGTGGCGTTGGAATAGAACGCTACGAAGCGCCCGTCGGCGCTGATCGCCGGGCTAGCGCTTCCGTCGTCCGCCTGGCCGCCGCCGGTCGCGACGCTCACCCGTTCCGTCGTGCCGGTCTGTCGGTCATGGACGAAGACATCGGTGGTACCGTTGGTGTCGCCGCTGACGAGGTTGGTGGCTGCGGAATCGAACGCCACGAAGCGCCCGTCGGCGCTGATCGCCGAGGTGTAGCTGTTGCCGCCGAGCGCTTCGGTACCGCCGGTCGCGACGCTCACCCGCTCCGTCGTGCCGGTCTGCCGGTCATGGACGAAGATGTCAGCTTTGCCGTTCGTGTCGCCGCTGACGAGGTTGTTGGCGGTGGACCAGAACGTCACGAAGCGCCCGTCAGCGCTGATCGCCGGGCTTTGGCTGCTGTCGGTCGCCTGGCCGCCACCGGTCGCGACGCTCACCCGCTCCGTCGTGCCGGTCTGCCGGTCATGGACGAAGATGTCGGCGCTCGCGTTGGTGTCGCCGCTGACCAGGTTGGTGGCGCCGGACCGGAACGCTACGAAGCGTCCGTCGGCGCTGATCGCCGGGGTCTCGCTGACGCCGTCCGCTTCGGTACCGTCGGTCGCGACGCTCACCCGCTCCGTCGCGCCGGTCTGCCGGTCATGGACGAAGACGTCGTAGGTGCTGTTGGTGTCACCGCTGACGAGATTGGTGGCGTCGGAAAAGAACGCCACGAAGCGCCCGTCGGCGCTGATCGCCCCGGTGAAGCTGGTGTCGGTCGCTTGGGCGCCGCCGGTCGCGACGCTCACCCGTTCCGTCGTCTGGGCCAGGGCGGTTCCGGCCGACGCGGCCAGGATGATTGCGGCAGCAATCGCCATCGGCGCGTGGCGCCATTTGCCCACGCCTGTCGTTGCTTTCGCCTGCATCGCGATCCCCCCTTGCGCCTCAACCGCGGGCGAATGAAAACACAACCGCGCAACCGACAAAAGCACAGATTTTAGCCGTGCTCTGACGCGCGAATTGAGCCGCCGACAATGTACCGGCCTTCGTTCGAAGGCCGGCGCGAGCCGTTCAGGCGGTGCGCCGCCAGGTCCTGCCAAGTAGCCCCAGTGCGGCGACGAGGCAGAGTCCGGCGAGGACGAGCGGATTGAGGGCGGTCTTGGGCGGGGCAGGGTCTGGATCTGGGTCCGGGTCGGAGGGGGGCGGGTTCGCCAGGACGGTGTCCGAGAAGGCGCTGTCGCCGCCGAGGCCCCAAGCCTGGACGCGGTAGTAATATTCCTGGGTACCCGGCTGCACGCCGCTCACCTGGTAGCTGACCGCGCCGGGCACGCACGGGTTGGGGATGCACAGGATAACCTTGCTCTGATACCCCGGCACGAAGTCGGCGGGCCTCCCGGTTGCTACGCCGACGCTCGCGACGGAGGAGGTCGTCGCCACGTCGATGCGATAGCCGGCGGCGGTTGCGTCCTGACCGGTCCAGTTGGCGGTGAAGGCGTCGGTGCCGATGTCGGTTGCGTTCAGGGCCAGGGGCGCCAGCGGCGCGGCCCCGCTGGTGCCGCGGTCGCGGACGAAGATGTCGTCGGCACCGTTGGTGTCGCCGCTGACGAGATTGGTGGCGCGGGAATCGAACGCCACGAAGCGCCCGTCGGCGCTGATCGCCGGGGTGTAGCTGTGGCTGTCCGCCGGGCTGCCGCCGGTCGCGACGCTCACCCGTTCCGTCGTGCCGGTCTGCCGGTCACGGACGAAGACGTCGTTGGCACCGTTGGCGTCGCTGACCAGGTTGGAAGCCGCGGAATAGAACGCCACGAAGCGCCCGTCGGCGCTGATCGCCGCGCTGACGCTGTTGCCGTTCCCTTCGGTGCCGCCGGTCGCGACACTCACCCGTTCCGTCGTGCCGGTCTGCCGGTCATGAACGAAGATGTCGGTAGTACCGTTGGTGTCGCCGCTGACGAGGGTGGTGGCGTCGGATTCGAACGCCACGAAGCGCCCGTCGGCGTCGATCGCCGGTTCGGAGCTGTTGCCGTCCCCTTCGGCGCCGCCGGTCGCGACGCTCACCCGTTCCGTCGTGCCGGTCTGCCGGTCATGAACGAAGACGTCGGCGTTAGCGTTGGTGTCGCCGCCGACGAGATTGGTGGCGCTGGAATCGAACGCCACGAAGCGCCCGTCGGCGCTGATCGCCGGGTCGTAGCTGTGGTTGTCCGCCTGACTGCCGCCGGTCGCGACGCTCACCCGTTCCGTCGTGCCGGTCTGCCGGTCATGAACGAAGACGTCGTATTTGCCGTTGGTGTCGCCGCTGACGAGGTCGGTGGCGAGGGAATAGAACGCCACGAAGCGCCCGTCGGCGCTGATCGCCGCGTTGAGGCTATTGCCGGTCGCTTCGGTGCCGCCGGTCGCGACGCTCACCCGTTCCGTCGTGCCAGTCTGCCGATCATGGACGAAGACGTCGGCAGTACCGTTGGTGTCGCCGCTGACGAGGTCGGTGGCGAAAGAATAGAACGCCACGAAGCGCCCGTCGGCGCTGATCGCCGGGTTGTCGCTGGCGTCGTTCGCTTCGGTACCGCCGGTCGCGACGCTCACCCGTTCCGTCGTGCCGGTCTGCCGGTCATGGACGAAGATGTCGGTAGTACCGTTGGTGTCGCCGCCGACGAGGTTGCTGGAGTCGGATTCGAACGCCACGAAGCGCCCGTCGGCGCTGATCGCCGGGAGCTGGCTATAGCCGGTCGCCTGGCCGCCGCCGGTCGCGACGCTCACCCGTTCCGTCGTCGCCTGGGCCAGGGCGGTTGCGGCCGAAGCGGCCAGGATGATTCCGGCGACAATCGCCGTCGCCGCGCGGCGCGATCTTCCCATGCCTGTCGCAGCTTTCGCCGCCATCGCGACCCCCCCCCTGTGTTTCAACTGTGCGCGAATGAAAACACAACCGCGCAGCAGATGTAACCCTGCGTCGGTGATTAATGCTCTGGCGCGCGCCCAGCGGGCGACGGCTTCCGCGTCGGCCAAGCCGGCGATCGGCGCGCGTTCAGGCCGTGCGCCGCCGGGCCTTGCCAAGCAGCCCGAGAGCGGCGACGAGGCCGAGTCCGGCGAGGACGAGCGGATTCAGGGCGGTGGACTCGGAGGTCGGGTTCGCCAGGACCGTGTCCGAGAAGGCGCTGTCGCCGCCGCGACCCCAGGCCTGGACGCGGTAGAAATATTTCTGGTCGCCCGGCTGCACGTCGCTCACCACCTGGCTGACCGTGCCGGGCACGCACGGGTTGGGGACGCACAGGATCACCTTGCTCTGATAGCCCGGCACAAAGTCGGCGGGTTGCTCCTCGGCTGCCGCGGCGGCAAAGGTATCGTCGGTCGCCACGTCGATGCGGTAGCCGGCGGCGCTTGCGTCCTGGCCGGTCCAGTTGGCGGTGAAGGCGCTGTCGCCGATGTCGGTCGCGTTCAGGCCCAGGGGCGCCAGCGGCGCAGCCCCGCTGGTGCCGCGGTCATGGACGAAGATATCGGCGGCACCGTTGCTGTCGCCGCTGACGAGATTGGTGGCGCTGGAATAGAACGCCACGAAGCGCCCGTCGGCGCTGAGCGCCGGGGTGAGGCTGCTGCCGGTCGCTTGGGTGCCGCCGGTCGCGACGCTCACCCGCTCCGTCGTGCCGGTCTGCCGGTCATGGACGAAGACATCGGCCTTGCTGTTGGTGTCGCCGCTGACGAGGTCGGTGGCGTTGGATTGGAACGCCACGAAGCGCCCGTCGGCGCTGATCGCCGGGACGGAGCTGTCGCTGTTCCCTTCGGTGCCGCCGGTCGCGACGTTCACCCGTTCCGTCGTGCCCGTCTGCCGGTCATGGACGAAGATATCGGTGGCACCGTTGGTGTCGCCGCTGACGAGGTTGCCGGCGGCGGAATAGAACGCCACGAAGCGCCCGTCGGCGCTGATCGCCGTGTTGTAGCTGCTGCCGGTCGCTTGGGTGCCGTTGGTCGCGACGCTCACCCGCTCCGTCGTGCCGGTCTGCCGGTCATGGACGAAGATGTCGTAGACACCGTTGGTGTCGCCGCTGACGAGGTCGGTGGCGCTGGATTGGAACGCCACGAAGCGCCCGTCGGCGCTGATCGCCGGGTAGTCGCTGAAGTCGTTCGCCTGGCCACCCCCAGTCGCGACGCTCACCCGTTCCGTCGTACCGGTCTCCCGGTCATGGACGAAGACATCGGCCTTGCTGTTGGTGTCGCCGCTGACGAGGTCGGTGGCGTTGGATTGGAACGCCACGAAGCGCCCGTCGGCGCTGATCGCGGCGTTGTAGCTGTCGCCGCCGGTCGCTTGGATGCCGCCAGTCGCCACGCTCACCCGTTCCGTCGTGCCGGTCTGCCGGTCATGGACGAAGATGTCGTAGGCAGCGTTGGTGTCGCCGCCGACGAGGTTGGTGGCGCCGGAAAAGAACGCCACGAAGCGCCCGTCGGCGCTGATTGCGGGGTTGGAGCTGCTGCCGGTCGCTTGGGTGCCGCCGGTCGCGACGCTCACCCGCTCCGTCGTGCCGGTCTGCCGGTCATGGACGAAGATGTCGTAGACACCGTTGGTGTCGCCGCTGACGAGGTCGGTGGCGCTGGATTGGAACGCCACGAAGCGCCCGTCGGCGCTGATCGCCGGGACGGCGCTGGCGTTGTCCGCCTGGCCGCCTCCAGTCGCGACGCTCACCCGTTCCGTCGACTGGGCCAGGGCGGTTGTGGCCGACGCGGCCAGGATGATTGCGGCGACAATCGCCGTCGGCGCGTGGCGCCATTTGCCCACGCCTGTCGTTGCTTTCGCCTGCATCGCGATCCTCCCTTGCGGCTCAACCGCTAGCGAATGAAAACACAACCGCGCAACAGATGAAACCCCGGATTGGCAGAACGTGCTCTGACGCGCGCCCAGCGGGCGGCAAGCGGATTTAGGGACGCTCTCGCCGGCGCGTTGGCTGCATGACAGCGCGCACCCCCTTCAGGCGACGTGCACCGTATGTATGCGGAGAACCTCACCGCCCTTCCGCAGAGCATCGAGATAATCGCCGGCGGAATTTTGCCCTCGAACCCGACTGGGCCGAGTGGGGTTTAGCAAGTGGCGATTAGGCGCCAACATGGTTAATAAGTCTTCATCAGACCGCCCCAACAGCGCGTTCAACCACGATGCGACGGCAAGCAAACTAACCGTTGGTGGCTTTCTTGTGCTTCGCAGTGCAAACGTCGGTTCTCGATGTCATCGGCGACTGCCCAGGTTAACTAAATGTTAGCGACGCTGCGGTTCGATAGTGCCGAGAATTCATTTTTCTCGCCGCGAGGTCCGTCATCAATTCAAAAGACCAGATCCCGCGCCTGCGTCAGCGATATACCATGTTCCGGAAATTGGCGTCTTCCATTCTTCTCACCGCTCGCAAACTCACAATCTCGAACCGCGGCAACGTCGCGGTGATCTTTGCGCTGGCTCTGATCCCCTTGATCGTTGCGGTCGGCGGCACGGTCGACTACGGCAAAGCCTTCGAAGCTCGCCAGCACATGCAGGACGCGATTGACGCAACCTCCCTGGCGCTCGCTCGAGAGGCGAATATCGGGTCGATGACAGCGTCGCAAATGAAGCAGTCTGCAATGGATTTCTTCAAGGCGAACTTCTCTGATTCGCTGGCCGAAAAGATCAAGGTGACCGCGTCGTACTCGGCGGCCGGGCCGACCGTCAAAGTCGACGGCACGGCGGAGGTCCCCGCAGACTTCCTTGGACTGATCGGTCTGGATCATTTTCCAATTTCCGTCTCCGCAACCACGACCTGGGGACAGCAGCTCCTGCGGGTTTCCCTCGTCCTCGACAACACCGGATCAATGGCCCAATCCGGCAAGATGGATGCACTCAAGACCGCCACCCACAATCTTCTCTCCCAATTGAAGACAGCGGCCGGCAAGGACGGCAACGTCTACGTCTCGATCATTCCCTTCAGCAAGGACGTGAGCGTCGCCGGAGACAAGCAGTATTGGAAGCAGTCATGGGTCAGTTGGGATCTCTGGGACGAGACCAACGGCAAGTGCAACAAGGGCGGCTACTCGGATCAAAGCTCATGCACGTCCAACGGATCCTGCTCGAAACGCAGGTATAGGAGCGAGCCAGTCTGCACGGCCCACCGGGGCAAGTGGAAGCTCAACAAATGGACGCCCGCAAACCACAAGACGTGGAACGGTTGCATAACCGACCGCGACCAGGACTATGACACGGAGAACACGGCGCCGGCCGATGCGACCACTGCAACTCTGTTTCCGGCTGAACAATACTCAAGCTGCCCATCTCCCCTCATGGGGCTCACGTATGATTGGACCGCGCTCGACAAAGCCGTCGATGCCATGGAGCCAAATGGCAACACCAATCAGGCGATTGGCCTGCAATGGGGCTGGCAATCGCTGACTGAGGCGCCCTTCACCGTTCCCGCGATGGATCCGGCGCTGAAGTACAAGCAGATCATCATTCTCTTGACTGACGGCCTGAATACCGAGGATCGGTGGTACACCAATCAAGGGCAGATCGATGCGCGACAGAAGATTGCCTGCGACAACATCAAGGCAACCAGCGCACTCGTCTACACCGTGCAGGTCAATACTGGACATGATCCGACTTCAACCCTGCTGCAGGATTGCGCCAGCAATTCGAGCGGCTTCTTCTTGCTGACCTCCGCCGACGAGATCGTCGCGACCTTCCAACAGATTGGCACCGAAATCTCGGACCTGCGGGTGTCCCTCTAGGCACGGCGCCGGTGGGCGCCCTGCATCGGACGATGAACAGGCAACCCGCTGAATCCCCGGCGAAGTCGAATGCTAAGTGGCCGCTGACGGCCGTATTCGCGGAGACTTCTGCCGTCTGGGCCAGACCCCAGTTTTCATGGTTTTTTCAAGGTTCCCGAAGACAATTCGGGCGCAGTGGAGACATGCGCATGGCGACCATCGAATATTCAATCGTCAAAACTCATGGCGAGTGGAGACTGGAAGTTCACGGCGACTTGCGTGGCATTTCCCCGAGCAAGGAGGCCGCGATTGGCGCTGCCAACAATGCCGGGAGAGCCGCTGAGAATTTGGCTTCAAAACGAAGATCGTTACCGGCGAGCGTCGGTTGGGCGCCACGGGGGCATAGCGGCGAAGACACGCCGGTGATGGACCGGACCTACCTCACAATCAGCACGCAGTTGTCGGAGCAATCGAGCGAGACGGACTGGAGTACTCAACTGCGGGAACCGGGCCTAGATGACAGCATCTGTTCCGCCAGGACATGATCGTTCGGTGGCCCTTGAATGGCTGCTTGAGGCGTTTGTCACGATCCCCGAGCGGCCCGGGAGCGGCGAGCCTGCGTGAACGTGGGCTCTCACTTTCAGTGACTGTTAAGAGGACGTGTGGTCTCTTTGTCGGCCCGGCGATACGACACGTTCTGCACACGCAATGATCCCGATCATGAACCGCTGGACCATTTCCTCATGCGTTCGCGGACCTCGATAGTCTGCGGCATCTCGGCCGTTCCCGCAGGTGGGTAATGATCTCCCAGCATTTTAGCATGCCGAATAATGTTCAAACTCCGGGAACTCTACCTGCGATTGGCAGGAGACTCGAGAAAGGTAGGATCAGGCGCCGCTACAGCTTGATCGCGGCAGTCCTCGGTTGGACCTTTCTTTGCGTGGGATATTGTGGCGGCGGGAATTTCGGGTCCCTCACGGGTACGGTCAGCTATTTCAGCTACTTCTCCACCCTAAGCAACGGGATGGCGGCGGTGATCTTGACTCTGGCGGCTTCACAGTACGCTGAGCGCGAGAGTGCATCGAAAGCATGGCCGGTTATGGCTACGGGGGTTTTGGTTTACATTTTTGTCACTGCGATACCCTTCCTCGGTCAACCCGTTTGGCTCTCGAACGGGTGGCATGGCGCTGCGAATTTGGGTTTCCACCACGTCATGCCAATCCTCTACGCTCTGTTCTGGATTTTGTTCGTACCCAAGGGTTCGCTGGCCCGGCGCCACGCACTCCTGTGAACCGCCCCGTGTTTTCCGGAGGCCATTTCGTTTGAGTCACGCGGCCAATGCTGGCTCCTCCAGCATGGCGTAGTAGCGTTCCTCGGCTTCGGCCGGCGGGATGTTGCCGATGGGCTCCAGCAGCCGGCGATTGTTGAACCAGTCGACCCAGGTCAGCGTGGCGAACTCGACCGCTTCGAAGCTCCGCCAGGGTCCACGCCGATGGATGACCTCGGCCTTGTATAGGCCGTTGATCGTCTCTGCGAGGGCGTTGTCATAGGAGTCGCCGACGCTGCCGACAGAGGGCTCGATACCAGCCGCGGCCAGGCGCTCGGTGTAGCGAATGCTGACGTATTGAGAACCCCTATCGGAATGATGCACCAGGCCTCCGCGACGAACGGGCCGCCGTTCGTGGAGGGCCTGCTCCAGAGCATCGAGCACGAAGCTTGTGTGCGCCGTCCTGCTCACCCGCCAGCCGACGATGCGTCGGGCATAGGCGTCGATGACGAACGCCACGTAGACGACGCCCGACCAGGTGCTGACGTACGTGAAGTCCGAGAGCCACAGCATGTTCGGCGCCGGAGCATGGAAGACCCGGTTCACATGGTCGAGCGGGCAAGGTGCCGCCTTGTCCTGCACCGTTGTCCGGATCGGTTTGCCGCGGATGACACCCTGAAGGCCGAGATCGGCCATCAGACGCTCGACAGTGCAGCGTGCGACCTGGATGTTCTCCCGGTTGAGCTGCCTCCAGACCTTGCGCGCGCCGTACACCTCGAAGTTCTCCGCGAAGACGCGCTCGATCTCCGGCTTCAACGCCATGTCCTGCTTCGCCCGCGCGGGCAGCTTCTCGGGATCGGCCCGCTTGCTGGCATGATCGTGGTAGCTCGATGGGGCGATCGGCAGCACCTTGCAGATCGGCTCGACCCCATACGCCCCGCGATGATCGTCGATGAAGGCGATCATGGCCTGAACCGGCGGTCGAGCTCCGCCTGGGCAAAATACGCGGATGCCTTGCGCAGGATCTCGTTGGCCTGCCGCAGTTCACGGTTCTCCCGCTCGAGGGCTTTCAGCCGGGCGGCCATGTCCGTCGGCACCCCCGCCCGCTTGCCGGCATCGACCTCCGCCTTCTTAACCCACTCGTTCAGCGTCTGCCCCGTGCAGCCAATCTTGGTCGCGATCGAGGTGATCGACGCCCAGCGCGAGGGATGCTCATGCTCATGATCCAGTACCAACCGCACCGCACGTTGACGCACTTCCGGAGAGAACTTGTTCGTTGTCTTGCTCATGATGGCTCCACCTTCTCAGGAGTTGGAGCCTCCGGCAAACCCGGTACGGTTCACTGTGGATGATTGTCCCCTTTTGCTACGGCGGCTATCTCCTGCTCCATGGACCCTGTTATGCGCTCCTCGATGTCACTTCGTTGGGCTTCGACCGCGTGGCAGGCAATATAGTGCTGTGCACAATGATGTTCTTGGCAGTTGGCGAAGCTCTGGTACTAATTGATCGCGTGCTCAAGCCATCCGGTCGCCCTGAGGGGGCGAATCGCGTGGGGGTAATAGGGGCTTCACCAGAACCGGCGCTTTAGGCGCTCTAGCTCCAGACTCGATCATATCCAAAGAGCGAGGATGGTGGCGAGCCGCAACGGCGGAGAGGAAGTTTGAGCTGCTTCCGGTTCGGTTGACACCCACTTAAGCTAGGCCGTGAACTCATAAATGCGCCAGCCGCCGCCGAGCGGAGTCCGCTTTAGACTGATCTCCGGAAGTCGGTTAGGTTCGAGGGCCCTTCCGGAATGCGCCAAAGGCGGAAGGCCAGGCAGTGGGCCGCTGATGTCGGCTTGAAGCCCAAGTTGATCCTCGCCTACCAGCGACGCCGTGATACCCTCGAGACCATGAAGCACAACGAGTTCAAGACCTCCGACGATCTGAGCAGGTGGCTCGAAGAAAATCACGCTCAGACGGATGAGGTGTGGGTTCGTATCTTCAAGAAGGCGTCTGGGAAGGCATCGGTCGATTGGCAGCGACCCGGCCTCGAGGCCAACTCCAGCCAGGCCGCGATCGTCTCGGGCTCCGATCCGACCTTGCCTTCCCTCACTACCTTCCGTGCCTCGTCGACGATGCAGATCGACGTCTCCTTCATCGACACGTCCAGACCGACATAATGCTTCATGGCCGTCCTCCATCGGGTTGCTGCCTCGCCGATCACGCGATCCGCGTCAGCCTGAAGGACGCCCGCTCAACCGTCACCGGCACCGCGGTTGCGCCAAACAACCCGATTGCCCCATCTCCGCGAAATGGCGGATCTCCGGTGTTTCCAGCGGTGCGGCGCCTAGTTGGAGCTGACGTTGTTGGACCGGACCGTCACGCGCTGCCTCGCGGACCATGAGATCCGCGTCAGCCTCTAGGACGCCTGCCCAACCGTCACCGGCGCCGCGGTTGCGCCAAACAACCCGATTGCGCGACGCGTTTGCCCTCCGCCGGCCCGGGCAACTAGGTCAGCGCTTCGGCCATTGTGCGCATCTGAACCTGAATGATGCGCGACCCCTTGGGCTGTGTGCAAGCGAAGTGGATGGCAGCGGCGACGTCCTCCGGCTCAAGCATGTCGGACGCTTCGACACTCCTTTCGGTGCGGCCCTTGCCGAGCGCAAACTCCGTCTTCACGCCGCCCGGGTTGATCGTGCCGACCTTGATGCCGTGAGGGCGAAGTTCCTTGTCGAGTCCCTGCGCGAAGCCGACCTGAGCAAACTTGGTCGCGCAATAGACCGCCTCGCCCGGAAAGCCGTAGACGCCAGCCATCGACGAAACCATCAGAATGAGACCCTCGCCCTGAGCGATCATCAGCGGCACCGCATGGCGGGTGAACAGAAACGTGGTGCGGACGTTGGCGTCCATCATCTCCGTGTAGTTGTCGAGGCTGGTGTCGACGAGTTCCTTGTAGTTGCCGACGCCCACGTTGTTGATGAGGATGTCCAGCCGACCGAACGCCTTTGCTGCCTCGACGGCATCGACGGCCGTTTGTTCGTCCCGCGCATCGCCGACGACAGCAACGGCATCCCCACCGAGCCCACGAACTTCGTCTATCAGCGAATCGAGGCGATCGCGGCGGCGTGCGGTCAGGACAAGGCGGGCGC
The DNA here is from genome assembly GCA_963843565.1 of uncultured Alphaproteobacteria bacterium. GTDB lineage: Bacteria > Pseudomonadota > Alphaproteobacteria > Rhizobiales > Kaistiaceae > DASZQY01. Next base: position 2,340,675 of record CAWJKY010000003.1, read on the forward strand.
CTTCCGATGCAAGCGCGCGGGCACTCGCCTGACCTATACCGGCGCTCGCCCCGGTGATGATGACAACGCGGCCGTCCAATTTTCTCGCCACTGCGATCTCCTGACGCCTGCAATCTCGATTGCCCGCGTGCGCCCAATGCGCGCGGAGGCGGGACGATGCTGGGTCACCGCTGATGCGTCCAACAGATTATCCAGATTGAATTGATCTGCTGGAACGATGAACCAGCGGAGCCTTCAGTGGAAGGTCAGCAGGTCGAGGAACGACCTGGCGGCGCCGTTGGCCGGAACGTCACCGTCGGCGCGCAGGTGAGCGACCAGCAATTCCCAGCAAATCGCCGGCTCTGCCAGTTCGCATATGGAAATCTCCGGGCTCCGGAGCTCGGCGATCGTTTCCGGGAGGAGCGCGATCCCGGCGCCCTTCCCAACGAGATCGATGATCGTTTCAAGATCCGTGACGTCGAAATCCGTGCGCCTCTGCAAACCGGCTTGGCCAAAAGCACGATCAATGAGCGGGCGCGTGCCCCAGCCCGCCTCGAAGTCAACGAAAGGATAGTCGATCAACGCGCGCAGCGGCACGTCGCGATTTCCGGCCAGGGGATGTCCGGGCGGCGTGGCCGCAACAAGGTCCTCGCAGGCGATGATGCCGGTGACAATATCTTCCGGGGCGTCAAGCAGCGGCAAGAATGCCAGATCGAGGCGTCCGGTGCGGAGCTGCTCCATCAAACTGGTGGCGTCGCCCTGCCGCAGACGCACTTCGATCCCCGGCGCTATCGCGTGGTAGCGGAAGATCAGGGAAGGCAGATCGAGAAATGCCGGCAGACTGTGGACAGTGCCGATCGACAATGTACCGCGCCGCAAGCCCTCGATGTCTGCAACTGTCTCGCGACCCGAATCGAGGACGTTGATGACCTCACGCGCCTTTTCAAGGAAGGCGCGGCCCGCGGGCGTGAGTTGTACCTGGCGGGTGTTGCGCACGAAGAGCCGCGCCTGCAGCTCCCCTTCGAGCGTGCGGATCGACGTCGACAATGCCGACTGAACGATGTGAACGCGCGCAGCGGCGCGCGTGAAATTCAGCTCCTCCGCAACGACGATGAAGTGATGGAGGTGCCGGAGTTCCACCCTACGACCTGCTCGATTATCGGCAGCATAGATCAATTCGATCTCTACTATCTGTTGGACGTATAGGCAACCGTTTCAGAAGGTTCCGACCCTGGGGGGTGCGATCGCCGGTTCGCGGGAGACGCTCGCCCCATGCGGGTCGTGGCTGGTCTTCGCCGAGACCCGTTTTCAACGAACACGGCGTGTCACATCGCCTATCGAACGGGAGGAACGCAATGCAGACCAGATCAAGACTACTCACTGCCGTCGTCGCCGGCGCCCTTGCGCTCGGCATCGGGGGCGTTTCGGCCAACGCGGCCGACATCGTCGGCCTGATCACCAAGACGGAGACAAACCCCTTCTTCGTTAAGATGCGCGAGGGCGCCGAGGCCAAGGCCAAAGAGCTCGGAATCCAGCTCATCGCCGCCGCCGGGAAGTATGACGGCGACAACGACGGGCAGGTTGCGGCCATCGAGAATCTCATTTCGGCCGGAGCCAAGGGCTTCGCGATCGTTCCCTCCAATTCGAAGGCGATCGTCCCGACCATCGCCAAGGCGCGCGCCGCCGGACTCAAGGTGATCGTTCTCGACACGCCGACCGACCCGATGAACGCAGCCGATGCCACTTTTGCCACCGACAATCGCCAGGCCGGCAGGCTGATTGGCGAGTGGGCGTTGAAGACGATGGGCGACAAGGCCAAGGACGCGCATATCGTCCTTCTGGACCTCGCAACCAACCAGCCGACGGTCGACTATTTGCGCGACCAGGGCTTCATGGCCGGCTTCGGCATCGATGTGAATGACCCCAACCGGTACGGCGACGAGACCGATCCGCGAATCTGCGACCACGAAGTCGGCGAAGGCGACCAGGAGAAGTCGCGCACGGCGATGGAAAATGCGCTCCAGAAGTGCCCGAACGTCAATCTCATCTACACCCTCAACGAGCCGACCGCAGCCGGGGCCTGGGAAGCGCTCAAGGCCGTTGGAAAGGACGACGGTTCCGTGATGATCGTCTCGATCGACGGCGGCTGCCCGGGCGTCAAGAACGTCGAAGCCGGAGTGATTGGCGCGACCAGCCAGCAATATCCGCTGAAGATGGCGGCGATGGCGCTCGAGGCGATCGCCAAGGGCACACTGCCCGACATCGATCCCAAGCTCGGCTTCTTCGATACCGGCGCCCAGCTCATCACGGCCAAGCCGGTGGAGGGCGTGCCTTCGATCAGCGTTGAAGAAGGCATGAAGCTCTGCTGGGGTTGATTCCCTCGGCGTGTTCACAGAACCGCAAGGGGCGCTTCGGCGCCCTTTGCTTGCGGCATCGGCATCGACGCGAGCGTCGCAGCGGGCACTCTTAGGGGAGGAGTGGAGACATGAGTGACGACGCAGCGGGTTCTGCGACGGCCGAGCGCGGACTTGAAGGCGGCGCAGATCGCGCCGTCGCCGCCTTCGATGAAGCGGACAAGGGACTTGTCCGGCGCCTGCAGGAATTCTTCCACGAATACCCTACGTCGATTCCGTTCATCGTCCTCCTGCTCGGCGTTCTGATCTTCGCCTTCGCCGCGCCAGGCAAGTTCCTTTCGCCGCTCAACCTTTCGGTGGTGCTCCAACAGGTCACCATCATCGCCATCCTCGGCGTGGCGCAGACGCTGGTGATCCTGACCGCCGGCATCGATCTGTCGGTTGGCGTGATCATGGTGCTGTGCTCGGTTGTGATGGGCCGCACCGCCGCCATATATGGCGTTCCGGTCCTGCTTACGTTTCCGCTCGGGCTGTTGACGGGTCTGTTGTGCGGCCTGGTCAACGGTCTCATCGTTACGAGGCTGCGGCTGCCCCCTTTCATCGTAACGCTGGGCACATGGAGCATCTTCGGCGCGCTCAACGTCTGGTATTCGAGAAGCGAAACCATCCGTCAGCAGGACCTGGAAGCTTCGGCGTCGTTCCTGCAGATAACCGGCACGCTCATCAAGCCTTTCCAGACGCTGCAATCGTGGGGCCTGCAACTCGACTTCCTGCGCGGCTGGGTGCTGACGTGGGGTTCGGTCCTGATGATCATCCTTGCCCTGATCGTCTGGTATGTCCTGAACAAGACCCCGTTCGGGCGGCACGTCTACGCAACCGGCGACGACCCTGACTCGGCGCGTCTGGCCGGGATCAACACGGGTCGCACGCTCATCGCCGTCTACGGCCTTGCCGGCGTCATCTGCGCGATCGCCGGATGGGCGCTGATCGGGCGCGTCGGCGGCGTCAGCCCGCATTCCGGCCAGACGGCGAATCTCAACTCCATCACGGCGGTGGTGATCGGGGGCACGTCGCTGTTCGGCGGGCGTGGCTCCATCATCGGCACGGTTCTGGGAGCGCTGATCGTCGGCGTATTCCGGAACGGACTCGCCTTGTCGGGCCTTGAACTCCTTTGGCAGGACTTCGCCGTGGGCGTGCTCATCATCGTTGCCGTCACGATTGATCAATGGATCAGGAAGATTTCGGCATGAGCGACATCGTTCTGGAGGGTCGCGGCCTATACAAAAGATTCGGTCGCGTCGTGGCGCTGGACAACGCCGAATTCGACCTGCGGAGCAATGAAATACTCGCTGTGATAGGTGACAACGGTGCCGGCAAGTCAACGCTGATCAAGGTGCTCTGCGGCGCCGTCTTGCCCGACAGCGGCGAGATATTGCTCGGCGGGCGGAAGATCAGCTTTCGCTCCCCGATCGACGCGCGCCTCGCGGGTATCGAGACGGTCTATCAGAATCTCGCTCTTTCGCCTGCGCTGTCGATCGCCGACAATATGTTCCTGGGTCGCGAGATTCGTAAGCGCGATTTCTTCGGCCACCTGTTCCGGACCCTCGATCGCAAGGAAATGAACCGGATCGCCCGCGAGCGGCTGAGCGAACTGGGGCTGATGACGATTCAGAATATCGGGCAGTCGGTCGAAACCTTGTCCGGTGGGCAGCGTCAGGGTGTGGCCGTGGCGCGAGCTGCAGCTTTCGGATCGCGCGTGGTGATCATGGACGAGCCGACAGCGGCGCTCGGCGTCAAGGAGAGTCGCCGTGTGCTCGAGCTGATGGTCGACGTGAAGCGCCGCGGTCTTCCCATCGTCCTCATCTCGCACAACATGCCGCACGTCTTCGAAGTGGCGGACCGGATTCACATCCACCGGCTCGGCCGGCGTATCGCGGTGATCGATCCCAAGGAATATTCGATGTCGGACGCGGTGGCGATCATGACCGGGGCCATGCGACCGCCGGAGGCCGGCGCCACAGCACCGTCTCATCACTATGAGGTTGGCGAGGAGCTTTCACAGGAATCGCCGGGCTGACCGAAATGCGTCGCCCGGATGCGTTTTGCATTTGGGCATCCACAGGGCCCGCGGCCACTCGGTGCCAATTCCCTCCCGGCGCTGATCATGCCGCGGGCCCGACTTCGGGCGAGTGCTGTCGGGCTTAAGCGTCCGACAGGTCGAGCCGGCGCGCCTGCGTGGGGCCGTCCCTCCCACAGCGAAAGCTCACGGATCGACCTTGCCGCCGCCGAGTCGCCCCTTCTGCGCGGGCGATGTTTCGTGGTTTCTGCCATCGCTTTTCGCCGAGTCGTCCCCACGCCCCGACGACTGGATGTAGTCCTGTTCGGCTATTTCGAGCGATCTCGCGGTGATCAAGCGTTTGGACAACGCGAGCGCGACCGAGCGTGTGCGACTGTTGTAGAGCGCCGCGCGACCGTCGATCGTAGGCGATCCGAGCAAACCCAGCTTCGCGTAAAGCTGCTGCAGCCGTCCCTGCACGCTGCGAATTGAAATATCGCGGCGCAGAGCGATGGCCTGGTCGGTAAGCCCGATGGCGATGTCGAGCAGGACTTCGTACTCGGCCTCGGAAAGCCCATCCTTGCTGCTCAGCGCTCTCTCCAGTCCGCGGATCTCGCGGTCGATGATGTTTTGCCCTTCGACGAAAACGCATTGCATCGAGCGTCTCAGCCGTTCCTTCGACGACGTCTTGAGTAGATAGCCATACGTCGCTGCGTGCGGCACGATCTTGGTAATGCCACGGACGTAGGCCTCGTCCGCGTAGTTCGACCAGAACAGGATCGGTAGGTTCGGTTTCTCCGCCCAGATGGCGCGGGCCGCCTGGACACCCGTGGTGTTGGGCATTTGCAGATCCATGACCACGCCCTTGAGGTCGTGCTGCCGCGCAAGTCGGATCGCCGCGTCACCGTCCTTGGCTTCTACAACCTGGGTGCAGTCCGTCCCGGAAAGCTCCAGCACTTCCCGAAGAAAGGCGCGATGCAGGTCGTCGTCCTCGACGATCAGGAACGTGCTCACTGGACGGCATCCAAGGGCGCGGCGTCGGGGGAAGCGGTCGCGATCGGCAGGAGCAGTTCGAGCCGCGTGCCTTTGCCACTCTGACCGACCGTCGCCGTCAGTTCGGCGCGGATCAGGGAAGCCCGCGTGAACATGTTGTTTAGGCCGCCTGTCCGCCGTCCCGGCAAGTCGGCAAGGCCGCGCCCATCGTCCTCGATCACCAGCCGCGCCATGCCTTCCTGGCTGCCGAGCGCTATCTTGATCCGGCGCGCCTGCGCATGGCGCACGACATTGTTGATCGCTTCCTGCACGATCCGATACAGCGCCACGACCGTATTGGGAGGCAGCCTGTCGAACACGCTGGTGTCCTCTTCGTCCAGGTCGTAGCTGAGCGGAGCGGAGGCCGCGCTCACGCTTCGTTCAAGCAGAGCTTCCACCGCCTGCCCGAAGCCGAAGAATTGCAGGACCGAGGGCTTGGCATTGTCGATGATCACCCGCAATTCGCGGATGCAGTGGTCGATGTCCTCGATTAGCGGCTGGAGCTCGCCGCTGATCTTCTGATGCGCCCCCAGCCGCCGCATCGTGCGCGCGATCCGCGACAGATCTGCGAGCGTCTGGTCATGGAGATCCATGCCGATCGCTTGTCGGGCGTTCTCCAGTTCGTCGGTCAGATGCAAGGCTCCGATCCTCAGGCCCTCGGCGCGGGCTTCCGCCTCGACGTGCGCGAGTTCGCGCTCGCGCACCAGCTCGCTCTGCTGCAGGGCGAAGAAATAGGGAGCCAAGATGTCGGCAACGATCCGCGTCTGCCCCACATCGCTTTCACGATAGGTTCCGACCTCCTGGGTCGAGAAGGACAGCGCCCCGATCACGCGACCCTCGACCTTGAGCGGGACATGCAGGCGGCTGCGCAGCCCGGCGGCAAATATCGCCCGCGAGAACGCGCCCTCGAAGTGAAAGCGCGGGTCGGTTTGCGCGTCGTCGGTCATGATGTAGTCGACCTTGCCCCTCAGGAGGTCGCGGATCGGACTGATTGCGACCAGGGCGGTGGCGGTCGTCGCCGCGTCCCACTCCGTGTGAAGCCCGGTCTCATAGGCGGTGACCATTGCGCCGTCGACGCTCACGAGCGCCACGTCGAGATGGTCGTGCTGCAGCCTTGGTTTGATCTCGTTGGAGACCGCGTGGATCACTGATCGGAAGTCCAGCTGGCCTGCGATCGCGTTGAGGATCGACAGGATTCGCGGCATGTCGATCGACAAGTCAGTACGCTGCATCGACCACCCTCCCGGCCCGACTTTGGCCCAGCAACATCAAAGCGATAGCGCGAAAACACAGCCCAGTGTGCGGGAATCCGCAAGAACGATTCGTGTTTGGCGGTTTCTGGTGGCCTTGCCTCGTGGGAACGTATGGCGTCGCAGCGGCCACAAGAGCCGAGCGCAAATCCGAGGGAGGAGCATGGGGCTGGCCGAATACTCGGTCCTCGACGCGCGTATGCGTCACCTTATCATCGCCTCTGCGCATCTGGAGCGTCTCGACAACTCCTCTCGCTGGGCCGAGGGGCCGGTCTATTTTCCCGCGGGCGACTACCTGCTGTGGTCTGACATCCCCAATAACCGGGTGCTGCAGTGGGCCGAGGGCATGGGGGTGCGGGTCTATTCACACGACTCGGGCAATTGCAACGGCAACACCCGCGACCCGCTTGGCCGCAGGATCGCCTGCCAACACCTGAGCCGCTCCGTCATCCGCTTCGAGCCTGACGGAACGGTCGCCGTCCTCGCTGACGCGCATGATGGCAACCAACTCAATTCGCCCAACGATGTCGTCGTCGCCTCTGACGGCGCGATCTGGTTCACCGATCCCAGCTACGGGATCATGTCGGAATACGAAGGGCGCAGGGCACCCAGCGAGCAGCGCGGCTGCTTCGTCTATCGCGTCGATCCATTGACCGGCGCGGTCGAAGCCAAGATCACGTTGCTGCGTTTGCCAAATGGCCTCGCCTTCTCGCCCGACGAAAGCCTGCTGTACGTGGCTGACAGCTCGCGCTCTCACTACGACGACGGCCTTCATCACGTGTTTGCCTATCCCGTCCGCGACCGGTGCGAAGTTGGCGAGGGCAAGCCATTGGTTGCGATCGCAGAGGGTGTGCCCGACGGCCTGCGGATCGATCAGTTCGGCAATCTTTGGGTGTCCTCGGCGCGTGGTGTCGAGGTCTTCGCGCCGAACGGCGATCCGCTCGGCATCATCCACGTGCCCGAGGTCGTATCGAATCTCACTTTCGGCGGCCCCAAGAACAACCGCCTCTTCATCACGGCGACGACGTCCGTTTACGCAGTCTACACCGCCGCCTGCGGGGCCCAACGCCCGGCGGGCAATTCACGAAGCATTCAAAGGGAGGAAGCAGCATGACTGAAGACGATCAGGCACCGGTCCACAACCGCCGGAATTTCCTGAAGGGTGCAGTGCTCGGCTCCGCCGCGCTCACCGGGGCCGCGGGCGGCCTGTTCTCCAAGTTCGACGTTGCCTCGGGCCTCGGCGTGTCCGCGGCCAAAGCCGCCGACGAGCGCATCAAGATGGCCTTCGTGCAGTTCCAGCCCCACACGGTTTCGACCGCGTGGTCGCAGGGCATCTCGGAGGTTCTGGCGACCCAGCAGATCGTCGACTACGAGGCACTCGACGGTCAGGCCAAACTCGAAGTGCAGGTCAGCCTGATGGATACGCTGATCAGCCAGGGAACGAAGGTCATCTTCCTTCAGCCCGTGGACAGCGTCGGCGTTGCGCCGTCGATCGCCAAGGCCAAGCGCGCCGGCATCGCGGTTGTCACTCTCAACATTGACGCAACCGAGCCACACGCGGCGCACGTCGAGATGAACCACTACTACGGCGCGATGGATATCGCGAAGGCGATGGGTGACGCGATGGGCGGCAAGGGCAAGGTCGCCATCCTCAATGCGCCCCCCGGCATCATCATCCGCGACCAGCGCACCAACGGCTTTGTCGACGGCCTCAAGAAGTATCACCCGGATATCCAGGTGGTCGCCGATCAGGTCGCCGACTGGGACCGCAAGAAGGCGCAGGATGTCCTGACGACAATTCTTGCCGCCAACGCGGATCTGGCTGGCGTCTACGGCGTCAACGACTCCATGGCGCTCGGTGCGATGGACGTGGCCAAGGAGAAGGGCCTCAAGCTGGTGATCTTCGGCAACGACGGTGAGAAGGATGCGCTGGCGGCGATCGAGGCCGGTGACATGACCGGAACGCAGTACACCGACGTGTTCCAGCAGGGCCGTCTCGCTGCGGCGGTCGCGACCGTCCTGGCAACCGGACAGGTTCCGGCCTCCGCATTCGGCGCGCAAGGCCACCTGCTGATGCCATACGTCATAGCGACCAAGGATACGGTCGGGCAGATTCAGCCATACCAGCGCTGGTAGTTCCTCCCGCGCACAGTGGGCCGTGGTAACGTACCGGCCACGGCCCACACTTTCCGTGCCTCACGATGCGCCTTCGCCCCGCCACTATTGCGCTGCTGATTTTCTTTTCGGCGACGATTGCCGCGTTCAGCGTTTTTGCGCCGAGGTTCGCAACCACAAGCACCATTGAAAACCTGTTGGGCGGGTTTTCGTTTGTCGCCGTTCTCGCGATGGGAGAGGCCTTTCCGATCCTGACCCGCGGCATCGATCTGTCGATCGGGGCGACGGTGGCGCTGGTTGGCATGGTCGTGTTCGACCTCAGCCTGATCTTCGGGGTCCCCGGCTATCTGATAATCCCCATCGCGCTCGCGGTCGGAATTCTCGCCGGCGCCGTAAACGGCCTGTTGATCGTATACGTCAGGCTGCAGCCGTTCGTCGCGACACTGGCGACACTGGCGACCTACCGCGGCATCGTTTACGCGATCTCCGGGCGCCAGCTGGTGCCGGGGCTGAGCACCACGCCGATCAGCGACAGGTGGATCACCGGCCTGGAGAACTACTTCGACATCGGCGGCATGACAGGGCTCGGCAAGCTCATCCCGATGCCGTGGTTTCCGCTTTCGTTCTTCATCATGCTCGGTGTCTTCGTCGTCCTGCAGTTCGTGCTGCTCGCAACCAGGTTCGGCCGCGACATTTTCACTGTCGGCGGCAACTTCGAGGCGGCCCGTCTGGCCGGCATCAGGACCGGGCGGGTTGTCATCGTCGCCTATTCGATTTCCGGGTGTTGCGCCGCGGTTGCGGCGTTGCTTCTCGTGGCGCGCCTCACCACGTCCACCGAGGCGCTGGGTTTCGGCATGGAGCTGTCCGCCATCGCGGCCGCGGTCATCGGAGGCGTCAGCCTCGCCGGTGGCGTGGGCTCGGTCTTCGGCCCCGCCGTCGGGGCGTTCCTGCTCGGCACCGTTCTCCTCGGCCTGACGCTCCTCAACGTCTCACAGTACCGGCAGCAGATCATAACCGGCCTCATCGTTCTGGCCGCGGTGGGTTACGATCGCATCCTGCTCTTGCGTCGCCAGGGCCGCGTGTCCGCCAATGCCGGTTGAAACCATTTCCACGCCCTTGGTGCGCGCGGTGGGCCTGACCAAGGTCTACGGCAACCTTGTCGCTCTTGGCGGCGCTGATATCACCGTCATGCCGGGCGAAGTGCGTGCTTTGATCGGCTCGAACGGAGCAGGAAAATCGACCCTCATCAAGATTTTGACCGGGGCAATCCGACCGACCACGGGGACCGTCGAAATCGGTGGAAAGGTCGCTCCCCTCGGCGATCTCGGCGAAATGATCCGCCGGGGTGTGGCCTGCATGTACCAGCACTCCAATCTTGCTCCAGCCATGAGCGTGCTGGACAATATCTACCTTGGACGCCAGCCGACCCGGGGGCCCGGCTTGGTGGATGTTCGCCGTCAGAGGCGCGAGGCCAAGGACCTTCTTGAGCGGCACGGGATCGATCTCGATCTCGATGCGACGGTCGCCAACCTGCCCACCGTCATGCAGAAGGAGGTCGAGATCATGAAGGCGCTCGCGCTCAATGCGCGCGTGATCCTCATGGATGAGCCAACCGGCTGGCTCGCCGCCTCGGAAGTCACCAAGCTCCACGCCACCATCCGCGCACTCAAGGCGCGCGGCGTCGCCATCGTCTACATCAGCCACATCCTCGATGAGATATTCGCAGTCTGCGATACAATGACTATCCTGCGCGATGGCAAGGTGATCGCGCAAAGTCCGGTCGCTGAACTCGATCGAGCTGGCGTGGTCCATCTCATGGTCGGCGAAAAGCTCGCGATGGAGACCGAACAGGCGAGCCAGCACAAGCGCAAGCCGCGGGGCACCGGTGAAGTCCTGCTCAAGGCCAGCGACCTCGGCAAGCGTGGCGTGTTCAAGGACGTGAGCTTCGAGCTTCATTCCGGCGAGATTCTCTGCCTGACCGGCCTGATCGGGGCCAAGCGAACCGAGCTTGTGCGCACGCTGTTCGGCTCCGACCGCTTCGATTCGGGCACCCTTGAACTTCAGGGCAAGTCGGTGCGGTTCTCCTCGCCGACCGAGGCCATGGCGGCCGGGATCGGCTTCGTTCCCGAGGACCGCCACCGCGAGGGCCTGATGCTTGACATGAGCCTCTCCGAGAATCTGGCCATGGCGACGCTTGGACAATTCCGCCGCGGTCTCTTCCTCAGTGGCAAGCGCATGGCAGAGGCTGCGCAACGCATGATCGCGACGTTGTCGATTCTTCCGGCGGACGGAACCCGCAAGGTGCGCTTGCTTTCGGGCGGCAACCAGCAGAAGGCGCTGCTGGGCAAATGGCTCGGCCTTTCACCGCGGGTCCTCATCCTCGATGAACCGACTGTGGGGGTCGATGTCGGCGCCAAGGCCGAGATTTATGCCATCCTGCGTCGCGAGCGCGATCGTGGCGCCGCGGTGCTGGTCGTCTCCTCGGACCTCGAGGAGGTGATGGCGATCGCCGATCGCGTCGGTGTCATGGTGTCGGGGCGGCTTGTCGCACTGCACGATACCGACAACACGAACACACAGGAGATTATCCGCGAGATAGGCGGGGAGGCGGCATGAGCGGCACCACGCAAGCCGTTTCCTCGCGGCTCGTTCAAGGCATCACGTCCAATGCCCTGGTATTCGCCATCATCGTGCTGGCGATCGCGCTGGCGCTGGTGCAACCGGCCTTCGTCAAGCCGGACAACCTGATCGGCATCGTGCGACAGGTCGCGCTGATCGGCATCATGGCCTGCTGCATGACGTTCGTGATCATGACCGGGGGCGTCGATCTTTCGGTGGGCCCTGTATTGGCCCTCGGCGGGCTCGTTTCCTATTTCTGCCTCGCGGCCGGCCTGCCGCTGCCGATTGTCCTGCTTGCTGGCGTCGCGTCGGGCTTCGGGGTCGGCCTGGTCAACGGGGCGGTGATCGCCTTTGCCAGTCTGCCGCCCATAATCGTCACCCTGGCCTCGCTCTCCATTGTCCGCGGCGCGGCCCTCTTGATCGGTGGCACCGACCAGCATCAGATTCGCGACCAGCCGGCTTATACCTTCATCGGCGCCGGCAGCCTCTTCGGACTGCCGTTCTCGATCTACCTCTTCGCGTTGGTCGCGATGGCGATGATCTTCATTCAGCGCCGCACCCCGCTTGGTCTGCTGGTCACCGCAATCGGTGACAACGAACGCGCCGCTTTCCTGAGCGGGCACCGCACGCGGCTGACCAAGACCCTGGTCTACGGCATCTCCGGCTTCGGCGCTGCGCTCGCCGGGATCATCCAGTCGTCGCAGGTCCATACCGCGCTCGCTACCTATGGTCCCTTTGGGACCGAGCTTGACGTCATCGCCGCCGTGGTCGTTGGCGGCACCAGCATCATGGGCGGCAACGGATCGATCGCCCGCACCCTGGTCGGCGTCTTCTTCCTCGGCGCCGTGAACAACGGGATGAACATTCTGAATGTTTCGATCGACATTCAGTTGATCGCTAAGGGAATCATCATCGCAGCGGCGCTCGCGTTTGCGGCTCGTGCCCCCTAAGCGCCTTCTGTGCTCGCGCTACGACAAAGCCGCGCCATATGTCGCTGGATGGCTTGGGTGCTGGAATTTCCCGCCTACGAAAGGGCCTCAGCCCGCCGCAGAAGATTGCGGACGTTGGACACGTGCCAGTGACGCTGCGAGCTGTGCGAACCCTGCGGTTGTTCAACGCGTCCGCCAAGCCGCGCAGATCGGCGACGCCGGCGGCGCGCAGTGAACATACGATCGGCAGCACGTTGGCCGCGAACGTATCGGCCTCCTCCGGCACCGCCTTCGAGACACTGCATTGACGACGCGGGTCGAGAACATAGACTGTGCCTAATCTGCTGCCGGACTTGAAAGGCGGAGTAGGCTGTTGTCAGTGAGCAGGCTTTTCGAATTTTGGTCGATTAGGGCGAAGTTTCTCGCGCTCATCGTCCCCTTCGCGCTGTTCGCGATCTTTCTGGTCTTCGGGGTTGCCCAATATACAGCGCGGGCCGCAGCCGAGGCGAAGCTGCACGATAAGCTTGAGAAGCTGGTCGCGATACAAAGCGGGGTGGTGTCCGAGTCGCTCTGGAACGTTGCCAATGAGCAGATCGCGCTGATCCTGTCGGCGCTGGAAATCGACCCCGACGTCCTTGCGGCCGCTGTCTACGATGACACCGGCGCGCTCGTTGCAAAGGTCGGTGACGCGAAGAATATCGACAAGCAGGAATTCCATGCCACCAGGCCTATCACTTACGTCTATGAGGGCAAGACGACGATCATCGGTCGCCTGTCGATCGCGCTGAACGATTCGCAGGTAATCGCCGATTCGCAGGCGAGGTTCCATTTGGCGGTCGGTCTTGCGGCGCTTCTTCTGATCGCGATTGTCACGAGCGCAATGATCGCCTATCGGCGAACGATTGGCATTCCTCTCGAACGCCTGCTTCTGTCAATTAACAGCGCCCGCAGCGGCGGTAAGCGGATTCCGGTTAATTGGGACAAGCGCGACGAGATGGGTATGGTCGCCACCGCCTTCAACGAGATGCAGTCGCAGCAGCAGGCCGACGATATCGCCCTGCGTGAGGCCCGCGACGGACTTGAGCTCCGGGTCGAGGAGCGGACCCGCGAGCTGGCCGAGGCTTCAGCGAATGCCAAGCGAGCGCAGCAGCGGCTTAGCCAGGCGATTGAGAGCATACCCGACGGGTTTTCGCTCTACGATTCGGAGGACCGCCTGGTCGTCTACAACCGGCGTTACCGCGAGCTCCTGCATCACGACGTCCATGGTATGGTCGTCGAAGGCGCCGCTTTCGAGGCGATCATCAGTGCTTCTGTTGAGCGGGGCCCGATCACGAGCGCGAGAGGTTACAACGAGAAGTGGATCGCCGGGCGGATCGCACAGCATCGCAACCCCGGCCCCACCCATCAGTATGAGCGCAGCGGTGGGCGTTGGATCCAGGTCAGCGAGCGCAAGACCGACGACGGCAGCACGGTGGCCGTTTACACTGATATCACCGAGTTGAAGCGCCGCGAACAGGAAGCGGAAGAGGCCAACCAGGCCAAAAGCCAGTTCTTGGCAACGATGAGCCACGAGATTCGAACCCCGCTGAATGGGATCGTCGGCATGAGCACTCTGCTAAGCGAAACGAAGCTCGATCCAGAGCAGCAGGATTACAGCTCGACGATCTCAGAAGCGGCGGAAACTTTGCTCACGATTATCAACGACATCCTCGATTTCTCAAAGGTCGAAGCCGGAGCCCTGGAGCTTGAGCGCACTCCCATCCACCTTGGAGAGACCGTGGAATCGGCGGTGCAGCTTGTTGCGAGGAAGGCGGCCGAAAAAGGTATCGAACTGGCTTGCCGCATTGGCCGAGAGGTGCCGGCCGGTGTCCTCGGCGATTCCGTGCGACTGAAGCAGATCCTGCTGAACCTGCTGAGCAATTCCGTCAAGTTTACCGAGAACGGTGAGGTAGTTCTCGCGATCGGGAGCTCGCTTGCCGCCGAGCAGGCGCATGCGGGCGCCACGACGCTGTTGACGATCACTGTGCAGGACACGGGAATCGGGATTCCGGCCGACCGAATGGACCGACTTTTCAAGTCGTTCAGCCAAGTTGATACGTCAACCACCCGTCGTTTCGGTGGAACTGGACTTGGACTTGTTATCACCAAGCGCCTAGTCGAACTCATGGGCGGGGATATCCGGGTGGAGAGCAACGTGGGCATTGGCACGACCTTCATCGTCACCATTCCGGCCGAGATTGCGGTGGTACCGGTCCTGCCCGGAGACGATTCCGTTACCGAGACCCTCGAAGGGCGCCGCGTTCTGATCGTAGACGACAATCGGACCAACCAACTCATCCTTGGCGAAAAGCTGCGCGGTTGGGAAATCGACGTTCATGCAGTTGCTTCGCCGCGCGAGGCGCTGGATGCCCTCCGCTTGGAGCCGCCTTTCGACGTCTGCATCATTGACTACAAAATGTCCGAAATGAATGGCTTGGAATTAGCCAGGCGCATCAAGGCGGCCGTGAACGACGAAGCGCCGGCGATGCTCCTGTTCAGTTCGATCGGCTTCGTCGATGCCGACTTCCGGCGGAACCTCTCGGATGTGGGGTTCGCGGCCGTGCTGACGAAACCGGCGAAGTCCAGTCATCTGCTCAATGCCATCCGGACCGCCATCGGAGCAGCGCAGCGCGGCAGTCCGGCAACGATTCAGCCGCCTGACGTCGTGGCTTTGGAAGAAGGCGCTGGCACATTGTCCATTCTCCTCGTCGACGACAACAAGCTTAACCAGAAGGTCGGAGCCAAGATTCTCCGGCGCCTCGGATATGCGCCGGACATCGCGGCGAGTGGCGAGGAGGCCATCCGAGCTTGCGCCGGCCGAGCTTACGACGTTGTCCTGATGGACATCGAGATGCCCGAAATGGACGGCTTGACTGCCGCCGCACAGATCCGGGAGCGGTGCCGAGAACACAAGAGTCCTTTCATCGTTGCATTGACAGCCAACGCAATGGCGTCGGAGCGCATCCGCTACCTGAATTCCGGAATGGACGGCTATCTGAGCAAGCCCATCGACATTGAAGCCCTGACCTCGGTTCTGGAGGACGGTGCCCGTTTCGCGGCACGAACAATCCGGTCATCCTCTAGCAAATCGCCATCCACCGGAGGAGCGGCAAGTGCATGATGGCACGATCGACTTTGGCGCCCTGCGGCGGCTGCTTAATGCAATCGGCGGGGACCCGGAAGACTTGGCCGAGCTTGTCGAGGACTACCTAAGCGGGGCACCGGGCCTCCTGGCTGACATTCAAGCCGCCACAGAGACGATGAACTGGGAAAGGGTCCGCCGCGCCGCACATACGCTCAAGTCCAACGCCAGGGATTTCGGCGCCATCCGGCTTGCCGACCTGTGCGCAAACCTCGAGGCCGTAGCACGGAAAGGACCCGTGGAGTCCGCCGAGGCGATCATTGAGAAGATTAATGCAGAGGAGACGGAAGCGCGTCGAGTGTTGAGGCAAGTCGCAGTGGAAGATCTGTCCGGTGCGTAGGTGGTTCAATACAATGGGTTGATTAAGGTCGCATGACTGAGCCAGCCAAAATCCTGGTCGTCGAGGACAATTCGACGAGCCGGCTGAAGATGCGCATGGCCGTGCGTGCTCTCGGCCATGAAGTGGACGTGGCCGAGAATGGGGCGGTGGCACTCTCGGTCTTGCACGACAAGCACTACGACGCGGTTCTCCTTGACGTCATGATGCCGGAGGTCGACGGGTTCGGCGTCCTCCAGGCGATGAAGGCTGACGAGTCGCTCCGCGACATTCCAGTGATCGTTGTCTCTTCACTTGATGACGAGACAGACAGCGTCGTGAAGGCAATTGAGCTGGGTGCGGTCGATTTCCTGCCAAAGGCGTTCGAGCCGGCGATACTCGAGGCCCGCCTCGACGCGTCGCTCGCGCGCAAGCGCTTCAGAGACCGCGAACTCCTCTATTTTCGGGACGTCGACCGGCTCACACGAGCCGCATTGGTGATCGAAGCGGGCGCGTTTCGGCCGGCCGACCTTGAAATTGACGCCGTCGCCGCTCGGAACGATCCGATCGGGCGGCTGGCGACAGTGTTCCTCGGATTGGCTCAGGAAATCTACGATCGTGAGCGGCGCTTCGACCGTACTACGCGAACATTGAGGGGCACGCTGATGGTCCTGGCGGCAGGCGGAATCTTCGGGATTACCCCTGCGCTCGGACGCATGGCCGCCGGCCTCCGTACGCCTGCGCTTGGTCTTGTCTTCTGGGCAAACATCGTCGGAGCGGTCGTCGGCCTGGGGGTATCCGCTTCCAGGCACGGATGGCCTCGCCTCCGGCTGACGCATCTCCGCTTTTTCGTCCCTTGGGCGCTGATACTGGGCTGTCTTTACCAACTCTTCACGATGACGATGTCGGGGCACATCCAGGCGTCGATGATCGCGCTGGTCGGCAGTTGTCGCGGTTTTATGGTCTTTGGCCTGGCGGCACTAATCGCGCTCGAACGCCCGAGCTTGCGCCGCCTCGCCGGTCTTGGCGTCGGCTTCGCGGCCATCGCGACTGTGCTCCTCCTCCGCGGTGCTGGCGGAAGCGAGAGCGAGAGCCTCTGGCTCATCGCAGCGCTCGTCCTCCCATTGCTCCTAGCTGCGCATACGCTGCTTATGGCATGGCGTCCTGTGGAGATTGATTCTTACGCGTCGGTCGGAATCATGATGGCGCTGTCGGCAGCGTTTCTCGCGCCTGTTGCCATTGCATCAGGGGCGCTATTCTGGCCCAAATTGGATTTCGGCCGGGTCGATTTGATTATCTTGGTCCTCGGCGTTACGTCTGCGGTCGCCGTGGCTTTGGCCCTGGAAATTGTTGCAACCGCAGGCGCAGTCTTCGCTAGCCAGATGGCCTATTCGCAGACTTTGGCCGGTATTGCCTGGGGCATGCTGTTGCTTGGCGAGCAACTTTCGACGGTGGCATGGGGTGCCTTGGCGTTGGTCATCGTGGGTTTCTGGCTCGTCGAGCCGAAGCGTGCAGGCGAACAGTATAGAGCCACAGTGCCTGCCTTGCGTCCGCCAAGGGGTGGCCCGGCCGAGTAGCTACCATCTTTGGCACATATTGGGGAGGGGGTTCTAAAATGCAAAAGAGGTCATGTCTTGGTTTGATGTTGGGGCTTTTCATTTCCATTAGTGCTCACGCAGAAGAATTGACGATCTACACGGAAAATGCTCCGCCCATAAACTATATAGATAAAGATGGCAAAGTGACGGGAAGTGCCGCCGAAATCGTTCAGGAGATTCAGAGAAGAATTCATTCAAGTGACGTGATCTCGGTGTTGCCTTGGAAGCGGGCCTATCGCGAGGCAACGGAGAAATCAAATGTCGCCCTGTTTTCAACCACCTTTACTGAACAACGGCGCAACCTTTTCAAGTGGGTGGGGCCGGTCGCTCAAATTTCGTGGGTATTGTACGCAAGGGCCGACTCCGATGTCGTCATTAACGGTTTGGAAGATGCCAAAAAGGTCGATAGTATAGGTACTTATCTCGCAGACGTTCGGGAACAGTTTTTGAAGTCAGAGGGGTTTACCAATATACAAAGCACGACTGATACATCCCAAAATCTGCGCAAGCTTCTGAAAGGGCGAATTACCCTTTGGTTCAGCAGTAATCTGGGGGCCAGGGAGTTGACGAAAGAGGAGGGAATTTCTTTTGATCAGATCAAGCCGGTCTATACTGTCAAATCAACCGGTCTATATATTGTATTTAACAAGGAAACCCCGGATGCTACGGTGGGAAAGTGGCAGCAGGCTTATGAGGAGATCAAAAATGATGGGACGTTGAAACGGATTAGCGAGAAGTGGAATCACCCCTATCCCGACTATGTTATTCCTCCCCCCAGCCCGGATGCGGCCGTTGTTAAGAACTGAGTTACGTGCTTAGGGTTGCAATTGCATGACGGAAAGCCGCGCTAATCCTGGAGCGTCGGCAAATCGATGATTTCAAGGAGCGCAAGGCACAAGGACCGGCGGCACGATTCCGTATAGAGGCCACTTCCGCCTTGCGTAGGTAATTTCCCGCCTATGAAAGAGCCGCTGCCCGGCGCAGCAGATTTGCAGATTTCGCACGTTGGATACGTGCCACCGTCCGCCTCGGGCCGTTCGAACGCCGCGGTTGTTCAGAGCGGTCGCCAGGCCGCGCAGGTCGGTGTCACCGGTGGATCGCAGTGAACTAACGATCGGCAGCACGTTCGCAGCGAATGCATCGGCTTCCTCCGACAGCGCGATCGAGCCGAGTGCCGCCGCCTCGCCGGGATTGCGCCGGTTGCCGAGCCTGGCGCCCTGCGCCCGCCGGGCAGCAAGCGCTGCCCGTGTCCGCTCCGAGATCAGCCGCCGCTCCTTCTCTGCCAATGCAGCGTAGAGGTGCAGCATGAAGGGGTCCGCATCTCTGCCCAGTTCGGCAACAATGAACGGCACACGTTGGGCCATTAGGCCCGATATGAAGACCACGTCGCGGGACAGGCGATCGAGCTTGGCCACGATGACCGGGCACTTCTTCTGGTGCCCCGTGGCCAACGCTGCGGCCAGTTGGGGCCGCCGGTCGAGGGCATCCGCCCCCTTCCCTGTCTCGACCTCGATGAACTCCCCAATCAGCTCGAACCCCTCGGCAGCGGCGAACCGCTGCACGGCCTCGCGCTGGGCCTCGATGCCGAGTCCGGATCGGCCCTGCCTGGCGGTGGAAACCCGATAGTAGGCAACGGCTTGTTGCAATGCGACAAACTCGGTGGCTCGTGTACAAAACCCATACCACCGTTTGGGTCTTGTACGTATCTAACTATCTGACATTGTTCAGCAATCTTGTTCCCAACGAGATAGTTGACCATCGATCGGCGCCCGTGGCCGTCGCCTTCGTCAGCCCGGCGGCCGCCGGCGTCGGCCCGCGTGGAGCCCGAAATCGCACGTCTGGACGGGCGCATTTTCCAGCCGCTACCCGATTCGAGCCTTTGGATACCGGACCGAGCGCCGCCGCTGAAAATGCTCCGCGTAGACGGGCGATTTCTGAGGCCACGGAGCAATGACTATGATCGCCGGCCGAGTCGTGCCTCGGCGCGAATTGGCTCAAACAATTCGACCGGATTTCCGGATGGATCTTCGGCGATGATTTGCTTTCCGCCGACGCCCGTGACGATCTTGTTCCGAAAGTGAGTTCCGCCCTGGCGAAGCCGTTCAATGGTCGCTTGCTGGTCGCAAGCTTGGCGGACTACCGTGAGCATCTGGCGGCAACCTCGATCCTGACGCGGAACACCGCCGTGACGGTCACCATGTCGGCGGGTGTCGCGGTGCTCTGGGATGGCGCCGACTTCAACGACCTCTACACCGAGGCCGATCTGGCCCTCTACCGGGCCAAGGCGCTCGGCCGCAACCGCATCTGCTATTCACATTCTTTCGAGGCGCTTGTCGACCGCACCGCGGAGCGCGGCGACGCGCTGTGGCGCGACGATGGCGAGGAGGACCTCACCGGCGTACCACGGATCGCGGCACCTACTCCTCAGTTGCTTGAGACGGCAGCCCGCGCAGCGGCCGGCGGCGAACTTCGGCGAGTGGGGCCCAGGGATCGAGGCCTCCACCCGGGCGGGCCAGGAATTGCACTGTTGCCGTGATCGTGCCGCCGACGATATGCCGGACTCGCCGAAAGCCGGCGCGAGCGTTCAAGCCTGGCGCCGCCGGGCTTTGCCAAGCAGCCCCAGAGCGGCGACGAGGGCGAGTGCGGCGAGGACGGGCGGATTCAGGGCGGTGCTGTTGCTGTGCGGGTTCGCCACGACCGTGTCCGAGAAGGCGCTGTCGCCGCCGAGGCCCCAGGCCTGGACGCGGTAGTAATATTCTTGGGTGCCCGGCTGCACGCCTGCCACCGCCAGACTGACCGTGTCGGGCGTGCACGGGTTGGGAACGCTCAGGATCAGCTTGCTCTGATAGCCCGGCACAAACGTGGCGGGTTGCCCCTCGGCTCCGGCGCCGACGCTGCTGAAGGAGGAGGTCGTCGCCACGTCGATGTGTGAATCTGACGAGGCTGCCGGACAGGACGTAGCTGCCTGCCCCTTCAACGCTGCGGCGTTTCAAAACGAAGGCCTTGAACCGGATATCGTGTCCTTGAGACTGAACGGAAAGGGCTCGGTAATCCCCACCGAGGAATGGAGCGAGAGCAAAATTGGTCTCGGGTCTGATGTGGCAATCGTTGGATTGTTTCGAAGCCACTACGGCCGCGAACGAAACGTTCCGATTATCCGCGTTGGCAACATTGCGGCGCTGCCCGGCGAGCGAGTTCTGACCAGCGTGAAAACCCACGTGGAGGCTTATCTCATCGAAGCGCGATCCGTTGCTGGCCTGAGTGGTTCGCCCGTGCTTGCGATAGCAGGAACGAGTTGGGCGATTCGCAGCGTGGCGAAGCGTGAACCGGCGCCCATGTCCAGCGCACTGCTGGGGCTGATGCATGGGCATTTTGATGTGCAGGACGTAAACGAAGACGTTGTCACCGAAACCGCGAATGAAGCCACGACGGGGATTCACACCGGAATCGGCGTAGTGATCCCGACCCAGAAGATCGTTGAGACAATCGAGCACCCCAAACCAGCGAAACAGCGCCGAGAGGTATCGAAGTTGAGCGGGAAAACGGAACAACCTGGTTTGGGGGGGTCGAACCGGGGGTTGGTCCGAAAATCTGTCTGATTATTGAGCTATTTCAACGTGATTTGGCGGAGGGAGAGAACCCCGGTTCCAACATTCTTCGCTAATCGGGTTGTTTGGCGCAAGATCCTCCAGGCGTTGCCGCTCGCGGCCGATGATGCGGCAGGCAGGCTTCATTCTTCGCTCCGCGGTCGGCGCTGGGGCCGCCGCAAGGTGGGCCAGAAGAAGGCTCAACGCATCAATCTCTGAGTTCGTGCTGACCGCCAAGTGAAGCGACAGCGACAGAATGTTGGTCGATGTCGTCGGGCCCTGCGTCCTGCCGGACGCATCCGCCGAAGCGGATTCCGTGATCTCTCTTTCCCTGTGCTCCTTTTACCTACGCTGGTGCTGCCTCGTCGCCGCCATCCCTGCTCCAACGGAACGGTGTGCCGTCGACCCACATCCGATGCATGATGACCGCCAGCCGCCGCGCCACGGCGACCTGGGCGCGGATCTTGCCGCGCCGGCGGGCGATGTCGACGCCCAAGCGCTTCAGCCAACTCGAGCGCTGCACCCGTGTCAGCAGCACATTGGCGGCCTCGCAGAGCAGCGAGCGCACCATCCGGTCGCCACACCGGCTGATGCCGCCGTTCCGGTCTGTCTCGCCGGAGGCGTACTTCCTTGGCGTCAGCCCGAAGTGGGCGCCGACAAGCGACGATTTGGCGAAGCGGGTCGGATCCTCGACCGCGGTGCGGAAGGCGAGCGCCGTCACCGGACCGACACCGGGGACGCTCACCAGCAGCCGGCAGACCGGGTCGGCCTTGACCGCCGCCAGCACCATCCGATGAAGCTCGTCAAGGCGCTCAAGCAGTTCTCTGCGAACGCTGAGAACCGCGCGTGTTCAAGCACCTCGTCGCCGTCGACCAACTCGCGCACGCGCTGGTCCAGCCGCCCCGCGTCTACCTTGCCGACCTTCAGGCCGAAGGCCTTGAGGATACCGCGAAGATGGTTATCCAGCATGACCCGCGAGCGGACCAGCATCTCGCGGCTGCGCAGCAGCGCACGCAGCTTGTGGGTCGCCTGGCTCTTGACGTGAACTTCACGGTACCAGCCGGCATGCAGAGCCCAGGCGATGTTGCGGGCATCGATCCGGTCGGTCTTCACCGGCATGGCGCTCGTCGCCGCCTTCAGGTGCCGCGCGTCGAGACAGACCACCGGCAGTCCGGCAGCCGCGAGCCCATCGTACATCGCCGGCGCCAGCGACCCGGCCTCGAGGCCGACTCGCTCAAACCCGAGACCCGTCCGCTCCAGCCAGGCCGCGATCGTCTCGGGCTCCGATCCGACCTTGCCTTCCCTCACTACCTTCCGTGCCTCGTCGACGATGCAGATCGACGTCTCCTTCATCGACACGTCCAGACCGACATAATGCTTCATGGCCGTCCTCCATCGCGTTGCTGCCAGGCGGACCGACTGATTCGGTCCGCCTCAGCCTGGAGGATCATCCCGCCGAACCGTCACCGGCGCCGCGGTTGCGCCAAACAACCCGATTGCCCCATCTCCACTTGGCTCGCGCCCCAGCGCTTCTCCGGCATGGTCGGACTCGCTGCGGCCCCGCGGCGTGCTGCGTGTGGAATGCCCGCTTTGTGGAACAGGTCGCTCGCCTCCCCCTTTGGTGTGGTGGACTCGGTTTCGTTCCTGTGGTGTTCTGTCCGCGACAACCGGGCGACGCCGTCCGACTGGACGGCGCAGATGCCATCGGCAGGCCGACGAACAAGAACGGCCAATCAGGGAGGACAAGATGCAGAGATTCTTTGTTGCGGCGCTGGCGGTCCTGCCGGCAGCTTTGCTGCTCGCCCCGGTCCCCACGCTCGCGCAAGACGTCATCACACTTGGCGCGTCGGTGCAGCAGACCGGCAACCAGGCAAACACCGGCCGCTACTACGCCGACGCCTACCAGATGGCCGTCGACGCGATCAACGCGAAGGGCGGCGTCAAGGTCGGCGATAAGACCTACAACCTTGCTCTGAAGCTCTACGACAACCAGTCGGATGCCGGCCTTGCGGTGCGCCAGTACACGCAGCTCGTCAACTCCGACAAGGTCAACTTCCTGCTCGGACCGTTCGCCAGCAACTTCGTCCTCGACACCAGTTCGGTCGCCGAGAAATACGAGATCCCGATGGTGCAGGGCGGCGGCGCCTCTGGCCAGATCTACGCGCGCGGCTACAAGTACATCTTCGGCACGTTGCCGCCGGCGGGCGACTATTTCTCAAGCACGATCGACATGCTTGGCAAGCTCGATCCGAAGCCGATGAACATCGCCCTGGTCGCGGCGGACGATTCGTTCGACGTATCGGTTGCAAAGGGAACCCGCGCCCATCTCACGGACGCCGGGCTCAACCTTGTTGTCGACGAGAAATTCGCCGACGGCAACGGTGAGTTCTCCTCGATCCTCAGCCTGATCAAGTCAAAGAGCCCCGATGCGATCCTGTGGACCGGCCACGAGACGGACGCGCTCAACTTTGTCCGCCAGATGAAGAGCCTCGACGTCAACGTGAAGTTCTACTCGCTGACCGTCGGGGTGCCGACCGCCGATTTCCGCAAGTCGCTCGGCAACGATGCCAACTTTGCCTACGGCATGACCACGTGGCTGCCGGAGAAGGCGCTGAAGGACCAGTGGTTCGGTGACGCCGCGCAGTTCGCCGCCGCCTACAAGGCCAGGTTCGGCTACGACCCCGACTACCACGCTGCGTCCGGCGCTGCCGACGTCGAGACCTACGCGGTCGCGCTCGCCGCCGCTGGCTCACTCGAACCGGCCAAGGTCCGCGATGCGGTCGCGGCGGTGGATTTCGACAGCCTGTACGCCCACGTCAAATATGGCGCCAACGGCCAGATCGTGCTGCCGCAGGTGGTCATCCAGGTCCAGGACGGCAACGTGACGCCTGTCTTCACGACCGACTTTCTCAACAAGGCGGACTACCCGACCCCGGACTGGGGCAGCCGGTGAACCGCGCCGGACGGGGCGATCAGAACCATTAGCGCTTGAACCGTCCGTCGCTGGGCCACCGGCGGTGGACGCACCGGGGCCGCGCGTATGCTGTTCGTTCAGATCGTCGTCAACGGCATTCTGGTCGGCGGCCTCTACGGCCTGATGGCGCTCGGAATGGCGCTGGTGTGGGGCGTGCTCAACATCGTCAATCTCGCCCACGGCGCGTTCATCATGCTGGGCGGCTACGCGACCTACTACCTGTTCACGGTCGGCGGTATCGACCCGTTCCTGGCGCTGCCGATCACCATGGTGATCATGTTCGCCTTCGGCTACGTCCTTCAGCTCAGCGTGCTCAACCAGATCATCCGCTCGGCCCAGCTCAACACGCTTCTCATTACCTTCGGCCTCGACGTCGTGTTCACCTATCTGGCGCTGCTCGTCTTCTCGGCCGACTTCCGCACCATCAACCCGAGCTATGCCGGCGCCAACGTCACCCTCGCCGGCATCACCATTCCGCTGGCCCGCTTCGCCGCCTTCGCCATCGCCTGGGTGCTGGCCGGGGCGCTGTGGCTGGTCCTTAACCGGCTGCCGCTCGGCCGCGCCATTCGCGCCACGGCCCAGAACCTCGTCGCGGCCCGCCTCTACGGCGTCAATCCGCGCCAGATCTATGCCGTCACCCTCGGCCTCGGCGCGGCGCTGGCGGGGGCGGCTGGCGGGCTGTACGGCATGATCCTGCACCTCACGCCGTATGTCGGGGTGAGCCTCACCGCCAAGTCTTTCGTGATCGCCGTGATCGGCGGGCTCAACAACCCCTTCGCGGTGATCCTGGCGGGTCTTGCCATCGGCGTCGCCGAGTCGCTCGCCTCGCTCTATCTCGGCCCGACGTTCTCGGATGTCATCAGTTTCGGGCTCCTCGTGATCATCCTTGTGCTGCGCCCGACCGCGGCGCTGAGGTCGGCGTGATGAGCCGGTGGGTATGGGCCCTCGGCGCGATTGCAGTCGCGCCGCTCGCGGCCGCGCCGCTTCTCGATAACCCCGTCCTCATCCAGTACGGCATCAGCGCGCTGCTGTTCGCCACCCTGGCGCAGTCGTGGAACATCATTGGCGGCTTTACCGGCTATCCCTCGTTCGGGAATTCCGCCTTCTACGGCCTCGGCGCCTATGGCACGGCGATCGCCATGGTGCAGTTCCACATGCCGTTTGTCGTCGGGCTCGGCTTCGGCGCAGTCCTGGCGATGCTGGTGGCGTTCCTAGTCGGCCTGCCGGTCTTGCGCCTTCAGGGCCACTACTTTGCCATCGCGACGCTGGGCGTCTCAGCCGCTGTGCAGGCGATCGTGTCCAACCTGGAGATCGCTGGCGCCAATATCGGTCTGGTCCTGCCGCTGACCCGCGCCGACGACATGTTTTACGAACTGGCGCTGGCGCTGGTTGTCGCCTCGGTGCTGACGGTGGCGTGGATTTCAAGGAGCAAGTTCGGTGTGGCGCTCATCGCCATCCGTGAGGACGAGGACGCGGCCGCCGCGATGGGCATCAATACGACCCTCGCCAAGACCATAGCGCTTGTGTTGTCGGCCTTCTTCACGGCGATCGCCGGCGGCATCTACGCCTACTGGATCACGTTCATCGATCCGGCAAGCGTCTTTGACCTCACCCTCAATGTGCGCATGGTGATCATGGCGATGTTCGGCGGACCGGGGACGGTGTTCGGGCCGGTCGTCGGTGCATTCGTGCTGTCGGCTGTGTACGAGATTCTGGCGAGCTGGATATCGACGGCGGCGGCACTGCTTTTCGGGTTGGTCATCGTTCTCCTCGTCATCTTCATGCCGCGCGGCCTTGCCGATCTGATGGTCGGCTTGCGCTTCTCAGGCCTGCCGTACCTCATGCAAAACATCCGTAAGCACCGTCTATGAACGCCGCGTCCGCCACCACCGCTCCGCTGCTCGAAGTGCGCGACCTGACCAAGCGTTTTGAGGGCCTGGTCTCCGTCGACGCGGTCTCATTCAGGCTGCCCAAGGGCGAGATTCTCGCCGTGATCGGACCCAACGGCGCCGGCAAGACGACCCTGGTCAACATGATCAGCGGCACGCTCACCCCCAATACGGGCGATCTCACTTTCATGGGGCGCTCGATCAAGGGGCTCCTCCCCTATCAGCGGGCGCGCATCGGCATCGCGCGCACATTCCAGGTCATGAAGCCTTTCCTCGGCCTCACAGCTGTCGACAACGTCGCGGTCGGCGCCCTCTTCGGGCTTGAAGGCGGCGATCGATCGCCATCTGCGGCGCGCGAGCATGCGCGCGAGTGGCTGGCGCTCGTCGGCCTTGCCGCACGCGCCGATCAGGTGGCTGCCTCGCTCAGCGGCCCCGATCGCAAGCGGCTGGAGCTCGCCAAGGCGCTGGCGCTTCGCCCGACCCTGTTGCTGCTCGACGAGGTGATGGCGGGGTTGAACGCGGTCGAGGTCGAGGACGTCGTCGAGGTCGTGCACCAGATTCGCGCGCGCGGGATCACCATCCTGATCATCGAACACATCATGAAGGCCGTCCGCAGCCTCGCCGACCGCGTCATCGTGCTTCATCACGGCGAAAAGATCGCCGAAGGCGACACGGCCACTGTCTTCGACGACCCGAAGGTCATTGAGGCGTATCTCGGCAAGAGGCGGGCGTGAGCGGCGGCGCGCCGCTCCTGCGTGTGGCTGGCCTCAGGGCGGGCTATGGCGCCGCGCCCGCGCTGTTCGGCATCGATCTTGCGGTCGGCGAAAGCGAGATCGTGGCGCTGGTCGGCAACAACGGCGCCGGCAAATCGACCCTGCTCCGCGCCATCTCGCGGGTGATCGGCGCCACCGGCGTGATCGAGTTCGCGGGCAAAAGCGTCATGCACGCGACTCCCGAGCAGGTCTTCTCTTGCGGCCTCGTCCAGGTGCCCGAGGGGCGGCAGCTCTTCGGCCACATGACCGTCGAGGAAAACCTCATGATGGGAGCCAACAAGCGCGACGACGCGGGCGGAATCGCCGAAAGCCTTGCGTGGGTGAACGGCCTCTTCCCGATCCTCGCGGAGCGCAGGCGCCAGCTCGCCGGCAATCTTTCCGGCGGCGAACAGCAGATGTGCGCCATCGCGCGCGGGTTGATGGCGGCGCCTCGTCTTCTAATGATCGACGAGATGAGTCTCGGCCTCGCGCCGGTGGTCGTCGATCAGTTGCTCGCCGTCCTTGATGAGGTGCGCAAACGCGGCGTTGCGATCTTCCTTGTCGAGCAGGACGTCTTTGCCGCCTTCAGCGTCGCCGACCGCGCCTACGTCATGGAGACCGGCGAAATCGTGAAGTCCGGTTCCGCCGCCGAACTGGCGGAAGACCCGGCGGTGCGAAGCGCCTACCTCGGCATCGACGCTGGGTCGTAGGGCCGCCCGACGCGCCCTGCTTCGGCACCGGCGCCCCAAGACGTCAGCCGCGAGGTGTCCCGCGTCTATTGCAAGCTGAACGGCGGATAGTCGTCCGTCGCCAGCAGGAAGCCGTAGGCCCATACCCGCGTCGCCCACCGGAAGACACTGACCACGAAGTCGAACATCCCGCGCGGGTAGGCCGCATCGCCCCCGGTTCCAACCTTCTCCGAAAAATGGCGGGTTTCCAGTCTTTCCGACGGTCGGACGTCACGCATCGAGTTGCTTCGTCGCAGATCATGCGGTCCGCGTCAGCTTGAATGACGCCCGCCGTCACCGGCGCCGCCTCCGCGTCAAACACCCTATCTCTCGCAGGATTTCGAACCGCTGCCCGCTCGCGGGTCCCACCCGCACCGCATTCACGCAGGAGACTCTGCGAACTTCCAAGCGCTACAACCCTCCCGGGTCGGCTATTTTCGCTCTTGCGAACCACACGGTACACACTGCCAATTGTTCTCTTGCCTTGGAGCTGATGGGCGGTTGGGACATTAGGCGCCTCTTGCCTGGGCACCCTCAATTCGTCGTGTCATCCGGCGCATAACTCTTGGCCTCTTCGCGGCGCGAAACTCACGGGGCGATAGGCCGACCTCGCGGCGAAAGCGAGTCGCGAAATACTGACTGGTGTCGAAACCGCACAACGCGGCAATGTCAGTAATGGAACGATCTGGCTCGGCCCGCAGCAGCTCCCGCGCCCGTTTGATACGCAGCGCGTTGAGATAGTCCATTGGTGAACCGTTTGTGATTTCGATGCAGTAATTCGCGAACTGCGTTCGGCCGAGACCACAGGCGTCAGCGAGGCTGTCAAGGGGCCACGGTGCGTCGAGACTGTCGACGAGACCGTCGAGAAACATCGCTACAGTGCGCCGCGACGAGGTCAGATAGGTGTTGAGGTGGACGGGGCGCTCTCGCAATAGCGCAAGCACCTCGAGCAGCGTGGCGTTAATTTGAAGTTTGAGACGCGACATCACGGTAGGGTCCTCACCCTGCTGGATGATAACCGCGAGCGCATCGAAGGCGCCGCGTAGCGGACCGCTTGCCCGCCACACGGGCTGCTCGTTCGCCTGCAACAGCGTCGTCAGTTCGGCGATCTCGGCTCGTGAGAGCAATAGCCACTTCGGCCACCGCCACTCCTGGTTCGGGCGGCGCACACCGACATCCAGGATTATCCAGTGCATGCGCGACGCCGGCACGATCGGAAAACCGACGCGAGGTGAATTCGATGCCCTCGTTGCGGTGCCAGTCAAGAGTGAACGACTGGTCTCGGGACGGCGGGTTTGAAGTCGGTTCTTTGTTACGGCAACTCCAACACGTGGGGATATGCCACCGAGCTGCGGCCCGACGGGCGCTACAGCTTCGAGGAGCGCTGGACCGGCGTGGCGCAGAAGGCGCTTGGCGGCGACTGGCGCGTCATCGAGGAAGGTCTCGGCGGCCGCACCACAGTCAACGACGATCCAGTCGAGGGACTCGAAAATAGCGGCGGAACCTATCTCCTGCCCTGCCTGCTGACCCACCAGCCGATCGATGTCTTCGTCGTGATGTTAGGCACGGTGGATTTGAAGGCGCGTTTCAACAAGTCGGCTTGGGAAATCGCTGCGGGGGTCGGCGCGCTTGTAGGCGTCGCCAAGTCGGCGGCGGTCGGACCCGAAGGAGCCTCTCCGGAAATCATCGTGATCGCGCCGCCGCCAACCCGAGCCGATATCAAGGGGTTCGGCGAGATATTCGACGGCGCCCACGCGAAGTCGCTGCTCTTCTCCCGACACTACAAGGCGATGGCGGCGGAGCTCGGCGCACACTTTCTGGATGCCGGAGATACCGTCACGTCGAGCACTGTCGACGGATTTCATCTCGACCCGACCGATCATGTCTCTCTCGGGCGCACCGTCGCCGCAGAAGTCGAACGCGTCGCGGCGCTAAGTGCTCGCGATGCGACAAACCATGGCGCCGGTGACGCGCCGAGAACGGGAAGCAGTCGATAATGGCCACCTATCGCTTAGTCGTAAACATGGAATTCGTCCGCTCGGCGGATAAGGACTTCCGAGCCGGCGTCGCGATCGCCGCCGAACTCGGCTACACCCAGGTCGAGCCAATGGTTCACACGGGCTGGGGCTGCTCAGCGAGGTCGGCTATTTTCACTCGTTCTCCATGGAGGAGGACCCGCTGCTGATGAAGGAGATCTGCGACCGTCACGGCCTGACGGTCGACAGCCTCTCCGCGCACAGCCCGCTGATGAAGCCTGAAGCCGCGGTCGACAGGCTGACGCGCGCCATCGTCCTAGCCGACATGATCGGCGCTCGCATCGTCAACACCAACGAGATGCTTAAGCCGGACTGGATGGACGACGTCGAGGCCCATCAGGCAATGCACTACACACTGAAGCGCATGAGCCACGTCGCCGCGCGGCACCAGGTGTCTGCATCGAGCCGCACGGCATCTACACCAAGACCGCCGAGGGATTGATGCGTATCGTCAACCTGGTTCCGTCGCCGTGGATCGCAGTGAACTGGGACACCGGCAATTCCTACCTTGCCGGCATCGAAGATCCCTATCAGGGCCTCGAGCACGTTCGGGATCATGTCCGCCACCTGCACGCCAAGGACATCAGCATCGAGCACGCCGAGGCAGAGCGCGGCAAGGTGACCGGCACGCCGGTCGGTTGTACCTGCGGCGATGGCGTCGTCGACTGGGACCGCGTTCTTTCCATTCTCAATCCACTCGACCGCGACATCACGCTCTCAGTCGAGTGCGGCACCATTGATCAGGCTGCGCGGAGCCTCGCCTTCCTGCGGCAGCTCCTGGGCAACCGCGTGCGCGACACGCCGCGGAGCTGACAGCCGATGAATCCAGCCCTGAAGACCAGCCCGCAGGCCTCCCGTGATCATGTCCGACGCGGCGCTTGCCAGAAACAGGACCAGATTGGCGACCGCCTCGGGGTGAATGCGCTCCTTGGGGCACTGGTTCTCGAGGACCCACGCGTTGATCTCCTCAAAGCGATCGCCGGCGACTCGGCGTTCCGCCTCCGACACGATCGCGCCCGGAGCGACTGCATTAACGCGGATACCGTACGGTCCGAGCTCTCGTGCGAACGCCTTGGTGAGCCCGAGCATCGCCCCCTTCGAGGCAACGTAGGGCACATAACCTGTCCACCGGCCGTTGAGGGTGATGGAACAAAAGTTGATGATCTTGCCGTAGCCCTTCGCCTTCATCGCCGGCGCAACACCACGCACCGGCGCGAAGGTGGCCGTCGAGTTCACGCGTACCTGCTGCTCGTAGTCGGCGACCGAGAACTCTTCGAACGGTCGGTTGACGATCATCGCAGCATTGTTGACGAGGATATCGATCGCTCGTTCACATACTAATTCGCCGGCGCACCTTTCGGTGTCGGACGGATCACCGAGATCCTGCCCGAGAAAGGTTGCACCGAGTTCCGCGGCGAAAGCGCGCCCGTCTCCGGAAAGGTCGGGATGGTCGAGGACGACAAGATCGGCCCCCGCCGCGACGAACGCGCGCGCCTGTGCGCGGCCGATGGAGCCAAGCCCCCCGGTCAGCAGCACGCGCTTTCCCGCGAGCAGCTTCATGCGATTGCCGCTTCGGTGTCGACGTCGAAGAGCCGGATACCGTCGAGATTGATGTGGGCGTCGCCACGCCATCCGGCCCCGATGGAAAGGTCGCGCGTCTCAAGACCGACCAGCTTGGGCAACTCCTGGCCGATGTAGTGCACTACAGCGCCGTTGCCGAGATGCTCGACTAGCTCAGTGCCTGCCGGCACCGTCGCCGACCGTTCGAACGACCCCACGGAAATGTCCTCCGGCCGCAGCCCAAGCAGCACTTCGCGGTGCCCGGACGCCCTCACCTTCGCCGCCAGTGACCCAGGTAGCGGCAAGCTCAGTGCGCCGGTGCGCAGCACGGGCTCTCCCGCTCCATCACTCGCGACCAAGCGCGTTCGCGGCATCGTCCCCCTCGTCTATCGTGACCACGGTCCACCGAAGGCGGCCGTCGCTGTCCGCCACTGCGGTGAATATGTGGGTGCCGATCGGTAACTCGGGATCGCGGATTGTGATGGGGACCTCGATGCTGGCGTCGAATACCTCATCGCCCTTATCTCGCGCCGGCGCGTGCGTGTTGCGTCGCACGTAAAGCTTCTGCGTCGCGCGGCTGATGTAGATCGAGACGGGTTCGAGCAGGAGCTTCGCCTCGTTCGCCGCGTCTGCCGCGTCGGCTTTGGCGGTCTCGGCCGCCTTGGCGGTTTCCGCGGCGGCCGCGGCGGCGTCCGCTCCTGCCTTCGCGTCAGCCTCCGCGTTTCAAGTTGCGTCGCCAGATCCGCCGCCTCGGCGGTGGCCTTCTGCTGCTGGTCCGTGGCCCGCTCCCTCGCGCGCTCGGCAGCGGCGAGCGCCTTGTCGGCGGACGCAGCTGGGCGTCGGCGCGGGTCTTGGATGACGTCAGCTTGCGCACCAACGCTGCGATCGTTTTTGCCTCGTTCTCTGCTGCCGCGGCGGCTTTCCTGGCGGTGTCGCCGGCTGTGGCGGCGGCAGCCGCAGCGGCGTCCGCGTTGGCGGCAGCGACGTCGACGGTGCCGGCTTCGGCGGCCGCGTTTGCTGCTGCCAAAGCATCGCAGCGCGGGCCGCCTCGACAGCCGTCTCGGGACAAGCGTCTCTGCACGCGCCGGCGGTCGCGCGACCTAACAACCCATTCCCCCTTCCCTCGCAGCCTCTCACCATCTGACGTACGGCTTGCGCGTAGCTGCGCGCGCCTTCGCGTCGCTCGATCGTTAGGCAGCGTCGGACGATGCGTGGATTTGCCTGCTTCCGGCACATCTGGCCCTTCATATGGTATTTTGCGTTAAATCTGATAGTCTGGCCGCATGGCCACTTCCACCACGCCGAGCTCGGTCGCGGACAGCACCTATGACCGCATCAAGAAGGACATCATCTTCGGCAGGCTGACGCCTGATCAGAGGCTGAAGCTGGAACGGCTGCGCGATCGCTACGGAGCCAGCGTCTCGACCTTGCGCGAAATCCTCAACCGCCTCGCAGCCGAGGGTCTGGTGGTCGCCGAGGGACAACGCGGATTCGAGGTCGCGCCGATCTCGGCCGAAAACCTGAGAGAGCTGTCGGCGTTGCGGCAACTTCTCGAAGGCTACGCGCTCGACATCTCTTTCAAGTCGGGTGACGTCGACTGGGAGGGGCGCGTCGTCGCCGCTCACCACAAGCTCCACCAGATGGAAATCCGCATGATGGCCGGCGACGACACCGTCACCGAGACCTGGAAGCGATATGATTGGGAGTTTCATCAGGCATTGATCTCCGCCTGTGGCTCGCGCGTCCTCATGGACGCGCACGCCGGCGTGTTCGACAAGTATCTGCGCTACCAGATGCTGTCGCTGACGCATCGCGGCAAGATAGCCGCCGACGAGCATCAACGCCTGCGCGACGCCGCGCTTCGTCACGATGCAAAGGAGGCTGAGAAGATCCTCCGCGTCCACATCGCGGCGGGCGTCGAGCACAGTCTCGCGGCGAAGGCGCTGCAGGGTCTCTCGAAGGGCTAGCGGTCAGGCCAGGTCGACGATCCGAATGACCGCGCCGGCCGCGGCGGATTGCCTGATCGCTTCGATCACCTCCAGCACCTGCACACCCTCCCGGGCGCTCACACGCGGCCTCGCGTCACCGACGGCGACTTCCAGGAAATGCCTTGCCTGCAGCCGCAAAGGGTCGCCCCGCGCGACCTCAAGCTGGCGCGGCAGAACCGGCTTCAGCCAGTCACGCGCTCCATCCTGATGCCAGACCCGAAGGTCCGGCAGGCTGAGCGAAGCGCGCGTTCCACCGATCCGGTGGCAGGGTTCATCATGCGACGGAAACTCCGGGTTCTCACTCGAGGTCGTCTCCCAGCTCCACGGTGCCACGATCGCGTCTGACACCGTCATCGTTCCAAGCGCCCCGTTTGCGAACCGCACGGCTACCGCCGCCGTGTCCTCGACGTCGAAGCCGCGCGCGCGGTTCGACGTCAGGGCCTGAACGGATTCGATCGCGCCGCACAGATGCAGCATGAGGTCGACATCGTGCACGAGATTGATGGCGAGCGGGCCGCCTCCCGCGCCTTTCCGCCACTGCGCATCGAAGTAGCGGTCGGGCTTGCCCAGCCAGCACATCGCGTTCGCCGAGACGATGTCGCCGAGCGCGCCGCTGACGATCACCTCTTTGGCCCGCGCGATCAGCGGATTGTGCCGGCGGTGATGGCCGACCAGCACCGGCACGGACGCCGCGTCGGCTGCCTCCGCAAGCAATCGGGCGTCGGTGAGCGTCGGCGCCAACGGCTTCTCGATCAGGACCGGAACGCCAGCGCGAATGCATGCCAGACCGTGTTCCAGATGGAGCGCGTTCGGTGTCGCGATCACGACGCCGTCGAGGTCCGACATCTGCAACAGGTCGGCGACGCCGACATGGCGCGGCACGTCGTAGCGGCGCGCGAGATCCGCGGCCGATGGGTCGGGGTCGGCGATCGCAGCCAGTTCGGCCTCCTCTGCGAACAATGCGATGTGCTTTCGCCCGATGAGACCGGCGCCGACAACGGCGATCCTAGGACGGCCCCTCTTCTCCTCAATCATATAAAATCGATATCCTATGAGTTATTGGATTACGTTGGTTGTCATGCAGATAGGAATATGCCACCTTTTCGGCCGGCGCTGCCGCTTGCTGCGCCCAACGATGCCTTTTTGGGAGGACCAACATGACAGCCTTCACCAGGCGCGCCTTTCTCGGAACCACTGCGGTCGGCCTTGTTGCCGGCGGATTCGCCGGGATGTCGCCGTTCAAAGCCATGGCCGCCGACAAGACGCTTCTGCGCCTGTCGACCCCTGCAACCGCGACCGACCAACGCTCCGTCGGCCTTGAGAAGGTCTTCGGACCGGCCGTTTCAGACTTCGCGACCTACGAGCCTCACTACAATGCGACCCTGTTCAAGCAGGGCACCGAGCTCGAGGCGATCGCGCGCGGCAATCTCGAGATGTCGATCACCTCGCCCCAGGAACTGGCGACCCTGATCCCCGAATGGTCGATCTTCACCGCCGGGTATCTGCTGCGCGACGCCGATCACCAGAAGAAGGTGTTCGAGAGCGACATCATGGCCGACATGAAGAAGAACGTCGAAGACAAGCTCGGCGTCAAACTTCTCACGGTCATGTATCTGGGCCGCCGCCAGCTCGACCTGCGCATGTCCAAGGCCGACAAGACCGTGTCTACCCCGGACGACCTGAAGGGCGTGAAGCTCCGCATGCCGGGCACGGACGCGTGGCAGTTCCTCGGCAAGGCGCTCGGCGCCAATCCCGTGCCGATGGCGTTCACCGAGGTCTACACCGCGCTCCAGACCGGCGCGATTGATGGCCAGGACAACCCGCTGCCGACCGACAAGGACTCCAAGTTCTACGAGGTCACCAAGCAGATCGTTCTGACCAGCCACCTCGTCGACCAGAACTATCTGGCGTTCTCCAAGAAGATCTTCGACGGTCTCTCGGCCGACCAGCAGGCGACCGTGCAGAAAGCGGCCAACGACGCGGCCGAATACGGGCGCCAGAACCAGCTCAAGCTTGAGGACGAACTCGCCCAGTTCTTCAAGGACCAGGGGATGGACGTCTACGCGCCCGACGTCAACTCCTTCCGCAAGCACGTGCAGGCGGAATACCTCAAGTCAGACTTCGCCAAGGACTGGCCCGCCGGCATGGTCGACAAGATCAACGCGCTCTAGGCGGGGGCGCGAGCGATGCGTGCGGCCATCGCGTGGTTGCGCGCCCGAGCAGACAACGTGGCGGTGGGGTTGCTCACCGTCATGTTCTTCTCTTTCGTCCTCCAGATCGCTTCGCGGTACGTCTTCGATCTGCCGCTGGGGTGGACGCTCGAATTGTGCCTGACGACGTGGCTGTGGCTGGTCTTCTGGGAGGGCGCGTTCATCCTCAAGGACCGCGACCACGTGCGCTTCGACCTCGCCTATCACGCCGTCGGGGATCGGGCGCGTCGCGCCTTCGCGATCGTCGCCGCACTCGGCCTGGTCGTCGGCTTCGCCGCGGCGTTGCCGGCGACGTTCGGCTACATCACGTTCTACAAGATCAAACACAGCGCGACGCTACACATCCGCCTCGACTACGTGTTCAGCGTGTATGGTGCGTTTGCGATCGCGATCATCCTTCGCTACGCGTGGCGCCTGTGGCGCTTCATCCGGCGCGCCGATCCGCATGATCTGGACCGGCCGCTGGCATGAGCGCCGCCTTTGCTCTCTGCCTGTTGACCCTGTTCATCATGGCGGGCATCGGCGCGCCGATCGCGCTGTCGATGATCGTGGCGGCGATCGCCTATCTGGCGATCAACGGACAGGATCTTTCGCTCGCCGCCGAGCAGAACATCCAGGGTCTCTACGACAGCTTCGTGCTGCTAGCGGTGCCGCTGTTCATCGCCGCCGCCAACATCATGAATGCGGGCACGGTCAGCGAGCGGCTGCTGGAATTCTGCATGGCGATCGTCGGCCGCTTTCGCGGCGGGCTCGGCCACGTCAACGTGGTGGCGAACCTGATCTTCTCCGGCATGTCCGGCTCGGCGGTCGCCGATGCGGCCGGCATCGGCCAGATCATCATCCGCCTGATGACGCGCAACGGCCACTATCCGCCGGGCTACGCGGCGGCGATCACGGCGGCCGCCTCGACGATCGGCCCGATCATTCCGCCATCGATCCCGATGGTGCTCTACGCGCTCGTGTCCGACAGCTCGATCGGATACCTCTTCCTCGGCGGCATCCTGCCGGGGCTGCTCATGGGCCTCGTGCTGATGATCTTCAATGCCCGCGTGGCGTTCCGCCGGTCGTTCCCCGTCGAAGCCAGCGTGCCACTGAAGGCGTTGCCGCGCATCACGTTCCGCGCGTTTCCCGCGTTGCTGATGCCGGTGATCCTGCTCTACGGGATCTACGGAGGCATTACGACACCCACGGAAGCTGCGGCGCTGGCAGCGGCCTACGCGCTGCTCCTCGCCGGGTTCTTCTATCGCGCGCTTTCGTGGCGCGATCTCTACGCGCTGCTGTCGACAAGCGCACGTTCGTCGGCCTCCGTCGGGCTGGTGATCGGCGCGGCGCTGATCTTCAACTACATCGTCGCGGCCGAGAACCTGCCAACGACCATCGCCAACGCGCTGCAGGGCGTAAACTTCTCGCCGCTTGCATTTCTGTTTCTGGTCAACGGCATCCTGC
The DNA here is from genome assembly GCA_963843565.1 of uncultured Alphaproteobacteria bacterium. Classification (GTDB taxonomy): domain Bacteria; phylum Pseudomonadota; class Alphaproteobacteria; order Rhizobiales; family Kaistiaceae; genus DASZQY01. The sequence continues at coordinate 2,377,274 of CAWJKY010000003.1, forward strand.
TACTGCTCGGCTGCATCCTCGACGCCTCGACGATCATCCTGGTCATCATTCCGCTGTTCATCCCGACCTGTCGCGCCCTCGGCATCGACCTGGTCTATTTTGGCGTCGTCGCGGTGGTGAACTGCATGATCGGTCTGATCACGCCGCCATACGGCATCGTGCTGTTCGTCATCAACGCCACCACCGGGATTCCGCTGCGCTCGATCATCCGCGAGATCTGGCCGTTCATTGGCGTGCTGATCGTCGCGCTTGTCATCATGATCCTGTTCCCCGAGCTGGTGCTCTGGCTGCCCCAACGGTTCGGCTATGCAGGACTCTGACGTGGCCCCCCGCCCCCTCGGCCTCGGGCTCATCGGCGACAATATCGGCAAGTCGCGCTCGCCCGAGCTTCATCGTCTGTGCGGCGAACTGACCGACACGCCCGTTTCATACGACTTGATCGTGCCGACGGACCAGAGCTTCGAGGAGGTGCTCAAGCGCTGCGCCCGCTCCGGCATGCGCGGCGTCAATGTCACCTACCCCTACAAGGAACGCGCCGCCGGGATGGTCGCTTGTGACGCGATCGCGGCGCGCGTCGGTTCGGTGAACACGATCGTGTTCGAGCCGTCCGGGCCGGCCGGCCACAACACCGACTATTCCGGCTTCATCGGTGCCTACCGGGGCGCCTTCGGCGCGATGTCGCCCGGCGCGGTCGCCATCGTCGGCGCCGGCGGCGTCGGCCGCGCCATCGCCTTCGCCCTCGTCGATCTCGGCGCAGCGCATCTTGTCCTGTTCGATCGCGAGCGTCGGAAGGCGGCTGCACTCGCCGACGCGCTGATCGCAGCTGGCGCCGACGCGCGCGCGCCGGAGAGCCTCGCGGACGCCCTTTCCGGCGCCGATGGCGTTATCAACGGCACCCCCGTCGGCATGGCCGGCCACGCCGGCACGCCGGTTCCCGCCTCTCTGCTCGAAGGCCGGCGCTGGGCCTTCGATGCCGTCTACACGCCGGTCGAAACGTCGTTCAAACGTGACGCGGAGGCCGCGGGCCTGAAGTTTCTGAGCGGCTACGCCCTCTTCGTTCACCAGGGGGTCGATGCCTTCGCAGCCTTCACCGGTCGCTGGCCGCCCGATCTCGGCGCTGTCTATCGCCGTCTGCTTGTGGAGGTCGCCGCATGAACGAAACGCCCGCCACCCGGCAGGATGCGTTGCTGGCCAAGCGGCTCGGCCTCGGCGCCGCCCTGACCACCCCGTTCGGGCCGGACGGCGAAGTTCTGTGGGGCAAGCTCGCCGATCACGCCAGGCGCCTGATGGCCTCGGGCCTATCGATCGTCACGACGTTCGGCACCACTGGCGAAGGCGCATCGCTCGATCGCGCAACGCGCGCGCGCGCCATCCAGCGCCTCTCCGAGCTCGGCATCGCGCCCGCGAACGTTGCGACCTGTATCTACGGACCGGCCGCCCGCGACGCCGCCGACGATATCCGCCGCGCGCTCGCCGAAGGCTGCGCGGCGATCCTTCTGGTTCCGCCGTTCTACTACAAGGCCGTGTCCGATGACGGCCTTTTCCGGTGGCACGCGGAGGTCTTCGAGGCAGTTGGCGCGGGATGCAGGGAAGTCATCCTCTACAACATCCCCGGCCTGACCGGGGCGACGATCGGCCCGGAACTGGTCGGGCGCTTGCGCCGCGCCTTCCCCGAGGTCGTCGCCGGCGTGAAAGACAGCGGCGGCGACTGGGGCCATACGACAACCCTGCTTGCCGAACATCGCGATCTCGCCATCCTCGTCGGGCACGAGGGCCACCTCGCCCGCGCCGTGCAGAACGGCGCCTCGGGTGCGATCAGCGGCATGGCGAACGTCGCACCGCGCCTCGTCGCGGGCCTCGTTGCCGGGACCGGGAACGCGCTGATCGACTGGGCGCTGGAGCGCCTGCTCGCCATGCCGATCGTTCCGGCGATCAAGGCGGTGCTTGCCGAGGAGACCGGCGACGGAACCTGGCGGCCGGTCCGCGCGCCCCTTGAGCCGATCGACGGCGAGCCGCGGCGCCTGGTCTGCGCGGAGGTGGCCGCCAGGCTCGCAGACTTCGAAGGAGCCCAGCCATGAAAACCTCGATTGCAACGGTCTCGATCAGCGGTGATCTCAGTGAGAAGCTTGCAGCGATCGCGGCGGCCGGGTTCGACGGCGTCGAGATCTTCGAGAACGACTTCCTTGCCTTCGACGGCTCCCCGACCGAGGTCGGCCAGATGGTCCGCGATCACGGCCTGGAGATCACATTGTTTCAGCCGTTCCGCGACTTCGAGGGGCTTCCCGAACCGCTGCGGTCGCGCGCCTTCGACCGTGCCGAGCGCAAGTTTGACCTGATGCAGCTGCTCGGCACCGACCTGATGCTGATCTGCTCCAGCGTCGCGCCCGATGCCCTCGGCGGTATCGACCGCGCCGCGGCCGATTTCCACGAACTCGGCGAACGGGCGGCCAAGCGCGGCTTGCGCGTCGGTTACGAAGCGCTCGCCTGGGGCCGGCATGTCTTCGACCACCGCGACGCGTGGGAGATCGTGCGCCGCGCCGATCATCCAGCGGTCGGGCTGATCCTCGACAGCTTCCACACGCTGGCGCGCAAGATCGATCTCAATTCGATCCGCTCGATCCCGGGCGATCGCATCTTTATCGTCCAGCTGGCCGACGCGCCGCAGATCGAGATGGACCTGCTCTACTGGAGTCGTCACTTCCGCAACATGCCCGGCGAAGGCGACTTGCCGGTCGTCGACTTCATGAGCGCGGTCGCGGCGACCGGCTACGACGGCGCGTTGTCGCTGGAGATCTTCAACGATCAGTTCCGCGGCGGCTCGCCAAAAACCATTGCGGTCGACGGCTACCGGTCGCTGCTCAATCTCATGGACGAGGTGTGCCGGCGCGAACCCGGTTCGCGGCTGAAGCCGCCGCCCATGCCGCCGCGCGTGGCGGTCAAGGGCGTCGCCTTCGCCGAGTTCGCCGCCGACGAAAGCGAGGCAGCGGCGCTTGCCACGATCCTGCACACCCTCGGCTTCTCGCGGACCGGCCACCACGTGTCGAAGGATGTCGACCTCTTCACGCAGGGCGATATCCGCATCGCGATCAACACCGAGCGCGAGGGCCTTGCCCACTCCGCGTACCTGTCCCACGGCGCCTCGGCCTACGCCCTCGGCTTCAATGTCGTCGACGCGGCGGCAACCGTGGAACGCGCCCGCACCCTCCACGCCAACGTGTTCTCGCAGCCCGCCGGGCCCGGCGAACTCGCCATTCCCGCTATCCGCGGCGTGGGCGGCGGCGTCATCTATTTCCTCGACGACAAGAGCGACCTCGCGCGGGTGTGGGACAACGAGTTTCGTCCAGCCGGCGACGACGAAGCGGTCCGCCCGGCCGGTCTTGAACGCTTCGACCACATCGCCCAGACCATGAACTACGAGGAGATGCTGACGTGGCTTCTCTTCTACACGTCGATCCTCAAGACCCGGAAGCTACCCATGGTCGATGTCGTCGATCCGGCCGGCATCGTCCGCAGCCAGGTGATCGAGGGCGCCGACGGCGCGCTGCGTCTCACCCTGAACGGTGCCGAGAACCGGCGGACGCTGGCCGGCACGTTCATCGCCGAAACATTCGGTTCGACGGTTCAGCACCTCGCTTTGGCGACGTCCGACATCTTCGCAACAAGCGATGCCCTGGACGCCAACGGCTTCGAGTCCCTGCGCATCTCGCCAAACTACTACGGCGACCTGCAGGCGCGTTTCTCGCTGGAGTCCGATCTTGTCGAACAACTCAAGGCACACGACCTGCTCTTCGATCGCGACGCTAGTGGTGGCGAGTTCTTCCAGCGCTACAGTCGGACGTTCGGCGAGGGCTTCTTCTTCGAGGTTGTCGAGCGGCGGGGCGGATACGCGGGCTATGGCGCCGCCAACGCGCCATTCCGCATCGCCGCCCAGAAGCGGGAATCGGAGCAACGCAACCTGCTCCGCGCCTGAGCCGCCGTCACCGGACGCTGGCCGGCGCCGCCCTTCACCGTGTTCTGCCCGAGCTGGCGCGCGCCACCAGCCGCGGACTGACGACGAAATGCTCGGCCGCCTCCCGGCCCTTGATGCGCTCGATGAGCAGGCGCGCCGCCTGCAAGCCAAGCACCTGGCCGGACTGGTCGACACTGGTCAGAGCGTTCTGTGCGAGATCGCAGTAGGACGTGTTGTCGTAACCGACCACGGCGACGTCCTGCGGCACGGACAGGCCCAACTCGGTCGCGACGCTCAGCACCTCGAGCGCGACAAAGTCCGTCCAGCAAAAGACAGCTTCCGGTCGATGCCGCGACTGCAACAGGTGCCGGGCGGCGACCTGAATATCACGCGTGGTCTGCGGAGAAACGACCACCTGAATCTGCCGCGACAGGCCCAGATCGCGCATCGCTGCCTTGTAGCCGGTCTCGCGATAGGCAACGGTCACGCCGTCATAGGGGGGCGGGAAGTCGAGCGTGAAGTACGCGATGCTGCGGTAGCCGCCATCGTACAGGTGACGGACGACAAGTTGCCCGCCGAGCTCGTCGTCGTTGTTGACCGTGTCAAAGCTGGTGACCTTCGGAAGGTGCAGTCCGATCGCCACCATCGGCGTGTGTTCGGCGATCTTGTCCAGGTCCGCCGGGGTGATGCGCGGCGCAACCAGGATCAACCCGTCCATCTGCCGGTCAATCATGGCATCGACGAGGGCCCGCTCGGTGGTTGGCGCTGACTCGCCGACACCAAGCAGCGGCTGGTATTGCGTGCGCACCAGAGCGTCGTTGAGGCCCGCCATGATGTCCGCGAAGAACGGATTGCGCAGGTCGGGCAACAGAACGCCGAGTGTGTAGGTCTGGCCGCGCATGCCGCGAGCCGCTGCATGGGGCCGGTAGCCGAGGCTCTGCATCGACGACCTGACCTTGGTTCGCAGCGCATCGCTGACCCCGTAGGCGTCACGCAAGACCTTCGATACGGCGGCCGTCGACACGCCGGCGTCCGCGGCGACCGTCTTGATTGTCACCCGTTTCTCTGACTTGCCGTCGGCCATTCAGCGTTCGCCTCGTTGTCGGATGACCTTGTCCCGCCTGCCGCCAGTCGACGCAAGCACGCTCGACCGACCTGCCCCAACAAACGGATTTGTAGAACGATCTACAGTCGTGTAGAACGTTACACCAATGAAGGTCCGGAGGGGCGACCCGACGGGCAAAAAAGGGGGAGGAAACGTTGCAACGGTTTGAGTCCGCGCTCCGCTCGGGTCAGAAAGAAGATGTTGCTGCGGAATCGATCATCTGGTCAGCCCGCCTGGTTCAGCCGGCTACGGACGAAGGTGTCGGAAAGCGCGCTTCGTTCCTTCGAAAGGAATTCGCGCTAGAGGCGCCATCGGGTGCCGAGCGGCTCTACATCAGCGCACAGGGCCTCTACCGCGCCTTCATCAACGGCGAACGGGTCGGCGAGGATCTGCTGACGCCCGGCTGGACGGCCTACGACAAGCGCCTCTCCTATCAGGTCTACGACGTCGCGCGGCACCTCAAGCCCGACGTCAACGTCATCGATATCTGGCTTGGCGACGGCTGGTTTCGCTCCCCGCTGTTGTGGCCGCGTTCGCAGGTCACCAACACGTGGGGCGACTCTGTCGGCGCGATTGCAGAACTGAGAAGCGATGCATCGCCAAACGCCCCCCTGCTTGCCGCAACGGACGACACTTGGAGGAGCGGACTTCTTCCTATCCTGAGGTCAGGCATTTACTTCGGCGAAATCTACGACGCGCGCAAGGAGACGCTGACCGCGACCGATTCCGCCAGAGTCCTGCCTTTCGACACGTCGATCCTCGTTCGCCACGAAACGACTCCGGTCCGCGAACTGCCGGCGATCGCCCCCAAGCAGGAATGGCAAGAGTTGGGTGGACGGACGGTCTACGACTTTGGCCAGAACCTGGCCGGCTACACCGCGATCACGGTCGCGGGGAAGGCCGGCGCGCGCGTAGTCGTCGAACACGCGGAAGTGCTCGACAAAGACGGTCGCTTCGATCGCACAAGCGCGCGCAGCGCCGAGGCCCGTATCGAGTACTTCCTGAGCGGGAACGGCACGGAACGCTACCGGCCGTATTTCACATTTCACGGCTTTCGCTATGCGCGTGTCACGATTGACGGTGACGCCCGGCTTGAATCGATCGAATCCGTCCCGATCAGTTCGACGCCGGAGAGGTCATCCGCTTTTGTCTCCGGCAATGCGCTGGTCAATCGGCTGGTCGAGAATACGGTCTGGTCTCAGCGCTCCAACTTCATCGACGTGCCCACCGATTGCCCGCAGCGCGACGAGCGTCTGGGCTGGACGGGCGACGCCCAGGTCTTCGCCGGCGCGGCCTGCTATCTTGCCGATTCTCACACCTTCCTGCGCAAGTGGCTGCGCGACGTCATGGCGGACCAGCGCGCCGACGGAGCGATTTCCCATTTCTCGCCCGACCCGACCCGGCTTCACCCAGTGATCTTGCCGGGCGGGGCCGGCAGTGCCGGGTGGGGCGACGCAATCTGCGTCGTCCCGTGGACCCTCTGGATCCACTACGGCGACCGCGGCGTACTGGAAGAGACGCTTCCGGCGATGGCACGCTGGGTCGATTTCTTGTGGGGCATCAGCAACGGCCCGATCGTGCACCCGCCCCGCCAGTTGAACGAGCGCGGCTTTACCTTCGGCGACTGGCTCCAGCCGAGCGGTTCCACCGAGAAACCACTGCCGACGTGCGGCGACGACATGGTCGCCACCATCTACCTCTACATCTCCGCGAGCATCGCCGCGAAGACCGCCAAGATTGTCGGCAACGACACGCTGTTCCGGCGGATGAGCAAGCGCGCCAGCGCCGTGAAGCGCGCATTTGCGGCAGAATTCATCAGCAAGAACGGTCGGCTCGTCTACGACGATCAGACATCGTACGCGCTGGCGATCGTTCACGACCTCATACCCGAACAGCACCTCGCCGCCGCGCACGCCCACTTCAAGGTTGCTATCGCACGTTCCGAGGGCCGGGTCGGAACCGGCTTCCTGGGCACGCCCGCCCTGTTGCCGGCCCTCATCAAGATCGGCGAACCCGAACTCGCCGCGTCAGTCTTCCTGCAGGAAGAGGCGCCGGGCTGGCTGTACCAGGTTAAGACCGGAGCGACCACGATCTGGGAGCGGTGGGACGCGATCAGACCGGACGGTTCTTCCCATTCCGCCGGGATGAATTCGTTCAACCACTACGCCTATGGCGCCGTTTGCCAGTGGTTGTTCGAGGCGGTGGCGGGATTCTGCCCGGACCCGGACGCCCCCGGATTCCGCAACATCGTCCTTTCGCCAACCGTCATTCCCGCGCTGGCGCCGGTCGAGGCGAGCTTCCAGTCGCCTGTCGGGCGCATTGAGGCGGGATGGAGCGTCGAGGGCGATGCCGTGACCTATCGCATCCGCGTTCCCGACGGCGCCCAAGGGACTCTGATCCTGCCGGCGGACTATCGCGATGTCGTCGTCGACGGCGGCCGATCGACGTCGGAGTTCAAGCGCGCCGCCCTGTCCGCCGGCGCACACACGGTGACGTTCCGGATCGGAGATGCCGGTCGCGGACACGCCGCCGACACACCTTTGCAGAAGACCAACAGAAGTCGGTCCATTGAACGAACACAGGGAGGATAGGATGACACACGCAACGACCAGACGACTTGTCCTTGCCACCGTCGCGACCTTCGCGCTGGGGGCAGCTTTCGCAACGCCGGGTATCGCCGCGCAGACGACGCTCTCGTTCCTGATCGACAACGCGCCAAGCACCGTGGCCTGGGCCGATCAGCTCAAGAAAGACTTCGAAGCCCAAAATCCGGACATCTCGATCAACATCGAGACCCGGCCCGGCGGCTCGGACGGCGACAACATCGTCAAGACGCGGCTCGCCACCAGCGATATGGACGATGTCTTCCTCTACAATTCGGGCTCGCTCTTCCAGCAGATCAACCCCGAACAGAACCTCGTCGACCTGACCAACGAGCCCTGGCAGGCGAATGTGCTGTCGTCGTTCAAGCAGGTGGTGACGGCGCCCGACGGCACGATCCGCGGCGCGCCGATCGGCGCGGCCATGGGCGGCGGCGTTCTCTACAACATCCCGATCTACAAGGAGCTCGGCCTGTCCATCCCGAAGACCTGGGCCGAGTTCATGGCCAATAACGCCAAGATCAAGGCGGCCGGCAAGGTGCCGGTCATCCAGACGTTCGGCGCGACCTGGACGAGCCAGCTCTTCGTGCTCGGTGATTTCTTCAATGTGCAGGCGAGCGTGCCGGACTTTGCGGCCCAGTACACCGCCGGCAAGGACAAGTACGCGTCGACGCCTGCCGCGATGAAGGGCTTCGAGCACGGCGCCGAGGTCTTCCAGGCCGGCGATCTCAACCCCGACTTCGCCGCCGCGACCTTCGAAGAGGGCGTGGCGAAGGTCGCCAAAGGCGAAGGCGCGCACTACCCCATGCTGACCTTCGCCGTCAGCACCATCCAGCAGGTCGCGCCGGACCACCTCAACGACGTCGGTTTCTTCGCGCTTCCCGGCGACGACGCCAGCAAGAACGGCCTGACCGTCTGGATGCCGGCAGGGCTCTACATCCCCAAGACCAATACCGACCATCTCGACGCCGCCAAGAAGTTCTTGGCCTTCGTGGCGAGCCCGGCCGGGTGCGACTCGCTCAACAAGGCCGGCGGTGGCACTGGCCCTTACCTCATCAAGGGCTGCGCGCTTCCAACCGACGTGCCACCGGCGGTGGCGGACCTGCTTCCCTACTTCAAGCAGGACAACACGACCGCGCCGGCACTTGAGTTCCTGTCGCCGGTCAAGGGTCCGTCTCTGGAGCAGATCACCGTCGAAGTGGGCTCGGGCATCACGTCGCCTGCAGACGGCGCCGCCCTGTACGATCAGGACGTCAAGAAGCAGGCACAACAGCTCGGCCTGCCCGGCTGGTAGGATCGGCCTGAACGACACGCCGCGTCCGGCCCGGCCGGGCGCGGCAAGATCGAAGGGAGCGCCATGACAGCGGTCGCGACGGCAGCATCGTCGGTTCCGTCAAGGACCCCTGCCACGCGGCGGGCGCCCAGCCCCTACCCGAACTGGTTCTACCTGCCGGCGGCCATTGTCTATGGCGTCCTGTTTCTCTTCCCCACCGTTGCCTCGCTCTACTTCAGCCTCACCCGCTGGACGCTGTTCGACGCCACTTTCATCGGCCTCGACAACTTCAAGCTCTTCTTTCACGAGTCCAACCTCTACCAGGGGCTCATCAACACGCTGATCTACGGCGTCTTTACCTCGGCGATGAAGGTGGTGCTCGGGCTCCTGCTCGCCATGTTGCTGACCTCCGAAATCATCGCGCGCGGCTATCTGCGTTCGGTGGTCTTCTTCCCGGTTCTGGTGTCGACAGTCGGTGTCGGCATCACGTTCACGGTGCTGATGCATCCGACCGCCGGCGCCATCAACGTCGCGCTTGGTCTCCTCGGCATGCACGGCCCGGGCTGGCTGACCGATCCCCATCTCGCGTTGATCTCCGTCGCCCTCGTCGATGTCTGGAAGGGCGTCGGCCTCGCAACGGTCATCTACATCGCCGGGCTGGCATCGATCCCTCAGGAATACTACGAGGCGAGTATGATCGACGGCGCCACGCCGTGGCAGCGGTTCTGGGCCGTCACCCTGCCGCTGGTTCGGCCCGCCACGACAACCGTGATCATCCTCAGTTTGATCGGCGGCCTGAGATCGTTCGACCTCATCTGGGCGATGACCCGAGGTGGCCCCGGCTTCACCTCCGATGTGATCGCCTCGGTCATCTACAAGCAATACCAGGCCGGCTTCTACGGCCTCTCCACCGCCGGCAATGTCGTTCTTTTCGTGCTGGTCGCGGCCGTCGCCGTGCCCCTCTCCCTCTACCTCAATCGCAGCGAGGTCGAACGATGAGATCGACGCGCGCATGGTGGATCGGCAGCGCTGCGATCCTCGTTTCGATCGTGGTCTTCGTGGTGCCGTTCGCGTTCATCGTGATCAACGCGTTCAAGGACGCCCAGGAGGCCGCGTTTCGGTCCTTCGCACTGCCAGCCACGTGGCATATCTGGGACAACCTCGTCGAAGTGATCCGAACGCGCGACTACATGCTCGTCACCGCGTTCGTCAATTCGATCATTCTGACCGTCGCGAGCGTGGCGCTTCTCGTCGTGTTCGGCGCAATGGTCGGGTTCGTCCTGCAACGCAGGCCCTCGTTCTGGGCGCGCGTCGCCAACTTCTTCGTCCTCGCCGGACTCATCATGCCGCCGGCGGTCGTCCCGACGATCTGGCTGTTGCAGGACCTCCACCTTTTCAAGACGCTGCACGGGCTGATCCTGATCGAGGTGGCCTATGGGCTCAGCTTCAGCGTGCTCCTGTTCCGCGCCTTTGTCGCGACCATTCCGCACGAACTCGACGAGGCCGCGATCATGGACGGCTGCGGTCCCCTCAGGGTCTTCTTTCAGATCGTGCTGCCGCTCCTCAGGCCCGTGGTCATCACCGTCGTCGTGGTGCAGTCGGTCGTCATCTTCAACGACTTCACGAACCCGCTCTACTATTTGCCGGGCAACAAGAACGCGACGGTCCAGCTGACCCTGTTCAATTTCCAGAGCCAGTTCAACACGTCCTACAATCTTCTCTTCATGAACATCCTGCTCATCACCATCCCGCCCCTGATCGTGTTCCTGTTCCTGAACCGGCAGATCGTTGCGGGCATGACGGCAGGGGCGGTGAAGGGTTAGCGCCGACGGTCCGCATCTGACCGGCGGGCCGGGCGTCGGGGGGCGCACTGGGATATATCGCGCCGCCAGCGTTCCCGAGGGCGCGGCGGCCTTGATCGGCATGGCGTGTTGGCCGGTTGCCGGATCGAGCATGCTCAAGAGCAGCATGGTCCCTTCTTCTGACCCGCGGCCTGCCGTCTGGCGGAAGAGCGAAATCATGAATCGCGCGGGCCACGACCCGAGACGCTGAGACGTCCGTGGACGAACTACCATTCGAGCGAGGATGCGAGCTGTGGCGACAGGCTTGGCCGAGCGATGACCGCGGTCATCGCCACCGGGCCCGCGCTCGAGCGCGTCGCCGTGGGGATAAGCGACGGGCGCACGGGGCCTGTGCCGCGCAGACAGGCAGGCCGGAGAATGGTTCGCGACGCGATATTGGCGGAGGGAGAGAACCCCGGTTCCAACATTCTCTCGCAGGATTGCGGTTTAGTTCGCTGCGCTTCGCCCATTGTCGGTGATGTTCCGCAAGTCCGGCAGGGCTCCGAGACGAGCCAGCGTGTCGGCGGACTCGGGCACGCTTTGTGGTTCGTTGGTGCCAACCCGCCTTCAGTGCCGCGGGCATCGAAAGTCTCGACATTCCCGATTTCGAGAAGGCCGCGCTGAGTGCTCCCGTCCCGGCGCCGGACGTCCCCCGCGACTGCGATCGTGTATGGCTCGGCCGAACGGGTGAACCCCGGCCAGCGCCGCATGGTGGTCTTTCGCTACCGCCCGAACTGGGGTCGTTTGCGCTATCCGTTCAAGATCAGCTAAGCGAGGCGGGCGCGGCCGACGCCGGAGCGGCGGACGACCATCGAACTGCAGCCGCAAATCGCTCGTGCCACCCGGCGCGGCGGCGTGAGGCCGAACGACCCAGCAGCAATAAAATGACGGACTCGCGGGCGGTTCTGGTTTATGTCGACGCCCGTCGCCGGTGCGCCGGCCTAGTACAAACTAGCCTGTCCGATGAAGCGACAGTCAACGACATCGAGCCTTTTGCGCCGCCTGAACCGGTCGGCTGCAGTGGATCTGATCCGCACCGAAGGGGTGATTTCGCCATCGAGCCTCGCCGAGCGGCTGAACATCAGCCTGCCCACGGTGATGCGCGTGATCGAGGATCTGATCGCCGAGGATCTGGTAGCCTATGACGGCTTCGACGAGACGTCGCGGGGCCGGCCGCGGGCGCGCATCAAGTTCCGCGGTGCGGCGCACGCGATCATCGGCATCGAGGCCGGCAAGGGCGAGTTCTATGGCGCCGTGGCCAATCTCGAGGGCGTCGTGCAGACAGAAATGCACCAGACGGCCGACGATGATGGCGAGCGCAATTTCGAAGAGCTGGTCGGCCTGATCCGTCGGCTGATGGCGGCCCCACGCCGGCGCGGCCAGACCATTCGCGGCATCGGCATTGGCCTGCCCTCGATCGTCAGGCAGCCGGAGGGCGAAGTGGTGCTGACGCTCGGGCTCGGCTGGCGCGACATGCCGCTGCGGGCGCGGCTCAGCGAACATTTTCAGATGCCCATCGTCGTCGAGAACGGGCGCAACCTCGCCGCCGTGGGCGAATGGGGATTCGGGGCCGGGCGTGGCGCCGACAGCGTCGTGAGCCTCTCAATCGGGCCCGGCGCCGGCGCGGGCGTCGTCATCGACGGCAAGCTCTATGGCGGGCATTCGCATGCGGCGGGCGAGCTCAGCTGGTATCTCGATGATCCTCTCCTCACCGGGCGGCCGTTCCAACATCTGGGCGACAAGCAATCGCTGCGCTTTTTCGGCATCCCCGAACAGGCGACCAAGATGCTCGAAGAGGCCAACACGCAGTATGCGGCGGGGAAGCTCACCCTGGCTGCCGTCACCGAGCGGCAGGCGGGCAAAATCTCGCCAGTCGTGACCGAACTGCTCGACTATGCGACGATGGCGGTGGGCAGTGTTGCTGCCTTCATGAACCCCGAAATCATCGTACTGGCGGGCCGGGTCGTCGGCGGCGGTAATCTGGTGCTCGATGTGCTGCGGCACCGCCTCAAGGGCAATGTGTACGACCCGCCGCGCCTCGTGATAGGCGCGCTGGGGCACCGCGACATCGTGCTTGGAGCGGTGCGCCTGGTGCTCGATGCGACGACGCTCAACACCGCCGACAGGCCTGGTGATAGCCGACGCGATTGACAGCGACTGAATCCCGGCATTAAGTTTCTAACTGAAAGAAACAATACGCCCCTGCATCGTGCGGGAGCGTATCTTTCGTGGGAGGACTTCAATGACGAAGATTTTCAATCCGCTTGGGCGGACGATGCAGCGTCGTGACTTCTTGAAAGTTGCCGGTGCGAGCGTTGCGGCAGCGGCCCTGCCGGCGTCAGTTCGCGCTGCCGATCCCGTCAAGGTGCTTCTGTGGTCGTGGGTGCCGGATCTCCAGCTTGAGGTCGACATGTTCAACGCCGCGCATCCGGGCATCCAGATCGAACTCGTGAATGCCGGCCAGGGCGACCCGGAGTATCAGGCGGTCCGTGCGGGCCTGCAGGCGGGTAGCGGCCTGCCCGACGTCGTCCAAATCGAATTCCAGCACCTTGAGAGCTTCCGCCAGGTCGACGCCTTCGCCGACATCGGCCAGTGGGCAAACCCGCACAAGGCGGAGTTCCCGGAAGGCACGTGGAACCAGCTCGGCAAGGGCGGTGTGGTCAACGCCATGCCGCAGGATACCGGTCCGATGGCGATGCTCTATCGCAAGGACGTCTTCGACAAGCATGGGATCACGCCGCCCACCACCTGGGCCGAGTTCGCCGACACCGCCGAAAAGCTCCATGCGGCCGATCCGAATGTGTTCATCGCCGACGCGCCGTTCGGAGCCAATACCGACTGGGTCAATGGTCTTCTGTGGCAGATGGGCTGGAAGCCGGTCAGCCGCGATGGCGACAAGCTCGTGATCAACATCAACGACAAGATTTCTAAGGACTTCGCCGCCTATTGGCAGGACCTTATTACCGCGGGTGTCGTCGAGACCAAGCCTGGGTTCAACAATGAGTGGTACACCAGCCTCGACTCGGGCCGCTATGCCACCTGGATCACTGCGGGCTGGGGTCCGGTGTTCCTGACCTCGTTCGCCAAGACCAGCGCGGGCAAGTGGCGTGCCGCCGATTTGCCACAGTGGGACGCGAGCACGTTCAAGACCGGCGCCTGGGGCGGCTCGACGCTGGCCGTGATGAAATCGACCCAGCATCTGCCCGAGGCCGCCGAAGTCGCGATCTGGCTATGCACTGATCCCGAAGCCACAAAGCTCTACACCACCAAGCAATTCTTCTTCCCCTGCACCAACGCGCTGCTGTCGAGCCCGGAATGGGCGGGCAACCAGATGGATTTCTACGGCGGCCAGGCGGTGAACGAAGTGTTCGCCAAATCGGCGAATGCCGTGGCGCCGTTTGAGTGGAGCCCGTTCCAGAGCTTCCTCTACCAGTCGATGGCCGATGAATTCGGCGCCTCGCTCGGCGGCAATGGCACGCTGTCGGATGCGTTCGACCGCATTCAAGACGCCGTGGTCACCTACGCGAAGGAACAAGGCTTCACCGTCGCCTAACTCCTCCCGGGCAACGGCCGGGCGCGCCTGATGGGCGCGCCCGATCTCTTCATCTTGCCGGACCGGGGACCATGGCAATGTCGAATTCGCCATCCGCCGCGACGCGCCCAGCGCGATCGGGCGGTTTTACGTCACGAAAGCTCGCGCCCTATCTGTTCCTGGCGCCGTTCGTGCTGCTTTTTGTCGCCTTCATCGTCGCGCCGCTGGTCTATGCGTTCTATATGAGCCTCTACCGCGACACGCTCGTGGGCGGACGGCAGTTCGCGGGTGCAGCCAGCTATATTAAGGTCACGGGCGACGCCAAATTCTGGGGCGGCGTGTGGAACCTCGTTCTGTTCGGCATCGTGCAGGTGCCGATCATGCTGGGCCTGGCACTGTTGTTCGCCATCGTGCTCGACCGTGGCCAGGTCTATGCCAAGGGCATCTTCCGGCTCGGCTTCTTCCTCCCCTACGCCGTGCCAAGCGTGATCGCGGCGATCATCTGGGGTTATCTCTATGGCCCCAACTTCGGCCCGTTCACACAGTTGGCCAATGCGTTCAACCTGCCGCCGCCGGACTTCCTGTCGCCGGGCGCGATGATCTTCTCAATGGCCAATATCGTGACGTGGGAATATGTCGGCTACAACATGGTGATCTACTACGCCGCGTTGAAGGCGATCCCGTCGGACCTCGCCGAGGCCTCGCGGATCGATGGCGCCTCACCCTGGCAATTTGCGCGGCTGATCCAGCTGCCGCTGCTGTGGCCGGCGATCCTGCTCACCATCATCTTTTCGATCAACGGCACACTGCAGCTGTTCAATGAGCCGTATTTGATGCGCGCGCTCGCCAGAAACACCATCAATTCGAGCTACACGCCGAACCTCTATGCCTATTCGCTGGCGACTCAGAACCAGCAGTATGGCTATGCGGCCACCGTCTCCTTCGTGCTTGGCATCGTGATCTCTGGTGCCTCCTACATCTTCACCCTGATCACCAACCGCCGTCGGCCGGCGCAGTGATGACTGCGACCACCGACATCGCCACTTTCGACGCTGCCAAGCGCCAGCCCGGCGAGCGGCGGCGCTCGCGGATCATCCTCACGCTGCTGCTGTCACTGTTCCTCGTCTACAGTTTCGTGCCGCTGGTCTATCTGGTCCTATCGTCAACGAAGACGAATGGCGACCTGTTCACCACGTTCGGCTTCGGCTTCGGCACCACGTTCAACCTCTGGCAGAATCTGAGCGATCTGTTCAGCCGCGACAATGGCATCTTCTCGCGCTGGATGTTCAACAGCGTCCTCTATGCGACGGCGTCGGGCGTGGGCGCGGCGCTGCTTGCAACAGCGGCGGGCTACGCGTTCGCGAAGTTCAGGTTCCGCGGGCGAAATCTGACCTTTGGGCTCGTGCTGGGCGCGGTGTTTGTCCCGCAAACCGCCCTCGTCGTGCCGATCTTCCTGCTGCTGGCGCTGTCGGGTCTCAACAACAATCCGCTGGGCGTCATCCTGCCCTCGATGATTTCGCCTATCGGCGTCTATCTGATGCGCGTCTATATCGAGCAGGGCGTCGACGATGGACTGCTCGACGCGGCGCGTATAGATGGCGCCGGCGAGTTCATGATCTTCCGCGCGATCGTGCTGCGGCTGGTGGCGCCGGGCATGGTGACGGTGGCGCTGCTGTCGTTCGTCGGGACCTGGAACAACTATTTTCTGCCGCTCATCGTGCTACGCTCGCAGGAGTATCAGCCGATCACGGTGGGCCTTGCGACCTGGTATCAGCTCGCGCAGCAGGGCGGTGGCGGCGGACAGGTGTTGTTCGCGATCGTCATCACTGGCGCGCTGGTCAGCATCATCCCGGTCATCGTGGTGTTCCTGCTGCTGCAGCGGTTCTGGCAGGGCGGCCTCACCGCCGGCGCCATCAAGTAGACTGTCGCCTGGAGTTTTCAGACTATGACGACTGCCTTGAAGTCCGCGCCGCTCTCTGTCTGGCGGCCGATCTCGACCGACACTTTCCTCGTCGGCGCCCCGCATTATCCGGAGCATGTCGATGAGAGCTATTGGCAGCGCGACGCCGACCGCATGGCAGAAGCGGGCTTCAACGCGGTGCGACTTGCGGAATTCGCGTGGCACATTTTCGAGCCGCGTGAGGACATGTTCGATTTCGATCTGTTCGACCGGGCGATCGATGTGCTGGGCAAGGCTGGCATCAAGACCATCATGTGTACACCGACGGCGACGCCGCCGCGCTGGCTGACCGCAAACTATCCGGACGTGCTGCGCGTTGACCAGAACGGGCGCAGCATGAGCCACGGGTCGCGGCAGCATGCGAACCTGGCAAGCCCAGTGTTCCGCGAACATTCGAAACGCATCACCAAAGCGATGGCTGAGCACTATCGCGGCAATCCGCATGTCATCGGCTGGCAGACGGACAATGAGCTCAATACCTCTGGATCGCTGTCCTACGGTCCGGTGACTCTGGCCGAGTTCCAGGCCTTCCTCAAGGACAAGTACAAGTCCATCGCCGCGCTCAACGATGCGTGGGGCGGGCATTTCTGGGCCACCGCCTACGACGATTTCGATCAAGTGGTGCTGCCCCTCGACTACGCCCCAGCCCCGGCCGGGCCGACCCATCTGGTCGACTATCACCGCTTCCTCGCCTTCGTCACGGCGCGGTTCCAGCACGATCAGGTGTTGATCCTGCGCGCCACCAATCCAGACTGGTTCGTCTTCCATAATCTGGGGCGCCTCGATGACATTGATTTCCGTGGCGAGTTCTCGACCGATCTCGATTTTCTCGGCTTCGACATCTACCCGCATCTCTATGACGAGTTGCAGCGGGTCGGTGGCGTCGGCGAGGTGCAGGCGCTGCATCTCGACATCTGCCGCGGCTTCACCGGCAACTTCATCGTGCCCGAGCAGCAATCGGGCTTCGGTTCGCAGCCGCACATCTCAACGCTGACGCCAGAACCCGGCGAGATGCGCCGCATGGCCTATACGTCAGTGGCGCGGGGCGCCGATGGCGTGTTGTTCTTCCGCTGGCGGCCGGCGCATTTCGGAGCCGAGATCTACTGGATGGGCATCATCGATCACGACGACATCCCGCGGCGGCGCTATGGCGAGGCCAAGCAGTTTGCGGGTGAGGTCACGGCGCTCAAGGACAAGATTCTCGGCACGCATGTGCGCATGGATTTGGGCATCGCCGGATCAGATTTCGACAATCAGGAGATGTACCGCTCCTACCCCATAGGCATGCCGAGCCCGCAGGACGATGCGACACTGCTGCACCGCTACTGCTACAGACACAATATCGCTTGCGGCTTCATCCATCCAGAGGACGATCTATCCAGGCTCAAGGCACTCTATGTGCCGCACTGGCTGAAATGGACCGATGCGTGGACGGCGCGCATCGAGGCCTTCGCCAAGGCCGGTGGAACAGTAATCCTAGGAGGCCGCACCGGATCACGCGACGTTAACAACCATGTCATCCGCGACACGTCGCCGGGCAAGACGCTCTCGGCGCTAGCCGGGATCACGGTCGAGGAGTTCGGGTTGCTGACATCGATCGGCGGCGACGGCCTGGTCGAACGTGGCGGCCGCTTCGGCGTCAACACGGTGCGCGAGAAGCTACCGGCGACGTCGGCGAGCCGCCAATACGAGCTCAAGATCGGCAATGCGCAAGTGACGGCGGCGCATCTTTACGAACTGCTGGAAGTCGCGCCGGGGACGGATGTCATCGGTCGCTGGGCGAACCGTTTTGCCGAGGGCAAGGCGGCTTTGACGTCGCGCAAACTCGGCAAGGGCAATGTGATCTACCTCGGCACGTACCTCAGCGATGCTCTGGTCGAGGTGCTGGCCGATCAGGTGCTGGCGCCCGCCGGTATCGTGCCGCTCATCGCCGACATGCCGGCCGGCGTCGAAGCGACCATCCGCGAGAGCAAGGACCGCCGCCTGCTGTTCATCCTCAACACGCTGGGCGAGCCGGCGGACGTGCCGAATATTCCAAAGGGCACCGATCTGCTCGGCGACGCGCAGGTGAAGGCAGGCAGCACGAGGCTGCCGGCCTATGGCTGCAGCATCATAGAACTGGCTTAGCATGGGTTTGGTTGTGCGCACCTCGCCTCGCAAAGAAGGAGGACATAATGCGCGACTGGCGCAGCCGTCGGCGGCTTGGCTCGACTCGGCTTAGCGTCACTGGCGTTTGCCTCGGGACCAGCCCGCTTGGAAGCGTGCCTGATCTGTACGGCTACGCTGTCGACGAAGATCGGGCGGTCGCCACTATCAGGGCCGTATTCGACAGTTCGATCAATTTTCTGGACACCTCCAACAATTACGGGGCTGGCAGGGCCGAGAGCCGCATCGGCGTGGCGCTTCGCCAAGGGGCGGCTCCATCGGGCTTCGTGATTGCGACCAAGGTCGATGCCAATTCGGAAACCCACGACTTTTCCGGGGACCGCGTCCGGCGCTCATTTGAAGAGAGTCTTGAGCGGCTGGGTCTTGATCGCGTGGAGCTGCTGCATCTTCACGATCCGGAATTCCATGTTGACTTCAAGCAGGCAATGAAACCGGGAGGTGCAGTGGAGGCTCTAGTCCGGCTGCGCGATGGCGGTACGGTGGGCCACATCGGGATCGCCACCGGTACGATCGCCGTCGTCACCAGCTATGCCGAGACGGGTCTGTTCGACGTTGTGCTAAATCACAACCGCTACACGCTCGTTGACCGATCGGCGGAGTCACTGATGGAGCTATGCGCTGTTCGCAAGATCGGCTTCATCAATGCCGCGCCCTATGGAGGAGGCATCCTCGCACGCGGGAGCGCCACCAGCTCGAAATACGGCTACACGACCGCGCATCGCGAGGTCATGCGCGCGGTTCAGGCGATGGAGGCCGCGTGCGCCCGGTACGACGTACCGCTCGCGGCAGCCGCGCTGCAGTTCTCGTTGAGGACCGAGATCGTCGGGTCGACTGTCGTCGGTGTTTCTAGCCCGTCGCGGCTTGAGGAGACAGCGGCGCTTGCCGATGCCGCTATTCCCCCAGAACTTTGGCGCGACCTCGAGACCCTCGTCCCACCACGCGAGACCTGGCTGTCCTGACGCGAGGCGTCGGGGCTGGCGAGAGGCTCGCTCGGAAACCGGCCCGAGGCACAAAGGATAGTTGCGATGTCCTGGGACAAAACGAACTCGCCAGAATCGTCAAGGCGGACGACCTGCACATCTCGCCATTGCGACAGGGCGGCAAGACCTACGTAACTCCTCTCAACCAAAGGAGCACATTATGCAGAAACGCACGCTCGGCCAGGGCCTAGAAGTGTCGGCGCTGTCACTTGGCGCCATGGGCTATGGCAAGTCCCGCGATATCCCGGATCGCGCCGAGATGATCGGCGTTCTGCGCGGCGCCGTCGACCGCGGGATGAACTTCTTCGACACCGCCGAAACCTACGGTCCGTGGACCAACGAAGAGATGGTCAGCGAGGCTTTCGCCGGCCTGCGCGACAAGGTCATCATCGCCACCAAATTCGGCTGGGACATCGACCAGACGACCGGTGAGCATCGTGGTGGTGTCAACAGCAAGCCGGCACAGATCCGGCGCTCGGTCGAAGGAAGCCTCAAGCGGCTGCGAACCGACCACTGTCCGTCGTCAGAGTTTTAGGGACAGCGAGCGGGTTCATTTAAGGGAGGCTCTGGCTCGTCTGTTTGGTGATGTTATGCGGCTTGCCGACGATGCAGCAAGCTTCGGTTTGCGATGGTCTGTCGTTTGATCCTTTCCCGTTCGATGAGGATGGTCTGGCCGCGTCCGAAGTAGACGTCGGCGGGGGTCAGGTTGCTCAGGCTCTCGTGGTAACGCAGGTGATTGTAGTCGGCGACGAAGGCGCCGATCTCGGCCTCAAGGTCGCCGGGCAGGTAGTAGTTCTCGAGCAGGATGCGGTTCTTGAGCGTCTGGTGCCAGCGCTCGATCTTGCCTTGGGTCATCGGGTGATAGGGCGCGCCGCGGACGTGATCCATGTCCTGGCGGTCGAGCCATTTGGCGAGGTCGGCGGAGACGTAGCTCGAACCGTTGTCCGACAGCAGCCGGGGTCGGTGAACGACCTTGGCCTGGTCGAGCCCTGATGCCGTCAGCGCCAGATCGAGCGTGGCGGTGACGTCTTCAGCCTTCATCGTCGTGCACAGCTTCCAGGCGATGATGAAGCGCGAGAAGTCGTCGAGGATCGTCGACAGATAGTACCAGCCCCAGCCGATGACCTTGAGATAGGTGAAGTCGGTCTGCCAGAGCTGGTTGGGCGCCGTGGTCTTGTCCTTGAACTCATCCGCCGCCTTCATGACGACGTAGGCCGGGCTGGCGATCAGATCGAACGCCTTGAGTAGGCGATAGACCGAGGCTTCCGATACAAAATAGCCTTCCGTGTCAGTGAAGCGTACGGCCAGCTCCCGCGGCGACAGCGCCGGCTCGTCCAGCGCCAGCTTCCTGATCCGCTCGCGGACATCGTCCGGGATGCGGTTCCAGACCCGATCCGGCCGCGGCGAACGATCGTCGAGGGCTTCCGGCCCGCCGGTTTGTTGCAGATCGTACCAACGGTAGAAGGTCGCCCTGGGGATGCCGAGCTTGTCCAGGGTGCGCTTGACCGGCAGGTTCGATTGCTCGACCAGCCGGATGATCTCCAGCTTCTCAGAGGCCGGGTACCTCATGCGCCGTCCTCCCCATCCGCCGTCACGCTTTTTTTGAGCAGACGGTTCTCAAGGGTGAGCTCGGCGACGACCTCCTTGAGAGCGGATGCCTCGCGCCGCAGGTCCTTGACCTCGTCCGAAGTCGCCGCCCGCGCCGTGTCGCCGGCCAGCCGCTTCTTGCCCGCCTCGAGGAACTCCTTCGACCAGCGGTAATAGAGGTTCTGGACGATGCCTTCACGGCGGCAGAGCTCGGCGATGCTGTCCTCGCCGCGCAGGCCATCCAGCACGATACGGATCTTGTCTTCGGCCGAAAAATGTCGCCGGGTCGCCCGGCGAATATCCTTCATGACCTGTTCCGCCGGCGCTCTCGCCGGCATCGATCTCTGTCTCATCTTCGCTACCTCCGGGGCTACGATGAGCCAGAAATCCGCCCTTCCTCAACCCGCTAAATCTGTCTCATAGGCGCTGACGCCGGACAGTGTTGTCGGCCTTCTTCACGGCGATCGCCGGCGGCATCTACGCCTACTGGATCACGTTCATCGATCCGGCAAGCGTCTTTGACCTCACCCTCAATGTGCGCATGGTGATCATGGCGATGTTCGGCGGACCGGGGACGGTGTTCGGGCCGGTCGTCGGTGCATTCGTGCTGTCGGCTGTGTACGAGATTCTGGCGAGCTGGATATCGACGGCGGCGGCACTGCTTTTCGGGTTGGTCATCGTTCTCCTCGTCATCTTCATGCCGCGCGGCCTTGCCGATCTGATGGTCGGCTTGCGCTTCTCAGGCCTGCCGTACCTCATGCAAAACATCCGTAAGCACCGTCTATGAACGCCGCGTCCGCCACCATCGCTCCGCTGCTCGAAGTGCGCGACCTGACCAAGCGTTTTGAGGGCCTGGTCTCCGTCGACGCGGTCTCATTCAGGCTGCCCAAGGGCGAGATTCTCGCCGTGATCGGACCCAACGGCGCCGGCAAGACGACCCTGGTCAACATGATCAGCGGCACGCTCACCCCCAATACGGGCGATCTCACTTTCATGGGGCGCTCGATCAAGGGGCTCCTCCCCTATCAGCGGGCGCGCATCGGCATCGCGCGCACATTCCAGGTCATGAAGCCTTTCCTCGGCCTCACAGCTGTCGACAACGTCGCGGTCGGCGCCCTCTTCGGGCTTGAAGGCGGCGATCGATCGCCATCTGCGGCGCGCGAGCATGCGCGCGAGTGGCTGGCGCTCGTCGGCCTTGCCGCACGCGCCGATCAGGTGGCTGCCTCGCTCAGCGGCCCCGATCGCAAGCGGCTGGAGCTCGCCAAGGCGCTGGCGCTTCGCCCGACCCTGTTGCTGCTCGACGAGGTGATGGCGGGGTTGAACGCGGTCGAGGTCGAGGACGTCGTCGAGGTCGTGCACCAGATTCGCGCGCGCGGGATCACCATCCTGATCATCGAACACATCATGAAGGCCGTCCGCAGCCTCGCCGACCGCGTCATCGTGCTTCATCACGGCGAAAAGATCGCCGAAGGCGACACGGCCACTGTCTTCGACGACCCGAAGGTCATTGAGGCGTATCTCGGCAAGAGGCGGGCGTGAGCGGCGGCGCGCCGCTCCTGCGTGTGGCTGGCCTCAGGGCGGGCTATGGCGCCGCGCCCGCGCTGTTCGGCGTCGATCTTGCGGTCGGCGAAAGCGAGATCGTGGCGCTGGTCGGCAACAACGGCGCCGGCAAATCGACCCTGCTCCGCGCCATCTCGCGGGTGATCGGCGCCACCGGCGTGATCGAGTTCGCGGGCAAAAGCGTCATGCACGCGACTCCCGAGCAGGTCTTCTCTTGCGGCCTCGTCCAGGTGCCCGAGGGGCGGCAGCTCTTCGGCCACATGACCGTCGAGGAAAACCTCATGATGGGAGCCAACAAGCGCGACGACGCGGGCGGAATCGCCGAAAGCCTTGCGTGGGTGAACGGCCTCTTCCCGATCCTCGCGGAGCGCAGGCGCCAGCTCGCCGGCAATCTCTCTGGCGGCGAACAGCAGATGTGCGCCATCGCGCGCGGCTTGATGGCAGCGCCTCGCCTTCTGATTATCGACGAGATGAGTCTCGGCCTCGCGCCGGTGGTCGTCGATCAGTTGCTCGCCGTCCTTGACGAGGTGCGCAAGCGCGGCGTTGCGATCTTCCTTGTCGAACAGGACGTCTTCGCCGCCTTCAGCGTCGCCGACCGCGCCTACGTCATGGAGACCGGCGAGATCGTGAAGTCCGGTCCCGTCGCCGAACTGGCGGAAGACCCGGCTGTGCGAAGCGCCTACCTCGGCATCGGGGCAGGGTCGTAGGGTCGACCGCTGTTGACCGAAATCGTACTTCCCAGCGCGTTACATCACCGGAGGCGCTGCGGCTCCCCGCCGATCTCCCCATCGCCGGGAGCCGCCGTCGTGATCGATCTCCACGTTGAATTTCCCCGCCTATGAAAGGGCCGCTGCCCGCCGAAGAAGATTGCGCACGTTCGACACGTGCCATTGTCCGCCGCGGGCCGTCCGGACGCCTCGGTTGTTCAGTGCCGTAGCCAGGCCAGGCAGATCGGTGACTCCAGCGGTCCGGAGCGAGGTCACGATCGGCAGGACGTTGGCAGCGACTGCATCCGCTTCTTCCGACAAAGCCCTAGATGCGGCCCGGTTCAGGACGCTCATCGACGGCCTGCAGGGAACCTCGGAAAAGCGGATGATGGGCGACATCTGCTTCTTCCTCAACGGTCACATGATCGGCGGTGCCGATCTTGGCCCGGCCGGCGGGGAAAGGCTCATGTTCCGGGTCGGTAAACCCAATATCGCGGCAGCCGAACCCCCCCCTTTGGCGAAATGGTGACCCTCGGCCGGCGCCGCATGACCGGCTTCTATGTCGTCGACGCGGAAATGGCCGACGCGGCAATGCTGCGCCAGTGGATTTCCCTTGCCATCGCACACGCATTGTCTTTGCCGGCGCGCATTTGATCCACCTCATCGCAGCACCGTGGCGGAAGCCGGGGCGCTTTGCGTTCCGGAGCGCTGGTGTAAACTCTGAGCGATGGGAGGCGCCCGCGGGGTGCAGGAAGAATTTCGGTCGTGTTGTCCAAAACGGTGTGGCAGAGGCGTCGTATGCGTGTGTCGGCGGCACCGCCGGTACGGCAAATGGGAGAACAAAATGACCAAGAAGAACTACCTCTATATCCGCCGCTCCAAGCCAGGACAGGCCTCCGGAGGCGCAAAGCCCTCACCGTCCCAGATGGAGGACATGTACGCCAAGTTCAACGCCTGGAAGGAGAGGTTCGTCGACAACATCGTCGACATGGGCGCGCCGCTGGGCAGCGGCGGCCGGGTCGTGACGCTCGAGGGCACCAGCGACGGCCCCTTTGTCGAGACCAAGGAAATCGTCGGCGGCTATATGGTGCTGTCGGCCGAAAATCTCGACGAGGCCGAGGCGATGGCTCGCGAGATGCCGGGTGTTGTCGGGCCGGGGGCGAGTGTCGAAATCCGCGAGATCAAGTCGGTTTGAGCGGGACCCCGGGGCTCGTCGAGCATTTCTTCCGTCACGAATACAGCCGGCTCGTGGCGGTACTGGCTCGCCGCTTCGGCGCTAGGCATATCGAGACGATCGAAGATGCCGTTCAAACGGCCCTGGCCAAGGCACTCGATAGCTGGGTGGCCGATGGATTGCCCGACAATCCATCGGCCTGGCTGTTTCGAGTCGCGCGCAACCAGCTGTTCGACGATTTCCGCCGGAAGGCGGGACGCGACCGGATTCTGGCCAACAACGCACATGAGTTCGAAGCCGAAGAACCGGAGTCACCCAGTGCCTTCGCGGCTTCGGAAATGCACGACGATCTGTTGCGGATGTTGTTCTCTTGTTGCGGCGACGCCGTATCAACGGACGCGCAGCTGGTTCTCGCTCTCAAAATCTTGTGCGGCTTCGATATCCACGAAATCGCGGCGCGTCTGTTCATCGCCGAGGACACAGCCTACAAGCGACTGACGCGCGCGCGGGAGCGGCTGAAGCAAGTCTCGTTCAATGTTGGCGAGTTGTCCGCCGGGGATTACAGCGCCCGCCTGCCTGCCGTGCACAAGATCATCTACCTCTTGTTCACCGAAGGATATTTGTCCTCGCATGCCGATCGCGCCATCCGCCGGGAGCTTTGCGAGGAAGCGATAAGGCTCGCGACAATCCTTGTTGAGCACCCGGCCGGCCAGGAACCCCAGACCTATGCCCTGCTCGCCCTCATGCATCTTCACATTGCCCGATTGAGCGCGCGTCAAGATGCGGCCGGCGGTCTGCTGCTTCTGGAAGAACAGGATCGTTCTCTCTGGGACAGGGGAAGGATCGCCATCGGGCTCGACTGGCTGGCGAAGGCATCGGAGGGAGACTACTTTTCGCGGTTTCACGCCGAAGCCGGTGTTGCCGCCGAACATTGTCTGGCGCCATCCTTCTCTGAGACGAGATGGGACCGGGTTGCCGAATGCTATGCCCTTCTGGAGCGGATCGCGCCCTCGGCCATCCACCGTCTCAACCGGGCGGTCGCCATAGCGGAACGGCAGGGTGCCGATTCAGGTCTCAAGGTTCTCGAAGGCTTCGAGCCGCCATCGTGGCTGGCGGGCAGCTACTTGTGGTCGGCTGTGCTCGCGGATCTTCATCGTCGGTGCGGTCACGCTGACACCGCCGCGAGTTTCCGCGAACTTGCAATGGCAGCGGCACCGACGGCCGCAGTCAGATCCCTGCTATCGCGCCGGCTGGGCGGGGCGGGGGATTGAACGGGACACAATTTCAAATTCGAATTCCGGCTTCGCGCGAACCGCTTTCTCCAACTGGCGTTTCAATCATGCCGACAACAAAGGACACACGGCGCCCGGCGAACAGGCGCGGTATTCTTGACGCCAGTTACCCGCGAGGCACCTGTTGCGCGGCGTGAGTTAACCTGATGGCGTTTGCCGTTTTCCGCGAAGGACAAGACCGAACGTCGAATTTCCCGCCTATGAAAGCGTTTCTGCGCGCCGCAGCAGATTGCGCACGTTGGAGACGTGCCAGCGGCCACCACGGGCCGTTCGAACGCCTCGGTTGTTCAGAGCGCCAGCCAGGCCGCGCAGGTCGGTGACGCCGGCAGCGCGCAGCGAAGTGACGATCGGCAGTACATTCGCCGCAAAGGTGTCGGCCTCTTCGGACAGCACCTTCGAGCCGAGCGCTGCAGCTTCAGCCGGATTGCTTCGATTGCCCAGCCGGGCGCCCTGAGCCTTCCGGGCTGCAAGCGCCGTCCGCGTCCGCTCCGAGATCAGCCGGCGCTCCTTCTCGGCGAGTGCAGCGTAGAGGTGCAGCATGAACGGATCTGCATCTCTTCCCAGTTCGGCGACGATGAACGGCACCCGTTGGGCCATCAGGCCCGAGATGAAGGCCACGTCGCGGGAAAGGCGGTCGAGCTTGGCCACGATGACCGGGCATTTCTTCTGCCGCCCTGTGGCCAACGCTGCGGCGAGTTGAGGCCGTCGGTCGAGGGCATCCGCCCCCTTCCCCGTCTCGACCTCGATAAACTCCCCAATCAGGTCGAACCCTTCGGTTGCGGCGAACCGGGTGACCGCCTCTCGCTGGGCTTCGATCCCCAGCCCCGATCGGCCCTGTCTGGCGGTGGAAACCCGATAGTAGGCAACGGCTTGTTGCATCGCGACAAACTCAGCGGTTCTTGTACCCATACCACCGTTTGGGTCTTGTACGTAGCTAACTATCTGGCGACGTTGAGCAATTTCGTTCCCAATGAGGTGGCTGAGCATCGATCGGCTCCGAGGCCATTACCCTCATCAGGCCGGCTCCCGCCGGGATGGGCGTCGTGGAGCCCAAATTCGCACGTCTGCACGGGCGGTTTTTCCAAACCGCTGCCCGAGTGGGGCTCCGGTATCGGACGGGGCGCCGCCGCCAAAAAATGGCTCGTGTAGACGGGCGACTTCTGGGGCCACGGGGCAATCAGTTTGATTGCGCCCGGCCCCGATATTCCGACGTGTTCTCACGTCGGGCGCGTGAGGAGGGCCTTCCGGCGAAAGGCATAGACGACGATCAGGGCGTGGACGGCGACCGCCATCACAAGACCGATCGCATGATCCACCATTGTTGCCGCCCCTGAAGCCTGGATGCGCCACAAAGCGTAACCGCCGGCTGGTAGAAACAGGACCACCGCGGTGACGAGCCCGGGATTGTAGCTTCGGGAGCGGAGGGCGCCGACGATGTGGACGAGGGCGTTGACGAGCATCAGATACACGGCGATCAACCCGAGCCCGAGATCGACATGCCATGCCAGGTAGATCACGACGACATCCAGGAGCCATACGGCGCCGATGTTGATGACAAAGACCGCACCGGGGGTCAGTACTTCGGCACCGTGGCCAACTAAGCGGTTCACATAGAGGCGGAAGCGGTCGGCGTCATGCTCCTCGTACTGATGAAGCATGTAGACTGGCAGGAGCAGGAAGATTGCCGTGAAGGCGGGGCTCCAGGCCATGGAGAACACGGGCATGAGCGCCAGGATCAAGATACCGGCAAGAAAACCACCGTAAACCCAATGCATGAAAAGCCGTGCCATCGGTGATCTCCTTGCCGAGGAAGCGCCGCGCCAGGCGGCAGACCTCAAGGCTGAATAGGCAATCTCCTACACCGCCGGCGGTGAGCAAGTGGCGGAATGACGCGGGAGTTGCGCGCGCCTGAGGTTCGCGGGGGCAAGTTTCATTGGCTGCCCAGGCTCGATCAATGCCGAGCAGCTGCTGATCCAGAGCTTCGGCCAGCGAAACGCTCCTCGCGTTACTTAATTCGTCTCATCTCTTTTCACGCAACTAGGACCAAAGCGTCCGGGCAGGTCGCGTCACGGCGATACGGTCCGCAGGATGCCCACGGTCGCATCGATAGTGCTTCAGCGCGGCGAGCGTGCCCGCCTCGTCAAGGCCCATCAAGTGGGAATAGCCGACCACATCGGCCGCAAGGATCGCGGCGAGCCGGCGACTTGTGCGCACCTCGGCCATGACCGATTTCTATTGCGTTCTTGCCACCTGCACCAGCCTAGGTAGTGATCGGCCAACCGTCGCACGGGAGCGAGCGATGATCCGCCCCAGGTGTGAACCGCTTTCCGGCCAAGCGTCCGCTTCGCGTCCGAGGGAGCGTGTGCCCAGCACGCCACCACCACCTGCCGCGCAAGCCTCACTCCAACCTTAGGCCGTGGCGCTCCGCCAGGACAGGGATCGTGCCGAAGTCGATGTCGAGCTTGTAGCGGGCGACCACTTTGCCAATGGCGGATGCATCACGCGGCTCGGCGGCAAGGAGGGGTGCCAGCTCCCGGAAGTAGTTCTCGAAGCCCGCGGGCGAGATGATCTCTAGCAGTCGAGCCGGCTCGTCGCCTGCGTTCCAAAAGGCATGCGGGATTCCACGGGGCTTAAATACGAGGTCGCCTGGCCCAGCTAGAATTACTTCGTCGCCAAGTTGGAGACCAACCCGACCTTCAAGGATGTACGAATATTCGTCCTCGTTGACGTGGGTATGAATCGGCGAACCGAGGGCGCGCGGCGGCAGCGGATGCTCCACGAGGCTGAACGCACCGCCGGTCTGCCGACCGTCGATCATGAACCTCACCCCCAGCGCTAGAAGATTAACCCGGTCTCCCTCATCTGGCCCGAGCACGTGCAGTATGGTCTTCTCGGCGATATCCATCACAAGTCTCCATTTCGTCTTACACCTTGTAAGTCGATACTGCGACCTCTCTGATGGGCTGTCAAGTTTCGGTCAACATGGTGTATGTTGAAAACGATGGCGACAAAACGGAAATACGAACTCAAGAAGCGCGGCGAGCAGAAAGCAGAGACCCGGCGACGCATCGTCGAAGCGACTGTCGAACTGCACCGCACCGTCGGACCAGCCGCGACCCGGATCAACGAGATCGCCACACGCGCCGGCGTTCAGCGGGTGACCGTCTATAGCCACTTCCCTGACGAGGCGACGCTGTTTGCAGCTTGCTCCGCCCACTGGCGGACGCTCCATCCGGCGCCCGATTTGCGAGAATGGGGCGCGGTCGCAGAGCCGGGGGTGCGCCTGCGCACCGCACTCACGGCGATCTATCGGTGGTTCCGCGAGACGGAGCCGATGACGGCGAAGGTACTGCGCGACATGGAGCTAAAGCCAGCGCTACGCCCCATCATAGAAGGAGGTCTCGGCCGCTACCTCGCGGCTGTGGAGCGGGTACTGGTTGAGGCGACGGGAGCGCGCGGCGCCACGAAGAAGCGGGTCGCCGCGGCAGCGCGCGCCACGGTCGAACTTCATATGTGGCGCGCCCTGGCATCGCTGGGCGACCGGGAGGCTGCCGATTTGGCGGCGGGCCTGATCGAACTCGCAGCCAACCCAGATACGTTTCGGGCGGGCGTGGTTTAGCGCGCAACCGCCTCAGTCATTCCGTCCTGAGGCGGTTGCGCGCGAACGACGGCTATTGCGGGCGGAAGACGCTACAGGACCACAGCGTCGCCTCAGCCAGAAGATGGGTGAGGCGACCGCGTCACGGAAACGCCTTCTGCTGGAAGGCTGTGCGATCAACCTTGTTCGCGACCGGTGGAATGGTGCGGACGAAGGCGATGACCGCGTCGAGGTCGTCAGCCGTCATGTTCTTGAACCATGGAAACGGCATCGGCGGCGACAGGTGTTGGCCGGTCGGCGTGACCCCCTCGGTCAGCGCTTTGCGGATGTCTGCGTCGCTCCACTTGCCAATTCCCGTCTCCGGGTCGGACGTGATGTTGGGGGTGCGCACCGTCATGCCGGGAGCAAGGGTGATCTCCATGCCACCCGCCCCGAGCCTGCTCATGTCAGGCTGGCCGTTCGGTCCCAGCGGGGTGTGGCATTCAAAGCAATGCGCTTCGGCAGTGACGACGTAGCGGCCATAGGCGACCTTGTCGGTCATCGGCGGTGCGGGCAGTCCCTTCGCCGGGGGCATCGCCTGCTGGGGGATGTTCCACTTCGATTCCGGCACCTCGTTGTGGATCGGCTTCAGGGTGCGCAGATATGCGACGATGGCCTTCGCGTCGTCGTCGGACAAGTTGTTGTAGGTCGGCACCGGCATGGGCGGGAAGATGATGTTGCCTTCCGGGTCAATGCCCCTGCGGATCGCGGTGATGATCTGCTCGTCGGTCCAGTTGCCGATGCCGGTTTCCTTGTCCGGTGTGATGTTGGCCGAGTAGGCGGTGAACGCCGGGTCGACCAGCTTGAAGCCGCCGGCGAAGTCCATATCAGGCAGCAGTGAGAAATCTGCGGCCCGTGGCGTGTGGCAGTTCGCACAGGCCATTGGACCATTCACGAGATAAGCGCCGCGCTTGACCAGAGCATCCTGATCCTGGGCGGTGGCCGGCAGGCCAATCACCAATCCGAACATCGCGGTCGCGACCGCGCCCAACGCAAGATTCTTCATGAGTTGTTTCTCCCCCGGAAGCGGAGCAATCATATCACCGCACATGCGCGTTGCACGGTGGTCGCCGTGCGGTGCAACATTGGCGCTGGCACGCGCCTGGCTGACGGCCCGTGCGCTCCGAAACCGCCCGTACACACAGGCAATTCTTCCAACCACCGCCCAAGTAGGGCTTCAGGTACCGGACGGAGCGCCGCCGCCAAGAAAAATGCCTCTTGTAGACGAGCGATTTCTGGGCCCACGGCCTGGGCGCCAACTGGCTCAAACTATTCGACCGGGTTTCCGAACCGATCTGCCCCTAGTTCACTCCGAAACCGTCCGGACGATTTCGCCGAAGAGCCAGGACATCCGGCCTCGCTGCCCGCGCGCGACTCGCAAAATCGTTCGCTCGCACGGGCGCTAGGGCGCGACGCCACTCAATACCCGCCGACCGAAGTCCACTTTGGGCCGACATACGGAGGCTGCTCAGAGTCCGCTGCTTCCGACAAGCGCGGCGAACGCGCCGCATCATCGCTCTTTACCGGACGATCGGCCGCCCGGTTCGGGCGGACTCCAGCACGGCAAGGATCGCAGCGCTGACGGCGGTCGCTCCTGCCTTGCTGAACACCAACGATACGTGATCCGCCCCGTCGACGACGCGTCGAACGCTGTTCGACGATAGCGTCACGAGGTCAGCTTGCAGTTCCGGAAAGTCGGGATCTGCGTCTTTTCCGGCGCTCAAAACAAACAGTGGGCGGGCTCCGAGGGATGCGGCGGCGTGGAGAAGGTCGGATGTTGCCTGGAAACCATCGAGCTCGGCGAGTGTCGTCGTGGACTGTTCCGGAACCGCGCCAAACGCGTTTAGCTGGGCCTGTTCCGTCAGGGGCAAATCAAAAGACGGAGCGTCCCCCGCCCCGGTCAGCCGCACTATGCCAATCCGCGCGAGGAACGGCGCGATCGACAGCACGCGCTTGAAGGTAGCGAGCTGCGCGCTCCGCGTCGGTGAGCGGGTCAATTGATCCGGATGCGATGAATCTACAAGCACCAACCCCACCACGTCGCTCGGGTGGGCGTCAGCATAGGCACGAACGTACATGCCACCGAAAGAATGGCCGACGAGGACGTAGGGTCCTTTGATGGCGGCGCGATCAAGAAGTGTATGCAGCTCACCAGCAATTTGCCTGGCGTCGCGAGGCGGAGGCCCGGGTTCGCTCCACCCGTTGCCGGCGCGGTCGTAGGCGCAGATGCGGGTCGTGGAGGAAACCTGCGCCTGGACCAGCGCCCACGCCGGCGATGAGAGACTTGTGCCCGCCTCCAGAATTACGGTCGCAACCCCCGGATGGACGCTGCCAAGGCATTGGATATGGAGGCGGTAACCACCGATGTCGACCAATTGCCCGGGGGGTGGGAAGCGATCCCGATCACTGGCTGTAGCAATGGTCTGATAGGCGAAACCCGCGACAGCGAGGAGCAGGACGCTGACAACAAATCCGAGACCCACACGTCTAAACCACCACCAAAAACCACGAAGCCGCGGTCTTGGCGGCGGCGCGCCTGAGGGCTTCGACACGGCCATGCGTCACTCTTAGGTTGGTCGGGTGTCACTGCAGCTGGCTGCTGTCGCCGGCAAATAGCCCGAGCGGCATCGTACCACGAATCACCGGTGGTGAATTCGCAACATTGTTCGGTATCCCCTGCCACGCCCGGTTCAGCCCTTGGCGATGATGGCGGCCAGCAGAGCGAGCATCAGTACGAAAGGGGTCACGACAAAGCGTTCCGGTCGGCTGCGCGAAATGGCCTTCATCTGTACGCTGACGGCGAAGAAGAAAACGATCACCCAGGCGAGCACTTTGGCGGCGTCGCCAGCGTCGAACATCGACACGATCCCCGCGCGCTCAAGTAGGATGATCGCTATTCCAAGATAGACAACAATGGCGACTGCGCTCCCGATGCGAAGCGGGGTTGGGAGGACTCGGTGCTGCCCTCCCCAAGCAAAGTTGCCAAGGGGCGCCGCCGGCGAGCACCGCCTGGAATACCGCGAACCCGGTCAGGAGAACGGTCGCGGCGATGGCTGCTGCTTCTGACAATTTGCGTTACCCCTGCGGTTGTATCAAGTGATGGCGACTAGGCCACTGCCTTACGAGGACGGGCGAGTACCTCTACCCGTGTGCTTCGACCGCGCACGGTGAGCAGAGTTGAAGGCGCGAAGCCGTCAAGGAGTGAGTTGGCCTCGCCCGCAGCGATCGACTCGCGTATGGCGTTCACCAAGTCGACGCTGATTACGATGTCCGAGTCGAGGTCGCGGGTCAGATGTTCAAGACGACTGGCAACATTGACGGCGTCGCCAATGGTCGCGAACTCCAGGCGATGGTCACCTCCGATGTCGCCGAGCACCACCGGGCCCCAATGCACGCCGATGCCGATCCGGACGACCGACTCACCGCGCGCCCTCCGCATCTCGTTCCAGTCGGCAAGGGCAAGCGTCATGGCCCGGGCCGCACAAAGCGCATTCGCCGCGTCACGAGGACCAGTGTCTGGCGTTCCAAAAGTCGCCATCAAGCCGTCGCCCAGATATTTGTCGAGCGTGCCATCGTTGTCGAACACCGCCGACTGCATGCGCTGATGGAACTCGCGCAGCAGACCAATCAGGCCGACTGGCGAGAGCGCTTCGCCGAGACTGGTGAAGCCAACGATGTCAGCGAAAAGGATGGCGACGGTCTGGCTGCGAATCTGTCCGAGCGGCCGGTCCACGTCCGCGAGCTGCTCAACGAGGTTGGTTGAGAAATAGCGAGCGAGCTGCGTGCGTTCGCGCTCGGCCTTCACCTGACGCAAGGCAAGCGCCCGCGCGCGGCCAACCCCTCCGGCGAGCAGGCCAGCGATGATCAGCAGGAGAAAAACCTGCTGCAGCAGCGAATGGGTCATGACCGCGCGCGGATCGCTGCCCATCGCAGCCCATCCATTCCCTGGGAGGCCCGCGACCCAGAAGGAGGCGACTGTCCACATGATGGCCGCGGCCGTTCCGGTCCACAGCACCTGCCGCGGCGAGTAGGTCAGGGTGGAGAGGGCGATAAAGACGACCGGATACGCGAGGTGCTCCGAGCGCAACACCAAGGGCAATTCCGAAAGGTCGCTCTGCAGAAAGGGATTGGGGTAGACGACGGCAAACGTCACGAGCGCCATGTCCAAAGCCGGGGCGGTCCAGCGTGTCCATTCCGGCGTCCCGGAGTCGCTTCGCCAATGTGCCAGCGGCGCCGCACCCAAAATCACGAACCCGACGAAAAGCGCGTAGTAGTAGAGAACCGCCGGAAACGGAGTTGCGACTGTTAGGAACAGCGCGATCGACCCCAGAGCGATCAGCCGCAACTTGAAACCGAGTTTGTAACCGTCCCGTTCTTCGGCGGCAAAAGCAGCTTCCAGCCGCGCAGCGGGTGGTCGCGAGGCCGCGACGGGTTTCATCGGCAGTGCCTTTCCAAAAACAGCCGCCGGGCGTTGTGAAGGCCCTGCGCCGCTGAACGTCGTATTGTCTAGGCTGGGGCTGGGCGCGCGAGCACCTTGTTCCATGCCGTGACATTCAGCCCTTTTGTCAGCAGCCAGATGGCGAAGGCCAATTCGCTAGCGGATGCGACCACAAGCATGCCGACGGCAAGCATCCCAAGTGCACCCGCATCAACAAAGGTCACCTTGAGCAACCCCTGGAGGATATAGCCGCTACTCCCCACCATGATCGCCGCGCCCAAAATTCTCGGGAAGTAGGTGGATCGCAAAATGAGATAGCCGAGGACTGCGAGGTGGAAACCGAAAAATATGTTCCACACGTAGACCCCATACTGATGGGCCTCGAACAAGATCAGCGCCGTCACCTGCAACTGCTCAGGCGCGAAGCCGGCGACGGCGCCACGGAGCAAGAGCAGCGGCAGCGTATTGATCAGGATATTGAGGGCCATCACCATGACCATCGACAGGCGTGACACCATTGCGATCAGGGAGAGCGTTCGACTGACCGGCCTGAACAGGACGAACAGCATCACTGTCAGCGCGATCTCGGTCAGTACGACAACAACGTCGGCAAAAACGCCAATTCCGAACAGGGTCTGATGGTCGAGCAAATTGGCCGCCGTGGTCGCGGCATCCCCGTCGACCACGATAACGGACGGGACGTAGCCGATCGCGAACGCGCCGAAGACGGCAATGATCAGATAAAGAGCACCGGCAACTCTGGCGTAGGTCTGCGCGGGAATGGCCGGTGTCGCACTGCTGATCATGGCGCCCGTGAGAATCTCTCTGGAACAATTGTCGTGTTGGATCGATGGAACGCACCCGGTCAGCAGACGGTGAGCGGCGGCGTCAGATGCGATTTTTGGAGCTTCCGAAAGGAAAGCTGCCTGCATGCACGGGGCGGGGACGCGGGGTTGTTCCCGTCAGTTCATCAGACATATCAGGGAACGCAGTTTGGGGCCATGAGGACGACAACGGCCTTAGGTTGGAGATCCACCGGCTAGACACGCCCGCGGTCACCGGCGAACATGGGTTGGTGGACTGGACTGCCCGCGCGCAAGTCCGAACCGTACTCGACGACTTGACCTCCCGCACAAGGGGCAGACCGACGACCGCTTCGAGAGCGCTGGCCACACAGGGCGGCAGCGGCGGTGTCCGCATTGGCCACATCACCAAGGAACGGCTACTGCTGCCACCAGCTATCGAGAGGCAAGTCACCCACCAGCGCATCCGAGGACCGTGCATCCCCGGGAAACGATGGACGTTAACGGCGGCTGCGCGACGCTTCGTCGAAGCCATGCAAGTTTGAGAAGGCCGCGGGGGGCCTAGTGCCGGATGATGAGTCTCGCTCTTTCTCGCCAACCTCGACCGGCACGGCTACTTGCCGCTGCGACAATGGGACTCGTGATGCTTGCCAGCGGCCCGCTCCACGCTCAGCCGATCGCCCGAAACCAGTTCACCGTTACGGACGGCGACACAATCCATGTCCGCGGAGACGCGAAGGGGACGCGCCTGGTTGGCCTCAATGCGCCGGAGATCGACCACCCGCTTTGCCTGCGCGAGCGGCAGCAGGGCGAGCGCGCGAAAGCCCGACTGAACCAGCTGCTCGCCGGCGCGAAGCTCGACCTGACCATCGTTCCGTGTGCGTGTCGGCCAGGCACGGAGGGAACCGACGCCTGCAACTACGGGCGTAGCTGCGGTGTGCTGAAGGCAGACGGTCGCGATGTGGGTCAGGTTTTGATTTCCGAGGGTCTTGCCGTCCCGTTCGTCTGTCATGGAACAGGATGCCCGCCGACACCCCGGCCCTGGTGCAGGTAGGTGTTCAGAACTCAACGGTTTGGGGATGATCCAAGTCAGTCAAGGAGGAACTCGGACATGTCGACAACCGTGAGATTTTCAACCTTCCCACGGACGGCCGAGCCACCTGCATTCGTTCCGTCTGTTGTGAAGGTCTTCTCGGACAACGAATCCAAGATTGGCACCGCGGGGCGCGACAAGGGACTCTCAAGCGATGCTGTCATGGCAATTGTCCGGCCGGAACTGGTCGCCTTGGGGTTCGCCGTGGAAGGCGGAAAGACACAAGCTGCGCGCATACGCCGACCGGTCTTCTTCGGAGAGAATGGAGCGCCGCAGCTCCAGTACGAAATCGACGCGTACCACTCGGAATGGCGTTGCGGCTTGGAAATCGAAGCAGGGCGCGGATTGATGGGGAACGCCGTCTATCGCGACCTTGTCCAAGCCCTCGTTATGGTTGGCGTGAACTACTTGGTCCTGGGCGTGGCCAATGGCTATCGGTACAAAGTCAACAATCGGCCCGTCACGAGCCGCGACTACGATCTGACAGTAGCGATCGCGGATGCGCTCTACGGGCATTCCCGAATTCAAATGCCCTACGGTCTGGCGGTAGTCGGCTACTAGCACTTAATCGAAATTGCTTCTCGGTCGAAAGCGACGCGCGCCCACCCCTACATTCGCGGCGTGGATGATTGCCGGCCAACAAAAGGATTCAACCCGATGGACAGCGACCGGCACGAACTCCTGTCCGCGATCATCGCCAAGAGCGAGGAGACCGTGCATCTGGCCCGGCGCCTTGGTGAGGACTTCCTGGCCTACCTCGCGGAACAGCCACTGCACGAGGCCCGATCTATCCTGCTGTCCGAGGGCGGTGAGCTGCCAACTCCCAAGCCGCCTTCCGAAGAACAATCCGATGGTCGGGTCGTGCCGCTACGCAAGCCCAATACGCCGACCAAGCCACGGACATGAGGTGAGCCCGCGCCAGCACCTCCAGACAGCGGGAATCGTCAATCGCCCAGTCCTCGATGGCGTACTGCAGATCCTCGTGCGGCCGATTCATGCCCGGAGGATGATCTAGGAATTAATTCAGGGCAAGCCGGGCGGATCGATTCGCTGGCAATCCGCCAAGGTCTTCTCGGTGAGGTCGCAGTCCCAAATCGTCAGGGGCAACCGATAGTCCTGCACCACTCGGTAAAGGCGCGCCGAGTGGTTGGTGCAGGCGGCGCGCGAGCGATGACAGATGAGAATGATGCCGGCCTTCCGTTGGCCGATCGGAAGATCGGCGGTCCATGAGGCATAAAACAGAGCCTGGCCGATGGACTCCGCCCACTTCTCCGAAAAATCGACTTCGATGATGTAGGTCGGGCTGAGGCAGTCGGCGCGAGCCCCATCGGGCATCCGGTACTCCAGCTGCATGCCGGCGCAATAGCGAGCCTGTAAGGCGCGGTCCGATTGGGCGTGGGCGGGACCACACACAAAGAGGCCGGTGAGCAGGGCCAGCAGACTTGATGCGAGGACGGACCGCGCGGGCCTGATCTTCGAAGGCTTACAGCGGCTAGCAATCATCAGATTCGGCCCGGCCTTCAACTTAGGCAGCCAGCGAGTGCCGGCTGGAAAACGAAGCGGCCCCGCCGAAGCGGGGCCGAGAGCCGGCCTTGTGCCGCCGGGCAACGTGATGTCTCGCGAAGTGACGCGATGCCAATCCATGCCTCCCGCCGCGTTGCGCCGAAGGGTCGATGCGGCTTTCACCTCCGGCGGACTCGACCGTCGCAACTGGCCGCCAGATTGACGATAAGTGTCTCAGGTTCGCGAGTTCGTTTCAACGGCGGCTGTGGCCGGCTCCCATTGCTGCGGCTAGTGAACTACGGTGCGTACTCCCTGCAGGACGGGACAACCGACGATGAGATATTTGAGAATTGCCCTCTTCCTGGCGCTCGCTGGCTCAGCCCCGGCATTTGCTGATGATTGCTGGATCGTCAGCAATCTCCATGGATACACCGCCGCTGACAGTGACGCGTATCGGTTTTCCGAAGACGGGATCGGGCACGCCATCCTCATCTGTTTCACGGCAGATGGCGGATCGGTCAGTGGAACCGACATTCCGCTGGTTAAGTTCGGCAACTCGACTCTGGCGGGGTACAGCGGCAATGAAGCGGGGCTCGAGGCATTCGAGGTCTATCAACTCGACCGCAACAACGAGAAGCTGCTCTTCACCAGAACGCGAATCGGCACTCGGACAGTGACATCCGCATTGCCGGACCTCATGAGTGCGTTTGTCGGAGACGCCGTCCGCGCCGACCGTTAGCGATCCGTACCAACGCGCGCTATGAGAGCCTGGCCGCGCGGTTGAGTGCGGGGGCTCACCTTCATGCGTCCTGGTTTGCTGGCCGAACGCTGACCGTCCCCGCGATCCGGCCCAGTTCGGCATCGCTAAGGGTCGCCATGTCGTAGACCCCGACGGTGTGGTCCTGCGGCGTCTCGCGCCAGCCGCCACGTGTCTTCAGCCAGAAGATCGCCGCGGTCACCGATTGCGAGCCATCGGTCGTGGCCTTGCGGAACAGACTCTCGGCGACCTTCGCGGTCGCTTTGACCTGTCCGGTGTCGAGTTCGTCGCGGTAGTGCTTGCGGAGCGTCTTCGGATCGAGATCACGATGTTGGTCGGCGCACAGGGTATGAGGATATCACCCAGAGCCTTCAGCGCTGCCATCTTGCCTTCGTTCAGAAGCACGTGACCGGGCATGCGCCATTCCGGCCATTTGTCCTTGCCAAGCAGCATCGCCGGGATGCCTCCCGAAGCGAGTGTTTCGCTGCAGAGCATTTCCATGATCGCGCCGCCGCTGCGCCCCTCGCCGATGGGCGGTACTGTGAACCCCGGCATTTTCGGATGCTGGATCAAGAACGCTTTGTGCACGTTCGCCGATGTGATCGGCGTTCCGAGCGCGACTTCGCAAAGGTGAACGATCCCGCGCGCCGTAGGATTGATTTCAATCTGGTTGAAGAGACACGGGCTGAGATTGAGCAGAGTCCGTAGCTGACCCTTCGACATCACGGGCGGGTCCCGTGCGACAGCCGGCGACGCCGGCGCGCCGAAGCGGGTGTTGAGGTCGGCAAGCAGCGCCGCCCGGAGGGCCGGCCTCACCTTCATCGCGGGATGATCGACGGATTCATCCCAAGTTCCCGGCGCTGCCCGCATCGGGCAATGAGGATGAAGGCAGAGCAACGGCAACCCTTCCAGTGGTTCAGCGCCCGACCTTATCGCGATTCGCAACGTCAGGTCCGGCGGGGGCGGGCATCTGCTGACGTGCCGCTTGCCGGACATGAAAGTGAGCGCGCTGCGCGAAACCATTGAAGCGATGAGCGGCAGGCTCGATCTCGTTGCGCATTTCCCGGCTGGCGACGTGAAGATTACGCGGCTGGGCGAGTCCGCGAAATAGGAGCCGCCGACATCTAACTGCCGGCGTCAGTTCCCCCAACAGACTTCCGTTGCCAGATAGCCGTGCAGCACGCTCCGCAAGAGCATCGTGCCCTGTTGGGCGACCGCGTAGCGATAGTGTCCGTCCTGGACGGTCACCCACGCGCCCGACAAATCCTGGCCCGTCATCACGCGGGTCATCATGCGGCTGCCAACCTCCGGCCACCCCTGTCCCATGTCGACATTCTCGAACTCCGTCCGCTGCGTTGCGGTCAGGGTTTCAAGCGGCGCGGCCCAGACATGATCCGGTTCGGCGAGCATCGGCTCGCCGTACTCGAAGAAGGCATGCCCCCGCGCGTTCTTGAGGACAACGCGATTGACCCTATCCTGTTCGAGCGTCCACAGGAGGCGGGTTTCGCCGCCGACCGTCTTGTATTCCATCTTTGCGCGCTCGATCCGCCCCCGCAGGCTTGGGTTTCTTTCCAGGATGCGCATGGCGGCTGGACTGGCCTGCCGCTCCGGGTCCGTCGAACCGGCCAGCACGGCGCCGAGAAACGCGATCAGGTATTCCTCATCGAGCGAAAAGCCGTTGTTGCAGGCCGCGCAGACGGGAATCACCGGCAGGTTCGCCGGATAGGGTTTGCCGAGCAGGCCTCTTGAGGGAACGTGGTCGCGGTTTGCCTTGAGCGCAGTAATCGATCCGCCGCAGTGGACGCACCACGCTTTCTGCCGCTCATCCACGAATTCTTCGATCTCTTCCATCACCCGTTCTTAGCACTGTCGCTGGCCAATCCGCTGCTCTCGACACGGCGCTCGCCGTATCTGGTTCTTCGGCTTCTTTCCTTGCGCGTTCGTCAGCGGGCGGCGCCGGATTGGACGCCGGAAGGAAATCCAGGGGACGGGTTGACGGCTTAGGTCTCTAGCCCTCGCGTGCGGGCGGACGAGGAGTTCGTGGGCAATTAGGGAGGCGAGAGGCCCCACCAACAAAGCGCCCGTCGTCACTAAGGAAATGCCTAATATTCAATGAGTTACCGGCCGTACCGGAATGACCACAGTCCACAGCTTTAGAGAATATCCGCAGAGAGAGAACGACGACAGCCGCTGTGGCCGTCAACCGGGTCCATAGGTCGTACGCCGGAACCTCGCGGTTCCTTGGGCATTCGGCAGGCGATCCAGCGAGCGGAGAACGCTTGGTCCGGTGAAGTTGGCGGAGGGAGAGAACCCCGGTTCCAAACGTTCTTCGCTAATCGGGTTGTTTGGCGCAAGATCCTCCTCAGGCGTTGCCGCTCGCGGCCGATGATAGGTCACGTCCCTTGAGGTGGTGTAGCTCGGCGGCGCGGTGGTCATCGGCGCTTTCCCGGTAGGGTCTGGTTGCAACGCCAACCCTTGACCGGAAGGACCACCGATGACCGACGACATGATGAACCTGCGCAGGCTGGTGGAGAAGACACCGGATGCCGATCTCCTGCGCGAGATGATCGGCTTTGCCGCCGAGCGACTGATGGAGCTGGAGGTGGGAGCGGCCACCGGCGCCGGCTATGGCGAGAAGAACCCGTTGCGGACGGCCCAGCGCAACGGTTACCGCGACCGCGACTGGGAGACGCGCGCCGGGACCGTCGAACTGCGCATCCCCAAGCTGCGCAAGGGCTCCTACTTCCCGGGCTTTCTCGAACCGCGCCGCATGGCCGAGAAGGCGCTCACCGCCGTCATCCAGGAAGCTTACGTCCAGGGCATCTCAACGCGCTCGGTCGATGACCTGGTCAAGGCCATGGGCATGAGCGGCATCTCGAAGAGCCAAGTCTCGCGACTATGCGAAGAGATCGACGGCAAGGTGAAGGCCTTCCTCGAACGGCCGATCGAAGGTGACTGGCCGTATCTGTGGATCGACGCCACCTACCTGAAGGTTCGCCGCGGCGGGCGCATCGTATCGGTCGCGGTCATCATCGCCGTCGGCGTCAACTCAGACGGCCGGCGCGAGGTTCTGGGCATGGAGGTCGGCACATCCGAGGCCGAGCCGATCTGGACGGAGTTCCTGCGCAAGCTCACCCGGCGTGGCCTGCGCGGCGTCAAGCTCGTCATCTCCGACGCGCACGAGGGCATCAAGGCCGCCGTCACCAAGGTTCTCTCGGCAAGCTGGCAACGCTGTCGCGTGCACTTCATGAGGAACGTGCTGGCCCATGCCGGCAAGAGCGGACGACGGGTCGTCTCCGCCTTCATCGCCACCGCCTTCGCTCAGGAGACGCCCGAGGCCGCCAGGGTTCAGTGGCGTGCCGTCGCCGACCAGATCCGGCCAAAAGTGCCGAAGCTCGCCGCCATCATGGACGACGCCGAGCCCGACGTGCTCGCCTACATGACATTCCCGAAGGAGCATCGCGCCAAGCTTCACAGCACGAATCCGATCGAGCGTCTCAATGGCGAGATCAAACGGCGCACCGAGGTCGTCGGCATCTTCCCCAACGACGACGCCATCGTCCGCCTCGTCGGCGCATTGCTGCTCGAACAGAACGACGAATGGGCCGTGCAGCGGGCCAGATACATGACGCTGGAAACCATCGCACCCTTGAGCGATGATCCCCTCATCAGCATGCCAGCAGTGGCTCGCTGATCTCCCCGGCCCATGCCGGAGAGCGCGGCCATCAGCCGGCAGCTACACCATCACTCGGGACACGATCCCGATGATACGGCAGGCAGGCTTCATTCTTCGCTCCGCGGTCGGCGCTGGGGCCGCCGCAAGGTGGGGCCAGAAGAAGGCTCAACGCATCAATCTCTGAGTTCGTGCTGACCGCCAAGTGAAGCGACAGCGACAGAATGTTGGTCGATGTCGTCGGGCCCTGCGTCCTGCCGGACGCATCCGCCGAAGCGGATTCCGTGATCTCTGTTTCCGGTTGCTCCTTTTACCTACGCTGGTGCTGCCTCGTCGCCGCCATCCCTGCTCCAACGGAACGGTGTGCCGTCGATCCACATCCGATGCATGATGACCGCCAGCCGCCGCGCCACGGCGACCTGCGCGCGGACCTTGCCGCGCCGGCGGGCGATGTCGACGCCCCAGCGCTTCAGCCAGCTCCAGCGCTGCACCCGTGTCAGCAGCACATTGGCGGCCTCGCACAGCAGCGATCGCACCATCCGGTCGCCGCACCGGCTGATGCCGCCGTTCCGGTCTGTCTCGCCGGAGGCGTACTTCCTTGGCGTCAGGCCGAAGTGGGCGCCGACAAGGGATGACTTCGCGAACCGGGTGGGGTCTTCCACCGCCGTCCGGAAGGCGAGCGCCGTTACCGGCCCGACGCCGGGCACGCTCACCAGGAGCCGGCAAACCGGATCTGCCTTGACCGCTGCCAGTACCAACCGGTGAAGCTCGTCGAGGCGCTGAACCGCCTCTTGGCGGACACGGAGGATCGCCCCGACCACTCGTTCGAGAATCTCGTCGCCGTCGACCAACTCGCGTACTCGCTGGTCCAGCCGCCCCGCGTCTACCTTGCCGACCTTCAGGCCGAAGGCCTTGAGGATACCGCGAAGATGGTTATCCAGCATGACCCGCGAGCGGACCAGCATCTCGCGGCTGCGCAGCAGCGCACGCAGCTTGTGGGTCGCCTGGCTCTTGACGTGAACTTCACGGTACCAGCCGGCATGCAGAGCCCAGGCGATATTGCGGGCATCGATCCGGTCGGTCTTCACCGGCATGGCGCTCGTCGCCGCCTTCAGGTGCCGCGCGTCGAGGCAGACCACCGGCAACCCTGCCGCCGCGAGCCCATCGTACATCGCCGGCGCCAGCGACCCGGCCTCGAGGCCGACTCGCTCAAACCCGAGACCCGTCCGCTCCAGCCAGGCCGCGATCGTCTCGGGCTCCGATCCGACCTTGCCTTCCCTCACTACCTTCCGTGCCTCGTCGACGATGCAGATCAACGTCTCCTTCATCGACACGTCCAGACCGACATAATGCTTCATGGCCGTCCTCCTTCGGTTGCTGCCTCGCGGATCACGCGATCCGCGTCAGCCTGAAGGACGCCCGCTCAACCGTCACCGGCACCGCGGTTGCGCCAAACAGCCCGATTGCCCCATCTCCGCGAAATGGCGGATTCCCGGCGTTTCCGGGCGGCCTGGAGTCGTCCATCGAGTGGCTTCGCCCCATCTCTCGCAGGATTCTCGAAGCGCTGCCTCCTCCCTCGCCGGTTTGCATGCGCCCTGCCTTCACGCAGGGGACCAAGCGAGCCTTCACGCGCGGCGGTCGAGAACATTCGCCGAGACCGCCGCCAGCGATCGCTCGCCGGTGTCGGGCGGCAGCCGTCGACGCCTGGGCCGCGCCCTGAAGCCCTGCAGGCGCATCAATCGCTCGATCCGGTGCAGTCCGCAGGATGATCCTCCTGCCAACAGGTCGTGCCAGACCCGTCGCGCCCCGTAGGTCCGATCGCTTTGCAGGAAGCTCGTTCGGACCCTGTCCGCCAGGTCCTCATTGCGGCGCGACCGTCTGCTCGGCGGTCGTGTCAGCCAGGCATAGAAGCCACCCCGCGAGACACCGAGCGCCCCGCACAACCATCCCGCCGGCCAGATCCCCCGGTGCTTCGCGACGAAGGAGAACTTCACGTCGATTCCTTCGCGAAGTAGGCCGCGGCTTTTTTTAGGATGTCGCGCTCAGCCTTCAGCTTCGTGACCTCGCGCTTGAGACGCG
This sequence comes from uncultured Alphaproteobacteria bacterium, assembly GCA_963843565.1. GTDB lineage: Bacteria > Pseudomonadota > Alphaproteobacteria > Rhizobiales > Kaistiaceae > DASZQY01. The sequence continues at coordinate 2,420,983 of CAWJKY010000003.1, forward strand.
CGATCTCCAGCTGCTCGGGCTTCATCTGTCCATGGCCGGGGAAGGGATGCTGCGGATCGTCCGCAAACGCCTTCACCCAATTGCGCAGCACCGTCTGGTGCACACCCAGATCGCGCCCGGCCTGCGCCACCGACACCCCCCGCTCGCTGATCAGCCTGACAGCCTCAAGCTTGAACTCCCGCGTGAACTTCCGTCGTTCCATGATCCACCTCCGGTTTCACAAAAACACCTAACTCGGTGTCTTCGAAACCGGCAGCAGCTCATCGGCGGGCATCCCCTTTCCTGAGATCGAGGGGTTAGTCGAGCGTCTGCGACAGCGGTTGGCCGGAGGAGCGCTCGGGCGTCTGCGCCGCGGTTGGGGTAGCCCTAGACATATAGAAAGGATACCGCCCTTTACGAATGGTTTCGATTGTGTTTCGATTGTGGCGATGCCCGTAGAGGGCATTCGATTGTTGGGTTGGGGTGGCGAACGGTGCTCGGCTTCCGCTAGGCGGTGCGTAGGGCTGCGACGGCGGCCACCTTGGGTCTTGAGGTGGGGGACGAGCGCATGTATTGTACTGATGCTGGCGTGGTAACGGGCGCTGCTTCACCAGCCAAGCGCTGGATAATCCCATTATTTCTCGTCGCATCTGCTGCGGCAATGGCGGCGAGCGCTGCCGCACAGGCTGCGGAGGTTAGGTCAATCACTGAGGTGCCGTCAGGACTTGCGAGCCTCTCGGCTTCCGCGGCTGATCTGACGACGGCGCTTCCCGCCGCCCTCGGCCTCGACGCCGAAACGACGTTTAGCCTCAAAGCTTCGAACACGTTGCCGAACGGCGCCGGCCTGACTTTGCGCCTCGATCAGGTCTATCTTGGCATTCCGGTTTGGGGCCAGCAGGTCGTCGTCCAGGTGTCGCCCGACAACCGAGTCGCGTACATCTCCGGCAATGCCATGTTCAACGTCAAGGGCGCGGCGGCTTCGCCGCGCCCAACGCTCAACGCGGCCGATGCGCTGCAGCGAGCCAAGGCGGCGTCGGTTGCCGCGGTGGGCGCTCCCGTTTCAATCGATTACAGCAACGTCGAGACCGGTCTGGTCTACCTGCTTCCGCCGGCCAAGGACAAGGAAGCGCCGGCGAAGCGCCTCAGTCTTGCCTACCGCGTCTCCTTCTACACGGATGTGCCCGAAAAGTCGGGCGGCATACGTCCGACCCGCCCGGTCTACTTCATCGACGCCGACAGCGGCGCGGTCCTGTACTCCTACGAGAACATCCAGTTTGATGGCCCGAAAAACGTGACGAACGGTGCACTCGGCACCGGACCCGGTGGCAACACCAACGCCGGCTGGACGTACGGCACCAGCCCGGCGAGCAAATTCTGGGTCGCAGATGACGGCGCCAACGGTTGCACGATGGACGACGGCGCACACGTCTTCACCGAAGACCTCCACACCGGAACCACGGGCAGCATGACCCCGTTCGCGTTCACCTGCTACAGTCACACCGGCAGCGACTCAATCAACGGCGGCAATTCGCCGTTGAATGACGCACAGGATTTCGGGCGCGCCCTCTACGACATGTATGTCAACTGGTACGGCGTGGCACCGCTGAACATAAAGCTGTGGATGCGGGTCCACTACAGCGCCAACTATGAGAACGCCTTCTGGAACGGCTCCTCGATGGCGTTCGGCGACGGCGCGACCACGTTCTATCCGCTGACCGGGCTCGACGTGACCGGGCACGAGGTGTCGCACGGGTTCACCGAACAGCATTCGAATCTGTTTTACGACCATCAGTCGGGCGGCATGAACGAAGCCTACTCGGACATGGCCGGCATGGCTCTGGAGTACTACTACCTGTCGACCTTCGGCCAGTTGCTGCCGCACGCCATGCCGGACTTCAAGGTAGGCGAGGACATCTATAAGGCGTCCGGGCAGGCACTGCGCTACATGTGCGATCCAACGCAGGACGGCGTCTCAATTGACGATGCGCGCGACTACTACAACGGTCTCGACGTTCATTATTCTAGCGGTGTGTATAACAAAGCGTTCTGCCTGCTCTCGAAGACGGCGGGGTGGGATGCGCGCAAGGCGCTCGCCGTCTTCCTGCTCGCCAACCAGAGCTACTGGACGGCGAACGAAACCTTCCGCACCGGCGTCGACGACGTGGTTCAGGCCGCGACGACGTTGGGCTATTCAACCGCCGATGTCCGGGCCGCTTTCGCGCAGGTCGCGCTCCAACTTCCATTCACCGCGGCGAACGACAACTTCGTCGACGCTGCGCCGGTTCCGTTTAGCCTCGCGCAAAGCGCGGGGAGCTTCGCGGCCGGATGGGTCAGTGGCGCTGGCAACAATACCGCCGCAACGAAAGAAAGTGGCGAGCCGGACCTTTCGTTCAACAGCGGTGGGAAGTCTGTTTGGTTGAGTTGCGAAGCGAATGTGTCAGGGCCCGTCACGATCAACACCAAAGGCAGCAATTTCAACACGATACTGGGTGTCTTTACCGGAAGCTCGGTGTCGAGCCTGACCAAGATCGCGGAAGACGACGATAGCGGTGGACATTATTTCAGTCAGATAACGTTCAACACGGTTGCAGGAACGACATATTACATCATGGTCGACGGCTATTCTGGAGCCTCCGGCGACATAATCCTCAATGCGAGCGCTGACAATTGTGCGTCCACAACGCCCCCTCCGCCACCGCCAACACCCGGGCCACCGCCACCGCCAACACCCGGGCCAACGCCACCGCCTCTTGCGCCGCCTCCAGCACCGGTGGCAACTGCCGCGACAAACGTAGTCTCGCTTGGATTCGACGCGAATTGGGAGAGTTCAGCTGGGGCCACTGGATACGTCCTCGACGTATCGAGCGCGGGCGACGGAACCGTCAGCCAGGACGTTGGAAACGTGACCAGTTTTGCGGACTCGAATCTTTCAGCCCGCACGGATTATACCTACGCGGTCCGCGCCTATAACGCCAGCGGTGAGAGCGCAGAGTCGAACACCGTTGCAGTGACCACCACTGCGTTGGACCCGGGAACGCTGCTTGGCATGGTGGTGCTCGCCATAGCAGGGCTCGGCAGTGGCCGGATGCGCCGGAATAGGAAGGAGGACCGGGCCCTGGATCGCCTAGCGGCGTGAGATAGTCACCTAGGGCTGGCCGGGACCAAGCGCCTGCGAGCATAGGGTCTATTTGGAGTAGCGACCAGTTGAGCTTCGCCCGGGGCGTGCCGCAGGACTACGCCGAGGCGATGAGGTGGTACTGGCTCGCCGCCGCGCAGATGAAGCGGTGGGCGGGCGGGACATCCGGCTTCACGGTGTCCGGGTTACTGACGGTCGCGGCGGGCCAGCTTGTCGATCTTGCCCATTCGCGCATATCTGAGTTCGCGCAGCAGGCGAATGGTCGGCTTCATCGCAAAGCATATCGAGCCGATCAGGAACAGCCAGGTGGCGGGCGTCTGGGTGGCCTTGAACCTTGAAGAAGAACAGCGCTGCCGACCACAAAGAGCAGTGCGGCAGCGAAGTCCACAAATGTAGATATGTACGAGCCTTCCGGACACTCCTATCGTTCTGAAACGATCTCGATGGAGTGCGTCATGAACCTAGAACAGAAAGAAATTCTGCGGAAGAAGCGCGTCCTTGAGTATGCCGAGGCCAGCGGCAACATCCTGAAGACCTGCCGGCACTTCGGCATTTCTCGCTCGAACTTCTATATCTGGCAGACCGCTTACCGGCATCACGGTGATGCGGGGCTCGTCCGCAAAAAGCCCATCGCCAGATCGCACCCCAATCAGACACCGGCAGAGATCGTAGAGAAGGTCCTCTACGTCAGGCAAAAGTACCACCTCGGTCCAAGGCGACACGGCCACTGTTTTCGACGACCCGAAGGTCATTGAGGCGTATCTCGGCAAGAGGCGGGCGTGAGCGGCGGCGCGCCGCTCCTGCGCCATCCCGACTCCACTGGAACGGAGTGCCGTCGACCCACATCCGATGCATGATGACCGCCAGCCGCCGCGCCACGGCGACCTGGGCGCGGACCTTGCCGCGCCGCCGGGCGACCTCGACGCCCCAGCGCTTCAGCCAGCTCCAGCGCTGCACCCGTGTCAGCAGCACATTGGCGGCCTCGCACAGCAGCGATCGCACCATCCGGTCGCCGCACCGGCTGATGCCGCCGTTCCGGTCTGTCTCGCCGGAGGCGTACTTCCTTGGCGTCAGGCCGAAGTGGGCGCCGACAAGGGATGACTTCGCGAACCGGGTGGGGTCTTCCACCGCCGTCCGGAAGGCGAGCGCCGTTACCGGCCCGACGCCGGGCACGCTCACCAGGAGCCGGCAAACCGGATCTGCCTTGACCGCTGCCAGTACCAACCGGTGAAGCTCGTCGAGGCGCTGAACCGCCTCTTGGCGGACACGGAGGATCGCCCCGACCACTCGTTCGAGAATCTCGTCGCCGTCGACCAACTCGCGTACTCGCTGGTCCAGCCGCCCCGCGTCTACCTTGCCGACCTTCAGGCCGAAGGCCTTGAGGATACCGCGAAGATGGTTATCCAGCATGACCCGCGAGCGGACCAGCATCTCGCGGCTGCGCAGCAGCGCACGCAGCTTGTGGGTCGCCTGGCTCTTGACGTGAACTTCACGGTACCAGCCGGCATGCAGAGCCCAGGCGATATTGCGGGCATCGATCCGGTCGGTCTTCACCGGCATGGCGCTCGTCGCCGCCTTCAGGTGCCGCGCGTCGAGGCAGACCACCGGCAACCCTGCCGCCGCGAGCCCATCGTACATCGCCGGCGCCAGCGACCCGGCCTCGAGGCCGACTCGCTCAAACCCGAGACCCGTCCGCTCCAGCCAGGCCGCGATCGTCTCGGGCTCCGATCCGACCTTGCCTTCCCTCACTACCTTCCGTGCCTCGTCGACGATGCAGATCGACGTCTCCTTCATCGACACGTCCAGACCGACATAATGCTTCATGGCCGTCCTCCTTCGGTTGCTGCCTCGCGGATCACGCGATCCGCGTCAGCCTGAAGGACGCCCGCTCAACCGTCACCGGCACCGCGGTTGCGCCAAACAGCCCGATTGCCCCATCTCCGCGAAATGGCGGATTTTCAGCATTTCCGATGGTCTCTGCGTGAACCGCCACTCACCGCGCTGCCAGTTGTCCGTGAGATTCCGCGCGCCAGGAAGCGGTGGTTGTTGCCAAACTCGTCGGTGCCGCCCGTCCCCGCGATCGTGTTGTCCGACTGACTCCACGCGAACCGTCCGCCAATTGGTCGCCTCGCCCGTTCCGCTCGCGCTGCAACCGGTTCCGCCAGGCAGTTCCGCCCAATGGGCGGGTTTTGGCCTTCCGCCATTTAACCACCCGCAATACGGGCGGCATTCGCGCTGGGCTCACTGCGGCGCCGCTTGACGGAGCGCGATGACGCCGATCAGGACCGCGAGGAGCGCCACCCAAGTGACGAGATTGACGGCGACCGCGACGCGCGCGCTCTGCCGCTCGTTCCACGTGCGCGGCTTGATGCCCCTTGCGAGGAAGACGACTTGGGCCGCGAGGTTGATGCAGGCGACGTTGGCGACAAGCAGCATGGCAGCGCCAAGAGCAAGATCCGGCCGGCCGGCGGCGGCCATGATCCCCAGCGTCGCGGCGGGCGGCAGCAAGGCGACGGCGACCATGACGCCGACGAGCGTGCTGGAGAGGCCAGTGGTGACTGAGAGAGCAGCGGCTGCGCCGGAGGCGAGCGCCAGCGCGATGCCGGCATAGTCGAGCGAGGTGCGCGCCAGCAGCTCGTGGCTGGCGATGTTGGGCTTGATGATAAGCGCCAGTGCACCGGCAAACACGATCGAGAGCACAACGCCGACGACATTGGACTTCGTCGCAGACAGCATCAGCGATCGGTCCCCGATGGCAGCGCCGAAGGCGAAAGCGACGTTGGGGCCCAGCAACGGTGCGATCACCATGGCGCCGATCAGGACGGCGACGCTGTCTTTTTCAAGGCCGACCGATGCGACGACGGTCGACAAGAAAACCAGAAGCAGGAAGTCGGTGTCCATCCTGACGCCGCCGGCGACCAGGTTACGGAGTTCCTCGCGCGAGGCGCGGGCCTGCTCTTCCTTTTTCTTTTCCTCGTCCTCCGGCTTCTCGCCGGCTTCGGCTTGTTCGGCCTTCTCCTTTTCTTCTTTTTCTAGTCTCTCTTTCTCTTCCTCGGTCTCGCGGGCGATAACCGTGTCGGCCGGGAGCATCGTTATCCGCCAGTTTTCGGACTTGCCCAGCGTGCTCTGAATCCGGTCGAGGAGTGCCTGCCGGTCGATATCGCCGACAACGAGCGTCACGAGCCTGCGGCCGTCTTGCAGCGCAGAACCGACTTGGACGTCGTCGACCCCCATGGCCTCGGCGATCGTGACGATCGCGCGGAGGCGGTCCTCAGGCGCGGCGATCTCGATAAGCTTGAAGGCCATGTCGCCCCTCGCTGCAACCGCCTCGGAGAACGGAGCCCCTGAACTGCCGGTGTTGGTTGGACCATTCTAGCACCGGGAGCCAGATTCGGGGACGCCACTCGGAGCGACGTCCGTGCTCGAACTCGGCGACGAAGAAGGTACCGTCGATCAACGAATGCGGGGCCGGATTCGCGAAGATGTGGCATCGGCGCCAGTCGCCGCTTGGAAGCGGCCCTGCGAGGGCGGCCGGGTACGGCCGTTTCCAAGAACCCTGAGGTGGCGAAGGGGGGCGTCGGTGGGGCGTTAGCCCACCGACGTTCCGGCTCGACAGCGCTCGGTCGGCCGGGGAGCGCATCACCGGCCCCGCCCGCCGAAATCTCCAAAACGGTGGTGCGTTCAACCGGGGAAGTAGCGAGAGCGCGACGCGTTGGTGTTCGCAGCGGTGCCCGTTTGCTCCCGCGTCAACGGCGCAGCGCAGGTCGTGTCTCTGTTTGAATCTTGAAGCCTCAGGGCGAAATGCCCACCAAGCGCAGCAGATGCAACAGCAGCGCATTGGCGGCACGGATTACCCTCCCGTGGTTCTGGCTTAGGTCCCAGACCACGAAGAACATTGCAGCCAAGATGAACAACAATCCGCGCATTCCCGGCCCCGCTTTGGCCGCGCGGCAGGCAAGTTAACCGTACACCGCGCGGCGGCGCGGTCGCTGCCGTCCTTGCGGTGACCTCGAAAATCCAGCTGACCCCGAATGGGCCGGGCATGCGGGTGCTGCTCAAAGGCGGCGCGTTGCGCCACATGCCTGGCGCGTGCAGCTTCAGGCAGCAGGATTTCGACCGATGCCCCGACGAGTTCACCGCGATCGTAGCCGAACATCGCCGCCAGGCGATCGTTCACCTTGGTGATCGTCCCGTCTCTTGTGACGACCACAACGGCATCGGGCAAAATGTCGAACACTCCGCCCGGGCGCCACTCCTGTTCCCAGTTTCGCGGCACGAGAGTCTCGATTCGCGCAATAAGCGTGAAGCCATTGCCACTATTTGGCGGAGATATGAAGGAATCCTTGCGGACGGCCGCGGCGCCTTTTTTTGCGGGGCGCACCTGGCAGCGGCGCGGCCCGCCGACAGAACGCGGCGAGGCTTGCTCGGCGAACATACCCTTCAGCGGGAAGCGGCCGGATCTTGCAGCCAGCTGCACGGGCGAAAAGGGAGAATTTGAACGAAGCCGCACGGCGTTCGTTAACTGCTTGAATTCACTTTATATTTTAGCTTTCGGCTTAAGAAATCGCTGGCGTTTTCCCTGACAAGCAGATGGGAAGGGTCCGGCAATGTTTCGTAGTGTCTACATGGCGGTGCGGAACGTTTTCACGCACTTCTGGTCCTCCCGCAACGGCAACGTCGCGATGATGTTCGCCGCCGTGTCGGTACCGCTGATCCTCGCCACCGGCGGAGCCATTGACTACGCGCGCGTGTGGGCGGTCCAGTCCAAGATGCAGGACGCCGCCGACGCAACGGCGACGATGCTCTCCAAGGACGCTCCCAACATGACCGCCGCGGACATACAGTCCAAGGCGAGCGCCTTCTTCCTCGCCAACTTCAACCCGGCGGACGCCTCGGGCATCACGGTGTCGCCGACCTACACGTCGGTCGGGCCGTCGGTGACTGTCAAGGCGACCGCGAACGTACAGGCCTACTTCCTGCCGCTCATCGGCATCGACGAGATCCCGCTGCATATCAGTTCGACGGCGGTTTGGGGCCAGTCGCGGCTGCGCGTTGCGCTCGTGCTCGACAACACCGGCTCGATGGCGAGCGACGGCAAACTCGACGCCCTGAAGACGGCGGCCAAAAACCTGCTCAAGCAGCTCAAGGCGGCTGCTTACAAGGACGGCGACGTCTACGTCTCGATCATCCCGTTCGTGAAGGACGTCAACGCCGGCGCCTCGAACTACAATGCATCGTGGCTGCGTTGGGATCTCTGGGACGAGGTAAACGGCTCATGCAGCCAGAAGAAGTACACGGACAAGTCAAGCTGTGAAGCGAAGGGCAAGAAGTGGACAGCCGACAACCACACCACGTGGAACGGCTGCGTCACCGACCGTGATATGAACTACGACACGCTAAACAGCGCCCCAACCAACAGCGCGACGAGGTTCCCGACTGAGCAATACGCTAGCTGCCCGACACAGCTTACGGGGCTCACCTACAACTGGAACGCTCTGAATACGCTGGTCGACGGTATGTCGCCGAACGGCAACACCAACCAGGCGATCGGCCTGCAGTGGGGCTGGCAGACTCTGACCCAGTCGCCGTTCACGGTTCCCGCGTACGATCCGGCCTACCAGTACCAGAAGATCATCATCCTCCTGACCGACGGCATGAACACTGAAGATCGCTGGTACACGAACTCCAACTTGATCGACGCCCGCGAGAAGCTCCTGTGTCAGAACATCAAGGCCGACGGCATCTCGATGTTCACCGTGCAGGTCAACACGGGTCACGACCCGACGTCGCAGATGCTGAAGGACTGCGCCAGCAGCGCCGATCAGACCTTCCTGCTGACCAAGGCCGACCAGATCGTTACGACGTTCGCCGCGATCGGCACGGCGCTCTCGCAGCTCCGCATCTCAAAGTAAGTCACTTTGCGGGCCGGCATGCGGAGCGATCGTCAAGTTCAGGCGAGTCCGGTGCAAAGTGGTCCGATTGACGGAGGTCAAGGCGAATTTGACGGCGGTCATCCAAATGATCGCCCACTGCCAGACGTTCCGATTGGATCAGGCACCCGATGCGGGTCCAGCATGATTTGTCGGCCACAGAGTGTGCAGCTGCCATTCGTGACGGCAGTACGACTTCCACGGAGGTCGTACGCCAGCTTTTGGATCACGTTGCCAACAACAATCCGGCACTGAACGCGATTGTCACTCTCGATCGAGAAGGAGCCCTCCGGCAGGCTGCCAGCGCCGATGCGAGAGTCTCCGCGGGAGACCCCTTGGGTCCCCTTCACGGCGTGCCGATCACCATCAAAGATTCTTCGACACCAAGGGCATGCGCACGACCTCGGGATACCCCGGATTCGCCGACCGAATCCCGAATGAGGATGCTGTTGCGGTTGCACGGTTGCGTGCGGCGGGGGCCATTATCGTTGGCAAAACGAACCTGCCGACCTTGGCCAGCGGAATCCAGTCGAACAATCCGGTGTTCGGTCGCACCAACAACCCGTACGACGCCACTCGCACGCCTGGCGGCAGTTCAGGCGGCGCGGCTGCGGCCGTCGCGGCGGGTCTTTCCTATCTAGACCTCGGCAGCGACATAGGCGGATCGATCCGCATACCGGCCCATTTCTGCGGCGTCTGCGGACTCAAGACGACGGGAGGTTCGATTCCGGGCAAGGGGCATATCAGCAGCGTCCGACCACTGGAGTTGCCGCATGCCTGGCTCCCACTGCTCGAATTGCCAGCCTTCGGCCCAATCGCTCGCACCGTGGATGACCTCAAGACCGGCTTCCGCATATTGACCAGCAGGACTGAGCAAACCTCGGGGGTTGTTCGGAACCTCAGGATTGCTTGGACTCAAGCGATGGGCCGTGCGCCGATAACGAGCGAGTATGCTGCGCACATTCGTCGCGCGGCCTCGATCCTTGCCGACACCGGTTTCTAGGTCGTGGAATCTGATGCGGGCCTCGACTACGACGATGCGCTGGAACTCGGCGGAGAGTGCCTTGGCGTGATCAACACGCTTTTCCAGATTCCGGCCACACGCTTCTTCCGTCGTCTTGCATCTGTCGCTGCCCCGCTCCTCCGCCCTCAGGCGCCATTGATGACTGGACTGAACCGTACCGGGTTTGCCGGAGGCTCCAACTCCTGAGAAGGTGGAGCCATCATGAGCAAGACAACGAACAAGTTCTCTCCGGAAGTGCGTCAACGTGCGGTGCGGTTGGTACTGGATCATGAGCATGAGCATCCCTCGCGCTGGGCGTCGATCACCTCGATCGCGACCAAGATTGGCTGCACGGGGCAGACGCTGAACGAGTGGGTTAAGAAGGCGGAGGTCGATGCCGGCAAGCGGGCGGGGGTGCCGACGGACATGGCCGCCCGGCTGAAAGCCCTCGAGCGGGAGAACCGTGAACTGCGGCAGGCCAACGAGATCCTGCGCAAGGCATCCGCGTATTTTGCCCAGGCGGAGCTCGACCGCCGGTTCAGGCCATGATCGCCTTCATCGACGATCATCGCGGGGCGTATGGGGTCGAGCCGATCTGCAAGGTGCTGCCGATCGCCCCATCGAGCTACCACGATCATGCCAGCAAGCGGGCCGATCCCGAGAAGCTGCCCGCGCGGGCGAAGCAGGACATGGCGTTGAAGCCGGAGATCGAGCGCGTCTTCGCGGAGAACTTCGAGGTGTACGGCGCGCGCAAGGTCTGGAGGCAGCTCAACCGGGAGAACATCCAGGTCGCACGCTGCACTGTCGAGCGTCTGATGGCCGATCTCGGCCTTCAGGGTGTCATCCGCGGCAAACCGATCCGGACAACGGTGCAGGACAAGGCGGCACCTTGCCCGCTCGACCATGTGAACCGGGTCTTCCATGCTCCGGCGCCGAACATGCTGTGGCTCTCGGACTTCACGTACGTCAGCACCTGGTCGGGCGTCGTCTACGTGGCGTTCGTCATCGACGCCTATGCCCGACGCATCGTCGGCTGGCGGGTGAGCAGGACGGCGCACACAAGCTTCGTGCTCGATGCTCTGGAGCAGGCCCTCCACGAACGGCGGCCCGTTCGTCGCGGAGGCCTGGTGCATCATTCCGATAGGGGTTCTCAATACGTCAGCATTCGCTACACCGAGCGCCTGGCCGCGGCTGGTATCGAGCCCTCTGTCGGCAGCGTCGGCGACTCCTATGACAACGCCCTCGCAGAGACGATCAACGGCCTATACAAGGCCGAGGTCATCCATCGGCGTGGACCCTGGCGGAGCTTCGAAGCGGTCGAGTTCGCCACGCTGACCTGGGTCGACTGGTTCAACAATCGCCGGCTGCTGGAGCCCATCGGCAACATCCCGCCGGCCGAAGCCGAGGAACGCTACTACGCCATGCTGGAGGAGCCAGCATTGGCCGCGTGACTCAAACGAAATGGCCTCCGGAAAACACGGGGCGGTTCACAAAGATAGCCGCGTTCGCTTTTGAGTCCGGGACGACAAGCTCGGCGAGCACCTCTTCGCTCTCCGTGGTGATCTCGTGAAGCGCAGCGCGCCAGTCCTCCGCGGCGGTGTCGACACTCATGGTGAAAGCTCGGTCGCGCTTGAATTCGACCTGCTTTTCGAGTTTGTCCTTAACGCCGTATTTGTCGAACTGTTCGAGGCGGAACTTCACGTCGTCCAGTTCTGAGGTGCGCTCCTGCTTGTCGTCGAGATCGCTTTGAACGGAAACCAAAGCGTTTGCCGCGGTTCTGAGCGTCGCAGCTTCCAGTGCGATCTTCTTCCGGATGGCTTTCAGAGACTCCCCAACAAGCTTTTCGACCAAATCCTGTCCGAATCCCTTTCCTGCCGCGGAAAGGTCCTTCTGGCCAAAATAGAGCGGCTTGGTCACAACGGTTTCGCGGACAGACACGTCGGGCCGGAGAACGCCCTCGACATAGACGTCGGGCGCGTGGTCGAGGATGCGGCGGACCTCAAATGGGGTGCCATGACGGTCGACCGCCTCGACGATGACCTTGCCACCGCTCTTCAGCACATAGGGGATCAGCGCCTCCTTGTACTCCCTGTCTTGGGGTTTCTCGCCAAACGACGCGTTGAGGGCATAGCGCAGGCATTCGAGAACGGACGACTTGCCGCTGCCCTGAATGCCGATCAGGCAGTTCATGTGCGGCGAGAATGGCACGTTCACCCCGTCGAGCAGGCCGCCCTCGAAACGGAGCGCTGTGACATGTGAGTGCGGAACCTTCGGCATCTCCTTCGCCACCCGAAAAGCAAAGTCCTTGAGCGCGAACTTCACGGCGTCGAACGAGAAATCGCCAATCTTCAGAAATGCCGACTCCCCGCGCCCTATCTCATCAAGCTTCTTGGGATCGCAGCCTTCCACTTCCGCGGGGTAGTGAGGCCACCACTGTTTGACTTTGACGCGGCACTTGGCGTCTGGCTTGTCGTGCGTGCGAACCTTCTGGAAGGCGAGGCAGTATTTCTCGATGAGCGGATGTGCGGCCAGCTCCGTCAGACGCCCGCCCTCCAGCTCGTGCCACAGGCCGCTGGGCGCTTCGACGTGCGCAAAGACGATGAAGAAGTCCTTGCTAAACTCGTCCAGCTTTTTCAGCGTTTGTGGCAGGTTGTCATTGGTGCGGCCGTTTTCCTGCTCGTACTGTGCCTTCGTCTTTCCGGAGAAGGCGTTCGATAGAAACTGGTTGATGTAATCCTGGCCGCCTTCGAGCCATGCATCTGAGAAGACGATCAGCGTGTGAACGCCGTTGGAACCGTCGTTGACGGAGAGCTCGACACCCGGCAGCAGGCCAATCCCCTCGCTGCGCGCCTTCTTCCGCAGCGCCTTAAATTCATCTGCATTGAACTTGTTATGGTTGGCAATGACACCAACGCCTATGTTTGCGGCCTTCAGGCCATCGACATAGGCGGCAACGAAGGCATTCTCCTCGCCATCGTACGAAAACTCCTTGTCTGCTTTGGTGTGAAGATGGAAATCAGCCCGCAGCCAGACGCTGCCGTGCGTAAAGGTGTTGGCTTTCGCCTCCATGCATTCCTCGTGCTACTGTTGCGAGAGATACTAGCATGGACCGTGAAAGACTATCCACCAAGGCATAAATCAAGAGAATGCCGGCGAAACCTCCGCGGGGGCCGGTCTAGACGGCACGCGGTGGCGGGAACAGCTCAAGTCCGTTGTTGCAAAAGGCGGTAGCTCACGATGAACCGCCGGTCCGAGCGGCAGCCCGCTTGACGGAGCATATTATCCCACCGTTGTGTGTGATCGAATGTGGGTGGCGGCCGGGATGGGCGTTGTACTTTTCGCCACGGCCATGAACCCGACAGCTGTTTGAACCAGCGATTGTCGGTCACGGCACGAATATGCAGATCATCCGACGACCAAGCTCCGCCCTCGATGGGGCGCGGCTTGTTCGTTTCTTCCTACCTTATCACCCGAGCGAGAGAGACTCGAAATTCCACCTACGCGGGGCGTCAGAAAGCCCCGTGCTCTTTGAGCTCGAGAGCTCCGAACGAAGTCCAAGAAGTCACGAGCGTCAGAGAAAGCGCCCGAATAGAGAACGCTGTGGGCTGGACTGATGCCCGACTGGTCACCAGATGAGGTCGCAAAGCGGCCCTGAACGTGGGCAATTCCGCCATCTGGAGCGGGACCAGAGAATGTTGCGGTCACGGATGTTGGCGGAGGGAGAGGGCCCCGGTTCCAACATTCTCCGCGAAATGGCGGATTTTCAGCATTTCCGACTGTCTGGCGTCTAGTTTTGGCAGGCCTGGTTGGACCGGACCGTCCGTCACCCATCGACTGCCTGCCTCGCAGACCATGCGCGGCAAGTTGGACTGAAGGACGCCCTCTCGACTGTCGGCGGCGCGACTCTGATTCCCGAAGTCGCTGCTGTCGCCGGCCGCTCGCCGGCGCCCTCGGATTTCGCGATCGCAGGAAGAGAATCTGCTGCTGAGAGCGCGCGGCGACGAGATGGCGAGCCGGCCGGATGCGAGATACATTTGCCGCTGGCTTTTGGGAGCCAGCCTGATGCGCATTCCGCTGACAACCTATTGTCCTACTCTCATTGGTCGTGACGAGCCGATGGCCGTGCTGGACGCCGTTGCTCAGTCCGCCGCCCGCGGCACGCGCGCAGCTGCGCTCATCTCAGGTGACGCAGGCATAGGCAAGTCCCGCCTTCTGCGAAATCTTCTCGACACCTCAGACCGCTTTCGCGTCCTTAAGGGGCGCTCTTTCGAAAACGACCGGTTTGTGACGTTGGCGCCTGTCTTTGACACGCTGGGTAGTGTCGGAACCGTACGGGGTGACCTTGTCCATGCAGCACCGTGGCGAGACGGGAGATTGGACCCCACCCAAGACCTGGCGCCGTTCGACACGGGTTCCGAAGGACGCGAGCGCCGGAGAAAGTTCGAACGTCTGGCTGATCTCCTGGAGCGCCATGCCCACGACATGTCTGGCGAAACATCTCAAGCAACATCGGAAATTCCGACGTTGCTAGCGATCGAGGACATCCACTGGGCCGACGAATCCACGCTCGATTTTCTGCTGTTCCTGCTTCGCCACAGGCGACTCCCCGATTTGATGGTCCTTACCTTTCGGGAGAACGAAGGAAGCCCCGCGCTGCTTGCCTTTCTGGCCGCGCTGAACCGCATGCGCGTCTCAACCGAGATCAAGCTTCCCTGTCTCGACCTGGAGGCGGTCTCGGCAATGCTTGCATCGATTTTCGAACTGCCCCGGCCGCCCCGCAGGGAGTTTGCCCGGGCGATCGCACGCCTTACAGACGGAAACCCACTCTTCGTCGAGGAGACTTTGAGCGCGCTGGTGCAGTCCGGGCAGCTCTCCAGGGAAGGGGTCCTGCGCGAGAAGCCCTGGCTGGTGCGGCTGGAAATCCCGCGCTCCGTCCAGCTTGCAGTCGCGCAGCGCCTTCCCTCGCTCGACCCCGACGCGCGCAGCGTGCTCGAGATCGCCTCCGTCATCGGTCAACGATTCGATTTTGGCATGTTGGCCTCGTTGACTGGCCAAGACTTCGAAAGATTGCTGGGTTTGATGCGGACCCTGGTCGACGCGCAACTCGTGGTCGAGGAGTCCGTCGATGTGTTTGCCTTCCGCCATTCTCTGACGCGGCAGGCGATCTATCGAGGACTGCTGGCACGTGAGAGGTTGGCTATCCACGGACAAATCGCGGATGCGCTGGCCGCGTCGGCGTCGTCCAATCCGGACACCCACGTGGCGGAAACGGCCTTTCACTATTGTTGCAGCGAAGAATGGGAGAAAGCCGCGCACTGGGCAGAGCGCGCGGCAAAGGCAGCAGAGGCCGCAAATGCCCCGGAGGCCGCCGCCGAGCATTTCTCGCGCGCCATATTGGCGCTGGAGAAGCTCGGTCGGACGGCCCCGCCTCGCCTCTTCCGTGGAAGGGCTCACGCTCTGGAATGGCTTGGTCAATTCCGCGAGGCGCGCGCCGATGTCGAACGGCTCCTGGCGACGGCGAGGGCCGACCGCGACGCGGCCGGTGCGTGGCAGTGTCTGCTGCACCTGGCCAAGCTCTCGCGCGAGGACGACATCGCATCAATCGAGGGCATGCTGGATGAAGCCCTTGCGATGGCGCGGCAGCTGAACGACGGCGCGAAGATCGGCTACACGCTCGCCCTGAGGGGTTTCGGAATGATGATGAGCGATCGGCCGCATGAGGCCTGCGCCGTGATGGAAGAAGCGTTGCGAATCTTCGGCGATTTGGGAGACCATGCCGGCCAGGCCGCGGTGCTCGACAGCCTCGGCTGGAGCTACTACATCTCTGCAGACCTTCCTTCCAGCAACAATTGTTTTGCTTCTGCCGCGCCTTTGTTGCGCGAGGTGGAGAACCTGGAGGGCTTGGCGAACAGTCTCGCCGGCGCCGCCACTCGCGGGGCAGACTATTTTCAGACACCTTCTCCGTGGCCGGAAGCGGAACTTGAGAAGGTGATCCCCGCCGTCAACAACGCTGTCGCCATCTCGCGGAACAGCAATTGGCGCTCCGGCGAGTGTCGGTCACTCATCTGGGGAGGTCTGTCGCTCGGTGTTTTCGGAGAGTACGGTCTCGCGTTCGAGTGGGCTGAGCGCGGATTGCAGATTGCCCGTGAGGACGATCAATTGCGCTACGAGGCCACAGCCGAGATGCTGTTCGGCGCGCTCTGGCTCGATATGTTTGAGCCGAACAACGCGCGAGAGCATCTCGATAGGGCAATGTCGATTGCCCGGTCGATCGGTTCACCCACTGTGGTGATGGTGACAACCGCTCTGCTCGCCAGAGCACTCGGGGAGCAGGGTGAAGCCGGACGCGCGGCGGCAATGCTTGAACGCGCACTTGACCCCACACAGATCCCCAATTCTCTCGCCCATCGACTGATCGCCGCGTCCTTGGCCGAGGTTCAAATCCGCCTCAACCGCTTGCCCGAAGCGCTTTCCATGATCGACCGCCTCTTCGCCTCGGCCCCCGGAGGTCACCCGCCGGATGTCATCCCCCATCTGACATGGCTCAAGGCGGAAGCACTTGCGCGCGCTGGCGAGTTTGAGGACGCCCTGAAGAGTTCGCTGAGGGCCGCGGGTTTCGCGCAAAAATGGGGCTTGCGCCCGCTGGAGTGGCGCGCTCGCATCGGCGCCGGCCGGGTGCTCCAGGCACGGCGCAAATCGGGCGAAGCCGCGGCGCAGCTGGGCGAAGCGGATGGGCTCTTGCGCTCCATGGCTGGCACAATTCCCGACGAAGCGATCCGATTGCGATTTCTATCCTCTGGGCGCAGTCGCCATCCGGGAACCGGCGCCGTTGGTAAGGGCGATGCCCCCTTCGGACTCACGCCGCGTGAACTTGAGGTGGCTCATCACCTCGGCGGCGGGCTTGCCAACCGCGCGATAGCCCGCCGCCTCGGCGTCAGCCAACGCACCGTCGAAAAACACGTCGAGAATGTACTATCCAAGATGATGGTCAGGTCGCGTGTTCAGGCTGCGATTATTGCAGCCGACTGGCCACCACCAGACAAAGCCCCGGCCACGGGTCGCCGCGGATAGTGCTCAGCTGCACGGGGCCGCACCACTTGGCGGTGCCGTGATGGTGGCCCGAGTCACGCCAGACCAATTTGGCGCATCCACGACGAAACGTCCTGATAGTTCACGAGCCGCTTGATGGAGCCGTTCTCCATGTCGAGCACCTCGCAGAAGCGGGCGCCCGCCACCCGCTTGTGTGTCGGCGGAATTTCTCCTGCCGGCGTGCCAAGCGGGCCCTCGTGTGATCCCGTCCACGAACACTCGCTAATCACATGTCGATCCGTTGCCACCTGCTTGTCTACCGAAATGGTGAGATCCGGAAAGGCCGTCTTGAAGCCCGCCATAAATTGCATGAAGCCCGAGCGGTTCTCAAACACCATGCCGAACGGCACGACATCCACCTGAATGTCGGTCGTCCCAAGGTTGCTTGCTGCTTCGAGATTCCCCTCGTTGAATAGTCTGTAGAGTTGGCGGGCAACCCGAGCATTATCCTTTTCGGTCATCTGCTCCTCCGTTTGGTACCGTTCGCAAGAGCGGACCATCCTTTGGCTGCAGAGGCGACCGTGGAACCACGTAGGCGCAATACGTAGATTGAACGAAGATGCCGGGTGCAAGCGCTTGCCTGGCGGGTGAGGCTTCCTCGCTACGATGAAGCCGCGGCGACTGGAAATTCCGAGTCTCGCGGGTAGCGTCACGTGTGGGTAACGCGAAACCGCGCCGAGATTCCTCAGCGACCCCGACTTGACTGGCGGAGGGAGAGAACCCCGGTTCCAACATTCTCCGCGAAACCCATCGCACTTAAGCGAAGGATTTTGGATCGATGTCGCGACGACCGCCGCCTACGGCTTCCATCTTGGCCGGTCGTTTGATGTCGATCCGGCTCGGCCTGGAGGAAACTTCGACAGGCGCTACCCGCGCGGCGGTTGTGCCCAACAACGCGGCCTAACCCAGTTGCGGCATCGCGAGCCCAACGGCGCGATCGCCTTTCCCGCTGAGTATTCGTTTCAAGCCGCTGTCTTGCCGAACGTTGCTGTTGGCTCGAGAATCCTGCCTCGAAGCAGCAGCGGCAAGATGTCTTCTGGAGCGAGCGGCTTGGCAAAATAGAAGCCCTGCACCTGGGTGCACCCCCAGGCTTTCAGCAATTCGAACTGCTCACGGGTCTCGACGCCCTCTGCAATGGCCACCATGCCCAATTCCCGCGTAAGTGCGATTGTCGCTCTGACGATGGCCGCACTGCCGGGGTCGAAAGCAATCTGTCGGACGAAATCCTGCGCGATCTTTACCCGATCAGCTGGGTATCGCCGCAAATAGTCGAGCGAAGAGTATCCTGTGCCAAAGTCGTCAATTGCAAGCCTGACGCCCCTTTTGCGCAGACGCGCAAGAACCTCGTTGTGGTCGTGCGACGCCTCCATGAGGACGGTTTCTGTCAGTTCGAGCTCAAGCAGGTGTGGAGGCAGCCCCGACAGCTCGAGGACGAGGGCGACATCATTTTCTAGTTCAATCGGCCTCTTGAACTGCGCGCCGGAGACGTTGACCGAGATCACAACCGGCTCGATGTCTGCGTCGAGCCAATCTCTGCCCTGCCCGCAGGCTTCACGCTTTACCCAGCGATCGAGCGCCACGCTGAGACCAGCCGTTTCGGCAACCTGAATGAATTCGCCAGGCGACAAGACGCCACGACGGGGGTGGTTCCATCGCACCAAAGCTTCGACGCCGATGATGCGTCCCGTCTGAGCTTCGACCTGAGGCTGGTAGTGCAGGAAGAGTTGCCCGGAAGCGATCGCTTCGCGAAGTTCGGCACTCATTCTCACCCGGGTCCGGACCTCCGCGTCCATCGCGTTGGTGAAAAACCTATACTCGGCCCCCCCATCGGCTTTTGCCCGATACAAAGCTACATCAGCGTGCGCGAGGAGCGTCTCCGGATTGGGGTCGCCGGGTTCATACACGGCAATGCCAATGCTGATGCCGCTTTGGATGTCGTTCCCCTGGATTGAAAACGAGTCGCCAATGGCCGCTACGAACTTGTCCGCAATATTTGCGGCGTCGGCTGGTTTGCCGACGGCGGTTGCGATCACTGCAAATTCATCCCCGCCGAAGCGGGCAACCAGATCGGTCTCACGTGCGCTGGACCGCAGCCGATCGGCGACCGCGCAAAGAAGGTCGTCACCCGTTGGATGCCCCAGCGTGTCGTTGACGTCTTTGAAATGATCGAGATCGAGGAAGAGCACGGCGAAGGTTTTTCCGCCTCTCTCAGCCCAAGCGATTTCTTGTTGCACCCGCTCCATGAACACCCGTCGGTTTGCCAGTCCCGTCAGCCCGTCGTGGCGCGAGGTGTGGCGAAGTTCGGCCTCGGCTTGCTTCTGGGCGGTGATGTCGCGGAAGAACCAGACGCGCCCTAAATGCTTTCTTGCCGCGTCGTACAGAGACGCGGAATAGCGATGGAAGACGCGACCGTCCTTGAAATCAATGTCCTCGTCGCCGATTTCTTCCGGGTGGTCGTAGAGACGGATGACCCTGTCGTAGAACCCTTGTGGGTCTTTCAGTTGCAGCGTACCGGCCCTCAAGACAACGTCGTCAGACCCTTCCGCGACGACGCTCTGCGGGATTCTCCACATCTCTCCAAATCGGTGATTGAAGAGAACGATCCGTCGGTTCTGATCAGCAACTAGGATTCCGTCCGGAGAACCTTCGAGCTGAGCAGTGAAAAGCGCATTGGCAAACTGCAGCCTCTCTTGGATCTTCTTTCGCTCGGTGACATCCACAACCACGCCGACGATCGCGCTCTTGCCGTGAAATGTAGAAAGCGACCCTTGGGCTATAACATCGATCGCAGCGCCTTGTTTCTGCAAGATGGTGGCGGCGATCTCGACCGTCGCGACTTTGCCTGAGAGCAATCCTGACATCGCTTCCCTCACCGCCGCCCTGTCAGCGTCGGAGATGAAATCAATCAGCGGTTTGCCGATGAAGTCTGTCGCGATCTCATACCCGATCACCTGCGCGAAACGTGGATTGACGTAGGCAAGTCTCCCGGCCCCATCGGCGATGAAGACGCCGACGAGACTCTGCTCGAGGAGACCGTGGATCGTGCCCTCATTCTCCCAGTCTTCTTCGTCCGTCCGCTTGCGCTCTGCGATATCGATGGATGCCCCTGCGGCGGCAACGGGTCGGCCAGTCTTCGATCGAATCGACGTTGCTTGTTTCGTGCGCGTGGTCATCTTCCGGCGCTCGCAGAGTGTGCCCCTGGCTCCTGGAGGTGGACGGTCTTCTTCTGACTATCGGCGTTCGCGCTTAAGGAGTTGCAACGAATTGGAGGACAATCCTCTCAATGAAATTGGGGAAGGCCAAGACGGCCCGGCAGGTTGCACCAATGTCAGGAAATGGCGTTCAGCCCAAGTCGGGAAGAGGTGGCCCCGGTTTGTGAAACCGGCGGCTAAGGTGCATTCGCCGATGGAGCGATCCTGCGGCGAAATCATCGGGCGGTCGCGCTTCTTCGATTTCCTCCCGAGCGCAGCCGTTTGCCTTCAAGTGGAGCCTTGCCGGCTTTGCGACCGGCCATCGTCAGGTAACTGACAAGATCGTCCGCCGGCAGTGGCCGGCAGAAGAGGAAGCCCTGGCCTTCCTCGCACCCCAATTCGCGCAGGACGCCGAGCTGGGCTTCCGTCTCGATGCCCTCGGCAATGACGGTCTGGCCGAGAGCCTTGCCCAAGCCAATGATCGCCGCGATCAGGGTCCGATCTCCGACTTTGGTGGACAGATCCTTCGCGAACGAGGCGTCGATCTTCAGCGTGCTGATCGGGAAGCGTTTGAGGTAACTCAGATTCGAGAAACCGGTTCCAAAGTCATCGAGCGCCAGCCGCACGCCGAGCTGCTCGAGGGACCGGAGCGCCTCTTCGGTGGATTCGGTGTCCCGCATGAGCACCGTCTCGGTGAGTTCGAGCTCGAGCATCCCGCGACCTATGCTGTGTTCGGTCAGGAAGCCCTTGAGCCGATCGACAAAGCCGATGCTCCGGAATTCAATTGGCGACACATTGACCGCAATCGACGGAAGGAGGAGCCCGGCCTTTCGCCATTCGGCCGCCTGTCGGCACGCCTCGCCCAACACCCACCGTCCGATTGGCACGATCAACCCGCTGTCCTCTGCGATTGGCACAAATTCCGCCGGCGGCACCAATCCGCGGTCAGGATGGTTCCAGCGAATGAGTGCCTCAATGCCGACGACCTTGCCCGTCGCAAGCTCTACCTGCGGCTGGTATTGCAGACAGAACTCCTTCTTCTCAATCGCCTCCAGGAGTCGGCCTTCGACGGACTGCCGCTCGACCTCGCGCACCCTCATGTTGGGGAGGAAGGCTCGATAGGCATTGCGGCCGCTTTGCTTGGCCTCGTAGAGCGCCATGTCGGCCGCTTTCAGAAGGGTCTCGGCGTTGCGGCCGTCCTCGGGGAAGATGGCCGAACCAATGCTCACAGTGACGTGAAGGTCTTGTTGGCCGATGTGGTGCGGCCTCGCGAGGGCCGCGACGATCTTTCTTGCGCAGATCGCGGCGTCCTCGGTCTTTTCCAATTCGGATAGGAGAATGACGAACTCGTCGCCACCCTGACGACTGACCGTGTCCGAGTTGCGCACCGCCGACACAAGGCGCTTGGCTATGGACTGCAGGACAAGATCGCCAACCGCGTGACCGAGATTGTCGTTGATCTCCTTGAAGTCGTCGCAGTCGAGGAACAAGAGCCCCACTTGCCGTTGATGGCGCCGGGCGGCGGCAATCGCCTGATCCAGCCGATCGTTGAACAAGACCCGGTTCGGGAGATCGGTGAGAAAGTCGTATTGCGCCAGATGGGACATCTTCAGCACCATCGCACGCGCTTCATCGACGTCGTGGAAAACGACGACCGCGCCCGTCACCTTGCCGTCATGATCGTGGATGGGCGCGACGGAGTCCTCGATCACCGATTCGAGCCCGTCCCTTCGGATAAGGAGGCTGTCGGCCTTGAGCCCCATTGGCATGTCGTGGCTGATGGCAAGCTGCAGGGGATCGCGACCCGGTTCGCGGGTCTTGCTGTCGATGATGTGGAAGATCTCGACCGCCGGGCGACCCGTGGCCTCTTCGCGCGCCCAACCTGTCATCCTTTCCGCCACAAGGTTGAGATAGGTCACTCGCCCGGCGTTGTCGGTGCACAGGACCGCGTCGCCGATCGAATTCAGGGTAACTTCGGCGCGTTCCTTTTCGGCGAACAGAGTCTGCTCAGTTGCGTCGGCGCGGGTCTGCTCTGCGGCGGCGTCCCTCTCCAGCGTTTTCTGGCGCACCAGGTCGCGCAAGGTGCGCGAGAGCGGCCGGACTTCGAGAAAGCCCTTGAGCAGATAGTCGCTGACGCCCCTCTTGAGCGTCGCTTTCGCCGCCCGCTCATCGTCCGGGCTGGCTATCAATACGATGGGCGCGTCGGGCGCAGCTGCCTGAACGACCTTGAGCGTGTCGGGCCCGCGGCTGTCGAGCAGAGTGAAGTCGAGGAGGATGGCGTCGAAGCTCTTCTTCGCCAGGCTCGTCAGTGCCGAAGCGAGAGTATTTTCCCACTCGACCTGCGGCGAAACGTTCGCTTCTTGCGACAAACAGCGCCGGACGCTCTCAGCATCCGCCTGATCGGGACCGACGCAAAGAAACGCCCGTCCTCGAAGTGCATGGCTTCGACCATCCACTAATACCGCCTCGGGTGCGCGAATCATCTTCGTGCCTCACAACCCAAGAGGTAGTCATTGGCCGAACTTCAGATCGTTCCAAATTGAACAATGTTTCCTGAATTTGCCTCTCGTGGTGAAGTATTTGTTTCGAAAATGACCCTGGCGGCGATGGTCTCAGCCACAGGGTTGTCGACGATCTCAGCCGGGGTCACGGCCGAGCCCGGGGGACATCGTTCGCCAGGGATTGCCTCAACAATCGGTTGCAAGTAATGTCAGACAAATGCTCGCCATCGGGGCAATGGAGATGGCAAAGAAACCAAAGCCACAACCGACTTTCGACGTCTTGGGCTTTCTCACGCAAAGGGGACCCCCAGGGGCGATAACGAAATATCCGAAGAACAAGACCCTCTACGCGCAGGGAGACTTGGCCGATTCTGTTTTCTACATCCACACAGGCAAGGTCAGAGTCAGCGTCATATCCCAGCATGGAAAGGAGGCAGTGGTCGCAATCCGCGGGCCCGACGAATTCTGTGGCGAGCAAGCCATTACCGGGGCGCCGCTGCGTTTGTCTTCGGCCGTCGCAATGACACCATGCGACGTTGTTCGCCTGGATACGGTGACCATGGCGCGCCTCCTGCGTTTTGAGCCGGAGTTTGCCGACTACTTTCTTTTCCATCTCTTGAGTCGGACCGCCCGTGTTGAATCGGACTTGGTCGCCCAGTTATTTAGTTCCGGCGAGATGCGGCTGGCTCGGGTTCTTCTGCTGCTCGCCAACTACGGCAATGACCTCGGTCCGGAACCAATCCCCGTAAAGGTGAACCACGAACTGCTCGCCAGCATGATCGGAACGACCCGCTCTCGGGTGACCGTATTCATGAACAAGTTTCGCAAGCTCGGCCTGATCGACTACAACGGCGAGCTAAAAGTGCAAAAAGGTCTGCTGAACTACGTCCTGCACCACGAGGGTGCATTCAGGCGAAAATAGAACGCCGGATCTTGTGCGGCATCATTGATTGGCGTCGGCCGGCGTGTTGCCACCGGCTATGAGAACCCATCGCCATCGCCATTCGATTCAATGACGCCAAGGATGCGGCTGAAAGAGTACCGCACCCGGGAGCGGACTCCGCCGTCCGAACTGGGGACGATGCGGGAGCGTTGTGGACCTCACACATGCGAGCGGCGGGGCGTTCAATTCTGCACAGCGACCGAAATAGAGGGCCACTAGCATGACGCCGGGGGAGGGCTATGGAGGCTTCGGCGCTCGGTGCTTGAACGCCCGGTCGCTTTAGGTGGTGCGGCCGTCCCCAGTCGTCCGATTCGCATCAGCTCAACGCGACATGCGGCTTGGCCGATGACGCCTACCGACTCTGTGCTTACGACTTGTGCTCGACGCAGAGGAAGAGGCTTCTTCCCGCGCCGCCAACGCGAGAACGCCCAAGGTGATCGACGATGATTCGTGCTCGACTTAAATCGAGGGACGGCGGCCTGCCGTTTCCTACGGTCGTGGCGGCAACTTGCAGCGGCATCAGGTGGTTCCCGCTGAAAGAGATCAGACGGACGAGCCATGACCACCACGAAGCGGCGGCGAGTTTCGCCTCGGCACCGGGCATGCGGCAGGAATTCGGTCGCCTCGAGGAGGCTGTCGCAGCGAGGTCGGAACAGACGTGGAAGCTGGCGGCGCGAAGATTGATATCCGTCTGTGAGAATTTGCATTGATCTTCGTCGTCCAGAAGGCGGCACTCGACGGAGCTAAATGGGACCCCCATTACGATGGCGCTGCGACTGATTGAGACGGTGTTGTCTGAGAAGGACGGCGGGGAGGTCTACGAACTTCTCAAGGAACATAAGGTGCTCGAGCATCGACAAATCCGATTGCCCGACGGCGACATGCTGGTGCGGATTCTGCTGGATGCCGAACGGAGCGAAGCGGTCCTGGATTTGTTGGAGAAGCGGTATGCCGGGGGTGCTGGCAACCGGATAGTTGTTCTGCCTGTCGAAGCGACATTGCCGCGCGCCAAGCCGGAGTCGCCCGCTACACCTGAGCAAGCCCCGTCCGAGGAAGACCCGCCTGAGCGGATCGGCCGGGAGGAATTGTACGAAGATATCAAAGACGGCGCACGATGTTCGCGGGTCTATCTGGCGATGGCGGTATTGTCGACCATCGTGGCCGCCATCGGGTTGTACTACAACAGCGTGGCCATCATCATCGGGGCAATGGTGATAGCACCCCTGCTCGGACCGAACGTTGCGTTGGCGCTCGGCACGACGCTCGGCGATCTATCGCTGCTTCGGCGCGCGCTCCTGACGGTCCTCGCCGGGATTGCAACGACGATAGTATTGTCCGTGATGCTCGGCGTGCTGCTGCAGGTGAACCCGACCTCGTCCGAAGTGGCGTCGCGCGACGGGGTCGGTCTTGGTGACATCGTGGTGGCATTGGCGTCGGGCGCTGCGGGCGCACTTGCATTTACGACCGGTGTGTCGGCGACGTTGATCGGCGTGATGGTGGCAGTGGCACTGTTGCCGCCGCTAGTGACATTCGGGTTACTGCTCGGTGGCGGCCATCCGGCGCTTGCGATGGGCGCGTTGTCGCTGTTTTTGGTGAACCTCATCTGCGTGAACCTTGCCGGCGTCGCAACGTTCTTGGTGCAGGGCATTCAGCCCACGAGTTGGTGGGAGAAAGATCGGGCCGCGAGAGCCACGCGTATCGCTGTCGGGCTGTGGGTCGCGCTTCTGGCAGGGTTGGTCGGGCTGATCCTTCTGCTTCGAAGCGGCGCGGGGTGGGGGGAAACGCTGTGAATAGCCAATTCCTCGGCACGGTGGTCTCGATTCGGGGCAGCGTCGTGGACGCAAGGTTCGATGAGCATCTGCCTCCCATCTATTCGGTTCTGCGCACTGGCGCGAAGATGCATATCGTCATTGAAGTGCTGGCGCATGTTGACGCGCATCGTGTCCGCGGGATTGCGCTGACCCCCACCGAAGGGCTTGCCCGCGGAATGGCCGTGGAGGACACGGGCGGCCCCCTGGAGGCGCCCGTGGGCAAAGGCGTGCTCTCCCGCATGTTCGACGTATTCGGCAAAACGATCGACGGCATTGCGGGACTGAACGATGTGCAATGGCGTTCAGTGCATCAGGCGCCGCCTGCGCTCGCGCGGCGATCCACCGTGTCTGAAGTCTTTGAGACGGGAATCAAGTTCATAGATGTGCTCGCGCCGCTGGAACGCGGCGGCAAAGCGGGACTGTTCGGCGGCGCCGGCGTAGGCAAGACGGTGCTGCTCACCGAGATGATCCACAACATGATCGGGCAGCAGGAGGGCGTAAGCATCTTCTGCGGAATCGGCGAACGCTGTCGCGAAGGCGAGGAGCTCTATCGCGAAATGGAGGAGGCCGGCGTATTGCCGAACATGGTGATGCTCTTCGGCCAGATGAACGAACCGCCGGGGGCGCGCTTTCGCGTCGGTCATGCGGCGCTGACGATGGCCGAGTATTTCCGTGACGATGAGCACCGCGACGTGCTGCTCCTCATCGACAATATCTTCCGGTTCATCCAGGCCGGCTCGGAAGTCTCCGGCCTGATGGGGCAGATGCCGTCTCGTCTCGGCTATCAGCCTACGATGGGCACCGAGCTGTCGGGCCTGGAGGAACGTATCGCCAACACCGATACGGGCGCCATCACCTCGATCCAGGCGGTCTACGTGCCGGCCGATGATTTCACCGATCCGGCGGCAGTGCATACCTTCTCGCACCTTTCCGCCTCGATCGTGCTCTCGCGCAAACGGGCGAGCGAGGGCCTCTACCCGGCGATCGACCCGCTGCAATCCAGTTCCAAGATGGCTACGCCGGGCATCGTCGGTGAACGGCACTACGCCCTGGCGCAGGAAATCCGGCGCACGCTGGCGCAGTACGCCGAGCTCAAGGACATCATTGCCATGCTTGGCCTCGAGCAACTTTCGCCCGAGGACCGAAAGGTCGTAGCCCGCGCCCGCCGCCTGGAGCGCTTTCTCACCCAGCCCTTTTTCACGACTGAGCAGTTCACCGGCCTCAAGGGAAAACTCGTGCGCCTCACAGATTCCCTCGACGGATGCGAGCGGATTCTTCGCGACGAGTTCAAGGACTACCCGGAAAGCGCGCTCTACATGATCGGCGCGATTGACGAGGCGAAAGCAAAGGCAAAGCCCGGCCGGTCCGCGCCCCCGGCGGGACCTTGGCTAAAAGCCCAAGCCGAAGTTGACCCCGGGCATGCCGCCCCGCCTCGGGCCAAGGACACTCTCCAGCCGCATCCGAAGGCCGTGGCGACAGTTCCGACAAAGGTCGAAGAGGCCGCCGATGGTCATGATTCTTAAGGTGCTCGTGCCTTTTCAGATCTTCGCCGAAAAGAGCGGCGTGTCGCGAGTCGTTGCGGAGACACCCGCGGGCTCATTCGGACTACTGCCACGCCGCCTCGACTGCATCGCGGCGCTTACGCCCGGTATCCTTGTCTTCGAGACCGGAGCGGAAGGCGAGAGCTACGTCGCGGTGGACGCAGGCGTGCTCGTGAAGACCGGTGCCAACGTGATCGTTTCCGTGCGCCGGGCAATAGCCGGAAGCGACCTCGGCGAATTGCGCGACCTGGTGCAACAGGAGTTTCTGACCGAGGATGCTGATGAGGAGAGCGCACGCTTGGCAACAGCCAAGCTTGAAACCGGATTTCTGCGCCGATTGGCGACCTTTCAGCATGAGTGACAAACCGATCGGAGATCCGTCGAAGGTTGATCCAACCTTCGCCACGCGGGTTGGCGCGACCGCGGCACGCAAGCTCAAAGCGCGGCGCGACCCTTCGCAAGGCGTGTGGTTCGGCCTGGGAATGATGGGCCTTATTGGCTGGTCGGTCGTCGTTCCGACTCTTCTTGGAGCGGCACTCGGCAGCTGGTTGGACAAACAGCAACTGGGCCAACACTCCTGGACGCTAGCCCTCCTGGTGGCTGGTCTCTGTATCGGCTGTCTGAACGCGTGGCGTTGGGTTGCCAGTCAAGACCGGGCCATGCGCGACGATCAGGAGCGCGATGATGAATGAAACGTTGATCCTGGGATTGGCTTGGGCGGCGGGTTTCCTGCTCGGCCTCTTCTTCTTCGGCGGCCTTTCGTGGACGGTTCGCAAGGGCGTTTCGTCCACGCGGCCGGCACTTTGGTTCATCGGCAGCCTGCTGGTGCGGACCGGCGTCGTTATCGCCGGATTCTATCTCGTCGCCAGCGGTGATTGGCGGCGGCTGCTCCCCTGTCTCGTCGGATTTGTCATTGCGCAACTGGTCGTCACGCGCCTCACGCGGTCGACGGAAGACCCGCCAACGCGCCCATCCCAGGAGGCCGGCCATGCGCCTTAGCCCCGATCAGATCATCTTCTGGGAAAGCGGATTTCTCAAACTCAACGGCACGATCGTGTTCACGTGGGGACTGATGTTCGTGCTGGTCGTGGGGTCCATCGCGATCACCCGGAAGCTCTCCACGGGCCTTGATCGCTCTCGTTGGCAGAACCTGCTCGAAATCGTCGTCACCATGATCGAGAAGCAAATCGCGGATGTTGGACTGCGTCATCCGGAGAAGTATCTCGGCTTTCTCGGCAGCCTCTTCCTGTTTGTCGCTGCGGCCGCCCTGTGCACCATCATCCCGGGCTACGAGCCGCCAACCGCCTCCCTCTCGACCACCGTGGCGCTCGCACTATCCGTGTTTGTGGCCGTGCCGCTGTTCGGGATCGAGCAGCAGGGCCTCGGCGGCTACCTCAAGTCTTATATCGAGCCGACTTTCATTATGCTGCCGTTCAACATCATCAGCGAACTCTCGCGCACCCTCGCCCTCGCGGTGCGCCTGTTCGGCAACATGATGAGCGGGGCAATGATTGTCGGCGTTCTGCTCACGATAACGCCCTTCATCTTTCCGATCGTGATGACCGGCCTCGGCCTGCTCACCGGCATGGTGCAGGCATACATCTTCAGCATCCTGGCGGCGGTCTACATCGCTGCTGCCACGCGCTCGACCAAAGGCACGCCAACGCCTCAACCCGAACCCATTCCAACCCGATGAAGGACACACCATGGACAGCATGACATGGATCGCGGTGATCTCGATCGCCGTCGCCGGTCTCACGACCGGGTTCGGAACCATGGGGCCTGCGCTGGCGGAGGGACGGGCTGTGGCTACTGCCCTGACGTCCCTGGCGCAGCAGCCTGACGCTTCCGCCACCATCACGCGAACGCTGTTCGTCGGTCTGGCGATGATCGAGTCTACGGCCATCTATTGCTTCGTCGTCTCGATGATTCTGATTTTCGCCAATCCGTTCTGGAACTACGTCATCGCCCAGACGGCTGGAAAATAGCGAATGCTGATCGACTGGTTCACCGTCGGTGCGCAGGCGCTCAACTTCCTGATCCTGGTATGGCTGCTGAAGCGCTTTCTGTACAAGCCGATCCTGGCGGCCATCGACGCGCGGGAAGAAAAGGTTGCCGCGGAGCTTGCCGACGCCGACAAGAAAAGGGCGCAAGCGAAGACAGAGCGTGACGCGCTTCAGGCGAAGAACGACGCGTTCGATGCGCAGCGCGCTGCTCTGCTCACCAAGGCAACGGATGAAGCAAAGGCAGAACGCCAGCGGCTTCTTGACGAAGCACGAAAGGCCGCCGACGCGCTGAGCGCCAAGCGCCGCGAAGCGCTGGAGAGCGATGCCAAGAACCTCGATCAAGCCGTCAGCCGGCGCGTCCAGCAGGAGGTGTTCGCCGTCGCGCGGAAGGTGTTGGCGGATCTCGCCACAAGCAGCCTCGAAGAACGGATCGGCGCGGTGTTCACCCGCCGCCTGCGGGAGATGGATGCCCCCGCGAAAGCCACGCTGGGCGAGGCTCTCAAGAATGCATCCGTTCCGGCGGTGGTGCGCTCGGCGGTTGACCTGCCTCAGGACCAGCGAGCGGCGATACAGAACGCGATCAACGAAACCTTTTCCGCTGACATTCAACTGAGGTTCGAGACTGCGCCTGATCTCATCTGCGGGATCGAACTCAGCGCTGGTGGGCAGAAGGTGGCGTGGAGCATCGCCGACTACCTTGCGTCGCTCGAAACTAGCATCAGCGAGCTGTTGAAAGTGAAAGACAAGCCGAAGGCCAAAGCCGAACCCGCCGCCGGGGTCCACGACAAGCCAGCGCCCGAACGCGACCCTAGATCGGAAGCCAAGCCAACGCTCAAAACCGATGCCGAACCTGAAGCCAAGGCAGCGCCAGCGCCGAAAGCCAAGTCGCAGCCGGAAACGGCGGCCTGATGAGCTCTGCTCCCGAAAGCCTGCAGCACGTTCTCGACCGCGCGTTTGACGGACTGAGCCGGGGGCGTGAAGCGTTCACACCGCTACTCACTCCGCGCGAGGTCGGCACGATCACAAATGTCTCGACCGGCATCGCGAGGGTCGTTGGTCTTCCCAACGCAGGCTCCGAGGAACTCCTTGAGTTTCCCGGCGCCGTATTCGGCATCGCGTTCAACGTCGACGAGGACGAGATCGGCGTCGTGCTGCTCGGCGAGTACTGGCATCTGCATGCCGGCGATGAGGTGCGGCGCACGGGCCGGGTCATGGATGTCGCCGTCGGCGAAATCCTGTTGGGCCGCGTCATCGATCCACTCGGTCGGCCCCTTGACGGCCATGGAGCAATCGCCGCCACCTGGCGCCTGCCCATCGAACGCCCGGCGCCGCCGATCATGGACCGCGCGCCGGTCACCGTGCCCCTCCACACCGGTCTTACGGTGGTCGATGCGCTCATTCCCATTGGCCGCGGGCAGCGTGAGTTGATTCTGGGCGACCGGCAAACGGGGAAGACCGCCATTGCCGTCGACACCATCCTCAACCAGCGCGGCAAGGATGTCGTGTGCGTTTATTGCGCCATAGGCCAGCGTGCGTCGGCGGTCGCGAAGACGGTTGCGGTCCTACGCAAAAGAGGCGGGCTGGAATACACCGTGATCGTCGTGACCGAGGGAAACGACCCGCCGGGCCTCGCCTACATCGCTCCTTATGCCGCAACCAGTATTGCGGAGCATTTCATGGAAGCGGGTCGCGACGTGCTCATTGTCTACGACGATCTGACCCATCACGCCCGCGCCTATCGCGAGCTTTCGCTTCTGCTCCGCCGTCCACCTGGTCGGGAAGCCTTCCCCGGCGACATCTTCTATATCCATTCGCGTCTGCTGGAACGCGCGACGCATCTGAAAGAGGAACGCGGGGGCGGATCGCTGACCGCGCTCCCCATCATCGAGACCGAAGCGCAGAATATTGCCGCCTACATTCCGACCAACCTGATTTCGATTACGGACGGGCAGATTTACCTTTCGCCGTCCTTGTTCGAACTCGGCGTATTGCCCGCGATCGACGTCGGCAAATCCGTCTCGCGCGTCGGCGGCAAGGCACAGCAGGCGGCCTACCGGGCCGTGGCGGGAGACCTCAAGCTCGCCTACGCGCAGTTCGAGGAACTCGAGACCTTTGCCCGGTTTGGCACCCGCGTCGACGAAGATACCCGCGAGATCATTGAGCATGGACGGCGAATCCGCGCGTGCCTGAAGCAGTCGGAACTCGCCCCGGTGTCCGTATCCGGGCAAATCGCCGTGCTGCTGGCATTGACGGCGCAACTCTTCGACCCGGTGCCGATTGGCCGCATGACGGACGCCGAGCGCGCCGTGCAGGAGGCAGCGTCAACGATCCCGACTGAAATAGCCGCGCGACTGGCTACCGCGGACAAGTTGAGCGATGACGACCGCAAAGCCATTGTCGAGATCGCCCGGCGGGCGCTTGATGCGTTCTCCCCCACACCGGACTCCAAGGCGACACCGCAACCGGAAACCAAGGGGCAGCCGAAACCAGTGGGGGTAGCCCCGCACGAGGGGCAACCATTGACGACGCTGGAGACCCGACCGGAGGCGAAGCCAGAGGCTGCACCCAAGGAGAAGGCATGAGCGAGACCACGGCGAGTCTGCGCCGGAAGATCGACAGCGCGGGAGATTTGCAGTCGGTCGTGCGCACGATGAAAGCCCTGGCCGCGTCGAGCATCGGCCAATACGAACGGTCCGTGCGCGCCCTCGCCGACTACACCCGGACCGTAGAACTGGGCCTCAGCGTGTGCCTTCGCGAAGCCGCCCCATCGGTATCGAAGGCGGGACGCAAAGAACAGCCGGGCAAAGGGGCGATAGGCGCTGTCGTGTTCGGCTCCGATCAGGGGCTGGTTGGCCAATTCAACGAGGTGATTGCCGCACATGCGATCAAAGCCCTCGCTGAGCTACCCGGCAAACACCAGGTCTGGGCGGTTGGTGAGCGCGTCCATGCGCGCTTGGCGGACGCCACCGTGCCGCTGATTGGGCTCTTCACCGTGCCGATTTCCGTCAAAGCCATCGCGCCGCTGGTCGGGCGGATTCTCGTTGAGATCGAGACGCACGATCACGATGCTGAAGGCATCGAACTCCACCTCTTCCACAACCGCCCCACATCCGACACGGGTTATGCGCCCGTCAGCGAGCGACTGCTCCCTCTGGATGAAAACTGGCGCCGCAAGCTAGCCGACCTCCCGTGGCCGACGAAGAACTTGCCCGAGATCATCGGCGATAGCGTCACGGCCTTGCGGGCGCTGATCCGCGAGCATCTCTTCGTCTCGCTCTTTCAGGCGTGCGCCGAATCCCTCGCAAGCGAGAACGCGAGCCGCCTCGCCGCGATGCAACGTGCCGACAAGAATATCGACGAACTGCTGGAGGACCTCAAAGGGACATTCCACCGTTTGCGCCAGGCCGGCATCGACGAAGAACTGTTCGACGTGATCGCGGGCTTTGAAGAGCTGGTCGGTGCGCGCTAGACGCTCTCCCCCACGTTTTCTCGACGTGGTAGTGGCCGCCGCTCCTTCTGCAGGCAGAAGAACGCATTGCTTTTCCGGATCATGGCAGTTTCGATCCAGGCTATCGCCGGCAGACGACGGACGACCTGCTTTTCTCAAACCGGGAACGACTGGCCGGGTGGCTTCTGTTGCCTCGACAACGGCTGGCGGGCGATCGAAGGCGACGTAAACCAGCCTTTCTGATGCGCTATTTCGCTCGCCTTCCTGGGATCGCCGAGTGAGCACTCAAGCGTTGAGGTCGGCAAAAGCACATCGCTCGCGTTGAGGGCCTATCGCCGCCTGACGCGGCTCAGCCTTCAGACGGCTCTGGCAATTGAAGGATCATGCGGTAGCAGGAGAGGCCACCTGAGAGGAATTCGTACGCGGCGCCCCAAAGATAGAGTCGGAAACGACGATAGTTGAACTCACCGAAGCGGGCGATGATCGTCTCGCGATTGTTGTCGAAGTTGATCGCCCATTGTTTGGCGGTCAAAAAATAGCTGACGCGATCGTTGAGCAGTTCCAGGACTTCCAGCGGCGTGTGGGTGAGCTGCTCGAGAAAGTCGTGCAGGACCATGTAGCTGTGGTTGCCGGCGTAGATGTATTTCACAATGTAGGAGGCTTGGTCGTATTTCGTCTTGTCGGCGCTGCCGTCGAGAAAGATCTTCCCGCCGGGTTTGACCAGCGTCACGAATTTCCCGAGGACCTTTCGGTAGTCGGGCAGATGCTCGATCACGCCCATGATGACGATGGCGTCGTATTTTTGGTCGGTCTGGTATTCCAGCAGGTCGACGTTGATCAGGTCCCAGTCGAAGCCGAGAGTGTTCGCGCGCTCCGTCAGATAGTCGATCGACACCTGGGAGATGGTAATGCCGGTACATTTCACGCCGCGGCGCGAGGCATATTCGAACCACGCGCCCCAGCCGGGACCGATCTCGAGGATATGGTCACCGGGCTTCAGCCCGCATTTCTCGAAGCAGTAGTCGAACTTCCGGATCGTCGCCACATCGAGCGGCTCGTCAGCCGCCTCGTACATGCCTTGCGTGTAGCAGGGCGTCTTCGGATCGAGGAAGCCCAGAAAGAAAGCGGGATCCATTTCGTAGTGGGCGGTGATCGCCTGCTTGTTCGTACGGACCTGACCGAAGAGTAGCGGCTGTAGGAAGCGCCAGATCGTGGTGATGGGATGAAAATCCTTCATCGACGTTCGCAAGGCGTAAGGCGCCAGCATGTCGCCGTCGATGTCGATGTCGCCGGCGACATACGCATCGGCGATTCGGCCCTCATCCATGCTGCTCACCGCGCGAAGCGCGTTGCCGTTCTTCAGCTTGACCTCGAAGCGCGGCGCGCCCTTCCCGAAGAGCTGCTCCGACCCGTCGGGGAGAATTACATTGAAAGAGATCGAAGAGTTGTCGAATTGCCGCGCGTATTTGCCGAGCAGCGAACGCGCCATCTTCGGGACCGGCGTCAGGTCGGATGAACCTTCGCGTTGAAGGCTCGCGGAATGCTCGTTCATGCCGCCTCCTTCCTATCCCCGGCGATTGCCGGATCACGAGTCCATTAAGACTCTAGCCGACACTCAGCGGATGAGAGGCTTCGTTGGGCCTAGATTGCCGCCATTCGGGGGCATTGACAACCTCGGACCTTCGCCAAGAGTGCCTTCCGCCGCTCGACCAATCTCAGCAGTAGACCAGCGTGTCGGCCGCGTTCCACGCTCCCATCGGCCAGCATTACGCTAGTCCTGAACGGACGGGCCTCCCGCCGGACACCACCTGAAAACGTCGGTGTCGCTGGTCGATTCTTAGCCGGCCATGATCGGTGCACCGCGCCCAACCGGTTGGGCGGCTGCCACGGATGTCGGTCTGTGCGGCCAACGCGCCAGCGCCTGATGTCCCGCCTTGGTCAGTGCGTAGACCCCGCGACCGGTTCGGGTGAACCAGCCATAGACGTTGCGAAGCAGGATTTTCGCGAATCGCCGCGCAACACACTAACTAGCCTCGGAGTGAGACAGTTATGCACAAACTCTTGATACCAATTGATGGATCGGGTTCTGCCTTGCGACCATTGAGCTACGCCGTTGGGTTCGCAAAGGATCACCGTTCTTCCGGAGCCGGTGATATATGGCGAAATCCAAGTCTATGATCTGACCATCGGCACATGGTCGGATTGGGCAGCAAGAATTTCGTCGTAAGATTCACAATCCGCTCCGGTGGGCTCGCTGACTAACGGGCATCGTTCGCCCCGTAAGGTTTCAGTTCCACTGTCGCCCCTGCGAGGCGACGATAAAGGTGGCGTCGGCGCGAAATCGGCCACCAATCATAGAGAAAGATCTCGATCGGTTTCCAGTTAGCAACCCAACCAACGATAATCAGACTCTCCTCGATGAACCGATCGATAGGGCCCGATCCAAAGCGGCCTGCGACGGCCTGCGTTGCCAGGAGACAGACTGCGAGCACGGTGAGCCCGATCGCGAGCGACTTTCGCCCGACGCGGAAAAGCTCATTGATATCAAGGGCAACAACACCTGCGCGGTAGTCGAAATATCGGGTCAGCGCACCCTCGAGTTCGCTTGCCTTGTGCGTGGTGGCCTCGGCCTCGGGTAGATGCACGATAATTCTAATCGGCTTGTCCTTCGGAAGCTCCTGCGCCCACCCAACGATGTACTCTTCGGCGTTTCTATCGAGACCTCTCTCACGGAAGGGGAGTGGGTCAAGAGTATCGAAGAGTTCCGAAATTTCCTGCACACGGACTTCAATGGCATTTGCGGCTGTCTCTTGGCTCACTGCGCCTCCCAGCATTCTATCGAGGGCGGCCTCGGGCGGCGTGGCCAGCTAGTGCCTATCCCAAGTGCCCAAGACGTCATTTGATGTCCGACGGTTGGTCCGACGCAAGGGTGCGTTGGGGAGGACGTTGAACGCGCGTCGGGCGAGTGCTTCCTTGGGTCGAGCCGCGCCTTGCGCGGTGTTCAGCGCGCGCGGCGCCCTGCAGCTGCTGTCCGCTCCTTGACGACGAGCGAGACGGCTTCTCGAGACAGCCGCTCCGCAAGCACGTTGCCGTGACGATTGACGCGACGGAAGATCGGACCGTCGACGATGCCCGACCGAGTGAGCCGGCGATTGAGCGCCGCAACCGGACAGCGACGGGGCTTCCCAAATACGATGACAATTGTTCGTCCCGCGCCGATCTGATCGGTCTTCGAGCGCCGAAGGTGGATGATGATGCCCCCGGTAGATCGCTCGATGTCAGCGTGGTCGATCGCGGCCAACTCCGATCGCCTAATGCAATGCACTATGTGGATTTCGGAATACGTGAGGCGGCTCATGCGCGGTGTTCTTTCAATTCTGGCGGCCTGTGTTCCGCATCTTTCGGGTTTGCAGACGTGGCCGCCCGCCTTGGTTCGATCCTCAGGGCACGAAGCGCGTTCAGGATGACGGCCACGTCGATCAGTTCCTGCAGCAAAGCGCCTTGCACGGGTGTCAGGTAACCCAGCGCGGCGGCGATCATCCCGGCGACGGAGAGGCCGATCCCGGCCGCGACGCTCTCAAGTGCGATCCGGCGCGAGCGCTGCGCCACTTCGATCCCCGGTAACAGGCGATCCAGGTGATCGACCAGAATAACGACATCCGCCGCCTCGGCCGAGGCCGCCGCCCCGCGCGCGCCCATGGCGATGCCGATGTCCGCTGCGGCAAGAGCCGGCGCATCGTTGACGCCGTCGCCCACCATCATGACCGGGCCATTCTTGCGTTCGCTCAGAACCAGAAGCACCTTTTGGTCAGGTGTCAATTCCGCCCGGACTGCATCGAGCCCCAACCCCTCGGTCACGGCCTCGGCCACGGCGCGTCGGTCGCCGGTTGCCAGCAGGATACGCCCGACCCCTAACCGGCGCAGCCCCGCGAGAAGCTCCGCCGTGCCCGACCGCAGTGCATCTGCCATCACAAGATGGCCCATGAGTTTCCCGTCAACGCCAAGCGCCACGACCACCGACCCCGCCTCAACGACCGCGCTGTCAAGGTCAGCCGCGCCAACCTGCGATGCGACGAAGCCTGCGCCCCCTACCACCACCTTCCGGCCCTCGATCGTCCCAGCAACACCTTCTCCGGGCGTCTCAACCACGTTTTCGGGGATCGGCAGAACGATGCCGCGCGCTTGCGCCGCGGCGACGATCGCCTGTGCGATTGGGTGTTTCGATGCCTGATCCAGAGCGGCAGCGAAAAACAAAACCTCGTCTTCGGACATATCGCCAAGGGCGTCGATGGACACGATCTGCGGGCGCCCATCGGTCAGCGTGCCAGTCTTGTCGAGGATCAGCGTCTGGATCCGCGCCAGCGCCTCCAGCGGCTTCGCGCCCTTGATCAGAACGCCGAAATGGGCCGCCCGCGACAATCCCGCCACCAGGGCGACCGGCACGGCTAGAATGAGCGGACAGGGCGTCGCTACAACCAGAACCGCCACGGCGCGGATTGGGTCGCCGGCGAACCACCAGGCCGCTGTCGCCAGAGCGACTGTGACGACGAGGAACAAAAGCGAATAGCGGTCGGCCAGTCGGGCCATCGGGGCCTTCGACGCTTGCGCCGCCTCGACCAGCCGGACGATTCCGGCATAGGTGCTGTCAGCGGCGCACCGCGTGACCCGCAGATCAAACGCATCGCCCGCGTTGGTCGAGCCGCTCATCAC
Organism: uncultured Alphaproteobacteria bacterium; assembly: GCA_963843565.1. Lineage (GTDB taxonomy): Bacteria > Pseudomonadota > Alphaproteobacteria > Rhizobiales > Kaistiaceae > DASZQY01. Next base: position 2,458,271 of record CAWJKY010000003.1, read on the forward strand.
GTCCTGGCCGCGGTTCAGACGCACGGGCATGGACTCGCCCGTCAGCGCGGACTGGTCCAGCATCGCCCGGTCGCCCTCGACCGTGCCATCCACGGGCGCCACATCGCCTTGCCGGATTAGAAGAAGGTCGTCCGGCGCAATGTCGTCCAGCGACACCTCGTCCAGCCCGCCATTGCGGTGCCGCGTCGCTGTCCGGGGCACGCGGGACAGAAGGTCGCTCATCTCGCGCCGGGCGCGGCCCTCGGCAAAACTCTCCAGAAAGGTGCCGCCCGAATACATCAGCGCGACCACCGCCGCCGCGAGCGTCTCGCCAAAGAGAAGCGCCGCCGACATGGACAGCGCCGCCACGACGTCGAGCCCGACCTCGCCTTTCGAGAGACTGCGCACGATCTCGACCAGAAGGGCGGCAAGGACGGGCACAACACCCACCGACCAGGCAAGAGCAGCCGGCTCCGGCAGGCCGGCCACCATGAGGCTGAGACCTGCAACCAGCCCGAGCGCTGCAACGGCCAGGAGAGAGGACTTCAAGCGATCATGAAAGAATGAGTTCATTTGATCTGCTTTCCAAGAGTGATGCCTCTCGCCCGAAGGGGCGCGAACGGTACCTTTTTCGTAGACAGAAAGGCCAGCGCCTTCCCTACAAAGCGACTGAATTTCCCGCCTATGAAAGCGCCTCTGCCCGCCGCAGAAGGTTGCGCACGTTCGAGACGTGCCAGCGGCCGCCGCGAGCCGTCCGGACGCCGCGATTGTTAAGCGCCGCAGCCAGACCGCGCAGATCGGTGACTCCAGCGGTCCGGAGCGAGGTCACAATCGGCAGGACATTCGCAGCGAATGCATCCGCCTCCTCCGACAGCGCGATCGAGCCGAGTGCCGCCGCCTCCGCCGGATTGCTTCGGTTGCCCAGCATGGCGCCCTGCGCCTTCCGGGCTGCCAGCGCTGCCCTCGTCCGCTCCGAGATCAGCCGCCGCTCTTTCTCCGCCAGTGCAGCGTAGAGGTGCAGCATGAACGGGTCTGCATCTCTTCCCAGTTCGGCAACGATGAACGGCACACGTTGCGCCATCAGGCCCGAGATGAAGGCCACGTCGCGCGATAGGCGGTCGATCCTCGTTTCCATTCGTCAGAAGATTGACCGCAACGAGGAGCAGCAGCGCGCCGGCGATGGCCTGCGCGAATGGGAGGCCGAGGACCTCAGCCAGAGAGACCGTCAGGAGCGCTCTCAATATCACCGCCGCATCGATCCACGGAAAACGTTCTCACGCGATTGATTGGCGGACCAGTCTCGCTTTCAGGTACCTATCGCCCTCCGGCCGGACGGAAATCTCAGCCCTAAAGCCATTTCGTTACAATCTTATCTATCAAGCCGACGATTTCTTTAATCAAAGCCTCACAAGTTCGAACTCAAGTGGCCGCAGCCGTGCGGGTTCCCTGCGGCGGAGATGTCATGCACCTCGACCTACCCACCCTGGTGGTAATGGAGAGCACGGTCATGGCCTGCGCCGGCGCGCTTCTGCTCATTGCCTGGTCGCAGCACCGAAGAGAATTGGCGCTGTTGTTGTTTGGGCTGGCGTTAGTTGTCGGCGCAGGAGGCATTCTTTCCTTCATGCTGGGGTTGACCTCATACCAGCCGCTTTGGTCAATAGTCGCCGGCAGCTTGTTGGCGCTCGCACCGGGGTTGATGTGGAAGGCCGCGCGGGCTTTTGACGCGAAGCCGGCGCCCCTCGTCCTCGCGTTGCTCGGTGCGGCAGTCGTCGGGCTCGAAAATGGCGTCTCCAGCCTGAGGGTCACTCAGCCCCTCTTCTTCGCCATAGGCGCCGTCTATTTGCTCGCCGCCGCGACCACTTTGTGGACGGGGCGGAAGGATGGACTGTTCGCGCGGTGGCCGCTCATCATCTTCTTGGCCGTGCACGCCGCGGTATTGCTCGGAGGCGAATTCAGCACCGTCGATAGCGCCGCCCCGGGAGCGCTCCCATCGTTAATGAGTTTGTTTGGCTTGGTTTACTTTGAAACCATTGTTTTCAGCATTGGAACCGCCGTGTTCCTTCTCGCGCTGGTCAAAGAGCGGAGCGAAGCGGTCAATACTGTTGCCGCCCGCATCGACGGGCTCACGGGAATCGCCAACCGGTCCGCATTTATGGAGAGCGCCGCGCGGGTGATAGAGCGCTGCCGGCGCGAAAGCGTTCCGGTTTCGGTGATGATGTTCGACCTCGATCTCTTCAAGACGGTCAACGATACCTACGGCCACGCAGTCGGCGACGACGTCATTCGAAAATTCTGTGAGGTGGCTGCCAAGCTGCTACGGGCCACCGACGTCTTCGGCCGTGTGGGTGGCGAGGAGTTCGCGATTGTGCTGCCCGGATCGAGCATCGGAGCGGCCATCGTTCGCGCCGAGCGGATTCGCGCAAGCTTTGTTGAAAGTTGCGCCTTCGTCGCAGACCATCACGTCAACGCGACGGTGAGCGGTGGCGTGTCATCGAGCGAGGATGCCGACCAGTCGCTGAGTGCATTGCTGGAGTATGCAGACATCGCGCTCTACCGTGCCAAGGCCGAGGGACGGAACCGCATCGAGCGCGCTGACCAGCCGAAGCGGAAAAGCGGCCCATCGAACGTACTTCGCGTCGCTTGACCTGCTTGGCAGTCTCGCAGCGAAGTTCCCGCCTAGAAAAGGCGCTGGCGCTGCGACCGGTCGATCACGTTCTTGACGTTAGAGACGTGCCACCGGCCGCCGCGGGCTGTGCGGATGCCGCGGTTGTTCAGAGCATCTGCTAGGCCGCGCAGACCGGTGACGCCGGCAGACTGCAGAGCGCTGACAATCGGCAGCACGTTGGAGGCAAAGGTGTCTGCTTCCTCCGACAACGCCTTCGATCCGAGCGCCGCGGCCTCACCCGGATTGCGTCGGTTACCGAGCCTGGCGCCCTGCGCCTTCCTCGCGGCCAGCGCTGCGCGCGTCCGATCCGAGATCAGTCGCCGCTCCTTCTCTGCCAATGCAGCGTAGAGGTGCAGCATGAAGGGGTCTGCATCCCGCCCCAGTTCGGCAACGATGAACGGCACACGTTGGGCCATTAGCCCCGAGATGAAGGCCACGTCGCGGGAGAGCCGGTCGAGCTTGGCCACGATGACCGGGCATTTCTTCTGCCGCCCGGTGGCCAACGCTGCTGCCAGTTGAGGCCGCCGATCGAGGGCGTCATTCCCCTTCCCGGTTTCGACCTCGGTGAATTCGCCGATCAGCTCGAAGGCTTCCGCTGCTGCGAAACGCGCAACGGCCTCGCGCTGGGCTTCGATCCCCAGCCCGGATCGGCCCTGCCTGGCGGTGGATACGCGGTAGTAGGCAATGGCTTGTTGCATCGCGACAAACTCGGTGGCTCGTGTACAAAACCCATACCACCGTTTGGGTCTTGTACGTAGCGAACTATCTGGCTCAGTTGAGCAATTTCGTTCCCAACGAGGTGGCTGACCATCGATCGGCGCCGAGGCCGTCACCGTCGTCAGGCCGGCTGCCGTCGGGATCGACCCCTGGGGCCCGAAACCGCCCGCACACACGGGCGCTTTTTCCAAACCGCTGCCCGAGTGGGGCTCCGGTACCGGACGGGGCGCCGCCGCCAAGAATGCTTCGTGTGGACGGGCGATTTCCGGTGGGAATTGCCGGCCGAAGCCAGTGCCTGCGAGAATGTCGGATGATGAGTTTTGCCCTCCCCCGACAACCTCGACCGGCACGGCTATTTGCCGCGGCGATGATGGGACTCGTGATGCTTGCCAGCGGCCCGCTCCACGCTCAGCCGATCGTGAGGAGCCTGTTCACGGTCACGGACGGCGACACGATCCACGTCCGCGGGGACGCGAAGGGAACGCGCCTAGTCGGCCTCAACGCCCCGGAGATCGACCATGCCCTTTGCCCGCGCGAGCGGCAGCTGGGCGAACGCGCAAAAGCGCGCCTCAATCAACTGCTCGCCAGCGCGACGATCGACCTGACCATCGTTCCGTGTGCGTGTCGGCTAGGAACAGAGGGAACCGACGCCTGCAACTACGGGCGCAGTTGCGGTGTGCTGAAGTCAGACGGTCGCGACGTGGGGCAGGTTTTGATTTCCGAGGGTCTGGCCGTCCCATTCGTCTGTCATGGAACGGGATGCCCGCCGACACCCCGGCCCTGGTGTGAGTGAATGCCAATGGACAGCCAACGACACGACCTGCTGACCGCGATCATCGCAAAGAGCGATCCACGCTGCGGTCTTTGAAATGGGCAAAGCCCGGCGTTCGCGCGGGGAGGCAAAAAATAGGAAGTCCCCGACGCATCAGAGGCCCAAGCATTGCGAAGAGGACCTTCTGAGAACCGCGCGGCTGAATGCGCTTGAAGGACGGCGGAGGTAACGCCGCACCCTCGTCGTGAATGCTTGCCTCGCAGGTGATCGCTACCTGAAAGCCTGCCGCATCATTGCCGAGCTGACCAAGTCCGCAATTTGCGCAGTATGAACGCGCGGTCTAGTCTAACTCCGTTACTCGGCGTGTGTAGTTCCCACAGAAGGCTGGCGAGCTTTGCCATGCCCCTTATCCGAATCTTCTTGCTCGTCGTCGCGCTCTTGCTTTCGTATGCGTCCGAAGGCGTTGCGCGAGAGATTGGCGGTGAATTCACCGTCGGCCACTGGGTGGGAGCTGCGTACTCCGACGACACAACCGGTGCCTTCTCAGCCTGTGTAGCCGGTGCCGACTTTCCATCAGGACTCACCATGATGGTAACAGTCGGGCGCAACTACGGTTGGGCGTGGGGTTTCTCCGGGCCATCTTGGCGGTTTAGAGTCAGCCAGCAATTCAACCTCGCTTTCAAGATCGACTATGGCCCTTGGCTGAACGCAACTGCGACCGCGGTTCAGGCCGACGCGCTTCAGGTGATCCTCCCGGCGGACAGCGCCTTGGTGGAAATGTTCCGCCACGGTCAAACACTCTACCTCAGCGACGGGACTAACACGCTGTCGTTTGACCTAACGGGGACCCGTGCGCTCGTCGCACGGCTCGCGCTTTGCGTTGGAAGCCAGCTGTCAGCCGAACAGAGGATAGCCCCGACTCAAACCTCAAAGAGCGCCACCGCAAATACGACGCCCAACAGCGCCCCATCGGCAAAAAGCGTATCGTCCGGGACCGGGCTTGTGATCTCGTCCAAAGGATACGTGGTGACGAACAACCATGTCGTAGACGGGTGCTCGTCGGTTTCTGTGCGAAAGCCCGGCGCGCCCCCTCAACCGGCGGAAGTCGCGGTGGTCAACAAAGAGAATGACCTTGCGCTGTTGAAGGTTGCTCTGACGATCGACGAAGTCGATGTCGCAAGGGTGCGAATTGGAAGGCCGTTGCCGGCGGGCGAAGCCATCGCAGTTTATGGATTCCCGCTCGCAGGCGCACTCAGCTCAACGGGCAACATCGTTGCAGGCAACATCACGGCCGTTGCCGGTCTCGGCGACAATATCGACCACTTTCAGATATCCGCGCCGATACAGCCAGGTAACAGCGGCGGACCACTGCTAGACATGCACGGAGCGGTCGTTGGCATTGTTGACTCAAAACTCAACGAGCTTGCTGTCGCGAAGGTTCTGGGCAGCCTGCCTCAGAATGTGAACTTCGCAATAAAGTCTGACGTTCTCGTCAATTTCCTTGAGGCACACTCGGTCCCGTATGAAACGCAGGAAGTGGCGCCAGACTTGGACCTGGCGGGCGTGGCCGCTGTTGCAAAGAAGTTTACGGTGTTGGTCGTTTGCCAACCGTAGCGAATCTTGCCCCTGCGTTCGGGGACGGCGCGCAACCAATTGCCGCACCTGCGACTTGCGAAAATCGACAATCGGCTGCGGCCCCCTCTATTCTCAAATCTGCCATGGCCGACGTGCACCGAACAAGCGTCTTCATTGTTGCAGCAGTCTCAGCGACGCTGTGGCTCGTCTCAGGTGCCAACGCCACGCTCAAGTACGAGCCCGTCCGCACCGCCGATTCAACGTTCATCGTGATCTCCGGTGACTTTACGAATTCTGACAACCTCGATCAGTTCGAGCTGACCATCCGCCAAAACCATCCGACATTCGTTACCTTCAACTCTCCAGGCGGCAACGTGGTGAAGGCGATCGAGTTGGGGCGGCTCATCCGACAGCACGGCCTCGACACCATCCAGATCAAGCAGTTGGAATGCGCGTCCGCCTGCGCACTCGCTTTCTTTGGAGGCGTCCACCGTATCGCGGAACCGGGAGCGATCGGCGTCCATAAGGCATCGCTCGCAAACTCCAACGAGATCGACACGAACACCGCGATCTCGTCAGTCCAATCTCTCACCGCTATCGAAGTTGCCTACATGACGGAAATGGGTGTCGATCCAGCTCTTCTGCAATTGGCACTGGCTTACGAGGCAAACGACCTGCGATACCTGTCGGGCAGCGAAATGGCGCGATATCGCGTAACGACCGCAGGAGTTTTCGATCAAACGCGGCTACCGACGTTGGCGACCATTCCTGGGATGCCAATCCGCGACGAACCTACGGCGGCGGCGCCAAGCGTCGTACCTGACTTGACAATTCCCACGGCCACTTCCGGCCGCGTACGGCATCCGGCCGGGTACATCGGACTTCGGGTTCGCCCCGACGATCGCTCGGCGGCTATTGGCGAAATTCAAAATGGAACCCGGGTCAGAATCTCAGGCCGCTTGGGGAACTGGTACCGCATCATCGCCAACGGACATTCGGGCTACGCACACGATACGTGGATTCTAGTCGACCAGTTTCAGCCGGCCACGTTCGATGCGCGCTACATTCAGGTCAAGAGCTTCAGCTCATATGAATCGGCTCGATCGTACGTCCTTTCGTCCCAAATCCCGGTGCAGGCGGAACTATCAAGGAATGGGTGGTTTGCCATCGTGCTCCGAAGAACATTCGACGAAAGCACCGCCCGTCAGCTTCTGAATTCAATGAAGAGTGCCGGATCAATCCCGGCGGACTCTTTTGTCACCTATGGCAACAACTACGTTCGTGACGTTTGTTGTAACTAGCGCGCGTTCATGGCACCGACACGCCCGTCTCCGCCGCCGCGAAGGGATCACCAAAGGCTTTCATCCGGCGGCAGCAGCGACAGTTGATTCTGCGACCCGTCGAAATTGCGGAAATGTAGCCTCTTCCCCGTGGGGTCAGTCAAAATCACCGCCGTTTCGTCTCTAGAACGCACCGCGATGCAGTCGTCGAAGTAGAAACCTCCTCCTCTGTCGAGCGGGACAATGCGCGCGTCTAGAATCGGCTTTCGCATGTCCAGCAAGAACGGTTGGCCCAGCACTAGGTCGATTGCATCGGAATCGCTCAACGGCGCCAGTTGAGAGACCATCGGGTCGTCGCCAAATCGACCGGCAACAATTGCCTGCCGCAGACGCCGGATGGTCGGGATTATCGTGCTGTCGGGCAGTACTCTGCCTGGCGACAACTTGCCAACAACGGACGAACAAATGTTCTTCGCCCAATCGCTCGGAGCGTTTGTTGGCATCCCGATTACATTTATTGAAAGGGCAAGAAGGTCCGCTGGGGTTCTCACCCAATGCAGATCGTTCGGCGAAACTGTCAACGCTTCAGCGAGCCAACCCTTGTCGAGGAAGTGCACCCGGTCTGCGTACTCGAGAATGAGCGCGTTGATAACTCGCGAGGTCTCAAGCGTGTCGTTAAGCAGTGCCACCTTGTCGTTCGCGAAGCTGAATCCGTGGAATCCCAGCATGGCGCCGTATTGGAGGTTTCGACTAACGCCGGTGCCCGTCGCGTATTGTTTGGTGCCTCCTAGAAACGCGATTGCGCAGGCCGATGCACAGGTGTCGTTGGCGCCTACCAGGGATGAAAGCGCGTCCTCATGGATCAAGTCGCCAAGCTTGATCCCTTCGATGAGGTTTCCGCCGTTTGACGCAAGCTGCACCCAACGCTGGGTCACGAAGTCGGATGCCCACCCTTTCGACTCAAGCAGCGCCGCCAACCTGTCAGCGTCGCCTGCTACGATGTCGCCACGGGCATAAATCGTGTCCCCGGTTGCTTGGAACTCCATTCCCATCGCAGCGGGCACGAGCAGTTGGAAGACTGTAGTCGCGACCCAAAACAGAAGAGCCGACTGGCGTGCGTTCATGATGCTGCCTCCTCTTCCCATCATGGCGTCTCCCTCGAAGTGTTCGAGGTCTATCAGGTCGATCGTTTCAACAAGAAGCTGCTCTACACGCGAACGCGGATTGGCACTCGAACCGTGACTTCAGCCTTGCCGGACCTAACGAGTTCCTTCGTCGGTGATGTGGCTCCTGTCGAGCAGTAGCTCCGTCAGGTGACTTTGCTGCAGATCTTCTTGGCCCAGTGACTGATACCCGCCGCCTCAATCGTTTTGGCGGGTCGGCAGGTGATGCCCACCGGCTATCTTCCCCAGCTCCTCGTCAGTCAGGGTCGTCATGTCGTAGACCCCGACGGTGTGGTCCTGCGGTGTCTCGCGCCAGCCGCCACGTGTCTTCAGCCAGAAGATGGCCGCGGTCACCGATTGCGAGCCATCGGTCGTGGCCTTGCGGAACAGGCTCTCGGCGACCTTCGCGGTCGCTTTGACCTGTCCGGTATCGAGTTCGTCACGATAGTGCTTGCGAAGCGTCTTCGGATCGATGGCGAGCACGCGGGAGATGGCATGCTCCGGCACGCCGTAGCCGGCCATCGCTTCGACCTGACGACGCATGATCGGGTCCGGCTCGTGTGCTCTGCGTCCCAAGGGTTCAGTCCGGCAACTGATCGGGCGTTCCGGCGACCAACCTGATCTCAACCGGGGGCTTGTGGGTCACCTCGTGGAGGTTCATCTCCTTCCAGCCGGCCCGGGTTTTGAGCCAGAAGATCGCGGCAGTCACCGACTGAGAGCCGTCGCCAAGGGCCTTCTGATAGAGGCTTTCCGCAACTCGGCTGTTGGCCTTGATGTGCCCCTTGTCCAGTTCCTTGCGGTAGTGACGCCTCAGTGTCTTCGGGTCGATCTCAAGGACGCAGGCAATCTCGGCTTCGGGAACCCCGTACCCGGCCATCGCCTCGACCTGTTTGCGCTGGCCGGGTTCCGGTTTGTGTGCTCTGCGACCCATGATGTGGGTGCCTACTCCAGGAGGGCGAGGGCGTCTTCGTGGCGGATGGAGACTTCATTGACGACCGTCTCCTTCCAGTGCGCCCGGGTCTTCAGCCAGAAGATGGCCGCGGTGACCGACTGGGCACCATCCCCCAACGCCTTGTGATAGAGGCTCTGGGCAATCCTCGTGCTGGCCAGGATGCTGCCGGTGTCGAGTTGCTCCCGGTAGTGCTTGCGCAACGTCTTCGGATCGATGCGCAACACCCGGGCGATGTCGATCTCGGGCACGCCGCAGGCGCACATGGCCTCGACCTGCCGCTGGGTCATGGCGTCCGGAGTGTGCGCGCGGCGGCCCATCCGATCACGCTCCCGTCGGCGGGCCGTCGTCCAGCCCGCAGCCATCGTGGCGCACAGCCCGATGGCCGGTGCCGTCCTGCCAGCGCCGCACGATCACGTCGCAGTAGCCCGGATCGAGTTCGACCAGCGCCGCCTGCCGTCCCGTCGCCTCGGCCGCCATCAGCGTGGTGCCAGAGCCGCCGAACGGATCGAGGACGGTGTCGCGGCCCTTCGACGAGTTGCGGATCGCCCGCTCGACCAGGGCAATCGGCTTCATGGTGGGATGGAGATCGTTGGCCCGCGGCCGGTCGATCTGCCAGACATCGCCCTGGTCGCGCGCCCCGCACCAGTAATGGTCGCTGCCCTGCGCCCAGCCGTAGAGAATCGGCTCATACTGGCGCTGGTAGTCGGAGCGGCCAAGGGTGAAACGGTCCTTGCTCCAGATGACGAAGGTCGACCAGTGGCCGCCGGCCGCCGCGAAGGCCGCCTTGAGCACATCCAGCTCGGACGAGCTCATGCAGATGTAGATCGCCCCCTTGGTGACCTGCACCATGGCGCGACAGGCCGCATCGAGGAAGGCGCCGAACCCGGAGCCGAGATCGTCGTTGGCGATGGCCTTCCGGACCTTCCCCTTGTCGTAGGCGACGTTGTAGGGCGGATCGGTGAACACCATGTCGGCGAGGCGGCCATCCAGGGCCAGCCGCACCACCCCCGCATCGGTGGCATCGCCGCAGACCAGCCGGTGGGCGCCCAGCCTCCACACATCCCCCGGCCGGGTGATCGGGTTCTCCGGAACCGGTGGCGCCTCGTCCGGGAAGGTCGGCGCCTCTCCCGCCAACAGCGCGTCGATCTCGCCGAACGCGAAGCCGGTCAGGGCCAGATCGAAGCCGAGGTCCTTCAGGTCGCCGATCTCGGCGGCCAGCATCGCATCGTCCCAGCCGGCGTTCAGAGCCAGCTTGTTGTCGGCAATGATGTAAGCCCGCTTCCCGGCCTCGCTCATGCCGGCCAGCTCGATCACCGGCACCGTCGCCATGGCGAGCTTGCGGGCGGCGAGAATCCGACCATGGCCGGCTATCACACCGTTGTCGCCATCCACGAGGATCGGATTGGTGAATCCGAACGCCCGGATCGAAGCGGCGATCTCCGCCACCTGTGCATCACTATGCGTGCGGGCATTGCGGGCATAAGGGATCAGGCCGGCGATCGGGCGATAGGTCACCGCCAGCTTGCGGCTCGTGGGGTCGAGGTGGGACGGAGCGGTCACGCGAGATTCTCCTCCAAATCGAGGATGCGCTCGCCCTCGACCACAAACCCACCTTCGGGCTGAGAATGCCCGTTGAACACCGGCAGCACCCCATCATCGCCAGTGGGTGGGCTTGCCGCTCCACGAGCCAACCCTGCCCTCGCCATCGAGGCTCGTTTGCGATCGAGCGTCTCGGGTGCATACGCGACCCGCTTGCGCAGTCCCATCACGTCGCGGATCAGAATGGCCTCCGCCGGTGACGGCAGGTGGAACAACCGCAAGCACCCCTCGTCGTCGCCGTCCTGGGTGAGCGTCATGAAGTCCAGACGGCGCTTGGTGAAGGTCCAGTGTTGCTTCGAGCGGCAACTGAGGCAGACCAGCCAGCTCTTGCCGTCGCCCCACGTCTGTATTGCGCCATGCTGACCTTCGATGATCCACCATCCGCATGCATCCCGGTGCAACTGCGACGGAGCCGCATCGAGGGCAGTCAACAGCCTTACCTGCTGGCGCCGGTCGAGCCGCTCTTCTTCCCGGTTGCGGTAGGTATGCCCGGTCATGTGGCTCTCTCCATATCTGCCTCAGTGCGTGATCGAGCAGGACTTGAAAGGACAGACCCCTACTGTCGGCGGTGCGCTGCACAAGCGGCTCGGCATCGACCACGTCTGACGACGCCGGATTCTCGTGTCGTCCGTGATTAGCCGCATCACCATCGTCCCGTCCCACCGCTCGATGTCTCACACTCGACTCGCGCTTTGCTTCAGCATCGATCGCAACGAGGGTCTCGACGGTGACGCCGCGTGTCCGTTCAGGCGCCACGCGATCAATGCCATCGCGTAGCGCCAACGCCGGTCGGCCGTCGGTCGGCTGATCCCGTGGCGCCAGCAGATCGCCTTCCAGGGCGCTCCTTCCAGACGAGCAACGACAATGCCGGCATCGTCGGGATCGAGCCAGTTGAGCCACGACGGCGCCTCCATCGCGTCGGTGACGACATCATCGCGGCCAGCACAGGCAGCGCCGACCCCTATGCCCCCTATGATCCCTATGCCTTCGGCACCCGACGCGATTTCTGTGTCGTCGCAGGACATCTCCCGCAGGGCTGCGGCTTTGCGCAGCCGATCCTCGACGCGGGCCGGGGTCCATGCGTCGCGGTCGATGTAGCTAATGTAGCTACTGACGCTATTTTCCGTCTGTTGAGCGACAGCACGGCCGGGCGGACCGATGCCGTTCATGGCTGCAATCTCACCAGCGAACGCATGAGGTTGACTTCGGCGACTGCAGCTGCCTCGGCCTCCTCCCGCGGCAGACCGCCGTCGTACTCCATGATCCCGGCGCGCTCGTCGAACAGCGCCTGCCAGTCTTCCTCGGTCCAGGCAGCAACGTCGCGCAGATAGGCCACGATCGCGGGCTTCTCGCGGCGAATTTCTTCGAGCATGCGATCGTCCGGTCGCCGTGGTGCCGACAGCACCAGCCGCTCCCCGTCGACCTTCATGGTGACACCGGCCCCGAAGGCGGCTGCGACGATGGTGGCAGCGCTCATTCGACCACCTCCGTCCAGCCTGTCTCGCGCTTCTGATCGGGGAGCGAAGGCATAGGGACCATAGGGGTCTCTGACCCATTCCCGTGTGCCGGCCGTTCCGGTTTGGCATGGGGATCATAGGGGTCATAGGGATCACCGGAAGGAGCCGGCCCCCTATGACCCCTATGATGCCTATGGTTATTAGGGGCGTCCGTGCTTTCCATCCGATAGGTGGCCGCGCTCCAGTGGCCTGCGGCGGGTTGCCGATTGAGGACGAGCCCGGCGATCCTCGTACCGGCGAGCTTCCCGAACTGCGAGGAGATGAACTGCCGGCCACGTCCCTGGGGATCGATCAGACGAACGACATGTTCGTCGAGATCGCGCAGGGCCATCGGACGATCCTGGTGACGATCCCACCAGGCGCGAAACAGTTCGGCCGTAGCCTGCCGGCGTGTATCCCGCTCCTTAGCCTCGCCGAGGCGCTCGACCGGATCGCGACAACCGAGCGCTACAAGCGGATCGCGAACCCACCGCGACCATCTCTCGAAGCTGCCGATGGCGCGGCCGGCGGGCAGATCGTCGTGCAATCGTCCCCAGCGCCAGATCGTCAATGCTGCGGCAAGCAGCTTTCTCCGGTCGCGCCAGACATCCGCCTTGATGTCGTTCGGGAACCTTCGCGCTTCCGGGTCCTCGATCTTCGGATCAAGCTCGATCGTGAGGAACCGGCGTGCGAGGTCCTCCGACACCGTAAGGCCGTTGCCGGTGAGCACCACGAAGACGGTGGCATTGAGCGGCACCATCTGCGACCGCCCCAGCACCCGCACCCGCGCCGGGCGTTCGGTGATGGCGCTGGCGAGAAGGTCGGAGCGGACGGCGAAGTTGTTGAGGTTGTCGAGGAACAGCATCGGACTACCGCCCATCAGTTCCGAGGAGATCCGCTTCTCCATCTCCTCGTGGCTCGATCCGCCGGTCACCGCGTGCGGCTCGCGACCGAAGGCGACGACCGACATGCAGCGCGCCAGCAGCCCCTTCCCGGCGCCAGCGCCCGACATCGAGGCGGCTCGAATGAGAACGCCGGGCGCCAGCGGCAGGCTCGGCCGGCAGACCGCCGTCAACAGCGCCGTCAGGAACGCGGACTCGTCCATCCCGGGTGCCTGGTCGGTGTCGACCATGGCGACGCCGGCTCTCTCCACCATCGGCGCGTCGGCGAAGCAGAAGGTGCGGAAGGCATCCCGAAGAACGGCAAGCCCCGCTTCCGCATCGCTCCGGGTCGGTCGCTGCGGCATAAGGGAGACAAGGTCCGGAACCCGCTCGCACCAGATGCCGGTCGACGCGTCGTAGCCGACCGTGGCGTGGATGGCGCCGCTGTCGTCGAGGAGCGGTGCGGAGGCGATGCCGTTCAAGGGCGGCAGGCGCCATTCTCCCCGCCAGTCGAGATACATCGCCGCAAACTGACGCGGCAGGCGAACGTCGACCTCGACGATCTCGCCCTTCTTCTCCTTCAGCGAGTATGGCCGGCAGAAGCGGTGCGCGGTCAGGACGAGTCCGTCCGGCGTCAGCATCTGAGCCGCCATGCCGTCCTGCGACTGATCGTGGGCAAGCCGCACCGGCACACCCCGGTCGTAGAGTTCACCGCTCTTTGCCAGAAGGTCCCGAAGCGTCTCCACCGTGCAGTCGGGCGCCGCGCTCTCGACCAGAAGCCTCGGCTTCGTGGCGGGACCGGCCTCGGCCGGCGCAGCCTCTGCCGCATTCTCGATCGCCTTCACGATCAGGTCCTCGCCGGCGCCGGCGGTCATGATCGGCCCTCCTGGCCAGCCAAGAGGAGATCGTTGAAGTCCATGCCGGCCGGCGGGCGGGCGATCCGGACGCGCCGCCCGCTGTCGCGCCAACGGCAGGCTGCGGAGCGCGCCGCCGTCTCGCCCGGTTCGTCTCCATCGGCGAGCACGACGACCTCGTGCGTGGCGTCCGGCAAGGCAAGACTTCGGAGGCCCGAGGTCGACAGCGCCGCCCACGCCGGTCGGCCGGTTGCCTGCATCGCGGCGAGGCACGTCTCGACGCCCTCGCCGACGAGAAGATTACCACCGGCTTCATGTTCACCGAGCCGCACCGCACCACCACGACACGGTCCGAGCATCATCTTCTGCGGGACTACGGGCGCCTTCCCCGAGCCATCGGCGGCAAGGAAAGTCCGGTGGATACCGACCGGCGTGCCGTCGATGCCGCGCGTCACCAGCGCCACCATCGCGGACCACACAGCACCGGACGGATGCTTCAGCGCCGGATGGAAGCGCAGGCTGGCAGGCGGACGAATGTCCAGTCCACGCGCCTGGAGGTACGTCTCGACAAGTGTCCCCCTGGCCGGGATGCATTGGTCCCATATCCGCATCGCGTGTGTAGTACGATCGCCGTCGCCACAACGGTGTTCCTCGACATCTGCCACCCGACGCGACGCGGCCGAGGATTGTCCGCTACCCGCCATCCAGATGCCGCGGTCCTTCAGCGCGCCGATCACCTCCCACTGGGTGCATCCGGCGTGGCACTTCAGCAGAACCCGGCCGTCGTGCCCTTCGCGGATGGCGAGGCTGGGGGTCTTGTCGGCGTGCGCGGGGCACCGTGCTATCCAGTCCCGCCCAGCACGATGGCCGCCCAGCGCTCGGGCGATTGTCTCCGCGCTCACGACGCCGTCTCCCGAATTTGCTTGCGGCTTGAAATACGCCTTAGCGAACTGCTGGCCAGCGCGATGTAGGTGTAGTCGTCCGGACCGCGTCGTCGCTGAACGAGATGGGCGCGGCCGGACTTCGCCATGACCATGGTGGCATCGGCGACGCGGCCTAGTTCCTTCCGATCGTCCTCACCAAGACGGCTTCCGACCCTGCGGTCCATCGCGAGGAAGCCACGGTGGTACTCGAAACCGTCGCCAGCCGTAGCAACGTCAAACCAGCTATCCAGATCGGCCAGCGTCGCCTTGAGGACCAGAGTGGGCCTGTCCCTCCGGCGTTTCGTGTCAGCCGATTGGCTGGCCGATTCACTGCGAACCGGGTCGAGGGGAGCCATCACGAACTCCTCTCATCGGGCATGACATCATCGGCACCGACGGCCGCCTGCTGCGGTCCCGCGGTGCTCGTGTAGATCGCCATCAGCGGCGTCCCGTCGGCATGGATTCCCGCTTCTTCGAGGCGATAGGTCCGACGGGTTTTCAGAACGTCGGAAAGCTCCCAGCGGCGGAACAGACCCGGCACTCGGGTCAAATCATCGTTGTCGTCAGTGCAGTTCATAGGCCCTGCTCCATCTGCTTCTCGCGCAACTGCGCCTGCACGTGAAAAGCCAGGCAGGGTTCCCGAACGGGACATTGGATCGGAATAATCCTGGCGAAGCCTGCGGATGGCCCGCTGATAGCGTTTCCGGGCCGCTGCTTCTGTCAGACCGAGTTCGGCGGCGACCTCCACCTGCGAGAAGCCGTCAACTGCGACCCGGAGAACCAATCGGGCGTCGTCGCCAACGAGACGGGCGATATCGCGCTTGAGGAGTTCCTTCGAGACAAGAGGCTCCCGCGATCCGCCGACGATCTGGTCGACATCGAGTTCGACGCGGAGGCTTTGTCGTTTGGCCTCACGTGCATGATCGCGACCGAGGTCGCGCTCGATGTTCTTGAGGATCGTCGCCGCAATCCGGCGAACGCGCCGAAGGTCGAGGCCGTGAACCGCCTCGATGGTGCGGGCGAGGATGTTGGAGGCGATTTCGTCCGAGGCGGCAAGCTTGCGCCAGACCGACCGGCGCCGGATGGCATCGAGCCCGGGCCAGAGCGCCAGCAACATCAGAGTCAGCCCGCCATCGGCCACGAGGCCGCCGGACTGGACGACCTCGACCAGTGTCCGCAGGACGGTGTTCTTCTGTTCTGGTGTGTCGGAGCCGTAATGGAGTGCATCCAGCAGTGCCACCGGGTCGGCAAACGGTGACAGCGAGGTGTGCCTCTGCCGAAGATGATCGAAGGTGCGCTTGAAGCCGAGGCTGGAAGAAGCGTGCATAAGGTGCTGGTGGATTCCGTTCCACGTGGAGGACATCGGACGCCTGCCTTGCGGCCGGGCGTCCAGCGCCTCCTTCTGGCCGGGTCAGGGCGTCGCGCGCCTCTCGTGATTTCGGGGAGATGGGTTGAGCGATCGGGTCAGCGCGTGCCGACGGGCGCCTGGTTCAGAGTCCCGCAGCGGCGGCAGGTGGCCACCACCGGAAAGCCCACGAAGTACTCGTGCCCCCGCGCGAAACGCAGGTGCATGCGGCCGTCTCGGCGAACGCCGAGCAGCTTGTCACAGCGTAAGCAGCGCCATTCCGAGTTGGAGTCTGTGGGCTTGGTCTTCGTGGCGCCGGTAAAGCTCGTCGGGGGCGTAGGGCGCGATGGGAAGGGAGTCGGCATGGGAGTGCTCCTCTAGTGAGTGAGCCCTTCCATTGGCCCGAGGAATCGGAGCTAGTCAGACCCGCCAATCGGAGCCGGATCGGAGCCGGCCGTCAGATGGCGATCTCCCATCTCCCTTTTCCGGGGCTTCTGAGGAAGTCGGCCTTTAGCTTGTCCCAGAGCGGCCGCTTGAAGATGTTCGAGAGTGACTGATCCTCAGCGATTCCCTTGACCAGATCTTCTGTCGCCATCGGCACTGGGCCCGTGTTGTGCGCATCGACCAGTCGCTGGATGACTTCGATGCGGTTTTCGCCCTTGACGTCGATGCTGCCTTTCCCAGGCACGAACAGAGTGGCGATGTTGTCCCCGACACGGGTGAGTTCGACCGTCTGGCCACCGCGGGCCAATATCCGGTGTCGTCGGAACACTGACCGGAGCCTGTCCGCGACCAACGCGATCTCGGATTGGTCCTTGTCGATCTGGTCGGCCAGCGGCGTCAGAACGTTGGTCCCCAAGCACGGCCCGGGAGCATTGCCGGACTGCAGAACCAGCCCGATACCAAGGTTGTGGCGCGCCCGAAGCTCGGTATCGACGGCGGACCGAACCTTCTCCCGGTCGAGACCACGAGCGAGGTAGATCGGAACGTCGCGGCCGTCGACTTCGAGCGCCCCGAGGTAGAGGAGATGGTCGGTCAACCCCTCGATGGCGGGCGCGTCCAGCGCCTGACCGAGACGTGTCTGCAGGTGCTGCGCGACCCAGCCATCGCGCACCCGAAAGATCCTATAGCGATCCGGGTCGCCGCCGGGCGTCACCTGTCCATCGGCGACCTTAAGGTCGGCCACCTTATGGTCGGCTGAGTCCGGATCAGCTCGCTCAAATCCGACTACGACTTCGGCCGCAACCGGGCCTACGTCGTCTTCGTCGTCGATCAGATCATCGCCTTCCCAGCCAGCGGGCGCGAGAAATCCCAGCTCCGTCAAGAGGCCCGGATCGACTCCGCGATTCAGCAGCCAAGCGCCGTTGACCCTGTCTTCCCCGATATCCCAAATGGCCAGCAGGGCGGGTATGACCGCCACGCTCTCGGCATCGCTTGGCGACCGACCATCGCGCAAGATCTTCCAGTTTCGAAGCAGACGATGCCCAAGAACCCGTTCGAAGGGATCGTCGAGGCTGAGAAGGCTGCTCGTGTTGCGATCGGTGAGCGTGAAGTCGAGAGTCTGCGGCTCTTCCCATCCGGCGCGGCGATACCGCACAGCTATCTCGACAAAGCGGATCGCGACCGCCCGCTCGAAAATCCTCGGGAGGCCCGGGTGGCTACCGATGATCTCGGAAATGTCCTGATCGATTGTGGTGGAAAGAGAGAGGCGATTGGCGAGATTGCCGATGCTGATGTCAGCGCGGATCACTTGCGCGCGGTCGATCACCACGTCGTCGAATTCCGGCGGTTTCAGATCGAACCCCTTCAGGAATTGCGAAACGTCGTAAGCTTGGAAGTCGACGGGCTGCCTGGAATAGGTCTGATCGAGAGCCGTCTCGATGAAGCGTTCGGCAATGGTGTGCCTCAGCTTTCGGTTGCCTGCACGGACATGGACCCGCCCGGTCGATGGAGTGTAGACGATCATCGCCTCTCCGGGCGGGCGGAAGTAGATCCTGGACCGATTGCCGTCGTCGTCGATCTCCCGGACGCTTGTGGGGGGATCGGGATGAAATAACAGGTACATCTCTGCGGCCGGTTCGTCGCCGTCCTCGGGAATGTCGAATCTGTCGATGCTGTAGCCGTCGCCGCGATCCAGGCGCTTGTTGAGATCGGCAAGAAGCGTGTCGAGTACCGCGCTGCCCGTGTCCACGCCACCGCCAACCGCCGGCTCGGCCATGAAGGTCTGGTAGTGCTTGTCATAGCGCCGGTATAGACGGAGGTGCAGACTGTTTTCCGCCGCTTCGAACAAGCCATGTTCATTGGCGAAGGCCCAAAGGCTTCGCGCAAGTTTGTCCCGCTGGTTCAGCAGTATCTTGGCGCGCTCGGGCTCGAGCTTGGCGCTGGCGAGACCTTCGAGGACGTACTCGCCGCGGTCGCTCGCGATCGTGACAACCCGGGCTGCTTCGGATTCGAGCGGACCCAGCCGGTCCTTGTTTTCTTGATTGAGCATGTTGCTTGCGGCGGACAGACCGTCCGGGTTGTTCGGAGCGAACCTGTAGGTTTCGAGCCAGCTCAGCCTCTCGAAAGCCTTGCTTCCGAGAAAAGCGGCCACAAGCGTGGGCTCCGATTCTTCGAATAGCCGGGAAAGGTTTGGGCAGGTCCTGGCTGGCGCTCGCACCATCGTCACCACCCCGTGCCGCAAGGGCCTCTCGACCAAGATCGGCGAGCGCGCATCTCTCATCACCGCGACGATGTGGACGGATCGGACTTGCTCCGCGCGCTGAGCCTACCTCACTGAACCAATGGTTCCGATTGATTCAACCTACGATAATCACGGACAAATCCGCGAGCGGCAAGTCCCGACGGTAGTGGGTCAGTTTGAACCTAGGTGCGCAAAAGCTGTCGAACGTACACAATGGCCGCTCCGGCCCCTGCGCCGAGCGCGGGCCAGAAGACCATCGTCAGCCAGCAGCGAGCCAGGAATCCCGGCCAGTTTATCCGCATGAAATATTCGCTCGGGCCGCCGACATGGAAGAAGCCGCGGCCGCAGACCGGGAGCTGGTAGTTCACGAAGATCACCCCGACGATAGCGCCGAGCGCGGCTGCGATCACCAGCGCCGCTTGATGTTCACGTTTCCATGTCAGCGGGTTTAGCAATTTCCCAAGCCTCCAGAACCTTCACGATATCACCAATCTCCCAAAGCCGGTCAGTGACACCAGCGGCCATCGCCGGGCTGACGCGAAGGGTCTTATGGATGCGGACGAAGTTATAGTACATGAAGTGAATTTTCCGCCGCCTTTTGCTACCTGCCAGGAGCTTTGCGAATGAACTCTCCGCGCCAACTCTCGATGCCATGCTGGCACGTAAGGATCGGTGGAAGGTGTCTGTTGGTGTGATGATCGTCAGATCGGAACACATCGGACTGACGACGCCTGAGCAAACGAAGCGCCTTTGGATCAACTACAATCGTCGTGGCTGGCGTGGGGAAGAGCCGCTTGATCGGACCATTAAGGCGGAGGAGCCGCGCATTCTTCGCCGCAGCTTCGACGCGCTTGTAGAAGAGGGCATTAGGACACCAGCGCAGGTAGTTGATGATCTATGTTTGCCGCCTCGGGAAATTGAGGCGTTGTGGTCCCTGCCAGCCGGGCGCTTGTCTGGCAAAGACGCCGATGTGAAGGCTTTCCCGAAGTTGAAGGCGTCGGCAGTCGATGCCGCGACCTCCAGCAGCGGTGAGGTAATCTCGCTTCTGGATCACAAGAGGATCAACTAGCTCTTGCGCCAGCGCTTTAGCGCCGCGGCCTGAGCAATCTCGCGGCGGCGTTCCGGGCTCATTTTCGCAGATCGGGCCTTGCCGCCCTTGAGTCCACCGCGCCTACCGAGGGCCACAGCGGCGGGGTCCTTGCCCTGTTCCTCCGGCGTCGGTTCGCGATCCGTCGCCTCGCCAGTCGCGATATCAGCTATCCGCTTGGCAAGTTGGTTAGGGTCGCGGGGGCGTTTGGGGGGCTTAGTCATTCAACCTAGTCCGCGACGTTGACGGCACGAAACTCGCCGGTGCCCTCATTCAGTTCAATCAGGCGCATCATCATTCGCGGCTGAGGGTAAGCTTCCGCAATTTCCCGCGTTCGAGCGTTGACATCGTTCGCAACGGTGATGACCACCCGAAACAAGCCATCACAGTGGTCGCGAGCCCATTTCAGATTGTCGATCCGCTCCCGGTTGCCGTGCCGACCGCGCCAGACTGCAAGGTTCGGGAGTCCGATCGTGTTGTATTCGATTGGGCGGACCTTGTAGTTGAGCCGATCTTTCCAGACCGGGCATTGCACCTCCGTCCAGCCATCATACAGGACAAATGGTGGAGATTCGACGGAAGCGAAGCGACCCGAATTCAAACTGACCCACTACCGTCCCGACGGCTTCCACCTTTCCTGCATCCCGTTCCTCTGAACTGTCCCATGCCGGGCCATCGGGTGGCTTTTGATCTTTGACGAAGCCACAAACCCGGCCGCGCTCGAGATGAAACACCCGACCCCGCTCCCGCCCGGCCAGATGATGACGCCCACCGAGCGCCGCGCCGAACTCTGCGCCATCCTCGCCCTCGGGTTGGTTCGCCTCCGCGCCCGGCAGTCAAGTCAAACGTCGGCCGTCGGCGGAGAAAGTTCGCTTGAACCTGTCGGCCACCAGAGCGGTCATGCCAACTCGGAAACGGAGAACGGCGAATGACCGATACGGTGTTGGCACGCCTGGCCGCCCTGAAGACGATGCCGATCGGCGATCTGAAGCAGCAGTGGCGCGATCTGTTCGAGAGTGAGCCGCCGGTGTTCAACAGGCGCTATCTCGAAAGCAGGTTGGCGTATCGCGTGCAGGAGTTGGCCTACGGCGGGTTGAAGCCGGAGACGGTCAAGTACCTCGAAGACCTGGGCGAGGAACTCTACGGCAAGAAGGGCAAAGCGGCTCGCCGCCGCGACGATGCCAACCGGCCGATTGCCGGCACGCGGCTGATCCGCGAATGGCAGGGTGTCGAGCACTGCGTGACTGTGCGCGACAACGACTTCGAGTATCAGGGCCGGCCGTACAAATCGCTCTCGGCAGTCGCTCGCGCCATCGCCGGCAGCCGGTGGAACGGCCCGCTGTTTTTCGGCCTTCGCAACCAGCGGGCAAGGCCATGAGCCGGAAGGGCGCCTCTCCCTCCGATCGTCGCGTTCCTTCAGGCGGCGCCGTTCTGAAGCGCCGCTGTGCCGTCTACACGCGCAAATCCTCCGAGGAAGGCCTCGACATGGAGTTCAACTCCCTCGACGCCCAGCGGGAGGCGTGTGAGGCGTTTATCGCCAGCCAGAAGAACGAGGGCTGGTTGCTAGTGGACGACCGCTACGACGACGGTGGATTTTCGGGCGGCAACTTGGAGCGACCCGCCCTTAAGCGGCTCCTTGCCGACATCGAAGCCGGTCGGGTCGATATCGTCGTCGTCTACAAAATAGACCGACTGTCTCGCTCGCTCATAGACTTCGCGAAGTTAGCAGCAGTGTTCGAGCCAAGGGGCGTCACGTTTGTTAGCGTGACCCAATCGTTCAATTCGACGAGTTCGACCGGAAAGCTGCTCCTGAACCTGTTGATGTCGTTTGCCGAGTTCGAGCGAGAGGTGATCGGCGAACGTATCCGCGACAAGTTCGCCGCTTCGCGGAAGAAGGGCATGTGGATGGGCGGCTGGGCTCCGCTTGGCTACCGGGTGAAGGACCGCAAGCTGGTCATCGACAAGACGGAAGCCGCGAAGGTCCGACATATCTTCGAGACCTTCGCCAGGACCGGCTCTGCCACCACCATCGCTCGGGAGTTGACCGCGGAAGGTTTCGTCAACCGGTACGGCCAGCAACTCGACAAAGGCCGCGTCTACAAAATCTTGCACAACCGGGTTTACATCGGCGAAGCCGTCCACAAGGGCTCCGCCTATCCCGGAGAGCACAAGGCGATCATCCCGAGGCCACTCTGGGAAAAGGTGCAGGCCATCTTCGCCCTATCCTCGCGGACGCGAAGCAACAAGACCCGCGCGCAGACCCCTGCCCTCCTCAAGGGCCTGATCTTCGACGCGAAGGGCCGGGCGATGTCGCCGACCCACACACGGAAAGGTCAGCGGCTCTACCGCTACTACGTCAGCCAGCGGCTCATCAAAGGCGAGCAGCACGACGCCACCATCAACCGCGTTCCCGCAGCCGAGATCGAACGAGCCGTCATCGACCAGCTGCGTATCCTGCTCCGCTCGCCCGAGATCATCGTGGCGACCTGGCGGGCTGCGAAGAAAGACCTGCCGGACCTGACGCAGAATGAGGTCCGCGAAAGCCTCGTTTCGTTCGATCCGCTCTGGGACGAGTTGTTCCCCGTCGTGCAAGCGCGGATCGTCCAGCTCCTCATCAACCGCGTGCAGGTCACGCCCGACGGCATCGACATCAGCCTGTGCACGGACGGGTTGACCGCATTCCTCGACGAACTGAGCGCCGCTAGGACCGACCAGAAGGCAGCGTGATGGCACCTCGCCCACGACAGCCCGTGACCAACTCAAACCGGCGGGCAACCGACAAACCACCGACCCTCACCGTGCACGTGCTCATGCGGTTCCGCCGGCGAGGTGGGCGCAAGACCTTCGCGATCGATGGACCTCAACCTTCGACCAGTCGCGGATCGAAGCTCGACACCAAGCCCGATCCGGTCCTTGCCGCGCTCTCCCGCGCCTTCTATTGGCGGAAGCTGATCGACACCAGCGTCCATGCCTCCATCGCTGAGATTGCCCGAGCCGAGGGGGTCAGCGCTGCGTACATGAGTCGCCTCATGCGGCTCACCCTGTTGGACCCGGAAACTGTGCTTCGATTGCTTCAGGATGGGCCAGAGCGTGGCGCGACCCTTGCCGAACTCGCTCGGCCGATGTCGGCCGAGTGGTCGAAACAACTCCACGGACCGTGACGCTGGGGTCGCAATAGCGAAATGGCAGATTCCCGTGGTCGGTAAATGGTTTCGTGTTAATAACACTTCATGATGTCAAGGAAACCTAGACGACCTCCGGAAGAGGCCCTGCAGCTTTTCCTGCCGGCGGTCACCAAGCGGGAGATCGCCGTGCGCGCGGCAGAGACGGGCGAGACAATTCGGGTGGTTGTTCTTCGAGCTTTGCACGCATACGGATTCGACGTGCCATCCGGATCGTTGGTCGATAGGCGGAAAGCGCCATGACGTCGCTCAAGATTGCGGACTATCAAGTGCAGGCCCTGCGGACGGATCAACGTCCGTCCGGCGAGACCGACCTGGCATTCCCGCTGTTGGGTGTGTTCGGTGAAACCGGTAGCCTACTCAGCGAGGTCAAAAAGAAGCAGCGCGATCCGATCGCCTATGTCGGGTACCAGGATAGCGTGGTCGAAGAGCTCGGCGATGTGCTTTGGTACATCTCTGCGCTGGCCGCGCGTGCCCAGATCGGGCTCGATGAACTGGCGGTAAATCTCGATCGCACCCTCGCCAACTGGCAGGCGAGCAGCTCATCAACAATTACCTTCGAGGCCATCGAGGCGCAGGTCGCCGATGTCGCCGCGACACCGTCGCCGGCGTTCGAGGGTACCCTGCTTGCGCTTGCGGGCGAGGTCGGATTGCTGATGACGGATCACAATGCCGGACGCCTTGAGCGCAATCGGTCTGCCCTCATGGGGCGCCTGGTTGCCATCTTGCGCGCGCTCCGCAGCGCTGCGCATGAGGCCGGCGTCACCCTGGAGATCGCGGCCCGCGGCAATCTTGCGAAGATCTTCGACCGCTGGCCGACCAGTCGGGTGCACCCTCCATTGTTCGACGATAATTTTCCGCAGCATGAGCAGTTGCCGCGGCATCTGGTCGTCGACATCGCGGAGGTCGAAATCGACGGCCGCAAGATGTCTCAGCTCAGTCGCGATGGTGTGCGCCTGGGCGATCCTCTGACCGACAATCGCGAGGACGACGATGACTATCGTTTCCATGATGTGTTTCACCTGTCCTATGCCGCGCACCTCGGATGGTCGCCGACGCTGCGGCGTCTGCTCAGGGTGAAACGCAAGAGCGAACCCCATATTGACGAAGTGCAGGATGGGGCGCGTGCGGTCCTGATTGAGGAAGGCATCGCCACCTGGATATTCAACCATGGCCAGCGCCTCGCGCTGTTCGAGGGCATCACCTCGCTCGACTATGGGCTGCTCAAGTCCGTCCGCCGCTTCGTCGCGGGCTACGAAGCGGAAACCTGCCCGCTCTGGCTGTGGGAGGAGGCAATCTTGAAGGGGTACGAAGTTTTCAGGGCCGTAAGCCTGCATCGCGGTGGGCGCGTCGTCATCGATCTCAATGACCGCTCCATCCGGTACGACCGACCATGACTGTGGCGGTAGACAGATTTGTCGAGGCCCTGAGCGCCATCACGCTGGAGCATGTGTTCAATCCGTATTCCGATCGCTGCGCGTTGCATGATCGCAGCGACGCGCCGGGCCGCCGGCAGAAGAATTTGGCCCTCAGCCTCAATATGGCGATCGACCTTAAGGTGCGGACCATCTGGATCGCGCGCGACCTCGGCTATCGTGGCGGCCGCCGTACCGGCCTTGCCCTGACAGACGAAGTCCATCTCGAATCCTACAGCACGCTGTTTAGCGGTCTGCCGGTGGTGAAGGCGACGAAGGGACCAGCCGTTGCTGAACGCACTGCAGCCGTCATCTGGTCGATGCTGCTGCGAGTCGGGGAGCCCGTCTTCCTGTGGAACGTATTTCCGCTTCATCCACACCAACCCGACGAACCGATGAGCAACCGCTGCCACACCAAGCGCGAGCGTGACGCGTGTGACCGGTTCCTCCACGAAGTGCTCGCGCTACTTCAGCCGGACACCGTTGTCTCCATTGGTGGTGACGCGCATCGCACCGTCGAGGAGCTTGGCGTCGAATCCATTCAGGTTCGCCACCCGAGCTATGGCGGCCAGAACACGTTCATCGCGCAGATCGAAGACGTCTACGCGCTACCGCGGCGACGTTCGCGGGATCTGCTGACGCGGCCGCTTTGACGAGGCCGCTCGCGCAGTCATCAACCAGCGCGATCACCTCGGTCTTGCTCCAGCCTTCGGTGTCGAGGCGGGCGGACGTCGAGTTGACGGTCAGTGTGCCGACCTCGAAGCCGCTTTCACGCGCGATGAAGCCAAGCAGCCGCCCCAGGCCGAGGAGGTTGCCGAGCGTCTTCTGCACGTAATAATGGTTCCGATAGAGGGCGATCATGTGCAACGAGCCATTTCGTTCCGGCTTCAGCTCGATCATACTGAGGCACTGCCGGTTCAGCGCCTTGCGCATGTCTCTGACAGGGTCGGAGATGATGATCTCGTAGCGGTTTTCATAGAAGCGGCCGGAACGGGCATCCTTGAGCATACGGATGTTCTCCGCAATCTGGTCGATGCGCCCGCCCTTGCGGTCTTCCCAATTCACCATGCGCTCGAAATAGCGACCCCATTCGCCCGGCGTGCACATGCGGCGCTTGTAGACCTGCAGGTAGCGGTCGCGGAGCGCGTCAACGCCGTCGCCCCGGTCTAGCGCGGAGGGGAAGATGGTGTTGACTACGGTGATGACAGGATGGGCGCCGTGCTGGCGCAGGAAGCGGTCGATGGTCATGATCACGGCCTCTTCGTCGGTATCGACGACAAGAGGCTGCTCAATGTGAAGTATGAGCCCGCCGAGGGTGAGGTTGCGCTGGGCGCGGAGGCGAGCCGCTGCTTCAACCCACGCGCGAACGGGCGTCGATGCCGCCGGCATCGGATTGTAGAACATCGCCATCTCCTTCACTGATGCTGAACCCCCCGAACAGACGGCGGCTCAGGTACGTTTCCCGCACCCAGGCGTGCCCATCGGCACCCCAGGCCGGGCCCCAAGAATTGCGGATTAGGATGAGAGTCTCGCTTCCGAAGCGGGCATGGCCGACAGCAACGACCGCGTGCCCACGTTGGCGATCGATCGGCTCGCCGTCATCGGGGAGAATGATTTCGGTCCCCGTCCGCAGCCACGTCGTCGCCGCGGTGAAGGCGCCTGAGACAAAGAGGGCGAGGACGACCGGCTTGCCGCGATCAAGCAGTTGCCGAACCTGCGCGAGGTCCGTGCGGCAGCCGTCCGACGCGCACCGAAAGAGCAGGGACACCCCAGCCGGAGGCCGCCATGCCGTGCCGGATGGGAGCAGCACGTTGTAGGGCCAGATCGGCTCGAGGGGTTGCCCGAGATCCTGCAACACCTGGCGGGTGTCCGGCATCGTGGTGCCTTCGCCCGGTCCAGTGCCGGCGCGCTGTGCGGCGTGGTAGAATACCCACTCCACGCTCAGGGGATTGAAGTCACCGCGCGCCTGCTCGTGGACTGCCGAGGCAGCGAACGACAAGCATGTCGGACGGCGACCTTGATCGCGAACCGGCCAGAGATCGGACCGCAAATCTTGCTGGATATCCAGCGTCATAAGGCAGCCAGAAGCTCCTCTCGCTGCGGCTCGAACAGGCCCGCTTCGTCGCTCGTCGCGGTCTTGCAGTAGAGCGTCAGCAACTGCGGGTCGTCGTCTGGGGCCCAGGGTCTCACTTCGCGCAGCGTCAACTGTCCGCCGAGCGGGCGTTCGGCGTGGGCTAGCACTCTGCGCACGGTGGGAGCGCCAATCTGGCCTTCTGGAACGGGTTCCCGTCCATCCCGCAGAATCGCAAATCCGGCGTCGCGAAGTTCGTCGAAGGTCCAGACATAACCGCTGCCGCTGTCCTCCTTCAGACGGAGCAGGAAGAGGTCGTCGCGACTGGCTTCGATGACGGCGCCTTCGTCACGCTCCGTCAGGTGCCAGACGTCGACGCGCTGGGCGTTCTTCAAGGTGTAGTCGCCCAGCAGCTGGCGCTTCACGTCGCGCGGTTCCGCGCTGCGCAGTTGGTGGCCGAGGCTCCGACCGATCACGTGTTCGCGTTCGAGCGCAAACACCGTGGCGCGGTAGCTAGTGCCGAAACGCAAAGATGCCTGGTAGACGGTCTCGGCCTTAGCGAAGTGGCGGGGCTCCCAGCCGCGCAATTCCATCTGTTCCTTGATGAGGTATGGTGGAAGCAGGAAGTTGGACGCAAACGCGTCTGCTTCGCGTTCCTCGGGCGGCACAAGAGGTCCCCTGGCCGCATTGTTGGCCCAGGGCGCGCGACGCAGGATGCCCTCATCGTCGGCGTGCGGATCATGACCGAGAACCAAATGGCCGAGTTCGTGCGCCGCGGTGAACCGCTGCATGCCGAGCGGCCGCCGCGTGCTCAGGATGATACCGGCGACGCCATTTTCGCGGATGAAGGCGCCAAGGAGCGGCTCGAGGGGTTGGAACATCAGCGTCGCACCGGATCGCGCGATGCACCCGAAAACGTCCACTCGCTGCGCGCGAGACACGCCGATATCTAGGCGCAGATCGCGCTGCAGGCGCTTGGCGCCGCGGATGCCACGAAGGATGGATTCGCGCTCGCTACGACCGACCATCACGGGCGACCTTCGATCTGGAACGCAGGAACTCTGCAAAGCGCTGGAGTTCCTGGCGATCGTTGTCCGACAGGGCGCTCGCAGTGCGCGCGAGGAACGCCACATCGGCGGGGACGGCGACTTCTGGTTCCTCGCCGGTGAACCAGGTCACCGGACGTTGATAGAGGCGGGCAAGCTTCTTCAGCTCGATTGCGCTGACGCCGCGGCGACCGTTCTCGATCTCCGATACGGCCGTGCGCGGTAGCTCCATGTGTTGTGCGACCTGTTCCTGCTTAAGCCCGACATACTCTCTTGCCTCGCGCAACTTTGCACCAAGGACCAAGCTCTCATCCTCGGCGACGACGAAGCCGATCCGTTCATCGGTCATGACACTTGCTCCCTTTCCGGCTGCTCTTGCGCTTGCTCTTCCAGCAATTTCGAGACGCGCTGTGTGAAGGCAGCGACGCACGTATTCTCGTCATCGAAGCCACCCGGCGGCATTGCGGCTTCGGGTAGCTTGACGCTGAACTCCTCTTCGATCCGGAGAGCGATCGACACCATGACTAGGGAATCGACTTGGGGCTCCCAGCCCGCCTTCGGGGTGGGTCGGTCAGCTTGCGCCCTTCGGATCTCGTCGCGGATAATCGCTTCGATTGTGGCGGTCGAAACAGTCATGAGAAACCTCATGTCTCGAAATCCGACACACATATAGCATATGTCGGATTTTCCGACAAGACCTCATTGCCAGCGCATGCAGACCGAGCGTCGGTGCGTCGACAGGCGCTTCTTCCGGCGGCAATGCTTGTCTGTCGCCCCACCCGAAGCAGATCAGAAATCGCGCTACGGCGAGAGGTGGAATTGGTCATCTCCCACCGCGCAGGTGAAGCTATCGATGCGGGCAACAATGCGGTGATGGCAGTGGTGCCGGATAACGATGGGCTCAAGCACGAGGGGCGGCTATGGGCCTCGTTGCCAACGTCGCCGCTTTGTCATCAACAGATGATTTGCCAAGCCTTCTCCCCCGGGCAAGAGAACCTTCAACACGAAAAAGGCCAATGGCTCCAAATTGGCCTGTGCCCGCCAGTTCAAACCTCTGAACTCGACCGCCCTCGTTACGAGGTCTGGAGAACAAGGGCGCAAACAGAGAACACGTCGAGCGGGCCCCGCCGCATCGGTTCCGAGGTAGTTCACCGAAACGTCCGGCAACCAGCCGCCCTGTGCCGGCATGATCTCGCTCGGAGAACGTTGTTCCGACGCCAGTTGGCGGAGGGAGAGAACCCCGGTTCCAACATTCTTCGCTAATCGGGTTGTTTGGCGCAAGATCCTCCAGGCGTTGCCGCTCGCGGCCGATGATGCGGCAGGCAGGCTTCATTCTTCGCTCCGCGGTCGGCGCTGGGGCCGCCGCAAGGTGGGGCCAGAAGAAGGCTCAACGCATCAATCTCTGAGTTCGTGCTGACCGCCAAGTGAAGCGACAGCGACAGAATGTTGGTCGATGTCGTCGGGCCCTGCGTCCTGCCGGACGCATCCGCCGAAGCGGATTCCGTGATCTCTCTTTCCGGTTGCTCCTTTTACCTACGCTGGTGCTGCCTC
This sequence comes from uncultured Alphaproteobacteria bacterium, assembly GCA_963843565.1. Lineage (GTDB taxonomy): Bacteria > Pseudomonadota > Alphaproteobacteria > Rhizobiales > Kaistiaceae > DASZQY01. Next base: position 2,487,507 of record CAWJKY010000003.1, read on the forward strand.
GTCGCCGCCATCCCTGCTCCAACGGAACGGTGTGCCGTCGATCCACATCCGATGCATGATGACCGCCAGCCGCCGCGCCACGGCGACCTGCGCGCGGACCTTGCCGCGCCGGCGGGCGATGTCGACGCCCCAGCGCTTCAGCCAGCTCCAGCGCTGCACCCGTGTCAGCAGCACATTGGCGGCCTCGCACAGCAGCGATCGCACCATCCGGTCGCCGCACCGGCTGATGCCGCCGTTCCGGTCTGTCTCGCCGGAGGCGTACTTCCTTGGCGTCAGGCCGAAGTGGGCGCCGACAAGGGATGACTTCGCGAACCGGGTGGGGTCTTCCACCGCCGTCCGGAAGGCGAGCGCCGTTACCGGCCCGACGCCGGGCACGCTCACCAGGAGCCGGCAAACCGGATCTGCCTTGACCGCTGCCAGTACCAACCGGTGAAGCTCGTCGAGGCGCTGAACCGCCTCTTGGCGGACACGGAGGATCGCCCCGACCACTCGTTCGAGAATCTCGTCGCCGTCGACCAACTCGCGTACGCGCTGGTCCAGCCGCCCCGCGTCTACCTTGCCGACCTTCAGGCCGAAGGCCTTGAGGATACCGCGAAGATGGTTATCCAGCATGACCCGCGAGCGGACCAGCATCTCGCGGCTCCGCAGCAGCGCGCGAAGTTTGTGCGTCGCCTGGCTCTTGACGTGAACTTCACGGTACCAGCCGGCATGCAGAGCCCAGGCGATATTGCGGGCATCGATCCGGTCGGTCTTCACCGGCATGGCGCTCGTCGCCGCCTTCAGGTGCCGCGCGTCGAGGCAGACCACCGGCAACCCTGCCGCCGCGAGCCCATCGTACATCGCCGGCGCCAGCGACCCGGCCTCGAGGCCGACTCGCTCAAACCCGAGACCCGTCCGCTCCAGCCAGGCCGCGATCGTCTCGGGCTCCGATCCGACCTTGCCTTCCCTCACTACCTTCCGTGCCTCGTCGACGATGCAGATCGACGTCTCCTTCATCGACACGTCCAGACCGACATAATGCTTCATGGCCGTCCTCCTTCGGTTGCTGCCTCGCGGATCACGCGATCCGCGTCAGCCTGAAGGACGCCCGCTCAACCGTCACCGGCACCGCGGTTGCGCCAAACAGCCCGATTGCCCCATCTCCGCGAAATGGCGGATTCCCGGCGTTTCCGGGCGGCCTGGAGTCGTCCATCGAGTGGCTTCGCCCCATCTCTCGCAGGATTCTCGAAGCGCTGCCTCCTCCCTCGCCGGTTTGCATGCGCCCTGCCTTCACGCAGGGGACCAAGCGAGCCTTCACGCGCGGCGGTCGAGAACATTCGCCGAGACCGCCGCCAGCGATCGCTCGCCGGTGTCGGGCGGCAGCCGTCGACGCCTGGGCCGCGCCCTGAAGCCCTGCAGGCGCATCAATCGCTCGATCCGGTGCAGTCCGCAGGATGATCCTCCTGCCAACAGGTCGTGCCAGACCCGTCGCGCCCCGTAGGTCCGATCGCTTTGCAGGAAGCTCGTTCGGACCCTGTCCGCCAGGTCCTCATTGCGGCGCGACCGTCTGCTCGGCGGTCGTGTCAGCCAGGCATAGAAGCCACCCCGCGAGACACCGAGCGCCCCGCACAACCATCCCGCCGGCCAGATCCCCCGGTGCTTCGCGACGAAGGAGAACTTCACGTCGATTCCTTCGCGAAGTAGGCCGCGGCTTTTTTTAGGATGTCGCGCTCAGCCTTCAGCTTCGTGACCTCGCGCTTGAGACGCGCGATCTCCAGCTGCTCGGGCTTCATCTGTCCATGGCCGGGGAAGGGATGCTGCGGATCGTCCGCAAACGCCTTCACCCAATTGCGCAGCACCGTCTGGTGCACACCCAGATCGCGCCCGGCCTGCGCCACCGACACCCCCCGCTCGCTGATCAGCCTGACAGCCTCAAGCTTGAACTCCCGCGTGAACTTCCGTCGTTCCATGATCCACCTCCGGTTTCACAAAAACACCTAACTCGGTGTCTTCGAAACCGGCAGCAGCTCATCGGCGGGCATCCCCTTTCCTGAGATCGAGGGGTTAGTCGAGCGTCTGCGACAGCGGTTGGCCGGAGGAGCGCTCGGGCGTCTGCGCCGCGGTTGGGGTAGCCCTAGACATATAGAAAGGATACCGCCCTTTACGAATGGTTTCGATTGTGTTTCGATTGTGGCGATGCCCGTAGAGGGCATTCGATTGTTGGGTTGGGGTGGCGAACGGTGCTCGGCTTCCGCTAGGCGGTGCGTAGGGCTGCGACGGCGGCCACCTTGGGTCTTGAGGTGGGGGACGAGCGCATGTATTGTACTGATGCTGGCGTGGTAACGGGCGCTGCTTCACCAGCCAAGCGCTGGATAATCCCATTATTTCTCGTCGCATCTGCTGCGGCAATGGCGGCGAGCGCTGCCGCACAGGCTGCGGAGGTTAGGTCAATCACTGAGGTGCCGTCAGGACTTGCGAGCCTCTCGGCTTCCGCGGCTGATCTGACGACGGCGCTTCCCGCCGCCCTCGGCCTCGACGCCGAAACGACGTTTAGCCTCAAAGCTTCGAACACGTTGCCGAACGGCGCCGGCCTGACTTTGCGCCTCGATCAGGTCTATCTTGGCATTCCGGTTTGGGGCCAGCAGGTCGTCGTCCAGGTGTCGCCCGACAACCGAGTCGCGTACATCTCCGGCAATGCCATGTTCGACGTCAAGGGCGCGGCGGCTTCGCCGCGCCCAACGCTCAACGCGGCCGATGCGCTGCAGCGAGCCAAGGCGGCGTCGGTTGCCGCGGTGGGCGCTCCCGTTTCAATCGATTACAGCAACGTCGAGACCGGTCTGGTCTACCTGCTTCCGCCGGCCAAGGACAAGGAAGCGCCGGCGAAGCGCCTCAGTCTTGCCTACCGCGTCTCCTTCTACACGGATGTGCCCGAAAAGTCGGGCGGCATACGTCCGACCCGCCCGGTCTACTTCATCGACGCCGACAGCGGCGCGGTCCTGTACTCCTACGAGAACATCCAGTTTGATGGCCCGAAAAACGTGACGAACGGTGCACTCGGCACCGGACCCGGTGGCAACACCAACGCCGGCTGGACGTACGGCACCAGCCCGGCGAGCAAATTCTGGGTCGCAGATGACGGCGCCAACGGTTGCACGATGGACGACGGCGCACACGTCTTCACCGAAGACCTCCACACCGGAACCACGGGCAGCATGACCCCGTTCGCGTTCACCTGCTACAGTCACACCGGCAGCGACTCAATCAACGGCGGCAATTCGCCGTTGAATGACGCACAGGATTTCGGGCGCGCCCTCTACGACATGTATGTCAACTGGTACGGCGTGGCACCGCTGAACATAAAGCTGTGGATGCGGGTCCACTACAGCGCCAACTATGAGAACGCCTTCTGGAACGGCTCCTCGATGGCGTTCGGCGACGGCGCGACCACGTTCTATCCGCTGACCGGGCTCGACGTGACCGGGCACGAGGTGTCGCACGGGTTCACCGAACAGCATTCGAATCTGTTTTACGACCATCAGTCGGGCGGCATGAACGAAGCCTACTCGGACATGGCCGGCATGGCTCTGGAGTACTACTACCTGTCGACCTTCGGCCAGTTGCTGCCGCACGCCATGCCGGACTTCAAGGTAGGCGAGGACATCTATAAGGCGTCCGGGCAGGCACTGCGCTACATGTGCGATCCAACGCAGGACGGCGTCTCAATTGACGATGCGCGCGACTACTACAACGGTCTCGACGTTCATTATTCTAGCGGTGTGTATAACAAAGCGTTCTGCCTGCTCTCGAAGACGGCGGGGTGGGATGCGCGCAAGGCGCTCGCCGTCTTCCTGCTCGCCAACCAGAGCTACTGGACGGCGAACGAAACCTTCCGCACCGGCGTCGACGACGTGGTTCAGGCCGCGACGACGTTGGGCTATTCAACCGCCGATGTCCGGGCCGCTTTCGCGCAGGTCGCGCTCCAACTTCCATTCACCGCGGCGAACGACAACTTCGTCGACGCTGCGCCGGTTCCGTTTAGCCTCGCGCAAAGCGCGGGGAGCTTCGCGGCCGGATGGGTCAGTGGCGCTGGCAACAATACCGCCGCAACGAAAGAAAGTGGCGAGCCGGACCTTTCGTTCAACAGCGGTGGGAAGTCTGTTTGGTTGAGTTGCGAAGCGAATGTGTCAGGGCCCGTCACGATCAACACCAAAGGCAGCAATTTCAACACGATACTGGGTGTCTTTACCGGAAGCTCGGTGTCGAGCCTGACCAAGATCGCGGAAGACGACGATAGCGGTGGACATTATTTCAGTCAGATAACGTTCAACACGGTTGCAGGAACGACATATTACATCATGGTCGACGGCTATTCTGGAGCCTCCGGCGACATAATCCTCAATGCGAGCGCTGACAATTGTGCGTCCACAACGCCCCCTCCGCCACCGCCAACACCCGGGCCACCGCCACCGCCAACACCCGGGCCAACGCCACCGCCTCTTGCGCCGCCTCCAGCACCGGTGGCAACTGCCGCGACAAACGTAGTCTCGCTTGGATTCGACGCGAATTGGGAGAGTTCAGCTGGGGCCACTGGATACGTCCTCGACGTATCGAGCGCGGGCGACGGAACCGTCAGCCAGGACGTTGGAAACGTGACCAGTTTTGCGGACTCGAATCTTTCAGCCCGCACGGATTATACCTACGCGGTCCGCGCCTATAACGCCAGCGGTGAGAGCGCAGAGTCGAACACCGTTGCAGTGACCACCACTGCGTTGGACCCGGGAACGCTGCTTGGCATGGTGGTGCTCGCCATAGCAGGGCTCGGCAGTGGCCGGATGCGCCGGAATAGGAAGGAGGACCGGGCCCTGGATCGCCTAGCGGCGTGAGATAGTCACCTAGGGCTGGCCGGGACCAAGCGCCTGCGAGCATAGGGTCTATTTGGAGTAGCGACCAGTTGAGCTTCGCCCGGGGCGTGCCGCAGGACTACGCCGAGGCGATGAGGTGGTACTGGCTCGCCGCCGCGCAGATGAAGCGGTGGGCGGGCGGGACATCCGGCTTCACGGTGTCCGGGTTACTGACGGTCGCGGCGGGCCAGCTTGTCGATCTTGCCCATTCGCGCATATCTGAGTTCGCGCAGCAGGCGAATGGTCGGCTTCATCGCAAAGCATATCGAGCCGATCAGGAACAGCCAGGTGGCGGGCGTCTGGGTGGCCTTGAACCTTGAAGAAGAACAGCGCTGCCGACCACAAAGAGCAGTGCGGCAGCGAAGTCCACAAATGTAGATATGTACGAGCCTTCCGGACACTCCTATCGTTCTGAAACGATCTCGATGGAGTGCGTCATGAACCTAGAACAGAAAGAAATTCTGCGGAAGAAGCGCGTCCTTGAGTATGCCGAGGCCAGCGGCAACATCCTGAAGACCTGCCGGCACTTCGGCATTTCTCGCTCGAACTTCTATATCTGGCAGACCGCTTACCGGCATCACGGTGATGCGGGGCTCGTCCGCAAAAAGCCCATCGCCAGATCGCACCCCAATCAGACACCGGCAGAGATCGTAGAGAAGGTCCTCTACGTCAGGCAAAAGTACCACCTCGGTCCAAGGCGACACGGCCACTGTTTTCGACGACCCGAAGGTCATTGAGGCGTATCTCGGCAAGAGGCGGGCGTGAGCGGCGGCGCGCCGCTCCTGCGCCATCCCGACTCCACTGGAACGGAGTGCCGTCGACCCACATCCGATGCATGATGACCGCCAGCCGCCGCGCCACGGCGACCTGGGCGCGGACCTTGCCGCGCCGCCGGGCGACCTCGACGCCCCAGCGCTTCAGCCAGCTCCAGCGCTGCACCCGTGTCAGCAGCACATTGGCGGCCTCGCACAGCAGCGATCGCACCATCCGGTCGCCGCACCGGCTGATGCCGCCGTTCCGGTCTGTCTCGCCGGAGGCGTACTTCCTTGGCGTCAGGCCGAAGTGGGCGCCGACAAGGGATGACTTCGCGAACCGGGTGGGGTCTTCCACCGCCGTCCGGAAGGCGAGCGCCGTTACCGGCCCGACGCCGGGCACGCTCACCAGGAGCCGGCAAACCGGATCTGCCTTGACCGCTGCCAGTACCAACCGGTGAAGCTCGTCGAGGCGCTGAACCGCCTCTTGGCGGACACGGAGGATCGCCCCGACCACTCGTTCGAGAATCTCGTCGCCGTCGACCAACTCGCGTACTCGCTGGTCCAGCCGCCCCGCGTCTACCTTGCCGACCTTCAGGCCGAAGGCCTTGAGGATACCGCGAAGATGGTTATCCAGCATGACCCGCGAGCGGACCAGCATCTCGCGGCTGCGCAGCAGCGCACGCAGCTTGTGGGTCGCCTGGCTCTTGACGTGAACTTCACGGTACCAGCCGGCATGCAGAGCCCAGGCGATATTGCGGGCATCGATCCGGTCGGTCTTCACCGGCATGGCGCTCGTCGCCGCCTTCAGGTGCCGCGCGTCGAGACAGACCACCGGCAACCCTGCCGCCGCGAGCCCATCGTACATCGCCGGCGCCAGCGACCCGGCCTCGAGGCCGACTCGCTCAAACCCGAGACCCGTCCGCTCCAGCCAGGCCGCGATCGTCTCGGGCTCCGATCCGACCTTGCCTTCCCTCACTACCTTCCGTGCCTCGTCGACGATGCAGATCAACGTCTCCTTCATCGACACGTCCAGACCGACATAATGCTTCATGGCCGTCCTCCTTCGGTTGCTGCCTCGCGGATCACGCGATCCGCGTCAGCCTGAAGGACGCCCGCTCAACCGTCACCGGCACCGCGGTTGCGCCAAACAGCCCGATTGCCCCATCTCCGCGAAATGGCGGATTTTCAGCATTTCCGATGGTCTCTGCGTGAACCGCCACTCACCGCGCTGCCAGTTGTCCGTGAGATTCCGCGCGCCAGGAAGCGGTGGTTGTTGCCAAACTCGTCGGTGCCGCCCGTCCCCGCGATCGTGTTGTCCGACTGACTCCACGCGAACCGTCCGCCAATTGGTCGCCTCGCCCGTTCCGCTCGCGCTGCAACCGGTTCCGCCAGGCAGTTCCGCCCAATGGGCGGGTTTTGGCCTCCCGCCATTTAACCACCCGCAATACGGGCGGCATTCGCGCTGGGCTCACTGCGGCGCCGCTTGACGGAGCGCGATGACGCCGATCAGGACCGCGAGGAGCGCCACCCAAGTGACGAGATTGACGGCGACCGCGACGCGCGCGCTCTGCCGCTCGTTCCACGTGCGCGGCTTGATGCCCCTTGCGAGGAAGACGACTTGGGCCGCGAGGTTGATGCAGGCGACGTTGGCGACAAGCAGCATGGCAGCGCCAAGAGCAAGATCCGGCCGGCCGGCGGCGGCCATGATCCCCAGCGTCGCGGCGGGCGGCAGCAAGGCGACGGCGACCATGACGCCGACGAGCGTGCTGGAGAGGCCAGTGGTGACTGAGAGAGCAGCGGCTGCGCCGGAGGCGAGCGCCAGCGCGATGCCGGCATAGTCGAGCGAGGTGCGCGCCAGCAGCTCGTGGCTGGCGATGTTGGGCTTGATGATAAGCGCCAGTGCACCGGCAAACACGATCGAGAGCACAACGCCGACGACATTGGACTTCGTCGCAGACAGCATCAGCGATCGGTCCCCGATGGCAGCGCCGAAGGCGAAAGCGACGTTGGGGCCCAGCAACGGTGCGATCACCATGGCGCCGATCAGGACGGCGACGCTGTCTTTTTCAAGGCCGACCGATGCGACGACGGTCGACAAGAAAACCAGAAGCAGGAAGTCGGTGTCCATCCTGACGCCGCCGGCGACCAGGTTACGGAGTTCCTCGCGCGAGGCGCGGGCCTGCTCTTCCTTTTTCTTTTCCTCGTCCTCCGGCTTCTCGCCGGCTTCGGCTTGTTCGGCCTTCTCCTTTTCTTCTTTTTCTAGTCTCTCTTTCTCTTCCTCGGTCTCGCGGGCGATAACCGTGTCGGCCGGGAGCATCGTTATCCGCCAGTTTTCGGACTTGCCCAGCGCGCTCTGAATCCGGTCGAGGAGTGCCTGCCGGTCGATATCGCCGACAACGAGCGTCACGAGCCTGCGGCCGTCTTGCAGCGCAGAACCGACTTGGACGTCGTCGACCCCCATGGCCTCGGCGATCGTGACGATCGCGCGGAGGCGGTCCTCAGGCGCGGCGATCTCGATAAGCTTGAAGGCCATGTCGCCCCTCGCTGCAACCGCCTCGGAGAACGGAGCCCCTGAACTGCCGGTGTTGGTTGGACCATTCTAGCACCGGGAGCCAGATTCGGGGACGCCACTCGGAGCGATGTCCGTGCTCAACTCGGCGACGAAGAAGGTACCGTCGATCAACGAATGCGGGGCCGGATTCGCGAAGATGTGGCATCGGCGCCAGTCGCCGCTTGGAAGCGGCCCTGCGAGGGCGGCCGGCGTGACATTGGCGCGCGGCATGAGGCGACGCCGGCCCAGGTCGCGCTGGCGTGGTCGGGCGCCATGTGGGGCGTGACTAAAACGAGAAGGAAATGACTGTGGAAGCGGACCGGGCTTGGCGCCGAATTTCCCGCCTACGAAAGGGCCTCAGCCCGCCGCAGAAGATTTCGCACATTCGACACGTGCCAGCGTCCGCCGCGTGCGGTTCGGACGCCGCGGTTGTTGAGAGCCGCCGCTAGGCCGCGCAGATCGGTGACTCCGGCGGTCCGGAGTGAGGTCACGATCGGCAGGACGTTCGCCGCGAATGCATCGGCTTCCTCCGACAACGCCAGTGACCCAAGTGCCGCAGCCCCCGCGGGATTGCTCCGGTTGCCGAGCCTGGCGCCTTGGGCCTTCCGCGCCGCAAGCGCCGCCCGCGTCCGCTCCGAGATCAGCCGTCGCTCCTTCTCGGCCAGTGCAGCGTAGAGGTGCAGCATGAAGGGGTCTGCATCTCTTCCCAACTCGGCGACGATGAACGGCACACGTTGGGCCATCAGGCCCGATATGAAGGCCACGTCGCGGGAAAGGCGGTCGAGCTTGGCCACGATGACCGGGCATTTCTTCTGCCGCCCGGTGGCCAACGCTGCGGCCAACCGAGGCCGTCGATCGAGGGCATCGCTCCCCTTCCCTGTTTCCACCTCGACGAACTCGCCGACCAGGTCGAACCCTTCGGCGGCAGCGAACCGCTGAACGGCCTCGCGCTGGGCTTCGATGCCAAGGCCAGAACGGCCCTGCCTGGCGGTGGAAACCCGATAGTAGGCAACGGCTTGTTGCATCGCGACAAACTCGGTGGCTCGTGTACAAAACCCATACCACCGTTTGGGTCTTGTACGTAGCTAACTATCTGACAAAGTTGAGCAATTTCGTTCGCAACGAGGTGGCGGACCATCGATCGGCGCCAAGGCCGTCGCCGTCATCGGGCCGGCTGCCGCCGGGATGGGCCGGTGGAGCCCAGAATCGCACGTCTGCACGGGCGGTTTTTCCAACCACTGCCCGAGCGGGGCTTCGGGTGCCTCACGGAGCGCCGCCGCCAAAAAGACTTCGCGTGGACGGGTGATTTCTGGGGCCACCGAGCAAACGAGAGCAGTCGCCGCCAGTTGCTTCCGAAGCGCGCAATGGGCGGTCGTCCGTCACGGACGCTCAGGGGTCGAGCTGCGCATCGGCAGGCGGTCCAAAGCATCCAGAGCAAAAGACCCGGCAGAACCAGCTCCTCGAACTGCGAGGCCGTCAGGCTTCACTCTCGGCAACTCGGTAGCCGACGCCCGGCTCGGTCAAGATGATGCGCGGGTCGTCGGGGTTTCGCTCGACCTTCTGACGGAGCTGTCCGATGTAGACGCGAAGGTACTGTGTGTCCTCGGTGTGCGCCGGGCCCCACACGGCGGCAAGGATCTGCCTGTGGGTGACCACGCGCCCCGCGTGCCTTGCAAGGAAAGCCAGAAGGTCAAACTCCTTCGGCGTCAGCCTGATCTGGGCGCCCGCTCGCGTGGCGCGATGGCGCACACTATCGACTTCGAGATCGGCGACGCGCAACGCTGGGACTTCTGCGCGTCTCTGCAGCCGATGGCGGGAAGCCGCCCGCATCCGCGCCAGAAGTTCGCCCATGTTAAAAGGCTTGTTCACGTAATCGTCCGCGCCAAGGTCGAGCGCCTCGATCTTCTCCACCTCGCGATCACGCGCTGACAGAACAATGATCGGTATGTCGGACCATTCACGCGCCCGCCGGATCACATCCTTGCCGTCGCCATCCGGCAGACCAAGATCGAGCAGAACGATGTCGGGGGCGTCTGCGGCAATATACTTGATGGCGTCCGCAACGGTCCCGGCGCTTTCGACGGCGTGCCCGGTCGCCTCCAGCGCGGGCCGCAGAAAGCGCAAGATCGCGGGCTCGTCGTCAACCACCAAGACCCGCGTCCGGCTACCGGTCACGATGTGAGCGCCTCACGGCGGAAGGTGAGTGTGAAGCGCACACCGCCCCCGTCGGGGTTGACCGGGCTCACCGCGGCAATCGTTCCTCCGTGCGCGTCCATGATCCCCTTGGCGATCGCCAGGCCGAGTCCGGCGCCTTGGCCACCGTCGGCGTGCGACTCCCGCCCGCCGCTGAAGAACTTCGCGAAGATGCGCGGCAGTATCTCGGCCGGCACCCCCGGACCGTCGTCCGTGACGCGCAAAGATACCGTTTCGGGAGCGACGACGGCATCCACGATCACGCTCGTCTTCGCAGGCGTGTGCGCGACCGCGTTGCCAACAACGTTCCCGATCGCCTGCTCAACCATGGTCGCGTCGGCCCGCACGAGGGGAAGATCGGCAGGTACGTCAACGTGGAATCTCTGTTGCGCCCCGCGCCGCCGCGCGGCAGCGACCACGCGCTCGACGATTTCGCGCAGGTCGGTCCAGTCGCGGTGCAATTCCAAAGCTCCGGCGTCAATCCGAGAGATGGCCAGGAGATTGCGAACCATCTCGTCCAGATCCTCCGCCTCCTGCCTGATCTGGCTGAGCAGGTCGGTCCTCTCCGCTGCCGTGAGCTTGTCGCTGTAGTCCAGAAGGCTGGTCGACGAACCCAGAATCGACGAAAGCGGCGTCCTGAAATCGTGAGATATGGAGGCAAGGAGCGTGTTGCGGACGCGCTCCGTTTCGGTGGCTGTCCTGGCGCTCACCATCTCACGTGAGAGCGAAGCACGCTCCAAGGCAGCCGCTGCCTGCTCGGCCAATGCGTCGAGCAGCGTCCGCGCCTCGGCATCGAGTGGCCGCGCACCGTTAATCCTGACTACACCGACCACACCGAGCGTCTTGTCACCAATTCGCAGCGGCACGAAGAACCAGGGGACTGTCGGCAGCGTACCAGTATCTGCGCCGGCCGGTTCGCGATGCTCGAAGGCCCAGCGCGCCGCAGTCATTGCCGCGGCGTCAAGGGCGTCTTCCGGCGGCCACGCAGCCGCCAGGGCGAGGTCGCCACCGCTCTCCAGCAGGACCACCGCGCCGCGGCCGAGGCTGCCGTGGATTTCGCTGGCGGCACCCTCGGCCACGGCATCAACCGATGCCAAGCTCGAGAGCCGCCGAGTGAACTCGTAGAGCCGACGCGTCGCTCTCATGCGGCTTGCGGACGCGCTGGCTTGCTCACGCGCACGCCCCGCCAGCGCAGATGTGATCACCGCCACCACCAGAAATATCACCAGCGCCAGCAGTTCGAAGGGCTCGGCAATGGTGAAGGTGTAGAGCGGCTCGATGAACAGGAAGTTGTAGGCGAGGAAGGACAGAACCGAAGCGTAGATCGCGGGCCAGATGCCGAAGTTCACAGCGATCAACAGGACCGCAAGCAGGAAAAGCATCGACAGGTTGGGTATCACAGTCAGGGACGTCAGGAACTCGCCAATCGCCGACGCGGCAACGACGGCCAAGGTGGCGTAGCCAAAAGGCAACGGGACCACTCGCTGCGACCGACGCTGCCGCGGATTCGGCGGCGGCGCATCGGACTTCTTCGTAACGAGGTGAATGGCGATATCGTCCGATCGGCGAACCAATTCGTGCGGCAAGGAGCGACGGAGCAGTTCCGACAAAAAGCCGCCACGCGAGCGTCCGATTACAATCTGGGTGACGTTCTCGAACTTTGCGAACCGTAGGACTTCCGCGGGCAGGTCACTCCCCGTCAGTGTCTCTGTTTCGGCGCCGAGCCCTTCGGCGAGCCGCATCGCAGCGTCGAGTCTTTGGCGGGTGGCAGGGTCGAGCGCCGCCCCCGGGCGCTCGACAGTGACCGCAAGCCACGGCGCATCCATAAGGTCGGCGAGGCGCTTTGCCGTGCGCACGACCGACGGAGAAATCTGGTCCGGTCCAATGCACGCGAGGATGCGTTCTCCGGCTGCCCATGGACCCTCGATGGCCTGTGCCTGCATGCGCGAAACAAGATCGACGTCAATGCGCTCGGCCGCCCGCCGAAGGGCCAGCTCGCGCAGCGCCGTCAGGTTTTGCGGCTTGAAGAAGCTTTCTACCGCGCGAGCAGCCGTTTCCTGGAGGTAGACCTTTCCATCGGCAAGCCGTTTGAGGAGTTCGTCCGGCGGCAAATCAACCAGAACGATCTCGTCCGCCTTGTCGAACACAGTGTCGGGCACTGTCTCCCGCACGCGGACCGTGGTTATCTTGAGGACGACGTCGTTCAGGCTTTCGAGGTGCTGGATGTTGAGAGTCGTCCAGACATCGATCCCTGCTCCGAGCAATTCGTCGACGTCCTGCCAGCGCTTGGGGTGGCGGCTACCGGGTACGTTGGTGTGAGCATATTCGTCGAGGAGCAGCAGCCGAGGCCGCCGCGCCAGCGCACCGTCGAGGTCGAACTCCTGCACAATCCGATGGCGGTAGACCACCGGCTTGCGCGCCAGGACCTCGAACCCTTCAACCAGTTCCTCTGTCTCACGCCGGCCGTGAGTCTCGATAAGGCCAGCGACGACTTCGACGCCGCCCGCCTTCTCGGTCCGGGCGGAGGTCAGCATGGCGAAAGTCTTGCCGACGCCGGGGGCCGCGCCGAGAAATATCTTCAGGCGCCCGCGCCCTTCCTTCTTGGCGAGAGCGAGTAACGCGTCAGGCGAGGCCCGCTGCGCTTCGTCGCTGGCCATTCGGCACCTCTGGTGAACGTTGCTACGAGTTTATCCCATCGAGCGCGAGATTGAGTTCAAGAACGTTGACCCGCGGCTCGCCCAGAAGCCCGAGCGTCCGGCCCTTGGTGACACTCTGGACCAAGGCGCGGACCCGGTCTTCAGGCAGCCCCCGCGCCTTGGCGACGCGCGGGACCTGGAAAAGGGCCGCGGCGGGCGAGATATCAGGATCAAGTCCGCTGCCGGAAGCCGTCACCAGATCGACAGGTACCGGCACCGTCGGGTTTTCCTGGCCGAGCTTCGCCAGGTCGGCCTGGATTCGTTCCATCAGCGCCTTGCTTGTCGGCCCGAGGTTCGAGCCGCTCGACGCGGCGGCGTTGTAGGGCTCGGATGTCGCGGACGGGCGGCCGTGAAAATACCTGTCGCTCCGGAACTCCTGCCCGATCAGGGCCGAGCCGACGACGACGCCATTCTTCTCGATCAGGCTGCCGCTCGCCTGATAGGGAAAGAGCAAGTTCGCAATTCCCGTGACGGCCAGCGGATAGGCGATCCCGGTGATCGCCGTGAAGGCAATCAAGAGCACAACGGCCGGGCGAATCTCCTTGAGCATGGCTTGATCCTCCTCAGGCCAAATGCAGTGCGGTGACCAGAACGTCGATCGCCTTGATGCCGATAAACGGCAGCACCAAACCACCGGCGCCATAGATCAGAAGGTTGCGCCGAAGCAGCGCCACCGCACCGATCGGCCGGTACCTGACGCCCTTCAGGGCAAGTGGAATGAGCGCGATGATGATCAGGGCGTTGAAGATGATCGCCGAAAGGATCGCGCTCTGCGGCGTGGTCAGGTGCATGACGTTGAGGACGCCCAACTGCGGGTAAAAGGCGAGGAACATCGCGGGGATGATGGCGAAGTACTTCGCCACGTCGTTCGCGATCGAGAACGTGGTCAACGCGCCGCGGGTCATGAGCAGCTGCTTGCCGATCTCGACAACCTCGATCAGCTTGGTGGGGTCTGAATCGAGGTCGACCATGTTGCCGGCCTCGCGCGCGGCTTGCGTGCCGCTCTGCATCGCGACCCCGACATCGGCTTGCGCGAGGGCGGGGGCGTCGTTGGTGCCGTCGCCGCACATCGCGATCAACCGTCCTTGCGCCTGTTCGCTGCGGATGTAGCGCAGTTTGTCCTCTGGCGTCGCTTCGGCGATGAAGTCGTCGACGCCGGCCTCCGACGCTATGGATGCGGCAGTGACCGGGTTATCGCCGGTGATCATGACGGTCTTGATTCCCATTCGGCGTAGCGCGGCGAAACGGGCTTTTACGTCCGGTTTGACGACATCCTTTAGGTGGATGACCGCCAGGATGCGGGCGCCATCCGCGAGCCCGAGCGGGGTGCCGCCGGAGCGGGCGATCCTGTCGACAGCGGCACGGAATGCGGCTGGCCCGGCCACGTCCCGGCCGGCCTGCTCGCGGGCGAATCTCAGGATCGCATCGATCGCCCCTTTGCGTAGCTTCCGATCGCCGATATCGACCCCCGAAAGGCGTGTCGTTGCGGAGAACTCGATCGAGCGCGCGTCGCCGGGCAACGCCTGGCGACCGATACCGTACTTCTCCTGCATCAGCGTGATAATGGAGCGGCCTTCCGCGGTTTCGTCAGCGTCGCTGGCGAGCAGCGCCGCTTCGGCCGCCTGGCTCTCGCTGACGCCCGGAACCGGTATGATTTCTGTCGCCAGCCGGTTGCCGAAAGTGACGGTGCCGGTCTTGTCGAGGAGCAGCGTATCAACGTCACCGGCGGCTTCGACCGCGCGGCCCGAGGTCGCAAGGACGTTGAAGCGCACCAGCCGATCCATTCCCGCGATGCCAATCGCCGAGAGGAGGGCGCCGATCGTGGTGGGAATCAGGGTCACGAACAGGGCGACCAGAACGACGACCGAGATACTGCCACCGGCGTATGCGGCGAAACTCGGGATGGTGGCGGTGGCGAAGACGAAGATGAGCGTCATGCCGACGAGCAGGATGTTGAGGGCGATTTCGTTCGGCGTCTTCTGCCGCTCGGCGCCTTCGACCAGCTTGATCATGCGGTCGAGGAACGACGATCCAGGCGACGAGGTGATTCGAATCACAATGCGGTCGGATATGACGGTCGTGCCGCCAGTTACCGCGGAACGATCCCCGCCAGACTCGCGGATCACCGGCGCCGATTCACCCGTCACCGCCGCTTCGTTCACCGAGGCGATCCCCTCGATGACTTCGCCGTCACCCGGAATGACATCGCCGGCCTCGCACACGACCAGGTCACCGGCCTCCAGTTCGTCGGCTGAAACCCCCTCGAAAATCGCGGTGTTGTCCGGCATCAATATGCGTTTGGCGCGCGTTCTCGTGCGGGTGCTGCGCAGGGCATCCGCCTGCGCCTTGCCGCGGCCCTCGGCCACCGCTTCCGCGAGGTTGGCGAAGTACACCGTGAACCACAGCCACACGACGATCTGCACCTCGAAGCCGATGCTCTGCCCACCGGTTGCGATATCGCGGACCAGGATCACGGAAGTCAGCAGCGTGACCATCTCAAGCACGAACATCACCGGGTTTTTGGCGAGCGTGCGCGGGTCAAGCTTGGCGACCGCCTGGCTGACAGCCGGGATTACGATCTTCGCGTCGAAGAGCGCCGCGACCGGCATTCGCTTCCGGAATCGGGAGGTTTCCATGGCAGTCACTCCGGGTTCAAATCGGCTCAGAACACGTTGTGCGCCAGCATCGCGAGATGCTCGACGATGGGCCCCAGCGCCAGCGACGGCAGGAACGTGAGCCCGCCGACGATCAGGATCACGCCGATGAGCAGGCCGACAAACAGCCCGCCATGGGTGGGGAGCGTGCCGGAGGAGGCCGGAACGACCTTCTTGCCGACCAGCGCGCCGGCGATCGCCATCGCCGGGATGATGACGAAGTAGCGGCCGATCAGCATCGCGATGCCGCCGGAGAGGTTGTACCAGAGCGTGTTCCCCGTCAGCCCCGCAAATGCCGACCCGTTGTTCCCGGTCTGAGAGGAATAGGCATACAGAATCTCGGAGAAGCCGTGCGGTCCGGGGTTGGCGGTGGATGCCACCGCCGAGGGGATCAACGTGGCAATCGCGGTGAAGCCGAGGATCGACAACGGCAGGCAGAGCACGGCGAGCATCGCCATCTTCACCTCCTTCGCCTCGATCTTCTTTCCGAGGTATTCCGGCGTGCGGCCGACCATCAGCCCGGCGATGAAGACCGTGATGACAACGAACAGGAACATGCCGTAGAGGCCAGAGCCGACCCCGCCGAAGATGATCTCGCCGAGCTGGATCATCAGGAGCGGCATCAGGCCGCCGAGTGGAGTGAAACTGTCGAGCATCGAATTGACAAATCCGTTCGACGCGGCTGTGGTCGTTACCGCCCACAGGCTGGAGTTGGCGATGCCGAAGCGCACCTCCTTGCCCTCCATGTTGGAAGGATCGAGCCCGAGTGCAGCGAAGTTTGCATTGCCGGCGCCCTCCGCCCAGTACGTGATCGCGACAAAAGCGACGAGGACGATCGCCATCACGGCAAAGAGAGCCCAGCCCTGACGCGTATCCTTGACCATGCGGCCGAACGTATGAGTGAGCGCCGCCGAGATCAGCAGGATCAACGTGACCTCGACGAAGTTGGTGAGCGGCGTCGGGTTCTCGTAGGGGAACGCGGAATTGGTGTTCCAGAAGCCGCCGCCGTTGGTGCCGAGCTGCTTGATGGCGATCTGCGAGGCGGCGGGGCCCTGCGACAAGACCTGCTTGGCGCCGTCGAGCGTGCTGGCATCGACATACGCGCCGAGATTCTGCGGCACACCCTGCCAGACGAGGAAGAGCGCGGCGACGATCGAGATCGGCAGGAGGACGTAGAGCGTGCAGCGCGTGAGATCGACCCAGAAATTGCCGACGGTCTTCGCCTGTGCCCGAGCAAATGCGCGGATCATCGCTACCGCCAGCGCAATGCCGGTTGCCGCGGACACGAAATTCTGTGTCGTCAGGCCGACCATCTGGGTGAGGTAGCTCAGCGTCGTCTCGCCGCCGTAGTTCTGCCAGTTGGTGTTGGTGGCGAAACTGACAGCGGTGTTGAACGACAGGTCCGGGGCAACGGCCGCTTGGCCTGCCGGGTTGAGTGGAAGGAATGCCTGCAGTCGCAACAGGGCGTAGACCACGATGAAGCCGGCCGCGTTGAACAGCAGCATCGCGACCGTGTAGGTCAGCCAGCCCTGTTCGCGTGTGGCGTCGATGCCGGAGGAACGATAGAGGACGCCTTCGACCGGGCGCAGGAGCGGTGACAGCAGCGTCTCCTGGCCCTCGAACACCCGCGCCATATAGCGGCCAAGCGGGACGATGAGCGCAGTCAGCACCACCATGTAGAACGCTATCTGCAGCCAGCCGTTGATGGTCATGTGATGGGCCTCAAAACCGCTCGGGCCGCAGCAGCGCGTAGGTGAGGTAGATCAACAGCCCCGCGGTCACGAAGCCTGCGAGCGAATAGTCGAGCAGCATGGCGTTTCCCTACAGCCGATCGCAGACGACGGCGTAGCCGATCGACAGCGCGCAGAAGCCGACGCCGATTGCCAACACGATGAGGTCGAGCATGGGTCGCTCCACTCGGGATGGTTAGGGCGACTATCGAGATAGGGGCGGCGAGATAAGGAAGCGATGCGAATTGCCGGCGTGGAGCGTAAGGAGAAAATAAAGACTTGATCCACGGTGCCGTGATGTTTGGTTCAGCCACAATGAAGGGATGATTGATCCCTCGTCCGCCGCCAAACAACCGCGGCGGCGACCCGTCACGTAGTTTTCACATCAGCGCGCATTGGCGGTGCAGGCCCCAACAACCCCGACGCTGCCGTTGACGGTGAACGGGGCGGAAGGAGGCGCCGAGTCCTGGCCCATCAGACCGGACCGCGCGGCATTTCTCGTCCGCGACTTCGCAGAGACCCAGGAGCCAGTCAGTCGGCGTGCCGCTTCTGGTTCCATAGTCCGATAGGCCGCAGAAGCAGGAGCCCATACACGAGCAGCACCACGTCCTTGGCGACCGCCGTCGGAATGGTTGGCAATCCGCCCAGCCTGAGGAACAGGTCGTCGAGGGCGTGCAGCAGCAGGAGCGGCCAGATCGTCGCAGTGCGAAGCCGCAGCGCTGCGTAGGCGACGCCAAAACAGACCGCGCCGACCGCCTGCGCCGCGATGATCACCGGTTCTCCCCGGATCAGCACGTTGCCGAAGTGCATGAGACCGAAGAGTAGCGAGGAAATGAAGACCGCCCGCAGCACCCCGTTCGGCTGGAGCAGCCGCAACAGGATGCCACGCGCGAATGCCTCCTCGGCAAATCCGGTCAGCGCATAGCCGACGATCAGCGTGCCAACCGGCAGCACCGGAGCCGGATTGATCCCGCCCGCGAACGGCAGGAAGACGAGCACTGCTGGCAGCGCGAGCAGGTGGAGGTTCCGCCATTCGCCGGGTGCGTTGAAGCCGACTTCGCGCCACCATCCGAGCAAGGTGAGAAGAACCGCCACAAGGATCGCGATACCGATCAGCGCGAGAATCGATTGGGTGAGGTTGTCGAGGTTCGGCAAGAGGGCGTGCGCGATCAGGAAGAAGGCCGAAACAAGCGCGACCCACGCTGTCGTGAGGCCGATCGCCGAGGCGAGCGGGTGCCGCTGCATGAGCGCCGCAGTGGACGTCATCCCACGGCATCCTTGTTGACTCGCGGCCGGTGGCGCAGGAGCGGGAGCAACAGAAGCACCAGCCAGAAGTATTTCGCCGCATCGGCGTTGAACCACGCGATACCGATCGAGATCGCGAAGATCGCGACCGTCAACCCGGAAAAGACCAGCGTGTCGCGCCTGAGCCTGGCGGGCAGGTCCGGTGCTGTCAGGCCACGCGCGGTCGCGTACCACCATATGAGAAAGAGCATCAGCGACACCGCGCAGAGCACACCGGCGTAGACCATGGTGCCCGTGCGGCCGCCGTTCTCTGCGATGACGCTGGTGACGAAGGGGATGAGGCCAAGCGTCAGCAGAAAGAGGATGTTGAGCCAGGTGAAGATGGCGTCGCCATGTGTCACGTGGCGCGCGGTCTGCCGATGGGCGACCCAAAATCGGCCGATCACCAAGAAGGAGAGGGCGTAGGCGAAATAACGCGGCGCAATCGCCAGGAGAGCGTGCGCCAGCGTGCTGTCGTCCATGCCTTCGGCCGTCGTCGGCAGGCGGATGTCGAGCATCAGCAGCGTCAGCGTGATCGCGAGGGCCGCATCGACCAGCATGATCAGCCGCTCTATGTCAGTGTGGCCTGTCGTTGGCATGCGTTTTCTGTCGCCGATTTTTGGCCCGGCGTCAAAACGGAGCCCGGTTGCGGGGCGCGAAGGTGATGGATAGGAGCGATGGACAAAGATCGTGTCGAAGACCTCGCCGCGATCATTACCAAGAGCGAGGAGACCGCGCATCTGGGCCGACGCCTTGGCGAGGACTTCCTAGCCTACCTCGCGGAACAGCCACTGCACGAGGCCCGATCTACGCTGATGTCCGGGGGCGGTGAACCGCCAGCTCCCAAGCCGCCTTCCGCAGAACAATCCGATGATCGGGTCGCGCCGCTACGCAGGCCCAATACGCCGACCAAGCCACGGACATGAGGTGAGCCCGCGTCGCCATCCGGCTAAAGACCTTCCGCGCCGAAGTCCTCACCCGTGCAGCGCCCGCACTGTCAGTCGCTGCGATCTGGCTTCGCTCCAGCCCGGTTGCCGACATTGTGCGCGATCGAGTCCTGGGTGCCGGTGTCGATGATCGCGCACGCCAGCAAGAAGGCGCTTTCATTCCAACTCCCTCGCAGTGTTTCCCAAGGGGACCGGCGGGACCCCGCGCGGTAGCGCACGCTACCCGAACGCGCCGGCGGAGGGCACGCCAGATCAGCGGACCAGGCCCGGAGCCGGCCCCGCCAGATGTCATTCGGGCCCGTAGCCGGCGCGCGTCGTGAGACCACGTGCCCAAAAAAAAGCTGGCGCGAGCCCCTTTGGAGGGGTTCAACTGTATAGGGCGGTGCCAAGGCTTGGGGGACATACGAATGCTGGGTTCAAATGGACGGGCGCGGCTGCGCATGGCGGCGGCTGCGGCGGGAATGACTTTTGCGTCCTTCGCTGGCGGCGAGATCGCCGTCGCGGCTTCCGGGCCACCCGTCGCCGTGCCCGACGGCTCCACGCTGGTGCCCTCGCAGGCGGACTTCGAGAAGGGCCTCGGCGTCGCGCCTTCGGTCGGTGATACGCTGCCGGCGACCGCCAGCGCCCTTTGCGCTCCCAACGTGGGCGCGCCGACGAGGTCGCCTTCCTCGGTCGATGTAGCCATCGGCCCGACGACTGGCGTCATCGTCTCCAACGCTGGCTATCTGACCTTCAGCAAGTCGAATCCCGCCGACTGCGCCAACCACACGCTCACGTCCCTGGATTTGTTCTTTGCCAGCGCGGTGACCCACAGCACCGGCGTCTTTTCCAACCCGCGCGTCGTCTACGATCCGCACATCGACCGTTTCGTGATGATCGCGTTGTCCCCGGACAGTTCATTTCCTGCCCGACAGTATCTCTACCATGCGGTATCGACCGACAATACCGGCACGTCCTGGACCAAAGTCGAAGACGGCGAATTCCTCGACGAGATCAATTCATTCACCCTGGGGTTTGCGCAAGGGTATTCCTTGATCGTTGAGAGTTCTACTGCCGGGAACACCGCCACGGTGACTTATATCTACGATACTTCCCCATCCTCGACCGGCAGTTTTGGCTCATCCGATTTCGTCAACGCTGTTGCGCCCAGGGTGCTGGACAACAGTACGACCGCGATCTTCCTTGGGGTCGGCTCCGGCGGCAGCGCGATAAAGCGCGTTTCATACACGGTCGGAACTTCTACCGATTCCGTCGACGCGATCACGGTTCCCTCCTTCAGCGCACCGCCGAAGGTGACCCAGTCGAACGGCCAGACGCTCGACAGCGGCACCGGCAACTTCGTCGGGTCGTCGGTTCAGATCGGCAGCTCGGTCTGGAACGTCCAGCCGGTCGGGGTCGACGGACATGCCCGCTTCCGCCTCTACAAGTTCTCGACCACCGCCACCACGCCGGTGATGACTTTCACGCCGACCATTCTCGGCACCGAGGACCTCTTCAACGCGACCATGGCGACCGGGTCCGAAACGGCCGGCTCGCGCGCCTTCGTCTCCGCATCGGAGGTCGAGCCCGGAACCGCCGGGCCCTCGTTCCTCGGTTTCATCGGCCCCAACAACTCCACGCAAGCTTGGTCCTACGACGCCGTCGCCCATGCCGCGTCCGAGTACACAAGCTGTGGCAGCGACGGCTGCTCGTGGACCCTGATGTCCGGGGCCGCAATCGACCCGAGCGATAGCTCCAAGGCCTGGGTTGCCAACCAGCTCACCTCCGGGACTGCCGCGACGAACTGGACCGTCGCTGCCGCCGCGTTGAGCGGTGCCGGCGCCAGCCACCCGCCCGGGCCGATCGCAAGCTCGGCCACGGGCGTCGGCACAAGCGGCTTCACCGCCAACTGGTCGGCGCTGTCCCAGGCCGTCGGCTACCAACTCGACGTTGCCACGGATTCGGCCTTCACGGCTTCCGCCTCCGCCGGCAGTCACCCAGCCGGCTACGTGTCCGGCTACCAGGCGAAGGACGTCGGCAACGTCACATCGTTCGCGGTCACGGGGCTGTCGGGGGGAACCACCTATTACTATCGCGTACGGGGGGTCGGCGATTTCACCAGCGACAGCTCGAACACGATCTCGGTGAAGACCGACACCGAGACGACCGCCATCGGACCGCTGGAGCTTCTGGCGATGTCGCTGCTGGCCTTCGCTGGATTGGGGCTGCGCTACCGCCGGGACTGACCGGCGGCCGATGGGGGCCATCCGGCTTCGCGCACTTGGCGGGAGGCATCCGCTCAGCCTCGCTTGGGTGCTGAAGCGTCGGCGATGCTCGCACTGACTGTCCCCGCGATCCGCCCCAGTTCGGCATCGCTCAGGGTCGTCATGTCGTAGACCCCGACGGTGTGGTCCTGCGGTGTCTCGCGCCAGCCGCCACGTGTCTTCAGCCAGAAGATGGCCGCAGTGACGGATTGCGATCCGTCGGTGGTGGCCTTCCGGAATAGACTCTCGGCGACCTTCGCGGTCGCTTTGACCTGTCCGGTGTCGAGTTCGTCGCGGTAGTGCTTGCGGAGCGTCTTCGGATCGATGGCGAGTACACGGGAGATGGCATGCTCCGGCACGCCGTAGCCGGCCATCGCTTCGACCTGACGACGCATGATCGGGTCCGGCTCGTGTGCTCTGCGTCCCAACGGTTCAGTCCGGCAACTGATCGGGCGTTCCGGCGACCAACCTGATCTCAACCGGGGGCTTGTGGGTCACCTCGTGGAGGTTCATCTCCTTCCAGCCGGCCCGGGTCTTGAGCCAGAAGATCGCCGCAGTCACCGACTGAGAGCCGTCGCCAAGGGCCTTCTGATAGAGGCTTTCCGCCACCCGGCTGTTGGCCTTGATGTGCCCCTTGTCCAGTTCCTTGCGGTAGTGACGCCTCAGAGTCTTCGGGTCGATCTCAAGGACGCAGGTAATCTCGGCCTCGGGAACCCCGTAGCCCGCCATGGCCTCCACCTGCTTGCGCTGGCCCGGTTCCGGATTGTGTGCTTTGCGGCCCATAGCGGGGATGCCTATTCCAGGAGGGCGAGGGCGTCTTCGTGGCGGATCGTCAACTGAGTGATCTGGGTCTCCTTCCACCCCGCCCGGGTCTTCAGCCAGAAGATGGCAGCCGTGACGGCCTCGCGACCCTCCCCGGTTGCCCTGCGATAGAGGTTCTCCGCCACCTTGGCGTTCGCCTTGACGTGGCCGTGGTCGAGTTCATCGCGGTAGTGCTTCCGCAAGGTCTTGGCATCGACGCCGATGACGCCGGCGATGTCCGCTTCGGGGACCCCGTAGCCGGCCATCGCCTCCACCTGCTTGCGCTGGCCGGGTTCCGGTTTGTGCGCGCGGCGACCCATCAGTGGGGGCTCCCGTCCGTGAGTACGTGCGTCGCTGGCCGCCGACCGGGGTGCCGGGCAAATGCGATCGCCATCGCCACACTCACGTCCCGTCGTACGCGCCCAACGGCGCGAGGCCGGTGTCAGGTACCAGAGCATGCGCACGCGGGCGTCCTGCATCGGACCGTCGTTGCCTGGCGGGCCTCTCCGACCATGGGCGGAACCTCCGCCGTTCGAACCCGCCCGCGGCACGGTCGGCGATCGACCATTCGGCAGTCTTGACCAGATCGGGATAGCGCATGCGCACCGTGCCGTTCTCCCCCGCCGTCTCCATTGGCCCGGTGTAGCCGTGATCGCGGAGCCAGCGGGCCGCTTCATGTTCGGGGTCGTGGGCACGCTCGATGATCGTCTCGCCGTCGAGCATGACCGCCCATGCAGGAACGTCCACCCGGAATGCGACACGGGAGCGCCTTCAGGACGACGCGGATCGCCTCCCGGTCGGCCGTCTGGGTGGTCATCGGACGCCTCCCGTCTCGACCGCCAGGCGGGCAAGATCATCAGGGTCTTGCGAGACAGGTTCGGCGTCGGGAGAGGCTTGGCTGGGTGATGCAGGTGGTGCGCTGCCATCGCCGGCAACGTGATCCTGATCGGTCGCGGACGATGAGGCGCCGCGCTCCGCGGCAATGCCATCGAAGGTCCGTCCGTCGCCATCAAGGCGGGCATCGTCCCCCGTGAACGCCTGCCAGCGCTTCACCGCCAAGTCGACGTAGAGCGGGTTCAGTTCGATGGCGTGGCAGGACCTGCCCGTCATCTCGGCGGCGATGATCGTGGTGCCCGATCCTGAGAAGGGCTCGTAGACCGCCTGACCGGGCGAGGAGTTGTTCTCGATCGGCCGCTTCATGCACTCGACGGGCTTCTGGGTGCCGTGGCCACTTTCGGACTTGCGGTGGGCAATCTCCCAGACCGTGGCCTGGTTGCGGCCTCCCTCCCAGTGGCCGGTCTTGCCCTTCCTCACCGCGTAGCAGCACGGCTCATGGCGGAAGTGATAGTCGCCCCTCCCGATGATCAGGCGCCCCTTGTCCCAGATGATCTGACTGCGGATAGCAAAGCCCGACGCTTCGAGGCTTTCCAGAACCGGCCGCGACTGAAGGGCGGCATGCCAAACGTAGGCAACATCTCCGGGGAACAGGGCCCACGCTTCCCGCCAATCAGCGCGGTCGTCGTTGAGGACCTTGCCTCGCGCCAGCGATCCCGCATCCACACCGAGCCGCGTCCGCCAGCCGGGCTCATAGTTCACTCCGTAGGGAGGATCTGTGACCATCAGGTGCGGTACGACGCCGGCGAGGCAGGCCGCGACATCGTCCGGATTGGTGCTGTCTCCGCAGACCAGGCGGTGCTTGCCAAGCAGCCATACGTCCCCTGCCCGGCTGACCGGCTCCTCCTGGACCTCCGGCACATCGTCCGGATCGGTGAGGCCCGCGTTACCGGTGTTGAGCAACTCCGCCAGTTCGTCTTCGCCGAACCCGGTCAGCGACAAGTCGAACCCGAGCGACGCCAGGTCCCCAAGTTCGAGGCCGAGCAGCTCCCGGTCCCAGCCGGCGTTCAAAGCCAGTTTGTTGTCGGCGACGATGTAGGCGCGCTTTTGCGCTTCGCTCATGCCGGCGAGTTCGATCACCGGCACCGTCGCCATCCCGAGTTTCCGCGCTGCCAACACCCTGCCGTGCCCGGCAATGATGCCGTTCTCGCCATCAACCAGGATCGGATTCGTGAATCCAAATTCCCTGATCGATGCGGCGATCTGAGCCACCTGCTCGTCGCTGTGCGTGCGGGCGTTCTTCGCGTACGGGATCAGCCCCGCAAGCGGGCGGTATTCAACAGCAAGGGTGCGATCGGGCTTCGACATCGGCGGACGGTTCGGTGTCCGAGTCTACGTCGATGTACAGGAGCGGTCATCGCGACAGGGCTGCGCGCGACTGCTTTCTTTTGCGATGCTTGCGTTAACGAACGAGTTCCATCTGCGCGCTAAAAGCGAAAGCACGGCGTCCCAGCTCGTGAACGACGACAGGTCGATCATGACTAACAGATCGTCACCTTTGGCCAGATTGGAATCGGCAGCGGCCCGGCTGGCGGAGGAACACGAGGTCGTCGATCAGCTCAATGCCGCGAAGGATGAGCTTCAGAACTCTCTACGCTGCGCTTGACAACGTGGAGAGCGGTCTCCTGCTGCTCGATGGCAAGTTGCACGCTCAGTACGGCAATCCGGCCCTGCACGCCCTGTTCAAGAACGCCCCACCGGAGTTGATTCGCGCGACACACCCCCCATACGAGGACCTGCTGAGGGGTGCTCAGAACATATCTGCGGAGAGCCAAGACGACTATGTCCGCCGGCGCCTCGCATGGGTCAAGCGCGGCGGGCCTGAGCCAATGGATCTCAAGATGGGCAACGGTGCCGTCGTGCGCTGCAACGTTGCGTCCCTGCCCGGCGGCGGGCGGATGCTCATATACAGCGACGTTACCGATATCGTCCGGGCAGCGGAGGAGCTCGAGCGGTTGGCGACGATTGACGGTATGACCGGGATCTACAACCGGCGACACTTCCTCGATCTGGCCGATCGCGAGTGGTCGCGCGCCCGGCGCCATGATCGAGCGATTTCGTTCTTGATGATTGACATCGACAATTTCAAACGCATCAACGACACATTCGGACATCAGGTTGGCGACGCTGTCATCTGCCACCTCGCAACGATGGCCCGCGACAGCAAGCGAGACGCAGACGTGCTCGCCAGAGTCGGCGGCGAGGAATTTGCGTTGTTGCTCCCGGAGACCAACCTCACCGACGCCAATATCGTAGCAGAACGACTGCGGCTGGAAGTGGCCCATTCCAAGCCCCCGGCGGCACCGCTCTCAGTCGCGCCCACCATCTCCGTCGGCGTAGCCGCGGCCACCAACGATATGCCTGACTTCTCCGCTCTCATGCGAACGGCAGACGAAGCGCTTTATCAGGCGAAACGCAGCGGTCGCAACCGAGTGGTTTGCCTGCAGGAAGCCAACGCCTGAGGCCGCCGTCTTTCGCCCGCGTGGTGCCTGTACCCTGCCTCGTCGAAGGTGCTCAAGCTCACACACGTGAGCATCTTGAGCGCCTTCGGGTTTTCCGCCATTCCGGTGAGCATCTTCGAAGGTGCTCACTGAAACCGCAGAAATCCCGAAGGTGCTCACTTGCTCGGAAGTGACACTGGATGAGCATCTTCGGCTACGCGGTGCTCGGCAGCTCCCAAACCCAGCCGCCGTCCAACCCCGACTTGCTTGCCGTCACGCCCAGCGTTGTTTTCGCACGGCGCACTGCGGCCCACGCCACGCCAGCCTGTTCGGCCTCCGACTTTATCCGGCGCTGCGGCAGCGGCGCATGGGCGAGAATGGCCTTGAGAAACTCCTCGGCTTCCTCGCGCGCTGGCGCGGAGCGGTCCCTTCCGCTGCCAATCCCCAATGCCTCCTCGGCCGAGATGTCGGTCGCGCCCTCCCAAAGCACGGACGGCGCGAATTCGCCGTTGCTGATCTTGAGCAATTGCATCCGGAACGAGAGCCCCTGGCACTTGGGTCCGACGTTGTTCTTGGTCGGGATAAACAGACGGCGCTCCTCGTCATCCTTGTCGAGGGCGACGATATGCGCGGCGCGCGCGGCAGCGACAAAAGCAATCGAGCCGATGATCCGATTGTTGGCAGATCCGGTGCCGCCCTTGCTGAAGTGCGTGACGGCCAGGACGCTGAAGCCGCGCCTTGCGGCAAGCTCGCCCAAGGGCTCGAGGACCGCCCGCAGCTCGGCGTTCTTGTGGGAGTCGACCTTGCCGAGGTAACTCGTCACGGGATCGATGATGACCAGCACGAGGTCGCCAATGCGTTCGATCTCGGCCTCGAGGAGCGGCAGGTCGTCCTGCAGGCTAAAGGAACGGCGGGCGTTGCCCCGACGGACCGATGTGACAATCGACACGCGCTTGAGGTCCGCGCCGGCAGCCTGCAGTCGCGGTATGATGGTATCCGCGGGATCATCTTCCGCCGAAAAGATCAGGACGTTGCCTGGCGGAGCTCGCCCCTCGCCCAGCGGCCACTCTCGGCCGGTGCTGACTGAGGCCGCGATTTCACACGTCAGCTGCGATTTGCCCAGTCCCGGCTCTCCGGCGAGCAACGTGACCTTGCCCAACGGCAAACGCCCCGGCCAAAGCCAGCGGACGGGCTGAGGCGCGATGTCGGAGGCCCGACGCACGACCAGGCGATTCGCAGCAACGAACTCTGGCTCAGCTGGGGCACGTTCCCCGTTGGTTCGAGCGGTCATCCCTGGATCAGCGGAAGCCTCAGCGAGCAGCTCCTGCACCAGCGTTTCATTCAGGCCAGAGTCGAGGCCGATCTCTCTAAGGCCGTCGACGATATCGGGTTTCGCCGTGCCGTTTCGCAGGTGACCGGACACGTACTCACGAGCGATCTCAAGGAAGAGCTTCTCCCGCTTGTCAGCATCAGCCCGGGAGATGATGCGTCTTGCAGACTCGAGCTGTTGGGGGAGGTCCCATCCGCTGGTCACCGGCTTGAGGCCTTCCGTGCGGGTCCCCGCTTGTTGGTTACGTGGAGCCCGGCAGCCTCGAACGCTTCAACGTCTTCGATTCTGTAGGCGACGCGACCGCCAAGTTTCATGTAGTCGGGGCCCTGCCTCAACCAGCGCCACCTCTCCAAGGTTCGCGTGCTGACTCTCCAGCGGCGGCTGAGGTCGACCTGATTGAGATGTCGAATGGGACGACCTTCGACCGCCGAGCCGCCAGCGGCAGTTGCGGTCGTGGGAGGGTGATGAGACATGGATTTCCACCGCGCACTCGTTCCGATTCGCCGTAGTTGGAATCGGTTGTGAGGACTTCGCGGAAATGGTCGCTCAGGCGACCGCGGAGAGATATGAACGGTCCCGACGAAAGCTGTGACCTCACGGCCCGCGAAATGTCAGCGAACTCAACGAGCCGGGGCCGGAGTTGTGACAGGGGCTTCGTCGACTTGTGACATTGCTGCGGAGGCCTCGCCGTTCTGAAGCTGTGCGGACTTCACTAGCAGGAGGTACGGGTTGATGCGGTAGCCCTTCCACTCCTCATTCTGAATTACATCCTCGTCGTCCAGCTGGATATCGGCGGCGAGCAGGAATTGCTTCTCAAGACTTGTCCGGGTTCGTGACACGCGCTGACGCAAGCTCTGCTCGTTAATTCCGAGTCGCTTCGCCAAGGTGTCGGCTCGCACGAAGTGAAACTCAGCCTTCGGCGTACCCGCGTTGATGTCTTCTAAGAACTCCTTCAGCAGGGCCTGAATTAGGGAGAAGGCTGCGCCGGTGAGCTCGGGACCACCGTGGAACTTGATCCTTCGTCCATCCGAGTCCAACGCAAACACCAGCTGCTGGCGAGCGCGAATGGGGGGATCTGTTGCCGCCTGCGTAGAGGGAGGCTGCTCGCCTTCTATGGGATCGAGGTAGTCCGGCTGCTTGGCCATCGGCGACACGATCATCGCCAGCAGCGATGTGTCGGGGAGCGAGAGCGCCCGGACCAGACTGGCGTTGTTCTTAAGCTCGTGATCGACAACCTCAACAACTTCCCTACCGTGTCGCTTGTGGAGTTCGTAAATAAGCCGAGCGTTGTGATCCTGCGGGCCGGCCAGGTAAGGCAGGGCGCGAAACAACTGGCCGTAAGCGGCATAGAAAGCCTGCTCGGACATCGTCGCCAGCTTCTGCGCTCTCAATACGTAGGACTCCGCCATTGCCAGATCGGGTCCGGGGCTGTGTTCGCCCAAGAAGAGGTCCACGGCATAGAGGTCGGTCGGTTCGTATTCGCCTAGGCCGGCGGCCAGGATTCCGAAGCGGCGGTCGACACATTGCGAGCAGGTGCCGCAATGACGCTTACGCCGGGTCGCTTCTCGGACCCTCGTGCAGCTCAGCGTTT
This sequence comes from uncultured Alphaproteobacteria bacterium, assembly GCA_963843565.1. GTDB lineage: Bacteria > Pseudomonadota > Alphaproteobacteria > Rhizobiales > Kaistiaceae > DASZQY01. Next base: position 2,516,497 of record CAWJKY010000003.1, read on the forward strand.
CGGTTATCAGGTCTGCGCACCCTCGCTCGGCAAGAATGTGAACCACCTCGCTCTTGGTCTTCCACAGGAAGGGGTTCTCCACCCAGATCGTGTCCGCCAGGAGAAGCGAGAACAGTCGGCCGCATTCAACGAGCACACGGGGATGGGTCGTGCGGCTGGCCCTGGCGCCGAGAACGTGGTCGGCTATCGGGAGATTGAAGCTGATGACGCCGTTCTCGTAGAAACACAGCGTCTTCTTTCCAAACATCCGCGCAACGACCACACCGAGCGTCGCGAAAAGAAGGGATCGCGACCTCTGAGTGAACTCGACCGCCTCTTCCTGGCCTTTGTTGATGGTGACCGGCACATGGAAAAGCTGACCACCGTCCGTGCGACTGCGCAGGGCGGCGACGAGGCTGCGCTGCTTGGAAGCGATCATGCTGGAGGCCTGGTGACTAACAAGGACCACCTTTTTCTTGTTTCCGATTAGGGCATCGACTGCGCCAGCGAGCGAGTCGAGCCCACCGGAGAACAAGACGACCTCGTCAGGCACGATCGCCTGAGCATCGGGATCGCTAAATCCAAGATAGGGCTGAACGCCATTAGACGTGTTCTGGGCGGCGAACTCGAACGCAAACTCGTCCTCGGTGAGGAAGCTGAGCGTGTCCACGAGAGCGTCGCAGATTGCGTCGCTTCGCCAAACGTCTGGACACCGAACGGGGATCTTGAAGCGAAACCGCCGACGCCAATCCGCTCCCATGTTCGTCATCAGGTCAGAGCCGCGACTCGTGAATTGGTCGGCGCAATAGACGTAGGCCGCAATCTCCAGCATGTCCGTGAGGACATCCGGTATGTTATCGGCGAGCGGCGCGGCAAGGTCGGCGAGTTGGAGTTTGACCTTGTTCGGCGATTTCGGACGTGCGTTGACGTCGAGTCGCAAGGTGTTTGCCGGTGCATTCCGCGGCACGGGCAGGCCACCGCAGACCACCAATCGCTCAGGCAACTTGATCTCTCCGATGCTGCAGCTCCTCGCGAAGCTTCTTGAAAGCAACGTGGGCAAACCGACCGGCCTTCGCTTCGGTGATTCCTCCTTCGTAGGTGTGCTTAGAGAACCACTCCCCGGAGAACTCCTTGATGATGCGAGAAGCCTCTCGGCAATGAAGGTCGAGGGCGGCTTCAAAATCGCGATGCTCGCGAACTGAGTGGAATCGCTGTCCGGCGCCGACGTGCTGAGCCAGCTCCCGGCTGAGGAAATAGCTCAGTTGGCGGCGAGAGAGACGCGAGAAGAAGTCACGGGCAAGAACTGCGAATTGTTTTTCCGTTCCGAGCCCGCCGAGGATCGCTTTGATCCTGTCCGGAGTGACCCCGAACAGGTCAGACTCACGCCCGACAACGGCACTCAGGCTTTCGGCCGCGGATTGCTGCGCCATCTCGCCGAGGTCGGTTCGCCCACCAGTCCGCGAGACGCTGCGGTCGATCGCGTCGCTCATAGCGGCGACGACTTCGACGAGGGTCGGGTTCTCGCTGACCCTAAGTCCGAGCCGCTTGAGTGCAGTAGCGAAGTCTTCCTGACGGGCCGCCGCCGGAATCTGCGTCAGCAGCCAGACGGCCTGCCTGACCGCGGGATCGTTGCTGGCATCGATCATCTGGGATTCGGCAGCAATTGAGGTTGCCGCGGCGATCTCGGCAACGTCTGCGCCATTTGCGATTAGATCGATGACCTGCCGGAATTTCCGTGTGCCCGGCAATCTGCCAAGACGCTGATGGCCCACCTGTCCTCCCAAAACCGATGCTGTGCGTGGCCCCCGGTGAGGCTTGAGAGATGCGGGAGGTTTGCTTGCGCGCGGCGACGGACTTAATGGCCGAATCGGCCTCCCATGTCCCTCCTGGCGGTATTGTCTCTCAAATGCGCATCGTTGCAGAGCGCGACGAAGCACAATCGCGCGCAGTACTCACTTCTTTTTCGCTGTACTACGCTCGCACCCAAGTTTCGCTATTCACGTCGCCCGACCGAGTTCATGCCTATTCGCATGAGCGAGGTTTGGAAAGCGGTGCGCAGTCCAGGGACACAGGACGATTCCCGTGAGCGCATCGCCGAGATTGCGGAAATCCTGGCGCTCGGCCTGGTTCGCCTCCACGCCCGGCAGTCAAGTCAAACGTCGGCCGTCGGCGGAGAAAGTTCGCTTGAACCTGTCGGCCACCAGAGCGGTCATGCCAACCCGGAAACGGAGAACGGCGAATGACCGACACGGTTCTGGCGCGCCTCGCCGCCCTGAAGACCATGCCGATCGGCGAGTTGAAGCAGCAGTGGCGCGATCTGTTCGAGAGTGAGCCGCCGGTGTTCAACAGGCGCTATCTCGAAAGCAGGTTGGCCTATCGCGTGCAGGAGTTGGCCTACGGCGGCCTGAAGCCGGAGACGGTCAAGTACCTCGAAGACCTGGGCGAGGAACTCTACGGCAAGAAGGGCAAAGCGGTCCGCCGCCGTGACGATGCCAATCGACCGATCGCCGGCACACGGTTGATCCGGGAGTGGCAGGGCGTCGAGCACACCGTCACCGTCCGCGATCACGACTTTGACTATCAGGGGCGTCCCTACAAGAGCCTTTCGGCGGTCGCCCGCGCCATCACCGGCACGCGGTGGAACGGACCGCTGTTTTTCGGCCTTCGCAATCAGCGGGCAAAGGCATGAGCCGGAAGAACAACTCGCAAAGTGATCGTCGCGTTCCTTCAGGCGGCGTCGTTCTGAAGCGGCGCTGCGCCGTCTACACGCGCAAGTCCTCCGAGGAAGGCCTCGACATGGAGTTCAACTCCCTCGACGCCCAGCGCGACGCCTGCGAAGCCTACATCGCCAGCCAGAAGGCGGAGGGCTGGCTTCTGGTCGATGATCGCTACGACGACGGCGGCTTCTCCGGAGGGACTCTGGAACGTCCTGCCCTCAAGCGGCTCCTTGCCGACATCGAGGCCGGCAAGGTCGACATCATCATCTGCTACAAGATCGACCGGCTCTCCCGCTCTCTGACGGACTTCACCAGGCTGGTCGAGGTGTTCGACGAGCACAAGGTCACGTTCGTCTCCGTCACCCAGCAGTTCAACACCACCACATCCATGGGGCGGCTGACGCTGAACATCCTGCTCTCCTTCGCTCAGTTCGAGCGTGAGCTGACCGGCGAACGCATTCGCGACAAGTTCGCCGCCTCCCGGAAGAAGGGCATGTGGATGGGCGGCTGGGCGCCGCTCGGCTACCGAGTGAAGGACCGCAAACTCGTCATCGACAAGGCGGAAGCCGCAAAGGTCCGACATATCTTCGAGACCTTCGCCAGGATCGGCTCTGCCACCACCATCGCTCGGGAGCTGACCGCGGAAGGCTTCGTCAACCGGTACGGCCAGCAACTCGACAAGGGCCGGATCTACAAATTGCTCCACAACCGGGTCTACATCGGCGAGGCCGTCCACAAGGGCACCGCCTATCCCGGAGAGCACAAGGCGATCATCCCGAAGGCACTCTGGGACAAGGTGCAGGCCGTCTTCGCCCATTCCTCGCGTACACGTAGCAATAAGACCCGCGCGCAGACTCCTGCCCTCCTCAAGGGCCTGGTCTTCGATGCCAAGGGCCGAGCGATGTCGCCGACCCACACACGGAAGGGACAGAAGCTCTACCGCTACTACGTCAGCCAGCGGCTCATCAAAGGCGAACGGGACGACGCCACCATCAACCGGGTTCCCGCAGCCGAGATTGAGCGGGCGGTCGTGGACCAGCTCCGCATCCTGCTCCGCTCGCCCGAGATCATCGTTGCGACCTGGCGGGCTGCGAAGAAGGACCTGCCGGACCTGACGCAGAATGAGGTCCGTGCAGCGCTCGTCTCCTTCGACCCGCTGTGGGACGAGCTGTTTCCGGTGGAACAGGCTCGGATCGTTCAGTTGCTGGTCCATCGCGTGCAAGTCACGCCCGACGGTGTCGACATCAGTCTGCGCACCCAAGGGCTGACCGCCTTCCTGAGCGAGTTGCGTGATGACAGCGGCGAGCGGGAGGCTGCCTGACGTGGCTGGAGGACGAGCAAGTACCCGTCAATCCGAGACCAAAGCTCCGACCGTCACCGTGCATGTGCCGATGCGGTTCCAGCGCCGCAGTGGCAGGAAAGCCTTCGTCTCCCACGATGAAGCGCAGCCGCGGCCGACTCCCGATCAGCGCCCCGATCCGGTCCTCGCCGCCCTGGCACGAGCCTTCTACTGGCGGAGACTCATCGAAAGCGGCGCCTATGCCACCGTCAACGAGATTGCCGTCGCCGAGAGGATCAACGACTCCTACGCTGGTCGCGTTCTCCGACTAACCCTGCTCGCGCCCAGTGTTGTCAAGGCAATCCTCGACGGTCGGCAGTCGGTAGGGCTGCCGCTTGAGACACTAATGAGGCCCTTGCCCCCGGAATGGGATATCCAGCAGGAGACCTTCAAGTTCATTACCAGAAGGTCATAGGTCCATCCCCGCGACCAAATATCCCTGACATCTCGATTACCTACACAATGCACGGATCGATGATTCGGGCGCTTTGCCTCCCGTAGCCTCGCCAAAACCGGCCCTCCGCGGTTGTGGTGGGCCGCCGCCGCGAGTAGGAAGGATGTAGGGGTATCACCCGGGGACCTGATGGCGATCATACCTAGCGCGACGAGCAAAGTGCCGAAGAAAGCGGCGGTTGACAAATCCTCCTTCAACCCCGCAGCCGATGCCGACATGCCCTTTGACCTGCGAGTTAGGCACCTCGAAGCAGCCATGGAAGACGTCTACGACTTCTTCTTCGATGTGAATTCACTGCTGATCGGAAAGGGCCTTCAACGTCTTGACGACATGATGCGGCCGGCGGCGATGAGCGGCATGATATCTGATATGTTGACCGCTTCGGTCGCTCGCCAGTCGCGGACGCTGGTCGAGAATAAGCACTTCAACGGCCATCCCGATCTTCTGGTGCGAGGGCGGTATCCGAACGATGCAACTCCATCGGGCTCAGAAGGCGTCGAGATCAAATCGACGGTCAAGCGCGGTGGTGCTGTGGATACTCATGGCGGGCGCGATCAGTGGATGTGCGTCTTTGTCTATGAGACATCTTACGATCCATCAAAGCCGGCCCACGAACAGGAACCCATGAGGTTCGCCGAAGTCTATGTGGCCGAGGTCGTAGAAGGGGATTTCCGGCACAACAAGCGCGGACCGCTCGGCACACGCACCTCGACTCTTCATCGCGAAGGTCTCGCAAAGCTTCGAAGGGGCTGGGTCTACAAGTCGGCCACGCCGATTGGCGTCAGGAAGCGGAAATCTAGACGGGTGCAGACTTAGGCACGTTGTTCACATCGTCGACAACAATCTCCGACAAGCGCTTCACCGCAGTCGTCGCCATCTTGAAAAATCGTTCGTCGAGTTCGATGCCGACGCTCTGATATCCCACGGCATTTGCGGCCGCTAAAGTCGAACCGGCGCCCATGAATGGATCAAGCACGGTCCCTCGCCCCAACGGCAGGACGGCACGAACGACCTGCCGCATGAATGCCTGTGGCTTCAACGAAGGATGAGGTGCGATCTTCCGCTCGTGAGATGGCGTCGGGTGCGATCGGATCAAATCGCCGAAGGGACGCTCTTTGGAAAGACGTTCGAATCCACCCGTTCCCCAACGGCGAAGATTGTCCTGAGCCCGCCCGTCGAGCCGGGTTCGCATAACAACCCACGGCTCCCACTGTGACCGGGGCATCACGGACACGCCATCGAATTCGCGGTGGGCGTTCTTCGGCCGGTCTCCGCCGCGCATTGTCATGACTTGGCGAGCGATGTAGCCGCGGAGTTCCAATCCAGCTTCGGCCAACGCTCCGGCCACGATATGGGCAAGCAATGGGTTGGATGCGACCACAATATTCGCGCCGGGGACGGTTGCACGCGCCATCAGCAATCCGAGCCGCTTGAAGAAGGCGTGAAGCTCACGCCGGTTATCGTCATCGAGGACGGTGAAGCGTGGAAGCGGAGATCGCTGATGGCCGTCGAAAGAGGGGGGAATACGCCATATTCCCCCCTTGCCGTTGCGGAGCTTCTCTTTCTCCTTCGCCGTATATTCGACGAGGCCGTAGGGAGGATCTGTCACGACGGCATGGATCGAGTTTGGCTCCTGCTGGGCCAGCCATTCGAAGCAATCGGCGTGATAGAGCCGGGCTTTGTCGATTTCTAGAGGCTGCGCCACTTGGGTGACGCGCCCCTTCGGATGCCCATTGAGCTTGAGGCGATACCGCCCGCGCCCCGTGCGCTCAAAGATCTTTGGCGTGTTCAGGTTGAGATATGATCTAATAGACGAGGCGGGAACGTCGCCAACACGCGTCTTCACAGCGTCTAGAATTTCCCTCATTGACGCCTCTCCGCTCAGAGCGCCGAGGAAGTCGATGATCGAATCCCGAATCATGCCTGGTGCCAAGGACATCGAATCAGCCGCCTTTCACGACGACTATCCGCGTTTGACGTTTGGACGTCAACACGAAGGCACCAGCTTCCCTTTGGACTCGAATTCCGCGGTCAAGAACCTGTACTACTTCATGCGGAGTCCGAGGAGACTTGGCCGACCATGTGCGGTTGCCTTCCAGAGTTCGCCCCCGAGCCTGCCTCGACGATCGGCCGGGCCGATACATGCTCAAAAACACTAAAACACCGGCGGCCTTCACCAGGGGGCTTCTTGAATGAAGCCGAATGAGTTTCGCGAGATGCTGCGCGCTACGGCGGACCCGGGCCTTCTCGATGTCTGCCTTCGCTCGGACGATGTTCCCTTCATCTGCGGAGATGCCGCCGGCTGGACAGCATTCCGCGGCGAGATTGCCAATGGCGTCCACGGGCTGGCCGAGGCAGACATCCGGATCGTCGGAAGCGCACGGCACGGCTTCAGCATGAGGCCGAGGAACCATCTGCGAGAATTCACCGACGAGTCCGACATCGACGTGGTTGTGGTCAACGAGGCGCTTTTCGATCAACTCTGGATAGCACTGCTAGAAGCGGCGTATCCGAGGCTGGCGGTCAATCGGGAAATCGGGCGTTGGGATGTGCCGGGCAGGGCCGAGCTCTTCGCTGGGTGGCTGACGCCGACCGCGATCCACATGGATTGGAAGATCATAGGCAAGCGGGGCGTTCCACTAGCTGAGTTCAAGGGGAAATGGTTCGACGCGTTGAAGCGCGCAGCGCGCCATTCGAACAAGCCGCACAACGACATTCAGGGCCGCCTTTACCGTACGTGGCGGCACGCCGAATTGTATCACCTGTTTAGCATCGCCGAGCTTCGCCGGTCGCTGGAGAAAGCCCAATGAAACACTCATCCCAACCGCAATCGATTTCATGGTTCCGGCAGCATTACATCGATGGCCGTCTCGAGCTGCGCCCACCGTTCCAGCGCAAACCAGTTTGGACTAATAAGCAGCGTTCCTCGCTCATTGAATCCATCCTGCTCGATATTCCTATCCCCGAACTCTACGTCCAGATCACTCAGGACGAAGGGGGTAGCTCGTCGTACGGAGTGGTCGATGGACAGCAGCGCCTGCGGACAATCCTGCAGTTTGTCGGACTCGAAAACCAGGGCGATCAGGGGGAAGGCGACGACAACAACCTGTTCAAGCTCGATAACCTTCCGAAGGCGTCGCTCTATCTCGGCAAGGGATTTGCCGATCTCACCGCCGAGCAGAAGAAGAAGTTCTTTTCGTACGAGGTCTGCGTGCGGCTGCTTTATACGGAAAATCAGGCCGAGGTTGAGGACGTCTTCAAGCGGCTGAACAAATTCACTATGCCGTTGAAGCCACAGGAACTGCGCAACGCCACGTTCCACAGTGCCTTCGCGAAGCTTGCCGAGACGCTGGCCAACGAGGAGTACTGGGCCGTCAATAGGATCGTCACACCCGCCTCAATCAGGAGGATGGGCGACATTGAATTCATGAGCGACCTGCTGATTGGCCTGATCCACGGACCGCAGGGCGGCTCGGCCAAGATCCTCGACGATTACTACGAAATGTATGAGGCGAACGAAGATGAGGTCCCCGGACAGGCCAAGCTGAAGCACCTGTTCGACGAGACCCTGTTGGCAATTCGAGCCGTGTTTCCAGACATCTCGGAAGCGGACCGGTGGTCGAACCGCGCCGACTTCTACAGTCTGTTTGTCGCGCTCGGCTCACTTCTCGACAAGATGACGTTGCCGAAGGCGGTCAAGTCAATTAGGGCGGCCCTGGAAGACTTTGCCGGCGAGGTCAACAAGAGCCTCGAAAGCCCGAAAGCCGCAGTTAGCGCCCGGGCAAAGAAATATGCGCGAGCCATCGAGAAAGGATCGAACGACAAGGCTCGACGGTCAGTTCGCCACGAGGTCCTCGTCGGATTGATGACGCCTCGCCTGAAAAAGAAATGAAACTCAGCGGCGCCGGGCGCGCCTCTTCGTAGGACCCACTGCTTACCACTCGCCGCGCACTTTGCTTTTCGATCAATCTTGGCGGGCAAAGTAGTTTCGAACTTCGAGCCGGATGAAGGGCTGAAGTGCGCAGTAGTTTGGCGTTCCAGACCTCCGTACTGTGGCGACGAAGTACAGAGGTTTGGAGAACTGCGGCCAAGAGAGGTGTTGATCGGCTGACTTGCGTCACTGCCAGTCCGGAGCTCGTGACCCAAAGCCACGCAGACGGTCGGGATTTCATGCAGCCCTAGGCCGGCCAGAGAGAGTTGGGGCCGGTACGTTGGCGGAGGGAGCGGGATTCGAACCTTCGGTACGAACCTAGGGACCCCTGGTTCGACGCCCAGTGGTAGTCGTTGTGCTCGCAGGCTTCCCGCTCATCTGTCTCACGATTTCTTTTCCAACTTTGTCGGCAGCTGCAATCAAAACGTCGTCCATGTGATGCACGTAGTTGCTGGTCACGGTCCCTGTCGAATGTCCCAACAGGGCCGCGACCGTTGGCAGGGTGAAGCCGAGATCATTTGCGACCGACGCGAACGAATGGCGCAGCGAATGCGGTGTCACTCCGACCAATCCAGACTTGGCGACGATCTGGCGCCAGGCACGCGGCAGCGCCGTGTAGTGCCCCCGTCCCGAGGACGCAGCTAGGACGTGAGGATTGCCTGGTTGCCTACCAATCCTCGCGAGGACTTTGATGGGCTCGGAACCTAAGGGCCTCAAGGATGGTCCTTCCTTGCTGTCCCCAAAGCGCAGGCACCGACGGCCGAAATCTATTTCATCCCATTTGAGATTCGTTATCTCCCCGAGACGGCAACCCGTGACTGCCAACAACCAGGCACCATGGATTGCGTGGGATTGCTCTCCCTTCCCTTCGCGAAGAACATCCCCGAGTCGGCGATATTCCTCCGGAGTAAGCCGCCGCCGCCGCTGACCGTCTGCCGGCCGCTGGACGCCCCGCGCCGGATTCGAAGGAATGACGCCTTCTGACACCGCGTATGAGAGGATGCCACCCAGCAGACCAACGGTGCGCGCGGCAGTCCCTCGCCCGCCTGTCACTATCGCCTTGCCGCGAAGCTTCCCTGTTGTGACTGTCGCGGCCGTCTTTCCCGACGTAACATCACGCATGAATCGCGTGATATCAACGGTTGTGAGGTCGCGAACCAGCTTGCGACCCAGAAGCGGCTTAATGTGCCGCTGAACCCGACCTCGATCCGTAGCCAGTGTGGATTGCTTCTTGGGGAGGCCGCGTTTACCGAGGACAAGATTGCGATCGGTGGCGGCGAAATATCTGTCACACAGCTGCGCAACTGTAAGAGATTTTCTTCGAGTGACGCGTTCGTCGGCGGGATCACTCCCTTTGAGCACGTCGCCGAGATTGATGGCGGCCAGCCTACGTGCTTCCTCCGCGGTGAGCTTGCCGTGTTGTCCAAGCGCAATGCGGCGGCGAACACCGGTGGGGCTCCGATAGTCCGCGTAGTAGACTTTCCGACCGGAAGGGAAGATGCGTATCCCGAAGCCCGAGAGCTCGCTGCACCAGCGGAAATACGGTGCCGTGCGAGGCGTGGCGGAATCGACAATGCGTTTGGTGAGCTTGGGCACGTGTCACACTCGGGGCGGTTTAGTGTCACCAAGGAGTCACCAGCGGGAGTAAATTCGTAGCCATTTCTGGAGATCTCCCGGCCGTGACCAAAGGTCGACGACCGCTAACATCGCCTTTATTGTCAACCATTTAGGAGGCTTTTGCAACTTCCGGACATTTCTCGGCAATTCGGCACCCCTGCCCTCCGAAGGCAGAGGTCGTGAGTTCGAATCTCGCCGGGTGCGCCACCGATTTCAGATGGTCATCGACAACGGCCGGGACAGCCGCCTCCGTTTGCACGACCGAAGGTCGGACCAGCGGCGCGCCGACGCGGTGGCGCGTTTGCGGCCGGCGCTCTCTCGGGGGCCTGGATGATCAGCACGACCCTGGAATCGGGCGGGACACGTGACGAAATCGTGCCGCCGCAATCCGGCTTCAGGCGGCCATCGCGTCTTCCGGCTCGGCGGCGCTTGCCTCCTCGCTCGACGCGCACTGCGTCTCGCCGATGAACTGATAGCCGAGGTAGCGCTTGGCATCGATGACGTCGTGGCCGAGGCGCGCGCGCAGCTTCTTGCGCAGCTTGCTGATGTGCCCCTCGACAACGACCTCGTCGACGTTGTCCTCGAAGAGGCCGTAGACCGCATCAAAGATCTGGGTCTTGGTCACCCGGCGATGGGCGTTCTTGGCGAGGAACTCAAGGATGCGGCGCTCGCGGCGCGGCAGCGGAAGCGGCTCGTCGTCGATCTCGACGTCGCGCCCGTCGAAGAACACTTTCAGGCGCTCGAAGCTGACGTGCTTCTGAGCGGGGCTGTTCATGCGGCGCCAGATGGCGTTGATGCGCGCCATGATCTCGCGCACGTGCACGGGCTTGCGCACGACATCGTCGTGCCCGGCGTGAAACAGCTCGAGCGTGGTGTCGAGGGAGCGCATTTCCTCGAGGGCGATGATGGGAGCGTGGGTACGGCTGCGGATGATCTGGGGATACGCCGTGCGCCCGGAGAATTCACCGAGCAGGAAACCCTGAACCGCCGCTAGGTCGGCCGCCGAAACGCTGGGCAGCCAGTCGCCAAACTCACGTGAGACGAAGCCTAGCGAAGCGATCCCTTCATTGCGAAGGGCCGCCTCGTAGCCTGCGGTGACATCTTCGCGTTCGTCCACAACGATGTACATGTTGTGCATTTCCCCCAGCATGAGTGCCCAGGCGCCGGCCTGTGGACCGGCGAGCGGGCGAATGCAGATGTGAAAGGTGGTTGTGCAGGGGGCATGCGAGAAGCGAAGTCATGAGCGCTTGGAGTCCAATAGAGAGTATCGCCGCCCCGGTAAGCTCTGGACCCGCGGAAAACCGCGATTCCAGCGGCGATACAACCGTAAAGATTCGTGGTTAATCAGGCGTTAATTTGGGCTGAGGTGCGTAGCGCTTTCGCGCACGCGACGCACATAGGGGCGCGACGAAACGCCTCGGCTGGCGGCGTTCAGGCGGCGGGGTGCAGGGCGCTTTCGATGCGCGACTTCAGGGTCTGCGCATCGAACGGCTTCAGCACGTAAGCCGCAGCGCCGGCCTGACGGGCGGCGGCGACCTTGTCGGGCGCTTCCTCGGCGCTGACCATCACGAACGGCGTCCCTTTCAGGTTCTCGTCCGCTTTGATCTGTTGGAGCAGCTCGAGACCGTTGATCGGCGCCATGTGCCAGTCGGAAATGACCAGCCCGTACTTGCGCTCGCGCATCTTGGCCATGGCCTGCTCGCCGTCGCTGGCTTCGTCGACCTCGCCGAAACCGGCCTGGCAAAGCAGGCTGCGCATCACACGCGAGACGGTCGCGAAATCGTCGACGATCAGGATCGGAGTCGAATAGTCGATAGTCATCTTCACGCCCCACCCGGAACTTTGGCTTTCAAGCCTTGGAGGGGAGCGTACCGGAAGCGCGTTGAGGAACGCTGAGAGCGGCGCGCGCGGTTTGAATCAACCGGGCAAGGGTCGGGTAAGGTTACCTAACCCTTGCAGAAAGCCTTGGCTTCCGGGGTCCACTGGCCGAAGCCGGTGGCGACCATGTTGGTGATGACGGTGCAGACGTATTTCTTCTGCGCCGGGTTGTTGTTCGGTCCGGCGTGGTAACGGGCCACCGCCAGGGTCCAGCTGCCCTCCCGCGCGCGCAGCGATTTCAGGAAGCGCGCGGCGTAGTCGACGTTGGCATGCGGATCGAACATCGCGGCAACGCTCGCGAACTCCGCTCCGTGGAAGCGGTTGTTGATCTGCATGCAGCCGATGTCGATCAGCGTCACGCCGCTGGCGCGCGCCTCGGCGAAACGCGCCAGCGCCGTCTCGAGACTCGACGCGAAGTATGGGGTGCCGGCGATGTTCATGGCGTAGGGCTGAAGCGACTCCTTGTGCCCCGATTCGGTCAGCCCGACCGCGTAGAGCACGCCGAGCGGCACGCCGTACTTGGTGGACGCCGTGCGCATTTCGCGTTCGCAGACGTTGCCGGCAACCGCGGCCGTCGCGACGCTAAACGTAGATGCCGCCGCCAGTACGGCGATCACCATCAGGGCTCTGGCTCGCATGGGGTTCCCGTTGCGGCGATCGCGAATCGCGGTCATCGCGATCGGCGTGGCGCGACTGCGACGAGCTGCCGTCGGCGCCCGGCTGGCCGGACTCCGACCCGCCGTTCGGTGCGGACTGGGGCTGGGCGCCAGCGTCGCGGTGGGTCGCGGTGGTGGTGCGGATGTCCGCGGTGTAGCCGGCGTCGCGCAGCGACGCCACGACCGCATCGTGCTCGTGGGCGAGCTTGCGCACGGTGTCCTCGCGCTCGGCGGTGAGGTGCAAACTGACTTCGCTGCCGCGCGCCGCCATGCGCACATCGATGCGCCCGTGCTCGGGCAAGTCGAGGCGCACGGTCATGGCCTGCACCGGGACGGCCGATGGCGTGCCGGGCGGAGTGGGTGCGGCGGCCGTGGCCGGCGCCGCTGGTGCGGTTGATTTCAGCGCGGCGACGACGCTGTTCGCAAGCGTGGTCGACAAGGGTGCGCCGGGAGCTGCGTTTGGCGCCGGCGTCGGTGCGCCAGACGCGACTGGCCCCGGCCCCGCCCTGCCCGAGCTGTTGGGCGACGGACGGCCCGCGTCGGAATCGGCATCGGATGCGTGACGGCGAACCTCGGACGCCGCGACATGTTTTGCGGGCGCGCCGGTCTGGACGCGCCGATTCCCGGCGTCGCGCGGATCGACGCCGCGATCCTCGTCCTCGGGGCTGGAGTCCGATTGCGGTTCCGCCGGTTCGTGGACCGCCGGTCCGGTTGGCGCGGCAAGGTGCGTCTCGGTCTTCACGACATTTGCCGTGATCACCCGCGCCGGCGTCGCCGCCTTCCCGGAAGCGGGAGTTGTGCGCGGCGTTGTCGCGTCGGTCCGACCGACGGTGGCGCTGCCGACAACACGGAGCGCGATGTCGCCGGAAGTCCCCTCAGCGACCATCTGCGGATCGGGCACGCGAAGGCTGGCGGCCTTCGCCGCGTCGGCTTGCCCCTCGCCTTCGGCCGGCGCGGCGCCAACCGGTCGATGGGGCGTTCGATCCTGAGCACCCTTCTTCATGTTGGCGACAATCGGATCGGTCGCGGGAAGCTGCAGCACCGGCGCGACCTGGACGCCGGCCGTCGCGGCCCCTGTCCCGACGGCCTGAACCTTGTCGTCCGCGCCGTCCGTCGCCGCAGCCTGGCGCTCTGCCTTCCGCGCCTTTTCCTGCGCTTCGCCGAAATTGCCGGCAACCGCGCGCTCGCGCGATCGGGTGGCGAGGTTGTCGACGCGGGCGAGCCGGCCGGGCGGCAAGGACGGGGACCCTGCCACCGCGTTTCCATGTTGGCCGCTTGCCTTGGCGCCCCGTGGCACGTCGGCCTTGGCGGACTCGTCCGACGGTGTCGCCACGTCGGCCATGACCTCGTCGAAGCCGGACTGGCCGTGCGACGCCCGCCCCGAGCGGTCGCGGAAGCCGGCCGCGGCGGCATTGTCGGCGGGCCTTTGTGGCAGCTCGTTCAGGGGGCTCATCGCGCGGCGACCTTGAGCAGGGCGTCGGCCGACTGGACGGCCTCCGTCGCACGCTTGGCGATCTCGGTGGCGGAGGGGTCCTTGTCGGGGGGCGGGAGTTCTGCCGTGCTCGGCATCTGGTCGCGCTCGGTCCCGGAGCGAATGCCCTCCAGCGTCATCGCGACCATCTCGTAGAGAGCCTGATCGGAGGCGCGCAGCAGGGCGCGATTGACGCCATTGAAGTCGGTGACGGCGGTGTCGAATCCCTTCGGGTCGGCAGCCAGCGCGGCAGCGCCGTAAAGGCGCGCCTGCGCCTCCTCGGCCGACCCCGGGGACGAGAAGGTGGCGGCGCGCTCGGCGGCAAGCCGTCCGGCGGTGAACTGGCCCTTCACGATCGAAGCCGAGGCGACCGTCAGGTAGAGCTGGCAGCGGGCCCGCGCCTCGACGCCGGAAAGCATGTCGTCGACGTGCGCGAATTTCGCCTCGCTGTCGATGTCCATCTGGCTGATGGCGGCGGCGAAACGCTGACGGAAATTGCCGGCGTACACTGAGTGGCGGAAGCGGTCGAGGTACTGGCGGGCCAGCGACTCGACCATGACGTTGTCCTTGAGCTGGGTGGCGACAAACAGCTGGCGACGGATGGCGGCTTCCTCGACCAGGGTACCAGGGGCGAGCAGCCGGGCAAGCGAGAGCAGGCGCATCGACTTCTGCGGATCGGTGCGCACGGCGAGCGCCGACTGGGCCATCGCGACCTGTGCGGCCATGCTCGCCGGCAGCGTCAGCGGATCGAGCTCGCCGAGCGCCGCCCAGGCCTCCGGTTCGCGGCCAAGGGCGTAGGCCAGCACGCCGTTCACCAGGCGCATATCGACGACGGGCTTCGGATCCATGGTCGACAAGCGCTTGAGGATGCCCGGAGCGCCGCCGCTCAGCACGTAGGTCACGGCCGCTTCGGCGTTTCGGCGATCCTGCCACGTGGCGGCGGGCGCGGCGGCGAACTGACGGTCGATCTCGGCAAGCAGCGCGCGCTGGGCAACGACCGCGGCGGGCACGCCCTGCGCGATCCGGTCCTGGACGGACTGAAGGGTGCGCACGAGCTGGTAGGGTGCGGCATCCGGCGGAAGGACCACGTCCGGCGGCAGCGGCGGCGCCACCTGTTCGGCCGAAGGCGGCTTGTCGGGATCCACAACGGCCGGCGCGGGGACGTTCGGATTCATCGCGGTGGATTGCGGCGCCCGGAACGTGGTGACGTCGCCGAGCAGGCCATCGTCACGGGGCTCTTCCTCGACCTGGACCGGCGGCAGGGTCGCCGGCTTGGGCTGCATGACGACGACGGATGGCGCCGCGATGGTCGGGGACGCGGCGGCGGACGGCGGCGTGGCCGACGGAGGATCGGCGGCGGGTGGGCTCGCGGCGGTCGCGACCGGCGGTGGCTCGATCGACCTGACCGCGGCCGGCGGCTCGGGGGGCATTTCGGGGATCGACGCCGTTGTTTCGTCGCTGACGCCGGGCGGGATGTTGGTGTCGGGCCGCGTCGGGCGCAGGCGCGGCATCGGCATGACCACGAGACGCACGATGACGCGCGGCTTCGTGGTCGCCGCGACCGGCGGCGCCGACGGCGGCGGCAGCGGTGGCGGCGGCACTGCCGTGGACGCGTCAGTCGTATCGAATGACGCCGTGTCGAGGCTCTTCGGCGTCTTGCCCCCGAAGATCGCGCCGAGGACGCGCGACAGACCGCCCGGCGCGGCCGCCGAGGCGGACGGCGGCGCGGCCGGCGGGTTGGCAGCGTCGTCGGCGAGCGCCGGCGAGACCGCCAGCGCCAGCACGCACACGAGAGCGGGGAAGCGCGACTTCATGTGCCCGCCCCCTTCAGGAGAATTTCGATGCGGCGATTTTCCGCGGCGAACGGATCGTCGGGGTTCTTGAGGTTGCGGTCGGCGTGGCCCTCGATGGCGACGACGCGCTCCTCGGCGAGCCCGCCGCGGAGCAGCATGAAATAGGCCATGTGGGCGCGCGCCGCCGACAGGCGCCAGTTGTCGTAGGTGTCGGAGTGGAACGGCCGGCCGTCGGTGTAACCGCGCACGACGACGTCGCCCTTCTGCTCGGTGAGCACCTTGGCGATACTCCCCATGAGCACCACCATCTTGGGGTCGGGGATGGCGGAGCCGATGGAGAACATGCTGAAGCCGGCATCGTCCGTCAGGTTGATGAGCACGCCCTCGGGGGTGGCCTTCACCGAGACGTCCGGCGAGGCTTCCGCCGCCATCGTGTCCTGGATCGACTTGGCGATCTCGGCGCCGACCGCCTTGCTGGCGGCAACCGTCTCCGCCGCAATCTTGTCGGGCGGCGCGGCGGCCTCAACGGCGGGCGGGGTGGTCTCGGCGGGCGGCGATGTCTCGACCGGCGGTGTGATCGGCGTTGCCTGGCTCTTGGCGGCGGGCGGTGGCGGCGGCGGCGCGGCGGTTGCCGCGTCTTCCTGCGTTGCCGACACCTGCGCGGTCGCGTCCGGCTCGGGCGGCGCCGCCGTTGCCTGTGCGTCGGGCGTGGCGCCCGGCGGGACGGCCGCCGTGCTCGCGGCCGAGCCGGCGCTGTCGGAGCGCGCCGGAGGCAGCGGCTGGATCTGCCAGTAGACCGGATCGAAAGGATCGCGATCCACCTCGCCGCTGGCGACGCCGGGCGGGCGATCGTCGCCGACGATCTTGTCGACGCTGGTCGGGTGATCGAGGGTGTATTTTTCCGCAAGCTGGGCAAGGATCGCGTACGGATCCCGGAAGGCGGCATTCTCCGCCGCTTCGCCGCCGGCGGCCGCGATGATCGCGGCGACCGCCGCGCTTGCCGCTGCTGCACTCTTGGTGTCGGCGGCGCTGCCCGCCTCGGGTCCGGTCGAAGCGGCCGCCGCCGCCCCCGGCCCTGCCGCATCCGCCGCGCCAGCGCCCGCCTTCGGGGCGTCGGCCGCCACCGCCTTCGCCGCATCGGCGAGCGCCTTCTCTGCCGCGGCAAGCGCGATCGGGTCGGGCTGACCGGAGGTCAGCTGCACCGGATTGAGGTTCGGCGGCGTGTCCGAGTGCCCGACCTTGCTGCCGGACTTGGTGTTCTGGTCGGACGGTGCGTTCAGCCCCTTCATCTCCACCGAGCCGGTCGAGAGATGGATCGGGTTGAAGTACTGCGAGATGCCCTTGCGCACCTCATCATCGGTGACGTTGATCAGCCACATGATGAGGAAGAAGGCCATCATGGCCGTCATGAAGTCGGCATGCGCGACCTTCCACGCCGAACTGTGATGGGCGTGCTCCTCCTCCTCGTGGCGGCGGACGATGATCAGTTCGGGTTCGTGGGCCGCCTCGCTCATGGCGCCGCACCTTCCGCAAACGCGGCCTCCAGCCGCTCCTCCCAGGCCGCGATCTGCGTCTCGATGATGGTGTCGTCGATCGCGACCGAAAGGTCGGCCGCTTCTGTGACGGCGAATTCGATGTCGCCGTGATCGGCGAGACGCTCCCGGAGCAGCACGACCAGCGCCTCGGGGCCGTTGACGCGGACGCGCGCGCCGCGCGCCTGGACGAGGAGCACCGCCACGGTTTCGGAAAGCTCGGCGACGGCGCGCGTGCGGATCGCGGTTTCCAGAAAGCGCGACAGGACGATGGCGGTCTGGCCGCTGACGGCTTCCTCGATCTGGGCCAAGCCCTGCGTCAGGCGCTCGGCCAGAACGTTGGCGGTGCGTTCGGTGAACTCGTGTTCCTTCGCCACCAGCCGCGCGTCGAACTCGACGAGGTCGTTGGCGCGGATCGCCTCGAACTCGGCGTGGGCTTCGGCCAGGCCCTGGGCGCGGCCGCGCGCCTCGGCTTCCGCGGGACCGTCAGCGGGCGGAACGTCGGCGGCGCCCAGCGGCTGCATGCGGCCGCCGAAGTCGGTCGCCCGCCGCCGCGGCGTGAGGGGGAAGTGCGGCAGGTACTCGGAGAAGGCATGCGTCACTAGGCGGCCTCATCCTGGCGCAGCCACTGCCGCAGGATCGCGGCCGCCTGTTCCTCGTCGAACTCGACGATCTGCTCGAGCCGCTTCTGCGGCGACCGGTTCATGCGCTTGGTGACATCCTCGATGAGGTTGACGTTGTCGTCGTCGGTGCCGTCGGCGAGCTGCTGCGGGGCGGCGCCCTCGGGCGCGCTGAGGGCGGGGCCGGCCGGCTCGGCGGGGCGGGCGGCGACGATCGCCTTCACCGCGGGGCGCAGGCCGAACATGATCGTGATGAGCGCCACGATGATGAGGGCGATCGAGTTCATGAAGGTGCCGGCCTGGGCGACGATCTTCGCGAAGATGCCAGGCTCGGGAATCGCCGCCGGAGCGTCGTCGGCGAAGGTGACCGCCGCGACCTTGAGCTGGTCGCCGCGCTGCTTGTCGATGCCGGCGGCCGAGGCAGTGAGCTGCTCGATGTCCATGAGCTGGTGCTCGACCGGGGTGGCGTCCGGCCCGTCGGCGGCGACGGCGTCGAGGCGCTGCTTGTTGACCAGAACCGCGATCGAGATCCCCTCGATGGTGAAGCCGTCGTGGGCGGTTTCGATCGTCTTGGACGACACCTCGTAGTTGGTCAGTTCCTCGCGGCGATCGTTGGTTTCGTTGGTGTTCTTGCCACTCTCGGGGGGCGCGGTCTGACCGGGAACCAACTCACTGACGCTGGTGGCGCCGGTGTTGGTCGTGTCCTGGTTGAGCTGGTTCTCCTTGACCGTGCGCACCGAGCGCTCGACCCGCGAGGAGGGGTCGTAGATCGTCTCGGTGGTGGTCGTGCGGTCCATGTTGAGGCGCGTGACGACGCTCACCTGGAAATTGCCGACACCGAGGTAGGGCGTCAGGGTGCGGCGGATCTTCGCCTCGATCTCCTTGCTGACGGTGTCCTCGACCATCGCCATCTTGCCGGCGGAGGCGCTGCCGACGTCGTCGCCGGAGGCAAGCACGGTGCCGTCGGTGTTGAGAACGGTGACGTTGTCGACCTTGAGGCCGGGCACCGCGGCGGCGACCAGATGGCGGATCGCCTGGGCGGGCGAGCTGTCGGCGGTGCCTTCGGTGCTGATCACGACGGACGCGGAGGCCGGCTGCTGGGCGCTGCGGAAGGAGCCGTGATCGGGCAGAACGAGGTGGACGCGGGCGGCCTTGATGCCGCTCAGGGTCTGAATGGTGCGGGCCAGCTCGCCCTCGAGCGCGCGGGTCTTGGTGACATCCTGCATGAAGGACGTCAGGCCGAAGGAGCCGACCTGGTTGAAGAGCTCGTAGCCGGTGTCGGCGCTCTGCGGCAGACCCTTCTCGGCGAGAAGCATGCGGGCCCGCGCCGTCTCGCCGTAATTGACCGTGACGGTGGCGCCATCGGCGCTGACGTCGAAGTCGATGCCCGCCTCGCGCAGCGCCGAACCGATACGGCTGACGTCCTCACGCGACAGGCCGCTGTAGAGGATCTCCTGCTGGGGCCGCGACAGGTAGAAGGTGCCCACCCCCAGGACGACCATGACGCCGATCCCGACGATGGCCAGCGCCATCAGGCGGCGCATGCCGAGGCCGGCGATGCTCGCCCAGAGATTTTCCAACGCTTCGCGGCTCATCTGACCCTGCCAATCCTTCGATTCCGGCCGCGGCGACCCGTTTCGCCGATTCGCGCGAATCAGAAGGCCCGCGCGGCGAACGGCTCGCTCGCTCGGGCGACAGTCTCAGGGGGCAACCTTGCATGGGGATTGCGGGGGCAAACGAAAAAGCCACGCCCCGGCAGGGACGTGGCTTTCTGGCTTCGGCCGGACCGCCCAGGACGGAGCGGTCAGCTCAAGGACTAGCGGAACAGGACGAGAATGTTCTGCGTGCTGGAGTTGGCGATCGACAGAGACTGAACGGCGAGCTGCTGCTGGGTCTGCAACGCCTTCAGCTTGGTCGATTCCTCTTCCATGTTGGCGTCAACCAGGGCGCCGACAGCGGTCGTGTTGGCGTCCTGCAGGGCCTTCACGAAGTTCTGCTGCGAGGTGACGCGGTTCTGATAGGCGCCGATCGACGATGCGGCGTCGGTCACTTCCGACAGGGCCTGGTCGACAACCCGCAGGTAGTTCTGGATGGTGGTGCTGTCGGCCGAGGTGATGTCGATGCCGGCAACGCTCGTCACGTCCGTGCTGGTCGTGGAGGTCGTCAGCGCGGTCGCCTTCAGGCCGAGGTCGGTGACTGCAATCGTGTCAGTACCGGCATCGGACGCACCGCCGATGGTGAAGTCGTCGGCGCCGCTGAAGACGACGTGGCTGGTGCCGCTGTCGACCGAAGCGCTGATGCCGCTCACGCCGGCGTCGCTCAGCGCCTGATTGAGCACGGCGGCAAGGTCGCCGTTACTCCGGATCTTGGTGTCGGTCAGACCGGCATTGGCCAGCGTGGTCTGGTCGATCGTCACCAGGACTGTCGACCCGCCATTCGGGGTCACGTTGAAGCTGACCACGTCGTCGGCAGTGGCGAAATTGATGGCCGCGGTCTCGACCGTCGCCGCCGTGCCCGAGTCGGCGGCATAGCCGTCAAGGGCGATGGTCTTGTCGAGGATGCCGGTGCTGTTGCCGTAGAGGTGGACGGCAGTGATGTCGACGCCGATGGTGCCGATCGTCAGCTGGTTGCTGGAATCGCGCGACAGCGACGACACGATCGTCTTCTGCAACGCCGAACCGCTGTCCGTGCCGGTGCTCAGCCAGTTCTGACCCGAGAAGGAGGCCGCGTCGGCGACCGACTGAAGCTGCGCCTGGATCGACGTGATCGTCTGCTGGATCTTGGTCTTGTCGACGTTTTCGCCGGTGGCCGTGGTCAGCTGGTTCTTGAGGTCGTTCAGCGAAGTAACGGCCGTGTTCAGGCCGGTATAGGTGGTCGACAGGGTCGAGGCACCCAGGCTGAGCGAGTCGTTGACAGCGCCGAGGGCACCGTTGTCGGACTTGATGGTGGTGGCGATCGACCAATAGGCGGCATTGTCAGCGGCAGTGTTGACGCGCAGGCCGGTCGACACGCGATTGTTGGTCTGGTCGAGGCTCGAGTTGATGCTCCGCAGGGTCTGCAGAGCGACCATGGCGGAGGTATTCGTCAGAAGCGAAGACATGGGTGTCCCTTCCCGTTAAACGCACTACGGTTCGCATACCGGACTGGTACCGGTATGGCGGGACGGCATCATGCCTTTGGTTCGGAGCCGACTACGCGCTCCTCTACTGCCCCCGAAGGGGCAGCCAACCTGCCATGCGCGTAAAATTGCCAGATGAATCTTTAGAGACCGTTACCTGACCCCTCCGTGATCAAACGATGGGCATGTGCCTAGAAGAACGACCGTACCAACCCGCCGACCAGCAAGTTCCATCCGTCGATCAGGACGAAGAACAAGATCTTGAACGGCAGCGCCAGGATCACAGGCGGCATCATCATCATGCCCATCGACATGACCAGCGTCGCGACGATCATGTCGATGACCAGAAACGGCAGGATGACGAGAAATCCGATCTCGAAAGCGCGGCGCAGCTCGGAGATCATGAACGCGGGGATCAGCACGCGCAGGTCGACGTTCTCGGCCGCCGGGGCGCTGTCGGCCGCCGGCGGTGTGATGGGCGGCTGGGCGGCGGCGCTGTCGGGCGCCTTGGCGCCGGCGCGGCTGGCATCGAGATCGGTGAACAGCTGAAGGTCGCTGGGGCGCACTTCGCGCAGCATGAACGTGCGGAAGGGCGAGGTGACGCGGTCGAAGGCCTGTTCCTCGCTGATCTGATTGTCGAGCAGCGGCCGCACCCCGTTGGTCCAGGCCTGGTCGAAGGTCGGCGCCATCACGAAGAACGTCATGAACAGCGACAGGCTGATCAGCACGATGTTGGCGGGCGTGCTCGGCAGACCGAGCCCCGAGCGCAGGAACGAGAAGACGATGACGAAGCGCGTGAAGCTGGTCACCATGATGAGCAGTCCGGGCGCCACCGAAAGCACCGTCAGCACGATGATGAGCTGAACGATGCGCCCGGTGAGCGTCGCGCCGTTGGCGGGGATCAGCCCGTCGAGCGCGTTCTGCGCGAGGGCGGTGCTGGCCAGAAGCGGCAAAACGGCAAGCGCCAGCGCGGCCGTCCGCGCCAGTCCCCTCGCCTTCGCCGCTGTCCGCATGTTCGCTGCCCGCCTTCCCCGGCGCCCTACTGCACGACCAGGGTCTGGATGATGAGTTCGCTCACCGCGCCGCCGGTGCGCAGCGCGGCGCGCTCGTTGAGGTCCTCGCGCAGATGCTGGAGCGCGCTCGGACCCTCCAGCTGCGTCAGGCTCAGGGTGCGCATGTAGGCGAGCATGTCTTCGCGCACCTCGGCGGCGGCGACCTCGGGGTTGGGCAGGTCGCCGTTCTTGAAGACCATCGAGGTCTCGAGCCGGACCCAGGTGTCGGACGGCGAGGCGAGATTGGTGACGATGGCCGGGACCGGCTGAAGGACCATGTCGTCGCTGTACTTGATGGACAGCGGATGATCGTCCGGGGGCTTGGCCGCTGCCTGACGCTCGGCGACCGCGCGCTCGATGCCCGACGAGGTGATCGTGCCGAGCGCGATGCCGCCGCCGGCCGAGACCAGCGTGACGACCGCGCCGGCAATGACGAGCCCCATGAGACCGGCGCTTTTTGCCGGCGTCGGGGCGGGCGCTGCCGCACCCTCCTCATCATCGTCGTCGGCGTCGTCGACCTCGGGGGTCGGGACGTCGTCCTCCTCGTCGTCGGATTTGGCCTCGACAGTCTTCTTCTTCTTCAAGCCGAACATGGCCGCGCCCCTATTGCATGTCGCTGATCTTGCCGCGGCCGCCGTAAGAGATGCGGGCCTCGGCGATCTTCTCGTAGGAGATCGTGTTGTCCTTGCCGATATCGAGCGGACGCACGATGCCGGCGATGTTGAGAACGCGGACCTCGTGGTTCACGCGAACTTCCTGCGAGCCGCTGATCAGGATGTTGCCGTCGGGAAGCACCTCGGTGACGACGGCGGCGATGGTGAGGTGCAGCTTCTCGGAGCGATCGATGCTGCCGGCACCCTTGGCGCTTGCCGCGCCGCTGCCGCTCAGGTCGCCGGCGACCGGGCCATCCTTGGCCGGGCCCCAGAAGCCGTCCCAGCCGAACTTGGCCGCGAAAGCCGCCTTCAGCGAGCCGGACTTGCTGCGATCGCTGGTGTTGTCGAACTGGGCCTTGTCGTTGATGTCGATGGTGACCGTCACGACGTCGCCGATCTTGCGGGCGCTGAGGTCGCGAAACAGACCCTGGTTCTGGCGGTTCCAGAGGGAGTTGACGGCGTGCTCGCTGGGCTCGGTGAACGCGGCCGGCAGCGGCGCTCGTTCGACGAACAGGCCGCTGCCAACCGGTGACAGGTCCGGGCGCATGGGGGCGTCCGGGCTGTGAGACTGACAGCCAGCCAGAACAGCAGCGATCGGGACGACGAGAACCGCGACGATCGTGCGCATCACGTCCCCGAGGGCCGGGTGGCCGACGGCAGGCCGGCCATGACGTTGGTCAGGTGGGCGGCGATCGTCGCGTCCATCTCGTTGAGGATGGCGCTCGCGGTGCGCGGCGTGAGCTTGGCGAGGATGGCGGCCGCAGCCTCCTCGTCCATGGCGGCGATCTGCAAGGCGGCGGCGTCGGGACGCATCTGCGAGTAGATGGCGACCACGGCGTCGTCGGCCTTGGCCATGAAGTCCTCGCGGCGCTTCACCCACTCTTCGTACTCGGTCTTCTTCTTGTCGAGCGCGGCGATGCGCTCGTCGAGCGATTTCGAAAGCGCGGTCAGGGCGTCGACCTGGCGGGCGTAGCGCGCGTCGGCGGCGGGGTTGGCGATGTTGCGGCAATACTGCGAGGCGTTGTCGTCGGCGGGCGGCGCGGCGCCTTCGGCGGCAAGGGCAGCGCCTGCAAACAAGACGGACGCGACCATGGCGAGCGCCACAAGCCAGGTGGGGTGCGGGGATGGTCCAGTCGAAAAATGGTCGGGCCGCATCGTTCTTTCGCCTACTGGATGATGAGTTCCGCCTGGAGCGCGCCGGCGGTCTTGATGGCTTGCAGGATGGCGATGATGTCGCTCGGCTTGAGGCCGATGCGATTGAGGCCGCTGACCAGATCCTGGAGGCTGGCGCCGCCGATCATCGCGATGTGGCCGGGCGTCTCGGTGGCGCTCACCTTGGTGCGCGGCAAGACCTGAGTGGTGCCGCCGGACAGCGGCCCCGGCTGCGAGGCGACGGCGCCTTCCGTCACGCTAACGGTCAGCGTGCCGTGGGTCATGGCGACCGGGGAAATCTGCACATCCTGGCCGATGACCACCGTGCCGCTCCGCTCGTCGATGACGACCCGGGCGGGCGTGTCGACGGCGATGTAGAGCTCGCCGAGCTCGGCCAGAAAGCGCGCCGAGCTGACGGTCGGCGGCCGGGTCACGACGACGCTGCGCATGTCGCGCTCGCGGGCCAGCGGCTTGCCGTAGCGCGCCGTCGTGAAGGCGTTGATGGTATCGCTGATGCCGGTGGCGGTGGCGAAATCGGGATTGTAGAGCTCGAGCACCAGCTCCTTCAGCCCGTCCAGCGACCCGCCGACCTCGGTCTCGATCAGCGCGCCGTTGGGGACGCGACCGGTGGTGGGCACGCCTTGGGTGATCGTCGCGGCGGCGCCGCCGGCGGAGAAGCCGGAGACCGAGAGCGGCCCTTGCGCGACGGCGTAGACCTTGCCGTCCGGACCGCTCAGCGGGGTCATCAGCAAGGTGCCGCCCTTCAGCGAGGAGGCATCGCCGATCGAGGAAACGTCGACGTCGACGCGCGAGCCGGAATTGGCGAACGCCGGCAGGTTGGCGGTGACCATGACGGCCGCGACGTTACGCACGCGAAGCGATTCGGTGACCACGTTGACGCCGAGCCGATCGAGCATCGACTGCAGCGCCTGCTGGGTGAACGGCGAATTGCGCATCGAGTCGCCGGTGCCCTGGAGCCCGATGATCAGGCCGTAGCCGAGCAGCTGGTTGTCACGGACGCCCTGAACGGTCGTGACGTCCTTGATGCGCGTGGTTGCGGCGGCGGGCGACATCAACAGGGCCACGGCTGCGAGCGCGGCCAGAACGTGAGCCGCCAGGCGTGTCATTGGGTTGCGATCCGCAGGCTTCCGTCGGCCTGCACCAGCCCGACGATGACCTTGCCGCTGTCGATGTTGCGCGCCTGGATGAGATCGTCGAGGGAGCCCGCCTGCAAGGCCAGCACCGACGCGGTGATGGTCAGGGCGCCAACCTTGTAGACGGCGGGGACGATGGCGCCCTTGCTGACCAGTTCAGGCTGGCCGACGGCATTTCGCGCGATCAGCTTGCCGGGCAGGAGCGTGCGCCGCGCGACCTTGCCGACGATCTCGGCGCGGGTGGCAATGACCGGATACGATTCGGTCGTGCCGGCAACAAAGCGCGCATCGCCGATCATCGAACCGGCGATGACGTCGCCGGGATAGATTGTGATCTTGGGCACGGGCAACACCTCGACCTCGGCCGCAAATGCCGGGCCCCAGGCGAGGAGCCCGAGGATCGCGAGGAGGAGGGGAAGGAGAATGCTGCGCTTCATCGTCAGGCTCAGCGGATGCCCTTCGACACGGTCGCCTGCATTTCGTCGGCGGCCTGAATGACCTTGGAGTTCATTTCGTAGGCGCGCTGCGCCGCGATCAGCTCGGTGATTTCGCGCACCGGGTCGACGTTGGAACCCTCGAGGTAGCCCTGCTGGATGCTGCCGAAACCGGGGTCGGTCGCCACACCCGAGATGGGCTGGCCGGACGCCGTGGTTTCCCGATAGAGGTTGTTGCCGAGGGGCTGAAGGCCGGCGTCGTTGGCGAAGTCGACCAGACTGAGCTGGCCAAGGAGCTGGGGATCCGTCTGCCCCTCCACCTTTGCATAGACCTCGCCCGACTCGTTGATGACGACCTCGACGGCGTCGGACGGAATGGTGATGGCCGGGCTGACCGCGTAGCCGTCGCCGGTGACCAGCTGACCGGTCGGGCTCTTGTTGAAGGAGCCGGCGCGCGTATAGAGCGTCTCGCCGTTGGGCCCGCTGATCTCGAACCAGCCGCGACCGTTGATGGCGACGTCGAGCGGATTGCTGGTCTGGGTGAGCGGACCCTGGGCATGAAGATTGCGGATGCCGACTGTGCGCACACCAAGGCCGAGCTGGGCGCCTTCCGGCACGACCTCCTCGCCGCCCCGTGTCGGCACGCCCTCGGCGCGCACGGTCTGATAGATCAGGTCCGAGAACTCGGCGCGGGCGCGCTTGAACGCGGTGGTGTTCACGTTGGCGAGGTTGTTGGCGATGACCTCGACGTTGGTCTCCTGGGCGGACATGCCCGTGGCGGCAATGGCTAAGGCGCGCATCTACACAACTCCTTCTAGATCGGCATCCGGCTGATTTCCTGGTACGCGGAGATCAGCTTGTCGCGTACGGCGATGGCAGTCTGCAGGGCCTGCTCGGCGCTCATCATCGCGGTGACCACCTGCTGCACCGAACTGCCGCCGGTGATGCCCGAGACGGCGGTGTTCTCGCCGGCCTTCAGCGCATCGACGGTGCCGGAGGCCATGTCGGAGAGGACCTTGCCGAAGTCGGCGCCGGCCGAGGTGGGGGCGGTGGCGCCGACCTTGCCGACGGAGGTGTTCGGGGCGACGCTGCCAAGTCCGGTAATCGCGCTGATCATTACGAGTTCCTCAGGAGATCGAGCATCATCATGGTCATCGACCGGGCCTGCTTGACCATCTGCAGGTCGGCCTCGTAGCCGCGGTTGGCCTCGCGCATGTCGGCCATTTCGATGAGCACGTTGACGTTGGGCATCTTGACGTTGCCGTCGGCGTCGGCGGCGGGATTGCCCGGGTCGTGCTCGACCTGGAACGGCGCGCTGTCGAGGTTGACCGAACGGACGGCGACGTCCGAAGCGCCCATGGCGCGGTCGAATTCGCTGGCGAAGGTGATCACCTTTCGCTGATAGGGGTCGGAACCCGGCGCGGCGCCGGTCGACTGGGCGTTGGCCAGGTTCTCCGAAATGATGCGCAGGCGGACCGACTGGGCGTCCAGTCCGCTGCCGGCGATACGGGTGGCGGCGCTGAGCGGATCGATCATGCGCCGCTCCTGACGCTCATCAGCAGCATGCGGTGGAAGGTCCGCAGAATCGACATGTCGAGCGCGAAGCCGCGGTTGGTCTCGTCGGCCTTCATCAGCTCGGAGTCGAGGGCGACCTTCTGGCCGGTATCCTGGACGTCGAATGTCGCCGCGCCGCTGCCGGAATCGGCCGCGCCGATCGACATCTGGCCGATGTGGTCGGTGACCAGTTCGGCACCCGCGGTCTTGTCCATGACGGCCGAGAACGGCGCGATGTCCTGCTCGACATAGCCGCTGGTATTGACGTTGGCGATGTTGCCGGTGATCACCGCCTGGCGCGTGCTCGCCCAGCGGGCGTGCTGGGCGGCGAGATCAAGGACGTAGATGGGGCTTACGGACATTCGCCGATTCTCCTTCCACAGGGAGAATCGGCGACCAACCTTGCACGGGGCTGGCGACCGGACCTCAGCCGTCGAGGAGCGCGTCGGAAACGACGTCGGTGAAGCGGCGCAGGTTGTCGGCCGGCGAGCCGAGGGCCTCGGTGAAATGAATGCCGCGGATGTCGATGCCGATGTGCTGGGCGCCGAAGATGACCCTGAAGAAGGTCGTCAGGCGCGGATCGCACAGTTCCATCCCGAGATGCACCGATGGCGCCTCGCCCCAGTCGAACTCGACCTCGGCGTCGTTGCTGTAGACGAGGTGGCCGGGCTTGACGCGGCGCTCCATCGACGAACCGATGAGGTCGTCGACGTTGCCGTGCTGTTTGTTGCAAATATACGAGACCATCAGCCCGCCGTTGATCATGACGAGCTCGGCCAGGAAGCCGCGCAGTCCTTCGGCGAGCACCGTCTCGTAGGGGAGCAGCGCGGCACGATTGGCCTCGTCCTTGGTGACGGAATGGGCGGGGTTATTGAGCCCGGGCATGGGCTGGCCGGGCATAGAGAACATGGAGGATTTTGGCGACTGCACGGTAGAACTCCGGTGGGATCCACTGATCGACTTCGACGGCATCAAACAACGCGCGCGCCAAGGGCCGGTCCTCGACGACGGGAACACCATGAGCGCTGGCCACTTCGCGAATGCGCAGCGCAACAAGATCGACGCCCTTGGCGACGACCCGCGGGGCGCCGCCCTTGCTGCGCTCGTACTTGAGCGCCACGGCGTAGTGGGTCGGGTTGGCGATCACGACGGTGGCCTTGGGCACGGTCGCGATCATGCGGCGGCGGGCGCGATCGCGGGCGAGCGAGCGCAGGCGCGATTTGACGAGCGGGTCGCCTTCGCTCTGCTTCATCTCGTCCTTGACCTCCTGGCGGGTCATGCGCAGGTCGGCGCGCCAGCGGAAGCGCGTCCAGATGAGATCGCCGACGACCAGCAGAACGATCGCCACGCAGACCGCCGAGATGAGGCGCATGGCGAGCGACAGGACCAGCCCGGGCAGCGCCAGCGGGTCGAGGAGCACGGCGTCGAGGATGCGCGTCCGGTCGCCATTGATGATCATCAGGCAGACCAGCGCGATGGCGCCGAACTTGAAGAACGCCTTGGCGAATTCGACCAGGCCGCGGGAACCGAAGATGCGCCCCCAGCCCTCCACCGGGGAGACGCGCGACCACTTGGGCTTGATGTGCTCGAAATAGAGCCCGGGCGCGTTCTGGAGCAGCGCGGCCGCGACGCCCGAGACGGTTAGCACCGAGACGATGGGAACCAGGAAGGCGCCCATCAACAGCGAGACGGACCACAGCAGGCGCATCGCCTCGTCGCTGCTTTCCATGGTGAACCCACCGGGGTGATCGATGATGATCATCAGGTTGGTGGCAAGCTCCGGTACGCGCGGCCCGATGAAGAAGGCGGCCACGATCAGGATGCCGATCAGCGAGGCGAAGATCGAAATCTCGCGCGATCGGGGAACGTTTCCCTTCTCGACGGAATCGGAGACCTTCTTCTCGGTCGCCTCTTCTGTCTTTGAGTCCTTGTCCTGGCCGTCGGCCATCTGGTCTACCGCCGGTCCTAGCTGATCAGGCTGTCGTCGTCGTCACCGCTGCGAATTTCGATCTCGCCGCGGCCGGCCATTTCAAGGGCGAGGTCGGTGATGAAGCGGCGCGCCTCGTTGACCTCGCGGGCGGGCAGCGGCTGACCGTTGTTGAGCTCCTGCTCGATCATCTTGCGCACGCGCGAGGACAGCGACGACAGGATCAGTTCGCGGAATTCCGTCTTGGTGCCCTTGAGCGCCACCGACACCTTGTCGGCCGGCACCTTGTCGAGCAGCGAACCGCGGGCGCGGTCGGAGAGCGTGGCGATGTCGTCGAAGGTGAACATCATGCTCTTCAGGGATTCGGCCGCCTTGGGGCGGGTCGAGGCGAGGTTCTGGAGCACCTGCTCCATCTGCTCGCGGTTGAGCTGATTGATGATGTCGGCGATGCGCGCCTGACCGTCGGCGGAGGCGTCGCGGGAGAAGTTGGCGTGGAACTCCTGGTGCAGGATACGCTCCAGCAGGCGCAGCGATTCCTCGACCAGCGGCTTCACCGTCAGCATGCGGCGGATTAGTTCGTCGCGCCGGTCGGCGGGCAGGTGGGCGAGCACCTTGGCGGCCGCGCTCGCCTTGATCTTGCTGAGGATCAGGGCGGCGGTCTGGGGGTGCTCGCGGACGATGTAGCCTGCCAGCGTGGCGTCGTTGATCGTCGAGATGCGCTCCCAGATCGAGCGGTCGGGGTTGCCGGCGATATCACCCATGATCTCGCTGATCTGCTCCTTGGGGAGCACACCTTCGAGCAGGCGCTCGACCTCGCCGGGGTTGCCGACAAGGTTGGCGCCGAGGGCGAACTGGGTGGCGAACTCCTCGATGAGCGAGCCGAGCTGCGGCGCGGCGACCGGCCTGAGGTCGGCGGCCGAACGCGTGATCCGCTTGATCTCCTCGGGGTCGAGATGCTTCATCAGCCGTCCGGCGAGCGGCTTGCCCATGGTGAGCAGGATCGCGGCGACCCGGTCGACCCCTTGCATTGCGGCGCGGTTCATGGCGGTCATCGCTGGCGCTGTCTTTCCCTAGCTTCTCGCCGCCCGGCCCTGGGGACTGGCGATCTCGGTGAGCGACACGCCGAAGCGGGAGTTGTCCTCCTCCAGCACCACGACCTCGCCCCGCGCGATGACGCGGCCGTTGACGACCACGTCGACGGGATCGCCGATGCGGTGGTCAAGCTGCACGACGGCGCCACGGCCGAGCTTCATCAGGTTGGCGACCGGCATCGAGGCGGTGCCGAGCACCACCTGCACCGTCACCGGAATGCGCAGGATGGTGTCGAGGTTGCGGGTGTCGCCGAGCTTGTCTTCCTCGATATCGGTGGCCTCGCGCCGCGCCGCCTGGGCGAGGAGCGCCTCCTCAGCGATCGACTGGGTGGTCTCAGGCATCGGTCCTTACTCCTTGTGTGTTCGAACGGGCGGCGTCGGGGCGCGGATGGCCGATCAGCGCCTCGGCGGCGGCAACGCGGTCGGCGAGCACGAGGGCGACCTCGCGCCCCTCGCGCGTCATGCGGCCGACGATCTTCTCGGCCGCGGCAAGCGAAATGATCACGTCGGAAAGCGCGCGGCGATATTCGGCAAGGTCGGTGCCGGCGGAGCGAAGCCGCCGGTGGACGGCGAACAGCATGCCGCCGGTGGCGGCAAGCGTCAGCCAGAGGGCGAGCTCAAAGGGCAAGGACATCGTTGATGAACTCCCGCTCCGGATCGATTTCCTCGTCGACGCACAGGGTGTGGAAGCCTTCGTTCTGGCCGAGGTACGACCAGAACAGCGGCTGCTCGCTGCTTTCGACCTTGATGCGGCTGCGCGGCGTCTCCTTCAGCTTCAGGACCTGACCGACCTTGAGATTGGCGAGATCGCCAAGCGTGTACTCGTTGGTCTCCAGCTTGGCCTGGATGGAGACCGCCGTCCGCTGCACCTCCTCGGTGATCTGCTTCACCCAGTGCGGATCGGGCGCCACGGTTTCCCTGATGGCGATGCGGGTCAGCGACTGACGCAGCGGCGACAGCGCGGCCTGCGGAATGATGACGAACATCTCGCCGCCGCGGTTGATCGCCTGAAGGATGAAGCGGGCAACGACGGCGGGCGTGTTGCGGCGGCCGGCCGCGGCGAAGTCCATCCGCGTCTCGGAGCGCTCGAAGCGAAAGCGCACCGGCGAGATCGACACGAACGCCTGCTGGAGGACCTGGGAGACGTGCTCGAAGAGGAACTGGGAGACATGCGCCTCGACGCTCGACAGGCTGCGTACCTCCTCGAGCGGCGGTTCGGACCCGTCGCCGCCGAACAGCATCTCGACGATGGTGAAGACGAAGTCGCGGTCGAAGCCGACCAGGACGCGGTTGTCCCAAGCCGGCGCGTGGAGAATGCCGACGATGGCTTTCATCTCGTAGTCGTCGAGGAACTCGCCGATACGGGCGCTCTTCACGCCGGTCAGGGTGAAGTGCGGCAGAGCCGAAGCGAGGCCGCGCAGCCGCTCGGTCAGATGGGCGCCGAACCGGTCGAAAATGACCGGCAGCATGGGAAGCTGCTCGACCGACAGGTTGGCGGCGTCGACCAGCAAATCCTTGATGTTGGGCCGGGTCGGGGCGTTCATGATCAGGCCGCCTTGGGCATGGCCGCGGCGGACGGCGTGTTGGAAATCGCGTCGCTCTCCACCTCGTCGATGGTCGGACGCTCGCCGGTGGCGATGGTCTTGCGACCGTGCTCGAGGGCGATCTGGGGCAGCGCGCCGTTCATGTAGGCGATGAGGGTCTGCTTGACGATGATGAACACCTGCATCTGCTTCTCGCGGGTCGTCTTGATGAGGTTGGCGAGCGGCGAGACGACCGCGTAGGACCAGAAGATGCCGGTCAGCGTGCCTATGAGAGCGGCGCCGATGTGTTCGCCGAGCACCTCGGGCGACTCGGAGAGCGCCCCCATGGCCATGACGATGCCAAGCACGGCGGCGCAGATGCCCAGCGCCGGCAGCGCCTCGGAGATGGTCGTCATGGCGGCGTGCGGCTTGGTGCGGTGCTTCTTGATGGTGGAGATTTCCTGCTCCATCAGCGCCTCGATCTCATGGGAGCGGGCGTTGCCGATGATGATCAGGCGGACGTAGTCGCAGATGAACTGGGTCAGCTCGGCGTCTTTGGCGATCTTGGGAAAGTGCTGAAACAGCGACAATTCCGCGGGATTGTCGATATGCGCCTCGACCTCGTTGCGCGGCCGCGTGCGCAGATCGCGCATCAGCGCGAAGAGCAGGCTGAGCAGTTCGAGGAAGTCCTTGCGCTTGGGAACCGCGTTGGTCGCCGCCTCCATGGCGCCCTTGCCGGTGTCGGTGACCGTCGAGAACGGGTTGCCCATGATGAACACGCCGACGGCGATGCCGCCGATGATGAGGAATTCGAACGGCTGCCAGAGCACCGGCAGATGACCGCCCTCGGCGACAAACCCGCCGGCGAGCGAACCGACGCCAAGCAGAAGGCCCAGGATGAGATTCACGCGGCTGCGACTCCAAATGAGGATTCGGGACGTTCCCGAACATCTGGAATCGCCCCACTGGCTTGCGCGAGGCTGGAGGGCGCGTGGGCAGGCCCAGGCAAGCCAGACGGCCTAACGTGGTCCACCGACCTCATGGGGCCGCCCGCGATGCTGACAACGACCGCCACCTACCGACAGCTCACCAGCAACCTCGACCGCACGCTGACCCAGACCAGCGCGTCGCAGCCGGTCGCGCTCGAAACAGCTAATTATCTCAAGAACATAGGCGACATCAAAAGCATCGACGACTTCATCAGCAACACGCGGGTCTTCAACTACGCCATGAACGCCTTTGGCCTCGGCGACATGGCGTTCGCCAAGGCGCTGATGCGCAAGGTGCTCGCCGAAGGCGTCGACGATTCGACAAGCTTCGCCAACAAGCTGTCCGACCAGCGCTTCGTGGACTTCGCGCGCGCGTTCGATTTCAAGAACAAGGGCGCCGACACGACCAGTTCGGTCGATGCCCAGCAAGGCGTCGTCGACCGCTACGTGCGCCAGACGCTGGAAGTGAACGCCGGGGCGGACGATGAAGGGGTGCGTCTGGCGCTGTATTTCCAGCGCACCGCGCCGACGGTGAAGAGCGCCTACGGGCTGCTCGCCGACACCGCACTGTGGCAGGTGGTCAAGACTATCTACGGCTTCCCCGACGAAATGGCGAATGCCGACATCGACAAGCAGGCCCAGGCCGTCACCGCGCAACTCGACATCGCCGACCTTCAGGATCCGGCCAAGCTCGACAAGCTCATCACCCGCTTCACGGCGGTCTGGGACGCCACGCAGAACGTCCCGAACGACCCGCGGCTCGCCCTGTTCGGCACCAATTCCAGCACGTCCATCGACCTCGACCTCGTCATGACCCTCAAATCGCTCAAGTACGGAGGGGCGTAGTGTCCACCGACCTTCATGTTGCCGCCTCGGCGCAGGTTGCCATCAACAGGCGCATGGAGGCGATCGCCAACAACATCGCCAACATGAACACCAGCGGGTTTCGCGCCACCGGCGTGAAGTTCTCGCAGACGCTCGAAACCGTTGGCGATTCGGAAGTGTCCTTCGCGTCGGCCGGGACGGCCTACATCACGCGCGATTCGGGGCCGATCGCCTACACCGGCAACAGCCTCGACGTCGCCATCGACGGCGACAGCTGGCTGGGCCTCGAAACGCCAGCCGGCACGGTCTACACCCGCGACGGGCGCATGCACCTGACCGATCTCGGCGAGCTGCGCTCGGTCAACGATTACCCCGTTCTCGACCCGGGCGGGGCGCCGATCACGGTCAACCCGGCCGGCGGGCCGGTGACCATCACCGAAAGCGGCGGAATCATGCAGGGCGGCCGGCAGATCGGGGCGATCGGCATGTTCAAGATCCCCGCCGACGCCGGCCTGACGCGCTACGACAACTCCGCCGTGATCCCCGACAAGCCGGTGGAAGCGGTGGTCGACCTCACCACCAACAGCATCCGGCAGGGCTACGTGGAAGGCTCGAACGTCAATCCGATCATCGAGATGACGCGCATGATCGAGGTTTCGCGCGCCTTCGATCAGGCAGCCAGCGCCATCGACGAGAGCGACCAGCGCGATCAGGAAGCGATCCGCACGCTGGCGCCGACCGGATAGCGCTTTCGCCATGAACCGCCTCGAACGCCTCGCCGGCGCGGTCAAGGCCGCAAGCGTCGAGCTGCCGTTCGTGGAGCTCGGCGGCGTGGTCCGCGAGGTTGCGCCCAGCCACTACCGCGTGCGCGGCATCTCCAGTGTCGTGAAGCTTGGCGACCGGGTGCGGCTCGACGCCGGCGGCCGCTCGGCGATCGGCGAAGTGGTGCGCGTCGACGAGGCGGCGGCGACGGTCAAGCCGTTCAACAGCCGCTTCTCGGTCGGCATCGGCATGGTCGCGCGGCTGATCGGCGCGATGCATCTGAGGCCGGCGCCAGAGTGGAAGGGCCGCGTCATCAATGCGCTCGGCGAGCCGGTCGACGGGGCGGGTCCGCTACCCGCCGGGGAAAAGCCGGTTGCCATCGACGTTGCGCCGCCGGCGGCCATGGTGCGCGGCCGCGTGACCCAGCCGCTGAAGACGGGCGTGCGCGTGATCGACCTGTTCACGCCGCTGTGCCGGGGCCAGCGCGTCGGCGTCTTCGCGGGATCGGGCGTCGGCAAGTCGACGCTGCTGGCCATGCTGGCGCGCTCGACCGAGTTCGACACGGTGGTGGTGGCGCTGGTCGGCGAGCGCGGCCGCGAGGTTCGCGAGTTTCTGGAAGGGCCGCTCGCCGAGAACCGCGGCCGCTCCGTCACGGTGGTCGCGACCGGCGACGAAAGCCCGATGATGCGGCGCCTGGCGCTGCTCTCCGCGACGTCGATCGCCGAGTATTTCCGCGACCGCGGGGAGTCGGTGCTGCTCATCGCCGACTCGGTCACGCGCTACGCCCATGCGGCGCGCGACGTAGCCCTGGCGGCGGGCGAACCGGCCGTGGCCCGTGGCTATGCGCCCAGTGTTTTCAGTGACTTACCGAAGATTCTCGAACGCGCCGGGCCGGGCCCGACCGGCTCCGGCACGATCACCGGCATCTTCGCGGTGCTGGTCGACGGCGACGACCACAACGACCCCGTCGCCGACTCGATCCGCGGCACGCTCGACGGTCACATCGTGCTCGATCGCGCCGTCGCCGACCAGGGCCGCTATCCGGCGGTCAACGTGCTGGGCTCGATCTCGCGGCTTGCCGATCTCGCGTGGACGGCGGACCAGCGGGTGCTGGTGCGCAGCCTCAAGACCATGATCGCGCGCTACGAGGACACGCGGGATTTGCGCACCATGGGGGGCTACACCGCCGGCACCGACGCCGAACTCGACCGCGCGGTGGCGATCGTGCCGCGCGTCTATGCGGCCTTGCGGCAGGACCCCTCCGATCGTCCGAGCATCGACGTGTTCGGCGACCTGGCGATGCTGCTGCGCCCCTGAAGGTTGCGCCACAGCCCCACGCAAGCCTGTCCCGCTAGGGCTGGAGCGCCACTGTACCGTTTTTATGATCGAGGATGAGCCTATGAGCCTCTACGGCGTGATGCGCACCGGCGTTTCCGGGATGAATGCCCAGTCGACCAAGCTGGGTACCATTGCCGACAACATCGCCAATGCGGGCACCACCGGCTACAAGGCGGCCTCGACGCAGTTTTCGGCATTGATCCTCGACAGCAACGCCAACGCCTACAACTCGGGCGCCGTTGCCACCAGCGTGCGCCACGCGATCGGCACGCAGGGCGCGCTGACCTATACGACCTCGCCGACCGACCTCGGCATCCAGGGCAGCGGCTTCCTGATCGTCTCCGACCCGAACGGCCAACCGTTTCTGACCCGCGCCGGTTCGTTCGTCACCGACGCGGCGACCGGTAACCTGGTCAATTCGGCCGGCTACACGCTCCTCGGCTACCCGCTCGACGACGGCAACCCGAACGCCGTGCTGAACGGCATGGGCAACCTGAAGCCGGTCAACATGACCGACAAGAACCTGAAGGCAGTTCCCTCGACCGCCGGCACCTTCACGGTCAACCTGCCCGCGAACTCGACGCTGGTCACCGGCGATACGCCCGCCGACAACCTGTCCACCTCGGCCTTCACGGTGAAGTCGTCGGTCGTCGCCTACGACAACATCGGCAATGCGATCACCCTCGACGTCTACATGACCAAGACGGCGACCTCGCCGGATACCTGGCAGGTCGCGGTGTTCGACCAGTCGACGGCGGCTTCGGGCGGCGGCTTCCCCTATACCTCCGGCCCGCTCGCGACGGATACGCTGACCTTCGACGGCACGGGCACGCTCGCCAGCGGCGGGTCCATCGCCGTACCGGTGCCGAACGGCTCCACGCTCACCCTCGACATGTCGGGCAGCACGCAGCTCGCCACCGACTTCACGCCGATGAACGTCACCATCAACGGCAACGCGCCGTCGAGCATCTCCGGCGTCAATATCGACAACGACGGCACCGTCTACGCGACCTACGAAAACGGCTCGCGGGTCGCCGCCTTCCGCATCCCGCTCGCCAACGTGCCGAGCCCCGACAATCTGCAGCCCGTGCCCGGCGACGCTTTCGCCATCACCACCGCCTCGGGCGACGTCCAGATCGGCTTCCCGACCGAGGGCGGCCGCGGCAAGCTCATTTCCGGTGCGCTCGAGCAATCCAACGTGGACATGGCCTCGGAGCTCACCGACATGATCGCCGCGCAGCGCGACTACACGGCCAACTCCAAGGTCGTGCAGACGAGTTCCGAGCTGCTCGACGTGCTGATGAATCTGAAGCGGTAATTCTCCCCGGACGGAGCGACACTTGACCGCCCGTTGATGATCTCGACATCATGAGTCTCTCCATCGCCCTCAACACGGCCCGGTCGTCGCTCGCGACGACCGCGCGCCAGATTGCCGTCTCCGGCTCCAATATCCAGGGCGCCGACGATCCCAACCGCAGCCGCAAGATCGCCGCGCAGACGACCGATGCCGAGGGCGCCGTCCGCGTCATCTCCGTCACCCGCGCCACCGATCTGCCGGTCTTCTACCGGCTGTTGTCGTCGCGCTCGACCACGTCGGGGCAGAACGCGGTGCTCGACGGGCTGACCCGGCTCAGCGATACCGTCGGGGACCCCGCCGACGGCAATTCACCGTCCGGGAAGCTCGCCGACCTCATCACCGCGCTGCAGGCGCAGGCCAACCAGCCGAGCGACCGCAACCTTGCCCAGGCGACCGTGACCGCGGCGAAGTCGCTGGTCTCGACCCTTTCCAGCGCGTCCGACACGGTCGAATCGATCCGCAACGACGCGGACGGCGCCATCGCTTCGTCGGTGGACAAGCTCAACGACCTCCTCACCCAGTTCACCGACGTCAACCAGCTCGTCGTGCGCAAGACGATTGCCGGCGAGGACGTCAGCGACGCGCTCGACAAGCGCGATGCGCTGCTCGGCCAGATCAGCGACGAGGTCGGCGTCTCGGTCGTCAGCCGCGCCAACAACGACGTGGCCATCTACACCGATGGCGGGGTCACGCTGTTCGACAAGACGGCCCGCACCGTCTCGTTCAGCCCGACGGCGGCGCTGGCGCCGGGCGTCAGCGGAAACCCGGTCTACATCGACGGCGTCCCGGTCACCGGCGCCTCGGGGACGATGCTGCTGCGCGGCGGCAATATCGCGGGCCTCGCCACGCTCCGCGACACGGTCGCGCCGATGTATCAGGCCCAGCTCGACGAGATGGCCCGCGGTCTCGTGACCTCCTTCGCCGAGTCCGACCAGTCGGGCGGCGGCGGGCCCGACCTTGCCGGGCTGTTCACGTGGTCCGGCGGCCCGGGCCTGCCCGCGGCCGGTACGCTCTCCGACGGCATTGCTGCCTCCCTCAAGGTCAACCCGGCGGTCGACCCGTCGCAGGGTGGCAGCCTCGACAAGGTGCGCGACGGCGGCATCAACGGCGCCAGCTACGCCTACAACGATACGGGTGCGGCGAGCTTCTCCGATCGCCTCAACGGGCTCTTGTCCAGCATCAACACGCCACTTGCCTTCGACGGCGCCTCGGGCCTGGAGTCGGGCACCAGCCTGTCGACATTCGCCACCGCGTCGGTGAGCTGGCTGGAAGGCCAGCGCAAGGCCGCGTCGGACAATGCCGATTATCAGTCGGCGCTGATGTCGCGCGCCAGCGAAGCCCTGTCGAACGCCACCGGCGTCAACATCGACGACGAGTACGCCACCCAGCTTCAGCTCGAGCAGAGCTACCAGGCGTCCTCCAAGCTGATCACCGTGATCAACACCATGTTCAAGACGCTCCTCGACGCGGTCGCGTAGCCGAGCGATGCGAACCACGACGATCTCGACAGCATCGCTTCTCGGCACGCCGCGTACCGGCATCCAGCGCATGCAGCAGGACCTCGTGCGCCTGAACAAGGAGGTGGTCACATCCCGCATGGCCGACGTCGGACTCAATCTCGGGTCGGCAACGGGACGCAGTGTCACCCTTCACATCGACACTCGCTCGCTCGCTGCCTTCGCCGCCAGCAACAACGCCCTCGACACGCGCCTGCAGGTCACGCAGGCGGCGCTCGGCAAGCTCAACTCGAGCGCCAGCGACTTTCTCAACCAGATCATCAGTGCCTCGGCCACCGACGGCAGCTCGATCAAGCAGCTGGCCCAGTCGGCGCTGTCCGGATTCATCGGCGACATGAACGCGGCCGACGGGGACGACCATCTGTTCGGCGGTATCAATAGCGGCCAGGCGCCGATCGCCGCTTTCGACGCCGGCCCGAAGGGGGCAATCGACGCGGCCTTCCTCGCCAAGTTCGGCTTCGCCCAGGACGATCCGCAGGCCGCCAACATCACCGACACCCAGATGTCGGACTTCCTGGACAACGAGTTCTCGCAGATCTTCGCCGATCCTGAATGGGGCACCACCTGGTCGAGCGCCTCGAGCACCGCCGTCACCAACCGCATATCGGCAAGCCAGACCGTCACGTCGTCGGTCACGGCGAACGAACCAGCCATGCGCAAGCTTGCGATGGTCTATTCGATGGTAGCCGGATTGGGCGTCGACAACCTGAGCGCGGAAGCGCGCAAGGTGGTCCTCGACAAGGCGGCCGGTCTCGCCGGCGAGGCGACCGGGGGGCTGACGTCGCTGCAGGCGAGTCTCGGCAGCACGCAGGTTCAGGTCAAGGACGCCATGGATCGACAGAGCTTGCAACAGTCCATTCTTCAACAGCGGATCGGCACGCTGGAAGGCGTCGATCCCGCGGAGGCCAAGGTGCAGATCGACACGCTGTCCACCCAGATCGAGATGTCGTACTCGCTGACCGCCAAGCTGCTGCAAATGAGCATCCTCAACTACGCCTAGTGTGAGAAGAGTCAGGAAACGCCCAGCATGTACAAGATGTCCTACGCCGAAGTGATGGAATCGGACGCGCGCGAGGCGCGGGCGCGCGAGCGCATCGCCTTCGACCACGCGATCGAGCTGATGAAGCGCGCCGAAGCCGCCGCCGGCGACCGCGCTACCGAGACCGCCGAAGCCGTCCAGTATCTGCAGAAGCTGTGGATGTTCTTCATCGAGAACCTGACGAGCCCGGACAACGAGCTCGGCGGCTCGCTGAAGAACGACCTCATCTCCATCGGCCTGTGGGCGATCGCCGAATCGGATCGCGTGCTCGCCGACAACTCCAAGAGCCTGTCGCCGCTCATCGACGTAAACGCCGCCATCCGCGACGGGCTGGCATGAACAAGTCGATCAATATCTCGCTCAAGGCCGGCGAGCGCATCTACCTCAACGGAGCGGTGGTGCGCGTCGACCGCAAGGTTTCGTTCGAGATTCTGAACGACGTCGCTTTCCTGCTGGAAACGCACGTGCTTCAGCCCGAGCAGACGACGACCCCGCTGCGCCAGCTCTATTTCGTGCTGCAGGCGATCCTCATGGACCCGAAGAACGGCGCCACCGGCCTGATGCTCTTCCGCGAGATCTTTCCGACCACGGTCGCCTCGTTCTCCAACCGGACGGTGGTCGCCGGCCTCATCGACGTCTCGACGCATGTCGACAACGGACAGGTCTTCGCCGCCATGCGCAAGCTGCGCGAGCTGTTCACGATCGAGGACAGCATTCTGAACGGTGCCGCCAAGAAATCGCCGCAAGCGGCCTGAACCAAGGACGAAACCCCATGAGTCTCCTCACAGTCCGCCCGATCGAGACCCACACGAGCGCATCCGACCCGACGCCGGCCCCGGCCCAGGGGTCGGGCGGCCCCAGCCAGCTCGACTACAACGCGTTCCTGAAGCTGCTCATCGCGCAGCTCAAGAATCAGGACCCGACCAATCCGACCGACGGCACCCAGTTCGTCGCGCAGCTCGCCACCTTCTCGCAGGTCGAGCAGGGCATCGCCACCAACAAGAAGCTCGAATCGCTGCTCACCTCGCAGTCGCTGACGCTCGCCGACGCCGTCATCGGCCACACGGTGACCTCGGCCGACGGAAAGACAAAGGGCGTCGTGACGTCGGTGACCATCACCTCCGACGGCCCGGTGGCCACGCTTGCGGACGGCAGCACCATCACGCTCGGCGACGGCATCAAGATCGAATGAACGAAGCCGACGCAGTCGAGCTCCTCTACGGGGCCATCTGGACGATCATCGTCGCGGCCGGCCCGGCGGTGCTTGCCGCCATGGTCGTCGGCGTCGCCATCGCCCTCTTCCAGGCGCTGACGCAGGTTCAGGAAATGACCCTGACCTTCATCCCGAAGATCATCGCCATCCTGCTGGTGACCGCCGCGACCGGCTCGTTCATCGGCTCGCAGATCTTCGCCTTCGCCAGCGAAACCTACAGCCACATCGGCCAGGGCTTCTAGCTGTCGTCGCCGCAGGCGGCGCGCACCATCCTCGCGCAAGCCCCGGCTGACAAATTCGCCGGCGTGAGCGCCATCGACAACAGCAAGGTTCTGGACAACGCCCCCCCGGCAACGTGGGGGTCGATGCGCGACGTCGGGTTTGCCGGTGGCATCCTGGCGATCCTGGCGGTCCTGTTCGTTCCCATCCCGACGTTTCTGATCGATTTCGGGCTGGCGATGTCGATCGCGCTGTCGGTGCTCATCCTGATGGTCGCGCTGTGGATCCAGAAGCCCCTCGACTTCTCTGCGTTCCCGACGGTTCTGCTGATCACCACGATCCTGCGCCTGTCGCTGGGCATCGCCACGACGCGCCTGATCCTGGCGCACGGCGACCAGGGGGTCTACGCGGCCGGCCACATCATCCAGGGCTTCTCCCGCTTTGTGATGAGCGGCGACTTCGTGATCGGGATCGTGGTCTTCCTGATCCTGGTCACCGTCAATTTCGTGGTCATCACCAAGGGCGCCACGCGCATCGCCGAAGTGGGCGCGCGCTTCACGCTCGATTCGATCCCCGGCAAGCAGATGGCGATCGACGCCGATCTGTCGGCGGGCCTCATCGACGACAAGGAAGCCCAGCACCGGCGCCGTGAACTGGAAGAGGAAAGCGCCTTCTTCGGCTCGATGGACGGCGCCTCCAAGTTCGTGCGCGGCGAGGCCATCGCCAGTCTCATCGTCATCGCCGTCAACATCTTCGGCGGCATCATCATCGGCGTCACGCGCCATGGCATGGCGCTCTCGGATGCGGCCGACGTCTTCACACGCCTGTCGGTCGGCGACGGGCTGGTGGCGCAGATTCCGGCGCTGGTCGTCTCGCTCGCGGCGGGCCTTTTGGTTTCCAAGGGCGGCACGCGCGGCCCGGCGGAGCGCGCCGTCCTCGGTCAGCTCGGCGCCTACCCGCGGGCCCTGTTCGTCGCCGCCGTGCTGATGTTCGGTCTGGCGATCACGCCCGGCCTGCCGCTGCTCCCGTTCGCGGTGCTGGGCGCCGGCTTCGCGACAGCTGCCTGGACGATCCCGCGGCGCCTCGCCGCGGAGCGCGAGCAGGTCGCCGCCAAGCAGCGCGCCAAGGAGGCGCAGGAGCGTGAAGAGACCAAGAATTCGGTCAAGGAGGCGCTGAGGACCGACGAGATCGAGCTGCTGGTCGGCAAGCACCTGGCCAGCCACGTGCTGCGCTCGCCGCAGGAGATCGCCAGCCGGGTCGGCAAGATGCGCCGCAAGTTCGCGCTCCAGTACGGCTTCGTCGTGCCGGAAATCCGGGTCAGCGAAAGCCTCGCGGTTCCGTCCAAGAGCTACCAGATCCGCATCCACGGCACGAACATCGCCACGCAGGAGATGCGCATCGGCGAGTTGCTCGTGGTCACCGGCGACGGTGCGGCGCCCGACGTTCCCGGCGAGGAGGTGAAGGAGCCGGCCTTCGGCATGAAGGCACTGTGGATCCTGGAGGCATTCGCGGCCGAGGTGCGCCGCGAGGGCTTCACGCCGGTCGACAACCTGTCGGTCATGCTGACCCACGTCAGCGAGGTGATCCGCAACAACCTGACCCAGCTTCTGTCCTACAAGGACACGCGCGTCCTGCTCGACCGGCTCGAACCCGAATACAAACGCCTGCTCGAGGAAAT
Source organism: uncultured Alphaproteobacteria bacterium (assembly GCA_963843565.1). Classification (GTDB taxonomy): domain Bacteria; phylum Pseudomonadota; class Alphaproteobacteria; order Rhizobiales; family Kaistiaceae; genus DASZQY01. The sequence continues at coordinate 2,559,079 of CAWJKY010000003.1, forward strand.
CTGCCCGTCGCAGATCTCCTACTCGGGCCTGCAGGCGGTGCTGAAGGCGCTCCTCGCCGAGCGGGTGTCGATCCGGAACCTGCAGATCATCCTCGAGGCGGTCGCCGAAGTGGTGCCGCATGTGCGCCGGCCGGAGCAGATCGCCGAGCATGTTCGCATGCGCATCGCCCAGCAGATCTGCGGCGATCTCGCCGACGGCGGCACGCTCAATGTCCTGCGCCTCGGCAACAAGTGGGACCTCGCCTTCCACCAGAGCCTCAAGCGCGACGCCAAGGGCGAGGTCGTCGAGTTCGACATCGACCCGCGCGTGGTCGAGCAGTTCGCCAACGACGCCTCCGACGTCATCCGCAAGCACATGGCGGAGACGCCCGGCTTCGCGCTGGTGACGGCGCCCGACGCACGACCCTACCTGCGCATGATCATCGAGCGGATGTTCCCGTCGCTCCCCGTGCTGTCGCACGTCGAGATCGCCCGAGGAGTGGAGATACGCTCGCTCGGGACGATCTCGTGAGCGCGATCACACCAACCAACATCATCGCCGTCTTCGCGATCTTCTGCCGGGTCGCCGGGTGCCTGCTGATCGCGCCGGGCTTCTCCAGCGCGATGATCCCGCCGCGCGTGCGCCTGTTCGTGACGCTGGCGGCCTGCTTCGCGCTGACGCCGCTGCTCATCGAAACGGTGCGCCCGGTGGTCGGCGACGCCAGCGGCGCCTCGCTCCTCTTCCTGATCTTCACCGAGACGGCGATCGGCTTCCTGATCGGCTTCCTGGTGCGCCTGTTCTTCATCGCGCTCCAGTTCATCACCGTTGGGATCATGCAGATGATCGGCCTCAGCGCGATTCCCGGCACGACCATGGACGACGGCGAGCAGGTCCCGGCCCTCACCACGCTCTACGTCACCACCGCCACCGTCATCATGTTCGCGGCCGGCCTGCACGGCCAGCTCCTGCGCGGCATCGTCGATTCCTATTCGGCCTTCCCGCCGGGGCAAGGCCTCGATCCGCAGGTCGCGCTGACCGACGTCGCCGACCAGGCGGCAGCCGCGTTTCTGGCGGTCTTGCGCATCGCCAGCCCGTTCGTCGTCTATTCGGTCATCGTGAATTTCGCGATCGGCGTCACCAACAAGCTGACCCCCCAGATTCCGGTCTTCTTCATCGCGACACCGTTCGTGCTGTTCGGCGGGCTGTTCCTGCTTCTGCTCAGCGTCCACGACTTCTTCGCCTACTTCCAGACGGTGCTGGCGACGTGGTTCGTGCAGAGGTTCTAGCCCCATGAACGACCGACTGAAGAAGATCGAACGCATCCGCGCCGTGCAGGAGAAGATGCACCGGGTCGCCGAGGCCAGACTCGCCGCGCTCAACCGCGAGCAGCAGGAGAACGCCCAGGACCAGGAGACGCTGGTCGGCGCGCTCAATCGCGACGATCCGCTGCACGGCGCCTTCGTCGACGCCATGGCGCGGCGGCTGGCGACGCTGGCGCGGGAGGCGGCGAAGATCCAGGCGGCGCGCGAGGCGCAGAACCGGGCGCTCACGGAAGCCGGGCTGAAACTGCGCCGCACCGAGAAGATGAACGACCGGGTTCGCCGTCAGGTGCGCGCCGAGATAGGCAAGCGCACCTTCACCGACCTCCTCGATGTTCTGGCAAAGGCCGACGACGCAAGCCTCCCGTAAGCTTGGCGATTCAAGGTCGTGTCGAAGAGCTTCGCCGCAACAAGCGAGTCGCGAGCAGCATGTCGATCAGCCCGCCCACCGATATCGTCCTCGACGTTGCCCGCGCCGCGGACCCGGCGCGCGCCAGCGAGGCCGCCGCCAGGCTGAACCGCGCCAAACCGGGCGACGCGGCGGCGTTCGCCAGGCTCGTCAACGACACCTCCGCGACTTCGGCCGCCAGCCCTTCCCTGCCGCCCGGCGGGCCGGCTCCGGCGAAGCTTCCGGCGAATTCCGCGAAGGCTTTCCAGCAGTTCGAGGCCATGACGCTGGCGACGATGATCGAGTCCGCCATGCCCGACGACGCGACCAGCGCCTACGGCAGCGGCACGGCCGGCAGCGTCTGGAAGTCGATGATGGCCGAACAGCTCGGCAAGCAGATGGCCGCGGCCGGCGGCATTGGTCTGGCTTCGATGCTTGAGCGCAAGGCCGTCGCAAATCTCGGCGGCGACATGACCGGCGCCGAAGCCGGTAGCCAGGCGCGATCGCTGATCATGACCAATCTCGAGCGCGGCGCGGCGCAAGCTATCCGTCCGGCCGCGGACGACGAACCCAAGGTCACTTCCACGTCGCAGGACAAGGCATGAACCACAACCCCCACACCAAGCCCTACGTGCCGCCGACCATCACGCCGGAACTCGGCCTCGGCGACTACTTCGCACCGGGCAAGCGACAGCCGTCGGGCGAGGAGAAGCGCACGGCGGTATCCGACGTGGTCACCGCCATCGAGAGCGCCATCGAGCGGCTCGAACAGGTTGTCGATGAGGAAAATGCCGCCCTCGGGCGGCACGAGCCGGTCGATCTGGCCGAGATCGCCAAGCGCAAGAGCCACAGCCTTCTGGAACTCACCCGGCGCGCCCGCGCGCTGCCGCCGGGAAGCGACGCGGTGCTGCGCAACCGCCTTGATACGCTGCGCGACAAGCTGGTCCAGAACCGCGACATCCTCGGCCTGCACGTGGCGGCGGTGCGCGAGATCTCCGATCTCATGGCCTCCGTCCTCGGCGAAGCCGATTCCGACGGCACTTATGAAATGGCGCCGCGGCGGAGTGCGTCGCTTTGATCAAGATGATCTCGATCGGCGTGTGGGCGGCCGTGGTCACGCTTGGCTCGAGCTACGCCACGGCCATGTGGTCCTCGGGCGGCAAGGTCGAGATGCCGGTCATCCCCAGTCAGGACAATTTCAACGGCCTGGAATACCGCAAGCCGGCGCCGATCACGGTTCCGATGATCTCGGAGGGACGGCTGCGCGGCTATGTCGTGGCCAAGGTCGTGTACACGGCAAACGGCCAGACGCTGCACGCCTTTCCCGTCGACCCGACGCCGTTCGTGCTCGATGAAGCGTTTCGGCGCATCTACACCGAGGGCCGCGTCGAGTTCGACCAGATGTCGAAGTACAACCTCGATGACATCACCGCGGAGATCAAGGCCAGCGTCAACACGCGTCTTGGCGGCGATATCGTCCACGACGTGCTCATCGAGGAATTGAACTACGTCGATAAGGACAGCATGAACAAGGGCGACACGCCCGCGCCCACCGACGCTGCCGCAAAGGCAAAATAGGAACGCGACGGCGAAGACAGCCTTCCCGCCACCATCCAGGAGAACCGCGCAAAAATGGGTGCAGCCATTCGCCAGGCGCTGGCAGCGAACGAGCCCGACGAAGGACCGCGATCGCCGGACGATCCGGAATCACTGATCGAGCGGGCGCGGCTGCTGGAGGGGGTGGTCAACAACTTCCCGGGTGGCATCTCGGTTTTCGACAAGAACCTGAGGATGATCTACTGCAACGAGCAGCAGAAGAAGCTGCTCGAATATCCCGATGACCTGTTCGACGGCGGCTACCCGACGCTTGAAGACCTCTACCGGCTCAACGCGGCGCGCGGCGAATACGGGCCGGGCGACGTCGAGGACCTCGTCGCCGTGCGCATGGAACTCGCCCGCGAACAGCGCGCCCACGTCTTCGAGCGCACGCGCCCGAACGGCACGGTGCTGGAGATTCGCGGGGTTCCGCTTCAGGGCGGCGGTTTCGTCACCACCTATCTCGACGTTACCGAGCAGCGCAAGACGCAGGAGATGGTCGCGCATATGGCGCACCACGACGCCCTCACCGACCTGCCCAACCGGACGCTGTTTCGCGACCGGCTCGAGCAGGCGCTGGCGCGCGTCCAGCGCGGCGAACAGATCGCGCTCCACTATCTCGACCTCGACCGGTTCAAGCCGGTCAACGATTCGCATGGCCACGCCGTGGGCGACCAGCTGCTGCGCGCGGTGGCCGGGCGGCTGAACCGGATCAAACGCGAGACCGACACGGTCGCGCGGCTGGGCGGCGACGAGTTCGTTTTCATCCAGAGCGGGATTGGCTCGAGGCCCGACGCGATCGCCTTCGCCCGGCGGGTCTACGACGGCCTGTGCATGCCGTTCAGCGTCGGTGGCCGCATGATTTCGGTGGGCACCAGCATCGGCATCGCCATGGCGCCCGACCACGGCCTCGACCCGGAAGAGCTGATGAAGCGCGCCGACGCCGCGCTTTACCAGCGCAAGGGCATGGGCGGCGGCTACGGCTTCACGGAGTAGCGCCCGCGCGCTGCGGCGGCGCCACGACATGGCAGGCGACGTCCGCCCCTGACGGGGCTTCCTCCAGTTCCGGCCGCAGACGCGAGGTCCCGCGCGGCGTTTTCGGGCGGTGAAACTGGAAGGGAATTGCTAGAAGCCGACCTTGTCGGGGCCCTTCAGACCGAGCATCTGGCGCGCCTCGGCGGGGGTCGCGATCGCCAGTCCCAGTTCCTCGACTAGCCGGCGAATCTTGGCGACCTGCTCGGCGTTGCTGGCGGCGAGTTTGCCGCGCGTGATGTAGAGGCTGTCCTCGAGCCCGACGCGCACGTTGCCGCCCATCATGGCGGCCTGGGTGGCGAAGGGCATCTGGTGGCGGCCGGCGGCCAGCACCGACCAGTAGTAGGAATCGCCGAACAGCCTGTCGGCGGTCTCCTTCATGAACATCAGGTTGCGCATGTCGGCGCCGATGCCGCCAAGAATGCCGAAAATGAGCTGAACGAAAAACGGCGGCTTGATCACGCCGCGGTCGACGAAGTGGGCGAGGTTGTAGAGATGCCCGACGTCGTAGCATTCGTGCTCGAAGCGCACGCCATGCTCGACGCCAAGCGCTTCGATGATGTGGGCGATGTCGCGGAAGGTATTGCGGAAGATGTGATCGTCCGTGCGGCGCAGATAGGCCTCTTCCCAGTCGAACTTCCACGTCTTGAAGCGCTCGGCCGCCGGAAACAGCGCGAAGTTCATCGAGCCCATGTTGAGCGAGCACATCTCGGGCCTGAGGTCGACGGGACCGGCGAGCCGCTCGGCGACGGTCATGGTCATGCCGCCGCCGGTGGTGATGTTGATGACCGCATCGGTCGCCTGCTTGATGACCGGCAGGAACTGCCGGTAGATCGCCGGGTCGGCGGTCGGGTGGCCGGTCTCGGGATCGCGGGCGTGCAGGTGGAGGATGGCGGCGCCGGCCTCGGCGGCGGCGATCGCCTGGGCGGCGATATCGGCGGGCTTGTAGGGCAGCGCGTCGGACATGGTCGGCGTGTGCACCGCGCCGGTGATGGCGCAGCTGATGATGACTTTGCCCGATGCGGCGGCCATTTGCCTGTTCTCCTTCGGCTGTTTCACGCACTTGCCCGGTCGCGAACGCCCAGCCAAGTCGATACGTTCGGCCTCGAATGGGACTGAAGGCAAGACAAATGAGATTCTCCGCCAACCTCGGCTTCCTGTTTCGCGAGTATCCGCTGCTCGAAGCGGTCGACCGGGCGGCACGCGCCGGCTTCGTCGCGATCGAGTGCCATTGGCCCTACGACACGGACCCGGCGGCCTTCCGCGCGGCGCTTGGCGCGGCCGGGATGTCGCTGCTGGCGCTCAACACCGAGGTCGGCGATCGCGCCGCGGGCGATTTCGGCCTGGCGGCGGTGCCCGGTCGGGAGGAAGCAGCGCGCCAGCTGATCGACCAGGCGATCGACTACGCCGCGGCCGCCGGCGCCGGCAACGTCCACGTCATGGCGGGACGCGCCGAAGGCCCCGCTGCCCGGCGGACCTTCATGGACAATCTCCGCTACGCCGATAGCCGAATCGGAACCCGCCCGATCGGCCTCCTCATCGAGCCGCTCAATCATCGCGACGCACCCGGCTACTTCCTGCGCACGCTGGAGGACGCCGTGGCGCTGGTCGACGAACTCGGCATCGGCCGGCTCAAGGTGATGTTCGACTGCTACCACTTGCAGATCGAGGGCGGCGATCTCCTCAAGCGCTACGCGGCGAACTCCGCCAGCATCGGCCACGTGCAGTTCGCCGGGGTTCCCGATCGCGGCGAGCCGGACGCCGGCGAAGTCGCCTACGACCGGCTGCTGCCGCTCATCGGGCAGGCCGGCTACACGGGATGGTTCGGCGCGGAATACCGGCCGCGTGCCGGCACCGCCGAGGGGCTCGGCTGGCTCCAGCGCTTCACCACTGCCTGAGGGATCGGGACGCCTACGCGGTCAGGCGGGCGCGCTCGGCCGGCGAGTTGATCAGCCGGGCCATGTCGTCGGCGCGCTGGGCCTGGCCGAAGAGGTAGCCCTGCCCTTCGCTGACGTCGAGGGAGCGCAGGAAGGCGGCCTGCGCGGCGTTCTCGATGCCCTCGGCGTTGAGCTTGAGCTTGAGGTCGTGGGCGAGGCTGGCGACGGCGCGCACGATCGAGGCCGAATGGCCGTTGGCGGGCAGTTCGGCGACGAACGACTGGTCGAGCTTGATCTTGGTGATCGGGAACTTCTGCAGGTAGCTCAGCGAGGAGTAACCCGTGCCGAAGTCGTCGAGGGCGACGCCAACCCCCAGCGCGCGCACTTCGGCGAGGCTCTCGTGGATCGCCTTGCTCGGGTGCATGAACACCGATTCGGTAATTTCGAGATCGAGCTGCGTGGCGGGCAAGCGGGATTTCTTCAGCGCGTCGGCGACCTGCCTGGCCATGTCGCCGCGCGTGAACTGCACCGACGAGACGTTGACGGCGAGGCGAAGGTGGCCCGACCATGACGCGACGTCGGCACAGGCGGTCTCCAGCACCCACTGCCCGAGCTGCTCTATCATGCCGATCGCCTCGGCGACCGGAACGAACTCGGCCGGCGAAACCATGCCGCGCTTGGGGTGATGCCAGCGCAGAAGCGCTTCGACGCCGGCGAGACGCCCGGTGGCGAGATCGACCTGCGGCTGATACCAGACCTCGAATTCACCGCGCTCGAGGGCGCGCCACATCTCGACCTCGAGGCGCTGGCGCTCGACCATCGATTTCAGCATCTCGCGCTCGAAGACAACGAAGGTGTTGCCGCCGCCGGCCTTGGCCCGGTACAGCGCGATATCGGCGCGCTTGAGGATGTCGTCCGGCCCCTTGTCGCGGGCGTCGGCCAGCGCGACGCCGGCGCTCGCGCCGACGAGCACCTGGTGGCCTTCGAGGTGGAAGGCCTGACCGATGATCGCCACCGCCTCGGTGGCGTATTCGACGGCAGCTTCCTGAACGTCGGGACCGGAGATGACGGCGGCGAACTCGTCGGCGCCGAGGCGGGCGACAAGACCGCCGGGCGGCAGCAGGGCCGTCGCGCGCGCGGCGACCTCGCGCAGCAGCAGGTCGCCGATGTGGTGGCCGAGGGTATCGTTGACGGATTTGAAGCCGTCGAGATCGAGGGAGACGACGGCGCTGGTGCGGGCGGAGTGGTCGGCGCTGGTGAAGGCGCTTTCGAGGCGCTCGATCAGCTGGTTGCGGTTGGGCAGGTCGGTCAGCGTGTCGAAGCGGGCCATGCGCTCGATGCGCGCCTTGGCGGCGCGCTCGTTGGTGACGTCGGTGAAGGTGAGGCAGGCGACCTTGTAGGTGCGCGCGCCGCGAATGCGCTCGGCGCGTTCGTTTTCGACCTCCGAGACGGTGATGATGTACTCGAGCGTGCGGATCTTCCCATCGGGGCGCTTCAGCGTGTACTCGCTGAGGTGGCGCGAGAAGCGGTCGAAGCCGGCCACCGTCAGAACCGAATCGACCCGCGCCGCGAGTTCGGCGGGCAGCACCTTGTAGGCGCTGAGGCCGGTGAGCGCCGACTGGGCGCCAAGCAGCTCCGAGGCTGTGCGGCTGGCCGCGCGGATGCGCCCGTTCTTGTCGACCACGACGATGCCGGCGAAGTTGTCCGTGACCACCTGACCGAGCAGCGCCTCGGCATTGGAGGCGCGCACCCGCCACATGGTCTGGACGAGCTTGCCGAAGTCGATCTCGCTGACCAGCACGACGATGGCGAAGATGGCGAGCGCCACCAGCCAGGGCGCCGTGTCGACGGCCAGCGCGAAGCGCGCCTGTACGAAGGTGGCGCCGATCTCGGTGATGAGACCCGCCGCCAGAAGGCCGGCGACGGCGATTGTCCAGCGGACGCGGCCAACCACCAGCGTGGCTAGCCCGATGACCAGCAGTCCCATCCACATCAGAAGGCTGTTGGTCGCGTGGATCGCCCGCCCCTGGATCAACGTCTCGGCGGCGCCCGCCTGGAGCAGCGCGCCGGAGACGGTCCCGGCGACCGGCACCGAGAAGAAGTCGCGGAGTTCCACCGCCTGCGCGCCGACGATGACCTTCTTGCCGGCGATGCGGGCGGGGTCGACGACGCCGTTCAGCACGTCGATGACCGGAATGCGGTCGATCTCGTTCAAGTTGATGCTGAAGTCGATGGCGAACGACTGGCCGACCTCGCCGAGGCCGCCGGCGAGAACGGCGGGAACCGACGGGTAGATCTGCCCGTTGACGACGATGCCATAGGGAAAGCGCCGCACGAGCCCGTCCGAATCCGGCCGCACGGTGACGCTGGCCATCCACGCGTTGGCGGCGAAGGCGGCGACCGGATGGTTGAAGACCGGCTCGGAATCGCCCACCGCCGTCAGCTTCTGGACGAAGGCGGCGAGAATGATACTGCCGCCGGCGCGCTTCAGGGCGGCTTCCATGGCGCCGTCGTCGACCGGGTTCGACGGGGCGCTGAAGTCGACGTCGAAGGCGATCTCGCCGGCGCCCATCTTGTCGAGCTTGTCGATCAGCTCGGCGTAGGTGCGGCGCGGCCACGGCCAACTGCCGAGCGCGCCGATGCTCTTGGCGTCGATGTCGACCACCACGACGGCGCCGGTCGGCGGGCGCCGCTCGGCTTCCATGCGCAGCGCCGTCAGCTGGTTCTCGACGGGACGCAGGACGCCGCTCCAGTCCGCCGCCATCGGAGCGAGCACGACCAGGGCGGCGGCGATGAGACGACGGAGCATGGAGTGTGCCGAACCTCGAGAAACGTCAGCGGCGGCTGGATAGCCCGGGCACGGCGGCCGGCGGCCCGGTCAGGACCGCCGGCTCCCGGTCAGCTGAACCTGCCGCGCAGGAACGCAAGCCCGAAGGCCAGCGTCACGGCGAACGCGAAGGCGATGGCCACGACAAGCGGCGTGATGATGGTGTTCTGGTCGTCGGCGTTGTAGCGCGTGCCGGAGCCGCTGCCGGAGGTAAAGGTGGGGATGCCGCTACCGTCGGATCCGCCGACGCTGGCGCCGCCCGAGCCGCCACCACTGCCGCCGTTGCCGGCAGCGCCCAGCGCCACGACGGTGCCGGCGGCGTCTGTGCCGCCGTTGCCCGGCTTCATCGTCGGCGTCCGGCTGGCGGCGTCGTTCTGCATGGTCGCGAGATCGGCGCCGGACAGCGGCGCAACCAGCGGCGCGCGCGGCGCCCCTTGCGTGATCGGCGCAGAGCCGTCGACGGAAAGCGCGCGATCCAGACCGGAGACGCGGGCGGCCTGACCGGCGGGGGTGTCGACGTTCTGGCCGGTGGCAAGGTCGCTGACCGCGACGAGGCCGCGGGCGACGGAAACCGAAGCGCTCGCGTCATCGACCGTGACGGTGAAATGGGTGCCCTTGACGACCGCCGCGAGGAACGGCGTCTCGACGGCGAAGTGCGGAACCTTCTGCTTGTCGACGTCGAACTCGACCTCGCCGGCACGCTGCACGACGCTGACGAAGCCCTCGACCGGGTTCTTCGGCAACGTGGCGACCGAGTTCGGGCCGACCATGAGGGTCTGGCCGTCATGCTCAAGCATGGCGCGGCCGGTCTTGCCGGTAATCAGGGTGGCGTTCTCGGGAATGGTCTCGACCGAGCTCAGCGACGCCGGCTGAGCGGCGTCGGATTGAATCCATACATCGCCGGTCGACTGCACGACCCGCCAATCGCCGGCCTGCGCAGCCGTGATCATCAACATGGACGCCGCGAGGAGTCCGAGACACTTCGATGCAAATCCGCCGCTCATTGTTTTTGGTCCTTGGCCTGATCCCTGACGAGCCCGAGCCATACCAATAGTCTTCTAAAGAGCTGCTAAGAGGTTGCTTCAACTTGGACGAAATTCATCATCGCTCCCGGCAGCCTTCCGCAGTTTTCAGCCCCTGCGTGATTTGACCGCGCCGCCGCGCTAAGTCTTTGCTAACCCCAATTCAAATCGAACCGGTGTCACTCATGCTTGAACTTCGCGACCCCGACCTTCTCCGCGACCGCTGCTATGTCGGCGGTCAATGGACCGGCACGCCGGCGACCGACGTTACCGACCCGGCGACCGGCGCCGTGGTCGGCAAGGTCCCCTATTTCGGCACGGCCGAGGCGGAGGACGCCGTCGCCATTGCGCACGCCGCCTTCCCCGCCTGGGCGAAGCTGACCGGCAAGGCGCGGGCGAACATCCTGCGCAAATGGTTCGACCTGATCGTCGCCAACCGCGACGACATCGGCCTGATCATGACCCGCGAGCAGGGCAAGCCGCTCGCCGAGGCGATCGGCGAGGTCGACTACGCCGCCTCGTTCGTCGAGTTCAACGCCGAGGAAGCCAAGCGCGTGCTCGGCGAAAGCTCGCAGAGCCATCGCGAGGACGCGCGCATCGTCGTCATCCGGCAGCCGATCGGCGTGGTCGGCGCCATCACCCCGTGGAACTTCCCCGCCGCCATGATCACGCGCAAATGCGCGCCGGCGCTTGCCGCCGGCTGCACGGTGGTGGTCAAGCCGGCCGGCGAGACGCCGCTGACGGCGCTGGCGCTGGCGGTGTTGGCCGAGCGCGCCGGAATTCCGCCCGGCGTCTTCAACGTCATCACCGGCAAGGCGTCGGCGATCGGCGAGGTGCTGACCACCAGCCCGCTCGTCCAGTGCATCGCCTTCACCGGCTCGACCGAGGTCGGCAAGCTGCTCATGCGCCAGGCCGCCTCGACCGTGAAGAAGGTGGCGCTCGAGCTCGGCGGCAACGCGCCGTTCATCGTCTTCGACGACGCCGACCTCGACGCCGCGGTCGAGGGCGCGATCTTCTCCAAGTTCCGCAACATGGGCCAGACCTGCATCTGCGCCAACCGCATCTTCGTGCAGGACGCGGTCTACGACGCCTTCTCGGCGAAGCTCGCCGCGGCGGTCGCGGCGCTCAAGGTCGGCAACGGCACCGACAAGGGCGTCGTCCAGGGGCCGCTCATCAACATGGCAGCGATCGACAAGGTCGAACAGCACATCGCCGACGCGGTCGGCCATGGCGCCCACATCGCGGTCGGCGGGCACCGCCATGCGCTGGGCGGCACGTTTTTCGAGCCGACCGTGTTGACCGACGTGACGCCAGACATGCTCATCACGCGGGAAGAAACCTTCGGACCGGTGGCGCCGCTCTATCGCTTCCACGACGAGCAGGAAGCCATCGACCTCGCCAACGCCACCGAGTTCGGCCTCGCCGCGTACTTCTACGCCCGCGACATCGGCCGGGTGTGGCGGGTCGGCGAAGGGCTCCAGTACGGCATGGTCGGGATCAACTCGGGCGCCATCTCGACCGAACTCGCGCCCTTCGGCGGCGTCAAGGAATCCGGTCTCGGCCGCGAAGGCTCGCACTATGGCGTCGAAGAGTTCGTCGAGGTCAAATACATGCTGATGGGCGGTCTCGACCGCTAGGCGGGGCCGGCGCCCTCAGCGCCGGGGATAGCCGTACCGATCCAGCACGTCGCCATACTCCGCCGCCATACGCTCGACGAGGGCGGCCGGCAGGACGTGGCGCCACTGGCCGCTGGTGGCGTCGCGGATGTGCTCCATCTTCTTGCGGAGGTTGGCGGCGCTGTGGCGATGCGCATATCCGGCGCCAGCACGGCGCGCGCGCCATGGCAGCCCGAGGAACGCCAGGATGTCGGCGAACGTCTCGCGTTCGCGGCCCATGATGTCTTCGTAGCGAAAGGTCCTGACCCGGTCGCTGTCGGACGGCCAGTCGCGCATCGTGTCGAAATGATTGCGGCGGAATTCGTACTCGGCGGCGAGGCCGGCGTCCCGGGGGGCCGCGCTGACATACGCAGTCATCGACGTTGCGGCGGGCAGTGCGTCTGGCACCTTGCCGTTGACGATCGCCCAGTCGGCGTCGACCGGATCGTCGAGCAGACACCAGCCTTCGGGCCCGCGCTGGTGGTAGAAGTAGCCCGACACGATCAGATCGCGGGGGTCGCGCACGAAGCGCACGACGCGGATATCGTCGAAACGGTCGAGGTCGACGACGTGGCCGCTGACCGAGGTGATGCGAAAGTCCTCGCACTCGGCGTAGAAGGCATCCAACCGGTGGTGAAAGTGATTGAAGCCGCGCTGCTGCCCGGAGGGCAGCCGCGACGTGGCTCTCCGGTAGGTCTGCACCGCGAAGACGGTCAGGCACTTGTGGAAGCCGCAATGGACGCGAACCGGTTGCCTCTTGCGCGGGCCGCGCATGCTGCGGTCAGAGCCGAGGTGGAGCCGCCCGCGGATGCCGGCGCGCGCCACCGCAAACGGCTGGCCGGCGATGGCGACCGTGTCGCCGGCATCGACCGGCGTCGTGCCGTTGGCGGCGGCGCCGTTGACGGTGAGTTTGCCGGCGCCGACGAGGCGGTCGAGATCGCTGGGGTTCACGGCGAGTCCCGCCCGCGACAGGAGCGCGGCGAGGGGCTCGGCGTCGGCGCGCGCGCATGTCGTCATAACGGAGCGTTCACTCCCGTGCCCGGCGCATCGTTGACATTGCCCCCGCCACGCGGGGAACCGCGCCCATACTAGGGATGGCGACCGGCGAGGCAACCGCCGCGGCTACCGGATGAGGATGGCGCGGAAGTCGTTGACGTTGGTGCGCGTCGGTCCGGTCGTCACCAGCCGGCCGAGCTGGTGGAAGAACGTCCAGGCGTCGTTGTCGGCGAGGAAGGCTTGCGGATCGAGGCCGTTCGCTCGCGCCGCCGCGAGGTCGCCCGGCCTGAACCAGGCGCCGGCGTTGTCTTCGATGCCGTCGATGCCGTCGGTATCGCAGGCGAGCGCCGCGAAGACGGGATTGTCGCCCAGCGCGATCATGAGCGCCAACAGAAACTCCGCGTTGCGCCCGCCGCGCCCTTTGCCAGTCACCGTCACCGTGGTCTCGCCGCCGGAGATCAGCATCGCCGGCAGTGCGCCGATTGCCTGCCGGTCGCGCGCCGTCGCCGACATGGCGCGGGCCACATCGCGCGCCTCGCCCTCGATGGCATCGCCCAGAATTTCGGGCACGATGCCGAGGCGGCGCGCTTCCGCCGCAGCGGCTTCCAGCGCCATCGCCGGCGTCGCCAGCAGGTGCGCCGCGCCACCCGGTGCCGCGTGCACCACGTTGGCGCGGATCGCCGCCGCGATGCGGTCATCGACCGGCACGGCATAGCGTTTCAGGATGGCCAGCGCGCGTTCGGGATCGGACTCTTCGGGAATCGTCGGGCCCGAGCCGATGGTCGCCGGGTCGTCGCCGGGCACGTCGGAGATCAGGTACGTGACCAGGCGCGCCGGCGCGGCCGCCGCGGCGAGGCGCCCGCCCTTGACCGCCGAGAGCGCCTTCCGCACCGCGTTCATCTCGCCGATCGGCGCCCCTGATTTGAGCAGCGCGCGGTTGATCGCCTGCTTGTCGGCAAGCGTCACACCGTCTGCCGGCAAGCTCAGCAGCGCCGAGGCGCCGCCAGAGATCAGCGCGACGACGAGATCGTCCGGCCCGGCCGACCGGGCGAGCGCCAGGATGCGTTCGGCCGCCTTCTCGCCTGCCGCGTCGGGCACCGGATGGGCGGCTTCCACCACCTCGATCGCGCCGGTCGGCGCGCCGTGGCCGTAGCGCGTGACGACAAGGCCCTCGACCGGCCGCTGCCACGCCTGCTCGAACGCCGCCGCCATGGACGCCGCCGCCTTGCCGGCGCCAACCACGATGGTGCGGCCTTTGGGCGGCGTGGGTAGTTGGCCGGCGAACTTGCCTTCAGGGCGGGCCGCGGCGAGCGCTGCGTCGAAGACCGCTCTCAGGATGCGTTCATCATCGCTCATGGCAGGCGCACGAAATCGGCGAAGGAAGACCGCCCGCTTATAGCGCCCGCATGCGGTTGCTGCGCGGATTGTCCTCGACCTCGGCGAGACCGAGGACGCGCAGCACCGGCGGCACGTAGACGGCGAAGCGACCGCGCAGGCCCTTCTTCAGTCCGTACCAGCCCTTGACCGGATTCTTCGACGAGCGCGCCCACGCCTCGACGGTTCCGTCCGCCGCCGGCTTCTGCTCGTCGGCGCCGCCGAGCGCCATCCAGGTGCCGTGCTTCTTCAGCATGGCGTGGAGATCGTCGATGGCGGCGAGGTGATACCTGAGTTCCGTCTTGCCGGCGCGCACGACCAGCGCCGGCGGGTCGAGTGCCGGGTCGCGAAACGCCATGAACTCCGACCTGCCGCCCGGTGTCTTCAACTGCCACGGGTCCTCGCGCGTGCCCGCTCCCTTGACGTTCGCCTCGGCCATGTCCGTTTTCCGCCGTTGATGGTGGCGGCACGCTAACACGCCACGGTTTCAGGGCGGCGGTAGACCGTTACCCGCGCGGGGGTCGCCTAACTCCGGCCCCTGTGCGAGAATTGCCTTGTCGCGAGGCGGAGCGTTGCATGGGCGAAGAACCCCGAATTCGAATCGAGACCCGCGAGGAGCTGATCTATCTCCTCGCCGAAGCGGCGGCCATCGAGCACAACCTGATGTGCACGTATCTCTACGCCGCGTGGAGCCTGAAGCGCGGCGAGCGGGACGGGCTGACCCGCCACCAGGCGGAGGCGGTGAGCCGCTGGAAGCGCGCTATCCTCTCGGTCGCCGTCGAGGAAATGAGCCACCTGGCGTTGGCCAGCAACCTGATGACGGCGATCGGCGGAGCGCCGCATTTCTCGCGGCCGAACTTTCCGATTCCGCCCGGCTATCACCCCTCCGGCGTGGTGGTCGAACTCGCCCGCTTCTCGCCGGCGGTGCTCGATCATTTCATCTTTCTGGAGCGCCCGGAGGGCAAGGAGCTGTCCGACTCGGCCGAGTTCATCCATCCGGCCGACTACCACCGCACGCAGCCGAGCGGCCGGCTGATGCCGCACGCCCAGGACTACGGCACCGTCGGCCATCTCTATCGCGGCATCCGCCACGGCCTGTCGGTGCTCGCCCACCACATCGGCGAGGAACGCCTGTTCTGCGGCGCGCCGCAATCGCAGATCGGACAGGGCGACGTCTCGTTGCCCGGGATCATCGCGGTCACCGACCTCGCCTCAGCCGAGCAGGCCATCGAGACGATCATCGAACAGGGCGAAGGCGCCCCTGGCCATAGCGAGGACAGCCACTACAGCCGCTTCCTCAAGGTCCGGCGCGAGTACGGCGAATTCGTCGAAGCCGATCCGGCCTTCGATCCCGCCTTCCCGGTCGCCCACAATCCGGTGATGCGGACGCCGCTCGACCCGGCGCACCGCGTGCTCATCGACGATCTCCATTCGGCACGCGTCCTCGACATCGCCAATGCGATCTACACCCATATGCTGCGCTGTCTGGTGCAGGCCTACGGGCGCGGCGCCGAGGACGAGGCGGGCAAGCGCCTGTTCGTAAACGCGGCCATCGACCTGATGGAGACGGTAACCAAGATCGGCCCGCACCTGGCCTCCCTGCCCGCCGGGCCCAGCCATCCCGGCGTCAATGCCGGTGTCACCTTCACGATGCTGCGCGATGTCGCCCGCCTGCCGGCGGGGCCGAGCGAGATGCGCATCATGGCGGAGCGCATCGTCGAGATCGCCCGTCACCTGCGCCACGTCTTTCCGGAGGGTCACGAGCTTGCCGGGCTTGCCGGCAGCGTCGACAAGATCATCGCGGGCTTCGGGGTCAGCGATGTGGTGACCGTCGCCGGCGCGCATCCGTCCGCGGGACCGGCGACCGAAGCGCCCGCGACTACGGCGGCCCCTGCGCCGAGGCACGACGATCTGCCGTCGGGCGCCGGCGCGCCCTGCGAGATCGCGCCGGGCAAGGACATCGACATCCGCTTCGACGGCCATCGCTGCATCCATGCGCGCTTCTGCGTGCTGGGCGCGCCGAGCGTCTTCCGCGCCAACACGCCGGGCACGTGGATCTATCCCGACACCATGTCGGTCGAGGCGCTGGTGTGCGTCGCCCACGATTGCCCGTCCGGCGCCATCCAGTATGCCCGCCACGACGGCGGTCCGGCCGAGGAGGCCCCGCCCGTCAACCTGGTCAATCTTCGCGAGAACGGTCCCTATGCCTTCCGCGGCGAGCTGACCCTTGCCGGCCGCGACGACATCGGCTTCCGGGCGACGCTGTGCCGGTGCGGCGCTTCGAAGCGCAAGCCGTTCTGCGACGGCTCCCACAACGATATCCGCTTCAAGGCGACCGGCGAGCCGGACACGCGCCCGTCCGAGGCACTGAAGGTGCGCAACGGCCCGCTCGTTCTGTCGCCGCAGAAGAACGGCCCGCTCGAGGTCACCGGCAATCTCGAAATCTGTTCGGGCACCGGCCGCACCGTCGACCGGGTGACGCGCGTGCGCCTCTGCCGCTGCGGCGGCTCGCGCACCAAGCCGTTCTGCGACAACACCCACCTCAAGAACGGCTTCCAGGCGCCGGGGGATTAGGCCCGCTTCGCAAACAGCACCCGCGCCGCGCCCCAGGCGGCCAGCGCGCCGGCGATCTCGGCGACGACGAACATCGGCACGTCGCCGGGCGCGATCCCCGAGAACGTCGTGGTGAAGGCGCGGGCCAGCGCCACCGCCGGATTGGCGAAGCTGGTCGACGAGGTGAACCAGTAGCCGGCGGCGATCACCAGACCGACCAGCGCCGGCACCGCGGCGGGCGCGGCGCGGAGGCCGCCGAGGATGGTGAGGACAAGCGCGAAGGTCGCGACGACCTCGCCAAGCCATTGGCCGCCGCCGCTGCGCACGTGATCGCCGAGCGTCAGCGGCGGCAAGCCGAACATCAGGTGGGCGACGATCGTGCCGGCGATGCCGCCGAGGCACTGGACGGCGATGTAGACGGCGAGATCGGACGGCGACAGTTCGCGGCGCAAGGCGAAGACAAGGCTCACCGCCGGATTGAAGTGGGCGCCGGACACTGGCGCAAGAATCGTGATGATGACGACGAGAATGGCGCCGGTGGCGATGGTGTTGCAGAGCAGCGCCAGCGCGTCGTTTCCGCCGGCAAGGCGCTCGGCCATGATGCCGGAGCCGACCACGGTGGCGACCAGAAGGAACGTGCCAAGCGATTCCGCGAAGGCGCGGCGGGAGAGCGGCTCGGACGCCACGCGGGTGGTCGTCAGGCCGCCGACGTGGCGCCGCGCGGGCTTCGGTCGAGCTCGCCGATCTGGCGCAGCTCATGGTGCAGCGCAAGCCTGTCGAGCTTGGCGATCGGCAGGTTGACGAGCAGCCCGATGCGGGTTGCCAGCATCCGGTAGGCTTCCGCGAAGGCGACGCCGATCTCGGCCCTGGTTCCGGTGGCGGCGGCGGGGTCGGGGATGCCCCAGTGGGCGGTCATCGGGTGGCCGGGCCACACCGGGCAGGCTTCGCCGGCGGCGTCGTCGCAGACGGTGAAGATGAAATCCATCTGCGGGGCGCCCGGCTCGCCGAATTCATCCCAGCTCTTGGAGCGCAATGAGGAGACGTCGTAGCCCTCGTTCCTGAGCAGAATGAGCGTCTCCGGGTGCGGCGCGCCCTTCGGGTGGCTGCCGGCGGAGAAGGCGCGGAAATGTCCCTTGCCCTCGCGGTTGAGGATGGCCTCGCCGATCAGCGAGCGCGCCGAGTTGCCGGTGCACAGGAACAGGACGTTGTAGACGCGATCGGCCATGCTTCATCCCCCGGGGAAACGATCGCCGGGTGTTTCGCCAATCTCCATGACAGTGATGTGACAGGCGGCGCTTCAGTAGCGGGTCGTGAGATCGGTGAGCCAGGCTGGCGAAGCGTTGACGAGCGCGGTTTCGATGGTGTGGTCATAGCCGGCGAGGATCGCGGCCCCCGCCAGGATGAGGACCACGCCGAGGGCGATCTTGACGCCCTTGCCGGCCCCGGCGAGACGGTCTCGCCAGCGCTGAAGCGCGGCGCGCGACAGGGAGCCCAGAAGCGCCAGCGGCAGCGCGGCGCCAATGCCGAAGACGAGCATGGTAGCGGCGACACCGCCGAGGTCGTGCCCTTGCGCGGCGAGCAGCGAGGCAGCGCCGAGCGTCGGCCCGACGCAAGGGATCCAGACCGCTCCGAGGAGCACGCCGAGGGCGAACTGGCCGCCGACACCGGCGGTCGAGAAGGTGCCGAAGCGCTGTTCGGTCCAGTTCGCGACCGGCCCGGCGGCGACCGCCAGCCGGTCCTGGAAAGCGGGGACGACCAGAACCGCGCCGACCACCACGAACAGCACGGCGGCAACGGCGCGGAAGAATTCCGAATCGAGGCCGATGGAGAAGCCGACGGTGGCGACGAACAGGCCGATGACGGTGAACGACAGGGCAAGCCCGCCAGCAAGTGCTACCGGGCCCCAGCGATGCTCGGCCGCGGCGGCGCCGAAGACGATGGGCAGCAGCGGCAGGACGCACGGCGACAGGATCGACAGCACCCCCGCAGCGAAGGCGAGGCTCAGAGTCGCCAGCATCGGTGAACGGGCTCCCGGCCTCAGATGGCCTTGGCGAGGAGCGCTTCGATCGGCGCGACGCCGGTGTCGCCGACGATGCGGCCGACTTCCTTGCCGTTCTTGAAGGCGATCAGGGTCGAGCGCTGCTGGGCGCCGAACGAACGCATGATGTCCTTCTCGGTGTCGTAGTCGACCTCGAAGATGGTGTAGGCGCCGAACTTGGGCGTGGCGGTCAGCTGGGCAAGCACTCGATTCTGGGCCTGACAGGTCGGGCACCACGTCGCGGACACGTCGACGAGCACCGGCTTGCCGGTGGTCAGCGCCGCGTCGAAAGCCTGGCGATCGAAGGCGACGCGCTCGGCAGCCAGTGCGGAGCCGGCGAAGCCGGGCAGGCTGAAAGCGGCGAAGGCCGCGACCGACAGACCGAGGACGGCGCGGCGGGTAGGCATGGTCATTATCTCATCTTCTCGCGAAACGCTGATTTCGATGGCGCCAACCTAGTCGCCTCGCCGCCCATCGCGCAGTCACGATCGAACAGGTGGCAATCACAAGGCCGTGGGCGGCGCCGCTCAGGTTGACGGGTAGGCGTGGCGGACGCCATTGAAATCCGCGACGCTGTCCCCGTCAGAAAAGTCGGGACCCAGCGGGACCTTGCCGAAACCGCCCGGAATATCAAGCACATAGGTCGGCTGAGCGAGGCCGGACAGGCGCCCGCGCAGCGCCTTCATCAAGGCGCGACCCTCGGCGACGGTGGTGCGAAATGCCGCGGTGCCCGGCGCGAGGTCGGCGTGGTGCAGGTAATAGGGCTTCACGCCCGCCGTGACGAAGGCGCGCATGAGCTCGGCGAGCGTCTGTGCATCATCGTTGACACCCTTCAGGAGCACCGTCTGGCTGACCAGCGAGATGCCGGCCTCGGCGAGACGACGCAGCGCAACGCGGGCCTCCGCGGTCAGCTCGCGGGCATGGTTGGCGTGGATCGCGACCCACGTGGTGGCGCCGTCGACTTTCAGTGCGGCGACGAGATCGTTCGTGACGCGTTCAGGCGCCACGACCGGCACGCGGGTGTGGAAGCGCACCACCTTGACGTGGTCGATGGCGGCGAGCGCCGCGGTCAGGGCGGCCAACCGGCGCGGCGTGGCGATCAGCGGATCGCCGCCCGAAACGATCACCTCCCACAGCTCGGGGTGCGCGCCGATGTAGCGAAGCGCCGCTGCGAGCGCCGCTGCCGACATCCCGCTCCCCTGCCCGACCGTCTCGCGACGGAAGCAGAAGCGGCAATAGACGGCGCACGCCGAGACGAACTTCAGCAGCACCCGGTCGGGGTAGCGATGGATCAGCCCGTCGCTGACCTCATGGGCGCCGTCGCCGATCGGGTCGGCGCGCTCATCCGGCGTCGTGGTCAGCTCGGCCACGTCGGGCACGAACTGGCGCGCGATCGGATCGGCAGGGTCGGCGGGATCAATCAGGTTGGCCATCGCCGGCGTGACCGCCACGGCGTAGCGCGCCGCCACCGTTTTCAGTTCGGCGACCCGGTCAGGGCCGATCAGACCGGCGTCCGCCAGCTCGCGCGGCTTGCGGAGGGTCGCCGTTGAACCTCCCCCTTGAGGGGAGGTCGAAATCGGCGCGCGCGAGCGCAGCTGATTTCGGGAGGGGGGCCCCGCCATCGACGAAAGGCCCCCCTCCCGGGGTTCGCTTTCGCTACGCTCTGCGAACTCCGACCTCCCCTCAAGGGGGAGGTTCGGGTCGCGAGCGGTCAAACGATCCTCATCCAGCATCGCGTCACTCCAGTCCGTCCTCGGCCGCCGGCGTCCATTGCACCTGGTCGATGTGGGTCGCGCCGGTCGCCAGCATCACGAGCCGGTCGAGGCCGAGCGCCACGCCACTCGCCTCCGGCATCGTTGCAAGCGCCGCCAGAAAATCCTCGTCGATCGGATAGCGCACGCCGTAGATGCGCTCCATCTCGTCCATGTCTTCAACGAAGCGCCGGCGCTGTTCGTCGGCGTCGGTCAGCTCGGCGAAGCCGTTGGCGAGTTCGACGCCGCACGCGTAAAGCTCGAAGCGCAGCGCGACGCGCGGGTCGTCCGGCTTGAGGCGCGCCAGCGCCGCCTCGCTCGCCGGGTACTCGGTGAGCAACGTCGCCCGACCATGACCGAGGTGCATCTCGATCTTCTCGGAGAGCACGCGACTGAAGATGTCCGACCACGTATCGTCGTCGGCGACGCGCACGTCGGCAACCTTCGCGAATGCGTCGCGATCACCGGTCACCGCCATCAGGTCGATGCCGGCATGGCGCGCGAAGGCGTCGGCGCATGGCAGCGTCTCCGGCGCGGCGCGCGCGTCCACCTCCCGGTCGCGCCAGCGCCACGTCGCCGACCCGGCCGCGCTTGCCGCCTCCGAGAGAACCGCGGCGCAGTCGGCCATGATCGCCTCCAGCGGCTGGTTCGCCCGATACCATTCGACCATGGTGAACTCGGGGGCGTGCAGCGGCCCGCGCTCGCGATTCCTGAAGACGCGGGCGAAATCGACGATCCTGTCCTCACCCGCCGCGAGCAGCTTCTTCAGCGCAAACTCCGGCGAGGTCGCGAGATAGCGCGGGGCGCGGGCGCCGCCGGGACCGATACGTTCGGTGGCGAAGGCGTGCAGGTGGGTCTCGTTGCCGGGCGAAACCTGCAGGGCCGCCGTCTCGACTTCCGTGAACCCGGCCGCCGCGAACCATTGGCGGAGCGCCGCCGTCATCCGGTTGCGGACCATGAGAAACGGCCGCCGGTCGCGGTGGCGCCCCCTCTCCCAGAACGGCGACTGCGTCATCCCTCACCCGTTCGCCCAAATCGTCCGGCCGCCCACTGGCTTACGGCGGCAAAATCGCTAAGGTGCCGGCCCGCGCCGGCCGCGCCGCCCGCGGGCGCGCCGAAAACCGCCAGAAGCCATAGTCGAGGGTGTCTTGAAAGTCATCGCCAGTCAGGTCCGCAAGGGCAACGTCGTCGAGGTCGACAACCAGCTCTACGTCGTCCTCACCGCCGAAAACTTCCATCCCGGCAAGGGCACGCCCACGACCCAGATCGACATGCGCCGCATCTCCGACGGCGTGAAGGTGTCGCAGCGTTACAAGACCACCGAGCAGGTCGAGCGCGCCTTCGTCGACGAGCACGACTACCAATACCTCTACGACGACGGCGACGGCTACACCTTCATGAACGGCGAGAACTACGAGCAGGTCACGGTGCCGAAGGCGGTGCTCGGCGATCAGGCGGCCTACCTTCAGGAAAACATGACCGTCCACATGTCGCTCTACAACGGCGTGCCGATCGCCGTCGAGCTGCCGCAGCGCGTCACCCTCGAGGTCACCGAGACCGAGCCCGCCATGAAGGGCCAGACGGCGGCCTCGTCCTACAAGCCGGCGATGCTGTCGAACGGCGTGCGCACCAACGTGCCGCCGCACATCGCGCCCGGCACACGCATCGTGGTGTCCACCGAAGACGGCTCCTACGTCGAGCGCGCCAAGGACTGACGCGCTCACACGACGCGGGCAACGCCGGGGATGGCGCGGATCAGGGCCGTCGCCGCGAAGCTCACGATGGTGGCGAGCACGGTCACGAGCAGGAACTTGTTCGTCGCCGACATGAGCAGGCCGAGGATCGCGGTCTGGATCGCGATCACGATGAACCAGTGGACGATGTAGACGCCGTAGACGTTGCCCTCGAGCGCCGCCAATAGCGGCCCGCCCCTCGACAGGACGCGGCGGAACAAGACCGTCAGCCCGAGGATCATGGCGACGCACACGAACGCTTCCATGAACCCCCAGATATTCCCGAAGGGCACGGCCGGTAGCAGCGACGGCACGACGGCCATCGCCAGAAACGCCACGACGCCCGCCGCGAACCAGCGCGCCGCGAGGCCCCACCGCACCACCTCGAGCCAGCGCCCGCGCCCGGCGATCAGGCCGATGACGAACAGGCTGACGTACTGGGGCAGATGGGCCGGTTCGGTCGGCATCAGCCCGAGCGGATCGATCCAGCGGTCCTGCGGGAAGGGGAAGCGGACGGCGAAGTCGACCACCGCCAGCGCCAGCACGTAGAGGGCCACGGCGGCATCGTTGGGCGGCGGCAACGCCCTGCCGACGCGGCCGGCGCGCAGACTCCGCCACGCCGCGTAGATTAGCGAATAGACGAGCAGGTGGGCGACAAACCACAGGTGGCCCATCGTGATCTGCCACTGGCCGATGTAATCGCCCAGGTAGTAGGCGACGAAGTTGGCCTGTGGGCGGTCCCACAGCCAGATCAGCACCGGGAAGACGGCGAAGACGACGAACGCCAGCGGAATGCCGAGGCGGATCAGGCGGTCGCGGACGAAGACGGCGCCGCCTTTGCGGTCGTAAGAGCCGGGCGTGAAGTACCCGGCGATCAGGAAGAAGAAACCCATGAAGAAGGCGGCGTTGACGCCGAAGAACGGCCCAAGCCACGCGGCGCCCGCAACCGGATCGCTGACCGGCCAGGCGCCGCCGGTCGGCCCGTAAGGCTGGCCGGCGTGGTGGGCGATCACCAGCACGATCAGGAAAACCCGCAGCCACTGAACGAAAGCCAGGCGCATCGCGACCTACTCCCGTCTTGAAGCGGCAACGCTAGCAACGCCCGGCGCGCGGCGGGTTGATCGCCGTCAACTGGCGCCGCGGCGCATTCCTGCGGGTGCCATCAGGCGGCCGGCACGGCGGCGAGCCATGCCTTCAGCGTTGCGGCGTCGATGGCCCCGGCGCGGTGAGCGACCGGCTTGCCGCCGCGAAACACCATCATGGTCGGGATGCCACGGATGCCGTAGCGGGCGGCGAGCTGCTGCTCGCGGTCCGTGTCGACCTTGAGGAAGCGCATCGCCGGTTCCATCTCGGCGGCGACCTTCTCGTAGACCGGCGCCATCATCTTGCAGGGGCCGCACCACTCAGCCCAGAAGTCGACGACCACGGGAATGTCGTCGCGGCCGATGTGCTTGTCGAAGGCGGCCGTCGAGGCGGGCGTGGCGCGGCCGGTGAACAGCGGCTTGTGACAGACGCCGCACTTCGCCTCCGTCGCGGGCTTGCCGTCGGGGACGCGGTTGACGCTCTGGCAGTGCGGGCAAACGATGTGGGACATGGCTTCAGCTCCGTGCGCCCCCCGCATGTAGGACGGGGTCGCCCCAGCCGCCAGTGGCGCGTCTGCCCGCGAAGGCGGGCGTCCCGTCAGCCCGCCGCGATCCGGTCTATCTCCGCCATCTCGGCCGCCGTCAGGTCCCACTCGACCGACCTGGCGTTGGCCTCGACCTGCTCGGGCGTCGTCGCCCCGGCGATGATCGAGGCGACCAGCGGACGGCGCGCCAGCCAGCTCATGGCGAGATCGAGAAGGGTGTGGCCGCGTTCCTCGGCGAATTCGGCGAGCGCCTCGATCCGGTCCCAGTGCGGCTCGAGAAAGCGCGACGAGCCGTCCTTGTGGCGGGCGCCGGCGGGCAGCGGTTTGCCCTTGCGGTACTTGCCAGTGAGCGCGCCGCCGCCGAGGGGGAAGTACGGCACCAGGCCGAGGTTCAGCTTCGCCAGCGTCGGACAAAGCGCGGTCTCGATGGTGCGTGCGAGCAGGCTGTATTCGTCCTGGGTGCCGGCGAAGCCGTGGAGGCCGGTCTTCTTCGCGGTCGCGTCGGCATCCTCAAGCTCGGTGCCGGCGAAATTTGACGCCGCGATCACGCCGATCTTGCCGGCGGTGCGGAGATCGTCGAGGGCGCGCAGGGTCTCCTCGATCGGCGTCGAAGGATCCGGTTCGTGCATGAAGAGAAGATCGATGCGATCGGTCCTCAGCCGCTTCAGGCTCGCCTCCACCGCCGCGGTCACGTAGGCGCGGCTGCCGCGATGGTCCTCGTCGATCCCCGGCATCGGCTTGCCGAACTTGGTGGCCAGCACCACCTCGTCGCGTCGCGGTCCCAGAACCTCGCCGATGATCGCCTCGGACTTGCCGCCGCCGCCATAGATGTCGGCGGTGTCGAAATGGGTGACGCCGAGATCGAGGGCGCGGTGGATGACCTTGCGGGCGCCGTCAATGCCGATGCGGCCGCCGAAGTTGTTGGTGCCGAGGCCGACCAGAGAGAGGCTGAGGCCGGAGGCCCCGAGGCGTCGCTGTTCCATCGATGGGAGTTCCTGAACCGGAGAGAAGGCAAGCCTAGCCGCCGGGCCGATACCCGATCAACCCGGGCATCGGGCAAGGCCGGGGCGCCTGCGTCATCTGTTGGTCATTGCCGCAATGCAGCATCGCGCTAATATCATTCCCAGACTGCGAATCATGCGGGGGACACTCCGATGGCAGAGCCTAGAAAAGAAACGGAAATCGCCGAACGCGCCTACTACATCTGGGAGACGCAGGGACGTCCGCACGGCCGCGACCAGGAGCACTGGCACCAGGCGGCGGCGGAAGTCACCCCTGCGGCGCCCAAGCGGAAGGCGAAGGCAGCGCCGGCCGCGAAGGCACCCAGGAAGGGTCCGGCGGCGAAGGCAAAGAAGACCAGCTGACGCCTTCGCGTCGACGCAAAGGCCGGTCCTCAGGGATCGCCCGGCTGTGACCTGAAACAGCCGGGACGGGTTGCTTTTCACGCGGCGAACGCCGCGTTTCGCCGTTTTCTCGCCGCGCCCCCCTGTCCGCCTGCCGCCGCCTGCCGCTATCATCGGGCGAAACAACACCCGGGGGGACATCCATGACACTGGTTGCCGAAGTCGCCGAACGCCACGACAAGCGCTTTGCCTTTCTCGCCAACGGCTCGGCCGAGGTCGAGAAGCTGCACGTCGGCAGCCGCTGGGCGGAAGGGCCGGTGTGGTTCGCCGACGCCAACCAGTTGATCTGGAGCGACATCCCCAATTCCCGCATGCTGCGCTGGACGTGGAACGGCAACGTCAGCGTCTTCCGCGCTGACTCCAACTATTCCAACGGCAACACCCGCGACCGCGAGGGACGGCTGGTCAGCTGCGAGCACGGCACCCGCCGGGTGACGCGCACCGAGGTCGACGGCTCCATCACCGTCATTGCCGACAGCTACCGCGGCAAACGGCTCAACTCGCCCAACGACGTGGTGGTGAAGTCGGACGGTTCGGTCTGGTTCACCGATCCCAACTACGGGATCATGAGTGACTACGAGGGCCACAAGGCGGAGATGGAACAGCCCTGCCGCGGGGTCTATCGGGTCGACGGCAAGACCGGCAAGGTCACGCGGGTTGCCGACGATTTCCTGATGCCGAACGGCCTCGCCTTCTCGCCCGACGAGAAGCTCCTTTACGTCGCCGATTCCTCCAAGAGCCACTGGGACGATGGCCACGCCCACATTCGCGTGTTCAAGGTGGCGAAGGACGGGACCCTGTCCGGCGGCAAGGTGTTCGCCGAGACGAGCGAGGGCATCCCGGACGGCTTCCGCCTCGATGTCGACGGCAACCTGTGGACGTCGGCCGGACCGGGCATCAACGTCTACGCCCCGTCGGGCGATCTGCTCGGGCGCATCCGCTTTCCGCAGTCGGTGTCGAACCTCACTTTCGGCGGGCCGAAGCGCAACCGCATCTTCGCCACCTGCACGCACGAGCTCTATTCGTTCTACGTGTCGACCAGCGGCGCGCAGCGGCCCTAGTTGCCGCCGCCGAGTTCCGGCGACGCCCGGCACTGATCGACGATGCCCTGGAAGCGGGCGAGCTGTTCGTCGCTGAAGGCGCGCGCCGCCAGCAGGTCTGTCCCCCAGATTCCGTCGAAGACGCAGACGCAGAGCGGCGTGCAGTAGGCCGCCTCGCCGCCTTCCGCCGTGCAGGCGGCGTGGCATTCGGCGCGGTAGTTGGCGCCCTCGACGGCGCGGTCCGGCGGCAGCACGTTGGCGGCAAGCATGACGAGGCCGACGATCAGCGGCTGATGGACGAGATAGATCGCGAGGCTCCAGCGGCCCGCGGTCGCCGTCCAGCGGGCAAGCCGCGCCGTCGGTTGCCAGCGCCCGATCGGTTCGGCGAAGCGCAGCACCATGCGCCCGGCGACGATGCCGAGAAGCACCGCGCCGAACCACGGGAACACCGGCACGTAGTCGACGGTCGCCCCGACCTCGGTCGACAGGCCCACCCACCAGAGCGCCGGCATGTCGAAGAACGAGCTGGCAAGGAAATGCGGCGCGGCCAGCACCGCCGCGGCGGCGCCGACCACCAGCCACGACGGCAGGCGCAGGAAAGCGAGCGCCAGAACGCTCGCCAGCGCGATTTCGTGCAGGATGCCGAAATAGACGAAGCTGTCCGGCTCGAACCACCAGGTGGCGAGGCTCACCGCGGCGGCGCCGGCAACGATCAGCCCCAGGCGCTTCAGGAACGACGCGACTCGGAAGCCCAAGCGCGTGGCGAGCACCAGACTGATCCCGACGATCAGCAGGAACGAGCCGGCAATGAGATGCGCGAAGAGCGTCCAGGCGAGATCGTCGACGACGTCGACCGGGATCAGCCGGTTGACCGAAAGGTCGAAGGCGGTGTGGTAGACGACCATGGCGGCGATGGCGACGCCCCGCGCCACGTCGAGCGCGACAAGGCGCGGGATCGCCGGCGGCGCGGGCGTCTCAGCCTGCACGGTCATCCGCCCGGCTCGCGACAAACGCATCCCCGCCAACGCGCCCCGTTGGACAGATGCCCCCCGCCCCTGTATTCGACCGCGCCATGCGCCTTGAGTATTTCGAGATGGTCGACCACGTCGAGGAACTCGACCTCGACGCCGGTACGATCCGGACCGTCGCCACCGTGCCGGATTCGGGCCCGGTGTTCGAGGGGCATTTCCCCGGCCATCCACTGCTGCCCGGCGTGCTGATGCTGGAGCTCATCAATCAGGCGGCGGGCTTCATGCTCTACCTGCGCCTCAAGCGCGAGCGCATGGTGTTTCTGGGCAGCGTGCGGCGGGCCCGCTTCCGCCGCATGGTGAAGCCCGGCACGGCCATCGACGTGCGCGCCAAACTGGCCAGCGAGGGCCCCGGCTTCTTCACCGCCGAAGGGCGCCTGCTGGTCGCCGGCGAGGTGGCCGCCGACGCCGATATCGTGCTGATCGCACAGGACTTTCCTTCCTCCGAGGCGCGCGCAGCGATGGTCCGGCACACCGCCGGCGTGACCTTCAGCGAAGCGGCGCGGCCGGCCTGATTTCGGCTTTTCTCGCGGCGCCCGCTGTGCCACGTTTGTTCTCATGCTGACCGAACCCCTCACCCCGCCGGTCGACGGCCGCCAGTCGGCGCACGCGCTCGCCGTGCAGCGGGGCGTCGGGCGGCTGCTCAGGGCGCGGGCCTTCGCGGTGATCAGCGAGCTGCCGCTCGCCACCGGCCGGCGCGCCGACGTGGTCGGCCTCGGGCCCGGCGGCGACATCTGGATCGTGGAGATCAAGTCGTCGGTGGAAGATTTCCGCGCCGACCACAAGTGGGAAGACTACCGCCTGTCCTGCGACCGGCTGTTCTTCGCCACCCACGCGGGCGTGCCCGCCGAGATCTTCCCGGAAGACGCCGGCTTCATTCTCGCCGACCAGTTCGGGGCGGAGATGGTGCGTGAGGCGCCCGAACATCGTCTCGCCGGCGCGACGCGGAAAGCCATGCTGGTGCGCTTCGCCCAGGCCGCGGCGCTTCGTCTGCACGGGCTCATCGACCCGGACGCCGGGCGCGCGACGTTCTAGGCGCCGGCCTGGTATTTCGCCGCGATCTTCTTCGGGGCCTTGCGCAACCATGCCAGACGCAGCGCAGCGACAACCGCCTCGCGCGCCGCGCGAGGCAGGCGCACGCGGGTGCTCCCCTTGCGTCCCCAGCCGCCGGGCACCGGCTCGAAGGTTTGAGGTTCGCCGGCGGTGAGCATGGCCTGCTCTTCCGGCGAAAGGAGTACCACTGCAATGGTCGCGTCGGGATAGCCGAGCGTCGCGAAGATGCGCCCGCCGACGCGAAAGTCAGGGTGCCCGTGGTGGGCGCTTTCCTCGACTTCGGGAAAGCTGAGCGCGGCTTTCCGAAAAGCCGCTGGCGTCACCGCGGGGCGCGCTTCGCCAGAATCCGCTGCAGCGTGCGCCGGTGCATGTTGAGCCGGCGGGCGGTCTCCGAGACGTTGCGGTCGCACATCTCGTAGACCCGCTGGATGTGCTCCCAGCGGACGCGGTCGGCGGACATGGGATTTTCCGGCGGCGGCGCCTTCTCACCTGGTTCGCGGGTCAGCGCGAAGTGAATCTCGTCGGCGTCGGCGGGCTTGGCGAGGTAGTCGACCGCGCCGAGCTTCACGGCGGTGACGGCGGTGGCGATGTTGCCATAGCCGGTCAGCACCACGGCGCGGGCGTCGGGGCGGCGCTTGCGGATCAGTTCGATCACGTCGAGGCCGTTGCCGTCGTCCAGACGCATGTCGACGACCGCGTAGGCGGGCGGCGCGCTTTCCGCCTTGCGTACGCCTTCGGCGACCGTATCGGCGGTGTCGACGGCGTAGCCGCGGGCTTCCATGGCACGAGCGAGGCGCTGGAGAAACGGCCGGTCGTCATCGACGATGAGCAGGGACATCCCTGCCTCGGCCACGTCCCCTCCAGCGAGGTCGCCCGGTTCGATCTGTCGCATCGAATTCGAGCTTTCTTCTTGTGGTTTCGGAGGAGTCTGAAGTCGTTATAGGGACTTGACGGGCGTACGCCAAGTCGTCGCACCCCCCATGGTTTCCGGTCCTGAAGCGGCCACCTCCTGGGTCATGTCCATGAGCGGGCGCGGCCACACAACCCTGACAACAGCGCCCTTTTGCGGGGGCGGCCGGTTGGCGAGGTCGAGGCTCGCGCCGGAGCGCTCGAGAAGCGTCTTGGCGATGAACAGGCCGAGGCCGAGGCCGCCGGCCTCGATATTGGCCTCGCCGCCGCCCGGCGCCTCGCGCCGCGTGGTGATGTAGGGCTCGCCGATCCTGTCGGCGATCGTCGCGGAGAACCCGGGGCCGTCGTCGGCGATCTCGATGGCGACCTCGCGGTCGGTCCACGAGGTGGCGACGGTGACGCGGGTGGCGGCGAAGTCGACGGCGTTTTCCACCAGATTGACCAGGCCCTGGACGATCGCCGGATTGCGGCGTCCGACCGGTTCGGCGCCGGCGCCGGTGGGCGGCGTCACGACGATCTCGGCGCTGAAGGCGCGGTAGGCATCGACCACCTCCTCGATCAGGTGGGAGAGCGGCAGGCGGGCGAGGTGATAGTCGCCTTGCGCCGACATGGAGGTGAGGCGCGCCAGGATATCGCGGCAGCGCTGCGACTGGCTGCGCAGCAGCGCCACGTCGTCGCCGTGCGGGCTGCCCGGCGGGAACTCGCGCTCGAGTTCCTTGGCGACCAGCGCGATGGTGGCGAGCGGCGTGCCGAGTTCGTGAGCGGCGGCGGCGGCGAGACCGTCGAGGGCGTAGAGGTGCTGTTCGCGGGCGAGCACCATCTCGGTCGTCGAGAGCGCGCGGGCGAGGTTGCGCGCCTCCTCGGCGACGCGGAAGGCATAGACGCCGGTGAAGATGCACGCCGAGACCAGCGCCACCCACACCCCGATCACGTAGATGAGCGGCAGCGGCAGGCCGCCGTTGGGGAGGGGCAGCGGCCAATGGCTGATGACCAGCAGCGTCGCCACGGCGACCACCAGGAAGCCGAGCAGGATGGTCGGGCGCGGTGGCAGGGTCGTCGCCGACACGATGACCGGCACCAGCAGGAGCAGCGCGAAGGGGTTTTCCAGGCCGCCGGTCAGGTAGAGCAGCGCGCCGAGCTGGGCGACGTCGTAGCCCCATAGCGCCGCCGCCCCCCATTGGCCGACGCGCCGCGTCGCCGGGTAGCGGGCGCGCAGCGCCAGGTTCAGCGCCGCCGAAAGCGCGATGACGATCAGGCAAAGCTCGGTCGGCAACGGAAAGCCGAGAATGAAGCGCACCGACAGCACCGCCGCCAGCTGCCCGGCTACCGCCAGCCAGCGCAGGCGCACCAGCGTATCGAGCTTCAGGCTCTGGCTGGAAAAGTCATAGGTGACGTTGGCGTCGGTCATCGCTTCATGGGCTCGCCGCTTGGCGGATCGTGGCTCCTATAGCACCCGGCGACAGGCTCCGTGGTGATGCAGCCCGGTCTTCGAGACTTGCACGACGGAAAGACACAAATCCCCGGTTTCGCGCCTCGACGGCCGACCAGGAGGGACGCAAGCCAGGACTCGGGGCGGAATCGCTTGCGGGGCCGAATCCGTGCTCGCCCGGAGATTGCACCGCTTTCCCGCTTCCTGCCGCCCGGCCTGTGCGAAATCCCTGCCAAAAAGCCCGCCGTCGGGCATATTTCCCAGTGATTCGCTTGGTGTTCGGTTACCGAACGGTCAAACTCCGTCCTTGTATCTGCCGCTACACGGCCTATCCTTGCTGCGTTGCAATAATGTGTGACCCCGGCGCGGGTACGTTCATCAGAGGGAAGCAGGCTTGTCCTATTACCAGCTCTATGAACTGAACCACGCAGCGATGAGCCCCTTCCGGGCGGCGGCGGACGCCACCCGGCTCTATTTCCAGAACCCGTTCAACCCCCTGTCGCAGACCCCGTTCGGCCGCTCGATGGCGGCAGCGGCGGAAGTGTTCGAGCGCTCCACCCGCCGCTACGCCAAGCCCGAGTGGCAGATCAGTTCGACCAAGGCGCATGGCGTGCGCGTCGCGGTGACGCCGCAGGTGGTGTGGGAGCGGCCGTTCTGCAAACTGATCCACTTCGAAAAGTCGCGGCAGGGCAACGGCCACGATCAGGAGAAGCTCCTGATCGTGGCGCCGATGTCGGGCCACTACGCGACGCTGCTGCGCGGCACGGTCAAGACCATGCTCCCCGACCACGACGTCTACGTCACCGACTGGGTGGACGCGCGCGTGGTACCGCTCGCCGACGGCTCCTTCGACCTCGACGACTACATCGACTACCTGATCTCGATGCTGCACCTGCTCGGGCCGGGCGCGCACATCATGGCGGTGTGCCAGCCGTCGGTGCCGGTTCTGGCCGCCGCGGCGCTCATGGAAGCGCGCGGCGATCAGCACCTGCCCGCTTCGATGACGCTGATGGGCGGGCCGATCGACACGCGCGTCAACCCGACGGCGGTCAACACGCTCGCCAACACGCACGACCTCGAGTGGTTCGAGAAGAACGTCATCATGAAGGTGCCCTTCCCGCAGCCCGGCTTCATGCGCGACGTCTATCCGGGCTTCCTGCAGATCTCGGGGTTCCTGTCGATGAACTTCGACCGCCACCTCGACGCCCACCGCGACTTCTACCACCACCTGATCCGCAGCGACGGCGACTCGGCGGAGAAGCACCGCGAGTTCTACGACGAGTATCTGGCGGTCATGGATCTGACCGCCGAGTTCTACCTGCAGACGGTCGAAACGGTGTTCATCCGCCACGCGCTGCCGCAGGGCAAGATGACCCACCGCAACGAGAAGGTCGATCCGGCGGCCATCAAGTCGGTGGCGCTGTTCACGGTGGAGGGCGAGAACGACGACATCTCCGGCGTCGGCCAGACCAAGGCCGCCCACGACATCTGCACCTCGATTCCGGCATCGATGAAGGCCCATTACCTGCAGCCGGACGTCGGCCATTACGGGGTCTTCAACGGCTCGCGCTTCCGCAGCGAGATCGCCCCGCGCATCGCCGATTTCATCGCCACCCACGCGCTGAAGGCGACCCGCAACGGCGCGGCAAAAGCCCCGAAAGCCAAGGCTTCCTAAGGCCCGCCGGAAAACCGTACGCGCGGCGTCCGATTTTTCTTGAAACGGCGGCTTCTTCTTCCCAACTCAAGACTGTTACGTTCGATATAGGGGAAGCAAGAAGAACATGGTCTCTCAATACGCCCTGCGTCCGGCCTGGACGCCGCTTACCATCATCCTCATGGTCATCGGCTTCGCCATCGCGTGGCCGCTCGGCTTGATCATGCTCGCCTATATCCTCTGGGGCCACAGGGTCCCCGAGATCCGGCAGCACTTCGAAGGAGCCAAGCGCGAATGGCAGGCCAACCGCCGCGAATGGTGCGGCCCGCGCGGAGCCTCGTATTCGTACTCGCGCAGCGGCAACACCGCCTTCGACGACTACCGCGAGCGCGAGCTCAAGCGGCTCGACGAAGAGCGTCGGAAGCTCGACGAGGACCGTCGCGAATTCGAGGCGTACGTGCAGAACCTGCGCCGCGCCCGCGACAAGGAGGAGTTCGACCGCTTCATGAACGACCGCGCCAACAAGCGTGGCGGCGAGACGATCGACCTCTAGAACGACCACTGAGGCAACACGCCATCAGACGGCGGGGCCCGACAAGGCCCCGCCGTCTTTCGTTGCGCCGGAAGATATCCCCGCCGGATTCCGCCCGTGCGATGATCGGCGGACAGCCAACTGATTCGCCGCCGAGACAGCCCTTCTCAAGAAAATGCCGTTCGTCGCCCGCCGCACCGCGCCAGCCCTGCCCGATTCCTTCGAGGTTGCCACCGACGCCGGGCCGGTGGTGGTCGATCTCAAGCGGCATCCCCGCGCCCGCAGCTACACGCTGAGGATCGCCGGGCCGGCCCGGGCGCCGGTGCTGACCATGCCGCGCCGGGGCTCGCTCCACGAAGCCCGCCAGTTCCTCGACCGCCACGCTTCCTGGCTGCAGCGCCAGATCGAGAAGCTGCCGCGGCCGACCGCCATCGCCGATGGCGCCCAGGTGCCGCTGCGCGGGGTCATGCACACCATCCGCCACGCGCCTGAGCGGCGCGGTACGGTGACGGTCGAAGACGATCTCGCCGGGCCGACGCTGGTGGTCGCCGGCGACATCCGCCACCTCAAGCGGCGGGTGGTCGATTTCCTGAAGCGAAAGGCGAAGAAAGACCTCGAGTGGGCGGTGATCCGCCACGCGCTCAGCCTCGGCGTGCGCGCCACCTATGTGCGGCTGCGCGATCAGTCGAGCCGCTGGGGCTCGTGCTCGCCGGGCGGCAAGCTGCACTTCTCGTGGCGGCTGGTCATGGCGCCGCCGTTCGTCCTCGATTATCTCGCCGCCCACGAGGTCGCCCACATGCGCGAGGCGAACCACTCGCGCCGCTTCTGGCAGCTCTGCCGGCGGCTGTCGCCGCAGACCGATCAGGCGCGCGCCTGGCTTGCCGCCAACGGACAGGCGCTGCACGCCATCGGTGCCGGCGAAGACTAACGTTGAGGATCGCCCCCTCCCCCTGCAAGGGGGAGGTCGGACGGCGAGAGCCGCCCGGGTGGGGGTCCGGATTTCCTGCTTCCCCCCGTCCGGCCTCCGGCCGTCCTTGCCGCTTGGCTAACCGCCGAACAGGCGCTCGAGCAGGCCCTTCGACTGGCGCGGCGGCGGCGGTGCCGAGGGCGGCGGCAGGTCCTCGCTCTGGGCCAGCGCGCCGATGGCATCGAAGGGGCGCGTGCCGCCGTTGCCGCCCTGCAGCAGCAGCGGCTGGCCGGTGGCGTCCATGGGCGCGGCGCTGCTCCCGGCGGCGATCAGGTTTGCCGGGTCGTTGAGGCGGTAGTCGCCGGGCAGATCGACGGGGCGGACGCCGTCGAGCGCCGCCACCATGAAGCGATGCCAGGCGTCGGCGGGGATGCTGCCGCCGGTCGCCCGCTTGCTCGGCGAATCGTCGTCGTTGCCGAACCAGACGCCGGTGGTGAGCGCGCCCGTGTAGCCGATGAACCAGGCGTCGCGGTAATCCTGGCTGGTGCCGGTCTTGCCGGCGACCTGCCAGCCGGAGAGCGCGGCCCGTTTGCCGGTGCCCTCGCTGACGACGTCCTGGAGCATGTTGTTCATCATCGCCACGTAGCGCGGATCGATCACCTGGCCGGGGCCGGAGCCGCTCCTCTGATAGAGCACGCGGCCGTCGGCGGTCGTGATGCGGTCGATGACGTGCGGGATGATGCCGCGCCCGCCGTTCGAGAAGGGCACGAAGGCGGCGGTCATTTCGAGCGGCGACACCTCGGAGGTGCCGAGCGCGATCGACGGCGTCGCCATCAGCGGCGTGGTGATGCCGAGGCGGCGCGCGGTGGCGGCGACATTGGTGGGGCCGACCTCGTTGGTGAGCTGCACCGAGACGGTGTTGAGCGACAGGGCGAGCGCCGTCCTCAGCGTCACCGGTCCGTAGTACTTGTTCGCGTAGTTCTGCGGCGTCCAGTTGCCGATCGACACCGGCTGGTCGACGCGCACGGATTCGGGGATCAGCCCGTGCTCCAGCGCGGTCAGATAGACGAACAGCTTGAACGCGGAGCCCGGCTGACGGCGGCCGTCGACGGCGCGGTTGTACGGGCTGGTGGCGTAGTCGCGCCCGCCGACCATGGCCTTGACGGCGCCATCGGGATCGATGGCGACCAGCGCCCCTTGCGTGACGCCGAGCTTGGCGCCCTCGGCGGCGAGCGCCCCGGCGACGGCGGCGTCGGCGGCGGCCTGGAGACGCAGATCGATGGAGGTCTGCACGACGATGTCGCGGTCGACGGCGCCGACGTAGCCCGGCAGGATGCTCATGACCCAGTCGGCGACGTAGCGGCCGCTGCCGCCGGCGACGTCGCGTACCGCCTTGACCTGGGTGGCAAGCGCCAGCGTCGCCTCGCGGTCGTCGATATAACCGGCCTGGTGCATGGCGGTCAGCACCAGCTGGGCGCGCGCCTCGGCGGCGCTTGGATTGGTGATCGGCGAATAGTGTGAGGGTGCCTTGAGGAGCCCGGCGATGGTGGCGGCCTCGGCGAGCGTCAGGTTACGCGCCGACTTGCCGAAGTAGCGGTGCGCGGCGGCGTCCACGCCGTAGGCGCCGGAACCCAGATAGACGCGGTTCAGGTAGAGCTGGAGGATCTGCTTCTTCGACAGGTTCATCTCCAGCCAGAACGCCAGGATGACCTCCTGCACCTTGCGCTTGAAGGTGCGGTCGGGCTGCAGGAACAGGTTCTTGGCGAGCTGCTGGGTGATGGTCGAGCCGCCCTGCACCACCGTGCCGGCGCGCAGGTTGATGAACATGGCGCGGGCGAGGCCGATCGGGTCGACGCCGAAGTGTTGGTAGAATCGCCGGTCCTCGATGGCGACCACCGCCTCGGGCACGTACGGCGACATCTCGTCGAGGCTCAACCTCTGGCCGGTCGAGTCGGAATGGTTGGTGATCAGCGAACCGTCGGCGGCCAGAATGCGGACGTTGGCGGCGCGCGCCGGCACGGTCCAGTCGGCCATCGGCGGCAGCTGAGAGGCGTAATAGGCGACGAGGCCGGCAAGGCCCGCCGCGCCGACCACGAACAGGACCAGCAGGGCGCGAACGGCGCGGTAGAGCAAGCCGTGCTTTTGCTTGCGCTTGCGCCCGCCCCGGCGCGCCGGCTTGCGGCCTCTCTTATGGCCTTTGCGTGTCGCCACCGCGCTGCCGGGTTCCTCGGATGCAGGAGGGCCGTCCTCCCCGCCGGGAACGGCGGCGAAGGCGGGTTCGATCCGCCCGGCATCGGCGTAAGGCTCTGCCATGCGGCCTGTTCGGCAGGCTAAATGCGGCGATTTAAGGGGCGGTTAAGGATGGGGGGACGGGAACCGGCGCGACCACGCGAAGAACGCCGTTCCGTCAGATTCGCTATGATCGGGGCCGCAGGAGATTCGCCATGAACACGCCTGATCCCCTTGCGAGCTGGAACGGCCTCGCTCAACAGCTCGGCAATCTGGAAGCGCAGCTGCTGGATTGGATTCGGCTGATGATCGAGCCGTGGGGGCTGCTGCAAATGGCCCTCATCGGCACGATCGCAGTGTTTGCATGGCTGGGAGGCCGCGTCCTTGAGCCGCCGATCGAGCGTTGGGTTCGGGCCCGTGACACAAGCCTGAGGCGCATGCGTTTCTACGCACTCGTCCTTCGTCGTGTCCGGCCCATTCTGTTCGTTCTTCTGGGGCTGATCGTGGTCGCGATCACCCGTCAGGTAACGTCGGCGGACCGCTCGCATCTCGTCCTGATTGCGGTCAACCTCGTCGCGGTATGGGTGGTCGTTTCGATATCGTCGCGCTTCATCCGCAACCGGCTTGTCGCCCGCGTGGTCGCAATTGGTGCGTGGCTGGTCGCTGCCCTGAATATTCTCAATCTTGCCCAGGCGGCGACGGCGTCGCTTGACGCGGCGGCGGTCAACGTTGGCGCCTTGCGCATCTCGCTTCTCTTGCTCCTCAAAGCTGCGCTCGTCCTGACGATCCTGTTCTGGCTCGCGTCGGCCGTCAGCGCGGCAAGCGAACAACGCCTTTCAAGGTTCGAGGACATGTCGCCCTCGATGCGTGTGCTGACCGGCAAGCTGCTGCGCATCGGACTGTTCGGGCTGGCGGTGCTGTTCGGCTTGCAGGCCGTCGGCCTCGACCTCACGGGATTTACCATTTTCTCGGGTGCCATCGGCCTGGGCCTCGGCTTCGGCCTTCAGAAAGTCGTCTCCAATCTCGTCTCAGGAGTCATTCTTCTCGTCGATCGGTCGATCAAGCCGGGGGACGTCATCTCTCTGGGAGAGACCTTCGGGTGGATCAATCAGCTAAACGCTCGCTACGTCTCGGTGGTGACGCGCGACGGGCGCGAGTTCCTGATCCCGAATGAGGATCTCGTGACAAGCCAGGTCGTCAACTGGTCCTATTCGGATCGGAACATTCGTCTCGAAGTTCCCTTTGGTGTGAGCTACTCGTCCGACCTGCATCTGGTGCAGCGACTCGCCGTCGAGGCAGCGATGCGCGCGAAGCGGGTGTTGAACACCCCGCAGGTCGTCTGCCACCTGACTTCGTTCGGCGATTCTTCGGTCGATTTCCTTCTGCGATTCTGGATTTCGGATCCCGCCGGCGGTGTCGTCAACGTGAAGAGCGAGGTCCTGCTCTCACTGTGGGACGCCCTCAAGGAGAACGGGATCGAAATCCCGTTTCCCCAGCGCGACATCCACATCAAAACGCATGTTGGCGCGACTGTGGCCCCGGCGCCGTCCAGCGCCACCTAACGGCGCGGTCGGGATTCTCTCGGGCGTCCGCGACGGCCCGGCGGCGATCCAAATGCCTGCGGCGCAGGCAGAGACAGCCCATCCCGGTGATCCCCTCACACCGGCGCGATCGCGACCACGTTCTGCGCAAACACGGCGCATTCCTTCTCGCCGCCGGCCGAGAAGGCACCGAGCTTCCTGATGCGGCCGATGACGTAGCCCTTCGACGCCAGCTGATCGGCGACCTCCTTGAGCGTGCCGTCGCAATCGACGGTCAGCGATTGCGACCGTCCGGTGATGGTGAAGATGTAGGCTGGCATCGCTCACTCCATCTCGGTTGACGCGGGCGACCTGATCCTACGCCGCGCCCAGTCCCGCCGCCTTGACCCGGATGAGCCCGTGCACGGCGCGGATCATCGGCACCGGCACGCCGACCCGCTCGGCGATCTCGACGACGGCGGAGACGATCGGGCCGATCTCCAGCGGCCGGCCGGCTTCGACGTCCTGAAGCATCGAGGTCTTGAAGTTGCCGAGTGCTGCGGCGACGGCGATGCGCTCGTCCGGCGTCATGGCGAGTGGCAGGCCGATCTTGTCGCCGACGGCGCGCATCTCGACCATCATGTCGGTGAGCAGGCGGCGCACGTCTGCGTCGCCGAACATCGCCAGAGAGCGCGCGCCGGTGAGCGCGCTGACCGGGTTGACGGGCAGGTTGCCCCACAGCTTCGACCAGATGTCGGCGCGGATGGCATCGCTGGCGACCGGCTTGACGCGCGTCGCGGCGAACGCCGCGCTGAGCGCCTCGACGCGCGGCGAGAGGCGCCCGTCCGGCTCGCCGAAGATCAGCCGGTCGGCGTTGGTGAGTTCGCTGATGCCGGGCCCCGGCGTGAGCGCGCCGGTGTGGACGACGCAGCCGATGACGCGTTCGACCGGCAGCGCGCGGAGGATCGCGCCGCCGGGATCGACGCTCTCCAGCGTGACGCCCGACAGCGGCACCCTGGGCAGCGCGAAGAACCACCAGGTGATGCCGTTGAGCGCGCTGACCACCGCCGTCTCCGGCCCGAGCATGGCAGCGACCGCCGGCGCGACGTCGGCCACGTGGTGGCCCTTGACCGCCAGGATGACGTAGTCAGGCTTCGGCAGATCGGCCGGGTCGTCGGAGGCGGGCAGGCGGTAGTTCCTCTCGCTCCCCTTGTGGCGGACGCGGAGGCCGTGGGCCTGAAGCGCGGCGAGGTTGGCGCCGCGGGCAAACAGCGACACCTCCCAGCCGGCCTCGGCGAGCTCTCCGGCGATGACGCCGCCGATGGCGCCGACGCCGACGATGTTGGCCTTCACGGTTCGCGTTTCTCCGTTGCGGGCGGGCCTCTGGGGCCGGTCATGCCCGAGGCGCTCGGGCGGGGCAAGCTCCCGGTGCTCGCGTCTTTGTGGCCGGGCGGGCGTCATGCTATTCGTTTCGCCATGACGCACCACACGCGCACCTACTCCCTGGTGGTGGAGCCCCACGCGGAAGACGGCGGCTATCTCGCCTATTTTCCGGCGCTCAGCGGCTGCCACGCGTGGGGAGAGACCTACGAAGAAGCGGTGAAGACCGCGGAAGAGGTCCTGCTCGGCTACCTGGAAGCGCTGCGCCAGAATGGCGAGGAAGTTCCGGTCGAGCCGGCTCCGGCCAGCGACGTTTCGCTCGGCGTGACGGTGAAGCTGCCCGAACCGGCATGAATGCGCGCCTGCCGTCCTGCACGGCGCGCGATGTGGACCGCGCCCTGCAACGCGGCGGCTTCAAGGTAGTCCATCAGCGAGGCAGTCACCGCTACTATGCCAGCCCGAAGACCGGCAAGGTCGTCACGGCTGTCCCGATGCACCCGGGCGATCTCAAGCGCCCTCTTCTCAAGAAGATCATCCGCGACGCCGGACTGACCGAGGACGAGTTTCGGGGACTTCTGTAGTCGGCGGGCTTGGTTCTCTCCGCGCCACCAGCCATATTCGCCCCATGCCGAAAGCCGCCACGAAGTCCGCCGCCAAGCCCGCGAAGTCGGCCGCCACCGCCGGCGTGCCCGTCAAGAAGGGCGACCACGTCTTCCTCGTAGACGGCTCCAGCTACATCTACCGCGCCTTCCACGCGCTGCCGCCGCTCACCCGCAAGTCCGACGGGCTGCCGGTCGGCGCCGTCTACGGCTTCTGCAACATGCTGTGGAAGCTGCTGGTCGACGCGTCGGCGGGGGTCAAGCCGACCCACTTCGCGGTCGTCTTCGACCTGTCGGAGCACACCTTCCGCAACGAACTCTACAAGGACTACAAGGCGCACCGGCCGGAGGCGCCCGACGACCTCAAGCCGCAGTTCGGCCTGATCCGCAAGGCGACCGCCGCCTTCAACCTGCCGAGTATCGAGCAGGCCGGCTTCGAGGCCGACGACATCATGGCGACCTACGCGCGCCAGGCGGCGGAAGCCGGCGCAGACGTCACCATCGTGTCCTCGGACAAGGACCTGATGCAGCTGGTCGGCAACGGCGTCACCATGTTCGACACCATGAAGGACCGGCGCATCGGCGTCGACGAGGTGATGGAGAAGTTCGGCGTCGGGCCCGACAAGGTCATCGACGTGCAGGCGCTCGCCGGCGACTCGGTCGACAACGTGCCGGGCGTGCCGGGCATCGGCGTCAAGACGGCGGCGCAACTCATCAACGAATACGGCGATCTCGATACGCTGCTCATGCGCGCGTCCGAGATCAAGCAGCCCAAACGGCGGGAATCGCTGACCGAGCACGCCGACGCGGCGCGCCTGTCGCGCACCCTCGTCACCCTCGACCAGAACGTGCCGCTCGAGGTGTCGCTCGCCGAGCTCGCGGTGCGCGAGCGTGACGGGCCGATGCTGGTCGCCTTCTGCAAGGCGCTCGACTTCGGTTCGCTCAGCCGCCGCGTCGCTGCGGCGCTCGACGTCGATCTCGACGCGGTGGCGCCGGCGCTCCCCGGCGAGGCGCCCTCCGCACCGGCGGCGAAAACGGACCGCGCCGACGTGACCGAGGAGGCGGTGCCGGCGCGCCCGGTCTATCGCCCCTACTTCAACGCCGGCGACAAGCGCGGGCCGGCCGGCGCCAACGGCGGTTCCGGCGCCGGCAAGGTGGCGGCGGAGGCCGCCGCGGCGGTCGCGGCGGTGCCGTTCGACGCCAAGAGCTACACGACGATCACCAGCCTCGACGTGCTCGACGAATGGATCGCGGAGGCGCGCGAAATCGGCCGCATCTCGGTCGACACCGAGACCACCTCGCTCGATCCGATGCAGGCGGACCTTGCGGGAATCAGCCTGGCGCTCGCCCCGGGGCGCGCCGCCTACGTTCCGGTCGGCCACACGGACGGTGCCGGCGATCTTCTCGGCGGCGGGCGGGTCGCGGGCCAGATCGCGGTCGCCGACGCGCTTCAGCACCTGAAGCCGCTGCTCGAAGACGCCTCGGTGCTCAAGATCGCGCAGAACCTGAAATACGACGCGGTGGTCTTCGCCCGTCACGGCATCGACGTGGCGCCCTTCGACGACACCATGCTGATCTCCTACGCGCTCGACGGCGGCAAGGGCGGCAGCGGCATGGATGAGCTGTCCGACGCGGTCCTCGGCCACAAGCCGATCCCCTTCAAGGAGGTCGCCGGCAGCGGCGCCAAGCAGGTGTCGTTCGACCGGGTCGCCATCGACAAGGCGACGGAATATTCCGCCGAGGACGCCGATGTGGCCCTCCGCCTGTGGTCGGCGCTCAAGCCGCGGCTGGCGGCCGAGCACATGGCGACCGTCTACGAGACGCTGGAGCGGCCGATGATCCCGGTGCTGGCGCGCATGGAGGCGCGCGGCATCAAGGTCGACCGCCAGATCCTGTCGCGCCTGTCGGGCGAATTCGCGCAGAAGCTCGGGAGCCTCGAACACGAAATCTATGAACTCGCCGGTGAGACCTTCAACATCGGCTCGCCCAAGCAGCTCGGCGAAATCTTCTTCGACAAGCTCGGGTTGCCGGGCGGCAAGAAGACCAAGACCGGTGCCTGGTCGACGGGCGCCGACGTCCTCGACGAGCTGGCCGCCACCGGCAACACGCTCGCCGCGCGAATCCTCGACTGGCGCCAGCTGTCCAAGCTGAAGTCGACCTACACCGACCTCCTGCCCGGCTACATCCACCCCGACACCGGGCGCGTCCACACCTCCTACGCGCTTGCCTCGACCACCACCGGGCGCCTCTCCTCGTCCGATCCGAACCTTCAGAACATTCCGGTCCGCACCGAGGACGGGCGGCGCATCCGCACCGCCTTCATCGCCGACAAGGGCAACAAGCTGATCTCGGCGGACTACAGCCAAATCGAACTCCGCATCGTCGCGCACGTCGCCGAGGTGCCGGAACTCAAGCAGGCGTTCGCCGACAACCTAGATATTCACGCCATGACTGCGTCCGAGATGTTCAACGTGCCGGTGGAGGGCATGCCGGCCGAGGTGCGCCGGCGCGCCAAGGCGATCAACTTCGGCATCATCTACGGCATCTCGGCCTTCGGCCTCGCCAACCAGCTCGGCATCCCGCGCGAGGAGGCCGGCGCCTACATCAAGCGCTACTTCGAGCGCTTCCCCGGCATCCGCACCTACATGGACCTGATGCGCAAGACGGTGAAGGAAGACGGCTTCGTCTCGACGCTGTTCGGGCGCAAGATCCACTTCCCCCAGGCGAAATCGTCGAACCCGTCGGAGCGCGCCTTCGTCGAGCGCGCCTCGATCAACGCGCCGATCCAGGGGACCGCCGCCGACATCATCCGCCGCGCCATGATCCGCATGGAAGACGCACTTGCGCAGGCGAAGCTGTCAGCGCGGATGCTGCTCCAGGTCCACGACGAACTGGTCTTCGAGGCGCCGGACGACGAGGTCGACAAGACCATGAGCGTCGTGGCGCAGGTGATGGAGGACGCGGCGGAGCCGGCAGTCCAACTCTCCGTGCCGCTCAAGGTCGACGCCAATGCCGGCGACAACTGGGACGCCGCGCATTGAGGATTACGCTCACCTACAAAGGCGAGATTCCCGGCAACAAACGGCCGCCGGAGAAGATCGACGCCATTCGCCAGGAGTTCCATCGCCAGCTGACGAAGCTTTGGGGCCGAAATCAACTTTCATTCCTGAAAGATTGGGTCGATACCGGCTTCGCTGGCGGTGCGCCTGACTTCCGACGGCGGCATGGGAAGCGCACATATCTCCCGATCGTCAGTGAGGCGATTTACCTGCGTGCGCGCCTGAATGTGAGGCTGCTGAGCGGTCTTGATCAGCATCAACCTAGCTACGCAAAGGGTGACATAGACAATCGCGTCAAGTCACTGCTCGACGCCCTTTCGGCGCCCACCCAAGCCTCTCGGATTCCAGCAGCGGCGCCGTTCAGAGACACGATCTGCTTCATGTCCGACGACTCTCTTGTCGACGAATTGACCGTCAGCACAGCACCATTGCTCGCAGTCGGAAATCCGGGCGTAACACTTGCAATCGTGGATGCAGATATCATTGCCGGCGACAGGGTTCTCACCAAGACGCTCGCGTCGTTGTGTGACGCAGTGATCCCCTACGCCATCGGCGACTTCTGGGCCGCGTCGAGGCTCCACGGGCCGGGGCCGGACGCGGCGATGTAGAGATAGACGAAGCAGAAGAGGATCGCCGCCTCGCCGAAGTTCAGGAGCGGGAAGAACGAATGCGGCGCGTGTGATGTCCAGTAGGCGACCGCCATCTCGCCCGACAGGACGAACGCGGCGAGACGTGTCTGCCAGCCGACCAACACCATCAGGCTGCCGACGAGCTCCAGAACACCGATCCAGAAGAACCAGCCCGGCATGCCGCCACCGGGCGGTGCGCCGGGGGGCGGCGGAAACGCCGGTAAGCTGAACACCTTCTGGGTGGCGTGTTCGAGAAACAGAAGCGCGGTGACGATCCTGAGCAGGGACAGGAATTGCGGGCGCCAGGTGCCCAGGCGCTGGAAGAAACTGTGCACTGTATGGAAATCCTTCTGCGGGTCGTTCGTCCGCGAACGATCTGGCAGGCCGGAGCACCGCGCCGCAACACAAGCCCGGTCACAAGTCGGTGACGGGCTAGCCGCCTTCTTTCTCGTAGAAATCGCGGATGGTGTAGGCGAGTTCGACCTTGCCCTGACGCAACATGCCCCAGGCGCTGCCGCCGGCGAGCCTGTCCAGCTCCATCTGGCGGCGGTGGATCATGGCGGCGAAACGGTCGACCAGATCGGGCGAGTTGGCGAGCACGTGGGCGAGCGCCTGCTTGGACACCTCGATCATTTCAAGCGGCGCGGCGGCGGTGACGGTGGCGCTCCGCCTGGCGCCGGTGAGCAGCGACATTTCGCCGACGACGGCGCCCGGCCCGAGACGGGCAACCGGCTCCGCCTCGCCGTCGACGCTGACCACCGCCTCTCCCGACGCGACCACGTACATGGCGTGGCCGGGGCCGTCCTCCTCGATGGGCGTGGCGCCCTGCGGGAAAGCCACGAAACGGGCGTGGTCGGCGAGCTGCTCCAGCTCCTCGGCCGTCAGGACATCGGCGAAGAACGGAACGGTCCTCAGGACTTCAACGGGTTCGACGACTTGAGCCATGGGCGGCACTTTTCCTTGCGGCGACGGTTCGGGTCAAGTCGGGGAACGGCGCCAGGTGGTGAGGGTCACACCCGCGGCGGCGTCGAGCATCTCGGTGGGCTGAGGCGCAAGGCCGGCCGCGGCCAGCAACCCTTCCGCGCTGGCGCCATCGGCAATGGCCGAGAAGAGGGGCACGCCACCCGGCAGCGTCACGTGTGGATTGCGCGACAGGTGGAAGGCGTCGAAGCCGGCGGCGAGGAACGTATCCATCACCCGGCGGCCGCCCGGCACCGCCACGACCCCGCCGCCGG
Source organism: uncultured Alphaproteobacteria bacterium (assembly GCA_963843565.1). GTDB lineage: Bacteria > Pseudomonadota > Alphaproteobacteria > Rhizobiales > Kaistiaceae > DASZQY01. Next base: position 2,603,453 of record CAWJKY010000003.1, read on the forward strand.
GGGCAGCTTCGGAAAGCGCCTCGGCAAGCGGCACCGTGACCGGGTTCCACCACCAGCCGTCCGCGCGCCGTTCGATGCCCGCGACGCGCGACGACAGGATGAGGCGCCGCCGGGCAAGCGTATTGGGGTGCCGCTCGTGGCCGAGGCGACCGACGACGGTGAGCGCGGCGCGGGAAAGCGCGCTCTGGAAGCGCGCCCAGTCGGCGTCGTTGTGAAGTGCGGCCGGCGTCTCGCCGGACGCATCGGCGATGCGGTCGTCGGCCGAGACGATGGCGTGACCCTCGATGCGCCAGTCGCCGATCATTTCGTAGCGCAGTCCCCAGCCTTGAAATCGCCGCGGAGGGATCGCATATCGCCCGGGTCGCCGCCAGACCCACGCACGGGACACCCGCTCCAGTGATCTGACCCCTCCTCTCTCTCCGACCGCCCGGCGCCACAGGCGAAGTGCGTCCCGCGATCCGCCCGGGCGCCGTCCGCGAGAGGAGAGAGAGACATGGCGGACCACAAACTTCCAAACGACGACCGCGTCCAGGCGGCGAGGCGGCCCGGCAAGCGAACGCCCTTCTTCGAAGCGATCGCCAGAGCGGAGCTCGGACGCGCCTACTGGAGCGAAGGCGACGAGGCGGAGTTGCGCGACGCGCGAACCCGGAAGCGCAAACCTGAGGGCGCGCGCAAGCCCAGGCGCTGAACGACTGGAGGGGCCGGCGACGGCCCCTCCCCTTTCTCAGGCCCGCAGCGTGCCGCCGGTCGCCTTGGTGACCGCGTCGACGACCTTGCCGGCGGCCTGCTCGATCTCGGTGTCAGTCAGCGTGCGCTCGGAGGGCTGCATGGTCACCTCGATGGCGACCGACTTGTTGTCGGCGCCGAGCGCCGCGCTCTCGAACACATCGAAGACATTGACGGCAGCGATCAGCTTGCGGTCGGCGCCCTCGGCGGCGCGCACGATCCGCGCCGCGGTCACGTCGCGGCCGACGACGAAGGCGAAGTCGCGGCGCACGGGCTGGAAGGCGGACAGGTCGAGCGGCGTCTTGGTCTTGGTCGGGCGGGCCTTCGGCAAGGGAATCGCATCGAGGATCAGCTCGAAGCCGGCGACCGGACCCGCCACGTCGAGAAGCTCGAGGATGCGCGGGTGAAGCTCGCCGAAGGTGGCGAGGACGGTCTTCGGCCCCTGGCGGATCGTGCCGGAGCGGCCCGGGTGGAACCACTCGGGCGCGTCGTCGGTGACCTGCACCTTGGCGGCTGCGACACCCAGCACGTCGAGGAGCGCCAGCGCGTCGGCCTTGACGTCGAAGACGGAGGCGCCGGTGGCCTTGCCCTGCCAGTGGCGGCCGGCGCCGTTGACGCCCGCCGTGCCGGTGCGCACCGCCGAGGCGGCGATCACCTGATCCTCGGGCCGGTCGCCGCGGTAAATCTGGCCGACCTCGAAGAGGGCGAGATCGGGGAAGCCGCGCGCGGCATTGCGGCCGGCGGCGGCGAGAAGACCGGCAAGCAGACTCGGCCGCATGTCCGACATCTCGGCAGCGATCGGATTGGCCAGCACCAGATCGGGCGCGCCGCCGCCGAAGGCCGCCGCCTGATCGTGGGAGATGAACGACCAGGTCATCGCCTCGACCATGCCGCGGGCGGCGAGCGCCCGCTTGGCACGGCGGGTACGCACCTGGATCGGCGTCAGCACCGGCTTCAGGGCCTCGGGCGCGCGGCGCATGGGCGTCGGCGGCACCTTGTCGAGGCCGTAGATGCGGATGACTTCCTCGACGATATCGGCCTTGCCGGTGGCGTCCGGCCGCCAGGTCGGCACCGTCACGGTCAGCGCTCCCTTGCCGCTTTTCTTGGCGGCGAAGCCGAGCGCATCGAGGATGCGCGTCACGTCGGACACCGGCGGTTCGATGCCGGTCAGGCGCTTGATCTCGGAGAGCGGGAACTCGACCACCGTCCGGGTGTCCGGCACCTCGCCGGCAACCAGCACCTCGGTCGGCGTGCCGCCGCAGAACTCGGTGACGAGCGCCGTGGCGAGCTCGAGGCCGGGCACGGTCAGAGACGGATCGACGCCGCGCTCGAAGCGATGGCGAGCGTCGGAGTTGATGCCGAGCTTGCGGCCGGTCTGGGCGATGTTGATCGGGTCCCACAACGCCGACTCGATGAGCACGTCGGTGGTGTCCGCATCGCACCCGGAGCGCTCACCGCCCATGACGCCGGCCAGCGACTCAACGCCGTTGTTGTCGGCGATGACGCAGATGTCCGGGTCGAGCGCGTAGGTCTTGCCGTCGAGGGCAAGAATTTCTTCGCCGGCGGCGGCGCGGCGCACGACCAGGCTGCCGGAGATCTTCCTGGCATCGAAGACGTGCAGCGGCCGGCAGCGGTCGTAGGTGATGAAGTTGGTGATGTCGACGAGCGCGTTGATGGGGCGGAGGCCAATGGCGCGGAGCCGCTTCTGCAGCCAGTCCGGCGACGGGCCGTTCCTGACGCCGCGCACCAGGCGGAGCGCGAAGGCCGGGCAGAGCGACGGCGTCTCGCCGAAGTCGAGCTTGACCTTGACCGGACACGCGCCCTTGGCGGCGACCGGACGGACCGGCCGCTCTTTCAACACGCCGAGGCCGGCTGCGGCGAGATCGCGGGCGATGCCGGAGACGCCCAGCGCGTCCGGCCGGTTGGGGGTGACGGCGACATCGAGAACGGGATCGTCGAGGCCGGCGTAGGCGGCATAAGGGGTGCCGACCGGCGCGTCCTCGGGCAGGTCGACAATGCCATCGTGATTATCGGACACGCCCAGCTCGCGCTCGGAGAGCAGCATGCCGTTGGAGGCAACGCCGCGGATGACGCCCTTCTCGAGCTGCACGCCGGTGCCGGGGATGTAGGCGCCAGCGGGCGCGAAGACGCCGATCATGCCGGTGCGGGCGTTGGGGGCGCCGCACACCACCTGCACCTTGCTGCCGTCGCCGGGGTCAACCACGCAGACGTTGAGGCGATCGGCGTTGGGGTGCTTCTGGGCGGTCAGCACGCGCGCGATCCTGAACGGCGCATAACGCGCTGCCGGGTCCTCGACGTGATCGACCTCAAGGCCGATCATGGTGAGCCTGTCGACGATCTCGGCGAGCGAGGCATCGGTCTCGAGGTGCTCCTTCAGCCAGGCGAGGGTGAACTTCATGGGCCGCGCGACCTATCTACGCTGTGTCGAGGGATCGACGGCGTCGGGCGCCTTGGTGCCGCGCAGAATGCTGGCCACGGAAATATCCTCGTCGATCTCGGGCCAATGAATCCCCAGCGGCGAGAGCTCGACGGCGGCGCGTTGTTCCACGGAGGCGCCCAGCAGCCGCGGATACCACCACAGGGGCGCGCGCAGCACGCGGCCGTCGGCAAGCGTTACCCGCAGGTGCTCGCCGTCGCAGCTGGCGGCGACCGGTTTGCTGTCCTCGATCTCAAGCACCAAAGTGGTCATTCCACGCTTCCATGAACGCAGTTCTTTCGCCGCGAACCTTGCGCACCAGCTCGTTCAGCTCGCGCGCATTGTACCCAAGATTGATGGCCACAGCGGCATCATGCAGCCAGATCTTGGCTTCCTTGCCGCCCTTGACGATGTGGACGTGTGGCGGCTCCCAGTTGTCGGCCGAATAGAAGAAGAACCGGTACCCTTTCCACCTGAGGATTGTGGGCACTACGACGACAGCCCTCCGACCAGCGTCGGCAGGTCGAGAGGGCGGAAGCCGTAGTGGTTGAGCCAGCGCACGTCGGCGTCGAAGAAGGCGCGCAGGTCCGGCATGCCGTACTTCAGCATGGCGATGCGATCGATGCCCATGCCCCAGGCGAAACCCTGGACCTTCTCCGGATCGTGGCCGCCGAACCGGATGACGTTGGGGTGGACCATGCCGCAGCCCAGAATCTCCAGCCAGTCGTCGCCCTCGCCGAAGCGGATCTCGTTGCCGACGCGGCGACAGCCGATGTCGACCTCCATCGACGGCTCGGTGAACGGGAAGAACGACGGGCGGAAGCGCATCTTGACCTGGTCGACCTCGAAGAAGGCGCGGCAGAATTCCTCCAGCACCCACTTCATGTGGCCGACGGTCGATTCCTCGTCGATGACCAGCCCCTCGACCTGATGGAACATCGGCGTGTGGGTCTGGTCGGAATCGACGCGGTAGGTGCGCCCCGGAATGATGACGCGGATCGGCGGCTGCTCGGCCTCCATGGTCCGGATCTGGACCGGCGAGGTGTGGGTGCGCAGGAGCATGCGCTCACCGTCCGCCTTCGGATTGAAGAAGAAGGTGTCGTGCATCTCGCGCGCCGGATGGCCGACGGGGAAATTGAGCGCGGTGAAATTGTAGTAGTCGGTCTCGATGTCCGGACCCTCGGCGATCTTGAAGTCGAGGTCGGCGAAGATGGCGGTGATCTCGTCGATCACCTGGCTGACGGGGTGGATGCGGCCGAGTTCGAGCGGCGCAGGGCGGACGGGCAGCGTCACGTCGACGGATTCGCCGGCCAGCCGCCGTGTGAGATCGGCTTCCCTGAGCACCGAGCGGCGGGCGGCGAGGGCCTCGCCGACCCGGGTTTTCAGGCCGTTCAGCGCCGGACCCATGACCTGACGGACCTCGGGCGTCATGGCGCCCAGCGTCTTCATCAGTTCCGAGACGACGCCCTTCTTGCCAAGGGCGGCGACGCGCTCGGCTTCCAGCGCCGCCTCGTCGCCGGCGGCGGCGATGCGGCCGGTGATTTCCTGCTCGAGGACTTCCAGCTCGCGCGTCGGGTTGGCGTTCATCGGTTCAGCTCATGACGGGAGACGGGACGCCCCTCTCCCTTCGGTACGGCCGAACTAGGCGAGGGCTCGTTCCGCCTGCTCGACCAACGTCTTGAACGAGGCCGGCTCGCTGACGGCGAGCTCGGCGAGGACCTTGCGGTCGATTTCGACCCCGGCCTTGCCGAGGCCGTCGATAAATCGGCCGTAGGTCAGACCGTGCTCGCGGGTGGCGGCGTTGATGCGCTGAATCCACAGGGCGCGGAACGACCGCTTGCGGTTCTTGCGGTCGCGAAAGGCGTACTGGGCGGCCTTGTCGACGGCCGCCTTGGCGGTGCGGATGGTGTTCTTGCGGCGGCCGTAGAAGCCTTTGGCGCGCTTCAGGACCTTCTTGTGCTTGGCGTGCGATGTGACGCCGCGCTTCACTCGCGACATGATGATCTCCTCAGATCAAGAATAAGGGTCGGTAGACGCGGTCAGCCGTTGGGCAAAAAGTACTTCTTGACGTTGTCGCCATCCGTCTTGAACAGGATGGCGGTGCCACGAAGATTGCGGATCTGCTTGGGAGTCCGCCGGATCAACATGTGGCGCTTGCCTTGCTGGCCGTGCTTGACCTTGCCGGTCGCGGTGAGCTTGAAGCGCTTTTTGGCGCCGCTCTTGGTCTTCAGCTTGGGCATTTGGCTCCCCTTGAAGTTGGAGGCTGACAAAACGCCGCCACGGCATGCCCGAAACGAGGCCCGGAAGGGCCTCGGATATGAGCCGGTCGGCGCGTGAACGCGGCCTTATAGCGACGGGCGCGGCGGCGCACAAGGGCCGGGCGCCCAAACGAAAAGCCGGCGCAAATGCCTACGCCGGCTTCACTCTTCCCCTCGCGATCTCGCCCGGCCTAGCGCGGGGCGAGCACCATCATCATCTGGCGCCCTTCCATCTTGGGCTCGGCCTCGACCTTGGCGATCGGGGCGGTGTCTTCCTTGACCCGGTTGAGGAGCTTGGCGCCGAGCTCCAGATGGGCCATCTCGCGGCCGCGGAAACGCAGCGTCAGCTTGACCTTGTCGCCCTCCTCGAAGAAGCGCTTGATCGCCCGCATCTTCACCTCGTAGTCGTGGATGTCGATGTTGGGGCGCATCTTGATCTCCTTGATCTCGATGACCTTCTGCTTCTTGCGGGCTTCGGTGGCCTTCTTCTGGGCCTGATACTTGAAACGACCGTAGTCGAGAATTTTGACGACTGGCGGTGACTGGTTCGGCGAAATCTCAACCAGATCCATCCCGGCCTCGCTGGCGAGGTCGAGGGCCTGTCGAATGGTGATGGTGCCGTGATTTTCGCCCTTGTCGTCGATCAACTGGACTGAATCGACCAGGATCTCGTCGTTGATGCGCGGGCCTTCCTTGACGGTGGGGGCTGCTTTAAACGGTCGGCGAATGGCGTTTGTCTCCTCTGTGGTTTGCGGGAATTCCGCGAAGGGGCGAGGATTCCGCTAAGCGGGAAGGGAAGTCAACCAGCCATGATGCAGCGGGCGCCCTGGAATTGACCTGGTGAACGAACTCCGCCCGGAAACGCTCCGTGTCGGCGATGGTGCCGACGGCCGCGAAATCGCCGTGCTCGCCCGCCCGGGCGGGGCGCCCGGCGTCTTCTGGCTGGGCGGGTTCCGCTCCGACATGACGGGGAGCAAGGCGACGGCGGTCGACGCCTTTGCAGCGGCGCGAAATCTCGCGGCCGTCCGTTTCGACTACTCCGGCCATGGCGCCTCGGGCGGCGCCTTCGAAGACGGCACGATCTCGCGCTGGCTTGAAGAGGCCCGCGCCGTCTTCGAGCGTCACGCCGGGGAGCGCACCATCGTGGTGGGTTCGTCGATGGGCGGCTGGATCGCGCTGCTGCTCGCCACCGCGCTTCGCGGCACCGGGCGGGTCGCCGGGCTGGTGCTGATCGCGCCGGCGGTCGACATGACGCGGGCGCTGATGTGGGAGCGCTGGCCGAAGAAGGCCCAGCGGGACCTGATGAAGAGCGGCGTCTACCTGGAGCCGACGCCCTACGCCGACCAGCCCTATGCGATCACCCGCGCGCTCATCGAGGACGGCGACCGCCACCTGTTCGGCGAGACCCTGATCGAGGTCGGCTGCCCGGTGCACATCCTGCAAGGGGTGAAGGACGCGGCGGTGCCGTGGCGCCACGCGGAGCGGCTGGTGACCCAGCTTGCCTCCGACGACGTGGTGCTGACGCTGGTCAAGGACGGCGATCACCGCCTGTCGCGGCCCGCCGATATCGCCCTGATCGAGGGCGCCATTGCGGGGCTTCTCGCCCCGTCCGGCTAGGGCCCCGGCCGCTCGCCGACGAACAGCGCGCGATGCTCGTCCAGAAGCGCGGCCAGCCGCTCGATCACGGTGCGCACGGCGGGTTCGTGGCGGGCCTGTTCGTTGACCACCAGCCACTGCTCGCCGCGCAACTCCGGTACCGGATCGCCGACGCGCGCCAGATCCGCTTCCGCGTCGCCGACGAAGCAGGGCAACACCGCCAGCCCGGCGCCGGCGACGAGCAGGTCGAGCACGACCCGCGCGTCGCTGCAGCTGATCGCGGTGCGGTCGAGATGGCGGGCGCGAATCCAGCGCGCCGAGGGTGTGACGGCGGCTTCGCCGACTACCGCGATCCACGGCAGCGTGTCGGCGTCCGCGTCGGAGCCACGGCGCCGATAGATGGCGTGCGCGACGTCCTGCAGACGCCGTCCGGCGAGGCGGGTGTCCTCAGGGGCGCGGTTGCGGACGCCGATGTCGGCCTGACGATGGCCGATGTCGACGTCGGCGTGGGCTGTGGTCAGTTCGAGGCCGAGCGAGTCTTCGCCCCGCCACAGCGTGTCGGCGTGACGGGCGAGAAACCGCGAGGTCCACGCGCCGGCCGAGATGCGCACGACACGCCGGGCGTTGCGGGTGTGCCAGCGTTCGATCTCACGCGCGGCCTGCTCCATTTCGAGGGCGCGGCGGTAGAGCTCGCGGCCGGCCTCGGTCATCCGGTATCCGGTCTGGCTGCGCTCGAACAGGCGCGTCGCGAGGCGCTCCTCGAGCGCCGCCATCCGGCGCCCGAGCGTCGGCGCGCTGACCAGCGTGCGTCGGGCGCCGCCGCTCAGGCCCTCGGCGCGGGCGACGTCGAGGAAGAGCCGGATCTCGTCCCAGTTCAGCGAGCCTTTCATTTCTGAAATACTCATTGCGAAGTCTCGTCTACCGCGTGCCGGGTTCCTTGCCAAAATGTAGCGGCAACAGGGGCTGGCGACAATGGGCGCGGCGTTTCCAGGACGCACGACCTAAACGCAGACCCGGTCTTTCGACAGTCGACTGAGGGCGGATGTCGAAGGGGCGTCAGCCCAGCCGACCATGAACAACGCAGCCGTTTTGCGAACCTCTCGCCGAAGGAGATTCAATCGTGTCCGACTCGCTGAACGAAGTTCTGAGAGGCCTCCGCCTCGTTCCGCCGAACGCTTCGAGGTCGCCGGACGACTACTACCGCTTCTTTGCGCCGCCCAGACGGCCCATGGCGCTTCCCTACGGGCTGGTGGCGATGGCGGTGCTGGTGGTGTGCCTCGGCGCATTCCTGCGCTGAGGGCGCGGGGAGGCTCAGGCGGCGGGCGACACCAGCGACTGGGCCTTGAGCAGCGTCGCGATGGTCCCCGACTCGACGGGCCGGGAGAACTGATAGCCCTGGATCTCGTCGCAGCGGTTGTCGGTGAGGAAGGCCATCTGGGCGAGCGTCTCGACGCCCTCGGCGATCACCTTCATGTTGAGCTTCTGGCCGAGCGAGATGACCGCCGTGGCGATGCCGCGATCCTCGGCGTCGTCGGGCAAATTGCGCACGAACGAGCGGTCGATCTTCAGGCGCCCGACGGGGAAGCTCTTCAGCGCGCTCAGGCTCGAATAGCCGGTGCCGAAATCGTCGATGGCGAACTGCACCCCGATCGCCTGAAGCTGGCGCATGATCGACACGGCGCTGTCGATGTCCTGCATGATCAGGCTCTCGGTCAGTTCGAGTTCGAGGTACTTCGCATCGAGACCGGTCGCGGCGAGTGCGTGGCGGACGCGATCTATCCAGGTCTTGTCGCGGAACTGGCGGGCCGAGACGTTGACCGAAACGCTGATCGGCGGCAGGCCGGCGTCCTGCCAGGCCTTGTTCTGGCGGCAGGCGTTGATCAGCACCCACTCGCCGAGCTGGACGATGAAGCCGCTCTCCTCGGCGGGCCCGATGAACTTGTCGGGGCCGAGCAGCCCGCGCACCGGGTGGTTCCAGCGGACCAGAGCTTCCGCGGCGAACACCTTGCCGGTGCGCAGGTCGACCTGCGGCTGGAAGTGCAGCATGAACTCGCCGTTGGCGAGCGCTTCGCGCAGCTCGAGCTGCAGCGTCAGGCGCTCGTGCACCTCGGTGTTCATCGATTCGGTGAAGTACTTGAAATTGTCGCGGCCGTCGGACTTCGCCTGATACATGGCCGCGTCGGCGTTCCTGAGCAGCGTCTCGGCATCGTGGCCATCCTGCGGATAGGTGGCCAGTCCGATCGAGCAGGTGACGTGCAGGGTCTGGCCCTCGCAGGGCATGGGGGCCGCGATGGCGTCGCGGAGCTTGTCGAGAATCGCGGCGACCGAGACGGTACTGGCGCGATGATCGGCGAGCACGATCACGAATTCGTCGCCGCCCAGCCGGACGACCGTGTCGGTCGAGCGCACGCACTTCACCATGCGCTCGGCGACGGTCTTGAGCAGCAGGTCGCCGGCGCCATGGCCGAGGCTGTCGTTGACGAGCTTGAAGTTGTCGAGATCGACGAAGACGACGGTGACGCCGAGTTTGTCGCGTTCGGCCTGAAGGATCGCCTGGCTCAAGCGGTCGGTGAGCAGCGAGCGATTGGGCAGGCGCGTCAGCGAATCGTGATGGGCGAGGAAGCGGACTTCGTCCTCGGCCTCGCGGCGCCGGGTCACGTCGCGGGCGATGCCGACCAGGCCAATGACCTCGCCGGCGTCGTTGCGCAGCGGCAGCTTCGAGGTCGACAGGTATTTTCTGGCGCCGGAGCGCTCGATGATGAATTCCTCGATGTCGATCAGCGGCTCGCCGGTCACCATGATCTTCTGCTCGTCGGCGAAGAACTTCTCGGCGCGCTCGCGCGGGTGCAGCTCGAAGTCGTTCTTGCCGATGATCGAGTCGGGACCTTCGGCGATGTCGCCGGCGACGGCACGATTGGCCACGACGAAACGGCTGTCGCGATCCTTGACGAAGAGATAGTCGGGCACCGTGTCGATCATGGCGCGCAGCAGACGGCGCTCGTCGCGCCAGGCCTGCTCGGCCACCAGCCGCGCGTCGAGTTCGTCCTGGAGGCGGCGGTTGGATTCGGTCAGTCGCTCGAGCTGGGCAATCAGCGCCGCGCCGTCGTCAGCCGTCGGCTTGAGCTTCCGCCGTGTATTCATCAAAGCCGCCTCCCCGATTCGCACACGCCACTTGGCCCGCAGCCGCAGCAGCAGGTGCGCGAGGCACTATCATTGGTTGAATTGCTTGCTCTTTGATTAACCGGATCTCACCGGCGAGCGCGGCAACGCGCGCCACTGGTCGGTCTTCCACAGCGCCGTCAGCCCTTCGCGGTAGGTCGGATAGCGCAGCGTGACACCGAGTTGTTCGCGCAACCGCGCGTTCCTGACGCGCTTGCACTCGGCATAGAACGAGCGCGCCATCGGCGACAGCACCGCCAGGCGTAGCGGGACCTCGGGCGGCGGCTTGACGCCCATCAGTTCGGCGGCGAAGGCGACCACGTCCTGGGGCGGCGCCGGCTTATCGTCGCTGACGTTGAAGAGGCCGGCGGCGTCCTTGTGGAGCGCGGCGACAAGCGCGGCGGTGAGATCGTCGACGTGGATGCGGTTGAAGACCTGGCCCGGCTTGACGACGCGGTGGGCGCTGCCGTCGGCGAGCGACTGAAACGCGTTACGGCCGGGACCGTAGATGCCGGCGACGCGGAAGATGGCAAGCGGCAGATCGCGTTCCGCCGCGAACGATTTCCACGCCGTTTCGGCTGCGAGGCGCGCCGTCGATCGGCCGGGGGCCGGGTGCGGGGTGGTCGCCTCGCTCACCCACGCGCCGCCGTAGTTGCCGTAGACGCCGACGGTCGAGAGATAGACGAGGTGGCGCAGTTCGGCCGCGGCGAGGCTCATGCGGTGGCGGTCGAGAACCGGATCGACCTCGCCGGGCGGCACCGCGACGACCACGTGGGTGGCCAGACGCACTGCCTCGGCGACCCCTGCCCCGGGCGCCGTGCCATCGAAGACGAACGGGCGGAAACCCTCCGCGGCGAAGGCCTTGGCGGCGTCGGCGGAGCGCGTCGTGCCGCCGATCCACTGGACGTGGCCCTTCATGGCGCGGGCGAACGCGGCGCCGGCGTAGCCAAGGCCGAACACGAACAGACGGACCGGCGCGCTCATTTGTCCCCGGGGCGCCGCAGGTGTCTGACCTTGCGGCCGTCGGCGGAATCCGCGATCAGCGTCGCCAGCCGCCTGACCTTCGTCTCCTCCCGCTTGGCGCTCATCACCCACCACGTCGCGGGGCGGCGATAGGAAAGCGGCATGGCGGAGAAGTTCGCCCACGCCGTCTTGTCGGCGCGGAATGTCTTCGCGCTGGCCGCATCGAAAGCGACGCCGCGGTTCTCGAACGAGTAGCGATTCTGAAGCTTCGGATCGCGGCCGTGGTAGGCGGCAAGGCCGGCGGGGTGAACGAGCCCGGCCGCCTTCAACTCCTCGATCCGCCTGATGTTGACCTGGCTCCAGATGCTCTTCGCCTTGCGCGGCGTGAAGCGGATCGTCCACGTGAGGTCACCGCCCCCGCGCACCGCATCGATCCAGCCGAAGCAGAGCGCCTCGTCGAGGGCCTCCCTGTAGGTGATTCCCTTCTCGGCCGACTTCGTCTTGTGAAAGCCGACGACCAGCTCGCTCTTGCTGGCGTGGTTCCTGTCGAGCCACCGGCGCCACTCTGCCTGCGTCCTGAAAAAGCGTGGCTCGCTCATCGGCTCCACTCTGCGGCGACGTCGATATCGGTTTCGCGCGCGCGGCGCTCCGCGGCAAGGGCAGAGAACGCCTTCGCCGGCATCAGCGCACGAAGCGCCCACACAGCCGCGCCGCGCACCTCTGGCGCCGGATCGTCGAGGTGAGGTGTCGCCGCTGGCGCGAGACTGCGGTCACCGGAATTGCCGATGGCGATCAGGACGTTGCGCAGGAAACGGTCGCGGCCGATGCGCTTGATCGGCGAGCCGGCGAAGCGGGCGCGGAACGCCGCATCGTCGAGGGTGGCGAGATCGGCGAGCGACGGCGCCACGCGGTCGGCGCGGGCGGCGAGCTTCGCCTCGCGGGTGACCGCGGCGAACTTGTTCCACGGACAGACGGCCAGGCAATCGTCGCAGCCGAAGATGCGATTGCCCATCGCCGCGCGAAACGCGTGGGGGATCGGGCCGTCGTGCTCGATGGTGAGGTAGGAGATGCAGCGGCGCGCGTCGAGCTGATAGGGCGCCGGGAAAGCGTTCGTCGGACACACGTCGAGGCAGGCGCGGCAGGTGCCGCAATGATCGTGCTCGACGCCATCCGGCGGCAGACGCATTTCCGTGACGATGGCGCCGAGGAAGAGCCACGAGCCGAAGTCGCGGCTGACCAGATTGGTGTGCTTGCCCTGCCAGCCGAGACCGGCGACCTCGGCGAGCGGCTTCTCCATCAGCGGCGCGGTATCGACGAACACCTTGACGTCGCTGCCGGTGGCGGCCGCGAAACGCCCGGCCAGCACCTTGAGCCTGCCCTTGATGAGATCGTGATAGTCGCGATTTCCCGCGTAGACCGAGATCGCCCCGCGGTCCTTTTCGGCGAGCACGGCGCGCGGATCGCGATCCGGGCCGTAGTTCATGCCGACCATGACGACGGCGCCGGCCTCCGGCCACAATACCCTGGGATCGGCGCGGCGCGGATTTTCGAGCCAGCTCATGGTGCCCTGGCGGCCGTCGGCCAGAAAGGCCGCGAGGCGCGGGGCGGCGTCGGGAATCGCCTCGGGTGCCGCGACCCCGACCGCGTCGAAGCCGGCGCGCCGGCATTCGCCCACCATGAGCGCCTTGGCGGCGACGGGGTCGGAAATCAGAAGTCGAGATTCGCGTAGTGGGCGGCTGCCGGCATCCCGCGCACCTGATCGGCGAGCAGGGCGCGGAAGGACGGCCGCGACTTCACCCGCGCGTACCAGGCCTTCGCCATTGCGTCCTCTTCCCATGGCACCTCGCCAAGGTAATCGACGGTCGACAGGGCGGCCGCGGCGGCCAGGTCGGCGAACGACAGGTTCGTCCCGGCCAGGCAGTTCCGCCGGCCCGCGAGGTAGCCGATATAGCGCAAATGATAGCGGATGTTGGCGCGCGCCGCGCGGATCGCCGCGGCATCCGGCGGGCCGCCGCCCTCGGCGACCGCCATGCGGCGCTTGTAGACCTTCTCGGTCAGCAGGTAGCCGGTCACCTCGGCGTCGAGCTTGACGAGGAACCACTCCACCAGCCGGCGGACCTCGGCGCGGTCGGCCGGGCCGGCCGGCATCAAGGCCTGCTCGCCGACGCGGGCGCCGCGGGTCTCGGCGAGGTATTCGGAGATCACCGACGCGCCCGAGATCACCGCGCCGTCATGGTCGACGAACACCGGCAGCGTGCCGGCCGGGTTGAGGGCGGCGAGCTCGGAGCTGCGCTCCCAGGGCAGTGCCTCCACGAAGACCACCTCCTCCCCGTATTCGGCCAACACCAGGCGCACGAACCGGCAGCCGGCGAGGAGCGGATAGTGGTGGAGGGTCGGCATCGGCAGGATGTCAGCGGCTCGAAAGGATGCGTCGGGGAATGTTTCAGGGACGGTGGCGCGGTATAGAACCGCCTTCCGGCGGGAACAAGGCGATTCGGCCGCCGGTCAGGAGGCGGGGAACTCAATGGACCTGAAGTCGATTATCGACGCGATCGTGCTCGGCGTCGTGGAAGGAGTGACCGAGTTCATCCCGGTCTCCTCGACCGCCCATCTGCTGCTCGTCAGCCGCCTGCTCGGCTTCAAGAGCCCGGGCGGCGCCTTCGAGGTGCTGATCCAGCTCGGCGCCATCCTGGCGCTGCTCTCCGTCTATGCCCAGCGCCTGTGGCAGATGCTGACCGCGCTCCCCCGCGACCGGCGCACGCAGCGCTTCGCGCTCGGCGTCGTCATCGCCTTCCTGCCCTCGGCGATCCTCGGCGTCCTGTTCCACCACACCATCACGCACGTCTTCTTCAATTCGGTGGCGCTGATGGCAACCGCCCTCATCGTCGGCGGCATCGCGCTCCTCTTCATCGACCGGCTGACGCGCGCCATCCGCTTCACCGACGTGATGAACTATCCGCTGTGGCTGGCGCTCGCCATCGGCCTCTTCCAGTGCCTGTCGCTGATCCCCGGGGTGTCGCGCTCGGGCGCGACCATCGCCGGCTCGCTGCTGCTGGGCACCGACAAGCGCTCGGCGGCGGAGTATTCCTTCTTCCTCGCCATGCCGACCATGCTCGGCGCCTTCGTCTACGACCTCTATCAGAACATCGACCTCATCGACGCCAGCCAGGCCGGGCTGATCGCCATCGGCTTCGTGGTGGCGTTCCTCTCGGCGCTGGTGGTGGTGCGCACGTTCCTGAGCTTCGTCAGCCGCTACGGCTTCGCCCTGTTCGCATGGTGGCGGATCGCCGTCGGCGCGGTGGCGCTCGCGGCGGTCTTCTTCATGGGGGCGTGACGAAATCAGGCCGGGCGGGCGCGGTCGAACTGGCCGTGCTGGCGGAAGCGGTAGAGATAAGAGGGCAGGATCGCCTCGAGGCTGGTCGGCTCGATGCCAAGCCCCGACAGCGTGCGGCCCTCGGCGGTGGCCTCGTCCGACACGACATTGTCGACGGTCAGCTGCAGAACCTGATCGACGGTCAGCAGCGGGTTCGGCATGAGCTGCAACGCGCGCGCCCAGAGCGTGGCGTACCACCACGGCAGCGGCACCAGCAGACGGCGGCGTTCGATGGTCTCCAGCACCAGCTCGACGCACTGGCGCATGGTCTTCACCTCGCGCCCGCCAAGCTCGTAGATCTTGCCCGGGGCGACCTTGCCCTCGACCGCGTCGGCGATCGCCTCGGCGACGTTGCCGGCGAAGACCGGCTGGAAGCGGGTCCTGGCGCCGACCAGCGGCATCACGGGCAGGACGCGGGCCAGCGAAGCGAAGCGGTTGAAGACGTGGTCCTCCTGGCCGAACATGATCGAAGGCCGGAAGACGACCGCGTCGGGGCGGGTCTCGAAGACTGCCGCCTCGCCTTCCGCCTTGGAGCGGAGCAGCGCCGAGGGCGCAGCCGGGTCGGCACCCAGCGCCGACATATGAATGAAGCGCGGCACGTCGGCGGCACGGGCCGCCTCCGCGACGGCGCGTGCACCGAAGGCGTTGACGGCGTCGAAGCGCTGGCGGCCGTGCTGGTTCAGCACCGCCACCAGATTGATCACCGCATCGGAGTCGGTGACCGCGCGATCGACCGACCAGCGGTACCTGAGATTCGCCTGCACCGGCTGGACCCAGCCGACCATGCCGAGGGGCTGGAGGTGCCCGGCGAGATCCGGCCGGCGGACGGCGGCGCGCACCCGCCAGCCGCGCTTCAGGAGGGCGCGCACGACGTGCCGCCCGACGAAGCCCGAGCCGCCGAAGACCGTGACCAGACCCTTGGCGGTGGTGGTGATCGTCATGCCCGAACCTGCCTCTTCTTTGCTGGCGACGGCGCCGGGAAGCGGCCGGCCGCGACAGCTTGCCCATTGATCCTGAAGGGTTTTTCCGCCGACCCCGGGTTCCTTCGCTGTTTAGCACCGGGGCCGCGCGGCCGGCAAGCTGGCGGAGCGCCGCGGCGGCGCCGTTGGGCACCGTTCAGCAGCCGTTAACCAAGGCGGTAACCGAACCCTACATCTTTTGCCAATAGGCTGCCCCGACCTCCGAAATCAGTGGCTCGGGAACTCGCCTTTGACCTTCGGCTTCCTCCGGCGGCTCACGCATCCGGTCATCGTCAGCCGGCGCGATCTTGCCATCTACGTCGTCACCACGAGCGCCATCTGTCTGGTCCTGGCGCTGGCGGCCGATGTCACCAACCAGCTCACGTTCTTCGAAGGCTGGGAGAGTGCGCTGCGCAGCTGGTCGATCACGGCGACGGTGGCGCTGGCGATCGCCATTCCGGTCTCGTTCGCGATAGGCCGGGCCCATCTGGAACTCTACGGCGCCAAGCTGGCGGTCGAGAAGCTCAGCCGGATCGACCCGATGACCGGTCTGCCGAACCGGCGGGCAGTGTTCGAGATCGCCGAGCGCACCGAAGCCCCGACCATGGTCCTGGTCATTTTCGACATCGACCGGTTCAAGCGCGTCAACGACACGCTCGGCCACCTGGCCGGCGACGACGTCATCCGTCGGGTGAGCCAGATGATGGCCGATTCGTTCCAGGCCCTCGGAACGGTCGGCAGGATCGGCGGCGAGGAGTTCATGCTGGTCGGCGGCAACGTCGATATCGACCGGCTGGTCGCCAGCCTGGCGGACTTCCGTGAGCGGCTCGCGGCAACGTCGATCCTGACGCGGGACAGCGCCGTCACGGTCACCATGTCGGCAGGCGTCGCGGTGCTGTGGGACGGTGCCGACTTCAACGATCTCTACGCTGAGGCCGATCACGCCCTCTACCGGGCCAAGGCGCTCGGCCGCAACCGCATCTGCTATTCACATTCGTTCGAGGCGCTCGCCGACCGCACAGCAACGCGCGACGAGGCGATGTGGCGCGACGATGCCGAGGCGGACCTCAACCGGCGCACCACGGATCGCGGCACCTATTCCTCGGTCGCCTGAGGACAGCCGGCGCACTGCCGGCGGTCGCGATCGCGATCGATGCGCCGAACGCGCCGCCAGGTGGAACGCGGTCATCCGCATGAAGGCAGCCTGGCGAAGGCTTCCAATACGGCCTGACGGCGCGGCTCAGCCGACGTCGATCGTCACCCGCGTCCAGGCGCGCGGCGCGACGGTCAGGCGCACGGTGCCGTCCTTGCACGGCACGTCCTCCAGCTTGTCGCCCGCGAGGCTCGTCCGCCAGGCGCGCACCGGCTTTGCCAGTCCCGCACCGATGACAGCGTCGATCGCGTCGTCCTCCGGATTGAGCAGGGTGAGCGCGATGCCGCCGTCGTCCGCACCTTCGAGCCGCGACAGGATCAGGTTGCCAAGTTCGGTGCTGAGCAACGTGCCGGCCGTCGCCTTGACCGAACCGCGCCCCGCGTAGACGTGGGCGGCGAGCGGCCGCGCGAATGCCAGCGCGTCCTTGACGCTGTCGCCGAGCGCGCGCACGGGGCCGGGAACGAGGTGGAAGCGGAAGCGCAACCGCCCGCTCTGGTCGGCCTGGAAATTGGTCATCCAGTAGTTGTTGGTGAGCCAGGCATTGAGCGTCGCAGCCTCGCGCGGCACGCGCCCGTCCGGGTCCTGGTGGCGGCCGAAGGTGAAGCCGCCGACCTGCCACAGCGGCGCGTCGGGGCAGGCGACGGTCAGCTCGTGCGCCGCGTCGGCGATCCGGATCCAGCGTTGCGTCGTGACGTAGCCGCGGCTGGCGTAGGGCAGCTGTTCGTCGTCGAGGCGAACTGCGGCGCCGGCGGTCTCGAAGTGGCAGGTCCAGCCGGCGTCAAGCTTGACCGGCAGCGGCAGGTAGAGCCCGTGCGGCGCGGCCATGGCGGTCTTGTCGACCGTGGCGATGACTTCCAGCGCCTCCGCCTCGGCGGTCAGCCGGTAGGTGACCGCCACACGGTCGCCGTTCGGCAACCCGAAGGTCTGCGTGACTTCGACCCGGCCATGCTCGACCTTCGCGGCGCTTCCTTCCAGCTTGCCGGCGTCGCGCACCGCCTTCCAGCTGGTGTCCCAGCCCGAGTGCCATTCGGCGAGTTCGACGTCCTTGAGGACAAACATGGAATCGCGGTCGCCGGTGGCGATCCGTTCGAGCACCGGAACGCCCAGGCGCCCGACGCCCGACGCCGGCCCGCCGGCGTACTCGACGCCGTCGCGCTTCAGCGAGGCGATGCCGCCGGCCTTGTCGTCGAGGGTGACGGTGATCTTGCCGTTGGAAAGAACGCCGTCGCTGGCGGTCAGCGGGGACGCGTCGGGAGTCGCGTCCGCCGCCGCCATGGTGACGAACGACAGGGCCGGAACTGCGATCGGTTTGGTCCAGTACGACCGTTCGTCGGATGTATCGCCGAGGATCACGTCCTGCCGCTGGATGCGGTGCGACTGCGGACCGGTCGGCACGATTTCTTCCAGACCGAAGCCGCGCGCCGGGTTGGGCGCGCCACCGAGCGGCGGCAGGTAGGGCAGCTTGAGCGCCTGCTTCACCGGAAAGGGATGCGGGTTGTAGACCAGCAAGCGCGGTTCCTCGCCACCGGCGGCGATCGCCATCCGCTCCAGTCCGTCGCGGCGCAGCATGCGCGCGACGCTGGCGCCGTTCGCCGCGTATTGCAGCTTGAGGAGCTGCTGGGTGCGCGTCTCGGGCGACTGCGGCTGGCTGATCGAACGGTCGGCGCCCCAGGTATGCTCGGCATAGAGCGCGAGGTTGCGCTGGGCGGCGTTGAGAAGTGCCGGATAGCGGGCGCCCGTGTCCGTGTGCCAGGCACCGAGACCGACAGCGTCGTCGAGATCGCGCTGGCCCTTCAGCGCCTGCGCGGTCTCGTGAGCGGTGCTGCCGCTGCCGAAGTTCCACCAGTCGGTCCAGTCGCCGCGCATGAGCGGCAGCAGGTCCTCCGGTTCGGCGCGCATGCGGTCGAAGAATTCCGACGGGGTGCCGAAGCGCAGCCGCACCTCGTGGTTCTCCTCGTTCCATCGGCGGATGAAATCCGGCAGCGCCGCCTGCGGCGAGCCGTTGTCGTGATAGCGGACGTTGGTGATCTGCATCATCAGGAAGGAATGGGGATAGCCCCTGCCCTCCCACATCTTCGTCCACTGCGGCACGCGCACGCGCGCCTCGTCCATGTCGACCGGCACGCGCATGTTGCGGTCGCTGGTGACGCCGTAGATGAAGCCGTTGTAGGCGGTGATCGTGCGGCCCGACGGCGCCTGCCAGCGGAAAGCGCGCGGCCAGGGCCGCAGCGCATGGCCGAAGTGCTCGTTGATCGCCATCGAGATGCCGGTGATGCCGTGATCGAGCAGCGAATCGACCACGCCCCAGGGCAGGCCGTTGACGTCGGTGTTCATCGCCGAACGCACCGGAATGCCGAGGTCGCGGAAGAACTTGAGCGGCTTCAGGATGTCGACGACCATGCCGTGATCCATGAGCGGCGTCATGTGCCACGCCATGCCGGCAACCTCGATCTGGCCACGCTTCACTGCGGCCAGAAAACGGTCGCGGTCCCGCGTGCTCGCCTGATTCCACCAGTCGACGGTGATCCCCGTCACCTCGCACGTCCACCGGAAGCGGCAGTCGTCCGGCCAGTCGGCGGTCGCCTCGGCGATGTCGAGCGCCTCGTCGATGAAACGGTTGTGAAGCTCGAGCACGACCGGCTGCGGGTGGGTGTAGCCGATGTCCGTGTGCGAGTGATGGACGAACAGGATTTCCTTGATCATGGGAGAGACTCGAAAAAGAGCGGGGTGGATGGATCAGTCGGTGACGAAGGCGAGATCGCAGGCGGCGAAGACCTCGTTGCCTTGACGATCGGCGAGGACGACGCCGTTGTCGGCGGCGCGGATTTCGGCGACGTCCCCGAAGTCGGACGGCACCGGCGCGACGCCGAACGCGTAGGAGATGGCGACGTCGGCGCCGGGCTCGAGCGCGATCGCGGTGGCGATACCGCGCGCCGTCAGCGCGTTGTCGGCGATCGAGGCAGCGTGGCCGTAGTGGAAGAAGGTGCAGCCTTCTTCGAGCCCGATGACGCCGGTGTGCCGGCTCGACCAGGGGGCATACGTGCGCCCGCCGTTGCTCATCCAGATGACAGTCGACGGCAGGACGCGCGGGTTCTTCAGCGAGAACCAGACCCAGTTTTCCTCGGCGCACGTCGCCGCCATCCAGGCGAACGGCAGGTCCGCTTGCGCGGACAGCATCCACAGGTCCTCGTAGCCGGTCTCGACCGGGTATGTGGTCAGGTCGACCGTGCCGCCCGCCGCGGTCCGCGCGCGGGTGAGGTCGGAGAGGTCCTGCGGATAGGCGAGCAGCGACCGGCCCGCCGGCGGCACCTCGATCGGCTCTGACGGCGTCGCCGCGAAGGCGCGCGGCGCGAAGCCGAGGCGCAGCGTGTGTGACGCGTGGAGCATGGCGTGATGGGCGACCGGCAGGCGACCCTCGCCGCCGCTGAAGGTGTGGCGCTCGTAGACCATTGCCTGGCCGGGGCGGACGGCGACCTCCTTGGTCAGCGTCGCGCCGAGGATCGGCTCGTCGAGGACCGCCGTGACCCGGTCGGGCTCGCTTCCCTGCCTTGTCCAGTGGCCGTTTGCCGACGCGCCGTGCGCGTCGCCACCGACGACGTCGCTGGCGCCGAAGGGCGCGCAGAAGAAGTCGCCGCGCAGCACGCGGAGGCTCGGCGGGGTGTCCGCCGGCAGCGCCTCGTCGGCCCACGGCGCGGTGTGCATGGGCGTCACGCTCCGCCCACCCGGCAGATGGAACGTCACGTCGGAGAGGTGCCCGCCGGTTTCGGTCACCGCCAGCGAGACAGCGTCGGTCGCGATCGGATAGCGGTTCACGCGCGCCAGGTCCTGCTGTCGGTGCGGGTCACCGCGTTCGCTCACCACGGCGTCTCCGCGCCCATCGCCGGGTCGGCGTAGTTGCGCTCGGGCATGACCGTGTACCAGTCCGGCCGGCCGGGATCGCGATCGTAGGTGTAGCCGCCGAGCTCGCGATAGAGTTCGGCGTACCGGGCGAGCTTGTCGCGGTCGATGGTGACGCCGAGGCCGGGGCCCTTGGGCAGCGCGATCTTGCCGTCGCGGTATTCCATCTTGCCGCCCACGATGATGTCGTCGCTAAGGTGGTGGTAGTGGGCGTCGGCGGCGAAGCCGAGGTTGGGGAGCGACGCGCCGAGATGGAGCATGGTGGCGAGCTGGACGCCGAGCTCGCCGGAGGAATGCACCGCGCAGCCCAACTGGAACGTCTCCAGCACCTGCCCCGCCTTGTAGGCCTGGCGCAGCCCGCCCCAGAACGTCGTATCGAGCAGGACGACGTCGACCGCCTCCATGCGCACGCACGCGGCAAGCTGCTCGAAATTGACGACCACGGTGTTGGTCGCGGTCGGGATGTTGACCGACCGGCGCAACCGCCGCATGCCTTCCATCCCGAAGGTCGGGTCCTCGAAGTAGTCGTTGTTGAGGTCCTCGATCGCCTTGCCGACGCGGATGCCCTCCTCCACGCTCCACACGCTGTTCGGATCGATGCGCAACGAGGCGTCCGGAAAGGCGGCGCCGAGCGCCCGAAACACCTCGACGTCGTGATCGGGGGGAAACAGCCCGCACTTCAGCTTGTGCGTCTTGAACCCGTATCTTGCGGTGAGGTCGCGGGCGTGGGCGACCATCTCGTCGGGGGTGACCTCGCCGCCTTTCCCGGTCTGCTTGTCGCGGTAGCGAAAGAACAGGTAGCTCGCGAACGGGATTTCCTCGCGCAGCGCCCCGCCGAGCAGGTCGCAGGCCCGCACGTTCAGATACTTGCCGACCACGTCGATGCAGGCGAACTCGAGCGCCGCGTGCATCTGGAGCCGGTTGTTGTAAAGCGAGGCGACCGGGTTCATCAGCTTCCAGCGCATCTGCTCGAGCTGCATGGGGTCGTGGCCGATCAGGTACGGCTTCAGCCCTTTGATCGCGGCCTCCGCCGACTCGCCGCCGCCGCCCATCTCGCCGACGCCGGTGAGCCCCTCGTCGGTCTCGACCTCGACGATGGTGCGCACGAAGCGCCCCCAATGGGCGCCGTTGGAGTGGCGGAGCGGCGCCTCGAGAGGCACCGTGACGGTGGTGGCGCGAAGATCGGTGATTTTCATGTGCGTTATTCCTTGGGCGCCCCGGCGATCGGCAGCAGCAGACCGCCATCCACCACGAGTGTCGCGCCGGTGACGAACGAGGCCCGTGGCGACGCGAGGTAGGCGACCGCCTCGGCGACTTCGGTGGGCCTGGCGATGCGGCCGAGCGGATGCATCGCCTTGACGGTTTCACGCAGCGCCGCCGGGTCGGGGTCGAGGTTGATCGCCCACTCGAGCATCGGTGTGTCGACGCTGCCGGGCGCCACTGCGTTGGCCCGCACGCCATATTCGGCGAAGTCGAGCGCCATGGAGCGGGTGAGGCCGATGAGCGCGTGCTTGCCGGTGGTGTAGGCGGCGACGGCGCGCTGGGTGGCGAACGACTGCACGCTCGCCATGTTGACGATGGCGCCCCGCGCCTTCCTCAGGTGCTGGATGGCGTGATGGCACACGAGGTAGACGCTCTTGAGGTTGACGTTCATCACCTCGTCCCATTCCGCCTCGCTGGTCGTCTCGACCGTGCCGTAGCGCTGGATGCCGGCGTTGTTGGAGACGACGTCAATGCCGCCGAAGGCGGCGACCGTCTTCTCGACCGCGGCCGCCACGTCGGCGTCTTTCGACACATCGGCGACGATGGCGATCGCTTTGGCGCCGTCTTTGGTCAGGCGCGCGGCCATGGCGTTGGCCGCGTCGGCGGCGCGATCGACGATCGCGACGGCGGCGCCGCGCGCGGCGAGCAGTTCGGAAACGGCGCCGCCGATCCCCATGGCGCCGCCGGTTACCAGCGCCGATTTGCCGGAAAATTCCTTCTCCGCGTCCATCTTCTTCCCCTAGCGGGCAACTCCAAGTGTCAGCCCGCGGACGAAATAGCGTTGCAATCCCAGGAACAGGATGAGTGTCGGCGCGCTGCCGATCAGGGTCGCCGCAATCACCGAGGGTCCGTCGGTCGCGCCGTAGACGCCCTGCATGCCGACGAGCGCCACCATCACGGGCCGCACGGTCGGGGACTTCGACAACACGAGACCGAAGAGCAGATCGTTCCACACCCAGGTGAACTGGATGAGCGCCAGCAGGATCAGCGGCGCCCGCGCCATCGGAAACATGATGCGCCAGAAGGTGGTCCACGAATTCGCGCCGTCGAGCGCCGCCGCTTCCTGGATTTCCCACGGCACGGTGAGGAAGAAACCGCGCATCACGAAGGTGCAGAACGGAATGCAGATGGCGACGTAGAAGGCGATCATGCCGAGGCGCGTGTCGTAGAGCCCGGTGTTGAGATACATGTTGAACAGCGGGATGAGGTACATCTGGAACGGAAACACCGTGCCGCTGTAGATCAGCAGGAACCAGAAGAGACCTCTGGGAATGCGCAGCCGCACGATGCCATAGGCGGCGAGCGCGGCCAGGATCACGGCGATCACCGACGAGACCACGCCGTAGAGCAGGCTGTTGAGGAAGCCCGACGAGAGCCCCTTCGCCCAGGCGTGGGCGATGTTGTCGAAAATCGCGAAGGTATGCGGGGGCGCCAGATTGCTGGTGAAGAGGAAATCGTGCGGCGTCTTGAACGCATTCATCGCCAGGATGACGAGCGGCGCCAGCCAGAAGACGGCAAGCACCAGCGACGCCACGAAACCGACGTTGCGGCGCAGCGCCACCCGCCCCTCGAAGCCCACCGGCGCTTCGCCAACCGCGCTCATATGTGCGACTCCTGTTCGAGCACCGAGCGCAGGTAGAGATACGAGAACGCCATCGCCGCCAGCGAGATGATCACCGCGATCGCGGCGCTGTAGCCCTGCTTGAAGGAAATGAAGCCCTCCCGGTACATGGTGACCGCGAGGGTCTCGGAGCTCCGCCCGGGGCCGCCCTGGGTCATCACCCAGATGAGGTCGAAGACCTTGAAGCCGTTGACCACGGCCAGCAGCGTGGCGATGACCACGAAGGGCATGAGCATCGGCACGATGATGCGCCAGACCAGCGCCAAACCGGTGCAGCCGTCCAGCGTCGCCGCCTCGATGGGCTCCTTCGGCAGGCCCTGCAGGCCGACCAGGAACAGCATCATGTTGAGACCGGTCGCCTGCCAGGTGTAGGCGCCGATCATCGAGAAGGTGTTGTTGGGTGACTCGAACAGCCAGTGGACGCTTGGCAGGCCGACGGCGTTGAGCAGTGCGTTGAGCGCGCCGTTGTCGTAGGCGAACATGAAGGTGAAGAGAATACCGGCCGCCGCGGCCGACACCGTCGCCGGCAGGTAGACCACCGACTTGAACAGGCCCGACCACGGCACGGCGTTGAAGCTGAGCGCGAAGGCCAGCCCCAGCGTGACCGGCAGGACAACGCCGGCCACCGTCCAGATGAGCGTGTTGCTCAGCGACAGGAGGAAATGCGGATCGTTGAACAGGTCGACGTAGTTCCGCAGGCCGACGAAGACCGCGGCCGTGATGCCGTCATCGTGGGTCAGGCTCTGCCAGATGGTCGTCACCATCGGGTAGAGGAGGAAGGCGACGACAAACAAAGTGGCGGGAAGCACGTAGAGGTACGGCTCCACGCGTTTGGCGAGGCGCGGCCCGGCGACTTCCGTGGCCGGGCCGGCCCTTGTTCCACCGCTGTCGTGATTGGTGGTGGCGGTCATTGATCGCGTCGCCCTCGAATGGAGGGTCCCGGCGCGGCGTAGCGCCGGGACGAGGTTGCTACTTCTGGGACGCCCAGACCTTGTCGGCCAGTGCCTGCAGGTTCGACTCGACTTGGTCGGCGGTGTCCGGGTGCACCATGAAGTTACCGATTTCATCGACGGCGGCTTCGGCGATGGCGGTCGGTGTCGCTTCCCAGAAGCGGTTGATCGCCGTGTAGTTGCCGGTCTTCACCGTCTCCGAGATTGCCGAGATCAACGGCGACTTGGCCTTCACGTCCTTGTTGATGGGCGGGAAGTCCTGTGCGTCGACCCAGGCCTGCTGTGCGGGGGCCGACATCCAGTAGTCGGCGACCTTCATGGCATCGGCCTTCTGGGCGGACTTGGCCGAGACCAGAATCGGTCCCGATTCCACGATCAGCGCCGGGCTCATGTCCGCCTTCATGTTGGGCATGATGAAAGCGCCGATGTCGTCGGAGGGAAGGCCGGCGCCGGTCAGCGTCGAGACATACCACGACCCGACGAGGATCATGCCGAGCTTGCCCTGGGCGAACTGGTTCGCCATTGCGTTGCTGCCGGAGGTGCCGAAATCGATCGAGGGATCGGTGAACCAGCCCTTGTCGATCCAGTCCTTCCAGGTGGCGAACATCTGCTTGACGCCCGGATCGGTGTACTTGGCTTCGCCGTTCATCAGCTTGTTGTAGAGGTCCGGATCCTGACGGATCAGCAACTCCTCAAACCAGATGAAGGCCGGCCAGCGCCCGCTGATCGAGGCCCCGAACGGGGTCACGTCATTCTTCTTCAGCGTGGCCGCGATGTTGGTGAGATCGTCCCACGTCTTGGGTTCGCTCAGATTGTACTTGGCGAAAACCTTCTTGTTATAGAACACCACCCAGTAGGCGATGTTGTCGGGAATGGCGTAGATCTTCCCGTTGAAGGTGTAGCCGGAAGCCAGCGAAGCGTTGTAGAGGCCGGCGTCGGTGTACTTCTTCCAGATGTCGGACACGTCGGCGACCAACCCGGCGTCGACGAGATCCTTCATCCGGTAGCCCGACCACCAGGTGAACAGGCCCGGCGCCGAGGGCGTCTTCAGCGAGGCGCGGACCGCCGCCTGATAAGTGGACGTGTCGGCGTAGGGCGTGACCGTGGTCGGAACAGGCGAGCCCTTCAGCGCCGAATTGAAGGCGTCCTCCCAGTTGGCCTTGTCGTGATAGAAGTCGACCGATTGGGCGAGAACCGGGGTGGCCATCAGGGCCAATCCCACGGCAGCGAGCCCGATTTTCTTCAATGCCATCATTGTGTGGTTTCCTCTCCTTGCAGTCTCAGTCGCGGGTTCATTTTTCAGCCGCGGCCCCTCTGCCGCGGCCCGTCTTCGCCCCTTGCCCGAGCCCGGCTGAATAGGCTGCCGGGAACGGGGGTTTCTGTTTGATCGCCGTGCTCATCAGGCGAACGTCACAAGCACGGTGGAAACGGCCAGTGGATCGAGATCGACGGCGAGGGCGCCGCCATCCAGCGCCAGTGCTTCGCCCGGATGCTCGATCGGATCGGCGTGCCGGGCAGCGCTTGGCGCGTTGGCGAACGTGACGACGGCCCGCGCCTTGGCGCGCGACAGGTTCTGAAGGCGAAGCGCCACCCAGCCGGACGTCTCGGAGGGCTTGGCGGTGACGAACACCGGCGCCGCCGGATCGACCGTGAAGAACTGGCCGGTGCGCGCGCCCGTGGCGGCGAGATCGCGCATCACGATCGGCTGCTGCATCGCTTCGGCGGCGAAGCGTGTCGCCGCGGTCGCATCGACCGGACCGGCGTGGGTGGTGAGCCGGTAGCGGAACGGAATCTCACCGCCCTGGCTCGCCTTGAAGTTGACCATCCAGTGATTGTTGATCGCCCACGACATGATCGTCGGGCCCTCGGGATGGAGGGTACGCGACCAGGCGCCGGTGGTGATCCCGCCAAGGTGAACGAGCGGCGCGTCGATCGGGACGACCGTCACGCCGCGCTTGCCGTCGCTGACATCGACCCAGCGCTGCGTCGGGTACCAGTCCTTGGCGGCGCCATCGAGCTGGTCGTCGTTCGGCCGCGCGGGGATGCCGTTCAGATCGACGGTGAATTCCGGTTTGCTGAGGTTGAACGGGAAGGCGAAGAAGACCGCCTCGGCCTTCGGATTGTGGAGCTTGTTGATCGTCCAGTCGATCGCCAGCGACCTGGTGGCGGCGTCGAGCGAATAGACGACGGTGGCGCCGTCGATGCCGGGCGCCGCGATCTTCACCTCGATCGAGGCGCGGCCCTCGGCGATCTTCGCCTCGCCGACCGTCACGGTGGTCGCGACCTCGCGCACCCACGGCGTGTCCTTGTGGCCGATGAAAAAGTCCGGGTGCGAGAAGTCGTAGTTGTTGATCGCCAGCCGGTCGTCGGGTGAATCGACCGTCTCGTAGATGTACTGGCCCGGTTTCCAGCCCTTGTAGGTGCCGGCAAACTCGTGGTTCTCGCCCTTGTCGAAGAGTTCGGCGAGCCCGCCGGTCTTCGGATCGACCTTCACGCGGTAGTGGGCGTTCTCGATCGTGTTCGGCGCGACCTTGAGATCGTCGGCCTTTGGCGGCGCGATCTTCAGGAAGGCGTAGCCCATGGCGGGCACCTTGCCGGCGACGCGGCGCAGCGGCGGGATCGGCCGCGCCCCGCCCCAGCCGCTGCCGCGGTTGAAGAAGCAATCGAGCACGCCGTCCGGGGCGGCGCCGCCACGCGGCTCCGGCTCATCGACCAGCACGGTCCGGTCCCACGGGAGGGTGTTGATGACCAGGACCTCGTCGATCCCGGACGGCGTGAACGCTTCCTCGGGCGTGAGATCGCCGAGGTTGAAGATTCCTTCGGGGCCGGGCGTGCCCAGCGGCCTGGCGAGCGCGCGGGCGGCGCCGGCCAGCTGGTCGTGCGCCTCCATCACCGCGGCGTAGGCAAAGCCCGCCTTGCGGTTCCATTGCGCCCGGGTGAAGAGCGAATTCGGCGCCTCGATCGAGGAGTAGGCGCCCCAGGTGTGCTCGTCGTAGAGGGTGGTGTTCTCGTAGGTGGCGGCGGCGCGTTGGGCGTCCCAGGTGGAGCGCCCCTGGCTCGCCAGCCACGCCGCGATCGCCTCGCCGGAGGCCAGCACCGAGTGGGCGCCACGGTTGACGCCCGTCTCGTAGGCGCTCGACCCCGGACCGTCGGTCCAGTGGTCGGTCCAGTCGCCGGCCTGCACGCCGATCGCGTTGGCGTGCTTGTCACGCAGTATCTTGCCGAACTCGGTCGTGGTGACGAACGCGATCCGGTAGGGGCGGTCCTCGGTGTTCCAGCGCTTGACGAACTCGGGCATGCGCGGGTCGGGCGGTCCGTTGTCGACGCGCACCGGATGGGTCGATTCGCAGTAGAGAAAGTCGAAGGGATAGTCGGGATCGGCCTCGAGCTGCTTGACCCAGCGCGGCAGCAGGCGATCGACCAGATCGAAGTTGCCGAGGCCGGCCTGGCTGCGGCCAAACAGATAGTGGTAGCCGTTCCAGGCCAGCACCTTCTTGCCGCTCGGCCCTTCCCACCAGAAGGCGCCCGGGAACGGCTTCGGGCGCGCGCCGCGGATCGGGTTGATCGCCGCGGTGTAGAACCACACGCCGAGGTCGGCGAGCAGGTCGGCGAACATCCACGAGACGCCGTTGACGTCATCCTGCATGGCCGATTCGACGTCGAGGCCGAATTCGTCGCGCAGCGCGCGCAGCGGATAGAGCGAGCGGTGCATCTGCTCGACGTTGAGGAGCGGCGTCAGGTTGTACTGCATGGCCGCGACATCGATGCGCCCGCGCTTGTTCCAGTGCTGGAAGCGCCGCACCTGCTCGGGGCCGGCGCCGCGCAGGTAGCGCAGCAGCGGACCGGTCGTCTCGCAGGTCCACTTGTATTGCTCGCCGGGCGGGTTGCCGTCGGTCGCCTCGATCAGGTCGAGGGCAGCATCGATGAACTTCGCATGCTGGCGAAAGCAGACGTCCTGATAGTCGGTGAAGCCGATGTCCGTGTGCGTATGATTGCACACGTACAGAGTCTTGATCGCAGCCAACGTCCCACTCCCTGGTCGGCCTCAGCGGCCGTTTTCGTTCTTCTTTTTCGGTGCGGCCGTCTCGCATGTGCGAGCGGCTGCATCCGCATGTACGCCCTCAGATTTCCTTGATGTCGCTCCCGTCCAGTTTGGTTCGAATGACCGCGACCACCTCGGCAAGGTGATCGCTCATCAGGCGGCGCGCGCCGGTGGCGTCCCGCGCCTGCAATGCGCCGAGGATTCGCTTGTGCTGGTCGTGATCCTGACGGCGGTTGTTGTAGAGGTCGAGAACCGCCATCTGCTCCTTGATGTGCACCTCGGTCAGCGAGAACACGACGTCGGCAAGCACCGAATTGCCGGCGCCCTCGGCGATGCCGCGGTGAAAGCGCATGTTGATGACGCCGAGAACGGTGTCGTCTTCGTCCCCTCCCGACAGATAGCGCTCGGCCTCGTCGAGAAGTTCGGACAGCCCGTCCAGATGCTTTTCAGCAGCGTTGACGGCAGCGAGTTCGGTGATCGGCGGCTCGACCAGCAGGCGGGCCTGAAGCAGATTGAGAATCGCCTCGGTGTTCAGCGAACCAGCATAGGGGTTGTTGAGGATCTGCCGGGAGCCGGTGTGGCGGACGTAGATGCCCGACCCGTGCCGGATGTCCACGGTCCCGGTCATCTGCAGAAGGCGCAGCGCCTCGCGCATGGTCGGGGTCGCGACCGAGAAGCGCTCCGACAGCACCTTGACGCTCGGCAGCCGATCGCCCGGCGCCAGCTCTTCGTCGTGAATCAGCTCGATGACCCCGCGCGTCAGGCGCTCGGACAACGAGATGTGGGCAGGAACCCGTTCCAAAACGACTGAATCCCCGGCTAGTAGTCACATAGTCAGCAGGTGAGTTACTGACTTAGTATGAGGGAAAGAGCGCCGTTGTCAAACGGGGCATGGACGACGCCGCACTGGCCTGGCGATTCGACGATCGGGAAAACCGCTCGGCGCTGGGAGGGATCGACCCGTACCTGCAGTTCCGCCGAAGGGAAGCTGATGGAGTGCGCGGGCGTCAGGCGGGCGACGATCCGACTGAGACGGCAGCGACAGCTTGCCGCCGCCCGGGCAACCGCGGCACCTTGACAGGGCCAGACCGGGCAAGGATCGTTCTACCGGGCGATGACGTGGCGGGGACTTGATCCCGGGGCGCCACAGTTGCATCGATCGCGCATCGTCGCCCCAATCATCACAAGCCACGTGGCGGTGAGGACGATGGCCTGATTCCGGGCGTGCGGAGCGGTGCTGCGGCCTGAAATTCCGGGCCGACGAAAGGGGGGAAGGGCAATTGACCAGGAGCTACTCGGGCCTGCTGGCCGTCGCCGCGTTTCTGTCCTGCACGGCGGCCGCAGCCGCCAGTCAACCGACCTTCTATGATCGCCAGCTGTTCAAGGACCCAGTCACGGCGGGGCACGTCGATGTCAGCAAGCTGGTGCCTGACTGCCCGCCGTCGACATGCAGCGACGACGTGTGGATCCAGGCGGTCGCCGATTTCACCGGCGACGGGCTGCCCGACATCCTTCTCAGCAGCGACGTGCTGAGCCCGAAAGGCGAGGAACTCGACCGCGCCGGGCCGATCATCCTGATGAAGAACGACGGCAAGGGCCATTTCGTGCGCATCGATTTCGGCGGCGGCAAGCCCTACCTCCTGGCCAAGCATCCGCGCGCCGCGGCGGTCGCCGACTTCAACGGCGACGGCAAGCTCAACGTCATGATCGTCTCCAACGGCTACGACAGGAAGCCCTTCCCGGGAGAGACGGTGCGTCTGTTGCTGCAGGAAAACGGCACGCTCGTCGACGCCTCGGCCAACCTCCCACAGATTGTGTCGGCTTACCACGGCATCGCGGCCGGTTCCTTCTCCGGTTCCGGCTACGCCGACGCCCTGATCATCGCCCAGCAGGGCAAGAATCACGTCGATCCGTATTTTCTCGTCAATGACGGTACGGGCCATTTCACCAAGTCGAGCCTGCCCGACCGCTTCCCGCCCGATTCGCTGAAGCTCTGGGAGCCGACGGCCGACTATCCATTCTACCGCACGGCGAAGATGGTCGATGTCGATGGCGACGGGCACCCGGACATTCTGCTCGGAACGTCCGCCGCATACCCCCCTTTCAAGAAATACCGGCTCAGCAATTCGCGCATCCTGTTCAACGACGGCAGCGATCATTGGGACGACAAGAACGTCTTCGAATTTCCGGCTGGCCCTTGGGGCAACCAGACCAACACGGACGATTTCGCGGTGGCGGACGTCAATGGCGACGGTCTGCCCGATATCCTTCTTGCAACCGATAAGGAAACGCCCGGTTACTCGCACGGGACGCGCCTGCGCCTGTTCGTCAACCAGGGCAACCGGACCTTCAAGGAGGCGACGGACGCCTTCAAGTGGAACCAGGCCCAATGGGACAACGAGTCCGGCGTTGCGCCGATCCACGTGTTCCTCACCGACATCAACGGCGACGGTTTCCCCGATGTCGTCGTTTCGATCATTTCGCCGATCCTCAAAGAGAAGCCGACTCCCTATGTCCTCGCCGTCAACGACGGAAAGGGCCGTTTCACGCCGCTCGATCCGGCGAGCCTGGGGCCGCCTTTCAAGGGCAGCCACCTGTGGCCCGCCGACGTGACTGGAACCGGCAGGACCGATCTGGTCGGCATGAGCGTGTTTGGCGACGCGGTTGGCAAGTCCTACCAGGTGAAGGGCTTCGACATCGTCACCTACGAGAACATTCCGAATGGCGGCATCAAGCTCACCGCGACCCGCACGAGCGAGGCGGGGGACTACTCCCAGGGCGACTGGGTGGACAGCCAGCTCCACACCTTCATCGCCGGCGCCAAGCAGGGTGAGAACGTGGCCGACTTCCACATCCAGGGGGGCGTCGCGGCGGATGGCGACCTGACGAACCTGCAGTTCGCCTTCGAGCCCGCCCTCGGCACGAGGGTGCCCAAGGGCCTGGCCCAATGCGATGGACCGGCTCCGGTCGCGTACGGAGATGGCCAATACCGGGCGTTGATCGGTTTCCGCAAGACGGGAAGCGGCTGGGTCGCCGTCGATGCTGCCTGCCACATGAAGAATTCGTCGCCGCTTGACGCCTTCATGATGCACCACGTCCTCACGTCGTTGCGCGCGATCGCTGGCGACATGATCGCATCGGGCAGCATCAATGCGGTGAAGAGCCCGGTCGTTCAAAGCTGGCTGAAGCGTGTGGCCGCCGGCGAGGTCGTCCTTTCCGAGGGCAGCTCTGGCGGCGCCGCGAAGCCGACGCGCACCTACACGACCGAGCAGCATTCCGGTTCCCACGACAACTGGGTCAACAGCAATCTTGTGATCGAGATCAAAGGCGCCAAGCGGGGCCAGAACAACGTCGACGTCAACTTCCAGGGAAACATCGGCAGCGACGATTTCTTTGACCTGAAGGTCGTCTTCAATCCGCCACTCGGAAAGAAGCCGCCGAAGGCCCTGGCCCAGTGCGGCGGTCCGGCGCCCGTGGCCTATGACGATGGCCAGTATCGGGCGGTCGTCGAATTCCAGAAGCAGGGCAACACCTGGACCGCCGAAAACCTCGACTGCGACATGAAGAACTCGTCGCGGCTCGATGCCTTCATGATGAAGTACGTCACGACCTCGTTCCGCGAGGTCGCTGCCGACATGGTCTCCTCCGGCACCGTCGATTCGGTGAAGAGCCCGCTGTTCCAGGACTGGCTGAAGAAGGTGGCTGCGGGCGAGATCGTCGTGCGCTGAGCTGGACGGCCTGCGCCGCGTTCACGGGTCGATCCGCGTCCGCGACCGGCCTGATGCAATCTTGGTGGTGGTGCCCAGGAAAGGACTCGAACCTTCACGCCTTGCGGCACACGGACCTGAACCGTGCGCGTCTACCAATTCCGCCACCTGGGCATTTCGGGGGCGATGGATAGGGGCCGCCCCAATCCTTGTCAACGCGCCACCGTCGGGGACGCCGCCGCGCGCCACGCCCGCCTTAAACTCTTAAGGGTTTCGCCCTATACAGGGACGCATGACCATCCGCCTGCATAAGGGTGATCTGCCCGCCGACGTCAGCTATGGCGACGCTGTGGCGATCGACACCGAAACGCTCGGGCTCAACCCGCACCGCGACCGGCTGTGCGTGGTGCAGCTGTCGGGCGGCGACGGCAATGCCGACGTGGTGCAGATCGCGCCGGGCCAAACCCAGGCGCCGCACCTTGCCGCGCTCCTTGCCGATCCCTCGGTCACCAAGATCTTCCACTACGCCCGCTTCGACATCGCCGTCCTCGACGCCGCGTTCGGGGTCATGGCGGCGCCGATCTTCTGCACCAAGATCGCCTCGCGCCTGACCCGCACCTACACCGACCGCCACGGGCTGAAGGACCTCGTCAAGGACCTGCTCGACGTCGACATCTCCAAGCAGCAGCAAAGCTCCGACTGGGCGGCGGAGACGCTGAGCGAGGCCCAGATGGCCTACGCCGCCGGCGACGTGCTCTACCTCCACCAGCTCAGGGCGAAGCTCGCGGCACGGCTCGAGCGGGAAGGACGCCAGGCGCTGGCCGAGAGCTGCTTCGCGTTCCTGCCGACGCGGGCCCGCCTCGACCTTGCCGGGTGGGGCGAAGACGACATCTTCGCCCACTAGGCCTGGCCGCTTGTCGGGGCCGATTTGCCGGCGCGCGCCCTTGCGTCCACAATAGGAACAAGGATGTCGGTCAGAAGCCGATCCGCATGACGGAACTCAGCGGGAATCTCCCCCTTCGTGGCGCCCGGGTGAAGCCGGTGACAGCGCGCCGCTACACGCCGGTGCTGCGCGGCGGCCCGCGCGCCTATCGCGCCGCCCGCCGCCACAGCGCCCTGGTCAGGAGCCTGCGCTTCGTCCTGCCGGCGCTGGCGCTGGCGGCTCTGGCGATCTTCCTGCTGACCGCACGGTTCATTCCGGGCGACGTCCGTTCGCTCCTCAACGTCACCGGCGTCGACATCGGTACGCGCAGCGTGGTCATGGAGAAGCCGCGTCTGTCGGGGTTCGACGGCACCGAGCGCGCCTACGACGTCACCGCCGACACCGCCACGCAGAGCCTCGACGACCCGAAGATCATCATGCTCAGCGGCGTCACCGGCCACTTCGGGCTCGGCGACGCCGGCGCCGCGACCGTCAAGGCCAAGGCCGGCGTGTACGACGCCCGCGCCAGCATGCTCAATTTGAGCGACGGCATCGACGCGACGACGACGCGCGGCTACACCGCTGAACTTGTCGACGCCGCGGTCGACATGAACACCGGCAAGCTGGTCACCGGCAAGCCGGTCGTGCTGACGTCGGCCGACGGCACAATTCGGGCGAACGCGATGACGGTTCTCGACCGGGGCAAGCACCTGCTGTTCAGCGGCGGCGTGAGCGTCACCTACATGCCGCCCGACGACGGCGCGGCGACGCTGCCGTGATGCGCGCGCCAGCCCTGGCCTTCGCCGCGGTGCTCGCGCTGGGAGGCGCCGCACTGGCCGCCGGCACCGACACGACCTCCAGCCTCTTCCTCGGCTTCCAGACCAAGTCGGCCGACCCGATCAACGTCACGGCCGACTCGCTCGAGGTCTACGACCAGGGCACCGAGCGCATCTCGCTGTTCAAGGGCGCCGTGAAGGTTACACGCGGGCCGACGACCATGACCGCCGACAGCATGAAGCTCTATTCGAGCAGCGCTTCGAGCGCGACCAACGGCTTCACCCGCATCGAGGCCGACGGACAGGTCCATGTCACGTCCGCCGACCAGACCGTCACCGGCGACCACGGGGTGGTCGACAATCTCGCCAACACCATCACGCTGTCCGGCAACGTGGTGCTCTCGCAGGGCGGCAGCGTCATCACCGGCAACCGTCTGGTCATCGACATGACCAGCGGACGCATGAAGGTGGAACAGGAGCGGGGCCAGCAAATTCGCGGCGTTTTCGCCCCGGGCTCGGTCGACATGGCGGCGCCGGGCGGAGGATAGCCGGGGCCGGGCGGATTCTTCCCCTCGACACACCCATGGGCCCAGCTTATCTCAGACTGCAACGAAACGTGAGGAACGCTCCCGCCTTGGCGATTTCCAATACCTTCGGTCGAGGCGACGGGACCGCTCCGCTGGTCAATGGCGGAAGCGGCCGGAGCCCGTTGAAGGGCAAGGCGAAAGGCCAGCGGTCCAGAACCGCCGCCAAGCCGCCGTCGACGCTGATCCCCGATGCGGGCGGGCGCGGCTGGCTGGTGGCGACCGGTCTGGCGAAATCCTACCGCGGCCGCGAGGTGGTCCACGACGCCAGTCTGGCGGTAGCGCGCGGCGAGGCGGTCGGGCTGCTCGGACCGAACGGCGCCGGCAAGACCACCATCTTCTACATGATCACCGGTCTGGTGAAGGCCGACCACGGCATCATCGACATCGACGGCCACGATGTCTCGCGCATGCCCATGTACCAGCGGGCGCGGCTCGGCATCGGCTACCTTCCACAGGAATCGTCGATCTTCCGCGGCATGACCGTGGAGCAGAACATCCGCGCGGTGCTCGAGGTGGTGGAGCCCGACAAGGGGCAGCGCGAGGACCATCTGGAATCGCTGCTGTCGGAGTTCCGCATCACGCACCTGCGCCACGCGGCGGCCCCGTCGCTGTCGGGCGGCGAGCGGCGGCGCTGCGAGATCGCGCGGGCGCTGGCCAGCCGGCCGGCCTTCATGCTCCTCGACGAGCCGTTCACCGGGGTCGATCCGATCGCCGTCGGGGATATCCAGAGCCTGGTGCGCCACCTCACCAGCCTCGGGATCGGCGTGCTGATCACCGATCACAACGTGCGCGAGACCCTCGGCTTGATCGACCGGGCCTACATCATCCATTCCGGCGAGGTGCTCTACGAGGGCCGCCCGGCCGACATCGTGGCGAGCCCGGAAGTGCGCCGGCTTTACCTTGGCGAGCAGTTTAGCCTTTAACCTGGCCGCCGCATCGGCTACCAAAGGCGCCTAACAAGCAAGTTCCGGACCACTCCGGGACAATCTGTCGCTGAGAGTTCGGCCGAGTCGATGGCGCTTTCTCACAAGCTCGAGCTTCGCCAGAGCCATTCGCTGGTCATGACGCCGCAGTTGATGCAGGCGATCAAGCTTCTCCAGCTCTCCAATCTCGATCTCATCGCCTACGTCGACGCCGAGCTGGAGCGCAACCCGCTGCTCGAGCGCACCGACAGCGACGACGGCGGCGAAGGGCCGGCGCCGGACACCGCCGGCGAGGGGGCCGACAGCGGCGAGGAAAGCGACTGGCAGGAATCGCGCGTCGACACGGACGCGGTCGCCATCGCCGATCAACTCGACGCGGCCCCGGACGGCGGCGCCAAGGCGGCCGCGGAGCGCCCGACCGAGACACCGTCCGGTGCCTTCGACGGGCTTGGCGCCGGCACGCCGCGCACGGCTGCGGCCGGCGACGATTACAATCTCGAAGCGTTCGTGGCCGACGAGAAGTCGCTTGCCGAATACCTCGGCGATCAGCTCGGGCTGGCGGTGAGCGATCCCGCCCGGCGCCTGGTCGGCCAGGCGATCATCAACGAGATCGACGAGGCCGGCTACCTGCGGGCCGAGGTCGACGACATCGCGGCGCGCATCGGCGCGCCGGTGGTGCTGGTCGAAGAGGTCTTGGCGATCGTCCAGACCTTCGAGCCGGCCGGCATGGGGGCGCGCACGCTGGCCGAGTCGCTCGCCATCCAGCTGCGCGAGCGCGACCGCTTCGACCCGTGCATGGAGGCGCTCGTTGCGCATCTCGATCTGGTCGCCAAACGCGACCACGCGGCGCTGCGCAAGGCATGCGGCGTCGACGAGGAAGACCTGGCGGAGATGCTGGCCGAACTGAAGGCGCTCAATCCGAAGCCCGGCAACGCCTACGGCTCGATGCAGGTGCAGCCGGTGATCCCCGACGTGATCGTGCGCCCGGCGCCGGATGGCGGCTGGGCGGTCGAGCTGAACGCCGGGACGCTTCCCAAGGTGCTGGTCAACCAGACCTACTACACGACCATCGCCAAACAGCGGAAGAACGACCGCGACAAGGCCTATCTCGCCGACTGCCTGCAAACGGCGAACTGGCTAGT
Organism: uncultured Alphaproteobacteria bacterium; assembly: GCA_963843565.1. Taxonomy (GTDB): domain Bacteria; phylum Pseudomonadota; class Alphaproteobacteria; order Rhizobiales; family Kaistiaceae; genus DASZQY01. The sequence goes on from CAWJKY010000003.1 coordinate 2,639,907, forward strand.
CAAGAGTCTCGACCAGCGCGCCCGCACCATCCTCAAGGTCGCCGGCGAGATCGTGCGCCAGCAGGACGCCTTCCTCGCCGAAGGCGTCGAGCATCTGCGCCCGCTGAACCTCAAGACCATCGCCGAGGCGATCAGCATGCACGAATCGACCGTGTCGCGGGTCACCTCGAACAAGTACATGGCGACGCCGCGCGGCATCTTCGAACTGAAGTACTTCTTCACCGCGGCAATCGCCTCGGCGGAGGGCGGCGAGGCGCACTCGGCGGAAGCCGTCCGCTTCCGCATCCGCAGGCTGATCGATGAGGAATCGCCGGGCGCGATTCTCTCCGACGACACCATCGTCAAGGTCCTGCGCGAGTCCGGCGTCGACATCGCGCGACGCACCGTCGCCAAGTATCGCGAGGCGATGCGCATCCCCTCCTCCGTCCAGCGCCGGCGCGAGAAACAGCTGGCCTCCTGAGCCGCCGAACGCCCCCTCCCCTTCGGTTGACTTGTCCGACGCCCCTCCCTAGAAGGTGCCCGCAGTCAGCCAGCGGGCGGCCAACGGAGACCACAGTTTCCCTTGCTGTCGGCGGCTTCTGCCGACGGGCAGCCTGCTCGATCGGTGGCCAGAAGCTGGCGAACCCGGCATCACAGTGAAAGGTTCCCGACCCGCGATGGGCCTGCGTATTTCCGGTAAAAGCATGGACATCGGTGACGCGTTGCGCGGCCACGCCGAGGCGCGAATCGGCGATGCCATCGGCAAGTATTTCGACGGCGGCTACACCGGCCACCTGACGCTTGAGCGCGAAGGTTCGGGCTTCAAGACCGACTGTGCCATCCATCTCGACACCGGCGTGGTGCTGCGCGCCGAAGGCCACGGGCAGGACGCCCACGTGAGCTTCGATCAGGCGGCGGAGCGCATCGAGAAGCGCCTGCGGCGCTACAACCGGCGGCTCAAGGAGCATCACCGCACCCGGTCCGCAGAAGACACCAGCGCGGCCACCACTTACGTGATCCAGGCGCATGACGAGGACACCGAGGTGCCGCCCGACTCCGAGCCGGTGATCATCGCCGAGGAGGCAACCAGCCTCGAGACCATGACCGTCGGCAACGCAGTCATGGCGATGGATCTCAGCGACGTGCCGCTGGTGGTCTTCCGCAACGCCGGCCACGGCGGCGTCAACATCGTCTACCGGCGCAGCGACGGCAACATCGGGTGGATCGACCCGTCGCTCGAAACCAAAGGCAACAACGGCAGCTAGGTTTGCGCACGAGCGCGTCGGCAAGATGCCCGGCGCCCGCGCACGATCTGGGGGCAAGGGAGCCTGCGAGAAAAACGATGGACCTCAGCGACCTCGTCACGCCCGACGCCATCCTGCCGGCGCTCAAGGCGAACAGCAAGAAACAGGCGCTCCAGGTGATCGCCGAGAAGGCTGCGGCGATGACCGGGGTGGCGGAGCGCGACATCTTCGAGACGCTCCTCAAGCGCGAGAAGCTGGGCTCCACCGGCGTCGGCGGCGGCATCGCCATTCCGCACGGCAAGCTCGCCGGGCTCGACCGCTTCTTCGGCCTGTTCGCGCGGCTCACCAAGCCGATCGACTTCGAGGCGCTCGACGAGCACCCGGTCGACCTGGTCTTCCTGCTGCTCGCCCCGGAAGGCTCCGGCGCCGATCACCTGAAGGCGCTGGCGCGGGTGGCGCGGCTGTTCCGCGAGCCGGGGGTGCCGGCGAAGCTGCGCGCCTCGCCGGAAGCGCTCGCCCAGTACGCGGTGCTGACCGAGGGCGCAACGCACAACGCCGCCTGACGGCGGCGCTGGCAATCCCAACTTCGCTTGTTTGGAAACGCTAGTGGAGGCTGACCGTCTCCAGCTCCTGCTCATGCGCGTTCATCTCGACGGCCTCGCGGCTGTCGGCGAGCATGATCGGCGACCCGTCGGCGGCGAGCAGCGCCCACAGCTCGAGATTTTCGGCCACCGGCGGCATCTGCGGAAACAGCCCGCGCGCCTCTTCCCCCTTCAGCGGGCGGACGTAGGCGATGCGCCCGCCACCCAGGCCCGCGAACACTTCGGGCGGCATGGGGTTGGTCAGCGTCTTTTCCTCGGTGGTCATGACTGCACTCCTTTCGCATTCCGCTCGTTGATGGCGACCTGGCGGGCGACCCGCTGGCTTTCGGGCCGCACCAGATCGATCGACAGGAGCCCCTCGGCGAGGTCGGCACTGGCGACCTCGATGCCTTCCGCCAGAACGAACGTCTTCTGGAACTGGCGGGCGGCGATGCCGCGATGGAGGAAGGTGCGGGCGGGCTCTTCCTTCTGCTTGCCGCGGATGACGAGTTCGTTCTCCTCGACGGTGACCTCGAGATCGCCGCGGCAGAAGCCGGCGACCGCAAGCGTGATGCGGAGGGTTTCCGCATGCTCGCCGGTGCGCGGCAGCCGCTCGATATTGTAGGGGGGATAGCCGTCACCGGCCGCCTTGGAGAGGCGGTCGAGGGCCCGCTCGATCTCCTCGAAACCGAGCAGCAGCGGGCTGGAAAACGTTGCAATGCGCGTCACGACAATTCGGCCCTTTCTACCAGAAGCGACCATTGGGGCGGGCCCTTGCAAGGAAGGCACCCGCCCGGGGTGAAATATGGGTGGCGGCGCCGACCCGTTCAAGACGAAGTGAACCCTTGGTTTCCGCCTTCCGCCTTGCTCCCTCCTGCCGTCCCCGCCATCATGGCTGACACAGAAGCGCAGGCAGGACCTTGATGATCCGCAAATTGGTTGCCGCGGCCGTGCTCCTCGGCCTGATCGGCCTAGCCGCCTTCTGGGTCCTGACGAACCCCCGCGAAATCGCGGCCGGCGACCTGCCGCCCCACACCGTCGATCTCGCCAACGGCGAGGAAATGTTCTGGATCGGCGGGTGTGCGTCCTGCCACGCAAAGGCCAACGCGTCCGGCGACGATCTCCTCAAGCTCGGCGGCGGGCAGGTTCTGGTGTCGCCGTTCGGCAAGTTCCACGTGCCGAACATCTCGCCCGACCCGGACCACGGCATCGGCAAGTGGACGCTCGCCGAGTTCGTCACAGCCATGAAGTTCGGCGTGGCGCCGGGCGGCGTGCACCTCTACCCGGCGTTTCCCTACCCCTCGTACCAGCACATGAAGATCGAGGACATCATCGACCTGAAGGCGTTCATGGACACGCTGCCGGCGGTCGCCGACGCGAGCGCGCCGCACGAACTGGCGTTTCCGTTCAACATCCGGCGCGGGCTCGGCCTGTGGCAGCTGCTCTACGTCAACGGCGAGACCACCGAGCCGGACCCGAAGTCGAGCGCGGCGGTCAACCGCGGCGCCTATCTGGTGCTGGGGCCCGGCCACTGCATCGAGTGCCACACGCCACGCGGCTTCGACGGCGGGCTGATCCTGTCGCGGAAATTCGCCGGCGCACCGCTGCCGGACGGCAAGGGCCGCGCCCCCAACATCACCAGCGACGCGGACGGGCTCGCCGACTGGAGCGACCAGGACCTGATGGATTTCTTCCACACCGGCATGCTGTGGAGCGGCGACGTGGTCGGCGGGCTGATGGCGGAGGTCCAGGCGAACCTCGCCCACCTCCCCGACGACGACCTCGAGGCGATCGCCGCCTACCTCAAGACGCTGCCGCCGATCCCCAACGAGCGCAAGAAATAGACGCTCAAGGCTTCTCCCAGCGCTTCGACTTCTCCGAGCGGAAGATCGCGTCGAGGACGCGCATCTGCAGAATCGCGTCGGCGAGGCCAAACTCCAGCTTCTCCTTGCCGCGCACGGCGCGCGAGAACACCTCGCCCTGAAGCTGGTACTGGTCGGCCTTCGGCAGCCGGATCGCCTTGGCGGATTCGCCGGCCATCTTCGACCCGTCGTCGAGAAGGATCGTCATGGCTTCGCCCTGGGTGGCGTTGAACGGAATGACGATCTCGAGGCGCCCCTTCGTGCCGATGATGTTGACCCGCTGATAGTTGGTGGCCTGGGTCGAGACGGTGAAGGTCAGGTGGCGGCCGGCGCCGAAATCGACGAGCGCGCTGGTCGTGCGGTCGGTCCGGAAGGTGGGGTCGCGATCGACCAGCGAGACGGCGCGCTTCGGCTCGGCGCCGAAGATGTAGCGGGAGACGGCCACCGGATAGCAGCCGATGTCGTAGGCAGCGCCGCCGCCGATGTCGGCCATGTTGCGCACGTTCCTGGGATCGACGTTGTAGTAGGTGAACAGCGACTGGATGGCGCGCAGTTCACCGAGCGCACCGGAGCGCACCAGCTCGCGCGCCTTGATCCACTGCGGGTGGGCGCGGACCATGAAGGCTTCCGCGATGAGAATGCCGCGCGGCGCCTGCTTCAGCGTCGCGGCTTCCGCGGCGGTCAGCGCCATCGGCTTCTCGCACAACACGTGCTTGCCCTTCCTGGCCGCGGCCAGCGTCAGCGGCACGTGCAGATGATTGGGCAGCGGATTGTAGATCGCCTCGATCTCGGGATCGTCGAGGAGCTCCTCATAGGTGCCGTAGGCGACCGGGATGCCGAGGTCCTTCGCCGCCTTCTTCGCCGTCGACAGCTTGCGCGAGGCGATGGCGCGTATCTCGATGTGCCGGCTCTTCATCATGCCGGGGAGGACCCGGGCGAGGCCGATATTGGCCGTCGAAATCACCCCCCAGCGCACCTTGCCCGTCGCACGCGATGCCATTGCCGCGTCCTCCGCTGTTCGTCTTTTTCAAACGGCGCACAAGCAACAGGGGTTTGGCGCGATTTGCAAGGCGGGGGTGTGAGATGAGGAGGCGGTCGACGCCCTCAGCGGGGCGCGCTTCTCGGCGGCCGCAGCGAATCACCTTTGCCGGTACGGCACTCCACGCAAAGGAATGTAGGTGACCTTAAGCGTCATGCTTAACGTGTGGTTGAGGGCCCGCCTTTCCCGGTTTGCGAAACCACCGCTCACTTGCCAGCTTCGCCGCCTTGCGAGGCTTGCCGTCATCATTAGCGTATTGGAAATGCATGTCGCGGGCATAGACCTGTCGCTTGGCACGATGGGCTATCGTGGTGTTGATTTCCGCAACACCCACCTCATCGGTCTCGCGGACGTTCTCGGCTTGCTCGAACTCACCGATCATCGCGAGGTCAGTGGAGATCGGAAAGATCACTCGGGTGCCTTTGAGGCCAAAACCGGGTGAATAGGCGGACCGCCCATGCCACGGATCGGACCATGTGAGGCAGACAGGATGGTCCGAGGTCACGAAGCCGCCCGTCGACGGCGCTGCCTTGAGGAGCACCCACTTTCGGTCGATTAGGTACGGCAAGATCTCCATCGACGAACCGAACTCCATCGCGATGCGGTGCTCGGTTGCGACGCTCACGGTGTAGGCGTCCTCCTCGACGAGTTTGTGTGCCGTTTCGTAGTCGACCTCGCCGGGATCGACGCCATGTTCGCGGGCACCCTTAACGACCGCCGCCCAGTGCTCGGGAGTTGATACCATCTCTCGCGCCATCATCTTCGCGAAGCGCTCATGCGCCGTCCTCACAACCTCCCGCCATCTGGGGTTTCGCATGGCGACCAGCGCCACAAAGTTGAGGAGATGCGCGCGATCGCGTTCGTTCGCGATTGAGTTGCTTGCGATGATGCGCTCCAGCGCCGGCGCAAGTTCTCCCTCGAACTCGGCTATCAAGGTCTCTAGAGCGTCCGGTTCGTGACCTTCGACCTCGATCCGATTGAAGTCACGTTCGGCGGCAACGTTGTCGACGGCGGTTGTGAAGGAACGTCCGTCGACGCGGTCGAAGACAACGACTTGGCGCTTCTTCCTTCTCGGGACCGTGAAGCCTTTCAGGTAACAACGAGGCACGTAGTGGTGCTGTCGAGCGACGGCCATGATTGCACCTGCGCCGTTCCATCCACTCAGGCCGGGCTGACGAACTCCCATTCGACGTTCGGGTTATACTTCTCGTAGAGCTGCTGGATTCCGCCCGTCGAGATTGCTTCGAAGACCGGCTTCATTAGCTCCTCGAACTCACGCGCGAATTTCGGATACCGCTGTGGAATGTCGGGATTCTCCTTGAAAACGAAATAGAGGCCGAGAGCGCGCGCGTTGCCGGGCGCCGGAACGCACGCGAACTGCTGCGTCTCGGACATCGCCAGAGCGCCTCGGTAGTCAGGATCTATCTCGGATAGTTGCCGAGCCGCGGTCATTCGGGACAGCCACACACGAGCGAGGACGGTGTGAGGGTCCTCGTTCGGAAACTGCTTGGCGATTGCGCGATACAAGTTCTCTTGGGCGGTGATCGTCTCTTCGCCGAGCGTCTCGGTGTTAATGATGCTCTTGAAGAACCGACCGATCGCCATGCCGCGCGTTCCTCGTTCGCTACCCCTCGCGCTCCCCGCCCCTGTCAGACGATCACCGGGAAGGTGGTGGAGCCAGGCGGAATCGAACCGCCGACCTCTTGAATGCCATTCAAGCGCTCTCCCAACTGAGCTATGGCCCCTTCCCGGTGTTGGCGTTCAGATGGCCCATGCGGGGGCGGCGGTCAACCGCGGCGCGCGGCGCCCCGCCCCTCAGCCATCCTTGAAAGCCGTTCAGATCTACGGCTCCTCCTCGTCGACGTCGCCGACAATGTCCTCGACGTCGTCGTCATCGTCGTCGTCATCGGGCGCGAGGAAGGTGTCGTCCTCGTCGTCGTCGATGTCCTCATCGCCCTCGACCTTGACGGCGCCCGCGCCGGCGGCCTCGTCGTCGGCCTCCTCCAGCGAGATCGTCTCGACCGCCTCGGTCTCCACCTCAGCCTCGGGTTCGGCCGCCACGGCCGCCGCCGGCTTCGGCGGACGGACGCGCGTCGGCGCCACCACTTCGAACTCGGTGCCGCATTTGGGGCACAGAATCGGGCTGTGGTTCAGGTCGTAATACTTCGTCCCGCAATTGGGACAGGTGCGTTTGGTGCCTAGCTCAACTTTCGTCACGGTTTTGGCCTTGTCCCGCCGTCAAGCGGCATCCCCATAGTCTGCGTGACCGGGCCTGTCAAAAGCATTTCTGAAGTGCCGCCCGGCCCTCGTGACGGGTCGGGCCGGCTGTGCTATCCGAACGGGCGCAAGATGCAGCCCCGTCAGGCCGCGGAGCCTCGTTTTCTGAACATGGCGACAGACACCCCCGCACGGCCGCTCAGCGCCAGGCGCACCGGCCCGCTCTCGGGCACGGCGCGCCCGCCGGGCGACAAGTCGATCTCGCACCGCGCCCTGATGCTGGGGGCGCTGGCGGTCGGCGAAACGGCGATCGAAGGCCTGCTCGAAGGCGACGACGTCATGGCGACGGCGGCGGCGATGCGCGCCTTCGGCGCGACGCTGACCCGGTCGGGGCCGGGCGCCTGGCGGGTCGCCGGGCTCGGCGTCGGCGGCCTGCTCGAACCGGAGGCGGTGATCGACTACGGCAATTCGGGCACCGGCATCCGCCTGGCGCTGGGGCTTGCCGGCAGCCACGCCTTCGCCACCACCTTCACCGGCGATGCCTCGCTCTCCCGCCGCCCCATGGCGCGCGTCCTCGACCCGCTGCAGCGCATGGGCGTGCAGGTGATCGCCCGCTCCGAAGGCCGCCTTCCGGCGACGGTGAAGGGGCCGAACGCCATCATCCCGATCGAGTATCGCCTGCCGGTGCCCTCCGCCCAGGTGAAGTCGGCGCTGCTTCTGGCCGGGCTCAACTCGCACGGCACCACCACCATCATCGAGCCGGTCGCCACCCGCGACCACACCGAGCGCATGCTCATCGCCTTCGGCGCCGGCATCGAGATCGAGGAAGGCGAAGACGGCGCCCGGGTCATCCGCCTGTCGGGCGGCGAGAATCTGAAGCCGCAGGCGATCACCGTGCCGGGCGATCCGAGTTCGGCGGCCTTCGCGATCGTGGCGGCGCTGATCGTCGAGGGCTCGGAGGTGACGATCGAGAACGTCCTCCTCAACCCGACGCGCACCGGCCTCATCCAGACGCTTCAGGAAATGGGTGGCGACATCGTCGTCGACAACGCCCGCACCGTCGGCGGCGAGCAGGTCGGCGACCTGCGCGTCAAGGCGAGCGCGCTCAAGGGCGTGACGGTGCCGGCCGAGCGGGCGCCTTCGATGATCGACGAATATCCGGTGCTCGCGGTCGCCGCGTCGTTCGCCGAGGGCGATACGACGATGACCGGAATCGGCGAGATGCGGGTCAAGGAGACCGACCGCATCGCCGCGGTGCTGACCGGCCTCCGGGCCAACGGCGTCACCGCCGAGGACACGCCCGATTCGCTCACCGTGCACGGCTCAGCCAGCGTCACCGGCGGCGGCACGGTCGAAACCCACCTCGACCACCGCATCGCCATGAGCTTCATGGTGATGGGTCTGGCGACCGAGAATCCGGTGACCATCGACGACGCCCGCACCATCGCCACCAGTTTCCCCGAATTCCGCAACCTGATGACCGCACTCGGCGCCAGCTTCGTCGAGCCGGATGGCGCCTGAGCGGCGATGATCGTCGCCATCGACGGGCCGGCCGCGGCGGGCAAGGGCACGATCGCGGCGCGGCTGGCGGCGCACTACGGCCTTCCCTACCTCGATACGGGGCTGCTCTACCGGGCGGTCGGTCGCGACGTGTCGGCAGCGGGCGGCGACGTCGACGACCCGGCGGCGGCCGGCGCCGCGGCGGCGGCGCTCGATCCTGAAAGTCTCGCCGATCCGCATCTGCGCGGCCACGAGGCAGGCGAGCTGGCCTCGCGGGTCAGCGTCCACGGCGGCGTGCGCAGCGCCCTCCTCCAGTTCCAGCGCGATTTCGCCCGCCGCCCGGGTGGCGCCGTGCTCGACGGCCGCGATATCGGTACGGCGGTGGTTCCTGAGGCGGAGATCAAGATCTACATCACCGCTGTGCCCGAGGAGCGCGCCCGGCGGCGCACGGCCGAGCTTCAGGCCAAGGGGCGCCAGGTCGAACTGGCAACCATCCTCGCCGAAATCCGGGAGCGCGACGCCCGCGATTCGGGGCGCGCCATCGCGCCGTTGGCCCGGGCGGCCGACGCGCACTTGCTCGATACCACCAACATGGATATAGAAGCCGCGTTCCGCGCGGCCGTGGATTTAGTTGAGCGGGCCAGGGCCGGACGCGAGTGACGGGGCGCCGTGATGGCGTGGCCCGTCTTTCGTGTTTCCTGACCCACAGCGACCGCGAACCCGCCTCTTTCAGAGCGGGCGGAACGACAAGCCTACGCTTCGCCTCGCCGGCCCCAGCGCGCCGCACCGCAGCAAAAAGCGGGCGCCCAGTTCGGGCAGGGCCGCGAAACGAAGCCCGATCAACGCAAGACCGTCGGCAGGCGCCGCCGATGGACCCGGAGAGTCGATGTCTGTTGAAACCCATACTCCCACGCGGGAGGATTTTACCGCCCTTCTCAACGAGTCGTTCACTGCCGACTCGCTCATGGAAGGCAGCGTCATCAAGGGCACGGTCGTCGCCATCGAGAAAGACCTCGCGGTCGTCGATGTCGGCCTGAAGACCGAAGGTCGCGTCCCCCTCAAGGAATTCACGGTGCCCGGCCGCGAGCCCGACCTCAAGGTCGGCGACGAGGTCGAGGTCTACCTGGAGCGCATCGAGAACGCGCTCGGCGAGGCGGTGCTGTCGCGCGAGAAGGCGCGGCGCGAGGAAAGCTGGGTGAAGCTCGAGGAGAGCTTCAACAAGAACGAAAAGGTCAGCGGCGTCATCTTCAACCAGGTCAAGGGCGGCTTCACGGTCGACCTCGACGGGGCGGTGGCGTTCCTGCCGCGCAGCCAGGTTGACATCCGCCCGGTTCGCGACGTCACCCCGCTCATGCACACGCCGCAGCCGTTCCAGATCCTCAAGATGGACAAGCGGCGCGGCAACATCGTCGTGTCGCGGCGCACGGTGCTGGAAGAGACGCGCGCCGAGCAGCGCTCCGAGCTCGTCCAGAGCCTCGAGGAAGGCCAGATCATCGACGGTGTCGTCAAGAACATCACCGACTACGGCGCCTTCGTCGATCTCGGCGGCATCGACGGCCTGCTGCACGTCACCGACATCGCGTGGCGGCGCATCAACCACCCGAGCGAGGTGCTGTCGATCGGCCAGACGGTCAAGGTGCAGATCATCCGCGTCAACCACGAGACGCACCGCATCTCGCTGGGCATGAAGCAGCTCGAGGCCGACCCGTGGGAAGGCATCGAGGCGAAGTATCCGGTGCAGGCCAAGTTCAAGGGCCGCGTCACCAACATCACCGACTACGGCGCCTTCGTGGAGCTGGAGCCCGGCATCGAGGGGCTGATCCACGTCTCCGAGATGAGCTGGACCAAGAAGAACATCCACCCCGGCAAGATCGTTTCGACCTCCCAGGAGGTCGAGGTGATGATCCTCGAGGTCGACCCGGTGAAGCGGCGCATCTCGCTTGGTCTCAAGCAGACGCTCGCCAACCCGTGGGACAACTTCGCGGAGAAGCACCCGGTCGGTTCGGTGGTCGAGGGCGAGGTCAAGAACAAGACCGAGTTCGGCCTGTTCATCGGCCTCGACGGCGACGTCGACGGCATGGTCCATCTGTCCGACCTCGACTGGAACATCCCCGGAGAACAGGCGATCGAAGCCTACAACCGCGGCGACCAGGTCAAGGCGCAGGTGCTCGACGTCGACATCGAGAAGGAGCGCATCTCGCTCGGCATCAAGCAGGTCGGCGGCGCCGATCCGTTCGAGCAGGCCGCCGGCGAGATCCGCAAGGGCTCGGTGGTCACCTGCGAGGTGATCGACGTCAAGGAAGCCGGGCTCGACGTGAAGATCGCCGATACCGACCTCGTCGCCTTCATCCGCCGTTCGGACCTGTCGCGCGAGCGTTCCGAGCAGCGGCCGGAGCGCTTCGCCAAGGGCGAGAAGGTCGACGCGCGGGTCACCAACTTCGACAAGAAGAGCCGCAAGGTCTCGGTGTCGATCAAGGCGCTCGAAATCGCCGAGGAAAAGGAGGCGGTGGCCCAGTACGGCTCGACCGACTCCGGCGCCTCGCTGGGCGACATTCTGGGTGCCGCGCTGAAGGCGCGCGAGGGTGACGCCGAGGAAAACAGCGAAGAAGAGAAGGCCGACAACTAGCCGTCGGCGTTTCTCGCACCATCCGATAAGTCAAGGCCCGCCTCACGAGGCGGGCCTTTTTCGTTGGCGCGACGAACTCAGCTCAGCGGCTGGTCGACGTAATCGCGGAAGCCCGGCCGCTCTTTCAACCGGGCGAGCCACGCTTCGACGTTGGGGCGCGGCTGGCGCTCGACCGGCAGGCGGTACCAGCGGCAGACGGCGGTACCGATCGGGATATCGCCCATGGTGAGGGCCCTGCCGTTGACAAAGTCGCGACCGGCCAGTGCGCCATCGAGAATCGCCATCGCCGCGTCGAGCGCCTTGGCGCGAGCCGCGACGACGCCCATGTCGCGCTTGTCCTGCGGCGTGCGGATCAGCTGCATGAACAGCGGATTGATCTCGGGATTGATGGTCGACTGCTGCCAGTCCATCCAGCGCTCGGCCAGGAATCGCTCGCCGATGTCCGCCGGGCAGAGCGTGCCATGCGCGTACTTCGCGGCGAGATAGCGCACCACCACGTTCGATTCCCACAGGACCAGGCCGTCGTCGTCGATGGTCGGCACCCGGCCGTTCGGGTTCATCGCCAGATATGCGGGCGTGTTGTTGACGCCGAACTGCAGGCCGGCGTCGACGCGCCTGTAGGCGACGCCCGCTTCGGCGAGCGCCCACAGCACTTTCTGGACATTGAGGGAATTGACGCGGCCCCAGACGGTCAGCATGGCCGCCATGCTAGACGGCACGCCGGTACCCAGTCCAGTGCTTGCCGTGAAGGCCCAAAACGCGCTAACCCAGCGCCCGCGGGGGGCGCCCGGAATCGTCTCTCTAGCTTGAGGCCAGCCCATGTCCATGACCGCCGACCAGATCGTCGACCGCCGCCGGTTGCGCCGCAAGGTCACCTTCTGGCGCGTGACCGGCTTCATCGCCGTGGTGCTGGTGATCCTGCTGGCCATCGCGCTGGGCACCGGACGGGAGGGCTTCCCGCTCAACAACGAGCCGCAGATCGCGCGGATCACCATTTCGGGCTTCATCGCCGACGACCCGGCCGAGACCAGGATGCTCGCCGACCTCGCCGGGAACGACGCGGTCAAGGGCGTCATCGTCGCCATCAATTCGACCGGTGGCGCCACCACCGGTGGCGAAGCGCTTTACGAAGGCCTCAGGAAGCTCGCCGCGGCCAAGCCGACGGTGGCCACCATCGGCACCTTCGGGGCGTCGGCGGCCTACATGGCGGCGATCGCCACCGACCACATCGTGGCGCGGCGGACCTCGATCACCGGTTCGATCGGCGTCCTGTTCGTCTATCCCAATGTCAGCGAGCTCCTGACCCGCCTCGGCATCACCGTCGAGGACATCAAGAGCGCGCCGCTCAAGGCCTCGCCGTCGCCCTGGGAGAAGACCTCGCCGGAAGCCCGGGCGATCATGGAGGGCGTCGTCAAGGACACCTTCGACTGGTTCGTCGACATCGTCGCGGAGCGGCGCAACATGCCGCGCGGCGTGGCGGCGGCGCTCGCCGACGGCCGCGTCTACACCGGCCATCAGGCGCTCGGCGCCCAGCTCATCGACGAGATCGGCGCCGAACCGGAAGCCATCGCCTGGCTGGGCACGAAGGGCGTCGACACCAAGCTGCCGATCCGCGACTGGGCGCCGCAGAAGAGCGGCGGCGGGTTCTTCCCGCTTTCCGATGCGGTGCTTGTCTGGTTCGCCCAGAAGATGGGGCTCGATCCGCTGGTCGCGCCGCTCCTCAATCGGGTCTTGCCGGAGGGGCTCAAGCTTGACGGTCTGTTGTCGGTTTGGCAGGGTCAAAGCGGCGCTGAGTGAACTGCGGGGGGCTGCACGATGATCAAGTCGGAACTGGTGCAGCGTATCTCCGAGCGAAATCCGCATCTCTACCAGCGCGACGTCGAGCACATCGTCAACGCCATCCTCAACGAGATCACCGCGGCGCTGTCGCGGGGCGACCGGGTCGAGTTGCGCGGGTTCGGCGCCTTCTCGGTGAAGAACCGCCCGGCGCGTACCGGGCGCAATCCGCGCACCGGCACCAAGGTGGCGGTGACCGAGAAGTTCGTGCCGTTCTTCAAGACCGGCAAGGAACTGCGCGAACGCCTGAACGGATGAGGCGGTCCGCCGCCAGGTCGGGTTCCTGAATGCGACGGTTCTTGATCTACTTCGTCTTCCTGCCCATCGCGATCCTGGTGGTCGTGCTGTCGGTGGCCAACCGCGACACGGTCACCCTGTCGCTTGATCCGATCGGCGGTGGCGCGCCGGGCTGGTCGGTGAGCGCGCCGTTTTACGTGTTCCTGTTTGCCGCGGTGGCGCTCGGGGTCGTCATCGGCGGCGTCGCAACCTGGTTCCGCCAGGGGCGCTGGCGGCGGGTGGCGCGCAGCGAGCGGGCCAACGCGGAGCGGCTGCGCGGCGAAGTCGGACACTTGCGCGAGCGGCTGGAAGCGGCGCAATCCGTCGGCGGCAAGGCGCTCGCCCCGCCGCGCGTCGACCGCGACGCCGCCTGATCCCCCCGCGATGCGGTTCGCCAGCGCCGACGACATCGACCGCCTCCTCGACTATCCGGGCCTGATCGCGGCGATCCGCGACGCCTTCGCCGGCGGCGCGATCGCGCCGCCCCGCCATCACCACCGCATCGCCCGCGCCGGCGCCGAGGCGACGCTGCTGCTCATGCCGGCATGGCAGGCGGACGGCGCCGGCTTCATCGGCGTCAAGATCGTCTCGGTCTTTCCCGACAACGCGGCGCGCGCCAAGCCGAGCGTCATCGGCACCTACCTGCTGCTGGCCGGAGACAGCGGCGAACCGCTCGCCACCCTCGACGGCGTCGCGCTGACGCTGTGGCGCACCGCGGCGACCTCGGCGCTGGTCTCGGGCGCCCTGGCGCGCGCCGATGCCAGCCGCATGGTGATGATCGGCGCCGGCGCGCTGGCGCCCCACCTGATCGCCGCGCACGCATCCGTCCGGCCCCTCACCCACGTCACCATCTGGAACCGCAATCGCGACAAGGCGGAGCGCCTCGCCGCGACGCTGACCCACCCACAATTGACGGTCGCGGCGAGCGACGATCTCGAAGCGGCGGTTGGCGCCGCCGACATCGTATCGTCGGCGACCCTCAGCATGACGCCGCTGCTGCACGGCGCCTGGCTGAAGCCCGGCGCGCACGTCGATCTGGTCGGGGCCTACACCCCCGACATGCGCGAGGCCGACGACAAGGCGATCCGCCGCGCCACGGTCTACGTCGACACACGCGCCGGCATGAAGGAGAGCGGCGATATCGCCGCCCCGCTCGCTTCGGGCGTCCTCGCGGAGGCCGACATCGCCGGCGATCTCGCCGACCTTGCCCGGGGCGCCGCCGCCCGCAGGTCCGGGGACGAAATCACGCTCTTCAAGTCGGTCGGCAACGCAATCGAGGATCTGGCCGCCGCGGTGGCCGTCTGGCGGAAGCTCGAGGGCGGTTAAGGCGCCTGATTCCGGGCGTTTCCGGGGGGACCAAGCGCCGGTTGGACTCTCCCCTCGTTTCGTGCGAAATCCGCCCGTCATGAGCCTGATTGTCAAGATTTGCGGCCTCTCGACCGAGGAAACGCTCGACGCGGCGCTGGTCGCCGGCGCCGAGATGATCGGATTCAACTTCTTCCCCAAGAGCCCGCGCTACGTGACGCCGGCGCGGGCCGCGGAACTTGCCAAGCGGGTCGCCGGGCGGGCCGAGATCGTGGCGCTGACGGTCGACATGGACGGCGGCGCCATCGCCGAGACGCGCGAGATGGTCAAGCCAGACTGGTTCCAGCTGCACGGCAGCGAAAGCATCGAGCAGGTCACCGCGATCCGCTCGGTGACCGGCCGGCAGGTGATGAAGGCGCTGCCGATCGCCACCGCCGCCGATCTCGACAAGGCGCGCCGCTACATGGGGGTCGCCGACATGCTGCTGCTCGATGCCAAGCCGCCCAAGGACGCCGACCGGCCGGGCGGCAACGGCCGTCCGTTCGACTGGACGCTGCTCGTCGGCTTCGATCCCGACGTGCCCTACCTGCTGTCGGGCGGGCTGAAGCCCGGCAATGTCGCCGAGGCGATCGCCGTCACCGGCGCGCCGGGGGTCGATGTCTCGTCGGGCGTCGAGAGCGCGCCCGGCCGCAAGGAGCCGAACCTGATCCGCGCGTTCATCGCCAACGCGCGCGCCGCCGTGCTGCATGAGGCGGCAAGTTGAGCGCGCCGCTCCCCAACAGCTTCCGCACCGGCCCGGACGAGCGCGGCTTCTTCGGTATCTTCGGCGGACGCTTCGTCGCGGAGACGCTGATGCCGCTGATCCTTGATCTGGAGAAGGCGTGGGAAGTGGCGAAGGCCGACCCCGCCTTCCAGGCGGAGCTGACCCACCTCAACACCCACTACGCCGGCCGCCCGTCGCCGCTCTATTTCGCCGAGCGGCTCACCGAACATCTGGGCGGCGCGAAGGTGTATCTCAAGCGCGAGGAGCTCAACCACACCGGTTCCCACAAGATCAACAATTGTCTCGGCCAGATCCTGCTCGCCCGCCGCATGGGCAAGACGCGCATCATCGCGGAGACCGGCGCCGGCCAGCACGGCGTCGCCGCGGCCACCGTCTCGGCGCGCTTCGGCCTGCCGTGCGTGGTCTACATGGGTTCGACCGACGTCGAGCGGCAGAAGCCCAACGTCTTCCGCATGAAGATGCTGGGCGCCGAGGTCAATCCGGTGACCGCCGGCAACGGCACGCTCAAGGACGCCATGAACGAGGCGTTGCGCGACTGGGTCACCAACGTCGACAACACCTACTACCTGATCGGCACCGCCGCCGGCCCCCACCCCTATCCGGAGATGGTGCGCGACTTCCAGTCGGTGATCGGCAACGAAACCCGCGAGCAGATCATGGCGGCGGAGGGCCGCCTGCCCGACGCGATCGTCGCCTGCATCGGCGGCGGCTCCAACGCCATCGGCATCTTCCACCCGTTCCTCGACGATGCGGAGGTGGCGATCTACGGCGTCGAAGCCGGCGGCCACGGCCTCGACGTTCCGAACGGCCACGCCGCCTCCATGACCGGTGGCAAGCCGGGCGTGCTGCACGGCAACCGCACCTACCTTCTCCAGGACGGCGACGGGCAGATCCTTGAAGGCCACTCGATCTCGGCCGGCCTCGATTATCCTGGCGTCGGGCCGGAGCATTCGTGGCTCAAGGATTCCGGCCGCGTGAAGTATGTGCCGGCGACCGACAGGGAGGCGCTCGACGCTTTCACGCTGTTGACCAAGGTCGAGGGCATCATCCCGGCGCTGGAATCGGCGCACGCCCTCGCTTACGTCACGAAGCTCGCGCCGACCATGGCCAAGGACCAGATCATCGTCGTCAATCTCTCCGGCCGCGGCGACAAGGACGTCTACACCGTCGCCGAACACCTCGGGATGGACATATGAGCGGCGCCTCCCGCATCGACCGTCGCTTCGCCGCGTTGAAGGCCGAGGGCCGCCCCGCGCTGGTGACCTTCGTCACCGCCGGCGATCCGGACGGCGACACGTCGCTGGCAATCGTCAAGGCGCTGCCGGCCGCCGGCGCCGACCTGATCGAGCTGGGCATGCCGTTCTCCGACCCGATGGCGGACGGGCCGGCGATCCAGGCATCCGGCCAGCGGGCGCTTCATGCCGGCCAGACGCTGAAGAAAACGCTGGCCATGGTGCGCGCCTTCCGCGCCAGCGACGCCGACACGCCGATCATCCTGATGGGCTACTACAACCCGATCTACATCTACGGGAACGAGAAGTTCCTCGCCGACGCCAGGGCAGCCGGCGTCGACGGGCTGATCGTGGTCGATCTGCCGCCGGAAGCCGACGACGAGTTGTGCCTGCCGGCGCTCGCGGCCGGCCTCAACTTCATCCGCCTGGCGACGCCGACCACCGACGACAAGCGCCTGCCGGCGGTTCTCGCCAATACGTCCGGGTTCGTCTACTACGTGTCGATCACCGGAATCACCGGAATGGCGGCGCCGGACGCCGCCAAAGTCGGCGAGGCGGTGGCGCGGATCAAGCGCCACACCATATTACCGGTGGCGGTCGGTTTCGGCGTGAAGAGCGCCGAACAGGCCCGCGCCATCGGGGCGGCGGCAGACGGCGTGGTCGTCGGCTCGGCGCTGGTCTCGGCGGTCAGGACCTCGCTCGACGCCGGCGGCAAGGCGACGGACAGAACCGTTCCGGCCGTCACGGCGCTGGTCAGGGAACTCGCCGAAGGAGTGCGCGCGGCGCGCCTCCAGGCGGCGGAATAAGAACAGACAGGAAGGCATCGTCTCGTGAGCTGGATCAGCAACGTCGTCCGCCCGAAGATTCGCAACCTCCTCAACAAGCGCGAGGTCGGCCAGAACCTCTGGATCAAGTGTCCGGAGACCGGCGAGATGGTGTTTCACCGCGATCTCGAGGCAAATCAGTTCGTCATCCCGGGGTCCGGCTATCACATGCGCATGACCACCCGGCAGCGCTTCGACACCTTCTTCGATAACGCCCACTACGAGGAACTGGCCTTTCCCGAGGTGCCGGCCGATCCGCTGAAATTCCGAGACGAGCGGCGCTACAGCGAGCGCATCCGTGACGCGCGCGCCAAGACCGGCGCGATCGACGCGGTGCAGATCGCCAGCGGCGCGGTCGAGAACATCCCGGTGATCGCGGCGGTGCAGGATTTCGCCTTCATCGCCGGTTCGCTGGGCATGGCGGCGGGCGAAGCGATCATCACCGGCATGACCGCGGCGGTCGAGCGCAAGACCCCGTTCGTGCTGTTCGCGGCCTCGGGCGGGGCGCGCATGCAGGAAGGCGTCTTCTCGCTGATGCAGCTGCCGCGCACCACTGTCGCCGTCGACATGATGAAGGAGGCGAAGGTTCCCTACATCGTCGTCCTCACCAACCCGACGCTCGGCGGCGTCACCGCTTCCTACGCCATGCTCGGCGACGTCCATCTGGCCGAGCCCGGCGCGCTCATCGGCTTCGCCGGCCCGCGCGTCATCGAGCAGACCATCCGCGAGAAGCTCCCCGAGGGCTTCCAGCGTTCCGAATTCCTGCGCGACCATGGCATGGTCGACATGGTCGTCCACCGCCACAAGCTCCGCGAAACCATCGCCCGCCTCTGCCGGCTGCTCGGCGCCCCCGCGGCGAACCGCAACCTGCCGCCCCCCGCCCCGGCCGACGAACCCGCCGCCGCCTGATCCAACCGACCGACCGCTCCCGCCAATGGACCGCTCCAGCGCCATCCTTCAGCGCCTACTCGCGCTTCACCCGCGCGAAATCGACCTGTCGCTCGACCGCGTCGAGCGGCTGATGGCCGACCTCGGTCACCCCGAACTGACGCTACCGCCGGTCATCCACGTCGCCGGAACCAACGGCAAGGGCTCGGCGACCGCCTTCATGCGCGCCATGCTGGAAGCCGGCGGCCGGCGCGTTCACGTCTATACCTCGCCGCATCTGGTGCGCTTCCACGAGCGCATCCGCCTCGCCGGACGCTTCGTCGACGAGGAGGAACTCGCCGATGCGCTGATCCAGGTCGAGAAGATCAACGACGGGCGGCCGATCACCCAGTTTGAGATCACCACCGCGGCGGCCTTCGCCATCTTCGCCCGCCACCCGGCCGACGTGCTGTTGCTCGAAGTGGGGCTCGGCGGGCGGCTCGACGCGACCAATATCATCCCGCGCCCGGCGGCGACGCTCATCACGCCGGTGGCGCTCGATCACGAGAAGTTCCTCGGCGAGACCGTCACCGCCATCGCCTACGAGAAGGCCGGCATCCTGAAGCGCAACGTGCCGGCGATCGTCGGCCCGCAGAGCGCCGAGGCGCTCGCCGAGATCGAGCGCCAGGGCGACCGGGTCGGCGCCGACCTGTTCATCGCCAACCAGGACTGGACCGCCCACCCGGAAGGCGGCCGGCTGGTCTATCAGGACGAGGACGGGCTTCTCGACCTGCCCGCGCCGCGGCTTCCCGGCCGCCACCAGTATGCCAACGCCGGCACGGCGATCGCGGCGCTCAGACGGGCGCGCTTCGGTCTGGAGATGCAGGACTACGCTACCGGCCTTGGCACCGTGGAGTGGCCGGCGAGGCTTCAGTCGCTGACCTCCGGCACGCTGGTGGCGCACCTCCCCGACGCGGAGATCTGGCTCGACGGCGGCCACAACCCGGCGGCCGGGCTGGTGATCGCGGAGGCGATGGCCGACCTCGAGGAGCGCGACCCGAAGCCGCTGGTGCTGATCGCCGGCATGCTCAACACCAAGGACCCGGCGGGCTTCTTCCGTCCGTTCGCGGATCTCGGCGGAGCACGTCTATGCGGTACCGGTGACCGGCTCCAACGCCAGCCGTGATCCCGGCGAGCTGGCGGCCTTGGCGATCGCCGAGGGGCTCATGGCCGAGACGGCGCCGGACGTGACGACCGCGCTCGACCGCATCGCGGCGCTCCCCGGGGACGTGCCCCGCGTCCTCATTTGCGGCTCGCTCTATCTCGCCGGAACCGTGCTTTCGCAGAACGGCACGCCGCCGGTCTGAACCCCTCAGTCGACCAGCACTTCGACGTCGAGCGGCTCCGCTGGCGGTCCCTCGGCGATGTAGCGGGCCACGATCTCCGCCAGCGACAGCGGCGTCAGTTGCTCTTCGGCGGTCGCAAGTTCGGCCCGCGACCACCACCGGAAGGCATCCAGCACCTTCATCTCGATTTCGTCCGACATCACCGGCTCGAAACGGCGGGCGATCTCGACGATGTGGTATTCCTCGCGCTGGCAGAAGCGCTTCTCGCCCCAGTTGAAGGTGTGCTGGCGGCGCCAGACGAGCGGGCCGACGGCGAAGTCGGTCAGGCCCAGCTCCTCGCGGAGTTCGCGGCGCAGGCCTTCGCCAGGCGTTTCGTTTTCCTCGAGCCCGCCGCCCGGCGTGATCCAGAACGCATCGCCACCATGTGGCGGCCGGATGCGCATCAGGAGGATGTCCCGCTCGGGCGTCAGCAGGATCGCCCGCACGGCGCGGCGCTCGTCGATCACGGCGGCAGTCTCCCCGGGGCGTTTCGGTTGAAACGGCCGCCGTAACATGAAAAGGGCCGCCGAAGCGACCCTCTCGCGGGCTCGCGTCGAGGGACGCCTCAGAGCGCGCCCTCGATCCACGCCGACAGGCGGCTCTTGGCGACCGCGCCGACCTGCATCGCCGTCGGCTCGCCGTCCTTGAAGAGCACCAGGGTCGGCATGGAACGGATGCCGTAGCGCATCGAGATCTGCGGGTGGCGGTCGACGTCGACCTTGGCGATCTTCACCGTCCCGGCGAGTTCATCGGAGAGGGCCTCCAGCGACGGCGCGATGGCGTCGCAGGGTGGGCACCAGTCGGCCGTGAAGTCGACGACGACGGGCAGCGACGCTTCCAGGACTTCGGCGTCGAAGGATGCTTCGGTGACGGATACGGTCGGCATGGTTCGCGAATCTCCCGGCTGTGAGGGATGCCGACGCTGCGCCGCCGGCACCGGCGGATCAAGAAAAGCGATTCTCAAGAGGTATGGGCGCCGGGCAAACGAAAACCGGGAGCGCGATGCGCTCCCGGCGGGCAGGCGTCGGAACGGGCGACGCGCGTATCAGATGGCGCCCTTGATCCACTCGGTCAGGCGGCCCTTGGGCACGGCGCCGACCTGCATCGCCGTCGGCTCGCCGTTCTTGAACATGATGAGCGTCGGGATCGAGCGAACGCCGTAGCGCATCATCACGTTGGGGTTCTCGTCGACGTTGAGCTTGGCGATGGTCACCTGACCGTCCATTTCGGTGGCGATTTCCTCCAGCGCCGGCGAGATCATCCGGCAGGGGCCGCACCATTCCGCCCAGAAGTCGACGACCACCGGCTTGTCTGCACCGAGAACGTCGTTGTCAAAGGTCGCATCGGTGACTGTGGCGGGCATGGTCTTGTTCCTCACGGGCTGAAGAAGGTGGCGGGTTGAACCGAACGTAGGAGGCGGCGGGGGAGAGTCAAGCGCCGCCGCGGGAACCGCGTGCCAGCCTTGCGGCGGACGCGGGGCCGGGCCCTCCTCAGCCCTTCAAGAGCGCCGATTCGGCCCGAATCAGCGCCTCTTCGGGGATTTCCGTCAGGACCGGCCGGTCGGTCCACAGGAGCGCGGCGGCGACCGGGCGGCCGGGGTAGAGGCGCGACAGAATCGCCCGGTAGAGCGCCAGCTGGGCGATATAGGCGGGCGGCGTCACCTCGGGCACCGGGCGGTTGGTCTTGTAATCGACGATCAGCACCCGGTCGGGGGTCACCGCCAGCCGGTCGATGCGCCCCGACACGGGCCGCCCGCCAAGGCGCCCGGCGATATCGACCTCGGCGCGGCTGCCGGCCGCGAAGACGGCGCCGAAGGCGGGATCGCCGATCACGGCCAGCGCCTCGTCGAGCAGTGCCGCGCGATCCTCGTCATTCCAGGTGTCGGCGGCGACTTCCAGATAGCGCGCGCCGATCTCCGTGCGCCGCGCCACCTCGACGTCGGGGAGCGACTGGAGCAGGCGGTGGAGCAGGCTGCCGCGGGCAAGCGCCCTCTCCTGCTCGACGCTGCGCGCGAGGGCAGGAGGCGCCACGGCATCGCCACCCAGCGCCGTCGACGGGGTGATGCGCACTGCGTTCACGGGCGCCGCCGGTGCGTCGCGCCTCGCCCACGTTGGCAGGGCGACCGGCGCGGGCGGCGCCAGCGCCGTCTCGGCCATCGCCGCCGGAGTTTCCACCGGACGCCAGATGTATTCGACCCCGCCCTCGGCGTCGTTGGTCTCGACCCATTCGTCCTCGAGTGCCTGCGTGACCAGCGCATGCCAGCGGGGGTCGGGCCTCGACTTGAACTCCTTCTTGACGATGCCGGCGACGTAAAGCCGGTCGCGGGCACGCGTCATGCCGACGTAGAGCAGCCGCCGGTACTCCTCTTCCGCACGACGCCGCTCGTCCTCTACCCGTTGCCTGACGGCGTTCGGCATCGCATTGATCGAGCGGTTCCAGACGACCGGCCCCGGCGACAGCGGCTCAGGGTCTTCGGCGAGCGGCAGCACGCGGGGATCGTGGGCGGCGGGCGCCGGGTCCATGCCGTTGTCGATCAGGAAGACGACGTCGGCCTCCAGCCCCTTGGCGCCGTGCACGGTCATGACACGGACCTCGTCGCGCAGCGTCTCGGTATCGCGCTTGACCTCGATGTCGCCGTCGACCAGCCAGGCGAGAAAGCCCTCCAACGACGGGGTGTTGGCCTGCTGATAGGCGATCGCCTGGGCGAGAAACTCGTCGAGCACGTCTTCTGCCTCGACGCCAAGGCGGGTCAGGAAGGCGCGCCGCATGCCCTGCGGTCCGAGGATCGCGGCGAAGAAGGCGTGCGGATCGCGTTCGTCGGCCGCCCGGCGCCAACCCTCGATCGCCGCCTTGGCGGCGGCGAAGTCGGCGCGCGTGTCGGCCTTCTCGGCGAGCACCGCCCACAGCGAGCGCTTGCCACGGTCGTACGCCAGGTCGAACAGCGCGTCTTCGTCGAGGCCGATCAGCGGGCTCTTCAGAAGCGCCGCCAGCGACAGGTCGTCCTCGGGCAGCAGCACGACGCGGCCAAGCGCCATCAGGTCCATGACCGCGATGTGCTCGGTGAGCAGCAGCCGGTCGGCGCCGGCAATGGCGATGCCTTGCCGCTTCAGCTCCCGGTTGATGGCGTCGGTGAGCGCGCCGCGCGAGCGGGTCAGAATGAGGATGCCGCCCGGGTGGATCGGGCGCGGATCGCCCTTTGCGTCGGGCGCGTCGAGCAGCTCGCTGCGGTCGAGCCAGCCCTTGACGGTGGTGGCGATGCGCTTGGCCAGCTGCACCTCGGGGCTGTCCATGCCGAGATAGTCGACCGGCTTGGTCCAATCGTCGGTTTCCAGTGGCGGCGGTGACTTGTAGACCGGCCACACGGCCACGCGCCCGACGGCGCTGCGGCGGAACGCCTCGTGGATGGTCGCCCCGGGCTCGGCGGTCAGGCCCTCGTAAACGTCGGGCTTCGCGAAGACCGCGTCGACGGCCTTGAGCACCACGGGCGCCGAGCGGAAGGAGAGCGACAGGGTCGGGTTCTGCCAGCCATAGCCGCCCGCCTCGGCCTGCTGCTGCAGGTGCCTGCGGGTGCGCGTGAACCAGGCCGGCACGGCGCCCTGAAACGAGAAGATCGACTGCTTCTCGTCGCCGACCGCGAAGACGGTGCGCGGCGCCTCGCTGGCGCCCTCGCCGGCGAAGAATTCCTCGACCAGCGCGCCGATCACCTGCCACTGGCGGGGGCTGGTGTCCTGCGCTTCGTCGACCAGAATGTGTTCGAGCCCGCGGTCGAGCTTGTAGTGGACCCAGCGGGCGGCGTCGCTGCGCGCCAGAAGCGCCGCCGTGCGGATCACCAGATCGTCGAAATCGAGGACGCCGCGCGCGCGTTTCAGACGGCCGTAGGCGTCGATGGCCGCGTCGGCGAGGCGCAGCATGGCGGCGCTCGTCTCGAACAGCTCGGCAGTGCGGATGCGGTCGAGGAGCGCGATGAGACGGGCGCGCTCGGCGTTCAGTTTGTCGTCGAGGCCGGACCAGGCGTCGGTGACCTTCTTGGTGGCGGGCCGCGCGTACGGTTCGCCGTCGGACTTGAGGAAAAAGGCCAGCCAGGCGTCGACGCGCGCGTCGGGATCGTTCGAGGCGACGAACGGCGCGAGCCGGTCCGCCGCCTTCCGGTCGTTGGCGCCACCGGCGCGGAGCGCGTCGAGGAGACGACGCGCGTCGGGGCCGTCGAAGGCCCCGGCGATCACCTGCTGACGGAGCGCTTCGCTGGTCTCGCCCGCCGCAAGACCGAGCGCCGCGTGCAGCTCCCCGATCTGGCCGGCGACGCTCCCCGCCTGGACCAGCCAGGCGCCGACGGAATCGCGTTTCTCGATGAACCTGGCGAGCGACGTCTCTTGCATCTGGTCGCTGGCCGCGGACAACACCGTGCCAAGCGCCGCGCCGAGATCGCCGCCGGGGTCAGCGGCGGCGCGCGCCAGCACGGCGCGGCGGGCTTCGGCGACCAGCGCGGCGGCGCTGCGCTCATCGAGCACCTCGAAGTGGCCCGCGACGTTCGCCTCGAAGGGAAACTGGTGGAGCAGCCGTTCACAAAAGGCGTGGATCGTCTGGATCTTCAGGCCGCCGGGCGTGTCGAGCGCCTTGGCGAACAGGCGCCGCGCCTCGGCCAATGTTGCCGCGCCGGGAATACCGCCCTCAAGCTCCGCGATGCGTTTGGCCAGCGCCGCGTCGTCGAGGGTCGTCCATGCACCAAGTTCAGCGAACACCCGGTTCGCCATCTGCGAGGCCGCCGCCTTGGTGAAGGTCAGGCACAGGATGCGCGCCGGGTCGGTGCCGGCCAGAAGCAGGCGGATGACGCGGCGCGACAGCACGTAGGTCTTGCCCGAGCCGGCGTTCGCCGACACCCACGCCGAGGCGTTCGGGTCGGTCGCCGCCTGGGTCACCACCGTTTGCGATGCGAGGGTGTCGCTCACGCGCCACCTCCGCCGCCGAGCACGTCGTTCTCGCTCTCGACCAGCGACCATTCGCGCACCCGCGCCAGATGGTCGTAGTCGCCGAGATAGCGGGCATTGATCATCATCGGCCGGGACCGCGACAGGTAGCCACGCCCTGCGTCCGCGAAGGCTGAGACGAGTTCGGTCAGCATCGCGTGCGCCCGGTCGGCGAGGTCGTCGTTGGCGCCGGGCGCGGCGCGTTTGCCGGCGACCGGAACGTAGGGCTCGTTCCGTCCGGCCTTGCCGACCGCGAGCCAGGCGAGATCGCTCACCGACTTGCTCGCCGCCACCCCATCGAAGGCACCGGCCCGGGCCATCGCCGCCTCCAGGGTCATCTGCGGGGTCAGCCCGGCGAACACCGTCTTCTGCGTCTGCGGCGCGCCCGACTTGAAGTCGTAGATGGCGAGCGTGCCGTCGCGCATCTCGTCGATGCGATCGGCGCGCCCGCGCAGTGTGAAGACGCCGCCGGGAACCGGCACCGCCAGCTTGCCGTCGATCTCGGGGTGGCGCACGGCGACATCGCCGTCGCGGCTCGCCTCCCAGGCGATGAACCAGCGCGCCACCTCGGCGAAGCGATGCGCCCAGACGGCGTGGACGTCGGGGAAGTCTCGTTCGATCTTCGCCAGCGTCGCGCCGATCGTCTCGACCAGCGCCTCCGCGGCGGGGGCGTCGTACGGCCCCGCCCACGCCTTGGTGAATTCGGCGAGCGCCGCGTGGATCAGCGTGCCGCGGAGCGCGCGATCCGGCGCCAGGCCGAGCGGATCGAGCGGCTCCAGCTTCAGGATGCGCCGCGCGTAGATCGCATACGGGTCGCGGATCAGCGTCTCGATCTCTGTGATCGAGAGGCCCGCCGGGCGAGCGGCAAGCGGCGGCTTCGGCTCGGGCCGCGGGATCGGCGCCGGCTTCGGCGGCGGCGCGTCGAGGGCGCGGGCAAGCGCCAGCCAATCGGCGCCGCGCGCGTTCAGGGCCTCCGACGCTTCCTTGCCGATGAGGGCGCGGATGCGCTGCAGCCAGCGCGATTCGACCGTCGGCGCGCCGCCGCGCTTCTCGGCGCGGGTGACGATGACGCGCGGCGCCGCCATGCCTTGCAGGAAATCGTGGGCGGCGAGCCCCAGCCGGCGCTCCGGCGGCGGCAGGCCGATCTCGGCGCGCATGGCGCGGGAGAGCCATGGATCGGTGCGCGTTTCCGCCGGCCACACGCCCTCGTCGAGACCGCCGAGGATGAGGCAATCGACCGACTGGAGGCGGGCCTCCAGCGTCCCCCAGATGTGAACGCGGGGGTCGGCGCCGGCCGGCGGCTGGACCGCGACGTCGGCCATCAGCGCGGTCAGGAAGCGCGGCAGGTCGGCCGCATCAAACGTCAGGCTGGCGGCGGCCTCGTCGGCGGCGAGGCCGGAGAGCAGCGTCGACAGAGCCTCACCGCCGGGCCCTTGCCAGAGCGGCGGCGCACTTCCGGCCTCGTCGGCGGCGGCCGCGTTGAGGGCATCGACGACGCGCGCCGCCATGGTGGCGGCGGGCAATTCTTGCCGGTCGCGTATGGCCTGTTCCAACGGACCGAGACAGGCGGCGAGGCGCGACGCGAGATCGGCGGCCAGCCCCCATTGCAACCCGTCGAGGCGTCGCCGCGCGGCGGGGACGTGCTCGGCTTCGTCGCGTTCCGTCCTTGCCCGCTCCAGCGCTTCGGCAAGCGCTGCCACACCGCCGGCGACGCGATGGCCGCGAAAGAGCGCCAGCTCGAGGGCGCGGGCGCCGTGCCGGCAGGCGGCGGGTGACAGGCCGAAGGCGGCGAAGGGATGCTTCAGCAGCGCCAGCAGCGCGACGGGATCGCCGTCGGCGGCAGCCGCCTCCGCCAGCAGGCGCACGAAGATGCCGTGCGGCGATTGCGCCAGCGGCGTGCCGGCGGAATCGTCGACCGCGAGGCCCCAGCGGCGCAACTCGACCGCCACGCGCCGCGCTAGCGTCCGCTCGGGCGTGACCAGCGCCGCCGTCCCCTCGCCCCGCTCGATCGCCTCGCGGATCGCCAGCGCGATGGCCGTCGCCTCCTCGTGCTCGTTGCGGGCGACAATCGCCGTGACGCCGGCGAGCGCCACATCGCGGTCGTCGGCGAAGCGCGCCCAGGCGTCGAGGGTCGCCGCCGGGCGGATCGCCTCCGACAGCAGGCGCGTGCGCGCCGCCACGGCGCGATCGTCACCGAGGAGGGCCACGTCGGCGCGGGCGATGCCCAGTTCGCCGATAAGCTGCTTGAGGCCGTATTGCGGGTGACCGTGGGCGGCGGCAGCGCCGTCGTCGCTGCCGATGGCCTCCCAGCCGCCTTCATCGAGGCCCTGGTCGAGGCCGGGCAGCACCACCGCGCCGTTCTCGTCCCGCGCAATTGCCTTCAGCAATTCCGCGGTCGCCGGAATCGACCCGGTCGATCCGGCGGCGACGATCGGCCCCCGCGATCCGTGCGTGGCGATGCGCTCAGCCTCGGCGCGGATCAGCCGGTCGCGGCGCTTCGCCGGGTCCTCGCGCTGCAGCTCGGCGAGGATCGCCGGCCACTGCTCGGTGACGATGCGCAGGAACTGGAGGGTCAATTGGAAATATTCGGCGTGATCGTCGGGAACCAGCGTCGTGAGCGCCGACCATTCCACGCCAGCGATCTCGACGTCGTCGATGAGGCGGGCGAGGTCGCCGGCGAGCCGCGCCGCGTCGGCGGCGGAGGCCGGAATGCGCAGCGGCTCGTCGGGCGTCAGGCGAAGGGGATGGCTGCGCAGGGTCGTCGCCCACGCCAGGATCAGTCGGGTCAGGGTCAGGCGGCGGGCAAGCGGCGGCAACGGCGGCGGCAGGGCGAGATGATCGGCGCCGGTTTCGGCCTGCGGATCCAGCAGGCGCTCCTCCTCGTCGACGTCGCCGATCGGGCGGATGACCGGCAAGATCGCCGCGTCGCCTCCGAGGCGATCGGCGAGCACGTCGCGAAAGGCGCGCACCGAACGGCGGGTCGGCAGCAGCACGGTGACATCGGCAAGTGCCAGCGGATCGCCGCCGGGCGCCGGAATCAGCGTGCCGTCGAGGAGCGCTTCGGCAAGGGTGGGCAGAAACGGGGCGCCTGCCGGAATCGACCAGACGCGCGGATGGGCGCGGGTCGCCATCGCCGTCAGGCGGCGCTGTCGGCGATGGTCAGTTCCGCCTCGCCGATGGCCTCCGGCGTGCCGATGTGGAGCCACAGGCCGTCGAGGCGCATGCCGTAGAGGCGTTCCCGCTCGAGGGCGCGATCGAACAGGACGTTGAGGGAGAAGGCCCCCTCGGGGCAATTCTCGAACAGGCGCGGATGGAGGATGGCGGCGCCAGCGTAGGCAAAAGGCGCCACCTCGCGCTCGCCGCGGCGCATCAGCCGGCCGGCGGGGTCCATGCGAAAGTCGCCGTGCTCGCTGTAGCCGACGGCGTGGACGGTGGCGGCGACCAGCAGCAGCGCGTCCATGTCGGCGTCGCGCCAGCCTTCGGCGAGGCGCGTGAGGTTGGGGCGGGCCCCCTCGATCCAGAACGAATCCGAGTTCAGCAGATAGAACGGTTCGCCGCCGAATCTCGGCAGCACCTGGGCGATACCACCGCCGGTGCCAAGCAGCTTGGCGCGCTCGTCCGAGACGACGATCTCGGGATGGCGGCGGCGGGCGACGTGAACGGCGACGAGATCGGGCAGGTAGTGGATGTTGACCACCACCTGGTCGACGCCGGCGGCGGCCAGTGCGTCGAGACCACGGTCGATCAGGGCGCGGCCGCCGACCTCAACCAGTGGCTTGGGCGTGGTCACCGTGACCGGGCGCATGCGCTTGCCGAGGCCGGCGGCAAGAACCATGGCGCGCTTCGGCTGGCTGGCGGTCATCGGGCGCCCCACAGGCAGGCAAGGTCAGGCCGGGAAGGCCCTCTCATACCAGAGCCGCAGCGGCGAAAGAAACGGGGAAGCAAGCGTGCGCCGCAGATATGCACGCAATCGTTCCATATGTTGCAGATAAGCCGGCTGGCCGGCAGCGGCGAGGCGGGCGAAAACGCCGAGATTCTTGCAGGTGCGGATCGCCGCCGAGATGGCGTAGGCGTCGCTGAAGGCGGCGACGTCGAAGGCGGGATCGGCGGCGCGGCGGAGGTCGACGTAGCGGGCGCTGAGGCGTGCCTCCAGATCGGCGGGCACGGTCACCCGCGCGTCCTGGCAAAGACTGGCGACATCGTAGGCGGAGGGGCCGAAAAAGGCGTCCTGGAAGTCGATGAGGCCGACCCGGGCCGGCCCCTGGCGGTCGGGCAGCCAGAACAGGTTCGGCGACTGCATGTCGAAGAGAATCCAGCTCTTTTCGGTTTCGGCGAGGCGCGCGAACAGCTTCGACCAGATCGCGTCGAGGGCCTCCTGCTCGGCTTCGCTGAGCGGCATCGCACGGGCAAACGGTACATACGAGGCAGCAAACAGGCCGACTTCCGGGCCAAGCGCCGGCCCGGCGAGCATCGGCAAGGTGTGGGCGCCAAGCTGAGCCGGCCGGGGTGCCGAATGGATCTCGGCCAGCACCTCGACCGCGGCCAGATAACGTTCCGGATCAGGCACTTGGCCGGCGGCGATGCCCTCGTTGCCGAAATCCTCCATGAGCAGCAGCCCCGCCGCGCGGTCAGCCGCAAAAATCTCCGGTGCCGACAGGCCGAGGCCGCGGAGCGCCTCGTCAACCGCTTGAAACGCCTCGATATTTCGCGCCCGGAACGGCGCCCGCGGGTCGTCAGCGGGAAGCATGCCGTGCGCCGGCCAGTCCATCAGCACGGCGGTTCGCATATGCCGATGCAGCCGCTCGTACCTGCGATGGGAGGCATCGCCCGCGAGATGCCGGCGGGTGGCGCCCGGCCAGCCGGAACCGTCGAGAAATCCACGGATGCGGCGGGTGCGCCCCACCCGGTCCGGCCACGTGCCGCCGCCGGTCAGGACTGCACGGCGGCCCGCCCCTGCGACCGCCAGGGAAACGGTGAGCGCGTCGGGCGGGATGCGGTCGCCGGCCCGCTCCGGCCATTCGACCAGCACGGCCCCGCCATCGGCGGCGTCCTCGAAGCCGATCTCGTCGAGTTCGCCGGGATCGCCGATGCGGAAAAGGTCGTAGTGGGAGACGGAAAGCCGCCCGGCGGCATAGGTCTGGACGAGGGTGAAGGTCGGGCTCGGCACCTCGAGCGTCGGGTCGTCGGCAAGCGCGCGGAGCACCGCGCGGGCAAACGTCGTCTTGCCGGCGCCGAGATCGCCCTTGAGGGCAACCACGTCGCCCGATGCCAGGACCGCGGCGATGTCCTCGGCAAGGGCGACGGTCGCGCGCTCGTCGGCGAGGTCGATTTCAAGGAGTGGCGAAAGGGCTTCGGGCACGGCCGCCCAAAGGTCATCAGGCGGCGGCGACGTCAAGCGCCGGGCGGGACGGCAGGCGAATCTTGACCTCGGTTCCGCGGCCCTCCTCCGACGAGATTTCGACGGTCCCGCCGTGCAGGCCGACGAAGCTCTTGACGATGGACAGGCCAAGGCCGACGCCGCCGCGGCGGGCGCCGCGCGGCAGGCTGGAGAAGCGGTCGAAGACCGAATCGAGGAAGTTCCTGGGGATTCCGGCGCCGTCATCGGAAACGGTGAACTCGACCGAATCGCCGACCCGGGCCGCCGCCAGGCGCACCGAACCGCCCTCGCGGGAGTAATCGAGGGCATTCGACAGGAGATTGAAGAGGATCTGGCGGAGGCGCTTCTCGTCGGCGACCAGATCGCCGACGTTGGGGGCGACGTCGGTGGTCAGATCGACGCGCTGCTCGTGGACCCGCTCGGCGATGCTGTCGACCACCGCCGCGACGGTCTCGCGCACGTCGATCTCGGCGAGATCGAGCCCCATGATGCCGGCGTCGATGGTCGACAGGTCGAGGATGTCGTTGACGATGGCGAGCAGCGAGGCGCTCGAGGAGAGGATGTAGCCGGTGTACTCGACCTGCTTCGGGTTGAGGGGGCCGATGCGGCTGTCGGAGAG
The DNA here is from genome assembly GCA_963843565.1 of uncultured Alphaproteobacteria bacterium. Taxonomy (GTDB): domain Bacteria; phylum Pseudomonadota; class Alphaproteobacteria; order Rhizobiales; family Kaistiaceae; genus DASZQY01. The sequence continues at coordinate 2,670,424 of CAWJKY010000003.1, forward strand.
CAGCTGGGCGAAGCCGATGATGTTGGTGAGCGGCGAGCGCAGTTCGTAGGAGACGTGGTGGATGAAGGCGTTCTTGAGGCTGGCGGCGGCCTCCAGCGCCTCGGTGCGCTCGACCAGGGCGCGCTCGACCTGAACCGAGTCGGTGACGTCGACGAAGGTGACCATGGTCTGGCCGTCGGGAAGCGGCACGGTGGCGTAGTCGACGACGCGCTCGTCGGGGCGCTCCATGCGGCCGGAGATCGAGGCGCGGGTCTCGTCGAGGCCGGCGACGCAGGCGGTGAAGCGCCGCCACATGCCCTCGTCGTCACCCGGGCGGCGGCAGGCGGCGACGATGTCGGAGACATGCGGGCGCGCGGCGAGCATGTCCTCGTCGAGCGACCAGATGGTCGCGAAGCTCGGGTTGTGCAACCGCAGCCGTCCGTCGGAACCGAACACGGCGACACCCTCGGTGAGATGATCGAGGGTTTCGCCCTGCACGCTGACCAGCGCGTTGTAGCGGCTCTCCAGATCGAGTCGCTCGGTGACGTTCTCGTACACCCACGTGGCGCCGCCCTGCGGATGCGGATTGACGATGACGCGCAGCGTCTGACCGTCGGGCATGTGCCACCACTGCTCGCGCGTATCCATCGTGCGATACGCGGCGAAGAGGTCCTGACGCCACGTGCGGAAGTCGGCCTGCTCGGGAAGCTTGCGCGCCGCACGCAGGCGCTCGAGCACGGCGGCTTCCTCGGGCGCCGATTCCAGAAACGCCGGATCGAGTCCGAACAGCGCGCGGTAGGCAGCGTTGAACGACTTCAAACGACGGTCGGGTCCGAAGACGGCAACGGCGGTCTGCAACTGATCGAGTGTGCGCGCGTTGAAGTCGACTTCGCGACGCAGTGCCGCCTGCGCGGCTTCCACTTCGGTGACGTCGACGGCGATGCCGGCGCTGCCACCTTCCGATCTGATGTCGGCGACGTCGAAGATGCGACGCGAACCAGCGACGATCGCCGGCAGCCGTTTGGTGAACACCGCGTCGTTTCTGTGCGCGAGCTCGATGGCGCGACGTCCGTTGGTGTCGAGCAACTCAAGTCCGTTGGCGATCGCCTCATCTTCATCGTTCGCTTCGACGGCCGCGGCGTAGGCGCCGTTGACCCAGGCGAGCGCGCCGCGATCGTCGCGCAGCCAGATCGGCATCGGCGCGGAGGCGAGCATGGCGCGGGTCGTTTCGACCTCGGCGGCGAGCATGTCGTGGCGCGCCGCGATCTCGGCACGGGCGAGACGTTCGCCGCTCAGATCGCGGAAGCGGGCGACCGCCGAGCCGCCCACGGTGCGGCCCCGCACCTCGATCAGGCGGCCGCCGTTCGTCTCCACAACATGTTGAAATTGCTCGCCTCTTTCGCGCAGGCGAGAGATCAGCTGATTGAGACGGAGGGCGGATTCGGGGGTCAGCCAGACGGCGAAATTCAGGAAGGGGCCGCGCTCGGCGGGCGCTCCGGCGGCGGCCGGCAGGACGCCGGCGACGATCGGCGGCACACCCTTCTCGCCCCACGAAACGAGACGCTGATCTTCCTCGTTGACGAGCGCCAGAGAGCGATCGGCGGTCGCCTTGAGATCGCCGACGAGAAGACGCAGACGACCGTTCTCGGTCTCGGCGCGATTGCGTGCGCGGATCAACTGGAACGTCGAGAAGATCGAAAACACCATCGCGCCGATGAGCGCCGACATGAGGACGATCTGGATGATGTCGAAGCGCTTGGAGAGAATCGTGAGCGCGAGATCTTCAGCGTGCGACGGTGTGGCGACCAACGACAGCGACGTCGCTTCGGCGACTAACAGAAAGACGGTCCATCCGGTTCCCGGAATCGCTCTCGTCTTCCTGCCATGCATGAGCATGCAGAGGACCCTTCGCCAGATTCCCGATACTCATGGGGTGAAACTTCGCCGCGACAACCTGGGCAGCGCGCACGCCCGAGGCGAATCACCTCCCTGTATAGCGGTTCGGCGAATCCCGTGTGAAGCGGGTCGTGTCGAAAAAGCGAAGCTGTTGCGAAGACGCCTACATCAAATCAATAGCGGTAGTGGTCCGGCTTGTACGGACCACTAGTGGTGACACCGATGTAGTTCGCCTGTTTCTCGTTGAGCTCGGTCAGTTTGGCGCCGACCTTGGCGAGATGCAGACGCGCAACCTTCTCGTCGAGAATCTTCGGCAGTGTGTAGACCTGCCGCTCATATTTTTCCGGCTTGGTGAACAGTTCGATCTGCGCGAGCGTCTGATTGGTGAACGACGCCGACATGACGAAGCTCGGATGACCGGTGGCGTTGCCGAGATTCACCAGCCGCCCTTCCGACAGAAGGACGATGCGCTTGCCGTCGGGAAATTCGATCTCGTCGACCTGAGGCTTGATGTTGGTCCACTTGTGATTGCGAAGCGCGCTCACCTGAATCTCGGAATCGAAGTGACCGATGTTGCACACGATGGCGCGGTCCTTCATGCGCCGCATGTGATCGATGGTGATGACGTCGACGTTGCCGGTGGCGGTGACGAAAATGTCGGCCTGCGGCGCGGCATCGTCCATGGTGGTCACCTCGTAGCCTTCCATCGCCGCCTGCAGCGCGCAGATCGGATCGGCCTCGGCGACCAGCACGCGGCAGCCGGCACTGCGCAGGCTGGCGGCGGAGCCCTTGCCGGTGTCGCCGTAGCCGGCGACCATCGCGGTCTTGCCGGACATCATCACGTCGGTGCCGCGGCGGATGCCGTCGACCAGCGATTCGCGACAGCCATAGAGATTGTCGAACTTCGACTTGGTGACCGAGTCGTTGACGTTGATAGCCGGGAAGAGAAGCCGGCCCTCCTTGGCCATCTGGTAGAGACGGTGGACGCCGGTGGTGGTCTCCTCGGTGACGCCCTTCACGTTGCCGGCGACCTTCGAGTACCAGCCGGGCTCTTCCTTGAGGCGCTTCTTGATGGCGGCGAAGAGGACTTCCTCTTCCTCGTTGGTGGGATGGGCGAGGACCGAGGGGTTGGTCTCGGCCTGCATGCCGAGATGGAGGAGCAGCGTGGCGTCGCCGCCGTCGTCGAGGATCATGTTGGAGGTGCCGCCGTCGGCCCAGGTGAAGATGCGGTGGCTGTAGTCCCAGTAGTCTTCCAGGCTCTCGCCCTTGACGGCGAAAACCGGCGTGCCGGTGGCGGCGATGGCCGCGGCGGCGTGGTCCTGGGTCGAATAGATGTTGCACGAGGCCCAGCGGACGTCGGCGCCCAGCGCCTTGAGCGTCTCGATGAGCACCGCGGTCTGGATGGTCATGTGCAGCGAACCGGCGATGCGGGCGCCACGCAGCGGCTGGGTCGAGCCGTATTCCTCGCGGGTCGCCATCAGGCCGGGCATCTCGGTCTCGGCCAGCGAGATTTCCTTCCGCCCCCAGTCGGCGAGGCCGATATCCTTGACGACATAGTCCTTTGACGCGGGCATGAGCGATCTCCTGCGGGATGCGGAATGGCGGAAAACGAGTGTTTGACGGGCTTATAGCGCGCCCGGCCCAGCGAGACAATAAGGATATAAAGATTTCTTTATGCGACTGAGCCGCGCACCGCGGCGATCGCGTCCCGGGCGGCCGCAAGGCCGCTCTGATAGGCGCCGTGGGCGGTGGAATAGTCGGCGGGAGAACAGGCTTCGCCGGCGAAGAAGATGCGGTCGTCGACCGGGGCGGCGAGAGCGGCGCGGGCGTCGGCGTGGCCGGGGGTGGCGTAGGAATAGGAGCCCAGCGCATACGGGTCGCGCCCCCAGGCGTGATGGGCGAGCGGCCTGACGCGCCCGGCAAAGGCGCTGCCATAGAGGCCGGTGAGCTCGCCGAGGGCAAAATCGACGAAGGCCCCCTCGCCGCCCGCTTCGAGGTCAGCGGCGAGCGCGCCGCCGAAGTACGCCTCGATCACCGGCCGGCCGAGGGGGCGGAAGTGATAGGCAGCGGTGGCGACGGTGTCGGTGCGGCCGAAGGCGCGGCTCTCGGTGCGGAACTCTTCCGCGCCGGCGAGCGACAGATAGAGCTTGTCGGCGAGGCCGAGCGGCAGGTGGCGCGCCGCGGCGATCTTCTCGGGAAGAGCCGGATGGAAGAGCCCCGCATTGGCGGCGATGACGTCGGTGGGGAGCGTCACGATGACCGCGGCGGCGGTGAGCGACCCGTTCGCCGTCTCGACGACCAGGCGTTTTCCGCTCCGGTCGATGCGCGTGACCGCAGTGTCGAGCGCCACCGGCAGGTCAGCGCCATACGTCGCGATCAGCGCGCCGTAGCCTTCGCCGACGCGCCAGTTGACGCCGGTGTCGTCGTAGCGGGCGAGATCGTGCGCCGAGACGCGGGCAAGTTCGGCGCCGCTGTACCAGGTGCTGATCGCGTCGATGACGCCGTTCCAGCGACCGTCGGGATCGAGGAAGGCGGACGCCGGCCGGTCGGGCTCGCTCTCGGGCAAGTCGTCCACCGCCGCGCGGAAGGCGCCGATGGCGGCGCCGATGCCGGCCTGATCGGCGGGCGCGGTGCCGGTCGGAGCGACCGGCCGCGACCACGGCGGCGGCGTCTGGTCGACGGTGAAGCCGGTGGCTTCGGCGATCTCGCGCCACGGGTTGCGGTCGGCCGAATGAAGCCAGCCGCAGCCGAGGTCGATGGGGAAGCCGCCGGCGGCGGGCACCGTCCAGGCGCGGCCGCCCAGACGGTGGCGGGCCTCCACGATGAGCGCGTCCACGCCGGCATCGCGGAGCGCGCGGGCGGCGCCGATCCCGGCAGCACCGCCGCCGACGATCGCCACCTCGCAATCGTGGAGGGTCATTCCTCCTCGCCGAACTTGTCGGCGACCAGCGCGTCGAGGGCGGCGAGCGCCTCTTCCGCGTCGACGCCCTCGGCGGTGACGCGGATGACGGTGCCGGGGCCGGCGGCCAGCATCATCAGGTCCATGATCGAGGTGCCGGGAACGGCTGTCAGGTCCTTGGTGACGGTGATCGTCGCCGCGAAGCGCTCGGCGGTCTGCACGAAGCGCGCCGAGGCGCGGGCGTGGAGGCCGCGCTTGTTGACGATGGCGAGATCGCGGGAGCGCGCGCCGTCCGCTCCGTCTTCGGCGGTCATTTGCCGTTCAGGACCTGGCTGGCGACGTTGATGTATTTGCGGCCGGCGTCCTGGGCGTCGTCGATCGCCTCGCTGAGGGACTTTTCGCCGCGCACGCTGGCGAGCTTGATCAGCATCGGCAGGTTGACGCCGGCGATCACCTCGATGCGGCCGGCCTCCATGACCGAGATGGCGAGGTTGGACGGGGTGCCGCCGAACATGTCGGTGAGCAGGATGACGCCGGAGGCGTTGGAGACCTTGGCGACGGCGTCGAGGATGTCCTGACGGCGGCGCTCGACGTCGTCTTCGGGGCCGATGGAGACGGTCTCGATCAGCTTCTGGGGGCCGACGATGTGCTCCAGGGCGGCGCGAAATTCGTGCGCCAGGCGCCCGTGCGTGACGAGGACGAGACCGATCATCGTGTGTGTCCGCTGCCCCGCGCGTGTTCAGATTCCGGCACGCCGGGGCGGCCGGGAAGGGCACATCTTGACCAAGGTTTTTTGCAACGCAAGAGACTTCTGATTGTTATGCAATATCAATGCGTTGTGGAATTCCGCGACCCTGGAATGCGGACCGTGAAGCGGGCCCCCAGAACGACCGGCGGGGCGCCCTCCTGCTTGCTCGGGCGGGTCCGATTCTCCGCCCAGATGCGGCCCTTGTGGGCCTCGACGATCTGCTTGGAGATCGACAGGCCGAGGCCGGAGTTCTGGCCGAACGAGTCGGCGCCGCCGTCGGCGCGGTCGGTGTAGAAGCGCTCGAAGATGCGCTCGAACTGGTCGGGGCGGATGCCGGGGCCGTCGTCGTCGACGATCACCTCGACGCCATCGCGGAGCGGACGGGCGGCGACGCGCACGATGCCATCGGGCCGGCAGAACGAGCGGGCATTGTCGATCAGATTGTTGAACACCTGGCCGAGACGCCCGTCATGACCAATGACGACGAAGGCGCCGGCGTCGCCATCGGCGAACTCGAGCCTGATTTCCGGCCCCGTGCCGGCGCCGGCGTCGCGCGCCATGGAGACGATGGCGGCGAGCAGGGCGCGGATATCGACGGGCGTGGTGTCCTGGCGGGCGAGCTCCGCGTCGAGGCGGGAGGCGTCGGAGATGTCGCTGATCAGGCGGTCGAGACGGCGCACGTCGTGCTGGATGATGCCGGAGAGGCGGGCCTTGGCGTCTTCGGTGCGGGCCAGCGGCAGCGTCTCGACGGCGCTCCTCAGCGACGTCAGCGGGTTCTTCAGTTCATGGGCGACGTCGGCGGCGAAGTGCTCGATCGCCTCGATGCGCTCGTAGAGCGCGCTGGTCATTTCGCGGAGCGACCGGCTGAGGTGGCCGATCTCGTCGCGGCGGTCCGAGAAGTCGGGGATCTGCGGGCGGGCGCGCACGCCGACGCGAACCCGGTCGGCGGCGTCGGCGAGCCGGCGGAGCGGCGCGGCGATGGTGCCGGCGAGCAGGATCGAGAGCAGCGTGGTGACGCCGGCCGCCACCAGGAAGAGGCGCACGATCGCGGCGCGTTCGGCGCTGACGATGTTGTCGATGTCGCCGCCCTGGGTCGACAGCAGCAGGGCGCCGTGGATGGAGCGGTAGCGCTGGATGGGCACGGCGACGGAGACGATCAGCTCGCCCTGGTCGGTGATGCGCACCACCGGCGCGGTGGCGCCGCCGTTGCCGTTCAAGGCCGCGGCGACCTCCTCGTAGCCGCGGCCGTTGGCGCCGCCGAGCTCCTTGTAGGGAGGCAGGTCGCGGCTGGAGAACCACACGTTGATCTTGCGCCAGACGGTCTGCAGCCAGGAGCCTTCGTTGGCGTTGGGCGGCGGCAGGTCGAAGGCCAGAATCTGCCCGCCGGGATAGAGGTTGCGCGAATCGAGGATGAGGGTGCCGTCGCGGTCGTAGATGCGGGCGCGGGTGCGGGTCGGCGAGACGAGGCGGCGCAGCACCGGGGCGATCTTCTCCGGATTGATGGAGAACTGGGTGCCCTCGTAATTGTCGTCGAGGGGCGACAGGCTCTGCCCGGTGCGCAGCTCCAGCAGCTTCTCCGGATCGAGGGTGATGGTGTCGGTGTCGAGGGTCGCCGAGGCGGCGATGGCGCCGGCGATGATCTCGCCCTGGGTCCTGAGGCTCGCCTCGCGGGCGTCGATCAGCCCGGCGCGGAACTGGTTGAGGAACAGGATGCCGCCGACCAGCAGGATGAGCGCGGCGAGATTGAGGACGACGATGCGCCGGGTCAGGCTGGTGAAGACGTGCAGCCTGATAACGCGGCGGAGCGCGCGGCCGATGCGGGTGAGCAGCCCGGCGTGCTCCGGCGCCGGGTTGGCGGCGCCTTCGATCAGCGGACGCTCTTCGATCCCGGCCGCCATGACGACAGCTTCTAGCCTTCCTTGAAGCGGTAGCCGACGCCGTAAAGGGTTTCGATCATGTCGAATTCGTCGTCGACCGCCTTGAACTTCTTGCGCAGCCGCTTGATGTGGCTGTCGATGGTGCGGTCGTCAACGTAGACCTGATCGTCGTAGGCGGCGTCCATGAGGGCGTTGCGGCTCTTGACGACACCGGGGCGGTGGGCGAGCGCGAACAGGATAAGGAACTCGGTGACGGTCAGCGTCACGGGCTTGGCCTGCCAGGTGCAGGTGTGGCGCTCCTGATCCATCGACAGCGCACCGCGCTCCAGAACGCGGGTGGTCTCGTCGGGCTTCTTGTCGGACGGGTCGCGCGCCTGAAAGCGGCGCAACACCGCCTTGACGCGCTCGACCAGCAGGCGCTGCGAGAACGGCTTCTTGATGAAGTCGTCGGCGCCCATCTTGAGGCCGAACAGCTCGTCGATCTCGTCGTCCTTGGAGGTCAGGAAAATGACCGGCAGGTCGGACTTCTGGCGGAGCCGCCGGAGCAGCTCCATGCCGTCCATGCGCGGCATCTTGATGTCGAGGATGGCGAGGTCGGGCATGACGGCCTGAAGCCCGTCGAGGGCGGAGGCGCCGTCGGTATAGGTGTGGACGCGATAGCCCTCCGATTCGAGGGCGATCGAGACCGAGGCGAGGATGTTGCGATCGTCGTCAACGAGGGCGATCGTCGGCATCGGGCGGGTTCTCCAGGATGTGGCTATGACAAAGGGCGCAGGGGTAGGACCCGCCTTTGCCGCCACTTTGCGCATGAATTGTGGCGGACACTACCGGATTCCGGCGCCGAGCGCCAATTCCGGCCGCTTCGCCGGGGCCGCCGGGCTGAGGCCGGAGCCCATGAAGAAAGGCCCGGGATCGCTCCCGGGCCTTCATGATGTTGATCGCGGCAGCGGGCCTTATTCGGCCGGCTGCTCCTCGCGGGCGGGCGCCTCGCCCTTCTCCGCCCTGTCCTGCTTGATCTCCTGGCCGGTCTCCTGATCGACGACCTTCATCGACAGGCGGACCTTGCCGCGCTCGTCGAAGCCGAGGAGCTTCACCCACACCTTGTCGCCTTCCTTGACCACGTCGGTGGTCTTGGCGACGCGGTTGGCGGCGAGCTGGGAGATGTGGACGAGGCCGTCCTTGGAACCGAAGAAGTTGACGAAGGCGCCGAAGTCGACGGTCTTCACGACGGTGCCCTGATAGATCACGCCGACCTCGGGGTCCGAGACGATCGACTTGATCCAGTTGAGCGCCGCGGTGATGGCCGCACCGTCGGACGACGACACCTTGACCGTGCCGTCGTCGTTGATGTCGATCTTGGCGCCGGTCTTTTCGACGATCTCGCGGATGACCTTGCCGCCGGTGCCGATGACTTCGCGGATCTTGTCGGTGGGGATCTGGATAACCTCGATGCGCGGGGCGTATTCGCCGATCTGGCCGCGCGCCTCGGGCAACGCCTTGGCCATCTCGCCGAGGATGTGCAGCCGACCGTCCCTGGCCTGGTCGAGGGCGACCTTCATGATCTCCTCGGTGATGCCCTGGATCTTGATGTCCATCTGCAGCGAGGTGACGCCGTTCTCGGTGCCGGCGACCTTGAAGTCCATGTCGCCGAGATGATCCTCGTCGCCGAGAATGTCGGAGAGCACCGCGAAGCCGTCGGCCTCCTTGATGAGGCCCATGGCAATGCCGGCCACCGGACGCTTGAGCGGCACGCCGGCGTCCATGAGGGCGAGCGAGGTGCCGCACACCGTCGCCATCGACGAGGAGCCGTTCGATTCGGTGATCTCAGAGACCACGCGCAGCGTGTACGGGAACTCGTGATGGGGCGGCAGCATCGGATGGATGGCGCGCCAGGCAAGCTTGCCGTGGCCGATCTCGCGGCGGCCGGGCGACAGCATGCGGCCGGTCTCGCCGACCGAGTAGGGCGGGAAGTTGTAGTGGAGGAGGAAGGTCTCCTTGTAGGTGCCCTGGAGGGCGTCGACGTACTGCTCGTCGTCGCCGGTGCCAAGCGTGGCCACCGCCAGCGCCTGGGTCTCGCCGCGGGTGAAGAGCGCCGAGCCGTGGGTGCGCGGCAGGACGCCGACCTCCGCCAGGATCGGACGGACCGTCTTGAGGTCGCGGCCGTCGATGCGGGTGCCCTTGGCGAGGATGTCGCCGCGCACGATGGTCTTCTCGAGCTTCTTGAACATCTCGCCGACGAGCTGCGCGGTCGGCGCGCCCTCGACGCCTTCCGGCGCCAGCGTCTCCTTGACCTTGGCCTTGACCGCCTCGATGGCGTCGTGGCGCTCGGCCTTGGCGGTCAGCGCGTAGGCGGCGCGCAGCTCCGTTTCGGCGAGGCCCTTGACCTGCTCGTAGAGGGCGGAGCTATCCGGCTTCTCGACGAAGCGCGGCTCCTTGGCGGCCTTCTCGGCCAGCTTGATGATGGCGTCGATGACCGGCTGGAAGCCGCGGTGGCCGAACATGACGGCGCCGAGCATGACGTCCTCGGGAAGCTCGCTGGCCTCCGACTCGACCATCAGGACCGCGTCACCGGTGCCGGCGACGACCAGATCGAGCTTCGATTCGGGCATCTCGTCGAGCTGCGGGTTGAGCACGTAATCGCCGCCGATGTAGCCGACGCGGGCGGCGCCGATCGGACCCATGAAGGGCACGCCGGAGAGCGTCAGCGCGGCGGAGGCGGCGACCATGGCGACGATGTCGGAGTCGTTCTCGATGTCGTAGGACAGCACCGTGCAGATGACCTGGGTCTCGCACTTGTAGCCGGGCGCGAAGAGCGGACGGATCGGCCGGTCGATGAGACGCGAGGTCAGCGTCTCCTTCTCGGTCGGGCGGCCCTCACGCTTGAAATAGCCGCCCGGAATCTTGCCGGCGGCGAAGGTCTTTTCCTGGTAGTTCACCGTGAGCGGGAAAAAGTCGATGCCGGGCTTCTCTTCCCGGGCTCCGACGACGGTGGCCAGCACCGTGGTGTCGCCGTAGGTGGCGAGCACCGCGCCATCGGCCTGACGGGCCATACGCCCGGTCTCCAGTACGAGCTTGCGGCCCGCCCAATCAATCTCGACACGTTGGATGTCGAACATGGCTGTTCCTTTCTCGCGTCCGTGACGCGCATCGGGACGCTCGAAGCAGCCATCGGCAAGACGGCGAGAAGCTCTCTGTCGAGAAAGCGTCTTGCGATCCTGCCATGGCCCCTTGTTGCAATCCCATGGTCCACGGCGGCCCCATGCCGCCGCGCGGTTTCCTTCACGTTTACGCAAACGCTGCCCGCCGCGAACGGCGGGGTGGCACGCTAGCGCCTGAGGCCGAGCCGCTCGATGAGCGTGCGGTAGCGCCCGCCGTCGGTCTTCTCGAGATAGTCGAGGAGGCTGCGGCGCTGGCTGACCAGCTTGAGCAGACCGCGCCGGGAGTGATTGTCCTTGGCGTGGTCCTTGAAATGCTCGGTGAGGTTGGCGATCCGTTCGGAGAGGATGGCGACCTGCACTTCCGGAGAACCGGTATCGTTGGCGCCCGTCGCGTATTCCTTGATGAGCGCCTGCTTTCGTTCGGCCGTAATCGACATCGGAGGTCCTTCTGTTCCTGGGTTCAGCCTCCGCACTCGCGGCCAGAGCCGGGATGTCGTCCAGCACGGTCGGAAGGCGGGGAAAACGGGGCGCCCCTGACAGGGGCGGCCCGACGGGCTGGAATATGGTGGAAAGGTCGCGGAATTACAAACGGGAAAAAGTGGCGGAAATCCGCCGTTTCCCGTTCGGCGGCGGCGGTCAGCCGGCTGCGTCGATCTTCGCCTGGATGGCGACCGGGTCCCATTCGGGCTCGTAGTAGGCGTTGGGCGGCGGCAGCGACAGCGCCTTCTGCCAGGCGTCCTTCGCCTCGGCCGTGCGGCCCAGCGCGGCATAGATGTCGCCGAGCCGGTTCAGGTATTCCGGTTCCTCGTCGAGCTTGACCGCCTCTTCGGCATCGGCCACCGCCTCGGCGTCGCGACCGGCGGCGTGGCGAACCCAGGCGCGGGTGTCGAGGGCCGTCGCCTTGCCGACGTCGTCGTCGCCGGCCGCGTCGATTGCCGCGCTGGCGAGCGTTTCGGCCTCGTCGAGATTATGGTTGGTCTCGGCCAGCAGAAACGCCAGCGAGTTCTGCGCCTCGGAGGCGGCGTCCGCGTTGCCGCTGGCGACCGCCGAACGCAGCAACCGCTCGGCCCGGGCGATGTCTTTCTCGACGCCGGTGCGGCCACCCTCGAGAATGACGGCGAGATTGATCTTGGCGTAGGGATCGTCAGCGACGGCGATCTGCTTCTCGTAAAGCTTCGCCGCTGCGATGGCACCGTTGTCGTCGAGAAGACCGAAGTCGTAGAGGTAGGCGAGAGCGCCCATGCCAGCGACGGAGCCCGCGTCGGCGGCCTGGCGATAATAGTCCGCCGCCTTCTGGTAATCCTGATCGACGCCGTCGCCGTTCTCGTACATCAGCCCGAGGCCGTCGACCAACGCGACCATCGAGCCCATGCCCGCCGCCTTCTCGTAAGCCGCAATGGCGCCGTCGGCGTCGCCCTTCTTTTCGAGGACGCGGCCAAACTCATAGAAGTAGCGCCGCTCGTCGGGGCGATCCTCGATCGCCGAGCGGCAGGCGCGCTCGGCGGCGGAGGCGTTGATGTCGTCGTAGGCGATGCCGGGGCCGGTGTAGTCGGTGTCGTTGGCGTTGCCGGCCAGGCTGTCGCAGAGCGCGCCGAAATCCATGGCGGGCGCGTTTTCGCTCGTGGCGTGGGCGGCAAGCGGCAGCGCGGCGGCAACGGCAAGCACGAAAAGGCGGCGAATGACCATGCGATCCCCCTCAAACGCGGTCGATGAAGGGCGATTTTGCCATGCGTCCGCGGGCCGGTCTATGGCGCCGGACCGCTAGCCCTTGAAGACCCGCGTCGGGTGAAAGGCGCCCTCGCCGATCTCGCCGATGGCAATCGAGCGGCCGGCGTAGGTGGCGTGGGCGGCGCCGGCCATGACCGGGGCGTCGCGGCCGCGGATCAGCACCGGCTGGCCGCGGGCGATGCGGGCGGCATCGGCGGCGTTGACGGAAACTTCCGGCAGGTCGGCAAGCGCAAATCCGACCGGACGCAGGAACCGATCGAGCGACAGGGCGTCGCCCGCCTCGCGCGCATCGATGAGGGCTGTGAGCGGCACCAGCGTCGTCTCGTCGAAGGGGCCGACCACCAGACGGCGGAGCGCGGTGACGTGGGCAAAGGTGCCGAGGCGCTGGCCGAGATCGCGGGCAAGCGCGCGCACGTAGGTGCCCTTGCCGCATTCGGCCTCGAGGACGGCGTGGTCGGCATCGCTCGCCTCGACCAGCGCCAGGCGATGGACGCTGATCGGCCGCTCGTCCAGCGTCACTGTCTCGCCGCTGCGGGCGAGATCGTAGGCGCGCGCGCCGGCGATCTTGAGCGCCGAATAGGCGGGCGGACGCTGCATGATCTCGCCGGTGAATTCGGGAAGCGCCGCCACGATGGCCTCGGCAGGGGGGCGCACGTCGGAGGTGCCGGTGGCGGCGCCCTCGGCGTCGTCGGTGTCGGTGCCGACACCCCAGCGAACGGTGAAGCGATAGACCTTGCGGCCGTCCTGGACGAAGGGAACGGTCTTGGTGGCCTCGCCCAGCGCGATCGGCAGGGCGCCGGTGGCGAGCGGATCGAGGGTGCCGGCGTGGCCGACCTTCTTGGCGCCGAACAGGCGCTTCACCGAGGCGACGGCATCGGTCGAGGTCTGGCCGACCGCCTTGTCCAGGCACAGCCAGCCGGAAACGTCACGGCCCTTTTTGTGGCGGTTCGCCAAATTCGCTCAATCAGCCCGCAAGATCAGGCGTTGCCGGTCTGCTCGCCGCCGCCGTTGTCGTCGAGGTCGCGCTTGACCTCGGGCGTGCGCAGCAGCGCGTCGATGCGGTCGCCTTCGTCGAAGGAGGCGTCGGCGCGAAACTTGAGGTCGGGAGAATGACGCAGGTTGACGCGGCGGGCGATCTCGCCGCGCAGGTAGCTCTTGTTGCGGTCGAAGGCGGCGACGACGTCGTCGGTGCCCTCGCCGCCGAGCGGCATGACGAAAACGGTGGCGCACTTCAGGTCGGGCGCCATGCGCACCTCAGGTACGGTGACCACCTTGCCCTCGATCGCCGGGTCGTGGATGTCGCCGCGCTGGAGAATCTCGGCAAAGGCGTGGCGGATCACTTCGCCGACGCGCAGCTGACGCTGCGAGGGGGCGCGGCCGGGCTTGCCGTTGGCTTTGCCGGGAACGGCGGCGGTGGCCAGTGAATTACGAGGCATCAGCAAAACTCCATTGGCATGAGCGGGGCAGGCGTGGGGAGGCACGCGCGCACGATCGCTTTCTCACGGAGGGAACGTTCTCATCTGTCTGTCTATCGAAGGTCCGTTATAGCGTCCGCGCCACTTCCTCGACGCGGTAGCACTCGATGACATCGCCGGGGCGCATGTCCTCGTATTTCTCGAACGCCATGCCGCACTCCTGGCCGGACGGAACCTCGCGGACCTCGTCCTTGAAGCGCTTCAGCGTCGACAGCTTGCCTTCGTGGATGACGACGTTGTCGCGGATCAGGCGCACGTTGGCGCCGCGCTGCACGACGCCGTCGGCGACGCGGCAGCCGGCGACCTTGCCGACCTTGGAAATGTCGAAGATCTCGAGGATCTCGGCGTTGCCGAGCATGGTCTCGCGGCGTTCCGGCGAAAGCAGGCCGGACATGGCCGCCTTCACGTCGTCAACCAGGTTGTAGATGATGTTATAGTAGCGGATCTCGATGCCGCTCTTCTCGGCGAGCGCCCGCGCCTGGCCGTTGGCGCGCACGTTGAAGCCGATGATGGCGGCCTCGGAGGTGGCGGCGAGCGTCACGTCGGATTCGGTGATGCCGCCGACGCCGGAGTGGATGATGCGGGCGGTGACTTCGTCGGTGCCGAGCGCGGCGAGAGCCTGATTGATCGCCTCGACGGAGCCCTGCACGTCGCCCTTGATGACGAGCGGGAAGACCTTCTGGCCGGCGGCCTGAAGCTGGCTCATCATCTGCTCGAGGGAACCGCGCGCGGCGGTGGTCGAGACCAGCGACTTGTCGCGCTTCTGACGGATGCGGTACTCGGTGATCTCGCGGGCGCGGCCTTCCGTGTCGACCACCGCGAGGCGGTCGCCGGCCTCCGGCGCCTCGGCAAAGCCGAGCACCTCGACCGGCATCGAGGGACCGGCGGCGCGGACCTGCTCGCCATGGTCGTCGACGAGGGCGCGCACGCGGCCCCAGGCGGCGCCGGCCACGACGATATCGCCGACATGCAGCGTGCCGCCCTGGACCAGAACGGTGGCGACGGCGCCACGGCCCTTGTCGAGGCGCGCCTCGATGACCGTGCCTTCGGCGGCGCGATCGGGGTTGGCCTTGAGCTCGAGCACCTCGGACTGGAGCTGGATGATGTCGAGCAGCTTCTCGAGGTTGGTGCCTTTGGTCGCCGAGACGTCGACTTCGAGGACGTCGCCGCCCATCGATTCGACGAACACCTCGTGCTGGAGCAGTTCGGTGCGCACGCGTTGCGGGTCGGCGTCGGCCTTGTCGATCTTGTTGACGGCGACGATGATGGGAACCCCGGCCGCCTTGGCGTGATTGATGGCCTCGATGGTCTGCGGCATGACGCCGTCGTCGGCGGCAACCACCAGAACGACGATGTCGGTGACCTGGGCGCCGCGGGCGCGCATGGCGGTGAAGGCGGCGTGGCCGGGCGTGTCGATGAAGGTGATCTTGCGGCCGTTGCGCTCGACCTGATAGGCGCCGATGTGCTGGGTGATGCCGCCGGCCTCGCCGGAAACGACGCTGGCATGGCGGATGGCGTCGAGCAGCGACGTCTTGCCGTGGTCGACGTGGCCCATGACGGTGACCACCGGCGGGCGGTCGACCTGCGGGCCGGCGTCGACTTCGGCGGCGCTGGCGAACAGGCCCTCCTCGACGTCCAACTCGGCGACCCGGCGGACCGTGTGGCCCATGTCCTCGGCGACGATCTGGGCGGTGTCGGCCTCGAGCACGTCGTTGGCGGTCACCATCTGGCCCTGCTTCATCAGCAACTTGACGACGTCGACGGCGCGTTCCGACATGCGGTTGGCAAGTTCGGCGACGGTGATCGACTCGGGGATGACGACCTCGCGCATGACCTTTTCGCGCGGGCCTTCGTGGGTGCGGGCCCGCTCGCGCTCGCGGCGGCGGCGGATCGAGGCCAGCGAACGGGCGCGCTCGGTATCCTCGAGTGCGTTGGCGAGCGTCAGCTTGCCGCGGCGGCGATCGTCGGCACGCGGCTTGACGGGCTTGGGCTCGGCCGCCTTGGTCTTGACGCGCCCGCGCAGCGCGCCACCGGTGCGCTCTTCCTCGTCGGCGATTTCCTTCTGGGTGCGCTGGGCGCCTGCGGCGGGTCGCGCCGTTTCGGGCGTGGCGGCCTTGTCCTCGCCGAAACGGCGGCGGGCGGCTTCCTCGGCGCGCTGACGGGTGGCTTCCTCGACCTGGTGGCGGGCGTCCTCCTCGGCCTTGCGGTGTTCGGCCTCGGTGCGCTCGCGTGCGAGACGCTCGGCTTCCGCGGCGCGGCGGGCAGCGGCGTCGATAGCCGCGCGGCGCTCCTCGGCCTCGTGAACCTTGGCGTCGGCAAGGGCGCGGGCGCGGGCGTCGATCTCGTCGGTGGAGAGCTGGCGGAGCACCAGACCGCCACGCGACGACGGCCCGGCGGGCGTCTCGGCGACGGGTTCGGGCGGCGGCGGCGCGGGCTCGGGGGCGGCCGGAGCGGCCGCCGGAGCGGCGGCCTGGGGCGCGGGCTTGGGCTCGGCAGCGCGGTCGGTCGGCAGTGTGATGCGGCGCTTCTTGCGCTCGACCTGAACCATGTTGGTGCGGCCGTGCGAGAAGCTCTGGCGAACCGTGTCGCGCTCCAGCCCGCCGCGCTTCAAACCAAGCGGGCGTCGCGGTGCGTTGATCGTCTTGTCGCCGGTATTTTCAGACATGCGTGCTCGGTGTGTTCCTGACGTCGACGAGGACAGGGGCATTCAGTTCAGGCGGAGCGTCATAAAGGCCGCCGCCGGCCGCCAACGGGGCCTCGGCATCGCCGCGAAATCTGACCAGCTCCCCAACCCGCGCCAGCAAATGGTCGCTCGCGGGGCCCGCGAGCAGGGCTGCATGTATCACATTTGCGCCCCCAAATGCCAAACCCAATTGGGAGGCCGTGAAGCAGCGGATCAGCGGCGGCGGGTTGGCGCCAAAGCGGCGGCGGGCGGCCGCGGCGAGCTTGGAACTCCCGTCCGGGGCGGCCTCGGCGGCGTCGATGAGGGCCACCACAGGGTCCCGGGACAGCGCCGATTCGACCTTGGCGAAGCCGCCGATCAGGCCGCCGGCCTTGCGGGCGAGCGCCAGAGCGCCGGTGGCGGCGGCCAGAAGCAGGTCGTCGAGACGCGCCGCCAGGCCCGGCGCGACGCTCACCTTGCCGCCAAATGCCTTTTCGAACAGATGCTTGCGCTCGGCTTCCGCCACCGCGTCGCGCGACGCCGTCACCCACACCCCGCGGCCGGGGAGCCGGCGGCGGAGGTCGGGAACCAGCGCGCCATCGGGCGCGGCGACGAATCGGATCAACTCGTCGACCGGCAAAGCCTGCCGGGTGACGATACAGGTCCGTTCGCTGGGTTCGTTACGGCGCGGCAAAGTGAGCGGGTCTCTTTCCTGGTTTCGTTCAGACGGGTTCGGCGGCGGTCGGCGGCGCTTCCGCGTCGGCGGCGACCTCTGCTTCTTCTTCCTTGGGCAACAAATCTTCCTCGGTGATCCAGCCGGCCTTGACGCGGGCCTGCATGATCATCGCCTCGGCGTCGGCGCGGCTGAGCTGGAAGGCTTCCAGGGCGCCGTCGTGGTGGATGGCCTCGCCGTCCTTGCGCTCGGTGTAGCCGGTCAACTCGTCGGGCACCGACCCGGCGAAATCCTCAAGCGTCTTGATGTCGGCCTTGCCGAGCGCCACCAGCATCGCGGTGGTCACGCCGGGCACGTCCTTGAGGGAGTCCTCGACGCCCAGCGCCTTGCGCTCGGCGTCCTGCTCGGCCTCGAGCTTCTCGAGGTATTCGCGGGCCCGCGTCTGAAGCTCGTTGGCGGTCTCCTCGTCGAAGCCCTCGATGGCGGCGAGGTCCTCGAGATCGACGTAGGCGATTTCCTCGACGGAGGTGAAGCCTTCCGAAGCCAGCAGCTGGCCGACGACCTCGTCGAGGTCGAGAGCGGTGATGAACAGCTGCGAGCGCTCCTGGAATTCCTTCTGGCGGCGCTCCGACTCTTCCTGCTCGGTAAGGATGTCGATGTCCCAGCCGGTAAGCTGGGAAGCGAGGCGGACGTTCTGGCCGCGGCGGCCGATGGCCAGCGACAGCTGCTCGTCGGGCACCACCACCTCGATGCGCTCGGCGTCCTCGTCGAGCACGACCTTGGCGACCTCGGCGGGCTGCAGCGCGTTGACGATGAAGGTGGCGGCGTCCTGCGACCACGGGATGATGTCGATCTTCTCGCCCTGCAGCTCGTTGACCACCGCCTGGACGCGGCTGCCGCGCATGCCGACGCAGGCGCCGACCGGGTCGATGGAGGAATCGCGCGAGATCACGGCGATCTTGGCGCGGCTGCCGGGATCGCGGGCGACCGACTTCACCTCGATGATGCCGTCGTAGATTTCCGGCACCTCCTGGGCGAACAGCTTCGACATGAACTGCGGGTGGGTGCGCGACAGGAAGATCTGCGGTCCGCGCTGCTCGCGCCGCACGTCGTAGATGTAGGCGCGGACGCGGTCGCCGTAGCGGAAGGTCTCGCGCGGGATCAGCTCGTCGCGGCGCACGATGCCCTCGCCGCGGCCGAGATCGACGATGACGTTGCCGTACTCGACGCGCTTGACCTGGCCGTTGACGATTTCGCCGATGCGGTCCTTGAACTCCTCGTACTGGCGCTCGCGCTCGGCGTCGCGGACCTTCTGGACGATGACCTGCTTGGCGGACTGGGCGGCGATGCGGCCGAAATCCATGGGCGGCAGCGGCTCGGCGATGAAGTCGCCGACCTGGGCGGCGGGGTTGCGGACGCGGGCTTCCTCGATGGTGATGTCGGTCGACGGGTTCTCGACCTGATCGGCGACCTTGAGGAGGCGCTGCAGCTTGATCTCGCCGGTCTTGGGATTGATCTCGGCGCGGATGTCGGTCTCGGCGCCGTAGCGCGAGCGGGCCGCCTTCTGGATCGCATCCTCCATCGCGGCGACCACGATCATGCGGTCGATCGCCTTTTCGCGGGCGACGGCGTCCGCGATCTGGAGAAGCTCAAGGCGATTTGCACTGACAGCCATCTTCGGTCGTCTCCTGTGGGCCGGTCTCAGCCGGCGTGTTGTTCGGCGCGCGCGTTCTGCTTCTCCTTGCGGAGCGTGTCGCGGATGAGCGCGTCGGTCATGACGAGGCGGGCTTCGCCGATGTCGGCGAGCGGCAGCAAGACGGTCGTCGCCTCGGCGACTTTGGTGGTCGGAGCGGTTTCGAGGCGCAGGTCGTCGCCGGCGAGCCCGGCAAGGATGCCCTTGAAGCGGCGGCGGCCGTCGAGGGCGCGGGTCAATTCGACCTTGGCCTCGTGCCCCGCCCATTTCTCGAAATCGGAGCGGCGGACCAGCGGCCGGTCGATGCCGGGCGAAGACACCTCGAGGTGATAGGCGGTGTCCATCGGGTCCTCGACGTCGAGGGCCGGCGACAGATCGCGCGACAGCGCCTCGCAGTCGCCGACGGTCATGGTGCCGTCGGGGCGCTCGGCCATCACCTGCACGGTGCCGCCGTTCATCGCCGACAGCTTGACGCGCACCAGCCGGTAACCAAGACCGGCGGCAACCGGCTCGGCAATATGGGCGATGCGGGCGGCGAGGCCCGTTTCGGTGACGATGCGATCCTCCGCGTCGGCGGCTTGCAACAAGGTCCGTTCCCTTTGAGCGATCGTCCTAAACCCGAAAGGAGCGGGCCCGGGCGGACCCACTCTCAACCGATCGCATCGTTTGAGGGTGAACGCGGCGGATATAGTCCCGTCGCAAGACAAAAGCAACCGGGGCCCCGTCCCCGCCCGGCGACGCTGCCCGCTCAGCCCTTCGGCGGCGGCGCGTCGAACAGCCACCAGTGATTGGGCAGCACGCTGACGCGGTCGCCCTTGTGGGCGCGCGCCTCGTCGGCCTTGACGTCGACCTCGACGCGGTGACGGCCCATACCGATCTCGACCTCGATGCGGCGCACCGCGCCGTGGCGGCGCTCGGAAATCACCCAGCCGGCGATGCCGCCCGGCTTGTCGCCGAGAAGGTCGACGTGGTGCGGGCGGAAGACGAGGACGCGCGGCCCGTCGGGCCCGAAGCCCGCGGCGAGATCGAGGGCGCGGTCGTCGAGGAAAAGCTTGCCGGATTCGGCGGCGACGTTGAGGGCGTTGCTCTCGCCGATGAAGCTCGCCACGAACGGCGAGGCGGGCGCGTCGTAGATTTCGTCGGGGGTGCCGATCTGCTCGATCTTGCCCTGGTTGAGCACGACGATGCGGTCGGCGAGTTCGATCGCCTCCTCCTGGTCGTGGGTGACGAAGACGGTGGTGTGGCCGGTGCGGTCGTGGATTTCGCGCAGCCACCGGCGCAGCTCGCGACGGACCTTGGCGTCGAGCGCGCCAAACGGCTCGTCGAGCAGCAGGATGCGCGGCTCGATGGCGAGGGCGCGAGCGAGCGCGACGCGTTGGCGCTGGCCGCCGGACAGTTGCGCCGGATAGCGCTTGTCGAGCCCGCTCAGCTGGACGAGCTTCAGGAGGTCCATGACGCGCTTGCGGATATCGGCCTTCGCCGGGCGATGGCCGGCGGAGCGCACGTCGAGGCCGAAGGCGATGTTGTCGAAGACGCTCATGTGGCGGAACAGGGCGTAGTTCTGGAAGACGAAGCCGATGTTGCGCTCGCGCACGGTGAGCTTCAGCGCATCGTCGCCGCCGAACATAACGCGGCCGGCGGTGGGAAAATCGAGGCCGGAGAGGATGCGCAGCAGCGTCGTCTTGCCGGAGCCCGAGGGGCCGAGCAGCGCCACCAGTTCGCCCGCCTTGATCTCCAGCGAGACGCCGTGCAGCGCCGGAGTCTCGCCGAAGGCCTTCTCGACGTTCTCGACCGAGACGTCGATGGGCTCGCCCCAGCGGGCCTGAGGCGGCGGCGGGGGCGGCCGGTCGGCGGCGGGGACGGCAACGGTGTCAGGGTCAGCCATGACGGTGATCCTTCAATGGCGGCGCTGGGCCGCGATCTGGCCGGCGAAGCGCCATTCCAGAACGGTCTTCACGGCAAGCGTGACGAGGGCGAGCAGCGCCAGCAGCGAGGCGACCGCGAAGGCCGCCGCGTAGGCGTACTCGTTGTAGAGAATCTCGACCTGCAGCGGCATGGTGTTGGTCTTGCCGCGGACGTGGCCGGAGAGCACCGAGACGGCGCCGAACTCGCCCATGGCGCGGGCGTTGCACAGAAGCACGCCGTAGAGCAGCGCCCATTTGACGTTGGGGAGCGTCACCCGAAAGAAGACGGCGAAGCCGCCGGCGCCGAGCGACACGGCGGCTTCCTCGTCGCCGGTCGCCTGCTCCTGCATGATCGGGATCAGTTCGCGCGCCACGAACGGCACGGTGACGAAGACGGTCGCCAGCACGATGCCGGGAACCGCGAAGATGATCTGGATGCCGTGCGCCTGGAGAAACGGCCCGAGGAAGCCCTGCGCCCCGAAGATCAGCACGTAGATCAGCCCGGCAGTTACCGGCGAGACCGAGAACGGCAGGTCGATGAGGGTGATCAGGACGCTCTTGCCCTTGAACTCGAACTTGGCGATCGCCCAGGCAGCGGCAACCCCGAAGACGAGGTTGGCGGGCACCGAGATCGCCGCGACCGTGAGCGTCAGGCGGATGGCGGCCAGCGTGTCGGGGTCGGCGAGGGCCGCAACGTAAGCCGCGAAGCCGGCGCGGAAGGCCTCGAAGAAGACGCTGACCAGCGGCAACAGCAGGAAGAAACACAGGAACACCACCGCGACGGCGATCAGCGCGGCGCGGGTGGCGGGGCTTTCGCTGATGACGACCTTGCGGACCGGCATCGTCCTTGTCGGCGTGCGCTCAGACATGACCGAGCCTCCGACGCGTCCACGCCTGCAGCAGGTTGATGGCGAGCAGCAGCACGAAGGCGATCGCCAGCATGATCGCGGCGACCGCGGTGGCGGCGGCGACGTTGTATTCCTGCAGGCGGATGACGATCAGCAGGGGCGCGATCTCCGACACGTAGGGGAGATTGCCGGCGATGAAGATGACCGAGCCGTACTCGCTGACGCCGCGGGCAAGCGCCAGGGCGAAGCCGGTCAGAAGCGGCGGCACCAGCGCCGGCAGCACGACGCGAAACACCGTCTGGGCGCGGCTGGCGCCAAGCGTGGCGGCGGCTTCCTCGACGTCGCGATCGAGGTCCTCGAGGACCGGCTGAAGGGTGCGCACGATGAACGGCAGGCCGATGAAGACGAGCGCGATCAGGATGCCGAGGGGCGTGTAGGCGATCTTCCAGCCGGCCCGCGCGGCGAGCGACCCCACCCAGCCGTTGGGCGCATAGATGGCGGCCAGCGAAATGCCGGCGACGGCGGTCGGCAGGGCGAACGGCAGGTCGATGAAGGCATCGAGCAGGCGGCGGCCGGGAAAGCTGTAGCGCACCAGCACCCACGCCACCACCAGGCCGAAGACGGCGTTGATGGCGGCGGCGACGAGCGCCAGGCCGAAGCTGACGCGGAGTGCTGCGAGCGTGCGCGGATCGGTGGCGAGACGCCAGAACTCTCCCCAGCCCAGCGCCGAAGTCTTCAGCACCAGACCGGCAAGCGGGATCAGCACGATCAGGCCGAGGTAGGTGAGCGTGAAGCCCAGCGCCAGACCGAAGCCGGGGACGACGCTCGGGCGGCGGAAGGCGAAAGGTGCGGCGGGCGCGGCGGCGGGCATCGACGCGCGGCTCACGGACGATAGATCTGGTCGAAGATGCCGCCGTCGGCGAAGAACTTCGCCTGCGCCTTCGCCCAGCCGCCGAATTCGGGATCGTCGATGGAGACGAGCTTGAGGTCGGGGAAGCGCTTCAGGTCTTCCGGATCGGCGGCCCCGGGCCGGACCGGACGATAGTAGTGCGCGGCGATCAGCTTCTGGGCCTCGTCGCTGTAGAGGTACTTCAGATATTCCTCGGCGAGTTTGCGCGTGCCACGCTGATCGACGTTGCCATCGACCAAGGCCACCGGCGGCACCGCCTTGATCGACAGCGACGGCACGACGATCTCGAAATTGTCGGGGCCGAGTTCGTTCAGCGCCAGAAACGCCTCGTTCTCCCAGGCGAGCAGCACGTCGCCGATGCCGCGCTGGGCGAACGTCGTGGTGGCGCCACGCGCGCCGGTGTCGAGAACGGGGACGTTGCGATAGAGCGCGGTGACGAAGTCCTTGGTCTGCGCTTCGTCGCCGCCGTCATGAGCGTCGGCGTAGGCCCAAGCCGCGAGGAAGTTCCAGCGGGCGCCGCCCGAGGTTTTCGGGTTCGGCGTGACGACCTCGACGCCGGGTCTGGCGAGGTCGTCCCAGTCCTTGATGCCCTTCGGGTTGCCGGCGCGCACGACGAACACGATGGTCGAGGTGTAGGGGGCGGAGTCGTCGGGGAGCCGCGATTTCCAGTCGGCCGGAATCTTGCCCGTCCTGGCGGCGATGGCGTCGATGTCGCTTTCCAGCGCCAGGGTCACCACGTCGGCCATCTGGCCGTCGATGACGGCGCGCGCCTGCGCACCGGAGCCGCCGTGGGATTGTTCAATGGTGACGGTTTCGCCGGTGAGCTCTTTCCAGTGGGCGGCGAAGAGGGCGTCGTACGCCTTGTAGAGCTCGCGGGTCGGATCGTAGGAGACGTTGAGGATGGTCTGGTCGGCCGACGCCGGAACCGCCAACGGCGCCGCGAGGAGCGCACCGGCGGTGAGCACGACGGCGGCGATGGTTCGGAGCCGGTTCAGAACACTGACCTCCTGTGGTCGATCCTCGCCGCCATCAACACACGGGTTGCCGCCTCGCGCAAAACAACGGCCGCGCAAAATTGGCGCGCGCAGGGAAAACCGAATCTCATCGGGTGCCGATTCCTGAGAAACGGGATGGAAGAACGCGCTGCCCTCGCATCGGCTGCTCCTCGCCGGCGCGGGATCGCGAACGACCTACCTGCGCCGGAAGGCAAGGTACGTCGGAACCCGCCCGGCGCGAAGGGCCTTGGCCTCGTAGCGGGTGCCGGTCCAGTTCGGGAACGGCTCCGTCCAGTCGCTCGCCCGTTCGGCGGTCCACTGGAATTCCGGGCGCCGGGTGACGAGCCGGAGCGTCCAGGCGACGTAGGACGGAATGTCGCTGGCGAAGCGGAAGACGCCGCCCGGCTTCAGCACGCGGGCAAGGCGCGCGAGGTTTTCGTCCGACACGAAGCGCCGTTTCCAGTGGCGCCGCTTCGGCCACGGATCGGGATAGAGAAGATCGACAGCGTCGAGCGAGGCGGGCGGCAGCCAGTCGATCAGTCGAGAGGCCCCGCCTTCGTAGAGACGCACGTTGGCGAGGCCGCCATCAACGATCGCGGCAAGCGCCTTGGCCATGCCTTCCGCGAACGGCTCGACGCCGATGAAACCGGTGGTCGGCGATGCGGCCGCCTCGGCGACCAGATGTTCGCCGCCGCCGAAGCCGATCTCGAGGCGGAACGACGCCGGCGTGCCTGAGAAGAGCGAAGCCAGATCGGCGGGTGGCGGACCGTCGACGTCGACGGCAAGTCCGGGCAGCGCCGTTGCCACCAGGTCGCTGCGACGGGCGGAAAGCTTGCGTCCCCGCCGCCGGCCCCACAGGTTGTCGTGCCGCTGGTTCTGCATCTCTTGATTGACTTCCCCGTTTCGCGCCTTCAATTTTCCCGCCGAGGGGGTTCCATGGACCAACAAACAGTCGGCGCCGCCCTTCTCATGTATGCCTTCGGCGGGTCAGCCCTCATCTGCGTTCTGGTGAACGCGCTGGCGGCGCGTCTCGTGCTGGCCGCGGTCCTCGGACTGGTCGCAGCCATCCTCTATGTATCGTCGCCGGGCGCCTATCTCTTTACCGGTCACGAAGTCCTCGACACCGCGCTGCTCACCGCCGCGACGGTGCTGCTGGCCGCTTTCTTCTCGCTCGTCATCCGCGCCTCCGTCGGCGGGAGGCCGATCCGCGTTGCGTTGCGACGCGTACTGGTTCCCTCGCAATGGTCCGCGGAGGCGGCTGCGCTCGGCCCACGCCAGCGCATGAAACGCTGGTTCGTCGCCATCGCCGCCGCAACCGGTTCGTGGGCGGGAACGCTGATGGCGGCCCAGGCTTTCTGGGAAGCGTTCCGGGAATCCCTCCAGCCGGGCCGCATTCTTTCGCTCCTCGCCCTCACCCTCGTGGTTATCGTCCTAGTCGGCCCGGTCGAGGAATACGTTCTCGGCCGCAACGTGCTGGCGCGCTCGCCGGCTGGCCTGCCCGAAATCCGCGACCACGAGAAACTGCTCGAGGAGCTGTGGAAGCATTTCACGTGGCGGGCACTGGGCCGCGTAGTTCTGGTCATTCTGGTCGGATTCCAGATCAGCGTCATTCACAGCTCGCTGGAGTCCGCCTCGGGCGAGCCGACCGCGGTGGCGACCGCGTTCGTCGGGATCATCGGGCCGCTCATCGTCGCCTACTACTGGAGCTCAGCGCTGCAGATCAACCTGACTTCGGTGAAGCGGCGGGCGGGGTGGGCGACGTTCGTCACCTATGTCGTGCTGGCTCTGCCGGCGGGCATCCAGGCGGCGGCGTCTGCTCCGCGGCCGAACCTTGCGGGCGGCGTGACCGGATTCGCGGGGAGCGCCCTGCGAGACTTCGGTTTCGCTGGCGTCGCGCTCGCCGTCGGTCTCGCCGCGATACTTGTTCCGGCGACGTGGTCGGCGGTCGCGGCGATGCTCGGCGGGCTGGTTCTCGACCGGGCAAGACGAAAACGCGATCTCATGGGGGTGCGCACGACGCTCCTCGTGGGCGGCAGCGTGATCGGCGTCAGCCTCGCGGTCTTCGCGATGATGATCGCTATTCTCGCCATCGCCGGATTCTTCCGGCAGGTCGTCATCGACGTGCCGGTCGTCGCCTTCAGCGTCGGCGGCGCTTTCCTGCCGACGGTCGGCTGGACGGTAGGCCTGATACTCAGCGGGTTCCCCGGGATCGTCGCGACGGCTCGCGCGGCGGCGCCGGCCGACATCGCCGCCAACCGCGCGGAGGGGCCGTCGGTGGCGGCCGCAGCGCGCACGGAACCACGACTAGTCCGTTTCGCCAGCCATCCGGCCGTCGTCACCTTTGTCAGCCTGCTGGCGATGGCTGCCGTGGCGGACCTCAACGCCCAGCTCGTGCTGACGCGGGTGCCGTTCCTGTTCCTGACCGATCCCAACATGCCGCTCGCCGCCAAGATCGATCGCTACATCACCCTGACCTCGCCTGGTCCGATGCCGCAACCGGCCGGCGATGGGGTTACGCTCGTCGCCGCGACGCGGAGGGCCGGCGACACGGTCGCCTACCTGTACGAGGTGACCGATCGCGCGCGCTACGCGGCGCTCATTGCCCGGCCCGACGTGGCCGCGCGGCTCGCGGTTCAGGTGTGCAGCATCATGGCGCCGTCCTCGCTGCTTCTCCACGAGGGCGCCAGGATCGTCGATGCGTTCCGCGACGCAACCGGCGCGGTGATCGGCGAAACCGAGGTGACGAAGGAAGACTGCCCTGAGTCGTGAGGCCGATCGCGATCAGCCGAGCGCGCTCTTCAGCGCGTCGGCGAGGTCGGTCTTCTCCCACGAGAAGCCGCCGTCTGCCTCCGGCGGCCGTCCGAAATGGCCGTAGGCGGAGGTGCGCGCGTAGATCGGCTTGTTGAGGCCGAGATGCTGGCGGATGCCGCGCGGCGAGAGGTTCATCACCTCGCCGAGCGCCACCTCGAGCCTGGTCTCGTCGACATGGCCGGTGCCGTGCAGGTTGACGTAGATCGACAGCGGCTTGGCGACGCCGATGGCATAGGACAGCTGGATCGTGCAGCGGTCGGCGAGACCGGCGGCGACGACGTTCTTGGCGAGATAGCGCGAGGCGTAGGCGGCGGAGCGGTCGACCTTGGTCGGGTCCTTGCCCGAGAAGGCGCCACCGCCGTGCGGCGCGGCGCCACCGTAGGTGTCGACGATGATCTTGCGGCCGGTGAGGCCGGCGTCGCCGTCGGGGCCGCCGATCAGGAACTTGCCGGTCGGGTTGATGTGCCACTCGGTGGTGCCGTTGATCCAGTCCGCGGGCAGCGCCTTGCGGACATACGGCTCGACCACGGCGCGTACGTCGTCGGACGACATGGAGTCGTCGAGATGCTGGGTGGAGACGACGATCGAGGTCGCCTTGACCGGCTTGCCGTCGCGGTACTCGACGGTGACCTGGCTCTTGGCGTCGGGGCCGAGCACGGCCGCCTCGCCGGACTTGCGCGCATCGGTGAGCAGGCGAAGGATCCTGTGGGCGTAGTAGATCGGCGCCGGCATCAGCTCCGGCGTCTCGCGACAGGCGTAGCCGAACATGATGCCCTGGTCGCCGGCGCCCTCGTCCTTGTTGCCGGCGGCATCGACGCCTTGCGCGATGTCGGCCGACTGGGCGTGCAGCAGCACCTCGACCTTGCAGGTCGCCCAGTGGAAGCCGTGCTGCTCGTAGCCGATGTCGCGGATCGCGTGGCGCGCGAGCTCCTCGACCTTGCCGATGATTTCCTCGGGGCCGCGCACCTCGCCGGCGATGACCACCCGGTTGGTGGTGGCGAGCGTCTCGCAGGCGACGCGGGCCTCCGGCATCTCGGCGAGATAGGCGTCGACAATGGTGTCCGAGATGCGGTCGCAGACCTTGTCCGGATGACCCTCGGAAACCGACTCTGAGGTGAAATGGTAGATGGCGCGCGCCAAGGCACTACTCCCGCTTGGGAGACAAAGAAACGTCCGGCGTGCGCACTTCCCGCGGCTGCCGATGGCCTGTCCCCAACGACCGGGGGCAGGTTCTGGCAGCGAACCGGGCAAGGGTCAATGGCGGCAGGCGCGACGCCCGGTTTCGATGGGCGAAAAAAGCTGCAGAAACCCCGCGCAACAGCGGTCGACGGGCGGCACGCGACGTCGTCCCGACCCTCCCCTTGCGTCAGACGTCAGAGATCAGGCGTCGGCGTCTTCACCGCCGGCCGCACGGACCAGATCGATGATCCGGCGACGCAAGCGCGCGTCCTTGATGCGCACGAACGCCTTGTTGAGCTGGATGCCCTCCGACGACGACAGGAAGTCGACGACGTAGGACGTCTGCTTGGGCTCTTCCGCGCCGCCGCTGGCGGGCTGACCGGTACCGCCGCTCGGCGCGTCCTCGAAAAAGAATGAAACCGGCACGGAGAGCACGCGGGCAATGTTCTGGAGGCGGCTTGCGCCGATCCGGTTGGTGCCCTTCTCGTACTTCTGAATCTGCTGGAAAGTGATGCCCAGGCTTTCGCCAAGCTTTTCCTGGCTCATGCTCAGCATCATGCGCCGAAGGCGGACCCTGCTGCCGACGTGAATGTCGATGGGGTTTGGTGTTTTCTTGTTCGCCATCTCTTCTTTCGTTCTTTCTCGATCACCCGGAACAAACGCCGCCGGGGCGTGTCGCCCGATCGTCTGGCGTCCAAATGTGGTGGAACCGCATCCGCTTCAACACAGCGGCGCTTTCGAAGCGGCGTGTACGAAGCACACGACCCCTTAACATGTCGGACCCAAGTGCGACGGCGAGACTTGAAGCAGCCATTGGGATTCGTGTCAATCAGGCTCGGCGGGTACGGTGAACGGCGCCACTGACAGCGACAGCGACACCTGCCAACATCGTTAACAAGAATACAAGATCGCCAAAGCGCGCGTAAGGCGTCGGCGGCAAAGCGGCCGGCAACGGGCCGTCGACAACGCCGGTTTGCCCGAGGTCGAGGCGGGCAATCACCCGGCCGTGCGGGTCGACAATCGCCGAGATTCCGGAGTTTGCGTCGCGCACCAGCGGCAGCCCCTCCTCGACGGCGCGCACGCGCGCCTGAAGCAGGTGCTGGTAGGGACCGGGCGTGCGGCCAAACCACGCATCGTTGGTCAGATTGAGCAGCCACCCGGGACGCGCGCCGGGCTCGATCACGGCACCGGGGAAGATCACCTCGTAGCAGATGAGCGGCTGGAACGGCGGCGCGCCGGCGGCGGTCAGCGGGCGAAGCGCGCTGCCCGCGGTGAAGCCGCCCGGCAACGCGATCAGCTGGCGCAGGCCGAGCGCGCTGAGCAGGTCGCGGAACGGCAGGTACTCGCCGAACGGCACCAGATGAACCTTGTCGGATGCGTCGTCGATCTGGCCGCGGTCGTTGATGACGTAGGCGCTGTTGAAGATCGGCCGCGGCGTATCGCCGACGCGCGGACCTTCGGCGCGGGCCGCGCCAGTGACCAGCATGGTGCCGGCGGGCAGCAGGTCGGCGATCGCGGCAAGTGCGTCGGGCCGCTCGGTCAGCAGAAACGGAAACGCCGACTCCGGCCAGATCAGAAGTGTGACGCCAGCGAGGCCGCCGCCGCTCTTCGACAGATCGAGATAACGCAGCATGGTCTGGTTGCCACGCTCGGCGGCCCAGCGATCGTCCTGGGGGATGTCGGGCTGCAGCAGACGAAGATGCACGTCGGGCACCAGCGCGTCGGGCCCGCCCGACAGGCGCCAGGCGCCGAAGCCGATATCGGCGACGAGCAGCACGAGGGCGGTGGCGACCAGCGCTCGGGCACCCTTTCGTCGCCGCGCGCCAACCAGAACCACCGGCGCGGCGAAGACGAAGAAGGCGGCGAGCGTCAGGCCCCAGATGCCGGTCAGCGCCGCCGACTGCATGAGGACGGGAACCGGCGTCAGGGCGTAGCCGAAGGCGTTCCACGGGAAGCCGGTGAAGAGGTGGCCGCGCAGCCATTCGGCGGCCGACATGGCGAGCGCGAAGACGACGACGCGCGGCCAGTCGTCGACCCAGAAGAGGCGGGCGAGCGCGGCGCCGAAGGCCCAGAACAGCGCCAGCAGCGCCGGCAGCAGCGTCACCGCCACCGGCAGCAGGGGGATGAAGCGCGCCTCGACCAGAAAGGCGGCGCCGATCCACCACAAGCCGGCGAGGAAAAAGCCGAATCCGAAGGCAAAGCCGACCACCGCCGCCGGCAGCAGGCGGCGGAGAAAGCCGGCCTCGGGGGCCGCCACGGCACCGTCGATCAGCCAGACGAAAACCGGAACGGTGAGCCACAGGACGGGCACGACGTTGAACGGCGCGAAGGCGAGCGCCGACAGCGCGCCGGCGACCACGGCCACGACGAAGCGCCGCCAGCCCCACAGGACGACGATGGCGTGGGCGACCGATTGCAGCGTGGCGTCTCTCCCCCCGAATCAGGAAGCGGCAGGGTCGGCGGCGATTGCGCGCGGATTGCGGCGGCGGACGATCAGGCGGGCGCGGTCGGCGGCGCCGACGACGGACCGCCGCCCTCGGAGGCCGGACGCAGGCGGCGTTTCTGCTCCTGCGGGCGGCGATAGATGCGCAGCCGTTTCACCCGGCGCGGATCGGCGTCGAGAATCTCCATCTCGTAGCCGTTCGGCGCCGCGATCAGTTCGCCGCGCACCGGCACGCGACCGATCAGTTCGAAGACCAGACCGCCGACCGTATCGACGTCCTCGCCGGTCTCGCCGACCGCGAGGTTCTCGCCGAGCGCGGCGGTCAGCTCGTCGAGGTCGGCGCGCGCGTCGACCAGATGGCCGCCCTTGCCGTCGGGCACGATGGTCGGGCCGGCGTCCTCGTCGGATTCGTCCTCGATGTCGCCGACGATCACCTCGACGGCGTCCTCCAGGGATACCAGGCCGTCGGTGCCGCCGTACTCGTCGATGACCAGCGCCATCTGCATGCGGCTCGCCTGCATGTTGGGAAGCAGCACGGAGACCGGCATCGAGGGCGGCACGAACAGGATGTTGCGCACCAGGGTGGTCGCCGACAGCGGCTTCCTGAGGTCGACGCGTGCGAGATCGAAGGCGGCCGGGTCGGGCGCGGCGCCCTCGCCGTCCGGCGTCGCCGCCTCGCCCATGACGTAGCCCATCAGGTCCTTGATGTGGACGAGACCGACCGGGTCATCGAGCGATTCGCGATAGACGGGCATGCGCGAATGGCCTGACGCGCGAAAGCGCGCGAAGAGCTCGTCGAGGCTGACGTTGATCTCGACCGCTTCGATGTCGGCGCGCGGCACCATGACGTCGTCGACGCGCACTTCGCGCAGACGCAGGATGTTGGTGAGCATCGCCCGCTCTTCGGGCGTGAAGCTGGCGGCGACGTCCTCGTCGGCGAGCGCCACGGCGAGATCCTCGCGGATCGAGCCGGAGCCCTTGAGGCCGATCGCCTCGCGCAGCCGGTCGAACCAGGTCTCCTGTCCGCCGTCGCCGCCGGCCGGGTCGCTTCTGCGGTCGCTTTCGCTCATGGCTTCCCCGCGATCAGATCGCGCGTCGTTTCGGTGGCCGCCGGCTCGCCGGCGTAGGGGTCGGCGATGCCGAGGCGCGCCAGGATCGCCGTCTCGAGGCGCTCCATGGCGGTGGCGTCGGCCTCGACCCGATGATCGTAGCCGAGAAGATGCAGGAAGCCGTGAACGACCAGATGGGCGAGGTGGTGGTCGCGCGGCAGATCCTCGGCCGCCGCCTCGCGGGTCACGGTTTCCGCCGCGAAGACGAGATCGCCGAGCAGCGGCCCGAAGGCGCCGGGGGTCATTTGCGGTGCGGGAAACGACAGCACGTTGGTGGGCGCGTCGGTCTCGCGGTAGCGCCGGTTCAGGTCGCGCACGTGGGCGTCGTCGGTGAAGACGAAGCTGATCTCGGTGGCAGGCGTCAGGCGGGGCCTGGCCAGCGCGATGGTGACCTCCAGCACGTCGGCGACGCGCCTGTTGAGGGCGTCTTCGTCGGGCCAGTCGCCGGCCTCGACGGCGATGTCGATGGCGGGCAGCGCGATCGCCGGTTGTCGGTCTCCGTTCATGGCCTGGCGGCGTCGCGGTCGCGCCGGTCGTAGGCCTCGACGATGCGCGCCACCAGCGGGTGGCGGACGACGTCGGCGCCGGTGAAGCGGACGATCGAGATTCCGGAGACGCCGGCGAGCAGCTGCATCGCCTCGCCGAGACCCGACGTCTGGCCGGGGGGCAGATCGACCTGGCTCGGATCGCCGGTGACGATCATGCGCGAGTTCTCGCCGAGCCGGGTGAGGAACATCTTCATCTGCATGGCGGCGGTGTTCTGGGCCTCGTCGAGGATGACGACGGCGTTCTGCAGGGTGCGACCGCGCATGAAGGCGAGCGGCGCCACCTCGATGATGCCGGAGGTCAGCCCGCGCTCGACCTTGTCGGCGGGCATCATGTCGTAGAGGGCGTCGTAGAGCGGGCGCAGATACGGATCGACCTTCTCGCGCATGTCGCCGGGCAGGAAGCCGAGGCGCTCGCCGGCCTCGACCGCCGGGCGCGACAGGATCAGCCGCTCGACGGCGCCCTTCTCGAGCATCGAGGCGGCGTAGGCGACGGCGAGGTAGGTCTTGCCGGTGCCGGCGGGGCCGACGCCGAAGGTCAGTTCGCAGCGCGCGAAGGCGCGGATGTAAGCGTCCTGCGTGGGGGTGCGCGCCATGACGGTGCGCCGCCGGGTGCCGACCTGGGCCATGGCGAGACGGCCGCCCTTCGGCTCCAGCGTCGGCAGGTTCATCTGGGCGTCGCTGGCGGCGGCCATGCGCAGCGCCCCGTCGACGTCGCCGGGCGCGATGTGGCCGCCGGCCTGCAGATGGCTGTAGAGCGAATCGAGCGCCAGGCGGGCGCGGGCGAGCGCCACGCCGTCGCCGGCCAGCGTCACCTGGTTGCCGCGCGCGATCGCCTCGACGCCGAGGCGCTGCTCGATGACGGCGAGGTTCTGGTCGAACTCGCCGAACAGCTCCTGGGTGAGGCGGTTGTCGTCGAAGGCGACGACGACGCGTTCGCTCGCCAGGGCGGCGGGAAAATCGTGACGGGCGGTCAAACGGCAAGCTCCATGGCCGCGGCGGGGCTGCGGGCGGGCGCGACCAGCGCGCCGAACAGCGAGTTGGCGCTGGCGCCGGTCACCCGGACGCGGGCGATCGAACCGATCAGGCTGGCGTCGCCGTCGACGTGGGCCGGGACGAGCCACGGCGAGCGGCCGACCAGCTGGCCGGGATGGCGGCCATGGCGCTCGAGCAGCACCTCAACCGTCTCGCCGACCTTGCCGGCGAGGAAGGCGCGCTGGCGCGCGTCGATCTTCGCCTGCAAGTGCAGAAGCCGTTCGCTCTTGATCTCGTCCGTCACCTGATCGTCGCGGGTGGCGGCGGGCGTGCCGGGGCGCGGGCTGTACTTGAACGAAAACGCGGCGACGTATTCGGCTTCGTCGAGGATCGCCAGGGTGTCGGCGAAATCGGCGTCGCTCTCGCCGGGGAAGCCGACGATGAAATCTCCGGCGAGCGCCATGTCGGGGCGCGCGGCGCGGATCTTGTCGACCAGACGGAGATAATCGGCGCGGGTGTGGCGGCGGTTCATGGCGGCCAGCATGCGATCGGACCCCGACTGCACCGGCAGATGCAGGTACGGCATCAGGCAATCGAGATCGCGGTGGGCGGCGATCAGCTCGTCGCTCATGTCGCGCGGATGGCTGGTGGTGTAGCGCAGGCGATCGAGGCCGGGGATTTCGGCGAGTGCAAACAACAGGCGGCCGAGGCCCCACGGCTTGCCGTCGGGCCCGTCGGCGGCCCAGGCGTTGACGTTCTGGCCGAGCAGCGTCACCTCACGCACGCCCTGATCGGCGAGCCGGGCGGCCTCGGCGAGGATCGCGGCGGCCTCCCGCGACACCTCGGCGCCGCGCGTATAAGGCACCACGCAGAACGTGCAGAACTTGTCGCAACCTTCCTGCACGGTCAGGAACGCAGACGTGCGGGGAGCCAATTTCGTGCGATGCGCGGCCTCACCTCTCCCTGACAGGGAGAGGTCGGATCGAGACGAACTGAGTGAGGGTCGATCCGGGTGAGGGGTAATGGAGCTGGCAGACGGGGTCTGAGCCCCGCGATTCATCCGGTCGAGCGCCCTGAACTTCTCCGCCACGTCAAACTCGGTCGCCACCACCGGCGCGCCCGGGCGCACTGCGCCGATGAGGTCCGCCAGATGATGATAGGACTGCGGGCCGACGACCAGGTCGACCGACGGCTCGCGGCGCACGATCTCGGCGCCCTCGGCCTGGGCAACACAGCCGGTGACGCCGACGGTGACGGCGCGGCCTTCGCTCGCCGCCGCTTCCTTGAGGGCGCGGATGCGGCCGAGTTCGGAATAGACCTTCTCGGCGGCCTTCTCGCGGATGTGGCAGGTGTTGAGCAGGATGAGGTCGGCGGACTCCGGCGCATCGGTCGCCGCATAACCGGCGCCAGCCAGAGCGTCCGTCATCCTTTCGGAATCGTAGACGTTCATCTGGCAGCCGTAGGTCCTGATGAAGACTTGCTTCAGGTCTCCGCTCACTCTCTGGACGAAATCAACAAAATCAACAGCTTGCGCCCGCCCGGCCGCGGCAGTCGGGCGCCTTTCCGATGCCGATCTTTAGCGGGTTTTGCGAATCAAGAGAATAGCCGCCGCGAATGGCAAAACCATAACCGTCGCCGCGCTATTCCTTCTTGTCCTCGGCCGCGTCGAGGGGCAGGCCGTAAAGCTCCAGCCGGTGGTCGACCAGCTTGAAGCCGAGGCGTTCGGCGACGAGCTGCTGGAGGCGCTCGATCTCCTCACTGCGGAACTCGATAACCTTGCCGGACCTCAGATCGATCAGGTGATCGTGGTGCTCGTCGGGGATCGGCTCGTAGCGGGCCCGCCCCTCGCCGAAATCGTGGCGGGCGATGACCCCGGCATCCTCGAAGAGCTTCACCGTCCGGTAGACCGTGGCGATGGAAATGCGCGGGTCGATTTCCGAGGCGCGGCGGTAGAGCTCCTCGACGTCGGGGTGGTCGGTGGCCGCCTCCAGCACCTGCGCGATGACACGGCGCTGCTCGGTCATGCGCATGCCCTTGGCGACGCACATGTCCTCGAGGCTCTGGCTCTTGCTCTCGGCGCTCAAACGACCTGTCCTCTCCCCTTTTCGGCTAGCGGACTTGCAGCCGCATGACAAGCGCGCCGGCGTCGCCATGGGCAGGTTGGGCGTAGTAGTTCTTGCGCTCGCCGGCAACGACAAAGCCGAGTTTGCGGTAGAGCGCGACGGCGGCCGCGTTGGCGCCCTCGACCTCGAGAAACAGGCTGGCGATGTGCTCGCGGTAAAGGCGGCGGATGACGTCGGCCATGAGCAGGCGGCCGATGCCGCGGCGGCGCAGCTTCGGCCTGACCGCGATGGTCAGGATCTCGGCCTCGTCGGCAGCGAAGCGCACCAGAACGAAACCGGCGACGCGGCGGCCTCCGAACAACGACGTCTGGCGCGCCACCAGCGTGAACACGGACGGGTCGACCATCAGGGCGGTGAAGTCGTGGGCGCTCCACGTCCGGCGAAAGGCCTCGGCGTGAATGGTGGCGAGCACCGCCGCCTCGTCGGGGCGAGCGCCGTCGATGGCGGGCGCCGACCAGATCATCGCCGGGCGACCGCCGCGCCGACCTGCGGCTTGGCGTCCGGCGGGCGCAGGTAGAGCGGGCGGAGCGCCCCGGCGGAGGGCATCGCGCGTTCGGCAAGGTGCAGAAGCGCAGCGATATCGGGGGCGGAGTGGCGGTGGACGGTGCGGGCGACCGCTTCGTCGCCGAGAATTTCGGCGAGCGCGTCGGCGCCGGAGCCGGCGATCAGCGTGTTGGCGGCGATCCGACGGGCGAAGGTTTCGGCCGGGCCGACTTCCGCCGGCCCGTCCTCGGCGCCGTCTTCAGCAAAGCGCTGGGCGTAGAGCGCGCCGCGCCCGGCGGCGAGCACCGCAAGCACCGCGGTGGGACCCAGTTCATGGCGCACTTCCTCGGCGTGGACGGCAAGCGTGGTGATGGCGACCGTCGGGCAGCCGACGACCAGGGCCAGACCGCGCGCCGCGGCGATGCCGACACGCAGGCCGGTGAACGAGCCCGGGCCGACGGTGACGGCGATGCGGTCGAGATCGGCGAAGGCGAGGTCGGCCTCGGCCATGGCCGCTTCGATCATGCCAAACAGGATTTCGGCGTGGCCGCGCCCGACCACCTCCGTGCGGGTCACGGTCGCCGCGCCGGAGACGACCCCGACCGAGCAGGCTTCCAGGGCCGTGTCGATGGCAAGCAGGCGCATGGGGGGAGCTTATCGCCGTTCGCCGCGCCGGCGCCAACCTCCCCCTTGCGGGAGGTCGAAATCACGAAGTGATTTCGGGAGGGGGTATTGTCAGCTCGCCACTTCCTGAATCTCGCGCACTTCGGGAACAAAGTGGCGGAGCAGGTTCTGGATGCCGTGCTTGAGGGTCGCGGTCGACGACGGGCAGCCGGCGCACGAGCCGCGCATGTTCAGAAACACGATGCCGTCGCGATAGCCCTGGAAGGTGATGTCGCCGCCATCCTGAGCAACGGCCGGGCGCACGCGCGTTTCGATCAGCTCCTTGATGGTGTCGACGGTTTCCCTGTCAGCCTCATCGAAGTCCTCGCCGCCGGACGCCGCCTGCTCCTGACGGAGCACCGGCATGCCGGACATGAAGTGTTCCATGATGGCGCCGAGCACGGCGGGCTTCAGATGCGGCCACTCGCCGCCGGTCTTGGTGACGGTGATGAAGTCGCCGCCGAGGAAGACCCCGCCGACGCCGTCGACCGCGAACAGGCGCTCGGCGAGCGGCGAGTCGCCGGCTTCCTCGGCGCTGCGGTATTCTGCGGTTCCTGAGCCCAGCACGATGCGGCCCGGCAGGAACTTCAAACTCGCCGGGTTGGGGGTCGATTCGGTCTGGATGAACATGACGGGGCGCCTTTCAAGGGGGCGTGTACGAAGGACGATCTAGGCCGGGCGAGGAGGAACATCAAGGCGACAGCAACGGGGTACTTTCCCGGATGGTGCCGAGAACCGCGAGATTGTGGCGGAGAACGGCAAGCAGTGGCTCAGTTGCTTTCCCTTGCTTGAGTGCCCGCCGGAGCACGGCTGAACGTTTCGCCTGAGTCCCAGCTCCGATGAAAGCGTTCATCGCGTCAGCATTCGCCTTGTGGTGCTTGCGCAGGCGTCGAAAGACCCTGCAGATCGTATGCTCATCCTTGGCAGCCAGCGTCATCATCAGTCGAACGTCGGGAGCGTCCGGGTAGCGAACGAGACCGCGACGAAGAAACGACGTCGCATCTTCCTCCCCCGACAGTCGCCGCCAAGTAGCGAAGTGTTTGCATGCTGCTTTGAGCCAATAAGACGGACCGCGCACGACCTTGGCACCTTCCCAGTCGACATCGAGGGCAATCAGAACATTGCTGACGCCGCGATTGAAGTACCAGTCGCTGTCCGTCAGCGGTGCGTGGTCGGCCAGTACTCGGGCTTGGTCCGGCGACAGCTCGCCCTGCGACCAGAAGAATGCGCTGGTCGGCCTGCCGTCCTTGAAGAGGTAGGACCGGTCGGCCGTATTGTTCCGCCGTTTGTAGTTATTGAAGGCCGACGCGCAGACGAGATTCTCAATCGTGTTTCCGCCGCCGCGCGAGACCGGTCTGACGTGGTCGGGCCAGTCCATCTGCCAGAATGGGGCCGTTCCGTAGTCGAGCGCCCAGACCGACTGCCCGGAGAACGAACAGATCGCCTTGTCCCGGGCGAAAACGGCGGCGCGCATACGGTCGGTCAGGCCCATTCGCCCGGTGTCGGCCCGGAACCGTTGCCGGCCGGTTAATCAGCGCGTGGCCGCCACCATCAGCTCCTTGACCAGCCACAGCACGAGGTCGTCGTCGACGCGGACGGTGGTGCCGGCCTCTACCGGCGCGCAGTTGGCGGTGAGCCCGTTGCCGTCCGGCACGTAGCCGAGCCTGACGTAGAGCCGCTGGGCGGCGCCGTAGCCGGCGTAGAGGCCGAAGCCGATGCCGATCGAGGTGTGGCCGGCATGTGCCGCGAGTTGCTCGCAGCGCACGATGATCGCCGTCGCGACGCCCTGCCGACGTGCCGGCCGGGCGACGCGCAGGTCGCTGATCTCCGGCCGGCCGGCATCGGCAAAGGGCGGGTACTGGGACTGCCACTTCAGGAACGCGTAGCCGAGAGGACCGGTATCGTCGCGGGCCACGACCACGACCAGCTTGCCCTCGGCCTGCCGGTCGAGCATCTCCAGCCAGAAGGATTCCATGCCGTGGATTTCGTCGCCGCCGATGGCGGCCATGCGGCGTACGTCGTTTGACGACAGAGCGCCGATCTGAAACGCGCCCATCGCCGGCTTCTAGAAGACGCCCGGCACGAGGCGCCACCGCACCTTGGCAAGGTAGGCGCCGTAGCCCGGCAGGTTCGCCGTGAGCGTGCGCTCCTCGGCCAGCGAACGCACGACGATCGCCGCCGTCATCGGCAGCCAGAACAACAGCCCCCACCAGGAACCGAGCGCCAGCGGCACGCCGATCAGCATGACCAGCGCGCCGGAATACATCGGGTGGCGGACGAGCGCGTAGGGCCCGGTGGTGATGACGTGTTGCTCGGCGTCGACGCCGATGGTGGCGGCGGTGAAGGTGTTCGCCCGGAAGACGAAGAAGACCATGACCAGCCCGACGACGACGAGGAGGTCGCCGAGGATCGCCACCGCGTCCGGAACGTTCGACCAGCCGAAGCGGTGATCGACCGCCGGGACGACGACGATGGCGATGAAGGCGACCGACGCGACGCCCTGGATGATCTGCTGGGCCCGCTCGTGCTCGGCCATCGGCCCGGCCTTCAGGCGGCGCTCGATGAGCGCCGGGTCGGCCTTGAGAAAATGAAACGTGACCCAGGCCACGGGCAGCGCGAAGGCGGCGAGAAACAGCCACGCCTGCCACCAGAAAAGCGTGCCGGCGGGCAGAAAGATGAACGCCGCCATGGCGACCAGAAGCTGGGCGAAGCCGATGAGCGCGCGGATGGCAAGCGAACGGGGCATGCGCCGGCTCCTGCTACGAAATTGCCGCGATGCCCTCGTCGTCGAGGGTGCCGGGGACGATGGTGATCGGCACCGGGAAGCTGCCCGCCGCCTTGCCGGCGAGCGCGGTGACCAGCGGCCCGGGGCCCTCCTTGTCGTCGGCGGCGGCGAGCACCAGGATGGCGATGTCCTCGTCCGACTCGATCAGCTTGACGATCTCCTCGGAGCGGTTGCCCTCGCGGATGACGAGCTCGGGCTCGACCTCGGACCAGTTGCGCGCCATCTCGGCGTAACGGCCGAGTGCCGTCTCGGCGGTCTCCATGGCCTCGGCGCGCATGATGTTTTCGACGCCCAGCCAGCTTTGCGGATCGGGCGGGCCGATCACGTAGAGCAGCACCAGCGTTCCGGACGTGTGCCAGGCGCGGCGCGCGGCATAGCGCAGCGCACGCGTGCACTCGGGCGTATCGTCGATGACGACAAGAAACTTGCGGCGATGGCCTTCCTCGCCGCTCTTGCGCTTCACCATGGGATCATGCTGCCACGAACCGGAAAAAAGCGCGACTGGTGAATCGTGCGTAAGGCTAGTTGCCGCGCACGAAGCCGAGGATGTCGCGGACCCCGTCATAGACCGGCCGGGAGATCGCCTCGGCGCGCGCCGCCCCGGCGGTGAGGATGGCGTCGACGTGGCCGGGATCGGCGAGCAGGCGGCGCATCTCGGCTGCGATCGGGGCGAGCTTCTCGACGGCAAGCTCGGCGAGCATCGGCTTGAACTGCGAGAACTGGGCGCCGCCGTGTTCGGCGAGCACCGCGGCGCGGCTGGTGTCGGCGAGCGCGGCGTAGATGCCGACGAGATTGTCGGCCTCGGGGCGGTTCTTCAGCCCGGCGACCTCGGAGGGCAGCGGCTCTGCGTCGGTCTTGGCCTTGCGGAACTTCAGCGCGATGGTCTCGGCGTCGTCGGTGAGGTTGATGCGCGAATAATCCGACGGGTCGGACTTCGACATCTTCTTGGTGCCGTCGCGCAGGCTCATCACGCGCGTCGCCTCGCCGGTGATGACCGGCTCGGGGACCGGGAAGAAGGCATCGCCGTAGCCGTGGGCGGCGATCGCCTCGGCGAAGTCGTTGTTGAACTTGATGGCGATGTCGCGACAGAGCTCCAAGTGCTGCTTCTGGTCCTCGCCGACCGGCACGTGGGTGCCGAGATAGGCGAGGATGTCCGCCGCCATCAGCACCGGATAGTCGTAGAGGCCGATCGAGGCGTTCTCGCGGTCCTTGCCGGCCTTCTCCTTGAACTGGGTCATGCGGTTCAGCCAGCCGAGGCGGGCGACGCAGTTGAACACCCAGGCCAGCTCGGCGTGGGCCGGCACCTGGCTCTGGTTGAAGACGATGTGCTTGTCGGGGTCGATGCCCGAGGCGATGAAGGCGGCGGTCACCTGGCGGGTGGCGTTGGCGAGTTCCGCCGGGCCGCCCCACACCGAGATCGGCACGGTGATGGCGTGCAGATCGACGATGCAATAGACGCACTCGAAGGAATTCTGGAGCTCGACGAAGCGCTTGATGGCGCCGAGGTAATTGCCGAGGTGCAGGTTGCCGGTCGGCTGGACGCCCGAAAAGACGCGGGGGGTGAACTCAGTCATGCCGGGCTCCTGGGCAAAAGGCGTGGTTCCATAAGGCGGCGGGCGAAGCGGCGCAAGCCTCAGGCGGATCTGGCGTCGGGCCGCAGGAAGCGGCGGAAATCGACGACGCCGGTCAACTGGCAGAAGAGCGCGAAGAAGACGGCGCCACCGACGACCAGAGCCAGCATGACCAGGGCGCGCACGAGGATCGCCCCGTGCATCAGCCACGGCGTCAGAAGCCACGCCGCGACCCACACGGCAACGCCCATCATGACCGAGGCAAGCGCCAGCAGCGGCAGGCGGCGACGGAGCGCCGCGTCGGCGTTGAGGTGGCCGCCGCGGTGGAGCGAAATCAGCAGGTAGGCGGTGTTCACCCACGCGGCAAGCGTGGTGCCGGCGGCGATGCCGGTGGCGCCGAAGAAATGGAAGAGCACCACCGCCGCGACGACGTTGACGATCATGGAGACGAACCCCGCCCACATCGGCGTGCGGGTATCCTCGCGCGCGAAGAACGATGGCTGCAGCACGCGGATCGCAACGAACGCCGGCAGGCCGACGGCATAGGCGGCAAGGGCGGGGGCGGTCGCGGCGGTGTCGGCGGCGGAAAACTGGCCGTGCTGGAAGAGCACCGCGATGATCGGATAGGGGATGGCGAACAACGCCACCGCCGCCGGCAGGGTGAGGGCGGCGGCGAACTCGATCGAGCGGTTCTGGGTGTGATCGACGACGTCCTGCCGGCCGGCGCGCAGCGCCCGCGACAGGTCGGGCAGCAGCACCACCGAAATCGCGATGCCGACCACGCCGAGAGGAAGCTGGTAGAGCCGGTCGGCGTAATAGAGCCACGACACCGCGCCGGGCTGAAGCGACGCGATGATCGTGCCGACGACGATGTTGATCTGGGTGATGCCGCCGGCGATGACGCTTGGCACGGCCAGCATGGTGAGCCGCCTGACGCCATCGCTCCAGCGCGGCCACACCAAGCGCAGGCGGATGCCGGCGCGCGCGCAGGCGTAGTAGAGGAAAGCGAACTGCACGACGCCGCCGGCGGTGATGGCGCCGGCGAGCAGTACGCCGGCGCGCACGGTGCCGACCTCCCCGGTCGTGTGCAGGAAGATGAGCGCGCCGATCAGCACGACGTTGAGCAGGGCCTGCGAGAAGGCGGCGGCGGCGAAGCGGCCGATGCCGTTCAGCACGCCGCCGAGCAGCGTGGTCAGCGAGATGAGCAGCAGATAGGGAAAGGCGATGCGGCCGAGCAGGACGGCCAGGCCGAATTTCGCCGGATCGGCGGAAAACCCCGGCGCCAGCCCCAGGGTCAGCCACGCCATGGCGACCTCGGCGACGATTGTGACCACCACCAGCGCCGCGGCGAGCGCCGCCTGGGCTTCCGCGGCGAAGCGCTCCGCCGCCTCGGGCCCGTCGGCCTCGTGGCGCTTGGTGAACAGCGGCACGAACGCCGAGGCGAAAGCGCCCTCGGCGAAGAGCCGGCGGAAAAGGTTCGGCAGCCTCTGCGCTACGAAGAAGGCGTCGGCGACCGGGCCGGTGCCGAGCGCCGACGCGATGAAGATATCGCGGACGAAACCCAGCACGCGCGAAGAGGCAGTGCCGCTGCCGACGGTGGCGAAGTTCTTCAGGAGCGACATGGGCGTCGGATGGGGCGTCTGACGGCGGCGGCCGGGGCGGCGCTCACGCCGGCTCCCGCTTCTTCGCCGGGCGCTGCGGCTCGGCCGTCGCGCTGCCGTCGAAGGCGGCGCGCAGCCGCCGGCGGATGGCCGCCTCGCGGCGCCCGTCGGCGATCTTGTGACCGACGAGATCGGTCACGTAGAAAACGTCGACGGCGCGCTCGCCGAAGGTTCCGATGTGGGCCGAGGCGATGTTGAGGTTGAGGTCGGAAATGGTGCGGGTGAGGTCGAAGAGCAGGCCCGGCCGGTCGAGGCCCGAGGCCTCGATCACCGTCAGGCGGTTCGACCAGGTGTTGTCGACCAGCACGCTGGTTTCCAGCGTGAAGGGCTTCAGGCGGGCGCGCGGCTGCGCCTTGCCGGCGACCATGTCGGTCAGCTGGACGGTGCCGGCGAGCGTCAGCTCAATCAGGTCGCCGACCTTGGCGGCGCGGCGCTTCTCGTCCTCGTCGTCGTCGAACTCGCGGCTGATGGAGATGGAGTCGAGGGCGCGGCCGTCGGTGGTCGTATAGACCTGCGCGTCGAGGATGTTGGCGCCGGCCGCGGTGCAGGCGCCGGCGATGATCTGCAGCAGCCGGGGATGGTCGGGGGCGAGCACGGCGATCTCGGTGACGCCCTGGAAGGCGTTGATTTCGACCGCGGTGGCGAGCGAGCGCTTGGTGCGCGCCGCCTCGTGCAGGAGCACGGCGTGGTTCAGCTTGTGGGCGAGATCGACGCGCAGCAGGTAGGCCGGGTAGTGGCGCTTGACCATGGCGGCGCGCTCCTTCGCCGACCAGTCGGGGAAGCGCTCGGCAAGGGCGGCGGCGAACTCGTCGCGGGCCCGGGCGACGCGCATATCGCGCGAGATCTGGCTGTGGCCGCCGGTCAGCACCGGCTCGGTCTCGTAATAGAGCGTGCGCAGCAACTGGCCCTTCCAGCCGTTCCACACCCCCGGCCCGACGGCGCGGATGTCGGCGACGGTGAGGATCAGCAACATGCGCAGCCGCTCCATCGACTGAACGACGGCGGCGAAGTCGGAGATGGTCTTGCGGTCGTTGAGGTCGCGCGACTGGGCGACGATCGACATGGTCAGGTGCTGCTCGATCAGCCAGGCGACGGTCTCGGTCTGCGCGGCGTCGAGGCCGAAGCGCGGGCACAGCTTGCGCGCCACCCGGGCGCCGGCGACCGAATGATCCTCCGGCCGGCCCTTGGCGATGTCGTGCAGGAAGAGCGCCACGTAGAGCACCACCCGGTCCTTGATGCCGGGCATGATCTCGCTCGCCAGCGGATGCTCCTCGGCAAGCTCGCCGCGCTCGATCTCGGAGAGCATGCCGATGGCGCGCAGCAGGTGCTCGTCGACGGTGTAGTGGTGATACATGTTGAACTGCATCAACGAGACGATCTTGCCGAACTCGGGCACGAACTTGCCGAGCATGCCGGTCTCGTTCATGCGGCGCAGGACCAGTTCGGGATTGCGCTTCGAGGAAACGATCTCGACGAACAGGCGGTTGGCCTCCTCGTCGTCGCGCAAGCTGGCGTCGACCAGATGCAGCGAGCGGGCGATCAACTGGCGGGCGTCGGGATGAAAGGGCAGGTCGTAGCGGTCGGCGAGATGGAAGATGCGGACCAGATTGACCGGGTCGCGCGTGAAGACCTTGTCGCTGGCGATGTTGATGCGGCCGTTGTCGACGACGAAGTCGGTGGAGCCGGGGATCTTGCGGTGGCGCCGGCCGGGCAGGTGGAAGAAGCGGTTGAGGCCGGGGGTCGCCTTGGCGTGGTGCTCCTCGAGCGCGGCGCAGAAGATCGCGGTCAGGTCGCCGACGTCCTTGGCGATCAGGAAGTAGTGCTTCATGAAGCGCTCGACGTCGCGCAGACCCGGATGGGAGACGTAGCCGAGGCGCCGCGCCATCTCGCGCTGGACGTCGAAGGACAGGCGCTCCTCGGCGCGGCCGGTCAGAAAGTGCAGGTGGCAGCGCACCGCCCACAGGAAATCCTCCGCCTTGCGGAAGAGCGCCAGCTCCTGTTTCGAGAACACGCCGGCCTTGACGAGATCGTCGCGTTCCGAGACGCGGTAGTAGTACTTGGCGATCCAGAACAGCGTGTGGAGGTCGCGCAGGCCGCCCTTGCCCTCCTTGACGTTGGGCTCGACCAGATAGCGTGAGGTGCCCTGCTGGCGGTGGCGCTGGTCGCGCTCGGCGAGCTTGGAGGCGATGAACTCGCGGCCGGTACCCTTGACCACTTCGGCGTCGAAGCGGGTGACCAGCTCGTCGTAGAGCTTGCGGTCGCCGCAGATTGAGCGGGCTTCCAGGATGGCGGTGCGGATCGTCATGTCGGAGCGCGACAGGCGGATGCACTCCGAGACGCTGCGCGTGGCGTGACCGACCTTCAGGCCGAGGTCCCAGAGGAAATAGAGGACGAACTCGACGACGCGCTCGCCGAGCGGGGTCTGCTTGTAGGGCAGCAGGAACAGGAGATCGACGTCGGACCCCGGCCCCAGCGTGCCGCGGCCGTAGCCGCCGACCGCGACCACCGCCATGCGCTCGGGCTTCTGCTTGTGCTCGGCCGCGAAGACGCGCTGCACGGCGAGATCGTGGAGAGCGACGATGATGGCGTCCTGGACGGCCGACAGGCGGCGGGCGCAGCGCCTGCCCTTGCCGTCGGCGCTGAGCTGCTTCTCGGCGGCCTTGCGGGCGTCGGCGAGGAAGCCCTTGAGGTGGGCGACGATGGCGGCGCGCGCCTTGGCGGACAGCTCGCCGTCCTTGCCGGCCAGCACCACCAGCCGCTCACGGAGGGCCTCGCCGTCGCTCACTTCGGACGCGGGGACGGATTTGTTCATCGCGGCAAGCGCCGGAAACCTTGGGGATTCGTCGGGTGGACCCTAGCGGTTTCGAAGGCGCACGGCAAAGCGGCGCAATTCAGGCGCCGTGCGCGATGATCTCCTTGTAGGCGCCGAAACTCAGCTTGGGGGTGCGCTTCTGGGTTTCGAAGTCGACGTGGACCATGCCGAACCGGGCGTCGTAGCCACGGAACCACTCGAAATTGTCGAAGGCGCACCACTCCAGGTAGCCGCGCACATCGGCCCCCTCGCGGCGGGCGGCAAGCACCGCCTCGACGTGGCGGCGCAGGTAATCGGCACGCCGCGAATCCTGGACCGTGCCGTCGACCATCTTCTCGTCGT
This sequence comes from uncultured Alphaproteobacteria bacterium, assembly GCA_963843565.1. Lineage (GTDB taxonomy): Bacteria > Pseudomonadota > Alphaproteobacteria > Rhizobiales > Kaistiaceae > DASZQY01. The sequence continues at coordinate 2,715,371 of CAWJKY010000003.1, forward strand.
CGGGGCCGAAACCGGCGCCGTTCTCGGTGATCAGGGTCGGCAGGTTGCCGTATTCGTCGCGGATCCTGAGGAGCAGCCGGTGAAGCTGGTCGGGGCGCACGGGGCCATTGAAGGCCGGCACCGGGTCCGGGTTCATGCCCCACTCGACGCGTAAGGGGCGGGCGTCGTTGCGCTTGCAGAAATGCGGCGCGTAGAAGTTGATGCCGAGAATGTCGATCGGGTTGGCGGCAAGCTTGGCGCGATCGGCGTCGGAGACGGAGAAATCCGGCGCCAGCATCTTCAGCGTCGCCAGCACCTCGTCGCTGTAGACGCCCAGAATCGCGGCATCGAGCGGCCAGCGATTGAAGAAATTGTCCCAGGTCGCGGCGGCGGCGATGTCGTCGGCGCTCTTCTCGTCCCAGCGCAGGGTCGGGGCGAGCGGCAGCGCCATGCCGATCATGCCCGGGCGCCCGATCTCGCGGAAGGCGCCGATGGCCACCGAACTCGCGACATAGAGGTTGTGGAGCGCTGGCACCTGGTTGGCCCACTGGGCCGGGCTGATGTCCATGGGCGCGCGCCCAGCGCGCACGTTCGCGGCGATCACGTCCATGAAGAAGAGGTCGAAGAACGGCTCGTTCATGGTCAGGAACGTCGACACCCGGTCGCCGAGGGCGCGGAAGACGACGGTGGCGTAGTCGCGGAACCAGTCGATCACGGCCGGGTTGTGGAAGCCGCCCTGCTCGTGCAGCCCCCAGGGGAAATCCCAGTGGTAAAGCGTCACGACCGGGGTGATGCCGGCGGCAATCAGGTCGTCGACGAGGCGGCTGTAGTAGTCGAGGCCCTTCTGGTTCACGGCGCCGGTGCCGTCGGGAAGCACCCGCGGCCACGACACCGAGAAGCGGTAGGCGTTGAGGCCATGGTCGCGCATCAGCGCGATGTCCTTCAGGTATTGCTCGCGGCTGTACTGGTTGATGGCGACGTTGCCGGTCTCGTTCTTGCCGGTGGTCGGCACGGTGACCCGGTCGCGGTTGGTATAGATGTCCCACTTGGAGGGGCCGCGGCCGTCGGCCTCATAACCCCCCTCGACCTGATAGGCGGCGCTTGCCGCCCCCCACAGGAAACCCGCACCGCTGTCGGCCATGATGGCGCCCTTCCCTCGCTCTTCGTCGTTTCTTGTCGTCCGGCCGCGCCGCCATTCGACCGGCGGAGCGGCTATTCGCCGCCTTTTTCCTTCAGCGCAGCCTTCAACATGTATAGCGCCTCGAGCGCTTCCTTCGGCGACATTTCGTCCGGCGCGAGGTCGGCGAGCATCTCGGTCACCGGGTCCTTCTCGGGCTCCTGCTTGGCCCGTGCGGCGGTGAACAGCGGCAGGTCGTCGATGAGGGTGTGGACCGGCGCCTTGCGGTCGGTCTCCTCCAGCTGGTGGAGGACGGCGCGGGCGCGCTCGATGACCGGGCGCGGCAGGCCGGCGAGCCGCGCCACCTGGATGCCGTACGAGCGGTCGGCGACGCCGGGCGCGATCTCGTGCAGGAAGACCACGTCGCCCTTCCATTCCTTGACGCGCACGGTGACGTTGTCGAGGCGCGGCAGACGGCCGGCCAATGCGGTCAGCTCGTGAAAATGCGTGGCGAAGAGAGCGCGGCTGCGGTTGACCTCATGCAAGTGCTCGATCGCCGCCCAGGCGATCGACAGCCCGTCGAAGGTCGCCGTGCCGCGACCGATCTCGTCGAGAATGACCAGCGAGCGCTCGCCCGCCTGATTGAGGATCGCCGCCGTCTCGACCATTTCGACCATGAAGGTGGAGCGGCCGCGGGCGAGATCGTCGGCGGCGCCGACACGTGAGAACAGGCGGTCGACGACGCCGATCACCGCCGCCTTCGCCGGCACGAACGAACCGATCTGGGCGAGGATGGCGATCAGCGCGTTCTGGCGCAGAAACGTCGACTTGCCGCCCATGTTGGGGCCGGTCACCACCCAGATGCGCCCGGCGGTCTCCTCGCCGCGCGGTCCGAGGTCGGCATCGTTGGCCACGAACGGCTCGCCGCTTGACGCGCGGAGCGCCGGCTCGACCACCGGATGGCGGCCGCCACGAATCGCGAAGGCGTGCGAGGTGTCGACGACGGGGCGGACGTAATCCTCCGCCTCGGCGAGGTCGGCGAGCGCCGCCGACACGTCGATGACGGCGAGCGCGTCGGCGACGGCGCGGATCGCATCCGATGCCGCGACCGTGTCGGCGGCAAGGGCTGCGAACACCTCCAGTTCGGCGGCGAGCGCCCGCTCTCCCGCCCCGGCGATCTTCGCCTCGAGATCGGCGAGTTCGGTGGTGGTGAAACGCACGGCGCTCGCCAGCGTCTGGCGATGGATGAAGCGCCCGTTGAGCGGCGCCTGCATCAGCGGCGGCGCGGCGTTCGCTCCGACTTCGATGAAATAGCCGAGCACGTTGTTGTGCTTGATGCGCAGCGTGCGGATGGCGGTGTCGCCGGCATAGGTCGCCTGCAAGCCGGCGATGATCTTGCGGCTCTCGTCGCGCAACTGGCGCGCCTCGTCGAGATCGGCGCGGTAGCCGGCGCGCACGAAACCGCCGTCGCGCTTCAGATGGGGCAGATCGTCGGCGAGCGCAGCCGAGATCGCGGCGACCAGATCGGCGGGCGCGGAAGCCAGCGCCGCCACCGCCTGCGCAATCTCAGCCGGAACATCCGGCGTCGCGCCGATGTCTGCGGCGAGCGCGATCGCCGTCGCGAGCCCCTCGCCGATCGCCGCCAGATCGCGCGGGCCGCCACGCTCCAGCGTGATCCGCGACAACGCCCGCGCCAGGTCGGGCGCGGCGGCGAGCCGGTCGCGGAGCGCCCGGCGGCGACCGGCATCGCCGGCGAACCAGGCCACCGCATCGAGGCGCCGCGCGATCACGGCAGGGTCGGTCGAGGGGCCTGCAAGGCGGCGGGCAAGCAGCCGGGCGCCGGCGCCGGTCACCGTGCGGTCGATGGCCGCGATCAGGCTGCCGGCGCGCGCGCCGGACAGCGTCGCGGTCAGTTCGAGGTTCGCCCGCGTCGCCGCATCGATGAGCATCACGTCGCCGGCGACTTCGGCGACCGGCGGCGACAGCGGCGGGCGCTCCTTGACTTGCGTCTTCTCGACGTAGGCGAGCGCGGCCGCCGCGGCCGACAGCTCGACCCGCGTGAAGTTGCCGAAGCCGTCGAGGCTCTTCACGCCGAAATAGTCTTCCAGCCGCCCGGCGGCGGTCGTGGAATCGAAGAAGGCGGCGGCGAGCGGCGTCACCGCGAACGCCGCGCCGCGCCACAACGCGGCGAGGTCGGCATCGCCGAAGACCGCGTCGGAGACGATCACCTCGCTCGGCTCGACGCGGGCGAGATCGGCGGCCAACCGGGTGCGCTCGCTGGCGGCGATGCGGAACTCGCCGGTCGAGATGTCGATCCAGGCGATGGCGTAGACGTCGGCGCCGTCCGCGCCGCCCTTCTGGCGGGAGACCGCGGCGAGGTAGTTGTTGCGCGCGGCCTCGAGCAGCGTGTCCTCAGTGAGCGTGCCCGGCGTCACCAGGCGGATCACCTCGCGCGCCACCACCGCCTTCGACCCGCGCTTCCTGGCCTCGGCTGGGTCCTCGACCTGCTCGCAGACGGCGACCCGGTGGCCGGTAGCGATCAGCTTCTGGAGATACTGGTCGGCGGCGTGGATGGGCACACCGCACATGGGGATGTCGGCGCCCAGATGTTTGCCGCGTTTGGTCAACGTGATGCCCAGCGCGCGGCTCGCGACCTCGGCGTCGCCGAAGAACAGCTCGTAGAAATCGCCCATGCGGTAGAACAGCAGGCAGTCGGGATTGGCCCGCTTGATCTCGAGATACTGCGCCATCATCGGCGTCGAGGACGCGGTCTCGGCGGCGGCAGGGTCGGAATGTGCGGCGGGGGGCCGGTTCATGGCCGTCACCCTAGCAGACGCGGCGCAGTGGTTACGACGATGTGCCAACGCTTGTTCACACCCGACGCCGCTTGCCGTGCGTACCTCAACGCGCGACCGGCTTTGGCGCGATTGTCTTCGCCGATTGCGGCCGATAAGGTCCGCGACCCAAACGCACTGGCGGCGCGAAGGGGAAGCGTGCGCGCCAAGGAAACACCATGAACGATGAACACAAGCCGCGCCGGGCCGGGATCTCCGTCACCGATCAGGAGGCGCTGAAGTTCCATTCCGAGGGACGGCCGGGCAAGCTCGAGATCACCGCCACCAAGCCGATGGCGACCCAGCGCGACCTGTCGCTCGCCTATTCGCCGGGTGTCGCGGCGCCGGTCCGGGCGATCGCCGAGAACCCGCTCGCCGCCTTCGACTACACCACCCGCGGCAACATGGTCGCCGTCATCACCAACGGCACCGCCATCCTCGGCCTCGGCAACCTCGGGGCGCTCGCCTCCAAGCCGGTCATGGAAGGCAAGTCGGTGCTGTTCAAGCGCTTCGCCGACGTCGACGCCATCGACCTCGAGGTCGACACCGAGGACGTCGACGAATTCGTCAACTGCGTGCGCTTCCTGGGGCCGTCGTTCGGCGGCATCAACCTGGAGGACATCAAGGCGCCGGACTGCTTCATCATCGAGGAGAAGCTCCGCGCGGTGATGGACATTCCCGTCTTTCACGACGACCAGCACGGCACGGCGATCATCACCGCGGCCGGCTTCATCAACGCGCTGCACCTGACCAACCGCGACATCGCCACCACCAGGATCGTGTGCAACGGCGCCGGCGCCGCCGGCATCGCCTGCATCGAGCTCATCAAGACGCTCGGCGCCAGGCCCGAGAACGTCATCCTCTGCGACACCAAGGGCGTCGTCTATCGCGGCCGCGCCGAAGGCATGAACCAGTGGAAGTCGGCGCACGCCGTCGATACCGAGATGCGCACGCTCGCCGACGCCATGAAGGGCGCCGACGTGGTGCTCGGGCTCTCCGCCAAGGGCGCCCTCAGCAACGACATGATCGGCTCGATGGCGGCCAACCCGATCATCTTCGCCATGGCCAACCCGGACCCGGAGATCACGCCGGAGGAATGCGCGGCGATCCGCGATGACGCCATCGTGGCGACCGGCCGTTCGGACTATCCGAACCAGGTCAACAACGTGCTGGGCTTCCCTTACATCTTCCGCGGGGCGCTCGACGTGCGCGCCACCACCATCAACGAGGCGATGAAGGCGGCCGCCGCCCAGGCGCTCGCCGCGCTTGCCCGCGAGGACGTGCCCGACGAGGTCGCCGCCGCCTATCAGGGGGTGCGGCCCAAGTTCGGGCCCCAGTACATCATCCCGGTGCCGTTCGACCCGCGCCTGCTGTCGGAGATTCCGGCGGCGGTGGCCCAGGCGGCGATGGATTCGGGCGTCGCGCTGAAGCCGATCGCCGACATGGCGCAATACAAGATCCAGCTCTCGGCGCGCCGCGACCCGATCGTCGGCACCTTGCAGCGCATCTTCCAGCGCGTCCGCCGGGCGCCCAAGCGGGTGGTCTTCGCCGAGGGCGAGGAAGAGCAGATGATCCGCGCGGCGGTCTCCTACGTGCACCACAAGCTCGGCACCGCCATCCTGATCGGCCGCGAGGAGACGGTGCGCGAGACCGCCGAGCGGGCCGGCATCGATTTGCGCGAGGGCATCGAAATCCACAACGCGCGCCTGTCGAAGCGCAACTCCGACTACGCCGACTTCCTCTACGCGCGGCTGCAACGCAAGGGCTACCTGTTCCGCGACGTGCAGCGCCTCATCAACAACGACCGCAACCACTTCGGCGCCTGCATGCTGGCGCTCGGCGACGCCGACGCCATGGTCGCCGGCGTCAGCCGCAACTACGCGGTGGTGCTCGACGACGTGCGCCGCGCCATCGACGCCAAGCCCGGCCACCGGGTGATCGGCGTGTCGGTGATCCTGGCGCGCGGACGGCTGGTGCTGGTCGCCGATACCGCGGTGCACGACATGCCTTCGTCGTCCGAACTTGCCGACATCGCCGAGGAAGCCGCCGGTGTCGCCCGCCGCCTCGGCTACACGCCGCGCGTGGCGCTGCTCGCCTACTCGACCTTCGGCCAGCCGCCCGGCGAGCGGGCCAAGAAGGTCCGCGAGGCGGTCGAGATCCTCGACGAGCGGCGGGTCGATTTCGAATATGACGGCGAGATGTCGGCGGACGTGGCGCTCAACGCCAAGGCGATGGCGGCCTATCCGTTCTGCCGCCTGTCGGGGCCGGCCAACGTGCTGGTCATGCCCGCCTACCACTCCGCCTCGATCGCCACCAAGATGGTGCAGGAGCTCGGTGGCTCGACGGTGATCGGCCCGCTGCTCGTCGGCCTCGACAAGCCGGTGCAGATCGTGTCGCTCGGCGCCATGGACTCCGACATCGTCAACATGGCGGCGATGGCGGCCTACAATCTCGGAGGCTAGGCGCCTGACGGCTGGAGCGTGGCTGATGCAGGTGGCGCTGCGCATGCTGATCGCGCTGGCCACCCTCGTCCTGGTCCTGATCGTTGCGGCGGCGCCGTTCTTCCTGCTGACGCCGCGCCCGCCCGACCCGCCGGCGAAGATCGCGTCGGTCGCGGCGCTCGACACCTATCTCGAGGCGCTGGTCGCCAACCAGACCCCGCCGGCGCTCGACGTCACGGTGATGAAGGACGGTGCCGTGGTCTACGCCCGGGCGTTCGGCGTGGCCGACGGGCCGGCCGGCGCCAAAGCCACGCCCGACACGGTCTATCACTACTGGTCGGCGACCAAGGTGTTCACCGCCACCGCCATCATGCAGCTGGTCGACGACGGCAAGGTGGCGCTCGACGCGCCGCTGACGACCTACCTGCCGGATTTCGTCACCGAGTTCGACGGCAAACCGGTTCCCGTGACCATCCGCCAGCTTCTCACCCACACCGCCGGCGTCAGCGACCTCAAGCCGACCGACCTCCTCGGCTGGCTTCATCATCTCGACGACCCGCCCGTCGACCAGCGCGCGCTGATCGCAGAGCGCATGGCCGGCTACCGCACGCTCGCCGCGGCGCCGGGCGGCTCCGCCAGCTACTCCAACGCCGGCTACATCCTGCTCGGCGGGGTGGTCGAGGCGGCGTCGGGCGAGAGCTACGAGGCGTTCATGCGCGAGCGCATCCTGAAGCCGCTCGCCATGACCAGCACCGATTTCGTCTACCGCGACGACATGCTCGGCCGGGCGGCGGCCGGCACCCATCCGCTGTTCCACTTCTTCACGCCGCTGCTGCTCGCCACCCACTTCGACTGGTTCAGCGCGTGGGTGGCACGCACCCAGACCTGGCGCATGTGGTTCGCGCCGCTCTACACCGACTACACGCCCTCGACCGGGCTGATCGGCACCGGCCGCGACCTCGCCCGTTTCGGCGCCGCGATGCTCAACAAAGGCGCCCTCGACGGGCAGCGCATCCTCAAGGTCGACACGGCCAACACGTTCCTCGACGACGGCTATGGAACCGACCGCCGCGCCGACGGCGCCCGCATCGGGTTCGGCTGGCAATGGTGGGATGCGGCGGCGCTTCCCTTCAAGGGCCACGCCGGCGGCGGACCGGGCTTCGGCGCGCAGCTGGCGCTCTTTCAGAAGGAGGGGATGGTGGTGGTCATCCTCGCCAACGATACGTTGATCGACCGGTTCGGGCTGACCCAACTGGTGGCCGGCACGTTCGCGGCCCCCTGACCGCGCCGCCCCGCTTGTCTTGCCGGGCGGCGGCGACGGTGGTGAAATCGCCGCCGTTCGCCAACCCGGGAGGCCCCTCAATGAACCGTCCGCGCGCCGTCCCTTTGCTTGTCGTCGCTCTCGCCGCCACCGGCGTGGCGACCGCCCCCGCCCATGCCTACGACGCGCTCCGCGAGGCGGTGAGCCGCCTTCCCGATACGATGGCCCAGGCGTCCTCGGGGCTGATGTTCGAGTTCGTGTCGCCGTCGGCCGTGGCGTCGTGGGCGCTCAAGGACCTGCCCGGCTTCGCCGACGACGCAATCGGTCAGGCGCTGGCGAACCCCGGCGCCGCCGAAGCGCGCACCGGCATTGCCTTTTCCGATCTCAATGCGGTTCTCGACGCCGGCGACCCGCCGAATACCCTCATCTATCTCGCCGGCCCGAAGATCGCGCCGGACGCAGTCGCGGCGGCGTACCGGGCGCGCAAGTTCGACGAATCGCAGGAGGGCGGCGCCACGATCTTTGCCCGCGGCGAGGATTTCGCCGTCGACTTCGACGCCCTCGATCAGGCCGATCCGTTCGGCGGCGGGCTCGGGTCGGCGGAGCGCGTCGCAGTCGTGCCCGGACGCGTGCTTTCGGCGCGCGGCTGGACCGCCCTCCGTCCGGCTCTCGCCATGCTCGCGGGATCGGAGACCTATCTTGGCACCCGCCTCGCCCGCATGGTTGCCGCCGCCGCGAAGGATGCCGGCCCCGGCATGACCGTCGACACCGCCTTCGGAATCACCGTCGTCGCGACGGCCGGCGGCGCCCTGCCGCTTGCCCCCGACGGCAGCCTCGACTTCAGCAAACCCGTCGCAGCGCCGCGGCAGGCGATGCCGCCCTACCTGTTCGCGATCCTGATCGGTGCGGAAGCCGCGGACGGCGCCGCGGTCGCTCAGATCGCCCTTTACTATCCAACCCTCGCCGACGCGCGGGCCGGCGGCGCGGGGGTTGCGAAGGGCGCCGCCGACTTCAAGAAGATCAAGGGCTTCACCTACGCGGCAACGGCGACCGCGGTTGCCGACGATCCGGGCGCCATCGCGGTCGTCACGGTGCGCGTCGCGGGCGGCATGGCCCACCCGTCGGAGGCCGTCCGGCGCCGCTGGGTCGAGGGGATCTACCGGCGCGAATTCACGCCGCTCTCCGTGTTTCAGTAAGGCTGGCGCGGTCCTCCGGTTGAAGCGGCGGACCGCGTTATGTATATACGTGACCGTATATACATGGAGGACCAGGCGATGACCGTGGCGCGCATCTTCAAATCGGGAAACAGCCAGGCCGTCCGCCTGCCGAAGGAGTTCCGCTTCAGCGGCAAGGAGGTCGAGATCTTCCGGCGCGGCGACGAAGTGGTGCTGCGCGAGAAGTCCCAGGGCATGGCGCGGGCCTTCGAGCTGCTCGCCAGTCTGCCCGACGACTTCCTCGCCGAGCGTAACGACACGCCGCCGCAGAAGCGCAAGAACCTCTGATGGCAAGGTTCCTGCTCGACACGAACATCTGCGCCTACATCCAGAGAAGGCGGCCGGAAGCGGTCTCGGCACGCTTCAACACCCTTGCCGTCGGCGAAGCCGCGATCTCGGTCGTCACATACGGCGAAATGTTCTATGGCGCCGAGAAGAGCGATCGTCGCGATCGCATTCTTGGCGCCCTCGATGAGTTTGTCGGCCTGGTCGAGGTGCTGCCGCTGCCCGAGGAAGCCGCCGCCGTCTATGGCGCGCTGCGCGCCGCGCTGGAGCGCAAGGGCCAGATCATCGGCAACAACGACCTGTGGATCGCGGCGCACGCCAAGGCGGCCGGCCTCACCCTGGTCACCAACAACGTGCGCGAGTTCAGGCGCATCCCCGGCCTGAAGGTCGAGAACTGGGCGGCCTGAAGGTCCCTTACTCCAGCGCCGTCAGGGCGCGCCGGGGGGCGCAGGTCATGCCCTGCTCGGGCGTGCAGTCGTGGAGCGAGTAGAGGATGAACCGCGAGCGGCCGATGAGATTCTCGACGGGCACGTAGCCCAGCTCGGGAAAGCGCGAGTCGGCCGAGTTGTCGCGGTTGTCGCCCATGACGAACAGGTGGCCGGGCGGCACCTCGTAGGTGCCGGTGTTTTCCTGCGGGTCGAGGTCCGACTGCATGATGACCGGGTGAACGCGCCCGCCGGGCAGCGTCTCGTCGTACTCGTTCACGGTCACCGGCGGCCCCTGGAACTGGCGATAGGTGTAGGTCTTCACGAAGGTGCGCGGCATGATCTCGCCGTTGATGACGAGGCGGCCGCGGGTCACCTGGATCCGGTCGCCGGGCAGCCCGATGACGCGCTTGACCAGCACCTCGTCCTTGCCGGGATGCTGGAAGAGGACGATGTCGCCGCGCTCGGGCAGCTGGCCGAGGATGCGCTTGCCGCCGAAGGGCGCCGCGGGCAGCGAGATGAAGGCCGTCGAATAGGGCCCGTAGCCGTAGTCGAACTTGGTGGCGATCAGCCGGTCGCCAACTTCCAGCGTCGGCACCATGCTTTCGGAGGGAATGTAGTAGGTGGCGAAGGCCACCGTCTTGAGGGCGAAGGTGAACAGGCCGACGCCAATGATGGTGCGCACCCATTCCATGACCTTGGGGTTCAGACGCGACATGTCCTTTGGATGCTCTCCCTGTCCCGATTGGCCTTCGCATAGGGCGCAGCAAGGTGGCGATTTTCGGGCCTTCGCCCTATTCGACCAGCGCCGCGCAGGTGGCGTCCGGCGGTCCGCCCTGGCACGGCCGGAACGTCACCACGGCGCTCTTCTCGCCGTCGGCATAGATGATCTGGACGCCCATGGTCTCGGCGGCGCCGAGCGGCATGGTGATGTACGGCGGGTATTTCTCCGCGTCGATGGCGTTGGGATTGTCCGGATCGCAGGGCGGCAGCGGAAACGCCTCGTCCATGGAGGCGCCGTTCACGCCGAAGCGGACCGCCTTCAGGCCGCAGCGGTAGGCGAGCAGCATGGTGAAATAGACGTACTGGCGGCCGTCGTAGTTGCGGAAGGCGATCCAGTTGGCCTTGATCGCCGGCAGGATGGTCTTCTCCATGCCGGCAAGGCCTTCGGCGCTCGCCGTGCCGAGGCCGGCAAGCAGCATGGCGATCAGGGCGACGGTGCGCATCGCATCCCTCCCGGGTTTCAGGCAACGCTGAAGGTTAGCCCGGCCGCGACCGGCCGCCAAACAGGCGTGTGGCCGTCAGGCGTCGACGGGCTCCGGCGCGGGCAGCGCGGCGGCAGGGACCGGGCGGCGCGTCCAGGAGCGGAGCGCGCGCAGCGTCGGCGTCTTCTTCATCTGGTGCTCGCCCATGCGGCGCAACAGCCGGTCGAGCACGCCGACCGCCGCCGCTGCGTTCGGCCCCTTGTTGAGCAGCACGCACTCGGCGCGCGCCGCCATGGCGGCGTCGGTCATCTCGCCGCGCGAGGGCAGCCCGCGCTTGACCAGATCTTCCAGAACCTGCGTCGCCCAGATGACCGGCACGTGAGCCGCCTCGGCGAGCCACATGATCTCTTCCTGCATCTCGGCGACGCGCTCGAAGCCCATCTCCACCGCCAGATCGCCGCGAGCGATCATGACGGCGAACGGCTGGCGGCCGGCGGCCTGCACGATGATCTCGGGAAGGTTGCGGACGGCGCGCGGCGTCTCGATCTTGCCGACCAGACCAAGTTGCTGCCAATCGGGGCGGCGGCGGGCGAGTTCGTCCTGCAGAGCGGCGACGTGGTCCGCGGATTCGACGAACGAGTGGCCGATCAGGTCGGCGTGGTGGACGACGAAATCGAGGTCGTCGCGATCCTTGTCGGTCAGCGGATCGAGGCCGAGATCGACGTCGGGAAAGTTCAGACCCTTCTCGGGCCGGAGCTTCACCCCGGCGAGGCGGCCGCGCTCGATGCGCACGAGGAAGCCGCCATGCGCGGCGCCGACGATCGGGCCGCCGAGCTGGCCGTCGTCGATCGACACCTGGTCGCCAACCTTGATGCGGTCGAGCACCTCGGGAAGCGTGCAGGTGACCTGGAAGGGGAGATCGGCCAGCTGCGGCTCGATCTCGCGGGCGAGCAGCACGACGTCGCCGATGTGGAGCCGGTTGCGATCGGGCGGGGTGAGGGTCCGGCCGGTGCGCACCTTCGGCCCGGCGAGATCCATCGCCACCGCCAGACGCCGGCCGACCTCGGCTTCCGCGCGGCGCACGTTGGCGATCATCTTCTGCCATTCGGCGGGGCCGTCGTGGGCGCAGTTGATGCGCACGACGTCGCCGCCGGCCGAGGCAAAGCTCGCGATCAGCGCCGGGTCGTCGGCGGCCTCGGTCGGCAAGCTCACCATGATGCGCCCGGCGCGGCCGCGGTGCGGGGCCCCGAAGATTTCGGCGGCGTTGCCGGCGAGGCGCATCTCGCCGCGGAAGAATTGCGCTTCCGTCGCCGGGTGCACCTTCGGCGCCGGGGCGCCGGCCAGTGCGGCGAGCGCCAGCGAAGCGGCATCGAGCGAGACCGCCACGCGGCTCTCCAGCCGGCCCAGCGAGGAGATGCCCAGCGCCATCAGCCGGCGCTGCAAGGGCCGCAGATCGTGATCGCGGAGCGCCAGATAGTGGGCGAAGTTCAGCGCGCTCGGCGCGAAGCGGGTGCGCTGGATGCGCGGCCGCCATCCGCGAAACGTCTCGCGGCCGGCCTCCGCCACCTCGCCGCGGAGCGTGACGATCTCGTCGAGCGCTGCGCGGGCGCGCGCCTCAAGGGTTGCCGATGACGCCATGGTCCTGATCTCGGCGCCACTGTCGCGCGGGTGCATGACAGCCGTGTGTCCAGGGCCGCCGCCCCGCCGCGTGTTTGACGTCAAACATCTGGGTTCGGATGGGACGCGCCCATGATGGCGCGCAGGATGAAACCGGCCTTGATCGGGCGCAAAGCGGCCGCGTGGTTAGGGTTTCCTCACCCGCCTTAGCGTCAGGTTGATGCGGCCGCCGTCCGGAAACCAGTCGGCAAGAAGCGTCGAGGTGCCCGGGTAGAGCCGGTCGACGCCGTGGAAGGCGAGACGGTCGTCGCCCCCGAGCACCACCACGTCACCCGAAGCGAGCTTCATGGAGCGGGTCGGATCGCCGCGCCTGGTTCCGCCGACGCGGAACAGGCACGTATCGCCGAGGGAGATCGACACCACCGGCGCAGCGAAATCCTCCTCGTCGCGGTCCTGATGGAGGCCCATCTTCGCACCCGGCGCGTAGAAGTTGACGAGGCAGGCTTCCGGATCGTGCGGATAGCCGGCGACTTCACGCCAGACGTCGAGGACCATCCGAGGGATGGGCGACCACGGCCTGCCGGTCTCCGGGTGGGTCGGCTGGTAGCGGTAGCCGCCGTCCTTGTCGGACACCCAGCCTAGGCTCCCGAGGTTGGTCATCTTCACGGAGAACGGCTTGCCGGTCCTCGGCATCTTCGGCACGAAAAACGGCGCCTCGGCTTCCGCGGCGCGCAGCTCCGCAACGAGGCGCGCCTGCGCGGCGCGGTCGAGAAGGCCCGGCGCGATCCTCACAGCCTCACCCGCCCGGAAACAGTTCCGCCGGCGCGCCATAGTCGTCCGCCCACGGCACCCACACCACGTCGGTGGCGCCAAGGTCGTAGGCATCGACCAGCCAGGTGCCGCCGGAGCGATGCAGGAGCGCGCTGACGCCGTCGTCGAACATGCCCTCCTGCCAGGCCTCGCTGTACCTGGTTCGCGACCAGTCGATGGGCGCGCCGCCGGGGCGCTGCGGGTGGAGGTAGACGAAGGCCCACGGCCCGAGCACCCGCATCTCCTGCACGACGAACTCGACCGGGGCGCCGACCTCGGCTTCGACCCTGGGGCGGACGGCATCGAGGATTTCGGCGCGGAGCGCCGTGCCGCGCGCCGGCGTGGTCACCTGCGCGGCGCAGGCCGCGGCCGGCAACAGGCAGATGAGCAGCAGGGCAAGAAGCGTCTTCATGGCCGCCGTGACCCTCTCACGCCACGCCACGTGTGAGCAAGCGCAGCAGCGAAGCCTGATGCCGCCGGATTGCCGGCGTGCTAACAGCGTCGCCGCCCAATTCTGGGCGTAGGAGCACTTTCCCATGATAACGCGTGGTTTGGCGACGCTCATCGCAGCGTCGCTGTTGTCGGTCGCCGGCATTGCTGCCGCGGCCGCTGAGGACCTCGTATTCACGCTCGACAACGAGACGAGCGCCGACCTGACGGAATTCTACACCTCGCCGGTCAACGTCAACGACTGGGAGTCCGATGTCCTTGGCGCGGACGTTCTGCCCGCCGGCAGCGCGATCGAGATCACCATCGCCGACGGCCGGACCCAATGCAGCTACGACATGAAGTTCGTCTTCACCGACGGCACGACGCTGGAAAAGGACGGTGTCGACCTCTGCAACCTCGACACCTACACGCTCACCGATAACTAGCCCTCGCCACCGCCGGCGCGCCGGACCCGCCCGAGGCTTGGGGCGGGTCCGGCAGCCGGGTGGCGCCTCCGGCGACCCGCCCCGTCCCGGCGCCGCCGGCCCCAAGTCCCCACAGAATCCCGCGAATCTGGCGCTTGCGGCTCTTTTGGCCCCTTCTTATATACGGCCTTGAACCTCAGCCCCGCCTCGGCGCGGGGCATCCATCGCATCAGGGAAGCGGTTCGGGGGCCCATCGGGGGACCCGACCGTTTTGCCGGAAGGAGACCAAAGCATCATGGCAAAGGTGATCGGCATCGACCTCGGCACGACCAACTCGTGCGTCGCGGTCATGGAAGGCAAGAACGCCAAGGTCATCGAGAACGCCGAAGGTATGCGCACCACGCCCTCCATCGTCGCCTTCACCGACGATGCCGAGCGGCTGATCGGCCAGCCGGCCAAGCGCCAGGCGGTCACCAACCCGGAGCATACCTTCTTCGCCGTCAAGCGCCTGATCGGCCGGCGCTACGACGACCCGATGGTTTCCAAGGACAAGGACCTCGTCCCCTACAAAATCGTCAAGGCGCAGAACGGCGACGCCTGGGTCGAGGCCGAGGGCAAGAAATATTCGCCGTCGCAGATTTCCGCCTTCGTCCTCCAGAAGATGAAGGAGACCGCCGAATCGTTCCTCGGTGACAAGGTCACCCAGGCGGTCATCACGGTTCCCGCCTACTTCAACGACGCCCAGCGCCAGGCCACCAAGGACGCCGGCCAGATCGCCGGCCTCGAGGTGCTCAGGATCATCAACGAGCCGACCGCGGCGGCGCTCGCCTACGGCCTCGACAAGAAGGAAGGCCAGACCATCGCCGTCTACGACCTCGGCGGCGGCACCTTCGACATCTCGATCCTCGAGATCGGCGATGGCGTCTTCGAGGTGAAGTCGACCAACGGCGACACCTTCCTGGGCGGCGAAGACTTCGACATGCGGCTGGTCAACTATCTGGCCGACGAGTTCAAGAAGGAACAGGGCATCGACCTGCGCGGCGACAAGCTCGCCCTGCAGCGGCTCAAGGAAGCCGCCGAGAAGGCCAAGATCGAGCTGTCGAGCGCCACGCAGACCGAGATCAACCTGCCGTTCATCACGGCGGACGCTTCCGGCCCCAAGCACCTGACCATGAAGCTCACCCGCGCCAAGTTCGAGGCGCTGGTCGACGATCTCATCCAGCGGACGGTCGGTCCGTGCAAGGCGGCGCTCAAGGACGCCGGCCTGACGGCTGCCGAAATCCAGGAAGTGGTCCTCGTCGGCGGCATGACGCGCATGCCCAAGGTGCAGGAGATCGTGAAGAACTTCTTCGGCAAGGAGCCCCACAAGGGCGTCAACCCGGACGAGGTGGTCGCCATCGGCGCCGCCATCCAGGCCGGCGTGCTGCAGGGCGACGTCAAGGACGTGCTGCTCCTCGACGTGACGCCGCTGTCGCTCGGCATCGAGACGCTGGGCGGCGTGTTCACGCGCCTCATCGACCGCAACACCACCATCCCGACCAAGAAGGGCCAGGTCTTCTCGACCGCCGAGGACAGCCAGAACGCGGTCACCATCCGCGTCTTCCAGGGCGAGCGCGAGATGGCCGCCGACAACAAGATGCTCGGCCAGTTCGATCTGGTCGGCATCCCGCCGGCGCCGCGCGGCGTGCCGCAGATCGAGGTGACCTTCGACATCGACGCCAACGGCATCGTCAACGTGTCGGCCAAGGACAAGGGCACCGGCAAGGAGCAGCAGATCCGCATCCAGGCGTCGGGGGGTCTTTCCGAGCCCGACATCGACAAGATGGTCAAGGACGCCGAGGCGCACGCGGCGGAAGACAAGGAGCGGCGCGCCTTGGTCGAGGCCAAGAACCAGGCCGAGGCGCTCGTTCATTCGACCGAGAAGTCGCTCAAGGACTACGGCGACAAGGTCTCGGCCGAGGACAAGGGCGCCATCGAGACGGCGCTCACCGACCTCAAGAGCGCCATGGAAGGCTCCGACGTCGAGGCCATTAAGGAAAAGACCAACGCGCTGGCCCAGGCTTCCATGAAGCTCGGCGAGGCGATGTATGCCGCCAGCCAGGCCGACGCGGCCGGGCCGGGTGGCGAGGCGCCCGGTGGCGAGGCGGCCGGCGACGGCCAGGCCAAGAACGAGGATGTGGTCGACGCCGACTTCGAGGAAGTCGACGACGACAAGAAGAAGTCGGCCTAGCCAGCAGCGATTCAGCGGGTACGCCATGAACATCACCCTTCGCCCGGCGCGCCCGGCAGATGCGGAGGAGATGGCGCGGTGGTTCTCGGACCTTGACGATCTCGCCCGCTGGGGCGGGCCAGAGGTCCGCTTTCCGCTGACCGACGACCAGCTGGCCGGCTGGATCGCGGAAAGCGCCAATCCGCGACCGCGCCTGTGCTTCACCGCCGTCGACGACGCCGATTCACCGGTCGGCCACGTCGAGTTCCTGCACGATCCGGCGAAGCGGTGGGCGCGGCTCGGCCGCTTCGCGGTGGCGCCGGCGCGGCGCGGCCAGGGCTTCGGCCGGGCGCTCCTCGACCACGCGCTTCGCTTTGCCTTCACGGAGCTCGACGTCGAACATCTGGCGCTCGCCGTGGTGCCCGGCAACGACGTCGCGCACCGCCTCTACGTCCGCGCCGGCTTTCGCGACGAAGGCAGGTGGGAGGGGTCGTGGACGGTCAACGGCAAACCGTATGAGATGAACCTGATGGGGCTGATTCGGAGCGACTGGCTCCAGCGCACGGGGCGCCCCGAAGACACAGCGAAGGTGGCGTGACGTGGCGGCCAAGGCCGATTTCTACGAACTGCTCGGCGTCAGCCGGACCGTCGACGAGAAGGGGCTGAAGACCGCCTTCCGCAAGCTCGCCATGCAGTATCACCCGGACCGCAACCCGGGCGACCACACGGCCGAGATCAAGTTCAAGGAAGTCAGCGCCGCCTACGAGTGCCTGAAGGACCCGCAGAAGCGTGCCGCCTACGACCGCTTCGGCCACGCCGCCTTCGAGAACGGCGGCGGCGGACCGGCGGGCTTCTCCGGCGATTTCGGCGCCTCGATGTCGGACATCTTCGACAACATCTTCGGCGACATGATGGGTGGCCGGCGCGGCCAGCAGAACCGCGGCGGGCGCGAGCGCGGCGCGGACTTGCGCTACAACATGGAGATCTCGCTCGAGGAAGCCTTCCACGGCAAGACCGCCGAGATCGAGGTGCCCACCAAGGTGGTGTGCAGCACCTGCGCGGGCTCCGGCGCCAAGCCGGGCTCCAGCCCCAAGACCTGCCCGACCTGCGAGGGCCACGGGCGGGTGCGCGCCGCGCAGGGCTTCTTCTCCATCGAGCGTACCTGCCCGACCTGTCAGGGGCGCGGCCAGGTGATCTCCGATCCGTGCCTGGAGTGCCGCGGCGCCGGGCGCGTCACCGAAAACCGCACGCTGTCGGTCAACATCCCGGCCGGCATCGAGGACGGCACCCGCATACGGCTCGCCGGCGAAGGCGAAGCGGGCCTCAGAGGCGGCCCCTCCGGCGACCTCTACATCTTCCTGTCGATACGCCCGCACGAGTTCTTCCAGCGCGACGGCGCCGACATCTTCTGCCGGGCGCCGATCTCGGTGACCACCGCCGCGCTGGGCGGCGATTTCCAGGTGCCGACCATCGACGGCGGCAAGACCAAGGTGAAGGTTCCGGAAGGCACCCAGAGCGGCAAGCAGTTCCGCCTCAAGGGCAAGGGCATGCCGGTGCTGCGCTCGACGCGGGTCGGCGACATGTACATCCAGGTGAGCGTCGAGACGCCGCGTAACCTGACGCGCCGCCAGCGCGACCTCCTCAAGGAGTTCGAGGACCTCTCCTCGGTCGACAACAATCCCGAATCGCACGGCTTCTTCAACCGGGTGCGCGACTTCCTCGAGGGTCTCGGCGGGTGACCGCCGACTTCCTCCGCTTCTTCCGGACCTGGCTCTCGAAACCAATGCTGACCGGGGCGATCGCCCCGTCGGGCAAGGCGCTGGCCGCGGCGATGGCCGGCGCGGTCAAGGCAGACGGTGCCTGGCCGGTGCTCGAACTCGGGCCCGGCACCGGGCCGGTCACCAAGGCGCTGATCGAGCGCGGCATCGCGCCGGAGCGTATCGTCGCCGTCGAGTTCAACAAGGAGTTCTGCGCGCTGCTGGTCTCGCGCCACCGCGGCGTCAACGTGGTCGAGGGCGACGCGTACGATCTCGCCATGACGCTGCCGCCGGGGCTGACCGGCCCCTACGCTGCGGCGATCTCCAGCCTGCCGCTGCTGACCCGCCCGGCGCTGGAGCGGCTCAAGTTCATCGACGACGTGCTCGACCGGGTGCTGCCGGGCGGCGCGCTCATCCAGTTCTCCTACGGCTTCGGGCCGCCGGTCAAAGCGATGGCCGGCCAGTTCAGCGTCACGAAGGCAGCCTTCGTGCTCGCCAACCTGCCGCCCGCGCGCGTCTGGCTCTATCGCCGCGAGCGGCGGACGGGCTAGGTTCCCCGCCATGGCCGAACGCGCCCGCATCCTGATCTTCGCCGGCTCGCTGCGTTCCGGCGCGCTCTCGGCCAAACTCGCCGCGGCCGCTGCGAAAGAGCTGGCGCTCGCCGACGCCGAGGTCACCACCATCTCGCTCGCCGACTACCCGCTGCCGATCTACGACGGCGACCTTCAGGAGCAGAAGGGCATCCCCGACAACGCCACCCGCTTGGCCCGTCTGATCGCCGCCCAGCACGGCGTCTTCATCTCGACGCCGGAATACAATCACTCGCTGCCGCCGCTGCTGAAGAACACGCTCGACTGGGTGAGCCGCATCCAGCACACCGGCACGCTGCCCTACCGCCACAAGGTCTACGCCATGGGCGGCAGCTCGGACACGCGCACCGGAGGCGCCCGGGCGCTGCTTGACCTGCGCAAGGTGCTGGCGATCTCGGTTGGCGCCCTCGTCATCCCGACGCGCATCGAGGTGCCGTTCGCCCAGGACGCCTTCGACGAGGCGGGCCACTTCACCGACGAACACAACGCTCAGATGCTGAAGGCGGTGGCGACCCAGCTTGTGGAATTCGCCCGGCGTCTCGCGGATGTGCCGCGCCAGAGTTGACAATTCGCGACTGCGTTGACAATCAGCGCTGGTGCACCGAAGGAGGCCGGCAATGCAGAAACCTGACCCCCGCGACCGCCTGATCGTCGCCCTCGACGTGGCGACCGTCGCAGAAGCGGAGGCGCTGGTCGACCGGCTCGGCGACAGCGTCACCTTCTTCAAGGTCGGCCTGCAGCTTGCCTCGGCGCCCGGCGGCATTCCCTTCGCCGGGGCGCTCGCCGCCGCGGGCAAACGCGTCTTCCTCGACATGAAGCTGCTCGACATCGAAAACACGGTGGCCGGTGCCGTGAAGAACATCGTCAGGCTCGGCGTCACCTTCCTCACCATCCACGCCTATCCCGGCGCCATGCGCGCCGCGGTCAAGGCACGCGGCGACGCGCCGCTCCGCCTTCTCGGCGTGACGGTGCTGACCTCCATGGACGATGCCGACGTGGCGGAGGCCGGCTACGACACCTCGCTGAGCGCGCTGGTCGCGCGGCGCGCAGCGCAGGCGAAGGCGATCGGCATGGACGGGATCGTAGCGTCGGCGGCCGAAGCTGCCGCGGCGCGCGCCATCGTGGGGCCAGACATCGCCATCGTCACGCCCGGCATCCGCACCGCCGGCTCGTCGAGCGGCGACCAGAAGCGCATCGCGACCCCTGAAATGGCGATCCGCGCCGGCGCCGATCACATCGTCGTCGGCCGCTCGATCACCGCGCACGCCGACCCGCGGGCGGCCGCCGAAGCGGTGGTCGCCGAGATCGCCGCGGCGGCCGAACCGGTCGAGGCCTGACGATGGCCAAGGGATACTGGATCGCGCGGCTCGATGTTCACGATGCCGAGGCCTACAAGCCCTACACGGTCGCCAACAACACGATCTTCAAGAAATACGGCGGACGGTTCCTGACGCGCGGCGGGCAGTTCGAAACGGCCGAAGGTGTCCACCGCACCCGCAACGTCATCATCGAGTTTCCGGACTACGAGACGGCGCTCGCCTGCTACCGCTCGCCCGAGTATCAGGAAAACATGAAGATCCGCCACGCGACCTCCGAGGGCGATCTCGTCATCGCCGAGGGCTACGACGAACCGTCGTCGTAAGGCGCTATGCTCTCTCCCCGGTGTGCATCCCCTCTCCCATAGGGAGAGGGCTTCCGACCTTGGCGAGTTCAGCAAGCCTTAGGTCGGAAGGGTGAGGGGCGTGTCCTTGCCGGGGATAACTCGAAACTTGTCCCCGCCTTCCGCCCTCATGAGAAGATGCGCCTGTTCCCGCTCACGAGGGGGCGTCTCCGGAGGCGTTCTTGAGATGGAGCGGGACGCGGCGCCTGCTGGCATGGGTTTCGCAACCGATGCCGCCGGGAGGCTTCCGCAAGATCCGCCCGCCGGCATTACGACCGGCTGTCACAGTCGCTGACCTTAAGGGCGGCAGGCTAGCGCCAACCCCGGGAACCTTCCCGGCGCGAGGCGCGGTCAGGACGGGTTGCCCGCTCTTAAGGTGGGTCCGTCCGTCTGCTGTCCGGAGCGCGGGTGTCGGAGGACAAAAGACGCCGCGGCGGGCGCTTGTCGAGTGCCCCCTATTCGCGGACTGCCCGCACGGCATTCGCCGGGCGCCCGCCACCCCCTCATGTTCACATGAGGGAGATGAAGTTGGAGGGACGAGCAACACTCGGGGCGATCACCGCTTGCGAGAACGAAGAGTCATGCACCGCTCTCTCGGCCACCTCTCCCATAGGGAGAGGACTTTGAGCCTTATGACCCCGGACTTGATCCGGGGGAATTAGGCGAAAAGGGTGAGGGGTTGAGGACTGTCCGGAGAGGGCACGCCCCCTCACCCTTCCGGCCTAAGCGTCTCGGTCGCTTCGCTCCCTGCGACGCCAAGGCCGAAAGCCCTCTCCCGCTGGGAGAGGTCGGGTCCGGCCCCCGTTTGCCCTACCGGCCACGCCCGGGATATATCCGGCGCCACCGCACAGCGACAGAAGGAGCGCGTGAATCCATCATGGCCGACATGGGCCTCGTCGTTGTCGGTGCCGCCGGTCGCATGGGCCGCACCCTCATCCGCATCGTCGCCGAAACCCCCGGCGTGACGCTTGCCGGCGCCATCGAGCGCGCCGAGGCGCCGGAAATCGGCGCCAACTCCGGCACGCTCGCCGGCCTCGGCCCGAACGGCATCGCGATTACCGGCGATCCGTTGCCGGTCTTCGCCAAGGCGGAAGGCGTCCTCGATTTCACCGTGCCGGCGGCGACGCTCGGCTTCGCCGAACTCGCCGCCCAGGCGCGCATCGTCCACGTCATCGGCACCACCGGCCTCTCCGACGACGACAACCAGAAGATCAAGGCGGCGTCGCGCCATGCCGCGATCGTGAAGTCCGGCAACATGAGCCTCGGGGTCAACCTGCTGGCGAGCCTCGTCAGGCGCGCGGCGAAGGCGCTCGACGCCGACTTCGACATCGAGGTGCTGGAAATGCACCACCGCCAGAAGGTCGACGCGCCGTCGGGCACGGCGCTGCTCCTCGGGCAGGCGGCGGCGGCCGGCCGCGGCGTCAACCTCGCCGACCATTCGGTCAAGGTGCGCGAGGGCAACACCGGCGCCCGCAAGCGCGGCGACATCGGGTTCGCGACACTGCGCGGCGGATCGGTGATCGGCGAGCATTCGGTGATCTTCGCCGGCGATGGCGAGACGATCGCGCTGGCCCACAAGGCGTCGGACCGCGGGCTGTTCGCGCGCGGCGCCATTCATGCGGCGCTGTGGGCGCGCGGCCGCAAGCCCGGGCTCTATTCCGTGGCCGACGTGCTGGGGCTCGACTAGGAGCGGCGATGCGGACCAACACCGTCGCCTTCTGGGTGCTGTTCGCGGTGACGCTCATCCTCTACGGCGTCATCGTCGGCTGGTCGCTGCCCATCGTGGCGGCGGACGCCGGCGGCCAGACGCCGTTCGATCTTCGCCCCGCCGGCTATTCGTTCGACGAGGCCAAGGGCTTTCTCGCCACGCTCAGCGCCGAGGGCAAGGCGTTCTATCTGAACGTCCAGCAGAAGCTCGACACCCTCTACCCGGCGCTTCTCAGCGCCACCTTGTTCTTCGCCATCTATCTGCTCGCCCCGGCCCGCTGGGGTGTGTGGCGTTGGGTGCTGGCGGCGGTCGCCATCCCGAGCGCCGTGTTCGACTATCTGGAAAACGCCGCGGTGGCGCACATGCTCGGTCTCGGAGCGGACCAATTGACGCCGGACATTGTGGCGGTCGCCAGCCACTGGACTGTTAGCAAGAGTTCGGCGAGCACCGTCGCGATGCTCGTCTTTCTGGCGCTGCTGATCGGCTGGGCCGTCAACCGCGTCCGGACCCGCCGCCCGACCGCCGGCATCTGAAATTTCTGAGAAGGATCAATCGAGAATGGATCGTCTGCTTGTGCTGGTCCGCCACGGACAGAGCGAATGGAACCTGAAGAACCTGTTCACCGGCTGGCGCGATGTCGACCTGTCGCCGCAGGGCGTCGAGGAAGCCAAGCAGGCCGGCGTGCGGCTGAAGGCGAAGAACCTGACCTTCGGGGTGTGCTTCACCTCGGCGCTGATCCGCGCCCAGCACACGCTCGATCTGATGCTCGATGAACTCGGCCAGACGGGGCTGCCGATCACCCGCGACCAGGCGCTCAACGAGCGCGACTACGGCGACCTCGCCGGCCTCAACAAGGACGATGCGCGCCAGAAGTGGGGCGCCGAGCAGGTCCATACCTGGCGGCGCTCGTATGCCACCGCCCCTCCCGGCGGCGAGTCGCTGCGCGACACCGGCGCGCGGGTGTGGCCGTACTACCTGCACCTCATCCAGCCGCACGTCATGCGCGGCGAGAAAGTGCTGATCGTGGCGCACGGCAATTCGCTGCGCGCGCTGATCATGGCGCTCGACGGTCTGACCCCCGACGAGGTGGTCAAGCTGGAGCTTCCGACCGGCCTGCCGGTCGTCTACCGGCTCAACGAAGACACCACGGTCGCCAGCAAGGAGATTCTGACGGCGTAGGGAGACGATTAGCTACTAGTGATAGCCTATCAGCTATCTAGCGTATCTATTCGCCCGAGACGCCGGCTTCCCAGCCCAGAATCGCCCGCTTGCGGGTGAGCCCCCAATGGTAGCCATGCAGGCCGCCATCCTTGCCGAGCACCCGGTGGCAGGGAATCACGAACGAGATCGGGTTCTTGCCGACCGCCGTGCCGACGGCCCGGGCCGCCGACGGCCGGCCGAGGCTGGCGGCGACGTCGGAATAGGTCGTGGCCTTGCCAAACGGCACCTTGAGCAGCGTCTCCCACACCGACAGCTCGAAGTCGGAGCCGATCATGACCACCCGCAGCGGCCGGTCGGGGTGCCACGTGCGGCGGTCGAAAACCCGCTGGGCATAGGCATGAGTGGCGGCGGAATCCTCGACGTATGTGGCGCGCGGCCAGCGCTGCTGCATGTCGGCAAGCGCCGGCTTCTCCTCGCCGGGATCGGCGAAGGCAAGGCCGGCGAGGCCACGGTCGGTGACCATGACCAGCGCGGCGCCGAACGGCGAGGGATGGAAGCCGTAGCGGATCACGATCCCCTCGCCGCGCGCCTTCCAGGCGCCGGGGGTCATGGCTTCGTGGGTGACGAAGAGATCGTGGAGGCGCGCCGGCCCCGACAGGCCAAGGGCGTAGGTGGCGTCGAGAACGGAGGCGGAATCGGCGAGCAGCGCGCGGGCGTGGTTGAGGGTGACCGCCTGAAGGAAGCCCTTCGGCGAAAGGCCCGCCCAGCGCGTGAAGAGGCGCTGGAGCGACAGCGGCTTCATGCCGACGACCGCGGCGATCCGCTCCAAGGACGGCTGCTCGTCCCAGCGGTTCGAGATGAATTCGATGGCGCGGCGCACGACCTCGTAGTCGGAGGTGGGCTGCGGGCGGCTGGCGGGGGCGGGGTGGTCGGTGGACATGGCGACGGCATCCATCTCAGGCAATTCTCCGGTGACGTGTCGCGGAGATTGGTCCCGCGGGCCCGCGTCAGCCACCCGATTCTTGCGCGCTCCAGGCGGCCGGCGCCGCACGAACAGCGGCCAGCGCGTCCTTGAGCGCGGCGGCGAAACGCTCGCGCTCGGGGGGCGGCAGGAAGCGGCCGATATGGAAGCGGCGGCCATGGGAGGCAATCGCCATCCCGAGGATGCCGAACTCCGGGTGACGCTCGACCTCGAGACGCACCCAGTACGGGTTCAGCGCCAGCTCGTCGGCGCGGCCGCGCGCATCGACGCGCCTGACCGTCAGCCTGTCGCGCGCCACGGTGACGATCTCGACGGCGCGCGCCGCGCGAAAGCTGAAGCGAAAGGCGAGATAGACGAGCGCCACGCCGACGCCCAGAAAGCCGATGATCGGCCAGGCGCCGATCTCCCAGAAGATGGCGCCGACGAAGATGGACAGCGCCGCCTGGACGGCGAGGATCTTGCCCACCGCGCGCGGCGTCAGCGAGCGATGCGGCGTGATCTCGATGGTGAAGAACGGTGGCTCGGCGCGGGCGGCGGCGGGGTTGGCGTCGGTCATCGGCGATGAGTATAGAGGGCCTGCGGCAAAGGTCGACAGGGCGGGAAGCGCCGGCGCGGGGCGACGAGATGGGTCAGGCGGTACCGAAGCGCAGCGGAAAAGCGGCGCGGCTGTCGGCCGACGAGATCGCCGAGCTCTTCCGCCGGTTCCAGAAGCTCGAGCCCGATCCGAAGAGCGAGCTCCACTACACCAGCCCCTACACGCTGCTGGTCGCCGTCGTGCTCTCCGCGCAGGCGACCGACGCCGGGGTCAACAAGGCGACGCCGGCGCTCTTCGCCAAGGCCGACACGCCACAGAAGATGGTCAGGCTCGGCGAAGCGAAGGTCACCGAACTGATCCGCACCATCGGCCTCTTCCGCACCAAGGCGCACAACGTGGTGGCCCTGTCACGGACGCTCGTGGCCGACTTCGGCGGCGAGGTGCCGGCCGATCGCGACGCGCTGATGTCGCTGCCGGGCGTTGGCCGCAAGACGGCGAACGTGGTTCTGAACGTCGCCTTCGGGGCCCCGACGCTTGCAGTCGACACCCACATCTTCCGGGTCTCGAACCGCACCGGCCTGGCGCCCGGCAAGGATCCGCTGGAGGTCGAGGCGGAGCTCGAACGGATGGTGCCTCAGCGTTTCAAGACACACGCCCACCACTGGCTGATCCTGCACGGGCGCTACGTGTGCGTGGCGCGCAAGCCCCGTTGCCCGGAGTGCGTGATCGCCGATCTCTGCCGCTATCCGGCCAAGACGACCGCCTGAGGGGCTGCCGTTGCGGTTGCGCCGGTGGTGGCTATAGTCCGCCCGCGCCAAGCCTTTCCCGCCCCCGAGTTCAGGAGTCCCATGACCGATCCGCAGTTCGACGTGCTCACCATCGGCAACGCCATCGTGGACGTGATGGCCCGCACCGAAGAAGACTTTCTGGTGGCGGAGAAGCTGTCGAAGGGGACCATGCACCTGATCGACGCAGAGCGCGCCGCGGTCCTGCACGGCCACATGAACGGCGCCATCGAACGGTCCGGCGGATCGGCCGGCAACACTGCCGCCGGCATCGCTTCGCTCGGTGGTCGGGCGGCCTTCATCGGCAAGGTCGCCGACGATGCGCTCGGCCAGTTCTACCGAAACGACATGCAGGACGCCGGCGTCTATTTCGCGACCGAGCCGCTGGAGAAAGGCGAGCCGACGGCGCGCTCGATGATCCTGATCACGCCGGACGGCGAGCGCACCATGAACACCCACCTCGGCGCCTGCCAGGCGCTGGGCCCCGCCGACATCGACCCCAAGGTCGTGACCGCGGCGGCGATCACCTACATGGAAGGCTATCTGTGGGACCCGCCCGAGGCCAAGAAGGCGTTCCGGCAGGCGGCGGGCGTTGCCCACGAGGCCGGCCGCAAGGTCTCGATCACCCTCTCCGACGCCTTCTGCGTCGACCGCTACCGGGGGGAATTCCTGGAGCTGATGCGCTCGGGAACCGTCGACATCCTGTTCGCCAACGATTCCGAAGTGCGCTCGCTCTATGAGACCGCCGATCTCGACACGGCGGTGACCGCGCTCAAGGCCGATTGCCGGCTGGCGGTGGTGACGGTGGGCGCCGACGGTGCGCTGGTGGTGGAACCGGGGGCTGTGACGCCGGTGCCGGCGACGCCGGTCGAGACGGTGGTCGACCTGACCGGCGCCGGAGACCTGTTCGCGTCGGGCTTCCTGCTCGGCGTGGCGCGCAACCTTCCGCACGATTCCGCCGCGCGGCTTGGCGCCATCGTTGCGGCAGAGGTGATCGGCCATGTCGGGCCGCGGCCCGAGACGCCCCTGTCGCTCCTCGCCGGGAAGGCGGGCTTCAGCTTCTAGCGGTCGGAGCGCCGGCGGCTCAGGAGACGGTCGGCGGCGCCTGGTTGGCGGCGGCCTCGACCTGCTGGCGGTAGATCTGCACGAAATCGACCGGGTCGATGAGGAGCGGCGGGAAACCGCCGTTGCGCGACGCCTCGGCGATGATCTGGCGGGCGAAGGGGAAGAGGATCGTCGGGCACTGGATCAACGCCACCGGGCGGAGCTGCTCGGCCGGGATGTTGGTCAGCTCGAAGATGCCGGCATAGACAAGCTCGGCATTGAAGACGACCGTCTCGCCGTCGACGGCGCGGGAATCGATCCTGAGCTCGACCTCGTAGCGGTTCTCGGCGATCTGGTTCGACTGGACGCCGATCGCGATATTGATCTGGGGCGCGTTCTGGCGGGGGCCGAGGCTGGCAGGGGCGCCGGGGTTCTCGAAGGAGAGATCCTTAACGTACTGGGCGATCACGCTCATGTTAGGCGCGCCAGCGGGGGTCGAGGCCTGTCCATCGTTGCCTTCTGCGGCCATGATCACTCCCTTGCGAAAAATGAAGGAAAACCGCGCCGTTTGCCCGATGCGGGGTCGCCCCGGCGTCGCCGTTGCGGCGCGGCCGGTGGGCTAACACGCTCAGTCGTGCGGGGCAAGCAGCCGGCGCCACCCACGAACCAAACTTGACGCAGTGGCAAGCGACCTTAACGTTGCCCATATGCTATCAATGAGTTACAGGCTCGCCCGCACGGGGGTGCAGCCGATCGTTCAGCGTCAGGACGCCGCAAGCGGATGAACGGGTTTGTCGACATCTACACGATCATCTTCCTGGTGATCGCGGTTGTGGTTTTCCTGCGTCTCAGGAACGTTCTGGGCCGGCGGACCGGCAGCGAGCGGCCGCCGTTCGACCCCTACTCGCGGCGCGAGAGCCTGCCGAAAGCAGGCGGTGACAACGTCGTCGGGCTGCCGCGGCGGACCGTCGAGGGGAGCGCCGCGCCGCTTGCCCCGGTGGCGCCGGCCGCCGAGGAGCACATCAAGACAATCGCGCCGGCGGGCTCGACCCTCAACACGGGGCTCACCGCCATCGCCACATCCGACCGCAGCTTCGATCCGCAGGCCTTCATCGCCGGCGCCAAGGCCGCCTACGAGATGATCGTCACTGCCTTCGCCGAGGGCGATCGCAAGACGCTGCGCGGCCTTCTCAGCAAGGAAGTCTTCGACGGCTTCGTCAGCGCCATCAGCCAGCGCGAGGAACGCGGCGAGACCATCGAGTTCAAGTTCGTCGGCATCGACAAATCCGAGATCACCGCGGCCAGCGTCAAGGGTGGCACCGCGCAGATTACCGTGCGCTTCCTGTCCAAGCTGATCTCGGCGACCCGCGACAAGGCCAACGCCGTGGTCGACGGCGACCCGGTCAAGGTCGGCGATGTGACCGACATCTGGACGTTCGCGCGCGAGACGGCGTCGCGCGATCCGAACTGGAAGCTGGTGGCGACCGAATCGGTCGACTGACCCGCTGATCGGGGCGGCGATTGAGCGCACCGGAATCTCAATCGAGCGCGGCCCTGACGCCGCTTTCCTTTGACGACATCGCGGGCTGGCGCGACGACGACCACGCCGCGGCCTTCGCCGCGTTCCGCGCCGGCGCGGCAGCGCTCGCCGACTATCCCCCGAAGACGCGCGCGCTCGGCACCGACGCCGCCGCGCTTGCCGCGATCCTTCAGCGCGCCGCGACAATGGCGATGCCGGACGGCGCGGCGGCGCGTGCCTTCTTCGAGGACGCCTTCGCGCCGGTGCGGGTCGAGACGCCGACGAGCGGCTTCTTCACCGGCTACTACGAGCCCGAGGTGGACGGTTCGCGCACGCCGACGGCCGAATTCACCGTGCCGCTCTACCGGCCGCCGGACGACCTGGTCGAGATCGCGCCGGGCGCAGCGCCCGGCCTCGACGCGGCGTTCCGCTTCGCGCGCCGCACAGCCGCCGGCCTCGTCGAGCACCCGGACCGGGCGGCGATCATGGCCGGGGCGCTCGCCAACCGGGGCCTGGAAATCGTGTGGCTGCGCGACCCGGTCGATGCGTTCTTCATCCACGTCCAGGGCGCGGCGCGGGTGCGGCTTGCCGACGGCGAAGTTCTCCGCCTCACCTACGCCGCCAAGAGCGGCCACCCCTACACGCCGATCGGCCGGGTGCTGATCGAGACGGGGGCGCTCGCCCGCGGCACCGCGACCATGCAGACGATCCGCGCCTGGCTCGGCGATCATCCGGACGCCGCGCCGGGAATCCTCGCGCACAACCGCTCCTACATCTTCTTCCGCGAGGCGCCGGTCGCCGACGCGACCCTCGGGCCGGTGGCGGCGGCCAAGGTGCCGCTCACCGCCGGCCGCAGCCTTGCCGTCGACCGCACGGTGCACACGTGCCACACGCCGGTGTTCGTCGCCACGACGCTTCCCTCCGGTGCGCCCTTCCGCCACCTGATGATCGCCCACGACACCGGCTCGGCGATCGTCGGGCCGGCGCGCGGCGATATCTTCTTCGGGTCGGGGGCGGCGGCCGGCGACATCGCCGGGGCGATGCGGGCGACCGGATCGTTCGTCGCGTTGCTGCCAAGGGCGCCATGAGCCGCAAACGCGAACCGACCAAGGACGAACTGGCGCTGTGGAGCGCGGTCACCAGGTCGATCGCGCCGCTCGACAAGCGCCCGCCGCCCAAGGAAGCACCGGCGAAGGCGACCGTAAGCAAGCCACCGCCGAAATCGCCGGGGCGGTCGACCGCCGGTCACGTGGCGCCGGCCAATCCCCCGCCACCACCGGCCAAGGTGCCGGCGCTCCACCCGATCGACCGGCGCACCCACAGCCGCCTCGCCCGCGGGACGCTGACCATCGACGCGCGCATCGACCTGCACGGCCTGACGCAAGCCGCCGCCCACCAGCGCCTGCGTCGCTTCCTCGCCGACCAGCAGGAAAACGGCGCCCGGGTGGTGCTGGTCATCACCGGCAAGGGGCAGAGCGGCGACGGGGAGCGCGCCGACCGTGGCGTGCTGAAGCGGATGGTGCCGGCGTGGCTGACGGCGCCAGAGCTGCGGCCGATCGTGATCGGGTTCGACGAAGCCGGGCGCGGCCACGGCGGCAGCGGCGCACTCTACGTGCGCATCCGGCGGAAGGGGTGAGAGCTCAGCTTTCCGGGAGAAGCTTGCGCAGCTCGGAGAGCCGGTCGTTGACCAGCCAGCCGTAATAGTTCTCGCGCGGATAGACGCGACCGCGCTTCTTGTTGACCGCGGCGAGCGCCTTGGCGCGCTCGATGACGCCGCCGGTGTTGTAGAGGGTCGCGGTGATGCCGGGATTGCCGGAAATGTCGAAGCCGGCGACGTCGCGATAGATCCGGATCTCGGTCTTGATGATCGCCGCCATGTAATTCAGCGTCCGGTCGGGGTCCATCACCGCCTGATAGACCTCCGGCGCGTGGTTGGCGTCGAGCAGCGGGTAGCCGGCGACGTCGTGGACGATGTCGGCGACGCTGAGGGCGGCGAGCGGATTGAGCTGGCCAAGGCCGAAGGTCTGGCCGACGAAGAACGGCTGGAAGAAGACGCGTCCGAAGCGGTCGTCCGGGAAGCTGACACCGTCGACGGTCTTGCCGCGGAAATCGTGCTCCCAGACCTGCTCACGGCAGTCCCACAATTCGAAGTCGGACGAATCGTTGGCGCAGGAGCCAAACTGCGGGCGGGCGAGGAAGGTCTGGATCGATTCGCCGTTGTAGGCGAAGCGCAGGCCGCTTTCGTCGAGATAGGCGAGCGCCTTCACCGCGTAGGTCTGCAGGTTGTCCATGACGTCGACGTTGTAGGTGTGCTCGCCGACGATGGCGCCGATGAGGTGGATCGGGTCGATGTCGTAGCGGGCGGCGACCTTGACGATCTTGCGGATTAGCTGGGGGTCGCCGGCGAGGCTCTCGTAGACGGCCTTGTACTTCTCGTCGAAGGTGCCGCGGGTTTCGGCGGTGCGCACCAGCGAACTGCGCGAGACCGGCGGCTGCTTCGCAGACCGGTTGCCGGGCGGCACGACGACCACCTTGGCGGCGGCCGTGGCAACGGCGCCAAAGAGCGGCGCGGCCACGACGGATGCCGCCAGGCACAGGGCAAACAGCCCGAAAATACGCGACTTCGACCCCATGCCTGACCCCGACAGCGCCCAAAACGGCCGCCATCCGCGGCGGCCGGGCGGCATGATACCCGGCTCGGTGGCGGAATGAAGACCGCCGGAGACGACAATTCCCCTACAGGATGAACCGCGACAGATCGACGTTGCGGGCAAGATCGCCGATGTGGCTCTCCACATACCGGGCATCGACGGTGATCGTCTGGCCGGCCTGATCGGCGGCGGTGAACGAGATTTCGTCCAGCACCCGCTCCATCACCGTCTGCAGGCGACGTGCACCGATGTTCTCGACGCTCTCGTTGATCGCCACGGCAAACGACGCAATGGCGTCGATGGCGTCGTCGGTGATGGCCAGCGTCAGGCCCTCGGTCGCCATCAGCGCCACATACTGCTTGATGAGGCTCGCCTCGGTCTCCGTCAGGATCTTGCGGAAATCTTCCTTGGTGAGCGGGTTGAGCTCGACGCGGATCGGCAACCGCCCCTGCAGCTCGGGCAGCAGGTCGGACGGCTTGGCGACGTGGAAGGCGCCGGAGGCGACGAACAGGATGTGGTCGGTCTTCACCGGGCCGTACTTGGTGGCCACCGTCGTGCCTTCGATGAGCGGCAGCAGGTCGCGCTGCACGCCCTCGCGGCTGACGCCGCCGCCGTAGGTGCCCTCGCGGGCGATCTTGTCGATCTCGTCGAGGAAGACGATGCCGTCGTTCTCGGCCGAGACGATCGCCTCGCGGGTGACTTCCTCGTTGTCGAGGAGCTTGTCGGATTCCTCGCTGACCAGCAGTTCGTGGGACTCGGCGACCTTGATGCGGCGCGTCTTGGTGCGCCCGCCGAAGGCCTTGCCGAGCATCTCGCCGATGTTGACGACGCCGACGCTGCCGCCGGGCATGTCGAACTGGGGCATGGCGGGGCCGGGATCGCGGACCTCGATCTCGATCTCCTTGTCGTCGAGTTCGCCGGCGCGCAGGCGCTTGCGGAACGACTCGCGGGTGGCGGGGCTCGCCGCCGGGCCGACCAGCGCGGTCAGCACGCGCTCCTCGGCGGCCATCTCGGCCTTGGCGGTGACCTCCTTGCGGCGGCGCTCCCGTACCAGACCGATGGCCACCTCGACGAGATCGCGCACGATCGAATCGACGTCGCGGCCGACGTAGCCGACTTCGGTGAACTTGGTCGCCTCGATCTTCAGGAACGGCGCCCCGGCGAGCTTCGCCAGGCGACGGGAAATCTCGGTCTTGCCGACGCCGGTCGGGCCGATCATCAGGATGTTCTTGGGCAGCACCTCGTCGCGCATGGCGCCGGTCAACTGCTGGCGGCGCCAGCGGTTGCGGAGCGCAATGGCGACGGCGCGCTTGGCGTCGCCCTGGCCGATGATGAAGCGGTCGAGCTCGGAGACGATCTCTCTGGGTGAAAATGCGGTCATGAGGATCTCGTGTGGTCTTCGGCGTCCCGGCGCGGGGCGCGCGTGGGAGCGTCAAGGAAGCGGGGAGACGGCGCCACGCTCAGCTACCCGTGGCGAGCTGCTCGAGGGTGACGTTGCCGTTGGTGTAGATGCAGATGTCGGCGGCGATCGCCATCGCCTTGCGGGCGATCGCTTCGGCGTCCAAGTCGGTGTCGATCAGGGCGCGGGCGGCGGCCAGCGCATAGTTGCCGCCGGAGCCGATGCCGGCGACGCCGTTCTCGGGTTCGAGCACGTCGCCGGTGCCGGTCAGCACCAGGCTGGTCGACTTGTCGGCGACGATCATCATCGCCTCGAGACGGCGCAGATACCGGTCGGTGCGCCAGTCCTTGGCAAGCTCCACGCAGGCGCGGGTCAACTGGCCCGGGTACTGGTCGAGCTTGGCCTCGAGACGTTCGAACAGGGTAAACGCATCGGCGGTGGCGCCGGCGAAACCGGCGATGACGCCGCCCTTGCCGAGCGGCCGCACCTTCTTGGCGTTATGCTTGATGACGGTCTGGCCGACGGAAACCTGACCGTCTCCGGCGACGACGACCTTGCCACCCTTCCTGACGGTCACGATGGTCGTGCCATACCAGGTGGCGGGATCCTTGTGGTCCAACGCTTGATCCTTTCCGGCAGGCCGCCCGCGGTCCGAAATTGGCCCCGCGCCGGCCCCCACATACGCTGAATGTCGGACCCCTATGTAGGGGCTCCCGGCCGCTGTGCAAATGGCCGGGAAGCCGCCCTGCCCCGCGCCATCAGGCGGTCAGGGTCGCGTGGCCCGCATAGGGACAGGGCAAGCGGACTGGCGCTCGCCCCGTCTGCCGCGGCATCCGGCCCCTGTCAGCGCGCCCCGGCACCGGCGTGGAAGTCGTAGGGGTAGGGCAGCCGGCGATCGCTGACCTTGTCGAGCCGGGCGACCTCCTCGGCCGAAAGCATCCAACCGGTCGCGCCGATGTTGCTCTCGAGTTGCGCGATGCTGCGGACGCCCGTGATCGGCGCGGTGACGCCGGGCTGGCTGAGCAGCCAGTTGAGCGCTACCTGGACCGGTTCCTTGTCGCGCTCCTTGGCAATGGCGACCAGCGTATCGATCACATCCCAGGTGAAGTCGTTGGCGTAGCGATCCCAGGTCTCGCTCCAGCCTTCCTTGCTGGCCTTCTCGATGCGGGCGCCGGCAACCGGCGCGCTCATGCCGCGATGATATTTGCCCGAAAGCCAGCCGCCGCGCAGCGGGCTCCACGGCAGCACACCCAGACCCTCTTCGCGGGCGAGCGGCAGCAGTTCCCATTCCAGTTCGCGGTCGAGCAGGTTGTAGAGCGCCTGGAGGCAGGTGAAGGGCTCCCAGCCGTGCGCCTTGGAGATGTCGATGGCCTTCTGCAGCTGCCAGCCGGAGTAGTTGCTGGCGCCGATGTAGCGGACCTTGCCGGCACGGACGAGGTCGTTGAGGGTCGACAGGGTCTCTTCCAGCGGCGTGTGGCGATCCCAGCAATGGACCTGATATAGGTCGATGTAGTCGACCTGCAGGCGCTTCAGGCTGGCGTCGACCTCCGCCACGATGTGCTTACGCGCCAGCCCGGAGCGGTTCACCTTGTTCCGCCCCATGGTGCCGAAGCGAACCTTGGTGGCGAGCACCCAGTCCTCGCGATCCTTGCCTTTCAGCCAGGCGCCGACGATCTCTTCCGACCGGCCGGCGCTGTAGACGTCGGCGGTGTCGATGAAGGTGCCGCCGGCTTCGGCGAACTTGTCCATGAGCTGATGGCTCTGTTTCTCGTCGCATTCGCGCCCGAACGTCATGGCGCCGAGGCACAGCTCGGAGACCTTGAGGCCGGTCTTGCCGAGGGATTTGGTTTGCATGGCTCTGCCCTTCCGATTGCCGGACGCGGCGGGCGGCCGGCGAATGCCGTCGGCCGCGGTGACGCGTTCGTGAAGCCGTCGATGGTGGTGATGTCGAATTTGACCCGGCCATCATAGACCCGACCCCGGCCCAAGGCCAGCCTTGGCCGGCTCCGACGGGCCCATGTGGCAATCGCCCCGCCGCCCTGATACAAGGCCCGCGCCATAGGGAAAACCGCCATGCGCCGCGCCTCGATCACGCGCAAGACGAAGGAAACCGACATTGCCGTCACGGTCTCGCTCGACGGGACGGGCAAGGCGCGGATTTCGACCGGGGTCGGGTTCTTCGACCACATGCTCGAGCAGGTCGCCCGGCACAGCCTGATCGACGTCACCGTCAAGGCGAAGGGCGACCTCCACATCGACCAGCACCACACGGTGGAAGACGTCGGCATCGCGCTCGGCCAGGCGCTGAGACAGGCGCTCGGCGACATGAAGGGCATCACGCGCTACGCCGACGTGCACCTGCCGATGGACGAGGCGATGACGCGCTGCGCTATCGACATCTCCGGCCGGCCCTACCTGGTCTGGAAGGTTGCCTTCACGCGCGTGCGGGTCGGCGAGATGGAGAGCGAGCTGTTCCACGAATTCTTCCAGGCGTTCGCCCAGAACGCCGGGATCACGCTGCACGTCGAAAACCTCTACGGCCGCAACAACCACCACATCGCCGAGACCTGCTTCAAGGCGCTGGCGCGGGCGCTGCGCGCCGCTGTCGCCATCGACCCGCGCCAGAAGACGCGGGTGCCGTCGACCAAAGGGACCCTGTCGGGCTAGGCGCCATGGCGATCTACACCGTCTTTGCGCCACCGGCCCGCGACGACGAAACCACGTCCTTTGACAGCGATCCGCTGGGCTTCGTCTTCGTCAAGGAACGTTTCTGCTGGCCGGCGCTGTTCTTCGGCGGCCTGTGGCTGATCTATCGTCGCCAGTGGCTGGTGCTGATCGGCTACATCGTCGTGTCGCTTGTCATCAGCGCGGTCGGGACGCGCATCGGCGGGCCGTTCCCCGGCGTGCTCATCGTGGCGCTGCACGTGCTGTTCGCGCTGGAAGCCAACGAGCTGCGCCGCTGGACGCTGGGGCGCAACGGCTACCGGCTGATCGGCATCGCGGAAGGCCGCAACGTCGAGGAGGCGGAAATCCGCTTCTTCACCGAGCGCGAGGCGCACGACGCCGGCGCGCCGCCGGCGCCCCCTGCCCGGCCGGCCGCGCCGCCACCGGCACCGCGCAAGCCCTACGACCCCGGGCCGCAGACGCCATCCGTGGAAGCCGGCGACGTGGTCGGCCTGTTCCCGGCGCCCGGCGGGAGCGCGCGATGAGCGTCGCGATCATCGACTACGGCGCCGGCAACCTGCGCTCCGCCGAGAAGGCGTTCCAGTATGCGATCGCCGCCAGCGGGACCGACGAGACCGTGACGATCACCTCCGACCCGGCGGTGGTCGCGGCGGCCGACCGGGTCGTGCTGCCCGGCGACGGCGCGTTCGCCGACTGCAAGCGGAACCTCGACGCCATCTCCGGCATGATCGACGCCATCGACGAGACCATCGACCGGCGGGCGCGGCCGTTCCTCGGCATCTGCGTCGGCATGCAGCTCCTGGCGACGCGCGGCGTCGAGCACGCCGTCACCGACGGCCTCGACCGCATCCCCGGCGAGGTGCGCGCCATTGAGCCGGGCGATCCGCACCTCAAGGTTCCGCACATGGGCTGGAACACCATGACGGTGCGGAGCGATCACCCGCTGTTCGACGGCATCGCGTTCGGCGAGGCCGGCTGGCACGCCTATTTCCTGCACGGCTATCACCTGGTCGCCGAACGCGACGGCGACGTCGCCGCGACCGCCGACTACGGCGGACCGGTGACGGCGATCGTTGCCCGCGGCGTGATCGCCGGCACCCAGTTCCACCCGGAGAAAAGCCAGAAACTCGGGCTGGCGCTGATCGGCAATTTCCTCAAATGGACGCCCTAGGACGGGCTTGCAGCGTGGACGGGACGGATTTGCTCTCGGTCAAGGCAATTTGCGCCGCATTGGGGTTGCGTGAGAGTCGGCACGTGCCGGCATCTGCCGGCTTCTGCCGTGGGAGTGCGCCGGGCCGGCGGGAGCGAACCATGACAAGGGCTTGGCAAATCGACAGAAACGCGAAAGGACCGAAGCTCCGGGCCCTGGCGACGGAGTACGAGCCGTGATCCTGTTTCCAGCTATCGACCTCAAGGACGGACACTGCGTGCGCCTCGAACAGGGCGACATGTCGCGGTCCACCGTGTTCAACGACGATCCGGCCGCCCAGGCGCGGATCTTCGCCGAGCAGGGCTTCACCCAACTGCACGTCGTCGATCTCAACGGCGCCTTCGCCGGCCGTTCGGTCAACGGCCACGCCATCGAGGCGATCCTCGCGGAGACCGACCTGCCGGTGCAGCTCGGCGGCGGCATCCGCGATATGGCCACGATCGCCTCGTGGCTCGACAAGAAGAACATCAAGCGCGTGGTGCTCGGCACCATCGCGGTCAGCGATCCCGACATCGTGGCGATCGCGGCGCGCGACTATCCCGGCCGTGTCGCCGTCGCCATCGACGCGCGCGGCGGCCAAGTGGCGGTGCGCGGCTGGGCGGACGTCACCACCATGTCGGCGGTCGACCTCGCGCGGCGCTTCGAGGACGTCGGCGTGGCGGCGATCGTCTACACCGACATCGACCGCGACGGCATTCTGAAGGGCGTCAACATCAAGGCGACCATGGCGCTCGCCAACGCGGTGTCGATCCCGGTGATCGCATCGGGCGGGCTGGCCTCGATCGAGGATGTCGAGCGGCTGCTGCATCCGGACTGCGCGATCCTGGAAGGCGTCGTGGTCGGGCGGGCGCTCTACGACGGCCGGCTGGACGTGACGGCGGCGCTGGATTTGATCCGGGCGCGGGCTGCATGACGCTCAAGGCCCGCGTCATTCCCTGCCTGGACGTCAAGGACGGGCGGGTGGTCAAGGGCGTCCGCTTCGTCGACCTGACCGACGCCGGCGACCCGGTCGAGGCGGCCAAGGCCTACGACGCGGCCGGCGCCGACGAACTCTGCTTCCTCGACATCACCGCCAGCCACGAGGAGCGCGCCATCCTGCTCGACGTGGTGGCGCGCACGGCTGAGCAATGCTTCATGCCGGTCACGGTCGGCGGCGGGGTGCGGACGGTCGCCGACGTGCGGGCGCTGCTGCTGGCCGGCGCCGACAAGGTGTCGATCAACACCGGCGCCATCGCGCGGCGCGAGGTGGTGCGCGAGGCCTCGGAGAAATTCGGCGCGCAGGCGATCGTCGTCGCCATCGACGCCAAGCAGCGCCGGGACCGGCGCCTCGGCGGCGACAATCACAGCGAATGGGAGGTCTACACCCACGGCGGGCGCCGGCCGACCGGCATCGACGCGGTCGCCTACGCCGAGGAGGTGGCGGCGCTCGGTGCCGGCGAGATCCTGCTCACCTCCATGGATCGCGACGGCACCGGCGACGGCTTCGACCTCGATCTGACCCGGCGGATCGCCGATGCGGTGCCGATCCCGGTGGTCGCCTCCGGCGGGGTGGGCACCCTTCGCCACCTGGTCGAGGGCGTGCGCGATGGCCACGCTTCGGCGGTTCTGGCCGCCTCGATCTTCCATTTCGGAACCTTTACGATCCGGCAAGCCAAGGAGCATATGGCGGCGGCGGGCATTCCCGTCCGCCTCGACGGATCCGACCGATGAGCGAATTCACCCTCACCGACCTCGCCGAAATCGTCGCGGCGCGCGCCAGCGCCGCCGATCCGGCGGTCTCGCACACGGCACGGCTGCTTGCCGGAGGCGTGGAGCGCTGCGCCCGCAAGTTCGGCGAGGAAGCGGTCGAGGCGGTCATTGCCGCCGTCAGCGAAGACGACGCGGCGCTGACCGCCGAAGCCGCCGACGTGCTCTACCACCTGCTTGTCGTGCTGAAGGCGCGCGGTATCTCTGTCACCGCCGTCATGGCGGAACTGGAAAGCCGCACCGGACAAAGCGGCCTCGCCGAGAAGGCGGCCCGCAGCAAGGCTTGAGGCATGGACCAGGCAGTGCCGACGATCATCGCACCGCATCGCGTCTTCACACGGGACGAATGGGCGGGCCTGCGCGCCGATACGCCGCTCACCCTCACCGACGACGACCTGACGCGGCTGAAGAGCCTCAACGACCCGATCTCGCTTGAGGAAGTGGTCGAGATCTACCTGCCGATCTCGCGCCTGCTCAGCCTCTACGTCGCCGCCACGCAAGGCCTGCACGACGCGGCACGCACCTTCCTCGGCACCAGTGACGGGATCACGCCGTTCATCATCGGCATCGCCGGATCGGTGGCGGTGGGCAAATCGACGACGGCACGGGTGCTGCGCGCGCTGCTGCGCCGCTGGCCGAACACGCCCAAGGTCGACCTCATCGCGACCGACGGGTTTCTGCTGCCCAATGCAGTGCTCCAGCACGCCGGGCTGATGGAGCGCAAAGGCTTCCCGGGCAGCTACGACCGGACCGCGCTCTCGGCCTTCCTCGCCGACATCAAGGCGGGCAAGCGCCAGGTCACCGCGCCGGTCTATTCGCACCTCACCTACGACATCGTGCCCGGTGAGCGCATCGTCATCGACCGGCCCGACATCCTGATCGTGGAGGGGCTGAACGTCCTGCAGACCTCCAAGCCGCCGCGCGACGGCCGGGTGATCCCGTTCGTGTCGGACTTCTTCGACTTCTCGATCTACCTCGACGCGGACGAGGAAGTCATCCGTCAGTGGTACGTGGAGCGCTTCCGGCGCCTGCGCGAAACCGCCTTCGCCGACCCGCGGTCCTACTTCCACCGTTATGCCGCGATCGACGACGAGGAGGCCGAGCGGGTCGCCAACGGCCTGTGGGAGCGGATCAACCTGGTGAACCTTCGCGAAAACATCGTTCCGACGCGGCCGCGGGCGCACCTGATCCTCACCAAGACGGCCGACCACCGCATCGAGAAGGTGGCGCTGCGGCGCATCTAGGAGCGCCGGCAGGCGGCCACGGCGCTTGATTTTTGCCCTGTGAACCCTGATATCCCGGCCACACCCTTTCATGTCCTCCCCGAGATTGCGGAAGAAGCGGATGACGGCCGAAAAGCCCACGCCCGAAACCCCCAAAACCGCCGATCCGGCCCACCTGCCGGAAGACGCGGCGACCACCGAGCCGCACGTGGGCCCACCCGAGCCCGGAGCCAAGGGCGAGGCAGGCCCCGCTCAGGGGGCGGCCGCGCCGCCGAAGGCGCCCGACGTCGCCGCGGAGGTCACCGAGGCCAAGGACCGGCTGCTCAGGACGCTGGCCGAAATGGAGAACCTGCGCCGGCGCACCGAGCGCGAGATCGCCGATACGCGGCAATACGCGGTGGCGAGCTTCGCCCGCGACATGCTGACGGTCGGCGACAACCTGCGCCGCGCGATCGAGGCGGTGCCGGCGGACAAGCGTGGCAGCGGCGATGCGGCGCTCGACGCGCTGGTCGAGGGCGTCGAGGTGACCGAGCGGGGGCTTGAGCAGGCGCTCACCAAATACGGCATCCGGCGCGTCGAGACGAAGGGCCAGAAGTTCGATCCGGCCTTTCACCAGGCCATGTTCGAGGTGGAATCCGCCGACCTTGCGCCGGGCACGGTCGCCGAGGAAATCCAGGCGGGCTACGCCATCGGTGAGCGGGTGCTGCGCCCGGCACTGGTGGGGATCGTCAAGCGCGCCAAGCCGGTGGTGGTGACGAAGGAGACGGCCGCCGACGAACAGACGGCCGAACCGAAGGCCTGACCGCGCGCTGAGGCCTAACTGGCGCCGGTAGCCCGGGACCCGGTCACGTCGGCGAGCGCCTGACGCAGCGAATCCGGCGTCATCGGTTTTTCCAGCACCGCGTCGATACCCGCCGCCTCGGCGGCCATGCGGGTCTCGGCCAGCACGTCGGCGGTGACCGCCAGGATCGCCGACCGGTGAGCGCCCGTCTGGGCCTCCCACTGGCGGATCGCCCGGGCGGCGGCGAAGCCGTCGAGACCGGGCATGTGCAGGTCCATCAGGATCGCGGGGAAGCCCTCGGCCCGGTCCTTGACCGCAGCGAGCGCGGCGGCGCCATCATGAACCTCGGTGACGGTGTGGCCCAGCCCTTCCAGAACCGCGCGGGCAAGCAGCGCGTTGATCTCGTTGTCCTCGGCCAGCAGCACCTCGAGGCTGGTGCTGGCGCGGCGCGGGGTTCCGGGCTTGGCGGGTCCGGCATCGCCCGGGTCGATCTGGAAGGCACGGGTCGCGGCGACCATGCCGGCGGCGACGCGAAGCAGCGAACTCCGCCGTACCGGCCGCACCAGATACGCGTCGAAGCCGGCGGCGCGCAGATGCTCGACGTCGCCGCGCCGGCCGGGCTCGATCAGCACCGCGGCCGGAACCGGCGCACCCGCCGCTTCGCGGATGCGCGCCAGCGCCGCCGCCGCATCGAGGCCGATGCGCCCGCCGACGAAGACGGCGTCGTGGCTTTCGCCGGCCGCAGTCGCCGCGCCGATCAGCCCGGCGGCCTCGGCGAGCGTGACGGCGACGCGCGCGGTGGCGCCGGCGTCGGCAAGGTGGCGGGCAAGGACCGGC
This sequence comes from uncultured Alphaproteobacteria bacterium, assembly GCA_963843565.1. Taxonomy (GTDB): domain Bacteria; phylum Pseudomonadota; class Alphaproteobacteria; order Rhizobiales; family Kaistiaceae; genus DASZQY01. Next base: position 2,755,895 of record CAWJKY010000003.1, read on the forward strand.
GGTTCGGCGCCGGCGGGCGCCAGGATCAGGAAGCTCTGGCCGGCGAGGTCGACGGCCGGGCGCTGACCGCCGCCGTCCACCACCGGCAGCTTCAGGGCGAAGGAGAAGACGCTGCCGCCGCCATCGCGGGGCGACAGCTTCACGTCGCCGCCCATGCGGCGCACGATCCGCCGCGAGATGGCGAGGCCGAGGCCGGCGCCGCCATGACGACGGCTGGGCGCGGTGTCCATCTGTTCGAACTCGTCGAAGAGGCGGGCGCCTTCCTCTTCCGGGATGCCGGGCCCGGTATCGGCGACCGTGAAGGCGATGGTGTCGTCGGCACCCACCGCCGCCGAAAGGGTGACTCCGCCGGTGTCGGTGAATTTCACGCCGTTGCCGGCGAGGTTGATCAGCACCTGGCGCAGGCGCGCCGGATCGACCATGACCGACGTCGGCAGGGCCGGATCGATCGCAACGGCAACGTCGATGCCCTTGACGTGGGCGCGGCCGGCGAGAAGCTCGGCGATCTCCTGCAGCAACGCCTCGACGTCGGTCGGCTCCGGCTTGATGTCGAGGCGGCCGGCCTCGATCTTGGAGAAGTCGAGCATGTCGTCGACAAGGGCGAGCAGCGCCTCGCCGGACGAGTGCACGGCGCGGGCGTAGGTTTCCTGATCGGGGGTCAGCTCCGTCTCGCGCAGCAGTCCGGTGAGCCCCAGGATGCCGTTCAGCGGCGTGCGGAACTCGTGGCTGACGGTGGCGAGCACCCGCGATTTCGCCTGGCTCGCCGCTTCCGCCCGCACGCGCGCATCGACCAGCGCCTGCTCGACGTCCTTGCGCGCGGTGACGTCGCGGGCAACGCTGTAGAACTCGTCGCGCACACGGATATCGACCCAGGCGTACCAGCGCGGACCGGCGGCGGTGTCGAGCTTCACGTCGCGGGCAACGACGGCGCCCGGCGGCGGCGGGGCAAGCGTCGGGGCGAACGCCAGCGGCCGGCCGACGATATCGGATGCCGCGTCGCCGAAGGCGCTCACGAAGGCGGGGTTCGCGAAGGTGACGGCGCCGGCTGCGTCACGGCGCACGACCAGATCGCCCTGCGCGTCGACGAGACTGCGGTAGAGCTCCTCGCTCTCGCGGAGCTCCCATGCGGTGTCGGCGAGACTTTCGATCCGTGCCGTGAGCGCCGCGTTGTCGTCGCCGAGACGGGCGACGTCGTCGCGCAATGTTCCGGTATCGACCCGGGCCGCGCCCCACAGGCCGAATGCCACGATAGCCAGGGTGGCGGCAGCAACGGTTGGCGCCAGCGCCGGATAGATATGAGCGAGCGCGAAGGCGACGAGGATCGAAAGCGCGATGGCGAGCGCCAGAACGGCGCCGAGGAGGCGGCGTGGCGCGGCGGGTTCAGGCGCGGGCTCCGGCGCCTCATGGGCGAGTCGCGGCGCGGCGGGCCGGGCGGCGGCCGGCTCGGGAGCGATCTTCTCGGCGGTGGCTGGCGCGCGGCCCATCGGGGAAATCCGGCTGATCCCGGGCGGGCGAATCGGCCCGGTGGCGACAGAGGGCACCCTCTCACCGCCAGATTTCCAAATGCTTGACGATACTCAGGCCGCGGCCGCGGCAAGCCCTTCGCCGACGGCGCGGTAGGAGAGCGCCTCGGCGAGATGAATGCGGCCGACCGTATCCGCGCCGTCGAGGTCGGCGAGCGTGCGGGCGACTTTGAGCACGCGGTGATAGCCACGGGCGGACAGCTGCATCGCCTCGGCGGCGGACCGCAGCAGCGCCGACGCCGGCCCGTCAGGCGCCGCAATCTTCTCGATCGCCGACGAGGAGCATTGGGCGTTGGTGCGCACGTTCGCCATGCCAATGGCGGCGAAGCGCGCCTGCTGGGTGGCGCGGGCGATGGCGACCCGCTCGGCAACCGCGACGGAGGCTTCGGTGGCGCCCGGCAGGATGAGGTCGGCGGCGGAGACCGCCGGCACGTCGATGCGGATGTCGATGCGGTCGAGGAGCGGGCCGGAGATGCGCCCCTGGTAGTCGGCGGCGCAGCGCTGCCCCCGCCGGCAGGTGTAGCCGGGCTCGCCCGCCTTGCCGCACTTGCACGGGTTCATCGCGGCGACCAGCTGGACGCGCGAGGGGTAACTGACGCGGTAGTTGGCGCGGGCGATGACGCTTTCGCCGCTCTCCAAGGGCTGGCGCAGCGAATCGAGCACCTGCGGCGAGAACTCCGGCAGCTCGTCGAGGAAGAGCACGCCGTTGTGGGCGAGCGCCACCTCACCCGGCTTGGCGCGGATGCCGCCGCCGACCATCGCCGCCATGGAGGCGGAATGGTGGGGCGAACGGAAGGGGCGGCGGCGGGTCAGCCGCCCGTTGGAGATGGCGCCGGCTACCGAGGCGATCATCGAAACTTCCAGCAGTTCCGGCGGCGACAGCGGCGGCAGGAGGCCCGGGAGACGGCTCGCCAACATCGACTTGCCGGCACCGGGCGGCCCGACCATGAGGAGGTGGTGACCGCCGGCGGCGGCGACCTCAAGCGCGCGCTTCGCCGATTCCTGCCCGCGGATATCGGCAAGGTCGAGGAAGGCGCCGGTCGCTTCGGCGACGCCGGGCTCGGGACGCGACAGCACCTGGGTGCCACGGAAATGATTGGCGATGGCGATGAGGCTGCGCGGCGCGACGATTGCCATGTCGCCGCTCGCCCAGGCGGCCTCGGGCCCCGAGGCCGCCGGGCAGATGATGCCGCGGTCGAGGGCGTTCGCCGCAATCGCCGCCGGCAGGACGCCGGCGACCGGCGCGATGGTGCCGTCCAGCGCCAGTTCGCCGAGCGCCACGTAGTCGGCGAGCTGATCGCCGGGCATGGCGCCGATCGCCGCCATCAGCGCCAGCGCGATCGGCAGGTCGTAGTGGCTGCCCTCCTTGGGAAGGTCGGCAGGCGCGAGATTGACGACGATGCGCTTCGGCGGCAGCGACAAGCCGGAGGCGTGCAGCGCGGCGCGCACCCGCTCGGTGCTCTCGGCGACCGCCTTGTCGGGCAGGCCGACGATGATGAACTTCACGCCGCCCGGCGCGATCTGCACCTGCACGTCGACGGGCACCGCCTCGATACCCTGAAACGAAACCGTCGTGACGTGGGAAACCATCTCGCCCCCGAGGCCGGTTGTGCGGCTACCCTAGCGCACACCCCACCCCGCGATCAAGAACAATTCGTGAACAAGGGGCGGAATCAGGCCAAGCTGGCGACCAGCTCCGCCAGTTCGCCAAGGTCGGCGATCCGCCGGAAACGGTCGGCGCCGGCGGGCTCGTCCGCTGCCTCGTGCTCCCAGGTGACGTCGTGAGGCACGTACACCCCCCAGGATCCGGCCTCGAGCGCCGGCAGCACGTCGGAGCGCAGCGAATTGCCGACCATCATGGCGCGATGCGGCCCCTCGCCGTGCTCGGTGAAGATGCGCTCGTAGGTGGAGCGGGTCTTGTCGGAGACGATCTCGACGCCGTCGAAGAGATCGCCGAGGCCCGAGGCGGCGAGCTTCCTCTCCTGGTCGAAGAGATCGCCCTTGGTGATCAGCACGATCCGGTAAGCCCCCGAGAGCCGCTCGAGCGCCTCGCGGGCGTGGGGGAGCGTTTCGACCGGATGGACGAGAAGATCGCGGCCGGCGGCGAGGATGTCGCCGATCACCGACGCGGGCACCTTGCCGCCGGTCACATCGATGGCCGTCTCGACCATGGAGAGCGTGAAGCCCTTGATGCCGTAGCCGTAGAGCTTGAGGTTGCGCCCTTCGGCGGCGCGCAAGCGCTCCGACAGATGATCCGCCTCGGCATAGCCGGCGAGAAGCTCCGCGAAACGCGCCTCGGTCAGCCGGTAGAACGTCTCGTTCTGCCAGAGGGTGTCGTCGGCATCGAAGCCGATGGTGGAGAGGGTGGTGGACATCGGCTCACGTCAGCTTTTTCTCGATGGCGTCCCAGATCAACGCGGCGATATCCGCCCCGCCGAAGCGCTTCACCTCGCGAATGCCGGTCGGCGAGGTGACGTTGATCTCGGTGAGGTAATTCCCGATCACGTCGATGCCGACGAAGATGAGGCCGCGCGCCTTCAGGGTCGGGCCGATCGCTTCGCAGATCTCGCGGTCGCGGTCGCTCATCGCCGAAGGTTCGGCGCGGCCGCCGACGTGCATGTTGGAGCGCGCCTCGCCTTCCGCCGGCACGCGGTTGATGATGCCGGCGGCCTCGCCGTCGACGAGGATGATGCGCTTGTCGCCGGCGCGCACGTCCGGCAGGTAGCGCTGCACGACGTAAGGCTCGCCGCGATAGGTGGTCGCGAACATCTCCAGCAGGCTCGCCAGGTTCTCGTCGGCGGGGGTCAGGCGGAAGACGCCGGCGCCGCCGTTGGAGAACAGCGGCTTGACGATGATGTCGCCGAACTCCTTGCGGAAGGTGCGGATCTCGTCGATGTCGCGGGCAATCAGCGTCGGCGGCATCAGGTCGGGGAACTCGGTGACGAACAGTTTTTCGGGCGCGTTCCTGACGTGGGCCGGATCGTTGACGACCAGTGTCTTGGGGTGAATGCGCTCGAGCAGGTGGGTCGTGGTGATGTAGCCCATGTCGAAGGGCGGATCCTGACGCAGGTGGATCACGTCGAACGTCGACAGATCGACACGCTCCGCCGGGCCGAGCGTGAAATGATCGCCCTCGGTGTCGCGGACGGACACCGGCGCCACCGCCGCGCTGACGACCCCGTCGCGCATGGCGAGTTGATCGGGGGTGTAGTGAGCCTGCTGGTGGCCGCGGCGTTCGCCCTCCAGCATGATCGCAAACGTCGAATCGCCGCGGATCTTGAGGCCGGCGATATGGTCCATCTGGTAGGCGACTTTGAGCGGCATGGCGGGCGTCTCAGGCGGTGGGGGCCCGGGTTATCTCGCGTCCGGGGCCAAAAAGGCAAATCACCAGATGGCGCCGTCGGAATCGAACACCCCCTTGATGTGGCGCGGCAGCCGCCCGGGCAGGGCGATCATCACATCGAAGCGATGATCGAGGCGGGCTGCCGCCGGGTGGTGCGAGACCCACAGTGCTGCGGCCCGGGCGATCCGCGCCCGGGTGCGCGCATCGACCGCCTCGAGGGCGGCGGCCGGCTCGGCCCGCATCTTCACCTCGACGAAGACGATCGTGTTGCCGCGCTGGGCGACGATGTCGATTTCGCCGGCCGGCGTGCGGTAGCGGCGCGACAGGATGCGATAGCCCTTCAGCCGCAGGGACCAGGCGGCCACCGCCTCGGCGCCGCGACCGCGACCCTCGGCACGGCGGCGGCGATCGGTGCCGTTCATTCGGCGTTCTCCTTGAGAGCGAGGGCGCGCCGGTAGAGCTCGCGGCGCGGCAGGCCGGTGATGGTCGCGGCCTCGGCGGCGGCGGCGCTGACGGAGTTGTCGGCGAGCAGCGCGACCAGCACGCGGTCGGCCTCGGCCGCATCGGCGACCGCTTCCGTGGGCGGGCCAACCACGACGACGATCTCGCCCTTCGCGGCAGGCTCGGCAGCGTAGCCTTCGGCAAGGCCGGCGAGGGTTCCGTCGCGGACCGTCTCGAACGCCTTGGTGAGTTCGCGGGCGACCGCCGCCGGTCGACCGTCGCCGAGCACCGCCGCCATGTCGGCAAGCGCGGCCGCGAGCCGCGGGCCGGTCTCGTAGAAGACCAGCGTCGCGGGAACCGCGGCAAGCTCCGTCAGGCGCTTGTGGCGTGCGGCGGATTTCGGCGGCAGGAACCCGGCGAAGAAGAACGCGTCGGTCGGCTGGCCGGCCGCGACCAGTGCCGCCATGACCGCCGAGGCGCCGGGGATGGGCACCACCGCGTGGCCGGCCGCCCGGGCATCGACCACCAGCCGGTAGCCCGGATCGGAGACGAGCGGCGTGCCGGCGTCGCTGACCAGCGCGACCGCCCTCCCCTCGCCGAGCGCCGCGATCAGCTTCGGGCGCTGCCGCGCCGCATTGTGGTCATGGTAGGCGACCAGCTTGCCGGCGATGCCAAAACGGGAGAGCAGAAAGCCGGTGACGCGGGTGTCCTCGCAGGCGATCAGGTCGGCGGCGGCGAGCACCGCCAGTGCCCTCAACGTGATGTCGCCGAGGTTGCCGATCGGCGTGGCGACGACGTGGAGCGCCGGTTGCAGCGCCGGTGCCGCGATCCTGTGCCCCTCGACGAGGTACGAACGCGCCACCGGGTTCGCTTCGCTCAAGGCCGTTTCTCCATCGGCGGGATCGCCATCAAGTTGACGCACGATCTCATCATGTTTTGACAGCGTTCGGAAACCTCTTATGATTTGCCCGATTGTAGGCGTTTCCAAGTCACCTTTTTCGGGCGAGCAGGGGGAGGATCACTTGTCCCGCTTTGCACAGACGTGCGTTCGCGCGGCAAAGGCCGTCGCGATCGCAGGTCTTTTCGGCGGGCTCGCAGCACTTGCCGGTTGTAACTCTTCCGGTTTTGGCGGCGGTCCGAAACCCGGCACCAGCGAACCCGTCTCCGGAGAGGTCATCGGGACGGGATCGGTGCGCGTGGCGCTGATCCTGCCGCTGTCGGCGACCGGAAACGCCGGGCAGCTTGCCCTCAACCTCAAGAACGCCGCAGATCTCGCGCTTCGCGATTTCCAGTCGGCGAACATCACGCTGCTGGTCAAGGACGACCAGGGCACGCCGGAAGGCGCCCGGGCGGCAGCCAGCCAGGCGATCGCGCAGGGCGCCGAGCTGATCCTCGGGCCGCTGTTCGCGCAGTCGGTTCCCGCCGTCGCGCAAGTTGCGCGGGGCGCACGCGTGCCGGTGATCGCCTTTTCCACCGACAGCACTGCCGCCGGACCCGGCGTCTATCTCCTGAGCTTCCTGCCGCAGAGCGACGTCGACCGGATCGTCACCTACGCCTCGCGGCTCGGCAAACGGTCCTTCGCGGCGCTGCTGCCCGACAACGCCTACGGCACGGTGGTCGAGGCGGAACTCCAGCGCGTGGTCGCGGCGTCGGGCGGGCGGGTGATGGCCTCGGTGCGCTACCCGCTCGACCGCATCTCGATGCAGGACAAGGCGAACAGCGTCGCGGCGCTGGTCAAGTCGGGGACCGTCGATACGGTCTTCATGCCCGACGCGGGCGACGCGGTTCCCTATCTGGCGCAGCTGCTCGCGGCCGGCGGAGTGCGGCCCGGACAGATCACCTACCTCGGCAGCGGACAGTGGGACGACAAGCGCATCGTCGGCGAATCGAACCTGAACGGCGGCCTTTTCCCGGCGCCGGACGGCACCGGCTTTGCAAGTTTTGCGCAGCGCTATCAGGCGACTTTCGGCGGCGCCCAGCCGTTCCGCTCGGCGACGCTCGCCTACGACGCCACAAGTCTCGCGGCCGGTCTGACGGCGCGTTTCGGCGACCAGCGCTTCGCCGCCTCGACGCTCACCAACGCCAACGGCTTCATCGGCGTCGACGGCGCCTTCCGCTTCCTGCCCAACGGGCTCAGCCAGCGCGGCCTCGCCGTCTATCAGATCAAGAACGGCAAATCGGTGCTGGTCGACGCGGCGCCCAAGACCTTCACCCGCGCCACCGGATTCTAGGCGCGCCGCTCACGCCGCCAGATCGGCGACCACCGCGTCGAGCACGAAGAAGCCGGCGCGGGTGGCGCGGACGCGCGTCCCCGTCCGCTCGACCATGCCGTGGGCGAGAAGATCGGCCAGACGCTCGGGGTCGAGCTCGCGTCCGGTGAGCGCCTGATAGCGGTCGAGATCGATGCCCTCGGCGAGGCGCAGCCCCATGAGAAGCAGCTCGTCGCCTTCCTCCTCGCCGGCGAGCACGTCGTCGACGACAAGCCCGTCGCCGCGCGCCTCGACGTTCTCAAGCCAGGCCTCCGGCACACGCTCGGTGGCGGTGGCGTGGCGGCCGTCGGCAAGCCTGAGGCGCCCATGGGCGCCGGGACCGATGCCGGCGTATTCGTGGTAGCGCCAGTAGACGAGGTTGTGGCGGCACTCGGCGCCGGCAACGGCGTGATTGGAAATCTCGTAAGCGGGGAGGCCGGCGGCGGCGCAGACCTCCTGGGTCACCCGATAGAGATCGGCGGCGCTGTCCTCGTCGGGCACCTTGAGCTTGCCGGCGCCGCGCAGCGCATAGAACGGCGTGCCCTCCTCGATGGTCAGCTGGTAGAGCGACAGATGATCGGCGGCGAGCGCCAGCGCCCGCTTGAGTTCCGCGGACCACGCCATCGGCGTCTGGTCGGGGCGCGCGTAGATGAGGTCGAACGACAAGCGGGGGAACGTCGCGCGCGCGATCTCGACGGCGCGGAGCGCCTCCTCGACGTTGTGCAGGCGGCCGAGGAATTTCAAAACGCGGTCGTCGAGCGCCTGGACACCGAGCGACACGCGGTTGACGCCGGCGGCGCGATAACCGCGAAACCTTTCCGCCTCGACGCTCGACGGATTAGCCTCCAGCGTCACCTCGGCATCGGGCGCCACGCTCCAGGCGCCCGAGATGGCATCGAGGATGGCAGCGACCGTCGCCGGCTCCATGAGGGACGGCGTGCCGCCGCCCAGGAATATTGAGGAGACGGTGCGGCCGGGTGCGCGCTCGGCGGTACGTGCGATCTCCTGCACGAATGCACGTGCGAAGCGCGCCTGGTCGATGCCCTGATGGCGGACGTGCGAGTTGAAGTCGCAATAGGGGCACTTCGCCGCGCAAAACGGCCAGTGAACGTAAACGCCGAAGGGCTCGCCGCTCATCTCAGCCTCGCATGTGCGAAGGCTGCGAATGCACGTGCACGGTGGGACATCTGGTGCTTCTCGTGCGGGTCCATCTCGCCGAACGTGCGCTCTTTTCCTTGCGGAACGAACATCGGATCGTAGCCGAAACCGTTCGGCCCGCGCGGCGGCCACACCAGATGACCCTCGACCTCGCCGCGGTAGGTTTCGGTGCGCCCGTCCGGAAACGCGAGGCAAAGCACCGCGACGAAGCGGGCGGTGCGGCTCGCCGGAGTCGTCGCGCCGAGCGCCTTGAGCTTCTCCTCGATCTTCTCCATGGCGATGGCGAAGTCCTTCTCCGGTCCCGCCCAGCGCGCCGAGTAGATGCCAGGGTCGCCGCTCAGGGCATCGACCGCCAGACCGGAATCGTCGGCAAGCGCCGGATGGCCGGACGCTATCGCCGCGGCCGCCGCCTTGAGGATGGCGTTCTCCTCGAAGGTCTTGCCGGTCTCGGCGGGTTCGGGCAGGCCGAGGGCGCTCGCCGAGGCGACCGTCAGCCCGAAGGGCGCGACCATCTCGTCGATCTCGCGGATCTTGTCGGCGTTGTGGGTGGCGAAGACGAGCTTGTCGCCCCGGTGCAGCGTCGGTCCGGGGGTGGCGCCGCTCATCAGAGGATGGCGAGCTTCTGAAGCTCGACGAGGCTCGCGATGCCGGAGCGCGCCAGGCCCTTCAGCGCCTCGAACTCCTCGTCGGTGAAGGGCTTGCCCTCGGCGGTCGACTGGATCTCGACGAAACCGCCGGCGCCGGTCATGACGAAATTGGCGTCTGTCTCGGCTTCCGAATCCTCCGGGTAATCGAGATCGAGGACCGGGGTGCCGCGGTAGATGCCGGCGGATACAGCGGCGACGTGGTCGATGAGCACCGGCTTGGTGACCATGTCGCGGGCCCGCATCCATTCGATGCAATCGCGCAGCGCCACCCAGGCGCCGGTGATCGACGCGGTGCGGGTGCCGCCATCGGCCTGGATGACATCGCAATCGACGATGATCTGGCGCTCGCCGAGCGCGACGAGATCGACGACGGCGCGGAGTGAGCGGCCGATCAGGCGCTGGATTTCCAGGGTACGGCCGGACTGCTTGCCGGCGGTCGCCTCGCGGCGGGTGCGCTCGCTGGTGGCGCGCGGCAGCATGCCATATTCGGCCGTCACCCAGCCCTTGCCGGCGCCGCGCCGCCAGGGCGGCACCTTGTCCTCGAGCGAGGCCATGCACAGCACGTGAGTGTCGCCAAAGCGCACCAGACAGGAGCCTTCGGCGTGCTTGGAAACGGCGCGTTCGAGGGTGACGGGACGCATCGCCTCGGCGGCGCGTTTCGAGGGGCGGCTCAACGCCGAGGGTGCCTGATCCATGGCGCCTTCTAAGCCGCGGGAGACAAGGCGGGCAAGGGCCGCTTGAAAAGCGACCGAAAACCGACACTTAATGACGCCAACGAGAGGCGCCATGAGCAAACCGGAAACCCACCCGATTGCCAGCCTGACTGCGACCATGCCGGCTTCGGCGCTCGCCGATCTCGACCGGCGCTCGCGCGAGATCTTCAAGCGCATCGTCGACCAGTATCTGGAAACCGGCGAGCCGGTCGGCTCGCGCAACATCTCGCGGCTCCTGCCCTCGGCGCTGTCGCCGGCCTCGGTCAGGAACGTCATGGCCGACCTCGAGCAGCTCGGCCTGATCTACGCGCCGCATACGTCGGCGGGACGGCTGCCGACCGAGTTCGGCCTGCGCTTCTTCGTGGACGCGCTTCTGGAAGTGGGCGACCTGTCGGCCGACGAGCGCCGGATGATCGAAGCGCAGATCAGGGCGGGCACCAGCGGGCGCACGCTGGAGGGCCTGCTCGGCGAGGCGAGCCAGGCACTCTCCGGCCTGTCGCACGGCGCCAGCGTCGTGCTCGCCAACAAGAGCGACCTGCGCCTCAAGCACATCGAGTTCGTGCGGCTGGAGCCGACCCGCGCGCTGGTGGTGCTGGTCGGCGAGGACGGCTCGGTCGAGAACCGGCTGGTCGACATCGATCCGGGCACGACGCCGTCGAGCCTCATCGAGGCGTCCAACTATCTCAACACGCACCTGCGCGGTCGCTCTTTGTCGGAAGCGCGCACCGAGCTCGAACGGCGCGCATCGGCGCTGCAGGAAGAGCGCGACAAGCTCACCGGACAGCTGGTGCAGGCGGGGCTGGCAAGCTGGGCGTCGGCGGACGGCGGGCGGCCCGAGACGCTGATCGTGCGTGGCCGCGCCAACCTTCTCGACGACCTCAAGGCGGCGGAGGACCTGGAACGCATCCGCCTGCTCTTCGACGATCTCGAAACACAGCGCGAGTTGATCCGCCTGCTCGGCAACGCCGAATCCGGCGAGGGCGTGCGCATCTTCATCGGTTCGGAAAACCAGTTGTTCTCGCTGTCCGGTTCGTCGCTGGTGGTTTCGCCCTACCGCGACTCGGAGCAGCGCATCGTCGGCGTGCTCGGCGTCATCGGCCCGACGCGACTCAACTACGCGCGCATCGTGCCGATGGTGGACTACACGGCGAAGGTGGTGGGACGGCTGCTGGGCTGACGCGCGTAATCGATCAAACGGGGAGGAAGGTCGCTTGAGTGACAGGATTGCGGTGCTGGTCGGCACGAGAAAGGGTGCCTTCGTCATCGAGAGCAATGCCGACCGGCGCAAATGGACGCTGCGCGGGCCGTTTTGCGAGACGTGGCCGATCAACCACGTGGTCGCCGACCCGAAGACCGGCACGCTCTATGCCGGCGGCGGCAACGCCTGGTTCGGCCCGGCGGTGTGGAAATCGACCGACATGGGCGGGACATGGACCCACTCGAGCGAGGGTCTCAGGTACGCGGAAGGACAGGAGCCAATCTCGACGGTGTGGAGCCTAGCGGTGCGCAACGGCGACCTCTACGCCGGCGTGCAGCCGGCGGGCCTCTTCCGCAGCAGCGACGGCGGCCAGACGTTCGAGCACGTCGAGGGCCTCCAGAAGCATCCGAGCCGGCCGCAGTGGCAGCCGGGCGGCGCCGGCCTGATCCTGCACACCATCGTTCCCCACCCCGACGATCCCGGCCAGATCTGGGTCGGCATTTCCTCGGTCGGCGTCTTCCACACGTCGGACGGCGGCAAGACGTGGGAAGCGCGCAACAAGGGCACGCGCAACGACTTCGCGCCGGAGGGCCAGCGCTATCCGGAGTTCGGCCAGTGCGTGCACTCGATCGCGCTGGCGCCGGGCACCGGACGGCTCTACCAGCAGAACCACTGCGGCATGTACCGCAGCGACGACGGCGGCCGGAACTGGCAGAGCATCGAGAAGGGCCTGCCCTCGACCTTCGGCTTCCCGTCCGCCGTCCACCCGCGCGATGCCGCGACGCTCTATCTGGTGCCCCTCAACGGCGATCAGATCGGGCGCTACGTGCCGAACGGCCAGGCGGCCGTCTGGCGAACCCGCGACGGCGGCGACAGCTGGCAGGCACTGCGTAAGGGGCTGCCGCAGAAGAACGCCTTCTTCGGCGTGCTCCGCCAAGCGATGGCGGTCGACCCGCTCGAGCCGGCGGGGATCTACTTCGGCACCAACGACGGCACGCTCTACGCCAGCGCCGACGAGGGCGACGGATGGGCGCCGATCGCCGAGCACCTGCCGGTGATCTCGTCGGTCGAAACGATCACGATTTCGGACTGACGCGATGGCCAACGACACGGCAACGGTCGAACGCACCCAGGCGACCCTGCCGGCGCCGGCGCTGGTCCGCCTGCCCTCGGCGCTCACCACGCTGTTCCCCGGATCAATTCGGCGACTGGAAATCAGCGCAGCCACGGTCGCCGAGATGATCGATCAACTCGACCAACGCTGGCCGGGGATGCGCGACCGCATCTGCGACTCGCGACCGGCGATCCGCCGGCACATCAACGTGTTCGTGGACGGCGAGCGGGTGAAACTCGACGCGCCGCTTCGTCCCGGCGCCGATGTGTTCATCCTGACGGCGATGAGCGGCGGATAGCGGGGGCGGTCCCTACCCCGTGGCGCGCTGAGTACCGCCCAAGGCTTTCATTGCGTCGGCGATGATCTCGAACGACCGCAGCCGCGCGGCGTGGTCGTAGATCATGCTGGTGACCATGATCTCGTCGGCGGTCGTCTCCTCGACGAAGCGGGCGAGTTTCGTGCGCACCGTCTCCGGCGCGCCGACCACGGCGTAAGTCAGCATGTGCGACGCCCGCGCCCTCTCGTCCGCCGTCCAGTAGGAGTCGATATCGTCGATCGGCGGCGGCAATTGCCCGCGGGTGCCGCGCTGCATGTTGGCGAAGGCCTGCTGGGTCGACGTGAACAGCCGCCGGGCTTCGGCTTCGGTTTCGGCGGCAACCACTTGCAGCGCCGGCATGGCGTAGGGTTTCGACGCCTGTTCCGACGGCTGGAAGCGCTCGCGATAGAGCGCAAGCGCCGGCATCAGCGCGTCGGGGGCGAAGTGCGAGGCAAACGAATACGGCAGGCCGAGGAGCGCGGCGAGCCCGGCGCCAAACAGGCTGGAACCGAGGATCCACAAGGGAACGTTGGTGCCGGCGCCGGGAATGGCGCGGATGCGCTGGTTCTCGCCGGCCGGCGCCAGCAGCGCCTGAAGCTCCTGCACGTCCTGGGGAAACTGATCCGCCGCTGCGTTCACGTCGCGGCGGAGCGCCCGCATGGTCAGCTGATCAGTGCCCGGCGCGCGCCCGAGACCCAGATCGATGCGGCCGGGAAAGAGCGATTCCAGCGTGCCGAACTGCTCGGCGACGATCAGCGGCGCGTGGTTGGGCAGCATGATCCCGCCCGAGCCGACACGCATGGTCGCGGTGGCGGCGGCGACCTGACCGATGACGATCGCCGTGGCGGCGCTGGCGATGCCCGGCATGTTGTGGTGTTCGGCGAGCCAGTAGCGCGTGTAGCCCCAGACCTCGGCGTGCCGGGCGAGATCGAGGGTGTTGCGCAGCGACCGGCCGGCGGAACCGCCGGCGACGATGGGCGACAGATCAAGCAGGGAATAGGGAACCACGTCGCCTCCGGAAGCGATTCGATCACGCTGACCGGATATGGGCCGCGTACCTGAAATTCCCAGTGCGGGGGTCAGGCGGCGTCGGTGAGGTAGTTCCGCCAGATGGCCTTGGCGCCGAGGCGCTCGATGGCGGCGCGGTGGGCGGCGATCTCCTCGGCCGAGATGCGGAAGGCGCGCGGCGCGGCGCGCACACCGATGGCCGCCGGCGCGTGGGCGGGCGCGATGGTCTGGGCATCGGGCTCCTCGCCGAGCACCAGACTCGCCTGCCGTCCGCCGATCAGCTCGATGTAGACCTCCGAGAGCAGCTCGGCGTCGAGGAGCGCGCCGTGCAGGGTGCGCCGCGAGGCATCGACCTGGTAGCGCGACAAGAGCGCATCCAGGGACGCTGGACTGCCCGGGTGCTTGCGCCGCGCCATCGCCAGCGTGTCGATGACACGATCGTCGCCGAGCGGCGGCTTGTCGAGGCGGGCAAGTTCGGCGTTCAGGAACGAAATGTCGAAGCTGGCGTTGTGGGCGATCAGGTTGGCATCGCCGAAGAATTCCAGCAGTTCTTCGGCGACGGCCGCGAACACCGGCTTGTCCTTCAGGAACGCGTCGTCGAGGCCATGGACCCGCGCCGCGTCGATCGACATGGGCCGCTCGGGGTTCAGATAGGCGTGGAAGTTCTTGCCGGTCGGGATGTGATTGTAGAGCTCGATCGCCCCGATCTCCACGACGCGGTCGCCGCGGGCGGGGTCGAGGCCGGTGGTTTCAGTGTCGAAGACGATTTCGCGCATGATTCGAGACCGAGACTGTACGAAGATCGCCCTGTCAGGCAAAGGACCACGGGCAGGCTTATGGACAGGCATCTTTTCGGGACCGGCGGGCCACAGGTCGCCGCGATCGGCCAGGGCACCTGGTACATGGAACAGGCGCCGCGCGCCGACGCCATCGCGGCGCTGCGTCGCGGCCTCGACCTCGGCATGACCCACATCGACACCGCCGAGCTCTATGGCGGCGGACGGGCCGAGGAAATCGTCGGCGAGGCGATCGCCGGGCGGCGGGACGAGGTCTTCCTCGTCTCCAAGGTCATGCCGCAAAACGCCTCACGGGCGGGCACCATCGCGGCCTGCGAGGCCTCGCTCAAGCGGCTGAAGACCGATCATCTCGACTGCTACCTGCTGCACTGGCGCGGCCGCCATCCGCTCGAGGAGACCATCGCCGGTCTCGAGGCGCTGGCGAAGGACGGCAAGATTCGCCGCTGGGGCGTCTCTAATTTCGACGCCGACGATCTCGCCGAAGCCGAGACGATCGCCGGGTCCGGCAAGATCGCCTGCAACCAAGTACTCTATCACATGGAGGAGCGCGGCATCGAGCACGCGGTCGTCCCGTGGTGCGAAGCGCACGGGGTCGCAGTGGTCGGCTACAGCCCGTTCGGCCACAGCCGGTTTCCGAAGTCGAAGGCGCTTGCCGACGTTGCCGCGGCGCACGGCGCCACAGCCCACCAGGTGGTGCTCGCCTTCCTCACCCGGCTCCCGACGCTCTTCGCCATCCCCAAGGCGGCGAAGGCCGACCACATCGCCGAAAACGCCGCCGCCGGCGAGCTTCGCCTCAGCGATGCGGAAATCGCCGCGCTCGACGCCGCCTTTCCGCTCGGTCGCCGTGGCAGCCTCGCGATGCTTTAGCGGCCCTGCTGCGCTATGCTAGACACCGCCGTTATTCCCGTGCCGAAGGAGAACGCCATGGCCACCGACCAATCCGTCCTGAAGCACATCAAGGAGCTCACCGACGAGGAGCACCATCTCTATGAGAAGGGCAACCTGACCGAATCGGAGACCGAACGGCTGAGGGCGATCAACATCGCCCTCGACCAGTACTGGGATCTGCTCCGCCGGCGCCGCGCCAAGGAAGAGTTTGGCGAGGACCCGGACTCGGAGGAAATGCGCACACCCGGCATGGTGGAGAAGTACGAGGGATAGGCGTCCAGCCGATGGGCCGCGACGACCTCGTCGCCTTCGTGCGGCAGCACCGGCTCGCCGTGGTGGCGACAGCGGCGGTCGATGGCAGGCCGTCGGCCGCGCTGGTCGGGATCGCCGTCAGCGACGATTTCGAGTTGGTCTTCGATACGGATGAGGCGACGCACAAGGCGGCGAATCTCCGCGCCAACCCGAAGGTGGCGCTGGTCGTCGGCTGGGAAGGCGAACGCACGCTCCAGATCGACGGTCTCGCCGACGAGCCGACAGGCAGCGAACGGGAACGGCTGCGGCAGGTCTATTTCGATGCGTTCCCGGACGGTCGGGACCGACTGACGTGGCCCGGGATCGCCTACGTGCGCGTCACGCCCACCCGCGCCCGCTATAGCGACCTCAACACCCGGCCGCCGACGCTGGTGGCGCTCGATTTCCCGAGTTGACCGACGGCGGTCGCTATCGGCCGCCAGCCATGCCTGCCACGGCGCGCATGATAGCGGCGACCTGACGATGGGTGGCGGCGAAGTCGCCGGTGGTGTCGACGACGAAATGGGCGCGGCGGCACTTTTCGTCGCCGCCCATCTGGCGCGCGCTGAGCGCGGTGTAGCGCTCTTCCGACATGCCGGGCCGCTCCAGAAACCGCGCCCTGGCGACCTCCGGTCCGGTGGTCACGGCGATGATGGCATCGACGTCACGCTCCCGCCCGTTCTCGAAGAGCAGCGGGATGTCGAGCAACGCCACCCGGTGGCCGGCTGCGGCGGCGTCCGCCCGGAAGCGGCCTTCGACGTCATGGACCAGCGGATGGATGATGGCCTCGAGGCGCGCCAGCGCTCCCCTGTCGCCGACTACCCGCGCGGCGAGCTTGTTGCGGTCGACGACGCCGGCGGCCGTGGTTCCGGCAAACGCCGCCTCGATCAAGGGTGCCGCCGCCCCGGCGTAAAGCGCATGCACGGCCCGATCCGCGTCGAAGACGGCGACACCGCGCTTGGCGAACATCCCCGCCACCGTCGACTTGCCGACGGCGATGGCGCCGGTGAGGCCGAGGACCAGCATTACCCCTCGGCAATCGAGCGCTCGACCGCGGCGCGCAACGCCGGGGTCACACTCGGTCGCTGTCCGAACCAGTGCGCGAACCCCTCCACCGCCTGGTGGAGCAGCATGCCGAGGCCGCCGGCGGTGCGCAGGTGCCGCGCCTTAGCGGCAGCGAGCAGGTCGGTCTCCGCCGGCACGTAGACGATATCGTTGACGACAGCGGTGTCGGGAAGCGGCGACAGATCGATCTTCAGCGCTGGCTGACCGTCCATGCCGAGGGTGGTGGTGTTGACCAGGATGCTCGCGCCAATCAGCAACGACGGCAGGTCCGGCCAGCGGGCCGACTTCACCTGCTCACCGAAGCGGGCCGCCAATTGCCGCGGCCGATCGGCGTTGCGGTTGACCACGTGGACCGGCGCGAAGCCGCGCGACAGGAGAGCATAGACGATGGCGCGCGCGGCGCCACCGGCGCCGAGCACCACCGCCGGTCCGGCGCGGCTGTCCCAGCCCGGCACCGTCTCGTCGAGGTTGGCGAGGAACCCGGCCGGGTCCGTGTTGGTGCCGACGAGGGCGCCATCTTCGTACCAGAGCGTGTTCAGCGCTCCGGTCGCCTCGGCCGCTGCCTCGCGGCGAGACGCGGCGGCGAAGGCGGCCTCCTTGTAGGGCACGGTGACGTTGCAGCCGACAAAGCCCGCCGCCCTCACGTCGGCGAAGAACGCCGCGGCGTTGTCCGGCTCGACCGCGTGGATGACGTAATCGCCGTCGATTGCGAGTTCGTTGAGCCAGAAGCGGTGGATCACCGGCGAGCGCGAATGCTTCACCGGCCAGCCAGCGACGCAGGCGACAGGTCGGCTCATTCGATCGCTCCTTCAGCCCGAAGATACGCCAGAAGCGGCAGGAGCGGCAGACCGAGGATCGTGAAATAGTCGCCCGCGATCGCCTCGAAGAGGCGAATCCCCTCACCCTCAATCTGATAGACGCCGACGCTGTGCAGCACCTCGGGCCCCAGCCGCGCGAGGTAGGCGTCGATGGTGGTGGCGGTCAGCGGGCGCATGGTGAGGGTCGCCGTATCTTGATGCCGCCAGGCGACGGCGCCCTCGCGGGCAACGGCGACGGCACTGTGCAGCGCGTGGCTGCGGCCGGACAGGCGGGCGAGCTGTTCGCGGGCGGCGGCAAGATCGGCCGGCTTCGTCCCGAGGCTGCCAGCGAGATCGAGGGTCTGATCGCCGCCGATGACCAGGGCGCCGGGATGGGCGCGGCTGACGGCAACCGCCTTGGCGGCGGCAAGCGCGATAGCGATCTCCGCCGGAGTGGCGCCGCCCGCGAGCAGCGGCGCTTCCACGGTGCGTTCGTCGACCGTCGGCTTGACGACACGAAACGTCACGCCGGCATTTTCGAGAAGCTGACGGCGCGCGCCGCTTCCAGACGCCAGGACGATCGGGACGCTCATGCTTCCGGCCAGGTCTCCGCCGCCGTCTCCGCGTCGCGCCGCGCCTGATAGAGCGCGATGATCGCAGCGGCGGTTTCCTCAATGGAGCGGCGGGTGACGTCGATGACCGGCCAACTGTGGCGCTCGCACAGCCTGCGGGTGGCATTGATCTCGGCGGCCACCGCCGCGCGGTCCGTATAGTCGAGGTTGGGCGCGGCGGCATTCAGCGACAGGATGCGGTTTGAGCGAATCTGGATGATGCGCTCCGGGCTCGCCACCAGGCCGACGATCAGTGGATGGGTCACCGCTTCCAGCTCCTTGGGCGGCGGTACGTTGGGGACGAGTGGAATGTTGGCGGTCTTGATGCCGCGGTTGGCGAGATAGATCGAGGTCGGCGTCTTCGATGTCCGCGAGACGCCGACAAGGATCACATCGGCATCGTCGAGCGAGCCCGCGATCTGGCCGTCGTCGTAGAGCAGCGTGAAATTCAAGGCGTCGATGCGGCGGAAATACTCCGCGTCGAGCGTGTATTGGGCGCCGCTTCGCCGGGAGTCGGGCGCGCCCAGGTAGGACTGGAGAACCTGGAGCACAGGCTCGAGCACCGACGCGCACGGGATGCCGATCCGCTTGCACTCGTTCTCCAGCCGGTTGCCGAGGTCGCGGTCGACGAGGGTGTAGAGGACGATACCCGGCGTCTCTTCCAGCTCGGCGATCACCGCCTCGAGCTGCTTGGGTGTGCGCACCATGGCGTGCAGGTGCTCGATGGCGCGGCTCATGGTGTACTGGGCCGCGGCGGCACGGGCGACGTTCAGAAGGGTTTCGCCGGTCGCGTCCGAAATGAGGTGAACGTGGAAGAAGTTCTCGTGGGCTTTCACGACCGGTCGTCCCCGATACAGGCCCCAGATCTGGGAATGCCTGTGGGCGGATTCTTGATAAACCCCGCCCTACCAGCTTTGCGGGCCGGACTGTCCACGAAGTGCCTCTGGCGATCAACAATGGCGTGCGAACGAAGCGAGAATTCTCAACAGTCACCGTGGTGTTGAAAGGTTGTCAGAACAAAGAGTTAGCCTGTGGATAACTGCGTGATCTGCACTTCGGTGGATCGTCGCATTTATGGTTAACGAAAGGTAAACAAAGGCAAATCCGGCTGTCCCCGTTGTTCGCCGAAGGCGATTTGTGCGATGTCCAGATGACTTCGTCGAAAGCCGGCGAGCGGAAGTTCAGGGGCGCTCTGGCGGACCATCGGAATCCACCCCCAAGCTAAAACAACAAGAAGATTCTAGAGAGGGATTCTGAAACAGGGATGGCGACTGACCCACATCTTGCGATATCGGGAGGACCGGTTCGCGACGTCCTCAATGGCGGGGTTCTGTCGCCTCCTCCAATCTGGCTGATGCGGCAGGCCGGACGGTATCTGCCGGAGTATCGGGCGCTGAGACGCGAGGTATCCGGGTTTCTCGCCTTGTGTTTCGATCCCGCTCGCGCGAGCGCAGTGACTCTGCAGCCCGTGGAGCGCTTCGATCTCGACGCAGCAATCCTGTTTTCCGATATCCTGGTGATCCCCCATGCGCTTGGCCGGCGGGTGGATTTTGTCGAAGGCGAAGGCCCGCAGCTCGATCCCATCGTGTCGGCGGAGATCGGTGGCCTCAACAAATCTGGTATCGCCGAACGTTTGGCGCCGGTTCTGGAAACACTGGCTCTGGTGAGAGCCAAGCTTTCCCCGGCAAAGTCTCTGATCGGGTTCTGCGGGGCGCCGTGGACGGTCGCGACCTACATGATCGCGGGTCACGGGACTCCGGATCAGGGGCCGGCACGGGCGTGGGCGAAAGCCGCGCCGCGAGATCTTGAGGCGTTGACGGATAGCTTGGTAGAGGCGTCTGTAGAGTGGTTGGTCGCGCAGATTCGGGCGGGGGCGGATGTCGTCCAGATCTTCGATACGTGGGCTGGCGTTCTCGTCGGTGAGGACTTCGAGCGCTGGTGTGTTCAGCCGACACGGGAGATCGTGATGGCGGTCAAGGCGAGCGTTCCGGAGGCGCGAATCATCGGGTTTCCGAAAGGGATCGGTGCGCGGCTCGATCGCTATGTCGGCGAGACCGGGGTCGACGGGGTTTCGCTGGATTCAACGGTTTCGCTTGATCTGGCGCGCCGCCTGCAAACGTCCGTGGCGGTTCAGGGAAACCTTGATCCGCAAACGCTGCTCGCGGGTGGTGCGGAGCTTGATACGGCCGTCGACAGAATCGTGGCGGCGCTCAGCGGCGGGCCGTTCGTCTTCAACCTCGGGCACGGCGTCCTCCAGCAGACACCGGTCGAGAATGTTGCCCGCGTGGTGGAGCGTGTCCGGCGATGAGCGCGCTCGATGGCGATGCCTACCTGTGGGTGAAGGCGATCCACATCATCTCGCTGATCGCGTGGATGGCGGGAATCTTCTATCTGCCGCGGCTTTTCGTCTATCACGCCGATTCCGAGGAAGGCTCCGAGAAGTCGGAAACCTTCAAGGTCATGGAGCGGCGCCTCTACACCGCGATCATGACCCCGGCGATGATCGCCACCTGGTTGGCGGGGCTGGCGCTCGCCTTCTCGGCCCATGTGTGGACGGATGGCTGGTTCCTGGTGAAGCTCGTTCTGGTCATCGGCATGACCGCCTTCCACCTCTGGCTCGGGTCTTGCGCGCGGGCTTTCAGCGCGGATCAGAACCAGCATTCGTCGCGCACCTACCGGATGGCCAACGAGTTGCCGACCTTGTTGGTCATTGCCATCGTCATCCTGGTGGTGGTGAAACCGTTCTGAGGCGGGTCATCCGTCGGCGACGACACGGCCGAGGCCAGCGAATGTGGGGGAAACGGCCATGACTGACAGCGCTATCTTCGTGCAGCCGACCGACGCCGACTGGATCACGGTCGGGCCGGGGGTCCGCCGGCGCATGCTCTGCCACGACGGTCAGCTGATGATGGTCGAGGTCGCCTTCGACAAGGGCGCCGTCGGCGCCCTGCATTCGCACCCCCACATCCAGGTCAGCCTCGTCGCTTCCGGGACGTTCGAGCTGACCATCGGCGACGAGAAACGGGTGCTGAAGGCCGGCGACAGCTATCGGGTGCCGGCCGACGTCGTTCATGGCTGCGTGGCGCTCGAAGAGGGCGTGCTGATCGACGCGTTCACGCCGCAGCGCGAGGATTTTCTCGCCTAGAGGGGCGGCGTTCCGGGGCGAATCGGCGGGGCCTCGTTTTCGGCCCTTGCCGCGACCGGGGCGATTGACTATGTTCCGGCCAACCGCACAAGCAGACAGGCACCCGCGAATCTTGACTCGCAGGAAGTGCCGGCCGGCGGCCTCATCGAATCTCCACCGGCACGTTCTGCGACCTAACCTCCCTTCACCCGTGCCGGTCCCTCCCCGTTCCCCCTTCCTGAAGAGACTCTCCGTCCATGCCTGAAATGAAACTACAGGACCTCAAGACGCGCTCGCCGGTCGAGCTGCTCTCGTTCGCTGAAGAACTAGAGGTCGAGAACGCCAGCACGCTGCGCAAGCAGGAGCTGATGTTCGCCATCCTGAAACAACTCGCCGCGAAGGATACCGACATCATCGGCGAAGGCGTGGTGGAGGTGCTCCAAGACGGCTTCGGCTTCCTGCGTTCGCCCGAGGCGAACTATCTCGCCGGTCCCGACGACATCTACGTTTCGCCTTCGCAGATCCGGCGCTTCTCCCTGAGGACCGGCGATACCGTCGAGGGCCAGATTCGCGGTCCCAAGGAAGGCGAGCGGTATTTCGCGCTTCTCAAGGTCAACACCATCAACTTCGAGGACCCCGAGAAGACGCACCACAAGATTCACTTCGACAACCTGACGCCGCTCTATCCGACCGAGCGGTTCCGCATGGAGCTGGAAAACCCGACCGGCAAGGATCTGACGGCGCGAATCATCGATCTGGTGGCGCCGCTCGGCAAAGGCCAGCGCGCGCTCATCACCGCGCAGCCGCGCACCGGCAAGACGGTCATTCTCCAGAACATCGCCCACTCGATCGCCGCCAACCATCCCGAGTGCTACCTGATCGTGCTGCTCATCGACGAGCGGCCCGAGGAAGTCACCGACATGCAGCGCTCGGTGAAGGGCGAGGTCATTTCCTCGACCTTCGACGAGCCGGCGACGCGCCACGTGCAGGTCGCCGAGATGGTGATCGAGAAGGCCAAGCGCCTCGTCGAGCACGGCCGCGACGTCATCATCCTGCTCGATTCGATCACCCGCCTCGGGCGCGCCTACAACACGGTGGTGCCGTCGTCGGGCAAGGTGCTGACCGGCGGCGTCGACGCCAACGCGCTGCAGCGACCGAAACGCTTCTTCGGCGCGGCGCGCAACATCGAGGAAGGCGGCTCGCTGACCATCATCTCGACGGCGCTGATCGATACCGGGAGCCGCATGGACGAGGTCATCTTCGAGGAATTCAAGGGCACGGGTAACTCGGAAATCATTCTCGACCGCAAGGTCTCCGACAAGCGTGTCTTCCCGTCGATCGACATCACCCGCTCCGGCACGCGCAAGGAAGAGCTGCTGGTGCCGCCCGACATCCTCAAGAAGATGTACGTTCTGCGCCGCATCCTGATGCCGATGGGTACGGTCGACGCGATCGAGTTCCTGCTCGACAAGCTGAAGCAGACCAAGAGCAACGCCGACTTCTTCGACCAGATGAATACCTGAGGCCTGGGGCGGCTCGCCGCCCTCCTCCGTCGTCGGCGCAAGATTCCCGAACGATCCTATCGTGCACGTGGCGCGCGGCCCGCGGGCTTCGCCGTCGCATTCTATGCAGGAGGCGCCCATGGAGGGTGAGCGACCCGATTTTCACATCATCACCGGCGGTCCGGGCGCCGGAAAAACGTCCCTGATCGAGGAACTGAGGGCGCGCGGCCATGCGTGCGTCGACGAGGTCGGCCGCGCGATCATTCGCCAGCAGCGGCTGATCGGCGGCAACGCATTGCATACGGGCGATCGCGGCCTTTTCCTCGAACTGATGTTGTCGTGGTCGATCGCCGACTACGAGCGCGCGAGCACCACACGCGGTCCGGTGTTCTTCGATCGCGGCATCCCGGAACTCGTCGGCTATTGCCATCTCGTCGGCATGCCGGTGCCGCTTCACGTGCGGGCCGCTGCGGAGCGATTTGTGTTCGCGCGGCGCGTGTTCGTTGCGCCACCTTGGCCGGAAATCTACGGAGCCGATGCGGAACGTGGGCAGAGCCTGGAAGAAGCCGAGGCGACCCACGCGGCGGTGACCGCGGCGTATCGGTCGTTTGGCTACGAGACCGTGGACCTGCCGCGCACTTCGATTGCCGGGCGGGCCGATTTCATCGAGCGGCGCGTCTTGTCGGTGCAAACGGCGCCTTTGGCGGAGTGACGCGCAGCCACGGCCGGCCTATCACGGACACATGGCGAGCCAGGTGATTCGCAACTTCACCTACGACGGCGACCGTCACGAACTGACGGTCCGCTTCACGTCCGGCAAGGTCTACGTCTATTCGCTGGTGCCGGCCCACGTCGCCGAGGCGTTCGGCGGGGCGGCGTCGCCGGGCGCCTATTTCAACGCCAACATCCGCGACCGCTATCCGTTCCGCCGGGCCAAGAACGATCGTCCGGTGGCGCTGTCGCTGCGCGAGGCGCTCAGCATGTCCCGACACGCACCGTGACCCGGGTGGAACGCGCAACCGATGATTAAGCACGGTGGCGGATATTCGCTGCCATGGATGAGCTGACCGGATCGGGTGTCCTGGACGTTCCGCCGGGTTGCGGGCCGTGACGCCGTCGAAGACGGCGACCGGCGGCGGGTCGTTGCCACGGCCTAATCTTGTTGTGGCCCTAGCGCTGATCTGGATCGTCGTCGCGGCGCTCTTCTACTTCTTCAATGTTTACCACCAGCTCGGCGCCAACGGGACGGACGGCTCGGGCCGGCCGTTGGGCAACGACTTCATCAACTTCTGGTCGGGGGCGGTCGTTGCGTGGCGAGACGGCGCGCTGGCTGTCTACGACTGGCAAGGCTTCCAACTCTTCGAGGAAGCCATCGTCGGCGCCACAATGGCCCCCGCGCACTACGACTATCCGCCTGTTCTGTTGGTGCTGACGGCGCCGCTGGTGCTGTTTCCGTATGTGCCGGCGCTCGCTTTCTGGCTCCTGTCGGGTTGGTACGCCTTCTATCGGGCGCTTCGACTGGCGTTGCCCGGGCGGGCTGGCCTGATCGCGGCGCTTGCGGCCCCCGCGGTCCTGCTCAACGCCATCGGCGGGCAGAACGGAACCTGGAGCGCGGCGCTCATAGGTGGCGGCCTCTGCCTCCTCGAGCGGCGGCCGGCGGTCGCCGGGGTGCTCTTCGGCCTCCTCTCCTACAAGCCGACGCTTGGCCTTCTGCTGCCGGTTGCCCTTCTGGCTGGGCGGCAGTGGCGCGCCTTCGCCGCTGCGGCGGCGACCGTGGTGCTCTGCGTCGGAATGAGCGTGGTTCTCTTAGGATGGGATGCGTGGAGCGCCTACTTCCAGCACATGCAGTTGCTCCGTGCCGTCGTCCTGGAGAACGGCGAGGGTACTTGGTACCGGATGGTTTCGGTCGTCGTCGCTGCGCGGGAGCTTGGGGTCAACGTGCCGTCGGCTTTGGCTGTGCAGGGCGTTGCGGCGCTGATCTGTGCAGCGGTGGTCGCCTGGGCGTGGTGGCGCGGCGCGTCGACGGAGGTGCGCAACACCCTGTTGATCCTCGGGACGTGCATCGCGACGCCCCATATTCATGACTACGACATGGTCATCACCATGTTCGCCGCTGTCTGGCTGGTGACGATCGCAGGGACTCTTCCCGGTCTGCGGCACGCAGCCCTGATGTCGGCTGGGCTGCTGGTGGCCTCGCCGGTGCTGACCCCGTTCCTTGGCAGTGCGACGGGACTTGGCTTTGGGCCTTTGTTTGTCCTGCCGGGCCTGGTCGTGGCAACGCTGGCGCTGATTGCCGAAGCGCGAGGCAGGGGCGATCAGGTGCCGGCGACAAGAGCCGCGAGCGCCTCAGGAATGGTAACCGGCAACGAGCACGTTTCGCCGCGGCAGACGTAGGCGGTCGCCCTCCCCTCCACCGCCGTCTTGCCGGCGGCCGGGTGCCCGGCCGGAAGGTCCGCCATGTCGTCGTGAAGGGTGAGGACGGTGTTCGGAGTCCAGGCGCGGCGCACCGCGGCGATGAGGTCGCGCGTTTCCGTGCCGGCTGGGCTGACGATTGCGACGTCGACGGCGCCGAGGCGCAAGTCGAGCGCGGAAAGCAGCGCCGCCGAGGCGAACAGGTTGCCGGCGATGGCGGACCCGGATGACGTCAGGATGGCGTCGGCCTCGGCGCGATACGCTTCGTTGCCGGTCAGCCGCCAAAGCCGGATGAGGTTTTGCACCATGAGCGAGGTGGCCGACGGCGTTGCCTCGTCGGTCGTTGCCCTCGGGCGCACGATCAGCGCCGGCGCGTCGTCGGCGGAGAGGTAGTAGCCGGGCGCGGCCTCGTCCCAATGGTGGGCGCGCACGGTGGCGGCGAGCGCCCGTGCGGAAGTCAGGTAGCGGTCGTCGAAGGTCGCGGCGTGGAGCGCCAGCGCGCCCTTGATCACGGCGGCGTAGTCGGTTGCGAGGCCCGGAAAGACCGCCTTGTTGTCGCGCCATGCGTGCGCCAGGCGGTCGCTGTCGGTCATGGTCGACATGACGAAGGCGAAGGCGTCCTTGGCAAGATCGATCCAGTCGCTGCGTTCGAAGCTCGCGCCGGCGAAGGCGAGCGCGGCGATCGCAAGGCCGTTCCAGTCGGCGAGGATCTTGTCGTCGGTCGCCGGCGGCACGCGTTCGTTGCGGCGCGCGAGCAGCTTTTCGCGGGCGCGATCGAGGCGCTCGCGCTCGGCCGGCGAGATCACATCGGGCGCCAGCAGCAAATTCGGGATCGACGTACCTTCCCAGTTGCCGCCGTCGCTGATGTCGTGGATGTCGGCGAAGAAGGCGCCCTCCTCCGGCCCCAGCACGGCGATCACCTCGTCGCGGGTCCAGACGTAGTAGCGGCCTTCGTGGCCTTCGGAGTCGGCGTCGAGGCTCGCCGCGAAGGCGCCGCCGTCCTGACGCATGTCGCGCCGCAGCCAGTCGATCGTCTTCTCAATGGTATCGCGGAAGAGAGCATCGCCGGTTGCGAGCCACGCGTACGTCATCAGCTCGATGAGCTGGGCGTTGTCGTAGAGCATCTTCTCGAAGTGCGGCACCAGCCAGCGCGCGTCGGTCGAATAGCGCGCGAAGCCGCCGCCGATATGGTCGGTGATGCCACCGCGCGCGATCATGCGGAGCGTCAGGAGCACGCTGTCGCGGGCGCGCGGCTCGCCGGTGCGCAGGCCCGAACGCCACAGGAACTCGAGCAAGCTCGCCTGCGGAAACTTCGGAGCGCCACGGGTGCCGCCGGCCTCCGGGTCCATGAACTCGAGGAGCCGTTCGGCGGCGAGATCGAGGAGCCGGCGGTCGACGGCGACCGTCTCGGTTGATTGGGGCGCGTCGTTCAGGCGCTCCATGATCGCGGCGCGATTGCGGGCGATCTTGTCGGGCTCTTCGCGAAAAAGGCGCGCGACCTCGTTCAGGATGTCGACGAAGGCGGGGCGGCCATAACGCGCGACCTTGGGGAAGTACGTGCCGCCCCAGACCGGCTCGCCGGCGGGCATCAGGAACATGGTCAGCGGCCACCCGCCCTGCTCACCGAGGGTGTGCAGCGCCGCCATGTAGATCTGATCGATGTCGGGACGCTCCTCGCGGTCGACCTTGATCGGCACGTAGAGGCGGTTCATCACCTCGGCGGTCGCGGCGTCCTCGAAGCTTTCGTGGGCCATGACGTGGCACCAGTGGCAGGCGGCGTAGCCGATGGAGAGCAGGATCGGCTTGTTGTCGCGCTGGGCCTCGGCGAGTGCGGCCGGCCCCCACGGGCGCCAGTGGACCGGATTGTCCTTGTGCTGGAGCAGGTACGGGCTCGCCTCGTGGCGGAGGAGGTTTTCACTCATGCCACCGGTAGATAGCGGCGGCCGCCGCGTGTCTACCGGCAGGCGGGGACCATCCGTCGTCGGCGATGCGTTCGGGCGACCCATGGCAAAGGTGAGCGGGCACTCACCAATCAGAGGGGGCTGCGGCGACGGTGGTGACTATCGGGCGCGCCGTGGCGGCGATAAGACCCCATGCGGAACCCCCATGAGCAAGAACGCGAGCTGATCTGTGAGCGACGCCGACACGATCTTCGCCCTGTCGAGCGGGTCGCCGCCCGCTGGAGTCGCGGTCGTGCGGATCAGTGGCCCGGGCGCCCGATTCGGACTCGAAACGCTCACCGATTCGCTTCCGGAACCACGCAGGGCTTCCCTGCGGTTCATCCGTACGGAGAGCGGCGAGGCGATCGACCGTGGCTTGGTTCTGTTCTTTCCAGGTCCGGAAAGCTTCACCGGCGAGGATGTCGCCGAGTTCCATGTGCATGGCGGCCGGGCCGTGGTCGCTGCCCTGCTTGCGGCTCTCTCCGCCCTCCCCGGCTTCCGCGCGGCCGAGGCCGGCGAATTCACTCGCCGCGCCTTCCACAACCAGCGCCTGGATCTGACGCAGGTCGAGGGGCTTGCCGATCTCGTGGCGGCCGAGACCGAGGGGCAGCGCCGGCAGGCCATGCGCCAGGCGGAGGGTGTGCTTGGCCGGCTCTACGACGGCTGGCGCGAAGCCATCATCCGCGCCCGGGCGCTGATCGAGGCGGAGCTCGACTTTCCCGACGAAGACGATGTGCCCGGCTCGATCAGCGACGAGGCCTGGGCGATGGTCGCGGCGCTCGAGACCGAGATCGCCGATCACCTCGCCGACCGCCGCGGCGAGCGGCTCCGCGATGGCGCCGAGGTAGTCATCCTCGGCGCGCCGAACGTCGGGAAGTCGAGTCTGGTCAATTCGATCGCCCGGCGCGACGTGGCCATCGTCACCGCGGAAGCCGGCACGACCCGCGACCTGATCGAGGTGCGCCTCGACCTTGGTGGCTATCCGGTGACGCTTGTCGATACCGCGGGCTTGCGCGAAGCGGCAGGGCTGGTCGAGCGTGAGGGCATCCGCAGGGCCGAGGACCGCGCCGCGCGGGCCGACCTGGTCCTGTGGCTCGTGGACGCGACGGTCCCCGACCCCGCCCCCCTCCCCGGCGCGCTCGCGGTTGCCACCAAGATCGACCTGATCGATTCGGGCGAAGAACGATCGAAGCTCGCCGGTCGGTTCGCGGCCGTCGTTTCCTCCAAGACCGGCGAAGGTATCAACGATCTCCTCGCGCTTCTTGCCGCGCGCCTGGCGAGCGACCTGCCGCCGGCCGAATCCCCCCTAATGACTCGGGAGCGGCACCGGACCGCCCTCACCGCCTGCCTCGGCGCGATCCGCGCCGCGCGCGCCAATCCTTCCCGGCCGATCGAGTTGCGCGCCGAGGACCTTCGCCGCGCCGGCGATGCCCTTGGCCGCCTCACCGGCCGTATCGACGTGGAGGATCTGCTCGACGTGATCTTCCGCGATTTCTGCATCGGCAAGTGAGATGTTTCACGTGAAACCGCCTTTGACGGATTCGGTGACCTCGGATACCCCAACGCGATGAGTGAACGGTTCGACGTCATCGTGATCGGCGGCGGCCACGCCGGCACCGAGGCTGCGGCGGCGGCGGCGCGCTTTGGTGCGCGCACCGCGCTGGTCACCCACAGCTTCGCCACCGTCGGGGCCATGTCGTGCAACCCGGCGATCGGCGGCCTCGGCAAGGGCCACCTGGTCCGCGAGATCGACGCCCTCGACGGGATCATGGGCATGGCAGCGGACCGGGCCGGCATCCAGTTCCGGGTGCTGAACCGGCGCAAGGGACCGGCGGTGCGCGGACCGCGCGCCCAGGCCGACCGCAAGCTCTACAAGGCGGCCGTTCAAGAGCTTGGCTCCGCGAGCAGGACAATCTCGCCATCGTTGAAGGCGAAGTAGCAGACCTGACCGTCGCTGACGGCCGGGTCGTCGGCGCGGTGCTGGCGGACGGGCGCGCCATTACTGCCGCCGCGGTGGTCATCACCACCGGCACATTCTTGCGCGGCCTGATCCATATCGGGGAGACCCGTATCCCGGCCGGCCGGGTCGGCGAGCAGCCATCCGTCGGGCTCGCCCGGACCATCGAAGCAGCCGGCTTCCGCATGGGGCGGCTGAAGACCGGCACGCCGCCGCGCCTCGACGGCAAGACCATCGACTGGGCGGCCCTCCAGAGCCAGCCGGGCGACGAACCGCCGGAGCCGTTCTCGACCCTGACCGAGGCGATCACGACACCGCAGGTCGATTGCCACATCACCCGCACGACGGCCGCGACCCATGCGGTCATCACGGCGAACATCGGCCGCTCGGCCATGTACTCGGGCAATATCAAGGGCCGCGGCCCGCGCTATTGCCCGTCGATCGAGGACAAGGTGGTGCGCTTCGGCGAGCGCGATGGCCACCAGATCTTCCTGGAGCCGGAGGGCCTCGACGACGATACGGTCTATCCCAACGGCATCTCCACGTCGCTGCCGGAGGACGTGCAGGTTGCGCTTGTCGCGACAATCCCCGGGCTCGAGAAGGCCCGGATCATGCGTCCCGGCTATGCCATCGAATATGACCACGTTGACCCGCGCGAGCTGAAGCCGACGCTGGAAACCCGCCGCCTGGCCGGCCTCTATCTCGCTGGCCAGATCAACGGCACGACCGGCTACGAGGAGGCCGGCGCGCAAGGGCTGATCGCGGGGTTGAACGCGGCCCGGCAGGCGGGCGGCGGCGCGGGCGTCACGATCGGTCGCGCCGGTGGCTACGTGGGTGTGCTCATCGACGATCTGGTGACCCGGGGAGTCAGCGAGCCATACCGGATGTTCACGTCGCGGGCGGAGTACCGGCTGTCGCTGCGCGCCGATAATGCTGACCAGCGCCTGACGCCGTTTGGCATCGAGGCGGGCGTGGTTGGCGGTCGCCGGGCGGCGGCGTTCGCGGAGCGCATGGCGCGGCTGGCCGCGGGCAGGGCGCTCGTCGCCGGTCTGTCGCTGGCGCCGGCCGAGGCGGGGCGCCACGGCATCTCCCTCAACCAGGATGGCGTCCGTCGGAGCGCGGCGACGCTGCTCGCCTACCCGGAAATCGACATGGCAACGCTCGGCCGGGTGTGGCCGGAGCTTGGCGGGCTCGATCGATTCACATCCGAACAGATCGAAATCGAAGCGCGCTACGCGGTCTATCTCGACCGGCAGAGCGCGGATATCGAGAGCCTGCGCCGCGACGAGGCGGTCGCGATTCCGGCCGATATCGACTACGGCGCCATGGCGGGGCTTTCCAACGAGCTGAAGGAGAAGCTCGCCCTGACGCGCCCGGCGACCCTCGGGCACGCGGCGCGGGTGGACGGCATGACGCCGGCCGCGCTCGGTCTGATCCTCGCCGGCATAAAGCGGCGTGGAAGCCGGCGGGCTGCATGAGCCATTCGTCCGCCGACGGCCCCGAGGCGCTGTCCGGCATCGTCGATGTTTCACGTGAAACTACCGAGCGTCTGGAAGCGTACGTGGCGCTTATCCGGAAGTGGCAGCCGGCCGAGAACCTGATCGCGCCGAGCACGCTCGATACCATCTGGTCGCGTCACGTCGCCGACAGCGCCGAGCTGGTGCGGCTTTTCCCCGACGATCGGCGCTGGCTCGACATCGGCACTGGAGCCGGGTTCCCCGGGATGGTCGTGGCGATCCTCGGGGGTGCCGGGACTCACGTCGATCTGATCGAGAGCAACCGGCGCAAATGCGCCTTCCTGCGTCAGGCCATCGGGGCGATCGGCGCGCCGGCAACCGTCCGAGAGGGCAGGGCGGAGGCGCTGCTTTCCGGCTGGTCGGGCCCGGTCGACCGGATCGCGGCGCGGGCGGTGGCGCCGCTCACGGTTCTCCTGAAACTCGCCGCACCCTTGATGACGGCCGGCGTTCCGGCGGCCTTCCACAAGGGTGCCGACTATCCTCGGGAAGTCGCAGAGGCCCGGAAAACCTGGGGCTTCGACCTTCAGGTCCACCCAAGCCGCATCGGATCCGGCGCAATCCTTGCAATTGCCAATCTCAGCAACGATCTCGGTCAAACAGCCGAATCGGAGTAGAAACGCGATCATGACTCTGCCGAAATCACCTCGGGTGATCGCGCTCGCCAACCAGAAGGGCGGGGTCGGCAAGACCACGACCGCCATCAACCTGGGCACGGCGCTGGCGGCCATCGGCGAGGATGTGCTGATCGTCGACCTCGATCCGCAAGGCAACGCCTCGACCGGCCTCGGCATCGACCGCAAGAGCCGCGCGGTCTCCACCTACGACCTGATGCTGGGGGAAGCGTCGCTCCCCGAGACCGCGATCGCGACGGCCGTGCCGCGGGTTTCCGTGGCGCCCTCGACGCTCGATCTGCTCGGCGTCGAGCTGGAGATTGCCGGCTGGGACGACCGCGCCTACCGGCTGCGGAAGGCGCTGTTCGGGGCAGGGGACGCGGACGCCAGCCGGTCGCGGAGCTACACCTACATCCTGATTGACTGCCCGCCGTCGCTGAATCTCCTGACCATCAACGCGATGACCGCGGCCCACTCGATCCTGGTGCCGCTGCAATGCGAGTTCTTTGCGCTGGAGGGGCTGAGCCAGCTGCTCAGCACGGTCGAGCAGGTCAAAGCGAACCTCAACCCCGAGCTCAGCATCCACGGGATCGTGCTGACCATGTTCGATTCGCGCAACAACCTCGCCAACCAGGTGGTGGCGGACGTGCGCGCGCACATGGGCGAGGCGGTCTACGAGACGATCATTCCGCGCAACGTGCGCGTCTCGGAGGCGCCATCGCACGGCAAGCCGGTGCTCCTCTACGACTTCAAGAGCACGGGCAGCCAGGCGTACCTGAAGCTGGCGGCGGAGATCATTCAGCGCGAGCGGCTGCTGCGCGCGGCGTGAAGACGATTCGGCGGCGGAACAACGAGAGGCAACCATGGCTGAGGAAGCGCGAAACAGACTGGGGCGGGGGCTCGCGGCGCTCATCGGCGACGTCAAGACCGAGGCCGCGATCGACCGGGGGGCCCGTTCGCCGCGCCGGCTGACGGTTGCGCAACTGCGGGCCAATCCTCGTAACCCACGGAAATCATTCGATGATTCCGATCTGGCGGATCTCACTGCGTCGGTCCGCGAGAAGGGCGTGGTGCAGCCGCTGATCGTGCGGCCGGTGCCCGGCGTCATGGACGCCTACGAGATCATCGCGGGCGAGCGGCGCTGGCGCGCGGCGCAGAAGGCAGGACTGCACGACGTGCCGGTGATCGTGCGCGAGGTGAGCGACAAGGAGTCGCTCGAACTCGCGATTATCGAAAACGTCCAGCGTTCCGACCTCAACCCGCTGGAGGAAGCGCGCGGCTATCAGCAACTCGCCGACCTCTACAGCTACACCCAGGCCGAACTTGCCGACGTCATCGGCAAGAGCCGGCCGCACATCACCAACACGCTCCGCCTGCTCAACCTGCCGGAGGAAGTGCAGGCGTACATCCGCGACGGCAAGCTCACTGCCGGGCACGCGCGGGCGCTGCTGACGCTCGCCGATCCGCTCGCCGCCGCCCGACGCATCGTCGCCGAGGGGCTGTCGGTGCGCGCCGCCGAAGCGATGGACGCCGACAGCGGCCGCAAGAAGGGCGCCGGCGGCAAGGCGCAGAGCAAGGACGCCGACACCCGGGCGCTCGAAAAGAGCCTCTCCGATCTTCTCGGCCTCGAGGTCACCATCAATCACCGGGGCGGCAAGGGCGACGTGCGCATCCGCTACACCAGCCTCGAACAGCTCGACGACGTCTGCCGGCGCCTGCGCGACTAGGCATCGTCACCCGAGCAGGCGCTGGATTTCGGGCAGCGCCTCTTGCGCCGCGGCCCGGCCTTTCACGATCGCCTCGGCGGCGCGGTCGAATTCGAACGGACCGATGACGCGCACGGCCGGCTCGATGAGCACCTGCGGCGGCTCGCTTGCGAGGCGGGCGCGGGTGATCTGCTCCTGCATGACGTTCAGCGAGTTCATCAGCACGTCGAAATAGCCGGGGGTGCCAGCGCGCGGTTTGAGGAGTTTCGGCGCGAGCCCGCCGACAGACTCGCGCATGCGCTCAGGCAATTGGTCGATCATGCGGCCGATGAAGTCGTTCGAGGCGCCGATGAAGCTGGCGCCCAGGCGCTCCAGACCATTCGGCGTAAACGGCGTCACCAGACCGCCGTTGAGATTGACGGCGATCACAAAGTCGGCGCCGAGCGCGCGACAGGCCGACACCGGCACCGGATTGACCAGCCCGCCATCGGCGAGCCAGCGGCCATCGGAGCGGACCGGGCTCAGCACGCCGGGTATGGCGATGGAGGCGCGCACGGCGTCGAGGATCGGGCCGGCGCGCAGCAAGATTTCGCGGCCGCTCTCGAGATCGGTAGCAACCGCAGCGTAAGGCGTCGCGTAGCTGTCGATCGCCGCGTCGATGCCGAGCTTCTTCAGCATCGCCACGACGCGCTTGCCGTCGAGGAGACCGCCGGCGGTGAGCTTCACGTCGACCAGCGCCACCATGGCGGGGCGGCTCAGGGTCTCGGCAAAGTGCTTGAGAGCGGGCAGGCGATCGGCGACCAACGCGGCACCGACCAGCGCGCCAATCGACGTGCCACAGACGACGTCGGCCGCGATGCCGGCTTCGGCGAGGGTTTCGAGGACGCCGAGGTGGGCCCAGCCGCGCGCCGCGCCACCGCCGAGGGCGAGGCCGATCTTCGGGCGCTTGCGAGGGGACATCCGCTCAGGGGCGCCGGGATTGCGGCGCCAGCGCGGCGACCAGCTGCAGCGCCTGACCGATCACTGAATCGTCGAGGGTGCCGTGCAGGCGGCTGTCGAGCATCGCCTGGTCGAGGATGGCGAGGGCGCGGGAAATGCGGCTGGCCGGCCACAGGGCGATCTGGCGGGCGACAAGCGACTGGCGCGAAAAGAACACCGGCGGGATGGCGCGGCGCACGATGGCGTCGGCGCCTTCGCCGGCGTCGTAGCGGGCGCGGGCCTTCTCGAGGAAATTGAAGTGTCGAAGCGCGGCGCCCGCGACGATGAAACCGGGCGTACCGGCGGCCAGCAGCCGGCGATAGCCGACATCGAGGGCGGCGGCGTTGCCGAGCGCGGCGGCGTCGAGCGTCTCGTCGACGGCAAAGGTGCCGGCGTCGCCGATCACGGCGCGCACGTCGTCGAGGGCGATGGTGCCGGCGTCGGTGGCGTAGAGGCAGAGCTTGCGGATCTCGGAACGGCTGACCATGCGGTCCGAGCCGATCAGGCGCTTCAGGGCGGCGCGCGCGTCGTCGGCGATGGTGACGCCATGGGCCGCGGCCTCCTCGTCGATCAGCCGGTCGAGGTCGCGGTCGCCATCGGTGTAGGAGGGGACCACCCAGGCGGCCTTGCTGGATTCGCACAGCTTGCGGAGCGGCGAGGTCTTCCTCAGTTCGCCGGCGGTGACCACGATCCAGGCATCGCGCGGCGGCGCCTTGAGGAGCTGGCCGACGACCGGCTCGATGGCGCGGTTTCCGGCGGCACGCACGGTAATGACGCGCTCGCCGCCGAACAGCGACATGGCGTTGGCCTCGTCGAGCAGGCGGCTCGGATCGGGGAGGGAACCGGCGTCGATGCGCAGGCGCGCCATCGGGTCGGCGGCGGCGCCCAGCGCCGCATCGGCGAAGCGCTCGGCGCGCTCGGCGACCAGTCCTTCGTCGGGGCCGTAGATCAGCACGACGCGCACGGCCGGGTCGGGCGTGGCGAGCAGGCGCTCGGCGTCGGCGGGTTTCACCTGAACCATGGCGGTGTCTTAGCGGAAAGGGGAGGGCGGGGCATCATCCTGTCGGGGCGGGGGTGTGGTTCGTTCGGCTCTGGATCCCCGCCTTCGCGGGGATGAGCGGGTAAGGGAAATCGTTCCCGCGAGCGATTGCGCCCCGAGTTGTTGCTTGTCCCTCTTTCCTTCCTTCCCTGTCGCGCCTTCGGCGCTCCACGGTCTCTTGTCCCTCGAAGAATCGAGGGGGTGGCGGGCGCTCAATCGAGTGCCTTCCGGGTAGTCCAAGTGCGGCGCTCAACTCAGCGCCCGCCGCGGCGATTTCGCATCCCCGTGGCCGGGGCTTCAGCGGCCGTGTGGGTCTCCCGCCGGTGTTCTGGCGGGCATCACGGACGCCTTAAGCCCGACACCCATCCCCGAAGCAGGCTGCCTCATTTGCGAGGCAGCGGCACGGGGCAAGGGCCATTTGGGCAGACGGTCGTACTGCCGACGGCCCGGCCACTGGACGTCCCGAGGTCCGGGGTTGCGAACCCCTTTCCGGCGCGGATTTCACCCCACGCCGGCGCTCCGTTCGGAGATAACCGCAGGCGCCGCTCCCGCCGACACCATCACTGGCGCCGGCTACCTTTCGGTCTGCTCCGCAACGGCTCGCTTCGCGCGATGCGACCCCTCGGGTGAGCAGGGACGATCGCATTATCGCGCGGGGGCAAAAGGCGGGGATTACTTTCTGCGTTATCCCCGCGACGCGGGGGGCGCGATCTTTCCGGGTTGCTCCATCACCCCTCACCCTTCGCACCTAAGGCTCGCTTCGCTCGCCAAGGTGCGAAGCCCTCTTCCGCAAGGGGCGAGGGGTGACTTTGCTTGAGGCGGCGGCTCGGCCCTTCACCCCCTCCCGAAATGCCTTTGGCATTTCGAC
Organism: uncultured Alphaproteobacteria bacterium; assembly: GCA_963843565.1. GTDB lineage: Bacteria > Pseudomonadota > Alphaproteobacteria > Rhizobiales > Kaistiaceae > DASZQY01. The sequence continues at coordinate 2,791,708 of CAWJKY010000003.1, forward strand.
CTCCCCTCAAGGGGGAGGTTGGGCGGCGCGTATGTCCACTGGACTGTTTCGCTCGCTTTGCTCACCGCTCCTCGCCCTCAAGGGGCGAGGGGGTGACTTTGCTTGAGACGGAGGCTCGGTTCGTCGCGGTTCACCTCTCCCCGGTGGGGAGAGGTCGGAGCGAGGCGAGCAGCGTGAGCGTCGCTCCGGGTGAGGGGGAATAGCCTTATCCGGAAAGGTCTCCGCCCCCTCACCCTTTTCGCCTAAGCTCGCTGCGCTAGCCGAGGCTCGGCACTTCACCCCCTCCCGAAATGCCTTCGGCATTTCGACCTCCCCTCAAGGGGGAGGTTGAACAGCGATCAATTCGAGCGACGCGACCAAACATCGAGGGCCCTCGCTTGCGCTTGGGCGTTCGTCGCTCTCAACAGTCCACTGGACTGTTTCGCTCGCTGCGCTCAGCGCTCCTCACCCCACAGGGGGTGAGGGGGAGACTCTGCTTGAGACGGCAGCTCGGCACTTCACCCCCTCCCGAAATCGCTGACGCGATTTCGACCTCCCCTCAAGGGGGAGGTTGAACAGCGATCAATCCGAGCGACGCGACCAAGCATCGAGGACCCTCGCTTGCGCTTGGGCGTTCGTCGCTCGAAACAGTCCACCCGACTGTTGCGCTCGCTGCGCTCACCGCTCCTCACTCCACAAGGAGCGAGGGGGTGCCTGGGCTTGAGACGGCGGCTCGGCCCATTACACCTCACCCCCTCCCGAAATCGCTGACGCGATTTCGACCTCCCCTCAAGGGGGAGGTTGAACGGCGGATAATTTACCGCTTCGGGGCAAAGCGCGTAGGGTCCGGCGTGGCGGGCGCGTGGAGAATGTTGATGAGTATTGTGCGTCAAGCGGTTCTGGCGGGTGCGGCGATTGCCGCCGCGGCACTGACATGCGCGGCCGGCGCCGCCGAGGACCAGGATATCTGGGACGTGGCGCCGGACAACGTGACCTCCACGTTCCTGGCGGAGCAGCACGCCGCACTGATCGCCTCCACGGCCATCGCCAAAACCAGCGGGCGCACGCAGACCGTCACCTATTGGGAGATGGGCGGGCGCAACTACCGGTGCATCGATATCTCGGTGAAGGATCTCGGCACGGTCAACGCCTATTGCTTTGAACAGAAGCTGCCGACCAAGGCCAAGCGCTCCCCCGGCAAGTGACGCCCGCGATGCGGGCGGTCTAGATCTGCTTGCGGGCGGCGGCGGTCGACAGGCGGATGCGGATGTCGTCGGCGGCGAGCGCGGCGGCACGGTTTTCCGCGTCGAGACGGGCGCGGTCGTTGGCGTAGAGCTGGTTGACCCGATCCCACGAGGCGGTGCCGCGGCTGGTGCCGCGCAGCACGAGGTCGCCGGTGGCGACCGAACGCACCTCGTAGGTGACCGAGACGGTGACGGTGTAGACCGGCGCCGATTCGACGGCGGTCACGCCGAGGGACCCGTCGAGGGAGGCGACCGCCAGCGACATGGAATAGACCGGCGTGGCGCCGGCGTTGCCGAGTTCGGCGATGAGGCGGTTGCGGACCTGCTGGCCGGCGCGGCTGCCGACCGGCGGGATGTCGATGGCCGCCAGCACGCTGGTGACCGCCTGGCCGGTCGGGCCGGGGCCATAAAGCGGCTGGACGGTGCAGGCGGCCAGCGCCAGGGCAGCGGCCAACGGAATCGCGAGGCGGAGGAGGCGAAGCAGGGGTGCGGGTCGGCCGCCGTCAGACGACGACATTGACGATCCTCTTCGGCACCACGACGATCTTCTTCGGCATCTTGCCGTCCAGGGCCTTCGCCACCGCATCGAGGGCGAGCGCGGCCTTTTCCACCTCAGCCTGTGACGCGTCGGCCGCGATTGTCAATTCGCCGCGCTTCTTGCCGTTGACCTGCACGGGCAGCGTGATGGTGTCCTCGACCAGCAGGCTCGCGTCGACCGCCGGCCATGGCTCAAGCGCGACCAGCGTATCGTGGCCGAGCGCCGCCCAGCATTCCTCGGCGAGGTGGGGCATCATCGGGGCGATCATCGGGATGAGCAGGGCGAACGCTTCGTCGACGGCGGCGCGGAGCGCGGCATCGGCGGAGGCTGACGGCATCGCCGCGGCCATGGCGTTGGTGAGTTCGTAGATGCGGGCGACGCTGACGTTGAAGCGCAGGCCCTGGATGTTCTCCCCGCAGCCGGCGAGCGCCTTGTGGGCGGCCTTGCGAAGCGCCAGCGCGGCGACGCTTTCGCTATTGGCGCGGTCGCCGTCGGCGGCGATCGATTTGCGCATCTCGGCCCACTCGCCGGTCAGGCGCCAGACGCGCTGGACGAAACGGAACGCGCCGGCGGCACTTTCCTCGGACCAGATGACGTCACGGTCGGGCGGCGAATCGGACAGCATGAACCAGCGGGCGGTGTCGGCGCCGTAGCTCTGCATGATGTCGGCGGGGTCGACGGTGTTGCGCTTCGACTTCGACATCTTCTCGATCGGGCCGATCTCGACCTCGGCGCCCGTGGCGATCTCGAACGCCTTGTCGCCCTCGATGCGCACCTCGGCCGGGCTCGCCCAGGTTCCGTCGGCGCGGCGGTAGGTCTCGTGGACCACCATGCCCTGGGTGAACATGCCGGCGAACGGCTCGTCGAGGCTGATGTGGCCGGTGGCGTGCATGCCGCGGATAAAGAAGCGCGAGTAAAGAAGGTGCAGGATCGCGTGCTCGATGCCGCCGATGTACTGGTCGACGGGCAGCCAGTGATCGGCGGCGGCCTTGTCGGTCGGTGTCTTCACGTGCGGCGCGGTGAAGCGCGCGAAGTACCAGGACGAGTCGACGAAGGTGTCCATGGTGTCGGTCTCGCGCAGCGATGGCTTGCCGCACACCGGACAGGCGACGTGCTTCCAGGTCGGATGGCGGTCGAGGGCGTTGCCGGGCTTGTCGATCTCCGGGTCGTCGGGCAGGAGCACCGGCAGGTCCTTGTCGGGCACCGGCACGACGCCGTGGTCTTCGCAATGGATCACGGGGATCGGGCAGCCCCAGAAGCGCTGGCGCGAGATGCCCCAGTCGCGCAGGCGGTAGTTGACCTGGCGCACGCCCTGGGGCGCGCCGGAAAGCTGTGTCGTTTCAAGGCGTTGGGCGACGGTCTCCTGTGCTTCGGCAACGCTCATGCCGTCGAGGAAGTCGGAGTTGATGAGGGTGCCGTCGTCGACGTAGGCCTCGTGGCCGGACTGGAACTGCTCGATCCAGGCGACCAGGTCGGCGTCGGTGTCGAAGGTATCGACGGGCGCCACCACCGGCACGATGGGCAGCTCGTACTTCCTGGCGAAGTCGAAGTCGCGCTGGTCGTGGGCCGGGCAGCCGAAGATGGCGCCGGTGCCGTAGTCCATGAGCACGAAGTTGGCGACGTAGACGGGCAGCGTCGCGCCGGCGCGGAAGGGATGCTGAACCGCGAAGCCGGTGTCGTAGCCCATCTTCTCGGCGGTCTCGATCTCGGCCGCGCTGGTGCCGCGCTTGTGGCAATCGGCGATGAAGGCCTGCAGCAGCTGGTCGTTGGCGGCGAGCGCGGTGGCCAGCGGGTGGTCGGCGGAGATGGCGAGGAAGCTCGCGCCGAACAGCGTGTCGTGGCGGGTGGTGAACACCTCGATGTCGCGGAAGCCGGCCGGCGCCTTGCTGGCGAAGGGAAAGCGCACGCGCATGCCTTCCGACTTGCCGATCCAGTTGCGCTGCATCAGGCGCACCTTGTCGGGCCAGCGGTCGAGGGTATCGAGGGCGGCGAGGAGCTCGTCGGAAAAGGCGGTGATGCGGAAGAACCACTGGGTCAGCTCGCGCTGCTCGACCTCGGCGCCGGAGCGCCAGCCGCGCCCGTCGATGACCTGCTCGTTGGCGAGCACGGTGTGGTCGACCGGATCCCAGTTGACGCGCGACTTCTTCCGGTAGGCGAGGTCCTTTTTGTAGAAGTCGAGGAAGAGCTTCTGCTGCTGGGCATAGTATTCGGGGTCGCAGGTGGCGACCTCGCGCGACCAGTCGAGCGACAGGCCCATGACCTTGAGCTGGTCGCGCATGGCGGCGATGTTGTCATAGGTCCACTGCCTCGGATTGACGCGGTTCTGCATGGCCGCGTTCTCGGCGGGCAAACCGAAGGCGTCCCAGCCCATGGGGTGGAGGACGTTGTAGCCGCGGGCGCGCATGTAGCGGGCGATGACGTCGCCCATGGTGTAGTTGCGCACGTGGCCCATGTGGATGCGCCCCGAGGGATAGGGGAACATCTCCAGGACGTAATACTTCGGGCGCGGATCGTCGTTCTGCGTCTCGAAGATGCGGCCTGCGGCCCAGGCGGCCTGCCAGCGCGGCTCGGCCTCGCGCGGGTTGTAGCGTTCGCTCGGCATGTCTTTCAGGTGCGCCAAGGGGTTACGGGGGGCGGGCGCGACCTTCACCAGAATCGGCGGGCCCGGTCAACAGGCGCGGCGACGCGGCGGCAGCTTGGTGGGCGGACGCGGTGCGGCTAGTGTTTGCAAGGGACGCTGGAACGAAGCTCGCACCGGAGCGCTTGGGCACGCACATGGGCAAGGGGAACGGCAAGAAGAACGGCAAGGGCGACGGGGCCGGCAAGCATCGCGGCGCGCCGCTCAAGCTCGCCGACATCGACCTCACCAAAAAGCTGACGCCGGCGGTCTACGAGCGCAAGCTCGCGGCGCTCCAGTTGAAGCTCCAGCGAATCCAGCAGGCCTATCTGCTTTCCGACCATCTGGCGGTGATCGTCTTCGAGGGATGGGACGCCGGCGGCAAGGGCGGCACCATCCGGCTGATGTCGTCGGTGCTCGATCCGCGCGGCTTCAAGGTGTGGCCGATCGGGGCGCCGCGCACCTATCACCAGCAGCGCCACTACCTGCTGAGGTTCTGGGAGCGGCTGCCCCCGCGCGGCGCCATCTCCGTCTTCGACCGCTCGTGGTACGGGCGGGTGCTGGTCGAGCGGGTCGAGGGGTTCGCGGCCAAGGAGGAGTGGAAGCGCGCCTACGCCGAGATCAACGACTTCGAGAAGCTTCTGACCGACGACCAGCTGCGGGTGGTGAAGCTGTTCTTCCACATCAGCCCCGACGAGCAGCTCAGGCGTTTCGAGGCGCGGCTCAGGAACCCGCTGAAGCGCTGGAAGCTTTCCTACGAGGACTTCCGCAACCGGGCGCGCTGGGACGACTACGTCGCGGCGACCGACGAGATGCTCGCCAAGACCGACACGGAGCGGGCGCCGTGGCACGTGATCGCCGCGGAAGACAAGAAGTGGGCGCGCATCGAGGCGCTGTCGGTCATCGTCGACACGCTCGCCGCGGGGATCGACCTCAAGCCGCGGCCGCTCGACGAGAAGGTGAAGGAGGCGGCGGCGTCGCTGTTCGACACCTACAAGGCGCTGATCGACAGCACGGGCGGGCGTTCCGACTAGAGGCGGGTGCCACGCGCTGCGGCCAATGGCGGTTGGACGGGCGGGCGCCAGCGGGCTATTCCCCGGGGCAACGGCGGACAAGGCATGGGGCAAATGGCCGACCCATCGGCAGTCGTACGGGGGCTCGACGCGGTGCGCGGCGGAATCGCCGCGGCCGAGAAGGCCGCCGGCCGGCCGGCGGGCGCGGTGTGCCTGGTGGCGGTTTCCAAGACCTTCGACGCGGTGGCGATCCGTCCGGCGATCGACGCGGGACAGCGGGTTTTCGGGGAAAACCGGGTGCAGGAAGCCGAGCGCAAGTGGCCGGCGCTGAAAGAAGAATTCGCCGACCTCGACCTTCACCTGATCGGGCCGCTGCAATCGAACAAGGCGGCGGACGCGGTGGCGCTGTTCGACGCCATCCACACGGTCGACCGGGACAAGATCGCCGCAGCACTCGCGTTGGAAATGAAGAAACAGAAGCGGACGCTTCGCCTGTTCGTCCAGGTGAACACCGGCGCCGAACCGCAGAAGGCCGGCGTCCTGCCGGAAGAAGCGGACGGCTTCATCGCGCGCTGCCGCGACGTCCACGGCCTCGCCATCGACGGGCTCATGTGCATCCCGCCGGTCGATCAGGTGGCGGCGCCGCACTTCGCGCTCCTCGCCAGGATCGCCCAACGCAACCAGCTCGCGTCGCTCTCCATGGGGATGAGCGCCGACTACGAGGACGCCATCGCCCTCGGCGCCACCCACGTGCGCGTCGGCAGCGCGATCTTCGGAGCGCGGGGATGAGCGCGCTTGTTCTCGAGCCGGATGCGGCGCTTGCCGCGTCGATCGCCACCGAAGTCACCGGCCAGGCACCGACCGGGGTCAGCCGCTTCACCACCGGCGCGCAACACTACGTCTATGACGTGACGTTCGGTGACCGCGACGCGGTCGTTGTGCGGATCGGTAACGCCGCGGCGCATCGGGAGATGGCAGGTGCCGAGCATCTGTCGGGTGTCCTGAGGCCGCTCGGCGTGCCGCTGCCGGCGATCATCGCGGCGGACGTTGAGGCGGAGCTGCCCTGGCTGGTGCTGGAGCGGCTCCCCGGCGCCGACCTTGGCGACGTGATCGGCGATCTCGGCGATCATCAGCTTGACCGGATCGCCGCCGGCATCGCTGCTGCGCAGGCCGCGGTTGGCGCGACGCCATCGGCCGGCCGCTACGGCTACGCGGCGCGACCGCAAGACGCGCCGCATACGCGCTGGTCGCGGGTGCTGGAAGACAATCTCAGCCGTACGCACGGGCGGTTCGTGGCGGCCGGCCTGTTCGATCCGGGGCTGGTCACCACCGTCCACGGGGCACTGGCGGCCCGGCGCGAGCTGGTCGACCGGATGCCGGCGACGCCTTTCCTGCACGACACCACGACCAAGAACGTGATCGTCGCCGACGACGGAACGCTTTCGGGGATCGTCGACGTGGATGACCTCTGTTTCGGCGATCCGCGCTATGTGGCGGCGCTGACGCTGGCGGCGTTGATGGGCTACGGCGGGCCGGTCCACTATGTCTCGGCGTGGCTGGAGCACGCCGGCCACGCGGACGACGCGATCTTCCAGCTCTACGTGGCGATCTTCCTGCTCGACCTGATGGGCGAGCACGGCTACGCGTTCAACGGCAACGAACAGCCGTCGAACCCGCGCCAGCGGGCGGTGCTTCTGGAAGCGCTGGAGGCGACCCTCAGGCGCGTGTTGGTCGGCCCCGCCGGCTGATCGGCCGGGAGCGGGACCGACAGGTCAGGAGCGGCGATATAGCGGCCGCAGCGACAAATTGAGCGGCATCGGCTTGGCAAATGATTCGCGGAGTTAGTTTCGAGAGAGATTGCTCGGGTGTCCCGATGGAAAACGTGAGTCGCTGGAATCGCTTAGCGACTTCATCGACATAGCCGAATCGCTGTGCTTTCTTTCCCCTAGCTTGGGAGGGAATTGATGTCCGACGAAGAGAGGCGCGCGATACTAGAAAGGATGCAGACCTCAATCGCCGAGGCTGCGACTTTGACGCAGGACGAGGCAAGAAGGCGTCTGGCAGCGGAAGGATTCTGCGACGAGAGAGGAAGGTTGAGTCCCGCCTACGGAGGGAAGGCCAAGGATGAGAAATAATGCGCCCTCACCTGCCTGTCGTTGTCGGCTATCACGGTTGTGATCGCGCCGTCGCCTCCGACCTCGTCAACGGCAGAACAACGATCAGGGCTGAGGACCGTAGTTATCACTGGCTCGGGTCCGGCGTCTATTTCTGGGAGAATGACCCGGACCGAGCACTTGAATGGGCGAGGGAAAAGGCCAGTCGGAACGAAATCGACACTCCTGCGGTCGTCGGAGCAGTCATTGAGCTTGGACAGTGTCTCGATCTATCCGTCCGCGAAAATGTGCCGCTCGTTCGCACTGCGTACGAGAGCCTAAAGGCTCTTTATGCCAAATCAGGCGACCGAATGCCTGAGAACAAGAAAGCGCCGAAGGACGATCGCGAAGACAAGGTCATGCGCTATCTGGATTGCGCCGTCTTGAACCACCTAATCGACAACTCGCCCGTACCTTTTGACACGGTTCGCGGCCTCTTCGTGGAGGGTGGACGCGTGTACGATGGGGCCGAGATATTCAACAAAACCCATGTGGAGGTAGCCGTCCGAAACCTTTCGTGCATCCGTGGTCTGTTCCTGCCTCTATGACGGACGGCGGGCTCGGGTGACGGCGAGGTTGCGGCAGCACTGAAGCTTCAGCGCACGATGATCGTCGTGCGCCGATCGATCCGGGCAAGCAGCTGGCGCATGCCCTGGGGTGCGACCGCGATGCAGCCTTCGGTCGGGGCGAAATCCTGGCGGGCGATGTGCAGGAAGATGGCGCTGCCGGCGCCGCGGATCGCCGGGGCGACGTTGTAGTCGAGGACAACGATCACATCGTAGAGGCGGTCGCTGCGCCAAAGCTTCTCATGGCGACCCGGGTAAGGAAGCCGGACGGGGCGGTTGTAGGCGTGGTCGCCGGGGTCGTCGCACCAGCCACTGTCGGGACGGATGACGCCGACGGGAAGCCCGGTTTGCGGACGCGCGCCGCGGTCCGGGCGATAGAGGACAGCCAGCGGGCGCAGAATCCCGGCGGGGGTGGCGCCGTCGCCCTCGCGCTTGTCCGAGGTGAGGCCCGCCCGGCCGAGAGCGCATCGCACGGTCAGGCCACGGGCGGCGAGGAAACCGCCGCGCTCGCCGGATCGCCCGACGACCACGCGTATCCGCGAGATCACGTGGCGTCCTCGGCGACGAGTTCGCCGGCGAGCAGGGAGTAGATGAGGGCGCTGGTGTAGGTATCGCCGACGCGCCAGCGTTCGCGCAGCGGTCCGCCCTCTTTGCGAAAGCCGAGGGCTTCGACCAGCCGCAGCGAGGCGACGTTGTCGGGATCGATCATCGCCTCGACGCGATGGAGGCCGAGTTCGTCGAAGCAATGGCCCAGGAAAGCGCGGAGCGTTTCGCGCATCAGGCCGCGGCCGCAGGCGCGGGGCGCCAGGATGTAGCCGATCTCGAGGCGACGGTGCTGCACCGCGCGATGGTGATAGTCGACCATGCCGATGCAGCGGTCGGATTTCCGGTTGCAGACCGCCCACGCCAAACTCCGGTGGGGGCTCGTCGCCTTGGCCAGAATGCGCACCCAGCGCGCGGTCTCGGTTTTCGTCTTGGTGGCCGGGGAGTCCCAGTAGCGCATCGATTCCGGGTCGCCGAAGCAGGCATGCAGCCCGTCGAGGTCACGTGCCTCGAAACGGCGCAAGCGCAAGCGCCGGGTCAGGATTTCGACGTGGGGATTCTTCGACCTCGGCACGCGCGTTCCCGGACTCCAGGCTGAGTTCGCCCCATTTGGTCAGCGGGCCCTGGGGCCAGGCCCCTGACGCCCGGTCTCGCAGGCGGCTTGTCCACGACCCATATTAAGGCTGGCGGGGAGGTCGTCTTGCGCCACCGGCCGGTTGCGGTCTACACCTCAACTATCGAGATTCCAAAGGAAATCAGCCGATTCGGCGGCGCCGAACGCGAGGTCGACAAGTCGTATGCCCGCTCGCAGAATCCTGGTCGTCGATGACGACGACGTGCTCCGTGGCAGCCTGGTCGAGCAGCTGTCGCTCTATGAGGAATTCGACATCGCCGACGACGCGACCGCCGCCAAGGGGGTCCAGCGGGCGCGCTCGGAGCCGCTCGACCTGGTGATCATGGACGTGGGCTTGCCCGACATGGACGGCCGCGAGGCGGTGAAGCTGCTGCGCAAGGGCGGCTTCAAGGCGCCGGTGATCATGCTGACCGGGCAGGACTCGGAATCCGACACCATCCTCGGCCTGGAAGCCGGCGCCAACGACTACGTCACCAAGCCGTTCCGCTTCGCGGTGCTTCTGGCGCGCATCCGGGCGCAGCTGCGCCAGCACGAGCAAAGCGAGGACGCGGTCTTCACCATCGGCCGCTACACCTTCCGGCCGAGCGCCAAGATGCTGATCGACGACAAGGGCCAGAAGGTGCGCCTCACCGAGAAGGAAACGGCGATCCTGAAGTTCCTCTACCGGGCGGGCGAAAAGGTCATCACCCGCGACGTGCTGCTGCACGAGGTGTGGGGCTACAACTCGGGCGTCACCACCCACACGCTGGAAACCCACATCTACCGGCTCCGCCAGAAGATCGAGCGCGACCCCTCGCAGGCCGAGCTTCTGGTGACGGAGGCCGGCGGCTACAAGCTGGTTCCCTGAGTTCCCTGATGCGTTCGGCCCCCTCCCGGCGGACGACTGGATGAGCCTCGACGGCGATATCGCCCTTCTCAAGCGCGTGCCCCTGTTCGGCGGACTGCCGACGGAGCAGCTGCGGCTGATCGCCTTCAGCGCGGTGCGGCTCGATCTTGCCGCGGGACAGGTGCTGTTTCGCGCAGGGGCGGCGGCGGCGTGCGGCTACGTGGTGTCGAGCGGCACGCTGGAACTGGCCACCGTCGAGAACGGCGCCCGCACGGTGGTGGCGACCTGCGAGGCGGGAACGCTGATCGGCGAGATCGCGCTGTTCATCGAGACCAAGCGGCCGGCGACGGCGACGGCGACGGTGCCCAGCCAGGTGATCGAGGTCGACCGCAAGCTGATCATCAGGATGCTGAACGAATATCCGCATCTGGCGGTGCGGCTGCGCGCCACGCTCGCCGAGCGGCTGTCGGCGACGGTGTCGGAGCTTTCCCGGGTGCGCCAGGCGCTCATCAACGTGGAACGGCTGCAGCCGCGGCGCTGATCGTCCTTACGTGAGAAAAGCGTCCCGGATGGCTCATGACGTCGCGCTGGTTCTCGGTGGTGGCGGGGCTGCGGGAAACGCGTGGCTGATCGGGATCGTCGCCGGCCTCGCCGACGCCGGTGTCGATCTGACCGAGGCCGCCGATCTGGTGGTCGGCACATCGGCCGGCGCCACCGCGGCGGTGCAGGTGCGGAGCGGCATACCGCCCGCCGACCTGCTCGCCTCGGTGCTGTCGGCGCCGGTTCGACCGGCCGGACGGAACCGGCCCGCGCCGCCGGCCATGCCCATGGCCATGGTGTTCGAGCGGATGCGGGCCATCGGTGCGGCCGCCACGTCGGCTACCGATCTCCAACGGGCGATGGGCGCGTTTGGGCTGGAGAGCGACGCGATCCTCGGAGCGGCCGCGGCGGAACAGCGGCGCGCGACCGTGGCCGCCCGATTGCCCGTTCTTGGATGGCCGGACAGGCCGATGATCGTGACGGCCGTCGACGCGCACACCGGCGAACTGGTCACGTTCGATCGCGATTCCGACGTTCGAGCTGGTGGACGCGGTCACGTCCAGCACGGCGCTGCCCGGCATGGTCCCCACGGTCAGCATCAATGGTGGCAACTACATCGACGGTGGCGTGCGCTCCGGCGAAAACGCCGACCTCGCTTCGGGCTATGCGAACGTGGTGGTGTTGTCGCCGCTGGGCGGACGGCGCCGGACATCGCTGGGTCAGTTCGAAGGACTGCGCAGATTTCCCGGCGCGGACCTGGAGAGCCAGGTCGATGCGCTCCGCAAAGAGGGAAGCCTCGTCGAGGTGATCACGCCGGACGACGAGTCGCGGGCCGCCATGGGCACGAACCAGATGGATCTCGCGACCCGCATCCCCGCCGCCCGCGCCGGCTTCGCGCAAGGCAAGAGGGAAGCCGCCCGCCTGACGTTCCTATGATGAAGGGCGCCTCGCGCGCGGGCCCTGATCAACTTCGCGTGAAAAAGAAGAAGGCGCCCAACCCCGGGGGAGGTTGGGCGCCCCTTTGCGCAACTTGCGCAGACACCGACCTTACGCCCGGTGCCCGCGAACTGCCCTCGGCGAGACGGGGGGCGCTACCGAAATGGGGCAGTCCGCGCCTCAAGAAACGTGGGGTGTGGCAGGACGAATTCAAGACCCGCGACGGGGCGCCGCCGGCGGCCGCCGGCGAGGGGCTACTTGGGGACAACCCAGAAGAGCTTGGGGTTCTGCGCCTTGCCGGTGGTGGTGTTGAAGATGTCGACGGAGGTGTTGAGCCCCTGGGCGTCGGTGACGATCCAGCTTCTGAGCGCATAAGTCTTGCGATCGAAGATCAGCGTCAGCTTGCCCTTGGCGAGAACGCCCTTCTCGACGATGTCGAGGGCGATCAGGTCGGGCTGCTCCTTGATGGCGCTGACGAGCTTGGCCGAGGTCAGGTCGATCTGCCGCGCCAGCAGATAGCGCAGCGGCGTCTTCGACAGCGGGTAGAGGTCCTGGGTGTTGGTCTTGCCGTCCTCCACCGCGACCTGACGACCGTCGGAGATCACGTCGAGCTTGGCGGGCGGGCTGTAGTGGAAGCGGATCTTGCCGGGGCGGCTGAGGAAGAAGACACCCTCGGACTGTTCGCCGCTCGGCCCGAACTGGACGAACTGCCCTTCCATCAGCGTGAACGAATTGAAGTAGGCGTTGATGTTGGCGAGGATCGTCTGCTGCTCGCGGGTGAACGGCGAGTTGGGATCGAAGGTGGCGGCGACCGGGCGGGTGAGCGCGGTGGCGGCGGCCTCGGCCGAGGCGGGGGCAGGGGCGCTGCCGGCGGGCCGCAGGTGGGGCAGGGGCACACGGTCGGCAGCTGCCGCCGCGAGCGGCAGCGCGACAAGCGCGGCAACGGCGACGACGACGGCCGACAAGAGGCGGCGCGCGGGCGTCGCCTGGCCGATGCTCATTCCGCTCAACGGTTTCGTCCCTGGTTGGCGCACGTGAGAACGCAAGGGGCACCTAGTGTCGGTCTATGGCGAATTCGCGGCCACGACCAGCGCCGGCTCAGCGGAAGGCGGCTTCCTCGTCCTCGGGAACCAGGATCTCGCGTTTTCCCGCGTGATTGGCGGGGCCGACCACCCCTTCGTTCTCCATGCGCTCGATGATCGAGGCGGCGCGATTATAGCCGATGGCGAGGCGGCGCTGGATGTAGCTGGTCGACGCCTTGCGATCGCGCAGCACGATGGCGACGGCCTTGTCGTAAAGGTCGTTCGATTCGCCGCCCTCGCCGTCGCCGCCGGCAAGGTCGAGACCGTCGGTGCCGTCGGCGTCGTGATCGACGGTGACGGCCGACAGGTATTCCGGGGCACCCTGCTCCTTGAGGTGGGCGACGACGTCCTCGACCTCGCGGTCGGACACGAAGGGACCGTGGACGCGGGTGATGCGGCCGCCGCCCATCATGTAGAGCATGTCGCCCTGGCCGAGGAGCTGCTCGGCGCCCTGCTCGCCGAGGATGGTGCGGCTGTCGATCTTGGAGGTGACCTGGAAGGAAATGCGGGTCGGGAAGTTGGCCTTGATGGTGCCGGTGATGACGTCGACCGACGGGCGCTGGGTGGCCATGACGACATGGATGCCGGCGGCGCGGGCCATCTGGGCGAGGCGCTGGACGGCGCCCTCGATGTCCTTGCCGGCGACCATCATCAGGTCGGCCATCTCGTCGATGATGACGACGATGAACGGCATCGGATCGAGCGACAGCTCTTCCTGCTCGTAGATCGGTTCGCCGGTGTCGGTGTCGAAGCCGGTCTGGACGGTGCGGGTGAGCGTCTCGTTCTTGGCGAGCGCCTGGGCGAGGCGGGCGTTGTAGCCGTCGATGTTGCGCACGCCCAACTTCGACATCTTGCGATAGCGGTCCTCCATCTCGCGCACCGTCCACTTGAGCGCGATGACGGCCTGCTTGGGATCGGTGACCACGGGGGTGAGCAGGTGGGGGACGCCGTCGTAGGTCGACAGCTCCAGCATCTTCGGGTCGATCATGATCAGCCGGCACTCCTCGGGCGTCCACCGGTAGAGGAGCGACAGGATCATGGCGTTGATCGACACGGACTTGCCCGAGCCGGTGGTGCCGGCGACGAGCAGGTGCGGCATGCGGGCGAGATCGGCAACCACCGGCTCGCCGCCGATGGTCTTGCCGAGGCAGAGGCCGAGGCGCGCCTTGGAATCGTGGAAGGCGCCTGAGCTCAAGAGTTCGCGCAGGTAAACGGTCTCGCGGCGGCTGTTGGGCAGTTCGATGCCGATGGCGTTCTTGCCGGGGATGACGGCGACGCGGCAGGCGATGGCGCTCATGGAGCGGGCGATGTCGTCAGCCAGGCCGATGACGCGCGCCGACTTGATACCGGGGGCCGGCTCCAGCTCGTAGAGGGTGACGACGGGGCCGGGGTGGGCGTTGATGATTTCGCCCTTGACGCCGAAATCCTCGAGCACGCCTTCGAGCAGGCGGGCGTTTTCCTCGAGCTGCGCCGGGGTGATGGTCGCCTTGCGCTCGCCGGCCTTGGGCTCGGTCAGGAGCTCGAGGGGCGGCAGGACGAAGCGGCCTTTCTTCTTGCGCGCCGGCTTGGCGGCGGCCTTGGCGCGGCGACGGCGCGGCGCGGCGACGACCTCGTCGTCCTCGTCATCAACGACGTCGTCGTCCGCGATGGCGTCTTCGACGTCGACGTCGTCGTCCGGCGCCTCGTCGTGCCAGGGATCGTCGCCAACAAGGCGTGGCTCGAGGCGGCGGCCACGGTAGAGGTCGCTCTCCAGGAAACCGCGCTCGGCGAGATCGGCGCGACGCTCCGACAGGCGGCGGCGAAGGGCGCCGGCAAGGCGCAAGGTCAGGTGGGCGGCGGCGCCAAAGACGATCGCGGCGCGCGAGGGACGATCGTCGTCCTCGTCTTCATCCTCGTCGTAGTCGTCTTCGTCGTCTTCGAACTCTTCGTCGGGAACGACGCGGGCGGCGGCGCGGACCCGCGGAGCCGCCGCCTCTTCGTCTTCCTCGCCGTCGCGGAAGCGGTGGACGAGACCGCACGCCGACAGGGTGAGGAGGGTCGCGAGCAGCGCGAACACGCTGCCGATGGCGACGGCGCGCAAGCCCGACGGATCGCGGCCGGAAATGTAGGCGGGAACCTTGAGAAGCAGGTCGCCGACGACCCCACCGAGGCCGGTGGGCAGCGGCCAGGTCACCGGCGGCGGGATGGTGGCAAGGGCCAGGGTGGCGGCGAGGGTGGCCGACACCCAGGCGAACAGGCGCCGCCAGGTGATGCCGCTCGGGGTCGCGAACACGGCGCGCCATGCCCACACGACCGGCGCGACCAGCGCCAGGGAGGCGGCGAGGCCGAGCAACTGGGTGAGCAGGTCGGCGACGACGGCGCCGGGGAAGCCCAGCACGTTGCGGGCGGCGTGATCGGTGGCGTGGCTGAGGCTCGGATCGTCGACGGCCCAGGTGGCGAGACTGGCGGCAAAAGCGGCGGCGAGGGCGAGGACGCCGAGACCGGCGATGGCGGACAGGTTGCGCTGAACGAGGCGGCGGAGAGCGCCGCTGGACTGAACGGGCAGGGACGCGGAGCGCGAACGCAAATCAGTACGCATAAAGCCGATCCGGGCCTTGGGGAGAACCTTGAGGATCGACCGTACCGGGCGGAGGTAAAGCCGGCATTAACCACTCAGACGCGGCCGGCGGTGCGAGGCGGGTTCTGACGACCGCCGAGCGGCGGCCCGGGCCCATAAACAAACCGGTCGGGCACAAGGCCCGGGCTCAAAAACAAACCGGCCGGGCGCAAGGCCCGGCCGGGGGAAGGATTCGTTAACCGAACGGCTACTGAACGACTTCGCCGTGCAGGTTGATGTCGAGACCCTCGACCTCGACTTCCTGGCTGACGCGCAGCCCGATGGTCCAGTCGATGACCTTGAGAATGACCAAGGTGCCGATCCCCGACCACGCGATGGTGGCAAGCGTGCCGAGGAACTGGATCCACACCTGACCGGGGTTGCCGTCGATGAGGCCACGGGCGCTGTCGCCGCCAACCGCGGAGACCGCGAAGACGCCGGTCAATATGGCCCCAACGAAGCCGCCGACGCCATGGACGCCAAAGGCATCGAGCGCGTCGTCGTAGCCGAGCTTGGACTTCAGCCACATGACCGCCCAGGCGCAGATGATGCCGGCGGCGATGCCGATGACCAGAGCACCGGTCGGATCGACCCAGCCGGAGGCGGGGGTGATGGCGACCAGGCCGGCGACCGCGCCGGAGATAATGGCCAGCACGCTCGGCTTGCCGCGCACCATCCACTCCGTGAACATCCAGGCCAGCGCCGCGGCGGCAGTGGCGATCTGGGTGACGGTCATGGCCATGCCGGCGCGGCCGTCAGAGGCGAGCTCGGAACCGGCATTGAAGCCGAACCAGCCGACCCACAGAAGCGAAGCGCCGATCACCGACAGAACGAGGTTGTGCGGGGCCATGTTGTCCTGGCCGAGACCGACGCGCTTGCCGATCACCACAGCGCAGACGAGGCCCGCGACACCGGCGTTGATGTGCACGACCGTGCCGCCGGCGAAGTCGAGAACGCCAAGACCCTGGAGAAAACCGCCGCCCCAGACCCAGTGCGCGATCGGGCTGTAGACGATGATCGACCACAAGCCCATGAACCAGAGCATCGCGGAGAACTTCATGCGGTCGGCGAAGCCTGCCGCGATAAGCGCCGGGGTGATGATCGCGAAGGTCATCTGGAACATCATGAAGACCGACTCGGGGATCGAGCCCGAGATCGCGCCGACGCCCATGCCGGCGAGGAAGAAGCGCGACAGGCCGCCAACGTAGCTGTTCATGCCGGCGCCGTCGGTGAAGGCCAGCGAGTAGCCGACCACCATCCAGATGACGGTCACCAGAGCCGTGATGGCGAAGCTTTGCATGACGGTGGCGAGCACGTTCTTCTTGCGCACCATGCCGCCATAAAAGAGGGCGAGGCCCGGGATGGTCATCAACAGGACCAGGGCGGTCGAGGTGAGCATCCAGGCGGTGTTGCCGGTGTCGATCGTCGGCGTGGCGTCCTGTGCGTAGGCAGTCGTAACGCCTGCAAACAGGGCCGTGGCGGTTGCCACCAGGAGGTTTCTTGATCGGGACATTGGATCCTTCCAGTCTCAGGCGTTGCACACGGAATGGGCGACAGAAATCGCCACTCCCGAGAGGTTAGCAATCGCCGTGCCATGCGCGGCGCCCGGGGAAAATAGTCGCGATCGCAAAGAGATAGCGGCTTTGCCGGAACGCGCCCGGGCGCCCGTGGAGAGCCCGATGGTCAAACAGAAGGCAGAAGCGGAAGGGGGCGGGAGCCGGGTGCCGGGCGCGGGCCTCAAGGAGGGACAAACTGGCGGATTGTCCGATGTGGCGGTCGCAATGCCCAGGCGGGAGTGGCTGTGCCCGCAAACTGGGCAAACGCCTACGCGCTAAGCTGGCGCGGTCGAGGCTGCCTGAAGCCGCATGGAATGCCCAAAGACTGGGCAGACCTCAGAGAAACGCCTGCCGGCACCCGTCGGGAGGAGAGCGGGTGTCGGCAGGCGGGCGCGTCGCGGGACGGGCGCTCTAGAGTGCGTCGTCGTTGGTCTCGCCAGTGCGGATGCGCACCGCCTGGTCGACACTGCTGACGAAAATCTTGCCGTCGCCGATCTGCCCGGTCTTGGCGGCAGAGCTGATCGCTTCGACGACCTTGTCGGCTTCGCTGGCCGCCACGACCACTTCGATCTTGATCTTGGGCAGGAAGCTCACGGCGTACTCGGTGCCGCGGTAGATTTCGGTGTGGCCCTTCTGCCGGCCGTAGCCCTTGACCTCGGTGACGGTCAGGCCCTGAACGCCGACCGCGGTAAGCGCGTCGCGCACTTCGTCCAGCTTGAACGGCTTGATAATGGCCATAATGATCTTCATGGCGTGCTCCAATTAATGTCCTTGCCGTCCCGCGTCTCTCGCGCGCGGCTGATACGTGAACGACACCACCGCAGACGGCGCTGTCAACCGCACAACAATCAAGGTCTGTGCCAGTTCCCGAAACCGGCCGGTTTGCGGCCGGCGCGGAGCCCTGACGGCGCCAATGATGAAATCTTAGGCAGAATGCCCGGCGTCCGGCCCGGCCGGCGTGCGCACCCGGATCAGGCCTTCCTGCGCGACGGAGGCAACCAGGCGGCCGTCGCGGCTGAACAGGCTGCCGCGGGTGAAGCCGCGCGCCCCCGACGACGACGGGCTGTCCTCCGCATAGAGCATCCACTCGTCGGCACGAAACGGGCGATGGAACCACAGGGCGTGGTCGAGGCTCGCCGGCTGGAGGTCCTGATCGAAGATCGAGCGGCCGTGGGCGAACAGGGAGGTGTCGAGGAGCGTCATGTCGGACGTGTAGGCAAGCACGCAGCGATGAATGTCCGGGTCGTCGGGCAATTTGCCGGTGGTGCGCACCCACACGTACTGGGACGGCTCGAGGGGCTCGCGGCTGACGTAGTGACGCAGATCGACGGGCCTCAGCTCGATCGGGCGAGGCCGGTCCCAATAGCGGCGCACGCCCTCCGGCGCGTTGTGGAGATAGGCCGCCTTGAGGTCGGCCTCGCTCGGCAGGTCTTCCGGCGCCGGCACGTCGGGCATGCGCATCTGGTGATCGAGGCCGGTCTCGTCGCGCTGGAACGAGGCCGACATGGAGAAGATCGCGTGGCCGTGCTGGATGGCGACGACGCGGCGGGTGGTGAAGCTGCGGCCGTCGCGGATGCGGTCGACGTCGTAGATGATGGGCACGGCCGGATCGCCGGGGCGCATGAAATAGCCGTGCAGGGAATGAACGGCGCGGCCCTCGACGGTGCGGGCGGCGGCGACCAGGGCCTGGCCGACCACCTGGCCGCCGAAGACGCGCTGCCAGCCGACCTGAGGCGACAGGCCACGGAAAAGGTTCTGTTCCAGCTGTTCCAGGTCCAGTATGGACAGGAGCGAATCAATCGCGCTTTGCATGCGGCGTTCGCCCCTCGTCCCTTCCGAACCGGCCGGGCATGTTTCGTCCACGGGCCGGGGAAGTGTCAAGGCGAAGACCCGGCGCAAGGGCGCGGCGACACAGGACACGATGACCCAGAGCGAAGAGCGACGGCGTGACGTGGTGATCGCGGGTGGCGGGCAGGTCGGCCTGGCGCTGGCGCTGGCCCTGGCGCGCGCCGCCCCGCACCTCGACGTGGCGGTGGTCGACGCGACGGCGCCCGAGAAACGGCCCCGGCAGGGACGCGCCTCGACGATCGCGGCGGGCGGCCAGCGCATGCTGGAGAAACTCGGCGTGTGGGACGAGATCGTCGGCGAGGCCCAGCCGGTCAGCGAGATGATCGTCACCGACAGCCGCACGCGCGACGTGGCGCGGCCGGTCTATCTGACGTTCGCCCTGGACGAGGCGGCGCCGTCGGCGTTC
The DNA here is from genome assembly GCA_963843565.1 of uncultured Alphaproteobacteria bacterium. GTDB lineage: Bacteria > Pseudomonadota > Alphaproteobacteria > Rhizobiales > Kaistiaceae > DASZQY01. Next base: position 2,810,785 of record CAWJKY010000003.1, read on the forward strand.
GTGGTGCCGGACGGCGTGGTGGTGGCGGCGCTCGCCAAGGGCGCGGCCGCGGCGGGGGTGACGACGATCGCGCCGGAAGCGGTGGTCGATTTCACCGCCGAGGGAGCCGGCGTCATCTGCACGACGCGCAGCGGCGACCGGATCGCGGCGCGGCTGCTGGTCGCCGCCGACGGGGTGGGCTCCCGGCTGAGGGGGCTCGCCGGGATCAGCACCATCGGGCGGGCCTACGGCCAGTCGGGAATCGTGGCGACGGTTGCCCACGAGAAGCCGCACAACGGACGGGCGGTCGAGCACTTCCTGCCGGGCGGGCCGTTCGCGATCCTGCCGCTGAAGGGCAACCAGGCCTCGCTGGTGTGGACGGAGCCGACAGAAAAGGCCGAGCGGCTGGTCAACGGCGACCCGGATGTCTTCACGGTCGAGCTGGAGCGGCGTTTCGGCCACCAGCTCGGGCAAATCGAAGTGACCGACGGGCCGCGCGCCTTTCCGCTCGGCATCACGCTGGCGCGGGTGTTCTACAAGCCGCGCTTCGCGCTGGTCGGCGACGCGGCGCACGCCATCCATCCGATCGCAGGCCAAGGGCTGAATCTGGGCTACCGCGACGTGGCGGCGCTCGCCGAGACGATCGTGGAAGCCGACCGGCTGGGTCTCGACATCGGCGCGGAGACGGTGCTCGACCGCTACCAGCGCTGGCGGCGCTACGACACCATCGAGATGGCGCTGGTCACCGACGGGCTGAACCGGCTGTTCTCGAACGACAACCCGGCACTCAGGATCGTGCGCGACGTCGGGCTCGGCGTTGTCGACCGCATGAGCGAACTGAAGCGCATCTTCATCCGCGAAGCTTCGGCGAGCGGCGACGGCGAGGTGCCGCGACTGATGCGCGGCGAGGCAATCTAGCCCTTCCGCTTCGGCTTCTTCTGCACGCGGTCGATCTCGGCGCGCATGAGCGCCTGCGAGCGGGTGAAATAGTCGATCAACACCTGAAGGTCGCGGGCCGAGTAGGTCGCGGCGAGGCGGTCGGCGGCGCGCCCCAGCGGCCCGTAATGGGCGCCGGCGCGGGCCTTCGCGGCCGCCGTCATGCGCACATAGACCTTGCGGCGATCGGCCGAATCGCGCTCACGGCGGGCGAGGCCGGCCTTTTCCAGACGATCGATGACGCCGGTCACCGCGCCGGTGGTCAGTCCGAGGCCGCGGGCGATGTCGCCGGCGGTGACGTCGTTGCCCGATTCGATGACCCCCAGGCACTCGAGGTCGGTGCCGTTGACGCCGAGGCGCGCGGCGACCGCCTGGCTGAAGACGACGCCGAGGCCGCTGGCGTCGCGGGCAGCGCGATTGAGGGCGGCGACCAGATCGGTGCGTCTCAGCGGGCGCGTCGAACGGGGGGATTGCCTTTTCTCGCTCATTATCTTAGATACTAAGAGACTTTGCGATCAAGTCAACAGCTGAGCCGGGTTTTCCAACAAGGAGCATGACAAAAATGGCCAATCAGGTGCAGGGCGCGCGTAGCGAGCAGGACGAGTGGAAATACGCCGAGAAGGCGATGGCCTGGCACGGCTGGGGGTCGCCGATCGGCGCGGGAATCTTCCTGCTATGCGCCGCGGCGACGCTGGCGCTGCTGCGCGTCGCGGTCTTCGGTCTCTAGGAGGCGGCCGTCATGATGCGCTGGATGCGCCGCTCGCGCGACCTCGGGATCGAAGGACGCTCGGCGCGCTGGTACGACCGCAACACGCGCATGCACCGCATGGGCGAGATGCAGCGCTACGCCCGTGACGTTGCCGCGGAAATATCGGACGGCGCGCGAGTGCTGGAGGTCGCGCCGGGGCCCGGGTATCTGGCGATCGCGCTCGCCCAGCTCGGCGACTACGAGATCGCCGGGCTCGACATCAGCCGGGATTTCGTCGCCATCGCCACGCGCAACGCCGCCGAAGCCGGCGTTTCGGTCGATTTCCGCGAGGGTGGTGTCGCGGCGATGCCGTTCGGGGATGCCACCTTCGATTTCATCGTCTGCACGGCGGCGTTCAAGAACTTCCGCGAGCCCGCCAAGGCCCTCGCCGAGATGTTCCGGGTGCTGAAGCCGGGCGGCACGGCCCGCATCGTCGACATGGACCGGGAGACCGGCAACGCCGACATCGATGCGCTGACGCGTGACATGCGGGTCAGGGGCGGCGAGGCGCTCTTCATGAAGTTGACGTTCAAATATTTCCTGCGCCGCGGCGCCTATACGCGGCGCGAGTTCGAGGCGCTGATCGGCGCCAGCGATTTCGACGAGTTCGCGATCACCAAGAACGGCGTCGCCTTGTCGATCGATCTCAGAAAGCCGCTGGCGCTCAGCCTTCCAGGGGACGTGCCTCGTCCGGCAGCATGATCGGAATGCCGTCGCGGATCGGGTAGGCGAGCTTGGCGGCGCGGCTGATGAGTTCCTGGCGCTGGGCGTCGTATTCCAGCGTCGTCTTGGTCAGCGGACAGACGAGGATCTCAAGGAGCCGCGGGTCGATGGTGCCGGCGACGCGGGCCGATTCGCTCATTGCAGGGCCTGGCTGCCGCCATCGCCGACGACCAGCGCCATCTCGGTGAAGGCGACCAGGGTCTCGGCGCGGGTTTTCAGGTCCGGCGCCTCGAGCAGCGCCTGTTTCTCGGCCGATCCGAAGGGCGCCATCATGGCGAGCGCATTGATCAGCGTCTCGTTGGAGGCGCGGCCGATGCTCTCCCAGTCAGCGTCGAGATCGTGGGCCTTGAGATAGGCGCGGAAGGCGCACAGCACCGCCTTGCGGTCGACGGTCTCGTCGTGGGCGACGAAATCGGACGCGAACGGCTCGGCGGTGACGCGGAAGCGGCGATAGGGGACCGTCAGGGGCATTTCCTCGACGGTGCGGAAGCGGGCGATGCCGGCCAGCGTGATCAGGTAGCGGCCGTCGCCCGATTCGGCGAACGACACGATGCGCCCGGCGCAGCCGACCGAGCGCAGGGCGGGACCGCAAGCGCACGCCTTGGCCTGCTCGTCGGGCTGGATCATGCCGATCACCCGGTCGCCGGCCATGGCCGCGTCGACCATGGCGAGGTAGCGCGGCTCGAAGACGTTGAGCGGCATCTCGGCGCGCGGCAGCAGGAGCGCGGCCGGCAGCGGAAAGACCGGTATCACCGACGGGACGTCGGTGGCGCATCCGTATTGGCAATTGCCGGCCTTCATGGCGGTTCGCTTTTCCCGACCCTTATGAGAACAGCATCGACGACAGCCGGCGGCGGCCGGACACCGTCGCTTCGGCGGTCGGCCCCCAGGCCTCGAAGAACTGGACGAGCTGCTTGCGGGCCTTCTCGTCGGACCACTTGCGATCGCGGGCAATGATTTCAAGGAGGTGGTCGGTGGCGGCCTCGGAATTGCCGCGGGCGTTCTCGAGAAGCGCCAGACCGAAACGGGCCTGATGGTCCTTCGGGTCGGCGGCGATGCGCGCCTCGAGCGCGGCGGGATCGCCGAGCGCGGCGGTCTGCTCGGCAAGGTCGATGCGGGCGCGGATGGCGGCGACGGCGGGATCCTTGTCGGCGGTGGCGGGCAGCGCGCCGAGGGTCTGGCGGGCGCCGTCAAGGTTGCCGGTGGCGAGGTGACAGCCGGCAAGACCGACGAGCGCGGCAACCGACTGGGCGTCCTCGCCGAGCACGGCGGCGAAGAGTTCGGCGGCGCCGGCGGGGTCGTTGGCGGCGAGGCGGCGGTTGCCCTCCTCGACCAGCTTGTCGAGGTCGCTCGGCCCGGCCGGGCCGGCGACGCGCTCGATGAAGGCCTTGACCTGGCTTTCGGGCAGCGCGCCGACGAAGCCATCGACCGGCTGGCCGTCCTTGAAGGCGATGACGGCGGGAATCGACTGGATGCCGAGCTGGCCGGGAATCGCGGGATGGTCGTCGATGTTCATCTTGGCGAGGCGAACGGCGCCCCTGGCGTCGGCCACCGCCTTCTCGATGATCGGCGAAAGGGTGCGGCACGGGCCGCACCACGGCGCCCAGAAATCGACCAGCACGGGCTGCTGGCGCGACGCTTCCAGAACGTCGGCGGCGAAGGTCTGGGTGGTGGTGTCCTTGACGAGATCGGAGCCCATCGCGGGCCGGGCGGTCTGGCCCGCCTCGGGCATGGTCATGCTCATTTTGTCTGTACCTGCGTTTTGAGGACGCGTTTCCTGGCGGAACCTTCCGGGTTCCAAGGGTTCAGAGGAGAATATGGAGCGCGCGGCGCGATTTCACAATTGATCGGGCGCAAGGCCGGCCGGCAGGGCCACGATCAGCGGCTCGTGGCCGGTGTCCTTCAGGAACGAGATGAGGCCCGCGGAGGAGACGGTGGTGGTCGCCGTATTGGTGAGGGGATGGCCGTTGACGGCGGGGGCGGCGGCGAGGCGTTCGTCGATCACCACGGTCACCCGGCCCTCCGCGTCGTTCATGGCGGCGAAGGCGGTGACGGAGCCCGGGGTGACGCCGAGGGCCTCCATGAGCACCTCCGCCTTGCCGAAGGAAAGGCGGCCCGAGGCGCCGATGGCGTGATGCAGGTGCTTGAGGTCGATGACCGCATCTTCCGGCGCGACCACCAGGAAGAGGGCGCCCTTCTTGTCCTTCAAGAACAGGTTCTTGGTGTGGGCGCCGGGAATCTGGCCGCGCAGCTCCTGGGACTCGTCGACCGTGAAAACCGGCTCGTGGTCGACGGTCGTCGCGGCAATCCCCAGACGGGCGAGACAGGCCATGAGATCGTCGCGGGTCGCGGGGGGCATTCTTCCTTGATCTTCCCTGTCCGGCCTCTCGCCGCGATCCCTGTCGGGCCTGTCGGCCCTCCACGCTCTCTTGTTGCCTTCCCTGTCGCGCCTGCGGCGCTCCACGCTCTCTTGTTGTCTTCCCTGTCCGGCCTTCGGCCGTCCACGCTCTCTTGCGCTTGGGCGGGGGGCAGCGATATAAGCCCCGCGACGGTCCGACAAGGGGCCGCCACGCGAGCGGGTGTAGCTCAGGGGTAGAGCACAACCTTGCCAAGGTTGGGGTCGAGGGTTCGAATCCCTTCGCCCGCTCCAGTTTTCCCGACAGACATGGCCCCGGCTTAACCAAAACGCGGCCGAGGCAGAGGCGGGATTTTCGGCGCGCGCGGCCGCCTGACCGCGACCATTCGCGCTGGCGCGGAGGTTGGACTTTGCCGGGGTTTGCGCCTATCTAGCGGTGCTTGCACGACGCGAAGTCGACACGCAAATGATTGCAGCTTCGACAGTCCCGTCCATGACACCCGCACCGCGGACGCGCCGGCGGATCGACATCGACGAGCTTCACGACAACGCCCACGAAGCCAGCGAGCTGCTCAAGGCGCTCTCCCACGAAACCCGTCTCGTGATCCTGTGCATGCTGATCGACGGCGAGAAGAGCGTCGGCGAGATCGAGGCGAAGCTCGGCCTCCGCCAGCCGTTCATCTCGCAGCAGCTGGCGCGGCTCAGGGCTGACGATCTGGTCGAGGCGCGGCGCGACGGCAAGAACGTCTACTACGCCATCGCGCGCCCGGAAGCGGTCGCGGTGATCGAATCCCTCTATCAGGCGTTCTGCGGGCGCTGAACCGCTCACTTCGGGCGCCCAAGTCACGCGTTGGCGCGGCCGAACACCCTGACTATCCAAGGTTTTGCCGGTACACTGGGTCTTCATGTCTGGCGGCGCATCGTGGGTCGGCGCGCAGCCAGCTGCCTTTCGGGGGGTCGAGGGGATGAACGGGATCGAACTTTGGTGGGCATTGGTTTCTCCCGTCGCTGGTCGCTTGTCCTTGTCCTGACGCTGGCGCTCGCCACGGCGGCGGCGCCCGCCACCGCCGCGCCCGCCTGGTGGCCGTTCGGCCAGAAGGCGCCGGCCGAACCGGTGCCCGACGCGGTCACCTACACCACGACGCTTGTGACGCCCGACGCCGACCGGCAACTCGCCAAGGCGCTCAAGCAGGCCTCCGGTCTCATCAGCCAGCAGAAGACGCCGGCCTCCGGGCTGGTCGGGCTGATCGCGCGGGCGCGGCAGGACATCGCGCGGCTGACGGCGGTGCTCTACGAAAACGCGCGCTACGGCGGCGAGATCGCCATTGCCATCGACGGGCGGCCGCTCGCTTCGCTGAGCCCGTTCGACACGGTCTCCGCCGATCCGGTGCCGGTGACGATCACGGTGACGGCGGGCCCCCAGTTCGTGTTCGGGCGGATCGCGACGACGGCGTTGCCGGACGGCATGACCCTCGACCAGCTCGGCCTGACGCCCGGCGCGCCGGCGAGATCCAGTTTGATCGTGGGAGCGGAGGTGGCGATCGCGGAAGGCTGGCAGAAGGAAGGCCATCCACTCGCAAGAATCGGCCGGCGCGAGACCGTCGCCGACCACCGCACCAAGACCCTCGACGTGGCGCTCGCCGTCGATCCGGGGCCGGTGGCGAACTTCGGCCGGGTGAGCGTCGAAGGGACCGAGCGGGTCGACCCGACGCTGGTCGCCAAGCGGGCGGGAATCGGCACCGGGCTCTACTCGTCGACGGTGGTCAAGCGGGCGCGGAGCCGCCTCCTCGATCTCGGCGTGTTCGACAGCGTGCGGGTGACGCCGGCGGCGGCGCTCGACCCGGACGGAACGATCCCCATCGTCATCACGGTCGGCGAGCGCAAGCGCCACGTGATCGGCGCCAGCGTCAGCTATTCCAACACGGAAGGGGCGGGGGCCGAGGTCTACTGGCGGGACCGCAACGTCTTTGGCGGCGCCGAGCAGCTCCGGTTCAGCGCCGCGGTGTCGCGGCTGTTCACCGGCGCGTTCGATCCGGACTATCGCCTCGCCGGCTCGTTCAAGAAGCCGGCGATCTTCGACCCGATGACCGATTTCACGCTGAGCGCGGAGGGCTATCAGGAGACGACGGCGGCCTATCGCGTGCGCCAGATCGACGCCGCCGCGGGCCTTACCCACATCTTCTCCGACACGGTCTCCGGGTCGTTGACGCTGGAGGAGGCGCGCTCGCGCACGACCAGCGCCGCGGTCACCACCAACCACCTGCTGACGACGCTGACCGGCGAACTGCAATGGGACACGCGCGACAATCCGCTCGATCCGACGCGCGGCTTCCGCGCGCTGGTTTCGGCGGCGCCAGCCTACGACGCCTGGCCAAACAAGGCCTACGCGACCTTTCGCACGGACTTCTCCGCCTATCACGGCTTCGGGCCGACGGACCGCTTCGTCCTGGCCGGGCGGGTGGCGGCGGCGGTCATCACGGTCGACAATATCGGCGTGGTGGCGGAGGACCGGCGGCTCTACGCGGGCGGCGCCGGCTCGGTGCGTGGCTACGCCTATCAGAACATCGCGCCGCGCGATGCCAGCGGCAACATCGTCGGCGGGCGCAGCATGCTGCTCGCTTCCGCCGAGGCGCGTTACCGGATCAACGACCAGTTCGGGGTGGTCGCCTTCGTCGACGCGGGCAACGCCTACGCCTCAGTTCTGCCGACGTTTGACAATCTCAAGGTTGGGGTCGGCGCCGGGCTCCGCTATCTGACGCCGGTGGGGCCACTTCGCTTCGACGTCGCCGTGCCGCTGCTGCCGCAAAGCGGCGACCCGACCGTGGCGTTCTACGTGGGGCTCGGTCAGGCGTTCTGACCGCACCAACCGAAGGCCGAGATGCGCATCCTTCGCAACACCCTGCTGGCGCTGGTCGCGCTGGTCATCCTGATCGTGATTGCGCTGGCGACGCCGCCCGGGCGTGCGGTGGTGGCGAACGTCGTCGCGGGCGCCGCCTCCGGCAACGGGCTCACCGTCGCGATTGAGGACATGTCGGGATGGCCGCCGTTCCAGTTCGGGGTGGGGCGCGTGGTGCTCTCCGACCCCGACGGCGCCTTCGCGGAGATCGACAACCTGACCGCCGGGCTGCGGTTGCTGCCGCTGCTGACCGGGACGGTTTCCCTCGATGGGCTCGCGGCGGAGCGGGTGGCGATCGCGCGGCGGCCGCACTTGCCGGCGGCGAAGGATGGTGGTGGGGGCGGACTGGTACCGTTCGCGGTCGATTCCTTCAGTGTCGCCAAGCTGGAGCTCGGCGCCGGGATCGCCGGCCGCGCGGCGGTGCTCACGCTCTCCGGTTCGGCGTCGGCGGCGGCCAACGGCGCGCTTGCCGCAACGCTGACGGCCAACCGCATCGACGGGGTGGCGGGCAAGCTTGCCGTGACGGTGACGCGCGCCGACGGAAGCCAGCCGCTGACCGCCACGCTGACGCTCAACGAAGGCGCCGACGGGATTCTTCTCGGGCTGATGGGACGCGACAGCGGACCCGGCTACGCGCTCACCCTCGACAGCGGCGTTTCCGGCGGCACGGTCACGGGCAAGGCATCGCTGAAATCGGAGGGCGCGGCGCGCTTCGACGGCAGCTTCGCGCTGACGCCGAAGAACGGTGGCGGCACGCGGGTGACGCTCGACGGGACGGGCGATCTCGCCGAGCTGGTGCCGCCCGCCTATGCCGACCTTCTGAGCGGACCGCTGACGATCGCTGTCGACGCCGATGTCGTGCGCGACCCGGGCAAGGCGCTGCCGCGGATCGCGATCCGCAAGGGGACCGTGACCACGGGGAGCGTATCCGCGCAGGCGTCGGGGACGCTCGGCGACGCGGCGGCCAATCTTGCGCTGAGCCTTAATGTCGCCAAGGCCGGCGGCGGACGGATCGCCGTGCCGGGACTTGCCGACGGCGGCTTCGACCGGGTGGCTCTGAAGGGGACGGTGGCGCCAAAGGGCAAGGCGCTGCGGCTCGACCTCACCGGCAACGTCGCGGGGCTCGACGTGGGCGGAACGGCCATCTCGAACCTCGGGGCATCGCTGGCGGTGGAGGCGCGCGGCGACGACCCACTGGCGAGCGCCACGCTGCCATTTGCCCTCAGGGTCGAAGCGGACGCGATCAAGACGAAGACGGGCACGGTCGCATCGAGCGATGCGGCGCCGATCCTGCTGTCGGCGGACGGCACGCTCGACGTGGCGAAAGCGGTGGCGACGGTTTCGGCGAAGCTGCAACTGGCCGGTGGCGCGACCGACTATTCCGGCACGGTGTCGGTGGGCAACGTCGCCGGCAAGGCGACCGTCGCCTACGCGGACCTTGCGCCGCTGTCGCCGTTGGCGGGGCAGACGCTCGCCGGGGCGATCTCGGGAAGCGCGGAGGGGACGTTCGTCGGCGACGCGGCGAAGATCACGGTCGCGGCGACGACGAGCGACCTCGATCCGGGCAACGCCACGGCGGCGAAGCTGCTTGCCGGCAAGACCGACATCGCCGCGACGATCACGCGCGCCAGCGACGGATCGCTGGCCGTTTCCGGTCTGAAGGTGGCCGGCGCTGCACTTCAGGCGACGGGCGCGCTGACGCTCGGCGCCGAAAGCATCGATGGCAATCTCGACGGCGCGATATCCGACCTGGCGCTGGTGGCGGAGGCGTCGAGCGGCGCGGTCGGATTCACGGCGAAGATTTCCGGCGCGCGCGACCGGCCGACGGTCGAAGCCGACCTGACCGTCAAGCGCGGCAAGCTGCTCGGTCAGGCGATCGACGACGCCAGGGCGGCGTTCTCCGGCGCGCCGGCGGATTCCGGCTGGCAGGGGGCGCTGACGCTTGCCGGCGGCTTCGGCGGCAAGGCGCTGTCCGGGACGGCGACGGTCGGCCTCGATGCGACGAGCGGGCAACTGGCGCTGCCCGCGATCGACGTGGCGATCGGCGGCAACCACATCAAAGGCGGGCTGACGCGGACGGCGGCGGGCCTGTTCGACGGGACGCTGACGGTCGATGCGCCGGACCTCGCAACGCTTGCGGCGCTGGCGCTCACCGACGCCGGCGGCGCCGCGACGGCACGCGTCACCTTCGCCCCGGATGGCGACAAACAAAGGATCGCGGCGGATTTCTCCGGCAAGGGCATCGCCGTCGGATCGGCAACGGTCGGAACCGTCAAGGGCAGCGTCACCGTCGACGACGCGCTCGGCGCGCCACGCCTGAGCGGCAACGTCAGCGCGACGACGATCACCTCCGGCAGCGTCAAGCTCGACACGGCGACGCTGTCGGCGGCGAGCACGGCGGGCAAGACGACGTTCGAGGCGAAGGCCAAGGGCCCCGACCTCGACCTTGCCGGAACGGGAAATCTCGACGGCGAGACGCTCACCATCGCGACGCTTTCCGGTTCCGCCTACGGATCGCCGGTGAGGCTTGGCTCGGCGCTGGCGCTGGCGCTTGCCGGCGGCGAAACCGGCATCACCAACGCCGACCTCGCCATCGGCGGCGGCCACGTGCGCCTCAACGGATCGGTGCAGCCGAAGCTCGACCTGACGGTCGCCATCGCCGGGGTGTCGGCGGCGGTGGTCAACGGGTTCGCGCCGCAGCTCGGGGCGGGCGGCACGGTTTCGGGCGAGGTGACGGTGCTCGGGGACGACGGCGGCACCCCGCTACACCTGGCGGGCGGATTGGCGCGACGTGGCGCTCGCCGCGACACGGAGCGCCGGGCTGCCGGCGCTGACCATCTCGGCGCGCGGCACCGGCTCGGCCACCGCCACAAGCCTCGATGCGACGCTCAGCGGCGCCGGGCTGTCGCTGACCGTGTCCGGGTCGGTGCCGTTCAAGGGCACCGGGCTCTCCCTCGACGTTGCCGGCGACGTGCCGCTGGTGCTGCTGGCGCTCGCCACGACCCGCGAGTTGCGGCTTGCCGGGACCGCGAAGGTGGCGCTCAAGGTCAGCGGCGGGACGTCGGCCCCGACGGTCAACGGAACGATCGACCTCGCTGACGCGACGCTTGCCGATCTCGAGACCGGCGTCGGGATCACCGGCGCCAGCGGGCGCATCGCCTTCGACGGACGCACCGCGACGACCACGGGAATCAGCGGGCGGCTCTCGCAAGGCGGCGACGTGACGCTCGCCGGGACGCTCGCCGTCGATCAGCCGGGCTTGCCGGCGGACCTGACGGTGCGGGTGGTCAACGGGCGCTACGCGGACGGCGATCTCGTCAAGGCGCAGCTTGGCGCCGACCTGAAGATCAGCGGTCCGCTGCTGGGCGGCGGGCTGATCTCCGGCACGGTAAATCTGGCGCGCACCGAGATCCAGTTACCCGACAAGTTGGGCGGCGCGGCGACGGCCATCGACGTCACCCACATCAACACGCCGCCGGGTTTCACGCCGCCGCAGGCGAGCGAGCCGGCGTCCGCCACCGACAGCGGCGGCGGCAGTGGCGGGCTCGCCCTGTCGATCACGCTCAATGCGCCCAACGGCGTGTTCGTGCGCGGCTTCGGGATCGATGCGGAGGCGGGTGGCGCGCTGACGCTCGGCGGCACGACCGGTAATCCGCAAGCCGTCGGCGCCTTCGCGCTCAGGCGCGGGCGCATGGAGGCGCTCGGCAAGCGCTTCAACTTCACCAGCGGGTCGCTGACTTTCGCCGGCGATCTCGTACCGCTTCTCAATTTCGAGGCGACGACCAGGACCTCGGACAGCGTCGTGACGCTGCACGTCACCGGCCGCGCCAACGACCCGACGATCAGCTTCACGTCGAGCCCGTCGCTGCCCGAGGAGGAAATTCTTTCGCGGTTGCTCTTCGACCGTGGCGTCGGCAAGTTGTCGGCGCTTCAGGCGGCGCAACTGGTCGATGCAGTGGCGCAGATGACCGGCGCGCTGGGCGGCACCAGCGTGTTCACGCGGCTCCGCCAGGCGACCGGGCTCGACAACCTCGACATCAGCCAGGACTCCACCGGCGGCACCACCGTGGGCGTCGGCAAGCGGCTCAGCGACCGGGTCGAGGTGGGGGTCGAGGCGGGCAGCGGCACCGGCGGCGGGCGGGTGAGCGTCGATATCGACATTACCGACAACCTCAAGGCCAACGCCGCGGCCGGCAACAACGGCGAGGGCAAGGTCGGGCTGTCGTTCGAGAAGGAATACTGAGCGGCGTCGTGCCTCGCTTGGCAACGGGCGGGCGGGGCGGTTGAATGCCGCCCATGGGGCAATTCTCATTCATGGCGCTGGCGCGGAACGCGCTCACCGGCCACCGGCAATGGCCGGAACAGTGGCGTTCGCCCGAGCCCAAGCCGGAATACGACGTGGTGATCGTCGGTGGCGGCGGACACGGGCTCGCCACCGCCTTCTACCTCGCCAGCGAGCACGGCATCACCAACGTCGCGGTGCTCGAAAAGGGCTGGCTCGGCGGCGGCAACACCGGCCGCAACACGACCATCATCCGCTCCAACTACCTTCAGGACGAGAGCGCGGCGATCTACGAGCACGCGCTGAAGCTCTGGGAGCGCCTCTCCGGCGAGCTCAACTACAACGTCATGTATTCGCCGCGCGGCGTGATGATGCTGGCGCACTCGGTGTCGGACGTGCAGGTGCTGCAACGGCATGTGCATGCCAACCAGCTCAACGGAATCGACAACGAATGGCTGACGCCGGCGGAGGCGCAACGCTTCTGCCCGCCGCTCAACATCTCGCCGTCGCTGCGCTATCCGGTGCTGGGCGCGGCGCTGCAACGGCGCGGCGGCACGGCGCGGCACGACGCGGTGGCGTGGGGCTATGCGCGAGCGGCGGACGCCTGGGACGTCAACATCATCCAGAACTGCGAGGTGACCGGCATCACGCGGGGGCACGATGGCGCGGTCGGCGGCGTCGAGACGAGCCGCGGCACCATCCGGGCGAAGAAGGTGGCGGTGGTCACCGCCGGCAACACCAGCGTGCTGATGGCGATGGCCGGCCTCCGCATGCCGATCGAGAGCTATCCGCTGCAGGCGCTGGTCTCGGAGCCGGTGAAGCCGGTGCTGCCGTGCGTGGTCATGTCGAACACGGTGCACGCCTACATCTCGCAGTCCGACAAGGGCGAACTGGTCATCGGCGCCGGCACGGACAGCTACATCTCGTACAGCCAGCGGGGCGGTTTCCACGTGGTGCAGCACACGCTGGAAGCGATCTGCGAACTCTTCCCGACGTTCCGGCGCCTGAAGATGCTCAGGAACTGGGGTGGTGTCGTCGACGTGACGCCGGACCGTTCGCCGATCATCGGGCTGACGCCGGTGCCGGGGCTCTACGTCAACTGCGGCTGGGGGACGGGCGGCTTCAAGGCGACGCCGGGCTCGGGCCACGTGTTCGCGGCGACGATCGCGAAGGGCGAGCCGCATCCGCTTGCCGCGCCGTTCGCGCTCGACCGGTTTCGCAGCGGCGCGCTCATCGACGAAGCGGCGGCCGCAGCCGTGGCGCACTGATGCTGCTCATCCCCTGTCCGATCTGCGGGTCCCGGCCAGAGCTCGAGTTTCGCTACGGCGGCGAGGCGCACGTGGCGCGGCCTGCGGACCCGGCCACGCTCGACGATGCCGCCTGGGGCGCCTTCCTTTACGAGCGCACCAACAAGCGCGGCCTCGCCTACGAGCGCTGGCGGCACATCCACGGCTGCGGGCGCTTTCTCAACGCGGTGCGCGACACGGTGAGCGACGAGATCGTCGCGACCTACAAGGCCGGCGAGCCGAAGCCGGACGTGGCGCGGCTGGTCAAGGGCGGCGCGCGGTGAGCGGTTTCCGCACGGCGACAGGCGGGCGGATCGACCGGACGCGACCGGTCTCCTTCACCTTCGACGGACGGAAACTTCAGGGCTTTCAGGGCGATACGCTCGCCTCGGCGCTCATCGCCAACGGCATCCATCTCGCCGGGCGCTCGTTCAAATATCACCGGCCGCGCGGCATACTTTCGGCGGGAGCCGAGGAAGCGAACGCGCTCGTCACGATCGACCGCGGGGCGGGGCGGCGGACGCCCAATGTGAGGGCGCCGCAGGTCGAGATCTACGAGGGATTACGGGCGCTTAGCCAGAACCGCTGGCCGGCGCTCAGCCTCGATCTCGGGGCGGTCAGCGACGCCATCGCGCCGGTCATCCCGGCCGGCTTCTACTACAAGACGTTCATGTGGCCGCGGCCGCTATGGACGCGGATCTACGAGCCTTTTCTGAGGCTTATGGCGGGGCTCGGGCGGGCGCCGAAGGCCGCCGACCCGGACCGGTACATGCATCGGTACGCCCATGCAGATGCGCTGGTGGTGGGGGGCGGGCCGGCGGGGCTCGCCGCCGCACTCGCCGCGGCGGAGGCCGGGGCGAGCGTGATTCTTGCCAACGAAGACAACGACTTCGGCGGCGCGCTCCTCACCGAACCGAACGCCACCATCGACGGGCGGGCGGCCGCCGACTGGGTCGCACATACGCTTGCAGCGCTCGCAGCTACGCAACGCGTGAGGCTGCTCAAGCGCACCACCGCGTTTGGATATTTCGCGCAGAACTTCGTCGGCCTCGTCGAGCGGGTCACCGACCATCTCGAAGACCCGGACCCGCGCAGCCCACACGAACGGCTGTGGCAGGTGCGGGCGAAGGAGGTGGTGCTCGCCACCGGGGCCATCGAACGACCGTTGGTCTTTCCGGAGAACGACCGGCCGGGGATCATGCTGGCCGGCGCGGCGCGCACCTATCTCAACCGCTACGGCGCCATTGCCGGCAAACGCGCCGTGGTGACGACGGCGACCGATTCGGCTTACAGCGCGGCGCTCGACCTGCATCAGGCCGGCGTCGAGATCGCGGCGATCTGCGATCTTCGTCCCGAGCCCACCGGCGACGAGGTGGCGGCGGCGCTGGAAGCGCGCATTCCGGTGTGGCCGTCGACGTCGATCTGCGGCACGCACGGACGCCTGCGCATCAGGGCGGCGGAGATCGGCGCGATCGAAGCAAGCGGCCGGGTACGCGGGCGCGAGAAGCTCGATTGCGACCTGCTGCTGATGTCGGGCGGCTGGACGCCGAGCGTGCATCTCTTCTCGCAGTCGCGCGGGCACCTGCGCTTCGACGCGGAGCGGGGCGCGTTCGTGCCGGACGTCTCGGCACAGAGGGAGCAATCGGTCGGGGCGTGCCGCGGCACCTACGACCTCGCCCAGTGTCTGGCGGAAGGAACCGCGGCGGGCGAGGACGCGGCGCGGGCGATGACGACCGGCCGCGCCTACTACGTGACCGGCGTTTCCAGCGACAGCGGCGGCTTCCTCGGACGGGTGCCGCACAACCGGCGGCCGGAGCGCGTCAAGGCGTTCGTCGATTTCCAGAACGACGTGACGGCGCGCGACCTGACGCTGGCGGTCAGCGAAGGCTTCCGTTCGATCGAGCACGTCAAGCGCTACACGACGACCGGCATGGCGACCGACCAGGGCAAGACCGCCAACATGAATGCGCTCGCCGTGGTGGCGGCGGCGCTCGGCAAGCCGCTCCCCGAGGTGGGCCTCACGACGTTCCGCATGCCCTATACGCCGGTGACCTTCGGCGCGATCGCGGGAAGCGCGCGCGGGGCCTTGCTCGACCCGGTGCGCAAGACGCCGATCCACGACTGGGCGGAGGGCGAAGGCGCCGTCTTCGAGGACGTCGGAACCTGGAAGCGGGCACGGTATTTCCCGCGGGCCGGCGAGGACATGGCGGCGGCGGTGGCGCGCGAGTGCCGCGCGGTTAGAACTGCGGTCGGGCTCTTCGACGCTTCGACCCTCGGCAAGATCGAGGTGGTCGGGCCGGACGCGGGCGCGTTCCTCGATCTGATGTACATCAACACGCTGTCGAAACTCGCGGTCGGGCGCTGCCGCTACGCGGTGATGCTGTCGGAAGCCGGCACCGTCATCGATGACGGGATCGTGGCGCGGATCGCGCGCGACCGTTTCCACGTCACCACCACGACCGGCAACGCCGCGGCGGTGCTCCATCACATGGAGGACTATCTGCAGACCGAGTTCGCGCACCTCACGGTCTGGCTGACGTCGACCACGGAACAATGGGCGGTGATCGCCGTGCAGGGGCCGGCGGCGCGCGACACGGTGGCGCCGCTCGCCGAGGACATCGACGTCGGCGCGTCGGCGATGCCGCACATGAGCGTGCGTTCCGGCACGATCGGCGGCGTGGCGGCGCGGCTCTTCCGCGTCTCGTTCTCGGGCGAACTCGGTTACGAGATCAACGTGCCGGCGTCGCGCGGACGGGAGGTGTGGGAAGCGGTGCACATGGCTGGCCTCGCCTACGGGATCACGCCTTACGGCACGGAGGCGATGCACCTGCTGCGCGCCGAGAAGGGCTACCCGATCGTCGGGCAGGACAGCGACGGCACGACGAGCCCCGACGATCTCGGGCTCGGCGGCCTGATCGGCAAGGCGAAAGCGGATTTCGTCGGCAAGCGCTCACTGAGCCGGCCGGACATGGTGCGGGAGGACCGCAAGCAGCTGGTCGGGCTCCTGACGGCCGATCCGGCGGTGGTCCTGGAGGAGGGGGCGCAGGTGACCGGAGCGGGCGGGATGGTCTCTCCCGGCGCGCGGAAGTCACTGGGCCACGTGACCTCGGCCTACATGAGCGCGCCGCTCGGCCGGTCGATCGCGCTGGCGCTGGTTTCGGGCGGGCGGGCGCGGATCGGCACGCGCCTCGCCGTGCCGATGGGCAAACAGGCGGTCGAGGTGGTGGAGCCGGCGTTCTACGACCCCGCGGGAGAACGGCTCCATGGCTGAGGATGCGCTGACCTTCGGCCTGTTGCCGCCGGCGGCGCGTTTCGCGATCCGCGCCGGCACCAGCGCGGAGACGCTGATCGGAATCGCGGCGGGGGTGAAGTTGCCGTGGACGGTGTGCCGGGCGGAGACGGCGCAGGGGCGCGCGGCGCTGTGGCTGGGGCCCGACGAGTGGGTGCTGATCGCGCCGGCGCGCGAGGAGCGGGCGCTCGCGGGGCGGATCGGCGCTTCGCTCGGCGACACGCCGGCGAGCGTCGTCAACATCTCGGACCGCGACGTCGGCATCGCGGTCAGCGGACGCCGTGCGGCGGAGGCGATCAACGGCTACTGCCCGCTCGATCTGTCGGCCGGTGCCTTTCCGGTCGGCATGTGCACCCGCACGGTCTTCGGCAAGACGGGGATCGTCCTGTGGCGGACCGGGGCGGATCAATTCCGCATCGAGGTGGCGCGGTCTTTCGCGCCCTATATCCTGGCGTGCCTGGAAGAAGCCGGGCCGGACGAGATCACCTAGCAGCAGGCGCTGCGCACCAAACGCGAGGGAGCGACACATGAAGATCGGCGTACTTGGAACGGGGATGGTCGGGGCGACCATCGGCACCAAACTCATCCTGCTCGGCCACGAAGTGACCATGGGGTCGCGGACGGCGAGCAACGAAAAGGCGGTGGAGTGGGCCGCGCAGGCCGGCAAGAGCGCGGCGGTCGGTACCTTCGCCGACGCGGCGGGCTTCGGCGAACTGATCTTCAACTGCACCCTCGGCACGGCCTCGCCAGACATCGTGAAGGCAGCGGGCGCCGACAAGTTCGCCGGCAAGATCGTGATCGACGTCTCCAACCCGCTCGATTTCTCCAAGGGCTTTCCGCCTTCGATCACCTTTCACGGCGAGGATTCGACCGCCGAGCAGCTTCAGCAGGCGCTGCCCGGCGCGCACGTGGTGAAGGCGCTCAACACGATCAACTGCAACGTCATGGTCGAGCCGGCGCGCTTCGGCCACGACGATCACGACGCGTTCATCTGCGGCAACGACGCCGGCGCCAAGGCCAAGGTCACCGAGATCCTGAAGGGCTGGTTCGGCTGGCAGAGCGTCATCGACCTCGGCGACCTCAGCGCGGCGCGCGGGCTGGAGGCCTACGTGCTGTTCTGGGTGCGGCTGATGGGCGCGGTTGGCTCGCCCGACTTCAACATCAAGGTGGTTCGCTGACAGGCGTCCGCACGAGCGACCCAGGTCTTCGAAATCGTCCTATTGACCGAGTTTGCGTTTGGGGAGGCTCCAGGCGCGGGGTTCGTCGCGCGGCACCAGCTTTCGTCCGGTCCTACGAAAACGCGGGGGAGGAGGCGGAAAGGTAGGGTCGATGTGCGAAATCAATAGATCGGCAGCGTAAGTATCACCCCAATATTCGTTATGCTGATTGTTGGTGGCGAACGCGCTGCCGAGGCCCGGCGGATTACCAAACCGACCGACCGCCTCGTGATAAGGGAATCTCTCGATTATTGGAAATGCCACCGCCTGTCCCAGGGGAAACACGCGATGTAGGACGAAGTCAGCGGTTGAGAACAGTTTGCTAATCTTCTGGCTGATCGCTCCAGGAAGAGTGATTGCACCGTTCGAGAACATTCGCGTTCCTACGGCCGCGGCCATGAGATGGATCACCTCCAGGCTCTGACTCGTCTGCCGAGGCAGTTGGTTCAACATTTCGACCGAAAGACGACACCCGAGTGAATGCGCCACTATCGTGATCTTCAGCGATGACGGGGCGCTGGTAGGACTCGGGAAGCTTGCGAGGTAGTCTGTGAGCCGGTCGGCGGAAGTGCGGGCACGCGCAATGTCGAAAGGGTAGCCGGCTCGATCGAACCACTTCATCGGACCGATTGCCGTGTCGCCGGGCCATTGGAAGAAAACAACCGCGTCCGGGGCAACGCGGCTCTTGCGCAAGCTCTTCACTAGTCCGCCGAGGAATTCCCGATAACTGCCATCCGCTTCGGAGCGCGTGTTGTTGTAGCCGTGGACGAGGATGAGAAGGTGACGCGCGCCGCTGGATGCAAGTCGGCCGGAATCGCTCACCGACGACCGGACCGGACCGCCACGATCGCGCGTACGCACCGACAATTCAAACGTTTGCGGTGCGTTCCTGATATTCGAGGCGGCGCTCACGCTCTCAGCTGCTGAAGGGCAACAACCAGATCGCGCAGCACGGGTGCCAGATAACCGCCCGCTATGCCGATGGGGATTGCTAGTACGGCCGCCGCTATGTCTCCACTCGACGAAAACAGAACTGCTAGTTCGAGAAGCAGAATTGCGATGAACATCGCAACCAGCTGCATAATGAGTTGCCAACGATCCTTTAGGGCGATCTGGGCGCCGTCCAGATTTCGTTGAATTCTGTTACCGACGCGGTTGCGCGCGTCGAGGACGCGCTGATCCACATCGCCAGTACCCGACCCAACGTCGAGAAGCTGTTGGACGTCTTCGCGATCCGCTCCCTGTGACAACGATGCTAACACCTCAGCGTAGCGCTGCGGATAGTCGAGGGCTGCTTGCGCGGCAGCGTTAATCTGGGCAATCAGCTGCTCGGACGGTAGGTTGAATAGCGCATGTTCCTCGCCGCCGGTGGAGAGGTCGATGAGCTGAATGATCGTTTTGCCTGGATCGATCTGAGGTAACAGGCCACTTGTGTTGAATGTTGCGGTCCGGACCTCGATCCAACGTCGAATCCATCGGCTATGAAACCAACGCCGAATGGGGCTAAAATTCTTGATTGCATCGAGAATCGCCATTGACAAAGCGCCCGCCGCGACGAGGACGCCGACAACCTGCCAACTGGCAACTTGCTCCAATGCATAGAACGCGGTTTGAATATCTTCGAATGCCGTCGGCATGTGTCCCTCCAGGGTGCTCGTAGAATAGCCCGCCTGTTCGTGGATGCAAGTTTTGCGTGCATTGGCCAAAGGGCGCGTTTTGGGGCTGATTGATGACATCGGCCCACGCCTTGCGGCTCCCTCGGTGCGCCTAGTGTGCAAATTAGGAGGCCATTATCCTAGGAGGCGCGGCCCGGAGAGGACATTCCATGCAGAAGCTGCAGAGCCAGGGGGTTCATCACATCACGCTGGTTGGGGCGGACCGGCAGACGTCGATCGACTTCTGGGAAGGGGTTCTGGGCATGCCGTTCGTGTTCGAGCAGCCGAACCTCGACGTGCCGACCGAGAGCCACCTCTACTTCGATCCGGGCGACGGGCGGCTGATCACCGTGTTCACCGACGAGACCCGCAAGGCGGACCCGACCGAGACCAGCCGCGACATCGGCGTCGTCCACCACATCGCCTTCAACGTCAGCCGGGCGACGTTCCAGCAGGCGGTCAAGCGGCTCGACGAACGCGGCATCAAGCACAGCGGGGTGAAGGACCGCGGCTTCATGGACTCGATCTATTTCCGCGACCCACTCGGCTTCCTGATCGAGCTGGCGTCCTACCGCTTCTTCCCGCCGGAAGGGGTGGCGTGGGGCGAAGTGATGCTGGAGGCGCACAAGATTCGCGTGGCGCGCGGCGACTACAATATCCAGGAAGTCCATCTGGCCGACGCCATCGAGGCGATCGTGGCGCGCCGGCGCGGCAGCCTGTCGGACGACCGGTCGCCGAAGAACCCGTACTGATCTAAACTATTCGCACGCCGGCGCGTGTTCACGCCGGAACAACAGCCGGCAAGGGCGCGGGCCGGCGCCACGTTTGGGAGGAAGACGATGGCATCGAAGCTCTACATTCTGGAAGTGTCCAACACGAGCCGGCCGATCCGCGCGCTGATCGCGGAGTACAAGCTGCCGATCGAGGAGGTGGCGCTCGACTTCTACAAGGGCGAGCACGCCAGCGAGCCGTACATCTCGCTGAACCCGAACGGGCTGGTGCCGACGCTCGACGACGAGGGGTTCGTCCTGACGGAAAGCTCGGCGATCATGAAGTATCTCGCCGACAAGTTCGACCTGGCGCTCTATCCGAAGGATCTGAAGAAGCGCGCCAAGGTCAACGAGCTGATGGACTGGTTCAACACCGGCTTCTATCGCGACTACGGCTACAACGTCGTCTATCCGCAGATCTATCCCCACCACAAACGCCCCGACGACGCCACCCACAAGGGCACCATCGAATGGGGCAAGGCCAACACGCAGAAATGGCTGAAGGTGCTGAACGACCACTGGCTCGGCAAGGGCAACAGGTTCCTGGTCGGCGACCAGATGACCATCGCCGACATCTTCGGCTACGCGCTCCTGACCTGCGGGATCGTCACCCGCGACGAGTTCAAGGCTTACCCGAACGTCGACAGGTGGGTGAAGGAAGTCGAGAAGCTCAAGAGCTGGGAGAAGGTCAACGCGGCGCTCGCCGGCTTCCGCGACTTCGTCAAGGACCAGGACTTCGTGAACGTGTAGGGCGGGGGTCCCCCTCACCCCGTTCGCCTGACGCGCTTCGCGCGGCAAGTCTCGCGGCCCTCTCCCACCAGGGGAGAGGGGGTGGGCCGAGCTAGGTTTGGGCGTCGCCGGGCCAGTCGACGAGGTGTGACTTGTAGCTCGAGCGCGGCAGGCTGCCGTTGGGGACGAGCGTCACCTCGGCGGTGAAGGTGAGCGCGCTGCGCAGGCGCGCCGCGATGCGGCCGGCGAGGTCGGCATCGGCGGCGCCCTCGCCGAGTTCCACGACGACCGGCAGCGGCGGATCCTGGCGCACGGCGCGGGCGTGCGGACGCAACGCGATGACGCCGCTGACGGCGGGACGAAACTCGTTGACCACCTCCCGGACGGCGGTCGGGAAGACGTTGACGCCGCGCACGATCAGCATGTCGTCGGTGCGCCCGATACAGCGCACGCGCGGCGAGGTGCGGCCGCAGGCGCAGCGCCCGGTCGACACGCGCACGTGATCGCGGCTGCGGAAGCGCAGGAGCGGCGCGGCGCGGTGGCGCAGGTGGGTGTAGACCAGTTCGCCCTCGGTGCCGTCCGGCGCGTCGTCGAGGGCAATGACGGCGCCGGTCGCCGGGTCGATCAGCTCGAAATGAACGAAGCCCTGGCCGGAGAAGTGCATGCCGCGCTGCTCGGTGCACTCGCCCCACAGCGACACGGCGATATCGCCGATGCCCATCGCCTCGGTGACCCGGGCGCCCCACGCCTCTTCGAGCCGGGCGCGGAAGGCCAGCTCGCCGCCGCCGGGCTCGCCGGCGACCAGCAGCCGCTCGACGTGCGAGGCGGCGAGGTCGATGCCGTGCTCGGCGGCACGCTCGGCCAGATGCAGTGCGTAGGAGGGGGTGAGGGCGACGGTGTCGGGCTTCAGCGCGACGATCGCGGCGAGCACGCGCTCGGTGCCGGCACCGGCCATGGGGATGTGGGTGAGGCCGAGGGCATTGAAGGCGTCGAGGGTGACGCCGGCGACGAACGGGCCGGCATTGTAGGTCGAGAGCAGCCGGCAGCCGCGCCTGACCCCCGAGGCGGAGTAGGTGCGCGAGGAAATATGAACCCAGTCGGCGACGTCCTCGGCGGTCAGCGGAATGAAGCTCGGCGTGCCGGTGGTGCCGCTGGTCGAGAAGATGCGCGCCACTTGCCCGAGCGGAACCGCCAGGTGCGTGCCCACCGGATCGGCTTCGCTGCGCGAGGCGCGCAACTCGTCCTTCACGGTGAAGGGCAGGCGGGCGATGTCGTCGAGGCCGCCGACCTCGTCGGGATTGGCGAAACCGGCGGCGGCGAGCCTGGCGCGATAGAACCGCGAATTGGCGAACAGGTAGGCGATCTGGCGGCGGTAGGCGCCGTCGTCGGCACGGCGCTGTTCGGCGCGCGGCAGCGTCTCGACGGCCGGATCGAGGATGACGTGCTCGTTCACGCGCCGTCCCCGCCGTCGTAGGCAATCGCCTCTTCGGCCTTCGAGGCAAGCAGGAAGCCGATCGGGCGCTGCTGCTCCTCCGCCAGATGGGCAAGCAGCCCGGCGGTGCGCGCGAGGATGGGAAGGGCCTTGGCCATGGCGGGGGGAAAGTCGAGGTCGACGAGGAGCGCGGCGATCGCCATGGAGACGTTCATGGGCAGCGGGCGGCCGAAGACTTTCGCCGCGGCGGGAACGATGCGGCGGGCGATAAAGACGGCGGGGCCGGCAACCCGGCGCTCGTCGGCCAGCGCCAGGATACGCTCGGCGCGGGGGTCGACGGGCTTGTGGAGGGGGTGGCCGTAGCCGGGGAGTTTCCCGCCGCGGGCCTTGGTCTGCCGGGCGATATCGGCGGCGATCGTGTCGGGATCGCCGCCGGCGGCGACGGCGGCCACGGCCTCACGCAGCAGCGCGGCACAGGGCTCGGCGGACCCGAGGATGACGCTGCCGGCGCCCAGGATTCCCGCGGCGACGGCGCCCTGCAGGGCGTCCGGGGCGGCGGCCAGCGTCATGCGGGCGGCGACGGCGGACGGGGTCAGGCCGTGCTCAGCGATGGCGACCAGCAGCAGGTCGAGAAAGAAGCGCTGGTCGGCGGTCGGCTCGCGGCCGCTCACCAGGAAGAAGAAATATTCGCTGAAGGTGAGCTGGCCCATGAGGCCGGTGACAAGATCGCGGCCGCGGACGGTGACGCCCGATGCGTCAGCGGTGGCGATGGCAGACTTTGCTGCGCCGGCTTTGCCGATGAGCACTGGCTTTTTCCTCCGCACGCGCGGGTTCTGTAACGCCCGCTCGAGATCTTTGAATCTAGCGGCAAAAAGAAAACGGCAACAGCCGACAGAAGCCGCAAAGGCTCAGGTCTTGCGGTTGCCCCACGGGCCGGGGGTGGTGTTGCCCCATGGGCCTGGAATCGGACCGAGCGGATTGGGGATGGGCGCGGCGCCGGCGGACGGCGGGTCGGCGGGCTCGGCGGCCTTGGGGGCTTCGACGGCGGGGGGCGGCGGAGGCGGCGGGACATAGTCGCGGCCGCCGGCGAACTCGATCAGGTTCTTGACGCGCGCATCGATCGACGGGTGGGTCGCGAACAGGCCCTCGAAACCGCTCACCTTGGGGTGATCGAGGAACATCTCCTGGATCTGCGCGGGGGCGTGCAGCTCGGAGTGGCCGGCGATCTTGCGCAGCGCCGAGATCATGGCGTCCGGGTCCTTGGTGAGCTCGACCGAACCGGCATCGGCCAGAAACTCGCGCTTCCGCGACATCGCCATGTTGAGAAGGATCGCGAGCAGGCGGGCGATGAGGAAGATCGCGACCGCGATCAGGATGAGGACGATGGCGCCGCCACCGTCCTTGCTGCTGCCCGACGAGCGGCTCGACCGGCGGCCACCGCCAAACGAAAAGCCGCCACCACCGCCGCCACCGCCGGAGCTCCGCCCCATGAACATGAGGCGCGGCCCGCGGATGAGCAGGTCGCCGACCAGCGAGATGATCCCCACGAACACCGCGGCAATGACGATCAACTGCACATCGCGGTTTTCGATGTGGGTGAGCTCGTGGGCGAGGACCGCTTCCAGCTCCTTGTCGTTGAGTGCGTTCATCAGGCCGCGGGTGACGGTGACGGTGTACTGGTTCTTGCGCACGCCGCTGGCGAAGGCGTTCATCGCGTCGGTTTCGATGATCCTGAGGCGCGGCGTGGTGATGCCGCGGCTGATGCAGAGATTCTCGAGGATGTTGTAAAGGCGCGGCTCGGTCCGCCGGTCGATGGTCTTGGCGCCGGTGAGGACGTCGACGATCTTCTGGTTGGCGAACCAGGCGATGACGAACCAGATGGCGGAGCCGGCGAGCGCCACCGGGATCAGCGAGGGCACGATGCGAATCGCGTCGGCGATACCCTGGCCGACGCTGGGGTCGTTCATGGCCGAGATGACCAGCGCGAAGCCGAAGCAGATGAGCAGCAACAGGACGGGAAAGCCGGCGAGAAGCACGAGCGACTTCAGCCGGTTGTTCCAGATGTACGTTTGCAGGCCGTAGCTGCCGAGCACGGGCCGCTCTCCGCGGGGTCAGGGGTTGGTGGCGACCTCCCCCTAGAACTTGACTGTCGGCGCGGTCTGCACCGCGGCCATCTCGCCCTCGTCGAGATTGAAGAACTGCTGCGGGGTGAAGCCGGCCGGGCCGGCGATCAGCACCGCCGGGAACTGCTGGATGGAGGAATTGTATTCCTGCACGGCGTTGTTCAGGAAGCGGCGCGAGGCGGCGATCTTGTTTTCCAGATCCGACAGGTCGGACTGGAGCTGGAGGAAGTTGGTGCTGGCCTTGAGGTCCGGATAGGCCTCGGAGAGCGCGAACAACTGGCGCAGAGCCCCGGACAGCATGTTCTCGGCCTTGGCCTGGGCTTCCGGGCTGGCGGCGGCGACGGCGGCGTTGCGCGCCTGGGTGACCGCTTCCAGGGTGCCGCGCTCGTGGCCGGCGTAGCCCTTCACGGTCTCGACCAGATTGGGCACGAGATCGTGGCGCTGCTTGAGCTGGACGGTGATGTCGGCCCAGGCCTGGTTGACGGTCTGACGGAGCGAGACCAGGCGGTTGTAGATGGTGATCAGGAAGAACGCGACCACCACGATGATCGCAAGAATGACCCAGCCGAACGTGCCCATGATTGACCTCCTTGGTCGCAGCCGTGAGGGCGATTCTATCAGCGCGCGGCCTCAGGGGCCACCGGGGGCCGGCCGGGGTGTGACGGGGGTAACGGGGAGGGGCGGGGGCGCGACCTCCGATTGATCTCGCTCATGGGAGGCCCGGCGTCCAGATGCAGGATGCGGTTGCTCCCGGATGCCGCGCATTGGGCTGAGCAGCGTGTAGTCTGCGCCCCGGCGCCTCCGGTATCCATCCGGTGCCACGGCGAGAAAAGGGGAGAAGAACCATGACGATCCGTGAAAGACTGTCGCTTCTGTGGATCTTCCTGACGGTCAATTACATCTATTGCGACGTGTTCTCGCTGCACGACGGCGCGACGCTGAAAGAGCTGACGACTGGTGTGGTCGGCGGCCTGGAGATCACCCCGACCTTCCTGGCGGCGTTCGCCGCCATCATGGAGCTGGCGATGATCATGATCGTGCTGTCGCGGCTGCTTCCCCATGCGATCAACCGGTGGGCCAACGTCGTCATCGGCGTCCTTCTGGCCGCAATCCAGATCTGGTCGCTGACACAGGGAACCCCGATGCCCCACTACATCTTCTTCAGCGTCGTCGAGCTGGCGACGCTTGCCGTGATCGTGTGGACGGCGTTCGGGTGGCGGAAAGAGGCGGCGAGGGCGGCGGCGTGAGGCTTTCGCAAGGGGGCGGTGAGCGCACCGCCCGGCGGGAGGCGGCGCTACCCGGGGCCGGGTAGCGCGCCTTTTGCGTCAGCCGAACTTCAGGAAGAACTTGGAGTAGGGCACCTTGAGGCTGTCGACGGCGCTCTTCGCGGCCGCCGGATCGCCGCTGCGCGCGGCCTCGCCGAGGCTGGTGACGCTCGCCATCATGCCCTTGAGCAGCGACTGGTAGGTGGCGTCATCCGCGCCGGCCAACGGGTGGGCCGCGATGTCGGCGGCGAGATAGGCAAGCACCGCGGCATCCTCGCGCAGCGTGCCGAGGCCGGCCGCGTCGAAGCCGCCGTAGTCCTTGGCGAGCACGTCCTCCATCTTGGCGTGGTAGGCGTTCATGCGGTCGGAAAAGGCGACGAGGCCGTTGCGCTCGTGGAGACCGCCGATCTGGTCGCGGATCGCTTCCAGCGTTTCGTGGGCCTTGGGGAGATCGCCGGCGGCGACCTCGGTTGCGGCGGTGTCGGCGATGGCCGCGACCTTGGCCAGCGTTCCGGCGTAGGCCGCATCGTCGGCGTATTGCGGGGGCGGTTCGGGATTTGCCGCGACCAGCGCCGTCCACTTCTGACGGAAGGCATCGACCGCCTTGACGGCGGCCTCGGGCTGGCTGGCGCTGGTCTGGAACAGGGCGACGCGATAATCGGCGTAGGCGCCGCGCATGGCCGCCTCGAAATCGGAAACCGGTCCGGCGTTCGCGCTGCCCATGAGGGCGACGGTGAGGGCGGCCGCGCCGGCCAGCCTGGCGAGTGTGCTCATGACAGGGGACTCCCGGGATTGTCGATGGGGGAAACATTCAGTCTCTTGAATGTGTACGCAGGCGGACGGCAATCCCTACGCAGGAAAACGAAGCGGACAGTCAGTGGAAATTGCGGCCTCTGGGCATGACGTCGGAGGCGGCGCGGGCGGGGTCGTCTTCGGGGCGGGCGAGCCTGGCGATGCGGGCGCGGGCGGTGGGCTTGTCGCGGGCGTCGGTGCCGGGACGGGCAACCTCGTCGGCGCGGGCCAGCGACGACAGATCGCCGGCATCTTCGGAGAGGGCCGCCAGCATTGGGGTCAGGTCCTCGATCTTGTCGGTGATGACGTGGATGACGCCGCTCTCGCTCTGCACCTTGCCGGTGACGGCGACGAGGCGGGCGCCGAGGACGACCGGGCGGAAGCGCTCGAAGACCTTGGGCCAGACAATGACGTTGGCGATGTCGGTCTCGTCCTCCAGCGTCATGAAGATGACGCCCGAGGCGGTGCCCGGGCGCTGGCGGGTGATGACCAGGCCAGCGACGGTGGCGCGCCTTCCATTGGCAACGTCGCGAAGGGCGACGGCGGGGACGATGCGGCGCTGGGCGAGTTCAGCGCGCAGGAACGACAGCGGGTGGGCCTTCAGGGAGAGGCTCAAGTAGCGGTAGTCGTTGACGACGTGCTCGCCGACCGGCATGGGCGGCAGGGCGAAATCGGGCTCGGCGCGGACGTTGCCCATCTCCGGCGTATCGAAGAGGGGCAGGCGGTCCCTGGCGCGCACGGCGCCTTCGCCGCGCGCCGCCCACAAGGCATCGCGGCGGTCGAGGCCGACGGAGCGGAAGGCGTCGCCATCGGCGAGGCGCTCGATGGTGGCGCGCGGCAGGGCGGTGCGCAGCCACAGGTCGCGGACCGAATCGTAGTTGGCGCGGCGCTCGGCGACGATGAGTTGGGCGTCTTCCTCGCGGAAACCCTTGATCTGGCGGAAGCCGAGGCGGACGGCGTAACGGGCGCGGATGTCGGCGGCCATGGAGGCGTGGTGGGGGTGGAGGGCTTTCCCCACCCACCGCGCTTCGCGCGGTCCCCCCTCCCCGGAACGGGGAGGGATGGGCGACCAGTTCTGAAGGGGCATTGCCCCCTCACCCTTCGCGCCGAACTCGCTTCGCTCGATAAGGCGCGAGGCCCTCTCCCGCGAGGGGAGAGACGGTGACTCTTCCGGCGGTGTCTGAGCAGGCAGGTCTTCCAGCTTCGCGTCCCAGTCGGACAGGTTGACGTCGGGGGGGAGGACGGTGACGCCGTGGCGTTCGGCATCGCGGACGATCTGCGCGGGCGCGTAGAAGCCCATGGGCTGGGCGTTCAGAAGCGCGGCGCAGAAGACGTCCGGGTAATGGCACTTGAGCCAGGCGGAGGCGTAGACGAGCAGCGCGAAGCTCGCGGCATGGCTTTCGGGAAAGCCGTAATCGCCGAAGCCCTCGATCTGGCGGAAGCAGCGCTCGGCGAATTCGCGGTCGTAGTTCCTCGTCACCATGCCGTCGATGAAGCGCTGGCGGAAATTGCCGATGGTGCCGACGCGTTTGAAGGTCGCCATGGCGCGGCGCAGCGCATCCGCCTCGCCGGGTTTGAAGCCGGCGGCGATGATGGCGATCTTCATGGCCTGCTCCTGAAAGAGCGGCACGCCCATGGTCTTGCCGAGCACCTCTTCCAGCTCCGGCGAGGGAAAGACGGTGGGCTCCAGCCCCTGGCGGCGGCGCAGATACGGATGGACCATGCCGCCCTGGATGGGGCCGGGACGCACGATCGCCACCTCGATGACGAGGTCGTAGAACTCCTTCGGCTTGAGGCGCGGCAGCATGGACATCTGGGCGCGGCTTTCGACCTGGAAGACACCGACCGAATCGGCGCGCTGCAGCATGCGGTAGACGGCGGGATCCTCGTCCTGGATGGAAGCGAGGTTCGGCGCGTCGCCGTAGTGGGCGTGCAAAAAATCGAAGGCGCGGCGGATGCACGACAGCATGCCCAGCGCCAGGATATCGACCTTGAGGATGCCAAGGGCGTTCAAGTCGTCCTTGTCCCACTCGACGTTGGTGCGGTCCTCCATGGCGGCGTTGAGGATCGGCACCATCTCGTCGAGGCGGTCGCGGGTCATGACGAAGCCGCCGACGTGCTGGGAGAGATGGCGCGGGAAGCCGGCGATCTCGGCGGCGAGAGCGAGGACGTGGCGCATGGTGGCCTCGTGCGGATCGAGACCGGCGCGGCGCACCTCCTTGTCCGGCACGGCGCCGACCGACCAACCCCACATGGTGCCGTTGAGGGCGCTGACGACATCGTCGGAGAGGCCGAAGACCTTGCCGACCTCGCGGATGGCGGAGCGCGAGCGATAGGTGATGACGGTGGCGGCGAGCCCGGTGCGGTGGCGGCCGTACTTGTTGTAGATGTACTGCATCACCTCCTCGCGGCGCTCATGCTCGAAATCGACGTCGATGTCGGGCGGCTCGCCGCGCTCGGCCGAGATGAAACGCTCGAAGAGCAGGCCGCAGGTTTCCGGGCTGACCTCGGTGATCCTCAGGCAATAGCAGACGACGGAATTGGCCGCGGAACCCCGCCCCTGACACAGGATGCCGGCGCCGCGGGCGAACTTCATAATGTCGTGGACGGTGAGAAAATAGGGCGCGAAGCGCAGCTCGCCGATCAGCTGAAGCTCGTGGTTCAGGCTTTCGCGGATCTTCGGCGGGCAGCCGTTCGGGAAGCGATAGCGCACGCCTTCTTCGACGAGCCTCTCCAGCGCTTCCTGTGGCGTGGCGGCGTCGCCGGTGGCCTCGTCGGGATACTGGAAGCGCAACTCGTCGAGGGAGAAGGCGAGGCGCTCCTGCAGGGCTCGCGTCTCGGCGACGGCCTCGGGATAATCGCGGAAGAGACGCGCCATTTCCTGCGGCGACTTCAGGTGACGCTCGGCGTTGGCGGCAAGACGGCGGCCGGCGGCGGCCAGCGTCGTCTTCTCGCGGATGCAGGTCAGCACGTCCTGCAACGGGCGGCGTTCGGGGGCGTGGTAGTGGACGTCGTTGGTGGCGGCGAGCGGCGTGGCGTAACGGCGGGCGGCGGCGGCGAGGCGGGCGAGGCGGCGCTGGTCGCTGGCGCCGTAGGTCATCGATGCCATCAGGCGGACGTTGCCGGGGAAGGCGTCGTGAAGGGCGGCGAGGGTCTCGTCGAGGGACGCCTCGATGCGCCCGGCCGGCATGACGCCGAGCATCATGCCGGCGCCCCACTCGAGAAGATCGGCAAGGTCGAGATAGCACGCGCCTTTCTCGGCGCGCAGGTTGCCCAGCGTCAGCAGGCGGCAGAGGCGGCCGTAAGCGGCGCGGGTCGTCGGCCAGGCGATGATGTCAGGGGGCGCCCCACTCACCGCGGTGCGCCTTCGGCTTCGCGCGGTCCCTGCTCCGCCAAGGGGGGAGGGATGGGCGGCGCCGTTCGCAAGGGCAGGATCGCGGAAGACGAGGCGGCAGCCGACGTGGAAGGGAAGCTGCGCCTGCTTCGCGGCGACATGGGCGCGCACGACGCCGGCGAGCGTGTTGCGGTCGGCGACGGCGAGGCCGGCAAGGCCCAGTTCGGCAGCCGCGAAAGACAGCTCCTCCGGATGCGAGCCGCCGCGCAGGAACGAGAAATTGGTGGTGACGGCGAGCTCGGCGAAGGGGGTCATGGGCGTTGACCCGTCGGCAACGTATCGCTATTTATATACACACGATCCGGGTGGGCGGGCGCGTGGAAAAGAACAGCCGCAAGCTGATGCAGATGCTCAAGAAGGACGGCTGGCAGCTCGATCGTGTGAAGGGCGATCACCACACCTTCAAGCGGGACGACAAGGCGGAGCTGATCTCGCTGCCCCATCCCAAGCGCGACCTGCCGGTGGGGCTGGTCAGGAGCATTTACCGGATTGCCGGCTGGAAACCGTGAGCGAGTGAGATGAGCACCAAGTATTATCTCGGCATCGTCGAGAAGGACGCGGAGAGCGCCTACGGCATCTGGTTTCCGGACATGCCGGGCTGCTTTCCCGCGGCCGACGAATTCGACGACCTTCCCCGGGTCGCGGCGGAAATCCTGCGCCAGCATGTCGAGGCGCTGGAAAGCAACGGTCGCCCCGTGCCGGCGCCGCGCTCGATCACCGACGTGATGGCCGACCGGGACGTGAAGAAAGCGCTGCGCGCCGGCGCGACGACGATGCTGGTGCCGCTGCTTGCCGATCCCGGACGGACGGTGCGCGTCAACGTGACGGTGGAACGCGGGCTGCTCGGCCAGATCGACGAGGCGGCGGAAGCGCGGGGTCTGACGCGCTCGGCGTTTCTCGCCCAGGCGGCGCGCGAAAAGATCGCGAGCTAGAAGAGATGCCGGTGTGAAGGGACCCAGGAAACCAGCACACATCTCCCAAGAGGACTGGGATGCCGTTGATATTCCGGAGTTGACGGACGAGGAGCTTGCCCGCCTGAGGCCAGCGCGCGAGGTCTTTCCCGATATCGACAAATTTCCCAAACCTCGTGCCAACGACGTGTTGCGTCGTTCAATGAAGCGCGGGTCGAAGGGCGCCAAGCGCTGAGGTAGGGAGCTCACGCGAAGACCCCGTGCAGGTACCAGCGCGGGGAGACGGTCTCGCGGCCGTAGAGGCCCTCGCGGTAGAGCCAGAAGCGGTGGCCGGCGGAATCCTCGACGCGGAAATAATCGCGGGTCGGGCCGTCGGCGCGCCACCACTCGGCGGCGATCCTCTCCGGCCCTTCGGCACGGGCGATGCGGTAGAGAGCGCGGCGCCAGCGGAAATGGACCGGCGGTCCGTCGGGCACCTCGGCGATCGCCTCGACCGGTTCGGGACGGGCGAACAGGCGAAGCGGGCGAATAATCTCGGGCGAGGGATCGAGACGGAGCGCGGTGGCGGCGCGGGTGGCTGCCGGCGCCATGATTTCGGCGCGCTCGGGGATGTGGCTGTCGCGCGGCGCGATGACGCCGACGGTGTCCTCGCCGAGACGGGCGCCGATGCGGTCGATGAGGCTGTCGAGGTCGGCCTCGGCGCCGGCCTCGCCGGTGAGATCGATCTGGGCGGGGTCGGCGGCGGCCGACACGGTGACCGACAGACGCGCCATGTCGAAGCCGAAGCCGGCGTCGAGATCGTCGCCGAAGCGGGCGAACTTTTCGCGGAAGAGGGCGAGGATGAGTTTCGGCGCGCGGATCGGGCGGCCGGCGCCGACGGCAACGCGGGTGACGTGGCCGTCGACGCGGAAGAGGGTGAGTTCGAGCCGGCGGGCGCCTTCGGCGGCGGCCTCGAGACGGGCGGCGAGCGTCGCGGCGAGCGACGAGAGCGTCGCGGCGATGTCATCTTCCCGGGAAATCGGCTCGGCGAAGCGGCGCTCGGCGATGAAGGTCGGCGGCGGCCGGCGCGGACTGATCGCCTCCTCGTCGTGGCCAAGCGCAGAATCGAGCCGGCGAATGAGACCGACGCCGAAACGGGCGGCAAGGGGGGCACGGGGCGCGTTGAGGATCTGGCCGATCTTCTTCAGGCCGACGCGGTCCATGGCGAAGACGGTTTCGGGATCGAGGCGCAGCGCGGCGAGCGGCAACGGCGCCAGAAGATCGGCGATGCCGCCATCCGGGACGACGGCGACGGTTGAATAGCGCGCGGCAGCGGAGGCGGCGCCCGGCGTGCCGGCGACCGCGGCGCGAACCGCGAAGCCCTGGGCGGCGAGGCGGCGGGTGAGATCGGCGACCAGCGCCTGCTCGCCACCGAACAGATGGGCGCAGCCGGTGATGTCGAGCATCAGGTTTCTGTCATCCGCAACGGAGACCAGCGGCGTGTAGCGCTCGGCCCAGTCGGCGATGGAGCCGAGCAGCGCGGCATCGGCGGCGGGGTCGTCGTCGGCGACGGCGAGCGCCGGAATCATGGCGCGGGCGTCGGCAAGCGCCTGGCCGCGGACGAGGCCCAGACGTTCGGCCTGTTCGTCGAGGGCGACGAGGCGGAGCGCGCTCTTGACCTTGGCGACGATGGCGAGGGGAGGACTGGAAGGGACCCCCGACCTCCGGTCCTCTTCGCCTCTTGTTGCTTCACGCCACGAGCGGCCGGACAGCTGGCGGTGCAGACGGTCGGTCGCGAGCGTGGGGAGCGACAGGGCGAGATAGCGCCGGGGCGGCGGGGAGGAAGCATCGTCTGTCATGGTCCCACTCCACGTCGAAGGTGCCGGTCGAGCCGTGGCGATTGCGTTCGAGAACGAGACGCCAGGCGGGATGGCCGATGCCGGCGGGGAAATCGGCAGGCGTTGACGCGGGGCGCGGCGCGATGAGCCAGCGGGTCGTCGCGGCGCCGGGCCCGGAACGGTCGGTCTGGCGGAGCAGCAGGCCCATGACGCCGCTCTCGGCGGCGCGCAGCGCCAGACGGCGGCTGGCGGTCAGATCGAGAAGGCGCGGGTTGCCCCTGATCTCGGTGACGACGGCGGCGAGGCCGGCGCAGCGCAGCCCCTCCTCGAAGACCCAGAGCGCATCGGCGGGGGTCTTCACACGGACGGTGACGAGGCGCGCCGGGTCGAGACCAAGGGCGCCGAGACCGACGCCGTAGATCGACCCGGCTTCGTTGGCGGCCGCGGACTCCACGATCCAGAGGAGAGGGTGTGTTGCGGCGAGGCGCGCCAGAACCGCCGCGGCGAAGCCGGTCATGGCGGCGGTGTCGCGGCTCTCGGGTACGCGCATCTCGTGAAGGGCGGCGCGGGCAAGGCCGCCGGCGAGCGCGCGGTCGAGACGGGGGATGGCGAAGGGGAGGACGGCGGCGTCTGGCGCGGATCGATCCCCCTCACCCCACTCGCCTGACGCGCTCAGCGCGGCAAGGCTCGCGGCCCTGCCGGCTTCCGTATGCGCTCCGGCGAGAGGGGGGGCCGGTTCTGCCCCGTCGCGGCGCCGATCACGCGGTTCCCCGCGCTCGATCCGGGCGATTTCGCGCCGCAACCGGGCAAACCTTTCCCCCGCCATGAAAGCGCGTGCGCGCATGGCCGACTTTCGTCCTGTGAATATGTTCCTGCTTTGTTCCCATTGATTCCGGAGAACAAAGCGAGAGTCAAGCGGCATCGGAACCGGCCCGATTTTTCCGCGCCGGCCTTCGATTGCACGCAATTGAGGGGCAATCAGGTTTCTTGCAGGCCGGCCGGAAACTTCGCTGTCACCGGTGAGGTCACGCGCCGCCGCCGAGCTT
This sequence comes from uncultured Alphaproteobacteria bacterium, assembly GCA_963843565.1. Lineage (GTDB taxonomy): Bacteria > Pseudomonadota > Alphaproteobacteria > Rhizobiales > Kaistiaceae > DASZQY01. The sequence continues at coordinate 2,844,431 of CAWJKY010000003.1, forward strand.
GGAGGTCACGTTCAATCAGCGCATTCCGGATGGCAGGGGCGGGAGCGAAGCCGCGGATGTGGCGCGCGCTGCCGACGCTGGCGGCGGCGTTCGTCGCGCTGGCAGCCGCAGGCGCGGTCGCCGCGCCGACGTTCCCGACGCTCAGCGGTCGCGTCGTCGATGAGGCGGACATCATCCCGCCGGACGTCGAGGCGTCGCTGACGGCGAAACTCGCCCAGCTCGAAAGGCAGACCGGCGACCAGTTCGTGGTGGCGACGGTGACCTCGCTTCAAGGCGACGACATCCGCACCTACGGCACCGAGCTCGGTCGTCACTGGGGGCTCGGCGCGGCGGGCAAGGCCAATGGCGTCATCCTTCTGGTGGCGCCGAACGAGCGCGAGGTCGGCTTCGAGGTCGGCAACGGACTGAAAGGCAAGCTGACCGACGCACTCACCCGGACGATCATCGAGAACGCCATGGTGCCGCGCTTCCGCGCCAACGACATGGCGGACGGCATCCAGCGCGGCGTCGACGACACGCTTCAGGTTCTGACCGGCGATGCGCAGGCGATCGAGGAACTGGCCGCCAAGCGGCCCGCCGACAACGGCCTCTGGAACGGACTGATCCCCATCCTCTTCATCCTCATTGCCTTCCTCGTGTTCAGAAGCATACGGCCCTCGCCGGGCAGCACCGTGCCGGGCGGCGGGGGCGCCTTCGGCGGCGGATCGTCGGGGACGTGGTGACGATGACTGCCACGATGTCAGCGGAAGAGCGGGCGCGGGTGCGCGACGCGGTGGCGGCGGCGGAAGCGAAGACGTCCGGCGAGATCTACACGGTGGTCGCGGAAACCAACGACGACTATCGGCTCGTTCCGCTGCTGTGGGCGACGGTCATCGCGCTGCTGGTGCCGCTGCCGCTGATCTTTATGACGCGGATGCCGGCTTCGCTGATCTACATTACGCAGCTTGCTGTCTTCGCGGCACTGGCGGCGATCTTCTCCCACCCGAAGGTCGCGCCGCGGCTGGTGCCGGCGCGCCTCAGGCATGGCCGGGCGCGGGCGCTCGCCGTCCAGCAGTTCAAGGCGCACGGCCTGCACACGACCGAGGCGCGGACGGGTGTGCTGATCTTCCTGTCGCTCAGCGAGCGCCACGCGGAAATCATCGCCGACGCCGGGATCGCCGCCAAGGTCGACGCCAACGCCTGGCAGGAGGCGATGGACCAGATGCTCGCCGAAGTTCGTGAGGGACGGATCGCCGACGGGCTGGTCGCGGCGGTCACGAGCGCCGGAGCGATCCTCGCCCGGCACTTCCCGCGCAAGACGGACGACCGCAACGAACTGCCGGACGATCTGGTTCTGCTCTAGAGGCGCGGACTCCTACGGCATCTTCACTTCGAAGGGGCTGCCCGGCCCGATCATGCATTCGTACATGGCGTAAGTGTTCTTGAACGAGCTGCCCACGATGCCGGCGGTTGCATCGTAGCAGGTCTCGTAAAGAGCCTCGGCCACGTCATGGTGGACGGGATCGTTCACGATCGCCGCGATGCGCCGTTCGGCCTTGGTCTGCGCGCGCGTGCAGCGATGGTAGTCCTCGGCCGTATCGGCGGTGTAGTTGCAGAAGTTGTTGACGATCATGGAGACGGAATCCGTCGCGACATCGGGATCGTCGGCGACCGCCGCCTCGATGCGCGCTTCCCAGCCGGCATACTCGGACCACTGCGGGCAGGCGTCCTCCATACGCGCGCGTATCGCCTTGATGCCGTCCGGCGTGTTCTGCTTTGCCGGGAGGATTTCGGCGGAACCGCGAGCCAGGGAAACGATGAACGGCAAAAAGCCGACATCGCCGCCGTAGGCGTTCTTTGAGTCGGCCTCACCGCATAGCCCCTGCCCCCCGTCCTTCATCGGAGCCAGGAGGCGCAGTCGAATCGATGCGGGATCGGCCATGTCGTGGCTGAGGAGAGCGACGCTCTTTTCGAGCACGTCGGGGGCAATCGAAGACCAGGTGTCGTCGAACGCGTATGAGGGGCGGTCGGAGGCAACGGCCGGGAGGCCGACGAGTGCCAGAAACGCGAGGCCGACTGCCATCAATCCAAGCTTCATGACCCGGCCCTCCACCGAGGAATTTGCGTCAGACGGCGAATCGTCGCGTTTCGCGCCGGGCGCCGTCGCGGGCGAATTCGCCAGCGCCTCAGGCAACGCCAAGGTGGCGGGCCTCGCCGCGGGAGGCCGAGCCGCCGGGGGTTCGTGCCCACACGCCGATGAAGCGCGGATAGAAGATGCAGGCGTCGGCGCGGGCAGCCTCGGTGACGAGACGGTCGCGCAGGCTGTCGATGTCGATTTCGGCGGTCGCCGCGATGCCGGTCTTTTCCATCGCGGGCATGAGACTGCGCACGGATTCGGCGAGGAAGTCGAAGCCGGCGACGTCGTTGCGACCGCCGACGCGGGTGAAGCCGAAGAGCTCCGGCTCGAGGCCGGCGCGACGGAAGGTGGCGTAGAGCCGCGAGCCCATGTTGGGTTCGAACCCGGCGCGCTTGTAGACCTCGATGATCCGGCCGACGTTCTGCCAGAACAGCTTCATGTCCTTGCCCGCCGACGCGGTGTCGAGATCGAATTCGCCAAAGGTGAGGATCGTGCCCGGGCGGACCCGCCGGGCGATGCTGGCGACGACGGCGGCCGGGTCGGGCAGGTGCATCAGGATGAAGCGGCCGGTGACGGCATCGTATTCGGCATAATCGTCGAACTCGTCGATGCTCGCCGACATGAACTCGACGCCGCTGCGGCCGGCGGCCTCGGCACGGGCGCGGGCAATGTCGACGGCGCGCGGGGAGGTGTCGATGCCGAGAACCTTGCCGTCGGCGCCGACGATATCGCGGGCGATGAATGAGACGTCGCCGGCGCCGCAGCCGACATCGAGAATCCGCATTCCCGGCCGGATGCCGGCCATGCGCAGCGTCTCGCGGGTCATTTCCCCGAAAAACTCGGCCTGGCGGACGAGGCGCGCCAGCTCGCGTTCGGAATCGCCCAGAACGTAGGCCGGCCGGCCCGCGCCGCCCGGTTCGATGGCCGTATCGCTCAAATCCGGGCCCTCCCGTCGCGCACAGGGGGATCGTTCGATATTGGCAGAACGTTTACCCCCCGTAGAGGTTCACCATCGATATTGAGCCGGTACGCTCCAGGTGTCGAGATGCCATGACCGCGGTCAATACGACAGTAAACACGAAGCAGGCGCGCATCGCCCTGATCCAGTCGTCGGGCGACGGGCTGCCGGTCGTCATGATCCACGGCTCGGGCAGTTCGAAGGGGGTCTTCGCGCGCCAGTTCGAAAGCCCGCTGGCGCAATCGCATCGCCTGATCGCGCTCGATCTGCCCGGCCATGGTGAATCGAGCGATGCCGCCGTTCCGGCGGAGGGCTACACGGTCAAGGGCTTTGCCGCGACGGTCGGCGAAGTGCTCGACGACCTCGGTATCGAGCGCGCCGCCATCTTCGGCTGGTCGCTCGGCGGCCACGTCGCCATCGAGTTGATGACCTGGCATCCGGCGGTGGCCGGCATCCTGGTGACCGGGACGCCGCCGCTCCCGCGCGGGCCGCTCGGCGTCCTGCGCGGCTTCCAGCTGCACCGCGACGTGCTGCTGGCGTCGAAGCCGCAGTTCAGCGACGCGGAGGCGGAACGCTTTCTGCACCTGTGCTTCGGAGATACCGGCACGCCGGAGTTTCTCGCCTCGATCAAGCGCGCCGACGGCCGGCTGCGCAAGATCGTCTTCAACGGCATGATGCGCGGCGACGGAGCAGACCAGCGCCGGGCGGTCGAGAATGCGCCGGTGCCGGTCGGGATCGTCAACGGCGCGGACGAGTCGATCGCGCGCCTCAGCTTCGTCGCGGGTGTCGCGTACAACACGCTTTGGGACGGCCAGTGCCACGTGATCGAAGGCACCGGCCACGCGCCCTTCTGGCAGCGGCCCGACGTCTTCAATCCGCTTCTTACCCGCTTCGTCGAGGACGTTGCCGCCGCCCCGGCTGTGCGAACCTTGGACGAGCCGATGGCGCGGAGCGCCTGACCGCTCCGCCGGCGCCGCAGCCCGAAACCGCCTGAACCATCACCGGCTGGCGCGCCCGCGCCGGTTTTCGTTTGCGCCGCCGCCGGACTTCGCGGACAGTCGCCATCACCGTTCGGGGGGCGGGGAGAAATGGCGGCAGTCGCGGAGGACCGTAGGGCACCGGGGCTCGCCGGGCTCACCGGCTGGGTGCTGTTCGACTGGGCGACGCAGCCCTTCTACACGCTGGTCACCTCGTTCGTGTTCGCGCCGTACTTCGCGGCGCACCTCGCCGCCACGCCCGTCGAAGGGCAGGCGCTGTGGGGCTACGCCACGGCCGCCGCGGGCCTCGTCATCGCGCTGCTGTCGCCGACGCTCGGTGCGATCGCCGACGCGGCGGGACGGCGGAAACCGTGGATCCTGTTCTTTTCGGTGCTGCTGGTCGCGGCCTCGTGGGCGCTCTGGTTCGGCGCGCCCGGGGTGGCCGGCGGCGTGACGACCGCGCTCACCGCCTTCACGCTCGGCACCATCGCGGTGGAGTTCGCCACCGTGTTCAACAACGCCATGATGCCGGACCTCGTGCCGCGCGCACAGCTCGGCCGCCTGTCGGGGATCGGCTGGGCGGTGGGCTACGTCGGCGGGCTGGTCAGCCTGATCATCGTGCTGGGGTTGTTTGCGACCAACCCGGAGACCGGCCGCACGCTTCTGGGGCTGGCGTCGGTGATCGACCCGGCGAACTTCGCCGGCGACCGCGCCACGGGGCCGCTGACGGCAATCTGGTACGTGATCTTCGTGATCCCGCTGTTCGTTTTGACGCCGGATGCGCCGAAGCGGATGGCGATCGGCAAGGCTGTGAAGGTCGGGATCGCCGAGACCCGCCGCACGGTGGCGAGCTTGCGCGATTTTCCCAACGTGGCGCGCTATCTGGTCGCCAACCTGGTCTACAGCGACGGGCTGGTGGCGCTGTTCGCATTCGGCGGCATCTACGCGGCGAGCGTGTTCGGGTGGGGCTCGATCCAGCTCGGCATCTTCGGGATCCTGCTCACCATCACCGGCACGCTGGGGGCGCTCGCCGGCGGCTGGCTCGACGATCGCCTCGGCTCGAAGCCGGTGATCGCCGGCGCGCTGATCGTCATCACCCTGTCGTGCCTGGCGATCATCTCGACGGACCGGACGCACGTCCTGTTCTTCATCGAGGTGGCCCCGCCGGTTCCGGGCGGCGGGTTGTTCGCGTCGGCCGGGGAGGTCTGGTACCTGGCGATCGGCGCGGTCATCGGCGCGGTCGCCGGACCCTTGCAGGCGGCGAGCCGGACGCTGATGGCGCACCTGTCGCCGCGCGAGCGCATGGCGCAGTTCTTCGGGTTGTTTGCGCTCTCCGGCAAGGTGACGAGCTTCCTCGGGCCGCTGGCGGTGGGGGTGCTGACCGCCGTCTCGCAGAGCCAGCGGATCGGGCTGTCGGTGGTGATCGCCTTCTTCGCGGCGGGCGGGCTGCTGCTCGTCCGGGTGACGCCGCCGGCGCGCTGAGCGACGGCCGCTTTGCGCGGCCGGGAGGCGATGGGCTAACGTCCGCCCGGTTTTCCTCAGGCGCGCTTCTTTCTCGATGGCCCCAAACCTCTTCACCCCTGGCGGACCGTCGCCCGCGGTCCGCGCGGCGATCGCCGAGGCGATCGCCCACATGGGCGCCGGCCGCTTCGACCAGGCGGCGGCGCGGCTTGCCGCCAACGGTGGGGCGGCGCTGAAGACGTCGGTCGGGCAGAACATCATGGGCGACATCCACCTGAAAGCCGGCCGGCCGGCGGATGCGCTGAAGGCGTTCGAGGGAGCGATCAAGCTTGCCCCGCAGATGCCCGAGGCACACTGCAACCGCGGCGTGGCGCTGCAGGAACTGGGGCGGCTGGAAGATGCGCTGGCCGCCGAGAACCGGGCGCTGCGCTTCCGTCCGAACTACGCCACGGCGCATTTCAACCGCGGCAACATCCTGAAGGCGCTGAAGCGCTTCGACGAGGCGGTCGCGGCCTACGACAAGGCGCTCGCCGGCAATCCCAAGCTCGCGGAAGGGTGGCTGAACCGGGGTCTCGCGAACCTCGCGCGGCAGCGGCCGCTCGACGCGCTGTCGGATTTCGGGCGCGCGCTCGGACTGCGGTCAACCTATGTGGAGGCGCAGATCGGGCGCGCCGGCGCCTACCGCGAACTGGGCGATGCCAGACAATCGCTGGCGGCGATCGACGCGGCGCTGGCGCTCGACCCGAACAACGCCGACGCGGCGGTCATCCGCTGCGGCGTACTGGTGGCGGCGGAGCGCTACGAGGACGCGCTGGCGCAGGCCGACGCGCTTGCCGCGCACGACCCGACGAGCGGCCGGGCGCAGGCGGAACGCTCGCTGGCGCTGCGCAAACTTCAGCGGCTGGAGGAGTCGCTCGCCGCGGCGGACGAAGCGGTGCGGCTGTCGCCCGACGACGCGGAAGCGCACACGATGCGGGCGATCGTGCTCACCGAACTCGACCGGCTCGAGGACGCGGCGGTGGCGCTCAAGGCGGCACGCGATCTCGGGGCGGGCGACAGCGCGTTCTACCATTCGCTGGCGCTGACCGAGGCGGCGCTCGGCAGCCTTGACGCCGCGGAAGACGCTTTCCGCAAGGCGATCGAGCTCAGTCCCGACGACCCGATGTACCGCTATCACCACGCGTTCCTGATGCTGTCGCGGGAGCTGACCGCGGAGGGCTGGGCGGAACACGAGTGGCGGATCCGGATGCCGGAGCTGGGCCACGCCGACAAGCAGGGGCTGGCACCGCGCTGGACGGGCGCAGAGGACCTGACAGGCAAGAAGATCCTCCTCTACAGCGAGCAGGGCCACGGCGACACGATCCAGTTCCTGCGCTTCGTGAAGCGCGTCGCCGAACGCGGCGGCGCGGTGACGCTGACCGTGCAGGAAGCGCTGCGGCGGCTGGTGGGGGCGAACTTTCCCGGCATCGACGTCACCACCTCGCTCGGGATGCGCAGCGATTTCGACTATCAGGTGCCGCTGATGAGCCTGCCGTATGTGTTCGGCAGGCCGGAGGACACGTTCGCCGACGCGGTGCCCTATCTCGCCGCCGATCCGGAACGGGTGGCCAAGTGGAAAGAGCGGATCGGCGCCTGCGGATTCAAGGTCGGCATCGTGTGGCAAGGCAACATGAAGTACTGGCGCGACCGCGACCGCTCGATCCGCCTGCCGCACTTCATGCCGCTGGCGGAAATCCCCGGCGTGCGGCTGGTCAGCCTTCAGGCGCAGGTCGGCACCGATCAGCTGAAGGCGCTGCCGGACGGCATGAGGATCGAAACGCTCGGCGAGGAGATCGTCGCCAACCCGGACGGCTTCCGCGAGATGGCGGCGGCGATGTCGGCGCTCGACCTGCTGGTGACGTCGGATACGGGACCGGCGCATCTTGCCGGCGCCATGGGCCTGCCGATCTTCGTGGCGCTCCGCGACCGGCCGGACTGGCGCTGGATGCTCGCGGGCGAATCCACGCCCTGGTACCCGACCATGCGGCTATTCCGGCAGAGAGAAGCGAAGGACTGGGCGGCGGTGTTTGGGCGTATCGCGGCGGCGGTGCAGGAGCGGATGGCGGGGTAGTTGATCCCCTCCCGATCCGCCTCCGGCGGATCGACCTCCCCTTTTCAAGGGGAGGGGAAAAGGTCAGTGCCGGACTGGCGCTGGATGCTCGAGGGCGAATCCACGCCCTGGTACCCGACCATGCGGCTGTTCCGTCAGACAACCGCCAAGGATTGGGCGGCGGTGTTCGCGCGGATCGCGGCGGCGGTGCAGGAGCGGATGGCGGGCGGCTGACGATTACTCGCTGGCCCGGTGGTACGACGCGACGATGACCCCGGTTTCGGTCGTCATTTCGTCGGCCAGCGTGAGGGTCAACGGGGTCGCACCGCTGTCGAAAAGGCGCCGGCCTTCGCCCAGAATCAGCGGGTGAATCATCAGGACGATGTCGTCCACAAGATCGTGCGCCATGAGGGCCCGCAGCAGTGCGCCACTTCCGAACATCACGAGCGTCTTGTCGTGCTCTTTCTTGAGGCGGGCGACAGCATCGGCGGCGTCGCGGTGAAGGAGGGTCGAATTCTCCCAGGGGAGGGCATAGGCGGCATCCCGCGAGGCGACGAACTTCTGCAGCACCGGTCAGCGCGTGGGTCATGGGGCTGTCAGGTTGTCGGGTGGGCCAGGCCTCGTAGAGGTCCTCGTAGGTGACTCGGCCCGCGAGCAGTGACCAGCCGCCGGCCATGTGTCGGCCGATTGCCTGCTGCAGTTCCGGACCGGAGCGGGCGATCCCCCAACCGCCATGGCTGAAGCTGTCACGGGTGTCTTCGTCCGGGCGCGCCGGTGCCTGATAGACGCCGTCGAGGGTGACGTGTTCGATGGCGACGACCTTGCAGGGTGTGGTGGTCATGGGCTCTCCTCTCTTCGGGAGATCAGTGCCGGAAGTGGCGCATGCCGGTGACGACCATGGCCATGCCGCGCTCGTCGGCGGCGGCGATGACTTCGCCGTCGCGGGTCGAGCCGCCGGGCTGGATGACCGCCGTGCAGCCCGCATCGGCCGCGGCGATCAGCCCGTCGGCGAACGGGAAGAACGCATCGGAGGCGCACACCGCGCCTTTGGCGAGCGATTCGGAAAGGCCGGCGGCCTTCGCGGCTTCCTCCGCCTTGCGGGCGGCGATCAGGGCGGAATCGACGCGGCTCATCTGGCCGGCGCCGATGCCCGAGGTGGCGCCGCCGCGGGCGTAGACGATGGCATTGGACTTCACGTACTTGGCGACCTTCCAGGCGAACATCAGGTCGGCGATCTCGGCCTCGGTGGGGGCGCGTTTGGTCACGACCTTGAGGTCGGCGGGCGCGGCCATGCCGGCGTCGCGGCCCTGTACCAGCAGGCCGCCGGCGACGGTGCGCACGGTCAGCGAGGCGGCGCGCGGATCAGGGAGGGCGCCCGCGACGAGGATGCGGAGGTTCTTCTTGGCGGACAGGATGGCGAGCGCCGCGTCGCTCGCCGCCGGCGCGATCACCACCTCGGTGAAGACCTTGACGATCTCGTTCGCCGCATCGGCGTCCAGTGGCCGGTTCAGCGCGACGATGCCGCCGAAGGCGGAGACCGGATCGCACCGGAACGCGTTGCGATAAGCTTCGGCCAGAGACGCGGCGACGGCGACGCCACAGGGATTGGCGTGCTTGACGATGGCGACGGCGGCCGCGCCGGCGGGATCGAACTCGGCGACCAGTTCGTACGCCGCGTCGGTGTCGTTGATGTTGTTGAACGACAACTCCTTGCCGTTCAGCTGACGCGCCGTGGCGACGCCGGGGCGGGGCGCGCCGCCGACGTAGAGGGCGGCGCTCTGGTGCGGGTTCTCGCCGTAGCGGAGCGTCTGCGTGAGGGTGCCGGCGAAGCTCCGCCACTTCGGGGCGGCCTCACCCACGGCATCCGCGAACCAGCCGGAGATGGCGGCGTCATAGGCGGCGGTGCGCGCGTAGGCCTTGGCGGCGAGGCGGCGGCGGAGGGCGAGCGTCGTGCCGCCGCCGGATTCCAGCGCGGCCAGAACCTCGGCGTAATCGGCCGGATCGACGATGACCGTGACGTACCCGTGGTTCTTGGCGGCGGCACGGATCATGGCGGGGCCGCCGATGTCGATGTTCTCGACGATGGTGCGCTCGTCGGCGCCGGAGGCGACGGTGTCCTCGAACGGGTAGAGGTTGGAGACGAGAAGATCGATCCCGCCGATGCCGTGGGCTCTCATGGCCTCGGCGTGGCCGGGATCGTCGCGCACGCCAAGCAGCCCGCCATGGATCGCCGGGTGGAGGGTCTTGACGCGGCCGTCCATGATCTCCGGAAAGCCGGTGACCTCGGAGACGTCGCGGGCCGGCACGCCGGCCGCTTCGAGCGCCGCGCGGGTCTTGCCGGTCGAGACGATCGCGACGCCGTGGGCGGAAAGCACCCGGGCGAAATCGACCATGCCGGCCTTGTCGTAAACGGAAATCAGCGCCCGGCGCACGGACACGTGGTCGGGCAGCGGCGTCGAAGCCGGTTTGATCGTCATGCGTTTCCTTCGTTCAGCTCCTGGTCGCCAGTTCCCGGTCGCCGGCCGCTTCCTGGCGCGGGCGGCGTCCGCCGACGGCGGTGCGGTGCAGGTGCCAGTTGACGTGCGCGGCCTGCTGGACGCGACCGTAGATGACCACCTGTTCGGTGGCGCGATTGCCGCGCCGGTCGGAGAGCATGATGCTCTCCTCGATGACGACCTCGGGGCCGTCGGTCTCGAATTCCCAGCTCTCGCCGTCGGGCAACACCATCGCCACCGCGTGGCCGCCTTCGGCGACGCTCGCCTTCACGTCGGGATGGAGATGGAAGCGGATGGCGAAAAAGTCCTTGCCGCCCTTGTTGGCGGGGCCGCCGGACGGGCTGGTGAAGGAATCGACGCCCTCCAGCCGGTCGCCGGACTGCGACAGGGTGACCTCGCGGCGATGCAGGATGCGGTAGCGCTCGACGTAGCCGTTGTGGCCGAGGGACAGGACGGTGGCGCCGTGGGCGTCGCCGCGCTGGACGGCGACCCGGGTCGGCCCGCGTACGATCGCCTCGCCGAGCACCTCGCCGACGGTGCCGCGGGCGAGGCGGCACGACGAGGTGTCGTTGAGGGTGGCGGTGGAGTGGGCGACGGTGGTGCGGGCAAGACGGCGCAGCGACGTGGCGTTGGGGCGCGGCACGCCGCAGTTCACGATCAGCCGCTGGCGGCCGATGCTCATCTCGAACGACAGACAGCCGGCGTGGGCGTTGAGGCTGTGCTCGACGGGCGGCGGCGCGCCGGTATCGACAAGGACGACCGTGGAGCCGGCCTCGATGCGCTGGTAGCCGGAATGCGGCGCGTTGTCGGGGAGCGCGGCGCGGGTATCGTCGTAGGCGAGCACGGTGGCGAGCTGTTCGGTGGCGGTGTCGCCGACGCCGTTGAAGTGGCCGAAGGCGCCGTCTCCGAGACGGAAGAAGCGCAGCATCGGCATCATGCGGTCGATGGCGGAAACGAGGATGCGCGACGGTGCGACGTTGCGGGCGGTGAAGGCCTGGCGGAGCGGCAAGAGGTCGATCAACGCCTCCAGGATGGCGGCCGGGTTGCGGCTGATGTGACCGCCGTCAGGCAGGATCTGGGAGACCAGTTCGTGGTCGAGGCGCCTCGCCGCCTGCTTCAGGAAGCGCGGCTGGTCGGGAAGCGACAGGGCGACGGCGGCGAGCGCCATCATGACGCGCAGGCGCGGCAGGCCGGGGGCGCCGTCGTAGGCGACGCGGCGGAGATAGCGGACCTGACGGGTCAGCGACTTGATGAAGCGGCGGTAGAACGGAAAATCGCATCCGTCGAGGACGAGAGGCGCCTGCGACAGCCAGGCCATCAGGCGGCGAGCGACGACCTCCGGGTCCCAGGCGACGCGGTCGCGGCGCGAAGAGTACTTGATCCATTCCTGGACGAGGCTGCGCGCATTGGAACGCGACAAGGCCATGTCGGAGGCGCGCAGGTGCCGGAGCCAGCCGAAGGAATGGAGCTGGCGGGCCCACTCCTCGCTCGGCGGCACCGCGTCGAAGACGGAAAAGCCGGACACGTCGACGCCGTCGCCGTTGAACACCCAGCGGCCGGCGTAGATGTCGAGGGCGGCGGTGGGATCGGCGGTCCGCAGGTCGATCGGCGCGATCAGCAGCCGGTCGGGCAAGGCGCCGGCGTAGCGCCATCGATAGAGGACGCTGCGGTGAAAGCGGAAGGCGAGCGAGCGGCCGATGGCGCCGACGGCGAATCCAACCTGCCGACCCGGACCGGACCCTGATCCGATCGCCATCGCGCTCAAGCTCCTGATACTGCGCGGGTACGCAAGAAAACCCCGAATCGAGTGGCGGACTATCGCCCTATTGGCAAGCGCGGGCAAACCCGGCCGCCCCGGCGGCGTCCGGTGCGGTGGTCGCCCGACAATCAGGCCCTTTTTAGCCGCATGGCGAAGAAACCGTCGAGCCCGGAAAGACGGGGGCTCGCCTGCGGCAAATGGCAGGGCAGGGTGCGGAGCGTGCCGTTGCGGGCGACGACTTCGGTGAGGCCGCCGACCTCGGAGGAATCGATGGGGACGAGGGAGACCGGAAGGGTGGCAAGGGCCGCGGCGAGATGATCCTCGCCCTCTTCCTTTTCCAGCGAGCAAGTACAGTAGACGAGGACGCCACCGGGCTTCAGCAGGTCGACGGCGCGGGCGATCATCCTGGCCTGCAGCACCGCAAGCGGGGCGATGTCGCTGGCGCGCTTCAGCCACGCCACGTCGGGGTGGCGGCGGATGGTGCCGGTGGCCGTGCAGGGCGCGTCGAGGAGAACGGCGTCGAAAAGACCTTGTGCATTCCCGTTCCGGCCTTCGGCCGTCCTCGCCTCTTGGGGCCGCCACTCGAGGATGTCGGCGACGACGGTCTCGGCGGACAGGTTCAGCCGGTCGAGGTTGGCCGCAAGGCGGACCATGCGCTCGGCGGAGGTATCGACGGCGGTGACGCGCGCGCCGGCGGCGGCGAGTTCGGCGGTCTTGCCGCCGGGGGCGGCGCAAAGATCGGCGACGCGTTTGCCGGCGACGTCGCCGAGCAGCCGGGCGGGAAGCGCGGCGGCGGCATCCTGCACCCACCATTGCCCGTCGGCATAGCCGGGAAGCGCCTCGACCGGGCCGGCCGGAACGAGGCGTACGCCGCCTGCGGGCAGAACGATGCCGTCGAGGTCTTTCGCCCAGGTTTCGGGATCGCTCCTGACCGACACGTCGAGGCTTGGTTCGACGCGGTGGGCGGCGGCGATCCTCTCGGCGGTGGTCTGGCCGTATGTCGCGCACCAGCGCGCCCATAGCCAGGCGGGGGTGTCGCTGCCGGGGGTATCGGCGGCGGCGATGAGTTCGTCGCGCTGGCGCGCGATGCGGCGCAACACCGCGTTGGCGAGGCCCTTGAAGTGGCGGGCGTCGCGATCGGCGGCGATCTCGTCGACGGCGACGGAGACCGCGGCGTGATCGGCGGTTTCCATGAAGAGGATCTGGGCGGCGGCGACTTCGAGGACACGCATGAAGGCGCCGGCACGGGGCGGGCGCCTGGCGATCAGGGAGGCGAGGATCGCGTCGATGGTGCCGTGGCGGCGGAGCGCCACGCCGACGATGGCGCGCGCGAACGCCTTGTCGCGGGGCGCGAGCGCCGCGAAGGCGGCGTCCGCGTCAAGGGCGGCATCGAGGGGACGATGGGAATCGAGCACCGCGGAGAGCAGCGCCGCGGCGATGGCGCGCACCGCCTGACCGGGACGCGGCCCGGCGGGGGGCGGTCTGGGAGCGGTGCGCTTGGGAAACGGCCGGCCTTTCATGGCCGACGGGCATAGCAGGAACCGGCGCCCCGTTCAGGGGCGAAGTGACGCTCAGCCCCAGGGCCCGCGCGCCCGGCTGGTGCCGACCCGCGGCACCGCGACGGGACGGCGCGGCGCGGCGGCGGGCTCCTCGTCGGCATCCGTCCTCTCGCCGGCCATGGCGAGCAGGGCGGCGATGCGGTTCTCGGTGGCGGGGTGGGTCGAGAACAGGCTGTCGACACCGCCGCCGTGCAGGGGATTGACGATGAACAGGTGGGCGGCGGCCGGGTTGCGCTCGGCCGGCGCGTTGGGGATGCGCGGGGCAAGAGTGGAAATCTTGGCAAGCGCCGAGGCAAGGGCACGCGGCCGGCCGCTGATTTCGGCGCCGGCGCGGTCGGCCTCGTATTCGCGGGTGCGGCTGACGGCCATCTGCACCAGCATGGCGGCGAGCGGCGCGACCAGGGCCGCGACGAGAAGGCCGACGATGCCGAGGGGGCCGTTGTTGTTGCGACCGCCGCCGAAGAAGAAGGCGAAATTGGCGAGCATGCCGACGGCACCGGCAAGCGTTGCGGTGACGGTCATGGTGAGGGTGTCGCGGTTGCGGACGTGGCCGAGCTCATGGGCCATGACGCCGGCGATTTCGTCGTGGGTCAGGCGGGCGAGGAGGCCGGTGGTGGCGCAGACGGCGGCGTGTTCCGGGTCGCGGCCGGTGGCGAAGGCGTTGGGCTGCGGCGTGTCGGCGACATAGACGCGCGGCATGGGCAGGCGGGCGCGGGCGGCGAGGTCGCGGACGATGCCGTAGAACTCCGGCGCGCTCGCCTCATCGACTTCACGGGCGCGGTTCATGGAGAGCGCGATCTTGTCGGCGTTCCAGTAGGCGGCGAGGTTCATGCCGGCGGCGACGACGATGGCGAAAACGGCGCCGGCCGCTCCGCCGATCAGGAAGCCGACGGCCATGAAGAGCGCGGTCAGCGCGGCCAGAAGCAGCCCGGTGCGGATGGTGTTCATCTTGCCCTGCCGTGGTTCCTCGTGCGGCCCGGTTGCCCGGGTCCGATCGAGGAGATGGGTGGCGGGAATTCGCCCGGCAAGCCGGAACCCCGCAACCCGCGAATGAATTCGCCGTAATCGCCTCCCTTCATGCGTGTATATTGATTCTGGAATCGCGCTATGGGTGTGTTCACCTTTCGTGAATATATTCCTAATATCGTGTCCGGATGACCACTCGAATCGCCGCCTTCGCCATCGTCCTTGCCACCTGCGCCGGCGCGGGCGTTGTCGCAACGGGCGGCGGCGCGATCGCCGCGGAGCACATCGCCGGGCCGGTGCCGGCCGCGGTCGAGCGGGTCATCGACGGCGACACGCTGGTGGTGAGCGCCCATATCTGGCCGGGACTGGCCATGCGGACCAACGTGCGGGTGCGCGGGATCGACACGCCCGAGGTGCATCGGCCGAAGTGCGCGTCGGAAAAGGAAATGGGGCTCCAGGCGACGGGGACGCTCAACATGCTGGTCGGCGACGAGGTGGTGCTCACCGACATCGCGAACGACAAATACGGCGGCCGGGTCGACGCGGTGGTCACCACGGCGGACGGCCGCGACGTCGCCGCGGCGATGCTGGCGAGCGGGTTGGCGCGGCCCTACGACGGCGCGACGCGCGGCGACTGGTGCGCGACGGGCAGCATCAGATAGCCATCCGCCCGATTCGTGCCGGAACGCCCGGCTTTTCCTGCTATCCTCAAGCGCGAGTTGGTATGCGGGGAGTGCAGGCTTTGGCCGATACGCAGGCGGATCAAGACAGCGGCGCCAGGCAGACGGGGGCGCATGGCCGGTTCGTTGAAGACTACCGGCAGCTGGTCGACGATCTGATCGCCAGCAAGCCGATCGACGAGGCGATGACCGCCGCGATCGGCGGCCAGGACGGTTTCGGCGACCTCGAGCTGGCGATCCTCGACACGTACGGGCTGGCAGAGGACAGCTACGTGATCGACGCGGGCTGCGGATCGGGGAGGCTGACACGGCGCCTCGCCAAGCTGCCGAAGCTTCGCTACCTCGGCACCGACGTGAACGACAAGCTGCTCTACTACGCGCAGATGACGGCCAAGCGCAGCGACTTCCGCTACGCGCTGGTCGACTCGACGCGCATCCCCGAAGAGGACGGGCGGGCCGATTTCGTCGCGTTCTTCTCGGTCGGCACGCACATGATGAACGAGGAATTCTACCTCTACCTCATTGATGCGAAGCGGGTTCTGAAGCCGGGCGGGCGGATCGTGTTCTCGTTCCTCGACATACGCACGCCATCGGGCAAGCATGTGCTCGAACAGACCGCCGAGGTGGTCGGCGCCGGCCAGCGGCCGGTCCATCTCAACGTGTTCATGGGGCGCGACGACCTGCCGACGTGGGCCGACCTGCTCGGCATGGACCTCATCGATGTCGTGCCCGGCGATGCGCCGGCGTTCAACACCACCGACGAGATCGCCAAGGTGATCGGACGGCACTTCTTCGGCCAGGCGCTCGGCCAGTCGGTCGCCGTGCTGGAGAAGGCGGGCTGAGCCCGCCTTCCGCTCAAGCCTTCTTTGCCGGGGTTGCGCGGTTCTTGACGAGGTCGTCGACGACGCCCGGGTCGGCCAGCGTCGAGATATCGCCGAGGTTGGAGAAGTCGTTCTCGGCGATCTTGCGCAGGATGCGGCGCATGATCTTGCCGGAGCGGGTCTTGGGCAGGCCCGGCGAGAACTGGATGAGGTCGGGCGCCGCGAACGGGCCGATCTCGTGGCGCACCCACTGGATCAGCTCCTTGCGCAGCTCCTCGGACGGGTTCTCGGTGTGCATCAGCGTCACGTAGGCGTAGATGCCCTGACCCTTGACGGCGTGGGGGTAGCCGACGACGGCGGCCTCCGACACCTTGTCGTGAGCGACCAGCGCCGACTCGATTTCCGCCGTGCCGAGGCGGTGGCCGGAGACGTTGATGACGTCGTCGACCCGGCCGGTGATCCAGTAGTAGCCGTCCTCGTCGCGCCGGCAGCCGTCGCCGGTGAAGTAATTGCCGGGATAGGTGCGGAAGTAGGTGTCGACGAAGCGCTTGTGGTCGCCGTAGACGGTGCGCATCTGGCCCGGCCATGAATCGGTCAGGATCAGGTTGCCGGAGGTGGCGCCCTCGAGGATCTTGCCCTCGGCATCGACCAGCGCCGGCTTGACGCCGAAGAAGGGCCGGGTGGCGGAGCCGGGCTTCAGGGCGGTGGCGCCGGGCAGCGGCGTGATCAGCGCGCCGCCGGTCTCGGTCTGCCACCAGGTATCGACGATCGGGCAACGGTCCTCGCCGACCACGTGGTAGTACCACTCCCACGCTTCCGGATTGATCGGTTCGCCGACGGTGCCGAGCAGGCGTATCGACTTGCGCGACGTCTTGTGGACGAACTCGTCGCCGGCGCCCATGAGCGAGCGCAGCGCTGTCGGCGCCGTGTAGACGATGTTGATGGCGTGCTTGTCGCACACCTCCCAGATGCGCGAGGCGGTCGGCCAGTTGGGGACGCCTTCGTACATGACGGTGGTGGCGCCGTTGGCGAGCGGGCCATAGACGATGTAGCTGTGGCCGGTCACCCAGCCGACGTCGGCGGCGCACCAGAAGATGTCGCCGTCGTGGTAGTCGAAGATCATCTGGTGGGTGAACGACACCCAGACGAGATAGCCGCCGGTGGTGTGCAGCACGCCCTTCGGCTTGCCGGTGGAGCCCGACGTGTAGAGGATGAAGAGCGGGTCCTCGGCGCCCATCTCCTCGGGTGGACAATTGTCGTCGACCTGCTTGGCCAACTCGTCGTACCAGAAGTCGCGGCCGGCATGCATGGCGACTTCGCCGCCGGTGTGGCGGACGACGATCACCTTCTCCTCGCCGAGCGACTTGTTGAGCGCTTCGTCGGTGTTGTGCTTGAGGGGGATGGTGCGGCCGGCGCGCACACCCTCGTCGGCGGTGATGACGATCTCTGAACGGCAATCGTCGATGCGCCCGGCGAGCGCGTCCGGCGAGAAGCCGCCGAAGACGACCGAGTGGATCGCGCCGATGCGCGCGCAGGCGAGCATGGCGATCGCGGTCTCCGGGATCATCGGCATGTAGATGGTGATTCGGTCGCCCTTTTTGGCGCCCATCTTCTTGAGCACGTTGGCGAAGATCGAGACCTCGCGGTGGAGCTCGCGGTAGGTCAGCTTGCGGACGGGGGCCTTGGGATCGTCGGGTTCCCACAGGATGGCGACCTGGTCGCCGCGGGTGGCGAGATGCCGGTCGAGGCAGTTGGCGGAGATGTTGAGGGTGCCGTCCTCGAACCACTTGACCGAGACGTCGGGCGCCGCGTAGCTGGTGTTCTTGACCTTGGTGAAGGGCTTGATCCAGTCGACGCGCTGGGCGTGCTCGCGCCAGAAGCCATCCGGGTCGTCGACCGAGCGCTGGTACATCTGCTTGTACTTGGCATCGTCGATGTAAGCACGGGCCGCCCACTCGGCGGGGACTGGATAAACCTTCTCGGACATCAATTCCTCCCAAGGACCGGCGCCCGGTCTCCCTCGGACGCTTCCCTGTTAAATG
Organism: uncultured Alphaproteobacteria bacterium; assembly: GCA_963843565.1. GTDB lineage: Bacteria > Pseudomonadota > Alphaproteobacteria > Rhizobiales > Kaistiaceae > DASZQY01. The sequence continues at coordinate 2,862,354 of CAWJKY010000003.1, forward strand.
CGGGCAAGGGCGAAAGTTCAAGCCCCGCAACGCGGGGCGGCGCGGCATCCCGGCCGGTCAGCCTGAAATCGAGCCGCGCTCCGTGAACCAGCTCGGATCGACGACCAGCACGGTACCGGGCGCGGGCACCAGGCGCACGACCTTGTAGCCCTCGGCCTTCAGATCGCGGAGGAGCTCGGGCAGCATCCTTGCGGTCGCCTTCTTGATGTCGTGGAGGAGCACGATGCCGCCGCGGTGGCGGCGCAGACCGTTGAGCACGGTGCGGCGGATCGCGTCGGCCGAGATTCCGGTCCAGTCGGCGCCGACCACGTCGGCGCTGAAGATGGCGACGTTGTCGTCGGCGAGCTTCTTGCGCAGCGCCCTGGTTTCGCCGAGGCCGGGGAAACGGAAGAACGGCGCCGGCTGGCGACCCAGCGCGGCGGTGACGGCGGCGACGCCGCGATCGATCTGGCGGACCGCCGAGGTGTAAGGCAGCGCCGATATGGTCGGCGGATGGCTCCACGAGTGAGTGCCGATGGTGTGACCCTCGGCGGCCTCGCGGCGCAGCACCTCCGGATAGGCCTTCGCCATGCGGCCGACGGTGAAGAAGGTGGCGTGAACGCAGGCGTCACGGAGCGCGTCGAGAACCTTGTCGGTGGCGCCCGGAAAAGGCCCGTCGTCGAAGGTGAGGACGACTTCCATGTCGGCAAGCGGCAGGCGCTTGTGCTGCATGGTGCCGTAGGCGGGGCCGCCGGTGGTATCGACCTGAAGGACGCGGGAATCGCCGAGCGCGTCGGGATCGCCGCAGGCGGCCTCAGCCGCAGAGACGGAGAGGGCGCCGGCAAACGCCAGCGCCAGGTACAGGGCGAACCGCGCGCGCATGGAAGAAGCCCCCGGGCCTGCGACCGAGAAACTCTAGCATCGGGCCGGTTAACTGAATATCGCCAGCGGCAAGGTGTCGCCGGTCAGAGGCCCGCCATCTTCGCGACGATCTGCCATTCAGCGTCAGTGACCGGCTGCACCGACAGGCGCGAATACTTGACCAACGCCATGTCGGCGAGCTTCTTCTCGGCCTTGATGGCGGCAAGCGTGACCGGCTTCGGCACCGGCTTCACCGCGGCCAGCGTCACGCATTCCCAGTCGGGGTCGGAGGGGTCCGGGTGGATCTCCTTCACGACGGTGACGATGCCGACGATCTCCTTGCCCTCGCCGGAATGATAGAAGAAGCCCTGGTCGCCCTTCTTCATGGCGCGCATGTTGTTGCGAGCGGTGAAGTTCTTGACGCCGGTCCATTCGGTGCCGGCCTTGCCGTCCTTGACCTGCTGGTCCCAGGACCACGATCCGGGTTCGGACTTGAACAACCAGTACGCCATCGGGTGCCTCCGCTGTTGGGCCGCGTGAGGTTAGGAGCGCCGGCGGCGTCCGTCCACTCGCCCGGTCAGTCGGCCTCGTGCTTCAGCGGCCGGGTCATGAGCGCGGCGACGGCGTCCTCGACGGACAGCGCGCCTTCGACGATCGCCGCGACCGCGTCGACGATCGGCATGGCGACACCGTTGCGGCGGGCGAGATCGCCGGCGACCGCGGCGGTGGCGATGCCTTCGACCAGAACGCCGTCCGGCGGTTCGGGGCTGCCGCCGGCGCCGAGGTTGCGGCCGTAGGAGAAGTTGCGCGACTGGGGGCCGGAGCAGGTCAGCACCAGATCGCCGAGACCGGACAGGCCCATGAGCGTTTCGGGGCGGGCGCCCAGCGCGTCGCCGAGGCGGCGCAACTCGGCGAAGCCGCGCGCCACAAGCGCGGCAAGCGCGCTGGCGCCGAGCTGATGGCCGGCGACGATGCCGGCGGCGATGGCGAGCACGTTCTTGACGGCGCCGCCGATCTCGACGCCGAGCATGTCGGTCTCCGCGTAGGGGCGGAAGGTAGGGCCGGCGAGGGCGCGGCAGAGTTCCAGCGCGAGGGTACCGTCGGCGGCGGCGACGGTGACGGCGGTCGGCAGGCCGCGCCCGACGTCGGCAGCGAAGCTCGGACCGGAGAGCACCGCGGGGATGGCTTCGGGGATGGCTTCGGCGATCACCTCGGACATGCGGCGGTCGGTGCCGCGCTCCAGCCCCTTGGCGGCGACGATGAGCGGCGTGCCGGCGGTCAGGTGCGGGGCGATGCTCCATGCGGCGTCGCGAACGGCCTGCGCGGGAACGGCGAGGATGACGAGCGAGGCGGTCGCGGCGCGGGCGATGTCGCCGGTGGCGGTGACGCCAGGCTCGATGGCGACGCCGGGAAGGTAGGCGATGTTCTCGCGTTCGGCGGTAACGGCGGCGACGGTTTCGGGATCGCGGGCGTAGAGCACGACGTCGCGCCCGGCACGCGCGGCGACGAGGGCGAGCGCGGTTCCCCACGCGCCGCCGCCGATGACACCGACCGAGGTGATCATGCTGCGGCCTCCAGTTCGGTCCTGAAACGCGGAAATGCGGGGGCGACGCCGGTAAAGGCGTCGAGGGCGGGGTCGTCGAGGCCAAGCCAGAAGAATTCGAAGCGAATGGGTGCCCCGCCGAGGTCAGGCGTCGCGTCGCCGTGCATCCAACGCTCCGGCCACTTCGAGAGCGGCTCGACGTGAAAGAAGTGGCGGTCATGGACATGGTGCATGCCGTCCGCGTCATAGACGTGACGCTGGGTGCCAAGGGCGGTGCGAACGACAAAGTCGTCGCGGCCGGTTTCCTCGGTGAGTTCGCGCACCAGTCCTGCCGCGACCTCCTCACCGGGCTCGACCGTGCCGCCGGGCACCTGCAAGCCGACCTCGGGGAAATCCGGCTCCCTGAAGACCAGCAGCCGGCCGTGCGAAACGACGTAGCCATAGGCCTTTCGCCGGTGGCGCTCGGGAAGCGCGCTCATGCCTTGGCTCCCTTGGCGCCGGCGCCCAGCACAGGTTCGGCAAGCGCATCGAGCGGCCAGCGCGGGCGGGCGGCGACGTCGAGGCTGTCGCTGAGGCCGAGGGCCAAGCGCTCGGCGCCGGCCCAGGCGATCATGACGGCGTTGTCGGAACACAGATGCACCGGCGGGGCGACCAGGCGGAAGCCGGCGGCGTTGGCGGCTTCGCGGAGCGCGGCGCGGATCGCCTCATTCGCCGCCACGCCTCCGGCGACGACCAGAACGTCGGCGTGGGACGAGTGTCCGTCGCGGAACATCGCCATGGCGTGGGTGGCGCGGTTGGCGACCACGTCGACGACCGCCCGCTGGAAGGATGCGGCGAGATCATGGACGTCCTGATCGGACAGCGGCGCGGCGGCTTCGGCGGCGAGCCGCAGCGCGGTCTTCAGACCGGAGAAGGAGAAATCGGCGCCGGGTTTGTCGACGAGCGGGCGGGGAAGGGGAAAGCGCCGCGCGTCGCCACGGGTGGCGGCCGTCTCGACGGCGGGGCCGCCGGGATAAGCAAGGCCGAGGAGCTTGGCGGCCTTGTCGAAGGCTTCGCCGAGGGCGTCGTCGATGGTCGAGCCGATGCGGCGGTAGCGGCCGACGGCTTCTACGGCGACGAACTGGGTGTGGCCGCCGGAGACCAGCAGCAGGAGATAGGGAAAGGCGATGCGGTCGGTGAGGCGGGCGGTGAGGGCGTGGCCCTCGAGATGATTGACGGCGATCAACGGCTTGCCGGCGGCCAGCGCGATCGCCTTGGCGGTGGTGAGGCCGACGAGGACGCCGCCGATCAGCCCCGGCCCGGCGGTGGCGGCGACCGCGTCGATATCGGCGAAGGCGAGGTTGGCCTCGCGGAGCGCGGCACCGACGATGCCGTCAAGCGCCTCGACGTGGGCGCGGGCGGCGATTTCCGGCACGACACCGCCGAAGACGGCATGGTCGGCGGCCTGGCTGAGGACGATGTCGGAAAGCACGCGCGGGCTGCCGTCGTCCCGGCGCTCGACCACGGCGGCGGCGGTTTCATCGCAGCTCGTTTCGATGCCGAGGACGATCATTTCCGGCCTTCCATGCGGACGATCCGCGGGCCATGTTGACAGTTTGGATCAATGCGGACAGTCAACCGGCTGAGCCCCGTAACACCGGTCACCCTCGCCTTGCAAACGCCCGAAATGAAGATCGGAACGCGCGCCAGCCCGTTGGCCCGTGCCCAGGCTGAGCAAGTCCGCGCCGCGCTCGCCGCCGCCGAGGGGTGCGACCCGGCGACGCTGGCGATTGTCGCCATGCAGACATCCGGCGACCGGATCGTCGACCGGCCGCTGGCGGAAGCCGGCGGCAAGGGGCTCTTCACCAAGGAAATCGACGACGCGCTGCTCTCCGGGCGGATCGATATCGCGGTGCATTCGGCCAAGGACATCGCGACCGCGCTACCGGAGGGGATCGTGGTGGCGGCCTGCCTGAGCCGCGCCGACCCGCGCGATGCGTTCATCTCGCCGACGGTCAGCACGCTCGCCGGCCTGCCGCAGGGAGCGGTCCTCGGCACCTCGTCGCTGCGGCGCAAGGCGCTGGCGCTCCGCGCCCGTCCCGACCTCGTGGTGGTGGACCTGCGCGGCAACGTCGAGACGCGGCTGCGCAAAATCGCCGAGGGACGCGCGGCGGCGACGCTGCTGGCCGCCGCCGGGCTGGCGCGGCTCGGCATGAGCGATCGCGTGGCGAGCTTCATGGACCCGGCGACGTGGCTGCCGGCGCCGGGACAGGGCGCCATCGCCATCGCGGCGCGCGCCGACGACACCGCGACCCGCGACCGGCTCGCCGCCATCGACGATCGCGACACGTCGGTGGCGCTTGCCGCGGAACGGGCCTTCCTGGCGGTGCTCGACGGATCGTGCCGGACGCCGATCGGCGGGCTGGCGAGGCTCGCCGGAACGCGACTTACCTTCAACGGAATCATCGTCAAGCCGGACGGCAGCGAGGCGCACGAAGTGCGCCTGGAGGGCGACGCCGTCGACGCCGCCAGCATCGGCGCGACCGCCGGCAAGGCGCTTGCCCAACGGGGCGGCGCCGACTTCTTCGCGGGGCCATGATGCGCCTGCTGGTGACCCGCCCGGAACCGGACGCGACGCGCACTGCCGCGGCGCTTCGCGAGTTGGGTCACGAGGTGCTGACGGCACCGCTGCTCGCGGTGTCGTTCCTGCCGCCGCCGGAGGCGCCGCCGCGCCCGGGGGCGATCGTGGTGACCAGCCAGAACGGGGCGCGGGCGCTGGCGCGCTGGCCGCGCCTCGGCGAATGGCGGGACGTGACCGTCTTCGCGTCGGGGCCGGCGACGGCGCGGGCGCTGACGGCGCTGGGTTTTGTGGACGTGCGCAGCGGCGAAGGCGACGGCGCCCGCCTCGCCGACACGGTCAAGGCGGACCTCGCCAAGGATGCCGGGCGCGTCCTCTACCCGGCGGCGCGCGACCGCGCCAAAGCACTGGAGCGCGCGCTGACCGAGGCCGGCTACGATCTCGCCGTGGTGGAAGCTTATCGCGCGGAAGGGGCGGTCAGCCTGCCCGAGGCGGTGCGGGCGGCGCTCGCGGCAGGCAGCCTCGACGGCATCCTCCTTTACTCGCGGCGATCGGCATCCATCTTCAGGGGGCTCGCCGTCGCCGCCGGCCTCGGCGAGGCGCTGGCGATCCCGGCGTATTTCGCAATCTCGACGCAGGTGGTCGATGCGCTCGGCGGAATCGGCGCCACCATCTACGTCGCGACGAAGCCCGACGAGGACAGTCTCCTCGCACTCATTCCTCGCCCGGGCTGATTTTTCTGTATTGTAAGACGGACGAAGGTACCGAGGGGACCATGGCGGCGGACGACGACAAGGCGAAGGGCGCCGAGAGCGGCAGCGGAGCGCGCAGCGCGCCCGAGCGGCGCACGCGCGAGCGCCGTCAGAAGCCGCCGGTCACGATCGACCTCGCCGCGGAACCGGCGAAGGACAAGGGCAAGAGCGAGCCAGCGGCAAGACCCGCGGCCGCGTCGTCGCCCGCGCCTTCGGCGAGCGACAGGCCGGGCGACAAGAAGACCGACACCGCGCCGGCAAGCGCACCCGAAAAGCTGGCACCGGCCCAGGCCGGCGCGAGCGGACCCGGCACCTCGCGGCCGGGCGGTGCGGATGCGCTGCGCGGCATGGCGGCGCGGGCGCTTTCCCCCGACGACGGCTGGCGGCGCATGCTGGTCGCCGCCATTTCCGGCGCGCTGGTGGCGCTCATCCTGGTGGTCGTCCTGCAGGCGATCGGGCTGCTGCCCTCGTCGGGCCGCGCCACTGCGAACGCGGCGGCCGACCAGGCGAAGAGCGCCGTCGACACGGCGGTGGCGCTGGAGCGTCGGGTGTCGGCGATCGAGGCGATGGTCGAAAACCTGCCGGCGCTGCGCTCCGACGTGAAGGCGATCGGCGACCGGGTGGCGGCGCTGGAAAGCGCTGCGGGCGGCCTCGTCAAGCATAGCGATCTCGACGCGCTGACCGCGGCGGTGGCGGCGCTGCGCGAGCGCCTCGATGCAATGCCGGTGGCGGCGGCGCGGAGCGACCTTGCGGCGCTCTCCGACCGGGTCGGCCGGCTGGAGGTGACCGCGGCGGCGGGCGGCACGGGCGGCGGCGACAACTCGGCGGCGATCGATTCACTGACCGGGCAGCTGACGGCGGCGGAGGCGAACCTGCGCTCGCTCAACGACCGGCTGGCGGCGGCGGAAGCCAAGATGAAGGACGCCACGCCGGCGACCGGCGACCGGGCGGTGCGCGCCATCGCGGTCGCCTCGCTTCGCCGCGCGGCGGCGGGCGATGCGCCGTTCGTCAGCGACGTCGACATGATCTCGGCGCTCGGCGTGGCCAACGACGAGATCGCCAAACTGCGGCCGATCGCGACGGCCGGCGTGGCGAGCGTGGCGACGCTGGCCGACGAATTCCCCGCCGTCGCCGACGCCATTCTCTCGGCGAGCGTCAACAGCGATCCCAACGCCAACTTCTTCCAGCGCATCGTGAACGGGCTCGGCAGCCTGGTGACGATCCGTCCGACCGGCCCGATCGCCGGCGACGATCCGCAGGCGATCGTGTCGCGCATGACCGCGGACGTCGCCGCCGGCGACCTCGCGGGCGCGCTGAAGGAGCGCGCGGGTCTGCCGCAGGCGGGTCAGGACGCCTCCGCCGACTGGGCGAAGGCGGCGGCCGACCGGGTGGCGCTCGACAAGCTCATCGCGCAGATCGCGGTGGCGCTCGACACGCCGAAGCCGTGATGCCGGGATGATCCGTGTTCTCACCATCGTCGTGCTGCTGTTCCTGGTGGCGGCCGGTTTCGTGTGGCTGGCGGAGCGGCCCGGCGACCTGCTGCTGACCTGGCAAGGCTACGAGATCCGCACCTCGGTGATGGTGGCGGCGGTGTTCGCGGCGATCGTCATCGCGGCGCTGGCGCTGGTCGGCGCGATCGTGCGCGGCATCCTGCGGACGCCGCAGTCGGTCGGCCAGTTCTTCGGCAGCCGGCGGCGCGACCGCGGCTACCGGGCGCTGACCCGCGGGATGATCGCGGTGGGCTCCGGCGACGCGCACGCCGCCGAACGGGCGGCGGCGGAATCGCAGGCGCTGCTCGGCAGGGACCCGCTGGTGCTGCTGCTCACCGCGCAGGCCGCGCAGATGTCGGGCAACGGCGCGGCGGCGCGCTCGGCCTTCGAGGCGCTGTCGGCGGAACATGATACGCGCATGCTGGGGCTGCACGGGTTGTTCATCGAGGCGCGCCGGCAAGGCGAGCACGGCGCGGCGCGGGCCTTCGCGGAGGAAGCGGTGCGGGTCGCGCCGAAGATCGCCTGGGCGGGCACGGCGCTCTTCGAATATCAGTCGCGGGCCGGCGACTGGCAGGCGGCGCTCGCGACGCTTGCCGCCAACAGCAGCGCCCGCCTGATCGACCGGGATGCAGCGAAGCGGTTGCGCGCGGTGCTCGATACGGCGCGCGCGCTGGAACTGGAAGCGGGCGAACCGGACGAGGCGCGGCCACTGGCGCTGGAGGCGCACAAGCTGGCGCCCGATCTGGTGCCGGCCGCGACGGTTGCGGCCCGGCTCTTCGCGCGGGCCGGCGACATCCGCCGCGCCTCGCGGATCATCGAGGCGACCTGGAAGCTCAGCCCCCACCCGGACCTTGCGGACGCCTACGCGGCGGCGCGGCCGGGCGATTCGGCCCGCGACCGGCTGAAGCGGGTGCGCAAGCTGACGGACCTGCGCGCCAACCATCCGGAAGGCGCCATGGCGCTGGCCCGCGCCGCGATCGATGCCGGCGACTGGCAGGCGGCGCGCACGGCGCTCGGCGGGATCATGCGCGCCAACCCGAGCGAGCGGGTGTGCATGCTGATGGCGGAGATCGAGGAGGGCGAGCACGGCGACGAGGGGCGGGTGCGCGCCTGGCTGACGCGGGCGCTGTCGGCGCCGCGCGATCCGGTGTGGACGGCGGACGGCGAGGTCTTCGACCACTGGATGGCGGTGTCGCCATTGTCGGGCCGCCTCGATGCGCTCGAGTGGCGGGTGGTCGCCGACCGGTTGCCGCGCCCGCTGGTCGAGATGACGCCGGAACCGGCCGCGCCGGCCGCGCCCGAAACCCCGGTCACGCAGGCGCCGGAGGCCCTGCTTCCCGCTGCCGCGATGCCTGCGCCACAGGCGCCCCCCGCAATGCCGGCGGCACCGGAGCCGGCGCGGGCGCCCTCGTGGCAGGCCAAGGGTTCCACCTCTGAAGCGCCGGCAGCGGCCAAAGCGGCCGGGCCACGGCCCATGGCGCGGGCCCCGGACGATCCCGGGCCGCTGGCGCCCGGCGAGGAGGAAACCGCCGGCCTCACGGCCATGCGCCCCGTGCGCGGCGCTTGAACCGACCGGGCGGGGCCGGTATCAATGCCGCCGCCGGCCTTGGGCCGGACATGCCGCGGTAGCTCAGCTGGTAGAGCATCGCATTCGTAATGCGAGGGTCGGGGGTTCGAGTCCCTTCCGCGGCACCAGCGCTCTCTGATCCGACTCTCTCCGGGCGACTACGCCTTCCTCGCCTACGCGAGGCGGAGCGGGCATTTGTGGCCCGGCGTCGTGGACCGGCGAGAGTTCCTGACGTTCAATTTCATTCTCTCGGCCCGGATTTTCTCTGGGGCCGTGGACTTGGGGCAATTGGTCCACAGGTCGAGAAGGCGAGCAAACGCGCCTTTTCGCTATCCGAGCGGTCCGAGTTTGGAAGTGTGTCTCGTGGTCGGCCACCTCACACGATCAACCCTCGGCGTCATCTTCAGGCTAGGTGGAATCGACTCCTCTTTGAGGTCACGAAACCGACCCTTCAAGTGGTATGAGGGGACGTCGTGATTGATCTCCAACGCGGGCCTACAAGTCTTGTAGCTTGCTCGCATCCCGAGGAGAGCAATGAGGGGGAGAGATGAGCAACGGCGATCTAGGTTGGATCACCAACTTCATCTGGGGCATCGCGGACGACGTGCTGCGCGATCTCTACGTACGCGGCAAGTACCGGGACGTGATCCTGCCGATGATGGTCCTTCGCCGGCTCGATGCCGTGCTCGAACCGACGAAGCAATCCGTCATCGATATGAAGGAGGCCCTCGACAAGGCCGGAATCACCAACCAGGACGCTGCGCTAAGGCAGGCGGCGCGACAAGACTTCTACAATACATCCAAATTCACACTCCGCGATCTGCGCGCTCGCGCTAGCCAGCAACAGCTCAAAGCCGACTTTGAGGCCTACCTTGATGGCTTCTCGCCCAACGTTCACGAAATTCTCGAAAACTTCGAATTCCGGAATCAGATACCGCGACTCTCAAAAGCTGATGCACTGGGCACTCTGATCGAGAAGTTTCTCGATCCTTCGATAAACTTGAGCCCGAACCCGGTGAAGAACGGCGACGGCTCCATCAAGCACCCTGGCCTCGACAATCACGCCATGGGCACAATTTTCGAGGAGCTCGTTCGGCGTTTCAACGAGGAGAACAACGAGGAAGCCGGCGAACACTGGACCCCGCGCGATGTCATCAAGCTGATGTCGCGATTGATCTTTCTGCCCATCGCCGACCAGATCGAGTCGGGCACCTACTTGCTCTATGACGGCGCCGTCGGAACCGGCGGCATGTTGACTGTGGCGGAAGAAACGCTGACGCAGCTAGCCGGCGAACACGGCAAGCAGGTTTCCACGCATCTCTACGGGCAGGAAATCAACGCCGAGACCTATGCCATCTGCAAAGCTGATCTCCTCCTCCACGGCGAAGGCGAAGCGGCCGACAACATCGTTGGCGGCCCGGAATGGTCCACCTTGTCGCGGGATGCCTTCCCCTCCCGCGAGTTCGACTTCATGTTGTCGAATCCGCCTTACGGCAAGAGCTGGAAAAGCGATCAGGAGCGGATGGGCGGCAAGAGCGGCATCAAGGACCCACGCTTCATTGTCGAGCACGCGGGCGATCCTGAATTCAGCCTGATCACACGGTCGAGTGACGGGCAGATGCTCTTCCTCGCCAACATGCTCTCTAAGATGAAGCATGGCACGAAGCTCGGCAGCCGCATCGCCGAGGTGCACAACGGCTCTTCCTTGTTCACGGGCGACGCAGGAAGCGGTGAAAGCAATGTCCGGCGCTGGATCATCGAAAACGATTGGCTGGAAGCCATTGTCGCGATGCCCCTCAGCATCTTCTACAACACCGGCATCGCCACATACGTTTGGGTCCTGACCAACCGCAAACCGGAGCATCGTCGCGGCAAGGTGCAGCTGATCGACGCGACCGCCTGGTTCAAGCCGCTGCGCAAGAACCTCGGCAAGAAGAATTGCGAACTGAGCGAAGAAGACATCGATCGCATTGTCGGCGCCTTCCTGCGGTTCGAGGAAACCGAACAGTCGCGCATCTTCGACAATTCCGAATTCGGTTATTGGAAGGTAACGGTGGAGCGGCCTTTGCGGCTGCGGGTGGACCTCGCGGCGAGACGCCTGGCCGCTTTCCGCAGCACTTGCGTTGACGCTGATGAAGCGCCAGTCGCCAATCTCGCAGAACGCGTAGCGGAGCGTATGGGAGCTGGCCCCCATGATGATTTCAATCTGTTCATGGGGGAAGTCGAAGCAGACGCCGAGCGCCACAAGGTCAAGCTGACCGCCAAGCGGGTGAGGCTCCTGCAATCCGGCTTAACCGATCGTGATGAGGCCGCGGAGCGGGTCATTCGTCGTGTTCACAAGGCGGGGAAGGTGGAAGCCGATCCGTTGCGCGGTCTGTTTCCGGCGAACATCGACGGCAAGAGCCACGTGGTCGAGTACGAATCCGACAGTGATTTGCGCGACACGGAGACCATACCGTTCAAGGAGCCGGGAGGGATCGAAGCCTTCATTCGTCGCGAAGTGTTGCCACATGCGCCCGATGCCTGGATCGACAAGTCCAAGACCAGCATCGGCTACGAGATCAGCTTCACGCGCTATTTCTACAAGCCACAGCCGTTGCGCACATTGGAGGCGATCCGCGCCGATATCCTGGCGCTGGAGAAGCAGACCGAGGGCTTGATGGCTGACATCGTCGGAGCGGCTCGATGATAGACGGTCTGCCTCCCTACCCGAAGATGAAGCCGAGCGGAATCGAGTTGCTCGGCGATGTGCCGACGCATTGGTCTATCCGTCGGCTCGGTCACATCGGTCGTTTCCTAAAAGGAAGTGGCGGCACGAAAGACAATTCGCTGCCCTCTGGCATCCCCTGTGTGCGGTATGGGGACCTGTACACGACGCACTCGTTCTTCGTGCGGAGGGCGCGAACCCACCTAAGCGATGAGAGAGCGCCAGACTATACTCCAATCGAGTATGGAGACGTGTTGTTCGCGGCTTCCGGCGAAACAATCGATGATATTGGAAGATCTGCCGTCAACCTTATCGAAGGGGTGGCCCGTTGCGGTGGCGATGTGATCATCCTTAGGCCGACACGAGAGATGTTTGCTCCTTTTCTGGGCTACGCGACGGATTGCCGCCCTGCCGCGGTTCAGAAAGCACGAATGGGGCGCGGCTCGACGATCAAACACATCTACCCAGATGAATTGAAGCAAGTCTTGATAGGGTTACCGCCGCTCGACGAGCAGCGGCTGATCGTTCGGTTTCTGAATTGGCATGGCACGCAAACGGCAAAGCTGATCAGCGCGAAGAAGAAGACGATCGCGCTCCTCAATGAGCGGAAGCAAGCCATCATCCGCGGCTCTGTAACGCGCGGTCTCGATCCCAACGTGAAGCTCAAGCCGTCGGGAATACCTCGGCTCGGTGACGTGCCCGAGGGTTGGCAGGTGACGCGCCTTCGAAACGTCGCCGAATTGCGGGTAAGCAACGTCGACAAAAAGTCACTGGATGGTGAGCAACCAGTCCGCCTCTGCAACTATGTGGATGTTTACAAGAATAACGTCATCCACGCGGATATCCCTTTCATGCGGGCGACCGCTTCGAAGGCGGAGATCAAGCAATTCCGACTTCGGATTGGCGATGTCATCATCACCAAGGATTCCGAGGACTGGAAGGACATCGGCGTCCCCGCGCTTGTCGGCACCGAGGCCGACGACCTTGTTTGCGGCTATCACCTTGCCCTTTTGCGCCCGAGCGCGACCACCGATGGCGCCTTCTTATATTGGCGGCTTCTGAGCCCCGATCTTCGCTGGCAGTTTGCCGTCGCCGCGAATGGAGTCACACGATACGGCCTGTCCCACGGTTCAATTAAAGAATTGGCCTTGTCGATCCCCGACCTGACCGAGCAGCGGGCAGTTGCAGCACGCCTTGATGCCGCCACCGCAAACATCAGGCGTATGGAAAGGGATATTCAGAGAGAGCTAACCCTTATCCAGGAATTCCGCACGCGACTAGTCGCCGACGTAGTCACAGGCAAGCTCGATGTGCGGGAGATCGCCACAGCCTTGCCCGAGGCGGCCGATTTCGAGCCGATCGGGGAGCCGGCGGACCTAGAAGAGCTTGACGAAAGCGTGAGCGCGGAGGACGAGGAGGTGGCCGCCTGACCATGCCCGTTCCCGCCCAGCCCAAAATGTATCACATCGTCCATGTCGATCGGCTGGCCTCGATCGTGGGGGACGGCTTTCTCTGGTCGGACGACGTGATGGTGCAGCGGCAGGGGACAGGCACGACCATTGGTATGAGCAGCATCAAAGCGCGCCGGCTGAACGAGCTGAGCCTTGGCTGCCACCCGGACCTGCGCGTGGGACAATGCGCGCCGTTCTACTTTTGTCCCAGGTCGGTCATGCTTTATCTGATTTACCGGCGAAACGAGGAGTTGGCCTACAAGGGAGGTCAGGAACCGATTGTCCACCTTGAGGCCGATCTTCACGCTTCGGTTGCTTGGGCACATCAGAATAACCTGCGCTGGGCCTTCACCCTGTCCAACGCGGGCGCCTACTACTTCGAGGATCGAGCAGATCTGGCCAACCTTGGTGAGATCAATTGGGCCGCGGTTCAGGCTCGTCAGTGGTCGGGCAACGGCATCTCGCGGTCGGTCAAAGAAGGTAAGCAGGCGGAGTTCCTGATCGAGCGCTCGTTTCCATGGCACCTGGTCGAGCGCATCGCTGTTCATTCGCAGGCGATCGTCCCTTTGGCATCGCAAGCCATGCAAGGCGCCGCGCATCGACCAAGAATCGAAATCAAACGAGACTGGTACTATTGAGGGAGAGGCCGATGATTGAATTCAAGACAGGCGACATCCTCTCGGCCGACGCAGAGGCGCTGGTCAATACGGTCAATTGCGTCGGGATCATGGGCCGCGGCATCGCCCTTCAGTTCAAGAACGCTTTCCCGGCGAACTTCAAGGCTTACGAAGCCGCGTGTGAGCGAGAAGAAGTGCAGCCCGGGAAGATGTTCGTCTTCGAGACGGGCACGATGACCAGCCCCAAATACATCATCAACTTCCCGACCAAACGCCACTGGCGCGGCAAGAGCCGCATCGAGGATATCGAGTCGGGCCTGAGGGCACTCGTCGAGGAGATCCGTGCGCGCGGCATTCGATCTGTCGCCATCCCGCCGCTTGGCAGCGGGCTCGGCGGCCTGAATTGGACAGATGTACGCTCCCGCATCGTGGAGGCATTGCGCGGCCTCAATGACGTGCAAGTCATTGTCTTCGAGCCGAACAACGCGCCGGTAGCAACCAAGTCCAGCGAAGTGCCGACAATGACCGCAGGCCGTGCAGCGCTCGTCGTCCTCATGCACCGCTATCTCGGCGGGCTGATGGACCCGTTCGTGACGCTGCTCGAGGTGCACAAGCTCATGTATTTCATGCAGGAGGCGGGTGAGCCGCTGCGCCTGCAATATGCGAAGGCGCCTTACGGCCCCTACGCCGAGAACCTGCGCCACGTATTGCGGGCGGTCGAAGGCCATCTCGTATCCGGCTACGCCGATGGCGGTGACGCTCCCGACAAGCAGCTCGAACTCGTCCCCGGCGCGGTGAAGGACGCCGAAGCGTTCCTCACGGAGACGGGCGTAACGCGGGAACGCTTCGATCGCGTCGGTAAGCTGGTCGAAGGCTTCGAAACGCCTTTCGGGCTGGAATTGCTCTCGTCAGTTCATTGGGTTGCCAGCCGCGAGAATGTCAGAAGCGCGGAAGAGGCGGTGTCCAAAGTCTACGCGTGGAGTGAGCGTAAGAGGCGCTTTTCGCCGCGGCAGATCGGCATTGCTTTCGAGACGCTTCGGGCGAAGGGCTGGCTCCAGGCGGCATGAAGACCGATACAAGCGAAAAGGGGCTGGAGAGCCTGATCGTCGAAAACATGACCGGCGTGGTTTCCCCGTCGGGCGGCTCTGAATTCGCGGAGGAGCCGCAGCCGTTTGTCGGACTGCACAATTGGCTGCTCGGCAATCCGTCGGATTACGATCGCGCGTGGACGATCGATCTTGCCCAGTTCCGCGCCTTCATTGCGGCCACGCAGCCCACGCTGATTGCGGCTTTCGATCTCGACAACGATAGCCCTGTCCGGCAGAAATTCCTCGCGCGATTGCAGGGGGAGATCGGCAAACGTGGCGTGATCGATGTACTGCGCCACGGCATCAAGCATGGACCACATGAGGGGGCGCTGTTCTATGGCACGCCCTCGCCCGGCAATGCCAAGGCCGCGGAACGGTTCGCGGCCAACCGCTTCTCGGTGACCCGGCAGCTTCGCTATAGCCGTGACGACACGGCAAACGCCCTCGACCTCGCCCTATTCATCAACGGCCTTCCGATCGCGACGTTCGAACTGAAGAACAGCCTCACCAAGCAAACCGTCGAGGACGCGATCGAGCAATTCAAACGAGACCGCGACCCGCGTGAGAAGCTGTTCGAGTTCGGGCGCTGCATGGCGCATATCGCGGTGGACGATGCTGAAGTGCGCTTCTGCACCCATCTCAAGGGGAAGGCATCGTGGTTCCTGCCCTTCAATCAGGGCTGGAACGACGGCGCCGGCAATCCGCCCAATCCCGACGGCCTCAAGACGGACTTCCTCTGGAAGCGCATTCTCACGCCTGCCAGCCTGACGGATATTCTTGAGAATTACGCTCAGATTGTCGAACGAAAGGACCCAAAGACGGGTCGCATGAAGCGCGAGCAGGTCTTTCCGCGCTACCATCAGCTTGATGTTGTCCGGAAACTGCTGGATCACGCCGGGCAGCATGGCGCGGGGAAGCGGTATCTTATCGAGCACTCCGCGGGTAGCGGCAAATCGAACTCAATTGCTTGGCTTGCGCATCAGCTCATCGGGCTCTCGCATCAGGATACGACCCTATTCGACACGATGATCGTCGTGACGGACCGACGGATCCTCGATCAGCAGATTCGTGACACCATCAAGCAGTTCGCGCAGGTGGGTGCCACTGTCGGCCATGCCGAGCATTCTGGTGACCTCCGCCGGTTTATCGAAGGCGGAAAGAAGATCGTCATCACGACGGTCCAGAAATTTCCCTTTATTCTCGACGACATCGGAAGCGTACACCGGGATCGCCGGTTCGCCATCATCATCGACGAGGCACATTCCAGCCAGGGCGGCAAAGCATCGGCCGCGGTGAGTATGGCCCTCGCTGCCGGTGGCGCCGAAGAGGATGACGAGACGACTGAAGATGCGATCAACCGCATCATGGAGTCGCGCAAGCTTCTGCCGAATGCGAGCTATTTTGCTTTCACGGCCACGCCGAAGAACAAGACGCTGGAGATCTTCGGCGAACGGATCGCCGACGGCGAGGAGGTCAAGCACCGGCCGTTTCACAGCTACACCATGAAACAGGCGATCCAGGAAGGGTTCATCCTGGATGTCTTGAAGAGCTACACGCCGATCGATAGCTACTATCGCCTCGTTAAGAAGATTGAGAGCGACCCGGAATTCGATACGAAACGGGCGAAGAAGAAGCTCCGGCACTACGTCGAGAGCCACGACCACGCGATCCGGCTCAAGGCCGAGATCATGGTCGATCACTTCCACGAGCAAGTTCTCGCTCTCAACAAGATCGGCGGCCAAGCCCGCGCCATGGTCGTAACCAGCGGCATCGAACGGGCCATTCAGTATTTCTACGCCATCCGCGACTACCTGCGCGAGCGCAAGAGCCCGCATCGAGCCATCGTGGCCTTTTCAGGCGAGCACGAGTACGGCGGCGCGAAAGTCACTGAGGCTTCGCTCAACGGATTCCCAGCGAATCAGATCGTCGACAAGATCGAAGAGGACCCGTATCGCTTGCTCGTCTGCGCGGACAAGTTCCAGACCGGCTATGACCAGCCGCTCCTTCACACGATGTATGTCGATAAGCCACTGTCCGGCATAAAAGCAGTGCAGACGCTTTCAAGGCTAAATCGAGCTCACCCGCAGAAATACGATTGCTTCGTGCTCGACTTCCAGAACGACGCCGAGACGATCCAGCGAGCTTTCGAGCCGTATTATCACACGACAATCCTGAGCGACGAAACCGACCCAAACAAGCTTCACGACCTTAAGGACGCTCTGGATGCGGCCGAGGTCTACATGGACAGTCAGATCGAACAGCTCGTTGCGCTGTATCTCGGCGGCGCCGATCGCGACAAGCTCGATCCGATCCTTGACGCTTGCGTTGCGACTTACAAGGACCAACTGGGCGAGGACGATCAGGTCGAGTTCAAGGGTAAGGCCAAGGCGTTTGTGCGAACGTACGGATTTCTTGCTTCAATCCTGCCCTACACGAACGCCTCCTGGGAGAAGCTATCGATCTTCTTGAACTTCCTCGTCCCCAAGCTGCCGGCGCCCAAAGAGGAAGATCTGTCGCGCGGCATCCTCGAAGCGATCGATATGGACAGCTATCGCGTCGAGAAGCGCGCCGCGCAAACAATCCAACTCCCTGACGCCCAGGCAGAAATCGGCCCGGTGCCCATCGGAGGCGGGGGCGCTAAACCCGAGCCGGAACTCGATCGGCTCTCGAACATCCTCAAGACGTTCAACGACCAATTCGGCAACATCACCTGGGAGGACGCCGACCGCGTCAGGGAACTGATCACCCAGGAAATCCCGCAGAAGGTGGCGGCGGACACGGCCTACCAGAACGCCAAGAAGAACTCCGACAAGCAGAATGCCCGGATCGAGCACGACAAGGCGCTCGCGCGCGTCATTGTCGGGGTGATGAAGGACGATACCGAGCTCTTCAAGCAGTTCAGCGACAATCCCGAATTCAAGCGCTGGCTGGCTGACACGATATTCGGGATGACATACGAGCGACCTTCAGCCTGACGCTAGATTCCGGGGCGCCCGCATTGTGCCGCGTTGCTCCTGCCACTCAATCGGAAACGGCCCTAGCAACTGCTCCAGGCGGCATTCGCAGTCTTCGGTCGAGTTGATCACTGACTCGACGACCTTCGGCTCTAGGAGCGACAAGCGCAGGATCTTGCTGACATAGGACTTGTCGATCCCCTCGGCGGCGGCGAGCGCGGCGATGGAGGTGTATTCGCCAGAGTCCATGAGGCGCCGCCAGCGGAAGGCGCGGGCGAGCGCCTTGACGATCGGCGTAGGGGGGCGTCGACGGCGTGACGAGCGCCGGTTTGGCGCCTCCTCAGTCTCTTCGCCGACTGCTGCGGCACTGGGGATACCATCTGGCGTGATCACCAGCTTTCGCCCGCCGGACTTGCGCAGCTTCATGGGGACGTGAACGGTCGCTGTCTTCGATCGAGACGCAGGGTCGCCACCGCTGGTCGCTACGCGGGCTCCGCACTTGCTCCGGTTCGGGACTCCGCCATCCATCACGCCGCCTCCGCCTCCGCTGAAGTGGCACCCGCGCCCAAGGTGAGGTCGCGCAGCAGCCCTCCGACGCCGTCTATGCGCAGGGTGATGTCGATGCCGTCGGGAGCGACGGCAATGCGGTCAACGAGCAACTGGACGATGCGGGCCTGCTCGGCTGGGAAGAGTTCGTCCCAGAGCGGATCGAACCGGCGGAGGGCTTCCCCGACCTCGGCTTCAGTGAGGCGGGGCAACGTCTCCCGCGCCGCTTTCCATGTTGCGACGATGATCTCGGGCGAGACGAGAAGGGTGCGCAGCTGGCCGATGACGGCCGCCTCGATCTCACCGGCAGGGACGCGGCGGACGGTGCAAGCGTCCGCTCCGTGCTTCAGGGCGGTCTGGCTCACGTAATAGCGATAGAGCCTGCCGCCCTTGCGGGTATGGGTCGGACACATGGCGCGCCCGGCGGGGTCGAAGATTAATCCCTTCAGGAGGGCAGGGGTCTGACCGGGCCGGCGCCTGCCCTTGGCCTCGGACCCTTCCGCCAGAATCGCCTGTACCTTGTCCCACAGGGGACGGGCGATGATCGCCTGGTGCTCTCCCGGATAGGCGGTGTCCTTGTAGACGGCCTCGCCGATGTAAACCCGTCTGTGGAGGATCTTGTAGACGGCGCCCCGGTCGATCGGCTTGCCGGTCCTGGAGGTGGCGCCCGAGGCAGCGAGTTCCTTCACGATCGTCATCGGGGACCCGCACTTGGCGAACCGCTCGAAGATCAGCCGGACAATCGCTGCTTCGTTCTCGTTGACGACCAGCTTCCGGTCCCGTGCCTCGTAGCCGAGCGGAACCGTCCCGCCCATCCAGATGCCCCGCTTGCGGGAGGCAGCGAACTTGTCGCGGATGCGCTCGCTGATCACTTCGCGCTCGAACTGGGCGAAGGAGAGCAGGATGTTGAGGGTCAACCGCCCCATCGACGTGGTCGTGTTGAACGACTGGGTGATGGAGACGAAGGTGACCTCGTTGCGATCCAGCACCTCGACGAGCCTGGCGAAGTCCATGAGGGACCGGCTCAGCCGGTCGATCTTGTAGACGACCACGATATCCACATGGCCTGCCTCGATATCGGCGAGGAGACGCTTCAGGGCAGGGCGCTCAAGGGTCCCGCCCGAGAAGCCGCCGTCGTCATAGCGATCATCGACCAGCACCCAGCCCTCGGCCTTCTGGCTTGCCACATAGGCCTCACCGGCCTCCCTCTGGGCATCGAGGGAGTTGAACTCCATGTCCAACCCCTCTTCGGTGGATTTGCGCGTGTAGACGGCGCAGCGCCGCTTGCGGACCACCGGCCGGGACGGACCACCGCCGACTGCGACCGAGGCTGGCGCCCGCCTGCTCATCCGCGGACCCTCTGGTTCTTCAGGCCGAAGAACACCCAGCCGTTCCAGCGGGTGCCGGTGATGGCGCGGGCGACCGACGAGAGGCTCTTGTAGGGTCGTCCCTGGTACTCGTAGTCGTCATCCCTGACGGTGATCGTGTGCTCGACGCCCTGCCACTCCCGGATCAGCCGTGTGCCGGTGATCGGCTTGTCGGCGTGGCGGATGCGGCGGGCGGTGATGTTGCCGCCCTTGCCGTAGAGCTCCTCGCCGAGGTCCTCAAGGTACTTCCGGGTCTCGGGCTTCAATCCGCCGTAGGCCAGTTCCTGTATCCGGTAGGCGAGGCGGCTCTCGAGGAAGCGGCGATTATAGGCGGGCGGTTCCTTGTCGAAGAGGTCCCGCCACTGCCGGCGAAGTTCCGGCACCGAGGCCCTCTTCAGGGCCGCAAGGCGGGCAACGACACGGTCACTCATCGACACCACGCTCCACGAACGGAGCGTCATGACCGCTCTGAAGCCCAGCCGAAGCAAGGGAACTTTCTCCGGCATCCGGGCAGGTTCCGCTTGACTGCCCGGCCTTCAGCCGAAGCAACCCCAGCGCCAGGATCTCGCCGATCTCGGCGAGGCGGGTATGGGCGTCAGCGCTGTTACCGCCCTTGCTTCCGGCGGGCATCAGCCACGCGCCCGGTCGTCATTCGGCATGGGTGAGCGCGGCTGTCGGCTTGCCGCCTCCCATTCCTCTACGTCGACCAGTCGATAGACCACGCGGCCGCCCAGCTTGAGGTAAGCCGGGCCACGCCCGCTCCAGCGCCAACGTTGCAACGTTCGAACGCTCAGGCGCAGTCGGTCAGAGAGTTCACTCTCGTTGAGATGATGCCCCACGACTGCGCTCCTTCGCTTCGAATCACGAAGGAAAGCGTGTCAGTGCGCGGCGGGCTCGTCGTCGGTGTCGGCGAGAGCGTCTTCCGCCACATCAAGCCGCTGATCTGGCAGCAGGAATCAGGCCGTGGTGGATGAAAGGGGGACGTCCGTCCCCACCCGAAGACGGTAATCCCCACGTTCGTCCGACTCGATCAGGTCCTGCCAGTTGTTTTGCGACTTGAACACGTCGCTCAGGCGAAGTGAGTTTGAACCGGCTTCGGCAAGAAGATCTTTGCCACTACGCCAAGGCTGGTCAGTCATCGATGCCACGTGCAGCATCCGTACGACCTTCGCTTGCACTGGACCGAACCTGAATCCGAGGTCGCCCACTATGACGTGTCGATAGGACGCGTCGTGCGAGAGGGCCGAAACGGCCGACGAGACCTCGGCGTCGCTCATCACCTTTCTCAGCCATTCGGGTTCGTCGATGTTTGTAGGAATCGCCGCTGGGTCAAATATCTCCGGTGAGACGAACTCCCAATCCGGACCCACGATCTCGCCGAACTCGTAGTCAATCCAAACAACATCAAAGAGGCTGGTGATGATGAATTCACGACCGACCCCATGTCGACGTATGCCACTGGCGCCGAGTTCACCTGATACAAGCCTCTCCTGTTGAGCCTCCTCCAGAGGCTTTCGAAGCCGCACGTATTCGGCGTGACGCTGCTGATATTCCGGGTAGCGCTCGGCGGGCCACCCTTTCGGCGGGTTGTCGGCAGCGGCGTCGCCGTATTCCATCATCGCCGCGTAGCCGGCCGGGTCCGACCAGCGCTCGAGGGCCTCCTCGATCTTGAGTCCACGGACTGGGCGGGGATTTGTTGACGGTTCGTCGTTCATGAGCTGTCCCTGCGTTGCGGTTCAACGACTCGCAAACTCTCCCATCCAGAATCGCACCGACGCGCAGTGCTGCGCAAACATGGTCGGTTGTCTGATCCACAGATCTTCGCCGACGATCCATCGAAACATTTCGAGGGTCGAATCGATGGCGTTCGTCCGCCCAATGGGTGCACCTTGTCGACCGAGGTATCCGTGGCGGGGCCGCGACGGTGACTGAGGTCACGCCCCTGAACACGCTCCTCGCGTTCAAGGCACTGGCCTTGATGCCAGGCATGACGGATTCCGATCGCCGCGTGGGCGCGGCCATCGTGGAGCATTTCAGTCGAGCGACGGCTCGCTGCGATCCAGGTGTCGGACGGCTCTGCCGATTGCTCGGGCTGGATCGAAGCACCGTCTTTCGATCGCTCGCAAATCTCGACCGGTCGCAGGTCATCGTACGAACCCGCCATGGCGGTCGATCGTTGCGCAACAGCTATGAGCCGAACTGGACGCTCTTCCGCCGATTCGAGGAGAACTGGAACGAGCGTTTTCGCGAAGAGGTAAAAGCTCGTGTAGTCGCATCCGCGCGACC
The DNA here is from genome assembly GCA_963843565.1 of uncultured Alphaproteobacteria bacterium. Lineage (GTDB taxonomy): Bacteria > Pseudomonadota > Alphaproteobacteria > Rhizobiales > Kaistiaceae > DASZQY01. Next base: position 2,884,119 of record CAWJKY010000003.1, read on the forward strand.
GAAGAGGTCGCGCGGATGCGACGTGCCTGGTCGCACTAGTGCGACCCAAACCTGTTCAAACAACCTGTTGAAAGAACCTGTTTGCGCGGCCCCGTCGAAACGATCGACGGCCGCTCGTCGCGGTGGCTCTTCGGTCGCTGGGCAGGCAGGAAGGAGAAGTGGCCCGCCGTCGTCGCGTGCACTCGGGGAACGAGGACAAAGCTCATCTGACGCAGCCCGCCAGGCGGCGGTGCGACGGTGGGATGGCGACCTACTGGCGCGGCTTCGTGATCGCGCGAACCTGTACTCCAAGGCCATCGAGGCGATCGACCAGTTACTGGCGGACGAAGCAACTGAGGCGGAGCTGCTGAGGCGAGGCGCCGGTGCCGAATTGATCCTTGAGCGCCTGAGGCAGTCGGGGGTGCTTCCAGATGCCCATCCCCTCGCGGTGAATTCGAGCCGCAAGCCATGAGCAGTCTCACCCAAAACTCGAAGCCTAAAGTCGAGCCTAAACAGCTCCCTGAAGTCGACGGGTCCTCCCAGGGCACCGTCCCCCTCGCGGTGGATTCGAACCCCGGCGTCACGCCAGTGAGGCTCTCCAAAGTCAGGGTTATGGCCGGTTATGGGGTTATGGAGGTTATGGTTTGCGCCGGCTCCGGCACCCGGGGGTGGTCAGATGTTCGGGACCTTCCCGGGCTGCGGACCGGCGGAGGTGTCAGGCAGGGATTTTTTTCCCGCGACCGCGAAATTCGAGGCGCCGGCGAGCGGCTGGCGCCGGCGGCGACTTCGGAAATCCGAGTCGGGTCAGAGGGTTGCGCGACCGCGTCTCTGGGCGAGGGGAGCTCGGTCGCCGATTTCTTTCCCTCGGGTCACCCCGGGGGAGGGCGGGTCAAAGTCCGGGGGTCTTTCCGGCCGGATCGGTTCGGGCCTTCGCAGGCAAAACCTCGAAATCAAATCCAAAAAGCCCACTCGTGGTCCGACCTGGGGGGTGGTCGAAACTCTGGGGCGCGGGGCACCGGACCGGTCGGGCAGCGTCGCGCGACTTTCTGCGAGATGCCGGAACTTTTTTCTGGCGCCCGAGCGGCGATGCACCTCCACAAAACGCCGCGAAATTCCGGGTGGGGGGGGTACCTCCCGCCGACCGAGCAGTGAGGTGAGACGGTCGCGATGACGATGGGGAAGCGGGCAAACGCTGCCAGAGCGGCAAAGGCGGCACTGATACAAAAGGGAGCGTCGCGTCGGATTAGTTCTTCGCTTGCGACGGCGTCCGCGCCTGAGACTACAGCCACAACTGCGCCAACGGTCGAGACTGCGCCGGCAACGGACAAGGCCTTCCGCCTCGAGCGCTGGCCGATCGAGCGGCTGGTGCCCTACGGGCGGAATGCCCGCACCCACACCGAGACCCAGGTCGCCGAGATCGCAGGCAGCATCCGGGCCTTCGGGTTCGCCAACCCGATCCTCGTGGGAGAGGAGGGCGATGTCGTCGCGGGGCATGGCCGACTGGCGGCGGCGCGCAAGCTGGGCCTCGCCGAAGTGCCGGTGATCGTTCTCAAGGGGCTGTCCGAGGTTCAGCGCCGGCAGCTGGTGCTCGCCGACAACCGCATCGCACTCAATGCCGGCTGGGACATGGAGATGCTGACGCTCGAGCTGAAGGACCTGTCAGAACTGGGTGCCGACCTGTCGGTCCTCGGCTTCGACGAGAAGGAACTGGCAGCGGCGCTCACGCCAGTGTCGGAAGGTCTCACGGACGAGGACGAGGCCCCGGATGTCGCCGAGATGCCGGTCAGCCGAATCGAGGACGTGTGGGCACTCGGACAACACCGACTCGCCTGCGGCGACTGCACCGATCCGGAGGTCGTCGCTGCCCTTCTCGGTGAGGCAAAGCCGCACCTGATGGTCACCGACCCACCCTACGGGGTCGACTACGATCCGTCGTGGCGCGTGAAAGCCGGACTCAACCGGAACAAGGGCAAGCTCGGCAAGGTCAACAACGACGATCGGGCCGACTGGTCCGACGCCTGGCGCCTGTTCCCCGGAGATGTTGCCTACGTTTGGTCGGCGCCAGGGCCCCTTCAGTTCATGTCCTACGAGGGGCTACGCGCCGCCAACTTCGAGGTCCGCCAGCAGATCATCTGGGCCAAGGAGCGGTTCGCGCTCGGACGTGGCCACTACCACTATCAGCACGAACCGTGCTGGTACGCGGTCCGCAAGACCGGCCACTGGGTGGGCGACCGGTCGCAGACCTCACTCTGGCAGATCAAGGCCCGCGAAGATGGCGGCCACGGGCATGCCACCCAGAAGCCGGTCGAATGCATGCGCCGGCCGATGGTCAACAACAGCAGCCCCGGCGATGCCGTGTACGACCCGTTCATGGGAAGCGGAACCACATTGATCGCGGCAGAGACCGTCGGTCGGGGCTGCCTCGGGATCGAGATCGATCCCCTCTACGTCGATGTCGCCATTCGCCGGTGGCAGGCCTTCTCGGGAGGGGAAGCAACCCTGGTCGCGACCGGTCAGACGTTCGCGGCGGTTGCGAACGAGCGGGAGGCCTCTGGCTCGTCGGCGCCCGAAGCTGGCGGAGAGGCTCGCGCTGCGAACAGCAAACGCGGCAGGTCCGGAGTCTGATCCATGCGTGGCCGCAAACCCAAGCCCACTCGATTGAAGGTGATCACCGGCAACCCCGGCAAGCACCCGCTCAATCGCGACGAACCCAAGCCGGAGCCGATCATCCCAGACTGCCCGCCGGAACTGAACCCTGCCGCCCAGCGCGAGTGGGAGCGCCTCACCATTGAGTTGGGGAAACTCCGTATCCTCACCCAACTGGATCGCGCGGCACTTGCCGCCTACTGCGGTGCCTATGCACTGTGGGCGGAAGCTACCGAGGCGATCGGCAAATTCGGCGTCATGATCAAGTCGCCATCCGGCTTCCCGATCCAGTCGCCCTACGTCTCGATCGCTAACCGCCAGGCGGAGATCATGATGCGGATCGCATCCGAGTTCGGGTTCACGCCAGCAAGCCGAGGGCGGATAGCCATGCCACGGGAAGAGGAGCCGACGTTGTTTGACGGCATGGATTAGCGGGTCGATTCTAGCCCGCACACTCGTCGGCGATTCACCTCAACTGAATCCCGTAGGATTACGCCAGGGCAACCGCCATTGCCGTGTTGCTGGAGGCGGCATAGCCTGCGGGAACGGCTCGACTACCTGCTCCCTTTCATGGATTTTGCCATGAGACACTTGATTAGGCCTGCCGTTGTCGCACTGCTGGCTTTCGCGTCGACCAGCGTGGCGTGTGCCGAGAGCCTCACTCTCGATGGTGACCGATTCTGGGTTGGCGTAGCATCGAGCCGCGATCGGGACGTCGCCATTGGCATCGCCCGACTATTTCAATCATCAAGCCCGCGCGTGGTGCTCGCCAAGAACGGATGGTATGCGGTCATCCTCGGGCCGGTACACACTCGCTCGATTTCAGACTACAGGTCGACGTATCAAGGCTGGCCTCCGCTGCCGTCCGATGCGTTGGTGTCCCGCGGGAATGCGTACACCGACACTATCTGGCAGCCTTCGCCCTCGCCTCTCGTGGCCACCGAAACCGCCGAGGAGGGGCACCCGGCAATCCTCCGTGCGAACGGGCTGGAGGTCACGGTGTCCTTTGTCGGGGCGACGCTACGCATCAAAGGCGACGACGGCCTCGATCTCGTCGCGCCGATGTCACCGGGGGAGGGGTTCGCGTCAACCTCAGCGGCGTTGATGTGGCTCGACAAGCGGACGCAAGCGCCGCAGATCGTTGTCACGCAGTACAGCGGCGGGGCCCACTGCTGCACGAGCACGCTCATCGCAACCGAGACTCAGGCGGGCAAGTGGGTGCTTGTCGATGGGCTAATCGATCTGGATGGTGATGGTTATGGGTTCGAAGATATCGACTACGACGGCGTCTACGAACTGATCAGCAGCGACAATAGCTTCCTGTACGCTTTTGATTCCTACGCGGGCTCATTTGCGCCGGTGAAGATCACTCGCGTTGTGGATGGGCACGCCGTCGATGCTACCACCGAGCCCCTCTTTCGCCAGCGTTTGGCGCAAGACTTGGCACAGTTCGAATTCCTCGCGCGTCAAGATCCCACGCTCTGGCGGGCAAACGGCTTCCTTGCTGGTTGGGTAGCGGCGAAAGCCCGTCTGAACCAGCTCAATGATGCGTGGCAGATCATGCTCACGCATTACGACCGCAACCCAGACTTCGGCGAGCAGGTATGCGTCACCGGAGGCCCCGTCGAGCAATGCCCTTCAGGCGACCTGCGAACGCTTCCGTTTCCGGATGGTCTCGCGCTGCACCTGCAGAGGTATGGCTACGGGCCGTTGCCGCACTGGCTACCGGAGGTGGACCCCAGGATTCTTGCTCTTGGCTCCGACAACAGTGCTCCAGCTCCGGAGCGTCAAGCCGTCGCGCCAACCCCATCGCGTGCGACGGTTCCGCCCTCCGATTCAGGTTCATCCGGATCGGGGTTCTTTGTCGGAAAGGGCCTGCTCCTTACGAACGCCCATGTCGTCAAGGATTGTTCATCGATCTCGGTATCGATCGGAGGCACAACGTCGTCAGCGACCGTGCTCGCGCGTGACGAAATCAACGATCTGGCGGTCGTCAGAACGGACGCGTCGTCGCCGCTTCTCGCAAAGCTCCGCCGCGGCGTGAAGCTCGGCGAGGAGGTGTCGGTGTTTGGCTTTCCGCTGAACGGCTTGCTTGCCTCAGGCGGCAACTTCACTAGAGGAAACGTAACCGCCACAGCGGGACTAGCCGACGATAGTCGCTACGTTCAGATCTCCGATCCAGTTCAGCCGGGTAATAGCGGAGGACCGCTTCTCGACGAGAGCGGCAACGTCGTCGGCATTGTTGCGTCAAAACTCAACGTGATGAAGCTTGCGACCATCACGGAAGACCTCGCCCAGAACGTCAACTTCGCGATCAAGACGTCAGCTATCGAGAGCTTCCTCGAGGCGAATGGCGTCGCCTATGAAGCAGGAGACACCGCGACGCGTCTCGATGCCCCCGATGTGGCTGCAATGGCTCAGCAGTTCACGGCAATCGTGGCTTGCAACCAATGAGCCCGGGTCGAGTTCACAGGAGACGGCGACTGCCGCGGCAGCGTGCGAGAGCCAGAGCTGATCGCGCCAAGGTAGAAGTTGGGCGCGTCCGGGGCTAAACTGCTCCCTTCGGTAACAGCCCATAACAGGGAATTATGGACGCACTATTGGCGGAGCTGGACCGCGAAAGGCAGTGGGATGACCTCCTGAGCTTTCTGCTGCAGTCGACCAATTGCCTTGCCGTGATACGTGGCCCATCGGGGTGTGGCAAATCCTGGTATGCGCGCGCCCTCGGAGCTGTTTGGGAGGAAGCTGGCGGTGTCGCGATTACCGCCGACGGCGACCAGACGAAAACCCACAGAGAGCTATTCCCCATCACCTATTCTTTGGCTGCTCTGCCGAAGTCTTGGCACGCGCTGGCGAGGAAGCGCGGCCGAAAACTCGCGACGAGCGTCGGTTCCGTCCTCGCCACGCTAGCGACCGGCCTCTCCGTTCCGCAAAGTGTTGGTGAGGGCCTCCTAGATCTTATTACTGGTGACCCGAAAGAGCAGCTCCCGTTCCTAACTGACGCAGAGCTAAAGGCTCTACAGATCCTAAAGAAGCTCGCGGCAAGAAAGCCGTGCCTCATGATCCTCGATGACTACCAGTGGTGGGACCGCGCTTCTCGCGATTTCATTTCCTTGCTCCACTCCGAGCAACTGCGCGCCAAGGTAACCGCGCTGGCCGATCTCCGGACGATTGTCATCTTGCGCGATGACGACCTCTCCGAACAGCTCGTGGCGGAAGCGAAAGCAATTTGCCCTAACCGCTACTTCGAGCAGCGGCTAAGACCTTGCACGCTGCAGCAATTTCCCCGTGTTCTTCACGCCATCGGTCTTCGAAAGGAGCTAGGCGAAGCGGTTACGAAAGAAGTGTACGACTTGACTGGCGGTCACCTCAAGGTGGCCGAGCGGTTGGCCGCTCATTTGAATTCGAGCGGAGGTCTTTCGCCCGCACTTGCCACTATCGGCCAACGCGACTTTCTTGTCTCGATCATTGGCGAACGGCTTTCGTTGCTGATGGACGATGCTGGTGAGGTTCTCAAGGTGCTCAAATATGCCTCCGTCGTAGGTAGCAGCTTCACCAAACGCGAACTCATGTGCCTCGCGCAGGTCGGATCAGATCAAATAGACGCAATGATCGACGCGGCAGTGGGCGAACGCCTCCTTTCCCGTTCGCAAGATCGAGTGATGTTCTCTCATGATGTCATTCGCAGCGCCGTTCTACAGGTCCGATCAGAACCCGCAACCGTGGAGATCAACCGTAAATACGCCGGCTGCCTTCGCGCGCTGTCGCCCGGCGAATACGCATTGCGTTCAGACGTTCACCATGAGTTGGACGACGCGGCAGAAGCCGCGACATTCGCGGCCATGGCAATCCTGAAATTTGACCGGGGGCACATGCGAAGCGCGCGAGAGGTCCCCCCGAGTCTCTTGGAGCGGGTTGAGGCCCAAAGGCTTCAAGGCCTTCTGAGCACGATCAGACACGCTCATCACTGTTTTCAAACCGCGCGGTTCGCCGCGGGAATTCAAACGATCGAAGCCATGCCGCTGCCGGAAGACACGCTCCTCCTGGCGGAAGCAGAGTATGTCCGTTGCCTCAACTTGATGGAGATGGAAACCCTGGACGCCTTCGAGGAAGCTGTCTCTCGCCTCTCGTCTTTTGAGGACCTGGTGGACGAGGAGTTTGAGCTCGGACTCCGGCTGCAACTTCTGAAGCAGCAGGTCCTAGTACTTGCTGGCCAAATCTCTGAGGCGCGGGCGGTAGAGGCGAAGGCTTTTCGGGCATTGTCCCCGCGGCTCGCATTCGACCTAGACTCTGCGGTGACACTTCATGTGAACAACCGAAAGGCGGACGCGATTTACCAATCTGAAGTGGCTCTGCAAAAGATACATCGCTCAATCAAATTCTTCCGAGGCGGCGAGGACCCAAATGCGCCGCTGTATCCCACGGAATTTTATAAGTCGCTGACGAACTTGGCCGCGGTGCAGATCAAGCTGGGCGCACTCTCCCGCGCCAAGGAGGCTGCGGATCTCGCGTCACGATTGATCAGACAAAACCCGGAGATCTCCTTTCCGCGTCGCGACCTATTGGTCAACAATTCTACTTTGGCACAAGTTAGAATGGACCACAAATACGGAGCCGCCGCAGCCATTATGGACGCCATTTCGTCAAGTTCTGAGGCGAGAGGAGAGAGTTTTTTATATCGCTGCAACCATGCCGGCCTTGCGTTACTCGACGGGAATGCCGCCACTTCGCGGGCGATTCTCGATGAGCTGCAGGAAGAACTGACCCGACGAGGGATTTCGGAAGCATATTTGGTGTACTATTGTCGGTGTCACGAAATCACATGGCAGCTGATATATGGCGACAAAGCACGGGCCCGCCTTCTCTTCAGAGAGTTCGGAAGCTTTCTGTCGAGCCTACACTGGCCGTCGAAGCCTTACTTACTCAAGCGATACGAGGCGCTCAGGCCCCACGTTCTGGGGAAAGCGCGGGTCGCTGTCGAATTCTGGGACACCGGGCATTTGTTCCCGGAGCAAATTGGCCCTGCATGGAGCCATTATGGCCGCGGGGTGCCGCTTTGTGAGCTTCAGTTTTGGTCAGAGGTCTAGCCGTTTGATTTTGGCGTTGCATTAGTGATTAGGTGACGTCGTGCGGGTATCTTAGCCGGAGATTCAGACCCACAAGAAACGCGAGGAATTCAGCGTAGTTGAGGCCAAGCGATTGCAGTGAGAAGCCCATCGCTGAATTGAAGACCGGTGGCGGAGATTCGTTGAGGTCAAACGCATACCATCGCCCATCTTCGTCGATCCGCATGTCGATGCGGCCGACCCCCTCGAGCTCCAATGCGCGGAATGCCCGTATAGCGTCAAGCGAGATTGAATTGATCTGGTCGTCGCTCAAGAAGTCTGGGAGGAAATACGCCCTGCTGGGCTGCAAATTTTCTTGTTCAAACGTCCGAAATCCGGGGCCGTAGCGTAGCTCCGAGGGACCCGCGAAGCCTGTCAATGGCAGCGCACATTCGTCAGGGAGCTGGGCAACGGGCACGCCAATTTCAAAGCCGCTGCGAAACTCCTGAACACTCACGGGCTGCTGCCACGTGGTGAGAAGCGACCTGCACGTTTCCTCGAAGCCCGGGGCCACGCGCATTACTGATCTTGCAGAAATTCCTATGCTCGCCAACTCATACGTCGGCTTCAAAATGACTTTTGCACCGCGAGGGGGGCCCGAACCGCCAAACCATCGACCGTCGCGCATGAAGTACCAGCTTTCGGGGACGGAGACTTTGTTTAGTTTAGCGAGTAGATTCGCATGGTGTTTGTGACGTCCGATACTGCTTCCATAGGCCCCAGAATTGCAACAAGGCACGCCGTAGAAGCGAGAGACTGCAGGAATCAGACCGCGGCGGCCCGACCCGGTGCCACCTTCCGCAGTTGTATAGACCAGGGGAAATCGCGTGAGCTTTTGGCGGTCAAATTCGTTGACAAAATAAGACAGCAACTCCCGCTCGGAGAAGAATGGACGGACTGTGACGGGTATTGATCGAAAAGCCGAAATGATGTCGTTGGCTTGTGACTCTGTGTAATGTTGCGCGAGTTGGAGTAACCCAACATCGCCGGTGTCCCGAGGGATTTCAGCTCTCAAGCTCGTGACGAACAGAATGGTGATCTCATCCGCGTGCCTTGTGGCTAAGTCGATGGCGCCTTGAACGTCGCGTCGCGAGGCCAATGGGAAGCCGTTCTTTGCGTCCATAATTCCCTGTTATGGAGGTCCCGTGCTGGTGGTGTGGTTGACACGGTCAAAGGTCGCCTACCCAGCACGCAAGAGCGTACGCTTGCCGCTTCTAAAGGATTAGTCAGTAGGACTCGCCAACTCTTGAGGAGGACGGTGAGCATGCAGTTCTGTGTCGCGGTTAGGGACTTCTTAAGCTTCTGCCGCGTCGAGCGCCGATTGTCTGATCACACGCTTGACGCTTACGCGGCTGACTTGGCCGACTTCGGCAGGTCGATATCAGATCCATCTGATGTCGCGGCGGTTTCCGAAGTCGAGCTGCGGTCGTATTTAGAGACGATGGTCGGCAAGCGAGGACTCGCGGCGGCGACTGTGCGACGCCGCCTAGCGTGCCTGCGCTGCTTCTATCGGTATCTTGAGCGACGAGGATTCGAGGCGAATCCCTTCCACGCTTGGCATCCGTCCCTTCCGCGAAGACGGCGGCTGCCACGGACGCTTACCAGGATGGAGGCGGCGTCGCTCGTCAGCTCGTGTCTTGGAGCGGGGTTGCATGAGCGACGGGAGATGGCATTCCTCAAGGTCGCGGTCCCATTGATGATATCGACGGGCGTTCGCGTTGGTGAGTTGTGCCACCTCACAGTCGACGATCTCGCGCCCGATTGCAGTTCTATACGAGTTCACGGCAAGGGATCACGCGATCGGATTGCATACGTTAGCGATCAGAGCCTGAGGCGGGAACTCGTGGCACTGGCAACCAAGCGTCGAGAGGAGGCGCCACCGCCCCGCTGGCTGTTCCTCAACCGACGGGGAGGAGCTCTCCGCCCGCAGTCGGTCAGAGCGATCCTTCGCCGCCATGCAGCTGAGGCCGGCCTGCATCGGAGAATCACACCGCACATGCTTCGGCATACCGCCGCGACGTTGCTCATCGAAAGCGGCGTCGACATTCGCTTTGTACAGCGGTTGCTCGGGCACTCGAGCATCGCGACCACCGAAATCTACACGCACATAGCGGACGAGCCGTTGCGAACCACGCTGGCGCGTGCAGACGTATTGGGATCGCTTTCAACGCTGACCTGACAACCACATGCGGGCCTTCGAGGAAGAGCGAGTTTGTGCGCTGCTGGAAGACACTCTGTCAGGCATCTTGATGGCACGGAACGTGGGTCACGGGTAACGAACGTTTATCCGCAAGGTCACGTCCCTTGAGGTGGTGTAGCTCGGCGGCGCGGTGGTCATCGGCGCTTTCCCGGTAGGGTCTGGTTGCAACGCCAACCCTTGACCGGAAGGACCACCGATGACCGACGACATGATGAACCTGCGCAGGCTGGTGGAGAAGACACCGGATGCCGATCTCCTGCGCGAGATGATCGGCTTTGCCGCCGAGCGACTGATGGAGCTGGAGGTGGGAGCGGCCACCGGCGCCGGCTATGGCGAGAAGAACCCGTTGCGGACGGCCCAGCGCAACGGTTACCGCGACCGCGACTGGGAGACGCGCGCCGGGACCGTCGAACTGCGCATCCCCAAGCTGCGCAAGGGCTCCTACTTCCCGGGCTTTCTCGAACCGCGCCGCATGGCCGAGAAGGCGCTCACCGCCGTCATCCAGGAAGCTTACGTCCAGGGCATCTCAACGCGCTCGGTCGATGACCTGGTCAAGGCCATGGGCATGAGCGGCATCTCGAAGAGCCAAGTCTCGCGACTATGCGAAGAGATCGACGGCAAGGTGAAGGCCTTCCTCGAACGGCCGATCGAAGGTGACTGGCCGTATCTGTGGATCGACGCCACCTACCTGAAGGTTCGCCGCGGCGGGCGCATCGTATCGGTCGCGGTCATCATCGCCGTCGGCGTCAACTCAGACGGCCGGCGCGAGGTTCTGGGCATGGAGGTCGGCACATCCGAGGCCGAGCCGATCTGGACGGAGTTCCTGCGCAAGCTCACCCGGCGTGGCCTGCGCGGCGTCAAGCTCGTCATCTCCGACGCGCACGAGGGCATCAAGGCCGCCGTCACCAAGGTTCTCTCGGCAAGCTGGCAACGCTGTCGCGTGCACTTCATGAGGAACGTGCTGGCCCATGCCGGCAAGAGCGGACGACGGGTCGTCTCCGCCTTCATCGCCACCGCCTTCGCTCAGGAGACGCCCGAGGCCGCCAGGGTTCAGTGGCGTGCCGTCGCCGACCAGATCCGGCCAAAAGTGCCGAAGCTCGCCGCCATCATGGACGACGCCGAGCCCGACGTGCTCGCCTACATGACATTCCCGAAGGAGCATCGCGCCAAGCTTCACAGCACGAATCCGATCGAGCGTCTCAATGGCGAGATCAAACGGCGCACCGAGGTCGTCGGCATCTTCCCCAACGACGACGCCATCGTCCGCCTCGTCGGCGCATTGCTGCTCGAACAGAACGACGAATGGGCCGTGCAGCGGGCCAGATACATGACGCTGGAAACCATCGCACCCTTGAGCGATGATCCCCTCATCAGCATGCCAGCAGTGGCTCGCTGATCTCCCCGGCCCATGCCGGAGAGCGCGGCCATCAGCCGGCAGCTACACCATCACTCGGGACACGATCTATCCGCAAAGTTCAGGCGGCCCGCTGCGCTGATCGGGGACGCTTTGTGATGGCGGCACGGACGTGACGCGGTCTGGGTGTGCAACAGACGGTGCTGCGTAGTCTGACGAAGGCATTTGCGCGCGATCGCCGGCATTCCTTTCCCAGCGACTAAGCAGATGAAGCCTGAGCAGATTGAGATCGCGTCGGCGAGCATTTTCCCGTCTGGCGGCAACTATTGATTGTGCCATCCGTCCGCCGCGACCATACTGCCCTCTTTGGAGGACTAGAGTTTTGCCCACCAGAAACTCCAGCGAAGGCGGATCTGAGCATCCGGCGGATTGGGCTGCGAATTTGTCGAGCGACCGTCGATCTGAATCTGGCAAGAGTTCGCCGTCGACGCCATTAAGTCGGACATCCGTAGACGACCTCGGGCGTCGTTCCTGGCGATCCACAAGTCCACGCGCCCTCGACCCGCCAGACGTGCCCCAGCTCTCGCTCCCAAAGGGCGGCGGCGCGCTGAAAGGATTGGGTGAAACATTTTCGGTGAATCCATCGACTGGTGTCGCCGCTCTCACGGTGCCGATACACATAACGAGCGGACTAACAGGTGCGTCTCCCTCGCTGGCACTCGCCTATGGTTCCAGCGGTGGCAACGGACCATTTGGGATGGGATGGTCACTCGACGTTCCGCGAATAGCGAGGAAAACTGAAAAGGGACTCCCCCGATATTGCGACGCTGATGATTCCGATGTGTTCATCTTGTCGGGAGCCGAAGATCTCGTTCCCGCACAGCGGTTCGATGGTCAGGGGTGGTCGCGCGATCAGCGAGCGGACGGTGACTTTGCGATCGATCGGTTCATGCCGCGTCAGGAGGGTCCGTTCGCACGGATCGAGCGGTGGAGCCATCGGACGTCCGGCGAAGTCTTCTGGACATCGACGACCAAGGACAATGTCACGAACTTCTACGGCAAGACGATCGCTAGCCGGATTGCCAATCCCAAGAGCCCGCGGCAGGTCTTCGCTTGGCTATTGTGCGAGACGCGGGATGATCGCGGCAATCTTGTGCGCTATCACTACAAGCCGGAGGACGATGCCAGCATTCCCAGCGTTGTGGCAGAGAAGAATCGACGCGCGGGGCAGGCGACCGCACAACGCTATCTGAAGCGGATCGAATATGGCAATCACGAGCCAGCCTTCTCGGAGCTTGATGCTGTTTCGCAATTCCACTTTCAGATCGTCCTAGACTACGGCGAGCATGACGATCCCATGCCCACTCCGTTCGAGGCCGTTGCTTGGCCCTCGCGGTCAGACGCATTTTCCGACTTTCGCGCTCGTTTTGAGGTTCGCACCCGGAGACTAGTCCGGCGAATCCTCGTCTTTCATGCATTCTCCGATCCCACTTTCGGCCTCGGTCCATTGCCGGTCCTGACACATTCAACCACGTTCGATTATGACGAAAACGGAGTCGGCTGCCGACTGAGAGAGATCGCATTCGTTGGCTACGATGAGGCGGGCGTTGCCGTCGAACGGCCAAGACTGGCGTTCGAATATAGCGCCGCCGCGCCGGACCCAACCGTGACGTCAATTGATGCTGCATCTTTGGCGAACCTTCCCCATGGAGTGGATGGCAGGCGCGCTCGCCTCACCGACCTCTACGGCGAGGGCGCACCGGGCATCCTGATCGAAGCGGCCGACACTTGGTATTTCAAGCGCAACGAAGGCGATGCGCGATTTGCGGCGCTGCAGCTGGTTGGAGAGAAGCCAAACTGGGCAATGATCGGATCCGGCGGGCAACTGACGCAGCTTGAGAGCGATGGTCAGCCGTACGCCGCGTCTTACACAGGGGTTCAAGGCTTTTCTGCGCGGGAAGACGATGGCGGTTGGGGTCCGTTTCATCCGTTCGCGAGTAATCCAACGATCGATTGGTCGGACCCGGCGCTCCGCCACGCCGATCTCGACGGCGACGGTCGTGCAGACGCCCTGCTGCTGCGTGACGAGCTCATCAGCTGGTTCAGAAACAGTGGACGCGCCGGCTACGAAGCGGAAATGAGAGTGTGGACGGGTGCGGATGAAGATGCCGGGCCTGCGCGAATCCTCCAGAATGATCTTGAGGGTGTGTTTCTCGCCGACATGGCCGGCGATGGCCTCTCCGCCATCGTTCGCATACGAAATGGCGAGATCTGCTATTGGCCCAATTTGGGGTATGGCGAGTTCGGCGCAAAGGTGACGATGGCAGATGCACCGGTCTTTGACTCGCCAGATCTGTTTGATCCCTCTCGCCTGCGGTTGGGCGACATCGACGGCTCCGGCACGACGGACCTGCTCTATCTTGGGCGCCACGAGACTGCTTATTGGATCAATCAGGCCGGCAACGGCTGGTCAGCGGCTGAGCGCCTCACGGTCGCGTTTCCGCGTCATGACCAGCTGACCACCGCCGAACTCGTCGATCTCTTAGGAATCGGAACTTCTTGCCTGGTCTGGTCATCCTCGCGGCCATCTGATCGGCCAAACCCGTTGCGCTTCATCGATCTCATGGGTGGGCGCAAACCCTATTTGCTCACTGGCGTCGACAACAATTCAGGCGCGCGCACGCAGATCACCTATGCAGCGTCGACTGCCTTCTACTGGGAGGACAGAAAGGCAGGCCGGCCATGGAGAACGAAGCTGCCCTTCCCCGTGCAGGTCGTCAAACGCGTAGATTCCTTTGACGATATTTCCGGCGGCCATTTGGCCTCGCACTATTCCTACCACCACGGCTGCTACGACCGCCCCGAGCGTGAGTTCCGTGGATTCGCCGCTGTCGATCAGCTCGACAGCGAGACGGTTTCCGATCTTGCACCCGATCATTTGCCGCCGGTACTGACCAAGACCTGGTTCCACACTGGTACATGGGCAAATGACGGCGCGGTCTCGCGTCAACTGGCCAGCGAGTATTTTCAAGGCGCGCACGATCTCGCGGACAGCCTGATCGAAGGCGCCTCGAGCCCACGCGAGGCGCGTGAGGCGCGTCGCGCCCTTCGCGGACAGATGTTGCGCCAGGAGGTCTATGCGCTCGACGGTTCGGCCGAGCAGGACCGGCCCTATGTGGTGACGGAAAACCGCTATCTCGTGCGCCGTCTGCAACCGGCTGGGACGCACGACCGCGACTATGGCGTGTTTCTCACGCACAACATCGAGACGCTGACCCAGCATTTCGAGCGCAACATCGACGATCCACGTCTCCTGCACGAGATGATCCTCGACGTTGACGCTTTCGGCAACCCAGTGCGGAGACTGAAGGTTGCCTACCCGAGGGAACCGGGCAAGCGGCCGAGCGATGCGGCGCTTGCCGCCGTTGAGCAGGCGCAAGGCGTTCTGCTCGCGACGCTCGAGGAGACCGGGTTGACTCACGCTGTGGCGCAGAATGGCTGGTATCGCCATTCGGTCCCGGTCTGGAGCGTGGCTTTCGAGGTTGGGGGGCTCGCGCCGGCCGGCGCCATTCTTGAGCCACAAGAGGCGCGGCAAGCGATCGACGCTATCGCGGGCTTTGTCCCGTTCGAACAGCAGCCAGACGGCTCGCTGCAGAAGCGGCTCCTGTCCGCCAGTGTGCACCTCTATCGCACGGACGCGAGCGCGGATGCTGATCCGAACGATGTGGGTACGCTGACGGCGGTTTCGCTGCCGCTCGGACAGATCGAGCAACGCGCGCTGCCCTACCGGACCTATCAGCTCGCGTTCACCGACGATCTGCTGACGCAGACCTTCGGCACCCGTCTGGCAGATCGCAGCATCGACCTGGGTGCGGAGGGCTACGAAGCACGCACCTTCAGCGTGACGGGGACCGACGGCGACGCCTTGGATCTCGCCGGCTGGTGGATTCCCTCTGCGTTGGACTCCTTCGCGCCCACCGGTTTCTATCAGACCGTCAAAAGCCAGGACGTTTTCGGTGCCGTTTGGACAGTGGCCTACGACAATGCTTGGCTGCTTCCCGTCGCCGTGACCGACCCACTCGGCAATTCGGTGCATGCCGCCCATGATTACCGCCATCTCGCGCCGAGCGAGATCACAGATCCGAACGGCAATCGCCAGCAGGCTGCCTATGACGCGTTCGGCCGGGTCGTGCGCACCGCGGTCATGGGAAAGGCGGGAGGGACCGACGGCGATAAACTGGCCGCACCGACCAGCACCATCGCCTATTCCGAGCACGAATGGCGGCTGAACGGAAAGCCCAACTACGTCCATACCCGGACAAGGGAAACCCATGGCGACCCGGCGACGCGATGGCACGAGAGCCGCCTCTATTCGGATGGGTTCG
Source organism: uncultured Alphaproteobacteria bacterium (assembly GCA_963843565.1). GTDB lineage: Bacteria > Pseudomonadota > Alphaproteobacteria > Rhizobiales > Kaistiaceae > DASZQY01. The sequence continues at coordinate 2,899,788 of CAWJKY010000003.1, forward strand.
GCCGCGTGCTTGCTACCAAGACCAAAGTCCGGCCGGGCCGCGCTTCGTATGTGAACCCGTCCGGTCAACTCGCCAGCCAGTACGTCGATCCGCGCTGGGTCGGTTCGGGGCGCACGCTCTACGACAACAAGGGCAACCCGCTTCGGAAATATGAGCCGTATTTCAGCACAACCGTGGACCACGAGGAGGAAGACGCGCTGCGCCTATGGGGCGTCTCGCCGGAGATCAAGTACGATCCGCTGGGGCGCGCGATCGAAACGCGGTTTCCCGACGGCACACTGTCGCGCGTGGTGTTCGATGCCTGGAGGCAGGAGACCTGGGACCAGAACGACACGATCACCGACCCGGCGAGCAATTGGGACAAGGCGTCAGTTGGCAATCTCACCGGCACGAAGAACGAGCGGGCGCTGGCGCTCGCCGAGGCTCACGCCAATTCACCGGCAATCGCGCATTTCGACACGCTCGGCCGGCCCGTCCTTACGGAAGAGGACAACAAGGACGCCGCGACCTACAAGACGCGGGTTGTTCTGGATATCCAGGGCAACCAGCGTGACGTCTGGGACGCCAATGCTAATTGCGCGCTGGCGCAGACCTTCGACATGGCCGGTCGGGTACTGCACGCCGTCAGCAACGATGCCGGCGAGAGCTTTGCCTTGGCCGCCGCCGATGGTCAGCCGCGCCACAGCTGGACCGCGCGCGGTCACTACATCCGGCAGGACCACGACAGGCTGCGGCGGCCCACGGTCAAACGCGTGACCGACCCGGCGACAGGGGCGGAGACCGTCACCGACCGCGTCGTCTATGGCGACAATCTGCCCGGCGCCGCGAGCCACAATCTCATCGGCCAGATGCACATGGCGTTCGACGGCGCAGGCCTCGTGCGCGCGACGGACTACGACTTCAAGGGCAATCCGCTCTCCGCCGAGCGTTACATCTTTGTCGATCCGGTCGCGAAAGCGGATTGGAGTGCATTGCCCGCGGACGATCAGATCGACGCCTGGCTCATCGGCGCCGACCTGTTCGAACCCGCCTTCTCGACGGCATCCGCATTCGATGCGCAGAACAGGCCGGTGATGGAGCGTGCGCCGGACGGCAGCGAGACGCATTTTGGCTATGACGAGGGCGGCTCCCTCAAGACGGTCACCGTGAAGTCCGTGCCCGGCACCGCCTCGGACACGGAGGCAGCGAAGGACATTGCCTACGATGCCAAGAGCCAGCGGATGGCGATCGAATACGGCAACGGCGTCGCCAGTTTCTACAGCTACGACGCCACGACCTACCGGCTGACCGAGATCCTGAGCACCAAAGCCTATGGGCCCGACGCGGAAGGCAACCTTGCGCCGGCGGCGGCGCAGCCGAACCCACTGCAGCGCCTCGTCTACACCTATGACCCGGTCGGCAATATCGTCGAGATCGAGGATCAGGCGCAGGACAAGGTGTTCAACGAAGGGATGGTCGAGCCGCGGCGCAAGTACGAATACGATCCACTCTACCGGCTGATTTCCGCGACCGGTCGCGAGCACAAGAGCCAGACCTCCGGAGGCGACCAGAGCAAGGTCCCGGAAGCGTTGGCTCAGACGATCCCCGCCAGCACCGACATGCAGGCGCTGCGATCCTATACACAGCGCTATGCATACGATCCGGTCGGCAACATCAAGCAGATGCGCCACGTCGCGGCCGGCGGCAACTGGACACGCGACTATGTCTACGATTACGAACGCAGCGCCCTCGGCATTGTCCCGGCGTTCGGCTCGCTATCTCATCCAGGCAATTCAAACCGGCTCTATTCGACCCAGCTTCAGGGCGCGGTTTCGCCACAGCTCTACGAGCACGATGCTGCCGGCAACATGCTGGCGTTGAGCAATATTTCCGTGATCGATTGGAACGAGCGCGACCAGCCGGAGCGGATGCAGATCGGCGCGGTCGAGGCGCACTATCGCTACGATGCTGGCGGCGAGCGGACGCGCAAATTCATCGACAAGGGCAACGTCAAGGAGGAACGCATCTATCTCGGCGGCTTCGAAATCTATCGCCGCTGGACCGGTGGCGCGCTCGACCTCCGCCGCGACAGCCTGCATGTGATGGACGATCGCCGCCGCGTGCTGATGTTCGAGACGGGGAAGGACTCCGGAGGCGGGGTGGCTGCTGGCCTGACGCTCGTCCTGCGCTATCAGCTCGACGATCATCTGCAGAATGCCTGCATGGAGACGGACGAAACGGGACTGGTCATCTCCTGTGAAGAATACCACCCCTACGGCACGACCGCGCTGAATTGGAGCAACACTGGGCTGAGCCAGAAACGATACCGCTATACCGGCATGGAGCGAGATGAGGAGTCTGGCCTCGCATATCACGCAGCACGGTATTGTTTAGCTTGGTTGGGGAGATGGTTGAGCGCGGACCAGACCGGGATACACGATGGCGCGAACAGGTACGCCTATGTGAGAGGTAATCCCGTAGCTCAGATGGACAAAAGCGGCGAGCAGGCGGAAGGCAACCCCCCCTTAATACCCAGCATTCAACGTTGGGAATATAAGGATGCAGGAACGTTCGTTCCGTACGCAGTTCACAATCTGTACGCCGCATTCAACAATCAGGTATCCGCGCTTGTAGATGCTGGATCAAAGGCGGCCATCGCCTCGTGGAACTTAGATTATGGCAAGATCGCCATGAGTATTTCGAATGCTGTGGAGAAGACTCTCGACGCGGCGACCACCATCCCTTCGTGGAGTGAGTTGAAGTCAACGATGACGAGTGGAGCCTCTTGGGAAAACGCCATTGTGGGCGCTGCCACGTTCTATGTTGGTGGAGGCAGCAACACTATCGAGTCGATCTCAACGAAGATTACGAGCAAGATATCGGGCGTTTCTTCCGACTTGGCGGAAGCAAGAGTGAGTGTTTCTATTGCCGGCGACACAGAACCTTCGGCGAATACGGTTCCCGCGGCAGCAGGGGAGCCAGCATCAACAAGTCAGCTCCCTGCACTTTCGCCGCGGCCCCCCGATGGCGGGGCGATCAAAGGTACGGGCCAGACAGAATTTGTGATGCCCGGGAGCTTTCTGCAGCGGACCGGATCGGAGGGGAGCCTATGGAAAGAGAATTATGGACCTAAACTTAAAGGGGGCACCGAGGGGGGAAAATACTTAACTAAACCTGGGACCCCTTGGGAAGCAATCTCGTTACCTCTCAATCAGCGGTACGATCCGGTGAGCATTTACGAGATCATGAAGCCTTTTGAAGTGCACACTAGCGGTGTAGCACCTTGGTACGGGCAGATCGGACTGGCAAAGCAGTTTGAGTCAGGCGTTTCGCTGAATGTATTGGCCAAACACAAGTTCGTGAAGCTGCGAAGCATTGAATGGACGATTCCTCCGAAGCGTTGAATCGATCCGCGAATATGGCTATCCGGTCGCTGAAGGACTTTCGTCGATTTGCCATGGGGGACCGAAAGTTGACTCGCAGTAAGATTGATAGCAGCTAACGCCGCCGGCTCGCCACTCCTCCATGAGCTCGCTTGCGTGGAGCAATTACACAAGCGGCAGAGGTCAGGACTTTTCGTAAACGATCAGCACGTCGGTCACCCTGCGCAGCTCGCCCGCTCCGTCCGTCCACTGCAGTCCAGCGGCGCCGAAGTACATCATCGGCACCGTCGGCGAAGCGGAGGCCTCCGTAACCGGAACGTCGGCCAGCGCAACACCCACAAGCTCGAACAGTCCGTCCGCGTCTGACGTGAGGGCCCAGGCCTGGCTCGCGGCGTAGGTTCCGGTTGCAGAGCGGGCACGATAAGGCTGACGGTCCAGCCCTATAGAGGGTATCACTATCGGAACAGCGGCGATCGGTAGTGGAGGCACTGCCGGCGGCGGCGGCGGAGGAAGCATGTTGGCTGCGACCGCTGCGGCTCCGTCCGCAAGGAACGCGCGCCACTCGTCGGGGAAATCGTGGCGGAGCGACATCATCAGTGGCGGCGCGGTTTGGGCTGGCAAGTTGCGGATGACGTCCGCGCGGAGCAGATCCCCGCCTTCGCGCGCCGTATAGCTGAGCGCCAGGATGGCGTCCGATAGCGTGGTCGGGTCGAACTGTGCCTCTCCCGGCAGCTCCAGACGGAAGCGCGCGACAACCCCGCAGCCCTCGAACGGCAGGTAACGCGGGTCCTGCATGCTGGTTTCGAACAGGCCGCCGTCGTTGAGCCCGGAGCTGGTGATGATCGACTGGATGGCGTCGAAGCGGACGTCGGTCGGGTCGTCGTTGGGCTTCCACCGGATCTCATGGCGCAGCAGGGTCAGCTTGGCGTGCACGGGAATGTATGGACCGGTGACGCACGGAAGCGTCAGCGCCAGGGTCTTGATGCGGCGCATGTAGAGGCCGGGAAGATCGAGGTCGAACAGCCACTCGGGCAGCTCGAACTCGCAGGCGCCGGTCTGGATCAGCGTTGCCAGCGCCACCGGGTCGAGCAGGCGGAGCGAGACGCTGCGGCGGAGTTCGTATTCGCGCGTGTTGTGCTCGATATAGGCCGCTTCGAGCTGGCGGAGCTGCAGGCCGAGCGATTCGCCGGCGAGCAGGCCCTGCTTCTGTCCATCCCAATTACCAAACGTGACGAAGCTGTCGTCCGGACGACCGAGTTCGAGTGCGTAGGCCGCCTGCGCCTTCTTGGCGAGGTCGTAGGCGAGCTTGTAGGCTTGGTAGTGCAGGCTGGAGAGCCGCGTCGCCATCCAGGAATAGAGGGCTTGGTTGCTGAACTTGGCCTTCATGAAGTCGAGGACTTCCTTCGACTGCTCGGTCTGCAGGTCGAGATTGGCGAGTTCCTGCTCGGCGATGGCGGCACGGATTTCGGCGCCGACGATCTGCTTGTCGATCTGCTTCAGCTCCTCCGTGGCGAGCGCGATCTGTAGGTCCCACTCCTCCTTGCGGCGTTGGGCGCCGGCGACCTGACCCGACAGGCTCGATGCGGTAGAGGCGACGCCCGCGAGCGCACCCGAGACTGTCGCCAGGGACTGGGCCACATTGCCCAGACGGATGTTTTTCGACGGCGACGGCACCGAGATATTCATATCAAGTAGATGCAATATCGAAGCAATTCCACTTCCGATTGCTTGGCCGGTGCTGAGGCCCAGGCTTTGGACTAGTTGCGCCATCTGGGCGATTTCCGCGGGAAGGAAGAATTTCCGCGCTTCGTAGGCGGCCTTGCGCACCTCCGTCATCTTGCGGGTCTGCGTCAGTGCTTCGATCTGCGCCTTGGCCTCGTCGATCTGCCGCTGGCGCACGTTCCGCATCGCCTTCTGAAGGTCGATCTCATGCTGGCCGCGGAGCTGCGCCATCTGCTCCGAGTCGCGCTTTTCGGCGGCCGCCAGCAGCGCGCCGCCGAACGCCTTGACCTCGGCGGCAAACTCATTGGCCTTCTGCAACAGGTAGGTGAAGCGGTAGGGCGCCCGCGGCGCCGCGAGATCGGAGAGCACCTCGCTGATATCCAGCCCTGCGGCGCGCGCACGCACCAGGAGGCCCGGATCGATCGGCGGCGAGAATAATGCCAGGTCGCGGACCGTGCCCTCGATGTTCATGCAGTGGCGTATCTTGAACAGGCGGTCGCCGACGGTGTCCCAAAGCTCCAGCAGCTGCGGATTGTGCGGAATGCAGAAGTAGAGCGCCAACGCCCCCGAGGTACCGATCGCGCCGCTCTGCGCGCCGGCGCCTGGGACGATGTCGTAGACGGTCAGGTTGTTCTCCACCTCCACGGCAATGTTGGAGAACGCGTCGAGCTGCGCGCGAATCTCGGCGTAGGTCTTGGGCGCGGCGTCGGGTTTCGCGACCTCCTCGGGACGACGGCCGAGAAGGTTGCCGGCAAAGACGTAGAGCTGAGTCGCCTCGTTGATGGATTCGCGGGTATCCTGCCGAAACAGGCTGTCGCCCCAATCGATCAGGATGCCGACGTACGTCATGAAGGTCCACAGCATGTAGCCGAGCGTGCGCATGGTGGCGACGCTGTGCGGATCGAACGGGTCCTGCTCCCACGCCTGTATCTGGCGGATCAGGGCGTCGCGTCGCGCCCTTTCCTGCGGCGTCAACGCAGTCGAGAGCAGGAGCATCTGCGTGTCGATCTGGCCGAAGGCCTGGTAGTCATAGAAGGGCTTCAGCATCCAGAATCGCCTGGCGTCGGCAGAGTCGTCCTGGTTGGTCGGATCGAAGATGTAGCCGACCCATTTCAGCGCCTGCTCGAATTTGCCGTCCGCCCGCAGCCGTTCGGCGATCAGCATCGGAATATGGAAATAGATTTCCCAGAAATAGGGCGCTGTGGGCGAGCCATGGGTGAAATCCATTTCCTCGACAGGGTAGTCGGGATCAACGTAGCCGGACGGCTGATAGCGGGCCGCGAACTGGTCGTCGAACACCCGTTGCTGCCGTCGCAGACCATAGTTCGGCTCTGAGGCAGCGGCCTCCTTCGGGGCGAGAAGCGCGTCGATCCCGTTCGCGTTCAGCTCAGCCAGGTACAGCGAAACCCCTGGCACGGTGAAGTTGGTGAACTTGTAGGCCTCCGACTTCGCGGCAACCGCTTGCCCCAGCGCGACGCTGCTTCGGGTGCTCGCGGTCAGGCTGACCAGCGAGCGCTCGGCGAAGTAAGTGTGCGCATCGTCCTCGAAAAAGAACGGCGCCGGGAAGAGGTGATGCTCGTTCTGCTGCGCGAAGACGAGCTGATAGTCGCTGGCCGTAGAGTCGAGCAATATGCGGGGTGTCTGTTCCCAGTGAATGAAGGTTGTCTTGCTGTAGAGCTTATGGGGTGCCGGTTGGGCTTGTGCAGCCTCATCTATTCGGTCGAAGCCACTCCTCAGTTTCATTGCATTTGGCAGCGTATAGTGTGGCCGACAATTCCAGTATTTTCCAAACCAGGTCGGGTCAAAGAGCGAATGCTGAGGATAGGGCGGCTCCAGTGTCGCCCCCGGATCGCCTCCGGAATAGCGGACGCCATCTTCGTAGGCCGCCTCAAGGTAGCTTCTGTGGGACAACCCCCATGAGTCGTCGAACCCCCGTCTGACATTGACGCGAAGATCCGCGACGGTGGCTCCGTCGGTGTAGGCCCGAAAGAAGTATTTCGAGCGTTTCAAAGATGCGAGAGCAAAATCATACGTAATTGCTCCAAAGAGCGTCAGGGCCGCTACGGTCGAAACAGACCCGACCGCGCCTGTCTTTCGATCAAGATTGTCGAACACACCGACACCCGAGTACTTTCCGGACAGGACTGTTCCCGGCAGCTTGCGCTTGGGCGACCACTTGCCGGACTGCAGCGAGATGTCGCTGAAGTGCAGCTCGTAATAATCCTCCGCCCCGTTGCGGCGCTCGATGAACGTCGGCCATAGAACGTGGACCCGTCGATTCCAGATCACCGGGATGAGGTGATCGCCTTCGATCTCCTGCTCGACCGGCGCCCAGGGCGACCACGCGCCGTTGGTCTTTTGGAGACGATGGAAATAGCGGTGCGGCTCTGCCCGCGTGCGGCCGAACACATGCAGTTCGCCATAAGGACGGCCCGATCTGGCGGTGTCGGCGTCGTAGCAGAGACCCGCGATCTCAAGCCGTGATACCTCGGCTACCTTCTTGAGATACTCGACGTAGGCGTTCTCAATCCGCTCGTCGCTGAGCTCGCCCTGCATGAGCTCTTCCTCAAGGGACTCGAAGAACGGCGTCTTGTCGAGCCTGAGCGACTCCACCAGCCAGTTTTCGGGATAGAGGAATACTTTGCGCGCCGCCTCCCACACGCGGTAGTTCTTCCGCCACTTCCACTCTTCCTTCTGGGTATCGGCGAAGGGGATGTCGGGCTCAAGGCCAAGGAAGATGCGCTGTATGAACAGCTGGACCGCGTTGGTTGCGAGAACCAGCCGCGAGGTCTCCATGCAGGATGACATCTCTACGTCGATCAGGAAGTGGGCGTAGAGATCCTCGGCGCTCTTCATGTGGTATTTTGCGATCAGATAATCCGCCAGACGATCGCGTCGAATCTCACGCAGCGGGTCGTGCGCCGCTCGGATCGCGTTGTCCCATTTCGCCTCGTCGGTGAAACGGTTGCGCATCGAGAGACGGATTTCGTCTGGCTGCGAGGGCACATCGCCTGGCGAGGGATCGGCGGCGAAGCGAAGCGCCTGGTCGAGAGTGATGCCCCAGCGGTCGAGATCCGAGAGGATTTGCGCCGCACTAGCGATCAGCGGAGCAACGCTGTCGTCAGCACCGAGTTCTTTGAGATGTTCGAGGGTCGCCTTGACTTGGTCGCTGCTGTAGCGCGACGAAAGCGATTCGGCCGCGAGCATTGAAGTCAGCGCTTGGCCGATCGGATTGGGAATGCCCGAATGCAATTGCTCGATCAGGGAGGTCAGCGAGATGCCCAGGTCCTTTCGCAGACCGAGTCCCTCGGTCAAGTTGCGCCACTGACTCGCTGCCACACTTCGGCTCGTCGTGGCAGTGCCAACCCAGAACGGGTCGAACCAAGAGACATCGGTGGCGCCGGCGGCGACGCCGGGGTTGCGGTCGTTGAAGTAAGTGTGAAGATCGTCGAGTGTGGCCTCGACCAGCTCGAGTCGTCGAACGCGGGCCGCCGCCAGATGGAGTTGCCGAACGAGATCGTCGAAGTCGGTCGGGGGAGCAATCGGGGTCGTGGGGTGGTAGTTGAGATCGACCGACGGGGTCAGCGCATCCATCAAGGCGTTGGTACTTGAGAAGTCCGTTTCGACGAACTTAAGAAGAAATGCGGCCTTGTCCGGCGGCAGTTGGGTGAAATCCGAGTATGCCGCAAGCGTTACGTCCCACAGGTCACTGCGCAGCATGCTCGGCGCGAAGTACCTGACGATGGCGGCTTTGATTTCAATCTCACTCTTCAGCTCTGGATCGGCCGGATCGGCCAATGGGGAGATGCGTGGATAGGAGGGGTGCGAAACCGCCGCGGCGATGTTGGCGCCGAGCGAAGGGCCGGTTGACCAGCCAGGAAGGACGGAATCAAAGAAAGCGTCGGCGTTTGGTTGCGGGTCAATCACCCCGCGCACGACCGCCTCAAGTGTCGATCGGCTTGGCACCGATTGGATGAGACCAAGCGCGCGTGCGAAAAGCTGTTCGACGTGGCCAATGTCGTTCTCCTGCCCCATTGCCACAGTTGGCGGGGCAGAAAGCAGAGCGTGGAAATCTCCCCCCGCGCCGTAGAGTCTGACTTTCAGGCGATCGAGATCATTTGGCGGCAAGGCGAGCCCGTCGCCCTCACCATCACCTGTTAGCAGATAGATGAGGGCGGATGCGGTGAGGTCTTGGGCCGTCAACCAGTCAAGAAGATCGAAGAAACGCAGTGCCTCCGCGGGTGTCCAGCTAACAGGCGTCGCGGGGCTGATCGTCGTGAGGTCAATCAGCTCGTCGATTGACAAACGTGCCGCCTGGGCGACGCTGCGGAGGCGAAAAAGCAATGTGAGGTTGGCGAGGTCCAGTTCGGTTACTTGAAATTCGGCTGTTGCACGAGTGAAGTCACCCTGCTCGTAGCCGAGCGTTTCGCGAAGCTGGGCGCGCTCGTAGTCCGAAAGGGTGTTCTGCTGACCCGGCTCAAGCGACCGCGCGGTTGCCAAGGCTCGATTTGGGAGATCGACCGCGACGGCAAGCTGGAACAGGTCTGCTTGTTGCCCCGGCCCAACCTTGTTCAGGAATGCGTCCTTGTAGAACTCTGACGGTTCTTGGCCCCGGTAGGCCGGTAGGTTGCCGAACCACGCGAGCAACTCACGAACCGGCAGTTTGGTCCGCCGTCGGAGAAGCTCGAAGTGACCAAGCCGGATGAGGAATGTCTGGTTCAGTGGGTCCATGTCGGCGGCATCGCCGATCGCGATGATGGCTTCGTCAAGCTCCCAGAAAGTCCACCCGAGCGTTCGCTTAAGCCGCGTCATGCGGTGGATGCGATCCGCGTAGGGCTCCTTTAGAGGCGGGTCCACGATCGCCGAGGAAAGGTCGCACGGTTTGCCGGAATCGAACACGATCGAGAAGATCACTGGCGGACCGCCAGCGTGACGCACGTATTCAGCTCTCAGAACGTCAAGCAGCGCATCTTGGCTCAGGCCTGAAAGCTCCAGGATTTTCGCTACCTTTTCGGTTCCGGAATCTGTGTTGTTCCAAAATGCGAACGGCGCTGGAGGAATAGCCTGCCCTGCGATGACTTCGAATTGCTTGGCATTCATGCCAAGCGTCTCGGCGGCGATCTTCTTGTCCGGATCCCAAGGCCTTTTGCCGTTGGCCAAGGAGATGAGATCGGACCGGTCGACGCCGATCGCCTTCAGATAGGCCCGGCTCTGCTCGAGTGAGAGGTTAAATGGCAAAGTCCAGGGGTAGACGGCGCTGAACAGGTGCTGTGGTCCGTAGGCGGGCTTTTCGGTCGAACCAAAATGCTCACCGTCTCGAAGTAGGTCGACGGTGGGCCACTCAGTCTGATTGTGGACGTCGCTGAGGTCCAGTTTGTCTTGACCAACGGCGTACTCCAACGTCTCCAGGACCAAGTCGATGTGGGGCAGCAGCGTGTCGGTGTTCTCGCAGTTCAGTTCGATCTGAGCGATGTCGGCGCGGCGCTTGATCAACTTGTCGTAGCCAAGAGCTGGCTCGCTTTTTGTACCGAACTCCTGCCCAAGCCAATGAAGCAGATCGGTGAGATATGCTGCAGGCGAATAAACGGAGCGGCAGTGCTCGCAAGCACAGGTATCGAAGGAACCGAAGAGGTCCGCCAGCGCCGGCGTGCTATCAGCTTTGAAGGAAAAGGGGTTTGGTGGGGAGAGCGAGTACGCGCTGTCCTGCTGGTGAGCGACCAGAGTGGCAAGGGTCGTGATTTGATCTACCCAAACGGCGCTAGCGTAGACGCTGTTCGCAGTTTGAGTGTCCATCTGTTGGCTTGCGATTTGCAGGAATCGCCCGCGCCCGGTCGCGACGATATCGTGCGCCGATGCGATCCCCATGTCGGTCAGAACGACCGTCGCAGTGACGGCGCTAGTCCGCGGCGCGAGCCGCGCTAACCGCTGCAGCATCCGCAAGCCGTCGTACTGGTCCGCCGGCAGCACGACTCGGTCCGAGGAGCGCCCGCTCTCCGGGCTGGCCTTTTCACTGACGGGCGCTTGCTTTTCGAAATGGTGCGCGACGGGGACAGCGAAAAGATCGAAGGCTGGATTGGCGGCGAGGGCCTCAGCTGCCTGCCTCGTTGGTTTCGACAGGGCTGGTTCAGTGTTCAGGCGGGCAAGAAATGCGCGGGTCGGATATTGCGCGGAGCAGTTGCTCAGGATCGCATCAGCGAATGCGCGGCCCGGGTCGGGGTATTGCTGATAGAGTGCGGGCACCTCTCCCGCACCCCTGATGATCGTGGCAAGTTCGTCTGGCCTGTACGCCGCTATTTCGGCTGGGTGCGTGAGCGGATACTTGGCGGTCGGAGTGGCTAGAGCATCTACAAGCGGAGGATGCATTTCGACCATTGCCGCCGTCGCGCTCACCAATAAAACGCGCGCCTTTTCCGCTGCTGTCAGCAACTTGCTGTTCTGGACGACGGTCTCGAAGCGCCCGGGAAGGTCTGCCGCGTCTTCAGCCAGGGCCATGACATGTCGGCGTTGGTTCGATCCGACCACGCTGATTGCAGCGAGCTGGGCTTTGACCTGCGCGCTCTTGACTGATGGATCGAACAGAACCTTGTCTTCGATCTCCTTCTTAAGGGAGAGGAACTCTGCCATTGCGACGCTGTATTCTATGTTTGCGTCGGTAAATCGCCAAGGCTCGGGCCCTATGTCGCCCGCTTCTTGCGCCTTGGTCATGCGCGCCAATTGCAACTCATCGTTCTCGGCAATCAGGTCGGCGAGCGTGCGCGCAACAGCGCTAGGCGTCAGGACGAACAACGCAGGCAGGAAGCGCGCCGCCTCAGGGCCAAGGTGATCGGCGATCTCCCGCGTCAACCCTGAGGCCTGGCGGATTCGGTTTTGGTCAAGGTCCGAAAGCCCAGCTGCTTTGGCAAGCTTCGCCCATTGCGTTGTGTCCAAAGCAGCCAGCGCAAGCCTGTCTGTGTAGGGCTCAATCGCGGCCATGGTTCTCTCGAACAGTGGCAGCGTCCCCAACGGATCGCCGACCAGTAGGTCCAATTCCAATGGATTCGTGAGGTGTTCAACACTGCGGGAGATCGACAGCAGTGTCGTTCGACGCCCCTCGGCCGTCGGAAGGTGTGCCTCCACAGTGACCGCGCCGTTCTGGACCGGACCGGCAAACGCGATCTCGTAACGTTCGGCCGTTTTGACCAATTCGCTGTGAATCAGATATTGCCCGCTGAGCCTCTCTTGAAGGAGTCGGATTTCGAGTGTACCGCCGAGCCCTTCTCGACTCACATAGGCGAGGCCGCCACGGACAACGAAGGGCGCCTTGTCCGGAGAATCGTCCGGTTTGGGTGGGAATGTCGCGCCGCCGCTTTCGACAAGAAGGTCGGCTACTGTCTCGACAGATGGGTCCGAGATGACGAGCGAAGCGAGCGACGTTCCGCGAGCCCTGTCATAGCCGTAACGCAATTCAATTTCCGCGCTGGCTTTCTCGTCACTCAGCGACGGATAGGAGACCCAATAGCTGCCGTCCTCGCCAACTATCTCCGACTGGCCCTCCGCGGAGTCGGGAGAACCGAGACTACCTGACCGGAAAACTTCGACGCGAAATTGGGCTGAGGCCGGTCCGCGACCAGACGCCCCTTTCTGCGACACGTTTCCCCAAACGATGTTGCCGACGTGAACCGGGTCCGACGCTACGCCCCCGCGCCACAAGATCGGCTGCCGCGTAGCGGCAATTTCCGCTTCGTTGTCAAAGGCCCTTATCCAACAGAGAACTTGGCCTTCCTTGAGGTCCAACTTCTCGGGCACAACGAGCTGGCCGTTGATTGTTGCATCGCGGCCAACATCGAATTCTTGCGCCTTCCCGGTGCCATCGCCGTTCGTCCAAATTCGAATGACGGCGCCTGCGGGAAAGGCATCATCTCGCGGCGGAGACCAAAGAATCCTCAACTGGACCTTGATCGTTGCCATGCCCATCCCCCGGCCGCGATGCTGCGATTCCATCCCCGATCGGTCCGGCGATGGATGCGAGGTCCATTGGCCGACCGGACATAATGTCCGTCGTCCGAGCGGACCTCACCACGCAACCTAAGCGGAATGGCGGCCTGACTTTGTTCGCCGCGGGAGGGTGGTGCCGCACTATTGCAGGTTGCAATCGGGAAGGCCACCCCGGAGAAGGAGCCAGCACAGCGGGCAGGTCGCGTGGAGAAACCAATGGGCCTTGGCGCCGCCGTCAAACGCGCTTTGTTGCCGCGACCACCGTTGGCGATCACGACAAAACCTGCTTGCCGCACAGCCTGCGGTCAGAGGACGCCCAGAGAACGGTTGGAAGTGTGTAGCTTCTGGTGCACCACTCGCCACCGATCTAGGTTTCTCCGCCCGTTCGTGAGGCGGACTCCTGCGTGAGGAACCACGCCAGATTTGCAGCTGAGCGGGGACTCCCGACCGGCCGTCCGTCGCCCTCGTTGCTCTCTCCGAGCCGATCTTCTCCGGACGAGTGGACCAGCGGGTTTCAGTCAACAGGTCGACAAAGCTTGGCGGAGCTTGGTTCGCCCGACAGCCCTCGGGTCGAGTTGGAAGATTTGCGTCTGGATAAGCGGAACAACGGCCGTCAACCCCTGCGACTAAGTTCTTCGACTTTTGGGGTACGGCGGATGTCGCGCTTGCGTCGTTGGCGTATGTATGTTCGACGGCAGTTCGAACACCGTTTCGCAGTCACGGACAGGGTCGCGATAAACCGAAGATCCCCGGTTCCGTCGCTTAGGGCGTCAGGTTGTACGCTGCAGACTCGTCGTTCGAATGCCAGCAATGTCAGGGAACGCGATAACCGACGCTTGCTACCCGTCTTTCGGCGAGTCCGGAAACCCCTGCTGCTTGAGGCGCTCAAGCACGGAGAGTGCCTGCTTCGCCTGGTAGTCGTTTGGCAGGCGCCGAGGCATGGCGGCGCAGATTTCCAGAACCTGGGCCTCCTTTGGAGACAACTGCCGCTGGGCTTTTCCCCACTCCAGCGCGCCACGCCAATAGCCGGAGCCCAGCCTCACCACTTCGATCTCAGCTGTCGCTCCTTCGTTCAATTCCTTTTCCGCTCGAGCCTCGCGCTCGGCGCTTCGAACGCTATCGACCATCGCCAGACAGTGGTCGAAATCTTCGTCGTAGGACAGCCGCCGCGACTTCAGCCCGTTCCAACAGGCCTGTTGTTTGGCCCATTCAGACATGTTGCGCACGCCTGCAGGGGGGTGGGTGATCACGTCATGCGCTGCGGCCGCGGCGACCAGCAGCGCCCGGTCCAGCGCCTCCGAAACGGCTTGGCGTCGCCAGATCGTATCGAGGTCGAGCACCTGTTTCTCGCCCTCTGCATCGTGGCATACCTTGGCCATCGCATAAGTCACCACGTTGGCACGGTATCCGCCTTCATACCATGGCTGCTTCGGGACCTCGGTCTCCAGCCGCCTGAAGACAATAGCCTTAGCGACAAGACGCTTGAACCAGAGTTCGTCGTAAACTGCCTCACGTTTCGTCCAAGCGTCACCTATATCCTTCGCGAATTCTGCAAAGTTCTTCTGCGCTCCCTTTGATACGACTTCTGGCTTGCCGCGTGCCGAAAACTCGAACTTGGCGAGGTCGGTCTTGGTGAACAGCTGCGACTTCGGATACTCGAGATCAAACGACTTCTGCTGGGCCGTCGTGAGCTTTGCCCGAGCATTCAGGTACTGCCCCCGCGCACGCTCATAGAACCACTTGCTGTCGTGCCGTTCTCCCTCGCGCGCTGTGAAAATGATCCCGCGCGAGAACTGCTCCATGCGCACATGAAACGGATGATTGGCGAAGAAATCTGCCGCGTTCACTTTGTTCTGGGTGTTGGCGTATTCCGAGATCTTCGGGACAATCTCTTCTCCCCGCTCGGGCGGCACCACAGTCAGCTTCATCTGTACGAAGACCTGCGCGAGCTGGTCCTTCATTGGCTTCAAACCGGCATGAATCGAGCCTGTGGTCTGCGCTCCGTTGACGATCTGCAGATTTTGGACTTCCGAGATCGCCAATCCCTCCGCGGTTTGCACGCAAGTGACTGCGTCAGCGGTGGCCGACAGGCCGTTGTTGTACGGGAAGAAGAGCTGGGGCGTATCCCGAATGGTCGTCTGGATGCCCTTGTTGGTCTTGGCGCGGGCCTGGAGGAACGTGCGCACATTTGACTCAAGCAGACGCGTGCCCCACCGATCGTAAATCCGGGCGAGCTGTAGGCCCGGCACAATCATCAGATAGCTATCCAAAGCCGCGCCCGCCTGCGATGCCCTGAGCGCAGGCAGCGGAGCCCCGAACTCGCCTGCAAAATCGAGGATCATATCTTCGCGCGCCTGACCGAAGCGGTCAAAGCGCTCGAATTGGGCGAGGTCCCAAACGCTGTAGGTGACCGGAACGCCACCGATATTTCCGAGGTCAACCGCATCGCCGCGCCCGGCGAAGCGGCGATTGGAGATGAGTATCAGCTTGACTTTGGTAACTCGCGACCACGTCGCAATGATCAAATCGGAGACTTGGAAAGCGGGGCCGGTGTCGTTCAGGCTGTCACGGAAGGCCTCTGTTCGCGCCTCCTTCAGGAAGCGGATGAGCGGGTTCAGAAGTCGCGAAAGCCCCGTCTTGTCAAAGCTCTCCACTTCCGCTGTCTCAACGAAGTCGCAGACGATCAACCCGAGGATTCCGTCACTGTCGCGTGGGTCTCCAGCGTAGCCATCGAGCCGCAACCGTTGCGCCCCATCGCCGGAGAGGTGAAAGGCTCGATCGGCCGTCTCGATCTCACCTGCCTCGGTCAGTCGCTCGATCATCCGGTCGAAGAAAGCTTCGACTGTCATCACACCACTGGCATCAGCCTCGCGGTGGATATCGGCCATTAGGCCCTGATGATATTCGTCAAGTTCCGGCATCGCCTGTTTCCGCAAAGATGTGAGCACCGACCGATGCCTGTGCGACCACAAAGGGCGCAATCGCCGACAGCGCCAACGCATACGATACGGACGAGACCCCCTGCGGTACGGGTGCGCCGATCTTGGGAAAGGCTTCCGTCACTCCATAGTATTCGGGCTCGGAGGCCACCCACCGCCATTGGCCGTAATCGTGCGCTGGGTCGAAACCGGCGTCTGCCAAGTGGAGCTCCCAGTCCATGAGCGCGCCGGGATCGGATGCGAGGATTCTGCCGCCAAGTTCGGCGATGACCTCAGTTAGTGTCTTTCCGAGTGGCGGCTGAACCCGATCAACTGCGAGAACGGCAAGCCAAAGGCGTCGGTCTGGCACCTCGGCGAGCTGAAATTCGCTGGAGATCTTGACATGAGGCTGGGCGGCAGCTCGCCGGGCCTTTACCTCGATGCAATCGCCTGTGAGCTCGAAATCTTTCGGCGCTCCAGACGGTCCGGTCCAAGCCGCCACCGCGGCCTTTGCTCCCAGCCCGGAGATCAACCATCGGAGCACGTGAAGCTCGCCCACCGTGCCCTTCTGCTCTTCCGGCGACAGCACATCGAGGGTGCCTCCACGTAGCAGACGATGCCAGCGGAAGGTCCGGCCGATGCCGCGCTCCAGCGCTTCGGTCTCAGTGGTGGCATCTGCCGTCGCGGCGACGATGTCGCGGCACAGCGTCTCGAAGAGTGCAAGCTGGGACCTATCACGCAAGCGCACAATTAAGATCGGCCCTCCGGGCAGGGTCTGAAAAGTCATGTCGAGGTTCTGAAGCTTCGGCAGGTCAGGCAGTGGGGAGGGCAGCGACGCGAGCTGGAAAACCAGGGCCGCGTCGGCACGCGGCATTACGGCCCAGAAGAAATCCCACCTGCCGTGAGCATCGACGCGTCGGCTGTCGATCTTGCCGGCCTCCAGCCCGGCCCAGGGTGTATCATTCGAGATCACCGGCGGCCTCCTCTTCATCATCCTCGGGGCCGAAGAGCTCATGCATCCGGATTGTATTGACCACATATTCCACTGTTCCACCGGCGATTTCGCTTTCCGGAAAGGACAGGCCCCAAGCGAGAATCGGACCCGCCGGTACGGTGCCGTTGAACGTCGGATCGATCTTCGCGGCCACTAGGCGCAGGATCAGAAGGGGGCGCTCGCGTACCTTGCGGAAAATCCGGTCCGGAAGCGTCTTGGGCAGGTCTTTTCCTTCCTGCTCGCGGACCTGTCGGAACTTCTCGATGACGTTTCTGATCTGGTCCTCGGTCAGGCCCTCGCGCTCGTCGCCTGGCGAGCCCAGACGGCGGCTGGCACCGGAAATCGCCATAACGCCCTGCCGGAGATCATCGACGCCGAGCGCCCGTTCGAAGGGGACCAGGCTCACACCGGGAGCCACCGCCACCGGCTCTTCATCATTTCGCGCACTCGCGAGGAGCACATCCCAGTTACGCAGTTCCGCGCCCTCGCGGGCGGAGATGTAGTCGTCCATCAGTTTCGGGTCGGTCAGGATGTCGCTTGGATCGGCGCGATAAGCCTTGAGAAACTCGCGCACCGGAGCAACGGGCGCTCCCGTGAATAGCCGTCCGCGAGAGCGATCCTTCACTGCCACATTGGCTGCGACAAGAGCACCGACAAGCCGAACCCCGGCGGCAAGGTTCCTCGCCAGTTGGCCTGCATCGGAACGGATACGAGTGGTCTCGACCAGCTGTCCGGCAAGACCCACCTTGACCGGAAACTCCTTGCCCGTCCCCAGTTTGTTGCGTGCCGTCACAATCAGCGATTGGGGGTGGCTGCGCACTGCCAGGCCAAACTGCTCAGGCGTTGCTTTGGCCAATTCCATGCGCTTGAGCTGTGCTTGCAGATCGTCCATCGCTTCGGAGATATGAGCGTACCAGCCCACTCCGTCCGGCGGCATCCAGATCCGACAGAGATCTTCGTAGCCTGACCGGTAGCCGAACCAGCGGCCCATCTGCATCAGGGTGTCGTACATCAGCGAGTTGCGCAGGAAGTAACTGACCGTCAGCCCTTCAAGGGTCAGCCCCCTCGAAAGCGAGAAGCCTCCGACGGCGATGATAGTCACGCCATATTCACCGAACTGATCGTAATCCAGCGCAATCGAGCGTTTCGAGGCGTTGACCTCGACCACCTTTGTAGCGACGACTACCTCGTGTAGGCGGGCTTGGATTTCGGGCCATGAAGCGCCCTCGGCAGTTTGAAATTCGGCTTCCCAGGCTGCATGAAGCGCCGCGATCTCTGGATTCTTCAGCGCTGCGATGCCTTTGCCGGCATCCACGGCCACCGCATTGCGAATGCTGTCCACCAGATCGGCGATCTGACGCTTGATCTTGCCCTGCACGTCGGTGAAGCGCGACGCATTGACCAGCATCGATGCGTGCTGTCTCGCCTGGCCGCGGTTGTTGCGGATCGCCCGGGCGACGAAGAAGGTGCGCACGGCGTCCCGTAGGCTCTCCGGCAGGGCGTCAACTGCATGGTCGATCTTGTGCTTGATCGGCAGCAGGTCCTCGTTGTCCTCGATCAGGCGTACATGCTGAGAGGGCACTTCGACAAAGACCTTCTGGGCACCGAAATAATTGGACGGCACGTCAAGCCCAATGATGAAATGACGAGGGAAAAGGTCCTGCTGAAAGACCTCGTCGTCCGTCTCGGGATCGATGAAAATATTTGCGAAGGGAGTCGCCGTGTAGCCGACGTAGCAACTGCGCTTGAAGATTGAGAGCAGTTCGCGAATCTGCCCATTGATCCGCGCCACCTCGTCCTTGCCGTATTTGATGTTGATCGAGGCGTTGTCGGCCTCATCGTCGATCAGCAGCATGGGCTGATCGATCATCTGGGTGCCTTCATGGACGGAATGCTCGCGCAACCATTCGATCAGGTTCTTGAGCGTACTTGGGTTCTTCTTGATAACAAGGATCACCGGCACGTTGTATTGACCGATCTGGCTAGTATTCGAAGTGGCCGTCGCTTTATTGAAGTCCTTCAGAGTGTTCGTGAGCGAAACTGGAAATTCACGCTGGTCGAAGCGACCCACGCCAATGATTTTTTGCCGTTGGGCCTTGTTGGCATGTGCAAGGCGGCCAGTGTCGCGCCCGATAAAGCCCTCGTCGATCCGCCCCTGGGTCTGGTTGCGCAGGTTGTTGTGGATGCCGGCGATGACAACGATCAGCCGATAGCCCGCATCCGCCGCTTTGCAGACCAGGCCGATATAATTTGCCGTCTTGCCGCTCTGCACATGGCCGACCACCATACCGAAGCGGCTCCACGATGAGAGATTGCGTGGATCGCCGAGACGATCAAGGATCTTGTCCGTTACCTCGTCGGTCGCGTCAATGACGGATTTCGGGAGTCCCTTCTGGGCCAAGAGTTGTCGATAGCGCCCCCAGTAGAAGTCGCCAACGTCCCCGCTTATCTTCGCGTCGTGTAGCCACGGTTTGAAATCTTCGGCATCGACGATGGCCCCAAGCCCCATGCTGATGCCGTATTTCTCCTCGATCAGTCGGGCCAGATCCTCTGCGTCCTCGCTTGACACTTTGCCCGCGAACATGGGGGTACTGCAGAGCTGCGAGACGACCTCGCGGATGGACGCTGCAGTATGCGGTCCGCTCTGCGACGCCATGAACATCGTTGCCATGCCTTCGAGGCTGCTCAGAAGACTGGTCATTCGCTCACCTTCGCGGCAAGGAAATCCTCGACGATCCTTAGGGTATCTCCCCACGCCGATCGGAATGGATCGACCTCCTTCATCAGCGCCATGATTTCTTTGGGTTCCTTGCCTGCCTTCATGAGCAGAGTGAACGTCGACCACACTGCTTGTACTAGCGTTGCGTCGTCCACCGGATCGGCCGTGACCTGTTCCGGCATGCCGGCGATGTCCGCTTGGAGCGTCTCAATCGGCAAGGAGGCACCCACCAGCGCAACGCAGTTGTAGAAGCCCGGGCGCAGTTCGTCCGGCAGGCTCTCAGCAAATGCGGCAAAGGCAGGATGATCCGCATTTGGTCGATAGCTGATCTTGCCGTCGGCTTGAACACGCACCCAGAGAGGAAGCCGCTCCTTGTCAACCAGCCGCTGTCCCTTTTTCCTGTAGGTGCGCTTTGACCCATCGGAAATTCGCTCAATCAACTTTTTCAGGCGGTCGCGCACGATCGGGGGAAGCTGCGCCGACGACTTCTTGACGTCGATCTTCCAGTCCGAATCCATGCTGTTTGGAATGTCGATCCGGACCCTGGACAGTTTGGTGAGCTCAGCCTGTCTGCACAACCCGAACCAGGTGCCATGAAGGATTAGTCGTTTGCCGCGATAGACGTAGAACCCTTGGGATTTCAGGTGCCCCTCCGGTCCGCCCAGATCTTCCCATTCCGCCGAACTCATGTGGCGGTGATGAGGAATCGTGAAGCTCTGTATTTCGACATTGCCTTGGGTGAGCTCAAGGACTTCTTCCGGATCGACGATCGTTTGAGTGTTCTTGCGGGCAAAGGGGTCGAGTGGTCGAAGTAGGCGCCCATTCAGAAATATCTGTGGCCGCTTGGCTTCCATGAACCGGTGGAACACCAGCCGGAGATGACGTTCGCTTTCTGCCAAGCGCCGACTTATGACTTCGGCACGCTTGGCGGCATCGTTGGCAACGCCGCCGATCAGCCGGTCAAGCTTCTGCCAGACGACCAGAGTCCCGCTTTCCCCCAACTGATCGGCAAAGGGGACAACGGAAAGATCGTCCAACAATTCTATTTCCCATTTGTTGCGGTCTGCCACCGTATCAAGGTCCCAGACGGCCGCGGAAGTATGGCCGCGTTTTCTGGTGACTACAGTCAAGCGCCTGCATTGGGAAAAACTGGAGCTCTTCAGGCCGAGACCGAATCGACCTAGGTCTGGCTCGCTACGCGTTGCCAGTGGATTCAGGCTGCCGGGTCGCATGGCTGCAATGAGTTCGTCTTCCGACATTCCGACGCCGTCGTCGAGGATTGCGATCGCCGGTTCATCTGCAACCGTTTCCGACAGCAGCCAGACATTTCGCGACCCAGCGGTAATCGAATTGTCGATAATATCGGCGAGCGCAGTTTCGAGCGAATAGCCGATATCCCGCAGGCCCTCTATCAACGAAGCGGCGCGAGGAGTCGCGTCTGCACGGCGCGTCTGTGCGGGACCATTCTTTCCTGATTCACTGAAATCCATGCCGCGCAATAGACCGCAGAAGGCCGCCCCTAAACAAGCCCGCCATTCCTAGAACATACCTTCTTTGGTCAGAGACGGGACGATGGCCTCTGCAATCTGCCTTGCCAGCAGCGGCGGCACTGCATTTCCGACTTGGACAAATTGTTGCGTTCGATTGCCAAGAAACACGTAATTGTCAGGAAAGGTCTGCAGCCGCGCAGCCTCGCGCACGGTCAGGCTGCGGCACTGGGAAGGGTCCGGGTGAATGTAGTAGTGGCCATCCTTGGCGATATGGCTGGTGACGGTGGTGGCCGGGCGGTCAACCAATTGCACCCGGAAGCGATCGGCGAATTTTCCCGAGTGCCAGTTTGCATGGTCGGGGGCCAGACCTTCCGGGAACTCTTCCGCCTTGGGGCTAGTGCCAAAGGCCGCTCCCCAGGCGGAAACGAACAGGTAGCGCGCGAGATCTGCGGGCATATGAGCCCGAGTTTCGTTCTGAGGCAGAGCCGAGAGCCGGTCGTCCCTAATCCAGCGGCGAAGCGGCCTCGGCATTCGGTCGCCACCGCTCGTCGGGATCGGGCCTATGCGGCTGGCGGCGGCAAGCGCCGGCGCCTCGCGCCTCGCGGCGCGCACCGGTCCCACAAGGCGGCGGACTATCTCCGGGTCGAGTGATCTGATGGTCCGCTCCACATGAAGTGCCGCGTCCCTAACCGCATCCACCCAAGCTCGGGCATCATCCCCCCGGCTGAGCCCGCTTCTAAGCCTCGGCATGCCTGCCAGCGCCTCTCCTACCGTCACTGGCTCGTGCGCGGGCTTGAGGCTCGGAAAGTCATCCGGCGCCAATTTCTCAGCAAGGTCATTCCTGATTCCCACGATGATGACCCGGTGGCGCGCCTGCGGGATTCCGAAGGCCTCAGATCTCACGATGAAATCCTGGGGTGTTGGGGACAACGTTGTGTCTGACCCCGATCGGGGCGCGAGGCCAACCAGCAGATACCCTTCCGCGCGCAGGTCGCGCAGCACGGCGTGAAAGATGGCGTCGCCTTTCACAGCCGCGGACAACATTCCCTTGACGTTTTCCATCACGAAGACGGCGGGCATCAGCTGATGCAAAACCCTGACATATTCGTCGTAGAGGAAGTTGCGCTGATCGTTCGCCGGGTCATATGCGGCATTCCCCGCATTTCGTGAGCGGCCGACGAGCGAGTAGGCTTGGCAAGGCGGGCCGCCGATCAGTACAGTGTGTCCGCCGCTTTCTGATTTGATCGCGGCGATCCGGGCAGTGAGAAATCTGGCAGTCTCGGGATTCCCAAGTTCCATACAGCGCGCTTCGTCTTCGGCCGCCGCCCACTGTGTGGGGAAACGGGCGCCCCAGTCCGGTTCGGAGCCGCCCTTGGCCAACCAATCGTAGTATTGCTTTGGCCAGACATCGAATTGCCTGAGGAACGCTCGAAGCCGCAAAGTGCGGTGGGCGCTTGGCTCCTTTTCGACAGAGACGCGAACTTGAAATGCCGGTCGACCCGCGGGTCCCTTCAGGGATGCGAACCCCTCACCGAGGCCCCCTGGGCCGGAGAACAGATCGACGATTTGAACGGGGCGATGCATTTTGGTCCGAGTGACAGCTCGTGCTGTCTTCCCAGGTTGGAGTGGAGTTGTAAAGTCGAGGCTATGCCTGACATCGTGGACAAGGCCACAAGATCGCGGATGATGGCCGGGATCAGGGGAAAGGACACGAGACCCGAGCTCGTGCTCAGAAAGGCATTGCACGCGCGCGGATTCCGCTATCGGCTGCAGTCGAAACGGATGCCGGGGCGACCCGACTTGATCTTGCCGAAGTTCAAGACGGCAATCTTCGTGCACGGCTGCTTCTGGCACCGCCACGAAGGATGCCGTTACGCAACGAGTCCGGCCACGCGCGCCGAGTTCTGGCACGCCAAGTTCGATGCAAATGTCGCTCGGGATCGTGCGGTGCGGCAAGCCTTGATCGATGCAGGATGGCGTGTCGCAACTGTGTGGGAGTGCGCGTTGCGAAAGCCTGATCAGGTGGCAGAGGTGGCCGAGGCGCTGGACGCATGGCTTCGATCCGTCGCCGCACAGATCGAAATCGGCGAACTCGAGGTCTCAAACGAATCTAATGGCATTGCAACAGACGCTGCACTTCCGAGACAGAAAGCCGCGAATGATGCGCTCGGTGTCCCCTACCAAAGAAGATGTTCGTCTTGAAGGGGACGGCGCCCAGTAGGCACCGCATTTCCTCAGCACAAGCTGCGCGGGATAGAGTAGGTCAAGGGCATCCGAGACTGAACGTCTGAGTTCTTTGTCTGCACCACTCAATCGGAAACGGCGCCAGCACCTGCCTGAAGTGATGTTCGTCATCTGCGAGAGTCCCGACCATCAACTCGACGATCCCCGGTGCCAGCAGCGCCAGTCTCAGGACTTTGCTGACGTAGGACTTGTCGATGCCTTCGGCGGCGGCGAGCGCGGCGATGGAGGTGTAGTCGCCGGAGTCCATGAGGCGCTGCCAGCGGAAGGCGCGGGCGAGGGCCTTGACCGCAGGAGTTAACGGGCGTCGGCGACGCGGCACCGACAGCTCTGGCGCCACTGCCCCTTCGTCGGCTGCCGCAGCC
This sequence comes from uncultured Alphaproteobacteria bacterium, assembly GCA_963843565.1. Taxonomy (GTDB): domain Bacteria; phylum Pseudomonadota; class Alphaproteobacteria; order Rhizobiales; family Kaistiaceae; genus DASZQY01. The sequence goes on from CAWJKY010000003.1 coordinate 2,923,573, forward strand.
GAGGGCGCCACACCAACCGGTGTGATCACCAGCTTCCGGCCACCGCACTGGCGCAGTTTCATGGGGACGTGAACTGTCACTGTCTTTGATCGAGATGCGGGGTCGCCACTGGCGGTCGCTGCCGAGGCGCTGCCATCGCGGGTCCCAGAGACACTGGGGTCCGTCCCTGCGGGCATCCCGCCGTCCATCACGCAGCCTCCGCTGAAGTGGCACCCGCGCCCAAGGTGAGGTCGCGCAGCAGCCCTCCGACGCCGTCTATGCGCAGGGTGATGTCGATGCCGTCGGGAGCGACGGCAATGCGGTCAACGAGCAACTGGACGATGCGGGCCTGCTCGGCTGGGAAGAGTTCGTCCCAGAGCGGATCGAACCGGCGGAGGGCTTCACCGACCTCGGCTTCAGTGAGGCGGGGCAACGTCTCCCGCGCCGCTTTCCATGTTGCAACGATGATCTCGGGCGAGACGAGATGGGTGCGCAGCTGGCCGATGACGGCCGCCTCGATCTCACCGGCGGGGACGCGGCGAACCGGGCAGGCGTCCGCTCCGTGCTTCAGGGCGGTCTGGCTGACGTAGTAGCGGTAGAGTTTGCCGCCCTTGCGGGTATGTGTCGGACACATGGCCCGTCCGGCAGGATCGAAGATCAGGCCCTTCAGGAGGGCAGGGGTCTGGCCGGGCCGACGCCTGCCCTTGGCCTCGGACCCTTCCGCCAGAATCCCCTGTACCTTGTCCCAGAGGGGACGGTCGATGATCGCCTGGTGCTCTCCGGGATAGGCGGTGCCCTTGTAGACGGCCTCGCCGATGTAAACCCGTCTGTGGAGGATCTTGTAGACGGCGCCCCGGTCGATCGGCTTGCCGGTCTTGGAGGTAGCTCCCGCGGCAGCGAGTTCCTTCACAATCGTCATCGGAGATCCGCACTTGGCGAACCGCTCGAAGATCAGACGGACAATCGCTGCTTCGTTCTCGTTGACGATCAGCTTCCGGTCCCGCGCCTCATAGCCGAGGGGGACCGTCCCGCCCATCCAGATGCCCCGCTTGCGGGAGGCAGCGAACTTGTCGCGGATGCGCTCGCTGATCACTTCGCGCTCGAACTGGGCGAAGGAGAGCAGGATGTTGAGGGTCAACCGCCCCATCGACGTGGTCGTGTTGAACGACTGGGTGATGGAGACGAAGGTGACCTCGTTGCGATCCAGCACCTCGACGAGCCTGGCGAAGTCCATGAGGGACCGGCTCAGCCGGTCGATCTTGTAGACGACCACGATATCCACATGGCCTGCCTCGATATCGGCGAGGAGACGCTTCAGGGCAGGGCGCTCAAGGGTCCCGCCCGAGAAGCCGCCGTCGTCATAGCGATCATCGACCAGCACCCAGCCCTCGGCCTTCTGGCTTGCCACATAGGCCTCACCGGCCTCCCTCTGGGCATCGAGGGAGTTGAACTCCATGTCCAACCCCTCTTCGGTGGATTTGCGCGTGTAGACGGCGCAGCGCCGCTTGCGGACCACCGGCCGGGACGGACCACCGCCGACTGCGACCGAGGCTGGCGCCCGCCTGCTCATCCGCGGACCCTCTGGTTCTTCAGGCCGAAGAACACCCAGCCGTTCCAGCGGGTGCCGGTGATGGCGCGGGCGACCGACGAGAGGCTCTTGTAGGGTCGTCCCTGGTACTCGTAGTCGTCGTCCCGGACGGTGACCGTGTGCTCGACCCCCTGCCACTCCCGGATCAGCCGTGTGCCAGTGATCGGCTTGTCGGCGTGGCGGATGCGGCGGGCGGTGATGTTGGTGTCCTTGCCGTAGAGCTCCTCGCCGAGGTCCTCGAGGTACTTCCGGGTCTCAGGCTTCAATCCGCCGTAGGCCAGTTCCTGTATCCGGTAGGCGAGGCGGCTCTCGAGGAAGCGGCGATTATAGGCGGGCGGTTCCTTGTCGAAGAGGTCCCGCCACTTCTGGCGAAGATCCGGCACCGAGGCATCCTTGAGGGCCGCCAAACGGGCAACGACACGGTCACTCATCGACACCACGCTCCACGAACGGAGCAGCAGCACCGCTCTGAAGGCCAGCCGAAGCAAGGGAACTTTCTCCGGCATCGGGGCAGGTTCTGCTTGACTGCCCGGCCTTCAGCCGAAGCAGTCCCAGCGCCAGGATCTCGCCGATCTCGGTGAGGCGGTCGCGACAGGAATCAGAGGCCGGTTGGCCGCTCATGGGCGCAAGGTGCCCAGAGGCGCATCAGAAACCAGCCCCCGGCTCCGTCGATCGGATGCGGTCGTACGCCATGGCAAACAAAAGTATCTGTGGAGAATGCGTTGTGGCCGTGATCGGCGCGGCGCAGAATCTGATCGCAGTGATTCGTGTCGTCAGTTGCGTGCTCCTCCGATCTCGACAAACGAGATTTGGGCGTGTGGAGCGCGGCCAAAGAGGCCGGCATCGTCGGCGCAGTCAGGGAATAGAATTCGACTTGTTCTTCAGCGCGTAGATGGGCGCCACTTGCGTCCATCCTTGGGCCGGTCGGCAACAGTCGAACTTCGCGACGTCGACTACCCAAGCAGGCTAGACGGTGGATTCGGCTCGGAGGACATGCCGAAGGTCCGTCGACCAGGTCCGGCCGGTTAAGTCCTTGAAAAAAGGACTTGATGCGGCGGCGGTGGGGTAGTCCGTCCTGAATTTCGGGCAAATAGGTGCCAAAAACAGTCGCCCTTCGCGGCCCATCAGGGCCCGCGCAGATGACTTTGCCATGCCTGCCGTCTCGTAGATTTCTCCCGGGACGGATTCAGGCCGCGAGCCGTGCCTGAGGCGCGTCGCAGCGTGCTCGTGGTCCATCCAAGGGCCGCCCTCTTCCCCTAAACAATGCCGACATGAGCGAGCCGCCCTGGTCTGACCCGGGCGGCGCTCGCGTTTGTCGCGCCACCCGATCGGGAGGCACGCGATGCTTTCTACTCCAGTCAGCTCTTACAGGAGTTCGAGGCGGCGCCGACCTCTCATGCCATTCGAGGTCGGTGAATTCCTTGCCGATATCGCTGCCTTCGACACCGTGACAGTCGGCGCCTATTTGCTGTTGTGGGCGCAGGGCGGATCGTTGCCCAACGACGACGTGCAACTCGCGCGCCTTGCGAGGCTCTCGCTCGGGAAGTGGAGGGGGGTCAAGGCGCAGCTTTGGCGACTCTTCACGCCGGGCGACCGAGGTGGGACCACGATAACTCACGAGCAACTTCGCGAGGCGCAGGAGAAGGCGATACGCAAAAGAGCCCATGCGAAGCTTGCCGGTTCGCGCGGCGGACGAACAACAGCATCGCGTTTCAGGCATGAGATCGGTGACGACCAGGCCGTGACGACGGCTGGGCAGCGGATGCTGCAGCACTCGACCTCGGTGGGATCGGTGTCTTCAGCTGGGCGCGATACGGCGTTCATCGCGTGTTTTGACTGGCTCGCTTCCGAGATGCGGAAAAGTCCGGAGCGGTCGTCGAGGCCGAAACGAACTTGGCGCGAAGAAGCGCTGGAACGATGGAAGGAACTGCTGAGCCGGCGCGCATTTGACCGCGCCTGGGACGCTGCGGTGATTGCCCGTGGAGCGGTCGGCTGGAAGAGGCCGGGCCGCCCCTCGAAATCGCCGCACTGAAAATCATCACACCCGCGAAATCGCAACGTCTATTTCGCAGCGCGCGGTACTGCACATCCTTCCACCCATGTTAAGCGATTCGAATAGGCCTGGCTTGAGGCCGACGGCGTCTGAGCCCGACGCTCTCCTGACCGAGGTCGATGCGGCTGACTTCCTGCGGCTGTCGGTGCGGACACTGCAGGCTTGGCGGACGCGCCGCGCCGGACCAGCCTTCGTTCGCGCGGGCAGAGCCATCCGGTACAGGCGCGCCGACCTGGTGAGCTGGGTGGATGCAAACACCGTGCGGGCAGCCACGCCATGATCGGGGCAGCGCCTCCTCCCGAGAAGCGGGAGCCGCTCGCCCTGATGACCGCGAAGGTCCTGCTGTGGGCGCGACTGCCGGCGTCGGCCAAGACGGTCGGTGGCATTCTCCTCGATCACGTCAACTGGAAGCTGGGTGAGAACTACAGGTGTGATCCGGGCATCGAGCGTCTGTGCGAGTTGAGTGGCCTCTCCCGGTCGAACGTGCAGGAGGCTCTGAACCGTCTCGCGGCCGACGCGATCATCGTGATCCACGTCCACGGCGGGATTGGCCGCCGCAACGCCTACGAGTTCGTCTGGGATGAAATTCGTGCGCGCGATGCAGAGACCCAAATGGCCCTGAAAACAGGTCGCCAACCGCCCTGGGTGCGGGGCGGATGTCGCCCCGACAGCAGGGCACAAACCCGGGTTAAGAACCCGAAAGACGAACCCGTTGGGCAGGCGAGAAGTGAAAACGGGCCAGCGCGACCAACGATGTCGCGTCGAGATGCAGCACGCCAGGCTGCAATCGGTCGCCTTGAGGACGACCTCCGCAGCCTCGGCGCGAACACCTACCAGCGACTGCTCGATGCGATGGACGAAGACCTGCACATGAAGGCGGTCGAGGCGGAGGTCGAGGCGCGTGGCGCCGGCGCGAACGTCGTGCTCCGGGACCTGCAACACCTCGTCGGAGGCTTGCCGGACCCAGACGAACTGAACCATCCGCGGAGCGGGCATCCATGAGCGAGACCGTTGATCCTCGAAGTCGCGGGTCCTCCCGGGGCACCGTTCCCCTCGGGGTGGATTCGCGCCCCGAGGTCACGCCAGTGAGGCTCTCAAAAATCAGGGTTAAGTGAGGTTATGAAGGTTATGTCGGTTAACTCGCCGGGCGATTGTCGTCGGTGTGGACCCCTAGGGGGCGGTCGAAAGTTCAGAGCCTTTTGGGGGCGGACCGGCGGAGGTATCAGGCAGGGATTTTTTTCCCGCGACCGCGAAATTCAAGGCGCCGGCGAGCGACTGGCGCCGGCGGCGACTCCGGAAATCCGAGCCGGGTCAGGGGGTTGTGCGATCGCGTCTGCGGACGAGGCGCGTTCGGATGCCGATTTGTTTTCCCACGGTGCTCGCCCCCCGGGGGGTGGTCGAAACTCTGGGGCGTGGGGCACCGGACCGGTCGGGGGCAACACAGAGTTTCCCGCGAAATACGCGAATCTTTTTTTCCGGCACGGCGTCGCCGAGCGGAACCACGGAGTGGCATCGGGCGCTCGCCCGGCGAGCGTCCGCACCACCCACGCGCCCGAGAAATTCGCCGCGTAATTCGGGCTGGGGGGGGGGTACCTCCCGCCGGCCGAGCAGTGAGGTGAGACGGTCGCGATGACGATGAAGGGGACGGGCAGGGCCGCGAACGTCGCGACGACGGCGACGATGATGAACAAGAACTTCTGCCTTGAGCACTGGCCGATCGACCGCCTGGTGCCCTACGGGCGGAATGCCCGCACCCACACCGAGGCCCAGGTCGCCGAGATCGCCGGCAGTATCCGGGCGTTCGGGTTCGCCAATCCGATCCTCGTCGGAGAGGACGGTGATGTCGTCGCCGGACACGGGCGCCTGGCCGCGGCGCGCAAGCTGGGTCTCGCCGAAGTGCCGGTGCTCGTTCTCAAGGGGCTGTCCGAAGTTCAGCGTCGGCAGCTGGTGCTTGCCGACAACCGCATCGCACTCAATGCGGGCTGGGACATCGAGATGCTGACGCTCGAGCTGACGGATTTGTCGGAACTCGGTGCCGACCTGTCGGTTCTCGGCTTCGACGAGAAGGAACTCGCCGCGGCGCTGACCCCGACGATGACCGGCCTCACCGACGAGGACGAAGCGCCCGATCTGGCTGAGGCACCGGTCAGCCGAGTGGGCGATGTCTGGGCACTGGGGCGGCATCGGCTCGCCTGCGGCGACTGCACCGATCCTGAGGTCGTCGCTGCCGTTCTCGATGGCGCGAAGCCACATCTCATGGTCACCGACCCACCCTACGGGGTCGACTACGATCCTGCCTGGCGCGTCAAAGCCGGCCTCAATCGGAACAAGGGCAAGCTTGGGAAGGTCACCAACGACGATCGGGCCGACTGGTCCGACGCCTGGCGCCTGTTCCCCGGAGATGTTGCCTACGTGTGGTCGGCGCCAGGGCCCCTTCAGTTCGTGTCCTACGAGGGGCTACGCGCCGCCAACTTCGAGGTTCGCCAGCAGATCATCTGGGCCAAGGAGCGGTTCGCCCTCGGACGTGGCCACTACCACTATCAGCACGAACCCTGCTGGTACGCGGTGCGCAAGACCGGCCACTGGGTGGGCGACCGGTCGCAGACCTCACTCTGGCAGATCAACGCCCGCGAAGACGGCGGCCACGGGCACGCGACCCAGAAGCCGGTCGAGTGCATGCGTCGGCCGATGGTCAACAACAGCAGCCCAGGCGATGCTGTCTACGACCCCTTCATGGGCAGCGGAACCACGCTGATCGCGGCAGAGACCGTCGGTCGGGGCTGTCTCGGGATCGAGATCGATCCCCTCTACGTCGATGTCGCCGTTCGCCGGTGGCAGGCCTTCTCGGGACGGGAAGCGACCCTGGTCGCGACCGGCCAGACGTTCGCGGCGATTGCGAACGAACGGGAGGCCTCTGGCTCGTCGGCGCCCGAAGCTGGCGGAGAGGCTCGCGCTGCGAACAGCGAACGCGGCAGATCCGGAGGCTGATCCATGCGTGGCCGCAAACCCAAGCCCACTCGACTGAAGGTGATCACCGGCAACCCCGGCAAGCATCCGCTCAATCGCGACGAACCGAAGCCGGAGCCGATCATCCCGGACTGCCCGCCGGAACTGAACGCCGCCGCGCAGCGCGAGTGGGAGCGCCTCACCGGTGAGCTGGGGAAACTCCGTATCCTCACCCAACTGGATCGCGCGGCTCTTGCCGCCTACTGCGGTGCCTACGCCCTCTGGGCGGAAGCTACCGAGGCGATCGGCAAATTCGGCGTCATGATCAAGTCGCCATCCGGCTTCCCGATCCAGTCGCCCTACGTCTCGATCGCCAACCGCCAGGCGGAGATCATGATGCGGATCGCGTCCGAGTTCGGGTTCACGCCGGCGAGCCGGGGGCGGATATCGGTGCCCAGGGAGACAGAGCCGACGCTGTTTGATGGAATCGAATAGGGCTAGACCAATACGCAGCAGCAGCGGGCCGGTACCCGGTCTTTGTCAAGGCTCAGAGAGGGCTGGCGTCAACTACGGACCCGTTGCTGGGCCGGTCTCATTCCTCGCCAAGAACGCGGCTGATCGCGGCCCGGGCGTCATCCTGAATCTGTTTCAGATGATCTTCGCCGCGGAAACTTTCGGCGTAGATCTTGTAGACATCCTCGGTGCCCGAGGGTCGCGCCGCGAACCATCCGTTCTCGGCAACCACCTTGATGCCGCCAAGTGGCTGATTGTTGCCGGGCGCGCGAACGAGCTTCGCTTTGATCGGTTCGCCGGCAAGCTCCTTGGCGTCAAAATCCTCAGCGCTCAGGTTGGCCAACCGCCTTCGCTGCGTCGCGCTGGCCGGCGCATCGACCCGGCGGTACCAGGACTTGCCCAGGTCATGGGTGACCGTCTGGTAAAACTGGCTCGGATCATGGCCCGTGCGCGCGCACATCTCGGCGGCGAGCAATCCCATGATCAGCCCATCCTTGTCCGTCGTCCACGCCGAACCGTCGCGGCGCAGAAATGAGGCGCCGGCGCTTTCCTCGCCGCCAAAACCCAGTGACCCGTCCATCAGGCCGGCGCTGAACCATTTGAACCCGACCGGGACTTCGACCAGCTTGCGGCCGAGCTTCGCCGTAACGCGGTCAATCATGCCGCTGGAGACCGCGGTCTTGCCGACGGCGCTGTCGTCGCGCCAGTTGGGACGGTTGCCGCAGAGGTAAGCGATCGCGGCGGCAAGGAAGGAGTTCGGGTTCATGAGCCCGCTTGACGGGCAGACGATGCCGTGACGGTCGGCGTCGGTGTCGTTCGCGAACGCAATGTCGAACTTCTCGCCCATCGCGATCAACTTCGCCATCGCATAGGGCGATGAGCAGTCCATCCGGATCTGCCCGTCCCAATCGATGGTCATGAAGCGGAACGTCGGATCGACGGTCTCGTTCACGACCGTTGCTTCGATCTTGTAGCGCTCGATGACCGGCTGCCAATAGTGAACGGCGGCTCCTCCCAGCGGGTCGATGCCGATGCGCACGCCGGCCGCGCGGACGCAATCGAGATCGACGACATTGGCAAGATCCGCCACGTAGGGCGCGATGTAGTCATGGGCGTGGACGCATGCGGCCGTGCGCGCGCGTTCATACGGGATGCGCGCGACACCATCGAGCCGCCCGGCCAGGAATTCGTTCGCGGCCTTCTCGATCCAGCCGGTCACCTCGACGTCGGCCGGGCCACCGTTGGACGGATTGTACTTGAACCCACCCTCGTCGGGCGGGTTGTGCGACGGGCTGATCACTATCCCATCGGCGAGACCGGTCTTCCGACCGCGATTGTAGGTCAGGATCGAATGCGAGATCACCGGTGTCGGCGTGTAGCCGTCATGGTCGTCGATCATGGTCTCCACGCCATTGGCGGCGAGCACCTCAAGGGCGCTGGCTAGCGCTGGCTCGGAGAGCGCGTGGGTGTCCATGCCCACGAATAGTGGGCCGCTGGTGCCGGCGTGGCGACGGTAGAGACACACGGCCTGGGTGATCGCCAGGATGTGGGCTTCGTTGAACCCGGCGGCGAAGGCCGAGCCGCGATGCCCTGAGGTACCGAAAGCAACGCGCTGTGAGGCAATGGCGGGGTCGGGGACGACGGCGAAGTAGGCGGTCACCAGCCGCGGGACATTGACCAGCAGGGACACCGGGGCCGGCTTGCCGGCGAGAGGGCTGATCTTCTCCGCTGTGTCCTGGGTTGGAGCGCTCATCCCAGCACCACCTCCACTTTGTGCGTGGCTCCGTCATCGAGCAACGGCACTTGCCGCTCACCGTTCTTCATCAATGCCCCGTCGAGCTTCATCGCCACGACGCCCCGACAGACGCTGGCAGGGTTTTCGACGGAAATCTCATAGCGCGAAGAATGATGACGGAAGACGATCTCGAACCTCGGCCAGGCGCGCGGGATGCAAGGATCAATAACCAATTGCGTCCCGCGAACCCGAAATCCGAGAAGCCATTCAAGGGCGACGTTGTACATCCAGCCGGCCGATCCGGTGTACCACGTCCATCCACCCCGCCCGACATTCGGTGGCTCGGAGTAGATGTCGGCGCAGACCACGTAGGGCTCGACCTTGTAGCGATGGATCTCGGCAGTGCTGTCGGAGTGATGGATCGGGTTCAAGATCGACATCAGCGCGTACGCCTTGTCGCCATCGCCCTTCAGGGCAAATGCCAGCACGGACCAGATTGCGCCGTGGGTGTACTGTCCGCCGTTCTCCCGGACACCACGCGGATAGCCCTTGATGTAGCCGGGGTCTCGATCGGGCCGGTCGAAGGGTGGCGTGAACAGCAGGGCGAGCTTCTCGTCCCGCTGCACCAGGAACTTGTCCACCGCGGCCATGGCGCGGGCGGCCCGCGCGGGTTCTGCCGCGCCCGATATGACCGCCCAGGACTGCGCGATCGAATCGATGCGGCATTCGTTATTGGCAACCGAACCGAGCGGCGCGCCATCGTCGAAGAAAGCACGACGGTACCAGTCGCCGTCCCACCCATTCTGTTCGAGCGAGCCCTTCAAGGCGACCGCCTGCCGCCGCCAATCCAGCGCCTGCTGCGGATTGCCGCGCCGATCGGCGAGGGCCGCGAAGGAGTTCAAGGTCGAATAGAGGAACCAGCCGAGCCACACGCTCTCGCCCTTGCCGCCGCCGCCGACCATGTCCATCCCGTCGTTCCAGTCGCCGGTACCCATCAGCGGCAGGCCGTGCGCACCGGTGGCCAGACTCTTGTCGAGCGCCAGCGCGCAGTGATCGAACAGGCTCGCCTTCTTTTCAGAAATCGCCGGCTGGAAGAAGGCATCGCGCTGGCCCTCGTGTAGCACCGGGCCCTCGAGGAACGGCACCATCTCATCCAGAACGGCGGTGTCGCCGCTGACATCGACGTAGTGCGCTACGACGTAGGCAAGCCAACCGCGATCGTCGGAAACGAGCGTGCGGATCCCGCGGCCGGACTCCGGCAGCCACCAGTGCTGGACGTCGCCTTCGACGAATTGCCGCGCCGCCGCCCGCAGGAGGTGCTCACGGGCAAGATCGGGACGCGAAACGCAGAGCGCCATCACGTCCTGCAGCTGATCGCGGAAGCCAAAAGCGCCGCTCGCCTGGTAGAAGGCGGTCCGCGCCCACACGCGGCACGCCAGCGTCTGATAGACAAGCCAGCGGTTTACAAGAACGTCCAGCGCCCGGTCGGGCGTCTTCACATGAACGGTTCCGAGGATGCCGTCCCACTGCCGCGTGACCTCGCCAAACGTGGCGTCGAGGTCGGCCCCGCGATATTTCTGAACCAGGACCTCGGCATCCGGCCCGGTCGCCGCTTGCCCGAGAAAGAAGACGATTTCCGTCGTGCCGCCCGCTGGCAGCCTGACCTGCGTCTGTAAGGCGCCGCACGGGTCGAGGCCGGCACCGCCGCGATTCGACAACTGCCTGCCGGGTGCCAGGCCCAGAGGCCGGTCGAGCGCGCCGTCACGGCCAATGAACTCCGTGCGGTTCCCCGTCCATCCCGTCTGCTGGCCGTTCAGATCGAAGAAGGCGACGCGCTCGCCAAACGTGTCGTTCCACGGATTCGTTGCGAAAATGGCACCGGTCGCCGGATTGATCTCGGTCACGACGAAAGGCGCGGTTGCCGCGCGATTGAAGCCGAGCACCCATTCGACATACCCGGTGATCGAGATGCGTCGTTCGCGCCCCGACAGATTGGCGATCTTCAACCGCGAGATCTTGACCGGATCGCCGGCGGGCACGAATTGCAGAAGCTCGAGCACGATCCCGTTCGATGTATGGCTGAAACGGCTGTATCCTTGTCCGTGCGCGGCCGAGTACGTTGAGGTCTTCTCGCGGATCGGAAGTGCCGTCGGTCCCCACAGTCTGCCGGTCTCCTCGTCGCGCACGTAGATCGCTTCGCCGGGTGGGTCGCCGACGGCATCGTTCGACCAGGGCGTGAGCTGGTTCTGCTGGCTGTTCACAGACCAGGTGAAACCGCTGCCCTCGGTCGAAACCTGAAAGCCAAATGCAGGATTGCTGACGACGTTGATCCACGGTGCGGGCGTGGTCTCGCCGCCATTGAGAATTGTCAGATATTCGCGGCCGTTGTCGACGAAGCCGCCGAGGCCGTTGAAGAATTCCATCTCAGGATTCGGCGAGGATGCCGTCGGAAGCGGGGCCGGCAACACGGCGCGCGCCGGCAAGGCAACATCCCGCTCGAATTGACGGACGACGTTTAGTTGCTGGGCCAGGGTGCCGCGATTGCCGTACAGCACGACGCGGGCCGCAGCCTGAAGCAGCGCGCCAATTTCGGGCTGCACCATATCGGCGCGCAGAACAAAGACCGCGCCGCGTGCGTCGTCGCCCGCCGCCCTCGGCATTGACTGATTCATCCGCACCAGCGCATCGACCGCGATCTGCATGTCCTGGACGTAAGATGAAGCACGTTCGTTGACGATCACCAGATCGACCGCGAGTTGCTTGAGACGCCAATACTCGTGGGCGCGAAGCAGCTTGCGCACGAGCTCCAGATCGTCTTCGTGATCGACGCGGACGAGTACGATGGGCAGATCGCCGGAGATGCCTTGCGCCCATAGGGTCGATACTTTGCGGCCATCCCGCTTGAGAGTCTCGGCGGGCGGACGCAGCGTCGGGTCGGAATAGAGGACGTGATTTGCGACGCGCTGAAAGAGGTGTGCCTCGTCCGAGCCGATGCCGAGGTGGCGCAGCTGCATCTGCGATTGCGTGCGTGCCAGTGTCGAGGCCCGTTCGAACGCCATGGAATCACGGTGCTTGTCGGCGAGGTCGATGACTTCCTTGCGGGACCCCGCGACCATCGTCCAGAAACCGACGTGAACGGTCGCGCCGGGCGGAACGATGACGCGACGGCGGAGGCTCATGATCGGGTCAAGGACCGGTCCGGTCGTGTTGGAAAGCGGCCAGCTTTCAGCAATGGCGGCCGGCGAGCGGACGGTCTGGCCGCGTCCAAGAAACCGCGCCCGGTCGGTCTCGAATTGTATATCGCCGTAGCTTCCGCCCTCGACCACGGCCAGGTGAGCCACCCACACCGCAGGATCGGCGGACGAGCGCTGCCGGCGGGTCGCGAGAATGGCGCCGAGATTCGAGTCAAACTCAGTCTCGACGAAGAGTTTTGCGAATCCGGGATGCGCGACATCGTCGGCCTGCCGCGTCAAGGCGAGTTCGGCGTAGGACGTCAGTTCAATCTCGCGGGTCTGCTTGCCGTGATTGGTAATCGAGACTCTGCGAACCTCCGCGTCGTCCTCCGGCGAGACCACGACCTCCTGAGACGTGGTGAGCGCGGCGTCGTGGCGGGTGATTGCGGCGCGGTCTTCGGAAAAAGTCACCTCGTAAGTGTCGGGCTCGACGACACTCGGCTGGTATGCGGCCGACCAGGTTTCGCCCTTCAGATCGCGCAGAAAGACATAGGCACCCCAACCATCGCAAGTCGTGTCTTCGCGCCAACGGGTGATGGCAATGTCGCGCCAGCGGCTATAGCCCGACCCCGCCACCGTCAGCATCACCGAATAGCGTCCATTCGACAGAAGGTGGGTGCGCGGCCGCAGCGAATGGGGGGAGGTGTATCGACGCTGGATTTCTGGAACGAGGTTTACGGCAGCTGTCTCTTTCGTCTGTTCGGGCGGCGGCCGTGCCACCGCGACGTCGCGCGGCGTGCGCTCCTGCAGCAGAAGCTCAACCGCCTGGATCATGGGTTCGGCGTGAAAGCGCGCCCGCATGACTCCGTCATTCAGCGCGTTTGCGATGGCGACCAGAGTCATCGCCTGATGATGCGCCATGAAGGCGCGGACGACCACGAATTTGGCGCCTTCAGGCAGGCGGGCCCGTGTGTAGTCGAGCGCCTCGTACCAGCCATACGAGCCACGCGCGCCAAGGCCGGTCATGCGCTCGTAGTTGCGCACCGCGGAGCCAGGGTCGATCATCGCTGCGAGACCCGTGGCGTAGGGCGCGATTACTATGCTTTCGCTCAGCCCGCGCTTGTACCCGGCATCGGGCACGCCGAAGCTGGAGTACTGGTAGGTCTGTTCGGCGTCGCGCAAGTTGTACTCAGACTCGGACATCCCCCAGGGCACACCGAGTTCCGCACCGTATTGCTCCTGCCGCCAGACGATCAGCCGGTTGGTGTGGGCCAGCAGGCTGCCCCCCGGCGCGCGCATGACCAGCGACGGCATGAGATACTCAAACATCGACCCGGACCAGGAGATCAGACCCGAGCTGCCGTGAATCGGCGTCAGAGTGCGCCCCAACCGGAACCAGTGCTTGGCGGGAACGTCGCCCTTGGCAATTGCTATGAAGCTGGCGAGCCGCGCTTCCGACGCGAGCAGGTCGTAGAAATTGGAATCGAGAGTGCCCTCGGAGGGACGATAGCCGATCGACAGAAGCTGCCGGCCTGGATCGAACAGAAAGCCGAACTCCATTGACATTGCCATCGACATGGCGCTGTCCGCGAGCGCGGCCAGGCGATGCGCCAGCAGCCGTGCGGCGCTTGCGGATGTTCTCAACGCATCTAGGAGTGCATCCAGCCTTTCGTCTGGGTCACTCTGCTCTCGGCGTGACGCCAGCACCCGCATTGCCGTTTCGCAATGCGCCGGCAGCGTGGCGAGGGTCGGCATGAAGTCGAGAGGCGCCGTTTCGTCGCCGGCCAGCCCCGCGCTGGCAACCAGACCCGCCCACGGCATCAGCAGATCGAATTCGCGGCGATGTGCGGCGACATTCGCCCGCAACGTCTGCGTCCAGATCGCTATCTCCGCGCCGCCACCCCGTTCCTCGCAAGGGCCGGCGAGGTCGACGAGTTGGTTTGCCTTTGCCGCCAGGTCCGTCAGACACAGCACGATGCCGGCGGGGTTCGCAGGCGCCGCCTGGAGCGCCGCCGCGAAGGCATCGATGGCGCCGACCAGCGGCGCATCCGGGCTATCGACCGTCTGGGGGTCAAGCGCCTCGTGGATCAGCGCGACCACATCTTCGAGTCCGCTCGCCCAATGCGGATTGGCGGCCGGCGCAATGACGATTTCGCGGCACGCAATGCCAAGTGCGAGAAGGTGGCCGGAGAGATTGCCGCTGTCGACGGTCGAGACGTATTTCGGTTCCAGCGCGCGCAAGTCGACGGTGTCGTACCAATTGTAGAAGTGCCCGCGGAAGCGTTCCAGCTTGCCCATGGTGGCAAACGTTGCCTCGAGCTGCTCCACGGTCGCAAGGGTGCCCGACCAGCCGAAGTCACGAGCCGCGACGATGGACAGGAGGTACAAGCCGATATTCGTCGGTGAGGTGCGGTGGGCAACGACCGGCGTCGGATCCTCCTGAAAGTTGTCTGGCGGAAGCATGTTGTCTTGCGCGGTGACGAACTGCTCGAAGAAGCGCCAGGTCCGCCGCGCGATCAGCCGCAACTTCATTGCGTCCGACGGCTCTATGATGAGATGACCGGCGGCTGGCGGTGGCTGGCTTGCCCATCGCGCCACGATAGGTGAGAGCACCCACAGCACGCCGAACGGCAGGGCGAGTAGCCAGGACTTGTAGCCTGCGAACGCAATGAGTGTTCCCACTATCCCGGCGAAGACTGCACTCGCTGCGATTTGCACGGTGAGCGAGCGCCGGTCGAACTCGGCGTCGTCGTTGGTCTGGGCGGCGGTTACCCATTCGAGCAGCCGACGATGAACGACGAGCCGGAACAGCGTCCGCCCGGCCGCGTCGACCATGACCCAGGCTTGATGCGCGAGGAACGTGACCAGAAACGCGGCCTGTACGAGCCCGAGCACGAAATCGTCCCGAAGCGCCCGGAAATGGTTGCGCAACGGCACGCCGGCACGGCGCGGCACGATGCCGGCGATTGCCCCGGCGAGCGGCGGCAGCGCGATGGTCGTCAGCACGTATGCTGTCCAGATCGCGGCGACCGGCAGGGGCTGCAGCCAACCGAGCAACATGCCAAGAAGGGCAGTCGGTGCAGACAGGGACCGGCGCAGGTTGTCGAGCAGCTTCCACCGCCCAATCAGGGGGAGGGCGGTCTTCCGGGAGGTTCCGTCTGCCTTGCCGCCGAAGCTGAAGATCCAGGGCAGCAGCTGCCAATCGCCGCGGGCCCAGCGATGCTGGCGAGCTGCGGCGACGTCGTAGCGCGATGGGAATTCCTCGACCACCTCGATGTCGGTGGTGAGGCCCGCCCGCGCGAAGATTCCTTCAAGGAGATCATGGCTGAGGATGGCGTTATCCGGAATCTGGCCGTCCAGCGCCGCCTCGATGATGTCGACTTCGTAGATTCCCTTGCCGACATAGGAGCCTTCCTCGAAGAGGTCCTGGTAGATGTCCGACACTGCAAACGCGTACGGGTCGAGCCCGGTCGGCCCGGAGAAGGTGCGCTGATACAGCGATCCCTGGCTGCCGAGCGGCAGCGACGGCGTCACGCGCGGCTGAAGAATGCCGTGGCCCTGGCGGACAAAACCCGTCTCCGTGTCGAGATGAGGACGGTTGAGAGGATGCGCGATCTTGCCGACGAGGCGCCGGGCGGCGCCGATCGGCAACCGCGTGTCGGAGTCCAGTGTGATAACGTAGCGGATGCCCGCTGGCAGCGTTGGGACGCTGCCATCAATCGCGATGAACGTCGTATCGGTGGCACCGCGAAGCAACCGATTGAGTTCGTGCAGTTTGCCGCGCTTGCGTTCCCACCCAATCCACTTTCTCTCGCCTTCGGTCCAGACGCGTCGGCGATGAAGAAGAAAGAAGCGAGCATGGTCGTCAACCGTCCCATAGCGGGCGTTCAGCTGGGCGATGCCGGTGGCTGCTTCGTCAACGAGAGCCTGATCGTCGGGCGTGTGTTCGGTGGCCGAGTCGCCCCAGTCTGAAAGCAGCGCGAAGACGAAGTTGGCGTCGGGGTTGGAGAGGTGGTGGACCTCAAGCCGCTCGATCTGCTCGCGTACGGCGGAGATTCGCGTCAGCATCGTCGGCACGACGATGATCGTGCGCAGAGACGGCGGGACGCCGTTGAGCAGCTCCAGCCCGGGCAGCAGTGTCGCGCCCACCTGCAGGGTGAGAAGACGGTTTACCGCTGCCACGGCCACATCGGTTGCAGGAATGAGACCGACGATCGCAAGGGCCAGGAGGGTCCACGCGTCAACGCCGGCATGCGATATCCCCACCAGCGGCACAGCCAGAACGATCGCCGCCACCACGGCGATCGCGCCCACGTAGCTCATCACTCCGATATCGGAGCCAAGGCGGCGCAACCGGGTGTGAAACGGCACGCGGCAGCCAAGGTCCTTTTCGAGGGCACGCCGGCCGCCGGCGATCAGATAGAAGCCAGGGTCGCGATCAGGCTGCGCGCCGTCATCCTGATCTTCGGACGCGTCGTCTGCCTGTCTCGCGGCAGCAATCGCGCGGTTGGCAACGTCGGTCTCGCTGTGACCGGAGCCACGCGCGAGTTCCTCGACCGCCCGGCGATAGAGATCTCGGGTCGGGAAGTCCATCGCCGCAAATTCACTTCCGGCACGCATGATCGCGTCGACTGGGCTGACGCTTTCGAAGAATTCTGCCCAGTCGGTCGTGGAGACCAAGCGCATGCTCGTGATGACGTTGCGCACCGTTACGTTCAAGGCGCTTTGGCGTTGAACGTCGTCGCGGACAATCCGGTCGGTAGTCGTTCCCTCGGTGCCCAGTCTGTCGTTCAGCCAGCGCAGCGCCGGGGTCGCGTTCGGATCGCGATCGCGCAGGCGCTGTGACAGTTGCGCGGCGAACTCTTCCGACCATGGTGTCTGCGCGAGACTTTCCAGGATCGTTGCCGACGGCTCCGGAGCGCGATCGGTCGAGCCCAATATGCGCTCGCCGAGCGCGCCTACGAGCTGACTTACGTGGAGACGCTGTGCGATCTCCTCAGCCAGACGGCGGAGGTTCTCGACAAGCGTGATGCGTAGCGTGATCGCGACCGCCCACAGCTCGCCGATGGTCAGCGGCTGCACGCGCTGATAGGCCTCCAGAAAGCGGGTCAGTCTTTGAATATCGAAGGCGCTGTCGGTGTGCGCGACGACGGCCCAAGCGACGCCGAACACGCGTGGAAAGCCGTGCAGCGGACCGTCCGCCAGTTTCGGCAGCAGCTGGTAGAAGCCTGGCGGCAAATCGTCCTTGATTTCCCGTATCTGCTCATCGACGACATGGAAGTTGTCGAGCAGCCATTCCGCCGCCGGCATGATCGGTTCGCGCGCGTCAGCTGCCCGGACGACCGCACGATAGGTCTCTGTCAGGATCTCTGTGTTGTCGTCGAGCCGCTGGGCGAGCGGCCGTCCCATCTTCAGGGCGGGATCGACACGCTGAGCCTTGGCGAGGCTCTTCGCATGCTCCTCAAGCCGTTCCAGACTGAAAAGCTCGGCACGAATCGGCGCCTCGGGGGGAGGCGAGGCGGGTGCCAGGCCCAGAGCCGTTCGGAGGCGGGACATCTTCACCGTGTTCGGTACCGCAGGTCGCAAGGGTTGACGCGCCCGGGAAACGGCGCGAACGACCTGTCTCCCGGTCTTGTGTCTGAACGGCCCGCGACGGCGACGGAAACCGCGCTGGGTGCACGCCGATGTGCGGGCCCCGCCATCTGGGCAAACGTCAGGATATCGGCGGTGGCCGAGCCGAGGTAGGCTCGGAAACTACTCAGCCCGATCCTCGCGACAGTTGGCACTCCGGGCGAGGCTGGCTCTCCATGGCTTTGGGGGGCTCGGCGAGTCATGATGGACGCGCGGGAGCGCATCCGACGCCCCGCACACTCCTTCACGGCTCCGCTTGACCGGCAGATACCCGCCAATGCAGTCGACGTTTCAGGCTATTTCGGCGCTGCTGGTTCTGGCGGCTTTTTTCGGCTTCCTGAACGACCGCTTTCTCAAATTGCCGCGGACCATCGGAATTCTTGTCCTGTCGCTCGCCTTTTCGGTCGGCTTGATCGGTGTTCAGGCGGCGTTCCCGAATCTTCAGATAAGGGCGTTCGCTTCCGGTCAGATCGAGGCGGCCGCCTTTCCCCGGACACTCTTCAACGGCGCGCTGGCATTCCTGATGTTCGCAGCCGCGCTGGAGGTGACCTTTTCCGATTTGTGGAGCCGCAAGGGCACGATTGCAGTTCTCGCGACGGTGGGCGTGGCGATGACTGCGTTGTTGATGGGCTTCGGAATGTGGCTGGTTTTCGCTCTCCTCGGCATCGCAGTGCCGCTGATTTGGTGTCTGGTCCTGGGAGCCGCCGTTGCGCCGACCGACCCCGTCGCGGTCATGGGGGCGCTGCGGCGCATCGGGCTACCCGCAGATCTGCAAGGCATGATCGCGGGCGAGAGCCTGTTCAATGACGGTGTCGGCATACTGGTATTCACCGTCCTGGTGGCAGCGGCCGCCGGCACGAACGCGCACGTCGAAGCGATCGCCATCGATTTCGTTCGTGAAGCCTTCGGCGGCGCGGCGCTTGGTTTCGCCACAGGTTACATCGCGTATGCCACGATGCGTCGGATCGACGAATACAACGTCGAACTAATGATCTCGCTCGCCCTGGTGACCGCTACCTACAGTCTGGCGCAGACGATGCAGATGTCGGGCCCGATCGCGGTCGTCGTAGCCGGGCTCCTCATCGGAACCCGGGCAAGACGGCGCGCTATGAGTAAGCGAACGCGCGAGCACCTCCACACCGTCTGGTCAGTCGTCGACGAAGTCCTCAATGCGCTGCTGTGTCTGATAATAGGATTGGAGGTTCTGGTCATCGACGTTGGCGCCAGCGGACCGGTTCTGGTGGCGGCCGCAATTGCGGCTATCCTTAGCTTGGTGGTCCGATTAGTCAGCGTCTCCTCCCTCGGATTCCTGCTGTACGGTTCGCGGGCGCGGCCTCGCGCGGTTGCGGTGCTGACATGGGCGGGCCTCCGCGGCGGCGTCTCCATGGCGCTTGCGCTGAGCATGCCAAACACTGGGTACCGGCAATCCCTGCTGGTGGCCTGTTACGGCATCGTCCTGTTCACGATGTTGGTCCAGGGCCTGACGCTGGAGCGTGTCGCCGCCCGACTGTTTCCCGAAGATAGGGATGAGACAAGTGGCAGTTCCGGCGATCGGGGCAGCGGCTAGGCCGAAACGGCTAGCCCTTGCGACGACGTCCTCCCGTCGCGTTCATGCAGACAGCCAAACGGCGCGGCCTGATTCCTCAGCGGTCCCAGCGCCGCCCCGACGAT
This sequence comes from uncultured Alphaproteobacteria bacterium, assembly GCA_963843565.1. Lineage (GTDB taxonomy): Bacteria > Pseudomonadota > Alphaproteobacteria > Rhizobiales > Kaistiaceae > DASZQY01. Next base: position 2,942,862 of record CAWJKY010000003.1, read on the forward strand.
CGATGGCGCCTGATGCGCCCGCCGGATCAGAGTCGGCCGGTCACAACGAGCACGACGACTATGATCAGGATGACGCCGAGAACTCCAACGCCGCCGTGACCGAAGCCGTAGCCGTAGCCACCAAATCGACCACTGAAACCACCAAGCAGGAAGATGATCAGAAGGATGATCAGTATCAGGCCGATCGACACGATTTCTTCTCCTTTTGCACCAACTCAGAGCCGATTTGAGACCCTGTGCAGGGCGGCGACGGGGTCACCTGCCGAAGTCAGGCTAGGCTACTTTGTCTTGATGGATATGCCACCGCCATCAACGCTGATATCGACGCCCGCTGTCTGTTGGCGATTCTGATACAGAAGATAGCTAGCGACGCCCGCGACGACGACGAGCACCGCGATAATCAGATAGAGAACGTTGCGGTTCATGAGGCGCTCGCTTCACTTGCCCCTGAGCGTGTCCTTGGCCCCGCCGACAGCGTTCTGGAGCTTGCCGGCCATCTTGTCGGCATTGCCATCCGACTCGAGTTTGCCATCGCCGACGGTTTTCCCGACCGCAACCTTGAACTTGCCTTTCACGACTTTCCCCGCTCCAGCGATCCGATCCTTGTCCATGGATTCTCTCCCGTTCTTTGTTGATGATGGCAAAATTCCCCGAGCACCTCGGATGAATCGCAGACTATGGCGCGTGCGGTGACAGGGGCAGGCTCGGAAATTACCTATGGCCCAATCATGGGCCAAAAGGCAGCGGTCGATCCGCCACGCAGCGTTCACTGAACTGCGGCGAGCGCCAGTCGAGCGAGGGCTGGAAGGGACTTGGCGCCGGTCCTCTTCATGATCTGGGCGCGATGGTTTTCAACAGTCCGCTGGCTGATGCCGAGATCGGCCGCGATATTCTTGCTGGGCTGGCCAGCCAGGACCAGATCCATGATCTGGCGCTGGCGTGGCGTGAGGTCGGCCAAATGTCTTGCCGCTTGTACGTGCCACGCCGAGAGCTTGGTCGCATCCCGCGAATGTTCAACGGCGCGCTCGATGCTGGCGAGCAGTTCGCTGCCGCCGACCGGCTTCTCGATGAAGTCGATCGCGCCGGCCTTCATCGCCTGAACTGCCATCGGAACATCGCTGTTACCAGTGATCATGATCGCCGGCGGCGAATGACCGAGATCGCGCAGCCGTTTCAGCAGTTCGAGCCCGCTCATACGCGGCAAATAGGCGTCGATCAGCAGGCAGCCGTCGCGACCCGGACGATAGGCGTCGAGGAATTCCTCGCAGGTCGCGAAATCTTCCACGGTCCGTCCGTCGTCCTCGAGGAGCGAGCGCATCTCGGCGCGCAGGCGGCTGTCGTCATCGACGACAAAGATGACGGGCGAGCCCAGGTCATCGCTCGAGTCGCCGCGCTGCGGGGCGTTCGCAGGTGGGGCAAATAGCGATGACCGAAGGAGAGACTCAATTGCTTCCGTCAACTCGCGCGGCTTCACCGGTTTGTTCATCTGCACGCAGTCATGGCTTGCGATATTGCGCAGCGTGCGCGTTGAGATATCGCCGGTCAGAACGATGACCGGAATCGGATGGTGAAGCATTTCCCTGAGCTTCGCGGCGACCTCCAGCCCGTTCATTTCGTTCGGCAGGTTGTAGTCCGCGAGAATCATGTCGGGTCGAACCGTGTGGCGGGCCACCAGGTCCAACGCGGCGGTGCCGTTAGGTGCTGAGATGGGCTGGTAGCCTTCATCCTCGAGGAGCTGTTCCAGAAGTTCGCGTAACGGGGGTTCATCCTCGACAACCAGAATCGACGCCGCCCGGCGAACGCCTTTGACCACCACCACCGCGTCAGTGCCTTGCTGTCGGTCCGCAATTCGCGCGACGATCCCGGCTGGCACGATTGGAACCCCAACGCTGAACACTGAGCCTTTGCCGGGGCGCGAACGGACGTCGATCCGATGGCCGAGCAAATTGCCCAGGCGCTGCACAATGGAAAGACCCAGGCCCAGGCCGCGACTCCGTTCCCGTGCGGCATTGTCGAGCTGATGATACTCTTGGAAAATCGCCTGGAGTTCGCTGGCCGGGATACCAACCCCGGTGTCCCACATCTCTATGAGGAGAGTTCCTGCCCGCCGGCGACAGCCGAGCAGCACCTTGCCGCGCTTTGTATATTTGAGGGCGTTCGAAAGAAGGTTGCGGATCATCTGCTCGAGCAGCCGCGGGTCGCTCAGCACCGACAGGCCGCTCGGGATCACGCGCAATGTGAGCCCTTTGGCTTGGGCGAGGTAAGTGAACTCGTGCTCCACCCGCTCCAGAATCTCGCCGATCGGAAAAGTGACGATTTCGGCGCGAACGGTACCGGCCTCGATCTGGTTTATGTCGAGGAGCGCATTCAACATCGCCGACATGGCGCCCATCGTCTCGTCGAGACGCCCGACCAGCGTCTGGGCTTTCTCTCCCTCGACGATCTTTGCCAACTGCCCCTGAAGCAGGACAAGCGTTTGTAGCGGTTGGCGCAGGTCATGACTCGCTGCTGCAAGAAAGCGCGACTTCGCGTCGGTAGCCTGCTGGGCTTGGCGTTCTGCCGCCTCCAGCGCGCCTCTGATGTGCCTGCGCTCGGTAATGTCCAGAAAGGTGATGACGACGCCGGCGACCTCACCCTCCTGAGTGCGGTAGGGCAATATTCGACGGATGTACCAAGCGCCGGTTCTCGCTTCGATTTCCCGCTCGATGGGCGCGAAGGTCTCCAACACATTGCGGGCGTCCGCGGAAAGAGCGGCATCGGTTGTGAGCGAGCTCAGATCAGCAAGCGGCCGACCGATGTCTCCGGGCAGGATACTGAACAACAGTCTCGTGGCTGGCGTGAAGAAGCGGATATTGAGATTGGGGTCGAGGAAGAGCGTCGCGACGTCGGTGCTGTACAGCACATTCTGGAGGTCGTCCGAGGTCGTCCGTTGGCGCTCGAGCGTTTCCTGAAGCTGACCGTTGAGGGCGGTGAGTTCCTCGTTGAGCGACTGCAGTTCCTCCTTGGATGTCAGCAGCTCCTCGTTGGTCGATTGTAACTCCTCATTGGCCGACAACGCTTCCTCGTTGATCGCCTTCTGCTCCTCGCTTGAAAACTCAAGCTCGCGGACGGCACCTTGAAGCTCGATCCTGGTGGCTTCGAGCTCATGCTCGAGCTCGGTGACGCGTGAACCGTCTGCCGGCGCGGTCGTCCGCCCTTGTTCGCGCCCGCTCTTGGGTTGGTCCACGAAGCAAACAAGAAAAAGCGACTCTCCTTCGCTCGGAACGGGCCGCACGTCGACGCTGAACGACGGCGGGTCGTCATCGCCGCTTAGTCGGCCGCCCGCAACAACAACGCGGGCGTTCTGCTGAGCGGCCTGCTCGACCGCCGACCTGAGCCGGGCGCGCGAGCCCGGGCGCGCCATCGCGAGCAGATCGATTGAGGGACTCCCAGGCGCGACGCGGAGATATCGATCCGTCGGCCCCAGCGAGAACAGGCACTGGTGCTTGCGGTTAATCAGAACCGCCGCGGGCGCATAGGTCTCCAGCACCAGCCGCCGACAAAGGTCGGCGAGAGCCGCCTGGCGGGAGGGTGCCGGACTTTGGACAAGGCGTGTGGGGGCACGCATGCCGTCGCCGCCCCCGATTGCCGGACCGGGCGCCGCTGAACGGCTGGGCCCGAGGTGTCGATAGAGTCGCCCGGTGCTGGAAACCAACTCAAAGCGGCCGCCGGAATTGCCGATCGTCTCGGCGTTGCCGAGCAACAGAATGCCGCCCTCGTTCAGCGCGAAATGAAACGCCTGGATCACCTTTGCCTGCGCCTCCGGGCGCAGGTAGATGAGGAGGTTTCGGCACGAGACCAGATCCAGGCGCGAAAACGGTGGATCGGCGAGCACATCCTGCACGGTGAACACCACTGCCGCGCGCAACTCGGGCAAGACGCGATAGTTCTGATCTTCTTTTGAGAAGAAGCGGGCAAGCCGTTCCGGCGAAACCTCCGCCTCGATCGCTTCCGGATAGAGGCCCTCTCGGGCGCCGGCGACCGCCTCCGGATCGATGTCCGAGGCAAAGAGCTGGAGCTGGACGGCGTTCCCGGTCGCGCTAATGGCTTCGCGGAAGAGCATGGCAAGGGAGTAGGTCTCCTCGCCGGTGCTGCACCCGGCGATCCAGATACGTATAGGGTGATCAGACGGGTGCCCACGGACGAGATCGGGAACGGTCTTTTCCGCCAGGAGATCGAAGACCTGCCGATCCCGGAAGAAGCTGGTCACGTTGATCAACAGGTCATGGGCAAGGAGCTCGAGCTCCCGCTTGTCGCTGCGCAAAATCTCGAGATAGCGCTCGATGCCGTCGGTCCCGATTGCAGCCATCGCCATGCGCCGCTCGATGCGGCGTTGCAGCGTCCCCGGTTTGTACAGACTGAAATCGTGCCCGGCCGACGCCCGCAGAAGGTCAATAATCCCGGGCAGCCAATCTGCCGCCTCACCCTGCGGACGCGATCCGTTCTGCTTAAGCGTGAGCACCGTCCGTCGATCGTAGGTCGCGAGCGCGTCCGGAATCTGCGCCACGGGCAGGATGAGGTCCACGGCGCCGGTCAGGATGGCGCTGCGCGGCATGCCGTCATAACCGGCCTCGTCGGGATCTTGCGCGATGATGAGGCCGCCGCTCTCCTTCACGGCCTTCAGCCCGATGCACCCGTCGGCGCCGGTTCCCGAAAGGATCACGCAGATCGCGCGAGCGCCGTATTCGACGGCCAGCGAATGCAGGAGGAAGTCAAAGGGCAAGCGAGCGCCGTGACGTGCCTGGGGCGGCGAGAGATGGAGGGCGCCATTGCCGACGGACAGGTTCGCTCCCGGCGGGATGACATAGAGATGGTCGGGCTCGATCGGCATCCCGTCGGTCGCCTGCCGGACGGTCATTGAAGTGTGCCCGGCCAGAAGGTCGACCATCATGCTTTCGTGCGTCGGGTCGAGATGCTGAACCAAAATGAAGGCCATGCCGTTGCCGGCGGGCAGGCCCTCCACGAGCCGGCTGCACGCCTCGAGGCCGCCGGCGGATGCGCCAATTCCGACGATCCAGAGACTGGCGTCGCGATTCGACAGGCCGCGCGTCGGCGGGGGTCGTCGGCTCGACTTCAGTCGCGCGGGCGAATTGGCCACAGGCGGATGGGGCTCCGGCATGGTGAACGGCCTGTGAATGTTTGTGGCCCGACTGGGAGCAGGTCATTCCCGCCGCCGGGCGGAGCCTGAGCCTACCACGGTTTCGACCGGCCAAAAATGTGCGTTTGTTAATTCGACGCAATATGGCGTGACCCTGCGGGGGCCGCAGCGGTCGAGGCGTTGAGTAGATTCCGATCCTGTCTTTGGCGATGACCGCTCGGCTAGGGTCGAGCTAGCTCAACAGACAAGCCCTGAAGGTAGCCACAATGAACCTCCTTCCCGAAATGATCGTCGGGGGCACGGCGCTGCTCGCTCTGGACGCAGGCTGTTTCCTTTGGCTGCGCGCAAACACCTCCCGCGCCTCGTTCTCCCATCGGCTCTTCTCGCACGGCCGGAATTCGCGAGCGCACGCATTCACCACGCCATCCATGCGCCGTCTTTGGGTTCGCGGTGGCCCACTAGCGTAAACGTGCGGACCACCACACGTTTGCCGCAGGTGAAATCAAAGACTGCGTGAGTTTTGATTCAGGCGAAAACTTCATCACAAAACTAAGGACAAACGGATGAACAAATTCATTTCGGGCGTGGCAGCGGCTGCGCTGCTCAGCTTCAGTTCGCTGGCGGGGATCGCATCGGCCGCCGCCGCCGGCCCAATTCATCCAGGCTACCAGGAGCAGGATCGGTACATCGGCAACTACTGCGACCAGAACCAATATGCTCCGCAGTGTCGCGACTGGCGGGCGAACCACGCCATCTGGGGTAACCACGAGTACCAGGACTTCTATCGCACGCACCGGGCGGACACCCGGTTTGGCGGCAGCGTGGCGGTTGGCCTGTTCGGTCTCGATGTGGGTGTCGGCAACCTCGGTCGAACGGGCGTTCACGTCCGCGCCTGCGAAGCTAGGTATCACTCCTACAACCGCCGCACGGATCGCTTCCTCGGCTACGACGGTTCGTTTCACGTATGCTGACTCTAGACCGCTGACGCCATCGCCCCGGACTAGAGACCGCGAATGATCACCGCGCGGCGCGCGTGCCAACGGCGTCCGGACCTGAGTAGTTTCCGATCCTTCGGCGCAGAGACGCGAACGCCTATGTTCGGGCGACAAATGCGTGGGCAGGGAGAAGACCGATGTCCAATCTTCGAAGCTTGATGATCGTGGGAATTCTTGCAGCGGCTGCAGTGGCGCTACCGGAAGTGGCGAGTGCGGCTCCCGGATATGCGACCGGCAACGTCAACCTGCGTACAGGGCCTGGCACCCAATATGGCAAGATCGTGGTGGTTCCCGCGGGCGCAGCCCTTGACGTCTATCGCTGCGCAAGCTGGTGCAACGTGAACTATCACGGCTACGTGGGCTGGGTTTCCGCACGATATGTCAGTTCGGGCGCCTACTACCGCCCACCGGTAACCGTGTTCCGGCCGCGCCCGCCGCGGAGCGGTTTCGTTGCCCGTCCGTGGTGGGATGATCGCTATGGGGCTTGGCATGACGGGCGGAACTGGACCAACTGAGCCGGCCTCTGTTTCTTCCGCTTTGGCGGCTGATCTGGCGATAAGGTTCGGGCCGGCGCACAGCCCGCAGCCCCGAGCCACCCGCAAACTAGGTACAAGAACATGTCAGCCTCATCACAAACGTCAGCGGCGACTTGGGGATCAATAGGCGGAATAGTCGGCGCTGCCATCGTGGCTCCTGCGTTGGGCGGTTGGGTCGCCGGCAATGCGGTCGACGAGGCCGTCACGCATACGGCCTTCGCACAGTTCGGCCCGACATACGGCGCGCTTTTCGCAGCCCGACTCTCACCACGCCTTGCTCCGATGGAACTACCGTCAGTGCAGAGCGGGCCGGAGTCGGCTGTCGCTTAGCGCTGCCCAGGACGCGCGTCCTCGTGGCGGAGGATCGGCGCCGTGATGGTTCCTGACTGCCCGCGGAGCAGAACGCTTGTCATCGCTCTCGCCCGCTGCGCGAGTTCCACGACGGGCGAAGGTGGTTCTTTCACCTTTTCTTAGGTATTTTCCGAGTCTGCCGCCGTCTGTCACCGATCATTATGTTTAATGCAGCCCGACCTCTTCTTTCGCCGCTTCGATCCATTGAGGCGGCAGACATCGGTGGTCAAGATGATCCGTACTGCTGCGCCTGCCCAGCTGGGTCGTGAATTCGACGACTTTCTTTTCTCGCCCATCGGCGAGGAACGAAACGGCTCGACGCTGAGCGTCGTTTCAGCGCTGGCGCGATCCGACGTCGATCCCTGGCAGGAGGCAGCCAAACTGGCTCGGTTGCCTCGAACTACGGCAACGGAACGGTTGGCCGGGATTATCGCAGCGCTCCCTGATGCGACGTCCTTTGATGCAGGAACGATCGCCGCCCGCTTGATTGCACTTCTGCCGCGCAATGTCGTCGCTGCGGTCGCCTCGCGGGAGCAGCCGCTCGTCGGCCCGGCGAACCAGAATCAACCTGTCAAACCGGTTGTCATTTACGTGATCCTCCTGGCCCTGGTGATGGGCGCCAGTTCGATCATGGGGGGGCAGCAGCCGCCTCCGCAGGAGGGCAGCGCAGGTGCGACCGCCCCCAGTGCAGCCAGCGCGCAAACAGGAACGGTGCCCATCGGCAAATAATCGCCGGGGCAAACAGAAAACAGGAGCACAGCCATGGCCGAAGAGAAGCCGCGGGCGAACGCAAATGTCCCCTATGATCCGACAAAAACGGATCAGATCGAAATGCAGCAGGGCAAGGCGGACACCGCACCCCAGACGGTGACGCGTGCCATACCACCGCGCCAACCGCTCTTCCGCCGGTAGCCATGCGCTACGCTGCCAAGGTCATCATCGTGCCGGGCTACGGGCTCGCGGTCGCGCAGGGGCCAGCAGAAGCTCTACGAATTCGTGAACCTGCTGCAGGCGGCGGGTGTCGAGGTCAAATTCGCGATCCACCCGGTGGCTGGGCGTATGCCCGGTCAGATGGATGTGCTGCTCGCCGAGGCCGGCGTGCCCTATGACCTTATTTTTCGGCTCGAAGATATCAACGACGATTTTGCTGATTTCGACGTCGCGCTCGTCATCGGCGCCAACGATGTCGTGAACCCGGCGGCACGCGACGATAAGTCCTCGCCAATCTTCGGCATGCCGATCCTCAACGTCGACAAAGCCAAAAAGGTCTATGTGGTCAAGCGCGGCGACGGCAAGGGCTACGCCGGCATCGTCAACGCGCTGTTCTATGGCGACAACTGCGAAATGGTCTACGGCGACGCCCAGGCCGTTCTGGTCAAGATGATCGAGGCGGTGAGGGGGTTGGGGCTGTCGGCCGCGGCCTGAAGCTGGTTCTGCTGGCGCAGAGGAGGAAGGAAATGCAGGTACAGGTGAGCACCGCCAATAACATCGAAGGCACTGAGAAATTCATCCGTCATGTGGAGGGTGCGTTAAGGACCGCACTCAGTGGGTTCAACGCTCACATCACGAGAGTCGAAGTCCATTTCAGCGACGAGAATGGCGCGGAGGCGGGCGGCGTCGACAAGCGATGCCTTCTGGAAGTCAGGACCGCCCACCACCAGCCCGTGGCTCTCGGCCACACCGACGCAACCCTCGAAAAGGCGCTGGATGGCGCCGCCAAGAAGATGCAGCGGCTGCTCGAGTCTACGCTGGGGCGTTCGCACGATCACAAGGGCGGCGACTCAATCAGGAAAGAAGGGCTGTCCTGAATCGCGTCCCGGGGCCGATCACGCGCTGCCGGACTTCGACGCGACGATCCACGCTTTGGCTGCGGACAATCCAGGGAGGTCGAACAGCCGGACTTCGCCTGGCATGAATGGGGTGAACATGCTGATCGCGGAGCGCAGCCACGCGTGTTCGGTGACGACCGCGATGCGGCTGAAATCGCGCCAGTGCTTCATGCCGAACCCGCCGTCGTCCCACATCGCTTCAAGCTCGAAGCCGGTGCAGTCCTTCCCGATGACGTAGAGCATCTTGATCGGGCCCTTGGCGAGCATTGCTTCCGCCTTCGGGATCAGTGTGTTGCGGTAGTCCTCGTGCGTCACCTTTCCCGTGGCAGTTATGCCCAGAACGTCCGGGGGGAGACCTTCTATAAGCTTGATCATTTCTCGTCGTTCCTTTGATTGCGGTCAGTCTCGCGGGGGAGGTTAGGAAAACGCGCGGCTCTTCGGTGCGCAGGCAAATCGCGCCTCCAGGATTGTAGTGGCGCGAGCTAGAGCTGAGAACTCGGCCTCGCCGCGTCGTAATGATCGCGGAAGTGTGTCTCGTAGGCTCTGTCGACTTTTGTTGCCGGATCGTACGTTGGGCTGTCCTTGATCGTCTTGCGGTCGATATCGAGGTTCACCCGTCCTTCGGTCCACAAGACATCGCTTACGGATTGCGGTGAGATCAGAACCTTCTTGCCGGGCCACCAATTCTTGGTGTCGACAATCAAGTAGCGGATGCTCCAGTCGGCGTCTTCGACAAGGAAGTCCTCGATGTGACCGATGTCGCCGTCGGTGGAATGGATGTGGTAGTCGCCGACCACTGCGACGCTACGCAGATGCAGGTCGTCCTTTTCGCGCTGGGCATCCGCAATCGCCGCGTCGCGCCGGCTCGACGGCGAGAGACTTGTCCGTGCCGCGACGCCATACGCGTAGCCACCCACAAAGAGCCCGCCGCCCCAGTATGGGGCCCACCCATAGTGGCCGTACACACTCGCTTCCATCTGCCGCGACACCGGCCGCTCGGTATCGATATCCGGGCTATCCTTGACCTGCTGCATGGTCAGTCTGACCGGGAACTCTTTGTCGCTCGGCGCAAGGTGTCCGAGGGCAGAAATAGGCAACAGGACCCGGCGACTCGACAGCCAACTGCCCGTGTCGACGACCAGCCAGCGAACCTGCCAACTGGAATCGTCGAAAAGAAGGTCCGTAACGGTGCCGAGCTGCCCATCGCTGGCCGCGATGGTGCGGTCTTTGATCGAAGATGTCTTCCACAACATGCGCGTATCCTCTTTGTTGCCGCGTTCAAAGCAGCGTAGCGCCGGCCCTGAACCCGTTCGACGAATAGTCGAAGGTACCGCTCGCCAGGACGCACCGGCAGCCACGGATAATACTCATTGGTCCGCCCGCCGGCCGAAGGCTGAACGCGAGGCGCCAAGTCCTGGAGCCCGTCCGGCGGCCTGTCCTTCATGGTCGGATCGAAGCCAGCTCGGCGGGGCAATGAGTAGTTTCCGAACCTTCCGGCGCGGAGACGCGGCCGCCTATGCTCGCGGCGATGAGACTGCGGCAAATGCCGGGTGTCAGGCCACGTCGATTCGACGGAGAAAGCATGACGGACGCAAATAGCGCGACCAGCGGCGCCGCTCACGATTCCACAAAAGCTGCCGTTCATGCTCCGTCCCCGCGCCGCGTCGCCGTGCCACGGCGCGATGAGTCGCAAAGCGGCGCCCGCACGGCCCGGCAGCGGTCGCCGAGCGAGCGCTCCATCGACCAATTGTGCATCGACACCATCCGCACTTTGTCGATGGACGCGGTTGAAAAGGCCGGTTCCGGCCATCCGGGCACGCCGATGGCTCTCGCGCCGGTGATCTACACGCTGTGGCAGCGTTTCCTGCGCTTCAACCCGGTCGATCCGATCTGGCCGAACCGCGACCGCTTCGTCTTGTCAAACGGCCACGCCTCGATGCTCCTCTACGCGATGCTGCATCTGACCGGCACCAAAGCGGTCAGTGCCGACTACGTGCGCTTCGACGAGCCAACGGTCAGCCTGGATGACATCAAACGCTTCCGTGAGCTGGACAGCCATTGTCCGGGACATCCCGAATATCACCTGACGACGGGCGTCGAGACGACGACCGGACCGCTCGGACAGGGCTGCGCAACCAGCGTTGGCATGGCGATCGCCGAACGCTGGCTCGGCGAGCGCTTCAATCGGCCCGAATTCGCGCCCTTCGACTATGACGTTTACGCAATGTGCGGCGACGGCGACATGATGGAGGGCATCACCAGTGAAGCCGCCTCGCTCGCCGGGCACCTGATGCTCGGGAACCTCTGCTGGATCTACGACAGCAACCGCATCACCATCGAAGGCCATACCGATCTCGCGTTCAGCGATGATGTCGCGGCGCGCTTCCTCGCATATGGCTGGAACGTACAGAGGGTTGGCGACGCCAACGACACCGGGCGGCTCGCGGAGGCCATCGAGACATTCGGACGGGTCCACGACGTCCCGACCCTCGTCATCGTCGAGAGCCACATCGGCTACGGCGCTCCCCACAAACACGACACGAGCGCCGCGCATGGCGAACCGCTAGGCGAGGAGGAGATTCGCCTCGCCAAACGCAGCTACGGATGGCCTGAGGACGCACGCTTCCTCGTACCCGACGGAGTGCGTGAGCATTTCGATAACGGCATCGGTCAGCGTGGTCAGCGGCTTCAGGCGGCCTGGGCAGTCCGCTTCGAGGCGTATCGGGCGAGATACCCGGACCTCGCCGACCAGATCGACCGCATGCAGGCACGCGAGCCTCCCGACGGCTGGGATATCGCTTTGCCTGATTTTGCCTGCGATTCGAAGGGCCTGGCGACTCGCGATTCATCCGCCAAGGTGCTGAACGCCGTTGCGGCGAAATATCCGTGGCTGATTGGCGGGGCCGCGGACCTGGCACCATCCACCAAGACGCACCTCACGTTTGAGGGAGCGGGGGACTTCGAGGCGGGCAAACCGGGCGGTCGCAACCTCCATTTCGGCGTTCGCGAGCACGCCATGGGCGCCATCGTGAATGGGCTCTCGCTGTCCAAGATCCGCGCCTACGGCTCCAGCTTTCTCATCTTTTCCGACTACATGAAGCCTGCCATCCGCTTGAGCGCACTGATGGAGCTGCCGACGATCTTCATCTTCACCCACGACTCAATCGGCCTGGGGCAAGACGGGCCAACGCATCAGCCGATCGAGCAGCTCATCGCGCTGCGCGCCATCCCCGGGCTCATCACGCTACGGCCGGCGGACGCCAACGAGGTCGTCGAGGCGTGGCGCGTCATCGTCGGACTGAAGCACCAAGCCGCTTGTCTGGTGTTGACCCGCCAGGCGCTCCCGACATTCGACCGCCAGCGCTATGCGTCGGCCGCCGGGGTCGCGCGCGGCGCCTATGTGATGGCCGATGCAAACGGCGGCAAACCGGAGGTGATCCTCGTCGGTACGGGTAGCGAGGTCGCGCTCTGCGCTGACGTCTACCAAACGCTCAACGACGAGGGCATCGCTGCCCGGGTCGTCAGCATGCCTTCGTGGGAGTTGTTCGAACGACAGGATCAGGCCTATCGCGACAGCGTGCTTCCGCCCGACGTCACGGCACGCGTCTCGGTCGAGGCCGGCTCGGTGATCGGCTGGGATCGCTATGTCGGCAGCAAAGGCGCGCGGATTGGTATGGACTCTTTCGGCGCCTCGGCCCCGATCGATGACTTGCGTAAGAAATTCGGCTTCGCGGCCGAAAACGTGCTTTCCGCCGCACGGGAGCAACTCGAACGGGCTGCGGAGAGAGTGGCCAAGATGGCGACTTGCGTGCGCTCATCGAGCACGACGGACTAAAGGGGCGGTACCTTCGGAACGGCGGTCAGTATGGACGAGCTGTTGAAGCAGAGCTTCTCTCCCTCCGCCGACGACCTTCAAACCAGGCGCTGCGGTTTCCCAGAGAACGGTTGGAAGTGTGTACCCTCTGGTGCACCAGACTTCGCTGATCCGAGTTGCTCCCTGCGGTCACGCCGCCTCTCATGCCCGAGGCTGTGCGGAAAGGCTCGCGCTGCGAACAGCAAACGCGGGAGGTCCGGAGGCTGATCCATGCGTGGCCGCAACCCAAGCCCACTCGATTGAAGGTGATCACCGGCAACCCCGGCAAGCATCCGCTCAATCGCGACGAACCGAAGCCGGAGCCGATCATCCCGGACTGCCCGCCGGAACTGAACGCTGCCGCGCAGCGCGAGTGGGAGCGGCTGACGGCCGAGCTCGGCAAGCTGCGCATCCTCACCCAACTGGATCGCGCGGCCCTTGCTGCCTACTGCGGTGCCTACGCGCTGTGGGCGGAAGCCACCGAGGCGATCGGCAAATTCGGCGTCATGATCAAGTCGCCATCCGGCTTCCCGATCCAGTCGCCCTACGTCTCGATCGCCAACCGCCAGGCCGAGATCATGATGAAGATCGCGTCCGAGTTCGGATTCACGCCGGCAAGTCGCGGGCGGAGCCGACGCTGTTCGACTAGGTTGCGCGTCGGAATTCAGCGAGGCCTAGACCGTTTGCCGGGTCGATATGGCTGCCGACGTTCCAGTGCGCCCAGCACCGTACCAGTCGCCCGACGGCAGTCTCATCGGAGTGTGCAGCTGTCAGCCGCTCAGGAGAGCCAAGCCACGCGCGGCGTTGTTCGGGCGATCGCGGTGGCTGGGGCGAGATGGAGAATCCATCGAATCGCCCACATAGGTGCCATCGATGGATGATCACGATGCCCTCTGGGGAGCGGGGAAGGATACGGTGACGATCAGCCCTGTCCTGTCCTGCCGATTGGCAAGCGCCACACTCCCTCCGCAGCGGTCCGCGATTGCGCGAACGAGAGCCAGGCCCAGGCCGCTGCCCTCGCCGTCCGAAGTGTTGACCTTGACGAAACGACCGAACACAGCCTGGAGGAGGTCGTGCGGAATGCCAGGACCGGTATCTCGCACCTGAAGCAGGATTGCAGTGGCTGAAGCTTGCAGCGAAACATCAACAACGCCGTCCCTCGGCGTGTATCGAACTGCGTTCTCAAGAAGATTTGTGACGAGTGTCCGAGCCTCGTCGGGGTCCGCAACAACGGCCGCCGAAACCGATGACACCATCCCGACATCGATGTGTTTGTCGATTGCCAGTGGCATGATCTGCTGCAGCGACCCAGCTATCGTTTCGTTGAGGTCTACACAAATGGGGTTTCGCGGCGCGGTCGATGCGTCGGCCCTGGCTAACTGTAGCATCTTTGTCACCATGTCCGACATCCGGCGTACGCCAGCCTTCATCTCTGCAACGAGCGCGGAGTGACTCGGCGAACGCGAACTTGCCTCCAGGTTCTGGGTTTGAAGCCGTAGGGCCGTCAGCGGCGTGCGGAGTTCATGCGCTGCATCGGAAATGAACTCTTCGCGAAACTCCAATTGGCGCTGCAGGCGGGTGACCAAGTCATTGGTCGCAAGTGCAAGGGGCATGATTTCGTCGGGGACAGCGTCCAGAACCAAAGGGCTCGTTGTTGAAGCACCCCAATGACGAAGTTGTTCAGTCACGCCGCTGATCGGTCGCAGGACCCGGGCGACAACAACCCCTACTACCAACCATCCAAGTGGAATGAGGGCGACGAACGGCAGCACGGCGCGCAGCGCCGAGTCGGCCGCAAATTCGTCGCGGACGACCACCCGCTGGGAAACCTGAACCGTTCGGTCCGAGGTTGCATGCGCATAGGCGCGCCACCGCTCGCCTTCGGCGGTGAAGTCGGTGTAGCCGGTTTGGCCAGGCCGAGAAGTACGGAAGGATGGGTCCGAAGAGCGAGGAGCCCCGTTGTGGTCCCAGATAGTGACCACGAAAGCGTCCTCTGGGTCGAGCTTCACCCCATCGCCGAGGTTCGTGGCTACCGGATAGTCGGTATCCCCAACATTGAGCGCGAGTTGGCGAAGTTGCCCATCGAGCGACTGGCCAACCTCATTGCGACTAATCAGGTAGGCGCCGAAGCCACCCAGCGCTCCCAAGATCGCTACCAGTCCGAAAAGCGAGACCAGAAGGCGATTGCGCAGGGAACTCATCGAGACGGGACGGGAATCATCCAGCCCACTCCCCTAACGTTCAGGATGATATCCTTGCCGAACTTGCGCCGAATGTAATGAATCAGTACGTCGACTGCATTGCTGTCGACTTCATTGCCCCAGTCGTACAGATGATCTTCGAGCTGACTGCGTGACAGGATCGTGCCCGGGCGCTCAGCCAGCGCCTGCAGCAACGCGAACTCCTTGTGAGTCAGTATTGATGTCTGTCCTCCGTACGAAACGGAGTGACGGGAGATATCAAGTTCGACGGCGCCAGCGATGACTATTGAACTGGACTGTCCTTCGTGTCGTCGAACCACAGCGCGAATCCGCGCGCCGAGTTCGTCAAAATCGAACGGTTTAACCACGTAGTCGTCGGCACCCGCATCCAATCCGGCGACCCGGGTCGCGACGTCATCGCGGGCCGTCACGATTACGACGGGGATATCTTCCTTCTCGCGACGCAACTTCCGCAAAACATTGAGGCCCGCTCCGTCGGGCAGCCCGAGGTCAAGGAGAAGGACGCTGTAAGCATCGCCGCTGCTTTGCATCGCGGAGATGCAGTCCGCGGCGCTTCTCACCCAATCGACCGCAATGCCCGACGCGGTCAGGGCCCGGTCAAGGCTCTGGCCCACCATCGCGTCGTCTTCAGTCAACAAAACCCGCATGCGTGGGCGCTACGCCTCTTGAACCGACGTGTCGACAATTGGCTGAGGTTCGTGGCCTTCCAATGGCGGCGGTTGGGTTGATGGCCGGCCGCGATCCGCCCAGTCCTAATCGGTGGCTAATTCTCACTTGGTTCTTAGCGTCCGTAAGGGGGCGGCAACGGATGTCTCATCCTCGCAATGCGGAGTCCAACATGTTTGCGCGAACCAACGATCCGATCGCCTCGAAAGTCTTTGCGGCGGCCCTGCTGGCCGCGGTCGTCGTCTGTGCCACGCCGGGGCTTGCGGCCGAGCAAGCCGTGGCGCCGGAAACGAACCCGCCCGGCGATATTCCCGACACTCAGGTTTTCGTGGCCTACACCTCGCCCCTGGGATTCACGATCAACGTACCCGAGGGCTGGGCACGCGCGAACAACGCGGACGCCGTCGAGTTCTCCGACAAGTACAATACCGTCGATCTGTCCATCTCCACTCAAACGCAGCCATCAACCAAAGCGTCCGCGATGAGCATCCAGGTGCCGCAGCTCGCGAGCACAGACCGCGCGGTGAAGGTCGTGGAGGTCAAGGATGTCAAGGTCGCCGGCGGCAATGCTGTCTTGATCGCCTATACGTCGAACTCCGATCCCAATCCAGTAACGACCAAGCAAATCCGTCTCGAGCATAACCTCTACCTTTTCCAAAGAGGAAGTACGTTGGCGACGCTGGACATGGCCGCTCCGCAGGGAGCGGACAACGTTGATGCCTGGTTGATGATGGCGAACTCATTTCGTTGGAAGTGAGGATGACAACCCCGGTCCAAGCGGTTGAGCTCTATCGCTTCTATCACTCCGGTGATTCAGAAGTGCCCGCGCTTCGCGGAGTGTCCTTGTCGGTTGAAGCGGGCGAGATGGTCGCCCTGATGGGGCCCTCAGGAAGCGGCAAGTCAACACTGTTGCACCTGCTTTCGGGGCTCGATGAGCCGGACGGCGGTGTGGTGGCCATCGGCGGAGTTCGCTTGAGTCGGCGACCTGAATCGGTGCGCGCGAAGATGCGGGCGCGGTCCATTGGCGTGTTCATGCAATCGGGCAACCTGATCGGCCACCTCACGATTTCAGACAACATCCGTTTGCAGCAGACGCTGGCGGGAAAACGCAGCGCGGCGGTGGCGTCGGGATTGGCTGCGGCTTTTGGCTTGTCGGCACATTGGAATGCCCTCCCGGCAGAGCTGTCGGGGGGCGAGGCTGCCCGCGCCGGCTTGGCAGTTGCGCTGTCTGCCGAACCCCAAATCCTGCTTTGCGATGAGCCGACCGCAGAGGTGGACGCGGAAGCTGAGCTACGAATCCTGGAGCTCTTGGCAGAGCGGCGAAAGGACGGCACCGCCATACTCGTCGCCACGCATAGCCCAGTCGTTGCGCGGGCCGCCAACCGAACGCTCCATCTTCGGGACGGGCGGTGTGGTCATGAGTGAGCCCTCCACTGTCCCGTGCCTTGTCAACGCGACTGATCTCAGTCGCAGCTTTATGCAAGGGCGAGAGCCGGTCGACGCGCTGAAGCACGCGACGTGCGCCGTTCGTCCCGCACGGCGGATCGCCATCATGGGCTCCTCGGGGAGCGGCAAGTCGACTCTCCTTCATCTGATGGCCGGTCTCGATCGGCCCAGTGGTGGTCGTATCGAGTGGCCCGGTTTGCGCGATGGCGACGAACTCGTCCCCGAGTATGTATCGGTGGCCTTTCAGGCGCCCAGCCTCGTTCCGTTCCTGAGCGTTGCCGAGAACGTCGCGCTGCCATGTCTTGTGTTAGGTGACGACCAACGGGCCGAACGCTCGGGAACCGAGCAATTGGAGAGATTCGGCCTGGCCGATTTGGCGACTAAGCTTCCCGACGAGCTTTCCGGTGGACAGGCGCAACGGGTCAGTCTGGCGAGGGCCATTGCCAGTGGGCCGCGGCTCCTTCTCGCCGACGAGCCAACCGGGCAACTCGATCATGCGACGGGACGACGGGTCATCACCACACTGATTGCATGGGCGGAGGCAAGCGAATGCGCGCTGGTCATCGCTACGCATGACGCCGAAGTCGCTGAGGCTTTCGACGAAGTCTGGCACATCGAACATGGGCACCTCAGCACATCGGATGGAGGCTCAAATCAATGATTTCGACATGGCTAGTGGGATTGGCCAAGACACGGACCGGCGTCTTTCTCGGGACTATCGCCGGAATCGCTGTCACTGTCGGGCTTATTGTCGCGCTCGGTGCTTTCATGCTGTCCAGCGCTGCTGAGATGACGGCGCGAGCGTCGAGCAACGTACCGATCGACTGGCAGGTCCAGCTAGTGCCGGGAACGCCGGAAGGCACAGTTCGCGACAAAATCAACGCTGCGGCCCACGTAACGCAGTCGGCGGTCGTCGGCTACGCGTCGGTCGATGGATTCGAGGCATCGACCGGCGGGACGGTGCAGGTCACCGGACCCGGCAAGGTCGTCGGATTGCCGGCGTCCTATGAAGCGAATTTCCCTGGTAACATTCGGCCCCTGCTTGGTTCGCCGGGCATCCTTATCGCCCAGCAGACAGCAGCCAACCTCCACGTCGGCCCTGGTGACACAGTGGCGATCCACCGCCCCGGCTTGCCCGACGCGACCGCCACCATCGACGGCGTGGTCGATCTGCCGAACGCCGATTCGATGTTTCAGGGGATCGGCCTTCCTCCCAACGCCGCGCCGCAGGCGCCGCCTGACAACATCCTGATCCTGCCCATCGACAAGTGGCACGAACTGTTCGATCCACAGGCACAGGTGCGGCCCGACAGTGTTCGGATGCAGATCCACGCCAAACTCGATCATTCCCGGCTTCCGAATGATCCGCAGGCGGCCTACCTTGCGACCTCCAGCCAAGGCCGCAATTTCGAAGCCCGTGTGGCTGGAAGCGCGCTCCTTTCCAACAATCTCGCGGCCGACCTCAGCAAGGCACGCGAAGACGCGTCCTATGCGCGAATCCTCTTCTTCTTTTTGGGCACGCCCGGGATCGCCATAGCCGTTCTCTTGACGTTTGCCGTTGCGCGGTCCGGCGCGTGGCGCCGCCGCCGCGATCAGTCCTTGTTGCGTCTCAGAGGCGGATCGACATCGCTCCTCGTCCGGTTCGCCGCCTCGGAAGCTCTGGCGGTCGGAATCGTCGGATCGCTGATCGGAGTCGCGATCGGTGAGCTAGCTTCGTGGCTGCTGTTCCTAAGCGGCCGATCCACATCTGCGCAACTTATCTGGATCGTCGTCGCGGCAGGCATCGGTGTGGTCCTGTCCTTGGCGGCGGTGCTCGTTCCGGCATGGTGGGATGCGCGAAACGTCACAATCACCGCAGGGCGCTCGTTTATCCGTGAGAATCATAGGCCCCTGTGGGCGCGCACATATCTGGACATCGTGCTATTGGCCTTATCGGCGATCATCTTTTGGCAGACGGCGGCAACCGGCTATCAGGTAGTGCTCGCACCGGAGGGGGTCGCGGCAATCTCGATCGACTACTCGTCGTTCCTTGCTCCGATGATGTTCTGGCTGGGGATGGGTCTCCTAGCCCTGCGCGCGATACGCTTTGCCCTGACACGCGGTCGCCCTCTCCTCGGCAAAGCGATGCGGCCGGTCGCCAGCTCTTTCGCGCCTCTGGTTGCCGGAGCACTGGCTCGCCAGCCGAAGCGCATCGCCGCCGGGGCCGCCCTTACCGGCCTGGCCATCGCGTTCGCTGTTTCCACGGCGATCTTTAACGAGACCTATCGGGCGCAATCGCGCGTCGACGCCGAGCTGACAAACGGTGCCGACGTCACGATCATCGGAGCGCCCGGCGCGCCGGCTGGCCGGGTCCTCGCCAAATTGAAGGCGGTGAAAGGTGTGACAGCAGCCGTCGCCATGCAGCATCGCTTCGCCTATGTCGGCACCGATTTGCAGGACCTCTATGGCATCGACCCGGTGACAATCAGCCAGGCGACGACGATGTCGAACGCATTTTTCGCGAACGGCGACTGGCGTGCAACGCTCGCAGATCTTCAGAAAACGTCAGATGGCGTGTTGGTCTCGCAGGAGACGGTCAACGACTTCCAACTCCAGCCCGGCGACACCATAAACCTTCGCCTGCAGAGCGCGGCAGACCAGCAATATCACGTCATCCCCTTCCGCTTCGTCGGCGTGGTTCGCGAGTTCCCGACCGCGCCGAGAGACTCATTCCTGGTCGCGAATGCCAGCTATGTCGCCAGCGCCACCGGCAATCCTGACCGGGAGGTGGTCCTCCTCAAGACCGCTGGAGATCCAACCGTAGTGCACGACGCAGTGTTGCCGGTCGTGAAGAATCTTTCCGGGGTCAAGGTAAGCGATCTCAGCCAGGCGACGCGACTGATTGGATCGAGCCTGACCGCGGTTGATCTCAGCGGGCTGACGACGCTGGAACTTGGCTACGCAATCGTCTTGTCCGGCTGCGCCGCAGGGCTGGTGCTTGCCTTGGGTGTCCTTGATCGGCGACGCAGCTTTGCAATCATGACGGCGCTGGGAGCCAAGCCGTTTCAGCTACTCGCGTTTCTGCGGGGTGAAGCGGCACTTATCCTCGTGGCGGGATTGATCAGCGGTGCCGTAACGGGCTCGGCGGTCGCTTGGATGCTGGTCAAGTTGCTCACCGGAGTCTTCGACCCACCACCGGAGGGCCTAGCCATCCCGTGGGTCTATGTCGGCGTGCTCCTCGTGACAACGGTCGCCTCCGTCGTACTTGCAGTTGCCATTGCCGGCCGCCGCGTCGAACGCTCGCCCATCGCTGTGCTGCGAGAAACGGCGTGAAGCACATGATCACAATTGACAAGGCACCGTGGAAGTGGCGGCAAGTTGCCGGCCAATCGCTCTTCGCAGCCGGTTTGGTTACGATCCTGACCCCAGTCGCGGCGTCTTTGCCTGCTCTCGCAAGATCAGCCGGAACTTAGGCTTTGCCCGACGACCATCGTGCACACGTGCGTCATTGGCTATGTGACGGCGCCAAACAGAGTGGTGATCATGATCTCGTCGAAGGACAACGATCCGCTGGTTGGGGGCGAGGCCGAGTTGGTGGAAACTCCACCCGGAACGTCGAATCAGATGCTTGATCTATCGGCGCATGTGGGCAGCGTTGTGATGCTCGACGCGGAGGAATTCGACCGTCTTTATTCGACCAAACTTGTGTCCGTTGCCGATCCGCTTCTGACCGCGCTCTATCTGAGCATGTACATGCAGGCTGTGCCCAATGGGAGCGCGCCACTATAGCGGAGAGCCAGGAGCTCAGCTCGTGGCGCTGACACGCGGCCCGGTGATCCGAGGAGAACGAAGATGAACAGGCGCGACTTCCTGACTTTGGCCGGCGGCGCAGCGGCCGCGAGCTTTGCGCCTGCGGCCGCTTCGGCAGACGTTCCGGTGCCATACGACAAGAACGCCATGCCGCCGATGGATGCGCGGCAGGCTTTCATCGACTGGATGGTGAAAAACCGCGGAGAAGACCCGAACTTTCTGGGCCAACGGTACGACCGCTTTCTCCAGCTCATCGCACATCACGATGTATGGAACGATCGTAACAAGCGGGCGTATCTCATGACGCCACGCGAGGATTTCGTCACCAAGGCCAACCTATCCCGCGCCTACGAATGGCACTACCTTGATATTGGCTACGGCGTTAGTATCACCGGGCCGCACACCGTCGCGCGCATGACCAACACGATCGATCCGCAGTTTGGAGAAAAGGTGCTCGAGGTCGGCACGGGTTCTGGTTATCAATCCGCCTACCTCTCCTACCTCACCGACAAGATCTGGACGATTGAGATTATCAAGCCGCTGTTCGAGCGCACCGGCGGGGTCTACGCGGATCTGATCGGGCGCGGATACACAGAGTACGAGGCCATCACCCGCAAGAACGACGACGGCTACTACGGCTGGCCGGAGGCTGCGCCGTTCGACAAGATCATTGTCACTTGCGGAATTGACCACGTACCGCCGCCGTTGCTCCAGCAGCTAAAGCCTAACGGCGTGATGGTGATTCCGGTCGGGCCGCCGGGCGCGCAGCACGTCCTGAAGATCGTGAAACAGCAGACGGCGGACGGCAGCTTCCACGTCGCGCGCTCAGACATCTATCACGGATCGATCGTCAATTTCGTGCCGTTTACCCAGCTGGTGAATGGCAAGATCGTGGGCACGCACAACCAGTAGAATCTGATCTGGCCGTTACGCCTCGTACCCCGGGCGGAGAGGCATTTGTCACAGCGACTGCCGCCGCACGTGCCGCGGGGCAAACCCAGGTCGAACAGAGACCCTTCATGGGCCGCGCTCCTTCAGCCCGCATCGAACCGTCGTTCACAGCAAACGCGCCATTGTATGTCACGGTTGGCCTCGTCGCCGGCGCCGTGATCGCGTTGCAAATCGCGGTGATGCGCGTCTTTGCCGTCGGAAGCTGGGCGCACTTCGGCTCAATGGTCATCAGCCTCGCGATGCTGGGGTTCAGTCTGTCGAGCGTTGTCATTTTCCTGTTCAAGGTCTGGTTCGACCGGCATTGGCAAGGCGCGGCCGCTACCGCCCTGTTGCTGTTCGGGCCACTCGCCGTTGCTGCAAACCTTGCCGCCCAGCAGGTCCCCTTCAACGCCATCTTCATCGTTTCCGATCCGGCGCAGAAGTGGTTGCTCTTTGCCAATTTCGTCCTCTACCTGTTGCCGTTTCTGTCTGGCGCGTTCTTCCTTGGGATCATCTTCCTGAAGAGCCGCGCCGGCTTCAACCGCGCCTACTTTGCCGATCTGACGGGCTCGGGATTGGCGGGCCTCGTGGTCCTTGCCGGTCTCTATGTATTTGGCCCCGAGACCATCATCGTGGTGCCTCTGGCGCTGTGGACCGCCGGCCTCCTCGCCTGGTTCGCCGGCCAGCGGCATTGGAGGGCGGCGACAGCGGGCGCGGCTGTCGCCGTGC
Organism: uncultured Alphaproteobacteria bacterium; assembly: GCA_963843565.1. Classification (GTDB taxonomy): domain Bacteria; phylum Pseudomonadota; class Alphaproteobacteria; order Rhizobiales; family Kaistiaceae; genus DASZQY01. The sequence goes on from CAWJKY010000003.1 coordinate 2,965,345, forward strand.
TTTCAATCGTCGGCTATCTGGAACTGCCCAACCTACTCAGCGTTCCGGCGATTGCGGTCACCCAATACAAGGGCATTTCCTACGCCCGCAATTTCCCGGACGCGAAACGCATCTATCGCAACATTTCGCCGTTCGGCGATCTCCAGATCTACAAAAGTTCGTATATGCATTTCGCGCCGGGTCTGTCGGACAACGCCGCCTTCGACGTTCCGGAGGCCCCGGCCGACACGTACGTCGGCATGTACATCGACGGCGAGGGCCCCGAAGGCATCATGCGGGAGTTGCCGCCAGAGGCCGCGGCCTATTACCGCTACCTCCCGGCCTACTACCCCTACGTTCTGAAACAGCGCGCGAGGACCTTCGTCGTGCAATTCGGCGGGGGCATCTCGACAATGGTCGCGCTGCACGCTGGATCGCAATCGGTCACCGCCGCCGAGAGCAATCCGGCGATCCTTGCGGCCTTTCGTGATCCGCTCCTCAAGGCGGCGACCTCAAATCTTCTAGCCAATCCGAGGCTCCACCCGATCGATGCAGAAGGGAGAATCTATCTCGCTCACACGCCCGACCGATACGATGTCATCGATTTGAGTTTGGCGGCATCGGTAGGGCTCTCCAATCCCGGCGGTTTCGCGATTGTTGAGAAATACGCCTACACACGCGAAGCGATGCTCGACTACATGGGTGCGTTAGCGGACGGCGGCATCCTGTCGATCACGCTGTGGAACAAGGAAGAACCACCCAAGTCCGTCCTCAAGCTTTACGCGACCATCGCCGAGGCGGCACAGGCATCCGATCCCCGTACGGCAGCACAGTCTTTCTTTGTTGCCTCGAGCTATCTGTCGACGACCACGATCCTCTACAAGAAGGGCGGGTTTACGAGCGACGAAGTCGCCAGGCTGCGCGAGTACACGCAAGCGATGTCGTTCGACGAGGTCTATTCGCCGGGTTTCGTTTTTGACACCACTAAGACCGAAACGCTGCTCGCGCAATACCGCGGCTCGATCTTCGGAAATGGTGATAAAGCCGACGGAGCGTCTGATGGTGGCAGTGCAGCGGGGCCGACGAGTGACTCGTCAGATTCCGACGCGGCGGGCTCCACAGGCGACGGATCAGCCGCAGACGCGCCGGCCGACGGAACCGATATGGCGCCGATGCCGGCCACCACACTGGGCCAGCTGGCCTGGCACTATCTTATGCACGGGGGGTGGCCGAAGGTCGCCGCGGAGTATGTCTTCGACGTGCGGCCGCTCACCGACGATCAACCGTATTTCGCGGGTTATGAGAAGGTTCAGGACCTGCCCAGGACTCTCGACCGGCTCGACCTGTTCCAGGACGATTGTGGATATCTCGTGCTGTGGGCGACCCTCGGCGTCGCGGCCGCGGCTGCGTTGTCGCTGATCCTCGTGCCGGCAGTCTTCGGATGGCGCGCGGCCCTTCAGCGGGTGCCCGGCAAATCGGGCACGATCGTCTACTTCGCTTGCCTTGGGCTGGGCTACATTATGGTTGAGGTCGGCCTGATCAGTCGCTTCACCCAAACCCTAAGCAACCCAACGATTTCCGCATCGATACTGATTGGCGGGATGCTGGTCTTTTCGGGGCTTGGCAGCCTCGTCTCAGAACGCATTGCCAATCGCGCCCATGTTCTCTTGCCGTTGATCTCTATCGGGATTGCCGGGCTGCTCGTGACCTATGCCTTTGCGCTCGCACCGATGCTCGACTGGATCGCCGGGCTCACCTATCCGCTGCGACTCGTTTTGTCCGTTGGCGTGGTGGCGCCGCTGGCGTTCCTCATGGGGTTCCCGATGGCGACCGGTATGGGCTGGCTGGCGCGCCTCGGGAAGGAACACATGTTCGTCTGGGCCTGGGGCATCAATGGTTGCTTTTCGGTGGTGGGCGCCGCGGCGATGCCGATCATTGCGGTCAGCTTCGGGCTTGGCACCGTACTTGACGTGAGCAGCGCGGCGTATCTTTTGGCCGCCGTGGCCTTCTTCGCCGTGCTCCGTCCCAATCGCGACGCCGGCAGGGACGGCCGGCAGGTCGTCGAAGTGGCGTAGCGCTGGAACGAATCGGCCCACTGCTTGACGGTGCGCATCCCCCGTGGGCCGCGGGCGTCGTTCCCGCTCGCGGGAGCGACTAGCGATCCGCAAATTCAACGTCGACTCTGGTGACCGCGAGATACCAGACAAAGGCGACAATCAAGGCGGTGAGACCGAGCGTGACGGTGTCGTCACCCCACCCGAGGCCACCGAGATCCCGGGCCTTACCCGTCCAGTCGGCAAACGATGCCCCCAATGGCCGCGTCAAAACGTAGGCAAGCCAGAACGCGACAACTGCGTTTTTTGATCGGCCGCGATGGTTCCAACGGAGTGTAGCGAGCGCCCCGTAGTGAGCTGCCGCCAAAAGGGCAATGAGCATCGCGAAAAAGACTGCGGAATCCAGATAGCCCAGATGCCAGGCCACGGCCGTCATATCTCCGGCCGCGGTGCCGAGAGCAAACGTCGCCATGACGGTGACCCAATAGAAGACCTCGCGGCGAACCGTGGTGATGCTGTGGATGGAAAGGGTCTTTTCGATCGCATACCAAAGCAGGAAGACAACGATCAAGCAGGCGACGAAGAAGAGCGTGCTGTCCGCATAGGGAACGCCGATAACAATATGAAGCACATCCGCGGCCATCGTTCCAAACACCGCCACCATCACGACCGCAAACCAGTATACCCAAGCGTTGTAGGCTCGAACGCGGAACTGCAATGCGAGTGCAACCGAAAGGCCCGCGCCTCCCAACATGACAGCAATGACCGGGTCGATGATGTGCACGAGATAGTCAGAGGCGCTCTCGCCGACGGCCGTCGTGAGAACCTTTACGATCCAGAAGAAGACTGTGATCGCGGGAACCTTCCGTGCGCGGACGCCCCGCGGCGGTCGTGCGGTATCGTGCGAGCCGAACTGTGGGTCGGACTTTCTGGTGAGCATCTTGGGCGGCATTATCCAAGCCGTTGACAAAGTGCCGCCCACCAGACCGCTAGAGCCCGCGAGTTAAGGACGAGTTAGGGGGTAACAAGCCCCAACATTCACGCGGTGAGCTGATCGCCTCGAGACGACGGCGGTGCACGCGGCCGATGAGAAGGGCCCGCGTCGGCAGTTGGCGAAGGGCGTCGAGACGGCGTAGCAATTGGTATCCTCAGGGAGCGCCGGTGCGACCAGGCGCGGTTGCTGAAGCACGGCATTTACCGGGACATCGGCGCCGCCGACCGGTCGGCGAACGTGGCGTAACCGGTCGGGTCGTAAGGGGCTGCGCCCGAATCGCTGGGCGTGCGGGCTCCGCGCCAAATCAAGTGCGCTAGCTGTCCACCGCGATCTGAAAGTCCTGGCCGGCCCAGGCGCCGGTGTCGCTCCACTGAAACGTGAAATCGACCCGGCTGGCGTTGGCGAGAGTTGGCGCGTCCAGTTCGACGACATGCATCCCAAGGTCGGTATCGATGGCGACCTCGTCGCGCACGTCTTGCCACCCATCAAGGCCCCATCGCACGCTCGCGCTTCCCGGAAGTGCGATCAGGATCGCCGTGCCCCGGGCAACGCGCCGGATCGGGGCATGCAGGCACCAGACCGCCGGCCCGGCAGCGGGGCGGCGACCGGCGTACCGCCGCCACACCTCCGGCGATCGATCGACAGAGTGTCCCAGGTGGCAGGAGACCATCAGCTTGATGAACTCCGCGTGCGCCCATGCCAGCGGCATCGCCGAGCCCGTCGGCTGGCCGGGAAACAGGCGCCGATCCGGCAGCGCCCCAACGTCCCACACCTGTTCGGGCATCAATCCCGCCGGCCCCGTCATCGCGGCCATCGCCTTCAGGTAAGGCATCGGGTCCTCGCCGGCCTGAAGGGCGTAGTGGCCGCGCTCGCCGGTAAGCAGAGGCCAGGCCCTGCCGGTGCCGGTTCCATCGAAGGGGCTGCCATCGTCGTGCTCGCCGTAGCCATCGCCGTCATAGCGATGCCACGACGGGCCGTTCGGGGTGTCGACCTTGAGCAGGGCATCGGCGACTGCGATGCTGTCTCTGATCATGGCATCGTCGGGAGAGCGAAGGCCCATACGCACCAACTGCAGGAAATCGACGCCGATCTCTTCGTCGGCCGGTGTGACGCGTCCCGCCGCCCGGTTCTTGATCTGCACCGGATCCCGAATCGACGAAGGATCGGAGAGGACGGCGGCGGGCGCGACGCGGATGAAGTAGCCGCCGACGCCCAGACGCCGCGACAACTCGGTATCCTTGATGCTGGTCCAGGCCTCGACGTTTGCGTTCCAGAAATCCGCCAGCGTCAAGGCGAATGCCCTGGCGCGTTCGTCGAGAAAGGGCGCGCCCGCTACCAGCGCACTGATACACACCGACAGCGTGTAGACGTTGACACCCGCGTCTTCCTCCCACCGGTCCTGCGACGTTGAAGGTCCGGATCGCACGATGAAGGCAAGCGCGCGCCGGATCATGTCGTCTACCGCAATGCCGTGAAGAGCCTGGCGATCGGCGAGTGCGGTGGCGAGGAGGACGGGGAAGGCAGCCTCGTCCAGTTGCACGCCGTCCCAGTATGGCGAACCGTCAAGCCACTGGTTCTGATGCCAGCTGCCGTCGTCCCGCTGAGTGGCGATGAGGTAGATCAGCGTCTCCCGCGCCTCGTGGAGCGCGCCGAGAGCGAGCAGAGCGGTCGCGCACTGCACAAGATCGCGCGGCCACACCAGGTGGTAGCCGCCGCGGTCGTTGCGGCTGTTGCCCCATGGAATGCTGAGACTGGCGACCATTGCTCCGCCGTAGGTCTTGTCCCGGTGCGCACGCAATACCATGGCCGACTGGATCATCGCATCGGCAAGACCGCTCGCCTGGTCGGCACGCATCAGGGTGCGTTCGTCGCGGCGCGCGTGCCAAGCCGCCCAATCCTTGATCTGACCCTGGAGAGGATTTCCGAACGGCTGTTTCAGCGCGGACGCCGCCAGCGTAGCAGCCGCCGTGACGCTGCCGCCAAAACCCAGACCGATGACGCCAGCTCGGGGGAGTGCGCCGATCAGTGCGACGTTGCCCGGCCCGGCGCCAGCGTAGCTCCATGTGAGCGCGCCGTGGCGATCGAAGTCCTGCCAGCCGTCGCTCTCGCCCACATATCCCGCGCTGGCCTTCCCCATGGCGTCCTGCTGGTTCTCATCGACCGCCGCAAGCGCCAGCGCGAAGGGTCCCTGCTGGGCGGCAAGCACGGTACGCGAACCGTGCCGCTGAACGCTTGCAAGATTGTCTTGCCCGGTCATGCCCAGACGCGGCGCGAGCAGCGCATAAGGCGTGAGCGTCTCGTCGCCCGTCAGGTGCACCGCTATGAGCAGGACGTCCCGGTCGGGATCGGGCGTTACACGGAGTGTCAGAGTGAAGCGCGCGTGGGTATGGACGATCTCGACCGCCGGCGTGCCCGGCGCCAGAAGGCGGACGGTGTAGTTTTGCAGGCGCTTGACCTCGACCCAGAACCCCTTCCCGTCGGCAACAATGAATCCAAGATCGCGAATCTGGGGGCTGTCGACGCGCGGATAGTAGACTTCGTTGACGATACCGAAGCCCAAGGTGAACCAGACCCGCGAACGGCCGAGACTGCAGCCCACCATGTCCTTGGCGCTGCTCGTCCAAGTCGGCGCGATACCAGGCTTGCCCGGCGCCTCGCCCTTCGGCTCCGAAGGTGACAACTCAGCCACGCCGCTTCGACCCCCGCCACAACCGAATCCGCCGGCAGCATCATCCACACCGCTCGCGGCGGCGACAGCTTCGATGCCAGCTCCGCGATCGACCCCGGCGCCGATGGCGCCGTCAGCGGCAAGCTGGGCCACCGCCTTGCTATTCAGGTCGAAGACCACGCGCTAGAGACGCGATCCGTGACTTCTCAAACAAACGACCCGGTTATTCAGGTCGCGCCTTGCGGAGGTGGGCGCACGCGCCCACGGGAACACAGCGCAATCGGTTGCTCGCCGCAGTTCAGGCTTGAACGTGGGAATGCAAACCGGGCGATTTTCCATTACGGGCCCGCGGCCGGTCGTGATCCGCAGATCGCTTCGCAACCGGCGATGCCTTGCGAAGCTGGCGATCCGACAGTTCGCGACGCGCGCGCTCCCAATGTTCCTTGTCTTTGCCGTCCGGGCGCCCTTCACGTTCCCAGATCGAATACGCAGCCTGTTTCAGGAGTTCCTCCTGGTCGACTTGCGGGACGGTTCTTGTGGCCATTTGACGTACCTCGCTTGTTGCGACAAGCGGCGGTTTGACGGGCGCTGTCGCGGGCTGAGGGGCGATCACTGGCTCGTCGGGTCGCGGACATAATCAATCATCCGCCGGCGGGTCATCGCTCAAGGCTCAACAGTAGACCTCACCGTTCCGTCGCCAAGTTAACAAAAGGTAATTTGCAGCGGGGGGCTGTAGCCCATTGCGCACGCAATGCTGCCACATATTCAGAGGGCGCTCGTCAGAAGCGATGGCGCGTCCGGCAGCACCAGCCGCGTTGTCCATTCGACTTCGCTTTGGAGCTCGGCTGTTCGGAATCCGGTGTGCGCCTGCATGCTGCTGCGTCCGTGCGCCCGCACCGAAAGCTGGATGAAAGGTTGGCGAAGTAGCGTCGACAAGACGCGGCTTGCAAGACCCCCAAGGGGCATCGTTCGCAGCCGCGCAGGGAGGAGCTTCGCTGCCATGACTCGAAGTCGCGGCATCGCCCGGCAGTTGCCGGGACGCAACTACGTCACCAATGGCGCCGCCATCGCGGGGCTCGGATCGTGACCGACGCCGCGGTCCGCCCGGGCATCGAGTTTGCGGGGGTCGCCAAGCGGTTTGTTACGCCGGCCGGCGGGTCAATGACGGCCGTCAAGGACGTCAACCTGGTCGTCGAGCCCGGCCAGTTCTGCGCCGTGGTCGGCCCCACCGGGTGCGGCAAGTCAACGACCTTGACGATGGTGGCGGGTCTCGATCGCCCGAGCGCCGGCGTGGTTCGCGTCGACGGGACGCCTGTCAACGGGATCACCCGCGGCGCCAGCTTCGTCTTCCAGACCGATGCGCTTCTGCCGTGGAAATCCGTCGTCGCGAACGTCGCCCTTGGACCGACATTTCGTGGTGTCGGCAAGAAGCTTGCGCTCGCCAAGGCTGAAGAATGGCTGCGCGTCGTAGGCCTCTCCGGCTTTGAGAACCACTACCCGCACCAGCTTTCCGGCGGCATGCGCAAGCGGGTCAGTCTCGCCGCGGCGCTCATCAACGAGCCGTCGATCCTGCTGATGGACGAGCCGTTTTCGGCGCTGGACGTGCAGACGCGAGCGATCATGTCAAACGAGCTGCTCGCCCTGTGGGAGAAGAGCAAACCGTCGGTCTTGTTCGTGACGCACGACCTTGAAGAGGCGATTGCGCTGGCCGATCGGGTGGTGGTCATGACCGCCGGACCTGGAACGGTGAAGGCGGTCTACGACATCGACCTTCCAAGGCCGCGGGGAGCCGTTCAGGAGATTCGCTTCGAAACGCGCTTCCTCGCGCTCTACCGGCAGATCTGGCACTCGCTTCGCGAAGAAGTGGAGCGCGCTTACTCACGCACCGCTGTCGCGTCGCATGACGAGCGAGTACCGGCATGAGCGTCGAATCGAACGTGGGTGTGGCGGCCAAGAACGCGGGTTCGGTCGAAGTCGCCTCGGATGAAGACTCGATCGCCAGAAACGCGAAGCGCCGGGCCGCGAAACGGAAGCGCCTGGTGTTGGCCGCGCAAGTCGCGACGGCGGTTGTATTGATCGGCAGCTGGCAGATCCTTTCCTTCCTCGGTGTCGTCGATCCGTTCTTCTTCGGGTCGCCGCTGGGCATCGTCATGCGCCTGGCCGACTGGGCCGTGCGCGGCACGGCTTATGGATCGTTCTGGTTCCAGATCTGGGTAACGATCGAGGAAGCGCTCCTCGGGTTCGCGGCTGGAGTAGGCAGCGGAATCATCTTTGGCGTGGCGCTCGGCGAAATCCCGTTCCTCGCGGACGTTATCGGCCCGTACATCAAGGTCGTGAACGCCCTGCCGCGGATCGTGCTGGGATCGATCTTCGTGATGTGGCTCGGGCTCGGGCTGCCGTCCAAGGTGATGTTGGCAGCGGTGCTGGTGTTCTTCGTCGTGTTCTTCAATGCCTTCCAGGGGGTGCGCAGCGTCGACCGCAACCTGGTTGCCAACGCGCGAATCCTCGGCGCTTCGCGGCTGCAGGTGGTCCAGCACGTGGTCTTCCCGTCGGCGATGACCTGGATCATCGCCAGCCTTCACGTTGCGCTCGGCTTTTCCATCATCGGCGCGATCGTCGGCGAGTTCCTCGGCTCCCAATACGGTCTGGGTCTCGTCATCGCCACCGCCCAGAACACGTTCGATGCCAACGGCGTCTTCGGCGCCATGCTGGTCATCGGCGTCATGGCGCTCGGTGCGGAGGCGCTGATGGAGATGCTTGAAAAGCGGCTGTTGTCGTGGCGACCGCCGACAACGTCAGAGAACGCGATGCCGGGATTGTAGGCGACCGCGGCGCCGCGCCGCGTCTGAACACTACGCGGTGAACCTGACAAACGGAGGAAATGCCATGAATGGAAGCATGCAGAATGCCAAGGTAATCAGCGCCGCCGCGCTGCTCGCCGCGAGCCTTTGCTGCGCGGGCGCCGTCAAAGCGGCCGACATGCCAACCGTAACGCTGATGGTCGGTGGCATCGACAAGCAGATCTACCTGCCATACCAGCTCGCCGAAAGCCTGGGCATGTACAAGAAATACGGTGTGAACGTCGAACTGAGCACCGAGCAGGCCGGCGGCGTTGGCGCAGAGGACGCGCTGATCTCCGGTCAGGTCGATATGGCCGGCGCGTGGTACGTGCACACCATCGACTTCCAGCAGAAGGGCAAGAACGTCATCGGCGTCATCCAGCTCTCGGTCGCGCCCGGCGAACGGATCATGTGCGCCAAGGGCTCGAACGTGAAATCGCCCGTTGACTGGAAGGGCAAGGCGGTTGGCGTGACGGACATCGGCTCGGGCACTGACGACCTGGTGAGCTACGTCTCGAGCCGCGCCGGCATGGCTTCAAGCGACTACTCCAAGATCGCGGCCGGCGCCGGCCAGACCATGATTGCCGCGCTGAAATTCGGTAAGGCGATCTGCGGCATCACCAGCCAGCCGACCGTGAACGCGATCGAGAAACTCGGCGTCGGCTACTCCGCCATCGACCTTTCGACCGGCGCTGGCGTGCAGAAGTGGCTCGGCGGCGACTACCCCGCAGCGTCCGTCTTGGCGAACGCCGACTGGGTCGCCTCGCACAAGGATGCGACGCAGCGTGTCGTCAATGCGCTGGTCGCGACGCTCGCCTGGATGAAGACTCACACCGCGGCCGACGTCGCCGCAGTGATGCCGGCGGATTTCGTTTCCAACCCGCTCACGTCGAAAGACGAATACATCGCTGCGCTGACGGCGGACTGGGGCCAGTTCAATCTGGATGGTGTTGGCATCATGCCGGAGAACGGCCCGCAGACGATCTTTGACATCCAGAAGGCGGCGGGCAAGATCACCGGGACGGTGGATCTCTCGAAGACCTATACCAACGATTTCGTCACCACCGCCAAGAAGACCATAGGCATGGCGAACTAGTCCTGCCGATCATGTCGCGCTGGTGAAGCGCGACGTTGAAGCTGAAGTCTCGACAAAGGGGCGGCCGAAAGCCGCCCCTTTGGTTGCCGGGCTCGGCGCATTGGACGAAGTCTGAACAGGACGGCCGACGCCCCATTTCAACGCGGCGTTGTGGAAACACTGCGGAGCGGCCGATCCCTGTTTGTCCAAAGCGGCGACACGTTGCGTCGGAGGTATGAGCCCGCGAAAACGCGATATAGTGCCACACAGGTTTCCCGGGCGCCGTCTTGCCGGTTGGCATTGTCGTGCGCCGCAAAAGTGGCTGGGGCACTGCTCCAAGAAGGCCTTCGTACGGGGAGCCGGGGAGGGGATCGGCATGGCACTCCGCCTGGCTGCGTTGCGCGCGCTGGCGACCGCGGGAATCGTGGTGGCGGCCGCGTGCGCACATGCAGAAAGCGTCTCGATCATGGTCGGTGGCATCGAGAAGCAAATCTATCTGCCACTCACGCTTGCCGACCGCCTGGGGTATTTCAAGGACGAAGGACTGGAAGTGGAATTGCTCAGCGAGCCGGCCGGCGTCGAGGCTGCTGACGAGATGCTGGCGGGGGCGGTTCAGGGTGTGGTCGGATTCTACGACCACAACATCGATCTCCAGAGTCTCGGCAAATACACCGAGTCGGTCGTGCAATTCAGTCAGGTGCCAGGTGAGGTCGAACTCGTCTCGACCAGACATCCCGAAATCAAGTCAGTGGCCGACTTCAGAGGGCAAAGCGTCGGGATAACCGGACTGGGTTCGTCGACCGATTTTCTGACGGAGTTTCTCCTGCTCAAGTCAGGACTCGGCCTCAGCGATGTCACGCCCGTTCCCGTTGGCGCCGGCGATACGCTGATCGCCGCCATGCAGCACGATCAAATCGTGGCGGCCATGACGACCGAGCCGACGATCTCCCGCCTGCTCAGATCGGGACAGGCTCGGGTTCTCGTGGACATGCGCACCGTGGCGGGCACCGAGGCGTCCCTCGGTGGCGTGTACCCGGCGGCTTGCCTCTATATGCAGACCTCATGGGTCGAGACGCACCGGGGCACCGTGCAAAAGCTCGTCAATGCATTTGTCAGGACGCTGCATTTCATCGCGACCCACGACGCCGCCGAGATCGCGGCTTTGATGCCGTCCGATTACTACGTTGACGACCGGGACATGTACGTACAGGCACTCTCCGCCGGAAAGGAAATGTTCACGAAGGATGGCCGCATGCCGGTGGGGGGACCGGAAACGGTCCTCGCGGTGATGGCGGCGATCAAGGAAAACGTCAGGAGCAAGACCGTGGACCTGTCGAGAACCTACACGACGGAGTTCGTCGACAAGGCCAATGCAAGCCTCGGTCGATAGAGCGCGAGGCCGTCGATCAGGCGACCTCTGCGAGGGGCAGGCGCACCACGATGCAGAACCCGTCTCCGCCGGCTGGCGTCGGCAGCTCGATGGTCCCGCCGAACATCTCGATGATCTCGGCCACGATTGAAAGACCAAGCCCGCTCCCTCCCGAGTGGGCGTTGCGCCCCCGACCGAAGCGTTCGAAAAGAGAAGCCCTGTCGGACTCATCGAAGCCGACGCCGTTGTCCTCGACGGTGATCGCGGCAACCCGCTCCGACTGACGCACCGAAACGGTGGCGGCCGCTCCGGGTCCGGCATGCTGGATTGCGTTGTCGATCAGATTGCTGACCATCTCCCGGAGCAGCATCGTTGTCGCGACCACCTTGCATACGCCATTGGAATCGAAGGCGAGGTCGATCTTCCTGTCGAGAGCCCGCGGCGCTGCTTCCGCGACAACATCGCGCGCGACCTCGCTGAGGTCGACGAGTTCCACTTCCAGGCCATCGCGCTCGTGTTCGACGCGTCCAAGGGTCAACAACTGGTTGGTGAGGCGGGCCAGGTTGGTGAGGTTGTTGTCAACCTCGGTGAGAACCGTCGCAAGTTCCTCGGACTGTGGTCTGCGGTTGGCATAGCCCAACTGGGTCTTCATGATCGCGAGCGGCGTACGCAGTTGATGCGCTGCGTTGTCGAGGAAGCGCTTCTGCCGATCGAGCTGCCGACTCAATCGCTCCATGTAGCTGTTCAGCGCCTCGACCAGCGGTCGGACTTCCGACTGAACGGCGCTTGAGTCGAACGGTTCGAACCGACCCGTTGGCCGGCCCAACACAGCCCGCCTGAGACTCAGCAGCGGCCTCATCTCGCGGTTGATGCCGATCCAGATCGAAATTGAGGCGGCGAGCACCAGGGCAGCCTGCTCCAGAAATCCCCTGATCCACAGAGCCTGGAGCATTTCGTCCCTGGCCTTGAGAGTCTCTCCAACCATGACCGAAACAGATACCGTTCCGTTTGGCGCGATGACGGGCTGGCGCAGGACGATCGCCCTCATTGCCTCGGTGCGGAACATCGTCTCGAAAAAGCTGAATCCGAAGTCCGGCGGCTTGACCGCTGGGCCGTTCAGGCCCGGGTATCCGGCGATGAGTTCATTCTTGGGACCGAGGACGGCATACGCAATCTCGTCGTGACTGTCGGAAGCGAACAGCTCCAAAGCCGAAGGAGGGATGGTGGCGGAGAAGGTCCCCTGGCTGAACTGGATCTGTTCGGCGATCATCCTGGCCGAAGCCATCAGCTGGCGGTCAGTTACAAGTGTCGCCTGCCTCAGGGCGCTCCCGTGTGAGAGGAACGCGCTGATTGCCAATATCAGCGCCATGGGCACCGCCAGCCAGGCCATCAGGTTCAGGCGCAGGCTACCTGGGCGATTAGGGCGATCGTTCAATCGTTTTCTAGCCTCAGCAAGTACCCAAGCCCTCTCAGGGTCGCGATTGAGACCGGCGTATTGTCGAGCTTCTTCCGCAGCCGATGGATATGCACCTCGATTGCGCTGGGATTGGCCTCGTCGCCAAACCCATAGGTGCTTTCGACGAGCGACTGTTTGCTCACCGTGGCGCCGGCACGCCGCAGCAGCGCCTCGAGCAAGGCATGTTCGCGCGGCGACAGATGAAGCGTCGCTCCATCAATCGCAAACAGCCGGGTATTTTGATCGAGGGTCAGAGGACCGAAACGCAACTCCGATCTGAAGGTCGTGCTCGATCGGCGCAGTAGGGCGCGCAGCCGGGCTTCGAGCTCTTCAACTTCAAATGGCTTCGTCAGGTAGTCGTCGGCGCCGGCGTTGAGACCGTCCACGCGGCTTTGCAGCGCGTCCTTGGCGGTCAGGATCAGGACCGGAGTCGACAGTCCCTTCGCGCGGAGGTGCCGAATGACGTCAATGCCTCCCATCTTCGGCAACGCCAGATCGACAATCGCGAGATCGTAGTTCGCAAGATCGGTCCCCTCCACGGCGGTCTCCCCGTCCTCGACGCAATCGACGACGTAATTCTCGCCCCGCAAGAGCTTTGCGAGCCAACGAGCCAGTGTTGCATTGTCTTCAACAATAAGCAGTCGCATGGGTCTCGCCTTGCGGGTCCCATGATACTCCAAAACCCATCGAAACTGCCGACCGCAGAAGCCTGGCGCGCTTGACGTGGCTACGCGGGCTCCCGCGGGACGAGCCCCCTTCAGTCCACATGCAGTCCGCTTGGCGAGACGTGACCACGCGTCATGGCAAAACGCCCAGAGAACCCCGGCTGGATGCATACGCCTTCATGCTGCATCCCCACCCCGCGGTGGCGGAGAAAGCGCGGAGGCTGATCCCTGAGTGGGCAATCGCGGCAGGCCAGCGCAACGTCCGTTTGCAGGGGTCGGCCGTCTTCTGGCGGAAAACCGCCACCGCCCGGCAGGCGCGTTTTGGGCAGAGGGACGGCCGGATCATGCAGGAGGCGGCGGCCCACATGGCCTATCTTAGAATTGTCTTTGTGTGCGTGTCACAGCGCGCGGGAAATGCACTCGACCACGACCTGAGGGCGATCGCCAGCGGCGAGGGCGCTCCGCGGGGAAGAAGGGAGAAACGCGGGTGGAAACGATTGCTCGGCAGTCGCCGGCTCCGGCTGCGGCAGGGAAATTCGACGACGAATTCGACATCGTGATCGTCGGCGGCGGTGGCGTCGGCCTGGCGTCGGCCTGTTTCTCGGCGTGGCATGGCAACAAGGTGCTGCTGCTGGAGAAGGCGGCGCAGATCGGCGGCACGACGCAGAAGGCAGCGTTCTGGTACTGGGTGCCGAACAACGCGCCCATGCGCGCGATGGGCCTCAAGGACAAGAAGGACGACTGCATCCGCTACATGGCGCGCCTGTCGCGCCCGGAGGTCTACGACCCCAACCATCCGCGCTTCGGCATGAGTGAGTGGGAATACGACGCGTGCGCCGCGATCTACGACAATGCATCGCCTGCGGTCGAACTGCTCAACAAGATGGGCGCGCTGGAATACCGTCACTGCGCCGGCGTGCCCGACTATTGGGCCGAGATACCCGAAGACAAGGCGCCGCTCGGCCGCGTGCTGGTCACCAAACAGGCGCGCAACTCGATGTCGGATGGCGGCGTGCACGCGATTCGCACGATGAGCAAGGCGGCGGAGGCTGCTGGCGCCGATATCCGCACCGGCCACCGGGTCCAGCGCACGATCGTCGACAACGGCCGCGTCGTCGGGGTCGAGGCCGATGATGGCGCCGGCAAGACCCGGCGCTTCAAGGCGCGCAAGGCGGTGATCTTCGCTTCCGGCGGTTTCACGCACGATCTCGACCTGCGCAAGAACTACCTCAGCGCACCCGTCATGGGCGGCTGCGCGGCCCCCACCAACGAAGGCGATTTCGTCCACATCGGATCGGCGCTTGGCGCCGAACTGCGCAACATGAACTACTCGTGGATGTGCCCGATCGTGCTGGAGAAGGCGCTGAAGCACGACCCGACGCTCATCGGCACGTTCTCGCCCTCCGGCAACTCGATGATCTACGTCGACATGCACGGCAAGCGGGTCACCAACGAGAAGCTGGCGTACAACGAATCGGCGCAGGCCTTCTTCAAGTGGGATCCGACCACGTCGGCATACCCCAACCTGGTGCTGGTCGCGATCTGGGACCAGCGCAGTCAGGATCACTCGGCCAGCGACGAGTACGGCCGCTTCATCGTGCCGAAGGGCACCGACGCCGCGCACGTCATCAAGGGTGCGACCTGGGAGGAACTGGTCGAGAACGTCAGGAAGCGGGTCAAGAAGTTCTCCCGCCAGATCGGAAACATGAAAATCGCCGATGACTTCGGCAAGAACCTCAAAGCGACGGTCAGTCGTTTCAACGGTTTCGCCAGGACCGGCAAGGACCTCGATTTCCACCGCGGCGAACGGCAGGTCGAACTGCTGTTCAACGGACCGACGGCGCCGAAGACCGGCAAGAACCCGACGATGTACCCGTTTGCCGGCAAGGGGCCGTTCTACGCCACGCTGATGACCGGCGGGAACCTCGACACCAAGGGCGGCCCGGCGACCAACGCCAACGGCCAGGTGCTCGACGCAATGAACCGGCCGATCCCCGGCCTCTACGGTGCCGGCAACTGCGTCGCCTCGCCTTCGGCCCGCGCCTACTGGGCTGGCGGTGCGACGCTCGGACCGTTCATGGCCTTCGCCTACCTCGCCGCCAACGCCGCAAACCGCGAGGCGGCGCACTAGGCAGGCCTAACAAGAACACCCACGGCGTGTTCGCGGGACCTAGGAGGAAGACTGGAATGGCACTGACCAAAGAAACGATGACCGACGAGCAGCGCAAGTCGGTCGCGATCGAATACCTGAAAGCATTCGACAACGGCGGCGTGACCTCGACGGGTGGATCGATCCTCGATCTCTTCGATGACCATGCCCATGTCTACTTCCCGAAGTGGGGCGTCGCCCGCGGCAAGGAAGAGATTGGCAAGTGCTTCGGGGACGTCGGCGGAACGCTCAAGTCGATCGTCCACCACTACTCGCACTTCAACTGGATCTTCTCCGGCGGCGATGTGGTCGTGTGCGAGGGCACCAGCCATGGCGAACACAAGGACGGACCCTGGCGGGCGGGCGTTCCTGAATGGGCCGCCGGCAACTGGTGCGACGTGTTCGAGATCCGCGACTGGAAAATCCAGCGTTGTTACATCTACCTCGATCCGGACTACGCGGGAAAGGATACCGCGCGATACCCCTGGCTGAAGGGCAAGTAATCCCTGCGAGACCTGCAGACAATCGCAGCACCAAGCAAAACAACATCCCTGGGAGGGAATCCAAAATGAACCGAATTCAGAAATGGGCCGCTTCCGGCGTCGCCGGTGCGCTGCTGGCGATGGCCGCCGGCGTAACGGCGCAAGCGGCAACCACCGAAGAACTCGAGATGAAGTCGCTCGGCACGACCGAGGTGAACCCGGTCATCACCGAGTCGTTCTCGCGCTTCGCCAAGGGCTTGACCGACGCCCAGCGCAAGCTGGCCCTGCAGTGCTGGAAGGATTCGGTCTGCGAGACCGGCCAAGGCACCCTCACGGTGGCGCTCGCCGACGGCTTTGGCGAGAACGTGTGGCGTCAGGTCACCAAGATGGAATTCATCATGGAGGCGCTGACATATCCCAGCATCAAGAAGATCATCTACACCTCCGCCCGCTCTGACCCGACGAAGGCAATTGCCGATCTCCGCAGCCTGGTCGCGCAGAAGGCCGACGTCATCGTTGTGTTCGCTGACGCCGGTACCGCCCTGCTTCCCTCGATCAAGGAAGCCACCGCGGCGGGCGCCACCGTCGTGCTGCACAACGGCACCTATGTCGGCGGCGTGCCCGGCAAGGACTACCTGACCACGGTCAGCGAAGACCTGTGCAAGCTCGGCACCGGCATGATCGACGCGGTTGCCGAGGGCGAGAAGGGCAAGAACCCGATCTCGGTGGTCGAGCTCGGCGGTACGCCCGGCAACGGCCTCAGCGCCGGCTGGCAGAAGTGCTCGGACGAAGAGATCGCCAAGCTCGGCAACATGAAGCTGCTCGGCAAGGCTGACACCAACTGGACGCAGGAAGGCACCTTCCAGGCGATGTCGGGATTCCTCGCCCAGTACGATAACGTGGATGGCGTCGTCTACGAATACGCCGATGGCTTCCGGGGCGGCCTTCGCGCCTATGAGGAGGCCGGCAAGAAGCCGGCGCTGACGGTGGCGCTGCGCACCGACGAGCAGGGCCTGTTCTGCGACTGGGAAAAGCTCAACGACCCGGACTTCAAGATCTACTTCGCCTCGGGTCACAACTTCCAGTCGGGCGTCGCGCTGACGGCGGCCATGATGCACCTCGCGGGCAAGGACATCCCGACCACGGTCGACGTGCCCTTCCGCTTCCGTCCGGTCGTCAAGGGTATCTGCAACCCGGACCTGCCGCTTGACGCCTCCGGCTCGACCCGCGTCGACGGCGAGATGCTGAAGGCGATGTTCAAGAAGTAAGCCGCCTCAGTTGGCGATAAGCTAGGTTCGACGGGCGTGGATCAACAAGTCCGCGCCCGTCGGCCGTGCGCAGGCAAGGAAACCGGGTGAATGGCGGGACCGTCGCTCGAGCTTACCGACATCTCAAAGAGCTATCCTGGCGTCCGCGCCCTTAACCGCGTCAGCGTCGAAGTGCGGCCGGGCGAGATACACGCGGTGCTCGGCGAGAATGGCTCCGGCAAGAGCACATTGCTCGGCATAGCCAGCGGTTCCGTCGTTCCCGACAGTGGCCGCATTTCGATCATGGGGCGGCCGCTCTCGGTCGCCAATCCGCTGCTGGCGCGCAGTCTCGGGCTCGCCACCGTATATCAGGACGACTCGCTGGTGCGCGAGTTGACGGTCGCCGAGAACCTCGTGCTTGCCGCGCTGGATCCGCCTTCGGTGGTGGGGGCGCGTGACTGGGCGGCCCGGCAGCTTGCCCCCTACGACCTTGGCATCGATCCCGACACGCTGGTTGGCGAGCTCACGCCCGCAGACCGTCAGTTTCTGGAGATCGTCAAGGCCCTCGCTTCGGAGCCCAAGGTTCTGCTGCTCGACGAGCCGACGTCCAGCCTCGACCTCGCCGGGGTCGAAAAACTGAGCGTCATCCTGCGGCACATCACATCCAGGGGCGCCGCGGTGGTCTATGTGAGCCACCGGCTTCCCGAGATCCTGGCGCTCGCCAACCGCGTCACGGTTCTGCGCGATGGCGAAGGTCACGGCACCTACTCGGTCGACGCCGGACTTTCCGAAGACGATCTCATCACGCTGATGGTCGGTCGCCCGATCGAAGCTGAATACCCCGCGCGACGCCAGGCCGATATCGAGACTGCCGCAGTCGCGTTCTGGGCGACGGGCCTGAGCGGCGAAGGGTTTCGCGACGTCACCTTCTATGTCAAACGCGGCGAAGTTCTCGGCTTCGCCGGCGCGGAAGGCAACGGTCAGCGCGAGGCGATCCGCGCCCTCGGCCGCATCGAGCCGGCGAGCGGGTACATCTTCTGCGACGGAAAGGAAGTGAAGGGCACGACCCCGCAGGCGGCGCTCGCCGCCGGCATCCTGTCGCTCAGTGCCGATCGCGGCCACGAATCGATTTTCCCGGCGCTCGGCGTTCGCGAGAACATGACCGTGCAGGTGCTGAAGGGTTTCGCCAGCGCCGGCGTCGTGTCGGGCGTCAGGGAACGGGCTGCCGCTGCGTCGCTGGTCGACGACCTCAGCATCGCGACGCCGACCCTCGATCAGCCGATCAGCGGCCTCTCCGGCGGTAACCAGCAGAAGGCCGTGCTGGGGCGCAGCTTCCTAAATGACGCGCGCATCGTTCTGATCGACGAGCCGACGCAGGGGGTCGACGCCAAGGCGCGCTTTGACATCTACCGGGCCATTCACGCCAAGGCCGAACAGGGCGTGGCCTGCATCGTCAACTCGTCGGATGCGATGGAGCTTGCCGGCATTTGCGATCGCGTGCTGGTCTTTTCGCGCGGCCGCATCATCCAGACGCTGGTCGGCACGGCGATCAGCGAAGAAAGCATCGTCGCGTCGTTTCTGACTTCGCGCGAGGTTGCCGTTTCGAGCGAGGCGGTTGCCGAGAAGGCCCCGCAGAGCTGGCTCTCATGGGCAAGCCTGAGAGACCTCGTCTCGGGCAACAGCGGCCGTTGGTGGGCACCCCTTGCCTTGTTGTTCGTGCTCACGCTGGCGGTCGGCGGCTATGCCGCGACCCAGTCCGACGTATTCCTGTCGGCGCTCAACATTCGCCACATCCTGCTCGCGGCCGCGCCGCTGGCGCTGGTGACGATCGCCCAGTTCAACGTGTTGATGGTGCGTGGCTTCGACATATCGGTCGGCTCGCTCATGAGCCTGGTCGTGGTGCTCGCATCGTTCATCATCGCCGATACCTTTGGTCCCGGCGCCATCCTCGTCGGCGTCGCCATCTGTCTGCTGGTCGGCGCGGCGGTCGGTTTCGTCAACGGTTTCATGGTGCGCTTCATCGGCGTCAATCCGGTCATCACCACGATCGCGATGCTCAGTGTCCTCCAGGGCTTGGCGCTCTACGGCCGTCCATCGCCATTCGGCGTCATCAGCCAGGATTTCATCGACGTCCTGCAAACCAGCATCGGGACGATCCCGGTCTCTATCTTCGTCATTCTCGCTGTCGCCGCTCTCGGCGACTTCTGGCTATACGGCACGCGCAGCGGCTTGCGACTGCGCGCCGTGGGCTTCCGCGAGGAGGCCGCCAAACGCAACGGCGTACGCATCGATCTTGTGCATCTGCGCGGCTACCTGTTCTCCGGCGTCCTCGCCGCAGTCGCCGGGTTCATGCTGTGCTCGGAAGTCGGCGTCGGCCACCCGACGGTTGGCGCCAGCTACACGTTGACCAGCATCGCCGCCGCCGTGCTCGGCGGCGCGGCGCTTTCGGGAGGGCGCGGGTCGTTCGTTGGCGCCGTCGTCGGTGCGCTGTTCTTCACGCTGACGCTTAACATCATCACGCTGCTTGGCTTCAACACCGGTGCCGGCGTCATCATCAGCGGCGCGCTGACGCTGCTTGCCGTCCTGCTCTATTCCGGCTGGCAGCCGGTGGCGCGGAGCTGGGCACGGGTCAAGGCTGCCCTCGCCAGGCTGCGCACGGCGGTTGCCACATCATGAAAGTCGCGGCCGAAGCGGCAAGGTCCGGCGCGGTGATGGCGCGCCGCCCGTCCGTGCAGTTGCGCTTTGCCGCCATATGGATCGCGCTGATCGGGCTGCTGCTGGTCGGCGGGGTTATCGCACCGCGCAGCCTGCTGCCCAACACCATATTGGCGACCCTCCCGTTCGCGGCGTTTCTCGCCATCGCCGCGGCCGGGGAAGCGCTGGCGCTGATCTCGCGCAGCATCGACCTGTCGATCCCGGCGACGATCACGCTGTCCAGCACCATTCTGCTCGGCTTCTCCGGCGGCAGCGATGACGCGATCGTCGTCGGTATCGTCGCCGCGCTGGTTTTTGCGACGGCAGTCGGACTGATCAACGGCATTCTCGTCGCCGCCCTCAAGCTGAACGCGCTCATCGTGACTCTGGCGGTTGCGGGCATCACGGCGGGTGCAACGCTGTGGTATCGCGAGGCGTTGCCGCAGGAGGCCCGGGTGCCGCCGCTGCTCGCGGACTGGGGCAGCTCGCGCTACGCCGGGCTCAACGTCTCCGTGTGGGTAGCAATCGTGCTGATCGCGCTGCTCACCTTCGCGCTGCGCAAGACGACTATCGGGCGACGGTTCATGGCAGTGGGCGCCAACCCGCGCTCCGCATGGATCGCGGGGCTGAGCGTCGCCGCCTATCAGACCGCGGCCTTCGCCGCCGCTGGATTCCTCTACGGGGTCACCGGCATCCTCCTTTCCGCGTTCATCCGAAACCCGACGCTGAATGTCGGCGATCCCTATCTGCTGGCACCGATCGCGGCAGCGGTTCTCGGTGGCACGGCGATCAGCGGTGGCATTGGCAGCCTGATCGCGGTGGCGGGTGCGGCATTGTTCCTGACCCACCTCGGACAGATGCTGAAGATGCTGGGGCTGGCTTCGTCGCTCCAGTTCATCATCCAGGGACTGGCGATCGCGCTCGGCATGGCGCTGGCCGAGTTCAAACTGGCGCGGCTGAAGACGATCCGGAGCGTCCTGCCGGCCGGCATCGGTTGGCGGCTCGACGCCAGGGGCGGCGTCGTCCTCGCGATCGTCGCGCTGGTGGTCGTGGTGTGGTGGACGCGGGGGACGGCCAATTCGTGGAGCGAGTGGCTGGTCACCTACCAGACGCTCGTCACCGGGCTGCTGCTTCTGGGTGGCGGTGCACTCGCCTTTGCGGGGCTCACGCGCCGCCACCGGATCGCGCAAGCCGCGATGGAGGCGCGGCGTGATCTCGCCGATATGGCCGCACGGGCGGCGCTGCCGGCGGCGCTCGATGCGGTGAGCGTGCATGCCGTCGATTGCGTTCACGCGCTGATGGCGATCCTCCCTGAGAATACGCTCCAGCAGAAGATATCGCAGCGGCTCGTCGCGGCGCCAACCCTGCCCGGGGACGTGGCGCCCGCGCTGCAGGCGGCGATCCGGACCGCCGACCAGCGCAATGCGGCGCAGCTCGCGATCTTTGTCGGTGCCCTGCAGTTCCAGGTGGCGCGACTGCGGCCGTTGATGGACCCTGCGCATCCGCTCTGGCGCGCCGAGGTCCTGGAGCGGGTCGGCGATGCGCTCGAGTTGCATGCCGGGGCGGTGGCGCTCGCCAGATATGCCCATCGGCTGGACGAACAAGTCGACCTCGATCTCTCCAATCGGCAGCTTGGGGCGGCGCTCACCGCGTGCGGGATTCAGCGCAATAGCGATCTGGATTGGATGCTGTCCAACTGGATAACGGCGCGTTCGATCTTCAGGGCTCATCTGCAGTTGGCATGAATGCAATCGTTGGCCGGAAAGCAGGGACGCAAGGCCGGTCGGCAAACATCGGGAAGGGACGTGTCTTGAGCAAAGCAGAAGGCGCAATCGTGCCTGGTCGAGGCACAGAACCATGACGGCGGCCGTGTTCGATGCCGGGCAGCGGCCGATCGGTTTCCTGCTTGCCTCGAAGGCCGAAGAGGCGATTGCCTACGACGGCGGGGAGGGGGCGTGAACGAGCACGTCATCCTCGATCCGGCCGTCGAGACGCTGCCGCGCGCCGAACAGCGCCGTGCCGACGACGGCGCCTACCGCCGCCAGATCGCCTACCTGTTCGCCAATTCGCAGTTCTATCGCGCCAGGCTCGCCGCCGCCGGCTTCGCCAATCCCGACGAGGTCGGCGGCCTCGACGACATCGCCCGCCTGCCGTTTACCCTGAAGGACGAGCTGCGCGCCTCGCGCAGCGAAGCCGATCCGGTGGGCACGCACCTGGCGGTTCCGCTCGGGCAAGTGGCGCGCATCTTCTCGACCAGCGGCACCACCGGCACGCCGAGCTTCATTCCGCTGACCGCCGAGGACATCGCCGACTGGGTGCGCATTTCCTCGCGCACCTACTCCGCCTCGGGTGTCAGGCGCGGCTGCCGGCTGCTCTCGACCTACAACGCCGGCCCGTTCGTCGCCGGCGTCACCCTCGACGCCTTCAACGCCCTCGGCCTCACCCACATCCCCATGGCCGGTGCCGGCACCGAGCGCGTGCTCGCCGCGATCGTCGCCCTGAAGCCCGACACCGTCGCCCTCACCCCCTCCTACGCACTGCATCTGGCCGAGCGTGCCGCCGAGCACGGCATCGACCTCGCCGCCTCGCACGTCGAGCGGCTGCTGGTCGCCGGCGAGCCCGGCGGCGGCGAGCTGGCCTTCCGCGCCCGGCTCGAAGAGGCGTGGGGCGCCCGGGTCACCGAGGCCATGGGCATCGGCGATATCGCCGTGTCGCTGTGGGGCGAGTGCACCGAGCAGCGCGGCATGCACTTCTCCGGCCAGGGCTTCGTTCATTTCGAGCTGATCGACCCGGCGACCGGCGCCGTCATTGCCCTCGACGACGCGCCGGACGGCACCGAGGGCGAACTGGTCTATACCCACCTGCGCCACCGCGCCGCGCCGCTCCTGCGCTTCCGCAGCCGCGATCACGTGCGCGTGTCGACCGGGCGCTGCGCCTGCGGCCGCACCTCGCCGCGCGTGCGCTGTATCGGGCGCACCGACGACATGCTGATCGTGCGCGGCGTCAACGTCTTCCCGACCGCCGTCCGGGAGGTCGTCAACGAGTTTCGTCCCGCCGTCAGCGGCGTCATCGCGTTGCGTCCGCACGCCCGCGCCGTGCGCCAGGATCCGCCGCTGCCGGTCGTCGTGGAACTCGGCGAGGGCGCCGCCGATGGCGACCTCGCCGGCCGCATCGCGGCGCGCCTGCGCAGCGCGCTCACCTTCACCGCCGAGGTGACGCTCGTCCCCAACGGCAGCCTGCCGCGCTCGAGCTACAAGTCGCACCTCGTCGACTGGCCCGGCGACGCCCGGACCTAGCTCGACCCACCCCCTCTCCCCTGGTGGGAGAGGGCCGCGAGACTTGCCGCGCGAAGCGCGTCAGGCGAGCGGGGTGAGGGGGAAATCCGCCCTACACGTTCACGAAGTCCTGGTCCTTGACGAAGTCGCGGAAGCCGGCGAGCGCCGCGTTGACCTTCTCCCAGCTCTTGAGCTTCTCGACTTCCTTCACCCACCTGTCGACGTTCGGGTAAGCCTTGAACTCGTCGCGGGTGACGATCCCGCAGGTCAGCAGCGCGTAGCCGAAGATGTCGGCGATGGTCATCTGGTCGCCGACCAGGAACCTGTTGCCCTTGCCGAGCCAGTGGTCGTTCAGCACCTTCAGCCATTTCTGCGTGTTGGCCTTGCCCCATTCGATGGTGCCCTTGTGGGTGGCGTCGTCGGGGCGCTTGTGGTGCGGATAGATCTGCGGATAGACGACGTTGTAGCCGTAGTCGCGATAGAAGCCGGTGTTGAACCAGTCCATCAGCTCGTTGACCTTGGCGCGCTTCTTCAGATCCTTCGGATAGAGCGCCAGGTCGAACTTGTCGGCGAGGTACTTCATGATCGCCGAGCTTTCCGTCAGGACGAACCCGTCGTCGTCGAGCGTCGGCACCAGCCCGTTCGGGTTCAGCGAGATGTACGGCTCGCTGGCGTGCTCGCCCTTGTAGAAGTCGAGCGCCACCTCCTCGATCGGCAGCTTGTACTCCGCGATCAGCGCGCGGATCGGCCGGCTCGTGTTGGACACTTCCAGAATGTAGAGCTTCGATGCCATCGTCTTCCTCCCAAACGTGGCGCCGGCCCGCGCCCTTGCCGGCTGCTGTTGTCCCGGCGTCAACAGGCGCCGGCATAAAAACAGTCTAGATCAGTACGGGTTCTTCGGCGACCGGTCGTCCGACAGGCTGCCGCGCCGGCGCGCCACGATCGCCTCGATGGCGTCGGCCAGGTGAACCTCCTGGATGTTGTAGTCGCCGCGCGCCACGCGAATCTTGTGCGCTTCCAGCATCACTTCGCCCCACGCCACCCCTTCCGGCGGGAAGAAGCGGTAGGACGCCAGCTCGATCAGGAAGCCGAGCGGATCGCGGAAATAGATTGAGTCCATGAAGCCGCGGTCCTTAACCCCGCTGTGCTTGATGCCGCGCTCGTCGAGCCGCTTGACCGCCTGCTGGAACGTCGCCCGGCTGACGTTGAAGGCGATGTGGTGGACAACGCCGATGTCGCGGCTGGTCTCGGTCGGGTCCGCCTTGCGGGTCTCGTCGGTGAACACGGTGATCAGCCGCCCGTCGCCCGGATCGAAGTAGAGGTGGCTCTCGGTCGGCACGTCGAGGTTCGGCTGCTCGAACACGAACGGCATGCCCAGCACACCTTCCCAGAAGTCGATCGACGTCTGCCGGTCCGCCCCAACCAGCGTGATGTGATGAACCCCCTGGCTCTGCAACTTCTGCACGTTTGGTTCCTCCGCGCGGACGGCTCTTGATTGACACCAGTATAGCTTCGAACGACTGCAGAGTCCCAAGCAAGCGGTTGCCGGCGTTGATCTTTACGCCTCCTGGCATCCCCGCGATGCATGACAGCGCTTATCATTTCCCATAGGTTCAGGCGGAAGGGAACGCCTCATCAGGAGCGGAAGGCAGGGACCATGAACAAGCTTTTGCCGACGTCGCTCGTCGGTTCCTATCCGCAGCCCGATTGGCTGATCGACCGGGCCAAGCTCGCCGGACGTTTTCCGCCGCGCGTGCGGGCGAAGGAGCTGTGGCGCATTCCGCCGGAGTACCTCGGCCAGGCCCAGGACGACGCCACCATCCTCGCCATCCGTGCGCAGGAACAAGCCGGCCTGGACATCATCACCGATGGCGAGCAGCGACGCGAAAGCTACTCCAACCGCTTCGCCACGGCTCTCGACGGCGTCGATCTCGACAATCCCGGCACGGCCCTCGATCGCTCCGGCCATCCAAATCCGGTGCCCCGCGTGGCCGGCAGGATTTCGCGCCGTCACGCCGTGGAGGTCCGCGACCTCGAATTTCTCAAGGCCAACACCGACCGCATGGTCAAGATGACCGTGCCCGGGCCCTTCACCATGTCGCAACAGGCGCAGAACGACTTCTATGACAGCGACGAAGAGATGGCGCTCGACTACGCCGCCGCGGTCAACGCCGAGATCAAGGATCTCTTCGATGCCGGCGCCGACATCGTTCAGATCGACGAGCCCTACATGCAGGCGCGGCCGGAGAAGGCGCGAGCATTCGGGTTGAAGGCGGTCGAGCGGGCGCTGGAGGGCGTCACCGGGACGATGGCGCTGCACATCTGTTTCGGCTACGCCGCGATCATCCACGTCCGGCCCGAGGGGTATTCGTTCTTGCCGGAACTCGCCGCAGCGCCGCTCAACCAGATTTCGATCGAGACCGCGCAATCGAACCTCGACACCGCGGTTCTCGAGAAGCTACCGGGCAAGACCATCATCCTGGGCGTCCTCGATCTCTCCGACATGAATGTCGAGACGCCGGAGCGGGTGGCGGCACGCATCCGCAAGGCTCTCGCCCACGTTCCGCCGGAGATGATCGTGGTGGCGCCCGACTGCGGGCTGAAGTACCTGCCGCGCGACGTCGCCTTCGGCAAGATGCAGGCGATGGTCGCCGGGGCTGCGATCGTGCGCGGCGAACTCGCCGGCTAATTCCGCGAGGCCCTTCGGAACCGCGCCGGGGTCGTGTTGCACCAGCGGCGGAACATGCGTGTCAGGTGTTCCTGATGCGAGAAGCCGCAGGCGAACGCGATTTCGGCGATCGGTTCGTTGGTGGCGAGCAGCATCTTCTGCGCCAGCTTGATGCGCATGACCAGCAGGTACTGATGGGGAGGAATGCCGAGGCTGGTGCGGAACTGGCGCGCGACGTGCGACGGGCTGCGGTTGACCGCCTGTGCGATGTCCTCAAGGCTGATCGCGGACGCGACGTGGGCCCGCATATATTCCATCGCCTCGGCGACCAGTGGTCCGATCTTTCCAATCGGCGCGAGGGACGGCATTTGCCGGACCTTCATCCCCGAATGCCGCCGAACGAGTTGTGAGGCGATGGCACGCGACAGGTAGTCGACGTAGAGAGAAGTGCCGTAGGCATCTTCCTCCAAAGCCGCGCGGATGGCGCCGAGCAGCGCCTGCATCGCGGTGTCGGGCTCGAGAAACTGTGCCGGTATCTCGATATGACCGGGATCGCCGTCGAAGAGATCGGCAGCGACCTCTTCGATGATCGCGCGCCGGACGTAGACGTGCAGCGTTGACAGCGCACCCATCAGACGGACGCCGAAATCGAGCCCGCCCGGCACCAGGTGAATGCCGCCGGCCGGCATCACACAGCGTGCCGGCTTCGGTCCGCTCAGCCGGTCGATCGGCACCGGCCCGTCGAGGTGGAGCACGAGCAACTGGTCTTTCACGGCGGGAAAGAACCCTTCATAGGGGATCTCGCGCTGCGCCGAGGCATACAGCGACGTCCAGCCGAACCGGTCGCTCGAGGCGCGAACCTGATTTTCCGGTCGGGTCAGAATCCCATGAGTTTCCTCAACCCTGAACGGTTCCAGAGCGTGCATGGCGTCCTCCCGGACCTTGCCTTATTTGGCTTTACTTGGCCCACCCTCGTATTCCTCCGCGGATGGGCGACGCTGACTGTCGCGCCGCAGCGCCTCCGTGGCAAGTCGTCGCGTTTGATTCAGATCAAGGCGCCGGAAATCAACTGCCGCGCAGCAGCGATTTCCGCGTCGGAAACGGTGTGATCCCGCGCTGCGAAGAGCTGCGCCGTGGTGACGACACCTGAGGAAATCAGCCAGTCTGCAGTCTCCTGCACGCGCGCCGGGGGGACGAACGGGTCCGACTGGCTGGTCGTGATGTATGCCGGCATCCCCTGGAGTTCGGTCCGCGGCGGCCACGTTGTGCCGGGCGGGCCGATCAGGCCGCCGGTCCACATGATGGCGCCGCCGAGCCGCCGCGGGTGGCGGAAAAGGTACTCCGCGGTCAGGCAAGCGCCTTGCGAGAATCCCCCGATCACCAGTCGCCGCGGCGCGACGCCTTCGGCAAGCAGGCGGGCGACGATCGCCTCGTAGTGCGCGATTGCCGCCGACAGGTTCGGCTCGTTCTCGGCGATCGGTGCCTGGAACGGCTTCGGATACCAGGTGTTGCCGTCGGCCGCAGGCAGAACGTAGCGAATGTCGCCAAGCGCGATGCGGCTGGCGATGACCTTCATGGTGTCGGGCGTCAGGGTGCGGCCGTGCATCAGCACCACGGCGACGGCCGGTGCGTCGCCGGTCCGGTATTCGATCGGCGGATTCTGATGCACGGGCGCGGCGGCTGCTGTCAGGCCCCCGGCCGGTTCGAGGCCGGCACGGTGATCTTCTCCAGCGGCGCGACGATCTCGGCGCGGCGATCCTCGAACCACGGCGGCAGCAGAAGATGCGTGCCGAGTTCATCCATCTTCTCGTCGACGGCGAAGCCGATGTCGGTCGTTGCAAATTCCGTCAGGATCCCCGCCGGTGAGCGGACGTAGACGGAGTGGAAGTAGTTGCGATCCTTGCTCTCGGATGCGTCCGTGTAACCGAGGCCCTCAAGGTACAACTTGAGCTTCATCTGCACGTCGTCGTTGGCGACGGCGAAGGCGACGTGATGGGGCGTGCCCGCACCAAAGGTCCAGCTGCCGGCCGGCGTGTCGGGATTGTGCTCGAGGATGACGGTCTTGCAAGGCCCGCCCTCCTGAATGTCGTAGCGGTGATACCGCCCCTCTTCGCCGCTCTTCTTGAAGCCAAGACCGACGGTGAAGTAATCGTGCTGCCCCTCGATCTCGCGCACCGACATGATGGTGGCGTTGAACCCCTTGACGGAGTTCGCTTCCGATATCTCGTCCGTGACCCACCCGGCGCGCTTGTCGCGATTGTCGCCGACCAGCTCGTAGACGTTGCCCGACGGTTCGGCGAAGCGGATGTAGTTCTGGCCGAAGCGCTGCTTGATGCCCGAGTGTTTCACCTTGTACTTGTCGAGGTGCTTCACCCAGAAATCCATCGCATCCTCGGCGACGGAGTAGGCCGTTGCAGCGATCTGCCCGGTTCCGCGGCGGCCGAAGACACCGGCCTGCTTGAACGGGAAGGTGGTCATCACTGTGCCGATCTCGGCGTTCCGGTTGGCGTAGTAGAGGTGGTAGATTGGCGCCGTACCGTCGAACAACACGGTCTGTTTGATCAGCCGCTGGCCGATCACCTTGGTCATGAAATCAATGTCTTCCTGGGCCGCGCCAACGCAGATCGTGCAGTGGTGTATGCCCGTAACGATCGAATGTTCCTCGCGCATGCCATCCTCCCGGAAAACCGCTTTGTCCGAAGACTAGGCGGTCGCCACCGCTTGCACCTGCACGTTCCCGTCAAAAACGCTGCACGAAACGATCGCGCTATTTCCCAAGAATGCCGGCCAGGGCAGCTTTCAGCGCGGCCTCGCCGCCAGCCGTCCATTTCCGCGCCCGCCAGGCGACCACATCGTCCGGCCGGACCAGAATTGCGCCGTCGTCCTCGATTTCCGAGGCGCGCGCCCAATCGCCGAAGGGATCCTCGTAGTCGCAGGCCGGGCCGATGGTAACGGACGCCAATGGCAGCCCGGTCGCGGCCGCAATGCCGCTCGCCGCCTCCCGCCAGCCGTCGCCGCCGATGCCGGTCAGCAACGTGAAGCGGCCGTGGCCGACGATATCGAGGCTGGAGTAGTTGGCCCGATCCCGGGTCAGCCAGACATGGGGAAGCCGCGCGCCCGGAACCGACGACTGCTGGTAGATGAGCTCGGGGTCCTCCTTGAAGGCGTGCACCTCGCCCTCGCCCATGACCACCGCGTCCGAGCGGTAGCGCTGGTTCATCTCGACGCCGTGGGCGTCGAATTCGTACACCTTGAAAGCGATCGCCTCGCGCAACTGCTTGCGCCGTTCCTTCGCTTCGGGCGAGGCTACCTTCCGCGCCTCCATGTTGGCATTCATGACGTCGGGGTCGGTCGATTCGAGCAAGCCGAGCGCGCCGAAGATCGGCCCGAACTCGCTGATCGACTGGTTGGCGCGCTGGACGACCTGCTTGCCGATCGGCGCACGCTCTGCGTCATAGCTCGCCAGAAGCTTGTCGGAGGCGTGCCCCTTGATCACCATGGCGAGCTTCCAGGCGAGGTTGAAGGCATCCTGCATCGAGGTGTTGGAACCGAGGCCGTTCGACGGCGGATGGCGATGCACCGCGTCGCCCATGCAGAAGACACGGCCCTTCGAGTAGCTCTTCGCGTACATGTGGTTGACGGTCCACGTCGACCAGGACGTCACCTCGAGCGGAATGTCGGGATCGCCGATGAGCTGGTGGGCGAGCTGCTCGCAAATCTCCCTGGTGACCTCCGGCGCCGGCTGGTTGATGTCGTAGCCCCACACGATCAGCCACTCGTTCCACGGCCGCACCATGCGGACGAGGCCCATGCCGATGCCGCCGACGTTGGAGCCGGGTTGCAGCACCCAATAGAGAACACTCGGCCGGTGCGCGACGTACTTCGACAAATCGGCATTGAACAGAATGTTGATCGACCCGCCGACGCCCATCTTGCCTTCCATCGGCAGGCCGATGTCGGAAGCGACGGTGGAATTGCCGCCGTCGGCGCCGACCAGGTACTTCGCCCGGATGGGGTAGGTCTCGCCGCTGACGCGATCGCGCACCATCGCGGTGACGCCGGTGGCATCCTGCTCGAGCGACAGATACTCGGTCGACAGCCGCGCGCGCGTGCCGCGCTCGCAGGCCGCGCCGAAGACGACCGGCTCAAGATAATTCTGCGGCAGATCGACCATGGTGGTCGGGCTGGCAATCCTGTGGCGGGCCTGCGAGTAGGGGTCCGCGCCCCAGCTCCGCATGCGCCCGAGCTCCTCACCGGCCAGCGACGTGCAGAAGACGTTGTTGCCCATCAGGTGATTGGGCGTGGCGTACAGCATCGCCTCCTGCTCGAGGCCGAGGTCGCGCAGCACTTCCATCGCGCGCTGATTGGTGATGTGGGCGCGCGGCGTGTCCGAAAGCCACCGGTATTTGGTGACGAGGATGTTTTCGACGCCATAGGTGGACAGCAGCGCCGCCGTGGTCGAACCTGCCGGCCCGCTGCCGACTACCAGAACATCTGTCTCGATCATCGCGCGCTCTCCTTGGGCTTCAGGCCGAATGTGTGATCCAGGCTCTGCCAGCCGCCGGTGAGCGCCTTGCCGGGCGCCGGCCCCGTCTGTTTGGTCGGGCTGACGATGAGCGATTGCTTCACGCCAAACACGGCGTCGCTGTCGAGGTAGGGATCGCCGTCGATGAACAGGTGGGTGACGAGCGTGTCGTAGCCGGCATGGCCGATCATGAAATGAATGTGCGCCGGGCGGTACGGATGCCGCCCGGTCGCCTTCAGCATGTCGCCCACCGGTCCGTCGTCGGGGATCGGATAGTATTTCGGCGCGATCGTCCAGAAGGCGAACCGCCCGTCCTGGTCGGCGATCAGCCGGGCGCGCAGGCTCGGATCGTCGGTGTCTTTCTGCACGTCGTAGAAGCCGTCGTCGTCGGCCTGCCAGAACGTCGACCGTGGCGCCCGGCAATGTCGCGCCGTCGGGGGCGGTGACAGAGCCGGTGACGTAGAGCGGCACACCCTCCATGCCGGCGGTGATGTCGGCGCCGTTGGGCTTCATTGGCGGGTTCTGAACGTAGAACGGCCCGAGGACGGTGGTTTCGGTGGCGCCGGCGGGCTGGCGGTGGTTGATCGCGTCCACCAGCATCGAGATGCCAAGCGTATCGGAGAGCAGGATGAATTCCTGCCGCTTGTCGTCGCTCATGTGGCCGGTGCGCGTCAGGAACATGATCGCGGCGAACCACTCGTCCTGCGTCAGTTCGACGTCGCGCACGAAGTCGTGGGCGTGGCGCACGAGGCTCTCGATGATGCGTCTCAGGCGCGGGTCCGGCGTATCCTTGAAGCGGTCGATGACCGCGTCGGTGATGGAGTTCTCGTTGAAGTCGCGTGTCGACATGGGTTCACGCCTCCGGGTTTGCGGAATGTGTCGCCGGTTCAAGGCGCCGCCGGGTGGGGAAGAGGTGGATGCCGGTACGGGCGCTCAAGGCGCCCCAGATGCCTTTCGGGGCAACCAGCATGACGGCGATGCCAAGCAGGCCGAGCAGGATCAGGTACCACGGGCCGTAGCCCGACAGCGTCGAGCGCAACACGACGAAGATGATCGTGCCGACGATCGGCCCCTCGATCGTGCCGATGCCGCCGATGACGACGATGAAGATGATGTAGGCGGTCCAGTCGAGGACCGAGAAGGCGGCGTCCGGCGAGACGCGCCCGGTGTCGAGAAAGTAGAGCGCGCCAACGGCGGCCGTCCCGGCAGCGGCGATCGTGTAGGCGAGCAGCTTGCTTCGCCAGATGTCGATGCCGACGCTTTCGGCGGCGACGGCGCCGTCGCGGATTGCCGACAACGCCAGGCCGAGACGCGAGCGCAGCAGCCAATAGATCGCGGCGATGACCGCGAGCATGGTCGCGAGCGCGATCCAGTAAACCAGAATCTCGCGGGCGGCGGCGGCGCGCAAGCCGAACAGCTGCGCGACCCACTCGATGCCGACGACGTGGTTCAGGGCGGCCCCAGGCAGCGACGTGCCGGTCCCGCCGCCGAGCGCCTTCCATTGGGCCAGAAGCAGGCGGAACACCTCGGCCGCGACCCAGGTGACGACGGCGAAGTAGGCGCCCTGCATGCGCAGCACCGTGATGCCGACCGGAACCGCAATCGCGGTGACGACCACGGTTGCCAGCAACACGGAAAGCAGGGGATCGAGGCCGAACGTGATGACGCCGGCGAACAGGCCGTAGCCGCCGAGGCCGACGAACGCCTGCTGTCCGACCGAGATCAGCCCGGCGTAGCCGGCGAGCAGGTTCCAGCACTGCGCCACGGCGACCAGCAGGAAGATCAGCAGAAGGTCCTGCAGAAGCGAGCGCGACACGAAGAGCGGCGCGGCGGCGAGGACGACCACCAGGATCGCCGAGCCGAGCAACGCCCGTCGGGAGGTATTGGTCGAGGTGAGGGAGACGTATTTTGCCATCACTCGACCTTTGGCAGGAGGCCGCGCGGCCGCACGATGATGACGGCAAGGAACACGAGATGCCCGGCGAGCTGCTGCCACTCGGGATTGATCGAGCCGCCGAGCACTTGCGCGATACCGAGGATCACGCCGCCGATCAGCGTGCCCCAGAAACTGCCCAACCCGCCGATCACGACCGCCTCGAAGGCATAAAGCAGTCGGGAAGGGCCGGCGCTCGGATCGAAGTTGGCGCGCACGCCCATGAAAAAAGCCGAGAGCGTGATGACCAGGAACGAGATGCCCATGGCCGCGGCGAACACCTTGCGCGGGTCGACGCCCATGATCTCGACGACGGTGATGGAGTCCGATGTCGCGCGAAGCGTCCGTCCGAGCCCCGTGCGGTAGAACAGGAGGCTGAGCGCCACGACGACCAGCAGCGCCGCGCCAAACGTCATCGCCGGGACGACGCCAAGCGTGATCCTCCCGACGGTGAACGACGCGGTTTCGAGCGCCCCCAGCGACAGGCGACGGCTGTCGGCGGAGAACATCTGCAGGAGCCCGTTCTGGATGATGATCGACAGGCCGAAGGTGACCAGCAGCGGCACCAGCAGGTCGTTGCCCAGCGTGCGGTTGAGGATGAGCCGCTGCAGCGCCCAGCCGAGCGCGAACATGAACGGCAGCGCGATGACCAGCGCCACCGGCGCCGGAAGGCCGAGGGCGGTGGCAAGCGCCAGCATCACGAAGGCGGCGAGCACGATGAAATCGCCGTGAGCGAGATTGACCAGCCGCATGACGCCGAAGATCAGCGCCAGACCGACGGCGTAGAGGGCGTAGAGCCCGCCGAGCAGCGTCCCCTGGATGATCGCGTTGAGGAAGCTCACCTAACCACCGAAGTAGGCTTGCTGGATGGCGGCGCGGGTGAGGTCGGACGGCCGGCCGCTCAGGCTGACGCGGCCCTCCATGAAACAATAGACGCGGTCGGACGCCTTGAGCGCCGCGCTGAGATCCTGCTCGACCAGCACGACCGTTGTGCCGCGCTGCTTCACCGCGGCCAGCGCGGCATAGACGTCGTTGATCACCGCCGGCGAGAGGCCCAGCGAAATCTCGTCGCAGAGAAGGATGCGCGGGTTCGCCATTAGCGCGCGGCCGATCGCGACCATCTGCTGTTGCCCGCCGGACAGCGACGGCGACGGCTGCGTCCGCCGGCCCTTCAATTCCGGAAAGAGCGCGTAGACCGTTTCGAGCGACCAGCCGCGATCGACGCTGCGGCCATGGGCGCCCATCAGAAGATTCTCCTCGACGCCCAGGGAGGGGAACAGTTGCCGCCCTTCCGGCACCAGCGCGATGCCGCGCTTCACCATGTCGAAGGCGGGCGTGCCGCCGACCGGGGCGCCGTCGAGCAGGATCTGCTCGGGTCGCGCCGATGCAACTCCGGACAGCGCCGCCATGAACGAAGACTTGCCGGCCCCGTTGGCGCCGATGATCGCGACGGTCTCGCCTTCCGCCACCGCGACATCGACGCCGAACAGCGCCTGGAAGTCGCCGTAGAAGACGTCGAGACCTACCGTCTGGAGCATCGCGGTCACGCGACGGCCTCCTCGATGCCGAGATAGGAGCGCTGGACCTCCGGCTGGACCATGACCGCGTGCGGCTCGCCCTCGGCGATCTTGCGCCCGAACTCCAGCACCATCAGTCGCCCGACGACCGACAGGAGTGCGTGGACGATGTGTTCGACCCAGACGATCGTTGTGCCGCCGGCATTGAGCTCAAGGATGAGCGCGACCAGGTCGTGCACCTCGGCCTCGGTGAGCCCGCCGGCGATCTCGTCGAGCAGCAGCAGCTTCGGCTTTGCCGCGAGCGCCCGGGCAAGCTCAAGCCGCTTCCGGTCAAGCAGCGTCAGCCGCCCGGCGACGACGTTGGCGCGCGCCAGGAGGCCGGTGCGCTCCAGGATACTGGCGCAGTGGTCCGGCGTGTTGTCGTGTGCCGTCACCTCGCCGGCCTCTGCGGCCGCCAGCAGGTTCTCGAACACCGTCAGGCTCTCGAACGGTCGCGGTATCTGGAAGGTGCGTCCCAGACCCGCCCGGCAGCGATCGCGGACCGAGGTCCGCGTCACGTCGCGCCCAGCCAGCGCAATGGTGCCGGCGTCCGGCTTGAGGGCGCCGGCGATGAGGTTGAACAGGCTCGACTTGCCAGCGCCATTCGCCCCGATGATGCCGAGCGCCTCGCCATCGGCCACCGACAGGTCGATCCTGTCGGCGACCACGATGGCGCCAAAGCGTTTCGAAACACCGGACAGCGTCAGCAGCATTCGGCTTCTACGCGACGATCAGGCGATCGCTTCCATTTTGCCCCCGGCCGGGATTTCCGGCGCGTGGCTGTTGTCGACGACGACCAGCTCGAACGACTTGTTGTCCTTCGTCCGCCACTGGCCGCCGACCAAGGGCGTCTTGCAGACGTTGCCGGCGATGGGGCCGAGATCGGCGTTGCTGTTCCACTTCACCTTGCCGGTCAGCGTGTCGAGGTCGGTCGCCTTGATGGCGGCGATGATCAACTCCGGCGCGCTGACGTCGGCAGACCGCTTCAGCACGTCGATCGCCACTTCGAACAGCGAGTAGATGAAGCCGATCGGCTGCGTCCACGGGCGGCCGGAGAAGTCGGTGAAACCCTTGGCGACTTCCTGACCGGTGGCGCCCGTGAGCGACGACTTGAAGGGATGGTTCGGCGTCCACCAGACCT
Source organism: uncultured Alphaproteobacteria bacterium (assembly GCA_963843565.1). Classification (GTDB taxonomy): domain Bacteria; phylum Pseudomonadota; class Alphaproteobacteria; order Rhizobiales; family Kaistiaceae; genus DASZQY01. Next base: position 3,000,115 of record CAWJKY010000003.1, read on the forward strand.
CCGACGACAGGTTGTTGCCAAGGGCGCCCAACGCTTCGACCGACGACGGGAACAGAATGGCCTTGGCGACCGTCACGGCCTTGGGCTTCAGGCCCTGCTGGTTGGCCTGTGTCCAGAACGTCGTGAAGTCCGGCGGGATGACGACGCCGGTGACGATGTCGGTCTTGGCGGCCTTGAAGGCGTTGATCTGCGCCGTGAAGTCGTCGTTGAGGTTCTGGTAACGGCCCGGATCGGTGACGGTGAAGCCGCCCGCCGCCTTGAGGCCGGGCGCGATGCCCACGTTCGGGTTGCCCCACGCGTTGCCGTCGCCGTCGTTCGGGAAGAGCCCGCCAACCTGCTTGTTGGTATCGAGCTGGCTCCACATCGCGGAGAATACGGCGATGATGTCTTCGAGACCCCAGAAGTAGTGATAGGTCGACGCGAAGGGCGTCCAGCTCTTCGGGTCGCCGGGGTTTGCCTGACGGCCGATGAACCATGGCTGCCACGGTGCCATGGTCGAGACGCACGGCACCTCTTCCGCCTCGCAGACCGTCGACACCGGGTTGGTGGTCTCCGGCGTCGAGGCAACGACAACGAGATTGACGCCGTCGTCGACGATCAGGCTCTTCGCGACTTCCGCGGCGCGGTTGGGATCAGACTGACTGTCCTTGACCACGATCTCGATCGGCAGGTTGCCGCCGGCGCCCTTGACGCCGCCGCCGATCAGCTTGGTCATGGTGTCGATGACGTACTTGTCGGCTTCGGCGAACGGCGCCAGCGGGCCCGATTGCGGCGTGACGTATCCGATCTTGGCGCCAGTTGCGGCGTGGACGGCGGGCGCGAAGATCGAGCTGGTGCCAAGCGCTGCGGCGCTGGCGGCGGCGCCCTTCAATACGGTGCGGCGTGATATCCTTCCGGTCTTCATGTCTGCTCCTCCCTGAGCTTGAACGCCTGATGTCACGCGGCGGGCCGCCGACCGGCGAAGGCGTCTTCGAGCAGGCGAAGCACGGCCTCCCGTTCAACGGGCCGCGGGTTCCAATACGGACTTGCCGCAATTTCGTCCGCCGCAGCGGCGATTCCCTCGTGCGGCATGCCGATCTCGGCCAGTGTCTGTGGCGCGCCGAGGCGCCTGCTCAGATCGAACAAGCCGACCGCGGCGCTGGTCGCGTCGAGAACGCTGGCGAGGGGGCGCAGCAGTGCGGCGGTCTCCGGTTCGTTGTAGGCGACCGCGTGGGGCAGCACGACGGCATGCGTTTCAGCGTGCGGAAGGTTGAACGCGCCGCCGAGGACGTGACAGATCTTGTGATGCAGGGCCATGCCGACGGCGCCGAGGCAGGTGCCGCAGGCCCACGCGCCGTAGAGAGCGTCGCTGCGGGCCTCGCGATCCTTCGGGTTGGTCCTGATGACCGGCAGAGCGCCGGCGAGCGCGCGGGTGCCTTCCACCGCCAGCAGCGATATCACCGGGCTGCGCTCGCGGGCGTAGCGCGCTTCGACCGCGTGGGCGATCGCATTGAGGCCCGATGTCATCGACAGCGACACGGGCAGCGACATGGTCAGCTCGACGTCGTAGATGATGACCTCAGGCAGGACACTCGCGCTGCGCATCGTCGTCTTCTTGCCGTCTTGGGTCTCGCCCAGAATGGGGGTCGCCTCCGAGCCGGCGTATGTGGTCGGCACGACGACTTGCGGCAGTTCGGTGCGCAGGGCGATTGCCTTGCCCAGTCCGGTCGTCGACCCGCCGCCCAGCGACACGATGCAATCGGCCCTGACCTCCGCGACGAGCCGCAACGCCTCGTCCGTAACCTCGTTTGGCGTGTGCATCGCCGCCTTGGCGAAGCTGCCGGCCAGCAGTTCGCCAAGACCACGAGCGATCGTGGCGGCGCTCTCTTTCTGCTGCGGCGTCGAAAGAACCAGCACGCGCGAACAGCCGAGGCGGTTCACCTCCTCGCAGACGGCCGCAATCGTCCCCGAGCCGAACACGACCCGTTGCGATTTTGCCTGATAGACGAACGGCTCCATTGTTCTCCAACGCGGCGGCTCGAAAGACAGGCACACCCAGCCATTTGAAGCCTAGGCCGGGCAGGGGTGTGGCGCCTGCACGTTTCCACCATCGATCTGTCCAAAACGCGCCCGGCCTGCCCGGCTGGCGCGTCTTGCTGGAAGGCAGCGCGATCTGAAAAGAGATGGGGTGGCTGAAAACGGTGGCTCAAATCCGAAGGCGCAGAAGCGCCTTCGTAGGGGGAAATTCGGTCGCCAATTCCGGCCGCCTAAACCCAGGTCTGGCGTGCGTTCTTCCTTCTCACCCCGCACGCGATGAATTTGACGCAGGCGGTCATATTCGCGTCAATCCTCTGAGGCATCCCGTTTGTTGGGCGTCCGAGCGCTTGTTCGCGAACTCTTTGGAGGGTCAGCACACAATGCAGATTGGAGTCATTGGGCTGGGCCGTATGGGTGCCAACATCGTGCGACGGTTGATGCGTGCCGGCCACGAATGTGTCGTCTACGACACCCGGCCGCAGTCGGTGAAGGAAATTGCAGCGGAAGGCGCTACCGGGGCGTCATCTCTGAAGGACATGGTCGACAAACTCGCTCCGCCCCGGGCCGTATGGATGATGCTGCCCGCTGCCGTGGTCGAAGCCACCATCGGGGAGCTCGCACCGCTGCTTCAACGTGACGACGTGCTCATCGACGGCGGCAACTCGTATTACCTCGACGACATGAGGCGGTCGAAAGCGCTTCGTCCCGGCGGCGTCCACTATCTCGATGCCGGCACCAGCGGCGGCATCTGGGGACTGGAACGTGGCTTCTGCCTGATGATCGGCGGCGACCAAGGTGCCGTGAAGCGTCTCGACCCGATTTTTGCGGCGCTGGCGCCGGGTGTCGCAGGCGCGCGCCGCATCGAAGGCCGCAGCGGGCCGCCGTCGCCGGCCGAGCAGGGTTATCTCCATTGCGGGCAGAGTGGCGCCGGCCATTTCGTGAAGATGGTCCACAACGGCATCGAATACGGAGTCATGGCCGCCTATGCGGAAGGCTTCAACGTCCTGCGCAACGCCAACGTCGGGGCAAGACAGGCGCAGGCCGATGCCGAGACCGCGCCGCTCGAGAATCCGGACGCCTACCCCTTCGATCTCGACGTCGTAGAAATCTCCGAGGTCTGGCGGCGCGGTAGCGTGATCGCCTCGTGGCTGCTCGACCTGATCGCGGATTCGCTGGTCAACGATCCCGGCCTTGATTCCTACCGTGGCCGGGTTTCCGATTCCGGCGAGGGACGCTGGACGGTCAAGGCCGCGATCGACGAAGGCGTGCCGGTTCCCGTCCTGACCACGGCGCTCTACGAGCGCTTCGCCTCGCGCGGCGACGCCGAATTCGCCAACCGCATGCTGTCGGCCATGCGTCATGAGTTCGGCGGTCACGCCGAACGGGCGGCGGCGAAGTGAACCGCGCCGGAGCCAACCGATGAACAACGCGGACCGTTCCGACGCTCTGGTGCTTTTCGGCGCTACGGGCGACCTGGCGCACAAGAAGATTTTCCCTGCCCTCTATGCGCTCGTCGCCAGCGGCAGGCTGAACGTTCCGATTGTCGGGGTCGCGAAGTCGGACTGGAAACTGGACGATCTCAAGAAACGTGCCGAGGACTCGATCCGGACAGCCGGGACCTTCGACGAAAAGGTGCTGGCACAACTCATTGGCCTGTTACGCTACGTCGATGGAGACTACCGCGAAGCCGATACGTTCAAGCAGCTCGGCGCGGAGCTGAAAGGCAGCCAGCGGCCGCTGCATTATCTGGCGATCCCGCCCAGCATGTTCCCCGCCGTCATCGAGGGACTGGCGGCTGCCGGTGCCGCCCACGGTGCGCGCGTGGTCGTGGAGAAACCTTTCGGCCGTGACCTCCAGTCGGCGATCGCGCTCAATCGAACTTTGCTCAGCGTGTTTCCGGAGAAATCGATCTTCCGTATCGATCACTATCTCGGCAAGGAGCCCGTCCAGAACCTCGAATACTTCCGCTTCGCCAACGCGTTCCTCGAGCCGATCTGGAACCGCAATTACGTGCGCAGCGTTCAGATCACCATGGCGGAGAGCTTCGGCGTCGCCGGCCGCGGCCGTTTCTACGACGAGGTCGGGGCCATCCGCGACGTGATCCAGAACCACCTGCTCCAGGTCGTCGCGATTCTCGCGATGGAATGCCCGGTGAAGGCGGAGAGCGACTTCATCCGCGACGAGAAGGTGAAAGTCTTCAACGCGATACGCCCCGTGGCGAAGGCGGAGCTGGTGCGCGGTCAGTTCGACGGCTACCGCGACGAGCCGGGCGTGGCGCCCGATTCCACGGTCGAGACCTTCGCCGCGCTGCGTCTCCATATCGATTCATGGCGCTGGCAGGGCGTGCCCTTCCTGCTACGGGCCGGCAAGTCGCTGCCCGTGACCGCCGCCGAGATCGTGGTCGATCTTCATCACACCCCACAAACCGTTTTCCATGACGACGCGGTGGCGCGCCCGAACTACCTCCGCTTCCGCCTCAGCCCCGATGTGGTGATCGCCCTCGGCGCACGGGCCAAGACGCCGGGGGAGGCGATGCGCGGCGAACAGACGGAACTGAACGTCATGAAGGGGGAAGGCGATGAGATGAGCGCCTACGAGCGGCTGATCGGCGACGCCATGATGGGCGACACGACGCTGTTCGCCCGCCAGGACAGCGCCGAGGCGCAGTGGCGCATCGTCGATCCGGTTCTGAACGATCTGCCGCCGGTCCATCGGTACGACAAGGGCACGTGGGGACCCGCACAGGCTGCCGAGGTCGCAAGTCCGTTCGGCGGCTGGCACATGCCGCAGGTGTCGCCGCGCGGTGCCGCCAAGTAGGCAAGCAGGAGTATCGCTGCCATGACCAAACAGCCTTCCCGTAGTCCAAGCAAGAAGGATGGCATGACGCTGGCGATCGACGTTGGCGGGACGCACATCAAGGTCATGCACAGCCCGCGCTCAAAAGAGCGTCGTTTCAAGTCCGGCCGCAGCATGACGGCGCAGCGCGCCGTCTCCAACATTTTGAAGCTGACCAGCGATTGGAGCTACGACCGCGTCTCGATCGGCTACCCGGGGCCCGTGGTTCATAACCGGCCGATCGCCGAACCGCACAACCTCGGCATCGGATGGGTCGGCTTCGACTTCGCGCAGGCCTTTGGGCGTCCGGTGCGCATCGTCAACGATGCCGTCATGCAAGCGCTCGGCGACTACGAGGGCGGGCGTATGCTGTTCCTCGGACTCGGAACCGGGCTGGGCTCCGCCATGATTGTCGAGGGCATCATCGAGCCGATGGAACTCGCGCACCTTGGGTTCAAGCACGGCAAGTCGTTCGAGGACTACCTCGGTGCGCGCGGGCTCAAGCATCGTGGCGTGGAGAAATGGCGCGCCTCGGTTGCCGAGGCGATCGACCATCTCCAGAAGGCGCTCGAGCCGGAATACACGGTGATCGGTGGCGGCAACGCATCGAAACTGAAGTCACTCCCACCAAATGTCCGCATCGGCAGCAACGACCGGGCTTTCGCCGGCGGTTTCGAGCTGTGGGAAAGGAAACGCGTTCGCAATGCCTGACCTGCCTCGAGAACCCGAGGGGCACGCTCCCGGGCAGCCCGGCATTTCACCCACGCGGACGAGCAGCGCGGAGGACGTGGTCGGGCGCGCTCTCGGCCGCTCGCGCATCTGGTTCACGCTCGGCTTCAACATCGTCAACGAAATCTATTGCCCGCCTGTCGACAGCCCGCAGATCCATCGTCGGCGAGGGAAGCATTGAGTGGTGATCAAACGGCTCCGCGATGACTCAAGCGACAAGGGTGTTGAATTGGGGCGTCGACGAATGAGACGAGGTTGCCGGGCGGCACACGCGAGAAGGCGGTGAGGTCTGTGCTTGGGAATTGGCCGGAGGGCGCCGACGTTGGGAAGCGGCCTCCGACGGTCGTCAGAGGGGCAGCGCGAGCGCCAAGTCGAGCAGGCGCCGCGCATACGCCGCTTCGTTGTCGTACCAGCACTGCACCTTGACCATCTTGTCCTTCACCACCCGTGTGGACTGACCCTGAATAATGCTGGACCGCAGATCACCGATGATATCCGACGAGACCAGGTCCTCCTCGCTGTAGCCAAGAATGCCCGCCAGCGGACGTGTCTCGGCGGCCTGCCGAAACGCATCGTTTACGGATTGCTCGGTGGCGCTCTTCGTCAGCACCGCGCTTATGTCCGTTATGGACCCATCGATGACAGGCGCGCGGATCGCCATGGCACGCAGCCGGTCCCTCAGTTCCGGCAACACCTGAACGGTCGCCATGTCTGAGCCGGTGCTGGTCGGCACCAGGTTCACTCCCGCAGCCCGTCCGCGAATCGCCTTCTTGTCTGGACGATCGACCAGAGACTGAGTCGCGGTGTAGGCATGTACCGTCGTCGCCAAGGCCATCTCCACACCGAAGGTCTGCAGCAATACCTTCATCGCCGGCACCAGGGAGTTCGTGGTGCACGAGGCATTGGAAATGATGTGATGTCGGTCGGGATCGAAGGATTCCTGATTTACGCCCATGATAACCGTCAAATCGGCATCTCTGGACGGCGCTCCGATCACCACACGGCGTGCGCCCGCGTCGAGGTGGCGGGCCGCGGACTCACGGCCCGTGAATCGTCCCGTGCATTCGAGAACGATTTCGACTCCCAGTTCTCGCCACGGCAGCTCGCTCGGGTCCTTGACTGCAGTCGTCGTCACCAGCCGGTCGCCCAGCGTCAATCCGTTGGCCTGAGGTTCCACGTCGAAAGGCGCCCGTCCATGCGCCGAGTCGCGTCGGATGAGATAGGCGAGATCCTCCGGTGGCACGAGGTCGTTTGCCGCGACGATCTCAACATCCGATGGCGATTCGCTGACATAATGACGCAGCACCAGGCGGCCGATGCGGCCCAGTCCATTGATTGCGACACGTTTCATTCCTCGTCTCCTTCTGCCGCGGAAGCCGCCTGCGCGACGACGTGCCAACACCCTGTCACGGATATCTTCGGGTGGTCTTTGAGAAATGGCTGGCGTTTTGGCGAAACCGGCCATTGCAGAGCCAGGACGTGCTCGCCTGTATTTTGGCGAGCTGACAAAGCGCGCTTTTGCGAAACTCGCCGCCTTCAAGCTTTCCGCAAGGGGGCGGGCAAGAAAGGACCACCAGCGCAAAGGGGGCGGATTGCGCTGGTGGTCGGCTCCGAAGCGGGGAGGGAGGGGCGCTTCGGAGCTGAGATCAAAGCTCTCGCGGTCAACGTTGGCGCCGGCGGTCGGCGCTCTAGCGTCGACTCGCCTCGAAGAGGAACCAGGCCCGCCTCTCGGTCTCGTCGATCCAGGTCTCGAGGAGGCTGGCGGTCGCGACATCACGCAGAGAGCTGCACAAGTCGTGAGTCTCGCGCATCTGCGCGGCGAGCTGCACGTTGTCGTCTCGCAGTTCGGCCAGCATGTCGTCTGCCGACACATAGTCGGCGTCGTTGTCGAGCAGGCGTTGCAGGCTGCCAACCTGGCCGATCGAACGAAGCGTCGTCCCGCCGATCTTCCGGGACCGTTCGGCAATCGGATCGACCATCGCAAAAACCTGCGCGGCCTGCTCGTCGAACATCAAGTGGTAGTCGCGGAAATTTGGCCCCGAGACGTGCCAGTGGAAATTCTTGATCTTCAGGTACAGCGCAAAAACATCGGCGAGCAGTGTTGAGAGCGCGGAACTGATGTCTTTGGTCGCTTCGGGGGAAAGATCTGTTCGCGTCCTCAGCGGTGCCATCCGCCTGGCCTGCAGTTCCTGGGAATCCATGTTTGCCACTCCGTTGTGTTGCTCCCGCACCCTGGTTGCTGGTGGCCGATCGCGCTTTGCAACGGACGATCGGCCACCGAACCTTCGCGATCCGGTTCGTCTGCCTGAAAGGGCCGAGCAGACGATCGGTGTGCGGGGTTCCTACCCTGCGTTTGGCAAGGCGAACGCGACGATCTGGTCGCTGACCCGCGGCGTCAGGATGGCGTTTCCGCCCGCCGCGAACAGCACGTATTCCTTGCCCTTGTATGTGTAGATAGCGGGCATCGCGACCGCGGGTGCGTCGACCGTCTGCTTCCACAAGACCTTGCCGGTTTTGAGGTCGACGGCCCGCACGCGCGAATCCATCGATCCGCCAATGAAGATCACACCGGACTTCGTCACGACCGGTGCTCCGATGGTCACCGATCCCCAGGAGTCGGGCATGTAGAAGCCCCACTTCTGCACTTCGCCGAAGGGTTCCTTCCACAGCAGTTTGCCGGTGTTCAGGTCATAGGACGCCAGCGTCCCGTATGGCGGGTTCCAGCAGGGCAGGCCCTGAGGCGAGGTGAAGTTCGAGATGTAAAAGCCGTAGGGTGCGCCCGCCTGTGCGAAGTAACCCGGCTTCTTGCCGTTGTCGCTTTCCTTCGCATAGTCGGCCCGTTTCACCAGCCGATAGATCTGCACCACGCTCGACGAGTTGACCACATACGTGTCGGTAGTGGGGTCGACCGCCCCGCCGCCCCACTCGGTGCCGCCGACGGTCGCTGGATAGACAAGCGATCCCTTCAAGCTCGGCGGTGTGAAGCGGCCGTCATAGCGCAGCTCGGATGCCGTCTTGCTGCAATAGCCGAGGCTGGCGACATCGGCGAGCTTGTCGATGCCCGGCCACTGGTCGGAAACGACCGGCTGGGGCGTTGCCACATAGGGCTGCGTCGGGGAACTCTTCTCGCCGACGATGGTCGATTGCGGCACGGGCTTCTCGACGATGGGATAGATCGGCTCACCGGTCAGCCGGTTGAGGACGTAGAGGAAACCCTGCTTGGACGACTGCACGAGAGCGGGGATCGTCTTGCCATCCTTCTGGATGTCGACCAGGACCGGTGCCGAATTGGTGTCGTAGTCCCAGATGTCGTGATGGACGAGCTGGCGGCTCCAGATGACCTCGCCAGTGTCGGCGTTGAGTGCCGTCACCGAGGTTGCCAGGGGAAGGCTCTCGGTGCGGTTTCCGCCGTAATAGTTGGGGCTCGGCGAGCTCACAGGCAGATAGAGGATGCCACGCTCGCGATCGACCGACATGCTGGTCCAGACGTCTGCGGTGCCCGTGGTTTTCGCTTGGTCGGCGGGAATCGCGTCAAACGTCCACTTGAGCTTGCCGGTCTCGGCGTTAACGGCGAAGACACGGCCGGGAGGCGCCTCGGAGTCGGCCCAATCCTTGCCCGCCCAACCGATGAAAAGCGTGTTCTTGTAGACGGTCGGCGGCTGCAGGATCGACAGCGGCCACTTGGCGTTGGTGGTGTTCCACCGGTTGATGTCGAGGATGCCGTTGTCGGCGAAACCAGTGCAGAGCTTGCCAGCGTCGGCGTCGACGGCGTGCAGCTTCGCATCCATGGTGCCGATGTAGACGATCTTCTGGCAGGGCTGCCCGGCGACGGGATTGGCCGATTGCCAATAGGCAACGCCGCGCGTCTTCAGATCCGGTTGGGTCAGTGCCTTCAGCGTCGACTTGGTGTCGTAGATCCACTTCACCTTGCCGGTATCCGGGGCCAGCGCGAAGATCCGGTAGAACGGAGTCGACAGGTACACCGTGTTGTTGACGAAGAGTGGCGTTGCCGACCAGTCGGAAGCCGGTTTGTCACCGGTTCCGTCCGAAACGTCGCCCGTGTGGACCTCCCAGGCCTTGGTCAGCGTGCCGACGTTGTCCGGCGTGATCTGCGTCGCGGTCGAATATTTCTGCGCGGCGAGATCGCCGTTGAACGTGTACCAGTCCCGGGCCTGAACGGTGGCGGAGCCGGCGAAGAAAATGCCGGATGCAAGCGCAAGCGAGAAGGGAACGAGGCGGGTCATCGGGCTGACTCCTGCATACGGGGTGAATATTCGCGCACGACCGGCTTCGTCTGCGCATCGAAGAAGACGTTGATGATCCAGCCGACGGCCGCGACGCCCGTCAGGCCGAGCAGCCAATTGGCTTCCAGCATCCACGCGGCGAATCCGGTGCCGAGAATGTCCAGTCCGGCTAAAATGACGAAGGTCATCGCCAGCCCGCCACGAAGCACGCGAGTCGCCAGCAGCAGCGCGGCTGCGAGCAGAAGGGCGCTCGATACGATCACCAGCAGGACCCCAGCGGTGTGGGCGATGTCGCCACGCCAGAAATAGTCGACCAGCGCGACCAAGAGTCCCAAGGCGGAGCTCGCGGTCATGAGCCACGCTCCCGACTCGTCGAGACGAGTGGGCGGCTTAAATTGGTTGGCCATATTCACCTCCTATGGTTTTGATCGCCGAACGGGAACCCGGCGCTGACCTTGAGGAAAACCGCGTTCGACCCTCGGGTTCGGTCCGACCGGGTGTCACGGTCTCACGGATAAGCGATGCTGTATTTCACCGACGATGCGCGCCTTGGCGAAAACGGTCGCTGCGGAGGCGAAGCGCGCGGGATTGGGTGCGGCCGGTCCAGGAAGCGCACAACAAAATATGGGTCGGCTAATGCGCGCCGGCCCTCGTCCCCGTCTGGTGGGCCTCGGCCACGGCCTCGATGTTCAGCACCGAGATATTCCGGCGCCAGGCCGCGGGACTGGTGCCGACTCGATTCGAGAATACCCGCGTCAAGTGGCTCTGGTCACGGAACCCGCATTCCGTCGCGATTTCCACAAGGGGGCGGTCGCTGCTCTGCATCATGTCCTTGGCCGCCTGGACGCGGCGGTCGAGCAGCCATTTGTGCGGCGGCAGACCCGTGGACTGGCGGAACGCACGGATGAAATGCCGGACCGAGAGGTGACACGCGTCGGCGACGTCGGCGACGTGAACGGTTCGGGAGAGATCCGATGCCATCATTTCAGCGGCGCGGCGCTGCTGCCACGGGGCGAGCCCGCCGACTGGCCTGGCGCTGGTGCCACCGACATACGCCCGGATCAGATGGAACTGAAGCGCCAGGAAGAGCTCGTCAACGAACAGCGGCATTGCCCGATGCGAATCTTCCAGCGCGGGTATGAGGGAGTGAGCAAGGCTTCTGATTGTTGGGTCGGCGACCGCCACTCCCTGCGGCACGCTCAACTCCCGCGCCGCGAGCAGATCGTTCTTGCGGGCCAAACGATCCAGTCCCGCTCGCGGAATGTAGAACTGCACGACGTCAAACGGGCCACACAACTCCGCGGCAATGTCCGACCTCAGGTCATAGAGGCATGTGGTGTCCGCCGGCACGACGACGTCCTCGACTTGCTTCCCGTCGATCCGCACGGCCCTTTGGATGACAGGACGCAGATGCAACGAAACGACAAGAGCGTCGTCTTGCTCCAATTTCTCGATTTCGTGCCGCGATGGGCTGGCGCACGCAAGCCGGGTAATGGCGAAGTCGCTACCGCCGAACCGTCGCGCGATCATCGGCGGCTTGTCCGACAGCCCGAGTGTCTTCGCCATCCCCCTCCCAAAGGCGCCGCTTGGCGCAGCTCGCGACCTCTCGCCCATCGCGATTCTCCTCAAATGCACCACGCAGATATTGGGGGACGCTCGGACGACGCCGCGGCCGCGTGCCTCGATCCCGCCGCGACAGCCGCGCGCCAGCGCGCCGGACTGACACCAACGCGCTTGCCAAATGCCTGCGTGAAATGGCTCTGGCCCGCGAAGCCGCAATCCAGCGCCACCTCCGACAGACCCTTTGACGTGGTCGAGAGCAGTGCTTTCGCGCGCGCAATGCGACGATCGATGAGCCACTGGCTCGGGGCGACGCCTGTGCTCACCCTGAACGCGCGTGCGAAGTGCTTTGCCGTCAGGCCGCATTCCCGCGCGACGGCACTGACGCAAATGCGCCCGCCGATATGCGCTTCCAGGATTTCAGTTGCACGATGGAGCTGGCATGGCGCCAACCCCCCTCTGTTGCCGGTTTGACGAAAAACGCCGTCCTTGCTGCCGACGGCGCATGCTGCGAGGGCGCGACGGACGTGCACCTGGAAAAGCTCGTCGGCGCGTTCCTTGCCGCTGCCCGGCGCGTGCATCGCGCGAACGAGTTCGCCAACAACGCCGTCTCCAGGCGACAGAGAGCCTCGATTGAACCTCGCGTTGCGTTCGCTGTCCGCGGGACGCGCCGCGGCAACTGCAGTCGCTTCCGAAAGAGTCTGCACGGTCTCTTCCTATCTGCCGCCCGCCAAGGCGGTGAAAATGCGTCCGAAGAGACGGTCGGTGCTATTAGACGATGGTGTCACCGATACCATCGTAGCGCCCGGGACCGGTCATCACGGACCAGCCGATACCAAGGTCTCATAGACCGCGCGCAAAGGGCGTCGTCTACTGAGCGGGCGTCCACGGTTGGGTGCAGGAGATGAATCATCGGGCGTCGATTCGCGCCTGAACCGAGGTTGTTTTGGATTTCCAGGCGATCAGGCGCGACGGAGAAGGCCCGAGCAGATTTCGCACTGCGGCGACGCGGTTCGAGCGGCTATCGTGATTGGCCATGGGAAGCAACGATCCCAAAGGTGCGCTCATTTCCATGGTCGACGACGATGAATCCGTGCGCGAGTCACTGCCGGACCTGCTGAGGGAATTTGGCTTTTCTCCAGAAGCATTCTCCTCGGCGGCCGAATTTCTCAGCTCCGAATCCCTGGAACGAACGAAATGCCTGATCCTCGACGTTGCCATGCCAGGGATGTCCGGGCCTGAGCTGCAGCAGGAGCTGAAGCGGCGCGGCTACAAGATCCCGATCGTTTTCATCACCGCTCGCGCGGATGAGGCGACCAGGTCGCGTCTGCGAGCGCAAGGTGCTGTGGCGTGCCTTTCGAAGCCTTTTAGCGACACAGCTCTTCGCGATGCGGTCAATGCGGCGCTGGAGAAGGGATGAGGAGTGACATGGAGCCTTTTCGTCCAATAACAGGGGGAGTACGATACGAAGAGCTGGTTGGGGCGACCGCGCTGAATGTGGGGGAGCCCGTATTGCCGGCACCACTCGTATTCGTGGTGGATGATGACGTCTCGGTGCGCGAGTCGCTCGAGGCGCTAATTCGTCATGCGGGGTGGGAAGCGGAGACATTTGAGTCCGCGCGGGACTTTCTGGCGCGCCCGCCCGCTCCCGTTCCCAGCTGCCTGATCCTCGACGTCACTTTGCCGGGTCTCAATGGCCTGGAACTGCAGAAGCTCGTGGCTGTCGATCGAACGGACATGCCGATCATTTTCATCACCGGACATGGCGATGTGCCAACGACGGTCGAGGCGATGAAAGGTGGAGCGATCGAGTTCTTGACGAAGCCGTTCGATGACGAGGCGTTGCTGGGCGCGATCCGCGGCGCCATTGCACGCAGCGAAGCCGCCCTTCGCGACGCCGCCGAGGTCAAACAGCTGGCAATGCGGTACGCGTCGCTCAGTCCACGCGAGCGCGAAGTCATGGGGCTGGTCGTTCGCGGCCTGCTGAACAAGCAGATCGGCTTCGAACTCGGCATCAGCGAGGTCACGGTCAAGGCACATCGGGGCCGCGTCATGCACAAGATGCATGCGCGATCGCTCGTGGACCTGGTCGACAGCGCAACAAGGCTGGGTCTTGAACGCTAGCACGCGCAGGCGTGCACGCGCGACTGGGAGGTGACAGTGAACGGGACGAGAGCGAATTTACCTCCAATTCGACTTGCAGGGTCGGAATTGCGGGATGTGCGGCATGTCTGCGCGTTCTTCCACAGCGAGGATGAACGGTATCGAGTCCTGCTCCCGTTCATGAGCGAAGGGCTCGCCTGTGGCGACAAAGCTGTTCACATCGTGAGCCCCGGCGAACATGCCGGCCATCGCCATCGACTGGCCGAGGCGGGGATCGACGTCGACGGCGCCGAAGAAAGAGGCGAGCTCGAAGTTCTCTCCAGCACGGACGTTTATCTTCGTGACGGCCGTTTCGATCAGGATCGAATGCTGAACGTCTTCGAACGATTGGCCATGGAGGCGCAAGCCGAGGGTCGCGTCGGCCGGTTCGTTTGCGAGATGGAGTGGGCCGCTGCGGAAGGGAATGCCCATATAGACGATCTCATCGCGTTCGAGTCCCGCGTCAACGACTTATGGATCAAGCATCCCGATGTGGTGATTTGCGTCTATGACCTGGCCAAGTTCGACGGCCAGACTGTCATCGACATTGTGCGGACGCACCCCATCATCATCATCGGCGGCGTGCTCCAGGAGAATCCGTTCTATGTGCCGCCGGCGCAGTTCCTCGCCGAGATCAGGGCACGGCGCACAACATCGGACTCCCGGGCGCCCTGATATGGTCGCGCGCGACCCGGCGGAGCAGGTCAAGGACCTTCAAAGAGCGATAAACGACCTGATCGGCCTCACGACGCTGCCGGCCATGTGGACCGGCGCCGATCAGTCGAAGGTCGTCGGCACGTTGCTCGATGTGCTGCTGGGGATGCTCGGCCTCGACTTCATCTTTTTGCTCCTCACCCAGGGCAACCTCGATATCGCCGACGCAGTCCGGGTCGCCCAATCGCTCGCAGCCAGCCTCCAGCCGGACGAGATCAGCGGGGCGTTGCTTGGTTCGTTTGGCGACAATGTCTCACTCTGGCCCCCGGAAGGGCGCGTGAGCACCGGTGCCGGTGACTTTTCGGTTGCGATTGTGCAAATGGGTCTGCGGGGCGAGATCGGCACTGTGATCGCCGGCTCGCGTCGCCCGGATTTCGCCAGCGAGACCGAGAGGCTGCTGCTGAACGTCGCGGCGAACCAGGCCGCGCTGGCGTTGCAGCAGGCGCAGCTGCTCGACGCGCAAAAACGTATTGCCGTCGAGCTTGACCAGCGAGTAGCCGACCGTACCGTCGAGCTTGCTCAAGCGAATGAACGTTTGCAGCGTGAGATTGCCGAACGGAGCGAAGCGGAGGAGCGCTCCCGCCTCATCGTAGACAGTATTCCGGCCGGCATCGCGATCTTTGGACCGACCGGACATGTCACTGGAGCCAATCGGCAGTTGCTCGAGTATCTCGGCCAACCGCTCGAGGTCATGCAGCAATGGTCCACCGCCGGTTTGATCCATCCACAGGACCTGCCGAACGTGCTGGAGACGTTCGGTGTCATGATTGCGACCGGAGTCGCCGCCAGTTTCAAATTTCGACTGCGGCGCTTTGATGGGACCTATCGCTGGTTCGAGGCGCGGAACATGGGCCTGCGCGACGCAAGCGGACAATTGGTTCGATGGCACGCGGTTATAACAGATGTCGATGACCGTGAACGCGCCGAGAGCGCAGTCGCCGCCAGCGAGCGCGAACTTCGCCTGATGCTGGATACCCTTCCCGTGGGCATCATCGTGGTCTCTCCGACGGAGGGCATCGTTTCTGCCAATCAACAGCTGTTGAACTACCTCGGCGTGAGCCTCGAGGTCCTGCAGGACTGGGCGAACTCCGAGATGGTCCATCCCGATCAACGCGAAAGAACGCTGGCATATTTCAGGACCTTCATGTCTATGGACGGACCGAGCAGCCACGAGACGCACATCCGACGCTTCGATGGCGTCTATCGCTGGTTCGTGGTCCGCAACAATCCCTTGCGGGATGCCGATGGCAAGATCATCCGGTGGTATGGTCTGCTCATTGATATCGACGACCGGAAGCGAGCCGAGGACGCGCTGCACGAGAGCGCCGCGCAATTGCGTCTTGTCGTCAACACGATCCCGGGGCTCGTCGCCATCTTTGACGCGGACGGTGTCGCCGAAGACGTCAATGCGCCCTTCCTCGAATATCTCGGCCAGACCCTTGAGGAATTCAGGAACTGGGCCACAAACGGCACGGTTCATCCGGATGACGTGGCACACCATGTCGCGCTTCTGGCGCGATGCTTCTCGTCAGGACGGCCGATCGATACCGAGACAAGGCTCAGGCGCTTCGACGGCGAGTATCGTTGGTTCCAGGTGCGCGGCCTGCCGGCCCGCGATGCCGAAGGTCGGATCAGCCGCTGGTACAGCCTGATGACCGACATCGATGATCGGAAAAAGGCCGAAGAAGCCGTCGCGGCGAACGAAAGCAGCCTGAAGACGACCGTCGACACCATCCCCGCCTTGGCATGGTCTGCCCGGCCTGACGGTACCGGTGACTTCTTCAACAAGGCCTATCTCGATTACGTCGGCAGGCGACCGGAGGAGCTCGAAGGCTGGGCCTGGACGTCGGCCCTGCATCCGGACGACCTCCCGCGTTTCGACGCAGCCTGGCAGCGGGCGCGGGAGAGCGGCGGCGGCACGGAGTGCGAAGCCAGGCTGCTTGGTTCGGACGGCAGCTATCGCTGGTTCATCTTTCGCGCCAATCCACTGCGAGACAGCGGCGGAGCGATCGTCAAGTGGTACGGCATCAACACCGATATCGAAGATCGAAAGCGCGCAGAGGAAAAGCTGGCGGAAAGCGAAGCGTGGTTGGCGCACTCGCAGCGCATGAGCGCGATGGGGAGCTTTGCGTGGATGCTGGCAACGAAGGAGATCACCTTCTTCTCCGAAGAACTCTATCGGATATTCGAGCTCGACCCCAACGTGCCCCTCACCTTTGAGCAGATCGCCGCGCGGGTCCATCCCGATGACACCCAGTTGTTTGCGGCGAAGCTGGCACAGGCACAGGCTGGTATCGTCGACCACGACTATGACGTCCGCCTGCGTATGCCTGATGGCCGCGTGAAATACATCCGCACCGAGTCGCGTCCCGACACTCAGGCTGACGGCCAGACGATTTTCGTCGGCACGATGCGGGACATCACCGAGCAGAAACGGACGGAGGAAGCCCTCAACGAGCTGAGAACGGAGCTCGCCCACGTCGCCAGGGTCAGCACGCTTGGCGCGATGACGGCTTCGATCGCTCACGAGATCAATCAGCCCTTGTCGGGCATTGTCACCAATGCCGGCACGGGTCTGCGAATGCTGGCCTCGGACCCGCCGAACGTCCGCGGAGCCCAGGAAACCGCGCGGCGAACCCTCAGAGACGCCAAGCGAGCGACCGACGTTATTTCGCGACTGCGCGCTCTGTTCACAAAACGGGAAACGCTGATCGAGCCGGTGGAGCTGAACGAGGCGGCGCGGGAGGTGATCGCATTTTCGCAGAAGGGCCTTCAAGATGGCAGGGTAGCCCTCCAGCTTGAGCTTGCCGACAATATTCCCCCGGTCGAAGGTGATCGTGTCCAGCTTCAGCAGGTGATTTTGAACCTCGTTCTCAACGCCACCGAGGCGATGAGCGAGATCGACGATCGACCGAGGCAGCTGGTCATCCGGACCGCCAGCGCGGATCAGGATGGCGTGGTGCTTGCCGTGCAGGATGCTGGCCCGGGCCTGGATCCGGCGAACGTCGAACGCGTCTTTGAGGCGTTCCACACCACCAAGGCCAATGGGTTGGGCATCGGCCTGTCGATCTGCCGGACGATAATCGAGGCGCATGGAGGAAAGCTGTGGGCGACTTCAGCAGTTCCCCATGGCGCCATCTTCCAGTTCACATTGCCGGCCTCTGGGGGCACGTCGCGCCACGCCGGCGATGCCTGACCAAGGCTGGTCCGAGGCCCGTCCGATGAAATCGTGTTGTCGAACTGGTGGCAGTTTTCACCGCCGGCAGGCGGCACCAAGGGAAGCCGAGGGGCCGCCACTGCGGCATTTTCCGGGACGCTACTTGCCGGCAGCCAGACGATGACTCACGGATCAACGTCTCCGGCACAAGCAGACCATCGCCCCGGCGACCTCCTGATGCTCGCTTTTCTGGCCGTCGTCGCGGGTGCGGCAACGGGTCTGATCGTCGCGATGTTCAGGCTGACGCTGGAGGGCGCGAATTGGGCTCGCGCCAGGCTGTTCGTCGACGCTCATAGCATCCCGGTTGGAGGTTCGCTGCTGCTAGTCGTCGGATGCGCGGCCGCGGTGATGAGCGCCGCCTGGCTGGTGCGGCGGTTTTCGACCTACGCATCGGGCAGTGGCGTTCCAGAAGTCGCGGCGGCGCTGAGTGGCGTCCTCCCGCCTGCTCCTTTGCGACGAATATTGCTGGTCAAATTCGTTGGCGGCATCTTGTCGCTCGGTGCTGGAATGGCATTGGGACCGGAGGGGCCTGGCGTGCAAATGGGCGCCGTAGGCGCTCGTTTGCTGGGAACCACGTTTCGCCGCTCATGGCCGGATGTGCAGGCGCTGGTCGCGGCGGGTGCTGGCGCCGGCATCGCCGTGGCCTTCAACGCCCCGATTGCCGGGGCGATCTTCGTCCTCGAAGTGCTGACACGAAGGTTTGACGGACGCTTTGCAATAGCGGGCCTTGGCGCGGCCTCTACGGCGATTCTGGTTTCGAGGCTGTTGCTGGGGGATGCGCCAGTCCTTCACGTCGTTGTTTCAGGACAGGTAGCTGCGGCCACGGGGCCGCTGCCCTACGCGGTCGCGGCGACGTGGCCTCTCTACCTGGCGCTCGGCGTATTCGCGGGCGCTGCGGCAGTCCTCTACAATCGGCTGATACTTCGCGCCCTGACGGTGTCCGATCGTCTTGCCAGATGGCCGGTCGAGGCGAAAGCGGCAGTGATCGGCGCGCTCATCGGCGCGATCGGCTGGTTCGCGCCGAACCTGATAGGGCCCGGCGACGACATCTCACAGCGTGTCCTGGTGGGCGCGGTCGCTGCCAGCGAGATCCCGATCATTTTCCTGCTGCGGTTTCTTCTGGGCCCAACCTCCTACGCTGCGCGCACCCCAGGCGGATTATTCGCGCCCCTGCTTGTCCTCGGTGCCTTGATCGGTTTTTTCGCTGGCAGTTTGTGTCAGAGCGCGTTCCCGACTCTGGCGATAGAGCCGCAGGCGTTTGCCGTGGTCGGGATGGCCGCGTTCTTCACCGGCGTCGTTCGCGCGCCGGTGACGGGGATCGTGCTTGTGATCGAAATGACCGCTGCTTTCACGACCCTGCTGCCCATGCTCGTCGCATGTTTCGCGGCGATGCTGATCGCGAATCTGCTGAGCAGTCCTCCGATCTACGTTTCGCTGCACGAGCAACTCACCGACGAGCTCCAATCGAAGGTGAAAGGGAGTCGTTAGCACGATCCCAGGAGCGCTCGTGGCGGCTGGATTTGGCCGAAACGGGGAAACCACGCGCAATTCATGAAAGAGACGTCGGCCGGGGAGGCATACACCTCACACCGACTTCGGGCCTGAAGCGCCAAAGGCGGTGCGAGCGGGACCCCGAAGACGGAAAAGAGAGGTGCACTATGCAGAAGCAATCAAACGCGCAGCCATGGATCGACATCACCAACCTGATCTTGGGAGCGATCTTGTTCCTGGCGCCGTGGATCGTCGGTCCGGCCGGCGCCGGCGGGGCATGGAACGCGTGGATCGTCGGCGCTCTTGTCGTCGTCATCGCGGCCGGCGCGCTGACAACGTTCGCGCCGTGGGAAGAGTGGAGCAACCTGGCGCTGGGCGCGTGGGCAGCAATTTCGCCGTGGCTGTTCGGCTTTCAGGCGAATGCCGGCGCGACGTGGACGCACGTGATCGTGGGCGGCGTGGTGTTTGCGCTGGCGGGCGTTCAGCTGTGGTTCGTCAGTGGGACGCGACCCGGGGTCATGGCTTAGTTGCGGCCTGAAATCTCGGGCGGCGTGACGTGATGAAGCAAGACCTGAGGGGCCTCAGCCGACGTGGCTGAGGCCGTCCGCTCGGTGGACGTCGCCAAAGGCTCTTGCAAGGACAGTCTACGCAGGAACGGTGGGTCGGGATTTGCCGTCGTTTGCGGATGATCAGCCATGGAGGAGATAGTGGGTCTCATTGACAAGGTTCTGAAGGCGAACGAGCAGTACGCGCGCAGCTACGATGCGAGACTGGGAGGGCACCCGCAGCCCAAGGTCGCGATTGTGACCTGCATGGACCCGCGGCTGTCCGACCTTGAGGGGATTCTCGGTCTGAAGACAGAAGATATGGACGTGATCCGAACCGGTGGCCCGGCCGTCACGGACGATGTCCTCGGCGAGCTTGTCGTCTCCACCCGGGTTCTCGGCTCGAAGGAAATCCTGCTCCTGAATCACACGGGCTGTGGGTTCACGACATTCACGGATCAGGAGCTGAATGCGAAGCTCACCGCACTGACCGGAGACGCGACGCCGGCTCCGATGCGGTTCTTTTCGTTCAGCGATCCGGAAGATCATACCAGGAAGCAAATTGCCAAAGTCAGATCGCATCCGTGGATCTCGAAGGACGTTCCGGTGCGCGGCTTTATCTTCGACGTGCACAATGGTCGTTTGCAGGAAGTGATCGTCGACGAGGTGGAGAGTGTCTCTTCCTAGGCTCGCTTGCCCCTCGTGAGATCTTTGCCGCGAGATGTGAACGAGTGTGCCGGTGCGCGTCAGGCAGGGGCGAGTAGATGAGGAGGCTCGCTCCGGGAGACGTTCTTCAGGTGTTGGCCCGATCCGATATGCCGGCCGACACGGTGCGGTTGGCTCGGTACCTGATAGGGAAACTGCTGGTTCGCTCAACTCTTCACGGCACACTGGTCGGGCGCATTGTCGAAACCGAAGCATATCCGGTGGGCGATCTGGCCGGACATGCGGATGCAGGCATGACGCGGCGGAATCGCGCGCTATTTCTGTCGCGCGGACATGCATATGTCTATCTTGCCTACGGCACGTCGTACCTGCTCAATGTCTCCAGCGAGATCGTTGGGGTTGGTGCTGGTGTCCTCATCAGGGCGCTCGAGCCAGTTGACGGCGTCTCCGGCATGAAGCGCAATCGCGGCATCGAGAGAGTCCGCGACCTGACACGAGGTCCGGGCCGTCTTGCGGCCGCATTCGATATCGACCGTCGTCTGGACGGCATTGACCTGTGCCGGAAGGGACGGTTGTACCTGGCGCGGGACGGCGATGTCGGTCCTGAAATCGGAGTTGGCCCGCGGATCGGTCTCTCGCGCGCGATCAGGCGGCCGCTGCGCTTCTACGTTCGCGACAACCCGTTTGTGAGTGGTCCGAACAAGCTCAACCGCTAGCCGGGTCTGGCTTTGGCCTCAAAGGCGGCGCCTGCGCTCCCGCGTCTGCGTATGTTTCTTTCGGGCCGACCGCATCAGCATCGAAGAACACGTCGGAAATCCACGGTTTCACGACTTGCGCACGCCTCGCGCATCGAGCACTGGTTTCCGACACTCTCAACGGCCGCTTTCCGAAGGGCCGGCGGCCGCGCCACCTGACGCTGGCGGCGTTGCTTGAGCTCTGCGCCGCCTGATCGCGTCGGACTCCTGAAATGGCGCCTGAATTCCCGTCTCAACGAACGCTTTCGACCGGGAGCCAATGGTCGAGGACGTCCCAACATGCTCCCAGCGTGTGATAGTCGGTCTTGCCGGGCGGAGACTTCAGGTCGTCGATCCTGGCGCCGTCGCGGGTCACCACGCGAAACCAGGCGCCGTACTCGTGGTCGACCAGGTATCGCCAGCTGAAGCACCAAAGCGCGTTGTAGTCGTCCCGGTAACTTGATGTGCCCGTGCGCGCGAACAGACGCCAGGCCGTCGCGAAGCCTTCGCTCATCACCCAGTAATATTTCTCCGGAGCACAGAACGTGCCGTCGGGCGCGAAGCCATAAACGACCCCGCCGAACTCGGTGTCCCAGCCGCGCTTGAAGCCTTCGCGATAGAACGCCTCCGCGGTCGGGAGGTGCCAGGGCCGCGGGCGCAGCCCCTCGAGCGTCAGGATGAGGCGCCCCCATTCCGCCTGATGACCCGGCAGAAAACCCCACGGGCGGAAGAGATCATTGGGGCGGTCGATGTTGTATTCGAAGTCCGGCCGCCAGGCCTCATCGTAGTGCTCCCAGACAAGCCCATGGGTGAGGGCAGGGAGCTCCCGGCAGAAATTGTCGGCAAGCGTTTCGGCACGGTCCAGAAAATGCGCTTCGCCGGTCGCTTCGTATGACGCGATGAGGGCCTCGCACATGTGCATGTTGGCGTTCTGGCCGCGATAGCTGGAGGGTTGCCAGGTTTCGGTCGAAAGGTCGTCGCGATAGGCCTGCGCCTGCTCCTCCCAGAAGCGCTCCTCGAGGAAGGCCCATACGGCGTCGAGGACCGCGCGGGCCTCCGCAAGTCCGGCCTGGATGGCCCGCGCGCACGCGAGGATGACGAAGGCGTGGCCATAGGCGTAAGCCCGATCCCCCGTCGGCGAGCCGTCGACAAGCTCCCACGCGTAGTGGCCATCGGGCTGTCGATGGGCGCTCTGGAGGAAGGCAAACGCGTGCCGGGCAAGGTCGGCGAAGCGCGGCTGGTCAGGATAGCGTCTGGCCGCGATCGCATAGTTGACGACGAACCGGGTGGAACTGACCAGGTGGCGGTGCGACCGGTCATAGACGGAACCGTCGTCGCGAAGGCAATGAAAGAATCCGCCGTCCGGATCGAAGGCGCACCGGTCGTAGAAATCCAGAATCGCGGCGACGTGCGATTCGAGGAATTCGCGGCTCGAGAAGTCGGGACGGGTCAATTGTGTCTCTCCGGAGCCGCGCGTCAGGCCGTCAGGAAGCCGCCGCCAGGCTCTCCTCGATGCGGATGACCTCGTTCCACTTGGCGGTGCGCTCGGCGCGCGCCACCGAGCCGACCTTGATCTGGGTTGCGCAGAGACCGACCGCGAGGTGGCTGAGCGAGACGTCCTCGCTTTCGCCGGAGCGCCCCGACATGACCGTCAGCCAGCCGGCCTTCTTCGCCGCGGCTGCGGCTTCGATCAGCTCCGACACGGTGCCGCACTGGTTGACCTTGAGGAGCGCGGCGTTGCAGGCCCCGCGTTCGGCCGCGGCGACGATCAAGGCCGCATCGGTGACGAGGTAGTCGTCGCCGACGATGGCGCAGCGCCCACCAAGGCGACGGGTGATGTCGACGAAGCCGGCGTCATCGTCCTCGCCGACAGGGTCTTCGAGCGATTGGATCGCGTAAGCCGCGCACCATCGCTCCAGCTGGTCGATGAGCTGGGCGGTGGTCAAGCGCGTATTCTCCAGCGAGAGCGTGTAGTGGCCGTGCGCGCCGAATTCGCTGGCCGCGACGTCGAGGGCAATGGCGATGTCGGCACCCGGCTTGAAGCCGGCCGTTTCGATCGCCCGGGTCAAGGTTTCGAGCACCTCTTCGTTGCGGCTGAAGTCGGGCCACAGCCCGCCTTCGTCCGAGACGCCGAAAAGTGCGCCGCGCGCCTTCATGAGGCCGGTGGCGGCGAGGTAGACCTCGGCGACCTGCTCGACCGCGGCGGCGAAGCTGGCGGCGCGCCTGGGGATGACCAGGAAGTCCTGAATGTCGACACGGCCGCCAGCATGCGCCCCGCCGCCGAAGATCTGGATCATTGGAACGGGGATGTGACGCGCGCTCTCGGAAAGGCCGGCGAGGGTGCGCAGATGCTTCCACAGGGGAAGGCCGCGCGCGGCTGCAGCCGCCCAGGCGACGGCGAGCGACACGGCGACCATGGCGTTGCCGCCGAGCGTCGTCTTCTGCGGCGAACCGTCGAGGTCGATCATGGCGCGGTCAATCGCGACCTGATCGGCGGCGTCCATACCCGCGAGCCGCGGCGCGATCCTTTCGGAGATGCCGGTCAGCGCCTTGTCGACGCCGAAGCCGCCGAGGCGCCGGCTGCCGTCGCGCAGATCAAGCGCTTCGCGCTTGCCGGTCGATGCGCCGGACGGGGCGATGGCGCGACCCGTCACCCCCGAGCGCAGGACGACCTCGGCCTCCACCGTCGGGCGGCCGCGCGAATCCCAGACCTGCCGGCCCCTGATCGATGCGATGCGGGTCTCGGACATGGGCGTACGTCAGTCTCCGGAGTTGGGCAGCGCTTCGACGCGCCTGAGGATGGCGTCAAGCGTTTGTGGCGGGTCGGCGATCATGGGCATCGCGAGGGCGCGCACCGTGTCGCGCCCCGCCGCGGTGAGATACTCGACCGGCGACTTGCCGTCGACGCGGGCGAGGATCAGGCAAGGCAGGAGGCGCGCGGTGCGCGCTTCGAATTCATTCGCTGCGCCGGCGGGGAAGCATTTGAGCCATGCGGCCAGGAAGGCGCGTGCCGCCGAGAGCAGGGAGGTACCCGCGGCCGGCAGGTGAATTGCCTTCAGAATCAGATGGTTCAGGCAGAAGGCGGCGTCGAAGACGGGATCGCCGAACCACGCGCATTCGGCGTCGAGGATGACGACGTGGCCGTCCTTTCGGGAGACCAGAATATTCTTCGGGCTGAGATCGCCATGGACGAGGGCGAGCTTGTTGGCTTGCGTGTCGGCGAGGCGCGCGAGGATATGCACCGCGAGGTCCGGGTGGCGCTTCGCGGTCGCGCGCAGATACGGGTCCAGGCGGAGCGCGTCGAACATGGCGTCGGTCGGGAAGCGCGCCGCGGTTTCGGCTTCGTCGAGCGTGGCGGCATGGATGCGCCCGATCGCGCCGGCGACGGCAACCGCAACGTCGGCATCAACGGTGCCGGCGAGCAGCGCGTCCTTCCAGACGAAGTAGTCTTCGGGCGGAAGAAACTCCATGACGGCGATGCCGTTGGCGCGGTCTTCGCCGAGGACGCGCGGCACGGCACCGGGTACGATTTCGGCGGCCTGACGGAGCCAGGCGATCTCATAGCGGTTGCGCTCGACCGGCACGCGCCAGTCGTCGGCGACCATCAGCTTGGGGAGCGCGCGCTTGGCGCAGAGATCACCGCCCGCCTCGAGATGGATGCGCACGATGTCCGACGAGACACCACCGGTCAGGGGATAGACCTCGAAGGCGTCGGGATCGGCGACCCCCATGTCGTTCAGAACGGCCGGCAACAGCGTCCGCCATGCATCCTCGCCAGCCATCATCGCAACTCTGCAAGAAACCCACGCGGGACACGGTGACAGGAAGGTTCGAAAGGCGGGGCATATTGCATGTGCTCCACCGTAGCCAAGCGCACCCAGCTTGCAAGCGCGCGGGGTGCGGGTGAACGCGGTGGCGCCGACCTGCGGCGCCCACGTTGTGGGTCGGCCTATGTGCCCAGGTCGAACACCGGCACGATCTGGCCGTCGGTCTCGAAGAGGTGGCGCAGGTGCGCGATGTCCGGGCATTCGGGCGCTGGCGGAAGGGGACCGCCGGTTTGACGTGGTCGCGCGAGGACGGCGCAGGCGAGCCGGGTCGTTCCCGGATCGAGTTTACCGCGCAGTTGCGGCACGAGGGTGCGCGCCACCATGAGGTTGGTGTTGGAGAGCGGGCTCGTTACCTGGGCGGCGCGGGCGTCGTATCCGACGATCACGCTGACGTCGTCGCTCGTCCTGACCTCGGCGCGCGGGCCGGCAACCGTTTCGTCCCAGGCATGGAAGTCGGGCTTGGCGATCGCGAAGCCACCCTCGGCGACTTCGAGCGGGCGCGGCGTGGTCACCTCGTGAAGCCTGATGTGCCAGTCGCCGGCCGGGACCAGCCAGGTCTCGACCAGCACGTCGTCGTAGGGCCGCCATCTGGCGTAGAGCCTGTCGCCGGCGATCAGCGCCGCCTCGTTGCCCTCGCGCATGCGCAGATGCACGCCATCATCGGAGAAACCCAGCATGCCGTCGCACGCGGCGCTCGGGAACAGCCGGTGGCTGGCCTCGATGGAAAAACCGTAGCGCGTCGAATAGGCGAACTTGCCGTACTTCTCCGGCATGCCGCGCCACTGCCGGTATTGCTGACCGGAGGCCAGCGCAACGACATGGCCGGGAAGGTGCTGCATCACCATGCCGGGCTCGGGCAGGGGAACCGGCGCCTCGAACGTCTCGGGCGCTTCTTCCTCGGCGGTCCAGAACGGGTGGTCTTCGCCAAGCGCCAGCGGCAGGAACGCCTTCATGGCCCAATAGGGTGAGCCGGCGGAATTGTAGCCTTCGCTGACCAGGAGATTTGGATAGGCGTAGCCAACCGACAGCACGCCGTCGCGATCGAACATCGGCTGCCGGGACCAGAATCTGAGATTACGCAGATAGTAGCCCTTGATCTGGCCCCAAGGCAGCGCTTCCAGGCCCGCATATGCGAATGCAGCCCAGATGCCTGCATGAGCGAAGCGGTAGGTGAGGCTGCGGCCGAAGGGCAGGGCCGACCCGTCCGGCGCGTACCAGTGGCGGATCGAACGGGCGAAGGCGGTGGCGCGGTCGCGATAGATCTCCGCGCGCTTCGTATCGCCGGACAGGGCGGCGTAGATCAGCCCGTAGTAGTGGAAGGCAAAGGGAATGTAGTGGTCGGCGCTGCGGATCGGCCCATCGCGGTACCAGCCGTTGCCGATCGAGAAGCGCTCGATGTCGTCGAGGTAGGCGTTGCGCCTTTCGGCGTCCACCTCGACGCCGCAGTGCATGAGGCCGAGATCGATCATCACCCGGAAGAACTTCCAGTTGCTGTCGACGAATTGGCGCTCGCGCCCCGCGACGAGATATGCGGCGACGTGCTTCTTCGCGGCGTCGTCGAGCGGGTCCCAGAGCTCGGTGCGGGCGATGCGCAGGGCGAAGCCGATCGCGGCCAGTTCCACCTGGCGCTGGTCGATGTCGCCGATGTCCCCCCAATAGTCGGAGTGGTCGGGATCGGTCCCGTTCTTGAGCCCCTCGCGATAGAGCGCCCAGTGTTCGAACGCGCCGCCGCCGGCGGCGAGCGGCGCGATCCCCCAAAGCGGGCGGGCGAAGCCCTCCAGGTCGGCAGCCGCACGGTCGAAATGGGCCGCGGCGGCGCTCAGGCGGACGCGGGCTCCCGAGGCCGAGAAACAGGGCAGGAGGGGCGCGAAGAGCTCGCCCACGGCGCGCTGCACGTCGGCGCGGGTGCGGAGAGGATTTTGCGAGAAGGGATGCTGTCTCAATTCAGGCGTCCGGATTGCGGGGCCGGCGGTTCGCCGACCCCGCAAACGGATTACTTGATGTCGGCGACGCCGGCATTCATTTCCTTGATCCCGTCGTCGATCGAGATGTTGTTGGTCATGATCTCGTCGTGGACGCGGTTCAGCACCAAGTCGTATTCGGCCGCCTTGAGGTCGACCGGCATTTCAAGATAGGTGGCGGTTGTGGTCAGCGCCTCCGCACTTCCCGGATCGGTCGGGAAGCCCGGCGTCGACGTGATCATCTTGACCACGGTGTCATCGCGGTAAGCCGGAATGGTGCCCGTCTTGGCGACAATTGCCGCGCCTTCCGGCCCGCCAACCCACGCGATGAAGTCTTCGGCAGCCTTCTTGTTCTTGGAGTTCACGTTGACGCCGAGCGAGGTCACCTGACCGGCGGTGGCGCCTGACTTGACTCCATCAGGATGGGGGTACCGCACCAGACCCCAGTTCTTGACGGTCGATTCGCCCGTCTTGAGCTTGGCGATCTGGGTCCCGATGAACCATGTGCCCATCGGCAGCATGGCGATCTTGCCGGCGAACCACGGGCCCGAGTAGTGGGTCTGCGAGGTCTTCAACGAAGCGTAGGAACGGACGATGCCGTCATTCTGCAGCGCCAGCGCCCGCTCGTACCACGGCTTGAGGAACGAGTAGTCCTTGGCAACAAGCGTGTGCTCGCCGCTCTGGATCGCCGGAAGCTCCACGGTCGAGCGCCAGACATGGAAGTGCGAACCGAACACCTTGTCCGGTCCGAAGCCACTTGTGACCTTGCGCGCCAGTTCGTCGAACTGGGCCCAGGTCATGTCGTTGGTCGGATAAGGAACGCCCGCCTTATCGAAGGGGTCCTTGTTGTAGTAGACGATCCAGAAGTCGGTCCGCATCGGCATCCCGTAGGTGCCGCCGTTGACGGTCAGAGCTTCGATCAAGCCGCCGTACTTGGACGTATCCTGAGGCAGCACGCCTTCCTTGCTGAGGTCGATCAGCCGGCCGGTGTTGATCAGCTGCGCGTAGCCGGGGATGTCCTTGATCGAGACAATGTCGATGTCGCTGCCGCCGCCGGTCAGCTGGGTCATGACCATCTGGTCGTAGTCCTGCGACCCGAGATCGGTGTAGTTGATCTTCACGTCCGGGTGCTTGGCCTCGTAGGCCTTGATGAGCGGCTCGTAGTAGGCGGTCCTGTCCCAATCCCAGAGCGCCCAGTTAAGGGTGACCTGCTCCGCCATGGCCTGACCGTGAACAATGGCCAGACTTGCGGCGGCCAACAGGGCCGACTTGATCAGATTCAATCTTGTCATTTTCGTCCTCCGTCTTTGAAGAAATTCACGCCGACTGTGTCGTCGGTCTTCCTGTTGCTCCTTGCGGGGCGCCGGCGGCGATGTGTGACAGGCCGATCCGGACCCCTTTGAAAACGGCGAAGCTGGTGACCAGCGCGCCGAAAGAGAAATTGACGAGCACCGGCAGCAGCACCGACGCGGGATAGAAGAGGATGTGCGCCAGCCACAGCAGCGCGACGAACAGCAGCGCGGCGAGACCGGGCAGGGGGCGCGCCAGCATGCCGATCGCCGATGCCTTCGCGATCGCGCCAAGCGGCCGGTCGCCACGCTGCGCGAGCGCCACGAAGACATGCGCGGCGTAGAGCGGCAGCAGAACCGCGACGGTGAGCGCGATGGCGAGCGGCACGGCGGCCAGCAAGGTGTCGGTGGTCGCGGCGCCGTAGGTGCGCAAGGCGAGGATGGTAAGTGCAGCGGCGGTGCAGAAGAAGGCGCCCAGCACGGTCGCGGGCCAGAAGCGCGAGCGGAACGCGCTCAGGAAGTCGCGCCACAGATAGACGTTGCGATCCTCGATCATGGCGACGCTGACGCTGGTGGCCGCGAACCAGGCGGCGGGCAGCGTGACGAGAGGGAGGGCGAAGACGAGGAACAGCAGGTTGAGCTTCAGCAGCGTCCACCATTCGCGCGCCAGCACATGCGCCAGAAGGCGCAGCCCCTCGGGCTTCGGCGCATTCTTGGGAATGCCCGGTCCTTCACGGAAGTAGAGGTTCGCGAGCCAGTTCATGGCCTCAGGGCCCCTCCTCCGGCTTCGACGTCGAGCGCCTGTTCGGTTCCCTTGTCGAACAGGTGAGCCGTGGAAAGATCGGCCGTCAGGGTGATCTGGCTGCCCGGTTGCGCGCGGCAGCGCGGCGACACCCGCGCGATGACGGGATGGGCGCCGAGCATGGCGTTCAGGTGCACCTCGGCGCCCATAGGCTCGGCCAGCTCGACGCTTATCTCCAGTGGCGCGGTGAAGGCGGGGTCGACGTCGGCGGGCAGCAGTTCGTGAAAGCTCTCCGGGCGGAGCCCGAGCACGCACTCACGCCCGACGTACGCATCCAGCGTTCGCGCGGTCAGCCGGGGGGGAAGGCGCAGCGGCCGGCCTTCGAGCTCGGCGGTGAAGTCGGTGCCGTCCTTCCGGACAACGACCGGCAGGAAGTTCATCTGCGGCGCACCGATGAAACCGGCGACGAACATGTTGACGGGGTGATCGTAGAGAGCCTGGGGGGTGTCGACCTGATGGATGCGGCCGTCCTTCATCACGACGATGCGGTCGGCCATGGTCATGGCTTCGATCTGGTCGTGGGTGACGTAGATGAACGTGGCGTCGAGGCGCCGGTGCAGCCGCGTGATCTCGGAGCGCATGGCGGTGCGCAGCTTGGCGTCGAGATTGGACAGCGGCTCGTCGAGCAGGAACACGGCCGGCGAACGCACCATCGCCCTGCCCAGCGCGACGCGCTGACGCTGGCCGCCGGAGAGCGCCTTGGGCCTGCGGTTGAGGAGGTGCTTGATGTCGAGGATTTCGGCGGCTTCGTTGACCTTGACGTCGATGACGTCGGCCGGGAAACGGCGCAGCACCAGTCCGAACGCCATGTTCTTGTAGACGGTCATGTGCGGGTAGAGCGCGTAGTTCTGGAAGACCATGGCGATGTCGCGGTCCTTCGACGGGACGTCGTTGACGATGGTGTCGCCGATGACCAGGTCGCCGCTGGTGATTTCCTCGAGCCCGGCGATCATGCGCAGCGTCGTGGATTTGCCGCAGCCGGACGGACCGACGAGGATGATGAATTCCTTGTCGGCGATATCGAGGTCGATGTCGTGGACGACGGTCTGCGCCCCAAACGTCTTGCGAACCTTGCGGAGCGAAATGCCGGCCATATCGTCACCAGTACGGGGCCCAATGACGCGACAGGCGCGTCAGGCCCTCGAAATAGTAGTAGTCGCCCCAGGTCACGCACTCGTCGACGCCTTCGCCATGGCAGCTGTTGAACGGCGACTTCTTCGAATAGGTTCCGTGCAGCACGAAGCCGTTCGAAACGGCGGGATCGCGCACGGCGTAGTTCCGCCACAGGCTGCCGAGCATGAGCCGCGCCAGCTCGCGCAAATCGTCGGCGCGATCTCCACCGACGAGCCCGGCCATCTCGAGAAGCCCGCATGCGACGATCGCGGCGGAAGATGAATCGCGCGGCTCGTCGCCGTCCGTGAACGTCAGGTCCCAATAGGGCACGAGATCGTCGGGCAGGTGCCGGAGATAGTAGGCGAGGAGATTCTCGAAGGTCTCGCGATAGGCTTCGTTCGGTTCGTTGCGATAGCAAAGCGCCATACCGGCGATCGCCCAGGCCTGGCCGCGCGCCCAGGCGCTCTCGTCGCGATAGCCCTGCGTGGTGGCGCCGCGCACCGGCGCGCCCGTGACAGGGTCCATGTAGAAGGTGTGGAAGGTCGAGTGGTCGGCGCGGATCGAGTGGGCCAGCGTGGTGTGCGCGTGGGCCAGCGCTTTGTCGCGATACCGCCGGTCGCCGCTTTCCCGGCTTGCCCAGAAGAGCAGCGGCAGATTCTGAAGGCAGTCGATGATGAACCGGTAGTTGCCGGGCTCGCCCATCGGCCCCCAGGCCTGGATGAACTGGCCCTTTTCCTGGAAGCGCTCGAGCAGCTGGTCGGCCGCCAGCAGCGCCGCCCGCCGTCCGTCCTCGTCGCCGACCAGCTTCCAGGCTGCAACGCAGCTCGGCGAATAGAGGAAGCCCATGTCATGGTGGTCGGTGGCGATGCGGTTGACGATACGGTGCAGGAAGCTCTGCACGTGGATCTGCGCGGCGTAGCGGAACACCTTGTCGCGGGTCGCCTCGTAGGCGAGCCAGATCGAACCGGGCCAGAAGCCGGCGGTCCACTGGTCGTTGGGCACCGCCGGATAGACGTTGTTGACGCTGGAGTGGTTCTGCGCCGCGTAAGTGAAGGTCGGCAGATTGCGCCGCACCTGCGCCAAGACGGTGTCCATGGCAGCGGCCACCTCGCCATCGGTGATGGCGGGACCGGCGTCGGATCGGGCGGCGATGTCGAGCATCTCGTTATCCCTTCAGCCCCGTCGAGGCGATGCCCTCGACGAAGAAGCGCTGCAAAGCCAGAAAGACGATCAGCACCGGAATCAGCGACACCACCGAGGCGGCCATGATCAGCCCGTACTCCTGGGTGTACTGGCTGATGAACATGCGGATGCCGATCTGGATCGTCTTGACCTCGGTCTTGGTCAGATAGATCAGCGGACCGAGGAAATCGTTCCAGGTGGTGACGAAGGTGAAGATCGTCAGCGTGGAAATCGCCGGCATCGAAAGCGGCAGCATGATCCGCCACCAGATGCCGTATTCGCTCATGCCGTCGATGCGCGCCGCCTCGCACAGCTCGTCGGGGATCGACATGTAGAACTGGCGCATCAGGAACACGCCGAAGGCGGTGAAGGCCTGCAGGCAGACCAGCGCGGTCAGCGTGTTGTTGAGCCCGAACCCCCGCATCATGATGAACTGCGGCACCATGTAGACCTGCCAAGGCATGGCGATCGTGGCGACGTAGGCCAGAAACAGCGTGTTGCGGTAGGGGAAGCGCAGCTTGGCGAAGGCGTATGCCGCGAAGCTCGAGGTGAGCAGCTGCAGGAAGGTCACGATCACCGTCAGCTTGGCGGTGTTGTAGATGAACAGCGCCAGCGGGATCTTGGTCCAGATGTCGACGAAATTCTGCCAGCGCGGTTGCGAGGGAATCCATTCGATGGGGAAGGCAAATACGTCGCGGTTCAGCTTGAGCGAGGCGGACAGCATCCACACGAACGGCGCCAGCATGGTGAGCGTGACCAGGATGACGATCACGTAGGTCAGAATCAGGCCCCACTTCACGCGCCGGCGGGGCCGCTTGAGCCCGGCCGCGCTCGTCGGGAACGTGGCGGCGCTCATGCCAGGTTCTCCTCCCGTTCGCGGGTCCACCAGAACTGGACGATGGTGATGACGAGAACGAGCACGAACAGGACCAGGGCCACCATGCTCGAATAGCCGAGGTCCCACGACACGAACGCCTCGTTGTAGATGTGATAGACGAGGACGAGGGTCGCCGTTCCCGGTCCGCCCTGGGTGATCATGAAAATCTGGTCGAACACCTTGAACGAGGTGATGGTGAGCATCACCGACACGAAGAAGGTGGTCGGCGCCAGCTGCGGCAGGGTGACGTACCAGAACTTCTGCCAGGCGGTGGCGCCGTCGATGTTGGCGGCTTCGTAGAGTTCGGCGCTGATCCCTTGCAGGCCGGCAAGGTAGATCACCATGAAGTAGCCCATATTCTTCCAGACCGAGAACATGATCACGGTGACCATCGCCCAGTGCCGGTCCGCCGCCCATCCCGGCAGGTGCTGCGGATCGACCCCAAACGTGTAGAGCACCATGTTCACCGGCCCGAAGTCCGGGTTGAAGAGCATGTTCCAGACGACCGCCACCGCGATCAGCGAGGCGACGTAGGGGAAGAAGGCGATGGTGCGGAAGAAATTGCGGGCGAAGATCTTCTGGTTGAGCAGGATGGCGAGGCCGAGCGAGCACACCAGCGTCAGCGGCACCACCGCGCCGGTGTAGATGATCGTGTTCCAGAAAGCCGCCTGAAACACCTTGTCGGAGAACAGCCGCCAGAAATTGGCGAGGCCGACGAACTGGATCGGGTTGGAGCCGTCCCAGTGCATGAAGGCGAGGGCGAAGGCGAAGACGATCGGCCCGAGGGTGAACACCACGAAGCCGATGAAGTTGGGCGCGATGAACGAATAGGCGGTGAGCGTGTTGCGCACCCGGCGCCAACGCCGCGACACGCCGGCGCGCGGCAGCGAGGCAGCGGTCAGGGGTTGGGCGAGGGTGCTCACTGCGGCCGCCCTCCTCAGGTGATCCGCAGGCGCAGGTCGCGGCCTGCCAGCGGAACGCGGACGCGGAAAATCCGCTCCGGCCAGGCCTGCCGCAATCGCGCGTCGGCAATAGGTATCTCCTCGAGGCGCGGCTGTCCGGCGCCGGAGAGCGCGATCTCGCCAAGATCGCCGACAACGATGCGGTCCGCCGACAAGGTCGGCTTTTCGCAGAACATCAGGCTGAGCTCGGCCGGCCGCGCGCCTTCACAGCGGTCGTCGATCTCGACGGCCTCCCCCTTGATGAGCCGGACCAAGCGCTTGTAGCGGGCGACCTGCGCCTCGCGCGGGTAGGCGCCGGCGATGTCCATGGCGATCGAAGCGACGGTCTCGCCGAGGTCGACCTCGACGTCGCGCGCCGCGAAGGTTTCGCCGGCAGATTGCTGCACACCTGCGAAGCTCGGCAGATTGTGGAAGGCGGACTGCATCGTCCAGATGTCATAGCGCTCGGCGGAAAACGTCCGGGCGGTATAGGTCTCGACACCGACATCGATGAGAAACGGCCGCCCGTCCTTGAAGATCGTCGCGCTGCCGACGTCGTTGTGATTGTGTCCGTCGCCGTTGTCACCAGCCTTGGCGGCGACGACGAAGCGATTGTCGCGGGCAATGAACAGACCGCAGCTTGGATACCAGATGTCGCGTGTCTCGACCGGGGGCGCGCGGAAGGCCGCCATCTCGGGCGCGGCATCGAGCGCCAGCAGGCGGTAGGTGAGATTGATTTCGTCGGGAAGCTCGGGCGCCGGATCGCGGGCCGCGTCGGCCGCCGCCAGCGCCATGAGCGTATGGGAACCGACCGCCTTGCCGAACAGGAATTCGCGCGCTCCGCATGGGTCCAGAATGGCCGACGCATCCGCGAAATTTACGTACCAGGCATCGCGCACATGGGCATGGAGGATGAACTCCGCCATGTTGCGAACCTTCGGCTCGTGCCAGAGGCGCGCGAAAACCTCCGGCGCGACCGCGTCCATGACCCGGAGCGCGCCGAACAGGCAGAGCGCCGCGTGGCGATAGTAATGCGCGCCCTCGTCACAGGCGCCGTCCTCGCCGTAGTCCTTGAGAAAGGCATCGAGGCTATGCGCCGCGCTGGTGATGACCGCGCGGCGGGTCGCTTGATCGGTCGGGCGGGCGAACGTGCTGATGAGGACGTTCTGCGTACACCACGCCGTCCAGTTGTTCATCGGCTCGTCGCCGTTGCCCATCCACCAGAAATGCCGGTCGAGATAGGGCCGCGTGATGCGCGTCACGATCTCGCGGTCGATCCGCGCGACAATCGCCGGGCTGACGGCGTTGAGCGCGTCGCCGAGCAGCGCCGCAACGACGGCGAGCTCGGCCCCGGTCTCGGCCGCGAACAGATCGATCACCGGCCGATCGGGATCGGGCAGGGGGTCGTGCGGTCCGTTGCGCGTTTGCGAATTGTGCGCGGGCAATTGCCAGCCGCTCTCCTCGCAAACCAGAAAGATGCCGTCGATCAGGGCATCAACGAAGCGGCCCCTGCCTTCCACCGCCTCGGCCAACGCCAGCGCGTTGATGCGGCGGCGGCGGGCGAAGTAGATGGTTTCGTAGTCGACCCGATTGCCGGTTGTCGCGAAGGCGCGATAGGCGCCCGCGGTGAGTTGCGGCCACTCCGCCTTGAGTGCAGCCTCGCCCCCTGCGATCAGGCGCGTTCGCAGATGCCTGGGAATTCGCGTCCAGTACGCCCGGTCGCGCGCGGGTGGCGCCGGCACGAACACGGGCAGGACATCGCCGAGCCTCGACAGGCAGTCGGCGAACCACGAACCGGACGCAGCGCTCGGTCTGGCTTTCGCCAAGCTGGACACGTCCCCTCCCTCACCGGCTTGCACCGGCTTTGACCGGAGCCAAGTCAGGCAGCACGCCGCCGCAAAGTCAATACAATTGTCATCGACGCGCAAATTTGCGTAGTATCACGCAAGTTGCTCTTGTTGACACGTCGGAACGGGACTTCCAAGAAAGCGGCGGCGAGCGGCAATCTGAATGACACCAGCGAGCGAGGATTCGGGCGATGGCTGGCGATAACGCGCCTTCGGGCAAGGGGTCTGCGGTGGCGCCCGCGGGTCGGGTCACGCTGCGCAACGTTGCCGAAGCGGTCGGCGTCTCGATCAGCACCGCGTCGCGGGCGCTCAACGGCGCGCCGGGAATCTCGGGCGACGTGCGCTCGCGGATCCAGTCGGCGGCCGAGCGGCTCAACTATGCCGGCGCCCTGGCCGGCACCGCGACCGTGATCTCCGACCTCCATCTCGCGGACGGTTTCGCCGGCGAGTTCATGCACGCGGTGCAGCGCGGGATAGAGAAGCGGGCCCGCGAGGCGGGCCTCACGCTTTCGGTGACGCTCGCCGGCCCGTCCGGCGTCGCGTGGCCGGGGCCGGGCGAGGGAACCTCCGGCTACCTGCTTCTGTCCATGCAGCGCGAGGACATCATCCAGTACCTGTCGTCGCGGGCCATCCCGGCCGTCATAGTCAATGGCCGCGAGCCGCTCATGCGGCTCGACGCGGTCGCCCCGGCAAACCGCACGGGCGGCTATCTCGGCGCCCGCCACCTGCTCGAGCTCGGGCACACCCGCATCCTCATGCTGGCGCACTCGCCCCGCCCGACGATCCGCGACCGCATGGCGGGGAGCCGCCGGGCGATGAGCGAGGCGAGGCTGGAGGCCGTCGACGACTTTGTGATCGAACTGGAGGCGATGCGTACCGATCTTGCCTACAAGGCGGTGAAGGAACGCATCGAGGCGCGGCACGGTTGCGACTTCACGGCCATCCTGTGCTGCAACGACTCGTGTGCCTTCGGCGCCATGGCGGCGCTCACCGAGGCCGGCCTCAGCGTGCCCGGCGACGTGTCCATCGTCGGCTTCGATGACATCCCGACCGCCGCGCTGAACTCCGTGCCGCTGACCAGCATTCGTGTCGAAGCGGAGGATATCGGCGCCAGAAGCGTCAGCCGGCTGATCGAGCGGATCAGGTCACAGGACAACCTTGCGACCTACACGGAAACGGCCGTGAAGCTCGTCGTGCGCGGCTCGACCGGTCCGGCGCGCGTAAGGTAACCGGGGTCCGGCCCTCGCGCGCGGCGCCGCCGCCTGATAGTCGTCACCCGCTGCGCACGGACTGGTACCGACCGCCCGTGACGACCCCCTCGCTGACGATCCGGCGGCTTCCTTCGAGCACTTCCCCGACCGAATCCGTGTAGGCGAAACGCCCGTCCCTGACCGAGAACACCGTCGCGTCGCCGACCGAACCGGGCCGCAGGGTGCCGAGCTCTGGCCGCCGCAGGGCTTCGGCCGCCTTCTGCGTCGTTGCCGCGATCACGTCGGCAAGCGGCACGCCCAGGCACAGGAACTTCGACAGCGTTGTTTCCTGATCGAGGACCGGACCGTCGATGTTGAGGACGTGAAGGTCGGAGGAAATGGTGTCCGGCAGGAAGCCGGCATCGAGCATCGCCCGCGCGGTCGCGAAGGCGAGGGACCCCATTCCGTGGCCGACGTCGAAGAGGACGCCGCGTTCACGCGCGGCGAGCACCGCCGGCTTCACAGCGCCCTGTCCGGTGACGGGGGTGTTGGGGAAGGGGCGGAAGCAGTGGGTCAGCACGTCGCCCGGGCGCAGTCGCTGCAGCACGTCCTCGTAGCTCGGCGGCGGTTCGTCGATGTGGCACATCAGCGGCAGCGCCAGCTCCTCCGCGACCTGAAGCGCGATATCGAGCGGTACGGCCCCGGACGATCCGCTGGCGTTGCGCCCGACCCGCACCTTGATGCCGACGACGACGTCGCGATGACGATTGGCGACTTCGACGGCGTCGGCCGGGCTCATCAGGCGGAGATCGCCGCTCTCCGGCACCATGATGCGTTTCGAGAAGGCGAAGATGCCGGCGAACGAAGCGTGCAGGTAGGCGAGGATGCGCCGTTCGGCAGGGTCGATGACGTGCTTGCGGAAGCCGGCGAAGTTGCCCGGGCCGGCACTGCCCGCATCGACGAAGGTGGTGACGCCGCTGGTGCGACCGACCGCATCGGCATCGACCCCCAGCGAGGTGCCGCCCCAGTAGACGTGCGTGTGCAGGTCGATGAAGCCCGGCGCGACGCAGGCGCCGGAGACATCGTGAACTTCGCTGGCAGGATCCGGCGCGATGTCCGGCTCGATCGCCGCGACCTTGCCGCCGGCGAACGCAACGTCGAGCGTCCGGTCAAGGCCCTGCGACGGGTCAATGACGCGACCGCCCTTCAGAATCAGGTCGTGGCTCATTGCTGAAATCTCTCCGTCATCAATCGGTTCGCTGCAAGTCTTGGAATGCTGCACTGCAGGATACAAGGTGGTTGCATAGTGGTCCTATATTGGTCTTAAATGTTAACCGGGAGGGCGAATGGCCCAGACGAATGAACTGGTCGCTGCGCTGAAGCAGCACACGGAGACCCAGTCGGGCGGGTTCACCCCGCTCTACCACCGGGTCGAGCGTGCCATCCGCACGGTCATCGCGGACGGCCAACTCGGCGACGACGACGCGCTGCCGCCCGAGCGCGATCTTGCCCAGGCGCTCGGCATCTCGCGGGTGACCGTTCGCAACGCCATTCGCAATCTCGTCAACGACGGTCTTCTGGTGCAGCGGCGCGGCGCCGGGACCTTCGTCACCCATCGCGTCGAACTTCCCTTGAAGCAGCCGACCAGTTTCTCCGAGGATATGCGCGCCCGGGGCATGAAGCCGCAATTCGACATGCTCGACCGCAACACCGGGCCGGCCATGCCGATCGAGTCCGACATGCTTCAGGTCGAGCCCGCCACGCCGGTGACGCGGCTCTACCGGCTGCTTTACGCGAACAGGAAACCGATGTGCCTGGAACTGGCGACGGTTCCCGCCTCGGTGCTGCCGGAAGGCGACGAACTGGGCGAGTCGCTCTATTCGCATCTCGAAACGCTGAAGATGCGGCCGACGCGCGCGGTCCAGCGGCTACGCGCCGAACTTCTCGAGATCGAGCAGGCGCGCCTCTTGGGCGTTGCCCCCGGCTCGGCCGGGCTGTTCGTCGAGCAGCAGTCGTTCCTGAAGAACGGCCGGCCGATCGAGTACGTGCGCTCGCACTATCGCGGCGACTCGTACGACTTCGTCGCAGAGTTGAAGATCTGAGGCGCCCGGTGAACCCGACAACCAACATCGACGAGACCATGATGGCGCGGGAGGCCAGCGAAGCGCCCGGTCGCGTCGCGCAGCTTCTGGCCGGGAACGCGGCATCGTGCGAAGCGATTGCGGCGCGCCTCAACAAGCGCCGCCCGCGGCTGATCGTGACTTGCGCGCGCGGCTCGTCCGACCACGCCGCCACCTACACCCAGTATCTCAGCCACGTCCACCTCGGCATCCCGGCCATGTCGCTGCCGCCGTCGATCGCCTCGGTCTACGGCAGTTCCGTCGACTTCGACGACGTGCTGTTCCTGCTGATTTCGCAGTCCGGCCAGAGCCCCGATCTGGTCGCGGCGGGCGCCTGGGCGGCGGAACACGGCGCCCATGTCGTCGCCCTGGTCAACACGGTCGATTCGCCGGTTGCCGAAGTCGCCCACGACGTCTTGCCGCTGCACGCCGGGCCCGAGATCAGCGTCGCCGCCACCAAGACGTTCCTGGCATCCATGGCCGCCGGCGCCCAGCTCATCAGTGCGCTCGCCGAGGACGCCAGCCTCGCCGATGCGGTCGCTGCCATTCCCGAGGTGCTGGCAGCGGCCCTCGACCACGACTGGTCGATGGCAGTGGAGCCGCTCGCTTCCAGCCACAACGTCTTCGTCGTCGGGCGCGGCGTCGGCATCGCGGCAAGTGCCGAGATGGCGCTGAAGCTGAAGGAAACCAGCGCGATCCACGCCGAGTCGGTCAGTTCGGCGGAAATCCTGCACGGGCCGCTCGGGTTGCTTACCGCCGGCATGCCCGTCTTCGTGATCGGCCAGAGCGACGCGGCGCTGCCCAGCATCATCGCCATCGCCGAGATGCTGCACGACAAGGGCGCCCGCGTCTTCGCCGCCTTCGACGGCCCGCGGGTCGGCACGACGCTGCCGATCGCCGCCAATCTTCACCCGGTCGTGGCGCCGCTCGCCATGGTGCAGTCGTTCTATCTGATGGCTAACGCGCTCTCGCTGTCGCGGGGCATGGACCCCGACCGCCCGGCGCATCTCCACAAAATCACGGAGACGCAATGATGCGGCCGGATCGCTCTATCGTGCTGCTGGAGGTCTGCGTCGATGACGCGGCGGGCCTTGCGGCGGCGCTTGCCGGCGGCGCCGACCGGATCGAGCTGTGCGCGGATCTTTCGGTCGGCGGTTTGACGCCAGAGGCGGATTTCATGCGCAACGCTGCGGCTTGCGACGTGCCGGTCCACGCCATGATTCGCCCGCGCGCCGGCAGTTTCAGGTTCTCCCGAGCCAACGTCGACCCCATGCTGGATGCGATCGCTGCGGTGAAAGCCGCCGGTCTCGCCGGCGTGGTGGTCGGCGCGGCGGGGGAGGACGGCACGCTCGATGGGGAAACCATCGCCCGACTGGTCGCGGCGGCCGGTCCGCTCAACGTCACGCTGCATCGGGTCTTCGACGAGACCCCGGATCCCTTCGCCGCCCTCGACGCGGCAATCGCTCTCGGCCTCGACCGGGTGCTCACCTCAGGGCAGGCGCCGGGCGCCGCCGAGGGCGTCGATCTCATCGGCGATCTGGTCCGGCGCGCTGCCGGCCGGATCGCCGTCATGGCCGGTGGCGGCGTAACGCCGGCCAACGTATCCGACATCGTGCGCCGCACCGGCGTCAGCCAAGTCCACGGCTCGTTCCGGGGAGCGACGGGGCGGACGGACGCAACCGTTGTCGGGGCCGCGAAGCAGGCGCTTCAGCGGCTCGCCGACGCGCAACGCCTTGAGGTGGTGTCATGAGAGTGGGGATCGTCGGCCTCGGCTTCCGCCTCGGCTATCTGGCGCACCTGACCGCTCTGCGGGTGCCCGGCGTCGAATTCGTCGGCTACGTCGATCCGGCGCCGGCCGGGATGGCTGAGCTGAAGGAAGCCGGCGTCGATCCCGGCCCGGCCTATCCGGACCTCGCCGCGCTGCTCGACCAGGGGCAGCTCGACCTGCTGATGATCGGATCGCCCAACCACTTGCATCTGGAGCACATTCGCGCTGGGCTGGAGCGCGTGCAGAAGATTTTCGTCGAGAAACCGGTGGTGGTCAGCGAGGAGGAGACCTTCGCGCTCCTCGACCTCCTGCGGACAAGCGGTGACACCGACCGGGTGATGATCGGCCTGGTGCTGCGCTATGCGCCGCTCTACCGCGACCTCGTCGCGGCCCGCGACAACGGTACCCTCGGCGACATCGCCTCGATCGAGGCGAGCGAGCACATCGCGCCGTATCACGGCGCCTTCTTCATGCGCGACTGGCGGCGACGCTCAAACTATTCGGGCGGCTTCATCCTCGAGAAGTGCTGCCACGACATCGACCTCTATCAGGGTCTGGTCGGCAGCCGCCCGCGGCGCGTGGCGAGCTTCGGCGGACGGCGCAGTTTCGTGCCGGCGAACGCGCCGCAGAACGCCGGCGTCAACGATCTCGAGGTCTATTACCGCAAGCCAAGCGGCTGGATGGGCTCCGACCGCGTTTTCGACGGCGACGGCGACATCGTCGACTACCAGGTGGCGATCGTCGAATACATGGGCGGCGAGAACCTCTGCTTCCACACCAACATCAACACGCCCGACGAGTTCCGCCGCTTCTGCGTGATCGGCTCGCGCGGCCAGGCGGAAGGCGATTTCGTCCGCAACTTCTTCCGCGTGCACGATGCGCGCACCGGCGACAAGCTGATCGACAAGGCCTACGAGGCCTCGCCGCTCTCGGTCCACTACGGCGCCGATGAGCAGATGATCGACGACATCTTCGGCCACCTCAACGACGGGCGGCCGCTGCCGGTCTCGATCCTCGACGGTCTGGAAGCCGGACTGACGGCGATCAAGCTCGATCAGGCGCGCGCCGAGAAGCGCGTCATCGAGCTCGCCGATATGTGGGCGCGCTTCGACGCCTTCGGTCTCAGAAACGACAAGGCCGCGTAGGGGGAGGGGAGATGACCAGCAACCGCAGTGCCGTCAATTTCGCCTTCCTGCTGCTTCTGCCGGCGCTCGCCTATATCGTTTTCATCGTCGCCTATCCGCTGGTCGACACCTTCCGCCTGTCGTTCACCGACGCGGCGCTGCGGCCGGAAACCCATTGGGTCGGCTGGCTCAACTACCAGAAGATCTTCAAGGCGAACTTCGGCGAGATCATCATCCGCACCTTCGTGTGGACGTTCTTCTCCGTCTCCATAAAGATGATCATCGGAACCTTCGGCGCGGTGATGCTCAACGCCGCCGTGCCGGGCCGCACGCTGTTCCGCGTCCTCACCATGCCGCCGTGGATCATCCCCATGGCGATCGGCATCTTCATGTGGGGCTGGATGTACAACGGCGAGTTCGGAATGATCTCCGGCCTGCTGCAGGACTTCGGGCTGTCCGACAAGCCGATCCCGTTCCTGGCCTGGGGCAACACGGCGTTCTGGGCGACCATCGTCACCGACGTGTGGATCGGCGTGCCGATGGTGACGATCTACCTGCTCGCCGCGGTCCAGTCGGTCCCCAAGGATCTCTACGAGGCGGCGTGGACGGACGGCGCCGGCCGCTTCTACCGTTTCCGCCGCATCACGCTGCCGATCATCTCGCCGGCCATGGTCACCATGTCGATCCTGTCGCTGATCGCCACGTTCAACTCGTTCGACATCATCTGGATCCTGACCCAGGGCGGGCCCAGCGGCCAGACCACGACCATGATCATCGACACCTACAAGACCGGCATCGGCAAGTACCACTACGGCGAGGGCTCCGCCCGCGCCGTGCTCATCTGCGTGTTCCTGTCGCTCTTCACCTTCGTCTACTTCCGCGTCGCCAACCGGCTCACCGAGGGAGAGGTGAAATGAAGGGCGCGGCGATGA
This sequence comes from uncultured Alphaproteobacteria bacterium, assembly GCA_963843565.1. GTDB lineage: Bacteria > Pseudomonadota > Alphaproteobacteria > Rhizobiales > Kaistiaceae > DASZQY01. Next base: position 3,041,981 of record CAWJKY010000003.1, read on the forward strand.
TCGACCGGTATCGCTGGTGGGAGACGGCGCTGATCTACGCCGGCATCCTGCTGTTCCTGACCTTCGTGCTGTCGCCGTTCATCGAGGGCTTCCTGGTCTCGCTGAAGCCGCTCACCCACCTGTTCTCCTCGCCCTACCGCTTCTTGCCGACCGAGGGTTCGTTCCAGGCCTACGCCGACATGTGGAGCTCGGTTCCCTACCTCGGGCGCTACATCTTCAACTCGATCTTCATCTCGCTGCTGGTCACCGCGATCGTGCTCGTGCTCGTGGTGCCGGCGGCCTATGCCTTCGCGCGCTTCGAGTTTCCCGGGCGCGGCTCGATCCTCGGCGGCTTCCTGGCGGTCAACATGTTCTCCGGCGCCGTGCTTCTGATCCCGCTCTACCGGTTGCTGCGGGCGCTCGGCCTGTTGAATTCGTACTGGGCGATGATCGTGCCGGGCGCCGCGTTCCTGGTGCCAACCGGCATCTGGCTGTTGCGCACCTACATGCTGCGCATCCCGCGCGAGCTCGACGAGGCGGCGTGGGTGGATGGCGCCGGCCGCTTCTACATCTTCCGGCGGGTCATCCTGCCGCTGGCGATGCCCGGCATCTCGGTCGTGGCAATTGCCACCTTCATCGGCGCTTACGCGCAGCAGTTCATCTTCGCGCTGACCTTCAACGCGAAGCAGGAATTCATGCCACTAGCCGTTGGGCTATTCGCCTTCTTTGGCCGCGAGGTCGTGGTGTGGAATCAACTCATGGCGGCCAGCTTCGTGGGCATCTTGCCGGTGCTCATCGTCTTCTTCCTGTTGCAACGCTACCTCGTCGCCGGGATGACCGCCGGCGCGGTGAAACAATGAGTCGTCTCAATCCAGAGGCGAGAACGTAGGGGTGAAGTAATGACGAAACATTCCATTCTGATCGCGGGGGCCATCGCGGCTCTCGCCGTAACCACGACGGCGCCCGGCGCGTTCGCCGACGACAAGACCGTCTCCATGATCCAGTGCGGCGATACGCTCGCCGAGACCTATCCGGCGCTGATCAAGGATTGGGAGTCCCGCAATCCCGGCTACAAGGTCGATGTCCAGCTCATCGGCTGGGCGCAGTGCCAGGACAAGGCGACGACGCTCGCCGCCGCCAGCGATCCCGTTGCGCTCGCCTACATGGGTTCGCGCGTCCTCAAGCAGCTCGCCCAGAACGATCTGATCGTGCCGATCCCGATGACGGACGCGGAGAAGGCTTCCTACTATCCGCACATCGTCGACACCGTCACGTCCGGCGGCCAGCAGTGGGGCATCCCGACGGCTTTCTCGACCAAGGCGCTCTACTGGAACAAGGACCTGTTCACCAAGGCCGGGCTTGACCCGAACAAGCCGCCGACGACCTGGGACGAACTCTACGCCGACGCCAAGGCGATCAAGGACAAGACTGGCGTTGCCGGTTTCGGCCTTCCGGCCAAGACCATGGACAACACCATGCATACGTTCCTGCATTTCGTTTACACGAACAACGGCACCGTGAGCGACGCCGACGGCAACATCACGCTCGACAGCCCGCAGAACCTGCAGGCGCTCGAGTTCGTCAAGAAGCTTGTCGGCGTTTCCGAAGAAGGTCCGACGGCCTACGAGATGAACGACATGATCCAGCTCTTCAGCGACGCCAAGGTCGCCATGATCGAGCAGGGTCCGTGGGGCCGCAATCAGATCTCCAAGGACGTCAACTGGGGGGTCGCGCCGCTTCCGCTCGGCCCGCAGGCGACCGGTCCGGGCACGCTGCTCATCACCGACAGCCTGGCGGTCTTCAAGGGTTCGGGCGTCGAGGCGCAGGCGATCGACCTCGCCAAGTTCCTCACCAACCCCGAAAACCAGTTCGCCTACGAGAAGACCCATGGCCTGACGCCGGTGCGTCCGGTCCCGGGTGTGGCGGATCTGGTCAAGGAAGACCCGACCTGGAAGCCGTTCCTCGACGGTATCGGCAACGGCGGTCCGGAACCCCTGTTCACCGACTATAAGGGCCTTCAGGACGCCTTCATCACCATGGTCCAGTCGGTGGTGACGGGTCAGGCCACGCCGGCCGATGCGCTGAAGACCTGCGCCGCGGCCCTCGAGGCCGACAAGTAGGCCAACACGACAATTCGCCTCCGCCGGTCCGCCGGCGGGGGCGACCCCTTGTCATCGAGCGGCCGGTCTCCTTTGATGGCCGAGCGAGGAGAACGCGAAGTGGGACAGCTCGTTCTTTCAGGACTGTACAAATCCTTCGGCGAAACCGAAGTGATCAAGGGCGTCGATCTCAGCGTGTCCCACGGTGAGTTCGTGGTCTTCGTCGGCCCATCGGGCTGCGGCAAGTCCACTCTGCTGCGCATGATCGCCGGCCTTGAGGAAGCCACCGCCGGCGACATCATCATCGACGAGCGCAAGGTCGACAAGCTCGCCCCGGTCGAGCGCGGCATTGCCATGGTCTTCCAGTCGTACGCGCTCTATCCGCACATGAGCGTGTTCGAGAACATCGCGTTTCCCCTCAGGGTCATGAAGCTTCCCGAAGCCGAGGTGAAGAAGAAGGTCGGTCACGCCGCCGCCATCCTCCAGCTCGAGGAGCGCCTCCAGCACCGTCCCGGCCAGTTGTCCGGCGGCCAGCGCCAGCGCGTCGCCATCGGCCGCGCCATCGTGCGCGAGCCGAGCGTGTTCCTGTTCGACGAGCCGCTGTCCAACCTCGACGCCGCCTTGCGCGCCGACATGCGGGTGGAGCTCGCCAAGCTCCATCACGACCTCGACGCAACCATGATTTACGTCACCCACGACCAGGTCGAGGCCATGACCATGGCCGACCGCATCGTCGTGCTGAACGCCGGCGAGATCGCCCAGGTCGGCAGTCCCATCGAGCTCTATCACAAGCCCGCCGACACCTTCGTTGCCGGGTTCATCGGCAATCCGCGCATGAACTTCTTCGACGTCACCTGCACCGCCGCCAGCGCCAGCGACGTGACCGTCGAGCTGGCCGGCGCCGGCACGGCGACCGTTCCGGTGGCGCCGCGCGGCGATATGGTCGGCAAGAAGCTGACCCTTGGGGTGCGCCCCGAGCAGGTCGTGCTGGAGCACGGCGACTTCAACTTCACGGTCGTGCCGAGCGTCGTCGAGCGCCTCGGCATCCACACCGTCGCCTATGCCACGATCGGCGCGCGGGCGCAGAACTTCTGCTGCGTGCTGCCGGGCAACGTCCCGGTCGTCACCGACAAGCCGTTTGCCATCGGCATCAGAGCCGTCGACTGCCATCTGTTCGACGCCGACGGCAAGGCGCTCGAGCGTCAGGTCGAGCTCACCGCCTTCGATCCGACCCTGCTTGAAGCCGCGGCCTCGGCCTGAGGGCGTCGCCTCAATTCAGACAACGCGGCCGCGCGGCCGCACCCACCGAGATCGAGGCAGTCCCATGAGTGTCGTCCCGGCATGCCGTCTTGAGTCCGTCTTCGAGCAGACTTCGCCGAACGACGGCGTTCTCGAACTGACCCTGTTCAACCTGACCGGCGCGCCGCTTTCCGGCTTCAAGCTGGCGTTTGCTTCGCTGACCCGCGCCGGACGGGAGAGCAGGGCGGAGAACGCGACGCTTCTGAGACGCGACGCCAACTTCCATGAATACGCACCGCCGGCGGACCTCACCGTTGCGCCCGGCGGGCGGTGGACCTTCCGCATGGTCGGCCTCAGCCACCTGCCGCGGCACCGCACGGGCGGGCCGAAGACCGCATACATTACGCTGGCGGACGGCGCGAGCCTGCCGGTCGTGTGCGGCGACCTCATGCGTGAGGGAGCCGAGCCAGCGCCGGTGTCGCTGGTGCCGGAGGGCCGCCTCGCCGTTCCGCTGGCGCTGCTGCCGTGGCCGGCGGAGGTTGCGGTGGAGGGCCGGCGGGCGGCTCCCGTGGCGCTCTATCCCGCGGAGGAAAGCGATGCGGATGCCATCGCCGCGGTTGGCGAGGTGGCGGCGCTCTCCGCCCGGCTCTTCCCGGACGATCCGCAGACGTTTTCGCTGGTGGCGGTGCCCGGTGGTGTCCCTGTGACATTCGTGCGGAGCGCGGCGACCGGCAAGGAAGGATACGGGCTGTCGTTCGGCGACGGGGGCGTCACGGTCGAAAGCGGCGACGCGGCGGGATGTTTTCATGCGCTCGTCGGGCTCGCCCAGATCCTGCGCGGTGCGCGAAGCAGACCTGAGCTCTTCGCGTTTCCGGCGGCGGGCACGATCAGGGATGCACCGCGGTTCGGGTGGCGCGGGTGCCATCTCGACGTGTCGCGTCAGTTCTATCCGCTGGCGTCGGTGACGCGGCTCATCGACATCTTCGCGTGGAACAAGCTCAACGTCTTGCAGTGGCACCTGACCGACGACGAGGGCTGGCGACTGGAGATCAAGGCATTGCCGGAACTCGTTGCGATCGGATCGAAGCGCGGCGCGCGGGAGAAGCTGGTCGCCCAGCCCGGCAGCGCGGCGGAGACCTATGGCGGCGCCTACACGCAGGACGAGGCGCGTGCCGTCATCGCCCACGCGGCACGACTGCACATCGACGTCGTTCCGGAGATCGATATCCCGGGCCATTCGACCGCGGCGCTTGCCGCGCTGCGCCATCTTGCCGATCCGGACGAGCCCGCCGACAGCTACCGCTCGGTCCAGGGCTATCCCAACAACGCCCTCAATCCCGCCTTGCCGCAAACCTACGCGTTTCTGGAAACCGTCCTCGGCGAAGTGGCCGAGTTGTTTCCGTCGCCGTACATCCACGTGGGCGGCGATGAAGTCGCCGACACGTCGTGGCTTGCGTCGCCTGCGGCGCAAGAACTGATGAAACGCCAGGGGCTCGAGGGTACGGCGCAGCTGCAGGCGTATTTCCTCAGGCGGGCCAAGGACATGCTGACGGCGCGCGGCAAGAAGCTGGCCGCTTGGGACGAGGTCGCCGAAGGGGGTGGCGTGTCGGCGGCCGATACGCTGGTCATGGCCTGGCGCAATCCGGAAAAGGCGCTGGAACTGGCACGGCTCGGCTACGAGGTCGTGATCACGCCGGGGCAGGCGTACTACCTCGACATGGTTCAGGACGATGCCTGGATGGAACCGGGCACGAGCTGGGCGGGGACCGTGCCGCCGCGGAAGACTTACGAATTCGAGGCGGCGGGCGAGCTGCCGGCCGATCTCGCCGACAAGCTTCGTGGTGTGCAGGCGTGCATCTGGAGCGAGAACCTGATCTCGCGGCAGCTCTTCAACCACATGGTCTTTCCACGCCTCAGCGCGGTGGCGGAGGCGGCGTGGACTCCGAAGGCACAGAAGGACTGGCTGCGTTTCGCGGCGATCTCGCGGCTGATGCCGCAGCTGTGACGCGCCGCCCGGACGCGCCGGCTTTGCGCGGGCCTCAGCCGTACGTCGCCGCGAGATGGTCGAGCGCGACGTCAGCGGCACCCGGCATGCGGCCGTCGAAGGAACGGAACGCGATGGTGCGCGCCGCGCCGGGTAGCAGCAGGAAGCTGGCGTCGTCGAAGGCGCCGGCGAACGTGGAAGCCTCGGGCTTCACGAAGAAGGCCGGTTGGTCCGTGGACAGGGTGAAGTTTCCCGGCTTGCCGGCGACGTCCTTGAGGGTGACGGTCGCCTCGGGAAGCGCGTAGCGCTTGGGCTTGTCGGGGAACAGGACGAGCTGCAGCGCCGGATCGAAGGCGGCGGCCTCCGGCGTCTTCGCCTCAATCACGAAGAAGAAGTCGTGGCCGGCAGACACCGCCAGGCTGGCGATCTCGGTGGCGCGGTCGGCGGGAACGGTCGCCGTCAGGTCGCTCGCCTCGATGTCCTTGCCGGTGAAGTCGACGCGGCGCACGCGCGCCTGCAGGGCGGCGGGACCGAGGGTGTCGTTCATCGCCGAGACGATCAGCTGGCCGTCGGCGATGCGGGCGGCGAGCGCCACCGGCGCATAGAAGCGGCGGGCGTGATAGTGGAGCGTCTTCCAGCCGACGGCGTGGTCGAGGCTCGACCACGAGATCGACGGCCACACGTCGTTGAGCTGCCAGTAGAGCGTACCCATGGTGTGCGGCTTGAGGCTCCGCCAGAAGCGCACCGCCGTCTCGATCGCGAGCGCCTGCTGGAGCTGGCTCAGGTACACGAAGCTCGTGAAGCTGGTCGGAACGCGGAAATAGCGCGTCATCGTCTCGACGATCTTGCCGTTGCCGGCGCCGGAGCGCTGGTGCCACTCCATGACCGGCGAGGTGGCGTTCCACTGGTCGGGCTCGGCGAAGCGGCGGATGACATGCATGGTCGGGAACGACTGGAAACCGAACTCGGAACAGAAGCGCGGCCGGACGTCGTAGTAGTGCTCGAAGTCGCGGTTCTCGTGCCACACCGACCAGAAGTGCATGTCGCCCGACCCGTCGTCGTGCCAGGCGTCGCCATAGTCGAGCTTGCCGGAGCATGGCGACGACGGCCAGAAGGCGCGGTCCGGGTCGCTCTCGGTCACGGCGACCTCGATGGCCCGGTTGAGGCGGTCGTAGTTGACCAGGTAGCGGTCGCGGTTCCGCTTCGATTCCTCGTACCAGGTGAGCGAGCCGATCACCTCGTTGTCGCCGCACCACAGCGCGAGCGAGGCGTGCGAGCCGAGCCGCTTGACCTGATAGCGGACCTCGGCATCGACGGTTTTCAGGAACTCGGGCGTTGAGGGATACTGCGAGCAGGCGAACATCATGTCCTGCCAGACAAGCAGGCCGAGCTCGTCGCAGAGATCGTAGAAATCCTCGAACTCGTAGAAGCCGCCGCCCCACACACGGATCATGTTCATGTTGGCGGCGACCGCTTCCCTCAACAATCGCTCGACCAGCGGCCGCGTGATGCGCGACGGCAGCGCGTCGGCGGGGATCCAGTTGGCGCCCTTGCAGAAGATGTCGACATTGTTGACGCGGAAGGTCATCGACATGCCGGCGGCGTCCGGCTCGTTGATCAGCTCGAGCTTGCGCAGGCCGACGCGCCGCTCGACCCGGTCGCCGGGGATCGCCACCGCCGCGGTGTAGAGCGGCTGGTCGCCATAGCCCGCCGGCCACCAGAGCAGCGGCCTGTCGAGCGTCACGCTGAGGTCGATGGTGCCGCCGGTTGCCATGGTCACCATGGCTTCGCCCTCGACCTGGTGATCGTCGAAGGTGAACACGACGGGAACCATGCCGCCGTCGCGCGCGGCGAGCTCGACGCGGGCCGTCACAGTGACCGAGCCGTTGTCATGGTGGGTCTGGCGGATGAGCGCCGACTCGATGCGCACGCCCTCGAACAGATTCAGTTTCGGTTCGGCGTAGACGCCCAGCACCATCAGGCACGGACCCCAGTCCCAGCCGCCGTGGCACTGGGCCTTGCGCAGCATGTTGAGGTCGCTGACCTTGTTGTTGGCGACCGAATAGGGGATCGGGAACGGCTGGGTTGCCGCGATGCGCTTGGCTTGCGCGACCGACGACAGGAATCGCAGGGCGATGGTGTTCTCGCCCACCTTGAGGGCGCTCGTCAGGTCGACACGGTGGCGAATGAACGAGGACGCGAGGTGGGCGACTGGCTTGCCGTTGACGATCAGGTCGGCAACCGTGTCGACGAACTCCAGATCGAGAACCGCCCAACGGTCGTCGAGCGCGTCGGCGTCAAGGGTGAAGGTCCGGCGGATTTCCCATTCGACTTCCGCCACCCACTGAACGTCGGCCTCGTGGGTGCCGACCATCGGATCGGGGATGCGGCCGGCTGCGAGCAGGGCGGTGTGGACGTCGCCGGGAATCGTCATCGGTCCAACGGCTGCGCCGGCGGCGTCGTGAAGCGTCCACGCTCCGGCGAGCGAGATCACGGTCATGATGGTGTGTCCTCCCGGAAGGCGAGAAGAATGGTGGGGAGCCGCCTCCGGAAGAAGCGGCTGTCGCCAGCGCAATCGGCGCCCATCATCCTTAGCCAAAGGCTCGATCGGAGGGAACAGCGCCTGAGTCGGAACCTGTCTTCCGGGGCGGGCAGGCGCCCGGGATGACGGTTAGGCCGACTTCTTGTGCCCTTCCAGGCCGCGCTTGCGATCGTGGATGAAGCGCGTGGCTTCGCCGGCCGGCATGGCCTTGCCGAAGAAATAGCCCTGACCGTACTCACCGCCGCTCTGCACGATCTGGTCCATGGCGTCCCCGTGTTCGATGCCTTCGGCGATCGTCGGAAGGCCGAGACTCTTGGCCAGCCCGATGACGGAGTGAACGATCTTCGCGCTGCCGGCGTTGCTGCCCATTGCCAGCACGAACGAGCGGTCGATCTTGATCTTGTCGAAGTGCAGTTCGCGCAGGTTGTAGAGGCTCGAATAGCCCGTGCCGAAGTCGTCGAGGGAGATCTTGATGCCAAGGTCCTGGAGCGTAACGAGGGCGCCACGAGCCGTCTCGAGGTCGGCAACCAGGGCCGACTCGGTCACTTCGATCTCGAGCCGCGTCGGCGGGAAGTCGTTTTCGGACAGGATGGCGAGAAGCTTCACCGGGAGAAGCGGATCGGCGAAGTGCAACGGCGAGATGTTGATGGCGATGGTGATCGTCGGTGGCCAGCCGCGGGCGTCGATGCAGGCGCGGCGCAAGAGGTCATAGGTGAAGTCGCCGATGAGGCCGAGCTTCTCGATGATCGGAATGAAGATTTCCGGCGGCACGTCACCTCTGGTGGGATGATGCCAGCGGGCCAGCACCTCGAAGCCGACCAGCCGATTCTCGGACAGCATGACGAGCGGCTGATAGTGGGGCTTGATTTCACGCCCGATCACCGCCCGGCGGACGTCCTCCTCGAGGCCGATCCGTTCGCGAAGGGCGATCTCCATACTGTGGTTGAAGAAGCGATAGGCGCCGCGGCCCTCTTCCTTGGCGCGATACATGGCCATGTCGGCGGCCCGCAGAAGCGTGTCGGAATCAGTCCCATCGGTCGGGCAGATCGCGATCCCGATGCTGGCGCCGACTTCGACGGTCTGATCGCCGAAGGAGATCGGCTGGCTGACGCTGTGGACGATGCGCTCCGCCATGGCTCCGGCGGCGTCGGTCGGATCCTCGGGCGCAACGCAATCGAGAATGACGGCGAATTCGTCGCCGCCGAGCCGGGCGACCGTATCGTTGGTCCGGGAGAGGTTGCCGAGGCGGGCCGAGACCTCGCGCAGAACTTCGTCGCCGGCGGCGTGGCCGTGAACGTCGTTGACCGGCTTGAAGCGGTCGAGGTCGACGATGAGGACGGCGGCGCCGACCGAGCCGCGCGCGACGCGTGCCACTGCCGTGTCCAGGGTCTCCGAGAAGACGCGCCGGTTCGGCAGGCCGGTGAGGGCGTCGTGCCGGGCCATCGAATCGGCAAGCTTGTGGGCGGCTTCGGTTGCTTCGTGGGCCTTTTCCAGCGCCGCCAGATGCCGGCGGTAGGTTTCCGCCTTTTCTTCCGCAGCTTTGGCCTCGGCTTCCTTGAGCGAGCTTATGTCGGTGTCGGTTCCGATGATGCGGGCGACGCTCCCGTCGGGTGCCCATTCAACCGGTTTGCCGCGGCTCAGGATCCAGATGTAGTGGCCATCGCGATGGCGTTCGCGATATTCGAACGCGTTCTGGCGCAGGGCGCCGGCGTTCTGCTCGTCGGTCTGCCGCACGAGACGTTCGCGATCGTCCGGATGGACGCGCGCCAGCCAGGCTTCGCGTGACGGATTCACCCATTCGTCGAGGCCGATGCCGCGCATCTTGCGCCACATGGGCGAGTAGTACGCGGTCCTGTGGACCAAGTCGTGGTCCCAGACGCCCTGGCCGGCGCCCTCGAGGGCGAAATTCCAGCGGCTTTCGCTTTGGGCGAGGGCTTCCTCGGCCTGCTTGCGATCGGTGACGTCGCGAGAGACGCCGACGATTCCGACGACCTCATCGTCGGCGTTGCGCAGGGGCAGCTTGCTCGTCGCCAGCCACTTCTTCTGGCCGGAATGGGTGACGACGAATTCTTCGATGCCGATTTCGGGCTTGGCCGTCCTGATGACCCGCTGCTCGTCGTCGAAGAACTTCCGCGCCAGTTCGGGCGGATGAAGCTCGAAATCGGTCTTGCCGATGAGGTCCTTGACCGTCAGGCCGAGGTCCTCGGCGACCGACCGGTTGGCGACGACAAAGCGGCTCCTGGCGTCCTTGACGAACAGGTAGTCGGGGACCGAGTTGATCAGTGCCCTGAGGAGCGGGCGTTCGGCGCTGTGGTCGCGATCGTCGTCAAGCGATCCGACGATCGTCGCCTCAAGAGGGTCGGCAGGTTTGTCGGTCGTTCCGGCAACCGGCACGGCCTTGGTGTTCGATTGGTTAACCACGTGCCCGAATCCCACGCTTCCCGCGATGGCGCTGTGCAACCGCTCCCGAGCGACGCGCCCATCGCTGAGCGGGCATTGTAGCTGCTTGATGTTTCCCGGTTGTTAAGGGCGCCGGGCCGGCCGGTTCCGGCCCGGCGGGAGCGCGCGGCGGTGCGCCATTGCCTCGGCCGGGGCGGGTTTCAATTGCCCGGATGCGTCCCGTCGGATTGCGCCAGGTCCATTTCGGCCGCCGACAGGAGCGAGCGCAGCTCGGCGCCGCCGGCCATCAACTCGGTGACCTCGCCGATCGACTTGTCGGCCTTGCTGAAGGTTGCCAGCGTTTCGCCGCGCCTCAGGATCAGAAATTCGTCGCCCACCGAATGGGCGTGATAGGCGTTGTGGGTAATGAAGACCACCGCCACGCCGCGGGCGCGAACGGCGTCGATCAGACGCAGAACGGTCGCCGACTCGCGCACGCCGAGAGAGGCGGTCGGTTCGTCGAGCACCAGCAGGCGCGCGCCGAAGTGAAGGGCGCGGGCGATGGCCAGCGCCTGTCGCTCGCCGCCCGACAGCCGGCCGACCAGCTGGCGGCCGTCGTTGACGCGGCTGATCCCCAGTTCCTTGAGCCCGGCCAGTGCGATGCGGCTGGCTTCCTCCATGTCGATGCGGCGGAAGAGGCCGCGGCCCCGGGTGGGTTCGGCGGCCAGCACGAAATTGCGGGCGACGCTCATCAGGGGCAAGGTGCCGACTTCCTGATAGACCGTGGCAATGCCGCGCTCGCGGGCGTCGCGTGGCGAGGCGAAATGGGTCAGCTCGCCCTCGACCAGAACCTCGCCGGTGGTGGGTTTTTCCACGCCGGTCAGGATCTTGATGACGGTCGATTTGCCGGCGCCATTCTCGCCAAGCAGGCAGAAGACCTGGCCGCGCGACACCCGCATGTTGAGGTTGGAGACGGCCTGCATGCCAAGAAACGACTTGGAGACGTTGCGCAGTTCGACGAGGGGGGTGGAAGTGTCGGCCATGGCTAGCGTCCCACCGCGAAGCGCCGCAGGCGGTTGTTGGTGATGACCGCAAAGAGCAGCAACAGACCGATGAACAGCTCGGTCAGGTCGGCGTTCCAGCCGAGGAAGAAGACACCCATCGAGACGATGCCGTAGGTGGTCGCCCCGAACACGGTGCCGATCAGGGCGCCGTAGCCGCCGGTGAGCAGGACGCCGCCGATGACGCAGGCGGCGATGCCCGAGAAGACGTACTGGGCGCCGAGCGTGACGCTGCCGTTCTGGAACGTGTAGGTTTCGAGGATGCCGACGTGAGCGGCGCCGAGCGCGGTGAAGATGAAGAGGATCATCTTGACGCGGCTGGTCGGAACGCCGGCGAGGCGGGCGGTCTCGAGGTTGCCGCCGGTGGCGTAGGTCCAGTTGCCGAAGGGCGTGCGCCGCATGACGTAGATGCCGATCGCGGCGATCAGCGCCCAGTGAACGATCGAGATCTGAAACTCGTTCCACTTGAAGGCATAGAAGACGGCGGCGGAGCCGGCCGAAACCGCCGAGATGCTGCTCGAACCGCTGAGCCCGATGGAGATCGCCAGGATGCCGCCGGTGACCATGAACATGGTCGCCAGCGTGACGATGAACGACGGCAGGCGGGTACGCACGACGATGATGCCGTTGACGAGACCGACGAGAATCGCGGCGAGATAGGCGGCACCGGCGCCGAGCCACGGGTCGAGATTGAAGTAGCCGGCGCAGATGGCGACGATCATCGAGGCGGCGCCGACCATCGAGCCGACCGACAGGTCGAACTCGCCGGCGATCATCAGCATGGCGATGGGGATCGCGATGATGCCGAGATCGGCGGCGGTATCGAGCCAGTAGGCGGTGCCGAGGACGGTGAGGAAACCGTTGTGGCCGGCGGCCACCGCAAAGAAGACGAAGACGACCACCGCCGAGATCACGGCGCCGGCCTCGGCCTGGATGATCCACTGGGTCAGACGAGAGGGACGGCGGCCGTTGTCACGGCCGCCGCTGGCGGTGGTCTGGTTGGAGGCGATGCGCTCAGGCCCTGCGTCGATGGCCGTCTGGCCCATTGCGGACGCTCCTCAATCCAGCCGGAGCCTACTTGGCGCCGACCACGTTCGGATATTTGTCGAACACGGCGCGGATCTTGTCGACGTTCTTGGCGTCGACGAAGCTCGGGCCGGTCGCCACTTCACCCACCGGCGCCAGGCCGAACTTGGCATAGTGGTAGGCGAAGAGCACGCCGTAGAAGCCGTCAAGGTAGGGCTGCTCGTTGATCAGGAACAGCATCTTGCCGTTCTTGATCTGGTCGAGGGCGACCGAGGACAGCTCCATGGTGCCGACGGAGACCTTGCCGGTCATCTGGGCGGTGTCGACGGCGGCAGTGGCGGCGGTTCCGACGGCGGCGTTCTCGGTGAAGATCGCGTCGATGCCGGGATGGCTCTGCATGAAGGCGCCGATGTCGCGGGCGACCTTGTTCTGATCGGTCGAGTCGGCGGTCGGCAGTTCGAGGTTTACCGAGGCGATGCCGAGGGCCTTGGCCTTGTCGGCGAGACCGTTGCAAATCTTCTGAAGGTAGGGGTTACCCGGCACGTTGATGACGCACAGGATGTTCTTGGCGCCGTTGGCCTGCAGCCGCTCGGCGGCGGCGGTGCCGACCTCGGTCGGGTCCTGGCCGACGTAGCCGAAGGCTCCGTCGTCGCGCCACTGGTCGCGGCCCGACTGGTTGACGTAGACGGGGATGCCGGCGGCGACGGCCTGCTTGATGAGCGGATCGACCACCGAGGTGATGAAGTCGCCGACCACGATCACGTCGGGGTGCTGGGCGATGGCCGCCTGCATGGTGCGCGCCGAGGACGCCTCGATGTCGGCTTCGTCGATCGGAATGTAGTTGAGCTTCACGCCGAGCGCCTTGGCGGCGTCGTTGGCGCCCTGATAGAGAGGCGGGAAGAAGGAGTCGTTCAGCGGCCCGGAGACGAAAGCGACGGTGATCTGGTCGTCCGCCTGCGCCGCCGAGGTCGCGCCGGCGCACAACGAGGCAGCGAGCGCGGCTGCGCCGATGCCGGACAGCAAAGCATGTACGGTCTTGCTCACGATGATGGTCCTCCCATTGAATTCGCTGGACCAAACGTGGCTCCGCGCCCGTTTGGCCGGTCCCTCGCGGCCCGCCGGACCCTTCATGGGGTCCGTTCGATGTTGTCGGGCCAGCGTCTTTTTGGTAGGCCATTTCTCAGACAAGGTCAACGCAGCGTGGACCGCGTTGTCCGAGTGTTGTAGCGTCAAGTCACCACCTTTGACCCAATACCGGAGATAGAATGGCCCTTCTGCTCGATCGAAAGGCGATTGGGCGCGCGGACGGCATCATCGCCCCCGACTTGTCGGAGAAAATGAACGCCATCCAGAGCGAACAGCAGTACGCCGAGGACGATGGCGCCTACGACCTGAAGCGGACGCGGCTGTGGCTGGACGAGTATGCCGTGCTGGCGGCGCGCGGCGGCGAAGTTCCCGGGATCGAGACCGAGGACCACACGGTGGAAGCGCCGGACGGCCCGGTGACCACCCGTGTCTACAGCTCCGGTGAGCCGGGACCGACGCTCATCTTCGTGCATGGCGGCGGATGGGCGATCGGCAGCATCGAGACCCACGATCACATCGCCCGCTGGCTCGCCGCGGAGATCGGTGGCAAGGTCGTCCAGATCCAATACAGCCTGGCGCCCGAGCACCCTTATCCGACGGCGCTCAATCAGGTGACCGCGGTGATCGCGGCGACGCTCGCCAGCGCACGGCGCACGCAGGTTCTGGTCGCCGGCGATTCGGCCGGCGCCAACCTCGCGGCGATGTCGATCCTGCGGTTGTCGAAGGCCGACCGACAGCAGATCGCCGGGTTCGTTTCGATCTACGGCGCCTATGCCCCGGAGATGAACCTGTCGTCGCACCGGCTCTACGGCGACGGCCGCTTCGGGCTTTCCGAGGCGCAGATGCGCTGGTTCTGGAATCTCTACGCGCCGCACCTGCCGCCGGAGGAGCGCGCCAAGGTGCTGAGCCCGCTGGTGGCGGATCTCTCGGACTTCCCGCCGACGCTGTGCATCGGTGCCGAGTGCGACCTGCTCCTCGACGACACCCTCGCCTTCTACGGCGAACTGGCGCGCGCCTGCGTCGACGTGTCGTTGTCGCTGTGGTCGAGCCTGCCGCACGGGTGCATGCATTTCGTGGGCGTGGTCGCGAGTGTGACGGAGGCGGCCGGATCGATCGTCCAGTACGTCAAGGCGCACCGGCCGCGGGCCCTCGCCAAGGACAGCGGGGTGATCCTGAACTTGCCGCGCCCGTCGACGCCGGCGGTCGCGGCGACGGCGAACGTGACGCCGGCACCGGTTGCCGCGACGCCCGCCAAGGCGACGCCCCCGGAAGAGACGCTGGTTGACGTGGAGCCGCTGTTCACAACCAGCCGGTCGCGGCTGCACGGGTCGGTGGCCCACCGCATCGCCACCGACATCATCACCGGCAAGTTGCCGCAGGGTTCGCTGCTGCCCAACGAAGACAATGCCAGCGCCTCGTTCGGCGTGTCGCGGAGCGCCTACCGCGAGGCGATCCGCACGCTGTCCGCCAAGGGCCTGGTTTCGGCGCTGCCAAAAGTGGGCACGCGGATCACGCCGCGCACGACCTGGCAAATCCTCGATCCGGACATTCTCGCCTGGATCTTCGAGCTTGGCGCCGGCGAGGACTTCATCCGTAACCTCTTCGAGTTGAGGAAGATCGTGGAGCCCAGTGCGGCGGCGCTGGCGGCGATGCGCCGAAGCCAGGATCAGCTGTCGCGGCTGGCGGATGCGCTGGCGCGCATGGCACGGATCAATCCACGCACGGGGGCCTGGCTGAACGCGATCATCGGGTTCCACCACGAGCTGATGGTGGCGGGGCAGAACGAGGCCGTGACTTCGCTGTGGCCGGCCATCCAGACGACGCTGCGCTGGTCGGTCAAACTTCAGATGATGCTGCCGACGCTCGCGCTGGCGCACGATCCGGTCGCCGATCATGCGCGGGTCTTCGAACGGATCGCGTCGCAAAGCGCCGAAGGCGCGCTGACCGAGATGGCGCTGTTGATCGATGCGGCGCTCGACGACACGCTGTCGAACCTCAGGCGGGTCGACAAGGCGCGCGCGGGTTGAGCGCCGGCGCAATGCCGCGAGGCCCGCTCCGGTGATCGGCAGAGCCGATCTTTCCCGCCCCACCTATGCCGACATCGTCGCGGCCGCCACGCGGCTTCGTGGCGTGGCCCACGTGACGCCGGTCCTGACCAGCCGTACCGCCGACCTGGAGACGGGTGCGACGCTCTTCTTCAAGGCGGAGAACCTGCAACGCAGCGGGGCGTTCAAGTTTCGCGGCGCCTACAACGCGATTTCGATGCTCACCGAGGCCGAGCGGCGGGCGGGCGTGGTCACCTATTCCTCGGGCAACCATGCCCAGGCGGTGTCCTACGCGGCGCGCCTGCTGGGCACCACCGCCACGATCGTCATGCCGAAGGATGCGCCTGCGGTGAAGGTCGCGGCGACCAGGGGCTATGGCGGCGAGGTGCGGTTCTACGATCGCTACACCGAGGACCGCGACGCGATCGCGACTGCGCTTGCCGCCGAGCGCGGCCTGTCGCTCATCGCGCCCTACGATCATCCCGACATCATCGCCGGCCAGGGAACTGCCGCTAAGGAGCTGCTGGCCGAGACTGGGTCGCTCGACGTGCTGCTGGTGCCGCTCGGCGGTGGCGGGCTTCTGGCCGGGGCTGCCATCGCGGCGAAGCATCTTCACCCTCCGATCAAGGTCGTGGGCGTCGAGCCCGAGGCCGGCAACGACGGACAGCAGTCGCTCAGGGCGGGCCGGGTGGTCACCATCGCAG
This sequence comes from uncultured Alphaproteobacteria bacterium, assembly GCA_963843565.1. Lineage (GTDB taxonomy): Bacteria > Pseudomonadota > Alphaproteobacteria > Rhizobiales > Kaistiaceae > DASZQY01. The sequence goes on from CAWJKY010000003.1 coordinate 3,058,125, forward strand.
TGCCGAAGTCGATCGCCGATGGCGCGCTGGTCACCCATGTCGGCAATCACAACTTCCCGATCCTGCGCGACCTGGTGGACGACATCGTCACGGTCGGCGATGGCGCCCTTGTCGCGGCGATGCGTTTCTTCCTCGAGCGCACGAAGATCGTCGTCGAGCCAACCGGCTGCCTCGGCGCGGCGGCGGCGTTCACCGGCGCCTTGCCGGTCGCGGGGAAGCGGGTTGGCGTGATCCTCAGCGGCGGCAATGTCGATGTCGCACGCCTCGCGGACCTGATCGGCGCCTAGCATCGGAAGACCCGCCAGATGTCGGGGCACGGGGCGATCCGCCGCGCGGAAAGCCCGCGGATTGATTTGACATGGCGCAATGCACGCAGTTCAGTTGATCATACGAAAGACCCTGAACGGGGGGCGCGTTCAGTCGGTCGCGAATAAAACAAACGGTGGGCCGCAGAGGCGACGTTTGGGGGACTAAGGTGAGCGTTGGCGGGTCAGCCGCAACCGCGACATTGCCGGTCGCCGAATCGATTGTACGGCTTGAGGGCGTCCAGAAGTTTTTCGGCGCCGTTCAGGCGCTCCGCGACATCAATCTATCCATCGGCACGAACGACATCGTCGGACTGATTGGCGACAACGGCGCCGGCAAGTCGACGCTGATCAAGGCGATCACCGGCGTCGTGCGGCCGAGCGCGGGACGGCTGTTTATTCGCGACCGCGAGGTCAATCTCCACGACTATTCGGTGCGCGCCTCGCACGAGCTGTCGATCGAGACCGTCTACCAGGACAAGTCGCTGGCCGACAAACAGCCGCTGTGGCGAAACTTCTTCGTCGGCCGCCAGATCACCAACCGCTTCGGCTTCATCGACATCAAGCGCGAGAAAGAACTCGCCAACAAGATCCTCATCGACGAGATCGGATTCCGTGGCGCCGGCATCACGGTGGATTCCACCGTCGCCAATCTTTCGGGCGGCGAGCGGCAAGGCATCGCTATCGGCCGCGCCATGCACTACAAGGCCGACCTCATCATCCTCGACGAACCGACCGCGGCGCTGGGCGTCGCCGAAGTCCGCAAGGTCGTGGATTTCGTCAAGCGCATCAAGGATTCGGGGCGGGCCTGCATCTACATCGAGCACAACCTCGCCCACGTTCACGAGGTTGCCGACCGGCTGGTCGTCCTCGACCGCGGCGCGATCGTGTCCGAGATCAAGCCGAAGGACATGAGCGTGGCGGAACTCACCGAATATCTGATCGCCCTGCAGCGCAACCATTGAACCGACAGCCATGGCCACTCCACAGAAGCTATCAGTGATGCAGCGGGTCGAAGCCCTGCCGATCATGATCGTCTTCGTGCTGCTGCTGCTGCTGTTCACGTACACGGCGCCGGCCTTCCGCTCGCCGACCATGTACATCACCTATCTGTCGTTCCTGCCGCCGCTGATCCTGCTGGGCGTCGGTCTCACCTTCGTCATCGGCGCCGGCGAGATCGATCTCTGCTTCCCGTCGATCCTGGCGTTCTCCGGCTTCATCTTCGCGGTCCTGTCGAAGGAGTACAATCTCGGCTGGATTGCCGTGATCGCGGCGCTGGCTGGCGGCACGTTCGTCGGCTTCGTCAATGGCCTGCTGATCGCCAAGGTCGGCATTCCTTCCTTCATCGCGACGCTCGGAACGCAGTTCTTCTGGGCCGGCGCGGCGGCGGTGATGTCGGGTGGCAAGTCCTACGCGCTGCGCGGGATCGAGGCGGGCTCGGTGTGGAAGGTGCTCGTTGGCCGTCCGTTCGCCGACATGGATGTGCCCCAGTGGGTGCAGCAATTGCCGATGCAGGCGCTGTGGACGGCGATCATCGTCGTCTTCCTGTGGTTCATCATGAATCGCCACCGTTTCGGCGAACACGTCCTCTTCATCGGCGATTCCAACGACGTTTCGCGCGTCGTCGGCATCAACGTCGATCGCGAGAAGATCAAGCTGTTCACGCTGATGGGCGCGCTGGCGGCGGTCGCGGCGATCCTGATGACGCTGGAGAACAAGAACTTCTACGGCAATCAGGGCCAGGGCTATCTGTTGCTTGCGATCGCTTCGGTGCTGATCGGCGGGACGTCGATCTTCGGCGGGCGCGCGACGATCATCGGTACGGTATTCGGCGGCATCATCATCACGCTGATCGAGCCGGGCCTGGTGGCGACCGGCCTGACCGGCTCCTGGGTGCTCACCATTCGCGGGATGATCTTCCTGTCGGCAATCATCTTCTACCTCTTCATCGACGAACCTCAGCGGCGGGCGTCGTTCATGGCGCGCGTCGTGGGGACGCGAGGAAGCGGCCGGAACGCTCCGGCTGGCGAAGTGCCCTCCGTTCGGCAGTAGCCGGCGAGGGACAGGTCAATAAAATCGGGAGGTGTATCAATGCGCATGAATCTGCTTCTGGCCGGGGCAGCCGCCGCGGCACTTCTGACCGGTGTCAGCGTGGCGTCGGCGCAGACGGCCGAGCCCAATCCGGGCGCCGGCATGGTGATCTACATGCAGATGGGCGGCCAGCCGGGCGAGGGCCCGGTGCTCGCCCGTCAGGTCGGCGCTTCCGCCGCCGCTCAGGCGCTTGGCGTCGCCAAGCTCAACGCCCAGTTCTCGAGCTGGGCGCCGGAAACCATGATCAACCAGTTCAAGGAGGCGCTCGCCGCCAAGCCGGACTGCATTGTCATCATGGGCCATCCGGGCTCCGACGCCTTCCACGATCTGGTCAAGCAGGCCGTCGACCAGGGCATCGTCGTCACCGACGGCAACGCGCCGCTGACGCCGCTGCAGCAGGAATTCGGGCCGAAGGGCTTCGGCTACGCCGGCGTCGATCTGTACGCCGGCGGTGCCTTGACCGCCCAGAACATGCTCGCCACCGGCAAGCTCAAGGCCGGCGACGAGGCCATGGTCTACGGCGTGTTCAGCCAAGCTGAGCGCGGCCAGTCCGAGAAGGGTCTCGCCGACACGCTCGAGAAGGCCGGCCTCAAGGTCGACCGGCTCGAGGTCAGCCAGGACGTCAACAGTGACGTGACCCTGGCGGTGCCGATTCTGACCGCCTACATCGCCGCGCACCCCAACCTGAAGGCGATCGGCATGCAGCACGGCGGCATCACCGGTGTGATGGCCGAGGTCCTGCAGAAAGCCGGCAAGAAGCCGGGCGACATCGTCGTTGGCGGCATCGACATCGCACCGGCGACCATCGACGGGCTGAAGTCCGGCTACATCACGGTAACCCTTGACCAGCAGCTCTACCTGCAGGGCTTCATTCCCGTTCTGCAGTGCGTGCTGACCAAGAAGTACCAGGCGCCGGGCCTGGTCGTGAACACCGCCGCTGGCGTGATCACGCCCGAGACGATCAACGGTCTCATTCCGCTGATCGAGGCAGGCTACCGCTAGGCCCTGCCGTCCCACATCCGACAAGACAGGGCGCCGGCGGGCAACCGCCGGCGCTTTTCTTTGCGCGAGCGACTCAGATGTGCGGCGCTCAGAGCGCCGATGGCCTGCCGAACGTCACGCCGCCCAATTCCCTCAGAAGCCTGATGAACGCCGGTAGCGCCGCTGCCGTGGCGCGGTGGATATCGTGGAGAAGCACGACGGATCGCTTGTGCAGCGCGACCGCGCCCATGGCCCGCGCGACCCACAGGTCGGGTTGATAGTCGGCGTTCCAGTCGCGGCCCTCGGCGTTCCACAGGACGCTGCGATAGCCGCAGCGGCGGATCGTTCGATCGACCGAAGCGTTGCGGCCGCCGTAGGGCGGGCGGAAAATCCGGTTGTTGCCGAGAACGTCGTCGAGCACCGCCTCGGTGCGCCGGATCTCCTCGGCGGCTTCGGACGGCGAAAGGTCGCGCAAATCGGGGTGCGTGTGGGTGTGGTTGCCGATGCGGTGACCGGCGGCGTGGATGTCACGCACGATCGACGGATAGCGCCTTGCCTCGCGACCGATGAGGAAAAACGTCGCCTTGATCCCGGCGTCATCGAGCGTTTTCAGGACGCTCGGCGTGTGGACCGGATGGGGCCCGTCATCGAAGGTCAGCCATACCGTGCGCGGCGGCGCGGGCCGATCTGGACGCGGGCTGAGCGGGCCCGCCGCAAGTGCTCTCTTTGCCATGAAGGGAACATACCTCACTCGCGGGAAGCATTGGCAAGATGCTCGAAACGCCACGCTGGACATGCGCCCCCGCGGTGGCCATCGTCGTGCTGCTCGCCCCGCCGAAGCCTCGTCGTCCGACCCCGATGCCCAAACGTCTGCGCGACTACGACCTCAACGACTTCCTGCATCTGCGGCCGCTCACCCAGTCGATCAAGACCGGGCGCTATCGGCGGGTCGATCGCCGATACTTTGTCCTGAAGGCGACCGACGGGGATGAGCAGGCGGTGCGCGACCGCCTGACGGGCAAGCGGGTCCTCGTCACGGTCGCCTTCGGCGATCCGGAGATGCTCGCCTGGCATGTCGATCTCGTCCGCCGCTTCGTCGATACCGATGAGCACCTCATCCTCGACAACTCGCCGGAGGCAACCGCGGAGATACGCGAGATCGTGGCTGCGTCCGGCCGCTGCTATCTGAAGCTGCCACCCAATCCGTGGACGGGGTCCAAGCCCAGTCGTTCGCACGGGCTGGCGCTCAACTGGGCCTGGCAGCGCATCCTGCGCCCGGCGCGTCCTGCCGCGTTCGGCATGCTCGACGTCGACATGCTGCCGCTGGGGCCCAGCGCGCCTTTCCGCCTGCTCGACGGGCACGAGTTCGGCGGCGACAAGCGCTGGTCTCTGGACGGACAGAGATGGTTCCTTTGGGCGGGCTACTGTTTCTTCCGCTACGACGCGGTTGCCGACAAGCCACTCGACTTTGGCCTCGACTGGTTCATCGGCCTCGACACGGGCGGGGCCAACTGGGACGTTCTCTATCGGCACGCCGCGCCCGCCTCACTGCCCGAGCGGAAAATCGAGGAAGTGCCCGCCTTGCCCGGTATTTCCGACAAGCTCGCCAATTTCGAATTGCGCGGAGAATGGCTGCATGAGGTCGGACAAGCCGGCGACCTGTCGCTGAAGCAGGCCAAGCGCGAGGTCCTGCGGGCCGTCATCGCCAAGCGTCTGACGGCCGCGGACGGCGAGGTGGTGGATATCGGCGCCCTTGTGGCCTCATCGCGCGGCAGCGCGTAGTCGCTACGCGAGCCGTCTCTCGCCGGCGAGGGGGCGCGTCCGTCGTGCGGTCAATGCGCGATAAAGTGCGGCGTAGGTCGCGGCGCTGCTTTGCCACGACACCTTGCTCTTCATGCCGCGCAACTGGAAGCCGCGCCAGGTCTGCGGGTCGGCGAACAGGGCCGTCGTGCGCGCCAGCGCGTCGGCCAGCGCATCGGCGTCGTCCGGCACGAACTGGATGCCGGTCGCAACACCCGCACCGAGCGCGGCCTCGTTGGCGTCGACGATCGAATCGGCAAGTCCGCCGACTCGCGCCACGACCGGCACGCAGCCGTAGCGCAGGCCGTAGAGCTGGGTGAGGCCGCAGGGCTCGAAGCGCGAGGGCACCAGTATGGCGTCGGCGCCGCCCTGCAGAAGGTGGGCGAGGCTCTCGTCGTAGCCGATCTCCACGGCGACACGGCCGGCGTGGTGGCTGGAGGCGGCGACGAGCAGCCGTTCAAGCGCCGGCTCGCCGGTCCCGAGGATGGCAAAGCGCGCCCCCGCCTCGACGGCGCCGTCGATGCACTCGACCAGAAGGTCGATGCCCTTCTGGCGGGTGAGCCGGCTGACGAGGCAGAACAGCAGGCCGTCGCCTTCGGCCAGATTCATGCGGGCTTCGATGGCGCGGCGATTGGCGACGCGCCTTGGCAGGGTGCGGGTGCCATAGGTCGCGGCAAGGTTGGGGTCGGTTTCGGGATTCCAGACGGTGGTGTCGATGCCATTGAGGATGCCGGTGAGCACGCCGCGCCGGGCGCTGAGCGCGCCCTCCAACCCCATGCCGCCGGCCGGGGTGCAGATTTCGCGGGCGTAGGTGGGGCTCACCGTGGTGATCGCGTCGGCGTACTGGAGCCCGCCCTTCAGGAAGCCGACCTTGTTGTAGTACTCGACGCCGTCGATCGACCAGGCTGCATCGGGCAGCTTGAGGCGCGGGAAAAGCGTTCCCGAGAAGATGCCCTGGAAGGCGAGGTTGTGGATCGTGACGATTGTCGGCGGCGCCGATGAACCCGCAAAATGCAGGTAGGCGGCGGTGAGCGCCGCGTGCCAGTCGTGGCACTGAACGAGGTCGGGGACGAACGCGGCCACCGCGCCGCGTCCGACCTCGGCAGCGGCGAAGCTCAAGGCGGCGAAGCGCTCGCCGTTGTCCGGCCAATCGGCGCCGTCCGGCCCGCTGTAGAGGTTGCCCGGCCGGGCATAGAGGTGCGGCGCATCGACAACCAGCAGGTCCAGTTCGCCGGCCCGCCCGGAAACGATGGTTACCGGCCCGCCGAACAGATCGGCGAAATGGTGGACCGGCGTGGCGTCCTGGAGCGCGGCGCCGATTGCCGGGTAGCCCGGCACCATCACCCGCATCTCGACGTCGAAGGCGGCAAGGGCGGCGGGCAGGGCGCCGACGACGTCCGCCAGACCGCCGGTCTTGACCAGAGGGAAGACCTCGGCCGAAACGGACAGAACCTTCATTGCGGGAGCCGGTTGATCATATCCTGGGTGATCAGGCAAATGCCTCTTTCCGTGCGGCGGAAGCGCTTGGCGTCGAGCTCGGGATCCTCGCCAACGACGAGGCCCTCGGGGATGCGCACGCCGCGATCGACCACCACGTTCTTCAGCCGGACGCTCCGGCCGATCTCGGCATAGGGCAGGATCACCGCCTGTTCGCAGGTCGAATAGGAGTGGACGTGCACCCCGGTGAACAACAGCGTGTGGTTCAGCGACGCGCCCGAGATGATGCAGCTCCCCGAAACCAGCGAATCGACCGCCATGCCGCGCCGGCCGTCGTCGTTGAGCACGAACTTGGCGGGCGCGGTGAGCGTTGCATTCGTCCAGATCGGCCAGGTCTGGTCGTAGAGGTCGAGGGCCGGCACAACGTCGGTCAGGTCGATGTTCGCCTCGAAATAGGCATCGACGGTGCCGACGTCGCGCCAGTAGGCCTCGCTGTCCGGAGTGCCGCGGATGCAGGACACCGAGAAGCGATGGGCCATCGCCCGGCCGAGGCCGACGAGATGGGGGATGATGTCCTTGCCGAAGTCGCGGCTCGAGGCGGGGTCGGCGGCGTCGCGGCGCAGGACGTCGAAAAGCAGCTTGGTCTCGAAGACGTAGATGCCCATCGACGCCAGCGCCATCGACGGGTTGCCGGGGATACCCGGTGGATCGGCTGGCTTCTCCAGGAACGAGACGATGCGGTCGCTGTCGTCGACGTGCATGACGCCGAACCCGCTCGCCTCGGCGCGCGGCACTTCCAGGCAGCCAACCGTGACGTCGGCGCCGGACTCGACATGCTGCTGGAGCATGATCTCGTAGTCCATGCGGTAGATGTGATCGCCGGCAAGCACGATCATGTACTTGGGGTCGTAGCTGCTGATGATGTCGATGTTCTGGAACACCGCGTCGGCGGTGCCGGCGTACCACTGGGTGTCGGTCACCCGCTGGCTGGCCGGCAAGATGTCGAAGCTTTCGTTGCGCTCGCGCCTCAGGAACGCCCAGCCCGCCTGGAGATGGCGGATGAGGCTATGGGCGCGATACTGGGTGGCGACCGCGATGCGGCGAATGCCGGAATTGAGGGCGTTCGACAGGGCGAAGTCGATGATGCGGGTCTTGCCACCGAAAAAGACGGCCGGCTTGGCACGCTTGGCGGTGAGCTCCATCAGGCGGCTGCCTCGCCCGCCAGCCAGCACGTAGGCCATTGTGTCGCGCGCCAGAGGCGCAGGTCTGATTTGCGTTGTCATCGTTCCCCCCACCCAGGTTTGGGAAACCGGCCACTCCTTTATTCTTGCGGAAACCATCATGGCACCGCAATCGCGCGAAGTCGCCGATTATCGACCCGCACGCACGGTTTTACGGCGCGCCTGTACGCTTAATCGTTTGGTCGTTAGCATGAACGATCCTGCCCCACCGCTGGCCGACCGGCCCCCCGGAGGCAAACTCACGAGCGCGAGCAACTTGGATACCGCGAATAAACAGCGCCGGACGGCGGCAACCGGAACGCGCAGCGCGAAGGCGCCGCTCGAGCGGCTGCACCGGCTTGCGGCGGCGCGCATCGCCATCGAAGCGGTGACGCCCTGTATCGACGGCGGGCGTTTCCGCGCCAAGGGCGTGGTCGGGCGGCCATTCGTCGTCGAGGCCGACATCTTCCGCGACGGTCACGACAAGATCGACGCGGCGCTGCGGGTGCGGGCGGCCGGTGCGACGGCGTGGCGCGAGATTCCCATGCAGACGCTGGAACAGGACCGCTGGCGCGGCACGGCCGTCTTCGAGGACGCCGGGGCGCACGAGTACTCCCTGGTGGCGTGGACCGACGAGTTCGCGTCGTGGCAGGACGAAGCTGCCAAGAAACACGCCGCCGGACAGGCGATCACTCTCGAACTCAGCGAGGGGCGGGCGCTGGTCGAACGGGCAGCGAACGCCGGGGCGGGAATGCTGCCCGCCGACAAGACGGCCCTCAAGGCGCTGGTTGCCGACCTCGACAAGGGGCGCGGCGACGGCGAGCTGTTCGCCATGCTGATGACCGGCGAGACGACGACGCTGATGCGCCGCGCCGGTCCGCGCGCCGACGTCAGCGAGCTGGACGCGCCGGTGCCGGTGTGGATCGACCGGGAGAAGGCGCTGTTTTCGGCCTGGTACGAACTGGTGCCGCGCTCGATGTCCTTTTCGATGGAACGGCACGGAGACTTCGCCGACGTCATCCGGCGCATTCCCTATGTGCGCGATCTCGGTTTCGACGTGCTCTATTTCCCGCCGATCCATCCGATCGGCCACACCAACCGCAAGGGACGCAACAACGCCCTGGTCGCCCAGCCGGGCGATCCCGGCTCGCCCTACGCGATCGGCTCGGAGGAAGGTGGCCACGACGCGATCCACCCGGAGCTCGGCGACTTCGACAGCTTCAAGCGGCTCACCGAGGCGGCGTTGGAAGCGGGCCTCGAAATCGCGCTCGATTTCGCGATTCAGTGCTCGCCGGATCATCCCTGGATCAAGCAGCACGCCGACTGGTTCGACTGGCGCCCCGACGGCACCATCAAGTTCGCCGAGAATCCGCCGAAGAAGTACGAGGACATCGTCAGCCTCCACTACACCGGCGCGGCGCTGCCGTCGGCGTGGGTGGCGCTGCGCGATATCGTCCTGTTCTGGGTGGCGCACGGCGTGACCATCTTCCGGGTCGACAACCCGCACACCAAGCCCTTGCCGTTCTGGGAATGGATGATCGGCGAGGTGCAGGCACGCCATCCGGAGGTGATCTTCCTCGCCGAGGCGTTCACCAAGCCCAAGATGATGAAGCGCCTCGCCAAGGTTGGCTTCAGCCAGTCCTACACGTACTTCACGTGGCGCAACACCAAGGGCGAGTTGGCGTCGTACCTGACGGAACTGACCAGCGGCGACATGCCCTACGTCATGCGGCCGAACTTCTTCGTCAACACGCCGGACATCAACCCGTACTATCTGCAGACGAGCGGCCGCCCCGGATTCCGCGTGCGCGCCATGCTCGCCGGTTCGCTGTCGCCGTCGTGGGGCATGTACAGCGGCTTCGAGATTTGCGAGGCGGCGGCTATCCCCGGCAAGGAAGAATATCTCGACAGCGAGAAGTACCAGATACGCGTCCGCAACTTCGATCAGCCGGGCAACATCAAGGACGACATCCGCTTCATCAACCGGCTGCGCGCCGAGCACCCGGCGCTGAGGCAGCTAACCGGCCTCAGATTCTACAACGCCTGGAACGACCAGATCCTCTACTACGCCAAGTTCACACCCGACCTCAGCGACTTCGTGTTGTTTGCCGTCAACCTCGATCCGTTCCATCCGCAAGGCGCCTCCATCGAAATCCCGCTGTGGGAATTCGGCCTGCCCGACAACGCGGCCATCGATGGGCACGATCTCGTCACCGGCGCCGACTTCCGCTGGCAGGGGAAGGTTCAGAACGTGTGGCTGACGCCCGACGAGCGGCCTTATGCGGTGTGGACGCTCAAAGACCCGTCGGCGGCGCCGTCATGAGCGCCAAAGCCGCCAGGCGCGGCCGACCGGCGTCGGCTATCGATCGCAGCAAGACCGACTGGTACAAGGACGCGGTCATCTACCAGTTGCACGTCAAGGCGTTCCAGGACGCCGACAACGACGGCATCGGCGATTTCAAGGGCCTGATCGAGCGCCTCGACTACATCGCCGAACTGGGCGTCAACACGATCTGGCTGTTGCCGTTCTACCCGTCGCCGCTGCGCGACGACGGCTACGACATCGCCGACTATCTGGCGGTCAACCCGAGCTACGGAACGATGCGGGATTTCCGCAAGCTGGTCGACGAGGCGCACCGGCGGGGCATCCGCGTCGTCACCGAACTGGTCATCAACCACACCTCGGACCAGCACCCGTGGTTCCAGCGCGCCCGCAAGGCGCCGCCGGGCAGCGTCGAGCGCGACTTCTACGTCTGGTCCGACACCGACCAGAAATACGCCGGTACGCGCATCATCTTCATCGACACGGAGAAATCCAACTGGACATGGGACCCGGTGGCCGGCGCCTTCTACTGGCACCGGTTCTACGCGCACCAGCCCGACCTCAACTTCGACAATCCGCGGGTCATGAAGGAAGTGCTGAAAGCGATGCACTTCTGGCTCGACATGGGCGTCGACGGGCTGCGCCTCGACGCCATCCCCTATCTGGTCGAGCGCGACGGCACCAACAACGAGAACCTGCCGGAAACCCACGCGGTCCTGAGGCGGATTCGCGCCGAGCTCGACAAGCACTACCCGGACCGCATGCTGCTCGCCGAGGCCAACCAGTGGCCGGAAGACACGCGGCCCTATTTCGGCGACGGCGACGAGTGCCACATGGGCTTCCACTTCCCGCTCATGCCGCGCATCTACATGGCCGTCGCCCAGGAGGATCGCCACCCGATCACCGACATCCTGCGCCAGACGCCGGATATTCCGGATGGCTGCCAGTGGGCGATCTTCCTGAGGAATCACGACGAGCTGACGCTCGAAATGGTGACGGATCAGGAGCGCGACTATCTCTGGAATACCTACGCGTCGGACCGGCGCTCGCGCATCAACCTCGGCATCCGCCGGCGGCTGGCGCCGCTGCTCGACAACGACCGGCGCAAGATCGAGCTGCTCAACCGGTTGCTGTTTTCCATGCCCGGAACGCCGGTGGTCTACTACGGCGACGAAATCGGCATGGGCGACAACTACTTCCTCGGCGATCGCGATGGCGTGCGCACGCCGATGCAGTGGTCCGGCGACCGCAACGGCGGCTTCTCGCGCGCCAATCCGCAGCAGCTCTATCTGCCCGCCATCCAGGATCCGGTCTACGGCTACGAGACCGTCAACGTCGAGGCGGAGAGCAAGAGCGCCGGCTCGCTGCTTAACTGGATGCGGCGGATGATCGCCATCCGCAACCGGCAGAAGGCGTTCGGCCGCGGCCAGCTCGACTTCATCTATCCGCGCAATCGCAAGATCCTCGCCTACACGCGCACCTGGGGCGACGAGGTGTTGCTGTGCGTGTTCAACGTCAGCCGCAGCGCGCAGGCGGTGGAACTCGACCTTTCCGCGTATCGTGGCCGGGTGCCGGTGGAACTCGAAGGCGGCACCGCCTTTCCGCCGATCGGCGATCTGCCCTATCTGCTGACCCTGCCGCCGTACGGTTCGTTCTGGTTCCAGTTGGCGGGCGAAGCGGCGCTGCCCGAATGGCACACGCCGACGGCCGAGATCCTGCCCGACTTCGCGACGCTGACCTGCGCGGGCCTCAAAGTCGATGACGTGCTGACCGGTGATGCGCTCGGGCGCCTGGGTCGCGAGGTGTTGCCGGATTTCCTGCCCCGCCAGCGCTGGTTCGGCGCCAAGGGCGAGAAGATGAAGGGGGCGTCGGTGCGCGCCGGCCCGGCGGTGGGCAAGGACTATCGGCTGGCGATCGCGGACGTCGAGACGGCGGAGACCGGGGCGCAGTCCTATCTGCTGCCGCTCTCGCCGCTGTGGGGCGAAGAGCACGTGCAGTTCGGCGCGCCGACGCTGTCGGCAACGCTGGTGAGGCTGCGCCGCACCAACCGACTGGGCGCGCTCATCGACGCCTCCGCCGAGCCGGGCTTCGCGGCGGCGATGGTGGCGGCGATGCGCGCCGGGACCGACGCCCGCGACGGCGACTTCGCGTTCCACGCCGAAGGCAACGCCGGTCTCGACGACGTGGTGGCCGCCGAGGAGGCGCGGGCGCTCGGAGTGGAGCAGTCCAACGTCTCCCTGGCGTTCGGCAGCGCCGGATTGCTGAAGGTCTACCGGCGCCTGCGCGCCGGTCGCCAGCCGGATATCGAGATCGCCCGGTTCCTGACCGAGCAGACCGATTTCCGCAACACGCCGGCGCTGTTCGGCGAGGCGACGCTGGCGGCCGCCGGTGCCGAGCCCGCCACGGTCGCGGCGTGCTTCGCCTACGTGCAGAACCAGGGCAGCGGCTGGTCGGTGGTGGTGGATGCGCTCAGCCGCGAACTTCAGGACCACGCGACCCGCGCCGCCTCCGGGCCCGGCGAAGCGGATACCGACGTGGCGTTTCCGTTCCCCCTCGACCTTGCGGACGTGCTCGGCAAGCGCACCGGCGAAATGCATATCGCGCTCGCGACGGCCACCGACGACCCCGCCTTCGGGACCGAACCGGTCCGCAAGCGCGACATCGCGGCATGGAAGGCGGATGCGCGGGCGCTCGCCCGGGATGCCCTGCGGCGGCTCTCCGCCGGCGAGAAGGACGATGCCGTCAAGGAACTCATCAAGCGCCGCAAGGAGGTCGACCAGCTCGTTGCGCGGCTCGGCGACATCGAGCCGCGCGGCCTGAAGTCGCGCATCCACGGCGACTATCATCTCGGCCAGGTTCTGATCGCCAAGGCGGACGTCTACGTGATCGATTTCGAGGGTGAACCGCGCCGCGACCTCAAGGAACGCCGCGCCAAGTCGTCGCCGCTGCGCGATGTCGCCGGCATGCTGCGCAGCTTCGACTACGCCGCGTTTGCGGCGATCGATCGGAGCCGCGCCCTCGCCAACCTGCCGGCCGAGGTCGAGAATATCGCCTGGACGTGGCGCGACCGGTCGACCGCGCGGTTCCTGGCGGCCTATGGGGCGGCGACCGGTGCCGACCTGTCGGAGGACAACGACCTCCTCAAGCTGTTCGTGTTGCAAAAGGCGCTTTACGAAATCGGCTACGAGGCCGCCAATCGCCCGGACTGGGTTTCGATGCCGGTGCGCGGTGTGCTGGCGCTTCTCGACAGGGAGAAAGCCTGATGGCCGCCCGGGCGGGAAGCAAAGCGACGCCGATGCCGCTACCGGCCGACATCTGCGACGCGATTGTCGACGGTCGGCTCGGCGATCCGTTCGCCTGGCTGGGGCTGCGCGAAACCCCGGCGGGACTGAGGATCGCGACGTTCGATCCGGGCGCCTCCGAAGCCTGGATCACCGACGTCGAAGGCAAGCAGATCGGCGAACTCGCGCGGGTTCACCCGGCCGGCGTGTTCGCGGCGATCCTCAAGAACCGCAAGAAGCCGTTCGACTATCGCCTCACCTTCAGTGGCGACGGGCGCGACTGGAGCACGCGCGACCCCTACGCATTCGGGCCGGTGCTCGGCGACCTCGACATCTACCTCATCGCCGAGGGGGCCCATCAGGAACTCTACCAGCGCCTCGGTGCCCATCCGATGCGCCATGAGGGCGTCGACGGCACCGCGTTCGCGGTGTGGGCGCCGAATGCGCGCCGCGTCAGTGTCGTCGGCGACTTCAACTTCTGGGATGGCCGGCGCCACCCCATGCGGCTTCGCCACGGCGCCGGCGTCTGGGAAATCTTCCTGCCCGGTGTCGGTGCCGGCGCCGCCTACAAGTTCGAGATCGTCGGTCCGCACGGCGATTTCCAGCCGCTGAAGGCCGATCCGCTGGCGCTGCGCCAGGAGGTGCCGCCGGCGACTGCCTCGGTCGTCGCAGGTCTCGGTGCGACGGCGGTCGATGCGGCGTGGGCGAAGACGCAGGCCGGGCGGCAGTCGTGCGACGCGCCGGTTTCCATCTACGAGGTGCATCTCGGTTCGTGGCGGCGCGGCGACAACGAGAGCCTGCTCTCCTACGACGATCTGGTGGAGACGCTGGTTCCCTACGCCGTCGAGATGGGCTTCACCCACCTCGAGTTCATGCCCATCTCCGAGCATCCGTTTTCCGGCTCGTGGGGCTACCAGCCGATCGGTCTCTACGCGCCGACGTCGCGGTTCGGCGATCCGGAGGCGTTCGCGCGGCTGGTGCGCGCCTGTCATGCCGCCGGTCTCGGCGTCATCCTCGACTGGGTGCCGGCGCACTTCCCGTCGGATGCCTATGGGCTGGTGCGTTTCGACGGAACCCACCTCTACGAGCATCAGGACCCGCGCCTCGGGTTCCACAAGGACTGGAACACGCTGATCTACAATTTCGGGCGGCGCGAGGTTGCCAACTTCCTCGCCGCCAATGCGTTGTTCTGGCTGGAGCACGTCGGCGTCGACGGCCTGCGGGTCGATGCGGTCGCCTCGATGCTCTACCGCGACTATTCGCGCGGACCCGGCGAATGGGCGCCCAACATCTACGGCGGCCGCGAGAACCTCGAGGCGATCGCGTTCCTGCGCCAGGTCAACCGGCTGGTCGGCGAACGCTGCCCTGGGTGCGTCACGATCGCCGAGGAATCGACCGCCTGGCCGGGGGTTTCCCGCCCGGTGGCCGATGGCGGGCTGGGCTTCAGCTACAAGTGGAACATGGGGTGGATGCACGACACCCTGGACTACATGGCCAAGGAACCCGTGCACCGCCGCTGGCATCACCATTTGATGACCTTCGGCATTCATTATGCATGGAGCGAGAACTACATCCTGCCGCTCAGCCACGACGAAGTCGTGCACGGCAAGGGTTCGTTGCTGGAGAAGATGCCGGGTGACCGCTGGCAGAAGTTCGCGAACCTCAGGGCCTATTTCGGGTTCATGTGGACCCACCCGGGCAAGAAGCTTCTGTTCATGGGGGGCGAATTCGGACAGGACCGCGAATGGAGTCACGACCGCTCGCTCGACTGGCACCTGCTCGAGGACCCGGCGCACAAGGGCTTGCAACGGCTGGTCGCCGACCTCAACGCGCTCTATCGCGCCGAGCCGGCGCTCCATGCGTGCGATTGCGACCCGGCCGGGTTTGCGTGGATCGAGGGGGGCGATACCGACCAGAGCGTCTATTCGTTCGAGCGGCGCGACCGCGACGGCCGGGCCGTCGTGATTGTCGCCAACTTGACCCCGGTCGTGCGACACGACTATGCGGTCGGGGTGTCGCGGCCGGGTGCGTGGCGCGAACGGCTGAACACGGACGCGGACGTCTACGGCGGGTCGAATATCGGCAACGGTGGATCGGTCGCGACGTCGCCTTCGCCCATGCACGGCCGGCCGCACTCCCTGAAGCTGACGCTTCCTCCCCTCGCGACGGTGGTCCTCGAACCCGTCTGACGCTCACAGGACCGACGAGACAGACATGATGCAACGCGTGCTCGCAGGCCGGGCGCATCCACTCGGTGCCACTTGGGACGGGTCGGGGGTGAACTTCGCGCTGTTCTCGGCGAACGCGACTCGGGTTGAGCTCTGCCTGTTCGACAGCAGCGGCCAGCGCGAGACGGCCCGCATCGACCTGCCGGAGCACACCCACGAGGTGTGGCACGGCTATCTCTCGGACGTGCGGCCGGGACAGCTCTATGGCTACCGGGTGCATGGGCCCTACGCGCCCGAGGAGGGCCACCGGTTCAACCCCAACAAGCTGCTGATCGACCCGTACGCCAAGACGCTGCACGGCGAACTGCGCTGGCACGACGCCTGTTTCGGCTACAGCCCGGGCTCGCCGCGCGAGGACCTGAGCTTCGACCGGCGCGACAGTGCCTTCGCGGTGCCGAAATGCATGGTGATCGACCCCGCCTACACCTGGGGCGAGGACATCAAGCCGCGGCGTCCGTGGCCGGAAACCATCATCTACGAAGCGCACGTGAAGGGGATCAGTGCGCGCCATCCCGACGTGCCGCCGCCGGTGCGCGGCACCTTCGCCGGGCTCGCCGATCCGCACGTCATCGACTACCTCGTCAATCTCGGCGTCACCGCCATCGAGCTCCTGCCGGTGCACGCCTTCATCAACGAGCGCACGCTGGTCGCCAAGGGCCTCACCAACTACTGGGGCTACAACACGCTGTGCTTCCACGCGCCGGCGACGCGCTACATCTCGTTCGGTCACGGCATCGATGAATTCAAGCTGATGGTGAAGCGGCTGCACGCCGCCGGCATCGAGGTCATCCTCGACGTCGTCTACAACCACACCGCCGAGGGCGATCATCGCGGCCCGACGCTGTCGTTCCGCGGTATCGACAACGCCAGCTACTACCTGCTGGGACGGGAGCGGCGCTTCTACTTCGACACCACGGGCACCGGCAACACGATGAACCTGCGCCACCCGCGGGTCATGCAGCTGGTCACCGACTCGCTGCGCTACTGGGTGCAGGAGTGTCACGTCGACGGCTTCCGCTTCGACCTGGCGACGGCGCTCGGCCGCGAATACGACCACTTCGATCCCAATTCGATCTTCTTCGATACGCTCTCGCAGGATCCCGTCCTGCAGGGCGTGAAACTGATCGCGGAGCCGTGGGACATCGGGCCGAACGGCTACCAGCTCGGCAACTTCCCGCCCGGCTGGGCGGAGTGGAACGGCGCCTATCGCGACAACGTGCGCAGTTTCTGGCGCGGCGAGGAGGGGGCGCTCCCCGGCGTGAGTTCCGGCTTGCTGGGCTCGGCCGAGCGCTTCGAGAAACGCGGCCGGCGGACGTGGGCGAGCGTCAATTTCATCACCGCCCACGACGGCTTCACGCTCACCGACCTGTGGTCGTACGACGCCAAGCACAACGAAGGGAACCTCGAGGGAAACCGCGACGGCAGCGACGACAATCGCAGCTGGAACTGCGGGGTCGAGGGGCCGACGTTCGACCCGGCGATTGTGAAGCTGCGCGGGCGGTTGCGGCGCGCCAGCGTCACGACGCTGCTGCTCAGCCACGGCGTGCCCATGCTGCTCGCCGGAGACGAGATCGGTCGCACCCAGAACGGCAACAACAATGCCTACTGCCGCGACAGCGAGGCGAACTGGATCGACTGGTCCGACAGGCGCGACACGGCCCAGGAAAACTACGTGCGCGGCGTGATCGCCGTCCGGCAGAAGAAGTCGCTGCTGCGCGCCGCCAAGTTCCTGCATGGCGCCATGATCGCCAACACGGGCGTGCGCGACGTGATCTGGTTCGGGCCGGAGGGCACCGAGATGACCGACGAGGCGTGGAGCAACAACGGCCACGCCGGCACGGCGCTGATGCTGAGCGGACGCGGCCAGTGCTCGCTGCTGGTGATCCTCAACCGCGGCGCCCAACCGGCGACGTTTGTGCTGCCCAGGCGGGCCGAAGCGGCGGTCGACTGGCGGCTGCTGATCGACAGCGCCGCGGGCACGATCGAGCCCGAAGGACCGCTCACCCCGTCAGGGCAGGCGCTGACGCTTGGAGAGCGCTCCGTCACCCTGCTTGAAACGGTCCAGGTGCTGCAATAGCGCACACGCCGTGCGGCCGCGAGAGTTCTCAGGAAAGGCGCTCCGCACAACCGGATTTTCGTTGCCGGGGCGTCAAAGTCGCGCCGTTGGCAAGTCAATTGACCGGTGTCAATGTAGCGGACGGGAGGAACGGCGCTATTGTGCGCCAGTCCCACTCTGCCTGTCGTCCTGACAGCGCCCTGCGAGGCCGCTTGAGATGAGTCTTGTCCTGGAAGATCTGACACCGGAGCTTCGGGCGACGGTCGAAAAGGGCGCCGGGCCGCGCCGTTGGCAGCACCCGGCATGGATCGACCACCTGCCGCCCTGCAACCAGGCCTGTCCGGCCGGTGAGAACATCCAGGCGTGGCTCGCCTACGCGCGCGAGGGCGATTTCGAGGCAGCGTGGCGGACGCTGGTCGCCGACAATCCGCTGCCCGGCATCCACGGGCGGGCCTGCTATCACCCGTGCGAATCGAAGTGCAATCGCAAGGACCTCGACGAGTCGGTCTCGATCCACGCGGTCGAGCGCTTCCTCGGCGATCTCGCGGTCGAGAAGGGATGGACGGTGCCCGCCGGCGCGCCGACCGGTAAGAAGGTTCTGATCGTCGGCGCCGGGCCGGGCGGCCTGTCATGCGCATGGCATTTGCGCCGGCTCGGCCACGAGGTCGAGATTCGCGATGCCATGGCCGAGCCTGGCGGCATGATGCACTACGGCATTCCCGCCTACCGGCTGCCGCGCGCCGAGCTCCTGACCGAAATCCGCCGCATCGAGGCGATGGGCGTGCGCTTCGTCATGAACACGCGCGTCGACGACGTCGAGCGCGCCATGAAGGACGGCGGCTTCGACGCCTGCTTCATCGCGGTCGGCACCCACGACGGCAACCATCTCGACATTCCCGCCGCGGACGGGCGGCAGATGATCGACGCGATCTCGCTGCTCGAGCACGTCGAAAAAGGCATGGCGCCGCAGCTTGGCCGCACGGTAGCGGTGGTCGGCGGCGGCAACACGGCCATGGACGCGGCGCGCGTGGCGCGCCGCCTTGGTGTCGAGGAGGCGATCATCGTCTACCGGCGCGACCGGGCCCACATGCGCGCCGAACCCTACGAGGCGGACGAGGCGATTCTGGAAGGCGTGCAGGCGAAGTGGCTGACCAACCCGACCGCCTTCGGCAAGGAAGGCGTCACCATCGAGCGCATCGAGCTGGGTGAGGACGGGACGCTGCATCCGACCGGCGAGCTCGAAACACTGGCGGTCGATTCGCTGGTGCTGGCCCTCGGCCAGACCGCCGACCTGGAGTTTCTGCGCAAATTGCCCGATATCGAAATCGGCCGTGGCGAGACGATCGTCGTCGACGACCGGCTGATGACCGGGCATCCCGGCATCTTCGCTGGTGGCGATGCGATCGGCGGCATCCGGACGATGACGGCGGCCACCGGCCACGGCAAAAAGGCGGCGCGCACCATCGATGCGTGGTTGAACGGCGGGCTCTACCAGGCGGCGGACAAGCATCCGACCATCGCGTTCGAGCAACTCAACCTGCCGGTCTTCCTCGACGCCGGTCAGACGCAGGTGAGCGAACTGCCGCTAGCCGCGCGCCAGGGCTTCGCCGAGGTGGTGCCGGGGATCAGCGCGCGCGAGGCGCGCTACGAAGCGGACCGCTGCATGGCGTGCGGCAACTGCTTCGAGTGCGACAACTGCCTGGCCGCCTGTCCTGAACAGGCGATCATCAAGCTCGGCAAGGGTCACAAGTACGCGGTGAACCTCGACCTGTGCACGGGCTGCGCGGTGTGTTTCGACCAGTGCCCATGCCACGCCATCGAGATGGTCGCCGAACTGGAGATGGAGTCCGGGCACATGGGCTCGCTCGGCGAAACCGTCGTGCCCCACCGCTTCAAGCTGCGCCCGTAGATCGAGGAAGACATGGCCGACAAGACCGAAACGATGGATGGCAACACGGCTGTTGCCTACGTCGCATACCGGCTGAACGAGGTTTGCGCGATCTTCCCGATCACCCCGTCCTCGCCGATGGCGGAACTCGCCGACGAATGGGCGGCGAAAGGGATCACCAACATTCTCGGCACCGTGCCGGTCGTCCAGGAAATGCAATCCGAGGGCGGCGCCGCCGGCGCATTCCACGGGGCGCTGCAGAGCGGCGCCCTGTCGACGACCTTCACGGCCTCGCAGGGGCTGCTGCTCATGCTGCCCAACATGTTCAAGATTGCGGGCGAACTGACGCCGGCGGTCATGCATGTCGCGGCGCGCTCGCTCGCTACCCAGGCGCTGTCGATCTTCGGCGACCATCAGGACGTCATGGCGGTGCGTACCACCGGCTTTGCCATGCTGGGTGCGGCCTCGGTACAGGAGGCGCACGACCTGGCGCTGGTGGCGCAAGCCGCGACGCTGAAGTCGCGCGTGCCGTTCGTGCATTTCATGGACGGCTTCCGCACCTCGCACGAGGTCAACAGCCTGACGCTGCTTTCCGACGACGTCATGCGCGAGATGATCGACGAGGACCTGGTGCGCGCCCACCGCGAGCGGGCGCTGTCGCCGGCCCATCCCGTCGTGCGCGGAACCGCGCACAACCCCGACACCTTCTTCCAGGCGCGCGAGACGGCGAACCCGTTCTACGCGGCGACGCCGGGAATTGTGCAGGAGGCGATGGACAAGCTCGCGGGCCTCTGCGGCCGCGCATACAAGCTGTTCCGCTACGATGGACATCCGGAGGCCGAGCGCGTCGTCATTTCGATGGGATCGGGCGCCGAAGCCGTGCGCGAGACGGCGACGTGGCTCGCCGGGCAGGGCGAGAAGGTCGGCGCGATCCAGGTGCTGCTCTATCGGCCGTTCTCGGCCGAACACTTCCTCGCCGCACTGCCCAAGACGGTGAAATCGATCGCGGTGCTCGACCGCTGCAAGGAGCCGGGCGGCATGGGCGAGCCGCTCTATCAGGATGTGGTGACAACGCTCGCTTCCGCCGTGGCGGAGGGTACGCGCAAGACCATGCCGCGGGTCGTCGGCGGTCGCTACGGCCTGTCGTCGAAGGAGTTTCATCCGGGCATGGTCAAGGCCGTGTTCGAGGAGATTTCGAACAAGGCGCCGAAAAACGGATTCACGGTCGGCATCGAGGACGACGTTTCGGGAACCAGCCTGACCTACGACCGTGACTTCGACATCGAGCCGGAAGGCACGACCCGCGCCGTCTTCTACGGACTGGGCGCAGACGGCACGGTCGGCGCCAACAAGAACAGCGTGAAGATTCTGGCGGAAGAGCCAGGCCGATATGCGCAGGGCTATTTCGTTTACGACTCCCACAAGTCCGGCGCCGAGACGATCTCGCACCTGCGCTTCGGCAAGACCCCGATTCGGGCGCCTTACCTCATCCGGCACGCCGACTTCGTCGCTTGCCACAAGTTCGACTTCCTGAAGCGCCTCGACGTTCTGGGCACGGCGCGCGAGGGTGGGACGTTCCTGCTCAACGCGCCACAGGCGCCGGACAAGCTCTGGGACGCGCTGCCGCGGCCCATCCAGAAGCGCATCCTCGACAAGAAGCTCAAGGTCTTCGTCATCGACGCCACCAAGGTGGCGCAGGATCTCGGCCTCGGGCCCCGCGTCAACACCATCCTGCAAACCTGCTTCTTCGCGATCTCCGGCGTTCTGCCGCGCGATCAGGCGATCGCCGCGATCAAGCACGCCATCGAGAAGGCCTACGGCCGCAAGGGCGGCAAGGTCGTCGAAAAGAACTTCCAGGCGGTCGACGCGGCGCTCAGCCAGCTGCACGAGGTCACCGTGCCGAAGGAGCTGACCGGCGCCGAGGTGCCGCCGCTGGTGCCGGCCGACGCGCCGGCCTTCGTCAGGGACGTGACCGCCATGATGATGGCGGGGCGCGGCGACGAGATTCCGGTGAGCGCCCTGCCGATCGACGGCAGCTTCCCGCCCGGCACGACCAACTACGAGAAGCGCAACATTGCCGTCGAGGTGCCGCTGTGGGACGCGGACCTGTGCATCCAGTGCGGCCAGTGCTCGGTCGTGTGCCCGCACAGCGTCATCCGCGCCAAATACTATCCCGAGGAGGCGCTGGAAGGCGCGCCGGAGGATTTCCCCTCCGCCGAGGTCAACGCCCGCGGCTTCCCCGGCAGCCGCTTCACGCTGCAAATTCACGTCGAGGATTGCACCGGCTGCGGCATCTGCGTGGAGAACTGCCCGGCGGTCAGCCCGACGGAGCCCGGCCACAAGGCCATCGACATGGTCGACAAGCTCGGCGTGATCGAGAAGGAAAAGCGCGACCTGGCGTTCTTCGAAACGCTGCCGCTGCCGGATCGCTCGCGGGTCAACTTCTCCAACGTGCGCGGCGTCCAGTATCTGGAACCGCTGTTTGCCTTCTCGGGCGCGTGCGCGGGCTGCGGCGAAACCCCTTACGTCAAGCTGTTGAGCCAGCTGTTCGGCGACCGCCTCCAGGTCGCCAACGCCACCGGCTGCTCGTCGATCTACGGCGGCAACCTGCCGGCGCATCCCTGGCAGGTCGGGGCCAACGGCCGCGGGCCGACGTGGAACAATTCGCTGTTCGAGGACAACGCCGAGTTCGGCCTCGGTTACCGGCTGGCCGTCGACCAGCAGACGGCGATGGCGCGGCAGCTGCTCAAGAAGCTCGCCCCCGAGGTTGGCGACGACCTCGCCAAGGCGATCCTCGAGGCGCGCCAGGTGAGCGAGAGCGAGTTCGTGGCGCAACGCGAGCGCGTCGAGGCGCTGCGGCAGCGGCTTGCCGGCCGCACCGACCGCGACGGGGTCAATCTGCTGGCGGTCGCCGACTTCCTCATCCGCCGCAGCGTGTGGATCGTGGGTGGCGACGGTTGGGCCTACGACATCGGCTATGGCGGTCTCGACCACGTGCTGGCGCAGGATCGCAACGTCAACATCCTGGTGCTCGACACCGAGGTCTATTCCAACACCGGTGGGCAGGCGTCGAAAGCGACGCCGCTGGGCGCCTCGGCGAAGTTCGCGGCGGCGGGCAAACGCGTACCGCGCAAGGACCTCGCCATGCAGGCGATCGCCTACGGCTACGTCTACGTGGCGCAGATCGCCATGGGCGCCAATGCCGAGCAGACGCTGGTGGCGCTGCGCGAGGCGGAAGCCTATCCGGGGCCGTCGCTGGTGCTGGCCTATTCGCACTGCATCGCCCACGGTTTCGACCTGCGCTTCGGCATGAAGCAGCAGGCGCGGGCGACGGCGGCGGGCTACTGGCCGCTGTTCCGCTACGATCCGTCGCTGCGCGCCAGCGGCGCCAACCCGTTCCGGCTCGATTCGACCCGGCCACGGCTGAAGCTGGAGGATTTCGCCTACAACGAGCTCCGCTACAGCGTGCTCACCCAGGGCGACCGCGAAGCGGCAGCCCAGATGATGCGCCAGGCCCAGGCGGCGGTCGACGAACGCTACCGCAGCTATGAGGATCTCGCGGCACGCGACGGCAGCCGCTTCCTGCCCAACTGGGAAAGCGCCTGAGCCATGAACCTCGAGACCGAATATCTCGGACTGAAGCTCGCCCATCCGATCATGGCGTCGTCCTCGCCGCTGACACGCGAGTTCGACGGCATCCGCAAGCTGGAGGACGCCGGCGCCGCGGCCATCGTCATGCCGTCGGTGTTCGAGGAGGAGGTGGAGGCGGAAGACGCCGCCTACGTCTCGCTCATCGAGGAGGGCAGCTGGACCCAGCCGGAGGCGGCGGAAGGCTATTTCCCGCAGATGACGCCGTTTCGTATCGGCGGGCTGCAGGCGCGGCTGGAGACGCTGCGCCGGGCGGCCGATGCCTGCTCGATCCCGATCATCGCCAGCCTCAACGGCTCGACGCCCTCTGGATGGACGAATTTTGCCCACGACATGGAACAGGCCGGGGCGGCGGCGATCGAACTGAACCTCTATCGCGTTCCGGGCGACGCCCACGAAAGCGGCGCCGAGGTCGAACAGCGCTGGATCGATACGGTGAGCGCGGTGGCGAAGTCGGTCGCCATTCCCGTGGCGGTGAAGCTCAGCCCGTGGATTTCATCGCCCGGCCATCTGGCGATGCGGATCGTCGAGGCGGGCGCGCGCGGGCTGGTTCTGTTCAACCGGTTCTACGAGCCCGACATCGATCTGGCGACGCTGGCGCCGACGTCGAGCCTCAAGCTGTCGAACCCCTATGAAATCCGCCAGCCGCTGCTGTGGATCGCGCTCTTGGCGCGCCGTGTGAAGGCGTCGCTGGCGGCGACCAGCGGCGTGGAAACCGGCGCCGAGGTGGTGAAGTACCTGCTCGCTGGCAGCGACGTGGTGATGACCGCGTCGGCCCTGCTCAGGCACGGCCCGCGCCACATCGCCACGCTGAGGGCCGAGCTTGAGGACTGGATGCGCGGGCGCGATTTCACCACGCTCGACCAGTTCCGCGGTCGCCTTGCCGCGGCCTATCTGCACGACCGCGAGGCGCTCATGCGGGCGCAGTACATCAACATCCTGACGACCTACAAGAGCAACTTCTAGCCGCTGCCGTCGCTCAGAAGTGCTGGCTCAGCCTGATGTAGGCCGTGGTCGGCGGCGCCACATACGGTGCGCCCGACCCGCTCACCGGCAGGCCGCCGAATTCGGTTCCCTTCGCGCCGATCGGGATTTCGGTGCCGACGACGATGTCGGTGTTGTCGCTGGCCGACCAGGTCAGTTCGCCGGCGGCGAACAAACTGAAGTCATCAAGGTTGACGATGAGGGTGCGTGACATGGACAGCAGCGGCGTCCACTCGATCGTCATGCCGGCGGCGAGGTAATCCTGCGAGGTGTTGAAAACCTGCCCACGCGCCAGCCGGTCGGTGAGGTCGGCGGGGAGCGCGGAATACGCCGTGCCGCTGCCGGGGACGCCGAAACCGTTGCGGTAATACTCTGCAAAGACGCTGGCGTTGCGGTTGAAGAGCGTCAGGCCGGTGCTGATGTTGACGAGCCCGGAGGTGCGTACCGTGCCGCTCGGTTCCAGCGTCGGCACGATCTCGGCGTTCCACACCGCGCCGCCCAGGGATCCGCTGACACCGAGCGCCGCCGTCCAGTCGCCGTGGTCGGCCGCCACCATCAACGTCGTTCCAAAGTCGCCGAGCATGGCGTGGTAATGGGCCGCGACCGTGCTGGCGTCCCAGGTGACGGTGCCGCCTTGCGTCCTGGCGCGCGGCACGGCGATCAGCTGAAGGTCGGAACCGCCCTTGAACAGGTACTGGGCGTAGGCCATGTCGACGCCGGGCTTGTACTCGGTGTCGACGGTGGCGGGCGCGAACGGATCGACCAGATCCATGGGATGGAACACCATGCCGGCGCCCCAGGTGAGCGCCTGGCGCCCGACGCGCAGGACGAGATTGTCGGTCGAGTAGCCGAGGGCGAGCCGGTCGATCTTGTGGGTGATGAGGACGTTGTCCTGGTCGTAGAGTTTACCCGTCAGGTCGAACAGGGTCGCCGGCGGCGGGCTCGGAAAATACGCGGCTTCATCCTTCGCGAGCTTCACACCACCGCCGGCGTCCATGCTGATGTCGTAGTGGAAGGTGAAGTCCCAGTTGTCCCAGCGGGGCTCCCAGGTGATGCGCGCGTCGGTCATGAAGTCGTTGCGGAAGCGGTCGCCGAGCGTGGCTTCGAGACTGTCGGACCCGCCGAACGCGCCGCGATCAATGACGACGACGCGTCCGTGCACGCCGGCGGCGTTCGCGAGAGGTGCCGCCAGCGAGGCAAGCGCCAGGCCAATGGCGAGGGCGGTGAACGGGCTACGGCGCGACATCGGCCTTGCTCCTGCGTTCATCAGCGGTAATCCGGCCGTCGGTCATCTCTATATGACGTCTGGTGCGCTCGATCACGCGCTGGTCGTGGGTTCCAATCAAAAAAGTGGTCCCCGAGCGGGCGTTCAGGGAAGACATCAGGGCGACGAGATCTTCGGCGGTCTTTGAATCGAGGTTGGCGGTGGGCTCGTCGGCGAGCACGATCGCCGGACGCGCCACGAGGGCCCGGGCGACCGCGACGCGCTGCTGCTGGCCGCCGGAGAGATACGCCGGGCGCCGGTCTTCCATGCCCTCCAGGCCGACATCGGCGAGCGCGGCGAAAGCACGCTGGCGCCGCTCGCGCGCCTCGACGCCCAGCAACTGAAGGACGAACTCGATGTTTTCCGCCGCCGACAGCACGGGAATGAGATTGTAGGCTTGGAACACGAAGCCGATCTTGTGCAGGCGAAGCTCGGTGAGCCGCGCCTTGTCGAAGCGGCCGAGATCGTCGCCGTCGACGATGACGGTTCCCTTGGTCGGCTTGTCGAGGCCGCCGACCAGATTGAGGAGTGTCGTCTTGCCCGAGCCGGACGGGCCGGCGAGCGTGGCGAAGTCGCCGGCGGCGATGTCGAGATCGACGCCGTTCAGCGCCGGCACGTCGATGGCGCCGACGCGGTAGCGTTTCTCAAGGGCGCGACACGAGACAATCGGTGGCGCGTTCACGATCGCTTCCTCCTTTTCACGATCCATGGCTCATGGCCTCCACCGGGCTCGACCGGGCAGCCTTGCGCGCCGGCCACAGGGTGACGGCGATGCCGAGCAACCAAACGATGGCGGAGAGCTCGACGAACTGCGCCGGCGAGATTTGCGGATAGAGGATGCGACCGGCGCCGAAATACTCCGCGCCTTGCGCGAGGAAGCCGAGATCGACGCCCCCATGCAGCCCAGCGATTGCCGCCGCCGAAACGGCCATGCCGATGACGACGCCGACGCCGATCAGCATGGCGGATTCGAGCAGCACCTGCGCCAGGATCAGGCGCGGGCGCATGCCCAGCGCCTGAAGCAGGCCGAACTCGCGGGTGCGCTCGAAGACCGCCATCAGCTGGGTGTTGACGATGCCGATCGCCATGAAGATGAACATGATCCACAGCCAGATGTAGACGAACGCCTCCATGAAGGCGTCGACCGCGGCGGTCAGCGGGGAGAGGTCGCTCCACGAACTGACGGTTGCCTGCGGCGCGGCGCGGCGAAGCGTGTCGAGAACGCCGGGTAGATTGCCGTCGACGGGGACGCGGAAGCTGATTTCCGAAATATCGGTCCCGATGCCGAGCATCGTCTGGGCGGTGCCGATGCCGGTGAAGGCGAATTCGTTTTCGACCGGCTGGTTGCCGGCGAACAGGCCGACGACCTCGTAGGCCTGCTGGGCGAGCGACCCGTCGGCGGCCTGGGCCATGATGATGACGCGCTTGCCGACGCGGGTCTTCAACCGATCGGCGAGGTAGCGGCCGAGCACGATGCCGGGGTCCGACCCGGTCGAGAGATAGTGGCCGTCGGCGATCATCTTCGGGATTGTCGAGATGACGGCCTCGCGCGTCGGGTCGACCCCCATGAGGGTGAGCGGCAGGGTCTTGTATTCGCTCTGCACGACGGCCGGGACCCGCACGCGCGTGACCCATCCGCTGATCCGAGACGCGTTCAGCGCGGTGGCGAGCGCCTTGTCGGGGGGCGCCATGCGCCGCGAAACCGTCGGGTCGTCGAGATAGCCGGTGGCGTGGATCTGGCCGCTGCCAGTCAACAGGTCGAGGGTGACATCGCGGCTCGATTGCGCCCAGGCGACGAGGATTGCGGCGAAGGCGAGGATCGAGAACAAACCGGCGGCGACCACCACGAGCGTGATGATCGTGCGGCGCGGATTGCGCCAGACGTTGCGCCAGGCAAGCGGGGCGAGCAGGCGGAGCGTGGCGATCATGCGGGCCCCCACATCACGCGGCCGCCATGGCAGCGACCGGCTCGAGGCGGCCGATGCGCCGGAACGGAATCAGGCCGGAGAGGGCGACCGCGGCGACGATGACCGCCGGGCCGGAGAGCACGCTCACCACGCTCAGCGTCGGGTAGAGCCGGCCGGGCAGGCCCCATTGCGCCATCAGTCCCTCGACGCCGTTCAAGGCGATGCCAACGTGCGCGAACCACAGGGCGATGCCGCCGCCGATCGCAATTCCGATGGCGTTGCCGATGACGGCGAGCAGGATCAGCTCGATCCACAGCATGCGCCCGATCTGACCGGGGCGCATGCCGATCGCGAGCAGCATGCCGAACTCGCGCGTGCGCTCCAGAACCGACATCAGCAGCGTGTTGAGGATGATGAAGACCACCACCACGACGAGGCTGGAGTACCAGAGCATGCCGGTGGAGAAATCGAGGGTGATCCCCTGCTTGAGCGCTGGCTGAAGGCGGCCCCAGTCGACGACGGCGAGATTGTCCGCCGCGGCGATCGAGCCGAGCGCGGGAAGGGCGCCGTTGACGGCGGCGAGACTCGGGCCGGCGAGCGCGATGACGTTCGCCTTGTCGCCCAGCGCGAAGGTTTCCTGGAAGCGGGCGAGCGGCATTTCGGCTATCTGCCGATCGAGATCGTTCATGCCGGTGTGGAAGATACCGACGAGCGTCAGGCTGTCGGCGGCGACGGTCCCGTCGAGCGCGGAGCCGAGAATGGTGACATGGTCGCCGAGCTTGAGCTTGAGGTTACGGGCGAGGGCGTCGCCGAGCACGATGGAATCGGTGTCGCCGGGCTTGAGATAGCGCCCGTTGTGGACGGTCGCGGCGAGCGTCGAGACGGTCGGTTCGGTTGCCGGGTCGATGCCCTCGATGGCCGCGCCGTAGCTGAGGTCGCCGTTGGCGAGAATGACGAACGAGGTGGCGCGCGGCGTGGCGGCCGTGACGCCGGGAACGGCCAGCGCCTTGGCGACAAGGTCGGTGGGGGCGTCGATGACCTTGCGGATGTCCGGGTCGTCGGCGTAGCCGGGCGGCTGGATTTGCGCGAACCCGTCGAAGATCCTGAGCGCGTTGGATTTCATGGTGTCGTAGACGCCGAGCTGAAACGACAGCATGAAGACGAGAAGCGTCGCGGCGAGCGCCATGGTGAGCAGACTGAGGCTCGTGCGCATCGGCTGCCGCCACAGATTTCGCCATGCGGTCGCGAACAGCATCGTCGGTCAGTCGCGCGGGTTCTGGAGGTTCGACTGGGTGAACACGTAGGCGGGGATCGACGTGTTGAACTGGGCGTCGGTCGTCGTCAGCCGCGTCCACTGCCCCGATTTGGTCAACGGACGCATGGTGATGACGACGGGATAGGTGCGCCCGCCGATCGTGCCAACCTTGTCGGTACTCATCTTGCGGACCGGCTTCATGTCCTGATCGAAGAAGGTCTCCTCGAGGAAGATGCCGTCGTCGCGGATCTTGGCCTCCTGCTTGCCCCACACGACCGGCGCGCCCGACTTGGGGGTCGCCTCGATGGTGTAGACGGTGTGCCCGCCGACGCTCGCGGTGGCGATGATCTTGTGGGTGTAGAGGGTGAGGAGGTCCTCGGCCTTGGACAGGTCGTTGTAGGAGAAGTCGGATCCCATCCACGACTGGGCGAGCAGCGAGGCGGGGAGCTTCACCACCTGATTGAGCTTGGGATTGAAGATCCAGGTCTGACTGCCGAGTTTCAGCGTGGCGTTGCCGGCGTCCTTGGCGGGGGCGGTGAAGCGGGCAAGCGCCTTGCTGTCGCCCTGCGTCCAGCCCTTCATGGTCAGGTGGCGTTCCCACGAGGGGCGGTGGATCGTCATGGAGATGGTCGCCACGGAGCTGTTGGCCCGCCAGTTGTCGAAGGCGGCGCGGACAAGGGCCGTGGCGTCGGCGGCGGATGCGACAGCGGGCAGGGCGATGAGGGCGAGGGCCGCGAGCCCGGTGTGCAATAGCGAAAGATGACGGTGCATGAGCCTTCTCCTCGAAGCGTGCCGTCGCCAGGCATCGATTGTTCGGGGGACAGAGTGGGTCGACGTAGTCGCGATCAGCCCGAAGACCTTGAAATGGCTCCGAAATGACCCGGACCACGGGTGTGGACCACTCAGTCCATAGCTCTGGTTTGTACGCCCGGATCCTGCTAAGGTCAACACATGAGCCGCAAGCGATTTGAAAATCTCGATCCTGACAAGCAGGAACGCCTGTTCGAAAGCGCGGCGGATGAGTTTGGCGAAAGGGGCTACGACGCGGCCTCGCTGAACCGCATTCTCGATCGCTCGGGGATGAGCAAGAGCACGCTGTACTACTACTTCGACGACAAGGCGGACCTGTTCACGACGATGATGGAGCGCGCCATCGCGCTGCTCTTTCGGGACATCGGCGGGTTCGACCTCGGGAAGCTGACAGCGGAAACCTACTGGAGTTCGTTCGAGGAGCTCTTCCACCGCGTCATGATGGTGATGAACAAGAACGCGTGGTGGTGGGTGAAGCTTGGGCGCATCTTCTATCGCCTGCGCGGCGACCCCAAAGGCAGCGCCGTGACCGGACGCACGTTCCAGATGATGCGGCGCTGGATGGGCCTCAGTCTGGCGCGGGGGCAGGAACTCGGCGTCGTGCGCACGGACTTGCCCGAGTCTCTCCTGATCGATTCGGTCATGGGTCTGGGCGAAGCGATGGACCGGTGGACCGTGGAGCACTGGGAAGAGCTCGGCGATGCCGAACGGCAGGGGATCATGGTGACCCAGTCCATCGACCTCTTCCGGCGACTGGTGGCGCCGCCGGCCGGTGCGAACCCGAAAGCGTCAGGCAAATCCCGGGAAGAAGTCCACCTTGATGCGTGAGCGGTGCACGCCGATCTCGCGCAGCTCTTTCTGGAAGACGACCACCATGGCGCGGGGACCGGAGAGGTAGAAGGTGCGCTCGCGCCAGTCCGGAATCTCCTCGCGGATGAGATCGGTGCTGATGAAGCCGCGGTGGATGCCTTCCGGCAGCTCCTCGTTGGAAGCGACCGAATAGACGACGTGGGTGCCGAGCTGCTGTTGGGCTTCTTCGAACACCTGCGTGTAGGCGAGGTCGGCGAGGCGCTCGGCGCCGTAAAGGAGCACGATCGAGCGTGGCTCGTCGCGGTCGATCAGATACTGGACCATGCTGCGGAAAGGCGTGATGCCGATGCCGCCTGCGATGAAGGCGAGCTTCTCGCGCTTGTTGCCGGGAAGCGTGAAGCTGCCGGCGAGTTGGGCGGCGACGATGGTGTCGCCCTTCTGCATGTCGGCGAGGGCACGCTTGAAGGTGCTCGGCCGCGGGTAGAAGCGCACGCCGAGGCGGATGTCGCGTTCGGTGGGTGCCGAGGCGATGGTGAAATAGCGCCGGTTGCCGCGGCTGTCGGTGTGATCGGCGGGGATCGTCCATTCCAGATACTGGCCGGGCTGGAAGGCAAGCTTGCGATCCGGGCGGAATACGAAGTCGTAGGAGTCGCGCGCCGACTGCTCGATACGCCGGAGCGTCAGCGTCAGGCGGGCGCGCGGGCCGACCGCCCAGGTGAACAGGTTGCCGATGACGAGGGCGATTTCCGGCGTCAGGTAGAACGAACCGAGGTGGACGCTTGGCGCCGACAGGAAGCCGACCAGCGCACCGTAGGCGATGCGTGACCAGCGGGCCTGCGGGGCGGTCAGCGGTTCGGTGACCATGACGAACAGGAAGAAGAACACCGGCGAGTAGCCAAGCGATTCGCGGAGCGCCATCGCGTAGTGGTCGGGCGTCGTGACGACGAGGGTCGCGGCGAGATTGACCGCCAGGAACGCCGCCGCCAGGTCGAAGCGCTGGAGCTTGCGCAGCATCAGGAAGCCGCCGACCAGGATGAACGGCAGCAGCGGCAGATTGCCGGCCGCCCACCACGTCGCCGGCCGGTCGAGGAGGAGGGCCGCCACGGCGATCGCGAACGCTGCCGGGTTGAACAGGTGCTTGCGGTTGACCGCGACAATGAACTTCGAGGCCATCGCCCACACCGCCACGAAAACCACGGCGCCGATCCCGAGGACGTCGGTGGCGCCGACCGGGGCGACGATGAGGGCGAGGATCAGCGCGGTGATGTAGATCGATTCGACGTTGGCGGGCGCCTCGAAGACGCGCGCAAACAGGCGGTTGGTGCCCCAGCTGACCCCCAGGATCAGGACCGACGTGAAGGCGATCGAGGCGGGATTCTGCGGCACGACGCCGAACAGGCTGAGCAGGAACGCCGCCGCGAGGAGGGCGATGAGATAGTAGAGGACCAGCCGGTACATGGTGACATGGTCGAGCAGGTCGTCGACGGCTTTCAGCATGGCGTGAGGTAACTCCCGAGACCGGAGGTCATGGTCGCCATGCCCTTGCGGTCGATCATGTAGCCTTCGAGGCCGTCGCGCGCCTCGATGAATGCGATACCGTCGCGCCCCATGGCGAAGGCGGCGGTGGCGAAGCGATCGGCCTCGAGCACGTCCGGCCCGATGACGGTGATCGCGACGATCTCGGTCAGCGAGCGCTGTGGCGCGTGCGGGTCGTAGATGTGCTGGCCACGCACGTAAGAGCCGGACGTGGCGACGCCGGCGCCGCGCGGATAGACGACCTTGACGATCTCGCGCGGATTGAACGGATTGCGGATGCCGACGCTCCACGTGTCGCCGTCGGCGTTCCTGCCTTGCGACTGGATGTCGCCGCCGGCATCGACGAAGAAATCCGATGCGCCGGCGTTGGTGAGCCGCCGGGCGGCGTTGCGGATCGCCCAACCCTTGACGATTCCCGATGGGTCGCGCGATCCGTCCGGCTTGGTGATGTCGAAATAGCCGTCGGTGTCGCGCCGGGTTTCCTCGGCCAGTGCAAGGATTTCCTGCATCTCGGCGCTGTAGCGAGGCGGCGCGATCTCGCCGGCGTTGATCCGGCTGATCTCGCTGTCCGGCTTGTAGGTGCTGAAGCGCCGGTCGACGCCGTCGAAATAGGCAAAGGCGTCGTCGATCATCGCCGCCGCCGCCGACGCGGCAACCACGTCGACCGTGATCGGCATGCCCATCATGATGCGGGTCTCGCGCACCGCTTGCCTTATGAGCCGGCCTGCGCAAGGGCGCGGTCGAGCGAGATCAGATAGGCCTCGCTGGTCAGCGTTGCGCCGGAGATGATGTTGACGTTGGCGGTCTGGGCGCTGATCACCTCGTTCTGAAGCATCGGGATCGCCTGCCGGTTGATGTACTGCGAGGTGCGGCGGTCGGCGGGATACTCGAGCACCTGCACGTTGATCAGCTTGCCGTTCTGGATCACGGCCTGGACGCGCATGATGCCCCAGTAGGCATCGACGCGCGGCCCGGCGTAGGTGCCGTCCTTGTACTGGACGGCGGCGGAGCCGGCGAAGCTCGGGCTCGCCACGGCGATCAGCGGCAAGCCGAGAGTGGCGATGCGGGTGGCGAGAAAGACGGCGGTGAGTTTGCGTTGCATGATGTTTTCTCTGGCGGTTGCGGGAAGGGAGTTCTGTCGGTTGCCCCTCAGGTCCTGGCGGCAGCCAGCGCGTCGCCCAGCGAGCGGCGGTAGGCCATGCTGGTCAGCGTGGCGCCGGAAACGATGTCGACGCGGGCGCTCTGGGCGGTGAGCACTTCGCGCTTCAGAAGCGGCAAGGCGTACCGGTTGATGCGCTGAGAGGTGCGGCGGTCGGTCGGGTACTTGAGGACGTCGATGGAGACGACCTTGCCGCCCTGGACGATCGCGCGCACCTGAACCAGGCCGTAGAAGGCGTCGATCGTCGGGCCGGCGTAGGCCCCGTCCCGGTATTGTCCAGTCGGAAGCGGTGGCGGCGTGACAGGAGGCGGCGTGACAGACGCCGTGGTCGTGGAGTCGGGGGGCGCGATGGCCGTCGCGCCGGCGTTGGCGCTGGCGATGCGGGTCGGGCGGAGGTGGGGAAGCGGAACCATGACCGCGTTGTCGCCACTGGCGGGCGCGGGCGGCGCGGTCGGCGGGTCGGGGAGGGCGAGCGGTGCCGCGGGCGGATCCTGGGCGATGATCGCCGGCGTCTTGGGCGGCTCGGCGACGACGGTCTCGGCCGGCGGCAAGACCGGACGCGGCAAGGCGGGCGGCGCCTCCGTCGCAGCGGCGGGAGGCGCCGCGCCCGGCCCGTTCAGGACCGACAGATGGGTCGGCAGGGAGAGAACCGGACCCGTGTCGGCCTGACCTGGTGCGGCAAGCGCAATCGGGGGCAGGGCGTCCAGCGTGTCGCTGTTCACCCGCGCGTACCACACGTAGCCGCCAGAGGCGGCGATGACGAGCAATGAAAGAATGTACTTTCGCATCGGTTTCCCCGTGCTCCTGAGGAAACACGAAGATAGGGGGGGTCACCTTACGGCTCGCTGTCTGGAAAATGCGCCGCGGCTTACGCTCACCTAATGCCGCAATCCCGCCACTTTCCGTTAGTCAGCGAATTGTCAGGTTGTTTGTGCCACACACTGATCAATGATTAGGCACGCGCGTGTCCTCGCGATCTCGGCCGCGTTCTTCGCGGCCTTCGGCGTTTCCGCCGTCCTGGCCGGGTCGGACAGCGACAACGACCACGATCAGGCGCTGGAAGCCTATGAGCACGGCGAGATTCAGTCTCTTGCCGACATCATTCGCGCGCTCCACGAGAAAGTCGGCGGACAGGTGGTGGACGTCACCCTCGATCACTCCGGGGACACGTGGACCTACCGGCTGACCGTGATCACGGATGCCGGCAAGCGCGTGCAGGTGCTGGTCGACGCGCGCAGCATGGCGATCACCGAGGGAGGCGGCGGGTGAGGGTTCTTCTGGTCGAGGACGAACGCAGCATCGCCGAGGACGTCTCGGTGACTTTGCGGCACGCCGGCTACGCGGTCGAGGCGGTCGGCGACGGCGAGGAGGCCTGGTTCCGCGGCGGCACCGAATCCTATGACGCGGTGATCCTTGATCTCGGCCTGCCGAAGCTCGACGGGCTTACCGTGCTGAAGCGCTGGCGCAGCGAGGGGCACGGCTTTCCGGTGCTGGTGCTGACCGCGCGCGGCGCCTGGACGGAGCGGGTCGAAGGGATCAACGCCGGCGCCGACGACTATCTGCCGAAGCCTTTCGAGATGGACGAACTGCTGGCGCGCCTGCGCGCCGTCATCCGCCGTTCGGCTGGCCATGCCGCGCCCGTGCTGGTCTCCGGTCCGCTGCGGCTCGATACCCGTCAGATGCAGCTCACCGCCCACGACCAGCCCGTGACGCTCTCGCCGATGGAATACCGGCTGATCGCCTATCTCATGCACCACGCCGGGCGGGTGGTGCCGGCGACCGAGCTCTCCGATCATCTCTACGACATCGGCAACGACCGCGACACCAACGCGGTCGAGGTCACCGTGGCGCGGCTCCGCAAGAAGCTCGGCGCCGACGCCATCGAGACACGACGCGGATTCGGCTACCTGGTGCCCGCGGCCGCCGGATGAGCGGCGGTTCCATCCGCTTAAGGCTGCTGGCGGCCTCCGTCGTATCGGTCGGCGTCGCGCTGGCCATCGCCGGGTTCGGCCTGACGCTGCTTTTCGAGCGCCACGTCGAGCGGCGCATCGAGGACGAACTCAACAACGAACTCAATCAGTTGGCGGCGGGCGTCGTGGTCGCGGCGGACGGCACGGTGTCGCTGCCGCACGCCCTCTCCGACCCGCGCTTCCTGACGCCGCTGTCCGGCCTCTATTGGCAGATCGACGACCTGTCGTCCGGCGCGCTGCTTCGTTCGCGCTCGCTGTGGGACGGCACCTTGTCGAAGCCCGCCGACCGGCCGTCCGGTTCGCTCGAAGAGGGCGAGATGAAAGGGCCGGATGGCCGACTGCTGGTGGCGGTCAAGCGCACGATCGAGGTGAGTTCCGCCGGGGGAACCGTGAAGCTGATGATCATCGTTGCGGAGGATCACGCCGACGTCGATGCGGCGCGGCGCGACTTCGGCTTCGATCTGATCCCGGCGCTGGCGCTTCTGGCGCTGGTGCTGATCGTGGCGACCGGCGTGCAGGTGACCGTGGGCCTGTTGCCACTCGAGCGGTTGCGCCGCGCGGTCAGCGACATCCTCGGCGGACGCACGACGCGTCTGGTCGACGGAGCGCCGCGCGAGGTGCAGCCACTCGCTGACGAGATCAACCGCCTTCTCGACGCGCAGGAAAAGGCGCTGGTCAGGGCGCGCAGCCGCGCCGCCGATCTGGCGCATGGGCTGAAGACGCCGCTCCAGGTGCTGTCCGGCGACGTTCGCCGGCTGCGCGATCGGGGCGAAGGCGAAGTCGCCGACGAGATCGACCGGGTCGCCGGGACGATCCGCCGGCACGTCGACCGCGAGCTGGCGCGGGCCCGGGTCGCGGCGGCGGAGAGCGCGCCGCCATCGAAGAGCAATGTCGGCGAGGTTGCGACGCGGGTCGTGGCGGTCGTGAAGCGCACGCCACGGGGCGAGCGTATCGAGTTCACCGTCGCTGCGGCGCCCGATCTGACCGCGGCGGTCGATGAAACCGACCTCGCCGAGATCCTCGGCAATCTCGTCGAGAACGCCGCCCGGTTCGCGCGTGAGACCGTCACTGTGCGTGGACATGCGTCGCCCGAGGGCAGCACCATCGAGGTGGTGGACGACGGTCCCGGCATTCCGGCCGGGCAGATTCCGGCGGCGCTGAAACGCGGCGGGCGGATCGACGCGCGCGGCGAAGGCACTGGCCTTGGCCTGGCGATCGTGTCGGATCTCGTCGGGGCCTACGGCGGCACGTTCCAGATCGAGGATTGCGCGCCGGGCCTCAAGGCGTCGGTGTACTTCCCCAACCCGTCCAAGCCGCGCGCCGAGGCGAGCGCGTAGCGGCCCCGGCTATGCCGGCTGCGCCGGCAGGGGTGCCTCGCGGCCGGTCCCGAAGCGCGTCGTCGCGAAGGCGGCCGCCATCAGCGTCTGCGTGTAGGGCTCGCGCGGCGCGGCGAAGATCTGTTCGGTGGCACCTTCCTCGACCACCCGTCCGTCCTTCATCACCAGAATGTAGTCGGACATGGCGCGCACCACCGCCAGATCGTGGCTGATGAACAGGTACGAGAGGTCGAGGGTATCCTGGAGGCGGTGGAGCAGCTCGATGATCTGCTTCTGGACGGAGCGATCGAGCGCCGACGTCGGCTCGTCGAGGACGACGACCTTGGGCTTCAGGATGACGGCGCGGGCGATGGCGATGCGCTGGCGCTGACCGCCGGAAAATTCGTGCGGGTAGCGGTTGCGCGTGGCGGGGTCGAGGCCAACCTCGGCCAGGGCTTCCTCGGCGCGGCTGGCGCGCTCGGCGGCGGTGATGGCGGGCTCGTGGACGAGCAGCCCTTCGGTGACGATCTCGCCGACGGTGAGCCGCGGCGACAGCGAGCCGTAAGGGTCCTGAAAGACGATCTGCAGTTCGCGACGCAGCGGCCTCAGTGCGTTGCGGTCCATGGCGCCGATGTCGCGTCCCTCGAAGGAGATGTGGCCGGTGCCGTCGAGAAGCCGCAGGAGCAGCCGCCCGAGCGTCGATTTTCCCGACCCCGATTCCCCCACCACGCCGATGGTCTGGGCCTCGCGAAGGCGGAGCGACACCCCGTCGACGGCGTGGATCAGGTGCGGCGGGCCGGCGAGAAACCCGCCGCCCAGCGAAAACGTGATGCCCAGCCGGACCGCATCGAGGAGCACCGGCGCGTCGTCGGGAACCGGTGGCTTGCTGCCGCTCGGTTCGGCGGCGAGCAGCATCTGCGTATAGGGGTGCTGCGGCCGGGCAACCACTTCGGCCGTCTTGCCGCTCTCGACGATCTCGCCGGCGCGCATGACGTACATGCGGTCGGCAAAGCGGCGCACGATGTTGAGGTCGTGGGTGATGAAGACGATGGCCGTGCCGAGGCGCTCGCGCAACTCGGCGAGCAGGTCGAGGATCTGCGCCTGGATGGTGACGTCGAGGGCGGTGGTCGGCTCGTCGGCAATCAGAATGTCGGGATCGTTGGCGAGCGCCATGGCGATCATGACGCGCTGGCGCTGGCCGCCGGAAAGCTCGTGCGGGTAGGAGTTGAGGCGCCGCTCCGGGTCGGGGATGCCGACCAGGCGGAGCAGCTCGAGGACGCGCGGGCGGATCGCCTTGCGGTCCATGTGCTTGTGATAGATGAGCGGCTCGGCGATCTGGTGCTCGATCGGGTAGAGCGGATCGAGCGAGGTCATCGGCTCCTGGAAGATCATGGTGATATGGGCGCCGCGGATCTTGTTGAGCCCCGCGTTGTCGAGGCCGACCATCTCGGTGCCGCGGTAGCGGGCGGAGCCTGAAACGTGGCCGTTGACGGCGGTGAGCCCGACCGCGCCCAGCATCGCCTGGCTCTTTCCCGACCCGGATTCTCCCACGATCGCGACGGTCTCGCCGGGGCGGACCTCCATATCGATCCGCTTGACCGCGTGGACCTCGCCGTCGGGCGTGTCGAAGCGCACGTCGAGCTGGCTGATCTCAAGGATCGGGGCGGTGTCTTCGGCCATCACCGGTCTCTCACCGGTCTCTGGGGTCGAAGGCGTCGCGCAGGCCGTCGCCGAGGAAATTGAGGGCAAACAGCGTGGTGACGAAGAAGATCGACGGGAAGATCAGCAGGTAGGGCGCCGCCTGCATGTTGGCGGCGCCCTCGGCGATGAGGGCTCCAAGGCTGGTCAGCGGCGCCTGAACGCCAAGGCCGAGGAACGACAGGAAGCTTTCCAGGAGGATGACGCGCGGCACCAGGATAGTCACGAAGATGATCACCGGCCCGATGGTGTTGGGGATGATGTGGCGGCGAATGAGCGCCCAGTTGGTGAGGCCCATGGCTTCCGCCGCCGCAACGAATTCGCGGCGTTTCAGCGACAGCGTCTGGCCACGCACGATGCGCGCCATGTCGAGCCACTCGATGGCGCCGATGGCGACGAAGATCAGGATGAAATTGCGCCCGAAGAAGACCACCAGAACGATCACCAGGAAGACGAACGGCAGCGAATAGACGATCTCGACGAAGCGCATCATGACGTTGTCGGTGCGTCCGCCGACGAAGCCGGACACGGCGCCGTAGCTGACGCCGATGACGAGGCTGACGAAGGTGGCGAGGATGCCGACGGCGAGCGAGATGCGCCCGCCGATCATGATGCGGGTGAAGAGGTCGCGGCCGTTGCTGTCGGTGCCCATGACGAAGTATTCGCGCCGCACGCCACCTTCGACGAGGAGCGTCTTGCCGTCGTCGCGGGTATCGACGACGTGGGTTCCGTCGAACTCGTCGGCGCGGTCGACATAGCGGGTGACGCGCGGATCGATGGTCGTGTCGGACGTGAAGGTGGCGGTGAAGGTGTTGCCGCTGACCGCGAAGTCGCCGAGCGTCACGCGGGCGTGGTCGGCGGCGTCTTGCATGGCGCCCTTCAGGGATTCGGCGAGCGGATACGGTTCGAGGCTCGGCGGCGCGCGCACGTAGGCGGGGAAGACCTCGTCGTAGGCGTGCGGCTCGAAATAGGGCCCGAAGACGCAGATCAGGGCGATCAGAGCCAGCACGATGGCGCTCGCCACCGAGGCGCGGTTGCGGATCAGCCGTTCGAAGGCGAGGCGGGTGAGGCTGCGGCCGGCGACCGGCGCGGCCGGGGTGCGGTCGAGGGTGGCGTCCGCCTCAGTCATAGCGGACCCGTGGATCGAGGACGGCGTAGAGCAGGTCGACGATAAGGTTGAAGACGATGATGAAGACGGCGATCAGCACCACCGTGCCCATGACCAGCGTGTAGTCGCGGTTGAGGGCGCCGAGGACGAAATAGCGCCCGACGCCGGGGATCGAGAAAACCGTCTCGATCACCACCGATCCGGTCAGCACGGCGGCCGCCGCCGGGGCGAGGTAAGTGACGACCGGCAGCAGTGCGCCGCGCAGCGCATGGACGACCACCACGACGCGCGGCGGCAGGCCGTAGGCGCGGGCGGTGCGGATGTGATCGGCGCGCAGCGTCTCGATCATCGAGCCACGGGTGAGGCGAGCGAAGATCGCAAGCTGCGGCAGCCCCAATGCGATCACCGGCAGCGCGAGGTCGCGAAAGCTGCCGCCGCCCCAGCCGCCGGCCGACGCCCACGACAGCATCACCGCGAAGATCAGCGACAGGACGGGACCGACGACGAAGTTCGGGACCGTCAGCCCGACGGTCGCCACCGACATGATGGCGTAGTCGACAATGCGGTTCTGGCGGAGCGCCGCGACGACGCCGGCGGCAACGCCGCCGAAGACCGCCAGCAGCATCGCGAACGTGCCGATCTCGACCGAATAGGGCAGGCTCTGGCCGATCAGCTGGGCGACGGTGAAGTCGCGGTAGATGTAGCTCGGCCCGAAGTCGAGGTGGAGGACGTTCCACAGATAGCTGACGTACTGGACCCCGAGGGGCTGATCCAGGTGATAGGCGCGCAGCATGTTTTCCATGATCTGCGGCGGCAGGGGATGTTCGAGATTGAACGGGCCGCCGGGCGCGAAGCGGATCAGAAAGAAAGAGATGCTGACGACGATGAAGATCGTCGGAATCGCGCTGACCAGGCGGCGAAGAATGAAGCGAATCATGGGCTCGGGCAGACAGCGGCGGCCGGAGGGAAGCCCCGGCCGCCGTCGTCAGCGCTACTGGTCGAGCGTCATGAAGCGGGACAGATGGAAGTTGACCGCGTTGTCAGCGAAGCCGTGGACCTTGGGCGACACCAGCCACAGCGAAGCCGACACCATCAGCGGTGCAACCGGCTGCTCCTGCATCATGATCGCTTCGGCGTCGTGCAGGATCTGCGCGCGCTTGACGAGGTCGGTTTGCTTGTACGACTGGGCCATCAGGTCATCGAACTTCGGGTTGTTCCAGTGCCCGTAGTTGAAGCCCGTGTTGGTGCTGATGCACAGCGCCAGGAAGTTCTCGGGGTCGGCGTAATCGGCCACCCAGCCGGCGCGGGCGACATCGAACGATCCGCCCTGCTGGAGATAGGCGTAGTGCGACTTCACGTCGAGATTCACGAGGGTGACGTTGGCACCGAGCGCCTTCCAGTTGTCGGCGACGGCGGTCGCCACCTTCTCGTGGTTGGCGTTGGTGTTGTAGCGGATCTCGATGTTGAGCGGCTTGCCGCCCGGGCCGAAGCCGGCATCCTTGAGGAGCTTCGCCGCCTCATCCTCGCGATCGAGCTGCGACATCGAGGCGAAGTCGGCCTCGGCCGCGGTGTAGCCGGCCATGCCGGGCGGCACGAACGAGTAGGCCGGAAGCTGGGCGCCGGCGTAGATCTTCTGCGAGAGGAAATCGCGGTCGATCGCCATGGACAAGGCGCGGCGCACCCGCGCGTCGTCGAACGGCGGATGGCGGGTGTCGAAGACGTAATAGTAGGTGGCGAGCGCCGGGGCGGCATGCACGACGCCGGCACCCAGTGACGTCTTCAGGAAGTCCATCTGGTCGGCCGGGAACTGATACTGCAGGTCGAGCTCGCCCGCCTGATAGCGGCGGATGGCGGCGGCCTGATCCTCGGTCGGGTAGTAGATGACCTTGTCGATCTTGACGCTGGCCGCGTCATGGTAGTTCGGGTTCTTGACCAGCGTGATGTGGTCGTTGGCGACGTTCTCGGTCAGCATGTAGGCGCCGTTGGAGACCATCGTGCCGGCCTTGACGAAATCGCCGCCGAACTTCGTCACGTTCGGCGGATAGACCGGCAGGGCCGTCTGGTGGGTCAGCAGCTGGAGGAAATACGGCGTCGGCCGCTCCAGCGTGACCTCAAGCGTCTTGGCGTCGAGCGCCTTCGCGCCGAGCTGGTCGGGCGTCATGGGGGTGTCGCCCTTGGCGGAGTTGATCGCCTCGGCGTTCTTGATCGGATAGAGGATGTAGGCGTAGTCGGCCGCTTCCTTCGGGTCGAGGAGGCGGCGGAACGAGAAGACGAAATCGTCGGCGGTGACCGGTTCGCCGTTCGACCACTTGGCGTCGTCACGCAGCTTGAAGGTGTAGGTGAGGCCGTCGTCGGAGATGGTCCAGCTCTCGGCGACGCCCGGGATCACCTTGCCCTCCGCGTCGTAGGTCGTCAGGCCCTCGTAGAGGTCCATCAGGATGTTCGCCTCGACGTCGATCGACGTGTGGGCCTGATCGAGCGTCTGCGGCTCGCCGCCATTGCCGCGGTGCAGGACGACTTCGGCGAAGGCGGGTGCGGCGGCGAACACGGCAGCCGCGGAAATGGCGACGGCCGCGAGTGCCACGCGCGTGAAGCGTGCAATCGTCATGGATGGTCTCCCCTGTGTGCTTGCCCGTCGACGGCCCCAGGGGCCGCAACGGGTCGTTGCCCACAGCCTATTGCCGCCTCCGGCGTCGCGCCACACCTTTGTGGAGGGTGGACCCCGTGTCACGGGGTTCGGTGGGCA
Organism: uncultured Alphaproteobacteria bacterium; assembly: GCA_963843565.1. Taxonomy (GTDB): domain Bacteria; phylum Pseudomonadota; class Alphaproteobacteria; order Rhizobiales; family Kaistiaceae; genus DASZQY01. The sequence goes on from CAWJKY010000003.1 coordinate 3,099,946, forward strand.
GGCGGCCCTCGCCTCACACGAACGGCGGGAAGATCTCCGGACGGGGCGGCAGCAGGCGGGAGAAATAGGCGATTCCGGCCTCGGAGACGTTGGAATTGCCGATCAGGAAGTCGGCCGGCAGCAGCCGCGTCTTGCCGGCGACCGCGGCGAGCGGGACCGAGCGGATCGCGGTCTTGCCGCTTTCGTCGCCAAGGGCGACCGAGCAGCTTCCGGTTTCGGCGGCGGTGACCGCGAACACCCCGGTTTCGAAGGCCTCCCGCTGGTCGAGCTCGCTGACCGCCGCGGAAAAAGCCCGCGGCAGGTAGCCGAAGGTGTCGACCCGGGCGCGCACTTTCGGGAAGGCCTTGGAGAGTGCGCCCTGGATGGCGACCCCGAGGTCGCTGGTGGAGAGCTGGACGTTGCCGTGGGCATCGCGTTCGAGATTGGCGATCAGGCTCTCGACGAGCGGCCGGCCGTCGGCGGTGGTCACCCCCTCGGACATGGCCACCAGACAGCGTCCATGTTTCTCGCGCGCCGCGCGGACGTCGTCGATGAACTGGTCCATCGCGAACGGCCGCTCGGGGACGTAGACGAGGTGCGGCGCGTCCGCCTCGCTTCGCCGCCAGGCGGCGGCCGCCGCGGTCAGGAAGCCGGCGTGACGGCCCATGACGATGCCGACGTAGATGCCGGGCAGCGCGTGGAAATCGAGATCGAGGGACAGGAAGGCGGCGCTCACGAACAGCCCTGCCGAAATGAAGCCGGGCGTGTGGTCGTTTTGGACGAGATCGTTGTCGATGGTCTTGGGGGCGTGGACGAAAGCGATGCGGTCGCCGCCGCTGGTGCTCAGGATCTGGAGCGTGCCGGCGGTGTCGTTGCCGCCGATGTAGATGAAGGCGTCGGCTTTGACCGCTTCGAGCTGTTCGAGGATGCTCGCGCAGTAGGCCTCATCCGGCTTGTCGCGGGTGGAGCCCAGCGCGGCGTTCGGCGTCGCCGCCATGCGGCGCAGGTCGGCCTCGGAAATCTCTGAAAGATCAATGTATTGGCCGTCGCGAATGCCGCGCACCCCGTGGCGCGCGCCGAGCACTTTGGCGCCCGGGTAGCGCTGGCGCGCGGTCAGCGCGGCTCCGGCCACGGTCTGGTTGATGACGGCAGTCGGCCCGCCGCCCTGGGCAATCACGAATACCCGGCTCATCGCTCCCTCGGTCTCTTCCTCAAAGGGCCAATCGGCGGCCTTTTCGGCGCGCGGTCGGACCATACCCGCCAGCGGCGTGGAGACAAGCCGACACGAGGCCTCAGGCGAAGATTCTGCGGCGATTGGCGGTCGCGCCCAGTTGAAGCGGAGCCGGCCGCCAACGATACTGGCCGCCCATGCGCCGCACCGGCCCCGTCTATCTGCTGCTCGTCGCCGCGATCCTCATCGGCGCGGTGGCGCTGCGCGCCGCCGATCCGTTCTTCGTGCAGGCGCTCCGCCTGATCGCGTTCGATTCCTACCAGAAGCTGGCGCCGATCCCGTTCGATCCGCAAACGCCGGTGCGCATCGTCGACATCGACGAGGAGTCGCTGGCCCGCATCGGCCAGTGGCCGTGGCCGCGCACCGTCATGGCCGACCTCCTCAACCACCTCTATGCCGAGGGCGCAGCGGTGGTCGCCTTCGATATGATCTTCTCCGAGCCGGATCGCACGTCGCCCGAGCAGGCGGTCAAGCTGATGTCGCCGGAGGAGGCGGCTGCAATCGCACCTGCAATCCAGGGAAAGCCGACCCACGACGAGATTCTGGCCCAGACGATCGGCGCCACCCCGACGATCCTCGCCGAGATTCTCGGTCAGCGCAGCGGCGCGCCGGTGGTGAAGGCGGGCTTCGCCATCGCCGGCGACGATCCCAAGGACTACATCCCGGCCTTTGCCGGTGCCACGGCCAACCTGCCGGGTCTCGACGCGGCAGCGGCCGGGGTCGGGTCGATCAACTGGATTCCCGACCGCGATCAGGTCGTGCGCCGCGTTCAGCTGGTCTTCCGCGTCGGCAATCAGTACGTCCCGACGCTCGTCACGGAGGCGCTGCGCGTCATCCAGAACGCCGGCACCTACGTGCTCAAGGGCTCGAACGCCAGCGGCGAGACGGCATTCGGCGCCGACACCGGGCTCAACCACGTCAAGGTCGGCGCGATCGAAATCCCGACCGACCGGGACGGCGGCATCTGGCTGCGATTCCGCAAGGCCAACCCGGACTCCTACATCCCGGCCTGGAAGGTGCTCGCCGGCGAGAACGACGCCAGCGTGGTTGCCGACAACATCATCCTGGTGGGAACCAGCGCGCCGGGGCTGATGGATCTGCGCGCCTCGCCGCTCGATGCGGTGCTGCCCGGCTTCGAGGTTCACGCCCAGGCGATCGAGCACATTCTGAACGGACGCTCTCTGACGCGGCCCGACTACGCGGTGACCGTCGAACAGGCGATCATGATCGTGCTCGGCCTCGTGATCGCGCTGATCGGACCGCGCCTCCAGGCCGTCTCCGCCGCCATCCTGGGCGTGGTCGTGGTGGCGTTGCTGCCGATCGGCGGCTGGGTCGCCTTCCAGCAGTTCGGCCTGCTCTACGACCCGACCTACTCGTCGATCGTCCTCATCCTCATGGCGGCGACGGCGACCATCTATGTCTACCGGCGGACGGAGCAGCAGCGCGGTGAAGTGCGGCGCGCCTTCGGCTACTACGTGGCGCCGGCGGTGGTGAACGAGATCATCGCGCACCCGGACAAGCTCGAACTCGGCGGCGAGGTGCGCGAGCTGACGCTGTTGTTCTGCGACGTGCGCAATTTCACGTCGATCTCGGAGACGATGAACGCCCACGAGCTGACCACCTTCATCAACCGGCTGCTGACGCCGCTCTCCGAAGTCATCCTGGAGAACCGCGGTACCATCGACAAATACATGGGCGACGCGATCATGGCGTTCTGGAATGCGCCGCTCGATGATGGCGACCACGCCGCCAATGCGTGCCAGTCGGCGCTTGCCATGATCGGCCGCATGGAGTCGCTGAACGACACCTGGCGGAAAGAGGCGGAGACCGCCGGCCGCCCCTACAAAAGGGTCGCCATCGGCATCGGCATCAACACAGGCAACTGCTGCGTCGGCAACCTCGGCTCGTCACAGCGCTTCGACTATTCGGCGATCGGCGACGACGTGAACATCGCCTCGCGTTTCGAGGGCATGTCGAAGGTCTACGGGGTGCCGGTCGTCCTCGGCGAGCCGACGGTCGAGCGGATTCCCCAACTGCGCGTCCTCGAACTCGACGTGGTGCGGGTCAAGGGCCATGCGCAGCCGACCCGCATCTACACGGCGGTCGATGCGCTGGGCCTGCACGCCGACCATCACGAACGCCTGGCCGGCAAGCACGACGCGATGCTGGCCGCTTACCGGTCGCAAGCGTGGGACGAGGCGGAGGCTGCCATTGCCGCGTGCGAGGCAATGGGTGCGGACAAGCTGAAGGCGTTCTACACCGTCTACCGCGAACGGATCGCGGCGTGGCGGAGCGAGCCGCCGCCGCCAGACTGGGACGGCACCTTCACCGCAACATCCAAGTAGCGCGGCGGCCGGCCAGGCTTATGTTGTGATCCTTGTCATACGGGCGGATAAAGCACGGCTGCTAACATCTCACGCCGGGCTTCCTGCTCTCCGGCGCACGCGTAACAAGAAGAAGAGCCATTCCAGACGTGACCGATCACAGCGCCCAGGTTCTCCTCGTCATCCTGATCCTCGAGATCAAGCATTTCTTCGCGGACTATCCGCTGCAAACCACGTGGATGGTCGAGAACAAGGGCAAGTGGGGACATCCGGCGGGGATCGTTCACGCGCTCGTCCATGCGGTCCTGACGATGCTGGCGTTCCTCGTGATCACGCCGTCGCTGCTGATCGGCGCCGGCATCGTGGTCGGCGAGTTCCTGATCCACTACCACACCGACGTGAGCAAGGACCTGCTGATGCGGCGGGGAAAGTATACGGTTTCGGACGGGCCGTTCTGGGTGCTGCTCGGCCTCGACCAGCTCGCCCATCACCTGACCTATCTGGCGATCGCGGCGATCCTGTGGGCGACCTCGACCTGAGCGGTGGTTACTGGGCGGCGGTGATGCGCGCAGGCGTCCGGGCGCGCGGGGCGCGGATGGCGGCCGTGCTGTCGCGGATCACGAGCTGGCATGGCAGCTTGGTGCGCATGGGCAAGTCCTTGGCCGTCCCGGTGATGCGCGAGATGAGACTGCGCGCGGCCAGGTGACCGAGTTCGCTGCGCGGCTGGTTTATGGTCGTCAGTCCCGGGTCGAAATAGAGCGCGTACTCGATGTCGTCGAAGCCGGCGACCGAGACGTCGCGGGGAACCGCCAGGCCGGCATCCCTGACCGTCTTGATGAAGCCCATCGCCATCTCGTCGTTGGCCATGAACATCGCGGTGGGCTTGTTGGCTGCGGCGAGAAACCGCCGCGCGACTTCGCTGCCCGCGGCAAACGTGAAGGCGCCCTGCCAGATGATGTCCTCGTCGATCGCGATGCCCGCCTCGCAAAGCGACGCCTTGTAGCCGGCGAGACGCGCACCCGACTCGATGTTGTCGATCGGCCCGCGGGCATGTCCGATGCGCCGGTGGCCGAGCGAGATCAGATAATCGATCATCATTCGGGCGGCGCCGTAGTTGTCGATCTCGACGACCGGCAGGTCGACACCGGGTATGTCGTTGCACACGATCGCGATCGGAATGACCGGGTCGAGACTGGCAAAGCTCGGGTGCGGCAGGCGCCCGGTGAGGAGCAGCACACCATCGACCTGTCCGGCCCGCACCAGCAGATCGTAGTGCGCCTCGCGTGCCTTGTCGTGGCGCGTGTCGCCCATGATCATGCCGTAGCCGGCGGCGGACAGGACTTCTTCGATCGAGTTGAGGATCGGCGTGTAGAAGGACGTGCCGATGCCGGGCAGCAGGGCGAGCACCATCTTGGTGGAGCGGGCGCGCAGGCTGCGCGCCGCCGCGTTGGGCGTGAAGCCGGTCTCGGCGATGGCGCGGTGAACCGCGTCGCGCGTCGCATCGGCGACCCTGGCGGGCTCGGCGAGCGCCCGGCTGACGGTCGCCGTCGAAACGCCGGCACGCCGGGCGACGTCACGGATTGTGACGGAGTGGCGGGCTGCCTTTGCCGTTCGCGACTTCGGTGACCTGGGCATGTTCTCAGGCTCTGCGCGCGCCCCATCCACAAACGCATTGACTTCGGGGCAACATCGAATACTGTCAATGTAATCGTTTACACGAGGGTTGGCGAGTCGCTTGGCCTTCGTGCTGTGGGCGTCGAAGCGAATTCGGCGCCGACAGAGGACGGGACGACCAAAACAGAAGCGCCGCCAGAACGGCGCTCATTGGGGAGGATTTGCGCGCCGTCTCGGCGCTCCGTCTTCCATGCACTGTTGAATCTCGCACGGCTCCGTTGTCGCGGGGCGACGTGCGACGGGCCCGGTCTATCCGGGTGTCAGACAGCGCTTCACCGGCGCTTCTATAGGGAGGACTGAAATGAAGCTTCGCTTGATTGAGTTGCTGGGGGCGGCCGCTGTTGCCACCCTCTTTACCGGGTCGGCGTGGGCCGCCGGCGGCGTTGGCTGCGAGGTCACGCACTGGTGGACGTCGGCGGGTGAATCCGCCGCCGTCAAGGTGTTCGCGGACGCCTACGACAAGATCGACGGCGTGCATTGGGTCGACGGTGCCATTGGCGGCTCCGGCGACACCGCCCGCCCGATCATCATCAGCCGCATCATGGGCGGAAACCCGCCCTGCGCCACGCAGTTCAATCCGGGCAAGGACTCCGACGACCTGATCGCTGCCGGGCTCATGCAGGACATGACCCCGCTGGCCGAGAAGGAGCATTGGCACGATATCGTTCGTCCGAAGTCGCAGATCGACGGCTGCACGAAGGACGGCAAGGTCTACTGCGTGCCCGTGAACCTGCATTCGGCCCAGTGGCTTTGGCTTAACCTCCACGTGTTCCAGGACAACGGCATTCCGGTGCCGAAGAACTTCAATGAGCTGGTTGCCGCGGCTCCGGCGTTGAAGGCCAAGGGGATCATGCCGCTGTCGGCCGCACAGGGCTGGCCGATCAGCACGCTGCTCGGCGACATCGAAGTCGGCGTCGGCGGTCTCGACGGCTGGAAGAAGGTCTACGTCGACCGTGACGCGGACTACGCAGCCAGCGCCGAGTGGCGCAAGGTGTTCGAGGCGATGGACGGCGCTCGCAAGATCGTCGATCCGACCACTATCGTGCCGCAGTGGAACGATGCCACGTCGCTTGTCATCACCGGCAAGGCCGCCGCCAACGTCATGGGCGACTGGGCTCGTGGTGAGTTCTCGGTTGCTGGCATGAAGGCCGGCGTCGACTACGCGTGTCTGCCCGGCCTCGGCTTCCACGAGATTCTGGACACCGGCGGCGACGTGTTCTTCTTCCCGAAGCAGTCCGATCCGGCGATGACCGACGCGCAGATGAAGATGGCGTCGATGATGATCTCCAAGCCGGTGCAGGTTGCCTTCAACCTGAAGAAGGGCTCACTGCCGATCCGTGGCGACGTCGATCTCGCCGCGGCTGACGACTGCATGAAGAAGGGTCTGGCGATTCTGGCGGATCCGGCGAACATCCTGCCGACGGGCGCACAGCTCATGGAGCGGGATACCGTCAACCAGATCCGCGACCTCTACAACGAGTTCTTCACCAACCCCGACATGACTGTCGATCAGGTGCAGGCCTCGTTCGTCGACATCCTGAAGAACGCGCCGAAATAAGCCCCTTGAGGCTTGTTGGGTGACAACAAGGGAGGCGATTGGTCCAGTTGACCAGTCGCCTCCGCCTTGGAACATCAGGTGGGACGGCTAGAATATGGCGGATGAGACGGCCTCTGCGATCGTCTTAGGAGATGACGCCGGCGCGGGGAAGCGGCCGTTCAGGTTGTTTCACAATGCAGCAGCGAAGCTGGCCCTGACGCCGATGATGGCGACGGTCATCTTCGTGTTCGTCGGCTGCACGATCTGGACGATCGTCTATTCCTTCACCCGATCGCGCGTGCTCCCGACGGCCGATCCGTTCGGCAAGGACTTCGTCGGGCTCGAGCAGTATACCCGCCTGTGGCAGACGCCGCGGTGGATCATCTCCATCGACAATCTGGCGATCTTCGGTGTTCTGGCGCTGGTCTTGTCCTTCGTGATCGGGTTCGGCCTGGCCGTCCTGATGGACCAGAAGATCCGTTTCGAGAATACCTTCCGCACGATCCTGCTTTATCCGTTTGCGCTGTCGTTCATCATCACCGGCCTGGTCTGGCAGTGGATGCTCAATCCTGCCTTCGGCCTCCAGAAGTCGATGCGGCAGCTCGGCTGGACGAGTTTCTCCTTCGACTGGATCGCCAACCGGCAGATGGTCGTCTACACGCTGGTCATCGCCGCGCTGTGGCAGGGCACCGGTCTGGTCATGGCGCTGATGCTGGCGGGGCTGCGCGGTATCGACGAGGAAATCTGGAAGGCGTCCCGGGTCGACGGGATTCCGAAGTGGCGGACCTACATCTTCATCGTTATTCCGATGATGCGCGGCGTGATGGTCACCGCGCTGGTGATCGTCGCCTCGGGCATCGTGAGAACCTACGACCTCGTGGTTGCCATGACGGGCGGCGGGCCGGGGCTCTCGTCGCAATTTCCGACGATCTACATCTACGAATACATGTTCGTTTCGAACCTGGGGCAGGGGTTGGCGGCGTCGACCGTACTGCTGGTCACGGTGGCGATTATCGTCGTGCCCTGGGCGTTCTTCGAATTCGGCCGCCGCAGAACCTGAGGGGACACTGAGTGACCGCAGCCGCACACGCCCTGGAACCGAGCGGACCGCGCCCGAAGCGGCGCTTCGCGCCGGCCACGATCATGCTCTATTCGATCCTGATCGTGGTCTCGATCTACTATCTGATCCCGCTCTACGTGATGATCGTGACCTCGCTGAAGGGGCTGGAGGAAGTCCGCCTCGGCAACATCTTCGCGCCGCCTCTCGAGATCACGTTCGAGCCCTGGGTCAAGGCGTGGACGTCGGCCTGTACCGGCCTCTATTGCCAGGGCCTCCAGGTCGGCTTCTGGAACTCGGTCAAGATCACGGTGCCGAGCGTTCTGGTCTCGATCGCGGTCGGCTCGCTCAACGGCTACGGCCTGGCCAACTGGCGCTTCAAGGGCTCGGAGGTCTTCTTCACCATCCTTCTGGTGGGCTCGTTCATTCCCTACCAGGTGATGATCTTCCCGCTGGTCATCCTGCTGTCGCGGGTTCACATCTACAGCACGCTCTACGCGGTGATCGTGGTCCACACGATCTTCGGCATGCCGATCCTGACGCTGCTGTTCCGCAACTATTTCGCTTCGCTGCCGACCGAGCTGTTCAAGGCGGCGCGCGTTGACGGGGCCGGATTCTGGTCGATCTTCTTCCGCATCATGTTGCCGATGTCGCTGCCGATCTTCACGGTGGCGCTGATCCTCCAGGTGACCGGCATCTGGAACGACTTCCTGTTCGGCCTGGTGTTCGCGGGCCTGCGCAACTACCCAATGACCGTGCAGCTCAACAACATCGTCAACTCGATCCAGGGCGTGCGCGAATACAACGTCAACATGGCGGCGACCATCCTCACCGGACTGGTTCCGCTCACCATCTACTTTGTATCCGGCAAGCTGTTTGTGCGGGGCATCGCGGCAGGAGCGGTGAAAGGCTGATGACAACCACACACGTCGCGGTTCAGAATCTGGACGTCTCCTTCGGGTCGCTCAAGGTTCTGCGCAACCTCAATATCGGAGTCGAGGAGGGCGAGTTCATCGTGCTGCTCGGCCCGTCCGGATGCGGCAAGTCGACCCTGCTCAACGCGATCGCGGGTCTTCTCGACATCGATTCCGGCCAGATCTGGATCGGCGGCAAGAATGTGACCTGGGAAGAGCCCAAGGATCGCGGTATCGGCATGGTCTTCCAGTCGTACGCGCTCTATCCGCGCATGACGGCGGAGAAGAACCTGACCTTCGGGCTGCGGGTCGCTCGCGTGCCGAAGGAGGAGATCGCGCGGCGGGTGGCGCGCACCTCCGAGCTCCTGCAGATCGAGTCGCTGCTCAAGCGGCGCCCCGCCCAGCTTTCCGGCGGCCAGCGTCAGCGCGTGGCGATCGGGCGGGCGCTGGTGCGCGACGTCAGCGTGTTCCTGTTCGATGAACCGCTGTCGAACCTCGATGCAAAGCTGAGGACCGAATTGCGCGTCGAGCTGAAGAAGCTCCATAACCGGCTCGGCTCGACGATGATCTACGTCACCCACGACCAGATCGAGGCGCTGACGCTCGCCGACCGCATCGCGGTGATGTACGGCGGCGTCATCCAGCAACTGGCAACGCCCAAGGAAATCTACCGCAAGCCGGTCAACCAGTTCGTCGCCGGCTTCGTCGGCTCGCCGGCGATGAACTTCATCGGCGGCAAGATCAGCAAGGTGAACGGCTCGGTCGGCATCAACCTGGACGACGGCAATTCGATCGACATGAAGGGCTACGATTTCGCCGGGATGCCGGAAGAGGGCAAGCGGGTGGTGCTCGGCATCAGGCCGGAGCAGCTCGACGCGAAGACCGTGGGCGACGGTTTCGCCACGCTCGCCGTGACCGTCTCGCTGATCGACCCGATGGGCGCCGACAGCCTGTTGTGGGGTTCGGTCGGCGAAGACACGGTGTCCATGCGCATCCACCCGGACGATACTTTCAAGCTCGGCGACGTCATCAAGGTCGGCTTCCATCCGAGCCAGGCCTCGTTGTTCGACCCGGAGGGCGGCGCGCGCCTCTAGCAAAGGGGCCGGACGTCCACTCGTTTTCTCAAGACAAAGAAGAAGTCAGACCATGGCGACCTATCGCATTTCCTTCCAGCTCTACAGCTCCCGCAACGGCGGGCCGATCGAGGGCCAGCTCGAGGCCCTGGCGGCCATCGGCTACGACGCGGTCGAGCCGTTCGGCGGCAACTTCCTCGCCGACCCCAAGGCGCTGCGCGACAAGACCGGCGCGCTCGGACTGGCGATCCCGACGGCGCACATGCCGCTCGCCGAACTCGACAAGGACCGCGGCCAGGCCATCGACACGGCCAAGACGCTCGGCCTCGAAACGGTGGTGATCCCGCACATCGCGCCGCCGGAGCGGCCAACCACCACCGATGGCTGGAAGGCGTTCGCCGACCGCCTGGCGGTGCACGCGGCCGCGATCAAGGACGCGGGCATGAAGCTCGCCTGGCACAACCATGATTTCGAGTTCCGCGCGCTTCCCGACGGGACGCGGCCCATCGATCATCTGGTGGCCGCCGAGGGTGTGCTGTCGGAGCCGGATTTGGGCTGGATCGTGCGCGCCGGCGGCGACCTCGCGACCGAGATCGGTCGCCTCAGCGGCAAGATCGCCGCCTTCCACATCAAGGACACGGCGCCCGAGGGCGTCACCGTGGACGATGGATGGACCGACGTCGGCGCGGGCATCATCGACTGGGTGGCGCTATGGCCGGCGATCGGTGCGGCGGGAACGAATCTGCTGGTGATGGAGAACGACAAGCCCTCCGACTGGCGCGCGTTCGCGGCGAATTCCTACAAGTACGTCAGCGGCCTGGCCGGAAGGAACTGAACCCCATGGCGCGTCGCGCGAAGATCGGCGTCGTTGGCGCCGGCAATATCTCCGAGGCCTACCTTCGCCTCGCCTCGGTTTTCGGACACAGCGTCGAGATTGTCGCGATCGCCGATCTCATGCCGGCGGCTGCGAAGGCGCGCGCCGAGCAGTTCAGCATCCGCGCGCTGAGCGTCGACGACCTCCTCAAGGAGGAGGACATCGAGGCGGTGGTGAATCTCACCGTGCCGAACGCCCACTACGACGTCAGCAAGGCGATCCTGTCGGCGGGCAAGCACGCCTATTCGGAGAAGCCGCTGGCGCTGAGCGCCAGGAAGGCGGCCAAACTCGTCGAGGAGGCCGACAAGCGCGGGCTCAAGCTCGGCGCGGCGCCTGACACCTTCCTCGGTGCCGGCGGGCAGCTCGCCCGCAAGCTCATCGACCAGGGCGCCATCGGCAAGGTGCTCTCCGGCTCGGCGCACGTGCTGTCGCACGGCATGGAGCACTGGCATCCGGAGCCGACCTTCTTCTTCCAGCCGGGGGCCGGCCCGATCTTCGACATCGGGCCCTACTACATCACGACGCTGGTCAGCCTTCTGGGGCGGGTCAAGGTGGTGACGGCGATGGCGTCGAAAGGCTTCAAGGAACGCATCGTGACCAGCGCGGCCAACGCGGGCAAGCGCATCAAGGTCACGACGCCCACCACGTTCAACGCGGTGCTGGAGTTTGCCAACGGCGCCCAGATCGCGCTGAGCACGAGCTGGGACGTCTGGCGGCACGGGCACAAGAACCCGATCGAATTGTACGGCGCCGAGGGCACCATGCTGGTGCCCGACCCAAACTTCTTCGCCGGCATCGTGTCGGTCTCCGCCAAGGACGGTGATTTCACCGACCACGACAGCGCCAGCGGCCTGTTCGGGGCGGCGAACTGGCCGTGGAGCGTGCCGCACACGCGCGCCAACTACCGGATGCTGGGGCTCGCCGACATGATCGACGCGGCGCGCCACGATCGCGAGCCGCGCTGTTCGGGACGGCTTGCCGCCCATGTGGTGGAGATCATGGAAGCGATCCTGGCGTCGGCCGAAAAGCGGTCGTTCGTGAAGATCAAGTCGGAAGTCGACCGCCCGGCACCGATGACGCCGGCGGTCGCCAAACGGCTGACGGGCGCCGCCGCCGGCTAGAGCTTGCGTACCGCCCGGGAGGCGGGGCGGTCGATGGCGGCCGGCGGTCGCCAACAAGTCCGTCCTGCTACCAGCTCCACATCGTCCCGTCTTCGAGCCGGGCAACCGGCAGGTAGGCCGGTTCGTACTCGTATTTCGCCGCAAGCTTCTCGTCGATGTCGACGCCGTGGCCGGGCACATCGCCGGGATAGAGATAGCCGTCCTTGAAGGTGTACGCGTGCGGGAAGACCTCATCGGTCCTCTCGCTGTGGTGCATGTATTCCTGGATGCCGAAATTCGGCACCCACAGGTCGAAATGCAGGGCTGCGCCGAGGCACACCGGCGACAGGTCGGTGGCGCCGTGGCAGCCGGTGCGCACCTGATAGAGCTCGGCGAGCATGGCGATCTTGCGCAGCTGCGTGATGCCGCCGGAGTGCACCACCGCCGTGCGGATGTAGTCGCAATACTGGTTCTGGATGATCTCGCGGCAATCGTGGATGGAGTTGAACACCTCGCCGATGGCGATCGGCGTGACGGTGTGTTCGCGGATGAGCCGGAGCGACTCCTGGTTTTCCGCCGGCGTCGGGTCTTCCAGCCAGAACAGCCGATAGGGCTCGAGGCTCTTGCCCAGCCGCCCGGCCTCGATCGGCGTCAGCCGGTGGTGGGCATCGTGCAGCAGATGGAAGTCGAAGCCGAACCTGGCGCGCACCGCGTCGAAAAGCTTGGGCGCGAACTCGAGATACTTCTCGGTCGACCAGATCGTTTCCTCGACAAGGCCCTTCACAGCCGGTTCGTAGAAGTACTTGCCACGGGCGACACCGTAGACGGATTCGAGCCCGGGAATGCCCGACTGCGCCCGCACGGCCTTGTAGCCCTGCTCGAGATACTGCCCGACCGCGTCGAGCGTCTCGGGGATGTCGGTTCCGTTGGCGTGCCCATAGACCATGACGCCGGAGCGGCTCTTGCCGCCAAGAAGCTCATAGAGCGGCAGACCGGCCGCCTTGGCCTTGATGTCCCAGAGCGCGGTGTCGACGGCGCCGATCGCCGCCATCGTCACCGGACCGCGCCGCCAGTAGGCGCCCTTCGCCAGGAACTGCCAGATGTCCTCGATTTGGTGCGGATCGCGGCCGATCAGAAGCGGCGCGATGTGATCCTTGAGGTAGGCGGCGACCGCGAGTTCGCGCCCGTTGAGGGTGCCGTCGCCGACCCCATGCAAACCCTCGTCGGTCTCGATCTTGAGCGTGACGAAGTTGCGATCGGGACAGGTGACGATGACTCGTGCCGCGGTGATCTTCATATCTGGCTCGCCCTCTCAGTGCGCCACGCATAATCGTAATCCACGCCGAACGCCAGACCGTGGTGGAGCGCTTCGTCAAGGTGAGGAAGCGGGCGCGATCGGGCCCGAATTCCAACCAGATCAATGACAACTGCCGACCTTCTGCCGATCCTTTCGCCTTCCCGGAGCCCGTGAGACAATCTCCGTGAGGAAGGTGTCGCGGGTCGCTTCGGTCCCGTCGACGCCGCATTCGCCAGGAACCGGCAATGGCGCGGGCCGGCTGAAGGAGGTTTCCCCATGCCCCTGATCCACGACGATCGGCTGTTTCCCGCCGATGCCTCCACCCGTGATATTGCCCGTCGGCTCTATGCCGGCGTCAAGGACCTGCCGATCGTGTCGCCGCACGGGCACACCGATCCGCGCTGGTACGCGGAAGATGCCGCCTTCCCCGATCCGGCGACGCTGTTCGTGGTGCCTGACCACTACATCTTCCGCATGCTCTACAGCCAGGGCATCGATCTCAGCGCGCTCGGGATTGCGCCGGCGACGGGAGAGCGGCCGGCTTTCGACGCACGGGCCGTGTGGCGGATCTTCGCCGAGAACTACCGGCTGTTTCGGGGAACGCCGAGCCGCATGTGGCTCGACCATGTTTTCGCGACGCTGTTTGGTTTCACCGAGCGTCTCTCGGCGCGGACCGCCGACGCCTACTTCGACACAATCGCCGCGGCGCTGGAGACGCCGGAGTTCCGGCCGCGCGCGCTGTTCAAGCGTTTCAACATCGAAGTCATCGCCACGACCGACAGTCCGCTGGACACGCTCGCCGAACACGCGGCGATGAAACAGTCGGGCTGGGACGGACGCGTCGTCCCGACCTATCGTCCGGATCCGGTGATCGATCCGGACTATCCGGACTTCGCGGCCAGCCTCGCGCGTTTCGGTGAAATCACCGGCTTCGACACGCTGACCTGGGCCGGCTATCTCGATGCGCACCGCAGCCGCCGTGCCTTCTTCAAGGAGCGGGGCGCGACCGCCACCGACCACGGACACGCGAGTGCCCGGACCGCGGACCTCTCGGATGCCGAGGCCGCCGCGCTCTTCGCCAGGATCGTGGGCGGCGATTTCTCGGCAGAGGAGGCCGACATCTTCCGTGGGCAGATGCTGACCGAGATGGCGGCGATGAGCCTCGACGACGGGCTCGTCATGCAGCTTCACCCCGGATCGTTCCGCGACCACAACCCCGACATCATGAGACGCTTCGGGCGCAATATGGGCGCCGACATCCCGCAACCGACCGACTACGTGCGGGCGCTGAAGCCGCTGCTCGACCGCTTCGGCAACGACAGGCGGCTGACCCTCGTGCTCTTCACCCTCGACGAGACCTCCTACGGCCGCGAGCTGGCGCCGCTCGCCGGGCACTATCCGGTCCTGCGCCTCGGGCCGCCCTGGTGGTTCTTCGACAGCCCGGATGGCATGCGCCGCTTCCGCGAGATGACGACGGAAACCGCCGGCTTCTACAATACGGTCGGGTTCAACGACGACACGCGGGCCTATCTCTCTATCCCCGCGCGGCACGACATGGCGCGTCGCGTCGACTGCGCCTTCCTCGCGGACCGGGTCACCGCGCACCGTCTCGACGAGGACGAGGCGCACGAAGTTGCACACGACCTCGCCTACGGGCTGGTCAAGGCGGCCTACCGCCTGTGACCGGAGAGGGCCGTCGCAAGCGGCGCGGAGGCGCTGCTTGCGTTTGTCCACTGCGCGGCGCGCGGCCGAGAAGGCGCCCTTGCAAACGCCATCCTGCTCACCCAGAATCAGTTGTGCAGTGATTCGCTCTCTTCTCGTTTCGAGACCCGGGCGTCACCGCTGAGAGAATGGCGTAGCTGTTAAGCGTTCAAGTTATCGCTTGCCACGGTACATTTTCGAGTTGGTGACTTAGATCTTTCCTTCGGGCGGGTTGTTTCGGGTTTCTGTTATTGGCTCGGCATTTTTGCTCCGGGCGATCGCGGTTTGAAGAAGCGCATTCAGTCTTTGTGCTTTGCGGAAACCGCCGGCTCGCCGGCGGTTCTTTTTTTGGGGCCGGGGCCCTGTTGAAGGGCCGCATTTGCCGCCCATTTGCTACCGGGTAAACTGCGCAAGCCCGATTGGTGCCTTCCCCGGAGTGCGGCACGACGATGCTAGCTGGAATCCGCCGATTCCTCGCCGAAGTCAGTGGACAGGACGACGACAGCCGACTGGCGGTCGACGCGGACCAGATTCAGCTGGCGGCGGCGGCGCTCCTCTTCCACGTGGTGGCGGTGGACGGCGTGGTCGCCGACGAGGAGTGCGCCATGCTCACCGATCTGCTGGCGCGGCGCTTCGATCTCCAACCGGACGACGCCCGCCAGCTGGTCAAGCGCGCCAGGGCGGCCGATTCCGACGCGATCGATCTCTATGCCTTCACGAGCGTGCTCAAGCGGCGCCTCGATGCGGCCGACCGCGAGCGCATCATCGAGATGATGTGGAAGCTGGTCTATGCCGACGGCACGGTGCATGAGTTCGAGGACAACGCCGTGTGGCGGGTCGCCGAGTTGCTCGGCGTATCGTCGCGGGCCCGCATCCGGCTAAAGCACGCGGTGCGCGGACATGCGGGCTGATCCCGGACACCGAACGACCAGGCCGCCGGTGCTGGTCGTTCTCCATCAGGAGCACTCGACGCCCGGCCGCGTTGGCCAGCGGCTCGCCGCGCGCGGCTACCCGCTCGATATCCGCCGGCCCCGCTTCGGCGATCCGCTGCCCGAAACGCTCGCCGGCCATGCCGGCGCGGTCGTCTTCGGCGGGCCGATGAGCGCGAATGACGGCGACGACTACGTCAAGGCCGAGACCGACTGGATGAAGGTTCCGCTCGCCGAGGGCGCGCCGCTGCTCGGCCTCTGCCTCGGTGCCCAGATGCTGGCCCGCCACCTCGGCGCCGCCGTCAGGCCGCACGCCGACGGCCACATCGAGGTTGGCTGGTTCGGTCTGGCGCCGACCGAGGCGGGCGCGCGGCTGTTGCGCTGGCCCGATCGCGTTCATCAGTTCCACCGCGAAGGCTTCGATCTGCCGAGCGGCTCGACGCTGCTCGCCACCGGCTCCGCCGAGACCTTCCCGAACCAGGCCTTCGCGTACGGACCGGCGGCGTTCGCCATCCAGTTCCACATCGAGTTGACCACCGCCATGGTCAACCGCTGGACGGGGCGCATCGGCGAGCGGGCGAAGGCGCCGGGTGGGCAGGCGGCGGCGCAGCACTTCGAAGGCCGCGCCCTGCATGACTGGAAGACGCTGGCGTTCCTCGACGCCTTTCTCGATCTGTGGCTGGCGCGCGACCGGCGCGCGGTGGAGGCGGCCGAGTAGCGTTTCGCAAATTGCAATTGCCGTCGCATTTTGCGAGGCGCGGATCGTTACTTTTCTCTTAATGAAATCAATAAATTGCAGCCGGTTGCCCGCCCGACCACCAGCCATGGTGGGGCGCCGGTTGGCAAAGGACTTGCGGAGAGGGATGCCAAGCTGGCTCTCGGTTGTGCGTGGTCAGCGAACAACTGGGCGGGGGAGGGCGATGAGCCGTCGACCCCCGGCACTGCCATCCCCCGTCCGGTTATTCCCCCCGTCATCTGTGAAACGAACGACCCGCGGCGATGCGCCCGGAGCCGAAACCTGTGTCGGAAGCCCGCCGGGCTCACGCGGAGTTCCGGTTCAGAAAT
This sequence comes from uncultured Alphaproteobacteria bacterium, assembly GCA_963843565.1. Lineage (GTDB taxonomy): Bacteria > Pseudomonadota > Alphaproteobacteria > Rhizobiales > Kaistiaceae > DASZQY01. The sequence goes on from CAWJKY010000003.1 coordinate 3,116,701, forward strand.
CTGGCCAACTCGCGTAGATTGCGCCGCGCGAAGCGGACCGGCGACAGCCGCATTCAACGAGCCGATGGCAGCCGACAGTCATGATCCGGTGATGGAGGGCCTGCCCGCGTACCTGGCGCGGCTGTGGCGCTATGGGCTGGTGCTGTCGGGAAATCGCGACACGGCCGCGGACCTGGTGCAGGCGACCTGCGTCAGGGCGCTTGAGCGCAGCGGCCAGTTTCAGGCCGGCACGCGCCTCGACCGCTGGCTCATGGCGATCCTCCGGTCGATCTGGCTGAACGAGGTCCGGGCCCGAAAAGTCCGGCAAGGTCAAGGACTTGTCGATGCGGACGCGGTCCTGGTGTTCGACGGGCTGAAGCACATGGAGGCGAATATTGCGGCCGCTGAAGTGTTGAGAGAGGTCCAGAGTCTACCTGAAGCGCAGCGCGAAACCGTGTTCCTGGTCTACGGCGAAGGACAGACCTACCAGGAGGCGGCAACCGCGCTCGGCGTGCCGATCGGCACGGTCATGTCGCGGCTGGCCGCGGCGCGGGCGCGTCTGGCGAAGCTGGGCGCGGATGTGATGGGCGGTGCGCCGGCCGCCCGGAAGAGTAACGAGAGCCATGACTAGCCCGGTCGACAGTCTCGGTCCCGACGACAGCCCGCTCACCGCCTACCTCGACGGCGCGCTGGACGCGGAGACGCGCGCGGCGCTCGACAGGCGGCTGGTGGCCGAGCCGGCGCTCAAGGCGCGCCTCGACGAACTGGCGCGCGGTGCTCGCCCGTTCGGACCCGCCTATGATGCGCTGCTGGCGGCAGCGCCCACCGAGCGCCTGACCGCCATGTTGTCGGAAGCTGCCGCCGGGCGCGCGGCGGCGGTCGGCTCGCCAGCCCGGCGACGTATGGGCGGGGTGTGGGCCGCGGCCGCGGCGGTGGTGATCTTCGTGGCGGGCGCGGCGAGCGGAACGCTCTGGCCGTTGCTCCACCCGGCGCCCCCTCCCGGCTGGCGTCAGGTGGTGGCGGAGTATCAGACGCTGACGACCGCCGAGACCCTCGCGGCAATCGCGGACGACCCGACGGCCATCGCGCGGGAACTTGCGACCGCCGGCGGCAAGCTCGATGTGGCCCTGACCCCCGACACGGTGGCGCTTCCCGATCTCGCGGTGAAGCGCATCCAGCTCTATTCGTTCCGCAATCTCCCGCTGGTGCAGGTTGCTTATCTCTCGGCGGCCGAGGGGCCGATCGCGCTCTGCATCATCGCCAACGGGCGGCCTGACGCCCCGCCTGCGTTCGAACAGCGCGAGGGCTTCAACATCGTTTTCTGGACCCGGGATGGCCGCGGCTACATGCTGATCGGCAAGGCGCCGCAGACCGAGCTGGAAGCCTTCGCCGGCACGCTCGCAAGCCGTTTCTCCTGAGCGCCGACGAAGAAGCTCGGCATGGTGCAGACCGTCTGGCCCGATCATCACGGCAGTCTGGCCGGCCTTCAGGAGAAGGTGCAGATGGCGCTCGATGCCGGCATCGGCAATATTGCGCTCTACAACTATTCGATGGCTCCCGCCCCGGTGGTCGCGTGGATCAGGGCGGTCGCCGAACAGGTACGCGGAGCAAGCGCTTGACCAAGACGGTTCCTGCTGGCGTCGGACTGACGCCACGCCTCGTTCTCGACGAAGCGGTCATGCTCGACAACGTGGCGCGCATGGCGAAAGCGGTCATCGCCGAGGGCGGCCGCAGGCTGCGGCCGCATTTCAAGACGTCGAAGATGATCGAGGTCGCCAATGCCCAGCGCGCCAGTGGCGCGATCGGCTTCACGTGCGCGACGGTGGCCGAACTCGAGGCGCTGATCGGGGCGGGGGTCGACGACCTCTTGTGGGCGCACGAGCCGGTCGGCGACGAGAAGGTCGCCGCGGCGATCGACCTGAACCGGCGTGCCAAGGTTGCCGTCGCGATCGATTCGCCGGCGGTAGCGAAGCCGTTGTCGCAAGCCGCCGCGGCGGCCGGGATGACGCTGCCGTATCTCGTGGAAATCGACACCGGGCTGGGGCGCGCCGGTGTGAAGCCGGATGCCGCGGTGGCGTTCGCGAAGGAAATCTCCACCCTGCCGGGGCTTCGCCTGGAAGGGGTGTTCACCCACGAAGGGCATCTCTACGGCGTCCGAGACGCGGGGGAGCGCGCCGTCGCGGGCACCGCACTCGGCGCAACGCTGGCAGGCGTCGGCCGCGCGCTCCGCGACGCGGGGTTTCCGGCAGATGTCGTCTCGGTCGGCTCAACGCCCGCCGCCGCGTCCGCTCCGTTTGCCGACGGCGTGACGGAGGCGCGACCCGGTACCTACGTCTTCAACGATGGTAACCAGGCGTTCCTTGGCGCGGCCACCCGCGACCAATGCGCGGTGCACGTGGTTGCCTGCGTCGTCAGCCGGCCGCGCCCCGGTGCGGCCGTCATCGACGCCGGGCTGAAGGCCATGAGCTCGGACCGGTCGCTGACCGGCCACGGCTTCGGGGTCGTGGAGGGCTTCCCGGACGTGACCTTCGATGCCGCCTACGAGGAGCACGGGCTGCTCACCGGTCCGGGCGCCGATCGGCTAAGGGTCGGCGACCTTGTCGCGATCCTGCCGAACCATGTCTGCGGCTGCGTCAACATGTGGTCGTCGGCGCTGGTCGTGCGCGATGGCGCCGTCGCGGACGAATGGAAGGTCGTCGCGCGCCATTGAGGCGCCCAGGGGAGACGGCCAGGGAAGGCTATGGTCCATCAGGCGAGCTGTCGCCTCGCGTCCAGCCGGTCGTGATCGCAAGCTCGCCCGTGGCCGTCGCGGGCAACAGAACGCAGTCGGCCTCGATCGCCAATTCAACGTCGTCGCGATTGGTGACGGTTGCTGAAACCAGGGTGAAGGGCTCCGGCGCGCGGATGCGAAGGCGGATTTCGGCGCCGGACCGCTCAGGCAGTGTCACGCTGGCCAAGACCTCTCTCGCGTCGATCCGCGAGCTCATGGTGTAGCTGATCCTGCCGCGCCGCGTGGGTGCATCGCTGACACCGATCGTGCGGCCATGACCCAGGCACTCGCGCGGCACGCCCCGGCCAAGCGTAATGACGCCGGTGATCGGGTCTTCGTGAACGAGCAGCCACTTGACGACGATGGGCAGCGTCATTTGCGCGGGCAGGCAATAGGGGCTGTGCGCGCCGCGTGAACGATCCATGTCGACGCACTCGATCGCCGTCCAGGTTCCGCGGGTGTGCGCGTGATGGGCGTGCGCGTACAGCGCCAGCAACGCCTCGGGCACCATGTCGTGCTGCAGGAGACCGGCGATCTCTTCCCACACCAGGAAGCCGACCAGGCTTTTGCGGTTGTTGAATACGCCGAGGGTGGTGTGTCCACGCTCGCCGGCTATCTGCCAGATTCGCCGGACGGTCGCTTCGGTAGCTGCGCCGCCGAAGAACAGCTCCGACCATACCCGGTTCTCGTCGTAGGATTCGGGCCGGGCGCGATAGGGGTGCTCCCAATAGAAGGTGTCGTCGCCGGCGATGATCGGCAGGCCAGTGACGCCGTCCTTGGTGATCCAGGATTTCTCGACCCCTCGGCGGGCGTCGTCGAAGATGCCATCGGCCGCAGCGGCCAGTTCGTGCGCGCGCTGCGTGAGGGCGTCGTCGCCGGCATCTTCTCCCATGGCGCGATAAGCTCCGGCGAGGTCACGAAGGCCGCGCCACACCTCGCCCGTGTTCGACAGATACGGCCGGTCGTAGTCGAGCTCGTAGACGTTCGGCGTCAGGAAGTTGATGTCCGCTTCGTGGTAGCCGTCGATCATGCCGTAGGCGGGGTCGTTCGGATCGCGCCGACGCGCGTCCTGCCAGCGCCCGACCAGCATGTCGGCCACCGCGTCGATCTTGGCCTGATGTTCGCGCAGCAGGGATGCATCGCGCGTGTACTCGAAATAGAGCCCCAGACAGGTGAGGGTGACGCCGTACTTGCCCATCTCCGGGCCGCGGTAATGCAAGGTGCCGTCGGGCCGCACGAAATGCGTGAAGTAGTCGTCGAGATAGGCGCGGGCGCGGTCGAAATGGCCCCATTCCAGACAGCCGAGCACGCTTGAGACCAATACGTCCTGAAATCCGTCGTGTTCGGCGCCGGCGTAGGCCTGGTCGGCGATGCCGTATTTCGGGTGATTGCCGCGTCGCGTGATCCTCTCGCGCGCGAAGGCGTGGCGGCTTCGGTCGCGAAACCAGTCCCACCCGATGACGTCCATGCCGCCACTGACCTCACGGTCCCAGTAGTCCAGCGTCTGCAGCAGTTCTTCGTAGAAGCGCTCGCGCAGATGCTGGCCGGCGTGCGGGAACGGCAGGAACGAGTCGATGTGTTTGGTCTCGATCCGGCGCCCGCCTTTCATGCGCGTGAACCGATACCAGACCGGCTGCTTGAAATCGTTGGCGGTGGCGCTCGAGGCGAAGGTGATCACCTCCCAGGCTTCATCCGACGCCACCGGATAGACGGTCCTGATCATCGGGGTCCAGCCGCCGATCAGGCCTTCCCACAGCTCGCCCGCCTCCATGGCGCGCTCGGCGCCGGGGGCGACGACCCCGATCGGCACGCGGCTCACCATCGTCACATCCCGGTAGTAGAGCGGGACGACGTCGGCCGACGTGCCGGTGCCCACGAAGGTATGCGGGCGCAGGTGCCCCTCGAAAAAGGCGTGGCGCACCGGCGGATAGCAGGCCGCCACGTCAGCCAAACCGGGGTCGCTCCCTCCTTTCAGCAGCTCCTCACGCAAGATGTCCGGGTGGTCGGGAAGGACGTCCCGCTTGTCGTGGCCTCGATACCAGGACTCGATGCCATGAGACTCCAGCCCCGCCTTGCCTTCGCTGGTCGGCTCCAGCGATTTCGGACAGCGGCGCAGCGCGCCATCTGCCGTCACAAAGGCGATGCTTCCGTCTTGCCGGGACAGCTGTTCGAACACCGCGACCGCCTCGCCATCGCGTTCGAACAGCGCCATGAAGGTCCACCCCGCGACGCTTTCGTCCAGTCGGGGGTTGGTGACCGTTGCGTCCCCGACCGTGACGGAGATCACGCGCGCATCCCGGAAACGGACGCGAGGCAGGTCCGGCGACAACCGTTCGTTCTCGCCCGAATAGCCCGGACATACGGGCGCTCGGCTAGTTTGGCGATCCACGGCTCCTCCCCAGGTGTGTCGCGCGCGATGGTGCAGGAGCGGCAGTACTGGGGCAAGCGCCGCCGAAGCGCGATGCGCCGCGACGTCGCTCCGCCGCGGTCCGGCCGCTGGTGCGGGATTGACGCCGTTCTCCGTTCGGTTTTTGCATATGGTCTTCAGTTCTCTCTCGGTGATGGGACAGGGGCGCTACGCGCCTCAGGCAGGTGGAGCATGAAACTCGACGGTGAAGTTGCAATCGTAACCGGGGCCGGGCGCGGCATCGGCCGGCAAATCGCGCTGACGCAGGCCGGGGAGGGCGCCAAGGTGGCGCTGCTGGCGCGGACGGAAAGCGAAATCGGGGCCGTGGCGGCCGAGATCGCCGAGGCAGGGGGCACGGCGCGCGCCTATCGCGTCGACATAACCGACCTTGCGAAGACGGAAGCGGTGGTGGCCGCGGTCGAGGCGGATCTTGGTCCGGTCAGTCTCGTCACCAACAATGCCGCGTCGTTTGCCGCGATCGGTCCGATCTGGGAGGTCGACCCCGATGCCTGGTGGCGCGACATCGAGATCAACCTGCGCGGCATGTTCCACGTTTGCCGTGCGGTCCTGCCGGGGATGATGGCGCGCAAACGCGGCCGTATCATCAACATGACAGGCGGCGGCGCGGCCGGTTCGTTTCCGATGGGCTCCGGCTACGCGACCAGCAAGGCCGGCGTTCTGCGCTTCACCGAGTGCGTGTCCGATTCGGTGGCGGGAAGCGGCGTCCTTCTGTTCGTCATGGACCCCGGCCTCGTGCGGACCGCCATGACCGAATACCAGCTCACCAGCGAGGCGGGTCGCACCCACCTGCCGGACATCTCCAACCTTTTCGAGATGGGCATCAACGTGCCGCCGACCCGCGCGGCCTCGCTCAGCGTCGAGATCGCGTCGGGCCGTTTCGACAGGCTTGCCGGTCGCATGCTGATGGCTGCCCGGGGCGACCTCGAACTCGGCGACGATGCCATCGTGGAAATCGTCGACCGCGATCTCCGCAGCCTGAGGGTGAACGGCATGCCGCCGGAGCGGCCGCAGCCGCGCTAGCGGATCGCGCGCCGGCGCGCTCGCCACAACGACATCTCCCTGTCGCCTGATCCGCGCTGACCGCGCGCGACCGCGCTTCAATCGCAGCGCGGGGCTGTTCAACAGGTTCGCGCGCGGCGGGATTGCGTCACGCAAATTAGATGATAACGTATCAAGTTAGTTGAAACGAACACAGCCGAAGAGCTGTGCCAAGGGAGGAATCTGAATGAGGAAGCAAGGGAAGACTGCGTCCGGAATCGGCCGTCGCACGCTGATGCTCGGAGCGAGCCTGGCCGCGGTGCTGGCGCTGTCCGCGCCGACGTGGGCGGCCGATGACGTCTCAGGCAAGTTGATTCTGCTCGATTGGGCGGCGGGTTCCGAGCAGGACATGATCAAGGCGCTCGAAGACGCCTTCATGAAGGCCCACCCGGGCGTCAAGTTCGAGGAAATCAACCTGACCACCCAGGGAGATGCGCGCGGTGCCATCCGTGCGGCGATCCAGGCCGGTCAGAACGCCGATCTGTTCGTCAACACGTGGCCCGCCTTCCGCAAGGAACTGGCGGACGCCGGGCTGCTGCGCGACCTCGGGCCGCTGTGGGACAGCGCCAAGCTCGGCGACAACCTCAGCGCGGCCTGGAAGGACCTCGGCACGACCGACGGAAAGCTCTACGGCATCACCTACACCTTCGGTGACCGCAGCGCGATGTTCTACAAGACCGCCACGATGGCGAAGGCCGGCATCACCTCCCAGCCGAAGACCTGGGACGAGTTTGTCGGCAACTTTGCCAAGCTCAACGCCGCCGGCGTGACGCCGATCGCGATCGGCGCCAAGGTCTGGTCGCACGCCGAGTGGTTCGAGTCGATGTACGAGCACCTGAACGGGGTCGAGATGGCAGGGAAACTTGCAGCTCACAAGATCCCGTGGACCGATCCGTCGGTGAAGAAGACGTTCCAGAAGTTCGCCGAGATGCTCAAGGCGGGCTGCTGCGGCGATGCCCAGACCATGCTCGCCATGGATTGGGATAACGCCGCCGACGCGGTGCTCAAGACCGGCGACTACGGCTACGAGATGATCGGCATGTGGGTGAACGATCGTGCCCAGGCGACCTACGGACTCAAGCAGGGCACCGACTACATGATCACCCAGTTCCCGGCCCTGGGCGCCGGCTACGACGACGTGTCGAGCGTCGACAGCAAGGAGTTCAGTGGACTGACCACCGGCTCCAACCCGGCCGCCGCCGACGCGTTCATGGCGTGGCTGACGACCGCCGACGCGGCCAACATTGTTGCCGAGCATGGCCTTGCCTCGCCGAGCAACAAGGTCGATGCATCGATCTACGGGCCGGTGCAGAAGGCGGCGGTGGCAGCGGTTGCCAACGCCCACGTCCAGTTCGTCCTCGGCGATCTGTTGCCGGGCGATCTGGTCGACGAATACCGCGTGCAACTGCAGAAGTTCCTGCAGGATCCGAGCGACGCCAACATCGACGCCGTCATGGCGGCGATTGAGGCGAAGGCGGCGACTGCGTACTAGGAAGGCGAAATGTCTGTCCTCGCAACTGCACCCGGCAGCGACGCGGGGACGGATGCAAGTGTACCTCCCGGTGGTGGCGGCCGGCTTACGCCGGTCGTCGCCCGGAGGTGGCGCATCGGGGAAATCCCGGCCGCCTATCTGCTGCTGGCGCCCGTCCTGATCCTGTTCGCGTTCGCGGTCGTCTACCCGCTGTTCGACACGATCCGGCTGTCGTTCTTCGACATCAAGGGGCTCTACCCGCCGCGCTTCTACGGCTGGGGCAATTACATCCAGCTCTATCACGACGCCAATTTCCGGCAGGCGGTGGTCACCACGGTGCTGTGGACCGTGTGCACGACGTTGTTCTCGGTGACCGCCGGCTGGATACTGGCGCTGCTGTGCGCGATGGCACCGCGCGAGACGCTCATCCCGCGCGTCATGATCTTCGCCGCCTTCGGCGTTTCGGAGGCGGTCACCGGCTACCTGTGGCTCGGCATCTATCGGCCGGATGCCGCGGGCCTGCTCAACGCGATACTGACTGCCGTCGGTCTCGGCGACCTCGCCCATCCCTGGCTGGGCGACGCCAACACCGCGATCTGGTGCCTGATCGTCGCCTATTCGTGGGCGCAGACCGGTCTGCCGCTGATTCTCATCTTCGCCGCCACCCAGGCGATCCCGCGAACCGTGCTCGAGGCTGCCTACGTCGACGGCGCCCGCTCGATGAACATCATGCGCTACGTGATCGCGCCGCTCTCCATGCCCGGCGTGCGCATCGCGCTTTTCATCAACCTGCTCGGCAGCCTGCGCGCCTTCGATACGATCTACGTGCTGACCGGCGGCGGCCCGGTGCGCTCGACCGAGACGATCGGTTTCTTCATGTATCGGGAGAGCTTCACCCAGTTCAAGCTCGGCTACGGCGCCGCCGCGACGATCATCCTTCTCGCCGCCGTGCTGCTCATCTCGATCCCGGCGATCATCCAGCGCACCAAGAGGGCGACATGATCGGCAAGGCGCCACGCTGGATCCCGATCGTCGTTGCGATCGTGTCGATCATCTGGGTCATGCCGCTGGTCGGCATCGTCATCACGTCGATCCGCCCGCAAGCCGACACGGTGCTCGGCTGGTGGCGGCTCGATCACATCCAGCTCACCGTCGAGGCCTGGGTCGGCGTCTGGAACAAGTATCCGCTCGCCCACGCCTTCTGGGTGACCGCCCAGCTTGCCGGCATCGCCACCCTCGGCTCCATGGTGCTGACGCCCGCCGCCGCCTACGCCTTCGAGTTCCTGAAGTTTCCCTTCCGGCGCACGCTGCTCATTATCATCGTCAATGCGTTCGTGCTGCCGGTGCAGGTGGTGGTCATTCCGCTGTTCACCCTGTGGCGGCAGATGGGCCTGATCGACAATCTCGCCTCGGTGCTCATCCCCTATGTCGGGTTGAGCTTTGCGTGGTCGATCTTCCTGGTGAAGAACTTCCTCGAAGATTTCCCGCGCGAACTGATCGAAGCGGCCCGCGTCGACGGCTGCGGGCCGATCTCGACGTTCTTCCACGTCGTACTGCCCAACTGCCTCGCCTCGATCTTCACCGTCGGCATCCTGCAGTTCCTGTTCTGCTGGAACTCGCTGCTGATCCCGCTGCTCTTCCTGCGCACTTCAGTCCCGCTGCCGGTGATCTTTGCGCAGATTTCCGGTCAGTACGATCCCAACTGGGACCGCCGCGCCGTGGCCGCGATCGTGACCACCATCGTGCCGCTGATCGTGTTCCTCATCTTCCAGCGCCAGTTCGCCGCCGGCGCCATGACCCGTGGCGGCAACAAGGAATAGGCATGACAACCCCCGCGACGAAACCGCTCCGCTACCGCCAGATTCACCTCGACTTCCACACCTCGGAGCACATTCCCGGTGTCGGGTCCGCGTTCGACGCGGCCGATTTCGTCGCGACGCTCCGCTCGGCGCACGTCGATTCGATCACCCTGTTCGCCAAGTGCCATCACGGCTGGTCGTACTACCCGACCGAAGTTGGCAAGCCGCACCCCCATCTCGCGCGTCCCGACCTCCTCGGCGACATGATCGCCGCGCTGAAGCCGGCCGACATCGAGGCGCCGGTCTATATCTCGGTACAGTGGGACGAACTCACGGCGCGCGAGCATCCCGAATGGCGTGCGATGAGCGCGACCAATCAATACCACCACGCGCTGCCCGGCGATCCGTCGGCGGGCAAGAACCTGAGCCCGGCGTGGCACACCATCTGCCTCAACCATGAGGGCTATCGCCGCTACGTCCTGGACCAGGCACGCGAGGTGATGAGGCGCTATGCGCCGCCGGGCCTGTTCTTCGATATCGTCCTGACACCCGATTGCGTATGCCCGGCGTGTGTGGCGCGCATGGAGGCGGAGGGCCTCGACCCGGAGAAGCCGGAAGACCGCCTCGCCAACGACGAGGCGGTCAACGAACGCTTCCGCTCGGAGACCAGCGCCGCGCTGCAGAAGGAATTCCCGGGCGTGCGCATCTTCTACAACTGCGGCCACATCCATAAGCAGGGGCCGAAGCGCTTCGCGCCCTACACGCACCTCGAACTGGAGAGCCTGCCGACGGGCGGCTGGGGCTACGACCACTTTCCATCGAGCGCCCGCTACGCGGCCCACCTCGGCCTGGACCACGTCGGGCACACCGGCAAGTTCCACACGAGCTGGGGCGAGTTCGGCGGGTTCAAGCAGCCCGACGCGCTCGTCTTCGAGTGCGGCCAGATGGTGGCGCTTGGATCCAAGTGCCTGGTCGGCGACCAGCTCCACCCGAACGGCGCCATCAACCACGATACCTATGCCTCGATCGCGCCCGCCTACGAGCGCGTCGAAAGGCTGGAGCCCTACCTGAAGGGCGCCCGCCAGGCGTCCGAGATCGCCGTCCTGTCGGCGGAGCATTTCCATCCGGTCGGCGGGCGCAACAACGCCAGCGACGACGGCGCGGTGCAGATGCTTCTGGAACTCAAGCATCTGTTCGACGTGATCGACGCCAGCGCGCGCTTCGAGGACTACCGGTTGATCGTCCTGCCGGACGAGATTCCCGTCGACGGCGCGCTCGCCAGGCGGCTTGGCGCCTACGTTGCCGGCGGCGGCAAGCTCATCCTGTCAGGGCGTTCGGGCCTCGGTGCGGACGGCGAATTCGCCGTCGACGCCGGTGTCAGGCACCTGCCGACGCCGGTCGCCTTCCGCCCCGTCTACGTGAAGGCGAAGGCGGAGCTCGACCCCTCGATGACCGCGACGCCGTTCGTCGTCTACGAACAGGCAGAGACGGTGACGGCAAACGGGGCGACCGTGCTTGCCGATCTGCTGCCGTCGTACTTCAACCGCACCTACCAGCACTTCTGCTCGCACCAGCACACGCCGGACGATCCCGCCGCCGAGCCGCTGGGTGTCGCCGCGACAATCCATAACGGCATCGGCTACGTCGCCTTTCCGATCTTCCGCCTCTATCACGCGGTGGGACAGCCGCTTTACAAGTACATCGTGCGCGGGCTGATCGACCGCCTGATGCCCGGCCCCGCCATCCGGACCACGCTTCCCTCGTCGGTCCGGGCGAGCCTCGTGCACCAGACCGGGGAACATCGGGACATCCTGCACCTCCTCTACGGGGCGCCGCAGGTGCGCGGCAAGGAATTGCGCGGCGACGACGGATCGCGGCGCGTCATGGAGATGATCGAGGACATTCCGGCCCTCGGCCCCTCGACGACGAGCGTCAAATTGTCCGGTGCCCCGACCCGCGTCTTCGACGCATTGAGCGGCGCGGACGTTGCATGGCGGAAGGCAGATGACGGGCGCATCGAGGTCACGCTCCCCGGTCTTCACATTCATGCGGCGGTGGTCTTCGAGGGCACGGTATGAGTTCACGCAAGCCGACGGACGGGAGGCAAGTTCGCACGCCCGGTGGCGGGCGCGCCACGGGTGCGCCGGACGCCGACGCGGCGAAGCCGCGGACCGCGACGGTCGTCGACGTCGCCAGCTCGGCGGGCGTCGCGATCGGCACGGTATCGCGCTACCTCAACGGTCACACGGTGCGCCGCGCCAACCGCGACCAGATCGAGCAGGCGATCGCGGCCCTTGGCTATCGGCGCAACGCCGTCGCCTCGGCGATGAAGACCAACGTCACGCACATGGTGGGCTTCATGGTCCCGACGCTGAGCGAGTTCCATGCCGGCCTCCTGGAGCAGCTCAGCCGGCGGATGCGCCGCACCGGCCGGGCGGTGGTCTCCTACTGCCATGAGGATGACCCGCGCGCGATCACGGAGGGACTGGAGTTCTTCGCGTCGCACCGCGTCGATGCGCTGGTGATGGATGGCGGCAGCCTCGCCCACGACACGCTGATGCGCCTCGTCGACTCGGGCCTGATCGTCGTCCTCTACGACAACGACGTCGAAGACGTGCCGGCCGACCGCGTGTTCGTCGACAATCGCAAGGCGAGCGCCCGCGCCGTCAATCACCTGCTCGACCTCGGCCACGAGCGCATTGGCGTCATCCACGGCAACCTGGAGAACTCGGCTGGTGTGTTGCGTCTGGCGGGCTACCGCGACGCGCTCAAGGCGCACGGCATTCGCGTCGACCCGGCGCTGATCATCGACGGCCACTGGAGCGAGGCGGGCGGCTACGCCGGCGCCCGCGAGCTGTTCGCGCTGGACGATCCGCCGACCGCCGTGTTCGGCTCGAACTACAACATCACCATTGGCCTGCTGACCTGGGTGCGCGAGCACGGCATGCGCGTTCCGGGCGACCTTTCGGTGGTGAGCTTCGACGACGTGCCCGCCTTCACCATGCACGAGCCGGGCATCACGGCCGTCGGCCAGCCGGTCGGCAAGCTCGCCGATACGATCACCACGTTGCTCGGCGCGCGCCTGGCTTCGCCGGACGCGATGGGCCGGCGGACCGTGCTGGTCGACTGCGACATCATCCTGCGCGGATCGACACGCCGTCTGGCCCGTCTGCGGCCGGTCGGCAAGACAGGAAGCTGACCGGCATGGCAAGCGTCAACCTCAAGGACGTCAGCAAGGCATTCGGCGCCGTCCAGGTGATCGAAGGGCTCAACCTCGGTATCGAGGACGGTGCTTTCACCGTCTTCGTCGGCCCGTCCGGATGCGGAAAGTCGACGCTGCTCAGGCTGATCGCCGGGCTCGAGGAATTGACCGGCGGTGCCGTCGAAATCGGCGGGCGCAACGTCAACAACGCCGATCCGATCGAGCGCGGCGTCGCAATGGTGTTCCAGAACTACGCCCTCTACCCGCACATGACCGTCGAGCAGAACATCGGCTTCTCGTTGAAGATGGCGCGGGTGCACAAGGCCGAGATCACGGAGCGCGTCGCCGCTGCCGCGCGCACGCTTCAGGTCGAAGAGCTGCTCAAGCGCCGGCCGGCGCAGCTTTCCGGCGGCCAGCGCCAGCGCGTCGCGATCGGGCGCGCGATCGTGCGCCAGCCGGAGGTCTTTCTGTTCGACGAACCGCTGTCGAATCTCGACGCTGAATTGCGCGTGTCGATGCGCGTCGAGATTGCCAAGCTGCATCAGCAGCTTGGCGCGACGATGATCTACGTTACTCACGATCAGACCGAAGCGATGACGCTCGCCGACCAGATCGTGGTCATGCGCTCCGGCAGGATCGAGCAGGTCGGCCAGCCCGATCAGCTCTACGAAGACCCGGACAATCTGTTCGTCGCCGGTTTCATCGGCTCGCCGCGCATGAATTTCCTCAAGGCGAAGCTGGCCGACGGCAAGGCTTCGCTCGACGCGGGCGGCTCGGTGGCGGCGCGCGGTCTCGATACCGGCGGGGACATCTTGGTCGGGCTCCGGCCCGAGCATTTCGTCACCTCTGAATCCGCCGACCTCGTCTTCGATTTTCACGTCGACGTGGTCGAGTACCTGGGCGGCACCCGCTATCTCTACGGGACGGCCAAGTCCGGCGAGGCGCTCATCGTCGAAGCGCGTGAAGATCACTCGATCAAGGCCGGCGCCAACGTGAAGATCGGCGCGCCGGCGACGCGGGCGCTGCTGTTCGATCCCGCGGGCGCCCGGCTTCGCCCCGCCGCATGACAACGCCCGGTCACGTCCTCTGGTACCGGCGGCCCGCCGTCGAATGGACCGAGGCGCTTCCGGTCGGCAACGGGCGCCTCGGCGCGATGGTGTTCGGCGGTGTCGGCCAGGAGCAGCTGCAGATCAACGAAGACACGCTGTGGTCGGGCGGGCCCTACCAGCCGACCAACCCGGAGGCGCTGCAGCATCTCGCCGAGGTGCGGCGACTCATCTTCGCCGGCCGCTACGCCGAGGCCGAGGCGCTCGCCAACCGGTATCTGATGGCGCGGCCCCACCTCCAGATGTCCTACCAGCCGGCCGGCGACCTGTGGCTCGACTTTCCGCACGACACGGACGAGGACTACCGGCGCGACCTCGACCTCGACCGTGCCGTGGCGACGACCACCTACACCGTCGCGGGCGTACGCTACCGGCGCGAGGTGTTCGTGTCGCCGGTCGATCAGGTGCTGGTCCTGCGGATTTCCGCCGACCGGGCAGGGGCGATCTCCGCGACGGTCCGGCTGACAAGCGAGCAGGCGGGCGAGACCACGGTCGTCGCTCCCGATACGCTGGCGTTCAGGGGCGCCAGCAAATCGCAGCATGGGGTTCCCGCCGCCCTCAGCTTCGCGGTTCATGCGCGGGTTTTCGCCGACGGTGGTGAAGTTCGCGGCGCCGACGGTGCGCTCAGAATCGTGGGTACGGATTCGTTGCTGCTCATCCTCGGTGCGGCGACCAGCTTCCGCTGCTACGACGATACGGGCGGGGACCCGGACGCGGCGGTCGCCACCCATCTCGACGGGGCGGCCGCGAAGCCGTTCGATGAATTGCTGGGAGCTCACGTCGCCGAGCACCAGCGCCTCTTTCATCGCCTGGCCATCGACCTCGGCACGACGCCCGCCGCGTCGCTGCCCACCGACGAACGGATCGCGCTGAACCCTGCCCAGCCGGACCCGGCGCTCGCCGCCCTCTACGTCCAGTTCGCCCGCTACCTGATGATCTGTTCGTCGCGCCCCGGCACCCAGGCCGTGACGCTGCAAGGGATCTGGAACAAGGAAACCGAGCCGCCCTGGGGCAGCAAATACACCTGCAACATCAATCTGCAGATGCACTACTGGCTGCCCGATCCGGCCAACCTCGCCGAATGCTTCGAACCGCTGATCTCGCTGGTCGAGGACGTGGCCGTCACTGGCGCCGAGATGGCGCGCGCGCACTATGGCGCCGGCGGCTGGGTCCTCCACCACAACACCGACCTGTGGCGCGCGACCGGTCCGATCGATGGCGCGAAGTGGGGCCTGTGGCCGACCGGTGGGGCGTGGCTCTGCGCCCAGCTCTGGGATCACGTCGCCTACGCCGGCGACGACGCGCTGGTCGCGCGCCTCTATCCGCTGCTCAAGGGCGCCGCCGAATTCATCCTCGACGTTCTCATGCCGCTCCCCGGGACCGATTTCCTCGTCACCAACCCGTCGCTTTCACCGGAAAATTTCCATCCGAACGGCGCTGCCATCTGCGCGGGACCGACCATGGACAACCAGATCATCCGCGATCTGTTCACGGCGGCGGCGGAAGCGTCGCTTCATCTTGATCGCGACGGCGCCTTCAGGGAGGCGGTCTTGAAGGCGCGCGATCGCTTGCCGCCGCATCGCACCGGCAAGGCCGGGCAGCTTCAGGAGTGGCTTGAGGACTGGGACATGGACGCGCCGGAAATCCACCACCGGCACGTCTCGCATCTCTATGGGCTCTATCCGAGCTGGCAGATCGACCGCGCCGCGACACCCGATCTTGCCGCCGCGGCGCGGCGGTCGCTCGAAATCCGCGGCGACAACGCCACCGGATGGGGGATCGGCTGGCGCCTGAACCTGTGGGCGCGTCTCGGCGACGGCGATCATGCGCACGACGTGTTGACCCTGCTGCTCAGCCCCGAACGCACCTATCCGAACCTCTTCGACGCTCATCCGCCGTTTCAGATCGACGGCAACTTCGGCGGTGCTGCGGGCATCCTTGAAATGCTTGTTCAGTCGCGCGCGGGGCACCTCGATCTGCTGCCCGCCCTGCCGCACGCCTGGCCGAGCGGGCGGTTGTCGGGGGTGCGGGCGCGCGGCGGCCTCGAGCTCGATCTCGCCTGGAAGGATGGCGCGCTCGTGGAAGCCGTGCTCTCGACGTCCCGCGCGGGCAGGACGCGGGTCACCAGCGGGGGCAGCGACCTGATCGTCGATCACCCCGCTGGGGCGACGGTGCGCGTGTCACGGCAGCCCGGCGGCGGGCTGGAGCTGAAATCCCTTGGGGATCGGCGAAGCGCCTGACCTGAACGCGCGACGTCATCTCGCACGAGGTCAACGGCGTCGGTCGTGACGCGGGCGAGCGCTGGCGCTCCGCTCCGCGATTGGCTTGATCATGAAGGTATCCCCAGAATACCGCCGTTTCGGCTGTTCATTGGTGGAGCCGAGGGGGATCGAACCCCTGACCTCCGCATTGCGAACGCGGCGCTCTCCCAGCTGAGCTACGGCCCCGACCGATCTGGGTTGTCCGCGCCCTGGGTGCCCTCAGGGCATCCCGGCGCGAAGCCGCGCCATTTACGAGGCGGCCGTACGGAGTGTCAAGAATTCTGGCACCCGGTGGCGGCGACCGGCCCGGTGGGGTTGCGGCGCTTTGGGCCGCGGCTTACATGAGGGCACCCCGGCGCGACGGATTCTTTTTCGGCCCACACGCAGGAACCGGCGATGTATTCCATCCTCTGGCTCATCTCGACGATCATCCAGATCTACATCTATCTGCTGATCGCCGCGGCGGTGCTCTCGTGGCTCATCGCCTTCAACGTGGTCAACACCCGCAATTCGGCGGTCGCCGTGATTGTCGACACGCTGTGGCGGCTGACCGAGCCGGCGCTGGCGCCAATCCGGCGGGTGCTGCCGAATTTCGGCGGTCTCGATCTGTCGCCGGTGGTCCTGATCCTGCTCCTCTACTTTGCGCGGATGCTGCTCTTCGAGCTGTTCTTCGGCATCGTCGGGTGATCGCGTCCGCGTCGCCGCCGTACAGACTGGAAGCGGGGGCGGTGCGGCTGACAGTCCGGCTGACGCCCAAGGCCGACCGCGACAGGATTGACGGGATCGGCCAGCTCGACGATGGACGCGCGGTGGCGCGGATCCGCGTGCGAGCTGTGCCGGCGGATGGGGCGGCCAATGCGGCGCTGATCGCGGTCATCGCCAAGGCGCTGCGCCGCCCGAAATCCTCCGTCGAGATCGTTTCCGGCCACAGCCAGCGTGTGAAGCAGGTGCGGGTCGCGGGCGATCCGGGCGCGCTGGTGCCGTTGCTGGAGGCATGGAGCAGGGAGCCATGAAGGCTGTCGTCGCGTGGTTGTTCGCCGCGTCCGCCTTGCTCGCGGTTTCGTCGTCGGGCGCGGCGATCGCGAACGAGAAGGACAGTGCCTATACGAGCCTCAACCTCGACCAGTGCCGGCAGGCACCGACCGATCCGGACGACCCCTTGCAGAGCGGCGTGTGGTGCTGCGCCGGATATGGCGGCATCCCGGTGTGGGTCGCCGAAGGCGACGTGCGCTTCTCGGTTTCGTACGGTGGGCACGCGGCGGAGGAGCCGGCGGCGTCCCAGACGCCGGCGATGTTCAACACGATCGGCGAGACCCTTGAGTGGCGGCTGGAAAAGGACGCCGACGGGACCTGGCATCCGTTCGCGACGATCCTGCGCTACTTCACCGACGCCGGCGACGGGCAGGGGCGGCGCGGTCAGCTTCTGGTGGTGACGAAGCTCGGCGGCCGTGGCGCGGTCTGCCAGATCGCGATTATCGACGTGCTGCTCAACCCGGACGCCAACCTTCTCGCCCGTCAGGTTGCCGACGAAGCCGCGGCCGGCTTCGACTGTGCAAAGGACGAGGTGCTGCGTCCCGGCGTCGCCCAGGAGTGACGCGGAGCCCTAGCCGTTGTCCCAGGCGTAGGCGATCTTGGTGAGAGGCACGTCGCCGAAGCGCTCGTTGGCGCGGGCAATCTTGCGGCCACCGGCGTTCTGGTAGAAGCGGCAGGCGTTGTCGTTGTCGGCGAGCGCCCACACGACGACCGAATCAAATCCGAAGCGCCCGAGTTCGCGCCGCGCCGCCAGGAACAGGCGCGTGCCGAGGCCGACCCCCTGATACTCAGGCTTCATGTAAAGTTCGTAGACCTCACCCTTCTGGGCGAGGTTGCGCGAGCGGTTCGGCCCGACCGTGGCGTATCCGCAGATGCTGCCGCCAACTTCCAGCACGAGGACGGCGGTGCCGCGACGAATCGCCCGGTCCCACCAACGCGCGCCGCGACGCGCGACGATCCTGTTCAGCTCCTTCGCCGGAATCATGCCGTCGTATGCGAAGTGCCAGGCGGTATCGTGTACCGCCGTGATCGCCTCTGCGTCGCGGGCCTCTGCGCGTCTGACACCGATGACGTTCGTCTTCATGGACAAAGCTTATCACCGACGATCCGGCTGCAAAGGGAATCGACTCGCGGCCAAAAGGATTATTGGCGGAGTGTTGCACCATTGCTGCGGCGCCTGTTCACACTGCGGTTTCCGCGCGGGGTGCGACAGAGCGTCTGTATCCGGAAAGGGTCGTATCGCGCGACGGCGGCACCCGGCCGAGCGCGGCGGTTGTGGCTTCAGATGCCGAGGCTCTTGCGGAGCGCCGCGTTGATGCGGTCCTGCCAGCCGGGGCCGTCCTCCTGAAAAGCGTCGAGGACTTCCTTGTCGATGCGCAGCGTGACCGTCTCCTTGGCGCCGGGCACGACCGGGCCCTTCGCGGGCGCCCGTGGCAGCTCCGGGGCCTTCGGCCGGAACACCGCCTCGGCGGCCTTCATCGGATCCTTGACCATGGGCGTCCTCCTCAGGCGGCCCCGGCGCGCAGCGCGCGTTTGCGATCGTTCGGGTCGAGAAGCGACTTGCGGAGCCGGATCGATTTCGGTGTGATTTCAACCAGTTCGTCGTCGGAAACCCAGGCGAGCGCTTTCTCCAGCGTCATCCTGATCGGCGGCGTCAGCCGCACCGCCTCGTCCTTGCCGGCGGCGCGCACGTTGGTGAGCTGCTTGCCCTTGAGCACGTTGATCTCGAGGTCGTTGTCGCGCGTGTGCTCGCCCACGATCATGCCGCGATAGACCTTGGCGCCGGGCTCGATCATCATCGGGCCGCGGTCCTCCAGCTTCCACATGGCGTAGGCGACCGCCTCGCCACTCTCGTTGGAAATCAGGACGCCGGTGCGGCGGCCGGGAATGTCGCCGCGGTAGGGCGCGTAGGTGTGGAAGATGCGGTTCATCACGGCGGTGCCGCGCGTATCGGTCAGGAGCTCGCCCTGATAGCCGATGAGGCCGCGGGTCGGCGCATGGAAGACGAGGCGCAGGCGTCCGCCGCCTGAGGGGCGCATCTCAACCATCTCGGCCTTGCGCTGCGACAGCTTGTCGATGACGACGCCGGAGAACTCCTCGTCGACGTCGATCACCACTTCCTCGATGGGCTCGAGGCGGGCGCCGGTCGCCGGGTCGGTGCGGTAGACGACCTTCGGGCGCGAGACGCTCAGCTCGAAGCCTTCGCGGCGCATGGTCTCGATGAGGATGGCGAGTTGCAGTTCGCCGCGACCGGAGACGACATAGGCGTCCGAGTTGGGCGCCGCCTCGACGTGGAGGGCGACGTTGCCTTCCGCCTCGCGGAACAGGCGCTCGCGAATGACGCGCGATTGCACCTTGTCGCCCTCGGTGCCGGCGAGCGGCGAATCGTTGACCATGAAGGTCATCGACAGGGTCGGCGGGTCGATCGGCTGCGCCTGGAGCGGCTCGGTCACCTCAAGCGCGGCAAGGGTATCGGCAACGTTGAACTCGGGCAGGCCGGCGACGGCGACGATGTCGCCGGCGTCGGCTTCCTCGATCGGCGCATGGTCGATGCCGCGGAAGGCGAGGATCTTGGAGATGCGGCCCTGCTCGACGGTTTCGCCGTCGCGGCTCATGACCTTGACCGGCATGTTGGTGCGCGCGGTTCCCGAAAGGATGCGTCCTGTGACGATACGCCCGAGGTAGGGGTTCGATTCGATCAGGGTGCCGAGCATGCGGAACGGACCGGCCTCGACCACCGGCGCCGGCACGTGACGCAGGATCAGGTCGAAGAGCGGCGCCATGCCGTGATCCTTCGGACCCTCCGGGGCGTCGGCCATCCAGCCCTGCTTGGCGGAACCGTAGACGATCGGGAAGTCGAGCTGTTCGTCGTGGGCGTCGAGGGCGGCGAACAGATCGAACACCTCGTTGACGACCTCGTGCGGGCGGGCGTCGTGCTTGTCGACCTTGTTGATGCACACGATCGGCCGGAGGCCGATCTTGAGCGCCTTGCCGACCACGAACTTGGTCTGCGGCATCGGGCCCTCGGCCGCGTCGACCAGCACGATGGCGCTGTCGACCATGGACAGGATGCGCTCGACCTCGCCGCCAAAATCGGCGTGGCCGGGCGTATCGACGATGTTGATGCGCACGTCCTTCCACACCACCGAGGTCGCCTTGGCGAGGATGGTGATGCCGCGTTCGCGTTCCAGATCGTTGGAATCCATCACCCGTTCGGCGACGCGCTGGTTCTCACGGAAGGCGCCGGACTGCTGGAGCAGCCGGTCGACCAGCGTGGTCTTGCCGTGGTCGACGTGGGCGATAATGGCGATATTGCGTAGTTTCATGGTTCACCGGGGCGCCCGTACGCGGCCGGCGCGGCGCGGTGGTCTGCGCGCCCGCCTGTTCTTAAAGCCGCGTTTTCTTGGGGCTGTTCGCGGCGCAATATAGTGGCCGGCCCGGTAAACGCAATCCAAGGGTTCTGGCGGCTAGGATTGGCCAGTTCCGTAGGGTTCCCCGGCGCCGGAGCGGGCCTCGGCGTCCTCGATCATCATGAATTCGGCGAGGTTCTCGCGGCTGAGATAGCCGATCAGCCGCTCCTCGGCGTGGACGACGGCAACCTCACCGGCCTGCTGCTCCTGCATGAGGCGAATGGCGCGGCTGAGGCGCTCGCCGGAAGCGATGGTTGGAACCTTGCGGTTCATGGCGTCGAGGACGGGCGTCTTGGGGCCGGTGGATTTCAGCGCGCGGATCATGGCGCTGCGCTCGAGGAAACCGCGCAGGCGCCCGCCGCCGTCGACGATCGGAAACTCGTGCTGGGTCGTGCGCAGAAGCGCGTCGGCTGCCTCGTCGACGGTCGCACTCACCGGCAGGCTCTCGAAGGTGCGGATCATCACCCGGTCGACGGGCAGGCGGCTGGCGCGGTCGTTCATGGTGACGTCGCCGGCTTCGGCGGAGGCGGCGAGGTAAACGAAGATCGCGATGAACACCAGGATCGCGTCGCCGGAGATCAATCCGAGGAAGCCGAAGGCGAAGGCCAGCGCCTGGCCGATGGCCGCGGCAATTTCCGTGGCGCGACGGCGGCCGAGGCGGAAGGCGAGGAGCGCGCGCAGCACCCGGCCGCCGTCCATGGGGAAGGCGGGGATGGCGTTGAAGAGCACCAGGAAGACGTTCACGGCGGCGAGGCGCGACAGGAAGCCCGGCGCCGGATTGTCGATGGCGGTGAAGGCGGAAACGTCGAGCTTCGCGCCGAGGAGCACCAGCAGCGCGGCGATGGCGACGTTGACCAGCGGACCGGCGATGGCGATGACGACTTCCTCGCCGGGCTTCTCGGGCATGCGGGCGAGACGCGCCAGTCCGCCGATCGGCAGCAGCGTGATGTCGGGCGTGGCGATGCTGTAGCGGCGGGCGGCAAGCGCGTGGCCGAGTTCGTGCAGCACCACGCAGGCGAACACCGCGATGATGAACAGCACGCTGTCGACGGCCGCGGCCGCGCCGCCGTTGAGATAGCTGGCGATGCCGATCCAGGCGAGCAGGATCAGGAAGGTGAGGTGGATGCGGATCTCGCTGCCCGCAACACGCCCGATGGTAATCGACCAGGACATGGCTCTCGCGGAAGGGCCCTTTGCGAAATGCTTCGCGCCCCCACGAGCCAACTTAGTGCGCAAGTCGCCCGCCAAGAAGGGGGCCGGCTCCAAAGACCGGTTCAGGCGGCCTCGGTCGGCCGGCGCATGAGGTTGTCCATCGCGCCCTTGATGGTGAACAGCCGGTCGACCGCCGGGATCGGCAGGGGCGGGCTGAACAGGAATCCCTGCACCTCGGTACAGCCTTGCTCGCGGATGGCCTCGAGCTGCGCCTCGGTCTCGACGCCCTCGGCCGTGGTCGCCATGCCCAGGCTGCGGCCGAGACCGACGACGGCGTTCACGATCGCCCGGCTGTCGTGCTTCTCGGACAGGTCCTGGACGAACGAACGATCGATCTTGATCTTGTCGAACGGGAACGAGCGCAGGTAGCTGAGCGAGGAATAGCCGGTTCCGAAATCGTCCATCGATATGTGGACGCCGAGGTCGCGCAGCTTGTGAAGGGTCTGCAGAGTGGCTTCGGTGTCGGCGAGCAACAGCGACTCGGTCACTTCCAGTTCGAGCCGCTCCGGCGCGAGCCCACTCGATTCGAGCGCCGAACTGACCTGACCGAAGAGGCCGCGATTGCGGACCTGGACCGTCGACAGGTTGATCGCCACGCGCACGTTCTGCGGCCATTTCGCGGCCGCCTTGCACCCTTCGCGCAATACCCATTCGCCGATCGTGACGATCAATCCGGTCTCTTCGGCGATCGGGATGAAATCGGTCGGCGAAATGCACCCGCGCTCGGGGCTGTCCCAACGCAACAGCGCCTCGAGCGCGCACACGCGCTGTTCGGCGAGATTGAGCAGCGGCTGGAACACCAGCCGGAATTCGTTGCGGGCGAGCGCCTGGCGCAGGCCGAGTTCCATCTGGCGGCGGGCCTGCAGCGCGGCATCCATGCCCTTCTCGAAGAAGTGGTAGCCGCCGCGCCCCTCAGCCTTCGCCCGATAGAGCGCCACGTCGGCGTTCTTGAGCAAGGCTCCGGCCGTCTTCCCGTCGAGCGGCGCCACGGCGATGCCGACGCTGGCGCCGATGACGACGCTGTCGCCGTCCACGTCGAAGGGAGCGGTCATCTGCTTGACGATGCGGCCGGCGACCGTCGCGGCATCGCCAGCGTCCTGCAAGGGGCCCGACAGGACCGCAAATTCGTCTCCGCCGAGCCGCGCGATGGTGTCGCCTTCGCGGCAGGCCTGCTTGAGGCGCTCGGCGACGAGCTTCAGCAGGCGGTCGCCGGTCCCGTGGCCGAGCGTGTCGTTGACCGACTTGAAGTGGTCGAGGTCGACGGCGAGGACGGCGACATTCTCGCGGCGCCGGATGCGCTCCTCGGCCGCGTCCATGATCTCGCCGAACATCAGTCGGTTGGGCAGGTCGGTGAGCGGGTCGTGGCGCGCCATGTGGCGAATGCGCTCCTCGACCCGGTGCTGCTCGGTGACGTCCTGGTGGGTGGCAACCCAGCCGCCGTCGGGCATCGGGCAATGCAGGATCGAGATGATGCGCCCGTCCATCAGCTCGACGGTGTCGGAGCTCTGCTGGCCGCCGTTGATGACCGCGAGGCGGCTTTCGAAATAGGCATTCTTGCCGCCGACCGGATGGATGCCGTGCTCGACGCGATAGGTCAGAATCTGTTCGATCGAGGTGCCCGGCTTCACGAGTTCGGGCGGGAGATTGTAGAGGGTCGCGTAGTTGCGATTGCAGGTCACCAGACAGTGGTGCGAATCGAACATGCACAGGCCCTGCGACATGTTGTTGACCGCAGCCTCGAGCCTGATCTTCTGGCGTTCCAGTTCTTCCTGGCGTTCACGATCCTCGGTGATGTCGGCGTGGGTCACGACCCATCCGAGGTCGGGGATGCGCTGATAGCTCGAGCGGATGCTGCGGCCGCGGACCGCCTTGTCGTAACAGCTGATCTTCGAGGGATCGCGATTTTCCTGCAGCCGCTCATGATAGCTGGCGTGCAGTTGCTCGGGCGTGATTCCGGGATGGTTGCCCAACTCGATGGTGAGCTCGCAGATTTCGCGAAGGCTCATGCCGGCGGTGATCCGCGTGGCCGGCATCGTATAGATCTGGGCGTAGCGCTCGTTCCAGAGCACCAGGCGGTGCTCGTCGTTCCAGATCGAAAAGCCATACGGCATCGTGTCGAGCGCGGCGTCCAAGATCGCCGCCTCGGCTGCCCCCGAAGCAAGTCCCCCCATCGATTCGCCCCCGTCTCCTCCGCGAATGTTAAGGGTCGCATTGCCCAATTAATGGGCAATTAACGCACGGAGTGCGGGTGCTCTTTTGTTTCGCCGCCATGTGGTGGTCGGCGACCATGAGACGGACGCCTCGACAGCGTTCGGGGCCAGCGGTGCGGCAGCCCCGAAGCCCTGTTGGCTACTTGCCGGCCTTGTCGCGGGCGGCGAGGGTCCTCAGGCGCAGCGCGTTCAGGCGAATGAAGCCCGCCGCGTCCTTCTGGTCGTAGGCGCCATGGTCGTCCTCGAAGGTCACCAGTTCGTCCGAATAGAGCGACTTCGGGCTCTTGCGGCCGGTGACGATGACGTTGCCCTTGTAGAGCTTGAGCCGCACGGTGCCCTCGACGTTCGTCTGGCTCTCGTCGACGAGCTTCTGGAGCATCAGCCGCTCGGGTGCGAACCAGAAGCCGTAGTAGACGAGTTCCGCGTAGCGCGGCATCAGCGAGTTTTTCAGGTGCGTCGCCTCGCGGTCGAGGGTCAGCGACTCGATGGCGCGATGTGCGGCGTAGAGGATCGTGCCGCCGGGCGTCTCGTAGATGCCGCGCGACTTCATGCCGACGAAGCGGTTCTCGACCAGATCGACGCGTCCGATGCCGTTGTCGCGGCCGAGCGCGTTGAGGTGGGTCAGCAGCGTCGCCGGGCTCATCGCCTCGCCGTCGACGGCGACCGGGTTGCCGGCCTTGAATTCGATCTCGATCTCGATCGCCTTGTCGGGGGCGTCCTCGGGCGCGACGGTGCGCTGGAAGACATACGGCGGCGGCTCGACCCAAGGGTCTTCCAGCACGCGCCCCTCGGACGACGAATGCAGCAGGTTTGCGTCGACGGAGAACGGCGCGTCGCCGCGCTTGTCCTTGGGCACCGGAATCTGATGCTTCTCGGCGAAGTCGAGAAGGTCGGTGCGCGACTTGAAATCCCACTCGCGCCACGGCGCGATCACCTTGATGTTGGGGTCGAGCGCGTAGGCGGTCAGCTCGAAGCGGACCTGATCGTTGCCCTTGCCGGTGGCGCCGTGGGCGATGGCGTCGGCGCCGGTGTCATGGGCAATCTCGACGAGGCGCTTGGCGATCAGCGGCCGCGCGATCGACGTGCCGAGCAGGTACACCCCTTCGTAGAGGGCGTTCATGCGGAACATCGGGAAGACGAAATCGCGGACGAATTCCTCGCGGAGATCCTCGACGTAGATTTCCCTGATGCCCAGCATTTCGGCCTTCTTGCGGGCTGGCTCCAGTTCCTCACCCTGGCCGAGGTCGGCGGTGAAGGTCACCACCTCTGCCTCATAGGTCGTCTGCAACCACTTCAGGATGATCGAGGTGTCGAGGCCGCCGGAATAGGCGAGCACGACCTTTTTGACGTCGGGCATGTCGGGACTTCTGGCTCCCACGGGCAGGAACGGTGCGCGCGCTTATAGGACGGCCCCAGCCGGGGCGGCAAGCGCTGCCGGGTTCAGCTCCTGCGGGGGGTGACCAGACGCCGGATGGCGGTGCCGGCCTTGCCGATGGCGCCGTCGAGCCAGGCTTCGGTCAGGAACGCCAGCGGGCGGACGTAGATGACGCGGTAGAGGGCCGCGACGATCGCCAGGTTGATCCACCACGCCATCAGCACGTCGGAGAGGTAGTGCCCGCCGAAGGCGATCCGGTTCAGCGAGAAGAGCACGGCGAAGACTGCCAGCGTCTTGACGGCGGTGCTGCGCCAGACAAGCGGAAACAGCACCGCCAGCGTCAGCAGCCAGATCGACGAGGACGCTTCGCCCGAGATGAACGAGCAGTTGGTGTGGCAGTAGCCGGTGATCCGCCAGATGCCGACGAAGGGCAGGTCGCCGCCGAACAGATCGGTCATGTAGGGGCGCGGCCGGCCCCAGTTGTCCTTGAAGATGAGGTTGGCGACGATGCCCGGGCCGATGGCGAGCGACGACAGGATGAACAGCGTGTCCTGAAGGGCGAACAGGCTCTGCCGCCACGGCAGCGCCAGCTTGATGACGAGCCCGACCACGAGGCAGACCGGCACGATCCAGGTGAGCGTGCGCAGGACATCGCGGAACGCCTCGAAGGCGGTCAGGCCGGCGACCGGAAAGCCCTCACCGGCCTTGTAGAACAGCCCCGAGAACCACGGGTCGATCCCGGGGAATAGCAGGAAGACGACCGTGGTGACCGCGATCAGGATCACGCACTGGACGATCGGGTCGGAAACCAGCGCCGGCCCGCCGAGATGATACAGCCAGGGGTGGGGGTGGGACTGGTGGGCTTCGGTCTCGGCCAACACTTCGTACTCCTGCGCGCCCCCCTTATAGCCCGCCCCAGGGTTACGGCGACCTTACAGGGTCGCGGCCTCCGGGGCCTTACCCCGCGATCATGGCTTCCAGCGCCATGCGCTCGCGAATCTTCAGCCGCTCGCTCTCGCTCTTCAGCTGCCCGCAGGCCGCCAGAATGTCGCGGCCGCGCGGCGTGCGGATCGGCGAGGCGTAGCCGGCGCGGTTGACCACGTCGGCGAACTTCTCGATCTCAACCCAGTCGGAGCACGCGTAGTCGGTGCCCGGCCACGGGTTGAACGGGATCAGGTTGATCTTGGCGGGGATGCCGGCGAGCAGCCGCACCAGTTCGCGCGCGTCGGCCAGCGTATCGTTGACGCCCTTCAGCATGACGTATTCGAAGGTAATGCGGCGCGCGTTCGACAGGCCCGGATAGGCGCGGCAGGCGTCGAGCAGGGCGGCGATCGGATATTTGCGGTTGAGCGGCACCAGCTGGTCGCGGAGATCGTCGCGCACGGCGTGCAGCGAGATCGCCAGCATGACGCCCATCTCGGCGCCGGCACGCGGGATCATCGGAACCACGCCGGAGGTCGAGAGCGTGATGCGTCGCTTGGAAAGACCGACGCCCTCGTTGTCGGCGGCGATGGCAAGCGCGTCGCGCACGTGATCGAAATTGTAGAGCGGCTCGCCCATGCCCATCATCACGACGTTGGAGACGAGCCGCGTGGTGGGGACCGCGTCGCTCTGCGGGACGGGTGTGCGCGGGTGATCGTTGAGCCGGTCGCGGGCGAGCAGGATCTGCCCGACGATCTCCTCCGCCGTCAGATTGCGGACGAGCTTCTGGGTGCCGGTGTGGCAGAAGGTGCACGACAGCGTGCAGCCCACCTGGCTCGACAGGCAGAGCGTGCCGCGGCCTTCCTCGGGGATGTAGACCGTCTCGATCTCGACAGGGCGGCCGGCGCCGCGCGCGGGAAAGCGCAGCAGCCACTTGCGGGTGCCGTCCTCGGAAATCTGCTCGGTCACGATCTCGGGCCGCGACAGACTGAAGGCGTGGGCGAGCGCGATGCGCAGGTCCTTCGACACGTTGGTCATGGCGGCGAAATCGGTGACGCCGCGCAGATAGATCCAGTGCCAGAGCTGGTTCACCCGCATGTTGACCTGGCGCTCGGGGATGCCGGCGGCGGCGAGCGCGGCGCCGAGTTCGGCGCGCGTCATGCCGACGAGCGAGGGCTTGCCGGCGGGCGCGGCAGTCGGCGGAACGGCGACAGGCGATTCGTGCAGCACCGGTGGCTCGCGATTCGAATGCGCCCGTCAAAGGGGCGCGTCAGGGGTTATAGCGCAGGATTCAGGCGTCGGTCAGACGGTCGACGCGGGCCGGCCCCTTACTGGGCGCATTCCTTGTCGATCTTGTCCAGCGCGGCGGTGATGCCGCGCAGCGAGTAAGTGTCGGTGACGATGGTGCCGCGTTTCGACTTGCCGGTCAGCACCAGCTGGTGGCCCCGCTTCATCGCCTCGACCAGCGCGGCCTCGGTGTCGGGAACCGACCAGGCGGTGTCCGGGTGGCTGTCGTCGAGGAACATCTTGAACTTCGTGCCGTCGACGTCGGCGGTCACGTCGGCATCGGCGGCGAAGGTGTAGCCGACGATCGAGCTCGCCTCGTGGATGATGTTCTTGGTCGGGATCGAGGTGATCTGGAAGAAGGCGGGGTCGCGTCCGGAGACCGACTGGGAGTACTTCGCGTCGGTGGGCTGCGAGGCGACGAAGCAGATCTTGCCCGATGGATCGTTGGAGACGAAGGCGTTCCAGTCCTGGAACGTGCCGATGTTCTGCGGGGTCTGGGCCGATACCGCCCCCACGGCGGCGACGACCATCACCGCTGCCAATGCCACTGACTTCAGCTTCATCGTTCCCAACCGGCCCTTGGACGTTCCCCGGCAAGCATTTGTTAAGCTTCGCCCCGTGCCCGTTACTATTTCGCTAAAGCGCAGCTTGCAATCCAATTGCCGCACATTTCCAAGCACATGGCTAGATGCCGGTCAAAATCGACGAGAATGTGATGGGGGCAGGCGGGCTCAGGCGCCAGGCCGGAAGCCCTCGTCCGACAGGGCCTGACGCGCCTTCTCGCGGTGGAGGGGCGTGATGTGGCTCTTCACCAGCGCGATCGCCGCCAGCAGAACGGTGACGTCGTCGGAGAAGCCGATTCCGGCGATGAAGTCGGGGATCGCGTCGAGCGGCAGGACGAAGTAGGCGAGCGCGCCGAGCAGGACGGCGCGGACGCGATGCGGCGTGTCCGGGTCGAGGGCGCAAAAATAGGCCGCCACCAGCTCGTCCGAGAACGGGATGTAGCGAACGGCGCGCTTGAAGGTCGACCAGAACTTCTTGCGCACGCGCTTGGCGCGCGCCTCGTCGTCGCCGGGGCCGGCGACCTCCGGCCCCAGAATCTCGCCGTAGAGAACCTTGTTGCTCTCGTTCATCGGGCAAAGATGGTGCGAAATCCGCTCGTCCGCAAGCTCAGCGCCCGGCGGCGATCCTGTCCATGGCGCGGGCGAGCGCGATGTCGCGTTCCGTCAAACCGCCCGCTTCGTGGGTCGAAAGCGTGACCGTCACGGTCTTGTAGACGTTCGACCAGTCGGGATGGTGGTCCATCTTTTCGGCGACCAGCGCGGCGCGCGTCATGAAGCCGAAGGCGGCGTTGAAGTCGGCGAAGGTGAAGACGCGCGTGATCGCCCGGCCGCGGTCGACCGCGGCCCAGTGGCGCAGTTTCCCGAGGGCGGCGGCGCGCTCGGTGGCGGTCAGTCTGGCGATCATGTCTGGCTCCCGGCGGCCATTGGCTGGGGCGCGAGGTCGTAAGTCGCCTCGATGACGTAAGGTCCGCCGCCGACCGAATTTCGCGCCGAGAAGAGCACGAAGCGCTCGGCGAGGAACGGCGGGGCGAAGAAGCCGCCGCGCAGCGTCAGGTAGTCGGCGATGGCGCGGGCGTTGCCGCCGCGCAGGCGCGCCAGCGTGACATGCGGCGTGTACTTGCGTCCCTCGGCGGGCAGGCCGATGCGCCGCAAGATGCGTTCGTGTTCGGCCTGGAGATCGAGAAGCGCCTGCGTCGGCTCGACTTTCGCCACGAGCGAATGGTGATTGCGGGTGCCGAGCACGCCGATGCCGGCGATGCGCACCGGGAAGGCGTCGCGGCGGACGCGCCACAGGCCCTCGGCGGCGTCCTCGGCGACCACCATGTCGACGTCGCCGATGAAGCGTAGCGTCAGGTGATAGTTGGCCGGGTCGATCCA
The DNA here is from genome assembly GCA_963843565.1 of uncultured Alphaproteobacteria bacterium. Classification (GTDB taxonomy): domain Bacteria; phylum Pseudomonadota; class Alphaproteobacteria; order Rhizobiales; family Kaistiaceae; genus DASZQY01. The sequence goes on from CAWJKY010000003.1 coordinate 3,146,142, forward strand.
GCGCGCCCCGGCCAGCCCGCCGCGCAGCAGCGTCAGCTGCTCGGCGAGGTCGCTCGGAATCTCAAGCCCCGTGAACAGGCGCGGCACCGGCAGGTCCTCCGAATCCGTTGACTGACGGCTAGGATCTCGGGCAAATCCGCCGCCTGTAAAGGGTTGCGACGCGTTTTCGCCGGATTCCCAAGGTCTGGTCATGGCCTTGTGGGCTGGGGCTCTTCGCCCCATATTGCAGCCAAGTGTTTGATTTCGCGCGGGCGATACCCGTCAACGGAGAGGGCTAGAGCAATGGCGAATACCGACAACCAGCCGCGGTTCGGAGCGACTTCGGTCGCTGGAGCGGCTGGCGCGATCGATGAGGGCCTGCGCGCCCACATGCTTCGCGTTTACAACTACATGGGCATCGGCCTGGCGCTGACCGGCGTCGCGGCGTGGCTCGTGGTGAACACGGCGCTGATCAACCTGTTCTTCACGCTCACCCCGACCGGCTACTCGCTGTCGCTGCTCGGCTGGGTCGCGTTCATCGCCCCGCTGGGTCTGGTGATGTGGCTGAGCTTCGGCATCTCGCGGATGAGCGTCGGCACGGCGCAGCTGGTCTTCTGGGGCTACGCGGCGCTGCTCGGCATTTCGCTGTCGCCGATCCTGCTCATCTACACCGGCGCCAGCGTCGCACGCACCTTCTTCATCACCGCGGCGACCTTCGGCACCATGAGCTTGTGGGGCTACACCACCAGCCGTGACCTGACCGGCATGGGCCGCTTCCTGATCATGGGCGTCATCGGCCTGGTCATCGCGATGATCGTCAACATCTTCCTGCAGTCTTCGGCGATGGAGTTCGCCATCTCGGTGATCGGCGTCATCGCCTTCACGGGCCTGACCGCCTACGACACCCAGAAGATCAAGGAGATGTACTACGTCGGCGATGACGGCGCGGTTGCCGGTCGCAAGGCGATCATGGGGGCGTTGCGCCTCTACCTCGACTTCATCAACCTGTTCCTGTTCATGCTGCGCCTGTTCGGCGGCCAGCGGAACTAGACCGGTCCGAATCTGCTAGGTTTGGAGGGCGCGGCCATCTCGGCCGCGCCCTTCGTGTTTCAGGGGCGGCACGGCGATGAGCGACTTCATCACCCGCGAAGCGACGCGCGACGACATCCCCGCCATCACGTCGATCTACGGCGAACAGGTCACCCACGGTACCGCCACCTTCGAGATCGTGCCGCCGGAAGAGCCGGAAATGGCGCGGCGCATGTCGGCGCTGATCGATGCCGGCTATCCGTACTTCGTGGCGGAAGAAGACGGCGTCGTGCTCGGCTACGGCCATGGCGGGCCCTATCGCCCGCGCTTCGCCTATCGCAGCACCGTGGAGGATTCGATCTACCTTGCCCCGGAGGCGCGCGGGCGGGGGATCGGCGGCACGCTGCTTCGCCTGGTCATCGACGAATGCACGCTGCGCGGCTACCGGCAGATGATTGCGGTGATCGGCGACACCGAGAACCAGGCGTCGATCCGCCTGCATACCGCCGCCGGCTTCACGGTCGTGGGGACGTTGTCGAAGGTCGGCTACAAGCACGGCCGCTGGCTCGACAGCCTGCTCATGCAGCGCGCGCTCGGCGAGGGCGGCGCCACGCCGCCGGGCGAAATCTAGGACGCTTGCGACCTGGTGCCGATGAGGCCGGCCGCGCCAGCCGCGCCGATGATCGAACCGGTGAACCCGCCGCTCCCGGCGTAAGCCGAAGCCAGGTAGAGGCCGGGGACGGTCGTGCGCGGTGAGCGTTCGATGCCGCGCCAGAGCGGGATCGAGGGCGGCGTCGGGGCGAAGCCGTAGACGGCGCCCTCCGGCGCGTTGAGGTGCTCGGCGATGGAGCGGGCGGTGTGGAACTGGGAGGCGACGACGCGCGACGCGATGCCCGGAAACTCCCGGTCGATGGCACCGACGATTGCCTCCTGCCACAGGTGGCGCTTGTCGTCGTAGGCGCCGCGGTCGAGACCGACCCAGTTGGCGAGCCGGTCCGGAGCGACCACGGCGACGGGGTAGGGCGGTCCGCCAAGCCCGGAATCGATCTGCGAATAGTCGACCATCATGACGGCCGGCATCCGGGTGCCCGGCGGCCCTTGCAGGAGCGGGGCGTTCTCCCGGTAGTGGGCGAGCGTCTTCATCCATTTGGGCAGGATGAAGGTCGAGTAGGAGGTGACGCCCAGTTCGGCCGGGCGCACCGACAGGCCGAGCGTCAGGGAAAACAGCGAGATCGACGGCGTCAGCTCCCCGTAGCGCGAGAGGAAGCGCGCCTGCACGTCCTCGGGCAGCATCCGGGCCAGCACCGCCGGCGCCGCATTGCCGACGACCACCGGCGCCTCGACCTCGGTCTCGTCGCCGCGATCCTTGCCGTCGTCGTGGCAGACGGCGCGCACGCTGCCGGCGCCGTTCAGCCGGATCGCGCGCGCCGTCCGGCCGGATACGATCTCGCCGCCGGCCGCCTGCAGAGCCGCCGCCAGGGCGTCGCTCAGGCGCTGCGAGCCGCCGCGGATGTAGCGGCCGCCGGAGCGCAGATAGCCGCCCTGGGCGATGGCGAAGAAGACCCACCACATCGTGTCGGGGTCGTCGTGGAAGTAACCGAGGTTGGCGGCGAGCGCCGTCTTGGCAGCTTCGTCGGAGCCCAGGCGGTCCTGAAACACCGCGCCCAGCGACAGGCGCCAGTCGCGTATGGCGGGCCACAGGTTGGTCAGTCCGGCGAGCCCGTTCAGCGGATTGCGGAAGGCCTCGCGGGCGCGCATCACGGTGGCGAGGCCGTTGCCGATGCGCTCGATCTCGTCGAGGAGCGCGCCAGTGCCGGCCTGGGCCGCCGGGAAGCGATCGGCGAGGGCGGCGCGGGCGGCGGCGAAATTGTCCGGCATCACGAACGGCGCGCCGATGATGCCGCCTCGCACCTGATAGAGCGATCCGACCGGAACCCATTCGACCGCGTCGAGAACGCCGAGGCTGGCGAGCGTGCCGTGCTTGGGGTCGCCGGGGTCGTGGGGGTCGCTGGTCTCGTGGAGCGACGCTTCGACGGCGAGATCGCCCGCCGCATACGTGGATGCCGCGCCGCCGACCGTCGGGTTGCGCTCGATGACCAGCACCTTGCGTCCGGCCCGCGCGAGGAGTCCCGCCGAGACGAGCCCACCCAGACCCGCTCCGATGACGATCACGTCGTATCGGTTGGCCATACCGAACAGTCCTCCCGACTGCTCGGCGAGTCTAGACGCGAATCACACGCGGTCGTTGCGGCAGGTCAAACGGCCCAGTGCCGTTCTCCGAGGCGGCAGCGTCAGGCCACCACCCGCATCTGCGGCCGGTCGATCGCGCGCAGCACGTTGGTCAGGTCGTGGCCGCGCTTCAGGATCATGCCGGTCGGCGTCACCAGCGAATAGGCGCCCTGGCGGCGGGCGAGCTTCGGCTGCTTGACGATGCGGTAGAGGGGGACTTCCGAGGTGCGGCGGAAAATCGAGAACACGGCGCGCTCGCCGAGCTGGTCGATGGCGTAGTCGCGCCATTCGCCGGTGGCGACCCGGCGTCCGTAAACCTCAAGGATTTGATTGAGTTCCTGCCGGTTGAAGCTGATCGGACCGGCGGTCGATGCTGACTGTCTGCGGGCGGCGAGGGCGATCAGCGTCGCCCGGCCGCCGGAGGGCTCTTTTTCTTCTGCCTCGCTCATGCAGCCTCCCTCCCTTTCAGGGCGCAACAAGGCCCGATGCCGTCATCCGGCCGTCATGTTCCCTCCGTTCGGGGGCGCTGGCAAGGCCGCTTCGGCGGAGCCTGTGGGAGGCCTGTGGGGCAGGCGCAGATTCCACGATTTCGCCCCTATTCGGCCCTTGCCCGGCCACCTTGGGCGACGAACTTCTCATCGTTGCCTCAAGGTTCGGTTCGGCGGGGACCACGGTAGTTTCTCAGCCCCCCAGCCCCCCGGGGTTTTCGTCGGGCCGAACCGTTGTCCTGCGTATCAACGGTTTACCCCGTGAGGTAACGTTTGGCCGGCCTAGTGCCGGCCAAACATTTGTTGGGCCTCTGAAAAATCCTCTAGACGGCTTCGTCGTAGGCGCGCTGCAGCAGGCGGTAGCATTCCTCTGCCTGCTTGCGCGCGCGCTCCTCGCCCCAGGCGTCAAGAATCTCGCGCAGATCGCGGATCGCCACGTCGACGGCGGTCGCCAGGTCGACCTCGGGTACTTCCCGGTCGATCCGGGCAACAAACGGTATGATTTCTGCCACGCGTAAACGCCTCGAAGAACGCCGGCGAATCAGTTCGCCGGTCGAGGCCATTGCGCGCCAAAAGAGTTAGTGCCCGGTATACGCGGGGGGCGCCCGCTACCAGACCTGATCGATCTGCGCGGCGCCCAGGATCGGGCCGGGAAGCCCGCCGGGCAGCTCGACCTGAAGCAGGATGGCGCAGCGCGTCGCCTTGGCGAGTTCCATCTCGCTTTTCGGCAGGTCGACCGACATCGCCTCGCCCTTCCACATGGCGACCGGCCTGAGCTTCCGGACGACATTGGAATAGGTGATGGTCTTGCCGGTGTTTTCGCCGCGGCCGATCGGCACCGTGACCGTCCGGTCGTAGATCACGAGCCAAAGGGTGGCGTGCGGATAGCCGGTGGCGCTGCCGATGTTGACGGTCACCGAATCGCCGGTCGAGGCGAGTTCGATCGGCACCTTGAGCGAGCCGGCGCGGGCGATCGCCGCCTCGATGGCGCTGTCGTTCGAGCCGGTGGCGTGGAAGATGCCGTCGATCACGGCTTGCGGCGTATAGACCTGACCGTCGCCGCGGGCGGCCGCGTAGTCACGCTGGCGCTGGCTGTTCTCGGGGCTGGCGAGGGTGTCCTTCCAGCCGAGGTAGTCCCAGTAGTCGACGTTGAAGGACAAGGTCAGGAGATCGGGACGGTCGGCGAGCTGGCCGAAGAGCTTGTCGGCGGGCGGGCACGAGGAGCAACCCTGGCTGGTGAACAGTTCGACCACAGCCTTGTCGCCGGCCTGCGCGGAAGCTGCGAAGCCCGCGAGGCCCGTGAAGGCAATGGCAGCCAAGGCGCGTCGAACTGACACTTCAAGCTATCCCGACGAAATGGGCGGACGCGGCGCGACCGTCGCCTGAGCCGCAAACCACAGGTCGGACGCTACGGCCACCGGGATTCAAGTACGAGTTCACGTTCGGGTGAGACAGCTGTCATTTTGCGCACTCCGCCGCCCGCCTCAGCCGGCAAGCTGCCTCAGAACGTACTGGAGAATGCCACCGTTGCGGAAATACTCGAGCTCGTCGAGCGTGTCGATCCGGCAGGTGAGGTGGACCCGCTGGGTGCTGCCCTCGGGAGATACGATCTCCGCCTCGAGTGTCTGGCGCGGCTTGAGGTCGCCGCTGGCGAGCCCGCGGATGGTGACGCGCTCCTTGCCGGTGATGGCGAGCGAGGCGACCGATGTGCCTTCCGCGAAGACCAGCGGCAGGATGCCCATGCCGACCAGGTTCGAGCGGTGGATGCGCTCGAAGCTTTCGGCGACCACGGCCCGCACGCCGAGCAGGCGCGTGCCCTTCGCTGCCCAGTCGCGCGACGAGCCGGTGCCGTATTCCTTGCCGGCGAAGATCACCAGCGGCACGCCCTCCTGCTGGTAGCGCATGGCGGCGTCGTAGATCGACAGCTGCTCGCCGGACGGCTGATGGACGGTGACGCCGCCCTCGACGCCCGGCACCATGTGGTTCTTGATGCGGATGTTGGCGAAGGTGCCGCGCATCATCACCTCGTGGTTGCCGCGGCGCGAGCCGTAGGAATTGAAGTCGGTGGGCCGCACCTGATGCTCGATGAGGTAGTTGCCGGCGGGGCCGTCGCGCTTGATCGAGCCGGCCGGCGAGATGTGGTCGGTGGTGATGGAGTCGCCGAAGACGCCGAGGATGCGCGCCTCGACGATGTCGGTGATCGGCTCGGGCTGCATCTTCATGCCGACGAAGTAGGGCGGGTTCTGCACGTAGGTTGAGCCCGGCGACCACTTGTAGGTCTGCCCGCCCTCGACCTTGATCTGCTGCCATTGCGCGTCGCCGGCGAAGACGTCGGCGTAGCGGGTGCGGAACATTTCGTCGGTGATGGTCGTGCGGACGAGGTCGGCGACCTCCTTGGAGGTCGGCCAGATGTCGCTGAGCATCACCGGGGCGCCGTCCTTGCCGGTGCCGATCGGGCCGGTGGTGATATTCTTGCGCATGTCGCCGGCGAGCGCGTAGGCGACGACCAGCGGCGGCGAGGCGAGATAGTTGGCGCGGGTGTCGGGGTTGACCCGGCCCTCGAAGTTGCGGTTGCCGGAAAGCACCGAGGCGACCACCAGGTCCTTGCGGCTGATGGCGTCGGAAATCTCCTCGGCGAGCGGGCCGGAGTTGCCGATGCAGGTCGTGCAGCCGTAGCCGACCAGGTTGAAGCCGAGCGCGTCGAGATCCTCCTGAAGGCTGGCCCGCTCGAGATAGTCGGTGACCACCTTGGAGCCCGGCGCCAACGACGTCTTCACCCACGGCCTGGTGGTCAGGCCCTTTTCGCGCGCCTTGCGGGCGACGAGCCCGGCGGCGATCAGCACGCTCGGGTTCGACGTGTTGGTGCATGAGGTGATCGCGGCGATGACGATGTTGCCGTCTTCCAGCCGGTAGTCTTTGCCGTCGACCGGTGCGCTCTTGTAGAGCTCCGGCACCGAGCCGCCGCCTTCCTCGTCCATGTCGGAGGCGCGGTCGCTGGCGTTGATATCGCGCATGGCGGCGAGCGCCACGTCGAAGGCGCTGTCGGCGGTCGCCAGCGGCACCCGGTCTTGCGGCCGCTTGGGGCCGGCGAGCGAGGGCACGACGGTGGCGAGGTCGAGCTCGAGGGTGTCGGTGAAGCGCGGGTCCGGCGTCTCGTCGGTGCGGAAGAGCCCTTGCGCCTTGGCATAGGTTTCGACGAGCGCGACGCGATCCGCCTCGCGGCCGGTCGCCTTGAGATAGGCGATGGTCTCGCTGTCGATCGGGAAGAAGCCGCACGTCGCGCCGTACTCGGGCGCCATGTTGGCGATGGTGGCGCGGTCCTCCAGCGGCAGATGCGAAAGCCCGGCGCCGAAGAACTCGACGAACTTGCCGACGACGCCCTTCTTGCGCAGCATCTGGGTCACCGTCAGCACGAGGTCGGTGGCGGTAACGCCCTCGGGCAGCTTGCCGGTCAGGCGGAAGCCGATGACCTCGGGAATCAGCATGGAGATCGGCTGGCCGAGCATGGCGGCCTCGGCCTCGATGCCGCCGACGCCCCAGCCGAGCACGGCGAGGCCGTTGATCATGGTGGTGTGGCTGTCGGTGCCGACCAGGGTGTCGGGGAAGGCGGCCGTGGCGCCTTCCTTCTTCGTCCACACGGTCTGGCCGAGGTACTCCAGGTTGACCTGATGGCAGATGCCGGTGCCGGGCGGCACGACGCGGAAATTCTCGAAGGCGGTCGAACCCCAGCGCAGGAATTCGTAGCGTTCGCCGTTGCGCTCGTATTCGCGCTCGACGTTCTTGCCGAAGGCGCCGGCGGTGCCGAAGTAGTCGACCATCACCGAGTGGTCGATGACCAGATCGACGGGCACCTGCGGGTTGATCTTCTTGGGGTCGCCGCCGAGCGCCGCCATGGCGTCGCGCATGGCCGCCAGATCGACCACGGCGGGCACGCCGGTGAAATCCTGCATGAGCACGCGCGCCGGGCGGAAGGCGATCTCGCGCTGGCTGGTGCGGTTGGTGAGCCAGTCGGACATGGCGCGGATGTCGTCAGCCGAGACCGAGCGGTCGTCCTCGTGGCGGAGCAGGTTTTCCAGCAGCACCTTCAGCGAGAAGGGCAGACGCGAGACGTCCTTCAGTCCGTTCGCCTGGGCGTCGGGAAGGCTGTAGTACTCGTAAGCCGCGCCATCGACGTTGAGGGTGCGTTTCGCCTTGAAGGTATCGAGCGACGAGGTCACGTCTGGCTACTCCTCGAGAAGTTGGCGGGCATGGTCGGCCTTGCCCCGGCAAGCCGTGGGGTCGGGCGGTGAGAGGCGACGGGGCGGTGCGGTGGCCTTATAGTCCAATCTCGGTCTCCGGTTCCAGCCGATCGAGGGGCGCCACGCCTGTCATCATGCCGGCCCTGCCAAACGCGAAGCGCTGCACGACGCGCGCAAGGTGGCGATGCGCCTGATCGGTCGTGATCTTGCCGCCGAGCGGGGCGGGCGGCCGGTGTTTGCCGGCGTCTCCTTTGCGCTTGCCGACGGCGAACTGCTGGCGGTCACCGGCGCCAACGGCGCGGGCAAATCCACCCTGCTGCGGCTGATCGCCGGGCTGCTTCGCCCGGCCGCCGGCGCGGTCACCCTCGACCCGCTGCCCGAGGGCGGCCTTGCCGGGGCCATCCACTACGTCGGCCACGCCGATGCGCTGAAGCCTGCCCTCAGCGTCCGCCAGAACCTCACCTTCTGGTCGCGGCTGTGGGGCGGCGGAACCGCCGACGCGGCGCTTGCCAGGGCGAACCTCGCCCACCTTGCCGACCTTCCCGCCGCGGCGCTCTCCGCCGGGCAGAAGCGGCGCGTGGCGCTCGCCCGTCTCAATCTCGTCCGCCGGCCGCTGTGGCTGCTCGACGAGCCGGCGAGTTCGCTCGATACGGAAGCGGAAGGCGGGTTGATGTCGCTGCTGTCAGATCATCTCGCAACCGGCGGCATGGCGATCGTGGCCACCCACCGACCGCTCGCCGCGGCGGTTAGCGCGACGCTGGCGCTGGGTCCGTCATGACCGGTGCGCTCGCGGCCATCGCCGGTCAGACGGCGCGCCTGTCGTTCAAGAGCGGCGGCGGCGCGCTCATCGGCCTGGTGTTCTTCCTGGCGGTCGTGGTGGTGATCCCGTTCGGCGTCGGGCCCGACCTGAAGCTGCTGCAGCGCATCGGGCCGGCGGTGCTGTGGATCGGCGCGCTGCTCGCCACGCTCCTCAACCTCGACCGGCTCTTCCGCGACGATCGCGACGACGGCTCGCTCGACCTGTTGCTGCTCGCCGACGTGCCGCTGGGGTTGGCGGTGCTTGCCCGGTGCGCCGGCGCGTGGGTGGCGACCGGGCTGCCGCTGGTGATCGTCTCGCCATTCCTCGGCCTGATGCTGGGCATCGAGCCGCTGCCGCTCGGCGCCACCGTGCTGACGCTCCTCGTCGGCACCCCGGCGCTCACCCTGATCGGCGCGATCGGCGCGGCGCTGATGGCGGCGCTCGGGCGCGGCGGCCTGCTCGCCGCCGTCCTCGTCCTGCCGTTCACGATTCCGGTCTTGATCTTCGGGGCCGGGGCGACGCTTGCGGCGGCCACGGCCGAGCCGTTCGGGCAGCCGTTCCTGATCCTGATCGCGCTGACGCTGGTCGCCGCGGTGGTGGCGCCGGTTGCCGGTGCGGCGGCCCTCAGAGCCGCCGCCGAATAATCGCCGATCGGCCTAGGGCGGGCAGGAGAACAGCTGGTTGGTCATGCCCGCGTCGTCCTTGAAGGTGAATCCGACCCCATCGTAGATCAGCGTCACGACCGGCATTTCGGTGCCGTCCTCCGCCGTGCCGGCGAGCTTGCCGTCCTTGACCTCGAACTTGCCGCGCCGCTCGGCGGCGCCGGGCGAGCTTTGCGAGCTGAAGGTGCCGTCGAGATTGAACACGAGAACCGCCCCGGGGCAGTTCTCCTGGTCGCCCCATGAGCCGACGAGCGCGTGCATCAGTTCGTCGTCGGTGTAGGCGAACGCGGACGTGGTCATGGCGAGGAGAAAGGCCGGCAGTACGAGATACCTGATCATCGGTCGTGCTCCGGCGGGCTCAACAGACCGCCGGTCTCGGCGCCTGCGCCCGCATGTATCGTCCCTGTATCACGGCGCCGGTCGGGGCCATAGGGCGAAGGCGCCCAACTTGCCGCACACCCATTGCCGCCGCTCCCGCTCCTCCCTACAACCCCCTCATGGCCCTCATCGACCTTGCCAATCCCGGCCGGTTCCTTGCGCTTTCCGGCAAGCTGGCGCCGTGGCTCGCCGGTCTCGCGGCGGCGCTGCTGGCGGTCGGGGTCTATCTGTCGTTCTTCGCCTCGCCGCCCGATTACCAGCAGGGCGACGTGGTGCGCATCATGTACATCCACGTGCCGTCGGCGTGGCTGTCGATGATGGGCTACGGCGTCGTGGCGCTGGCGGCGCTGGGCACGCTGGTCTGGCGCCATCCGCTTGCCGACGTCACCGCCAAGGCCGCCGCGCCGATCGGCGCCGTGTTCACCTTCCTGGCGCTGGTCACCGGCGCCATCTGGGGCCGTCCGACGTGGGGCACCTACTGGGTATGGGACGCGCGGCTGACCTCCGAACTCGTGCTGCTCCTCATGTACCTCGGGCTGATCGCGCTTCATCAGGCGGTCGAGGACCCAGGCCGCGCGGCGCGCGCCGCCGCCATCCTGGCGCTGGTCGGCGCGGTCAACATCCCGATCATCAAGTTCTCCGTCGACTGGTGGAACACGCTGCACCAGGGGGAGAGCATCTTCCGCGCCGGCGGCTCGACCATCTACGGGCCGATGCTGGCGGCACTGTTCACGATGATGGGCGGCATGACCGTCCTCTACGTGGCGATGCTGTTCAAGGCGATGCGCAACGAGATCCTGCGCCGCCGCGTGCGCACCCTGGAACTGACCCTGGCGTCGAGCCAGCGAACGGAGGCGGCCGTTGCCTGACCCCGGCGACCGCG